>NZ_JBNDMA010000003.1:0-430744 GCF_050436345.1 Paraburkholderia sp. WC7.3g
GCCATCCGAAGCATTTGCCTGTGGCGCTCGTGCTCAAAGGGATTGCTGTCGAGCCGCCATGGATCGTCTGCGTCCAATTCCCGACGCAGCAATTCGAAGTTCGTTTGATGTGTCAATTCCGCCTACCTTTATGGTGCGCCGCTGCAAGTGTCCGGACCTTGGGCCGGGACTGGTGCTCCGCTGGAAACCGGCGTGTTGGTACAAGAACTGCACGGCGGCCAAACGCTATTGTTTAACGTTCTAAAAATAGCTCGCGAGCGCTGTTACCTAGTTTCAGAACTTCAGCCACTCATTGGAAGGGCGTCGTTACCCGTGACAACGCCCGTGAGGGATGTAGCCGAACCCGACGCTGTTCCCACAATCCGCGCAGCTCATTGACGAGGGCTTCACGTCGAATCTGCTCAGGCGTAATCGTATCGAGAAGATGTCCGAGCACGGCTTCGCCTTCGATCCGCATCAGCAGATCGAACAACTCATGTGAAATACGCACACTGTCACAGTTCGAGCCGCCAGTGCGAATTTCGCACACCGTCTCCTGACGATCCCGCGCTGTGTGAGCGCGGACTCGATAGAGCGATGCATGGGGCGGCAGTGAAACCGCGAGCGCAGTCCAATGTTCCTGCGTTGCGGGCCGCTTTTTGACGAGGAACGGCCCGACTACAAGTCCATCCAGCTCTGTCGTCAGAAATGTGGCAATCGCGTCTGCAACTGAATCTACGATCGGCTCAGCGTTGTTATTAAAGGAAGTATTGAGCAGAATTGGGATTCCTGTGCGCTTCTTGAACGCATTAATAACGTCCCAGTAGGCGGGATTGGTCTTGCGCGATACTGTTTGCAGCCGCGCTGTACCGTCAATGTGCGTGATGGCGCCGAGCAAGGCACGCTTGGAGTCGCGCACGCGAACTAAAAAATTCATAAAAGGGAATTCGCGGGTACCCTCTGGGAGGTCAAAAAATTCGTGCGCATCGTCCTCGAGCACTGATGGCGCGAACGGTCGGTAACCCTCGCGCTTCTTGACCATGGCGTTGATCCGGTCCTTGTTTGCGGCCGGCCGGGGATCGGCAAGAATGCTGCGGTTGCCAAGCGCGCGTGGCCCGAACTCCGAACGACCCTGAACCCAGCCGATCACGGCGCCATTGGCCATCCAGTCGGCTGCTCTGCCTGCCACGTCATCACTGCGTTCAACGTCGAGGTGTCCGGCCCACGCATTCAATTCTTGCTCCACGACTAGATCGCGCCCAATATCGGGCCCCCAATAAACGTCCTGCAATCGCTCACGCGGCGGGGGCCGACCGAAGTCGTTTGACATCATAAGGGCAGCGCCTAGTGCGCAACCGGCGTCGTGCGCTGCGGGCTGCACGAAGATGTCTTCGAAAAGTCCCGAATACAGCAGCTTACCGTTCATGGTGCAGTTATGAGCTACTCCTCCGGCTATACACAGCCGCTTCATACCGGTGACCTCGCGATGATGGCGGAGAATGTGAAACACGATGCGCTCAAGCGCTTCCTGCAATGAAGCACCCACATCTCGATGCTGCTGTGTGAATGGCATTCCCTTTCGCCGGACCTGGATGCTGCGGAGCAACGTCGGACCGATGCGGTCCAGGTAGACGCGGTACTCACCGTTGGCGGACAGTTGATAGAATTGCTCAAAGAGCCCGCGATAGGGAGCGGGATCCCCATAAGGTGCAAGCCCCATGACCTTGTATTCGTCGAACAAGCCGTAACCGAGATACCGGATGGTTTCGAGATAAAACAGCCCTAGAGAATCATGCTCTGCGAAAGTCGCGAGTTGCGTAATTTCGGTTCCAGATCCGAGCGCCAAGAGCCCCGAGAGGAAATCACCGCCGCCATCGACCGCGAGGATCAGACTTTGCTCGAATCCAGACATCGCAAACGCGCTCACGGCATGCGCCAGATGGTGACTCACGAATGAGACTCGCGAAGGATCGACCTCGGTACCGAATTCTTGCATTAGTAAGTTACGCAGAAACAGCTTGGCATCCACCGGAATGGAGATGTTCGGCTGGGACAGGAACAGGCGTTCGAGCATAACGTTGCAATAGGCCTCGGTAGCGTAAAACGCGATGCGGTCGATATCGCTGAGCTGAATCCCTGCGGATGCGAGGCAGTATTGAATTGAACTGCTCGGGAACTTGTTAGAGTGCTTGATCCGGTTGAGGCGCTCCTCTTCGACGGCCGCTATTACGCGTCCGTCCCGGACAAGCACCGCAGCGCCGTCGTGCAGAAATGTGTTCGGCAGTGCGAGTGGATTTTCATGAACTTTGTCTAGCCCGCCGCTCACTCCTAAGCACAGCATGTCTCTCTCCTTCATCGTGGTAGGAAGCCCCTATTGGCAAGACTCGAACCCTACCACCTAAGTAAGGTAGGGTATCGCTCGCCGCTGCGAACATCGGTCAGACGTCACCAGCCCCAAAGAATCTCGCGTAGGGTCCGTCTGCAAAATGGCGCCGCAATTCATGAAAATTCTGTACCGTTTGGTCCAGGGGTCGCGTTTCCTGGCGCTGAAGGATGGCGCGACCAGAAAGCTGAAGCGCTGGAACCCCGAGGAAATCCCCAATCGTTGCCAAACATGCGGCGGGTTCGCGAGGAGGCTCCCGATGCATGTGATTGATCGACAACTGCTGCAACGTCATTTCCTCGGCTTCGCTCAGTTCTACGACACACTTCATCCACTACCTCGGCACCATGAAGGGGCCAGCAGGTTTGCGAAATTGAAATGGATCTACCAGGAACACTATCCTCCATGCCGTATAATTCGTAAAATCGATTGTTTTGATGGAATACATTTACATTATGGATAACTTGGGATCATGCGTTTCAAGGGCCTCGATCTAAATCTCCTCGTCGCGCTCGATGCTCTGATGACCGAGCGTAATCTCACCGCTGCGGCACGCAGCATCAACCTGAGCCAGCCGGCCATGAGCGCGGCCGTCGGCCGGCTACGCGCCTATTTTTGCGATGAACTATTTACGATGAGGGGCCGGGAATTTGTCCCAACACCGCGTGCAGAAGGGCTCGCTGCTCCAATCCGCGAGGCTCTGGTGCACATCCAGCTCTCCGTTATTTCCCGGGACGTCTTCAACCCAGCCAAATCGGATCGCCGCTTCAGGATCATCCTTTCCGATTTCATGTCAGTCGTATTTTTTCGAAAGATCGTGGAGCGTATTGCACGGGAAGCTCCCGCCGTCAGCTTCGAATTGCTGCCACTTGCCGATGACCCCGATGAGGTTATCCGGCGCGGCGAAGCCGATTTTCTGATCTTGCCGGAAATGTTCATGTCGAGCGCGCACCCTAAAGCGAAGCTGTTCGAGGAGACACTCGTGTGCGTAGGCTGCCGCACGAACAAGCAGCTATCAGGGCAGCTTACATTCGAGAGATACATGTCGATGGGGCACGTTGTGGTCAGGTTCGGGCGTACGCGGCAGCCCTCCATCGAGGAATGGTTTTTGCTTGAGCACGGTCTCAAGAGGCGGGACGAGGTCATCGTGCAGAGCTTTAGCATGATCCCGCCTATGCTATTAAACACTGACCGTATAGGGACGATGCCCTTAAGGCTGGTCAAGTATTTCGAAAAAACGATGCCTCTGCGGATCGTCGAACTTCCGCTGCGACTTCCCGCATTTACCGAGGCCGTCCAATGGTCTGCCCTTCACAACAGTGATCCGGCAAGCAATTGGATGCGGGAGATAATATTGCAGGAGGCGTCACGCATGGTTCCTCCGCGTGAGACCACGCGAAGACCAATCCACCCAAGTTAGGAAATGGGATCTTTCAGCAAGGTTTTTGCGGCATGGATTTGTGGGGTTTCGAGGGTTTTGTGGCGATATAACGTGTATCGCCACACCAGGCCTCATTCGGCGCGGTGACGGCAAACGCCTGGATCGAGCAGGTTCGGCGCGACCGGCAAGCCGTGTGTCAATTTGGTTGTTTCCTGAATGGCGCCGCGGTGATGGACAACGCTGCAACTGCGCGATCGCTGGGTGCTGAAGATCATCATTAATGAAGTCTATCGCTCACAGTACGTGTGTGGGGCGCCACGGGGAGCGTCGTCGGTCCACGCCAGCGGCCGTTATGTAATACAGGTTTCTCGGACGGTTGTGAGGTATCCGTCAGCGTAACCCGTCAGAAGTTGGAATATAGTACGAGACCAACAACGCCGCGAGAGATCAGGACGAGGTGAGCGAGATCCCGCTGCGACAGTGCGACGGCTCTCTGGATGTCAGAACGCGTAACCTTGATCGTGCCAGTAGTGCCAGTCAGCGACGGCGAGTCGTGTCGGTTTATCGCTGTTCACCGGGACGATCTGAGCCAGGGGTGCCACCACGTCACGTTGGCCCCACCGCGCCCAGACGAAGATGCCAACCCGACATAGGTCTTCATGAGCGAGTCCGGTGACCGAAACGTGTTCCCCCGGGTGCAGTGGTGAAGAGGCCATTGCCTGGCGAATGCCGGCCTCGAATGGAAACGAGAGCTGCTCTTCCAGATAGCAGTACCACGACATCGCCCGCTCTTCCTCGGTATAGGCGTCGACCACCACTTCCATCTCAATGCGATGTTCACGTTTTGCGTCGATCTTGGGCTTGGCCATGATGTTGTCTTCCGACCAGAGTTGATAGGGCTATAGATCGACGATACGCCACAGCAGACCGTAGGAAACACGCCAGTGACCCTCGGAATCTGTCACGGCAATCGAGGCCGTTTTCGAGTTGAGTCTGACGATGGTGCCGACACGCTCGCTCAGGTGTTTGTCGGTGAAACCGACGGTGTCGCCGACGAGGAACTCGTCGCGTTGTGCGCGCGGTGGCGGTGCCGGTTCAGGATGAATCGGGGCTGCGCTATCGGGAACGATCGCCGCGTACGGTAGCGCCCAGCGGCGCCGGCTCGCATTGTCCTGAACGACCGCCTGTGTTTGCCGAAGCTCAACGACGGTTCCCTGCAATGGAGGGGCCAGCGGGTTGTCTGGGATATAACTGATAGCCATGCCGAGGTGCAGGCGCTGCCGTACTTCCAGGATGCGTCGGGGATCATCGAGCATTTTTCCGACGGCGAGATAAAGGCGATAGAGTTCGGCGCTGGGCGCCTGCCGGAGTGAGTCGAGAATGTCCATGAATGTGATGGCGTTTAACGGGCGAGCGGCAACAGTTCGTGCACGCGATTGACAGGATACGATGGCAGCTTCTCGAGCGTGTCCTTGAGCCACGCGTACGGCTCGAAACCGTTCAGGCGAGCCGTGCCGAGCAGCGAATACATCGTGGCGCTCGCGCGGGCGCCGCGCGGGGAGCCCGCGAAGAGCCAGTTCGCCCTTCCGAGGGCAATGGGTCTGATTTGCCGCTCGAGAGCGTTGTTGTCCGGCAGCAGGATACCGCTCTCAGTGTAGCGAACGAGCGCCGGCCAGTGACGTAACGCATAGCCGAAGGCCTTTGCAAGCGGCGCCTGAGCCGGCAAGCCGATGACGTTGCCTTCCAGCCATTGCCGGAACAGCACGAGTAGCGGCAGTGCCTCAGTTTGCCGCGCCGCATATTTGAGCTCAGGCGTCTGGTCCTTGATCCGCGACTCGATCGCATACAACTGCGTGATCCACTGCAGCGCCTGCGCTGCAAGTCCCGGTTTGCTTTGCGCCTTCGCGATTTCGAAGAAGCGTCGGCGGCAATGGGCCCAACATCCAACCTCGACGATATCTCCGGTTTCGTAGAGTGCGCCATGTCCACTGTATGCGTCCGCCTGCAGATAGCCTTTGTACTTTTGCAGGTAGCGCAGCGGATGCGAACCGGAGCGCGACTCAGCGAATTCGAACACGACCGCCGGCGGGTGGTCAACCCAGACACCGTTCTCCTCGCGCTGCCCCGCGCCCAGGTATCCCCATAATCGTGCGGTGCGCGTCGCCGTGCGACCCTTCTCGAGTAACGGCAGCGTTGTGTCGTCCACGTGCATGCGCGGGGCCTGCAACTGGTGAGCCCGTAGCGGCGGCAGCAGCACTTCGAGCAGCTCGGCTGCCGCCAGCTTCCATTCACACAGCGTTGCCCGGGGCAGGTACACACCACGGCGCGCGTAGCGCGTCTCCTGGCGATTCAAGGGAAGATGATCGACGTAGGTATTGACCAGGATGTTAGCCAGCAGGCTCGCGCTCGCATTGCTCTTCGGCAGCGGTGAAGGCTGGGCGCTCGCCGTCACGATGGTCGACTCACCATCCTTCTTCGCCGCGTATCTGAAGCGGATGTGCTCAATGACGGTGAGCCTGGATGGCTCGTAGTGCAGCGTCTCGCTGCGCTCTTCGCCGATGCATTCGAGTGAATCGAATGCCGCCTTCTGTTCGTCGCTCAGATCGTATTCAATGCGCGTGCGCGGCAGGTCCTTCGGCAGGGCAGGACGTCCCTTGCGGGTGTGGCCTGCAACCGGAACCTCATCCGGCTCGGGCGGAACCGGTAACTCCGTAGCGGCATCGAACAGATCCGCCTGGGCCGCCAGCCGCTCGGAGCTGACCCCGAAGTGCGCGCGGTTCGCCTGGGCAATCTGGTGCTGCAGGATTTCCAGTTGCTCCCACAGCACGCATGCCAGCCTGTTCTGTTCGAGCGCGAAGGCTTGCAGCGCATCGGGCTCGACCGGCAAATCCGCGACAGTGATGGCGGTGGGCGGCATGCCTGTCATGATGCCCAACTCGCGCGACGTTTACAAGATCGGAGAGCGTTGTATCTGCGCAGGCAATAGCCAGTTCAGCTCACGCGCTTCACTGCGACGGCACGATGCGGCTCGCGCGCCGGGATCTCGATGCCTTCCAGCCAGGCGTTGAGTTCAGCGAGCGTGAAGCCACGTTGGGCGAGTGACGACGGTGATGGAAAATGTCCGTGTTCAAGCCGCTTGTACCAGAGCGCGAAACCGGTGCGATCCCAATATAAGCACTTGACCTTCGTGCGATCCCGACCAACGAACACGAACAGATTGCCAGAGGCCGGCTTCTGGGCCAGAAGCGGTTCGACCAGATACGACAGGGTGTCGATCGACTTGCGCATGTCGACCGGATCACGGCAGATGTAGGCACGAACGTCGGCGGCGATCAGCAACGCGCACCTCCAAGCTGCCCGAGCACGAAGCGCACGATGCGCTCGGCGTGCGCGCCCGTCAGTTCGATGCGAACGCCGGCGAGGGACAGCGTCACCCGATCACGCGTAGACGACGTGTCCACTGTCGGTGATGGCACCGCTGGCGGCGCCCCGATGCCCGCATGGGCAACGACGAACGCCGCGTCAGGGGTGACCGCCAGCGGACGCTCGGTTTCATCCTCCAGGTTCGACAGTTTCTTGCGCCACAGATCGAACGTACTGACGGCAAGTCCCTGCTCACGGCAGAAGTGACGCTCGCCAAGTCCGCTTCCTTTCCATGCCATGACCATCTCTCGCCAGAACGCCTCGCCCTGCCGAGGCCGCCGCGTGCCCGTCGATACAGTCTCTCCCGCGGTGTTCTCCATCGCATTGCTCCGTCGTTACGATGGCTACACCTTCGCACCGCGCGTATGTGCGTTCAAGACGGGATGCGCTGACGGATACGTTGTGAGTGATCGCGATGGTTCGGCAGCCTGCCACCACTCCGTGCACCGAACTCACAACTTAACGCCGGACTTCCACGGCCAGCGAGCGCTGGTTTCAACATTTTCTCGGTCCTTCTGGATCTGCTCGTGGTTGAGCCTGGCTTCGCTGGGGACCGCAACTTGGTTCGTCCAGATTCGGTCAGCGTCGGCTTCAGTCGATCCCGCATGCACCTCCTCGCTAGCTCTCAACAACGGCAGACCGACGCCAAACCGCGAAACTTCGCCCTTTAACGCGGCGGTATCCGCCTGCCATGTCTCCGCGTTACTGACAAGCAGACCGCGCTGGACTGTGGAAGTGAGACGCTTGCGATTCAACTCAGGCGCCAGCTTCACTCCCTACAGGGAACAAATACTTGGTAATCTGTTCCCGAGTATGTTCTATCTCGATGACATCAGTAATCAGCCCATTAATTTTCAACGATTCTGGGTTTTCAATTTCATCGGTCAGTTTTCGCATTATGGATCTGGTGGTCTCATCAGATTCAGACATCACTTTCTTCATCGTGTCCGGGCTGAAAACGCCGATGTGAGCCTGCGGATACGCCAGTACGGCCACAGGGCCAAATCCAGGACCGCACATGGCGTAGACGCCACCCGTATACGCTTTTCTCGCAACGAGCAGTAACTTTGGTACCTTGCATCGAACATGTGCTCTGAATAATTCCGCTGCGGCCGAAAATATGCCACTATTTTCAGCTTCTCTGCCGATCATAAATCCTGGGATATCGGCAATGAATACGATTGGCATGTTGGTTTTTGCGGCAATATTTATCATTTTTACCATTTTTGAGGCGGATTTCCGATAAATTGCACCTCCATTATGTCGGGGGTTGTTGGCGATAATTGCAGCGAAATTTCCTTTGATGCTCGCGTAGGCGGTCAACACTTCCTCCGCGTATTCGGCGCTTATTTCCGTAAAGCTGCCTTTGTCGATAAAGGAATGCAGCAAATGATGCATATCATAGGGTGCGCGATGATCTGATGGAATTATTTTTTCAAAATCAGCCGCATCGGGCTCTTCATATTCAAGGCCATAGGTTGCGTTGCCTTTGAAACTTCCGTGCAGTAATTTTCGTATGCACTCGAATAAACCTTCTTCATCTTTGAATACCAGTTGAACCGAGCCCGAGCGCTTGCTGTGAACGTCTGTTCCACCTAGCGAATAGAGATCGGACTCCTGGGCCAGCATTGCCTTCACCATATCCGGACGGCCCATACATAGAGCGCCTTTCTCAGTCATCAACACCAGGTCTGCGAGCATCAACGGTAAAGCAAGTGGGCCTGAGGTCGGACCGAGTATGACGGAAATTAGCAAATTCTCTTCTGCAAATTCTGCGAGGGATGCACTGACCCTGCCCATTCCAAATGGGGATAAAAGTAATCTGGCCATGTCCGGCGAGAGCACTTTCGTGGTGTCGAAACTGCCTGTCCCTCCTGCCTTGTCCTGAATGTAGATTAAGGGGGCGCCTTTATCCCGTGCCTGAGTTACTGTGCTGATGATCTGCTCGGCAGTGCGCCACTGTCCGCCTCCCTGAAATTCACAGTCTGCTCCCCGATTCATGACCAGAAACGTTTTTACCGAATTTATGGTTCCTTCGCCGCAGATGAAATGACTTTTTGCGGCAGGTTGACGGTCAACAAAACTATCTGCGTCAAAGAGCACGTTTATTCTTTTCAACGAGATTTGCATTAGCTATATACCTCCTGGCAATGCGTATGAATGTTGGCTGTTATCGGTGCCGAGCGTCTGTGCGGTGTTGAAGAGCAGCCTCATTTTCAGGAAGCCAAAATGTCTTCTATAGACGTTGCTGCGGCCAGAAGACGGCGGTCCTGACCCCGCGCGGCGTCAATGCTCAACCCCACCGGTAATGCATCATCGGGAGCAACTGGAAGGGTGATAGAAGGTATCGCGGCGTTGCTGGCCAAGTCGGTGTTACGTATCACTTCGGCAAACAGTCCCGGCCTGCTGGCATCGCTCAGATGAGGGACGCTACGCGGAACTGTCGGGTACACGAGAAAATCGATCCCTTGAGTGCTGAACAGCGAGTCTATTTGTAGACGTAAGACGCCTATATTCTGGATTGCTGATGAATAATCTGCGGCAGAGATAAGCTGTCCACCAAGATTGGCGTGAATGATGTTGCGGACAATTTTGTCGCGAATATTATCAAATACGACATTTATCCTGTTTCCCCATCCTAGGGAAAGCAATGTGCGGGGAAAGTCCGTGAAGAATTCGTAAACCGGAATGGTGAAGGTTCCGGTTCTATTCAGGTCAGCAACAACCGCGTCATCCAGTTCAACGCACTGGAAACCAGCGCGGGTCATTCGCCTGACGGCATGCCAGCAATACTTTCTGACATCATCCTCCAGGTCAGTCCACATTGAGGCCGGAAGGCCTATTCGGCCGCGAGTATCTTTCTGTTTTGTCGGAAGGTGGCTATCAGGGGACAGCAGATCATATAGAAGCAATGCATCTTTCGCCGTCCGCGTCAGAAGGCCCGGAGAATCCTTCGTGCGAGAAACTGGAATGATTCCGACCGAAGACCAGCGACCACTTGTGGGCCTGAAGCCGGTGATACCACAGAAGGCGGCCGGTATCCTCACAGAGCCGCCGGTGTCCGTTCCGATCGCCATCGGAACGATACCGGCTGCCACTGCAGCGGCACAGCCGCCACTGCTGCCACCAGCCAAATGCCCCGGAGCCGCTGGATTTCCCACCGTTCCCCATTGAGGATTGACCGATGTGATACCAAAGCTGAGTTCATGCATGTTGTTCTTGCCGGCAACGACAGCACCGAGCGATTTCAGCTTTCTGACAACAAGCGCATCGCGCGTGGCTATACAACCTTCCATCCCCGGTGTCCCGGCGGTGACAGGGAGCCCCTTAACACAAATATTGTCCTTTAAAGAAAAGGGAATGCCGTAGAGCGGTGCGCCTTTCAGGGCATCATTCGCTTTAGCGAAATGCGCGTCTGGGCCGCAAGCACGGATGAAACAGTTGAGCTTTTTCAGATGCAAATCAGCGCCGAGTGCACGCTCCCGGATTTCAGCCGCTGAAAGTGCCCCGCTACGTATGGCACCGCAAAGCGATTCCACAGTGTTTTTCAAATACATAAAATTTCCACGAATAGGAGGTCATCGTGAGCGATATCAGTAACGATAAGCACTGCGGATCTCGTCAAGAGGATTGCCCGGTAAAAGATTTCCTCCTGCGCTGCGTATGACGGCGCAGGCGCTATTCACAGCCGTCTGCACAGCTCCCTCAATCCACCCCCCGGTAAAAGAGCAGCCACATCCTGCCAGATAAAGGCCGGAATCCCATGCGGGATCATTCGCGGTCTTGAACTGAAAGAAGAGACGCTGCGAGTAAACATCTTCGCCCGGATAGTTGAGCTTAAAGGCACCCGAAGAATGCGGATCGGTCAGCCAGTCATGGTGCAGGACGCTACGTTCATAGTCATCATCGGGGGGAACAAGGTGCCGCGCAAGTTCTGGATGGAATGTAGCAAGGTCGTCAACAAAGCGCTCACACCGTTGTTTTTTGTCGGGAACGCCCAGTAGCTTGTGAGCGTCATCCTCCCAAGTGTAACTAAGCAGAACCACACCCTGACCATCTGGCTTATCGGGTTCGTAATCAAGGCAATATACTCCTCTCGCAAAACTGTCAGACTGGATGGTGACTGGCAGGTCTTTCGTGATCCAGAACTTGTCGCGGGTGAGCATGAACAGCTTTGAGGAACCCGTAAGATGCGTTTCCCTGACGGCTCGTGAGACGTCGCGGCTGAGAAACGTTTCGTCGTCGGTCAGGCAATGAACCATCTGCATTGCCCTGTTGTTGCTAGTGACGATCACTCGGTCGAAAACCAATGCCTCGTCTTCGTCAGTTACCAGCTTTATCTTTCCATTTTCTTTGTAGATGCGACCCACGCTATTGAAGCGAACCCGTTCAGCAACGGAACGCCCTGCGATCTCCGCTCCCGCAAGGCGCTCAGCCAGTGTAGAGATTCCGCTTGAAATCAGGCGTTGATCATCCAGATAGCCGTTAACGACCAAGCGCAGTATTTCGGTGAATCCGGCCTGATAAACAGGTAGGAAACCGCCGGCTCCTATTCCCAAAGAGCCAAACAGCTCAAAGTCATAAGGCCTTTCCCAAGGGATACCTCCGGGGGGGCGAGGGCCAGTGAAAATCGCGACAATGGCGGCATAGAAAGAACTGTCACGGAACACATCGAGCCACGTTTGCCATGCCGCACGCGCTTCCTGAAAGCGATGTGACTTCAACATAACCGTGATTTCCGCCGGCGCTACAAGAGATGTGCCATTGATCACGCACCCGTCCTGTAAAAAGGCCCTCCAGCCTTCATGAACGACCCTGAACAAAGGTGGCGGCGAATCCCCCGCCGGCCAGGTATGGCGAGTGCCGCGATAATGCAATTCGGTATCAACCACTCCTGGATCGGGGAAAGACGCGGTCGTGGAAATGCCGTGTTTGTTCAAATAATGGAAAAGACCGGTTGCACTCGGAGGGACCCGCATTGCGCCCATTTCAGCAATAAGGCGCGGGTACCGCGGATCAAATACTTGTGACCATATTCGTCCTCCAATGCGATCGCGGGCCTCAAAGACCGTAACGTCGTTTACGCCTGCCCGCATCAATTCAGTCGCCGCCACAAGACCGCTGATACCGGCCCCCACGATGGCAACGCGCGGAGTTGGGGTGCCTGATGAAAAGGAGCCGATTCCCCCTTCAGACTCGCAGAGCTGGAGGAACGGCGCGTAGTCATACAATAGGTCAACAGTCGGTGATGGACTTTGTGAAGATGCGACGTGATTCTTCATGGATTTTCTCCTTTATGGCAATGCATCCACCTGCGGAACGATGATGGCTGGAAATAGCGCAGGGACCGTCGACAGAGGAGATCGAGGTTATTCATTCCGTTGCCGATAGCTGTGTTGCTCGTGGGCAGCAAAATGCTATTCATCGTGAATAGATGGATGCGACGATATCAAATCGGCTGTGGTCATATCAAACAAATAAAATTGATGTTTGTAGCAAGCTAACGTGAGGTTAGCTTGGTCTGCCATGACTGACTACTGATAAAGGGAGCTCGTTGATTTGTGAGAAGATCTTTCGGGCGTGCGCAAGCTATTTCGTCTGCATGAACAATCCGTTTGGCGTGGTGCCGGCTCTACACCGTCGCGTCGGCGGCAATGCTGCGGTTAAGAAAAGCAGCAAGAACGAAGACGCAAAGAAGCCTTAGCTTCCTGAGGATCATTCGAATTAGTAAGGCTACCGTTATCGGCGTGATCAAATTTGAGCGCTTTCAGCGCTTCGGCGAGGCGCAAATCGAGCGTTGGGCGATCGGTGGGGGTAACCAGCGCATGTTCGACGCGGGCGCGAAAGTCCGTCAGTTTTAGCACTGTACCGCCGATGTGCGAAGGAACCTCGACCTCTTCAAAGCCGGGCATCGCGCGCACGCGTTCGACCGCAGCGGCGCCGGCGAAGCGCCCAGTTACGGGCGTGAAGAACCGCACACCGCTCACGTACGTCGCAAGCCCTGCATCACAGAGGGGCGCTGGATCGGTGTCGCCGAGATGACTGCGTATCATCACTTCTGGCAAGGAGATGGACTTGCTGAGTTCGACCAGCCGGTAGATTCGATCACCTCCGAGCCGTGCGGCGATCTCGATGAGCACGGGGCCGTCGCGCGTCATGCGCGCCTCTGCATGGAAAACGCCGAGGTTGAGGCCGATTCGCGCGGCGACCTTCTCGACGTAAGCGACCAGCGCTGTTCGATGCTCTGGCGCCAACGCCGCTTCGACAATGTGCCCCATCGACGAAATACGGCTCGGCACTCAGCAGCTTTTCTGCCACCGCAAGCACGCGGGGCCCATGTCGGCCGACGTAACCTTCGATGCTGTACTCCGGACGCTCGAGAAATTGCTCAAATAGTAACAGGTGGCCGATTTCGCGGCCCATATCTACAACCCCGTGGCGCATGGCGCGCTCGACCGCGAGCTGCATCTCGACAAGAGAATTGACGCGCGTCACGTGCTGGCTACCGCGGCCGTCGACAGGCTTAGCAACGGCTGGAAAGCCGACCTGCGAGGCGGCCGTCACGATGTCACGGCGATCTGCGACTCGGGCGAATCGGGGCCCCCCAGTCCCGCAGCTGCGAGGCGTGAGCGGCTGCGGTACTTGTCGCGAGTGAGCGCTTCGAGCGGCAGATGCGGGAGACCGAGCGGAGCGGCCGCTTCTGCCGCTACGTCGACGGAGTATTCGAACCCAGGTACGATGCCATCGGCGCCAATGGCGCATGCGGCGGCTGCGACGGCGCTCGACGAAGCAGTGTCCACCACCGTGAACGACGTGACGGCCGCCCGCAGGTCACGCGGCACGAAGCGCTCGTCGCGGTCGGCGGAAAACACGTGCGCAGCGGCACCAAGGCGCGCAGCGGCGGCGACAAGCGCCGTGCCGGACGACGCCGGTTCAATCACTATGACGGCGGTCATGGGGACGCTCCTTATACAGCAACTGTTTCGCGTCGAAACATGGTCGCCACAAGTAGCTCGTCGAAGTATTCGTGGAGCAGTTCGACGAAGTGGCGCAAATAGGTTTCAGCCTGTTCGATTCCGCCCCAGCCGTCGATTGCCCGCTGCAGACCGACCCACATCACGTCATCGTGACCGTGAGATCCGTCGTGCTGAATGTGGCCGAGCGAACGCTTCACGAGATCGTGCCCGAACGCGCGCGCTCCCGATTCAGTGATGATCTTGTTATAACGATCCGAATACCATTGGACAAACCAGTTCCACACCATTGTCGGCAGCGGACCGTCGCGGCTAATACTCAAGTAAAGATAACCAATCAGCTTGTCGGTGCTGTGAAAAGGTGCGATGCAGTCGACCTCGGCTGCAGACAGGCCGAATTTTTCGATATCGCGCAGAAATAGCCCCTCGTGCCCATATTCTTCTGCGAGGTATTGCGCGAGAATTTGCGCGAGCGTGTTGTCCTTGAAGCCGATTTTGTACAGCGCGAACGCGTCGACCTCGTTGTTAAGGCGGATTCGCAACACTGTTTCGATGAGGTGGCGGCGATAGTATTCACTGTCGATCCAATCACCACGATGGAAGGCGGCGGTCTCCGGGGAAGTAGCGAACATCTGGGCGACTGCGTCTTGAGCGACTCGCTCAAGACGGGCTCGATCGTTGCTTGTATTCATATAACCATCCAGATGGAATGAAAAAACAAGGCGCACCGGTTGCTGTTTATGCCTTGGGCCGGACGAAGCAAGGACACGGCTGCCTTTACAATGCGCATGAGTCCCGTGGAGAGTCTGAGAATTCCCATACTGTGGGGGGCTAAGCCGCGCTGCAGTCGCTTTGCGGTGAGAGGGCGTACTGTCGGGCGCGCCTAGACGATTTTTGATGAGGGTGGCCTTTGCGAGCGGATTCGTGCCAATCGTTGCGGAACGCTCTCTCCTCGAATGTTTTTTGCCGACTGAAGCGAGCTGGTTCGATCCTCTCGTGTACCGCCGCCACATGGAAACTCCTTTCTAGAGGGGGGCTGGACCATGGCCACGAGCGCTAACACCGCAAAGCGGAGTGGTAGCCAGGTTGTGCTAATCGTGCTGTATGCCATCGCCGCGGGCAACGGCACGGTACGTCATTGGACCGCGCATATGGATGCGACGGTGGACATCGGCGCGATAGCACGCGCGAATGTCACGGATGCTTTCAGCAACGCGTATCTGGTTTGCTGTCCGTTCAATTCCCCCTCATCTATGCTCTCTGCGTGAGTGACAAGGATATTAACCGCAGCTGTATGCGTGGTATAACCTGATAATTTTTATGTCTGCATGAGGGAAATTGATGATTCGCGATCTCGACAGCACGCTGCTGCGTACGTTCGTGACGGTGGTAGAAGCCGGTAGCGTGAGCAATGCTGCGGTGGCACTCCATCGCACCCAGGCTGCCGTGAGCATGGCCCTTCGGCGTCTCGAAGACGAAGTCGGCCAACGCCTGCTCGAACGTTCGCCACGCGGCGTGAAGCCGACCTCGGCGGGCAGCGTGCTACTGCCGTATGCACACAAGGTCCTCGAAATTGGCCTCGCGGCCCGTTCCGCACTGACTGTCGGTGACGTCTCAGGCACGGTGAGGGTCGGCATTCTGGAAGACATCGCAATGAGTCACCTCCGCCACGCATTGCGGCAATTCTCAGCATTGTTTCCCGATGTCTCGCTGGAGATAGTCGTTGATGCGAGCCCGGCGTTATCGCAGCGGCTCGCAAGCAACACACTTGATTTCGCGATCGGCGATCCTGCACTGATCCACGCGGAGCCGCTCGTTACCTGGCGGCATCCGCTTCGCTGGGTCGCCGCACGTTCCCGCAATGCCGATCTGCGTGATGGCCCCCTGCCGATCGTCGCATTCGCCGGAGCATGTCGATGGCAGGAGAACTTCTTTGCGACGTTGCTTGACGCCGGCATCGCGTGGCGCGTCGCCTGCACGAGCACGAGCTTGTCGGCGATCCAGTCGGCCGTTGAGGCCGGACTCGGCATTGCTTTACTGCTCGACTGGCACGTGCGCCGCGATACTATGCGCGCGATCGATCCGCATGCTGTCGGGCTGCCGATGCCGCCTGTAGCTGAATTCGGTCTATTTAGCCACGCGAATTCGAACGACCGCACGTCCGCAGCAACCGCACTGCAGTGTTTCCTCTTTCGCTCTCTGCAACTCGGTTTGTCAGAAGACGGCGCACTCGGCAGAGAACACGCCGCCATGCCGCTACGTTTTCCCAATTGATCTACGTCGTGCCGTGGGTTGCGTCGAAGGGGCGATCTTTCGACGCGTCGACACCCGCAGAATAGTTGCGCTGAACTGCCTCGATCCTAGCGCAGACGGCCAGTCGGAGATTTGTTGCGAGATCAAGAAGCCAGCGGGCGAACTTTGACCAATGTCAATGAAAAGTCCGGATCAAATGTATTGACATTGTTTCCACGATTGTGGATACCGCAGAATCATCTTGCGCCAAAACAGAGATGACTGGTCAATTGGCCGGATTAGGCGATCTACCTGGATTCTCTACCACACATAGCGTCGAAAATGGCTCGTTGCCCGATTGATGAACGATGTCGTCAGATGCAACAGGGGCCGCGCTTCGAAGAAGGTGGCGTCACTCAGACATGACGCTCCTATAGAGCAAGACGTGCCGTTGTTTCCATCGAGCATCGATATATGTCAGTAAGCAAAACTAATCATGAAAAATGGGATGACGTGAAATTTTCGTAAAACCTACGATTTTTTGGTTAGTATCGTAGGCGCGCAGGGGACTGTTGTTGCCATTGTCGCGCCTATCCGACATCCTAGCTGCGTTTTGTCGACTTGGGCGACGCGCGTGCACTTATGGCATCCGGAGTCGCCGTGGCCTACGCGAATGTGACGCCTCCATTGTGTCGAGCCGTGTATCCGACGCCGTTGGCGAGCTATCGCCGGAGCTTACTCATAAGTCAGGAAGTTTGCGGACAGAAAATCTAAGCGTCGAGCATCGTGACTGGTCGGAGTTTTTTCATGAAAAGGGACGGCCGAGCCTTGGCTCATAGCACGCTTGAGGAAATGCGCATACTTGCTGCGAAACGCATGGCTGAAGGTGAGCCCCGGAGGATGTCGCGGCGTCGTTCGGGATGAATCGGTCGTGGGCGTATAAGGTTGAGCGCCCCGGTCAACACCAGAGCGTCAGTGCGGCATCCGCGGTCAACTCCAAGGGCGCTTTCTGGTTTGACACCTACCGGGGCGGACTCACGGGCATACTGTTCGTCATTTGTTCAAGAAACTGATGTTCCGGCGCAGAAGAGCCGTCCATCTCGTCGTGGATGGTTTGCCTGCTCACAAGAAGGCGTGCGTCAAAGACTACGTGACCGGCACGCAGGGCAAACTGACTCTGCATCCCTGCCGGACTACGCGCCGGATCTCGACCCCGATGAGTCGGTCTTGAGCCACGCCAAGCGTGCCGCCCTTACGAGACGTCCTCTGATGCGCGGCGAAAAGCTCGATCAACGCGTCGACGAACAACTCGCCAATACAGGCAACGATCCCTCTCTTGTTCGATCGTTCTTCAGACATCCATGTATCTCCTATATTTCTGACCTGTGAGCAAGTCTATGCCACATTTTCATTTCGATGAGAGCCTTTACGATTTCGATGTAGCCTACGAAGTAGTAAAGACACTGGTATCTTCTCTGAATGCCGAGGGAACGTTGGACAGGTCCCTGCGCTATCTGTCGTATGCGCTCGGCTGGCGCTCCGCGTTCATCGCCGTCGCCGAGCCGGATGGACATCTTGGCGGTCTGTGCCGCTGGATGCCATGCAGGCAGCATACGCGCGTGCATTGTGCAACGCGCACGTTGTCAAATATGTTTACAAAGCACTGCAAGGTCGGCCTGCATCGACCGGCTGTCGCCAGTCGGTTTCCACGGCTCGCTGAAAAAAGGCGTCCACGGCATGAAGTGGAGAAAATTCCTCTACAAGCAAGTGTGTGAGCGCGAGGCGTTGATTATCTGCAAGGCTTCAAACTGTGGCGATTTCGCGGATTGCTTCGGGCCAGAATGAAGATCTGGCTGGTCTAGGTAGCCCATCGTGCGCACCCGCGGGAAGTGTGCGGCGAGCGTCAGCCTTGACTACTGATGCAATACTGAAACGATCGCCATGAACTGCAATTGAGTTCTGCCATAGCCGTGCCGTGGAGATATTGTGAATCTGTCAGTTGATCTTCCGGCGGCGATTATCGGGACGCGGACTGTGCGAGCAAGGCTTCCACGACGTCCAAGCCTATGCAATCGATCGGGTCCAGTCTGCGCAGCTTGGCGATCAGCTTCAGTGCAACGGCGCGCTCACCGCGCCGCACGCTAATGAACGCGAGCGCCTTCAGTGTGAAGAGCCAGAAGCGGCCCGGACCAGGAATGGTGAAGTCGGTGTCGCCCGGCTGTACCGCACACCAGTCGCTGTCGAGCGACGCTTGCTGGGCGGCGACCGCCAAAGCCTTGGTCGCGACCTCCTGCGCCTCGCCAAATTCACCCCGGTTCGCATGGAACTTATACAGCAGATAGTAGGGTGGCAGGCAGCGCGGGTACGACAGGACCGCAGTCCACAACGCGCTGGCAACATCGTCATTGCTGCCGCCGCGGGTTCTCTCGATCAACTGTAGCACGGGGGGGGGGACGTTGCCGCCGAACAGGTCGGTCGATTCGATACCAGTAACGAGATTCATCAATTTACTCCGATATGGTGAGGCGTCCGGCCGCTTTTGCGGCGCGGAAGCCGATGTGACGATGGATGTGTTTGTCTACCCGAACTTGAACTGGATGCCATGCCCGCCGCGCGGATACACCCATTCGAGGTTGTGATGGTCCGTGCACAGAATGCGGCAACTACCGCATTCCAGGCAGCCGCCGGTAATCGTGGAGCCCGGTCAGCGAGCGAATTTTGCGGAGACTGGCCATGATCTCGTGCTTTTTGGTCTTCTTGTCGACGCCATTTACCGCAATAATGGTGCGGGCCGCTTGAGCGACGAGATCAGGGTATGTTGTAAAGAACTGTATCGCCGAAACACTTTGGTGCATGATGGTGTTGGTGACAGGGTGAACCCGGACCTGCGAGGAATCCGGGACCTGCTTGATGCAGACGACAATATGCATTGAGGTACTCCAGGTCAGGCGCCGCCGCGTGCCGGCAGCGACGCGCGCAGGTCGTCAACTGAGACGAGCCGCCACCCCTCCGCTTCCTGAAAGACCTTGAAGACTTTTTGCGCCGTGGGCGTGGATACAAGGAAGTCGTTGTCGGCCTTCTGCAGTAAGCATCGATAGACGGTGAGCACGGCCGTCGCGTTGTTACACGGCTGTCCTTTCTGTTGCTCGATGTACTGAAAGAAGCGCTTGAGGATGTGCAGGCGGCTCACGTTCACCACTTTCTCGTCGAATGCGATGTCGATGAATCGCGGGCAATCCTCGGCCGACGACAGGTGACGCAGTTGTTCGATAACTTCTTGCATGTCGTTACTTCTATTAGAGAAGTCTGGCCGCCGTAACCACACTCACCACACTTTCAACCGCGTGCTGCGGGTTTGGGTCAGGAAGCGGCGCAAATCGCCTTCACTCGGCGCCTGCTTGTACTGCGTGGCGAAAGAGCGGATGCGCGCGAGCAGGAGTGGGATGAGCCGCTCCGACACCCTCACGCCTAGAGCGTCGTAGGCCTCACGCACACTTTGAGATCCAGAATGTTTTCCGAGTATTGTCGACCGTTGCCGGCCGAGCTCTGCCGGATCGAATCCCTCGTAGGTCGTGGGGTGCTTCGCTAGGCCGTCGGTGTGAATGCCCGACTCGTGAGTAAAGATGCTCCTACCGATGATGCTCTTGTTGAAGGAAACTGCGCGGCCTGAGGCTTGTTCGACCAGCGACGAAATGTCGGGCAGCGCTCTGGTGTCGACGCCAGTGTCTCGTCGCAGCAGGTGCCGCGCGCCCATCACGACTTCTTCCAGCGCTGCATTGCCGGCGCGCTCACCTAACCCGTTGACGGTGGTGCTCGCATGGGTCGCGCCGGCCCCAAGGGCGGCCAGTGTGTTGGCTGTGGCGAGCCCGAGGTCGTCGTGCGCATGGATTTCGATCTCAAGATCGACGGCGACGCGCAGCGCTGCAATGGCGTAGAAGGTCTTAAAGGGGTCCAGGATACCGACAGTGTCGGCAAAGCGCACTCGCTGGGCCCCGTGCTGCTGCGCGCATTGAGCCACTTCTATGAGAAATGATGGATCCGCGCGCGAGGCGTCTTCCATGCCGAGGGAAATCCTGGGATGGTTTTTCGCTGCCTCGTCGACGACGCGTGCGATCTGCGCTAGTACCCAACTACGCGACTGCCGCAGCTTGTGTTGCAAATGAATATCCGAAACGGGAACCGAGAGATGAACGATATCGGCATCGCAGCGCAATGCCGCGGTGAGATCCTCGTCGGTGAGGCGGCCCCAAACCATCAGGCGGGCGTCGAGGTTCAGGTCGACGATTGCAGCGATGCACGCCATTTCGTCTTCGCCCATGGCAGGAATTCCGATTTCGAGTTCGTCCACGCCGGCTTGCGACAGTGCGGCGGCGATTGCGCATTTTTCCTCGGTGCGAAACGCGACGCCGGCGGTCTGCTCGCCGTCACGAAGTGTCGTGTCATTGATGAGCGGATTGAGCATGTCAGGTTTCTTGAGTTGTCGGCGACGGATCGCAAGCGTTGTGCCAAGCGAGCATCTACAGTCGGAGCACAATTTGCGGGATGTTGACCGGCACAATGTCCGGTTATGACGGTGCATCATCTGATTGTTCGTGTCGTGAATGTTACGTTCCGGACAATGCGGCCGCGCTGGAGGTGGCTCGCTCGGTTCCAGCCGCTAGCGGACAGAATGTCGAACTGATGTCGGTGGCGTCCCGCAGCGTTTTCGGAATTTCCGGTAGCTCGGCAGCCCGATAATCGTCGCCGACAAGCGGGTCTGGCAATGCCAGCTTCTCGTCGATCCCCGCAAGACCCGCCGCGTTCAGGGCCGCAAAAGCGAGATGCGGGTTCAGATCCGCACCGCCAATGCGGCACTCCACGCGGACGGCGTCCGGCCCTTCGCCGTAAAGGCGGAAACCGACCGTCCGATTGTCTTGGCTCCAAGCGACCTTGGTCGGCGCGAACGTACCGATCTCGAATCGCTTGTAGGAGTTGACGTGGGGCGCCAGAAAGAGGGTGATGTCCTTCGAATATTTCAGCAGGCCCCCAAGATAATGGTGCATCAGATTGCGACGTTTATATGCGGATGCGGTACGAACGCTTTGCCGCGCGGCGACGTTTCACAGGGGAATCTTTCTGTCCGTGCAAAATCTGGCGGTGGACGAGTGCCGAGCTGCTTGCGGTAAGGCTCAGTAGCTCCAAGTTTTCACGGAGTCGACGGATGCACAAATCGTTAGTCCTGGTTTGCGACGGACTCCAGGCATGCCGAGAGCGTGCGTGGGTCCTCATTGAAGCAGGGAACGATGACATCCACGCCCGGCAGAGTGTCGGAGTCGATCAGGCCGTCCGACAGCGATGACACGTTTGTCGGCTGAGCATAAAGCGCCTGCGTGCTTTTATAGATAGTCGAGAGCAGTGCATAAAACGAGACAGCGACAGTGTTAGTTGCGGCGAGCATGTTCATAGGGTATCTGGTTCGTCCGATGAGGTTGAGGAAGCGATCGGATTGCAAACCCCCGGTCATGCAATGCTGGAATCATGAGGGAAAGCGCCATGAGGGTCTGCTCGCGCCGACCAGCGTGAGTGCATCGCCCCAACTCATCGGGAGGGCATCCGTCGTGCAAGAGCACAATTGCATCCGGCCGGACAGAGGCCAGCACGGCGCTGACAATCGCGTCCACGCCGGGACGAGACCAGTCTCGCGGGTCTACCGACCAGTGGAGGGGCGCCAGACCGGCGCTCGCTGACGTAGTGAGCACTGCTTCGGTCCACATGCCATACGGGGCACGCATATACCGCAGCGAAGCATGGGGGCTCGCCATCCTGATGACCCTGCTTGTCGTTAGTATTTCCTGTTGTACTTCAGCGGGTTCGCATCTGGACAGGTCCGGATGAGTCATCGTGTGGTTTGCGACCTCGTGCCCTTCTGCGATCATCCGTCGGATCAGCTTCGGCTGGTCCGCTGCGTACGCGCCGATGACGCAGAAAGTCGCTGGCACCCGGTGTTCCGCCAGCACATCGAGGACGTCCGGTGTGCAAAGTGGATTAGGGCCGTCGTCAAACGTCAAATAAACGCTGCGACGTCCGGTGGTGTAAGCGCACTCGCTGCGCGCTTCGGATAAGCAGTGACTCACAGCTCTGGCCCGTTCCGATCAATTATCGTTCCGGTCGGCCAATCGCTCATTGACCGTCCAATCGGTAAGACGACAATGAGTACGTCCTCGATGCGCGTTGGCGGCGTGTCGAGATGCACTTCTCGAAGGGTCGACCTCACGCGAACTCCAGACACAATAGTCGCCAGACCGGGTCGGCCGAGCAGCCTTGCAATATGTTGCCGCAACGCATGTCGAACCGTGCCGAAGCCGAATGGAACGCCAAGTTCCTGCAACACGGGATACATCACGCGCATTAAATGAGGGATTCCGAGTCCCTCAAGATCCGGACGTACCGCGTACAATCCTAGTTCAGCCACTAGTAGATCGACTGCGCCAACCTTGATGAAACGACGCAGTGCGCCGATATGAGCCGCTACGCCGCGCGCGTCATAGCCGATTGCACGGACCTCTGGCCTCGCACCAGCCCA
Source organism: Paraburkholderia sp. WC7.3g (assembly GCF_050436345.1). Classification (NCBI taxonomy): domain Bacteria; kingdom Pseudomonadati; phylum Pseudomonadota; class Betaproteobacteria; order Burkholderiales; family Burkholderiaceae; genus Paraburkholderia; species Paraburkholderia sp. WC7.3g. The sequence goes on from NZ_JBNDMA010000003.1 coordinate 22,935, forward strand.
ACTGTGATTGCCTTCGAATGGTTTTGCATTAAACGCCCCGGTCGGTCCGTAGGTCTTTTGGAAGAACTCGGACAGTTCGATATGGTCGGCGAGTCGCAACTCATTTTCCCAAACCAGCCTCCACCGCACCTGAGAGCGCGTGGAAAGAGGTCCTCTATCTGTGGACACGGCCAAATTCACGACTGCCTCCTATGCGCCGTCCGGCCTTTGAGGGTGGACCTGACGCACGCGAACGACTTGCTGAGAAAGCGGTTCGATTTCAAGAAATCATCTGCACTCTGGAACAGTTCTGGGATGAAGCCCGAAGAAAAGAGTATTTCCGTCAACGCTTCACGGACCGATTGAACCTCTTCCACGATGGAGATTACATCGAGTGCGCGTGCCTTTCGCACCGGATCTACCAAAGACTTCCCCCGCATCTTCCGCACGATCTGACCGCGATTGACACGAGATCCATTTGGCCGGGTCGCTGAAGCATTTGGCACCTGCAATCGGCTGCTCCCAATTCGTCGCGAAGCCCAGCCGAACTCGAGGGTTGCCTCAACTGTACGAAGGTAAGCGGCCGATATAGAAAGGGTTTGGAGAACTATGCGAAGTTTTGCCGGTAGTAAGCGCCTACGCGACCTGCCAGACGCTTGTCGCGTCGTGTCGGCGCGATCCAGCTTGCCCATGCCGCCGAAGACCGTGGCCGCATTGGACATGTGCCTCGGTTGATGCTCGGCGTACACCTGAGGATGTTTCTCGGAGTCAGGGCAAAGATCGACAACCATCTTGATATGCCCAAATTCTGTTTCTCCGGGCCGACGTTTTGCTACAGTATTCATGAGAGCGTCCACGAGAAATTGACTTGAAATTTGGTGCCGTATCCGCCGAGAAAGTTCAGCGAGTTCGGGATTTGCGATTTCCTTCGTCCAGGTGATGAAGCGTCGCCAGTGGTGCTTCATGTGCCCACCGTAATGGTGGTCATCGGGCCGTATACGCCGCTGTTGCGCCATGCGTGAGCCAGTCACAGATCGACTGCCCGCTCACGCCGAGTTGCTCGGCGGTGAGCTTGAGCTGATCCTGCGTCCGAGCAGCGACAGGGCCGCCGCTCGCGTGCGCGTGTCCCGATGCATGTGATTGATCGACAACTGCTGCAACGTCATTTCCTCGGCTTCGCTCAGTTCTACGACGCACTTCATCCGCTACCGCGGCATCACGAAGGCGCCAGCAGGTTTGCGAAATTGGAATGGATCTACCAGGAACACTATCCTCCATGCCGTACAATTCGTAAAATCGATTGTTTTGATGGAATACATTTACATTATGGATAACTTGGGATCATGCGTTTCAAGGGCCTCGAAGCGTTACGTGCCTGCGAAATCAGCTTTTCAAATTCGGGGGCATCCCGCGCTCGCGCAGTCTGGAAGGACGACAAATCGCTCATCGAATGGCTCAACGCGCGGTAGTTCGTTATGTGCCCTGACATTCGCGCCCCTCCCGACAGCAATACAAATGTGCGTCGATAGCCACATAACGGCCTCGGGCACAGAACATCGACAACGCGAAGTGCGCGATCGTCCGGGCCTGCACGTATGACCCCGAAGTCCAGCGCTCCTACGCAGGCCTGGCTGAAGGCTACGGTTTCAGGATCGATGCCTGTCCGCCGCACAACCCGCAGAAGAAAGGCGTCGTTGGATCGGGCGTCAAATACGTCAAGAAATCCTTCGTGCCGCTGCGCACGTTTCGTGATCTGGCGGACGCCAACCGGCAGGTGCGCGAATGGATCATGCAGGAAGCCGGCGTCCGTGAACGCAGCACGACACGCGAACAGCCGCTCGTGCGTTTCGCCATCGAGAAGCCGCTGTTGACGGCGCTGCCCGATGTGCCGCCGGTGCTTGCCGCGTTGTCGACGGTCACCGTGCATCGTGATGCGCACATCCGCCATCACAAGGCCATGTACTCGGTGCCGTTCGCCCTGGTGGGCAAGACGCCGTGGCTGAAGGCGACCGACACGGTCGTGCGGTTGTTCCATCAGCACGAACTCGTCGCCATTCATCCCCGGCTGCGCAAGCCCGGTGCGCGCTCGACCGTGCGCGATCATCAGCTGCCGTCGGCGCAGGCCTGGCTCGAACACGATCCGCAATGGTGTCTGGCTCTGGCCAAAGAGATTGGTCCGTCATGCCATGCGCTGATTCTGGCGTTGTTCAACGACCAGGTGCTCGTCAACCTGCGGGGCGCACAGGGCATCGTGCGGTTGCGCAGCAAGGTCGGCGACGCAAGGCTCGAGGCTGCCTGCCTGCGTGCGAACGGGCGCTGGCCCATTCCAGCTCCCGGTGGCGAACCGTCAAAACGATTCTGGACAAAGGACTGGAGAGCCAGCCCATGCCGCATTCCCCGCCAATGCTCACCGATACCTACGTCAACGGCGGCCGCTTCGGCCGCGATCTTCAATCTCTGCTGATCCATTAAACCGCCCATGAATCCCAGTCCCGAACTGAACACGACCCTCAAGCAACTGCGTCTGTCCGGCGTGCTCGACTCGCTCGAGCAGCGCAACTGGCAGGCCACGGACGGGCAGCTCGCGTACACCGAGTTCCTCGCCATGCTGCCGCACGACGAAGTCGCCCGCCGCGACCAGAAGTAGCTCGGTACCCGGCTCGCCCGCGCCGGCTTCGCGATGGGCAAGACACTGGAGACGTTTGACTTCGACCGCCTGCGAACCTGAACCGGACACACATCGACGATCTCGCTACCGGCCGCTATATCGACGAGAAGGTCGCCATCCTGTTTGGGCCACCCGGCACCGGCAAGTCGCACCTGGCTCAGGCACTCGGCAATTGCGCCGCCCGGCAGGGGCGCGATGTCGTGTTCGCGACACAAACTAAGTTACTGAACAGTCTGCAGGCAGCGCACGCGACCGGCACCTACGAGCGCAAGCTCAAGCAGCTTGCAAGCGTACCGGTCCTGATCGTCGATGACCTTGCGCTCAAGCCGCTGCGCTCGCCGCAGGATAAAGACTTCCACGACCTGATTGCGGAGCGGTATGAGGCCGCCGCGACCATTCTCACCGGCAACCTTGACTTCAGCGGGTGGGGCGAGGCATTCGCCGGCAACCGCATCCTCGGTGCCGCTACGCTCGACCGTCTACGCCACGGCGCCTACCGCATCGTGCTTGACGGCGATAGCATCCGGGCACCCAAACCGACGCCCGAACACGATCAAACTCGCGGGGGACACTTGTCGCCCCGACGTATCGGTCTGCTTTCCTTGATCTGGATCATGGTTTGCCTCGATTCAGTTGTGCGACAGTTAGCCGCGTAAATTCGAGATGACAAGGACGGGTTTGTGAAACAAACTTGGACATCGATTGAGTAAGGAGAATCACATGGCAATTGCGCACAATCGCCTTACCGCACCACAGACCGACACGTTTCGGCCTTCGGCAACCGCTTCGCGGACGAAGCCCATGGGTTCGAGTGGCACGTCATGCAAGACCTGCACGATGCGTCCGTTTTGCGCGGTGAACCCCGATGAGCTCGCCTGCGACCGGCAAATGGACGACCTCGTTCTCAGCTATCGCCACGTGAGAAAAGGCAAAGCATTGCACCGCGCGGGCGATTCATTCTGCAACGTCTATGCGGTTCGCACGGGATCGTTCAAGAAGCTCTCGCTGCTTCCGGACGGGCGGGACCAGGTCACCGGGTTTTACGTTGCCGGAGACCCGATGGGCTTGGACGGCATCGCTACCGGCCACTATGCAAGCGACGCCATCGCCCTTGAAGACAGCAGCGTATGCGTGATGCCGTTCGATCTGCTCGAGTTGCTGAGCCGGGAAGTCAAAGCGGTGCAGGATCACGTCTACCGAATGCTCAGCGCGGAACTCGTGCGGCAACGCGGCTTCAGTACGCTGCTCGGCACGATGGCGGCCGACGAGCGGGTTGCGTCGTTTCTTCTGGATCTCTCGCGGCGTTGGCGGGCACGCGCCTATTCGCCGACCGAATTCATCTTGCGAATGACGCGCGAGGAGGCCGGCAGCTTTCTCGGGTTGAAGCTGGAGACGGTCAGCCGGATATTGTCGATGTTCCAGAGGCAGAGGCTCATCACCGTGAACGGCAAAGAAATCCGCATCCTCGACTTCGCCGGATTGAACAAGGTCGCTCGTCTTTCTGCCTGAGGTAGGAAAGCGGCTTCCAACGCGGACAGGTTTCGGTTGTTTCATGAATCGCATCGCTTGTCCAATCCGTTCGTGATTGGCCCGCGCACTCGATCCTCCGTCCACACGACGAACGATGTGATGAACGTGCCATCCCGTCACCGCTGCGATGCGCTGCTGACATACGACGCAAGCCCGTTCCTGGCCCAACCAGAGGCGGATCAGTTGTCCTCGGCCCGACAGGGTGTTCACCATTTTCAAACCATAGCGGTCTTCGAAGTAGCGCTCCCATGCCGGGTCGAAGGGGTTGGCTTCGCCACGGACTTGCGTATGTCGCCGGATTGGGACGTCGGATGCTTCGCGTAGCCTCAATCGTCCTAGGTTCCCTTCTGCCGTTAGTTCACCGGTATCACGGCCAATCCAGTGCCGCGTTCCTTCACGATGGAAGTATCGCTCTGATCCATCGTGCGCCCTTGCACGGATGCCGCCCGCAGCACCATTTCCACAACGCCTGCCAGATGGCAGTGTCGACCGCGCTGTAGACTTCTTTCGAGACCACGTATCGATGATAGTTCGACCAGCATCGATGATCGGGTTGAGCAGGCCGATGAGATTGAACTGTTTGGCCGATGCATTGTCCTTGATGACTGCGCGCACTTTCGTCAGAAACGTTTGAACATTCTTTGTTGATGGCTTGATGAGTAGCTTGCCGTTCGGATATTTTCGAATCTTCTGCCCGAGGAAGTCGAACCCTTGCGAGATGTGCGTGATCCTGGTCTTTTCCGGGGAGAGCGTCAGTCCGCGCACCTGCAGAAAGACCTCGACCAGTGGCTTGACCTCGTCTTCCAGTAACTCTTTCGAGTAACCGGTGATCACAAAGTCATCGGCATAGCGAACCAGACTGAGGTAGCAATCAATGATGGACGACACCTGTAATCGGCTGCACCTGGAGTAGACAAATCGCAGTTGATTTGAGCGACAGCAATGGGACTCGCGTTCCCGGCGGAATCCGCGCGGCGAGATCGCAAAAGGAGAAAATAAGTAAATCAAGGCATCATAGTTTCACCGTCCTGCCATGAAAAGGCATTATCTCTTAAGTCAGTCCGTGAAATTAGGCGCGAGATCGAGGATGATATGCAACACAATACTCGTAAATCCGAACAAGGTGACAGGGAGGATGGTCACAACAACGGAGACGTCGTCATGCTGCATATCGCTTCCGTACGCGAAAGGCCTAGCTCAAAGTCCGAGACGGACCACGCGGTCCCTATTGTGCAGTGGTACGAGAGAGCGCTTACCGGCATCTTGGAAATATCGAAGGTACTCACCGCCTCCTGCCGGCTCGAAGTCATGTTGGCCAACGTCGTCGATCTTATGCAATCGTTTGTGCAGATGCGGCTCGGTATCGTCTCTCTCTTCGACGATGATGGCGTACCGGACATTACCGTTGGTGCCGGCTGGAGCGAAGGCAACGATGAGCGCTACCGGATGCGCCTGCCGCAGAAGGCGATTGACCAGATCATGGCGACGGACAGGCCGCTCGTTGCCGAGAACGTAGCGGTGCATTCGGGCTTCAGTGCCGCCGACATGGGCGTGCTCGGTGCCTCCGACAACCTGCGAGTGTCGTTCATCGGCGTTCCTATTCGCATCGACGCGAAAGTCGTGGGCACGCTGACCATCGACCGCATCCTGGATAATGGGGCGAACTTCCGGCTCGATTACGACGTGCGGCTGCTTACCATGATCGCCGACCTGGTGGGGCAGACGGTGAAGCTGCATCGCTTATTCAAGAGCGACCGCGAGCGACTGATGGCGGGGAGGGACGGGCTGCAAAAACAATTGTCCGAGCTCAAGTATCCTGCGCAGGAGCGTAAGAAGTTTCAGGTCGAAGGGATCATTGGCGACAGCCCGGCGCTGCGCGGCCTGCTCGAGAAGATCTCGGTGGTAGCCAAATCGAACAGCACAGTTCTGTTGCGCGGCGAATCCGGTACCGGGAAGGAGCTGGTCGCCAAGGCCGTTCACGAACTGTCGCCGCGCGCCAAGCGACCCTTCATCAAGCTCAATTGCGCGGCGCTCCATGAGACGGTGCTGGAATCCGAATTGTTCGGTCATGAGAAGGGTGCCTTTACCAGCGCCTTCAATTCGCGCAAGGGGCGCTTCGAGCTCGCCGACGAGGGGACGCTGTTTCTGGACGAGATCGGCGAGATCTCGGCCTCGTTCCAGGCAAAGCTGCTGCGCGTCCTGCAGGAGCAAGAATTCGAGCGCGTCGGCAGCAACCAGACCATTAAGGTCGATGTTCGCGTGATTGCCGCCACGAATAAAAACCTGGAAGAGGCGGTGGCAAGGAACGAGTTCCGCGCCGACCTTTATTATCGCCTCTGCGTGGTTCCCTTGCTGTTGCCGCCGTTGCGTGAAAGGCGCAGTGATATTCCGCTCCTCGCCGTTGAGTTTCTCAAGAATTTCAACAGCGAGAACGGCCGTACGCTGACCTTCGATGCGAGCGCGATTGAAGTATTGATGAACTGCGTTTTTCCCGGCAATGTCCGCGAGCTCGAGAATTGCGTGCAGCGGACCGCGACCCTGGCGCCGGGACCAGCGATCGTGAGAAACGACTTTGCCTGCTGCCACGGCCAGTGCCTGTCCGCGATGCTGTGGAAGAGCGGATCGGACGAAATCGCGCTGCCGCCCGGGCGAGTCGTACCAGTGCCCGTGAAGCCGGCTACGCCGCAGGCTGAGGCTGTTACGTCGGGCGCAGTTGCGGTCCAGCCTGTCGGCAGCGAGCGGGCTCCGTTAGCGGCTGGCGGCGCAGTCCTCGGAAGTGATGCGAAGATGACCAACCGCGAGCGTCTCATCGCCGCCATGGAAAGATCCGGCTGGGTGCAGGCAAAGGCGGCGCGGCTGCTTGGACTGACGCCGCGCCAGATTGGCTACGCGCTGAGGAAATACGGTGTCGAGATCAAGCGTCTCTGAAAGGACTGTCTGACTTGCGGCGTGTCGGGGCCGCGACATCGCGACTGAGGCGAATGGCTCGGACAAGTCAAATCTGGATTTGACGTGGACGTTGGCACGATCACGATCGTGGATGGCACGACAGGTTAGAGCGTGGTCGGCAAAGCCCGGGAATGTCCGAGCACCGTCGAGTGCGCGAAAGCGACAAGGAACCGACCAGCGAAACCCGTCGGCCTCAGCGGCACAGCCACCTTGAAAGTCCGAATGTACGGTTGCAATCTACCTACCCATCATCACCGATTGAAAACTTGGCAAACTGGCGGCGCCCATGTACTGACATTCGTTGAGTCGAAGTTCGGATCGACGGCGGCTGGCCGCAATGGCCAACATTAAGACATTCAGTAAAAGCGATTAACAACCCAAGTTGGTTCCTCACGCATCACTACCCGTCTACCTGGCCCGGCTTGATTCCGCCAAGGTATCGTGTGAGAGTTCGCCCGGAATTCCTCATTATCTCCGCCCAAGCAGAGTCCAGTCTCTCGCGGGGCATGGTCAGCGTAATGACACCGGCGAGTTGCCCGGACGGGCCGAACACCGGCGCGGCGATACCTGCCAATTGCGGATTGAGGTCTCCTGCTAGCGCGATGACCTGCTGGCGCCGGATCTGTTGACCGAGTGCCTCGTCGGCCTCGTGGCAGTAGGCTTGCAACACCCGGCCTCTGCCACGATCCAGCGGCAGTAGCTCGCCCACGCGGATGTGATCTCGCACGGGCTGTGGCGAGTCGACGCGATACAGGCATAGCCGTTGCGCACCTTGACGTACGTGAAACGCGGCGCTTTCACGGGTTGCGGTCACCAGTTCCTGCAGCACTGGCATCACCAGCGACTCGCTGGAAGACGATTGCGCAAAGACGGCATGTAGCCTTGCGACGCCGGACCCCAGCACGTAGCACCCATCGGCGCGGCGCACCACGAGATGCGCATGTTCCAGCGACGCGAGCAGGCGCAGCACGGTGCTCTTGTACAGGCGCGTGCGTTCCGCGAGCGCGCTCAATGACAGCACGGGCGTGCCGTTGCCGAAGGAAGCCAGCAGGGTCAGCGCACGGTCGACTGCTGCCACGCCGCCGGCTGCCAGATTGTCGTCGGCCAACGATGCGATGGCGGGCTGTTTGGACATCGTGCTTCTCCTCAGACGGACCGTTGCAGCAACGCTTCCACTGCGCCGAAGCCGATGTGATCCGCCGGATCGAGCTGCCGTAGTTGTGCGATCAACTGTGTGGCGGTTTCGCGTTCGCCGCGCCGCAGGCCGATGAAGGCGAGCGCCTTTAGCATGAACAGCCAGAAGCAGGCGGGACCGGGCGCGTGGAAGTTCGCGTCGCCGGCTTGTACCATCTGCCAGTTCTCATTCAACCCGGCGGCATGCGCAGATGCTAGTAGTCCCAGATGGGCCGCGTGCTCTGCCTCATCGAGTTCGCAGCGTCCGGCATGGAACTCGTAGAGCAGATAGTAGGCGGCAAGGCTTTGCGGAGAGGTCAGCGTGACGCTCCACAGGACCGCGACGATCTGCTCGGCCGGCGCGCCGTGCAGGCCTTCGATGAGGCGCCGCATGGCGGCCGACACCTCGCCGCCGAACAGTTCGGTCGACTCGACCCCGGACAGCAGGTTCACCACACCGTCTCCGCAGGGATGAGGCGCTGCACCGGTTCGCCGCCTTCGAGGTGACGCGTGAAGATTTTCTCCACGTCGCCCATCGTCACGCCGCTGTAGAGCACCGCGTCGGGATAGACGAGCACGTGCGCGCCCTGATCGCACGGGCCGAGGCAGCCCGAATACGTGATCGCGACGGTATCGGGCGCCTGGCGTTTCTGCTGTTCCGCCCAGAAGGCCTTCAGCAGCGCGGTCGAGCCCTCGCCGCCCGGCGCCCCGCGGATGCGGCGGCGGCCGGTTCTCGGTGCAAGCAAACACATGTCGTTCTTGTCTGGCAATGACGATGGTCCTCAACCGAACTTGAACAGGATGCCGTGACCACCGCGCGGGTAGTCCCACTCGATATTCTGGTGGTCGGTACAGAGGATGCGGCAACTGCCGCATTCGAGGCAGCCGTCGGTGATCAGCGTCACCGCGCCGTTGCCTTCGGCCTTGTAGCACGAGGCCGGGCAGACGAAGGTGCAACTCTTCGCGCTGCATTCGCTCTGGCAGACGTCGGCATCCTTGATGTGGACGTGCGGCCGTCCTGCATCGACGCGATAACGGTTCTGGAACAGCTTTTCCTCTACGTTGACGGGTAGGGTGCTCATCGGAAGGCCCTCAGGAGTTTGTAGGCGTCACCCGCGATGCCGGAAAGCGAACGGGCTGTGCGGAAGCTCGAAAAAATCTCGCGCTCCTTGCTTTTCTTGTCCTTACCGTCGACCGTGATCATCGTGCGCGCGGCGCGCGCCATGAGGTCGGGGTAGGTCGTGAAGAACTGCGGATTCTGGTGCAGCACGGCCGGCATGTCGCGGTACTTGTGCAGGTCTTTCATCACGAAGCTCTGATCGAGCGCGGCCTTGTAGGCCTTGAGCGTGCCGGCGCGGTAGCCGTGGCCCGCGGCTTTCGCGTGGATCACCGTTTCGGCGGCGAGGCGTCCCGTGGTCATCGCAAGATTCGATCCTTCTCGGTGCGCGGCGTTCACGAAACCGCCTGAATCGCCAACGATCATCCAGCCGTTGCCGTAGACCTGTGGGATTGCGTGAAAACCGCCTTCGGGAATCAGATGCGCGCAATACTCCTTCATCTCGCCGCCCGCAATCAGCGGTGCGATCGACGGGTGCTGCTTCATCTTTTCGAGGAGCACGTAGGGGCTCGTGCGGTTGGGGTTTTTCTTGAAGTCGCTCAGCATGCAGCCCACGCCTATGGTGAGCGATTCCTTGTTGGTATAGAGGAAGCCAGTGCCCATCATGCCGTCGGTGATCCTGCCGACCATCTCGATCACGACGCCGTCGTCCTCGCCGACGTTGAAGCGCTGGCGGATCGTCTCCTCTGGCATGAAGAGAATCTCCTTGACGGCGAGCGCAACGTTGCCGGCCCCGATCTCTCCATGAAAGCCCGCCTTGCGCGCGAGCGTCGAATTCACGCCGTCGGCGAGCACCACCACGTCGGCATAGACATCGCCGTGCTCGCGGTCGCACTGCACGCCGACCACCCGGTCGCCGTCCATGATCAGTTCCTTCACCGTGGTCTCGCAGAGCAGCAGTGCGCCGGCTTCGCGCACTTTCGATGAAAACCACTTGTCGAACTGCGCGCGGATGATCGTGTAGCGGTTATAGGGCGGCTTGTTGTAATCCTCGCTGCGCACATGTGTACCGACAAACGACGTATCGTCGAGCATCCACATCCGCTGCTCGATGATGTGGCGCTCCAGCGGCGCATCGTCGCGGAAGTCCGGGATGATCTCTTCGAGCGCGTTCGCGTACAGGATCGCACCCTGAACGTTTTTGCTGCCCGGATATTCGCCGCGCTCGATCTGCAGCACTTCCAGACCTGCCTTGGCCATCGTGTAAGCGGCGGCGTTGCCGGACGGACCGGCGCCGACCACAATCACATCGAACTGTGAAGGTTTTCTCATCGTGATTCTCCTCAGGCAGCCTGCTCGCGGCGCCGGGTCAAATGCTCCACAAAAGCCTGCTTCAGCGCGGGCAACACTTGCAACGCATTGCCGACAATCCCGTAGTGTGCAAAATCGAAGATGGGTGCGTTCGGGTCGGTGTTGATCGCCACGATCACGTCTGCGCTTTCCATGCCCACGCGGTGCTGGATCGCGCCGGATATGCCGGCGGCGATGTAGAGCTTGGGCCGCACCGTCTTGCCGGTCTGTCCCACCTGGCGCTCCCCCTCGACCCAGCCGGCCTGCACGCATGGCCGGGTCGCACCCACTTCGCCGCCGAGCACGTTCGCCAGTTCGAACGCCAGCTGGAAGTTCTCCGGGCTTTTCAACCCCTTGCCGCCGCTCACGATCACATCGGCATAGGGCAGGTTGATCCGGTTGCTGCTCGCATCCGGGATAAAGTCGAGCAGCCTCGTGACGATGTCCGTCTCGATCATCCCCAGCGTTCCATGGACGATGTTGCCGGTGCGTTTGGCGTCGCGCAGCGGCATCGGCATCACGCGCGGGCGCACCGTCGCCATCTGCGGACGGTACGCGAGCGTCATGATCGTGCACAACAGCGAGCCGCCGAAGGTGGGGCGCGTCGCCGCCAGCGCCCGCGACGCGGGATCGATGTTGAGTTCGGTGCAATCGGCGGTCAGCCCGGTCAGCAGGGTCGTCGCCACGGAGCCGGCGAGGTCGCGGCCCATCGACGTCGCGCCCAGCAGCAGGATCTCGGGCTGATGCCGGTTGACGAGGTCGGTCAGCCCTTTTGTGAACGGCTCGTTGCGATAGCCTTGCAAGACCGGGTCGTGGACGATGTACGCATCGTCCGCGCCGTAAGTGAAGGCTTCTGCGGCGAACTGTTCGAGCGGTTCATTCGCGCCGCCGAGCACAGCGATGCCCACTCGGCTGGCGAGCGTGTCGGCCAATTTGCGCGCTTCACCGAGCAGTTCCCACGAGACGCTGTGCACGTGTCCACGGTCGTGTTCGATAAAGACCCAGACGCCTTTGTAGGCCTTCAGGTGTTCCGGCAGTTCGAGGTTGCGTCCTGCGCGGCCGGCGGGTTTCTTCGCGGGGGCGGCGGGTGCGTTCATGACCCCTCCTTCATCAGCAGGTCAGCTTCCAGGGTAGGATGGCGCGTGAAGATCTTTTGCAGCAGGTTCACCGACACGTCGCAAAGACTCGATGCGTCGAGGTCGAGCATCTCCGCTTTCTCGCTGCGCGGCGTCGGTCCAAAGACTTTTCTGACCGCTGTCGGCGAGCCCTTCAGGCCGATCTTGCTGAGGTCTTCGATGCCGGCCTGTTCGCAGTTCCATTTGTGCACCGGATAGCCGGCCGCATGAATCATCGCGGGCAGCGTCGCAAAACGCAGTTCGTTGGTGTTCTCCAGCATTGTGATCAGGCACGGCAGCGCAGTCCTGAGCACCTGCACGCCGCCCTCGGCGCGTCGCTCGACGGTGATCGTCCGCGCATCGAGAACGGTCTCGACGATGCGCGACACGTAGGTCAGCAGTTGCAGCCCGAGGCGTTTCGCGATACCGGGGCCGACTTGCGCGGTGTCGCCGTCGATCGTCTGCTTGCCAGTGAACACGATGTCCACCGCCTGCTCCTTCGCGATCTGCTGGATACCCGCTGCCAGCGCGTACGACGTAGCGAGCGTATCCGCGCCAGCGAATGCACGGTCGGTGAGCAGCACGGCGTCGTCCGCGCCGAAGCTGATGCACTTGCGCAGCGCTTCCTCGGCCTGCGGCGGGCCCATGCAAAGCAACGTGACCTTGCCGCCGAAGCGGTCCTTCAGTCGCAGCGCCTCTTCGAGTGAAAACAGGTCATACGGGTTGACGATCGCTGGAACACCCTGGCGCATGATCGTGTTGGTGACCGGATGAACGCGGATCTGCGTCGAGTCCGGGACCTGCTTGATGCAGACGACAATGTGCATGGTCTTAACGATGTGCATGGTCTTGCTCCACCTGTCAGGCAAGGGTGCGCGCGGGCAGCGACGCGCGCAGACTGTCGAGTGAAACGTGCTGCCGTCCATTTGTGTCCCGGAACACCTTGAACACTTTTTCCTGCGCCGGCGTGGAGGTGACGAAGTCGCCGTAAGCCTTCAGCAGCAGCGCGTGATATGACGCGAACAGGGCGGGTTCGTCGCCTTCCGGCTGCGCGTCCTGTTGCTGGATGTACTGAAAGAAGCGCTTGAGGATGTGTAGTCGACTCACGTTGACGACCTTCTGGTCGAACGGAATGCCGAAGAACTGCAGGAAGTCCTCGGCTGAGGACAGCGCCTTGAGTTGCTGGACAAAGCTTTCCATCGCGTTTACTCCTTGCAAGCGGATGAGGATAGGTGTGGACAGAACGTCGGCTCGGCGAAGTACTTGTCGCAGGCGCCGCTGGTGGCGCACGGCGTCGTCGTGCCCGACTGTTCGGGTTTCACGACGCACTTCGTGAAGCCGACCACAGCGGCCGCTCATGACAATTCTCCGACGGTGTAGCGCAACTCGATAAGGAAGCGATACAGGTCGGCGGCGCTGGGCGTTTGCTTGTGCTGGGTGGCATGGTGGCGGATACGGGTCAGCAGCAGCACGAGCAGCTTTTCACTGACGGCCAGGCCCAGGGCGTCATAAGCCCGGCGCACGCTTTGCGAACCCGAATGCTTGCCGAGCACGACCGAGCGTTCGCGACCGAGTTCGGCGGGATCGAAGCTCTCGTAGGTCGATGCATTCGTCGCGAGCCCGTCTGTGTGGATGCCGGACTCGTGCGTGAATACGCTGGCGCCGACAATGCTTTTGTTCAGCGCGACCGGCCGTCCTGAAGCCCGTTCGACAAGCCGCGAGATGCTCAATGGCGCGGTCGTGTCGAAGCCGGTGTTGCGATCCATGATATGGCGCACGCCCATCACGATCTCCTCCAGCGCGGCATTTCCGGCGCGTTCGCCGAGACCATTGACAGTGGTGTTGGAGTGGGTTGCGCCGGCGCGCAGTGCGGCGAGGGTGTTCGCGGTCGCGAGCCCGAGGTCGTTGTGCGCGTGGATTTCGATTGCCAGATCGACCGCGTCGTGCAATCGCGCAATCGCTTCATAGGTCGAAAAAGGATCGAGGACGCCGAGCGTGTCCGCAAAGCGGATGCGTTGCGCACCGCACTGTTGAGCGTGCCGCGCCACGTCGGCAAGGAACGAGGGGTCCGCGCGCGAGGCATCCTCCGCGCCCAGCGCAACCTTGCGGCCGCTTTTGACGGCGGCGCTAATCACGCGATTTACCTGCGCGAGCACCCACGAGCGCGGCTGGCGCAATTTTTGTTGAAGGTGGATATCGGAAACAGGAATCGACAGGTGAATGATGTCGGGATTGCAGCACAAGGCCGACGCCAGGTCCGCGTCGGTGAGACGGCCCCAGACCATCAGATCGGCGTCGAGATTCAGCGCGACGATGGTCTGGATGCAATCGATTTCCTCGGCACCCATCGCGGAGATACCGATTTCCAGTTCGGGTACGCCGGCGCTTGAGAGCGCCTCGGCAATCGCGCATTTTTCGGCAACCGTGAATGCGACACCAGCGGTCTGTTCGCCGTCGCGCAGTGTGGTGTCGTTGATGATCGGATTCGACACGGGAAGTTGTCCTTTAGGCATTTGATCATACGGTTCGCAAGTACTGCGCCATGCACGGTTAGTGCGAATAGCCGCTTGCCGCGGGGCTTTCCGGTGTTCGCTGGCGCTGCGATGAAGCGGTTCCAACGAAGACCTGTCGCGAATGTCCTGTTTCGAACAGCCAGGTGTAGCGATGAAAACAGCGCTGCAGAAAGCGATGCGCGATGCGATGGGCGTGGTCAGCCAGGACGTGCGGACGCGGTCGGCGCGATGCAAACGCTGTAGGGATTGGCTATCCATAGCAACGGCGATGCGGGAAGATAAACACAGGCGGCGGCTATCAGCGCGGCTATGCGCTCGCGGCGATGACCGCTATGGCGCTTGAAGAGGCCGCACAGCGCTAAGGACGCATGCCCTCAATGCTCACGCGCGAGCTCGCGCGTATGTGGCGGCCGTTCGATCGTCAGGTCGGCGTCCCGCAGCTTCACGCAGCACGCGAGACGAGATTGCACGTCAAGGCCTCACGCATTGTCGAACTGGTTGTTCTCCTCGTCGTCGGCGGGCGCCAGTCAGTGGGATTTTCATGATTGCCTCACACGGAAAACGAACTGCCGCAGCCACAGGTGCTCTGCGCATTGGGGTTGTGAATGACGAAGCGCGAACCTTCCAGGCCGTCTTCGTAGTCGACGCGCGCGCCGGGCAGGTATTGCTGGCTCATCGAATCGACCAGCAGCGTGACGCCGTCCGTCACGATCTGCATGTCGTCGTCCGCCACCTGGTCGTCGAACGCGAAGCCGTACTGCAAGCCCGAACAGCCGCCGCCGGACACGTACAGCCGCAGCTTCAGGTTGGGATTGCCTTCTTCCTCGATCAGCGAGGCCACTTTCGCAGCGGCCTGAGGCGTGAATTCGAGTAGGCCGGGCATGACGCCGGGTGTGGCGGAAGCCGGTTGGGCGAGCGTTTCCATGGAGGTTCCTCTCAGGCTTGAATGGACTCACTTCGGGCTAGACGAGCAGGTCGGCTGCTCGGCGAGTTACAGGTCGTCGGCTGCTGCGTCTCGAATCGTCTGGCGCGAGCGAAAGTCAGACACGGCCGCCTTGATCGCGTCCTCGGCGAGAATCGAGCAGTGGATCTCGACCGGCGGCAATGGCAGTTCCTCGACGATCTGATGCGTGCACAACGTCCACGAGCGCATGCTGCGCTCGTGGACGCCGCCGCGCATTTGGCACGCGATCCGCATACGCGGCCCGAGCCCCACATACAGCGCGCCAATGCCTTTGGGGCCGTCCATCTTGTGAGCCGAGAACGACTTCAGATCGACCGGCAGAGCGGCGAGATCGATCGGCACCTTGCCGGCGGCCTGCGCGGCATCCACGTGCGGCAGGATGCCCTGGGCTCGGCAGAGCGCGCCGATTGCGGCGATGTCCTGGATCACGCCCGTCTCGTTGTTGACGAACATCACCGACGCAAGCACGGCGCCCGGCTGGAGCGCTGCTTCGAACACGGCGAGGTCCACGAAACCGCTTTCTTGCACCGGCAACACTGTGACCTCGAAGCCATCGCGATCAAGTTCGAGCATCGCGCCGAGCACCGACTGGTGCTCGGTCGTGAGCGTCACCAGGGGATTGCCTTTGGCGCGATGAAGGTGCGCGGCACCCTTGATCACGAGGTTGTTCGATTCCGTCGCTCCGGAGGTCCAGACAATCTCGTGCGGGTCCTCGTTGACGAGCGAGCTGACCTGCTCGCGGGCTAGTTCCACCGCTTCTTCGCCGACCCAGCCATAGGCATGCGAACGGCTGGCGGGATTGCCGTACATCTCGGTCAGGTAAGGCAGCATGCGTCTGATCACGCGCGGATCGACCGGCGTGGTGGCGGCATGATCCAGATGCACCGGGTTGGCGCCGCGCGGATGGAGGCCGGTACTGACGCGTTGGAAATCCGACATCGCAGGCTCCTGAAAGCGGGGTAATGCGACCTTCAGGGCAACTTGCATGCCAGTGGATTTTCACGCTCTAGTGGCCTCTTTCAGCTGGGCGTCCCGCGCCTCTGGGCGAAATACCGATCGCTGAAGTGCCGTCGTGGCAGCCGCCATACGGGCATCATGATCCGGATAAGGCGTCGGCACCGGCTGTCTGGTCTGGCAGCGCGGCCACTGAGGCTACCGCTGATCTGGATCCAGTGGCGGACGACCACACGTTCGCGACATCGCAAGCCGGGGAAGCCAGAGGGTGAACGCGAACGATTGAACTAGGCGATGGAACGCTGCGGCTCGGTCCAGGAAGGCGGCGCGCTTGCTGGGGATCACACCCCGGCAGATGGGCGATGCGCTGCGTAAATGCTCTATTGAGGTTCGCCGGATCTGGCGAGGATAGAGAATGCTTCGCCTGCCCAGTTTGTGCGGGTCCATTTCGCTGGTTCGGAACATGCTGTCCGGGTCGTGTGAGATTTGTCGCAACACCGACACGACGCAACGAAATTGTAGGGATACGTCGCGCGCCGGGATCAAACAGAACTGCGAAATATATCCTAACCCGTTGATTCCTGGCGTTCTTGTCGAGTGGCATGGATCTGGCTCTATGGCTTGCGCGCGGCCGCCGTTGGTTGCGAGGAGATATCCATGCAAGCGAGTTCAAATGCGAGCGACTTGCCCGCAGCCGCCTATATCAGCATCGGGCAGATTAAACCGCTCGGCGTGAAGATCGAAGACCCGTCCACCCGTGGCGGCTGCGGCACGCACGGTGGCGAGGGTAAGGCCAGTTGCGGCGCGCCGGGTAGTCTCGACGACTTGCCGCCGGACATCTGGGAGAAGGTCAAGGATCACCCGTGCTACTCGGAAGAAGCCCATCATCACTATGCGCGCATGCATGTGGCGGTGGCGCCGGCTTGCAACGTCCAGTGCAACTACTGCAACCGCAAATACGACTGCGCGAACGAGTCGCGTCCCGGCGTGGTCTCTCAGAAGCTAACGCCGCAACAGGCAGTGAAGAAGGTCGTTGCGGTCGCAAGCGAGATTCCACAGATGACGGTGCTTGGCATCGCCGGTCCCGGTGATTCGCTGGCGAGCCCGAAGAAGACCTTCGAGACGTTCCGGATGCTGCAGGAACAGGCGCCGGACATCAAGCTGTGCCTGTCGACCAATGGCTTGGCGTTGCCCGACCTCGTGGACGAAATCTGCAAGTACAACATCGACCACGTGACAATCACCATCAACATGGTCGACCCGGCGGTGGGCGAGAAAATCTATCCGTGGATTTTCTGGAAGCACAAGCGCGTGACCGGTTACGAAGCAGCCCGCATCCTTCATGACCGGCAGATGAAGGGTCTCGAGATGCTCACCGCACGCGGCGTGCTGACCAAGATCAACTCGGTGCTGATTCCCGGCATCAACGAGGAGCACCTGATCGAGGTCAACCGCGAGGTGAAGAAACGCGGCGCGTTCCTGCATAACATCATGCCGCTGATCTCGGAGCCCGAGCACGGCACTCACTTTGGCCTGAGCGGCCAGCGCGGACCGACTGCGCAGGAACTCAAGGCCGTGCAGGACGCCTGCATGGGCGGCGCCAACCTGATGCGTCATTGCCGCCAGTGCCGCGCGGATGCGGTTGGCCTGCTGGGCGAGGACCGCAGCGACGATTTCACGCTCGACAAGATCGAGCAGATGGAAGTGGTCTACGACCTCGACCGCCGCCGTGAATACCAGCAGCGCGTCGAAGCCGAGCGTCAGGCGCAGCACGACGCGAAGCAAGAAGCGCTGGCTGTCTCTCGCGAGATCGACGTCGCCGACGACATGAAGGCGCTGGTCGCGGTCGCAACGAAGGGCGGCGGCCGGGTCAACGAGCACTTCGGGCACGTCACGGAGTTTCAGATCTTCGAGGTCTCGGCAGCCGAAGCGCTGTTCGTCGGCCATCGCCGGGTGGACCTGTATTGCATGGGCGGTTACGGCGACGACGAGCAACTCCCGTCGGTCGTGCGCGCGCTCCACGACTGCCATGCGGTGCTGGTCGCGAAGATCGGCGCCTGCCCGAAAGACGAACTGGCGCAAGCGGGCATCGAGCCGGTCGATCAGTACGTCGGCGAATTTATCGAAAAAGCGGTGCTTGCTTGGTTCAACGACTACCGCAGTCGCATCGCCAGCGGCGCCATCGTGCACCGGGACCGCGGCGATGCTTCGATCCGCCAGGGTGCTTACACCTCGTCAGCCTCAGCGGCGTGACACCCCACACCCTTCCAGACAGGACAACAGGAGAGCCTCCATGCCTCTGAAGATTATTGCGTCCACCTGTACGGGATGCTCGGCCTGCGAACCCGAATGCCCCAATGTCGCGATCAGCGAGAAAGGCGGCGTGTTCGCGATCGACCCCAAGAAATGCACCGAATGCGAAGGCCACTTCGACGACCCGCAGTGCGTCGCCGTGTGTCCCGTGGACGGTTGCATCGTTCAGGTTTGAGTCTGGCTCGTGGCCGGGCCGGCCATTCATCCATCAGGAGACTACGCATCATGCTGTCCAACGTAACTGTTACGAGTGCCGCCGAGAAGTTCATGCGTCGTATCGTGCGCTTTTCGGGCCTGCCGGCTGGCGCCGGCTTTCGTCTGGTGGTGAGCGCCGGCGGCTGTTCCGGCTATACCGCGGAATTCACCGCCGAGCCGGCGCTGCAACCAGGCGAACAGGAACTCGACATCAACGGCCTGCGCGTATTCCTGCCGGCTGAGAGCCGGCTGATGCTCGAAGGCATAACGATCGATTTCGCCGACACGCCAACCCAGTCCGGCTTGATCTTCTTCAATCCGAACCAGGCCGCTTGTGGTTGCAGCAGCAGTGCGGAGTCGGCGCCGCCGGGCGTGGCGACCATCGATGTCAGCGCGATTGGCCGCGGGCGGCCGCCGCTGCCGCGTCAGATCTCCTGAAGAGGAGAGATGGCGATGGAGTCCGGCGACCGTGCCCTCGACGACGTAATGACCGCGTTTGCGCAGAGCGCGATTGGCGGCGGCTTGCCGTCGGGCGTCAATGCATTGATCGCCGAGGCGGGTCGGTTGCGCGAGCGCCCCGACAAGGCGCTCGCGCTGTTGCAACGCGCCCGAGCCGCCGCGCCGCGCCATCCGGTGCCGTTGATCGCGCTGTACCGCTTTTACTTCTACGGCCATCAATTGGCGCAGGCGCGTGCGATCGGCGAAGACGCGCTGGCGGTCGCCCGCACCGCGCTGGGCTCAGATCTCGGCGACGAACCGCTTGCGGCCGCGATCGTGACCACGCGTTATGACGCGGCCGCGCGTTTTTATCTGTTCACGCTGAAGGGCCTCGCGTACCTCAACATGCGTCTCGGCGACTTTGAAGAAGCGCGCATGCTACTGCGCGAATTGCGCCGGCTCGATCCCGAAGACCGGGTGGGGGGCGCGCTGCTTTCGCAGGTCTTGGATCGTCATGAGACCGGCGTCGGGTCCGACGATGCAATGGATGCGCTGAGTGCGTATCCGACGCGCGGCTGGACGGGGACGCAACCATGAGCGTACAGAACGTGCGCGTACCAGGCGGCGACATTGCACCGCGCCACTGGCAGGGCGGCCCGCTCGACTGCGCCGGCTGCGGGTACGTGCGGTTCCGCGAGTTGCCGGCGGAGCACGGTTGCGGGCCAGCGAGTCACGCCGGTGTGTTTTGTCTGCCGGCATTGCTCGGCGACCCGGACGAGATGGTCCGGCTGCAGCTCGCGTTGCGATTGCCGCAGGCGCAACTGGCGCGCCTGATCCACGATCCGCATCGCGAGGTGCGGATTCGCGTGGCGCAGCGCCTGTCGCCTGCTGCATTGGTCGGCATGCGGGGCGATGCCGACTACGGCGTGCGCGAATGGGTGGCGCAGCGTCTGCCGCTCGCGCGGCTGCCGCAGACGATCGGCGACCCTGATCGCGTAGTTCGGATGCGGCTGGCCGAGCGTCTTGAGATGCCCGCGCTGCTGCGTATTGCCAACGACAGCGAGGCCGAGGTACGCCGCATCGTTGCCGAGCGTCTGCCCGCGACGCTGCTATCGCGCCTCGCGTTCGATCCCGATTGGCGAGTGCGCTGGGAAGTCGCGCGGCGCGCCGCTGGCGAAATCGTGGCGTCGCTGGTGGATGACGCGGACGAAGAGGTGCGCGCGCTCGCGCGGCAGCGCCGGCCGTCGGGCGAGGTCGCGAACCTGATGACCACCGGACAGACGCAACGATCAGCAGGAGTGAAGCATGGCTGACATCAACCGCGACGACGACCTGATCGAGGTCGCGTTTCCCCCGCGCTTCAACTACGGCGAGCGCGTGATCGCACGCGCGGTGATCCGCAACGACGGTACGTACAACGGCAAGGACATCGGCGAAGTGCTGGTGAACAAGGGCGAGATCGGCTACGTCACCAGCATCGACACCTTCCTTCAGCAGTTCTATATCTACGCGGTGGATTTCGTCGAGAGCGGCCACCGTGTCGGCATGCGCGCGAAAGAGCTATGCACGCTCGACAACCTGCCGGACGACGTGCTGCAAGGCTTGGGCGAGCGGGCCGAAGCGCTCCACAAGATCGGCACGCGGGTCCAGCCGGAAACGTCGCAACCGCAGGAGCCGTCAGCATGAGTATCGAACCGGTTCAGCCTGCTTATCAGTGGGGCATGCGCGTGATCGCGCTGGATGACCTGTGCAACGACGGCAGCTTTCCGGAGCGTGGCCAGGACGATTGTCTGGCCGAGGCGGGTACGGTCGGCGAAATCGTCAACGTCGGCCAGGTGATTGAGAGCGGCGAGCCGGTCTATCTGGTGGAGTTCGGCAACTGTGTCGTCGGATGCACGGAGAATGAAATTGCGCCCGCACCCGCCGGCCTGCTACCCGAAGAAGGAGCCAAGTCATGACGGTTCAGGCGAGCGCGCCAGAAGCGGCGCCGCCGCGCGACGGTTTGCGCGCGGGCCGCCCGTTCGACCTGACCCAGCGCCAGATCGAGCAAGCGTTGCGCGAGCGTACTCGCTACCGCTATGTGCTGCCGCGCGTGCTGCGCGATGGGCAGGGGTTCCGTGTCGAGAGCCCGTGCTGCTCCCGCAATGTCGACGCGAATGGCGGGCTGATCGACATAGCCTGGCTCATGCGCGATGAAGACGGTATGTGGCACCTGAGCGCGCGCGATCATGCGTCGCACCGATGGATGCCCCAGCATGAGAGCACCGAGCTGGCCGAGCTGCTGGACACGCTGTGCATCGATCGCGAATGCGTGTTCTGGCCGTGAAGCAAACTAACGGAGCCGGGCGACGATCTATCCCGACCACAACGCGACCATGCCGCCAGCCTCCGCCGTGGCAGGCGATGCTGTCCATCCTGACGGATGTGTGGGGCAACGCGTCGTCGCAGCATGCCGTCGGTCAGCAGGCGAATGGCACGCTCGCTGCGGCCCGCGCGACGGTCGCGCGAGCGCTCGGTTGCAAGCCCGTAGAGTTGGTCTTCGCCAGCGGCGCCACCGAAGCCAATCACCTGACCGTGTGCGGGCTGCACGCGGCGGCGCCGGAGGGCCGGCACCGTGGCGTATTCAGCGCGATCGAACATGCAGCGCACCTGAAGCTGGCGCGTGCGCTGGCTGCACGCGGCGGTGCGGCTGTCGCTCGGCGAAATCACTACGGCGCAGGACATTGAGTACGTGCTCGCCCATCTGCCGCGGTTGCTTCGTCCACTGCTGGAGGAAGCAGCGCATCCCGCTTGAACCTGGTCTGAACCTGTCATCAATCTCCGGAGTCCGCAACCATGAAAGTCATGATCCGCAAGGACAGCAAGGGCGCGCTGAGCGCCTACGTGCCAAAGAAGGACCTGGAAGAGCCCATTGTCGCGATGGCGCAGCCCGGGATGTGGGGCGGTCTCGTCACGCTCGCGAACGGCTGGCAACTCGAATTGCCCGCGATGGCCGACGATACGCCACTGCCCATCACGGTCGAAGCGCGGCGCATTGCAGGCGTGGAGGAGTGAGATGAGCCTCAACGCCGAGCAATTGGACTTCGCGGCGGACCTGCTCCGCACGGCGCCGACGCTACGCGACGCCGCCGCGCAATGGCACGAACGTTATCCCGAGGTGCGCACAATGCATGTCAGCGCAACGGTGATGCGCGACGAGACAGCAGCGCTCCGGTTCGGTGTGCGCAGTATCTATTTCGCGATATCGGCCGGGTATTACAGGACCATCACGCAGCGGCCTGAAGAGGCCGATGCGTTGATCCTGACTGAGGACAAGGCGCATGGAAATCGATGAGATCGCGTTGAGCGAACCGGCTTGCGCGGCGCGCGAGATCGATCTCGTCAACGCGGTGCTGCAATCCTCGCGTTGGAGCGACGGGCCGATGCTTGATTCGTTCGAGCGCGCGTTTGCGGGCTGGGTTGGCCGGGAGTATGCGGTCGCGGTCGCGAGCGGCACGCTCGCCACCTGGATTGCGTTGCGCGCGACGGGGATCGGCCCGGGAGACGAGGTGGTCTGCGCGTCGCACACCTGGCATCAGGTGGCGCAGGCGATCACGCTGGCGGGAGCCGTGCCGGTGTTCGCCGACATCGACTACTGGAGCGGTTGTCTGAGCGCCGAGAAAGCCGCGCAGAAGATCGGCCCTCGCACGCGCGCGATCCTCGCCGGCAATACCAACGGCCACCCGGCCGCGTGGGCGCTGCTGCGCGAACTGGCCGACGCGCAGCGCTTGCGGCTGATCGAAGACAGTACTGAGGCGTTGGGCTCGCGCTACCGGGGCCGCAACGTCGGCTGTTTCGGCGACGTATCAGTGTTCGACTTCTCCAGCCCGTCCGCGCTGTGCACAGGAGCGGGCGGCATGCTCGTCACCGACGATGACGAACTCGTCCATGAACTGCGCTATCTGCGCGAGCGGCGCGTCACGGACCGCGCGTCCGTCTCGGTCGGCTCGCGGGTGCCGCTTCAGGCGGGCATCAGTGATCTGACCGCCGCGCTCGGTCTCGCGCAACTGGCCGAACTCGACATGCGCCTCGCACAGCGAAAGCAGGTCGAGACCTGGTATCACGAAGAGATGCAAAGCTTCGAAGGGATCAAGCCGGCCTACGTGGCCGAGGACGTCGAAGAAGTGCACTGGATGCTCTATGTTGTGCATTTGGGCAAGCGTTTCACGCAGAGCGCGCGCGCCCAGATGATCGACGACATGAAATCTTGCGGCATTGAGACGGTGGCCTACAGCCATCCGCTGCATCAGCAGTTCCACTACATGAACGCGGGCGATGCGATCGGCCGCAAGAGCGGCCTGTTGCCCGACACCGAGCGCATCGGCGATCGCGCGCTAGCGCTGCCGCTGCACACGCTGCTCGACACCGACCAGGTCAAGTACATCGTCAAGACGCTGAAAGACACCGCGACCAACGTGGGCGCCGGCGCCGCCATTTATCTGTGAGGCACACTCCATGACCGTTTCAGTCCAGACCATCGCCGAACGCCTGTGTGCGGGCGGCGTCATTCCGTACCTGGGACCAGCGCTGCTCGGGCTGTGCCCCGATACGGCCGTCCCTGCCACGCCGCTCGCGCTCGTCGAAATCATCACGGCCAAGATCAGCGTGCTGCACAAGATCCGCACCCGGCTGACCCAGGCGGCGCAGTTCATCGAAAACTTCAAGCATCGCAAGTCGCTGGTGAGCGTCATGAATGAGGCCTTCGCCATGACGCCGACGCCGTCGGCACTGCATTGCGCGCTGGCGGCGATCGGCGCCGGGCTGGTTGTCGACGGCTGGTACGACGACACCTTCGCCTGCGCGCTGGCGCAGGCGCGGCCGCAGGGCGGCTGGGCGCAGTTGCAGGGGCTGTCGCAGGCCGAGCATTTCGGCCATTGGTTCGCGGCTTATAGCGCAGACGGCGCGTTGTTGAATGACGTGCCGGCCTCGGGCGCGCTGCTCTACAAGCCGATTGGCGGCCATGCGCCGGCCTCTAACTACCTGGTCTCTGAAAGCGACTTCGTCGAAGTCATGACCGAGATTGATATCCAGACGCACGTTCCGCCCGCCGTGCAGGCGTGGCGCAGCGGTCGCAGTTTTTTGTTTCTGGGTTGCCGTTTCGATGAGCAGCTCACACGCAGTTTCGCGCGCCAGATCATGAAGCGCTCCTCCGACATGCACTGGGCCGTGCTGCCCGACAAACCGACGCGTATGGAGGCACGCTTTCTCGAAGAGCAGGGCATCACGTGTATCGCGATGCCGCTGGGCGGGTTCGCCGAAGCGTTGGTGGATGCCTTGCAACCCGCACTGGCCGCGTGAAGCGTGGCGCCGTAGGCGAGAGCATCGAGCACAAGTGCAACGGCAAGGCCGACTGCGGATCGCGCCACCTGTTCGTACGGGAAGGGCGCAAGAGCCTGTCGAAGATCCAGCGGCTCGAAAACGACAAGCTCGATACGGTCGTCGGCATCGGCTCCAAGTCGCGCCTCGCCTGTCAAGCCGTGCTGGCCGAAGAGCCGGTGACCATCGAACTGCTGACTTCGTCTGAGCGGCGAGATGACCGCGGTCGAATCGTTGGTGGTCGACGTGGCCATCGTCGGCGCGGGTCTACGCGGCCTTGCGCTGGGCGCGCGTACGGCATGCGCAGGACGTTTCCGTCGTGCTCATCGAAGCGCGCGAGCGCGGCCGTGCTGACGCAATGTTGCGAAGCCACCGGCTAGACGCTGGGCTTCGGTCCGACGGCGCGTCTGGTCGATACGGAGGCTGCCGTGCTCCCGGCAGCCTCCGTGCGGACCGGCAGCGCGTTGCTGATGCTGCGTGACCGCGGCGCCTAGCTTTAACTGCTAACCGGAAGTAGCGCTGCGACACGCGTGCTGCGTGCCCGCCGGGCGGTACTCGCGTTGCCGCAGCGGCTGGTGGCGGAGCATGTCAGGTTCGATCCGCCGCTGCCCGCGCTGCTTGCTGACGCGCTCGCGGCCACACCGACCCTGCTGAGCGCGGCGCTGGCGTTCAACAACACGTCCTGCGCGTTGTCAGAACTTCCCTGACGAGCACCAGCCGGACGCGGCGCTGCTACGTGCGATCGCGCTCGAATTGAACGCGCGTCTCATGCATGCCTTTCCGGACATCGATCCTGCGGCGGTGCCGGCATGACCCGCAGCGCCGCTATCGAAACCAGCGCGCGGCTGGCGATCATCGAGCAGGCCGGCACGGCGGCGATGATCCTGACCGAAGGCGTGGATCCGGGTAGCGTCGAGATACGGGCAGATGCCCTTCGCGCGTTCCAGCAGGCTGTCGGCGGTGGCCTGATCCAGCGTGCCGGCCATGAAGACGGTGAGACTGAGTGCCATCCCGTAGGCGCCCTCGAGGTTCATATACATCGACAGCGCGATTCCCCGTTCGGCTCAGCGCAGCAGCTTGCGGCGCTCGGCCGGCGAATAGTTGCTGAGGTGCCCTTCGCGCGCCGCCTGACGCCGAGCGCAGGAGATGATCGCGCGGCTCTTGCCGGGCGAGGCCGGCGCGCTGACCTGCTTGTCCAGCGCTGTGCCGCCGCATTGCGGGCAGACGGGCGTATGGCCGGCGCGCACCAGCGTTTCGAATGCGTGGCCGCAGGCCGCGCAGCGATAGTCGTACAGGGGCATAGTGATCAGATCTCCGTTTCAGGTGGATGGGGCGCAGCGGATCGCCCGTTGGTGCGAACTGTGGTCTGTCATTGCGGCGCAGCCTTCGTGCGGCATGTCCGGGGCCGGTGCGTGCGCGCCGAGCCCGATCCAGGTGTGCACCAGGGCCGCATTGAAGCCGACCATGCGGCGCTCGTCGCATTGCATCAGCGGCCGGCGGATCAGCAGCGGCTTGGCCAGCAACAGCGCCAGCGCGACATTGGCGTCGATCGTTTCCCGCACCACTTCGCTCGACTTGATGCGCGGTGCCGCGCGGTAGAACCTCTCGCTGACCGGCCGCGGCGCCACGGCCCGCAGCGTGCAGCGGTCCAGAGCCAGCTCAGTAGGTTGCGCAGGTCGAGTGTGGCCGGCCATGCGCAGCAGGGCTTTCTGGCGCGCATTGCCGGTGCAGCCGGGTTTTTGTAGATAGAGAGGTGGGCCATTGCCGGGGTTCTCAGGTTTGACGCAGCAGTTGCAGGCAGTCGAGGCTGGCCGCCATGTCGATGGCAGTGAAAGTCGTCCTGGTAACGGACAGCCGGATCGGCGCCCAGCCCGAGCAGCGTGCGCACTTAACAATGGAACGGGACACTAGCTGCGCTCGCTAGAACTTCATCCCGACGCCTATTCCCAGTACCAGTGGGTCGATGTCCAGTCGGCCCAACGAACTGTCGCCGACCGAGGCGTCCGTGTGCATCCAGATCTTCTTGATATCCGCGTTGAGAAAGACGGTCTTCGTGATCTGCACGTCGACGCCAGCCTGCACCGCAGGACCGAAGCTGCTGCGTGACACCTGGATGCCTGCGGGGCCCGCGCTCAGGCCGTCGTTGTAGAAGTACGTGTAGTTGACTCCCGCGCCGACATACGGTCGGATCATGCCAGCATGGTTGAAGTGATATTGCAGCAGCAGCGTCGGTGGCAGCACGTTCACGCCACCCAGATCGCCGAGGTCAGACGTCACGTGGTGTCGCGAGGTGCCGAGAATCAGCTCGATGCCGATCGCGTCGCGGATCATATAGGTCAGGTCCAACTCCGGCACGAGTGCGTTATTGACACCCACGCCGAGCGACGACAACGTGCCGCTGGTGTGTACTTCCGGCTCGATCGAGATGGCACGCAGACGCACGAGCACGTCACCGGCGTGGATCCCACCCGTCGGCACCTCGCCTGCCATCGTGCTTCCGTTCGCGCTTACGTCATCCGCGTATGCCCGCACTTCGAACAAACCGGTAGCGCACAGGCTTGCCACGATCATCACGGCCTTAATCACGTGCTTCATCGCTTTCCCCTTGTTGATGTATGCGGGGAATTGTCGACGCGCAAATCAGGGTGGCCCTTGCGCAAGATCAACCGGTCCCGAGCCCGAAGTCAAGATGCGACATCGGGTCACGCGTAGGAATGTCGAGATAGCGGGAGCCTTGAGGCCGGACTTCTGCCGTCACCATCAACACGAGCTCGCCGGGGCATGCCGTCCCGTTGCCCGGTCGCAGGCACGTAATTTCAGGCGGCCGGCTTCGCGAGATTGCGCGCCTGAGCGTAGCGCTATTCCAGAACGGACGTCCGTGTATATCACGAACACGTCCCGCGCCTCGCCTCTCACCTACACAGGACTATCGCGCTCACGACACCTCGTATTGACACAGATCAGCGCTTTCCGGGCTCCATGCAGGACAATCGGGGCAACCGTGTTCGCCGCGCTGTCCGCGCGGAAGGTCTGGAGATGGAGATGAAGAAACG
Organism: Paraburkholderia sp. WC7.3g; assembly: GCF_050436345.1. Taxonomy (NCBI): domain Bacteria; kingdom Pseudomonadati; phylum Pseudomonadota; class Betaproteobacteria; order Burkholderiales; family Burkholderiaceae; genus Paraburkholderia; species Paraburkholderia sp. WC7.3g. The sequence continues at coordinate 50,541 of NZ_JBNDMA010000003.1, forward strand.
AATACACCGCGAAGCAGACTATCAGCCGAAGCAGCGCACGCGGATGCGGGAAGCGGCATCCCGAACGCCTGACAGTCCGGAGATTCCCGCGGAGGTGGTTCGCCACTTCGACCGTTCGGGGCCTCGCTATACCTCATATCCCACCGCAGATCGATTTCACCCCGGGTTCGAGGAGCGAGCATACGAACGTCAGCTTGCCGCTCGTGCTACTGCCGAGAATAATTCACCGCTCTCGCTATATGTTCATCTGCCGTTTTGCAGATCACTCTGCTACTTCTGCGCATGCAACAAGGTCATTACGCACGACCATGGCTGCAGCGCTAGATATCTGAGCTACCTCGTTCGTGAGATGGACCTGGTCGCGTCACATCTCGGACCTGACCGGCGAACCGTGCAGCTGCATCTGGGAGGTGGAACGCCGACCTTCTTCCCCGTTGCCGAGCTCGAAGAGCTTGTCCAGCAACTGCAGAACCGCTTCGCGTTCTCGATCGACGCAGAACTCGCCATCGAAATTGACCCGCGGACCGTCAGCACTAAAACGCTTTCACTACTCGCGCGCCTTGGCTTCAACCGAGCGAGCTTCGGCGTACAGGACTTTGCTACCGACGTCCAGCAGGCTGTCAATCGCATCCAGCCACTCGATGTGGTGGAACGCGCACTCAGCGGCGCACGCGATGCGGGATTTTCCTCAATTAACGTCGACCTGATCTACGGTTTGCCGCAGCAGACTGTCGCCAGCTTTGCCCACACACTGGACGAGGTGATCCGGCTGGCGCCCGATCGCGTCGCGCTCTACAACTACGCGCACCTGCCAGACCGCTTCAAGGCCCAGCGATTAATTGACGCAGCCCGATTGCCATCGACCGAGGAGCGCCTGCGCATATTTATGCTCTCGGCCCAGCGCTTTCTCGATGCCGGATACATCTATATCGGTCTCGACCATTTTTCCAGACCCGACGACGAGCTGAGCATTGCGTTGCGCAACGGTAGCCTCCATCGCAATTTCCAAGGCTACACGACGTACGCGGAGTGCGATCTGGTCGGCTTCGGTGTGTCGGCCATCGGCAAGATCGGCAGCGCGTACAGTCAGTCGACGAGCTCGTTGCAAAGCTACTACCGATCACTCGACGAAGGCCGGCTGCCGGTCGAACGCGGAATTGCCCTATCGGCTGACGATGCGTTGCGTCGGGAGGTGATCATGACGCTCATGTGCAGCGTGCCGCTGAATTTCGCGGCGATCTCGCTAGCGCATCAGATCGATTTCGTTCGCTATTTCTCAAGTGAGCTTACCGCCCTGGAACCATACCAGGAGGCGGGACTGGTGAGCATCGATGGAAACGGCATCTCGATTCCCCCAAAAGGCCGGTTCTTCGTGCGCGCAGTGGCCATGGTGTTCGACGGTTATCTGGAGCGCCCCTCGAACTCGTCCTGGTCAAAACTGATCTAGCGGTACGACCGCCGATGGCTGGCGCAAACAACGCGACGCGACGTGTTCGTCGAAACCGTCAGCAAGGTGTTCCTCTGTTCACTTGGGCGCCGTAAAGTCTGTCCTTCGTTCCGCGCGACGCGCCCCGTCACGACCCTCGATTGCCAGATCGAGGCCATCCCTCGCAGCCTGGCTCTGCTTCTGTTCAGCCATGAAGACATCGGCGATCGCCTGATTTAGCCCGCGCGCTGCGTCAGTGCACCGCACCCCGCCGCTTTGTTCATCCTTGATCGACATCAATCACAAAACTGGCCGGTTGTCGGACCATGACGCTGCGAGTGTGACGCCGCATGCGTCAAGCGAGCTTCAGGTCAAAAGTGCCACAACCAAAATTTAACCACTATGACAGACAGAAAAGCCTTAAGGAAACGGTCGATAGCCATCGTCACAACATTGAGCGCCTGTCTATCGGGATGTGATCTGACAGTGCTTGATCCAAAAGGGAGCGTCGGCGCGGCCGAGAAGTCGCTGATCGCCACCGCCACGTGGGCGATGCTGATCGTCGTGATCCCGGTGATCCTGCTGACGCTGTTCTTCGCCTGGCGCTACCGTGCGTCGAACCGTCACGCGGTCTATGCACCTAAATGGGCGCACTCGACGGCGATCGAGATCGTCGTCTGGACGATCCCCTCCCTGATCATCCTGTACCTCGGTATCCTGACGTGGCGCACCACGCATGAGCTCGACCCGTACCGGCCGCTGCAGTCGAGCGTGAAGCCGATCGACGTCGAGGTGGTCGCGCTCGACTGGAAGTGGCTCTTCATCTACCCGGAGCTCGGCATTGCGTCGGTGAACCAGCTCGCCGTGCCAGTCGATACGCCGGTGAATTTCCGGATCACGTCGGACTCGGTGATGAACTCATTCTTCATCCCGCAACTCGGCACCCAGGTGTATGCAATGGTTGGCATGCAGACCGGTCTGCACCTGATCGCGGATGCACCGGGAAATTTCGAAGGCATGTCCGCCAACTTCAGCGGCAAGGGATTCGCCGACATGAAGTTCCGCACGCTCGCGACGAGCGCCACCGACTTCGACGCATGGGTGCGGAAGGTCAAGGCTTCGCCGGACCGCCTGAGCATGGACAAATACGCCGAAGTCGCGAAGCCGAGCGAGAAGCAGTCGGTACGCTACTTCTCATCGATCGACCAGCACCTGTTCCGCAACATCGTTGCCCGATACAACAACGGCAACGTCACGGCCTTCCGCGACGCCGCCTGTCGCACGCAGACCACGGAGTAAGCCATGTTTGGAAAACTCACGCCCGGCGCGATTCCGTTCGATCAGCCGATCATCATGGGCGCGGCCGCGTTCATGGCGCTCATCGTGCTGGCGGTCATCGTCACGCTCACGAAGCTCGGCCGCTGGAAGTGGCTCTGGACCGAGTGGCTGACAAGCGTCGATCACAAGAAGATCGGCATCATGTACATCATCGTCGCGGTACTGATGCTCACGCGCGGTTTTGTCGACGCCGTAATGATGCGGCTTCAGCTCGCGATCGCGTTTCACGGCCCCGGTTACCTGCCGCCGCACCACTACGATCAGATGTTCACCGCGCACGGTGTCATCATGATCTTCTTCATGGCGATGGCGCTGATGGTCGGCCTCTTCAATCTTGTCGTGCCGCTGCAGATCGGCGCGCGCGACGTCGCCTTCCCGTTCCTGAATTCGCTGAGCTTCTGGATGACGGCGATCAGCGCGATCCTGATCAATCTGTCGCTCGTGATCGGCGAGTTCGCGCAGGTCGGCTGGCTCGCGTATCCACCGCTGTCGGAGCTGCAGTTCAGTCCCGGCGTCGGGGTTGACTACTACATCTGGAGTCTGCAGCTCTCCGGCGTCGGTACGCTGATTACCGCGATCAACTTCTTCGTGACGATCGTCAAGCTGCGCGCGCCCGGCATGACGCTGATGAAGATGCCGGTGTTCACGTGGACCGCGCTGTGCTCGAACGTGCTGATCATGGCAACGTTCCCGATCCTAACCGTGACGCTCGCACTGCTCGGCCTCGACCGCTACGCAGGCATGCACTTTTTCACAAATGAGCTCGGCGGCAACGCGATGCTGTACCTGAACCTGATCTGGGCGTGGGGCCACCCGGAGGTGTACATCCTCGTGCTGCCCGCGTTCGGCATCTATTCGGAAGTGATCGCGACCTTCGCGAAGAAACCGCTGTTTGGCTACAGAACGATGGTCTACGCGTCGTGCGCGATCACGGTGCTCGCATTCCTCGTGTGGGCGCACCACTTCTTCACGATGGGTTCCGGCGCGGACGTTAACGCGTTCTTCGGCATTATGACGATGGTCATCGCGATCCCCACCGGCGTGAAAATCTTCAACTGGCTGTTCACGATGTACCGCGGTCGCATCGAGTTCTCCGCACCCGTGCTGTGGACAATCGGCTTCATGGTCACGTTCACGATCGGCGGCATGACGGGCGTGATGATGGCGATCCCGGGCGTGGACTTCGTGCTGCACAACAGCCTGTTCCTGATCGCGCACTTTCACAACGCGATCATAGGCGGCGTCGTGTTCGGCTATCTCGCAGGCTTCCATTACTGGTTCCCGAAGGCGTTCGGCTTCAGGCTTGACGAGAAGCTCGGCAAGCGGGCGTTCTGGTGCTGGTTCGTCGGCTTCTACGTGTCGTTCGTGCCGCTCTACGTGCTCGGCTTCATGGGCATGACCCGGCGCCTGAATCACTACGACAACCCGACCTGGCATCCCTGGCTGTTCGTCGCCGCATGCGGCGTGGTGCTGATCGCACTCGGTGTCGTGCACCAGATCGCCCAGGTCGTCGTGAGCGTGATCCATCGCAACGAGCCGGAATACGGCGACCTGACGGGCGACCCGTGGAACGGCCGCACGCTCGAATGGGCCACCGCGTCGCCGCCCGCTGTCTACAACTTCGCGCGCATACCGGTCGTCCACCAGCTCGACGCGTTCGCGCACATGAAGGAAAGCGGCGCAGCAAATGCCGCACTGGCGCATTACGAGGACATCCACCTACCGTCGAACACCGCGGACGGGTTCCTGATCGGCGCATTCAGCCTTGCGCTCGGCTTCGCTGGCGTCTGGCACATCACGTGGCTCGCCGTGCTGGCCTTCGTCGCGATCGTCGCCGCGCTGATCGCGCGTAGCTTCCGCGACGACCATGGCTACGTGATTCCGGCCTCGCGCGTGCGCGAAATCGAAGCACGACGCGGCAGCGCACCCACCCCGGCCGACCTTGAATTACCCGAATCCGCGGAGACCTGATCCATGACGCAATCTGCATTACTCGTCCATCACGGCAGGTCGAGCGCTGACCACGGCCCAACGCCCACCGTGTTCGGCTTCTGGCTGTACCTGATGACCGACTGCATGCTGTTCGCGTCGCTGTTCGCCGTGTTCGCCGTAATGGCGCACCAGTTCGCGGGTGGCGCGTCCGGACGGGACCTGTTCGACATCCCGGGTGTCGCACTTGAAACCGGCGCGCTGCTGCTGAGCAGCACCACCTACGGCTTCGCGATGCTCGGCGCGCAGCGCCAGGGGCGTGGTGCCGTGATCGGCTGGCTCCTCGTGACGTTCGTGCTTGGCGCGCTGTTCCTCGCGTTAGAGCTGCGCGAATTCTCGCACCTGGTCGCCAACGGTGCTGGGCCCAGTCGCAGCGCCTTCCTGTCGTCGTTCTTCACGCTGGTCGGCACCCACGGCCTGCACGTGACAGCGGGCCTCGTCTGGATGGCCGTGCTCGTCGTGCATGTCGTCCGCTCACCTGAACTGTCCGGTCGCGACCTCACGAGTCTGACATGCCTGAGCCTCTTCTGGCACTTCCTCGACATCGTGTGGATCTGCGTGTTTTCGTTTGTCTATCTCGGGAGCATGCTCTAAATGGTCCATTCACACTCGACGTCCACGACCGCCTCGCGTGGTGACGTCGCCGGTTATATCACCGGTTTCGTGCTTGCCGTGGCGCTGACTGCTGGCTCATTCTCGATCGTCACGCAACGGTTGCTGCCGTCCGGCTCCGCGATTATGGCGCTCGCGTTGCTGGCGTTCGTGCAGATCGTCGTGCAACTGGTGACGTTCCTGCATCTCGACCTGTCGCGCGGCCAGCGCTGGAACGTGCTGGCATTATGCTACACGGCGCTCGCCGCGCTGTTCCTGATCTTCGGCACGATCTGGGTGATGCACAATGTCAGCATGAACATGATGTCGCGCTGACTCGCCACTAGCGCGAAACTGTCTGGTCACATCATCGCGGACACGGCATGCAGCCGTCGGCCGCGTGGGTAGTATTGTGCTGCACCCCTCTACCGGTTTTTCTTCATGAACAGTCCGAATCACCCTGTTCCCGCCAATGAGCCATTGCCCCATCGCAAGGTCATCCGCTCGTGGCTGACACCGTTCGCCGAACGCCGCACCGCCTACGCGCTTCTGCTGCTCGTGTTCGACTACGTTTTGCTATTGTGTGCGCTCGCCGCGAGCGTGTTCGCGCACAGGTTCGTGCTGAAGACCGTATTCGGATGCATGGCGGGCTTCGTCATCGGACGGCTCTTCGTCATCGGTCACGACGCATGTCATGAGAGCCTGACCCGGCACCGCACGCTCAACCGCTGGCTGGGCCGGATCGCCTTCCTGCCGTCGCTCACGCCGTACAGCCTGTGGCAAGTGGGTCACAACGTGGTGCATCACGGCTACACGAACCTGAAAGGTGTCGATTTTGTGTGGGCACCGCTGACGATCCAGGAATATCGCGCCTTGAGTGGGCCACGGCGCGCACTGGAACGTATCTATCGCAGCGGCTGGGCGCCTGGCCTCTACTACATGATCGAAGTTTGGTGGACGAAGATGTTTTTCCCGTCGCGGGCCGCAATGCCGACGCGGCGCCCAGTGTTCTTCCGTGACTGCACGCTGGTATCGGTGTTCGCACTGCTGTGGATCGGCGCGCTCGCGTGGATCGCTCACGCGACGCAGCGGGGAGTGGTCCCGTCAATCGCATGCGGGTTCGGGGTGCCGTTCCTGTTCTGGTGCGCGATGGTGGGTTTCGTCGTGTACGCGCACCACACGCATCCGCAAATCCGCTGGTACGACGATCGCGCGAAATGGGGGCGTTCGGATCCGTTCGTATCCACGACGGTGCACTTGACCTTTCGCTGGCGTTTTGGCGCGCTGTTTCATCACATCATGGAGCACACCGCGCATCACGTCGACATGAGTCTCCCTCTATACGGGCTCGTCGGTGCTCAGCGAACCCTCGAAGCGATGCTTCCGGAACGGATCGTCGTGCAGCGGTTTTCGTGGCGTTGGTACTTCGACACCGCACGAGGCTGCAAACTATACGATTTTTCGACTGATCAGTGGACCGATTTCGCTGGTCGCGCGACGCACGTTCCTCTTAAGACTCGCTAACAAAGCCTGTCATCCGAAAGCAAGCAGCAGTTGCAGCCCGAGGTCGGCTGCCATGTCGAGCGCGCTGCGGCCATCCGGTGCGCACAGTTCTGCGTTCGCCCCATGCGCAAGCAGCATCTGCAGGACGTCGAGGCGACCGCTCGCGGCTGCCTGCATCAGGCATGTGATGTCGTCGTCGTTCACATGGTCGATCGGCGCGCCGGCGTCGATCAGCCGCAGGATGGTCGCGGGGCCGACGTGCAGGCACGCGAACCAGAGCGCATGGTTGCCGTCGTCATCGAGCGCGTCGGCGCGTGCGCCGAGTGCGAGCAACGCTTCGACCACCGCGTCCTCGCCATGCTGCGCGGCGCGCATCAACGGGGTTTCGCCGTTCACGCAGCGCGAATGCGGATCAGGGAAGCCGTGGTACGCCAGCCAAGTGGAAAGTGCGGCGGGCGCGATCGTTTCGAGTTGTGCATCGGCGTTCCGGACAACGCGTGAGGCCAGGCGTTCGCGGACGACGAAAGCAGTGTCGGTGTGCATGATCATGGTCGCGTTCGGGTGCAAGGGAACATCGGTTGGCGCAGCCGCGCGGGCGGCAGCCGTCGGGACCCGCGCCTCAGACGGGCCGGTTCTCGTTGGGGTTGCGCACCGGCCCCATCAATTCAAGTCCTTCGCGGTAGCTGATCGTGTCGAAGGTCACGTCGAAGTTGATGGCCGCGTCCGCTACCGCATCCAGCTTGCCGCCTGAGTCCTTTTTCTTCAATTCGTTCTTTTCGAGGTACAGCAGTTCGAGCATCTCGTTGTAGACGGTGGACTCGAGAATCGGCAGCACATAGAACATCGCGCCCTTGTACGGCACCTGATATCGCTTGCTCAGGTCGATGTTGTCGCAAAACAGAAAGTACTTGCCACCCGCCGAGAGCGTGTCGCTGAGCACCTCGGCCACGTCCTTCAGATGCTCGAAGCTCAACAGATACCCAGCGAAGAACGGCAAGTGCTTATGTCCGATCGTCGCGCATGCCATCACCTGATCGCAGGTCAGCTCCGGCGGCCGCGCTTCGTCGGCGAGCTTTGGGGCAAACCGCAGCGCAAGTTCGCCGCGGAAGCCGACTCGGCCGGACTTGTTCGTCAGCCCCTTGAGAACCGGATTGAGCAGACGGCCTTCGTGTTCGAGACGGGCGAACGCGGTGTCGTCGATCTCCTTGTGGGCGAGCGTTTCGGTCATCACAGATCCTTGGGTTAAACAGCGTTGAAGAGGAATTCACGCCTGCGCATTGCGCATCCGGTCGGCGATTTTGAAAAAGGCCTGCATCAGTTCGTCGCGCAGCGCCGGATCGACACCCGTCTCGTCGAACGCGGCGCGCATGCAAGCTAGCCACGCATCCCGTTCGGCGGTGCCGATCGCGAATGCGGCATGACGCCTGCGCAGCCGTGGTTGGCCGCGCTGTGCCGAGTACTGCTTGTCGGCGCCGAGCCATTCGCACAGATACAGCACCAGCACGGCCTTCGTCGAAGACAGGTCCGGGTGATGCATCGCCCGAATGCGCTGCGCGTCGGCCCGCGTATCCATGTGCCGATAGAACGCATCGACCAGGCGGATGACGGCGGTCTCGCCGCCTAGACGGTCGAAGTGCGTCTCGCGCGGCACGGGTCGCGAAGGTTGGGTGGCTGGTGTGTCCATGGCGCGATCAACGCAATAACCGAACCAGGCCGCAACCCGGCGATTGTCCGGCTGCACGCAGGCCAATGCGACAGAAATCGCACGACAAACGCGCCCGAATGGTTTCATTGGCGACGAAGTTCGCGTGGTTTGTCGCGAAATCGACAAGACAGAAGAGGAGTCCGCAAAAGTCCCCGAACCAACCGCCGCAGCGCGGCGGGGCGGACGCGTCGCAGTACCGCTGGTGACGTGGCACAGAAGCTGCGTTTGGAGTCCAGCGCGGACACAGGTCCGGCCGATGCGTGACTCGATATAAGAAGACCCATACAGGCGCGACAGGCTGACATGGTCGCGGTTACGCAACCCTGATTTCAACCCTTCTTCCTGAATGGAGAAATGCAATGTCTAAACTTCGGCAAATCGCGTTCTACGGTAAAGGCGGTATCGGCAAGTCGACCACCTCGCAGAACACCCTGGCAGCCCTGACCGAACTCGGGCAGAAAATCCTGATCGTCGGCTGCGATCCCAAGGCGGACTCTACCCGCCTGATCCTTCATGCAAAGGCGCAGGACACCATCCTGTCGCTAGCGGCCGAAGCCGGCTCGGTGGAGGACCTCGAACTCGAGGACGTGATGAAGATCGGTTACCGCAACATCCGTTGCGTGGAGTCCGGTGGTCCGGAACCGGGCGTCGGCTGCGCGGGCCGTGGCGTCATCACGTCGATCAACTTCCTCGAAGAAAACGGCGCCTATGACGGCGTGGACTACGTGTCGTACGACGTGCTCGGCGACGTGGTGTGCGGCGGTTTCGCAATGCCGATTCGTGAGAACAAGGCGCAGGAAATCTACATTGTGATGTCCGGTGAAATGATGGCCATGTATGCGGCCAACAACATTTCAAAGGGCATCCTGAAGTACGCGAACAGCGGCGGTGTGCGGATCGGCGGGCTCGTGTGCAACGAGCGTCAGACCGACAAGGAGCTCGAACTCGCCGAAGCGCTGGCGAAGATGCTCGGTTCGAAGCTGATCCACTTCGTGCCGCGCGATAACATCGTGCAGCACGCCGAGCTGCGCCGCATGACGGTGATCGAGTTCGCGCCCGAATCCAAACAGGCGGAAGAGTATCGCCAGCTCGCCACCAAGGTGCACAACAACGCGGGCAACGGCACGATCCCGACGCCGATCACGATGGATCAACTGGAAGACCTGTTAATGGAGCACGGAATCATGACGTCCATCGACGAATCGCAAGTCGGCAAGCCTGCAGCGGAACTGACCGCCTAAGCGAGCGCCGCTGCGCGCGGCCCGGTGTTCTTCTTCACGCGATGAACCGGGCCGTGCCGGTTACCCGCTGCCAGGCTTGATACTCACCCTATGGAGCATTCCCATGAGCGTCACTGTTGAAGAGCGCAAGGCCGCGAACAAGGCCCTGATCGATGAAGTGCTGAAGGCCTATCCGGAGAAGATGGCCAAACGGCGTGCCAAGCATTTGGGCACCTTCGATGACGGCAAGCCCGACTGTGGCGTGAAATCAAACATCAAGTCATTGCCGGGCGTGATGACGATTCGCGGTTGCGCGTACGCCGGCTCGAAGGGTGTGGTCTGGGGGCCCATCAAGGACATGATCCACATCAGTCATGGTCCTGTCGGTTGCGGCCAGTACTCGTGGGGCGCGCGTCGCAACTACTACATCGGCACTACCGGTATCGACACCTTCGTGACGATGCAGTTCACGTCGGACTTTCAGGAAAAGGACATCGTCTTCGGCGGCGACAAGAAGCTCGACAAGATCATCGACGAGATTCAGGAACTGTTTCCGCTGAACAAGGGCATCTCGATCCAGAGTGAATGCCCGATCGGCCTGATCGGCGACGACATCGAGGCCGTCTCGAAGAAGAAGAGTGTCCAGTATGAAGGGCACACCATTTTGCCGGTGCGCTGCGAAGGTTTTCGCGGCGTCAGCCAGTCGCTGGGCCACCATCTCGCTAACGATGCGATTCGAGACTGGATATTCGACAAGGCCGATCCGGACAAGAGGCCTGAATTTGTTTCGACGCCTTACGATGTTGCGATCATCGGCGATTACAACATCGGCGGCGATGCCTGGTCGAGCCGGATTCTGCTCGAAGAGATCGGCCTGCGCGTGATCGCGCAATGGTCGGGCGACGGCTCGATCGCCGAGCTCGAGAACACGCCTAAGGCCAAGCTCAATTTGCTGCATTGCTACCGCTCGATGAACTATATCAGCCGGCACATGGAAGAGAAGTACCGCATTCCGTGGGTGGAATACAACTTCTTCGGCCCGTCGATGATCGAGAAGAGCCTGCGCGAGATCGCCAGCCACTTCGACGACACCATCAAAGCCAACGCGGAGAGGGTGATCGCCAAGTATCGTCCGCTGGTCGATGCGGTGAACGCGAAGTTCAGAGCGCGCCTGCAGGACAAGACCGTGATGCTGTTCGTTGGCGGCCTGCGTCCGCGCCACGTGATCGGCGCCTACGAAGACCTCGGCATGAACGTGGTCGGCACCGGCTACGAATTCGGCCACAACGACGACTATCAGCGCACCACGCACTACGTGAAGGACGGCACACTGATTTACGACGACGTGACCGGCTACGAGTTCGAGAGGTTCGTCGAACAGGTCCAGCCCGATCTGGTCGGTTCCGGCATCAAGGAAAAGTACGTATTCCAGAAGATGGGCGTGCCGTTTCGCCAAATGCACAGCTGGGACTATTCCGGCCCGTATCACGGTTACGACGGCTACGCCATTTTCGCGCGCGACATGGACATGGCCATTTCCAGCCCGGTATGGGGGCTCGCCAAGGCGCCCTGGAAGACAACCCCCTAAGCGCCGGCCACCGCACTGATCGCCGGACGGCAGGCCATTGAATTGAATCAGGAGCATCCCGTGCCCCAATCCGCAGACCAGATTCTCGATCAGGAACTCCTGTTCCGTGAGCCCGAGTACCAGAAAATTTTCCGGGCGAAAAAGGAAAATTTCGAGTTCAACCATTCAGACGAGCAGGTCAAGCAGATCGTCGAGTGGACCAAGAGCGAAGACTACCGGCAAAAGAACTTTGCACGCGACTCGCCCACCATCAACCCGGCCACGGCCTGCCAGCCGCTCGGCGCAGTGTACGTGGCCAACGGCTTTCACAAGACGCTCAGTTTTGTGCATGGCTCACAGGGCCGTGTCGCGTTTCAGCGCGCGCCTGCAGGACAAGACCGTGATGCTGTTCGTTGGCGGCCTGCTTCCATGCCACGTGATCGGCGCCTACGAAGACCTCGGCATGAACGTGGTCGGCACCGGCTACGAATTCGGCCACAACGACGACTATCAGCGCACCACGCACTACGTGAAGGACGGCACACTGATTTACGACGACGTGACCGGCTACGAGTTCGAGAGGTTCGTCGAACAGGTCCAGCCCGATCTGGTCGGTTCCGGCATCAAGGAAAAGTACGTATTCCAGAAGATGGGCGTGCCGTTTCGCCAGATGCACAGCTGGGACTATTCCGGCCCGTATCACGGTTACGACGGCTACGCCATTTTCGCGCGCGACATGGACATGGCTATTTCCAGGCGGGTATGGGGGCTCGCCAAGGCACCCTGGAAGACAACCCCCTAAGCGCCGGCCACCGCACTGATCGCCGGCCGGCAGGCCTTTGAATTGAATATCAGGAGCATCCCGTGCCCCAATCCGCAGACCAGATTCTCGATCAGGAACTCCTGTTCCGTGAGCCCGAGTACCAGAAAATTTTCCAGGCGAAAAAGGAAAATTTCGAGTTCAACCATTCAGACGAGCAGGTCAAGCAGATCGTCGAGTGGACCAAGAGCGAAGACTACCGGCAAAAGAACTTTGCACGCGACTCGCTCACCATCAACCCGGCCAAGGCCTGCCAGCCGCTCGGCGCAGTGTACGTGGCCATCGGCTTTCACAAGACGCTCAGTTTTGTGCATGGCTCGCAGGGCTGTGTAGCGTTTTACCGCTCGCACTTCTCGCGTCACTTCAAGGAGCCAACCTCGTGCGTCAGCTCGTCGATGACCGAAGACGCGGCGGTGTTCGGCGGCATGAACAACATGATCGACGGCCTCGCAAATGCGTACAACCTGTACAAGCCCGACATGATCGCGGTCTCCACGACCTGCATGGCGGAAGTGATCGGCGATGACCTCGACGCGCTCATCAAGAACAGCAAGCAGAAGGGCAGCGTGCCGGAAGACTATGACGTGCCGTTCGCGCACACGCCGGCCTTCGTCGGCAGCCACGTGACCGGCTACGACAACGCGCTCCTCGGCATCCTCAAGCACTTCTGGGACGGCAAGGCCGGCACAGCGACGCCGCTGGAGCGCGTGCCCGACGACAGCGTCAACTTCATCGGCGGCTTCGACGGCTACGTGGTCGGCAACATGAAGGAAATTCGCCGCATCTTCGATCTGTTCGGCGTGACGGTGAACATCATCTGCGACCCGTCCGAAACGTGGAATACGCCGACCGACGGCGAGTTCCGGATGTACGAAGGCGGCACGACCAAGGAGGAAGTCGAGCGCGCGTTGAACGCGAAGGCGACCTTCGTGTTCCAGGAATACTGCTGCGAGAAGACCAGCAAGTTCATTGGCGAGCATGGACAGGAAGTGGTAGTGCTGAACTCGCCGGTTGGCGTCGCGGGCACCGATCAGTTCCTGATGGAAATCTCGCGCGTGACCGGCAAGCCGATTCCGGCGCAACTGGAGAAGGAGCGAGGCCAGCTCGTCGATGCGATGGCCGACAGCCAGGCTCACCTGCACGGCAAGCGCTTTGCACTCTACGGCGACCCGGACCAGATGCTGGGCTACACGCAGTTCCTGCTGGAACTCGGCGCCGAGCCGGCTCACGTGCTGGCGACCAACGGAAACGAAACCTGGGCTGCGAAGGTGCAGGCGCTGTTCGACGCGTCGCCCTACGGCGCCGGCTGCAAGGTGTATCCGAAACGCGATCTGTGGCATATGCGCTCACTGTTATTTACCGAGCCGGTGGATTTCCTGATCGGCAACACCTACGGCAAATATCTCGAGCGCGATACCAAAACGCCGCTGATACGCATGGTGTTCCCGATCTTCGATCGCCACCATTACCATCGCTTCCCGACCTGGGGCTATGAAGGTGGGTTGCGGGTGCTGGTCACGCTGCTGGACGAGTTCTTCGAAGCGCTCGACGCCAACACGATCGACGTGGCGAAGACCGACTACAGCTACGACATCATTCGCTGACGAGGAGAGCGCGGCTATGGCAGACACAGCGGATGCATCGGGCGCGGCAGATGCAGCTCTGGTCAAGATGACGCAGGACGGCCATAACGTCGAGGTCATCAACGACTAGGGTTGACTGGCCGGTGTGGGCGAGGCCGACCACCTCGTCCCGCTGCCCGAACACCGGAACCCGCAGATGATCGCCCACGTGCTGCCCGGGGGCCCGCGCATGTGGCCGGCCGGTTGCCATTGACGCACGAGGAGATTGCGATTGCACAGGGTGCGATGTCGGCGGCTCGGCGGCAGTTCGACGCGAGCCCGGCGGGCATCGCGCCGCGGTTAGCTCGTGCGGTGTGGGCGAAGATTGCGGCGGAGGGCGTCGAGTAGCGGGGCACCGCTGAAAACGAAATTGTTGCGCTGTATGTAGCTAGCTGTAGCGACTCGTTGTTGCGCGTTCGCATCGGTACTTGGCGCCGCCATCTAATATCAAAGAGTCCGTTCATGAACCAGTTCACCGATATTGATCACAAGAACCTTGACCCGGTAAGGCAGCAATTTGCATGGGAAGCGCTAGCTGCGCATTTTGATGATCGGTCCCCGGAAGAGCTCACCTCCTCGCAGCGGCAGTTTCCCCATCACACGCGCCCCGAGCTTCAACAGACGCTCTCCCGCCTGCTGACGCCGTTCGCTCCGCGCCTTCTCGGCCTCAATCAGGTTCATGAGCGGTTTCCGTTGACAATTTCCTCGCTGTTTGTGCAGAGTACCGGCCCGATGTCTACCACGGTGTCCCTTGCTCCTGTGAAATACCGGGATGTCGATGTCGGAGAAGAAACACCGGTCGCGGTACTCGACAACGGCTTGTGGCTGATCACCGATGGCGAGCTGAGAGCCGCTGTGCTGTTCGAGCAGCACATGGAAGGAATGAACACGTCTATCGCGAGCGTGGAGATTGTCAGTCTGCCCAACGCGCGCGGGCTGGCCTTCGGCAGCGAGGTGCATGCGGGGCTGGAGCAGGCAATTCGCGAGTCCCGTCTGTACCGGGGCAAGGTTCTTTCCCTCGAGGTAACCGAGGATTATTCAGGCCAGCCCCGCAGCATCGTCGTGCACCGTCTGCCTGCCGTGGAGCGTCAGGACGTCATCCTGTCACCGCAAACCATGGAGCTGCTGGATCGCAATATTTTTGAATTCGCACGCACCAGAGAAGGATTAAAGACATTACGCCAGTCGTTGCAAAAGGGTGTCCTGCTGTACGGGCCGCCCGGAACGGGCAAAACCCATACGATCAAGTACCTCGCCAGCAATCTGCCAGCGCATACCACCCTTCTGATCAGCGCCAATCAAGTGGGGCAACTCGACAACTATATGCTGCTGGCCCGGTTGCTACAGCCAAGCATGGTGGTCATCGAGGACGTCGATCTGATCGGGAGACATCGCACCGAGATGCGCGGCCCGAAGGAAGAGAGTCTGCTCAACCGCTTGCTCAACGAAATGGACGGACTTCACCAGGACGCCGAGATCCTGTTCGTGCTTACCACCAACCGGCCGGAGGAAATCGAGGAGGCGCTCGCGGCCCGTCCAGGCCGGGTTGATCAGGCCATTGAAATACCGGCACCTGATGCGGATTGCCGGGCGCGCCTGCTCCGGCTCTACGGTTCGAGGATGAGCATCCCGGCAGACGTCGCAGCGTTTGCAGTGGAGCGGACTGAAGGCGTCAGCGCTGCATTCATCAAGGAACTGGTGCGCCGGTTGGCCCAGCAAAGTATTGCGCGTAAGGCACAGGGCGAAGTGAGCATGGAGGATGCTGAAAACGCGTTGCAGGACATGCTGGTGCGCAGCGGATACCTGAGTCAGGCGCTCCTTGGCGGCGCACCCGCACGGGAAAAACCGCAAGTACGAATCGTGGGTGACCAGTGCTTCTGAGCGTTGCAGGGAGCGAGGGGTCCGGTCCGGAAGAATGATCGGAAAGGGCCGGCGGCCCATATGCCGCCCCTGACTCACCATTTCATCTGCTGGCTACCGGCGTGCCCGTCGAGCATTCTCACTGACTGTGGATCCTGGCCGATGTTATCGAGCCGTTCTCAGTTAACGTGACCCCGTTCTCACTTAATGTGGACCTGGACGCGCCGATATTCTCAGCCAATGTAATCCCGAAAAGGCGCTGTTATCGGGCCTTGGAGATTTATGTTATCGAGCCGCTACAGCTAGCCTGCGTGACGAACCTCAGCGAGGGAGCGGGGCATGATTTATGTAGTCGAGCAGTCTGACTCAGTGCCGCTGCGTGCGTGGTTCGCCTACGACGACTTTGAGCGCGAGGTGGCGGCGTCCGACCCGTTGAGCCTCGCGGAGATCAATGACGAGGTAACGCCGCGCGAACTGCTCGCGCTGGTCGACGACGACTGAGCCGCCCAGCGGGGCAGGCGGCGCGAATGGCGCATACACACTGGAAGAGCGTTCGGGATATGCGCGCAGGCGCGCTCGGTGCATTGCTCGAACGCGTACCGGCCGAGATCAGGCCTGAGCGCTTCGAGCGCTTGCTGGAAGTCTGTCTCTGCGACTTTGCGGCGTATCCCGGTCATGGTAGACGGACTACGCGAAAGCTCCACGGATGCGCCGCGCGCTGACTGCTTACCTGGCGGTTCGCGAACCCTTGAGGCCGGATGCGTTGCTGGAGGCGCGCGCGAATGCGATCGCACGGGTCCTGCTCAATACGGAACGGCAAGGCAGGCAGTGAACGTGTGTTGTCGTTTTCTGTGTCGCGAACCGTCTGTCGCAAACCGTTCAAACTCGCCATGACGATGCGCGCGAGCGACTGCTTCAGCGCCAATTGGCACGTTTTCAAGGCGTTTCCCGGTGGTATGGAACTTGCCACTAGAGAAACGTCCATCCATCAGGAGCACGTCATGTCTGCTTCGCTCAATGCCCAAATCGCCGAAGTTTTCGACGAGCCGGGTTGCGACAAGAATCAAGGCAAGAGCGAGAAGGAACGCAAAAAGGGCTGCACGAAGCAGCTTTCGCCGGGTTCGGCCGCAGGCGGGTGCGCATTCGACGGCGCGAAGATCGCTTTGCAGCCAGTGGTGGACGTCGCACACCTCGTGCACGGGCCGATTGCTTGTGAAGGTAACTCGTGGGACAACCGGCACGCCGCTTCGTCCGGTTCGCAACTCTATCGCACCGGCTTCACCACCGATATCAACGAACTCGACGTGGTGTACGGCGGCGAGAAGCGCCTGTTCAGGAGCGTGCGCGAAATCATCGAGAAATACGATCCGCCCGCAGTGTTCGTCTACCAGACCTGCGTCACTGCGCTGATCGGCGACGACATCGAGGCAGTCTGCAAGCGCGCCACCGAACAATTTGGCAAGCCGGTGATTCCGGTCATTTCCCCCGGTTTCGCCGGGACGAAGAATCTGGGCAACAAGCTTGGCGGCGAGGCGATCCTCAACTATGTGATCGGCACGCGCGAGCCCGAGTTCACGACGCCGTATGACATCAACGTCATTGGCGAATACAACCTGTCGGGCGAACTCTGGCAGACCAAGCCGCTGCTCGACGCGCTGGGCATCCGTATCCTCTCGTGCATCTCCGGCGACGGGCGCTACAACGAGATCGCAAGTTCGCATCGCGCCAAGGTCAACATGATGGTCTGCTCGAAGTCGATGATCAACATCGCGACAAAGATGCAGCGGCGCTACGGCATCCCTTACTTCGAGGGCTCGTTCTACGGGATCGGCGACATGAGCGACACGCTGCGCCATATCGCCAACCTGCTCGTGCAGCAGGGCGCGCCGGACGATCTGCTCGAGCGGACCGAGCGCCTGATCGCCGTCGAGGAAGCGCGCGCGTGGGAGCGCATCGCGCAGTACAAAGCGCGCCTTACCGGCAAGCGGGTGTTGCTCATCACAGGTGGCGTGAAGTCTTGGTCGGTGGTTTCCGCGCTGCAGGAAGCAGGACTCGAAATCGTCGGCACCAGCGTCAAGAAGAGCACCAAGGAAGACAAGGACAAGATCAAGGAGATCATGGGCGACGACGCCCACATGATCGACGGCATGACCCCGCGCGAGATGTACGCGATGCTCAGGGACGCGCGGGCCGACATCATGCTGTCGGGTGGCCGCTCACAGTTCGTCGCACTGAAGGCCCGCATACCGTGGCTCGACATCAATCAGGAACGCCACCACCCTTATGGCGGCTACGAGGGAATCGTCGAGCTGGTACATGAGATCGACCGCGCGATCTACAACCCGGTGTGGCAACAGGTGCGGATCCCTGCTCCGTGGGGCGACGACGGGGGAGCGCTCGGTGTGGTCCAAGCGCAAGCCGCGCGCCCGCTGTCGAGCGCCGCGCACGGGGGAGCGCTCGGCGTGGTCCAAGCGCAAGCCGCGCGCCCGCCGTCGAGCGCCCCGGTGTGGGGGCGATGAGCCTCGAAACCGGTATACCGACCTGACGCCCCCGAACTCGAGAACATGCCATGGCCGATGTCGTCGAATCTATGAAAGCCTGTGCGGTCAATCCGCTCAAGATGAGCCAGCCGCTGGGCGCGAGCCTCGCGTTCCTTGGGCTCGATGCCTGCATGCCCGTGATGCACGGCTCGCAGGGCTGCACGTCGTTCGGCCTCGTGCTGCTGGTGCGCCACTTCAGGGAGGCGATCCCGCTGCAGACGACAGCCATGGACGAAGTCACCGCGGTGCTCGGTGGCTACGAGAACATCGAGGCCGCGCTGCTCAACATCCGCAAGCGCGCTGCGCCGAAGGTCATCGCGATCTGTTCAACAGGTCTCACCGAGACCGAGGGCGACGACGTGGCCGGCTATCTCGTTACCGTGCGCAAGCGCAAGCCCGAACTCAACGACACTGAGATCGTCTATGTGTCGACCCCCGACTATGTCGGCGCATTCGAAGACGGCTACCGGCATGCGATTACCGGCATCGTCAACGCGCTGGTCAAGGCGTTGCCAACGGTGGCCAATCAGGTGACGCTGCTGCCCGGCAGCCATCTGTCGCCTGGCGACATCGACGAACTGCGCGAGATCATTGAAGCGTTCGGCTTCGATGTCATTGTGCTGCCCGACATTTCCGGCTCGCTCGACGGCCATATCGCGCCGGACTGGCGCGGCACCACACTGGGCGGTACCACGCTCGCGGAGATCCGGGCCGCGGGTGCATCGGCATTTACGATCGGCGTGGGCGAGCAGACGCGCGACGGCGCGGAGGCATTGCATGCTATCGCCGGCACACCGTTCGAAGTGTTCGGGCGGCTCACCGGACTGGAACCCAACGATCGTCTGCTGCAATTGCTCGCGCAGCGCTCCGGACGACCTGTTCCCGCGAAATACCGGCGTCAGCGCAGCCAATTGCTCGATGCGATGCTAGACGGCCATTTCTACACTGGAGGCATCAAGGTCGCGATCGGCGCAGAGCCCGATCTGCTGTTCGCGGTCGGCAGCATGCTGCACGAGATGGGCGCGCAGTTGCGCTGCTGCATCAGCACGACGCGATCGCCCGCGCACGCGTTGCTGCCCGCTGATCAGGTCGTGATCGGCGATCTCGAAGACATGGAGCGCGCCGCGGCGGACTGCGACCTGCTGATCACCCATTCGCACGGCAGGCAGATGGCCGAGCACCTGCAAAAGCCGCTCTTCCGGATCGGTTTTCCGGTCTTCGACCGAGTTGGAAACGCACATCGACGCTACGTCGGCTACCGCGGCACGATGAACCTGATCTTTGAGATCGCCAACCTGATGATCGAGCAGCTTCCGCATCACGATCCGGGCGACTGGCCGCTTCCGCAGGCCGCTATCGATCTGGCCGCGCGCGATCCGGCGCGGGAAGCGAACATTCCTGTCGTCGCGACCGGTGCTTGACCCACCTAAAGGAGCACACAGCATGAAGATCGCGTTCGCCACCCAGGACAGGCAGTTCGTCGATGCGCATTTTGGCTGGGCGAGGAGCATCGTCACCTACAACGTCACACCGGACGGCTACCAGTTCGTCGAGGCGTTCGACTTTGGTGGCAAGCTCGAAGAGGACGGCGACGAGGACAAGCTCGTGCCCAAGCTCGAAGCCGTCAAGGATTGCGCGATCCTGTACGTCGCCGCAATCGGCGGCTCGGCCGCGGCGCGAGTGGTTGCGCTGAAGATTCACCCGATCAAGGTGCCGCGGCCCGAGTCCATCGAGGAGACTCTCGGCAAGTTGCAACAGGTGCTGAAGGGCACGCCGCCGCCGTGGCTGCGCAAGGCGATGGCGAAGGATGGCGAACGTGTATACGACTTTGAAGACGATGAGATATCCCATGACTGAATCATCCGCAATTCCGTCCAAGGCCAGCGACGAAATGCTGCTGGTCGCACCGTTCGTGCAGCAGCTCGTCAAACAGTTGCGCGCGCAGGACACCCACGGCGCGTGGGACGGAAAGACCGACCTGCAACTGCTCAAGCCGTACATCCACACGCCGGAGGAACGCCGCGCGATTCCGATCATGGGCGACCCCGACCCCGAAACGCTGTGGCGGCTCGAGCTTTTCTATAGCGCGATTGCGGTGGCGATCGAGCGTGAGACCGGCCAAATGGTTTCGCTGATGATGAAGATGAGCCACGAGGGCTTCGGCCGCATGGTGTTGCTCGCGGGGCGGCTCGTTGTCGTCAACAAGCAGTTGCGCGACGTACACCGGTTCGGCTTCGCTTCGCTGGAGAAGCTCGCCGAGGCGGGCGCAAAGCTTTTCGACGAAGCGGTCGAGGTAATCCGGATGTACCCCGCCGTCGCACAGTACGGTGCCTGAAGGAATCGTGAGGGGACCGAGACGATGAGCACCGATGCCGATGAACTCAAGGCGCACCTGAAGAAACTCAACGCGCAAGCGACCCGGGCGAAGTTGGACCTGCACGACCTCTCAGAGGAACTCCCGACCAACTGGGAGAATATTCTCGCTGTCGCCCAGCGCTGCCATGACGCCCACGCCGCACTGATGGCAGCCCGCAAGGCTGCCGCTGCGGCAGCTGCCTGAACCAGCGAAGCCACGGAGCCAAATCATGAGCGAAACCTTCAGCGTTACGCTGCCGAGCGGCGCCACCTGGACGCCGACCTTCGTCAACAGGCTCGACGAAGAAAAATGCATTGGTTGCGGACGTTGTTTCCGTGTCTGTCCGCGTGGCGTGCTGCAACTCGTCGGGCTTAACGAGGACGGCGCGCACATCGCACTGGACGGCGACGACGAAGACGAAGACGACGACGAGTACGAGTACGAGAAGAAGGTGATGACTATCATGCATCGGGAACTGTGCGTCGGCTGCACCGCGTGCGCGAAGATCTGCCCGAAAAAGTGCTACACGCACGCGGCGACCGTTCTCTGAGCGATGCCGCGATGGACGCCTATGCAACCCTGATGGCGTGCGCGGTGGAGGCGGGCGATCCCACCGTGCTGGCACTGGCCGGCGTGCTGTCGAGCGGGTTCGAGCACCACGGCGTCGATGTTCTGCCGATGCCCGGACTGGACGCCGACCAGACGCGCCGAATGCTCGCGCGCTGGTTCCCGGGTGCCGGGCCGGCGCTCGGTCTTACGTGCGTCTTGTCGCCCGCCACGATGCCGCGTGACGACGAACTGGAAGGCCTGGTGGCGTTGCTCAATCACCATGCCGATCCGCGCGCCGGCCCGGCAGACGAGGCGAACTGCGTGGCCCATGCATTGGCCTGCGCGAGTCTCGGGCAAAACCACCTGTGGCAAGACCTGCTTCTGCCGTCGCGGCGCGAGTTGTCCGCATTGATCAGCCACTGGTTTCCGCGGCTGGCCGCGAAGAATACGCATGACATGAAGTGGAAGAAGTTCTTCTACAAGCAACTGTGCGAGCGCGAGGGCCTAGTCATCTGCAAGACGCCGAGTTGTGGCGTCTGTTCGGACCAAGCGCTTTGCTTTGGAGCGGAGTAGGCAAAAATGCCTGGCCCGCGCCCCCGTCGAGCAGGTGCGTCGCCGGTCCGCTTTGCCGGGCTTCTTCGGTCGATCCACAGTGAAGGCGCGGGACTTGCGCAAGCATGCTCATCGTTATCTATTCAGGCATCCAACCGAGAAATCGCACCACAAACCTTACACACCTATGGATTCGTTCCAACCTGCTGCGTCTCTGGCGCCCCGCCCTCGCTATACACCCTGCACCAGGGCCTGCTACCTGACGCTGCAATGGCCCGTTGCGGAGTCGCAGCAGCAAGGGCTGCGCGCCCGGGCATTGCCGCCCGCCTGCGTGCCCGCGCTGCCGCACCCGCCGCACCCGCCGCAGCGGCTACTCGCGATCTGCGACGAAGCGTGGTTGAGCGATCTGGCGCTGTGCCACTTGCAGCGGCTCAGGCTTATGCTGCTGTTTGCACGCGTCGGTCACCGCTTCGATTGTGTCGCGTCACGGGTGGCCGACTTCGTGGTCGAGTCCTGCGGCGGGCTGCTGTATTACGGCGAGCGGCATGCGCATCTGCAGGCGGGCTCGAGGCCGCCGTTGCTGCTTGACGAAGAGGGCCGCGAACCCTGGCTGGTTCAACTTTGGCACGCGTTCGACGACGTCGGTTTCCCGCCCGCGCTGCGCGCCGACTTCTGGGACTGGGCGAAGCCGCTGTCCGAGCATCGGCTGGCGCCGCACGCGCGTCACGCCAGCCGGACGCGCTACACGAACGACACGGTGCGTCGCTGGTTTCTCACCCCGGCAGCGGGCGAACGGTTTGCGGGCCATGCCACGAGGCGCTCTCCATGAGACCCATGCCGCCTGCCGTTGCCGTAACGGTGCGATCCGAAGCGCAGCCCGTCATGAATCAGAACCGCGGCACATGCCTTCCCGACAGCAGTGCGAGTCTGTCGCTGGAGCGCGCGCGGGCACATGTCGCGAGCCTGCAGCACGAGTTGTTCGCGGTTGAACAGGCGCTGCTCGACGACCGCGCATTGACGCGCGCATTGAGCGGGCGTCGATGGGTTTATGTGAGCGGGCGGCCAAGCATCAACGCCGTGCTGCGTGCGTTGGTGGAGGCGGCCGGAGGCGAGTTCGTTCATCACACGGGGACCATCGACGACGATAGCCGTGCCGAAGGCTTCGAGGCTTTGCTGTCAGGCGCCTACCGGGTGCTGTGTCCATTGGATCTGATCGACCCGGACTCGCTGGTCGCGCTGCGGCGGTTGTGCGCGCGTCACCGCGCGCCGTGGTCCGCTTTGCGTTCGTCGAGCGTGACGAGCTTCATCGCGGGCGTGTTGCGGGCTCGGCCTGCCCAGCCGCGGGGCGTGGTCGCAGCGTCGCGCTTCTGCCTGAGGCATGGCTGACGTCGTCATGACTTTACGTACCGCTACTTGTCTTTGACGTGGTCTTTCCACGAGAGGGCCTGGCATGTCGGATTCCGCACAACGCTACGGACTTTTCCTCAATGGCGAGAACCCCGACGGCGACGCGCGCGATGCGCTGACGCAAACCGTTCGTAATGCGCCGGCCGCCCGAACGTTCGGCTACCACGAGGTGCGGCTCGCCGAGCATCACTACAGGTCGTACGCAACCAGCAGCGCGCTGGCGCTGCTGGTTGCTCACATCGCGACTCGTTTCCAGTGCAATATCGGGCTGCGGGATACCGTCGGCGCATGAGGTGCGCGCGTGGATGCACGAAGCGTTCGCGTTGGTACGACATGTTGTTGTTCCTACTCACTCGTACTGGCCATAGCTGGCATTAAGACATGAGGCGTCGACGTAACAGCGCCACCGACAGGAAAAACGGCAATACCGTGCAAATGCAGAGAGCGCCAATATGCAGGGCAATACAGTCCACCGGGCGTCCGAGCATCGGGGGACGGATAAGGTCGACGGAATGTGCCAGCGGCAAGAAGCGCGCTACGTCGCAAAAAACGGCAGGTAGCTTACTGATCGGGAAGATCACGCCGCTCAGGAGCACCATGGGCGTGAGAACGAGCGTTTGATAGAACACGAAGTAATCGTGACTGGGTGCAAGCGCCGCGAGGATCATCGCCAGACTCGCGAAGGCGAGGCCAGTCAGAGCGATGGCAGGCGATGCGTAGAGAATCGATGACCACGCTGCATAACCCAGCACGGTGGCTACCGCCATGACGGCGATGCCGGCAAAAAAGGCCCTAGTGGCGGCCCATGCCAGTTCACCGAGAATGATATCGCCGAGCGTGAGCCGTGTACACAGGATCGCTTCCCACATGCGCTGAACATGCATGCGAGAGAAAGCTGCGTAAATCGTTTCGAAGGTCGCGGAGGTCATCGCGCTCGTCGCGACCATACCCGCCGCGAGAAACGCGATATAAGATGCGCCATCGACGCGACCTACCATTATCCCGAAACCAAAGCCGAGGCCGAACAGATAAATCATAGGATCGGCAAGGTTACCGAGAACCGAGGCAAAAGCGACTCTTTTCCATGCCAGATAGTTGTGACGCCACACTGCAACCCAGTTCCACACGTTCGCGGGCAGGGCCGCTGCATAAAGCTCTCTCATCGTTCACTCCTTTATCCCGCGCCCGGTTAATTGCAAAAAGACATCCTCGAGATTTGCTGGACGCTGTAAAAGGCGCAGCGCCGCGCGCCCGCGCAACTGTACGCACACCCGTTCCGGATCGGACGCATAGCAGAAGAGGGTCCCACCACTGACCTCGAGACGCTGCGCATGCGGCGCGATCAACGTGCGCAGCTCATGCGGATTGCCGCCGTGGATCTCGACCACGTGGCTCCCGATCTGTTCTACGATCAGCGCGCGAGGCCCGCCTTCGGCGATCTTTCGCCCCTCGTCCAGCACACACAGTCGGTCGCACAACCGCTCGGCCTCTTCCATGAAATGGGTGGTCAAGAGGATAGTCTTGCCGCGCGCCAACAGGGAACGCAACCGTTCCCAGATCATGTGGCGCGCATGCGGGTCGAGACCGGTTGTAGGCTCGTCCATGACCAACAACTGTGGATCGTTGATCAGCGCGCGTGCCAACATCAGCCGCCGCTTCATGCCGCCGGATAGTTCGGTGACGCGCGCATCGCCCTTGCTTTCGAGGCGGGCGAATTCGAGCAGCGACGGCACGACCGCTTCAATTTCACGTGTGCTCATGCCGAAGTAGCGCCCAAACACCAGAAGGTTCTCGCGCACGGTGAACCCGGGCTCGAGGTTGTCGAATTGCGGCACCACGCCAATGCGCATACGTGCCGAGCGAGCGCGCGCCGGCACTGGCTCCCCGAGCACGATGATCTTGCCTGCGTCGGGCGGCGCCATGCCGAGAACCATACGCATCGTCGTGCTTTTGCCCGCGCCATTTGGCCCTAGCAGACCGAAGCACTCTCCAGGCGCGACGCTGAACGATAATCCGTCGACTACGATCTTGTCGCCATATGACTTCCTTACGCCGGCGAAGCTGATTGCTGCTTTGGACATGGAGATAAGAAGGAAAATTACGCACTCGTCTTAGAGAAAAAGAAGCCGTTCTGCTGCCGCGGCCCGATTGAAAACGTCTTGGTCGATAGAAGATCCTTGCCTGCCAAGCGGGAGAGTTACTGACAATGGAGTGCCAGGATTTCGGCGAATGCACTGGCGTTGGGAAGACGACAATTTAGCCTTTGCGTGAGACGATCGCACTCAAGCGGACCACTGCCGATGGTGGGCGGTGCTGGTTTGGCGCAATACTCGAGATCTATATGTAGGATTAACTAATTGTCATCGAATGCTTCGTCAGACGTCGCTAATGTTGAAGACTCACACGCGTGATCCTGCCGACGGTGCGGAGTCGCAGCTCTTGACGCTGAAGTCGCGTTCGGCTTTGTAACCGGATTCGGAGTATCGACCTGTTTTTCGCGGACGTTCGATACGTTGCCTGCAGAGCCACGGGACAGCCAATCGCTATTGCTCAATGTACACAGCGCATAGACTTTCAGGGGGAGCAAGAGAAAGAGGTTGATGGGTGTGTGAAGAGTAAAGCCAAGAAATCGAATCTGGCGAGCGCGAACCGATGCCACGCTACAGCGGATCATGGCCAATGATGCGATTATCAGGGCAGTCCACCACGGCACTGTCGCTGTCAATGCGAGCTGCGCGAGCCCCCCTAGAAGCGATAAGGCGAGAAATAGCGAGCCCAGATTCAGTCCGATCACGTCCAGCGTAAGGTAGCGATCGAGACAGGGCAACAGGCGCAGCGAAAGCAACGTGTCCCGATACGTACTGCGCGCCCAGCGCAGTTGTTGGCGCAGATACGCCCCCAGTCTGTCCGGAACGACTGTCGCCGCAATGGCGTCCGGAACGTACTCGGTCCGATAACCTGCCGTCAGCATGAGAATCGTGAGATGGCGGTCCTCGCCGAAGTCGCTCGGTTTCCCGCGAAACAGTTGCGTCTCGTACTGATCTAGCAGCAAAAGGAGCGCAGACCGGCGGTACATGGCACACGGACCACAGCAACACATAACAGCGCCGAAGCGAGCCTGTGCGGCGCGTTCTTCGTTGCAAGCCAACCAGTACTCCATATCGATCAGACGGGTCAACCAGGTGTCGCTGCGGTTGCTGGCCGTCAACTGCCCCATGGCGGCGCCTATCGTCGCGTCTCGCATTGTCAATACGAGCTTCTTGACGACATCGGGCGCCAGCGTCGTGTCCGAGTCGACGTTGAGTACCAGTTCCCCGGATGAAGAGCGTATCGCAGCGATCTGTGCCTTGCGCTTTCCCATATTTTGGGGAAGCGTAATGAAGTTGAATCTCGGGTCGCGCGCGTGGGCATCGTATACCGACCTCACGGCGTCGAGATTCGCAGAACCATCATCGACCACATAGACGCGCAGTTTTCCGGCGTAGTCCTGGTTTGCAATGGACTTCAGGCACGCCGAGAGCGTGCGCGGTTGCTCGTTAAAGCACGGCACGATGACGTCCACGTCCGGCAGAAAGTTGGGGGCGGCGACATTGGGCGAATTCGGCGGACCACTCGTCGGTAGGCCATGGAGGGCCTGTACGCTTTTGTAAACAGTCGAGAGTAGTGCATACAACAAAACCGGGGCAGTGCTGATTGTGGCAATGGCATTCATAGATGTCGGTTTGTTCAGGGTGGTTGGGTAGCGAGCTGATTACAAATCCGCAGTCATGCAGTGCTGGAATCAGGCGCGAAAGCGCCATGAGGGTTTGGTTGCGCAGCCCAGCATGACAGCACTGTCCTGACTCGCCAGGAGAACATCCGTCGTGCAAGAGCACAATTGCGCCAGGCCGGACAGCGGCCAGCACTGCGCTGACAATCGCATCGACGCCGGGGCGAGACCATTCACGCGTGTCTACCGACCAGTCAAGAGCCGCCAGCCCCGCCTTTGCCACTTCAGCGACCACTTCGTCCGTCCACATATTCCGTAAGGGGCACGCGTATGCCGAACTGCGGCCTGGGGACACGCCATCCTGATGATCCTGTTCTCGTCCAATATTTGGCGTCGTACTTCATCAGGTACGCATCTGGACAAATCTGGATGAATCATCGTGTGATTGGCAATCTCGTGTCCCTCGTCGATCACTCGCTGGATCAGCTTCAGCTGGTCCTCTACGTACGCGCAGATGACGCAGAACGTTGCTGGCACCCGGTGTTCTGCCAGCCCATCGAGGACATCCGGTGTGCACAGTGGACTAGGACCGTCGTCAAACGTCAAGTAGCCGTCGCGACATCCGGCGCCATCGTGGCACTCCTCGCGCGCCTCGGATACGCAATCGAGGACCTTCACTCTGGCCCGTTTCGTTTGATTATCGAGCCAGTAGACCGCTCCACGGTCGATCGTCCCATCCGGACGGCCGCGACGGGCACGGTTTCGGTAAGCTTAGGTGGCGTCTCGAGAGACACATCCGAAAGTGTGGGCATCATGGAAGTCATGTCTAAATCTGTCGTACTGCTAAGGTTTATAAAATATGAAGTATTCGACCAATCAACTTCGAATTTCCATTTCCGCAACGACTGGTTTCACTGTGCAACACAAAAAGTGATTTGTAAAATTGATTGTGTTGATGCCTTGCATCTATAACGTGGATACACTGAGAAATGCGTTTTACAGTGGGCGAAATGGGTGACAGATTTTGCCCTACCAAATAATTGTTGAGCGCGTGCGCAGTTCGCGATGACCGACCCGACGGTGTCGGAGAGATCGCGCAGACGATCGTCGAACGGTATCCCCCGGCGTCAGACTAGTTGTCGTGTCGTTTGATTCTTAGACGAGGTCCGGGGGCGGTAGAATCGGCATGAATGAAAGCTTACTCAGAAGAACGAAAAGAAGCCCCGGTGCGTCGCATGATGCCGCCGGAAAATGTGCTGGTGTCGGCGCTAGTGCGAGAAACGGGGATCACCGAACAGACGTTATACGTGTGGCGCCGCGAGGCGAAAGGAAAAGGACTGGCTGTGCCGGTCGACGGAAAAAATCCCGAAGGATGGTCTTCGGAAGACAATTTTGCCGTGGTGTTGGAGGCTGCTCCGATCAATGCAGCGGAGCTGGCCGAGTATTGCCGGCGCAAGGGCCTGTATCCAGAGCAAATCGCTGCGTGGCGGGCGTCGTCTGTCGCAGCCAAAGCGAATACCGTCGAGCAGGCGCGCGAGCAACGTCAGCAGTCCAAAGAAGACAAGCAAGGCATCAAGCAACTCGAGAAGGAGTTGCATCGCAAGGAGAAGGCACTAGCCGAAGCGGCGGCGCTGCTTGTACTGCGAAAAAAAGCCCAGGCGATCTGGGTGAACAAGAGGATGACTGATCAACGTCACGGGCCGCCTATTATGCATATCGTTGATTCGCGAGGCGGTTGGCTCTGGTTGCCGCCTGCACAAGGCATGCTCAGAGCTGGGTCTGAGCGCGCGCACGTTCCAGCATTGGGTTGGCGACGGCGAAACCGCACGCGCCGATTGGCCGTAGCACGGCCAATCGGCCGCACCCGCGTAACAAGCTGAGCGAGGTTGAACGGCAGCAGATTCTGGAGTTGGCCAATAGCGCCGAGTTCGCGAGCTTGCCGCCCAGTCAGATCGTACCGAGCCTCGCAGACTGCGGCATGTACCTCGCTTCGGAATCGAGCTTTTCCCGTGTGCTGCGTAGCGCCTCGCAGCAGCACCGCCGTGGCCGTGCGCGCCAACCACATCGGCATGTCGTCGCCCGCCATTGTGCGACGGCGCCGAATCAGCTCTCGTCTTGGGACATTACCTGGTTGCCCGCGGCGATCAAGGGCAAGTATTACTACTGGTACATTGTGCTGGACGTGTACCGCAAGATCGTGGGCCACGAAGTGCAGGAAGCGGAATCGGCCGAGCTTGCCGCGTTGCTCATGCGGCGTGCGAGTTTGGTCGAGGGTTTAGCGGGACGTCCGCTGGTGCTGCATTCGGACAATGGCGGCGCGATGAAGGGCGCGACGATGCTCGCCACGCTGGAGAACCTGGGTGTGGTGGCTTCGTTCAGCCGACTGCGCGTGAGCAACGACAACCCGTACGCCGAGGCGCTGTTCCGCACATGCAAGTACCGGCTCGACTACCCGCGCAAAGCGTTCGGGAGTCTCGATGCGGCGCGCGCATGGACGCAGCAGTTCGTGCGTTGGTACAACCATGACCACAAGCACAGCGGGCTGAAATTCGTCACGCCGGCGCAGCGTCATAGCGGCGTCGCCACCGCTGTGTTGGCACAACGCGAAGCCGTGTATGCGTGGGCCCATGCAACCAATCCGCAGCGTTGGTCTGGCTCGACTCGTAATTGGCAGTTGAAGGACGAGGTCTGGCTCAATCCGGAGCGCACGCTCCGAGCCGAATTAAAGCAGTGCGCGTGAAGCGACGCGACAACTACGTTGCGCGAAACACCGATATCTGGAACCCATTGCGGAGCCGGTGTTTCATGAGGATCCTTATGAATATCGTCTTGGCCGGTCGGCGCATCAATCACTTTCGGCTGCACGGCAGCGATGCTGGCGTTACGCTTGGGTGCTCGATCTCGACATCAAGGGGTTCTTGGCAGATCAAGGAGCAGTTACGGAGGCGCATGCATGGACCGATCACTGTCTGATTTGTTGCATTGGCGACATTTAGTGTTCGGTTCCACTCTATAGCGAACTCTCGTTACTCACTGAAAGAACACGGAATTCCCATCCCGAGGGTTTTCTGCGCTGCTGGCGCGATCATTGCATGGCTCCTCGCAGAGGCATAAACGTACCCTTCAGCCAAGCGCAAGTCGGGCGGCCTCACTAGTGCGTTGAACCGGATGAATCGCAGCAAATTCGCCGCGATGGATCGGAATACTTTCATTTCAATGGGAACGCCTGCTTATTGTATTGACGGAGGTAACGCATGAGCTTTATCAAGATCCTTGGTGCTGGTAATACGCCAGGCGTAACGAGGTCTCGTTACGGGAAGACCAGTTCTCGACCTGATTCAGCCATGACGAATAAGAGGGGGTGTAATGTATCGAGACTTTCGGATGGTCAGCCAGAAATGTTTGAACGGCGTCGGTTTTGTGGCTGCTCACGTTGTCGTAGATCACGTGAATCTCCTTTCCACGTGGCAATGCCGACACGACTTCGGTGAGGAACGCAACAAACTGGGCGCTGGGATGGCGTGGCGCGGTTTTACCCAGCACTTCACCGGTGGCGACATTCAATGCAGCGAACAGGATCAGGGTGCCGTTGCGTTTGTAGCCATGGCTCTCGGCGCGTCCGGCCGAGAGCGGCAACATCCGGTCTTTGCGATCCAGCGCCTAGATGGCTGTCTTCTCGTCCACGCAGAACACCACCGCACGCAACGGCCGATTAAGGTACAGCCCGATCACATCGGCGGCCTTGATCTCAAGGTCCGGATCGTTGGACACCATGTGGGTATCGAGACGATGTGGTCGAATATCGTGCTTGCGCCAGATACGTTGCACCGTCATGAAGGCCATGCCCAACTGTGCCGCCAGTTTGCGGCTGCTCCAGTGCGTCGAGCCGTCGGCCGGATTGCATCGCAGCGTGTAGTCGAGCACTCTCGCTTCAAGGCCCGTCCGGTCAACCCGCGGCGCCGGGCGTGGATGTCTGCCGTACAGGGCGGCCAACCGCTCACGCTCACTGGCGAAACGTGTTTGCCACATTGTGATGAAACGCGAATCGCATCGCAATTCGGCCATGATCGCCGCACGCGAGACCCCTTCGTCGAGCAGCAAGATCAACCGCGCACGCCTCATCTAGCCAACGGCCGTCGTGCGGCTGCGCTGCGTCGACATGAGTTCTTCGCGCTCGATTTCATTCAGATTCATTTTGCCCACGCACTATCAGATCAGTGGAATTTCATTGGTTCAACGGACTAGGGACGTTAACTCTGTGCAAATGCCCGCACGCGTTTCGGGTGCTTGATCTGCTCGCCTTTCGGCCGGCAACGCCGTGCCGGCTTCGGCGGCGCGCAGGTTGTCGCAGAGCTCTCATATTCGCGGGCATCAGATCGCTTTACTGAATTAATCGGAGAATAATCTTGAAAGTTTCTGAATACTTGCTTCGCTTTATCAAAAATGCTGGGATTTCCCGCGTTTTCGGGGTCCCAGGCCGCGAGAACGCGCACATACTGTTTAATGAAGTCGATGGCATAGATTTTGTCACGGGTCGAGTGGAGTTTAATGCCGGAGTGGCAGCTGAATTCTCAGGCCGATGCATGCTGCGCCCGCAGATTGTTTTCTGCACGATGGGGCCTGGCGCGACAAATATGGTAACAGCAGCCGCATCGGCCCACCTCAACCATTCGCCGCTGTTAATCGTGTCCGCACAACTGGAACGGGATGATCGCCACTACAACATAACCCATCAATGTGTGGATCAGCGCGCCATTTTTGCGCCGGTCACGAAGCTTTCGTTGGAGTTGGAAAATCCCGAGGATCTTCCAGGCATTCTGCAGCACGCGTTCTCCGTCATGATGACCGATCCACCGGGGCCAGTGCATCTGAGTATTCCGGCCGATATTTATTCGACGAGCCACTCGCGATTGGTCGCTGACGAGTTCCCGGAGGTATCAACCAAGCTTTTATGGCCCCGTTCCACTCTTGGTGCGTCTAGCGTTAGAGCAGTTATCGAGCGCTTGCGGAAAGCGGAACGTCCAATGTGCTTGATCGGCCACGAAGTCATCAGAGCGGGCGCAGAGCGCGCACTAGTGGACTTTTGTAAAAGGTGGAATATACCGATGATGGCGTCTGCAAACGCCAAGGGCTTCCTATCCATGACGGATCCCCTATACATCGGTTCAGCAAGCCCATACATGGAAGGAATACTCGGCTACGCGACAGCGCTCGACGACGTCTTCAATGAGGTCGACCTTATCCTGAACTTCGGTTATCAGTACGTCGACGATATCTTGCCGAAAATGTGGTGCCGCGGGAAACGTAAGGAAGTAATTCACATTTCGGCTCATTCCGCGGACGCAATAAAGGAAAATTATCCGTTCGACTTCGAGGTGACGTCGAACATCCTCGATGCGCTTCAGCAACTGGGTGAATATGCAGCCACCCCTAAGCAGCTCTTTCCTGCCGATAAGTTGAAGACGAGAATACAAGCGCATCGCCGACGCAGAAGTTCGTACGGGCGGCTCAATCCCATCGAGGTGGTGGAGGCCGTCAACAAGAATATCGGTAGAGGTAAGTTTGTAACGGACATCGGATACTACCGTCATCACGCGATTCTCTTCAGCGAGCCGACTAGCACGAGCCAATTCTTTACCGATGCTGGCCTCTCCAGCTTCGGGAGCGGGCTTGCAAGCGCGATAGGAGCGCAATTTGTTGACCCGGACAACTCTGTGTTTCTTATTGCAGGCGATGGCGGTTTTCACTCCGGGAGTTGCGATCTAGAAACAGTGGCCCGTCATAGGCTGCCTATCGTCATGCTGATCTTGAACAACAACGCGTTCGGGCTAATTGAACGGTATCAGGACCGGGGAGGGAACGGAGCGAACAAGGCCATCTTGAGGTTCGGGAGCGTGGACTTCACAGCGCTTGCGAAGGCAAACGGCGTCGCTGGCGCACGGGTTAGCTCATTCGAAGAGCTTGATACCGTTATAGCAGGCCGCGATCCCAGTAAGCCGATTTTGATCGAGATTCCGCTCGAGTATGCCGAGGGAGACGAATTCAGAGAGTCGTTCTAACATTACAGCCTCGGTTATTTTCCCTATACCAATGGACAATACCGCCGGCAAAGCTTTGGTCAGCGAAACAAATGAGTTGCGTAGCGGTAATTGTAAGTTACCAGCCCCAAACCACATGTGTTAAACGTTAAGTGTATGAATTGGGGACGGAGTATTTATGAAGACGCAGTAGCAACGGAAGGTGGAGAGCGCATCGAATGACATCGATTACTTCGTCGTCCTTGAACAATTTGTTTCTCGTGCCATCGGCGTCACGCCGGCACGTCGGCGGCAATGCAGAAGTTGAGCAAGGCAGCGAGATTAGGGCACAAGGAAGCCGCAGCTTCCTCAGGATCGTCCGAAGGTTGTGGTCGGCGCCGCACAGCACTGCGTGCATCGCTTTCCCTAGCGCGTCTTTGAGCCAGTTGCGATCGAGCATTCCGTCTGTGTTCATGAGACCGATGGCTAGCTCGATTGCGCTTCGCCGCCTAATCATCGCGCGTAGTCCGTGCGTGACGCCCGCCGCGAGCCCGGGTGGTCTATCTTCACCCCGACGATGGCGAGACCTTTATAGCCGCGGTCGACAATGGCGACTTCTTGAGCCGCCGGTATAGGTCATCTCCTTCTTCTGGAGTATCAGATGCATCAAACCAATTCGTTTGATCGAGCTAGTTACAGGATCCCAAGGTGGCACTTCGAGATGCTGCATGATTTCGCTCGGAATGCGGCAATAGAGGCAGCAATCGCATCGTCTGATGTAGGCGGAAAGATTGTTGTGGAAATCGGAACTGGAGCGGGCCTCCCCGCGCTCCTGTTCGCTAAATATGGTGCTAAAAAGGTATTCACATGTGAGGTGAATGAGCAAATCGCTAATGTGGCGAGGAAGATCATTCAGAAAAACAACTTTCAGGACCGTATTGCAGTCATTTCAAAGTCATCGAGGCAGGCTATTGTTGATTCTGACCTCCCTTCGGCGCCGGATATAATCTTCACCGAAACGTTGGATTGCGGCGTTGTCGGCGAGGGGTATGAAACGATCGCTCGAGATGTCCGCCAGATTGCGGGGCCTTGCACGATTGTGATGCCAGATCGCATTCAACAATTCGGTTTTCTATGTGCTGACGAAACAGCCTTTGAAAGAAATTGCGTGTTTAACCAATGTGGATTTGACTTTTCTATGTTTAACACGTTTTCTGAAAAATCGTATTTCCCTGTCAATCAAATGGTGCATGATCCGATAAGGATTTCATCATTAATTCTTTTGAAGAGATTTGACTATATGAATCCGAGCACTTCGGATGTTGTCGATCACAAAATTTTAATATGCAGATCTGGACTTTGTCACGGAATAACGTCATACTTCGATGCCTATTTTGGTAAGTTTCTTGTCACGTCGAGAGGTCTGACTAGTCATTGGGCGGCCGCTTTTCATCCGTTGCGGGAACCTATGCTAGTCGAGTCAGGGCAGTACTATAATTTGAGGGTTGATAAAACAGGATTGATCGAGCTGATTTCGATATGAGGACATGAAATGTCGTCGTCGGGATCTCGGGCTCAGCAGCTTCATTCGGCAGGAAAACGCAATTCCGGCTTGCCGCTTGAAGTGCTATGGTTTTGGGGCGGTATGGAGCGATCGCCGGCCATTGCGTTGTGGAGGCAATCCACCCAAGTTAAGCGCGTCTGCTGCGCCGGAAAGTTAAAAAAGAACTTGACGTGAAGCCAACTTCGCGGGGCCAATGAGGATCTTTTTGATCTTCGTTGGCCCGATGTCTCTATCCACTGTGCTTGCCGATCGCGCCGCCCATATTCAGACTGATCAGTTTCGTCAGCTTGCTTGCACTCCCGAGCATCCCATGGCGTTCCAACGTCGTCGCAAATTGCCCTTGCCGGCACTGATCGCATTGATGCTCACCGGCATGCGCAAGAGCGTCCAGACCGAACTGGATGAGTTCTTCGGACATCTGCAGCAACAGGCACAACCTGGATCGTCTCTCCAGCGACGATCTCCTGCTGCTCGATCGGGGCTATCCCTGCCGATGGCTGCCTGCCGTCCTGAATCAGCGTGGCACCCCTTTTGCATGCGCGTCGAGCAATCTAGCAATAGTGGTTTTGCCTGCGTACGTCAGTTTCTCCGCTCCGGACTGGACGAGCAGATCGACTGAATCGCGGGGAAAGCCGTTCCGCGAACAACGCGCTATCGACAATAGCGATGGTCCGGATGCGTAGTGACCCGAGGACGAAAGCGTACGTGCAACGTCGCAGCCGTGAGGGTAGGTCGAAGAAGGAAATTCACCGCTGCTTGAAGCGGTACATAGTGCGAGAACCTTAGCCTCTCATTCTCGCCGATCTAGCGGACTCTACGGCCTTCGCTTGACATAGGAGCGTCAACGCACCGATCGAATTATTCTGGGGCGCAGTGAAGAGCGAGCTGGTCTATCATCGGCGGTTCGCCACTCGGCAGCAGGCTGCAGCAAGAGATCACGGAATACATCGAGATCTTTTATACCCGGCGGCGAACACAAGCGCGGCTATTGCGCAATAGACGTAAACCACCTCTGATTCGCGCATGAACGCCAAGACTCACGGTTTCCGAAGTGCGCCTTGAAAGCTCCATGAAACGTGCGTGGACGGCCCGTGCGAAAACGAAGTGGTGAGTACGTTGGTTGCGTGCTCCTTCAATCGCGGACCAACTTGATAGTGCCGGTGTTCGATGCCGTACTTGAGAAAGCCGAGCTCCTCAAGATTGCTCACGAGACGGTGAGCCGTCGTTTTCGAGATGCCGAGTGCAGTGATGTCGACACCCGTCCTAGTTGAGCCGTCATCTCGATGATGTGGAAGGCTCGCTCGGCAGATGGCTCGCTTAAGAATCCTTGCCCTGATGCTTCGGGCGCAGTCACTCGCTCCCGACACAGAGCAGTGTGCAAAGCTCGCAGATGCGTAGTCCGGCCACGGCCGGCTTCTCAATCTGTCGTCGTGCCTGTGTCAAAAGTCGGAAACACATTGCGCGTGACGTGGTATGAGGTGGATACCAGCCAGCATGCAGCGCACCGACCCGCCGGCCAGTTCGATCGTCGGGACGTCGAGCGGCAGGAGCCGCGCCGAGCGCTCGATCGCCGCGCGCTGGTCCGCGGTGAGGCAGCCGAGCGCCCGCCGCGAAAGCGCGAGCACGCGCCCGTTCTTGCCCGACAGTTCCAGCGCATTGCCCGCGAAGTTCGCGATCTGCCACTGATCGAGCGCAATCACCGTACGTCCCGTTTCGGTCAGGCGACGCACGATCTCGTCGCGGCGGCGGCGGTCGGCGATCAGGTCGAGGCCGACCATCGCGAACTCAGTTGCGACGCTCATCATCACGTTCGTGTGGTAGATCGGCAGGCCCTCCGCGTCGGCCGTATCGAAGCAGATTGGCTCGAAATTGAAGTGCGTGCAGAAGCGTTCGAGCGCGACCGGATCGGCGCGGCGCGAGCGCGCGGTGTACGCGATGCGCGCGACGTGGTCGAGCACCATCGCGCCGGTGCCTTCGATGAACAAGTCGTCGTATTCGAGCCCCGAATAGTCGATCACGTCCTGCACCCGGTATACCGCCTTCAGCATCTCAATCACGTCAGCACGCCGTTCGCGGCGGCGGTTCGGACTGTACATCGGATACAGCGCGATGTGTCCGCCCGGATGCGTCGAAAACCAGTTGTTCGGAAATACGGAGTCGGGCGTGTCGCGTTCGCCGTGGTCGTCGAACACATGCACACGCACGCCGGCGTCGGCGAGCGTCTTCACGGCCGCGGTGACTTCGTCGCGCGCGGCGGCGGATACCGACGGCGCGGCGCCCGGGTCCGCGGCGCATTGGAACGCATTATCGACGGCGGTTTCCGGGTTCGGCAGGAAGTGGTGCGGCCGGATCATCACGACGGCGGCCGGTGCCTGGATCGATGCGAGATTCATGAACGGTAGAGGCGAGAGGCAGGGAGCCGGGCGGCGCGCACGCCGCCCAAGAATGACGATCAGCGCGCGAACGCGGCGACGGCTTCGGTGGCGAACGGCGCGTGACCCTGCGCAATCGCGGCCGGATCGTCGATCAGCCCGAACAGGTTTTTCGGATCGACGGCCGGCGGGATCAGCGCGATCTCGACGCCCGCGTTGTGCTGCTGCGCGAGCGCGTACAGGTAGCGCAGCGCCGAGTAGTCCTCGAGCGCGAAGCCGACCGAGTCGAACACCGTGACCTCGTCCGAGTGTTGGCGGCCGCTCGTCTCACCTTGCAGCACACGCCACAGTTCGGTCACCGGGAAGTCGGCCGGCATCTGCTGGATCTCGCCCTCGACGCGCGACTGCGGCTCGAATTCGACGAACACGCGGCCTGCGTGCAGCACGCCCGCTTCGAACTCGGTCTTGCCCGGGCAATCACCGCCAACCGCGTTCAGGTGCATGCCGGGCTCGATCATGTCGGCTGTGACGATCGTCGCGTACGCCTTGTCGGCGGTAACGGTCGTCACGATGTCGGCGCCGCGCACGGCGTCGGTGGTCGATGCGGCGCGCACGACGCGCAGTGCCGGATACGCGGCGAGGTTCTGCACGAGCTTGTCGGTTGCATGCGGCTCGACGTCGAACACGCGGATCTCCTCGATGCCGAGCAGCGTGTGGAACGCGATCGCCTGGAATTCGCTCTGCGCGCCGTTGCCGATCAGCGCCATCGTACGCGAGTCCGGGCGGGCGAGCGCCTGCGCGGCCAGCACCGACGTTGCGGCGGTGCGGAGCGCGGTGGTCAGCGTGAGTTCGGCGAGCAGCAGCGGGTAGCCGGTGTCGACTTGGGCGAGCGCGCCGAACGCCATTACCGTATGCATCCCGCGAGCGGCGTTGACGGGGTGGCCGTTCACGTACTTGAACGCGAATAGCGACGCGTTCGCGACGGGCATCAGTTCGATCACGCCGTCGCGCGAGTGGCAGGCGACGCGCGGCGACTTGTCGAAGTCTGCCCAGTGCAGGTAGTCGGCGCGCAGCGTGTCAACGAGTTCACGAAGGAACGGCGTGACGCCGGTCTTGGCGATCAGTCGCGCGGTGGCGGGAACGTCGAGGAAACGTGTCATTGGTTTATCTCCTGTAGTGAGCGCGGCTAAAACGACCGCTCGATGGAGACATTGTTGCAGCGGGGGTGACCAGCAGATAGATAACAAAATCGTCAAATTTCTCGATAAGCTATTCAGAATGCTCGCTTTGATTCGGCAACATGATCGGTTCGCGCTGGTCGAGCAGGGCCAGACGCGACATGCTTGCGGCTGGATGACATCTAACAGGAGAGACAGGTTCGATGGTTACTCTCGACGACGTAGATCGTCAGCTAATCGCGCTGCTGCGCGATAACGCGCGGCTGTCGGTCGTCGCGCTCTCGAAGACTTTGCGCATCGCGCGGGCGACCGTGCAGAACCGGATTACTCGACTCGAGAAAGCCGGGGTGATCATCGGCTATACCGTTCGGCTGAAGCCCGCAGTCGAGCGCCACCGCATCCGTGCGCTTATGTCCATCGCGGTGCAGGGCAATTGTGCCGCCGAAGTCGTGAAACTTCTGCGCGGGCATCCGAACGTCGTCTCGATCCATAGTACAAACGGCCGTTGGGACCTTGTCGTCGAATTGCATGCCGATTCGCTGGAACATTTCGATCGCGTGCTCGGTGCTGTTCGTCTTGTTGACGGAATCGCGAACTCTGAGACGAGCATTCTCTTGTCGACGCACAAAGTTTGAACACGTCATGACTGTATCGGCTCACGAGGAAAGCGCTTTCGTGGGCTTTCTTCCGATGCCACTCACTTTCTTCCCGCAGCCGATTCGGCTACAAAAATTAAGAAATTCGACCGGAGTCGTCGCGCTCGAACACCAAGTCGACCGCAATGGCGAGACACGCTGGCCGATAATTGCTTCGAATCCGGAAGGCTGATATCCCATAACGGGGAGCCTACGCCGGTTATTGTGGAGAGAGAGTCAAATGAAGTTCACACAGGCAATCGTTCGTCGTCCCGCCGCGTCCTGCGTCGACGGCTTAACTAACGCGGAACTCGGTCAAGCCGACTACGCAAAGACCCTGCAGCAGTTCGAGGAATACTGCGCGAAGTTGAGCGAATTGGGTCTTGAGCTCACGGAATTGCCCTCGCTTGATGCATTTCCGGATGCTCACTTCGTTGAAGACGTCGCAGTGATTACGCCGGAATTCGCCGTGCTGACGCGTCCAGGCGCACCCGCACGCAGCGGCGAAACAAAGGCGATCGAAGTCCCGCTGGCCGCATGCCGTGAGGTCAAGCCGATGCGTGACGGGCACATTGATGGCGGCGACGTAATGCTGATCGGCAAGCGTTTCTTCGTCGGACTGTCGGCCCGTACGGACGTAGCGGGCGTGCGCGCGTTCGAGGACATCGTGTCGCACTTTGGTTACGACGTCGAGGCAATGCCAATCGGTGCCAGCCTGCATCTTAAGTCGTCCGTGAACTACCTTGGAGACGAGACACTCCTTGTTTGCGACGTGCTCGCCAACCAATCCGTATTCGAGAAGTTCCATCGGATCGCCGTTGATATGGCCGATGAATATGCGTGTAACACGCTCGAAGTGAACGGCGAACTCATCACTCCGGCAGGTTACCCGCGGGTGCAAGAGCGCCTGGAAGCGCTTGGTATGCCGCTGCACGTGCTCGACGCTAGCGAGTTCCGCAAGATGGACGGCGGCCTGACCTGCCTGTCGCTGCGCTTCTAGGACAGTATCGGCCCGGGCGAAAAATGCGGACTTTGCCATCGAACGCCAGCTTGCGTAAAGAACGATCCGCTGGATAATGCTTGTACGGGCGATTGGGTGGCGCTCACTAAAGGACCTGCCCGGGAGGACGTGTACATGACGGAAGGGAAAATCCAGCTCGACAAGATCGACCACCGGATCATCGATATCTTGCGGCTTGATGGGCGCATTTCGTACCGGGAACTATCTGAAAGGG
This sequence comes from Paraburkholderia sp. WC7.3g, assembly GCF_050436345.1. Classification (NCBI taxonomy): domain Bacteria; kingdom Pseudomonadati; phylum Pseudomonadota; class Betaproteobacteria; order Burkholderiales; family Burkholderiaceae; genus Paraburkholderia; species Paraburkholderia sp. WC7.3g. Next base: position 90,296 of record NZ_JBNDMA010000003.1, read on the forward strand.
TAAACCTGACGCCACGGCCGTGCCAGGCGCGTGTGCAGCGACTGGAGGCACTCGGTGTGATAAAGGGGTACCGCGCGGTAGTGCGGCTGCCTCAAGACGAGCCTCCGGTTATCGTACTTGCGCAAATTGCGCTCGGCGATCACGTGCGCTCTCAAGAGATGTTCGAGGAAGAAGTGCGCTCCAATCCCGCAGTGCTCGACTGCTGGCTGGTCAGCGGCGTATTCGATTTTCTTGTGCGGATCGCGTGCCGCAATCTCGCCGAGTATCATGCTCTGGCGAATGCATGGCTCGCGAATCCGCGGTTCAATGTCGAGAAGGTCACAACGACAACCGAACTTCAGACGATCAAGCGCAGTACCGGTTGAAAAGTGATCGATACAGCGTTATTGCGCCGGTCGGGCGGTACGGCGCTGGCGGGTTCGCGCACAGTTGACCGCTACTGGCATGCGATATCGGATCGATCATGTTGGGTCCATCACACCGACTCATACGGAGGTCGTTCCTCGGCCGCCCCGTCCCCGGGCCCTCATAGCGATCTGACGTAGCCCTGGGCGCGCCCCCCGGGCAATCCCAGACTCTTGTTTCCGGATGACGCCGATGTCAGCAAGCTATCGCTCGCGGTGCTCGAGAAGGAGATGACTCGTTTTGAGAAATCGGCCAGCGTCGGCAACGAGGCGCAGCAGCAATATACTGGGCTGCCCAATCGCATAGCGAAGGAGCTGGTGGTCCTGCAGACGCTAACCGACAAGATCAAGGACGCAGCGTGGCCTTCGTCTGCTGGCACGCCGTCTGGGCGCGGACGAGCATCGCGCCAGAGAGGCTGTTGCGAGCCATGCTGGTTCAGGTGCTCCACAGCATCCGCTCGGGGCGCCAACTGATAGAGCAGGGCTTCGCGTTACGCAGCCAGGCGATGCCGCTGATGCCGCCAGATGAGTGGAATGCGAAGCGTAACCGCTCCTATGGGCATCTGGATCTTTCGCAGAACCTGGAAGAATTCCTTGACCGCTCACCGACCATCTTGACCGCAGTTTAATCTTACTGCGTGACGTAACCACGCGCGGCTATATACGCATCGACAGTGCCGTGCATCGTGATCCGCTGTCGGCTCAAGCGCCAAATCCCGTCCTCGGGGCCCTGTGCTGCGCAATCTTCTCGACCTGACCGGATGAGCGGCGCAAAATCGTTCTCAAGCTTGGTCGCACAACGTGTTTCAGTTGGCTTCAGGACGTGTCCCGCACGCGGAACTGCTGTTGGTCTATGCGCCGGTACCGGCACACGGAACACCGCTGGCGGTGGCCGACATCGTGCGGATGGTGCTGGAACTGGCGTCGGCCGCGATGAGACAGATGATCGCCCGCATTGCTGTGAACGAAGCTGTGTCAGGCGACGGACGCAGTGCTGGAGTTCGTGCGCCGCTATCCCCACAGTCACAAAATGCACAAAAATCACCTATGCGCCGGGATGGGCGGTGTTTCAACAGAGCCGGAGTCCATCATGGTACGTAAGGCACTTTCCTCAATTGTATGCGTAGACCTGTACCCCTCCGTATTGGCGTGGTCTCCGATGACCAGTTCGTGCTATAGCGTCAACGGTTCAGGATGGCGCGCGGCGCCATCGTGTCAGTTCGGTAAATCCAGTGCCGCACGCACGCAAGTTCGCGACGCTGTACGGTCGGGGGTATACCAATTCCGTATAGGTGCCAAATTTTTCCGCATTGGACGTCCCCCCAAGATGCCAAGCATGATGAGCTTGCCACCCCGTACGTCTTCAGATGGCTGGGACTTGGGGGCAGGAAGACTTCAATTGGTGCACCACTTTCCGGAGTCAATCGGAATTTTTTGTCATCGTAGGAAGTCTGCCGCACGGCAATCAAGGCGACCACGCGCGTCGCCGGCTAAATTTTTTGCCCGCTTTTTGGGGGCCAGTGAGGAGATCCAACATGAAGGTGATTACGACTTTGCTGCTTGCGTTCATCGCAACCAGTCTTTCGACGAGCGCATCTGCGCAAGACCCTAAAGAGCTCCGCTTCGGCGTAGACAGTTCGTATCCGCCGTTTGAGTCCAAGTCTCCAGATGGACGGCTGGTCGGGTTTGACATAGACCTCGGAAATGAGATCTGCGCGAGGATGAAAGTCAAGTGCGTCTGGGTTGAAAATTCTTTTGACGGGATCATAGCCGCACTTCAGGCCCGGAAGTTCGATGCAATCAATTCGTCGTTGTCAAAGAACGCACAGCGCGCCGCAATCATCGATTTCACCGACAAGTTATATGCGCCAATCGAAAAACTGGTCGTCAAAGGCGGCTCCGGTCTGGCACCAACAGTGGAATCCCTCAAAGGAAAGCGCGTCGGCGTGTTGCAGGGGAGTACGCAGGAAACTTATGCGAGAAAGTACTGGGGTGGAAAGGGTGTCGACATCGTTTCGTATCCGACGCAGGACCAGGCATGGGCAGACCTCGTGAGTGGTCGCCTTGATGCGGTATTTGCGTTCGGTCCGCAGGCTGAGGGCGGCTTTTTGAAGACAGATCAAGGTCGCAGCTATGGTTTTGCTGGAGGACCGGAAATCAGAGATGCCGCGATATTTGGTAACGGCGTATGCATCGGGGTCCGAAAGGGCGATGAGGTCCTTGTTAATGCGATCAATAACGCGATCGACGCCATACGTAAGGACGGTACCTATGACCGGATCGCGAAAAAGTATTTCACGTACGATGTGTACGGCGGGTGACCGTGGGCCTGAACTGCTTGCTGAAAACCGGCAGCGGGTGCGCCTCCGAAATTGCGGGCGACGTTTTAACGCGGCCCGTAGCTGCGTCGATGCTGTCATTTGCCAGCGAGTCCCGCTTTGTGACGTTGCGGAAGTAACCATGGCTTCTATTAAGGCCTCCTGTGGCACGAGCGACCTCGTCGAAACGGATGAAACATAGAAACTCCATCTCGCCTCGTTTCTCAATGATCGCAGGTTTCGGGCAGCACTATTGCTAACTATCTTTTGGCTATTTCAAAAGTGGAGTGGGTAATGCGGCTCACGAGGCATGTGGATTGAAGGCCGAGAAGTCGAGCTTGCCTGCGATCAGGAACAGCACGGTCCGCATGGTTTTGAAGCTGGCGTATCCGCGCGCCTTGCGCTTGGCAGCTTGAAACAAGCCGTTGATCGCTTCAATGAAACCATTGGTCTGGCGCGTCTGGGCCCACGCGACGATGCCGTCGAAATGACGAAGAATCATGCGTGCGACGTCCTTCATGAGCTCGACCTTGGAACGCATGACGTTGCTACACCACCGGCGCAACATCTTGGAGACTACATGGATTTGCTTGCGATCGAGTATCTCGCGCAGCTGCTCGCGGTACATCCAGGCACGGGCGGTGCGGTTGGTGGTGTACTGGCTGATCAGCGCCTCGAGATCGGTCAGTTGCGCGAGATTCAGCTTGTCAGCATCTTTGAGCAGCGACCAGCGCATGCCCTTCAGTGCAGGATCAGCCTTCTGCTGCTCGCGGCGCACACCATCGAGTGCTTTGGACGCGTGCGCCACCACATGAAACTTGTCGAACGTCACACGTGCATCGGGCAGATGCTCGTCCACGCCCTTGATGAAGGCGGGGGACATGTCGATGCTGACCGATTTGATCTGCGCAGGCGATGCGTTGTGTTGCTCCAGGTGATGGGCAAAGCGTTCGACGACGCCTGCATCCTTGCCTGGCGTGACGAAGACCACGCGCCTGCCATCCATGTCAGCGACGAGCGAGACATAGTCGTGGCCACGTCGGCACGAGGTTTCGTCAATGGCCACCGCAGTGACTTCGGACAAGTCAGTGGCGGCCACGGCCATATCCACGTACCGATCACATATGGCCTTCACGCGATGCCACGACAGGTTCACCAGACGAGCCACAGCCGCAAATGTCATCTCCCGGCACAACGTCAGCACGAGCGCTTCAAACAGCAGCGTAAAGCCATCCAGCTTACCCATCCAGTCAGGCTCCACGAGCCGCACCGAGCCGTCCGGCAAGCGCACACGCGGCACCCGTACCTCCAGATAACAGTCAAACTGGAAGAAATTGAGGTGGCGCAGCCGTTTGATGACCGTGTCGTGCACCGGGTGTTCGCCCGGCACCCCGGGGTAGGCAAACCGACTGCCCGCGACAAAGTCCACGGCAATCGTCAGTTCCGTGCTGAAATCGACGCCTTGCACATACCACGGCGCGTTGATTCCCAGGGCCGCCTCAAAGAGTTGGGTTTGGTTCGTCATTGTTCGCATTGTCTTGCAGGGCTGGTTGCAGCATTCTGCCGCAACCAGCCCTATGCCAGCTTACTTGCGCCACGCGCGTCAAGTGTTCGCTTCGCCGGGCTGACGCCCGCACTTGACCCGGCAACCACCCACTCGAGATTCGAAAGAAGCTATCTTTTTTCCCCCTCAGGGGGCCGAAGTGATAGAAGAAGTCGGAGGCTTATGGCCGGCGTCGATACGACTTGTCGACCGCCACTATCGATGTGAGCCTGGCGACGTCTTCAGGTGCTAGACGCCCGTGCTGCTTGCACGGGCGTCTAGCCAGAAAAACGGCCCGCATGCAGTCGAGCCCTTCTCTTACTTCATTCCTGGCTTACTCGTTCCAGATTGTCAGCTCGCGTTCGAACTCGCTTTGGAGCAGAGTTGCAAACTCGCTAACCAGTTGCGAGACGACGTCATGCGGCGGATAAAGAAGAAAGCTGGGATAACAGATAGACGGCGTGAAAGGAAGAACCTTCACTCCCTGCCCGACGAAGTCTGTTGCGACGAGTGGATGAACCAACGTTACACCCATACCCAGTTTCACCATCTCACAGCAAGTTGCGCTGTACTGTGCCTCGAGAGTTAGCTTGCGCTCAACTCCTTCGTCTTCAAACAGCTGGTCAGTGTCTTCCCTCGATCCATCGCCTTGACACACGGAAATGAACTCCTCTCCGCGAAGGTCGCTTGCCATGATTGCAGTGCGTCGAGCAAGCCGATGCGCTTTCGGAACCATGCAAAGTACCTGAGCATCCGGTAGCCGGATAACCTGACACGTCGCCGCGCCGGAAACGAACGCCACGATTCCGACGTCGCAAAACTCAGACGAGACCCATTGCTCGACCGTGATCGACGAGTTTGTATGGATAGATATGTTTACTCCCGGTCTCGTCCGTTTGAAACGTTCAACGACCCTGGGAAGGAAACTAAGTCCGATACCCGGCACGGCGCCGATGCGGAGGCGGCCGCTTCCAAGGTTGCGAATGGTATCTGCCGCGTACGTCAGGCTTTTTAGCCCCACAAAGACTCGCTGAACTTCGCGAAACAAAGCTTTGGCCTCTGGCCGTGGCAGCAAGCGTCCGCCTGTGCGATCAAATAGGACGAGGCGTGTTTCATTCTCCAGCTGTGCAATGAGCCTGCTCACGTTAGGCTGAGTGGTTTGAAGATCACGTGCTGCACCGGTCATTGACCCTGACTCCATTACTGCACGAAAGGCCTCGATTTGTCGGAGCTTCATTGGGCCACCTATAAGGAAATGGTATACACACCCATTGTATTGGCATTTGACCGCGTGCGGGGCGCGCGTCACGATGGCAGTGTGACTTGTTTGCATGTACTCGCTGCTATCGGGGTCGACAGGAAGCGTATCGCGTCAGAAGTGTGCAAGTCCTCGATGATTGTGAACGGATAATTTTAGGTATCCGAATCGCACCAGCGATTTTGATTCCAAAGCGCACGCGCGATGTGGCATCTGAGAGTGAACCGTTACGCCAAGATTTTTTAACGAAAGAGGAGATATCATGATCCGCCGTCTGGAGATTACGGGCCGATTAAGTAAAGTACTGGTCGCGAATGGTTTCGCCTTTTTGTCCGGGTTAACGGCCCGCGACACTACAGGGGGTGTCAAGGAGCAGACGGCAGATATCCTCGCCCAGATCGATGACTATTTGCAGGCGGCCGGCAGTGACAAGTCTCGTATTGCTGTTGCGAACGTCTGGCTCAAGGACGTTCGCACCTTCGACGAGCTAAATGAAGTATGGGAAGCTTGGGTCGATACGGAGCATCCCCCCGCACGCGCGACGGTCCAGTCGAAGTTGGCAGGAGAAGACATCCTTGTCGAGATCCAGGTTCAAGCGGTGGTCTGAACAGGACCCGCGTGATGTTGCCAGAGCCATATACGTTTATCAGAGGAAGGGCAAATGAATCTGCAGGGAAAAGCTCCGAATGATCCGTCCTGGTGGTTCGAGGAGGCGCTGCGCAGTGAGGGTGCACAACCAGCCGCGCTTGCGCTTACCGGGGCGCTCACAGTTGACGTGGTGATCGTCGGTGGCGGATATACGGGACTGTGGACTGCCATGGCCCTCAAGGAACGCGCGCCGCAGCTCTCCGTCGCTCTCATTGAGTCATCCAAATGCGGTTCCGGTGCTAGCGGTAAAAATGGGGGGAAGGTCAGCGGATACTGGCCGTCTCTCACTGGCATCGCGGCGAACATTGGCCCTGATGCGGCGTTGGACGTTGCGAGAGCTGGTACACGCGCTCAGGAAGCCATTCGGCGGTTTGCTACCGCGCCCGGTCGCGACGTATGGTGGCGTGAAAACGGCCATATGCGTGTCTCCGCAGCACCGGCGCAAGATGCCGAAATCGCATCGTACCTTGAGACGGCACGGCAGCTCGGCGTTCCAGACACCGTACGCTCGCTGACGGCCGAAGAGGTCCAGGAAATTTGCCGGTCTTCAGTTTTTCGGGAAGGTTTATATTTCCCTGAAGGCGCGACTGTTCAACCAGCCCGGCTGGCGCGCCAATTGCGAGCTGCAGCGATCGCTGCGGATGTGAAGATATACGAAGGCACGCCGATGATCCGGCTCGACGAGGGAACGCTCAATCGCGTTGTCACGCCTAAGGGTGAAATCGTCGCAAAGGAAGTGGTGCTCGCGACCAATATCGAACTCGCCAAGCGCAGAGAGGTCGCGCCATTTCTTACCGTATTCTCTTCCTACGCATTGATGACGCAGCCGGCCCCCGAGAAACTCAGCTCGATGGGCTGGAAGCGGGACGAGGGTATCACTGACTTGAGAATGTTCGTCCACTATTTTCGCAAGACTGTCGATGGACGGATCCTGATGGGTTCGGGCTCGGGTCCGATAGGCTTCGGCGGGAATACGTCAGATCCCCGGCTGACTACTGACATGGCTTCGGCAATACGTGCGGAACGTGGACTCCGTAGGCTGCTGCCGGCTTTCGGAGATGTTCAGATTGATCGAACATGGGGCGGCGGCATCGATATTTCGTCCGACAGGTTACCGTTCTTTCGAACATTACCTGGAACACGGATCCACTACGGCTGCGGATATTCAGGACACGGCGTTAATCCCACGTACATTGGGGGGCAATGTCTTGCGTCGCTCGTTCTTAGGTCAAAAGACGAATGGAGTTCGCTACCTTTTTGTACGCGTGAACCGCGGGCGCTGCCGCCAGAGCCTTTTCGATATGTCGGCGGGCGCTTCGTTCGCTGGGGTATTCTGCGATGTGAAGAAGATGAGGAAGTGGGCAGGAGCTCCGGATTGTTGCCTCGAGTCGCTGCGGCCATCCCGAAAACGTTCGGTTTGAAAATCGGCACCCGATGATGGCGAGCGCATCCTTTTGGCGGCTGATACCTACAGGCGGTGTTAGACCAACGGTCAAGGCTCGTTCTAATCGGCGCAGGGAAAACTATCCGAGTATGTCGCGCGCTTCACACTGCCCGTCGGGCGCAGGGTGACAGTTTGTGACACGCAGGAAAAATACTCCGTGACAAGGAACATCACCCATACGAAGTTCAGCCGCGAAAAGCCGGACGATATGCTGGCGAGCATCTGTCCTGTTCCCAAAGCCTCTATTGGCGCAGCTTCATGAACAGGGATCCGCTGCGCGTGCCGGTGAGTCCACTTCCGGACCATCGGGATTTTCCTTGCCGCCGGGGTGATTGAATGGTTGCCGCACAGCAGAGATGCGGGGCCTTCGGCTCGCCGTTATCTATCTATAACAAGCACGGAGACAAGTGTGTTTCTATTCGGATTTGGTCCGCAGCTACTGGCCGGCACTGTCCGGACAATTGAACTGTCGGTGCTGTCGCTTGCGGCCGCGGTTGTCCTTGGTCTCGTGGGGGCCGTGGCGAAAATCTCGCAAAATCGTGGTTTTCGCGCAGTCGGATCCGCGTACACAACCTTGATACGATCGGTGCCGGACCTTGTTCTGATGCTTCTCATCTTTTACAGCATCCAGATTGCGCTCAACAATCTCACCGACGCCTTGGGTCTCGCACAATTTGACATCGACCCGTTCGCGGCAGGCGTCCTGACACTCGGCTTCATCTATGGAGCCTACTTTACGGAAACTTTTCGGGGCGCATTCCTTGCAGTGCCGCGCGGCCAACTGGAAGCGGGCGCCGCCTACGGGATGAATGGGGTTCTTGTTTTCCGACGCATCCTGTTTCCTCAAATGATGCGCTTCGCACTTCCGGGCATCGGCAACAACTGGCAGGTTCTGGTCAAAGCGACTGCACTGGTCTCCATTATCGGCCTCGCAGACGTCGTGAAGGCCGCACAGGATGCGGGTAAGAGCACGTTCAAAATGTTCTTCTTCGTCATGTGTGCTGCGCTCATCTATCTCACGATGACATCCGTCTCCAACTTGGTGTTGTTCAGGCTCGAGAAACGATTCTCGGCTGGCGTTCGTCACGCGGAACTCTAGGCTCATGCTTGATATCATTACCCAGTTCTGGCGCGCGTTCCTGTATTGGGACGGGCAGCGCGTCTCCGGCCTCGCCGTCACCCTCTGGCTGCTGGTGGCATCTCTCGTAATTGGCTTCCTGATGGCGGTGCCCCTCGCGGTGGCTCGTGTCTCCACGAATCGCTGTATAAGCATGCCCGTGCGTTTCTACACGTATGTCTTCCGGGGCACGCCGTTGTACGTGCAATTGCTTCTGATCTATACGGGTATTTATAGCTTCGACTTTATTCGGTCGCACGAGCTTACCGATACCTTCTTTCGAAGCGGTTACCACTGCGCAATTGTTGCGTTTGCGCTTAATACCTGCGCCTACACGACTGAGATATTCGCTGGCGCAATGCGCTCAATGTCTCACGGTGAAGTTGAGGCGGCACGCGCGTACGGAATGAACTGGTTCACCCTGTACAGACGCATCATCATCCCTTCCGCGTTGCGAAGGTCCCTGCCTCTCTACAGCAACGAGGTGATCCTTATGCTACATGCCACCTCGGTTGCTTTCACGGCGACCGTGCCCGATATCCTGAAGGTCGCCCGCGACGCCAACTCTGCAACCTACCAGTCGTTCCAGGCATTTGGTATTGCCGCGCTTCTTTACCTGACCATCTCCTTCGCGCTGGTTGCTGTGTTCCGGCACGTTGAGCACCGCTGGCTCGGCTACCTCGCACCGCGTGCTCACTAAGCTTGCATGTTGGTGCCAAGCCAACGTGTATGACACACCAGTGCTTTAAACGTAACGATAAGGGATCAGAATGTTGAGGCGGACGATTCAGACAGAAGCTTGCAAGTTAGAAGTTCACGACATCCACAAACGCTTCGGAGACCACGAGGTGCTCAAGGGCGTGTCCCTGAACGCAAACAAGGGCGACGTTATCAGCATCATCGGGGCAAGCGGCTCGGGAAAGAGTACGCTTCTTCGTTGCATCAACTTTCTTGAGCGGCCGAACTCCGGGCACATCGCGGTCGATGGCGAAGCGGTAAAGACGAAGGCCAATAAATCCGGCTATCTCGACGTCGCGGACCCGAAGCAGCTGCAGCGGATCCGATCGAAGCTATCGATGGTGTTCCAGCATTTCAATCTCTGGGCGCACATGAACGTTCTTGAGAACATCATTGAAGCGCCGGTACATGTGCTCGGGCTTCCACGTCGCGAGGCGGAAGAGAGCGCGCGTGAATACCTTGAGAAAGTTGGACTCCCATCGCGCGTGGAAAAGCAATATCCCTCGCATCTTTCTGGCGGCCAACAGCAACGTGTCGCGATTGCGCGTGCGTTGGCGATGAACCCTGACGTGATGCTGTTCGATGAACCAACATCTGCACTCGACCCGGAGCTGGTAGGTGAAGTTCTCAAGGTAATGCAAAAGCTCGCAGACGAAGGACGCACAATGATTGTGGTTACGCATGAAATGGGGTTCGCCCGCAATGTATCGAATCATGTGATGTTTCTTCATCAAGGACGCACGGAGGAAGAGGGGCTTCCTGAGGAAGTACTGGGCAAGCCGTGCAGCGAACGACTCAGGCAGTTTCTCTCTGGCAGCCTGAAATAGCCCGCGACCGTGAGAAAACTGCAGGCAGCGTCTGACATTTCATAAGTAATACCGAGAGATAAGATACGAATCATACGTGGTTAATTCAGCCCGTCGATAAAGAAGTTTGCATGTAGTTATATTCTAATATTCGGAGATTTTAATGAAAAAAATAACACTTGCTGGATTTTTTATTTGCACTATCGCAACCCCAGTATTCGCTCAGTCTACTGTGACGCTTTACGGTCTGATTGACGAAGGACTCGATTACACCAACAATGTTGGAGGTTCAAAGGTTTATGAACTCCAGAGCGGCTATGCTCAAGGTAGCCGTTGGGGCCTCAAAGGAACAGAGGATCTTGGCAACGGGTTGACCGCGATCTTCAAACTGGAGAACGGCTTCGATGTTAACAATGGTCGTCTCGGGCAAGGCGGGCTGATGTTCGGCCGTCAGGCATATGTCGGGATTTCGTCGAATCAGTTCGGTTCGGTGACTTTGGGGCGACAGTATGATTCGGTCGTCGACTATCTCGCGCAGACCACCGCGAACGGCAACTGGGCAGGCTACCTTTTTTCCCACCCGTATGACAACGACAACACGGATAACACGTTCCGCGTAAACAATACCGTAAAGTACACCAGTCCGTCGCTCGCCGGCTTCCAGTTGGGCGGTACGTATAGCTTCAGCAACGACACAAATTTCGCCAACAATCGCCAGTACAGCCTTGGTGCGCAGTACACCACTGGTGGACTGCTTCTCGCTGCGGCGTATCTGCAGGCCAACAATCCATCTTCAACGGCCACTGGCGCGGTCAACAACGGCGGTGACGAAAACTTCCTGGCCGAGCGCCTGCGCATCTTCGGCGCGGGGATCAACTACACGATCGGTTCGGCAACACTGGGCTTCGCATATACGAACACCAACGTCACGCAACCGCTCAGCTCCGGCTATGTGGGTGCGATCACGCCGCCCACCGGCTCGACCCTGTCGTCGCTGCGCTTCCAGAACTTCGAAGTGAACGGGAAATATCAGTTCACCCCTGCGTTCTTCGTGGGCGCGATGTACACCTATACGCGGGCCGATTTCAACGCCACCACCGGGAAGCTGCATCCCAACTACCAGTCGATCGGGTTGATGGCTGACTACAATCTGTCAAAGCGTACGGATCTGTACCTGCAGGGTGCATACCAGCATGCTGGAGGCGACAAGACTCAGACGGTGCTCGACGCCGCCTATGTTCCAGGTGCGGCAGGCGTTTCCTCGAGCTCGAATCAGCTCGTAATCCGGGCGGCAATACGGCACAAGTTCTGACGAGTCCCGCAACGGCTACGGCGCGGTGGCGGGCATGACGCATGACGTTCGTTTTAGGGACGCCCGGAGGGACAGTTCACCGTCCACTGATGGGCGCACAAATTCTCCCCACCGCGTGAAGCAGGACCGATCGTAATTTAGCGCTCTTTCGCTTTTGCGCAAAGGTTTCAGCGGCCTCCTTGGGCCGGTAGCTACGACCATCGAATTCGAGCGGAAGCGAATAGGCAGGTCCGATGTAAACGTAGGTCTGGGTGGGGCTGTCGAACGCGTGTTGCCGCGAGCCAGTCACTACCTTCGCTCTTCAGGATCGCGGAACCGTAACCTTCGGAATGAGGAAGACTATGGCGGTTGGGGGAACGTCGCTGAGAAGTATGGTGCAGGACTGGTTGGCGCCCGACCCGAAGAGAGGGTTTCGGGTCAGCCACTACGGACGATCCAGCAGGGGACGATATGTGTGCGTCGTCGCAGACAATGGAAGCGGGTCGAAGGCGATGTTCTTTTTTCGTCACCGGGACGGAAAATGGTGCGTTTTTCCACCCGATCCGGAGCGACCGGCCATGCACGGCGAAGTCTCGTCTACGGACGCTATCGGTGCAAGATTCTAGCTTGCCGGAAATACAGTTAGGCAAGCGAATTGAAACTGGATTATGGGCTGTCCTCCTCGTCGGCAAGATGCCGGTTACCATTTTTTATTGCGGTCATTTCTGCCGCGGATTATCGAACTGGACCTGACGACCGCACGGTTGGTTAGGTGAACATCGACACCTCGCGGCATGACCGCTTTCGGGGCACTGATTTTCGCTCGACCATTGCGCTGTCCGGGAGAGAGGAGTGAGGGTCAATGTGAGCGCGATGTTGAATAGGATCGAGCTGGAGACGTTTGCCGCGGTGGTCGAACATCGTAGTCTTACGCACGCGGCGGCAGCGCTGAACATCTCCTCGAGGGTCCGACCTCCTACTGGGAGATCGGGCGGCGCATCGTCGCCCGTGAGCAGGGTGGGCAGGCGCTCGTCGTGCGCCTCGCCGAAGACCTGACGCGCCGTTTCGGGCGCCGCGGCCGGTTCGGGAGGGCCAATCTGGCCAGCATGCGCGCGTTCTAGGGGATGTAGCAAGCTGAGCGCGAATTTCTATCATAAGCCTCGCAGTCGTAAAACTCCTCGTTTTGATAGACGAGGTGTGCGGTTCCCGAGCCGCATTCAGTCGCGTCAAGTTGCAAATGACGGCACCGGATGACGTTGCAGAGGACCGTCGTCGCAACGTCAGGGCCGTTCCGGAATCAGCAAACGGCACCGACTGCGGTCTTCCCGAATAATTCGGCAAATCTATATAACTCGAGAGTGCCGAGTTCTTGCGCCTTTCTTACGATCTCATCTTGGCGTTCGTGAGCGCCGATTGAGTTCTCGGTAATCCGATCCGGCTCGCTTAGTTGCCTTCGCGCGCCAGTCTCATCTTTAGGCGACTGCTCAATGCTCAAGTCGACCCATTTCTCGGTCAACGCCTTGAGGTGCTTGTAGTTGTCGATCTGGCGGCGCACGGTCGCTCAGCGCGTTGCGCGCAATAGACTCGGTTCGGCTCTTTCTGTCCCGCATATAGTCCAACTGGCAGTACGCACCACCATGGTTGGCGGGGTCCTTGTATTGACAGCTGAGTGAGCCACGGCGCATTTCATCGATCGCGGCGAGCTTCGCCTTGATCGTCTCAATGCGTGTTTCGATTTGAAGGAGGCGATTTTATATAGTTTGTACTACAGAGTAATACTATACTTGCCTATCGACGGCAATTCGAAGACAAACGATGGCACTTTGGATGGCTTGGTGGGACGCGATCTGGTTGCTGCGCCCAGCGTTCTCTCGCCTGCGCAGCTTTATGTGGTTCGCAACTGCCGAGGCAGGCTTGACGGTGCGCACCGAGTTGCTGGACGTGACCAGCATCGTGCGTACGCTTAAGCTGCGACCGGCGCTCTACAACAAGCTGCGTGACAGCTTGCACAGCGACGCCGTGCAGCTCGATCAGCTCGCGGCGCTGGGGACCCAGGCGGTGTTGCGCCTGTTCCGGGAGCCGCTACGCGTCAATGGCCGGCGCGTCCTCGTCGGCGACGGCATCAAGGTGGCCAAGTCCGACAAGGGGGCGGGAACAAATTTATGCAAAATTCGGGAACAAAACTGTGCAAACGAACGACGCGTGGAAACCCGTCGGTCAGTAGAGGGCATTTGACATAAAAGGAATCATCGACATTTAATTCGCAATCCTATGTTTCTGAGCCGAAGAGGTTTCAATTTGTGCAGGAGGCTGCTGCACAAATTCTGGATTCGGCCATGCCTTCAGGTTGCGCGGTGACAATTTGCGCAAGGCGGGGAGGGCTGGCTTGCGCTGGATCAGTGTGGCGATACGCTCTTCAAGTTGCTGATGATCGAAACGTCGAAGGGGGCAGATTGCCTGTCTCACGAGGCCACGATGAAGGGTCTCGAATTGGCGATTGGTGACCTGGCCAAGGTGTTGGATGCCGTGGACATGGAGGCTGACTGGTCGCTGGAGGAGCGTGAGCAGGCGTCAACTCCGTTACCATCACCTGGTATGTGAATCCGAAATCAGTAGCTCAAACCCGCCAGTTCTCTCCGGAGCCTGGCGGGTTTTTCTTTGCCTGCGGGGCGCGAGCTACATACAGCGGTGGAGTCGCTCAGCCGTTCCACGACTCGACGTTCAGGACGATCCGTGCGACCGGGTTGGCCTCTGCGGACTGTGGAGCGAACTTGATCTGGGCGAACGTGACGACGCCGAGAGCGACGACCAAAAGCGCTCCGGACGCGGCGATGCGGGGAAGGTATTTCACAGAGACCTCATTTTGATGGCTAACCAGGAACCGGCGAAGCTGACAGGCGTGTCGAATCACCTTCAGCGGCATGTCTGTCCGCAACCGGGCAACGCCGGACACGGTCGTCAGATCGCATTTGCCGATCGGACTGGGCTTGTGCAGTGCACTATAAATGGTTTATTCGCGTGCGCAGTGCGACACCCTGTCGCCAGCGGATTCTTAATTGCTTGAGCGTTTCGTGTATGAAAGGTTTCTGTAGGCCGTAACGTGCCGTCATGCTATGTGGGCGATTCTCGCAGGCACGGACGATGTCGAAATGGCCGCCTCGACAGGCTCTCCGCTGGAGCCCGCTAGACCTAGGCTACATTGCGCAGCTTGGAGCTGCGCTCTGCTTGCTTCTCGAGGAAGCGCTTGTAGTGCGCCTCCAGGTAGAGCGCCTGTTCTGCAGTGGGCGTCTTGCGCAGACGGGTATGGTCACCCACCAGACGGGCACGTTCCGCCTCGTCGATCGCATCAGAGAAGAGCAGATTGCCGGTCTTGGGGTGGACTGACATAAGGTAGCCGTCGTTGACCTTGTCCAAAGTGCCCGCGAGCAGCAAGCCATTGCTCGGGTCCAGCTTCTCTACATCGGTGCTGTCCTTCGATGGCTTGGCATGACTCGCGACCAGCGCTCTCAAAGGTGTAAGCGCCGGTCACTGCACACTGGCCCTCCCAGGAGACCGCGCCGAAGCTGGGGCTGAAGTCGGATCCCAGCGAACATGGCCGATGCGGAGCTTATCGTGGGTCGATGGACTCAGACCCTTCCGATCCGGCTTCCGTTCTCTAGTTACGAATCAGTCTGCGCGGCGTCAGCCCGCCGGTCTGGCGGCGACTCCGCGGCGAAAGAAAGCCGGCCACGAAGGTCGGCGGCGTCTCCGACTGGAGCATTGAAGATGTGTTTCCGGACGGTATCAATTGCGCTATCATTAGGTATCAACTGATACTTTAGTCGGGAGTCGCATGTCACTGATTACGCCTGAAGCAGTGGCCGCGGTCATGGAACTGCGGCAGATCCCGCACACGCTCGCGGAACTCGAGGCGCTTGTCCGCGACGGCCTGCCTAAGTCCGCGCTGCGAGCAGGCGTCGAACATGCGACGCAGGGTACCGACGCCCGGCGTGCGCTACTTGCCCGCATCATCCCCGAAGCGACCTATAAGCGGCGTCGCGATCGGCTGACGCCAGACGAATCGGAAAAGACTGAGCGGCTGGCCAGGATTGTCGCGACGACGGCCTACGTCTGGAACGACGAAGAGGACGCGCGGGAATTCCTGTCGACGCCGCACCCGGAGCTCGAAGGTCGGGCGCCGCTCGATGTTGCGCTGACCGAGCTCGGCGCGCGCCGGGTCGAAGAGCTGCTCTGGAAACTGTTTTATGGGTTGCCGGCGTGAAGTTGTTTCGAATCGCCGACACTCGACACACGGTCTGGAGCGGCACCGGCGCGATGCTGGTGGGCGGCCGCTTCAATAGCCCGGGGCGACCCGTCATCTACGCCGCGTCGACCTTCGCCGGTGCGATGCTCGAGGTTCTTGTTCATGCGCGCATCGGCAAGGTACCGAAGACACACGGATGGGTTGAAGCAGCGGTTCCCGACGATATTCGCGTCGAACGCCATTCGGCCGAATCGTTGCCGGGGGGATGGGATGCGCCAGCACTGCAGGCGGCAAGGGAGTTCGGCGACGCTTGGCTGACCGAGTCGCGTACCGCGCTCCTGATCGTACCTTCCGTCGTCGTCCGCGCAGAGTTCAACGTGCTGGTCAATCCCGCGCACCCCGACGCGACGCGGATTGCCGTGACGGAGCCGCAACCCGTGGTGTGGGACGAACGCCTCTTTGTGATGCCGTCGGTCGGACACTCCTAGATTATGATGGTGGTCGGCTAGCCTCGCCTCGACGCTTTGCTCCTCGAGGGAGATGACTAGGACGTGGCTTCTAGTTCAGTTCGAACCCGCCGCCCGCAATGGCCAGTGCAGCGCCGTCTTAGATGCTCCTTGTCTGGTTGCCAAAGCCGACACGGCTGTCAGTTTTTGTCAATCGCCCTGACAATTTGACATAATAAAAGTTATCACCATTTTAGGTGTAGCGGCAATATGAGAATGTCGTGTTCTAGCAAGATACAAATGTCGTGTTTTACGGTGGCTGGCAAGCTGGCGTTTTGCAGCGTGATCGCAGGAGCCAGTCATGAGCCCAGCCGCACTGGTGACATTGAACATGCGCGAACTCGACCGTTTGAAGGTGATCCAGGCCGTGGTGGACATGGGGCTCAAGCCAGGGCGTGCCGCCGGGCGACTGGGTCTGACCGTGCGTCAGGTCGAGCGGCTGGTAACGCGATATCGGGAATCGGGCGCGGCGGGACTGGCTTCACGCAAGCGCAAGTCGCCCGGCAACCGGAAGCTCGATGAAGGACTGGCCGTGCGGGCCCTGACCACCATTCGCGAGCGCTACGCCGATTTTGGGCCGACGCTGGCGTGCGAGAAGCTGCGCGAATGTCATGGCCTCGTGCTGTCGAAGGAAACCGTGCGGCACCTGATGATGGACGCCGGCCTGTGGGTACCGCGCCGGCAGCGGCCACCGAAGATCTACCAGCCGCGTGCGCGGCGTGCATGCCTGGGTGAGCTGGTGCAGATCGACGGCAGCGACCATCATTGGTTCGAGGACCGGGCGCCGGCCTGCACGCTGCTGGTGTACGTCGATGACGCCACGAGCCGCCTGATGATGCTGCACTTTACGTCGACCGAATCGACCTTCAGCTACTTTGAGGCGACGCGCGCGTATCTTGAGCAGCATGGCAAGCCGGTGGCGTTCTACAGTGACAGGGCCAGCGTCTTTTACGTGAAGCGACGCTCGGAGACAGCGGGTAAAGGTGTTACACAGTTCGGCCGGGCGATGTACGAGCTGAACATCGACACGTTCTGCGCGAACTCAAGCCCCGCCAAGGGACGCGTCGAGCGCGCCCACCTGACGCTGCAGGACCGGCTCGTCAAGGAGCTCCGGCTGCGCGGTATCAGCACCATCGAGGCTGCCAACGCCTGGGCGCCCGCGTTCATGGCAGCCTATAACGCGCGCTTTGCGAAGCCGCCACGCAGCGCTTTCGATGCGCATCGACCCGTGCGCGCTGACGAGGATCTCGACGCGGTCCTGACCTGGCGGGTTCTGCGCAAGGTCTCGGATTCACTGACGCTGCTGAACGACCGCGTGATCTGGCTGCTTGACGATACGCCGGCCAACCGCAGGCTGATTCACCGCTATATCGACGTGTGGGAGTATCCGGACGGACGCCTCGAGATCCGTGCCGATGGTGTCGCACTGCCCTGTGTCCAGTACGACAAGCTTGCCGAGATCGACCAGGGCGCGGTGATCGAGCACAAGCGTCTTGGTCATGCGCTGCAGGTCGCGCAGGCGCTCCAGGCCCAGCGCGACAACCGCCGGATCTCCGGCTCACCGTCACGCACGAACCGCGGTGAACCCGTGCGTGCGAAGGCGCGGCTACCTGGCACGAAGAAGCAGCGCGAAGTGACGCTCGATGACTGGAATGCGGCAGTCATGGGGACACACCAGAACCCGGGAGGCTCGGTGCTAAAAACCCCCCTCCAGAGAGATATAAAAGGACCGCAAGACAACCCTAGCCCAACACCCAGAACCGACCTCAACCCCGACATCTGTATCTAGCTAAGACCCCGACATTTCAATCTGGCTTTGACATTAGGGTCGCGATGTAATTTCGGATAGACCCGGTTTCCGAACGCCGCTGTACATGTCCAGATCGTTTGTAGTGTGCGTTGCCGCCCCTAATTCGGCCCGACCTCGCGCTAACGTCTATCCATTCCACCTGTAGGGGCAGTCGGGAGGCGACAATGGAGCATTTGGTCAGAGTACACAACGAGAAGGACCGGCAAACGATGGAATGGCTGCGCCGGAATATTGGCGACGCAGCCATCGCTGCCGCCATCCAACGATGCGAGAACTCGGGCAAGCCGTATCTTTCCGCCGTCTGCCGGCAGCTGCGCGTCCGTGTTCCGGAGTTTCCTCTGCCACGGCGGGAAAGCCCAAGCCCGGTGGCGGAACAATCTCTCGCTACCATCCGGCACATCCTCGCAGCGCGCAACGCCTTGACCGTCGCGAAGCCGATCAGTGCGCGCCAGAAAGCGACTCCAACCCCATTCGCCTGATCGAGACGGGACAATGCGTCCTTTGACGCGATGCTTGTACGACGCTGGAACAGCGATTTTCGGACGCGGGCATGGCAAACAGCTCAACATCATCTGGATGGACCCGTCGCAAACACCCAAGGGTTGGCCCGAATTCCGTGAAGAAGTTTTCGGGGGCGCCTTTACTGACGCCAGGACTACATCATGAGTGTGGCCGGGAATGCCGGATTTGTCGCAGGTCAAATTCTCGGTCAGGACGGAGAGATTCTGGCAACCGTCGCTCCTTTGAAAAGCGTTCGTCTTCGCGGATGAACGATTCGTTTTCCAGAGCCGTGAACGGCCAACGTTCGCCGGTCCCCGCGCGAAAGCGTGCTGACTACGTTCCTCCGATCAGTGGGTCGTCCTGGTCGATTCGCCATTTGGGTCAAGCTGTCTACAGGCACCCGGTATCAACGATTCAGACAGTGAGCAGCGGGGCCGCACAAGTCCGTCCGGGATACGCCGGACGCAAACGGCGCAACAGGGCCACTTCCCGCGCCGGCGGATTTCCCCGCAGGAAACTTGCGCGGCTCGCCACCACGAAGCCAGCGGCACACCCCCGGGGGCGCTCCTGCCCACGAACGCAGACCACTATAGCTTTCAGTTTATGACGTTTGCTCCCGGACGCCTCGTCCTTGCGCTGGCGAGATCGACATCGGGCTCATCGCCTCACCTGACCAAACAGCCGCGGATCCAGCGTAAAGGGCTCGCTGCTGATGACCCTGACGCTTGCCATCTCCGGATGCATCGGGTTCAGCAGCAGATTGAAATCACTCGGACAGACGACCGACGGTACCCGCATCGCCAGCTGCTCGCCCGCTTCGAGCCATTGCCGCCCAAGCGTCCTTGTCGCCGCGGGATCGCGCGTCAGGTCTGCCCAACCTTCTGGCACATCCGGGACGAACGCGGCGGCGTCGACGGCGTCTGGCACCTCCAGCGTCACCAGGAAATATCCCCCGGCCGGCAGCAAGCCCGCCATGTGCACCAGCGCCTCCAGCAGCGCTGTCGACGCGTGGCAGCACGTGTACAGTACCCGCATGCCACGCGGGTTCCAGCGGCCTCCGGCGATCGCCGCACCGTTGCCGCTCAGATCATCGGCGCGGTAATACCCGCGCCGTTCCTTCGCCAGACGGTAAAGCCTCATGCGGACACGCCGTGGATGACGCGTAGCAGAATTTCACGCACGCGATCGTACCCCGGCTGTGAGTCGAGTACTTCGAGCGGGCTGAGCCCACCCAGCTCCGCGTTCGATCGCTGCATCCATTCGGTGGCCAGCGCCGGATCCTCGAACACCTCGACAGCAAGCTGGCGCACATAGAGCACGCGCGCGACGCGATCCGACTCGGCTGGCGACAGGCGCTCCTCGCGCGCCATCTTGCGCAGGATCGTCGAACTCGGCAGATTCAGGTTCGCCAGCAGCGTCTGCACGGGCACGTGCAGCAGGTCTTTCGCAACGCGTTCGATGATCGCCGCTTCCATGCCTTCGCGGATCTGCCGGCGCTGCTCGAGCGGGTCGAACTCGACGAGGAACGTTTCGATATCGTCAGGGTGGGCGCCGGACCGGCCAGAGCCGGCCAATGCCTTGCCGGTATGCGCTGCGGCCGGGTGACGACCTGACGGATGATGCACGGCCATAATGTGAGCCTCCCAGATGAGAACATCGTTATTCTCATTCTAGATTACTCTCAAACGGGAATCAAGATTTTCCCATTTGGTAACCTGCTACGCCGGCCGGTCCTGGCGCCGGAGAGTGAAAAGCCGCCGCAGCTCGTCGCGCAACTCCGAGATATCGAGGACATGCTGCGCCCGGGTCACGGCCACATAGAGGAGGCGGAGCTCATCGTCGTCCGGCATCGGGCTGCCATCGGCACCGCGCAGGCGGAAATCGTTGGCCACCTTGACCCGCTTCCATTCGAGGCCCTTGGCACGGTGCACGGTCGAAATCACATAGTCGGCGTCGCCTTCCGCCGCCGAGCGCTGTGCCAGCGCCCGCAGATAGCCCGTACCGAGCTCGTCGACGATGCGCACAACCGGCAGCAGGTCCTGGCCAAAGGCACTGCGCGCAAACGCCTGCGCATCGCTCCATGTCTCGAACAGCGAAAACGCCGCCGGGCGGAATGCCCGCTGGCCGGCAAGCAAGCGGTCCGCGCCGTCAGCGTAAGCGAGAATCTCGGCCGGACTCATGCGGATCGCAGGTCGATGTCCCGCCTCGAGTCCTGCGGCGAACTGCCAGATCGCCGTGACATTCTTCCGGCACAGGATTGCGTCGACCGGCGGCGCAAGCGCGGGATCGTCCACCAGGATCGAGCCGATGGTTTCCTGTCCCCGGAGGGGCGTGAGCTCACCGAGAAGTGCGAGCAGGCGACTGGCGAGCGCCGCGAACTTTGCGCCAAAGCGGAACGACTCCGTGAGCGCGCATTCGGGTGCGTCGATCTGCGCCATCGCATTGATTGCGCCCCGCCACTCGTAAATCTGCTGGTAAGGATCGCCCACGTAGATAATCTGCGCGTGGCGCTGCCGGCCAAGGACCGACAGCATCACACCGTCACTGTCCTGCGCTTCGTCGAAGAGGATGAAATCGGTCTCGATGCGTGGCTCCGAAAGCGCCCATAGCTTCAGGAGCACGTCAGGCGAAATGGCGCTCCCCGCGTGGGCAGCCCTGCTCTCTTCCCACAGACGCCGCACATAGGGCAGCAGGTAGGTGCGCAGTTGCGCGGCCAACATTTCGTCGATCTTTTCGTCGACAACAATATGCTGCGCTGCCGGCTGGATGTCAGCGGACCGGCAGAACCTGTCCCGCCCATCGGCAATCATCCGCCCGATCTCGAATGGAGCGATTTCGACGGCCGTGCCCGTTACTGTCCGCACTTCCAGCGGGCCCAGCCCGTAACGCGCGGCCAGTTCGTGCGGTGGCTCGCCCTGAAGGCTCATACGATTTCGGAGCGACAGGCTGACGGAGGCCCACGCCAGCGAATGCATCGTCCTCGAGCCAACGTGAGACGGGAAACGCCGGGCTGCATTCGCCGCGATTTCCCGGTTGAACGCGAGGTACATGCCGCGCCGATGGCCGAAGTGCCCCGCCACGAGCTGGAGCGTGGAGGTTTTGCCCGCGCCGGCAAATGCCTTGATCTTCAGATCCCCGACTCGAAGCGCCGCCTCGACCACGGCTTGCTGCTCTTTCGTTGGAATAAAGCTTCCTTTTCACGCGATTCCAGACGTCATGTGATGCGGTATGGCAAGGTAGCGATCTGAAGTTTCAAGGTCGTCAGGGACCTCCTCGTCGAACGCGTCACTGGAATCGGAAGTCCACCAGATCTTGCCCGTATCGAGCGAGACATACGCGTTATGCTCCATTGGCGCCGCGTAGCTGACGAAATCGAAAGCCAAAGAAAGATCGTCGAGTCTGACTGCGATCATGGCTCTGCTCACATAGGTTGAACGTGCCACGTGACATGCCGGCTCAGGGCCGGATATGCCGTCCGTATCGCCGCGTCGGCGACGCGACCTAAAGCTCTTCGCTCGGGTCAGCGATATCGAGCCGGAATTGCCATCCTTCCATGCTCATGAGCATTTGCCCAAGATCGTCCCACGAGACCTCCTTGCCGTCGACCACCGCGAGTGGCAGGTACCCCGCCTGCGACTCATCCCATTCGATCCGTCCGCGCACCGTGCTGTCAATGATCCGGCGCTCCCGGAAATCGATGTGCCTGACCGATAGCGCGCGTCGCATCCTTTCGACCAGGCGTCCGAGCAGCACGAACACATCGTCGTCAGCTTCGTCGATCAGCTGGAACCGATAACCGGTGCGAAGTTCTCCGCGAAGCTCAAAGGCATCCAGTGCAATCCGGTCGCCCAGGAGCCGGAGCTGGAAATGGAACTGGTGGGCCTCCCCCTCGCAGTCAATCATCCGGATGGGGTCAAGCCGGACATTCTCGAAATCGGTGAATCCGGTGGACTCGGCTATCCTGGCGTTGAAGCACGAAGTGCAGAGCAACTCATAGCTGCCTTCGCCGGAGCCGCAGTGGATGGCGTCCCAGGGCGGCGTCGGGTTGCCGCATTGTTCGCATCGCTCATGTGCCATGTCGTGCCTGCTGTATTGGTTCTTCCTGCGATCGCCAGGATGTTGGTTGCCGGTGCCGTTCTTGACACGGTTGATCGCCCGTTGACGGCAACATGCGGCCCCGCGAAGACGCATTTGGGTGCGCAGCAACTGGCGGTCGGATGCCGCTATTTTGACAGACACTGCGAACTGCTCCTAACTGGCGCCGGGCGTCTTGCGCCGCGGGACCCGGACGGTGACGCCATCCATGATCGACGCGTTCGATGAGGTCGCACTGCACAGTGGCTTCCGTGCGGAGGCGTTACAGGGCTGATATGCCCGAAGCTCGTTAGCCGGCACCGCACCGATGCCACATACATAGGAATACGAAGCAAATCGCGATCATTGCTTTTATGTCAAATTGTATACGCGTAAGACCTACCTTCACCGCTGCACCGGGGTGAACACGTCTCGGTCACCGGACTCGCTCATGAAGACCTGTGTCGGGTTGGCATCTTCGTCGGGGCCCGGTGGGGCCAACGTGACGTGGTGGCACCCCTGGCTCAGATCGTCCCGGTGAACAGCGATAAACCCACACGACTCGCCGTCGCTGACTGGAACTACTGGCACGATCAAGGTTACGCGTTCTGACATCCAGAGAGCCGTCGCACTGTCGCAGCAGGATCTCGCTCACCTCGTCCTGATCTCTCGCGGCGTTGTTGGTCTCGTACTAAATTCCAACTTCTGACGGGTTACGCTGACGGGTTACGCTGTGGCAGGAATACAAGGCGCATCCGGATGGCTGCGGCTATAGCTGATTTTGCCAGGCGTCCCAGAAATGGACGCAGCGGCTTCCGGTCACGATGCGGCATCCGTCGCTTCCTGCTGCACGTGCTGCGCGTCGGCTTCGAGCGCATCCGCAGCTACGGGTGGCTCGCCAATCGCCATCGGACAGCGCCTCGTCACCTGCCGGCGGCTGCTCGGTTTCGAGCCGCCCGCCGCTGCGTTTCCCACTACAACGAATCAGCGGAACGGGGCACTAGTTCCCTGCAAGGCCGAGCATTTTGTCGAAGAATGCGATCATCAGAACACCACCTGCGTACCCATTGCGCGGCGCAACAGGAGACATTGGATTTGAGAACGTATTAATACCCCACGTCCGGGACACATAGGGGGTAACAATTATGCTATCTGTAACCTGAATGTTCGCATTCAAAGAAAGCGTAAATTCATTGCGCGGCACTGTGTACCGCGAGCCCGCATCGTAGCTTGAATTCTGCAAGAATTTCTGCTCGTCGCCGGTAAGACGGGTCCAGTTAACCTGCACCGAATAGCTGTCGTGCGGCCTCGACTTGAACGGTCCATCCCAGGTTAGACCGCCGCTAGCGTAATTTTGAAGACCTCTTGAGGAATACTGATCGAGTGTGGTGAGAAGAGTTCCGAACACGCTCAACGCCGATGGCGAACCGTGTTCGTCCGCATCGTCGGGCCGCCAAACGGTCTTTTTTCCGGCAAAATACAAATAGCTCGTGCCTTTATGCGTAGCCGAGGTGAGAGGGTTTGTTTGCTCCGCACTATCTCTGTAGTACAAAACTTCGAAACTGTACGGATATCGCGTCGTTGCAAACGTCGTCTTGTACGTCAAGTTCGCCAGGATCGTGTTGCTTCCCGTTCCGTTATCCGACCATTCCCAACCGTTCGTAAACGCGCTAGCGGCGTTGTGGCGAAACAAGCCAGCCTGAACTGTCAGTTCGGGAGTTACCGAATATGCGACACGTCCGCCCCAGTCTGAATAGACCGGCGGAGCGTATGGCATATTCTGGCAACCAAATCCAGTATTACAGGTTGGCAAGCCAAAATTCAGACCTGGGTTCGTTTTACCGAATTCGACGTCGAGTCGATTTCCAAACGCCTTCTTTTCAATTGTGAAGACGCCCAAGTGGGAGACTTTCGGTAGAAACGGCGCTGAGGGTCCGACGATACTGTCCCCGACCTGCATGCCATAGGCGTCATTCGTAGAGAAGGTTGCGAGCTGGACAAAATGAATGAGGGTGCCAGATAGCCCCATCAGCCTTTCGAGATCGAAGTCGGCGCCATAGGAGACGATGCTTACCGCCTCATGATTTCGAGTGTCACTTCCCGCACTGGGATTGGCGAGATACATCTGGATGAGGTTGAATATCGGGCGCACGCCGAGGCTGTTAAGCTTCTTGCCAAAGCCTGCAAACGGGCCAGTATTCGGGTACTGCTGTTCGGGCGTGCCCGGGGGGGTAGTAATATCTGTGGTCCCACCGGGCACGCCTTGCGTGCCGATCGGATTCACGGTAGCCGTCTGGACCGAGCCGTCGTCGATGGAAGCGCTTCTAGGATGGTCTTCGGGTCGAAGAGACGATTCGGCGAATACCAGTGGCGAAAGAGAAAAGCAAATAATGCCGACTGCTGACCACCTGAATGCGTGGTGGACGGCCTGAATGCTCGCCTTTTTTCCGCGGCTGGAATGCACGGTCGTGTGATGGCGCAGAGAATGATAGCCAGATCTAATTTTCAATTTTCGTCTCCAAACACTTCTGTTTTTTTATGAATATTTTGAGAATGGGTTCTCAAGACAACAGGGCGCTCTTGCCTTCAGGCCCGGTGCTGTCGAGGACCAGATGCAGTGACGCGCCGTGACGCCCACGGAATGACCGCGGTGCCCTTCCGACGGCGGCTGATGGTGGTGTAGTGCGGCGGTTGCCAAGCCAGGCTCGCCCACCGGATCCGGCTTTGATCCGGGCCCAGCCCTGCGCGCGTTGGCAACCGGTACAGCACTTCAAGCGCGAGCACGCATTGAATCGCCGCGTCGCTGAACAGTTGCGGTCGGCCTCGCTTGCCTGAGCCGTCCCGGAAGTACCATGCGATGTCAGGCGACAGCCAAACTGTGAGATCGTTGCGTGCGATCAGGCCGCAGTCGTATTCCCCCCCGCTGCGGGTCCAATAGCGCGTCTTGGCCGGGCGGCCCGAGGACAGAATCTCGTCCATGGCCGCCCGGCCGCCCGATTGATGCAACGGCGCCGTAAAAAGGCGAGCTTTTATCATAACGACTTGTCTCCTGGTTATATTGGTAGTACTACTAATAAACTAGGTGGTAACCTCGGTTTTTGGTTATGGTTTTTGGTCTTGCTGCATGGCGCTACCAGGCCAAACGCAACTTGGTTAAACCAGGCCACGATAGCCAGATACCTCCGCCGAAGTCGATCTTCAGTGCGGCGTGTGCCAAGTGCTGTATCGAACGACCCGGCGACTTACATATTGCGCGCCCTCATCACCCGATGGTGCCGCTCGAGGAGCGGCGACACCTTACTGATGAGAGAAGGCGGAATCGAATGCCGATTGGGGCTTCTTCCAGAGCAGCGACCGAACGAAGGTGACGGCTTCTGCGGCGCCATGCAGCCTGTCCATACCTGCATCCTCCCACTCGACGGAGATGGGGCCGGCATAGCCGATCGCAGAAAGAGCCCTGAAGGAGTCTTCCCAGGGAACGTCGCCGCGTCCAGTCGAGACAAAGTTCCAGCTCCTGCGCGGGTCACCCCACGGCAGGTGCGAACCCAGCGCGCCGCCGCGCCCATTGGCCTTGAGGAGGCGAGTGTCCTTGCAGTCGACATGGTAGATGCGATCCCGAAAGTCCCAGATGAAGGAAACGGGATCGATGCCCTGCCACATCATGTGGGATGGATCCCAGTTGAAGCCGAACGCGGTGCGGTGCCTGATCGCCTCAAGCGCCCGGACGCTCGTCCAATAGTCATACGCGATTTCACCCGGATGGACTTCATGGGCGAACCGCACGCCCTCGGAGTCGAACACGTCCAGGATCGGGTTCCAACGGCGCGCGAAATCCTCGTAGCCTGCGTCTATCACCTCTGGCGGGACAGGCGGAAACATGGCCACGTACGGCCAGATGGATGAACCGGTAAAGCCGACGACGGTGTCGACGCCCAGCTTGCGGGCGACTCGGGCGGCGCGCTGCATGTCTTGGGCCGCGCGGACGCGCACTCCCTCAGGGTCGCCATCGCCCCACGTGTAGGCGCGAAGGATTGCCTCGTGCCGGAAGTCGATCGGCGAATCGCACACCGCCTGCCCGGTCAGGTGGTTCGAGATGGCGAAGCACCGGAGGCCGTGGCGATCAAGGATGTCCAGACGCGATTGGACGTATCGCTCGTCCTCGTCCGCCCGCTGAAGGTCAAGGTGATCGCCGGAGGCGGCGATCTCGAGACCATCGTAACCCCACTGCGCGGCAAGCTGGGCGACCTGCTCAAAGGGCAGATCGGCCCATTGGCCCGTGAACAGGGTTACCGGCGTGCTCTGCATGTCGACGCCGGATTTCGGCTTTTCTTCCGTGACTGTTTGATCCACGTGATGTCTCCATTCCGCCCAGTGTAGCGGTGTCTCGCTTGAAATTGTTGCACATGTCACTATTTCAGTCTACATTGTGTCCGTCATTCCGGCAACTCATTCAAAAGGCTCGCATCGACGCGAGGCAGAGCCGAATCAAAGGAGAACCATGTCAAAGTTGAAGGTCGGTATCGTCGGGCTCGGATTCATCGGAACGCAGAAGCACCTCCCTGGATTGGCCAGCCAGTCCAACGACGTGGAGGTCACCGCGTTCTGCGACCTCGATCTACAGCGAGCGGAGGAGGCACGAGCGGAGTTCGGTGCCGAAGAGTCGTACTCCACGCAGGATTGGCAAGCGGTCGTCAGCGACGACTCGCTCGACGTGATCCACGTCTGCACGTGGAACACGTCGCATCGTGAGATCACCGTGGCCGCGCTCGAAGCAGGCAAGCACGTCATGGTGGAAAAACCGATGGCGGTCACCGGCGAGGATGCACGGGCCATGCTAGAGGCCTCCCGCCGCACCGGCAGGAAGCTGACGGTTGGATACCAGTACCGCTTCCGCCAGGACAATAAATTCCTTCGCAAGTCGGTCGACGAGGGGCTGCTCGGCGAGATTTACCACGCTCGCGGCCACGCCGTGCGCCGTCGTGGCGTGCCCATCTGGGGCAGCTTCACTGACAAGTCCAAGCAGGGCGGCGGCCCGCTCATCGATCTCGGCACCCACGCGCTGGACCTGGCGCTATGGTTCATGGGCAACTACGAAGTGGCCTCCGTCACCGGCTCGGTGTACCACAAGCTCGGTGACAAGCCGCAGGGCAACATGGGCGGCGAGTGGGACCCGGCCACGTTCCATGTGGAAGACTCGGCCTTCGGGTACGTGACAATGAAGAACGGCGCAACGGTGTTCCTCGAAGCGGCCTGGGCGCTGAACGTCCCCCAGTCTCGTGAGGCCTGCGTGACGCTCGCCGGCACGGAGGGTGGCGCGGAGTCCCGCCAATTCGGGTCGCAGTGGGAGCCAAGCCTGAACGGCGTCGTCGGTGGCCAGCTGGTTGAGACAGCGCCGGACTTCCGCGGCGCGTACTTCGGCGCGTCCGCGTCGAAGGGCACGGGCTTCGCCGTGCTCGGTGCCGAGGAGGCGGCACAGTGGATTCGCGCGATCAAGACGGATACCGATCCCCTGGTGTTGCCGGAGCAGGCCTGCGTCGTGACCGAAGTGTTAGACGCGATCTACAAGTCCGCCGCCTCGGGCCGGCCCGTGACTTTCCCACCTCAGCAGGAACAACAGTCATTATGAGCGCTGCAAACAGACTCTTCGGCTCGGACGAGCTGCGGATCGATGCGTCGGGAACCGGCGCAATCAAACTGCGGCTGCCCTGGTACCGCAGCCTGGCACCATCCACCATCGAGGATGTCTCCGTCTCAGTGAACGGCAAGATCGTCCCGCGCAGCGACGTAATCGTCGAGATCAACGGCCGTGGGGACCGCCTGGATGCCATTGCAGACCGCTGGCAGGAAACGTGGTTCGTCCAGGACCGGGCGATCGTCCGGTTTCCCCTGGATGCGCCGCTGGAGCAGGAGGCAGCGGTGTCGGCGACGCTCACCATCCGGATTCCCTACATCCTGACCGGACCAGACTCCGCGATGTCGCGTGCGGTGTCCGAAACTCGCAAACTGACCGTCGTCAAGGAGGAGCAGCGATGATTGAAACGACGAACTTCCCGACCCCGGCGATTGGCTCGGGATTGACCCTGTACTCGCTGACAAATGAGTGGCTCGATGGCCGATTCGACCTGGAGGGCATCGTTCGCGAGGTCGCCGCACGCGGCATCGGCCCAGGTATCGAGCTTGTCGGCTACCAGTCGCTCCGCTCGTATCCGGAGGTGGACGATGCCACGGCTGATTGGTGGCGCGCCCTCACCGGCGAGCTGGGTCTGGTTCCCACCTGTCTGAGCTCCAACGTGGACACCGCACTGCGCTCCGATCGCTTCCTCAACGTCGATGAGATGACCGACCTGCTGTCGCGTCAACTGCGCACGGCAAAGAAGCTCGGATTCGGCATTGTCCGCATCCAGATCGGCGCCTCCGCGGAAGTCATCCGGCGGATCACGCCGCTGGCTGAGGATCTCGGCTTGCGCGTCGGCATGGAACTTCACTGTCCTGAGAGCCCCCGCACTGAGCGGATCCTGCGTGTGCGTGACCTCTATGCGGAGCTGGGTTCACCCGTTCTCGGGTTCATCCCCGACTTCAGCGCCACGATGCGCGACATTCCGCCGACCGAGAAGCGCCAGTGGGTCGAAGCAGGACTGCCGGAACAGCTCGTGGACGCGTTCGTCGAGAACTGGCGCACGGCTCCCGGCACGATGAAGGATCGCTTCCAGTCATTTCGGACGCTCGCGCTTCGGGCGGGCGCCTCGGAGGAATCGATCTTGTCGACCATGGGCGCGCTCAGCATGCACGGTACCCAGCCGATGGAGAGCTGGTATGACATCGCCGACCAGATCATCCACATCCACGGTAAGTGCTACGAGTTCGACGCGAACGGCCACGAACCTAGCATCGACTACGACGCGGTCGCCAGGCTGCTCGTTGACATCGACTACAAGGGCTGGGTTTCCACCGAATGGGAGGGCCACTTCTTCGCAGACCCGGGCACGGACGCGTTCGAGATGGTGCGCGCTCACCAGCGATTGCTCGGACGCAGTCTGCAGAAGCGCCTGGACGCGCGCAATACCTGACGGAGTCGGCGGAGGGCCCGACAGCCGCGAGCGGGACCTCAAGTCCCGCATCTTTCCAACCCGTCTACCCGTTTCTACCGCCGGCACCACTCTCCCCTGAGCCGATCAGGCCAGGGAGCATAAGAAAGTATCAGGAGATGATCTATGAGCACCAACAATGCCGCACAGCTTGACACTGAGCCTGCCATTCAACGGCCCAAGCTGACTTGGGGACCGAAACTGACCTATGGCCTCGGCGACCTGGCGAGTCAGCTGATCTGGACTACTACCGGCTCATACCTTGCCATCTTTTACACCGATGCCGTCGGACTGTCGGCGGCTGTCGTGAGCGCGTTAATGCTCATTGCGCGAGCCTTTGATGCGGCCATAGACCCGGCGATCGGCGCTGCTGCGGAGCGCACGCGCAGCCGCTTCGGCCGGTTCCGCTCATGGATGATCTACGGATCGCCCATTCTGGCGATCCTTATGGTGCTCTCGTTCGCCACGATCCCGGGGAACGCCGCGGCGAAGTTCCTCTATGCGATCCTGACCTACGGCCTCCTCGGCGTCGCCTATTCGGCGGTCAACGTGCCCTATGGTTGCCTCGTCGCGGTCATGACCACCGACTCGCAGGACCGTGTGACGCTGAACTCCATTCGACTCATCGGCACAAACCTTGGTGTGGTGCTCCTTAACGTGATCACGCTTCCCCTGATCGTCTTCTTCAGCCGCGTCGGCGACGGGCGGACGCTAACGGTTCAGGGATACACGCTGACCGCTGCGGTGATGGCGGCCATCGCGCTGCCTATGTTTCTCATCACGGCATTTAACAGCAAGGAAGTCGTTCAGCCCCTACGTTCGACGCGAGTCTCGCTGCGTACCACGGCGCGCATTGTGTTCGGCAATCGACTGCTCATGCTCATCTTCGCGATCATGTTCCTCGCGATGACCGGCTTCTTCGGGCGTATCGGCGTCATCATCTACTACTTCATCTACGCCGTCGGCCGCATTGACCTCGTCCCCCTACTGATGGCCGCGCCGGCGGTAGCCGGAGTTGTCGGAATCATCCTTTTCACCCCGCTCACGCGCCGCTTCGGCAAAAAGACCATGGCGATCATCTCGCTTGTCGGGCAGGGACTTTCGCTTGTCGCGCTGTACCTGGTCGGCTGGGAAAATACCACCGTCATCATCATGATCAGCGTGATCTATGGCCTGGCTTCCTTCAACGCCCCGATCCTATGGTCGATGGTGCCCGACGCCATCGATTATGCCGAAGACAAGTCCGGAGTCCGGGCCGACGGCACGGCCTATGCCGTGATCAGTTTTGGACAGAAGATCGCTGCAGCGGTCGGCGGCGCGGTCGGAATCGCGGCGATCGGCGGCTTCGGATATGTCCCGAATGCACCCCAGGCTCCGGAAGTGCTGGGCGGCATCAACCTCGTGGCTAATCTCGCCCCCGCGCTCTTCTGCTTCGCCGCGATCATCCCGCTGATGTTCTACCAGCTGTCCGAGGCCGAGTACCGCGACATCCGGGCCCGACTGGACACGGCGAATCTTCGGACCATCCGCCGTTAATCGTTGTGAGCGCGGCGAGCCGCATCCAAATCAGCCAGCGGGCTCATTTTCCGCCCGAGAGTTTCAAAGACAGGATCTACGCACATGGTGAATCTCGGTATCGACATCGGCGGCACGAAGATCGCAGCGGGGGTCGTTGATGAGCAAGGGCGAGTGCTCGCCCGCTCCCGCCGTCAAACTCCGACTGTCAACCCAACGGACATCGATCTGGCCATCGCCGACCTTTACCATGAACTGTCGCAGAGCTATCCCATCAAGGACATTGGAGTCGCGGCAGCTGGATTCGTGTCATCTGACCGTTCGACTATCCTTACCGCCCCCAACCTCCCATGGCGGGACTACCCCCTCGGGCGACGGGTAGCGGCACGCCTGCCCGTTGGCTGTGCCGTCGTCGTTGAGAACGACGCGAATGCGGCGGCATGGGGCGAGCACGTGTTCGGCCTCGGTCGCGGCGGTTCCGTCTCGTTGATGGTGACAATCGGTACTGGAATTGGCGGGGGAATTATCAGCAATGGCGATCTGCAACGCGGAGCCTTTGGCGCGGCCGCAGAGGTTGGGCATATGACCGTCGTACAGGACGGGCTGCGCTGCGGATGTGGCAACCTTGGATGCTGGGAGGCATACGGCTCGGGAACGGCGCTGGTCGCCCACGCGGAGCGCGCGCTTCTCGATCGCCCAGGGCAGGGAGCGGCGTTGCGTCGTATTCGAGCCGCCGCAGGGGTGCTCACGGGCCCGGACATCGCGGCAGCAGCAGCGCAGGGGGATCCGCTCTCGATCGAGCTCTTCCACACGCTCGGGGATTGGATAGGCCGCGGACTCGCATCCCTCACGGCGCTCATTGATCCCGACGTCATCATCGTCGGCGGTGGAGTGGCAGATTCGGATGAGTTGCTGATGCCTTCGATCCGGCGGGCCTATTCGGCACGGCTCACCGGTGGGCAGCACCGTCCGCATGCGTCTATCGTCGCCGCGTCGCTGGGCAACGACGCCGGCCTCGTCGGCGTCGCTTCACTCGCAGGTATGCGTCGGACCGGTGCGATCTAGCGGTAGAGCGCACGTTTTCGGCGGCCAGACGGTCAGAACGGGCGCCAGTCTTGAAGGAGAAATTCCATTTGCAATTCGACAAGTTGACATCGCGCGGCTGGGATCTCGTCATCGTGGGAAGTGGACCGGTAGGCGCCGCGATCGCTCACGAAGCGCATCGCGCGGCCCCGCAGCTCTCGATTCTCGCCATCGAAAGCGGCCGCGGTATGAGTGCGAACGAGGGTGAGCACCTCGTCGAGGCCGATGGAGACGCGCTTCGGGTGTCCTTCGAGACGCTGATGCGACGCGCGCGGCAGATCGAGTACGTGAAGCAAGCCAGTTCCAGTCTTGGGCACGATATTTGGACACCCGGGAGCGTCGGTATCTTCCCGGCGGCTTTTCTCGGCCACGACTTCACGGAGTTTCCCGGTGCATCCATCTCGTGGAACGTGGGCGGAATGGGTGTCCACTGGGCCGCTGCATGCCCGTGGCCGTACTCGGATGAGATCCCCGCTTTCATACAAGCCACCTTTGGGCAGGATCTCCGGGAGGCGAATCGCCTGCTTCGCGTGACCTCTCACGCTTTTCACGGGAATCCGTTCCAGCAACCTATCATCGACGCGCTGCGCGACGCGATCCCGTCACCGGACCCGGATCGCCGGGCGCAGAACATGCCCCTGGCAGGAGTCAATCGACCCGGCGGCGGCGCCTTTGCCCGGACGGGTCCTCGAGACATCGCTCCTGAGCTGTTCGATGAGTCGGTGCCTCATGTCGCACTGCTCACCGGTACGCTGGTTAGCCGCCTGGTGCACGCGGGACGGCGGGTCACTGCGGTCGTGGCCCGTGATATTGCTTCGGGCTCTGAAGTGGAGGTGCGCGCGAACGCCGTGGTCGTCGCGGCTGACACACTGCGTACGCCGCAGCTATTATGGGCCTCCGGCATCCGCCCGAATGCACTCGGCCTGTACTTGAACGAACACGCCACGGTCGATGGCGAGGTGATCCTCGATGCGAAGACACTTGGCGTTCCGGCAGGAAAGCGTCCGATACCGCAAGTCAACGAACCCTTCGTTGGCGCGTACTGGAGCCCGTCGATTGGCGAGGCCAGGCCGACCCACGGTCAGATGATGGAGCGCTTCAACGAGAGCGGCCACCGCCTGGGAATGAGTTGGTACACCAGGACGGATCTCCAACGCGAGAACCGGTTGGAGTTCTCGGACCACCGCGTCGACGCGACCGGCATGCCGCTAATGACTGCGCGCTTCGCCTACTCCGACAACGATCTTGAGAGTATCGAGATGCTTAAAGGAGTGCAGCGGCGCGCTGCCCTCTCTCTCGGAGACTTTCACCCGGGCGATTCCGAGACGTTGGCGCCTGGGTCATCGCTGCACTACACCGGGACCGTGCGTCTGGGTGATACCGACGACGGCACGAGCGTCGCGGCACCGGATGGCCGCGTGTGGGGGTTTGCCAATCTGTTTGTCGCCGGAAACGGCGCCATCCCGACCGCCCTCACCTGCAATTCGACGCTCACGGCTATCGCGCTGGGAGTGCGGACTGCGCGCGCTGTCGTGCCATGTACCGATGCCTGACTCTGTTCGAGGTCGAGGTCGAGGCCAGGGGCCCTGATATAATAAAAAGCATGAGCGCCATAGCTACCGCTGTACCACGAGGACCGTATGCCAACACGCCGCGTCGCAAGGCGGAAATCGTGGCTGCCGCCGCGAACATTTTTGCCGTGGCGGGCTACCGTGGCGGATCCTTACGTCAGATCGC
Organism: Paraburkholderia sp. WC7.3g; assembly: GCF_050436345.1. Lineage (NCBI taxonomy): Bacteria > Pseudomonadati > Pseudomonadota > Betaproteobacteria > Burkholderiales > Burkholderiaceae > Paraburkholderia > Paraburkholderia sp. WC7.3g. The sequence goes on from NZ_JBNDMA010000003.1 coordinate 124,417, forward strand.
CTCGGATCTGGGGCTGAGTTTCACGAGTGTGAAGCATCACTTTCACACCAAAGAGAATCTGCTGATCGCAGTCCTCGAAGCCAACGACGCGCTCGCGGTGGAGAATCTCAAAGCCGATAAGGCCGGACTCGGATTCCTTGAATCCGCCATCGCGTTGGCGCAGCGCAATTTAGGCAAGCGTGGCGCGCAGCGCCTCCTCGCCTTGCTCGCGGCTGAGGCATCCGCGCCGGACCATCCCGCTCATGCCTGGTTCCTTGAGCGCTATGAGCGGGTTCGCGGCCATCTCGCGCAGGGCATCGCCGAAGACATCGCGGCCGGTCGTCTTTCCGCCGAAATCGATCCGTCCTCGACAGCCACCACGCTGATGGCCTTATGGGACGGATTGCAACTTCAGTGGCTACTGTATCCAGACTTCGACATGATCAGCGCCATGCGCAAAGGGTTCGAGGCGCTCCTGCGCGCTTCGTGACGGCGACAAGCCCCGGTACACGCAGATTCGCTGCGGTCGTCGGATCCGTATTCCATACCTGGTCCGGCCGCATCACCTCGATTCCGCGCAACCGCTGGCGCCATGCCCCACAGCGGAACTGCCGCCTCAGGCGTTGCATGCGCTTGCGATCCACAACCTCGCCGCGCGACCTCAGGTACACCATCATACGTCGGCTGCCGAAGAACGGCCGCCATAAATTCTTCGTCAATTAGCCTGCACAACAGCAGATTGCGCCGCGGCGTACTTGTCTGAATACATTAATGTGTTTCATAACCGCAGTCGTCGTCACTCGTCGCTCGGCGTCATATCGCCAGATCAGATCCTGCAGGACTGGATAAAAGCCCGGTTGGTATGAATGCCGATGCGCCATAGGCGGAGCTTCCTTCAACGAACGTCTCGCAAGAGAAGACGATCGCTAGTTGCTTCGTCGCCGTGTCTCGCGCAACGCGCAGCGATACCATTGGCAACTCCACCGAGCCGAGCGCGAACACAGCACCGATCGACATGAAGGAATTCCGCCATCCCCAACAGGAAGCCAGCGCTCCGCCGCCCCGTTGCCCTTCCATGGTGCCCGAGCACGGTCGCATCGAGAAGGCGCGCCAGCGCTTCCTGCCTGTCCTCATCGGGACTATGATCTGCGATCCTCACCATCGTCAATGGGAACAATGCCCGCGGCTGCGACACAACGAAGTGTTCCGTGCGCGGCAGCATCAATGTCGCCGAACTTGACCTCGTAGACTCGCCAAAGTACTTCAAGATTTACGGCGCCTCCGTTTTTTTTCGGACACGGATTTCCGGTAAAGCGTGTGACCCAAACCGGAGTGGTTGCTTGAAGAAAGCTGATACGAAGGCGATTGCGCCAGAGGCGCTGGAAGGAGCGCGTAGCGCGACTGGACCGACACGAATGCTCGACGCAATTCAATGCACTCAAAACGTCGAAGCTCCACACGCTCTGCGATCTCGCGAACAGTGCGCTTGTCCGCGCCGGCATCACCTACAGGAATGAGGTGGCGAGCGCGGGTACTGCTGCAATCATCAGAGTGGGCGACAAGGTCGTCGCTTCTTACGACGGCAATGAGGAGGACGCGGCTGTAAAGGCTACTCCTTCCGCTGCCTCGCTGTGGGGTGCACTGGACTTCTTGAAACATCCAAGGTAACTGTCGGGGGTCTGGCGGGAACACGCACCGCATACCGTTGTCGTGACGGAACGGGGGCTCAGCGTGCCTGCAGGTCGCGTTGCTCCGATGTGGACATATCGCCGGCGCCTGAGCAGCGTGTAGCGGGATCTCGTATGCTGTTGCAGTAGCCACGGATTCACTACTGAACCATTGTTCGGCCAGCGCTCTCAGGGAACGCTTCCGAGACATCATCTTTCGTCTTCGCATGCGCCGACAGGGTACAACCGAGTTTTTTCTCAGCTGACCTCCGGAATGCGCTCTACACCAGCGTCGTCACCTGCTTTGCGGCGCGCTAACGCCCTGCACAAATGCGATTCGGAATAGCGGCAGGTACGTGCACGTTATCGTCGAAAAGGTCACTCGAGGCCACGACCTGTTTCAATTCCGTACGTCGAAAACTAAAAAGGAAGCAGTCGCCTGGGCAACTCGGCGCTCGCCAGCGTGGTCGAACAGGTCCCCGCTCAGGAATGCTACCCGTCCGCCCAGACGATCTATGCGAGCATTCGCGACAAAATCTCCAATCCGCCCCGCTTCCAGCATGTTGACCGTCAGACTGATCGTTGCGCACGTGCGACCGGCGGGAAGCTTTGAGAGCAACGCGAGCGCCATTGCGAAGTCCAGCATTGACGTGAACGTGCCGCCGGAGACCACGCCATTACCCTGGATGGAATCAGGTGGGGCTCTGAAACGAACGGACAGGACTCCGGGAGCCGCGTCAAGGAGAACGGCATTTAGCGATGCTAGAGCCGGATTCATGTCCAGCCGCACTTCACGCGATTTCCGCTCGACAATCAGCTGCAGAAACGCCCGATCCGGGTTATCGGGCTGCGCCTTCTCGTTGATAATCTCACTCATGAGCTGTCACACACAGTTGACGCTGCGACCCAAGGCCGTCGATCTCGGCCTCGATCACGTCGCCCGCCTGCAGAAAGCGGTTGTAGTGCGTACCGTTACCAGCCGGCGACCCCGTGCAGATAATGTCACCGGGTAGCAGCCGCGAGTATCGCGAGATGTATTCGATCTGTCGCTCGATACTAAAGAGCATGTCGGCCGTCGTCTCGTTCTGCATCACCTTGCCCGAGACGGAAAGCTTCAACTTCAGATCATGCGGGTTCGGGACAAACTCCTTCGGTACCAGATAGGGCCCAAGCGGAAGAAAGCCGGGCTGCCCCTTCGAGCGTAGCCAGTCTGTGCCGAGCATCTTGTAGTCGGTGCGGGGAATCAGATCGCGCGCCGAGATATCGTTCACGATGCAATAGCCAGCGACGTGATCAAGCGCGTGCTTGCGCGAGATGTTGTATCCGCCGCGACCGATCACCACCGCGAGCTCAAGCTCCCAGTCCGGCTTTTGCGTCGTGGCCGGAAGTACGAGATCGTCATAAGCGCCCGACACCGCTGAGACCGGTTTCGAGAATGCATAGGGATCGCCGATACGCACGCGCTCGTCCATCATATTCTCAGCCCACCGCCGAAGCTCGTCAGGGCCCAAGCCCTCCGGGCCAACTTTCGAGTCGACTGTGAGATCGACCACGTGTTTCCTGTAGTTCGCACCCGTGCAGAAAATCTGACGGGGCAGATTGACCGCCGGATGAACTTGCAAGTCCGACAGCGCGTACCAGTCATCGGTGGCGTCCACCGCTGCGGCGACTCGGTCCAGGATAGGCTTGCAGTGTTCCCACTGGTCGAGAATCGTCAGTACCGAACTGAACGTTGCCAACCCGTCCTCGCCACGGGACGCCGCGAGTTCCGTGAGTGGCGCCACCTTCTCGTTCACAACGAGTCCAGCGAACGGGTCACCGTCCTTAACGGAAAAAGTCCCGAGTGCATATTTCTTCATTCTGATGCTCCCTCAATCGATTCCAGAATTGCTTCGTCGACGATGCTGTTCCAATCCTCGTCACCTCCTAACAGGCCTAGCGCGCCGCGGTGCCCGATGAGCAGGTCGATCCCCTCCTTCGTCGGCTTCAGCGAACCGGGATTGAGCGCGGTCATGGCTTGAGCTGCCTGCGGCGACAACCCGGCGCGCCGTGCCGCCTCAAGGGCCGATTCTGGCGCACGATCGACGGCGAACCTTGCGCGCTCAAGCGCACCCAGCCACGCTGCGACGTCTGCGCGACGCGCACACCCCATTCGCATGACGACACCCTGCCCGGGAAACGCGGGATATTTGTCCTGGATTGTCGCAATTCGAACCTGACCGGCCGCAGCGGCCATTCCGTCAAACGGCGGCCCGAGCAACGTAGCGTCACCCTGACCCTCGAGCAGCGCGTCATAGCGCTCCTTGACGCCGCCCGCCGCAGTGAGCCGGTAGTCATTCGGCGCGACGCCCGACTCCCGAAGCATCGCCTTGAGTGCGATGACAAATCCATTGTCCGGCGCATCAACGAGGATGTTCGCCCCTCGAAGATCCTGAATGCCGGAGAGTCCGTTCCTTGCGACCAGACTTAACGGCGTGGTCTGTTCGATCTGGGCGACCACGCGAAAATCTTTCGGGCCCGGCCGGCTGTTCCAGCCGATCACGTTGTCCATCGATGTCACAACGGCCTCGACCTTGCCGCTGACGAGGTTTTCGAACTGTTCGTCCGAAGAGCGGTTTCTCTCGCCCACTGCCAACAGGGCGCCTGTATTCTCCGCCGCCACGATGGCAAGCAACGGCGGCACGAACCACATCACGCGAATAGGGGTTGTCTCCACGATTCCTCGTCTTTTGATCGTTGCCGTTATTACAGAACGTGGCGTTCACTTTTGTCAAGCCGAATCTGGATAATGCTAAGCGCAAACATCAGCATTTCCCCTATTGACAGCGACCTGTCGTTCATCAACGATACGATACGATTCGACTCGTTAATGGAGACAATACGATGGAGACGATAGTGGCTGGAGATGACCTGAAGACCCCGAGCGTGACGAACGCCCCCGTACGACGCATCGTCACGGGCCAACGCGCGGACGGCAAATCGTATTTTGTCTCGGACGGCCCGACGCCCAATCGAACGGAACGACCCGGACTGCCGTTCGCTCAGGTTGTCTGGATGACCGGCGAGGCGAGTGCCCCCGGTGACGACCCTGCACCTGCAGGCCACATCTGCGGCTTCCACTCGAAGAATGGTTCCCTTCTGCGCATCGTCGACTTTCCCCCGGATGAGAGCTACGACGAAAGTGTCCTGACGCAGTTTCTTGAGGGCAGCGGCGTACGGGACAAATCAGGTGCGCGGCACTTCTGGTTTCACAAAACGCAGTCCCTCGACTACGCGATTGTCCTCGAGGGTGAGATCTGGGCGCTGATGGACGAAGGCGAGACGCTTATGCGCGCGGGCGACGTCCTGGTCCAGCGAGCAACAAATCACAGCTGGGCAAACCGTTCAGGTAGACCCTGCCGTATGGCATTTGTCTTGATTGATCTGCCTGACGAGGACCAGAAATGAGCAAGGTCATCATCACCTGCGCCGTGACCGGCGGGGCGCATACGCCGTCGATGTCTCCCTACCTTCCGGTCACCCCCGAGGCGATTGCCGAACAGTCCATCGCGGCTGTGGAAGCCGGGGCGTCGATCATCCACCTGCACGCGCGGGATCCGCAAAACGGCCGTCCGACCGGCGATCCTGAAGTGTTCCGCCGCTTTGTTCCGGCAATCAGGCAGACGAACGCCGTAATCAACATTTCTACAGGGGGCGGCGGCCCGAACATGCCCATCAACGAGCGGGCCGCGGCAGGCCTGGCACTTAAGCCCGAGATGTGCTCACTGAACATGGGTTCGCTTAACCTCGTGCTGTCAGAAATGGCGGATCGCGATCGCGAATGGCAACACGATTGGGAAGTTCCGTTTCTGCGCGGCACACGCGGCCTCGTCTTCCGTAACACCTACGAAGACATTGAGTGGATTCTCGAAAAGGTCGGCCGAGAAGGCGGCACACGGTTCGAATTCGAATGCTACGACATCGGCCATCTCTACACGCTGCACCACTTCCTTGAAAAGGGTTTGGTCAAGCCTCCGCTCTTCGTGCAATCGGTTTTCGGCCTGCGCGGCGGTATCGGGGCACACGTCGAAGACCTGCTGCATCAAAAGCGCACTGCTGACCGGCTCTTCGGAAAGGACTATCACTGGTCCGTGCTTGCGGCCGGCAAACACCAGATGCCGCTTGCAACGATGTCAAGCCTAATGGGCGGCAACGTGCGTGTGGGCCTGGAGGACAGCCTGTATATCGGCCGCGGAGAGCTCGCCCAGAGCAACGCTGACCAGGTCCGCAAGATTCGTCGGGTGCTGGAAGAACTGGGACTGGAAATCGCCTCACCTGACGAAGCCCGTCAGCTTCTTGATCTCAAGGGCGCGAATGAAGTGGCTTTTTAGCGCTTAACGACTGGGCGAGTCACGAGGTGGGTGTAACTGCCGGTGGGTGTAACTGCCGGGCACACCGGAATTCAGGATCGCTCGATTCCGGTGCTCGCCAGTCCCCCTGTGCCGTTCATGCCGGAATGAGATGTGGAACAACGCAAAACATACATTGGAGACATCATGACCGTCATAGCACCGAACACAGGAGAGAGCCGCGTCGCGACCAGTTTTCATGGGTGGCTGCTCGTCGCTACCTGCTGGCTTTCGTCGACTGGCGCCGTACTCATTGCCCCGGTACTCCCTTTGATGCGCCGCGAATTCGCTGACACGCCCCACGCGGACCTCCTGACCGTCATCGCTCTCGTTGTGCCTGGCCTGATGATCGCGCTGTTCAGCCCCGTCGTCGGTGCGATCGTTGATCGCGTGGGACGCAAGCGTCTATACCTGACAGCGATTTCGCTCTACGCAGTCGCAGGGATCCTGCCATGGTGGCTCACCAACCTCTACGCCATCGTTGCTTCTCGCGTTTTCATCGGACTGGCGGAGGCTGCCATTAGCACGATCGCCACAGCGCTCGTTGCGAACTACTTTTCCGGTACAGAACGACAAAAGTGGCTCACCCTGCAGCATGCTTCAGCGTCGATAGTGGCAGTCGCAATGTTCTCAATAGGCGGCGTCCTCGGGAGCCTGTCCGCGGGATGGCGAACGCCGTTTCTGATTTACGGGTGTGCCATCATTTTCTTGCCCCTTATCGTAAAATTCGTCTGGGAACCAAGGGACGCGGAACCTGCCAGTCCGGTCGCTGCGCGCCTGCCGTTCCCGTGGCGTGAGGCGGGCCCGCTAAGCGCATTCATTCTCTTCGCTTCCGTTATGTTCTTCGTCGTGCCAGTGCAGATCAGCTTCCTCATAACGGCAAGAGGTGTCAGCGAGCCGGCGGTCATCGGTCTGGGTGGCGCGATAGCGAATGCTGGAATTCCGATCGGGTCATTCATGTTCCACCGGCTTGCGCGCTGGCCAATCAATCGACTTCTGGTGATCGCCTTTGCATTGCTCGCAACAGGCCTCTTTACTATCGCGCAATTGCCTACCGTCTACACCACCGTCGCAGGCGCGTTCGTTGCGGGCATTGGCAGCGGTATGGTGTTGCCTCTCCTCGGTACATGGCTGATTGCCCGGCTGCCCTTCGAGCAAAGCGGACGCGGGACCGGTTGCTACATGGGCGCGTTCTTTCTCGGAAGTTTCCTTAGTCCGCTCCTCGTGGCGTTCCTGGCGTACCGTGGAGGCGGCCTGATCGCCGCCATCGGTCAATTCGGGGTCGCTTGTGCGGTGGTGGCTGCGCTGGTCCTGATGCTCGCGCTCGTCAAAAAAGGGGCGGTGTCATCGGTACATGCGGCCCGGGCAGACCGCGCCCCTCTGGCGTAAAAGGAAAACGCGCGGCCCCGCATGCCGCTGGCCGCGCGACCGCAACTCAAGAAGTTCTTCAGCGGCTTCCTGATGCTCCTTTTCGTGCCGGCGCACGACGACGGATTTCCTCGCTGAGCCGCATAACATCCGGCGCCTCGACACCGAGCAGGCGATATACGTACTCGATATGCTCTTTCGCAAAGTGATCGTCCAGCGGTCCATTGCCGACGAGCAACCGCATATAAACCGGGGCGTAGAGCAGTTCGCTAAGCGACTCGACGTTAGGCGGCGTTGGAATGCGCGCCTTGCTCCGCCATTCTTCAATCATTTCGCGGACAACCGCGCGCCGACCATAATGGAAACGTTCCCGAAATTCCCGCAGGACGGCTGGATCGGCCTGCCCTTCGGCGATAATCTGCGCAACGATGCGCCCCGACCATCCGGCGTACTCGTGGATAAGTGAGATCAGATGACACGCGATCGCCTCCCCGGGCGGAAGGTTACGCGGCATCGGCGTCTTGAACACATGGTGCTCGATGAACGCCTCGATGACGACGAGTGCCTTCGAATCCCACCAGCGATAGATCGTCGCCTTTCCCACCCCGGCTTCCTTTGCGATAGCTTCGATGGATATGGCCTGCACTGTGCGCGTCTCCAGCAAGCGCACTGTCGCGGCGAGAATCTGTGCACGTGTTTCCTCGCTGCGCGGGCGGCCAACGCCGCGGACGGTCGGCTGCACAATGTGTGCTTCAGCGTTCGTTTTCATGAGTTTCCCTGGAATCGGCCGCATGTCGCTGCGGCGGGCGTCTGACCGATCGGATTGAACCATGCTGCCACAGTCAATTATAAGACACAGCGTCTCTGAATTAGCGCTGACAGGAGATGTACCCGCCATGTACCCGAACGGTGGGCAATCGAGAACAGGGAAGAGTGGCTAAGATAAAGGAACGACTCCGGGCCTTCTGGAGCGATTCAGGGGCCCGGTTATCGGATCAGAACGGCTGAGCGAGGTAGGCGTGACTCTTTAGCAGAATGTCGACCGCCTCGCGACCGTCCGATTGCGGGTCCTGCTCGAGCCGGCAAATCGCGAGCGAGTTCGCGAACACTGTTGCGACGCGATCGCCACGGCGCGCACTGTATGCGGCAAGCGCTTCGTCAATGGATGGGCGCCGCATCAGTTCGTCCGTCAGTACGGCCGCATCCTCGATCGCCATCCCGCCACCCGACGTCAGTTGCGGCGTGAAGGAATGTGCCGCGTCGCCCAGCAGCGCGATACGCCCCTTGAACCAGGGTTGCGGCATGAGCAGGATATCGAATGGCCGATAGCTGACATACCGGCTGCCGTCACAGCGTGATGCAGCCTCGCGCAGTTCCGGCGCCGCGAAATCGTCCAGCCGGGAACGGAACATGGAGGCGAGTTCCGCCTCAGGCAGGTGCATGTGGCCTTTTGCATTCTCCAGAAAGAACAGATAGCAAAGGTCGTCCGTCAACGGAAGGCCTCCGACTGTTCGGCCATCCTTGTGCTTGTAAAGCACAAGCCCGTCCATCGATGCTGGTCGCTCCACGGTAAAACGCCATGCCCCCTGCCCGGCGTATTCAGGCTTGAACTGCGTCCCAAACAACTGCGCCCGGAGCTTCGAATAGGCACCATCGGCCGCGATCATCAGATCACAGCGATCCGTCTCTCCGGTCGACAGTCGATACGTGACGCCGCCCTCGTCCTGCTCGAATGACTCCACCGCCGTCCGATACAGAATCTCAACTCCGTTCGCTAAAGCATGCTCTTCCAACACGGTCGCAAGTGTTGGTCGCATGATGCCGATTGCGCCCGGCGCATCCTGCCGATACGTACGTGGGGGACGCTGAGAGTGCAGCACGTTGCCAGCGCTGTCGCGCATGCTGACAACATCCCACCCGGTGCCCTGTGCAACACAGGCTTGCGCGAGCCCAACCGTGTCGAGTGCGCGCAAGGCGTTGCCCAACAGTGAGATACCGGTGCCCTGCTGGTCGAGCCGATGACTGCATTCGACCACGCGTACACGGATACCGTTGCGCGCCAGCCCGTGGGCGAGCGTCATACCGCCAATGCCGCCGCCAACAATGAGTACTTCATTGAGCCTGCTCATTTCGTGTCTCCTCTTATGTCTGCGCACGCCTCACATGAACGGGGTGCGCTCCTTCGGCCACCACAGGCCGCCCTGCGGTTGCCCAAGGCGATTACGAAGGACACCGATTCCACCCACTTCAAGTTCGACCACGTCGCCCGGATTCAGCTTGCGATCCAGCTCAAGCGCGGAGCCACCGCCCATCGTGCCTGAGCCGATGATGTCGCCAGGCTCAAGCACTTCGCCCAGGCTGGCCCACGCAATCAGTTCATCGACCGACCACAGCTTGTTGCTGCTCGTGCCTTTACCCCATGTCTCGCCATTGACCCGCACTTCCATGGGGATAGCATCGAGATCCTCGAACTCATCGATCGTCGTGATCCACGGTCCGATACCGTAAGCGAAATCCTTGCATTTCATCGGACCCATCTGGATCGACATCTCCACCGCCTGACGATCGCGTGCGCTGAAGTCGTTGAAGACCGTGATACCGAAAAGGTATGGCCTTGCGAGTTCGGGACTCAGGTTGCCGCCGCGACGACCGATTACGTAGCCCAGTTCGAGCTCGTAGTCCATATGTTCGATATAGCCAGGCCACGGCACCTCGGTCTCATGTCCGATTACCATGTGTGGATTTCCCTTGAAGTACCCCGGAACCTGGAGCAGCCCCTCGGTCGGCTTGCGACCGATCTTTTCGTGAAAGCCCTTGATGTGGCCGATGAACGTCAGACCATCCCGAATCACCGAGGGATCGCTCGCCGGCAACCATCTCACTTCATCAATCGCAAGCGACGCTTGATCCGGCCGCTCGTTGTCGGCGCGACGCGCCGCATCAAGAAAGCGCTCGCCCAGAGCAATCGCCGCCGACATGCTGCCGGGAAAGAGCGCGTCGGAAAGACGCAACGCTGCCTCTGCCGTGGCGCCCTGCTTCCTGAGCGAAGCCGTAGACGCGCTCTTGAGATCGATGACGCGGCCTTCTTCTGGCAAAACCAGGACCAGCCGGGCAACGTCGCCGTCCGGTCCGTTCACTGCAATACGTCCAAGCTTCATTTCGCGGCTCCTTTTCTGATCGAAAACTTTTCGGACGCTGCACGCGCAGCGACCTACTGGAGAAACAACGAAACCATTATATATACGATACGTCCCGTTCCATAAGTACGGGTTTATCCTCATCCCGGCATCCCAGATTTTGAGTGCTATCCCGCTTGCTTGCTGACGACACACGGAATATTATGATCCACACCGTATCGTATTTAAGCGGCTGTCGATTCACATTTACACAGGAATAAATTGATGAACATCCTCGGACCCGACACGCTCGTCTTTGGCGTCGAAGACGTCGAAAGTTGCGCGCGCTACCTTACCGATTACGGCCTTTCCCCCAAAGGAAACGGCCACTTCGAAGCTCTCGATGGGACGGGCGTAGTCATTCGGCCGAAGGACGATCCGTCGTTGCCTCAATGGACGTTCCCGACCGCCAACCAACTTCGTAAGACGATTTATGGGGTTGCGGATAAGGACGCTCTCGCCGAGATTGCTACTGAACTTGCGAAGGATCGGGACGTGCGATTTCTGGATGACGGCTCGATTGAGGCAGTCGACGATGTGGGCTTCATCCTCGGATTCCAGATCTCCGTACGCCGTCCGCTCCACATCCCTGCAGAACAGGTCAATGCGCCCGGCGATGCACGCCGCGGAGTTAACGTCATCGGCTCAAGCGCCGACGTCAACCAACCTCCGCCCTCGCCGCGTACTCTGTCGCATGTCGTGTACTTCGTCCCCGACGCGCAAAAGGCTGAGGCGTTTTACGTGAACCGCCTCGGCTTCCGTGTCAGCGATCGCTTCCTCGGAATGGGTCCGTTTCTCCGGCCGGCTGGCACGCAGGACCACCACACGCTGTTTTTCATCGAGACACCTGCCGTGATGCATGGCTGCGAACACTTCACATTCCACATGGGCGGACCGACCGAAGTGCTGCGAGCCGGCTACGCGTTTGCAGCCAAGGGGTACCAGTCCTTCTGGGGCCCCGGCCGCCATCGGTTCGGCTCTAACTGGTTCTGGTATTTCAATAGTCCGTTGGGCTGTCATATCGAATACGACGCGGACATGGATCAACATGATGATTCCTGGGAGCCTCGAGAAGCTCCGGGCATCGTTGATAACTCCCAGATCTTTCTCTTCCATTGGCGCGAGAAATGGGCGCCTGGCGGCCCGCCGCCGACAGCCTCGCACTGAGGCGGCAAACAATGACGGCGGATCTGGCGGGTTGGATGTATCTGTGCGATGTCGATGACTTACCTGAAATCGGCGCGCGCGGGTTCGATCTTTCCGGCCGCGGCGTAGACGAACTCTTCGTCGTACGAAGACATAGCCTGCTTAGAAGCTATAAAAATAGTTGTCCGCACTGGCCTGGCGCCTCAATGCCCTGGCGCCGGGACGCCTACCTTGACGCGAGCGGCACGTCCATCGTGTGTAACGGACACGGCGCCCGCTTTGACATCGAGTCGGGGATCTGCACAGTTGGACCGTGTGCCGGTCTAGCGCTGATCGCCGTTCCGCTGTGGATAGAAGGCGAGTCTCATGTATGGGTCCGTGGGTTGACCGAAGTTACAACTGATTAACGAACCGTCGGCAGTTTTCGCGACGTCGTCGCAGACAGCATGGAAACGACGCGCCTTAACTTCTGCATAACTAATAAACACTAAGTTTGGAGACAAAGAATGTTCAAGCCTCGCCTCTATGTCGGCGCGCTAGGTGTCGCGCTTCTTGTTCAAACACCGGCCCAAGCCCTTGAAAATGGCGCGACGAGTTACCCCGTCGGAATTATGACCGTGATGAGCGGGCTGCTGGGCGCCCCGGGAACGTACCTCTATACCTACAACAAGTTCGAAAACATTACCTCGCTTCGCGACGGCAACGGAAATGCAAACCCACCGGGCGCTGACGGGGGCGTCCAGTCCCATGCGCTGCGCGTTGTACACGTTTTCGAGCAACCTACTCTCTTCGGCGGCAATCTGGCTATTCAGGCAGCGCTTCCGTATGTCGACGGGACGCTTCATTTCCCCTCTTATGGCATTTCGGGCGGCGGGCGCGGGTTCGGAGATCCACTATTCGGTGTCTTGCTCGGCTGGCAGTCCCAGACATACTTTCAGACCATCGAGCTTGACGTCGTTGTTCCCACTGGCTCGTATCAGACAAACAGGCTGTTCAACCCTGGCAACAACGTTACGAGTGGCTATCTCGCGTATTCCTTTACGTGGTACCCGTTGCGCCAGATTGAGATCAGTTCCAAGATCAACCTGAACTACAGCAGCGTCAATTCGGCAACTCACTATCAGTCCGGCGTGCAGTTGACTGCCGACTACGGCATCAACTATCACATTAACCAAGCTTGGTTGGTCGGCGTCGGCGGCTACGCCAATACGCAGCTCAACGATGACAAGATTAACGGACAACCGGCATTCGGCGACGGTCACAGAACACACGAGGTCACGATTGGCCCCCAGGTGGGCTATGGAACGCAAAAGTGGGGAGGAATGGTTAGTTGGCAGCAGCATGTCTATGCGCGGAACGCTGCTTACGGCAACGCGCTTTGGGTCAACGCGTACTACAAGTTCTGAAACGCACCGAGCCGGACGCTGATTACTGTGACAGTTGCCTGGCTAAGGTTGTCAGCACTGGACACGCCTTTTTGTCGGTTGCATCTCTTTGCGGCGACACCCGGAATAGCGACAAGCTTTACCTTGCGCCGGAACCGCTGGAATAATCGTCGGCACTTTCCGCCAGCCGCCATCGAAGGGACCGCCTCAGAATTCGGAAAAATCGCACGCTAGCGGTGGGCGGCGTCGCTGGTCGCCGCCCACTCAACGCGTTCTCGTCACAGCTCCAGCGCTCGGTAAAGCGCGGCTCGGTAAAATTCGCGGCGTCGGGGAGTGGACCGTTGCGGTCAAATCCAGTGATCCGATGAATCTCGTTCTGGCTCTTGTTCAGTTCCAGCAACGTGAACACCGTACTTTGCTGATGCGGCTTGGCCTCGTCCACCTTGCGGGATGTGAACCGGAAATCGCGCAGCACGTCGGTTGCCCTGCGGATTGCGTCGAGGTCGAGTTCAGCCGCCGCAACATCGCGCTTGACCAGAAAGCCGTACAGCCGTTTCAGATCATCGCGCGCTCCTGGGGAGTATCGGACGCGAAAGCTCACTGCGCGTTCATCGCGGCACCGAGCATCCCCTGCAACTCGGCGTGGACATCGGCTGCATCGATCCAGTTGTAGTCACGGCGCGCCCATCAGCGCGCTTTCAGCCCACGTGCGATAAACTCGCGTCGCAGCTGCCGCCGCGCGACACCCTCGCGCAGCGCGGCTTCCATGAACGCCGACAGCAACTCATTTTCATTCGGGACTGCTTCGACGGCCCGAAGCAGTTCGGGGTCGACCTGCAGGGCGGGCACGGTGGAAGTTTTCTTCGGACTCTCCGTGCATCGCAAATGTAATGCACCTGGCTTTTTCCGGCTGCTATCGGTCGGTTTCGTCGATCACGCTCACCACACTGCTGTTCGAATGCAGAACAATGCCGCTATAGTTCATGAGGACCTCCTTCCGGTTGAAGCGGTTTTGGCAAACTCACTTTAATCGCGTCGCCCTTCAGGGCGGCGGCGGGAAGTCCGCTAGATGATTTTCACTCTAGCGGACTTCCTTCCTGTTTCGTCGTCCGTCGAACCGCCTAACCTGTCCAACGAGGATACATGCGACTTAACGATGTCGTTGCAGACCGCACCGCCCAATATCAAAGCATTGCTTTCATACTCGCATCCATGTTCTGTTTTGCGGTCGTCGATGCACTTGGCAAAGCCGTGGCGCTCAGCTACCCCGCGAACGAAGTCACATTTTTCCGCATGTTATTTGGAATGGTCCCTGCTGTCGCAGTCATTATGCGTGGACCCCCGATATCGGATCGAGTTCGTAATCTTGACATTCGAGGTCAGACTATCCGCGCTCTGACTCTACTCGGCGCCTCGACATTGTTCTTCGCAGGGCTGCCTTATCTGCCCTTGAGCGAGGCCGTCGCAATTGTCTATTCAGAAGCGATCTTCGTCATTCTTCTCGCACCATTCCTGCTGGGCGAGCGTTTGCTGGCCCGCAACGCCATTGCTGCTTGCATCGGCTTCGTTGGTGTTCTTTTGGTGGTGCGACCTCAGGGTAGCTTATCGAATCTCATTGGGCCCATCCTTCTGCTATCAAGCGCCCTATGCGGCGCGCTTTCCATGATTCAAATCCGGAAACTCAAAACCAGCGACGACTCCGGCATCACTGTTCTGTACTTCACAGCTTTCGGGACTGTGGTAACCGGCTTGTCTCTTGTTTTCGCTTGGCGCACTCCGACACTCAGAGATCTGGCAATCATGGCATTGCTGGCTGTTTTCGCGACAGTGGGCCAGCTCCTTTTCACAGTCGCGGTAAGGCGGGAGAGTGCAGCAGCGTTAGCACCGTACACCTATACCAGTATCATCTGGGCCACGTTATTCGGCTTCATCGTATGGGGCGAGACGCTGAGTTTCTTATCCGTCGTTGGAATAGCATCAATTATTGGATGTTCCATCGCTGTGGCGATCCGCGAACAACCTCCTGAGGGACCAGAGGTTTAATGTCGAAGCGAGTTCGAGCGTAGGGACCGCTTAGGTCCCGGCCAAGTTCTGCCCCGACTGCCGAGCGGCCCGTTACCGAGAAAGATGAAGGTCCCTCCAGGGTCGCGTACTGTCCTTCGCGGTTGATCTCGTACTCCAGTAACTTCAGCACGCGTCGGGTGATCTTCGCCGACCACTGCATTCCAACCATCCCCCAGCGTTCCGGCAGGCAGTCCGTCCCACTGCTCTCGCGTCTTCCATTCGCACGATAAGGGACTCGGTCTCATAGTACGGTCTCTCCGACCACCCTTGCCGGCAGTCTCACGAATCCGGAAAATCCAGTCTGACGAAAAGCGCCCCAGTCTCACTAATTCGGTTTCCCGGCAGCGGTCTGCGCCGCGCCCGGAAGCGCCTTTCCCTCGGCCCCCTTCCCCTCGCGTTCCTTTCCCTTCGCCTCGCTAACTCGCCCCGTCTTTCCCTGCGTGAGCGCACTGCGCCGCGTCACGGTCGCGCTCGCCATCCATCCGGCGTGTGCATGAGTTCGCCCGCTTCTTCGCTCTCCACCGCCAGCATGGCATCGCCTTTCAACGCGCAACCAGGCCGTTCCGCGGTCGCATCGGCGCGTCTTGACTAGCCACACCAGGGTAAACACAGATTCGTCCCGATCAAAAGCTGCATAGAATGACAAACATTAGCAAGGAGCAATAATACTTGCTATAGACTAATACAGCTGACCCGCAGCACACGGAGACACGATGCAAATCGATTATCAAACGATGCGGTTCGACTACGAGCGAGCCGCCGACCACGACGCCGCGACGCCCGCTACCTATCCGGTCGTCGTGATCGGAGCGGGCCCTGTCGGGCTGAGCGCCGCGATCGATCTGGCGCAGCAGGGCGTGCGTACCGTGCTCGTCGATAACGACGACACGCTGTCGAGCGGCTCGCGCGCCATCTGTTTCGCCAAGCGGACGCTGGAAATTTTCGACCGCCTCGGCTGTGGCGCGCAGATGGTGGACAAAGGCGTGAGCTGGAACGTCGGCAAGGTGTTCCTGCAGGACGAACTGATCTACACGTTCAATCTGCTGCCCGAAACGGGACACGCCCGCCCCGCCTTCATCAACCTGCAGCAGTACTACGTCGAAGGCTATCTGGCCGGGCGCGCACGGCAGACGGCCAATCTGCAGATGCGCTGGAAAAGCAACGTCACCGGTCTGACGCAGCACGACGGCTATGTCGAATTGCAGGTCGAAACCCCCGACGGCGTCTACCCGATGCGCGCGCAATACGTGATTGCCGCCGATGGCTCCCGCAGCGCGGTGCGCAAGGCGCTCGGTCTCGATAGTCGTGGCCGTACGTTCAAGGACCGCTTCCTGATCGCCGACGTGAAGATGAAGGCGCCGTTTCCGACCGAGCGCTGGTTCTGGTTCGATCCGCCGTTTCACCGCAATCAGTCGGTGTTGCTGCATCGTCAGCCCGACAACGTCTGGCGCATCGATTTCCAGCTCGGCTGGGACGCCGACCCTGTTGCGGAAAAGCAGCCGGAGAAAGTGATTCCGCGCGTGAAGGCATTGCTGGGCGAAGACACGGAGTTCGAACTCGAATGGGTCAGCGTCTATACGTTCTCGTGTCTGCGCATGGACAGCTTCCGGCACGGTCGGGTGCTGTTCGCGGGCGATGCGGCGCACGGCGTGTCGCCGTTCGGCGCACGCGGCGCGAATAGCGGCGTGCAGGACGCCGACAACCTCGCGTGGAAGTTGCGGCTGGTGGTCAACGGCGATGCGCCGCCTTCGTTGCTCGACACCTATGCATCGGAGCGCGAATACGCGGCCGATGAAAACATCCTGAACTCGTCACGTGCAACGGACTTCATCACGCCAAAAAGCGCGATCTCGCGGATGTTCCGCGATGCGACGCTCAAGCTCGCGAAAGACTGCCCGTTCGCGCGACGCATCGTCAATAGCGGGCGACTGTCGATTCCCGCCGTGTTGCGCGACTCGACGCTGAACACGCCCGACGCCGCCGACGCCGCGTTCTCCTGCACGATGGTGCCCGGCGCGGTCTGCACGGACGCGCCCGTGAAGGTGCAAGGCGACGACGCGTGGTTCCTCAACCAGACGGGCCACGGCGGCTTTACGGGCGTGCATTTCTGCGGCCATGGAGACGATCTTTCGGCGCGTGCCGAACAGCTTGCCGCGCTCGCCCGGCTTGCGGTTCCGGTGCGCACGGTGATGGTCGTGCCGCGCGGCGCTGCGGCGACGGCCTTGCCGGGTACGCCTGGCATCACCCTGGTCGAAGACGTCGAGGGCATCGTCATGCATCGCTTCGATGCGCGTCCCGGCACCTTCTATCTGCTGCGACCCGATCAGCATGTCTGCGCACGCTGGCGCGCGTTCGACCTCGGATCGGTCGCGAAAGCCGTCAATCGCGCTACGTGCAACGGATGACCATCATGACCACGCTGAATATCGAAACCAATATCGCCGACCCTGACGCGTTCTACGAAAAACTGATCGACGCGCACAACGGTCTGACCGACGAACAAAGTCATTTCATGAACGCGAAGCTGGTGCTGCTGCTCGCCAACCATATCGGCGATGCCAGCGTGCTGGCCGAGGCGCTCGCCATCGCCCGCGCAGGCGTCGCGCCCGATAACGACGCCGCGCCGCAATAGCCGCACTGATCCAACATTTCCCGTTCCACGGAGAAGCAGATGCCGGAAAACACAGATGGACTGACAGGGGTGCCGGACAACCGATACCAGTCCGGATTTGGCAACGAGTTCGCCACCGAAGCCTTGCCGGGCGTGCTGCCCGTGGGCCGCAACTCGCCGCAGCAGGTCGCAAGAGGGCTGTATGCCGAGCAGTTGTCGGGCACCGCGTTCACCGCACCGCGCGCACACAACCGCCGTTCGTGGCTTTACCGGATTCGTCCGGCCGCTGTTCACAAGCCGTTCACGCGGCTGTCGAATGACCGGCTGGTTGGCGACTTTTCGACGGTGCCGACGACGCCGCCCAACCAGTTGCGCTGGGACCCGCTGCCAATGCCCGATGGTCCGGTGGACTTCGTCGATTCGCTGGTGACGATGGCGGGCAATGGATCGGTGGCGTCGATGAGCGGCTGCGCGATTCATCTGTACGCAGCCACCGCATCGATGCATGAGCGCTTCTTCTATTCCGCCGACGGCGAATTCCTGATCGTGCCGCAGCAAGGCCGCCTGACGATTGCGACCGAACTCGGCGTACTCGATGTCGAGCCGTTCGAGATTGCGGTGATTCCGCGCGGCGTACGTTTTTCGGTTGCGCTGCCGGATGGCGAGGCGCGCGGCTACGTATGCGAAAACTTCGGCGCATTGCTCGCGCTGCCGGACCTGGGACCGATAGGCTCCAACGGCCTCGCGAATCCGCGCGACTTCCTGACGCCTCATGCGGCTTTCGAAGATCGCGAAGGCCGGTTCGAACTGGTCGCCAAATTTGACGGTCATCTGTGGAGCGCGGATATCGGGCATTCGCCGCTCGATGTGGTGGCGTGGCATGGCAACTGTGCGCCGTACAAATACGATTTGCGGCACTTCAATACGATCGGCTCGATCAGCTACGACCATCCCGATCCGTCCATCTTCCTCGTGCTGCAATCGCCGAGCGATACGGAAGGCGTGCACTCGCTCGACTTCGTGATTTTCCCGCCGCGCTGGCTGGTCGCGGAAGATACGTTCCGACCACCCTGGTTCCATCGCAATGTCGCAAGCGAGTTCATGGGACTCGTGTACGGCGCGTACGACGCAAAGGAAGAAGGCTTCGTGCCGGGCGGTGCGAGTCTGCATAACTGCATGTCCGGGCATGGCCCGGATGCGGAGACGTTCCGCAAAGCATCGGCATCGGATACGACCCAACCGCATAAGGTGGACAACACGCTCGCATTCATGTTCGAGACGCCGCGCATAATTCGCCCGACTGCGTTCGCACTGGAAAGCTCGCAATTGCAGGCCGAGTATTTCGAATGCTGGCAAGGTCTGCGGAAAAACTTCAAGCCGGAGACGCAAGCATGACGAACCCCACTTCGATGACGTGGCAAGCGGCCAACGATCCGCGCCGTAAAAGCTGGGTCAAATCTGCAAACGATCCAGCCAGCGACTTTCCGATCCAGAACCTGCCGTTCGGCGTGTTCAGCGACAACAACAATACGACGCCACGTGTCGGTGTCGCGATTGGCGATCGCATTGTCGATCTCGCCGCGCTTGCGGATAACGGGCTGCTGACACCGGGCCGCGACGTGTTCGCGTGTGCGTCGCTGAACCGCTTTGTCGCGCTCGGACAGGCGCAGTGGCGCGCAGTGCGCGCGCAGCTGTCGTCGCTGCTCGATGCGAACACGGCCTCGTTGCGCGACGACGCTTCGCTGCGCGAGAAGGCGCTGGTCGCGCAAGCCGATGCCCGGATGCATCTGCCCGTCGAGATTCCGGGCTATACGGATTTCTATTCGTCGAAGGAACATGCGACCAACGTCGGCTCGATGTTCCGCGATCCGAAGAACGCCCTTCTGCCTAACTGGCTCGAAATCCCGATTGGTTATAACGGCCGCGCGTCGTCGGTGGTCGTCAGCGAAACGCCCGTCAGGCGACCCAACGGCCAGATCAAGACGCCCGACAGCGATCGCCCGATTTACAGCGCGTGCCGCAAGCTCGATATCGAACTGGAGACGG
The DNA here is from genome assembly GCF_050436345.1 of Paraburkholderia sp. WC7.3g. Classification (NCBI taxonomy): domain Bacteria; kingdom Pseudomonadati; phylum Pseudomonadota; class Betaproteobacteria; order Burkholderiales; family Burkholderiaceae; genus Paraburkholderia; species Paraburkholderia sp. WC7.3g. Next base: position 144,247 of record NZ_JBNDMA010000003.1, read on the forward strand.
GTTTTATCGTGGGCACGAATACGACGCTCGGCGAGCCGGTTGCGTGCGAACAGGCTGAGGCGCATATCTTCGGCATGGTGCTGCTCAACGACTGGAGCGCCCGCGACATCCAGCAGTGGGAATACGTGCCGCTCGGACCGTTCAATTCGAAAGGCTTTGCCACCACGATTTCGCCGTGGATCGTGACGCTCGACGCGCTCGACCCATTCCGCTGCGCACAGCCGGAACAGTCGCCGCAGCCGCTACCGTATCTGCGTCACGCGGGAAGACACGGCTTCGATATTCAACTTGAAGTCGATCTGCACGGCGCGGGCGAACGCGAGACGTCTACGATTTGCCGCACCAACTTCAAATACATGTACTGGACGATGGCGCAGCAACTCGCGCATCACACCGCTTCGGGCTGCAACGTTCGGGTCGGCGACCTGATGGGCTCGGGAACGATCAGCGGCGCGACGCCGGATTCGTGCGGCTCGCTGCTGGAATCGACGTGGAACGGCCAGCGCCCGCTCGCGCTGCCTTCCGGCAACACGCGCGCGTTCCTTCAGGACGGCGACGAAGTGGCGATACGCGGATGGTGCCAGGGCGACGGCTATCGCGTCGGCTTCGGCACATGTTCTGGGAAGATCCTGCCCGCGCCGGAGCTTGCATGAGCGATCCCACGCTGCATGGCTATTTCCGCAGCTCGGCGTCGTATCGGGTGCGGATCGCGCTGGCGTTGAAAGCGATTCCGTTCGATCAGTCGCCGGTCCATCTGGTGCGCGACGGCGGCGAGCATCTGAAGCCCGCATATCGTGCGATCAATCCCGAGGGGCTCGTACCGTCGCTGACGCATAGCGTTGGCGATCAGACGCATGTGCTCACGCAATCGCTTGCGATCATCGACTATCTGGACGAGGTATATCCGGAGCCGCCGCTGTTGCCTCGCCTGGCGCTGGATCGCGCGTATGTGCGCTCCGTGGCGTTGCAGGTGGCGTGCGACATTCATCCGGTGAATAACCTGCGCGTGCTGAAGTATCTGAGCGGCACGCTCGGTATCACGGACGAGCAGAAGAGCGCGTGGTATCGGCACTGGATCGATCTTGGCTTCGCTTCGCTGGAGAAGCGGCTGTCGGTCGATCCGCGCGTCGGCACGCTCGTGTTCGGCGATACGCCGACGCTCGCCGACCTCTGCATCGTGCCGCAGGTCTGGAACGCGCGGCGCTTCGACGTGCCGCTCGACGCCTATCCGACGATAGTCAGGATCGCCGGTCACGCGATGAGCCTTCCCGCTTTCGCAGCCGCCGAGCCGTCCATGCAACCCGATGCGGAGCCGCCGCCCCGCTCCGCATAACCCCGCGCCGCGCGTCGGCATCAGCCGCACTGCCGGTCGCGAAGTCAATTGCAGGGTCGATCGCAGAGTCGCAAAGTCAGCCGCCGATCCAGCCAAAGCGCCACGAAAGCCGGCGCGTCGCCGCGAGCAGTTTTTGCGCGGTCGCGCCGTCGAAACTGTGGTCGAAGCTGCCAGACGGTCCGATCAACGCGACCACGAGGGCAATGCTGCCGGTGTGATCGAATACGGGCGCCGCCAGCGTACCGATACCCGGCACCGGCGCATCGAGCGCGTTGTCGATGCCGTCTGCCATGACCTTCGTGCGTCGCGCCTGATAAGTGTGCGCCAACGACGGCGCGGCTTTTTTCGCAGATACCACCACGTCGGCCGCATTCGCGCCCGCCAGCCGGATCGATTCCTGCGCCAGCAGGCCGATCAGCACGTCGTCGGAGAGGTACGCGGCAAACACCCGCCCGATCGCCGTATTCACGAACGACATCACCGTTCCAACCCGCAAGCTGACGTGCTGCGGTCGCGCGGATTCTTCGAAGCGGATTACGGTCGGCCCGAGCGGTCCGAGAATCGCGACCGCGACGCTCATCCCCGACTCGGCGGCCAAGGCGACGATCTCGGGTTCGGCGTCGCGTATCGGCGACATCCGCTGCAATGCGATCAGACCTAGCTCCATGCTGAGCGGCCCCGCATTGAAATAGCCCGCGTCGTCGCGACTGAGCAGACCCACCTTTAGCAAACTCACCAGGTGTGGGAACGCCTTGGCGGCGGGCATATCGGCGGCGGCGGCCAGATCGCGCAGCGACAGCGGGCGACCCGCGGAAACCAGCGCGAGCAACAGTTCGCCCGTGCTGTCGAGCGCGCTGATGCCGCGTTGCGCTTTCGGATCGCTGGTTTCGGTTACGTTAAAACCGGACGTGTCCGGAGTGTCGGTGTGCATGGTTTCAATTCGAGGTGACGAGCGCTTCGGTGACTTGCCGGGTGGTTTCGATTAACTGGCGAGCCACGTCGCCGTTCCAGCCGACGTCGATCGATCCCGAAGAACCGATTGCCGTCAACGCAAGCTGCATTCGCTGCTGCGCGTCGAACACGGGCACACTCAAGCTGCTGACGCCCGGACTCGGCGCGTCGACGCCGCGCTCGATCCCGCGCGCGCGGATGGCGTCGAAGCGTTTGAACCATTGCGCATCGACCACCGGCGTCCTGGCCGCGCTGTTACCCGGCGACGATGCATCGGGCGCGAGCGCCTGACTCCGCGCCATCTGGCGGACCTGCTCGTGCGCGTAAAACGCACAGAAGATGCGGCCCGTGGACGTGGCTTCGAGCGACATCACCGTACCGATATGCAGATTTACATGCAGCGGAAAACCGCCGCGCTCGTATCGCACGATGGTCGGCCCTTGCGCGCCCGCCACACAGATCGCCACGCTGAAGCCGACTTGCTGGGCAAGCGCTGCCGCGTACGGCGCGGCGATCCGGTACACCGGTTGCTGTTCGATATGCATGAGCCCGAGGCGCAACGACAACGGGCCTGGCTCGTAATTGCCCGTCAGCGCGTCGCGCTTGACGAGGCCAAGACGCGTCAGGCTCACCAGATACGTGTGAGCCTGCGCGGAAGACAGTTGTGCCTCGCCCGCCAGTTCGGTCAGCCCGAGCGGGACGCGATGCCGTGCCAGCGCTTGGAGCAGACGCCCGCCTACCTCGACGCTTTGAATGCCCCGTTGCTTCCTCTCGACCGACGCGTCAGCCGTCGTATGACCCGGACTTTCGCCCGATGCGGATTTGACCAATTCGGTGCCTCGCGATGGAAGGGATAGATGGTATCCGATTGAGCCCCAACCCCCAATCTGCGGAGTTTACCCTAGTTTAGTTAACGGCAAGGTGTTTTGCTATTGACAAACTTTCGCATGACGACGACCATAGCTCATCCCCAACGAGTCGTATAACGGAGACAGACATGGCAAAGGCTTTTGCATCCCAGGCCGACCTGGAAGAAAAGAAAATCACATGGACCCGACTGTCCGAGAACGCATATGCGTACACGGCGGAAGGCGACCCGAATTCGGGCGTCATCATTGGCGACGACGGCGTGCTGATCGTCGATACGACTGCCACGCCCGCGATGGCGCAAGACCTGATCGCGAAGATCCGCAGCGTCACCGACAAGCCGATCAAATATGTCGTGCTATCGCACTATCACGCGGTGCGCGTGCTCGGCGCGTCGGCGTATTTCAATGAAGGCGCGCAGCAGGTGATCGCGAGCCGCGGCACCTATGAAATGATCGTCGAGCGCGGCGAAGCCGATATGAAATCCGAAATCGAGCGCTTTCCGCGTCTGTTTGCTGGCGTCGAAACCGTTCCCGGTCTGACCTGGCCGACGCTCGTGTTCGAAAAGGAAATGACGCTGTTCCTCGGCAAGCTCGAAGTGCGCATCGCGCACCTCGGCTCGGGCCATACCAAGGGCGATACGGTCGTCTGGTTGCCATCTCAGAAAGTGCTGTTCTCCGGCGATCTGGTCGAATACGACGCGGCCTGCTATTGCGGCGACGCGCAACTCGAACAATGGCCCGCGACGCTCGAGGCATTGCGCGCGCTGAATGCAGACAAGCTCGTGCCGGGACGCGGCCCCGCGCTACTCAATCCGGCTGACGTGAACAAGGGCCTCGACTACACGAAAGACTTCGTGACGACGCTGCTGCAAGCCGGCCGCGACGCGTACAAGGACAAGCTCGATCTGAAGGGCGCGATGGCGCTCACGCGCAAGGCGATGGACCCGAAGTTCGGCCAGGTGTTCATCTACGAACACTGCCTGCCGTTCGACGTTTCGCGCGCGTATGACGAAGCGAGCGGCATCACGCATCCGCGTATCTGGACCGCGCAGCGCGACAAGGAAATGTGGGCCGCGCTGCAGGACTGATCGCGAAACAGGGCGCGGCACGCGCTGCGCACTGATCGCACGAAGCACACCTGGAAAGGCCGTCCGGCCTTTCACCGTTCAGAACATGAAGGCGCACAGACGCCTCGGGCTTGCTCGTCTCCAGTCAGACGCGCAACGCATATGGAGCGAGACATGCAACATTCCCTCGATGGCGACGCCATTCGGCAAGTCGCGCCTGTCACGGCCGATCACCTGATGTTTCAGAAGGTCGCGTGGCGCATCATTCCGTTTCTGTTTCTCTGTTATGTCGTGTCTTTTCTGGACCGCATCAATATCGGTTTTGCGCAATTGCAGATGAAGCACGATCTCGGCTTCAGCGATGCCATGTATGGGCTTGGCGCAGCCGTGTTCTACGTCGGCTATGTGCTATGCGAAGTGCCGAGCAACATCCTGCTCGCCCGATACGGCGCACGTAAGACCTTCATGCGCATCATGCTGCTGTGGGGCATCGCGTCGATGTGCATGATGTTCGTATCGAAGCCCGCGCACTTCTATATCCTGCGATTCATGCTCGGCGTGTTCGAGGCCGGCTTCTTCCCCGGCATCGTGCTGTATCTGACCTACTGGTTTCCGGCGAATCGTCGCGCGGCGGTGATGTCCGTGTTCTTTGCGGGCGTCGCGGTAGCGGGCGTGCTGGGCGGCCTGTTTTCCGGCTGGATCATGCGCGACATGAACGGCGTGATGGGACTGTTCGGCTGGCAATGGATGTTCGCAATCGAAGGCGCACCCGCCGTGATCCTCGCGTTTCTCACGTGGCGTTACCTGGTGGACAAGCCGCACCACGCGAACTGGCTCACCCACGAAGAAAAGGACCGGCTCGTTGCACTCTGCGCGCAAGGCCAGGCGAAGGACAGCAAGCACGACGGTCGCAGTTTCGCGGCGGCGCTGCTCAATCCGCGCGTCTATCTGTTCGCGTTCATTTACTTCTCGCTGACCTGCGCGTCGCTCACGTTGAACTTCTGGATGCCGCTGATGATCCGCGATTTCGGCATCAAGGATGTCGTGTCGGTGAGTCTCTATACCGTCGTGCCGAATGCGATCGGCGCGATCGGTCTGATGTTGATTGCGCGTCGTTCCGATCGCACGGGCGAGCGGCGCAAGCACTTTGCGTTTTGCACGATCGGCGGCGGGCTGGCGCTGGCGGCACTGACGCTGCATCTGAACAGCTTTCCCACGATGCTGGCGATTCTGTCGCTTGCCGCCGTATTGATCTTCGCCGCACTGCCGATCTTCTGGTCCGTGCCGACGAGCCATCTTTCCGGCAAGGCTGCGGCATCCGGCATTGCGTTTATCAGCAGCATCGGGATCACGAGCGGCATCGTCAGCCCGTGGGTGATCGGCCAGATTCGCACGAGTACGGGCAGCATGGATCTCGCGGTCTACCTTCTCGCAGGTTTGCTGGTGCTGAGCGGGCTGGCGTTGATGGTCGGCATCAAGGCCGATGCGGTGAAGGCTTAAGTCATCTGGCCGCGCTCAGGCGTCCCCAGCAATGACGCCACGCACGACTTTCGCCTTTGTCGATATCTGTTTCGCAAGCTTGTCGGTTTCATCGGCAAGCTCGGCTATCTCGACGTCGCGGACCCGAAGCAGCTGCAGCGTATCCGGAAGAAACTCTCGATGGTGTTCCAGCATTTCAATCTCTGGGCGCATGTGAACGTTCTCGAGAACATTGTTGAAGCGCCGGTACATGTGCTCGGGCTGCCACGTCGCGAGGCGGAAGAGCGCGCGCGTGAATACCTGGAGAAAGTCGGACTCGCGCCGCGCGTGGAGAAGCAGTATCCGTCGCATCTCTCGGGAGGGCAGCAGCAACGTGTCGCGATTGCGCGCGCATTGGCGATGAACCCTGACGTCATGCTGTTCGATGAACCAACATCTGCACTCGACCCGGAGCTGGTAGGTGAAGTTCTCAAGGTAATGCAAAAGCTCGCAGACGAAGGACGCACAATGATTGTGGTTACGCATGAAATGGGGTTTGCCCGCAATGTATCGAATCATGTGGTGTTTCTTCATCAAGGACGCACCGAGGAAGAGGGGCTTCCTGAGGAAGTATTGACTAAGCCGTGCAGCGAACGACTCGGGCAGTTTCTCTCTGGGAGCCTGAAGTAGCCCGCGACCGTGAGAAAACTGCCGACGACGTCTGATTTTTCATCAGTAATGCTGATAGATCAGATACGGATCATACGCGGTTAATTCGGTCCGTCGATAAAGAAGTTTTCACGTAGTTATATTCGGAGACTTTAATGAAAAAAGCACACTTGCTGTACTTTTTATTTCCACTATCGCAACGCCGGTATTCGCTCAATCTACTGCGACGCTTTACGGTCTGATTGATGAAGACTTCGATTACACCAACAATGTCGCAGGTTCGAAGGTGTATGAACTCCGGAGCGGCTACGCTCAAGGTAGCCGCTGGGGTCTTAAAGGAACAGAGGATCTTGGCAGCGGGCTGAGCGCGATTTTCAAACTGGAGAACGGCTTCAATGTCAACAATGGTCGCCTCGAGCAAGGCGGGCTGATGTTCGGCCGTTAGGCATACGTCGGAACTTCCTCAAGGTTAATACGTTCACATTCAGTTCCGCGGCAACCGTCCCTGCGACCTTCGCCAGCGCCTGCTCCCTGAATTCGACAGAATACGTCTGTTTGGCCTTCAACCTGCACGTCTGAGTTCTTCAAGCTAAGAATTCAGAGCCGACATCTGTGTGACGCCGGGGTGTCCAAGGTGTACGCTGATGCTTGACTTCTGCTGCGCGCCTTGCTGACCATGGCGATGCCGTGTTGTAATTTGATTTTCCAGTGCACCCTGCGAGTTGAGACGGGCGCATGTTGGCGTCCCCTCCTTAACCCAATGACAAACAGCAGTCTGACCATGACTGCAGCGGGCGGCAGATGAACCCCCCTCCTATGGTTCCGGCGCCGATGGGTAACAGCCTCCAGGTCTTGTGGGAGGATGACGAGCGCGTCTTCTGTCGAGGGCGGCGCCAGGGCGATGGCGGCGACAACGTACTGATTGCGCGGCCCGCTGCCGAGCACCCATCACCCGTCAGCCTGGATCGCCTCGCTCACGAATTTGGACTGAAGGATGAACTGGACGGCGCGTGGGCAGTGCGACCGCTGGAGCTGGTGCACGAAGGCGGCCGGACCCTGCTGGTCCTCGAGGATCCGGGCGGTGAGCCACTCGAGCGGCTACTCGGCGCGCCCATGGAGGTAGGGCGTGTTGTAGGCCTCGCCGTCGGCATCGCCGCGGCGCTGGGCAAGCTCCACCAGCGCGGCCTCGTCCATAAGGACCTCAAGCCCGCCCATGTCCTGGTGAACTGCGCGGACGGACAGGTGCGACTCACCGGGTTCGGTATTGCCTCGCGGCTGCCGCGCGAGCGGCAGCCGCCCGAGCCGCCCGAAACCATCGCCGGCACGCTCGCCTACATGGCGCCCGAGCAGACCGGACGGATGAATCGCTCGATCGACGCCCGCAGCGACCTCTATGCGCTCGGTGTCACGCTCTATCAGATGCTCACCGGCGCGCTGCCGTTTACGGCCGCCGACCCCATGGAATGGGTGCACTGCCATATCGCCCGAAAGCCGGTGCCGCCCAACGAACGGGTGGAGACGGTCCCGGCTCAGCTCTCCCACGTTGTCATGAAGCTGCTCGCCAAGACCGCCGAGGAGCGCTACCAGACCGCCGCCGGCGTCGAGCGCGACCTGCGACGCTGCCTGGCCGATTGGGAGCGTCAGCACCGCATCGATGCCTTCCCGCTGGGCGAACACGACACGCCCGACCGGCTGCTGATCCCTGAAAAGCTGTATGGGCGAGCACGCGAGGTCGATACCCTGGTTGCCGCGTTCGATCGGGTCGTCAAGCGCGGCGCGCCCGAACTGGTGCTCGTCTCCGGCTATTCCGGCATCGGCAAGTCGTCCGTCGTCAATGAACTGCACAAGGTGCTGGTGCCGTCGCGCGGGCTCTTCGCCTCCGGCAAGTTCGACCAGTACAAGCGCGACATTCCCTATGCGACGCTGGTCCGGGCGTTTCAAGGCCTGGTGCGGCCGCTGCTCGGCAAGCGAGACACGGAGCTGGCGAGCTGGCGTGATGCCCTTCTGGAAGCGCTGGAGCCCAATGCGCGGCTCATGACCGACCTCGTCCCCGAACTGAAGCTCATCATCGGGGCCCCCCCGCCGGTCCCGGAGCTTGAGCCGCAGCAGGCACACAGCCGTTTCCAGCTCGTGTTCCGGCGCTTCATGGGTGTCTTTGCCCGACCCGAACATCCGCTGGCGCTGTTTCTCGACGATCTCCAATGGCTCGACGCGGCGACACTCGATCTGCTGGAGGATCTGCTGACCCGGTCTGACCTGCAGCATCTCATGCTGATCGGCGCGTATCGCGACAATGAAGTCGACGCCGCTCATCCGTTGACGCGCAAGCTCGATGCGATCCGCCTAGCAGGAGCGCAGGTGCAGGAGCTCACACTCGCGCCGCTCGCTCGCGAGCACTTGGAGCAGTTGATTGCGGATGCCCTTCACGGCGAGCCGGAACGCGCCGCGCCGCTGGCGCAGCTGGTCCATGCGAAGACCGCCGGCAATCCGTTCTTCGTGATTCAGTTTCTCTACGCGCTCGCCGAAGAGGGGTTGCTCCGCTTCGATCATGACGCGGCGTGCTGGCGCTGGGATCTCGCTCGCATTCATGCCCAGGGTTACACCAAGAATGTCGTGGACCTCATGGTTGGCAAGCTAACTCGCTTGCCAGTCGAAACGCAGCGGGCGTTGCTGCAGCTCGCCTGTCTCGGCAACGTCGCGGCGATCGCGATGCTTGCGATCGTTCTCGGAACTTCGACAAAGCAGGCCCACGCGTCGTTGTGGCCGGCGGTCCAGCAGGGACTGGTCGAGCGGCTGGAGGGCTCCTACAGGTTTGTTCACGACCGGATTCAGGAAGCCGCCTATTCGCTGATCCCGGAAGCCTCACGCGCCGAGGGCCATCTGCGGATCGGGCGGTTGCTCGCCGCGCAGACGCCGCCGGAGCAGCGGGAGGAGGCGATCTTCGAGATCGTGGGTCAGCTCAACCGCGGTGCCGCGCTGATCACCCAACAAGAGGAACGGGACCAACTTTCTGAGCTCAACCTGCTCGCGGGCCAGCGCGCCAAGGGGTCGACAGCCTATGCCTCGGCGCTCACCTATCTCGTCACCGGTGCTGAACTATTGGAGGACGATTGCTGGGAGCGCCGGCATGCGCTGATCTTTGCGCTGGAGCTGAACCGGGCTGATTGCGAATTCTTAACGGGCCAGTTATCTGTCGCTGAAGAGCGGTTGGCGGCGCTGTCTAGTCGCGCCACGACAACGGTCGAACAAGCCAAGATTGCATGCCTGCACATGGATGTCTGCACGACCCTGGATCAGAGCGGCCGCGCGGTCGCTGTGGGTCTTGACTACCTTCGGCTTGTCGGTATTGAGTGGTCACCCCATCCGCAAGATGACGAGGTGCGACGCGAATACGCGCGCGTCTGGTCACTGCTTCGGGGCCGGGCCATCGAGGATCTCATCGACCTGCCACTGATGAAGGACCCGGCCTCCCTCGCGACCGTCGCGCTTCTGAGTAAGCTCTTGCCGCCGGCCGTGTTTACCGATGCGAACCTGGCTTCCCTGGCGAACTGCAAGGCGGTCAGTCTAAGCCTCGAAGTCGGCAACTGCGATGCTTCATGCGTCGCCTATGTCATGCTCGCCAGGATCGCCGGACCGCGTTTCGGCGACTACCAGGCCGGATTCCGGTTCGGCCAGCTCGGCTTCGAGCTGGCCGAACGACGTGGACTAAAACGCTTCGAGGCGAGCACCTATCTTTGCTTCGCGGTTTTCGTCGTGCCCTGGATGAAACACGTGCGTGCTTGCTGTGATCTGCTGCGCCGCGCGTTCGACGCGGCGAACCGGATCGGAGACCTCACGCATGCAGCCTATTCGTGCGACGGTCTCAACTCGGACCTGCTCTTCGCCGGCGATCCTCTGCCCGAGGTGCAAGGCGAAGGCGAACGTGGCCTCGCGTTCGTCGAGAAGGCGCGCTTCGGCCTCGTCATCGACATCATCGCAGCGCGGCTCGCATTGATCCGGATGCTCCGTGGCTTGACGCTGAAATTCGGCTGCCTTGACGACGGGCAGTTCAATGAGCTTCGTATCGAACAGCATTTGTCCAGCAATCCGGCCTTGAAGCTGGCTGCGTGTGGGTACTGGATTCGGAAATTGCAGGCGCGCTATATGGCCGGCGACTATGCGGCGGCCATGGACGCCGCATCGAAGGCGCAACGGCTGCTCTGGATCTCATCCGCGCACCTCGAGGATGCCGACTATCACTTTTACGCCGCACTGGCCCGAGCCGCCTGGTGCGCCTGCGCACCAGCCGAGGAGCGACCGCAGCACCTGGACGCTGTGGCTGCGCATCACAGGCAACTGGAGATCTGGGCGGAAAACTGTCCGGAGAATTTCGAGAACCGCGCCGCGCTGGTCGGTGCGGAAGTCGCTCGCCTGGAGGGGCGCAATTTCGATGCTGAGCGTCTGTACGAACAGGCTATTCGCTCGGCCCAGGCAAACGGCTTTGCTCACAATGAGGCGCTCGCCAATGAACTTGCGTCCCGCTTCTACGCGGCACACGGTTTTGAGAAAATTGCCCGTGTGTATTTGCAGGACGCCTGCTACTGCTACCTGCGTTGGGGAGCCGACGGGAAGGTACGGCAACTCGAGGAAGCGTATCCGCACCTTAGGACTGGAAAGTCCGCGCCCGCCCCGACGAGCACAATCGCGACGACGGTTGAACACCTCGACCTCGCCACTGTGATCAAGGTGTCGCAGGCTGTGTCGGGCGAGATCGCGCTGGACAAGCTGATCAAGACGCTCATGCGCACGGCGATTGAACAGGCCGGCGCCGAGCGCGGCCTGTTGATTCTGCCACGCTGCGGTGAGCAGCGCATCGCTGCAGCAGCTACGACCGGCGGCGACACGTTCAACGTGCAGCTGTACGACGAGCCCGTCACCGCGACGGTGCTGCCGGAGTCGGTCCTTCACTATGTCCTGCGCACCCGGGAGAGCGTCATGCTCGACGATGCCGCAGCCGAGCCCCCGTTTGCTTCCGATCCTTACATCCGTGGGCAACGCGCCCGTTCCATTCTCTGCCTGCCCCTGATGAATCAGGCGAAGCTCATCGGTGCGCTGTACCTCGAAAACAATCTGACCACGCGCGTCTTCGCGCCGGCCCGGATTGCGGTGCTTCGGCTCCTTGCTTCCCAGGCGGCGACTTCGCTCGAGAATACCCGCTTGTACCGCGAACTCGAACAACGCGAAGCGAAGATCCGGCGCCTTGTCGACGCCAACATCATCGGTATTTTCATATGGGATCTCGATGGTCACGTTCTCGAGGCCAACGACGCGTTTCTGCGCATCGTGGGATACGAGCGCGAGGACCTCATGGCGGGCCGGCTACGCTGGATGGACCTCACGCCACCAGAATGGCTCGCCCGTGACCTGAGTCAATGGATACCACAACAGAAAGTGACTGGGCGCCTGGAACCGTTCGAAAAGGAGTACTTCCGGAAAGACGGCAGCCGCGTGCCCGTGCTGATCGGCGTCGCCACGTTCGACGAGGGCGGAAACGAGGGTGTCGCTTTCGTGCTCGACCTGACGGACCGCAAGAAAGCAGAGCACCGCTTGCGCGAGTCCTACGAGATGCTGCGGGAACTCACCTCCCGTCGCGAGACGGCTCGGGAGGAAGAGCGCAAGCACATTGCTCGGGAAATGCACGACGAACTGGGGCAACACCTCACCGCGCTTCGTATGAGGGCGTCGGTATTAGCTATGCAGTTTGGCGACGGCCACCCTCAGCTCGTCGAACAGGCCCGGGGATTGACCTCCCTGGTGGACACCACCATGCAGGTTGTCCGAGGCGTCATCGCGTCGCTACGCCCTGCTGCACTCGACGCAGGCATTGTGGCTGCGCTCGAGTGGCTCGCTGCCGAATTCAACCGGAATCCGTGCACGGTGTGTCGCCTCCGCGTGCAGGACGAGACTCTCGTGCTGAGCGAGGACCGCGCTATCGTGCTGTTTCGCGTCGCCCAGGAGGCGCTGACCAATGTTGCCCGTCACGCTGCGGCCACGCAGGTCACCATCACGCTCGAGCGAACGCCGGATGCCTGTCTGCTGGAAGTACGGGATGACGGAAAAGGATTCGATCCTCTGGCGACCAGAAAGAGATCGTTCGGACTGGCGGGGATGGAGGAGCGCGTCCTGATGCTGGGTGGCCAAATCAATCTTGTCAGTTCGCCGGGAAACGGCACTACGATCAAGGTATGTCTTCCCGTTCATAAGGGTGTGCCAACGTAGTCGTCCAGAACCGGTTTCAAAAAGACTCCCGAGGGGCTACTAAACAGGGCTCCGGTGCAAATAGACGGTCTGGACGAGATTTCTGTAGAACGGAGACCTCATCAAGCAGACAGCACGGCCTTCCAAACTGCGGGCGCAGCGGTATCTTTGAGGTCGAGCTTCGCGAGGCTGAATTGGCCTTTGCGAATACGATGTACCAATTCGATACCTGAGAGAGTGATCGCTGCGTTCCTGAAACGTTTGAAACCGAGCATGACTTTCGTCCGGGACTTGATATTGCGGTGGTCCTGCTCGACCAGATTATTGAGATATTGATATGACTTTCCATGTCAATCGCGATGTTGATTTTTCGCTTTTTCATAGGCGCGAGAATTCCCTGAGGGCGGCGTAGCAGTAAGGTCGACGGTGGATCACACTGATATCCGCGGATTGGCTACCGCATTACAGAGGTCCGCCTCATGAGCCTGCCGCTGTCTTGGGCCGCAAATTGGTGATGCCCGTTGCGAAATATCTTCGCGGGTTACTCGAGTGCCGGGCTACGCCGCCTTCAGGAAACTCCTCCACTTGTTGTCTTGCGTTGAGTGGCGGGCGGCTTACGCGGTCTGTGCGCTGCGTGACGTGGCAAGCGACATCGCCAGGCGGCTGATGTCCCAGATGAAGCCCGCTAGTTCACGGGCGACGGCGACCGTCGCGATATTGACGTGTTTGCCGCGCACTGCCAGCTTCCGGTATCGCCGGCACAACCGGACCTGCGCGTCCCAGGCGCGATCGATAATGGCCTTCGGAATACCTTCGTGCCGACGCTGGATGTCGCGGCTCACGCGCGCAGGATGCCGGTAGCTCCAGGCCGCCTCGACCAGCAGCTTTCTGGCGTAGCTGTTGCCGGTCTTGGTGATGCTACCCCGACGTCGCTTGTCGCCCGAGGAATGTTCCGACGGCGTCACCCCCAGCCATGCCATCAGTTGACGTGGATGTTCGAAGCGTGACAGGTCGCCCAGTTCCGACAGTATCCCGACGGCCGTGACGAACTGCACGCCCCGCATCGCCTGCAGTCCCAGCAGGGCTGGATAAAACCGCCAGTTGACGACTGCCTCGCGTAGCGCTGCTTCGAGGCGATCACACTGCGCGAGTCGGTCCTCGATCGTGCGCCGGTGTTCGTCAAACGCCAGTTGCCGCCACGGGTGCCCGAATGAATATGCGCTGAGCCAGCGCCGATGGGCGGCGCCCCAGTTCGCGTTCCCGGTATAGTGCACGCCATGCGAGAGCAGGAACGACTTCAGCCGCTGCCGCGCCTGCTTCAGATCGTCTCTGGCACCGGCCCATGCCCGCGCCAGATCCCGGAATGCCTCATCCTCGACGCCCGGGACATAGACCGCTGACAGGTCACCGGCGCGCAGCGCTCGCACCAGTTTGATCGCATCGCGCCGATCCGTCTTCACGCGCTCGCCGGGCTTCTTCGGAATCAGCGATGGTGCACACACGATGCAGTCGAATCCCTTCTGGACGAGCTGCCGGTAAAGCCCATAACCACACGGACCCGCTTCGTAGACGATGCGTACGTGTCGCCCTTTTGACTGCAGGCGCCTGCACAGGCGGTCGATATCTGCCTTCGTCGTACCGATCTTGCCAAGCAGTTCCACCTCGCCCATGCCGATCGCGTAGGCGACCGTGATTGAATCCTTGTGAACATCCAGACCGACGTACACCGTGCTATCGTTTTCCATGCTGGCCTCCGTGCCGGAAATCGCCGGGTGTGGCGCTGTCCACACCGTGCGGCTCTGGCAGCAATGCTAACCCGCGTCTGATTCGTCACGGCTGGCCAGCCCCTGCCTCACGGAAAGTCATACTGCCTTCGAGGATCGGACCTTCGTGTCCTCAGGCAGCAAGCCATCGACCTGCATTTCGCGCGCAGCGCGATGCGAGGCCGCATAACCATCGAGCGTGATGGTCTTCGGTGGCTGCCCCTGATGCTTGATTGCCTTTTTGAAAAAGGCTTTTGCCGCCTTCACGTCGCGCCTGGCGCTGAGCATGAAGTCTACCGTCTGGCCTGCCCGATCCACCGCCCGATAAAGATAGACCCACTTGCCGCGCAGTTTGAGGTAAGTCTCGTCGACGCGCCACGACTGGCCAGTGGGCCTGCCAAAGCGGTTCCACCGTTTGACGAACTCCGGCGCATAGCGCCGCACCCAGCGCAGGATCGTCGTGTGCGCCAGCGAGAGACCTCGTTCCGCCATCATTTCGACCAGATCGCGCAGGCTAAGCTTGTAGCGCAAATACCAGCGAACACACAGAATGATCACTTCACGGTCAAAGTGACGGCCTGCGAACAGTTCGTCCAGGCTCTTCAGTTTGCTCATCGTCGGCTCTCAATTTGTTCAGTCCGACACCTTAACCGATTCGCACGCGCGCTATTTGCACCGGAGCCCCTCAACTCACAAACGGCAACTTGCTGTCCCGCGCCTGCGCGAGCATCGAAACAGTGATCTTGCGGACTTCGAGCTTGCTCTGCGTCACATGCGCGCGCAGCATAATGCCTGCTTCGGCGAGCTTTCCGCGTTCGATCAGCGTGAGCATCGTGGCGTGCTCGTCGTAGGTTGCGTCGGTGCGATGCGGCTTCAGGAAATCGAGGCGTCGCACGATGCGAATGCGCTCGGTCACTTCGTTATGCACGCGTAGCATTTCGGTGTTGCCCGCGGCTTCCACCAGCCCGCGATGAAAACCTTCGTCGAGCCGGAACATGCGCGCCGGATCGGTCTCGCGTGCGTCACGCGGCACGCACCAGATGGCCTTGAGCGCGTCGATCGCGCGATTGTTCGAGCCGCTCGTCACGCGCTCTATAGCAGCCAGTTCGAGCACGATGCGCAGGTCGTACAGCTGGTCAAGCCGCTCGAAGTCGATGTTGCACACTTTCCAGCCGCGCCGGAAGCCGACTTCCAGATAGCCTTCGCGTAGCAGACGGAACAGCGCGTCGCGCATCGGTGTGCGCGACACGCCGTAATGCTGCGCGATGTCAGTCTCCGAGAAGCGATCGCCCGGAAACAGCCGGAAGTCGAAAATGTCCTGCTTGAGTTGCAGGTACACCTGCTCGGCAAGCGGGTTCGCGCCATAGACGATTTTCGACGCATCAGGCGCCACGTCGTCGGATTCGTCGATCGGGTCTTTAGCTTCGGTCAGCCGTTTGGGTTTGATGACCAGTCTCCTGCAAATCGTCCCGGCATTGTCCGCGTTTCCCGTGGGCGGCTTGCACGTCGGGTTGATCGGGCGCATCGATCAGACTGACGTGCGCAGCAACGACGATCCAGCCGCCGAACGGCGCATCGTGCGCGCCAAGCCGCGCCCACGACTGCATCTGACGGCCGACGAGCGGCGTGGCGTCGCTGGTGAACGTGGTGCTGACCGTCGCATAGTCGCGGCCGAACGTCGTCACGACCGTGCGATGCCGTCTGCGCGAAGCCGGCACCGGCACGCACGATTCCCGCCACGCGCGAATCTCCTCGCCGCCGTGCTGGATTTCTGCAATTCCATAGCGTACCGTTTCCGGAGCGTCCCAGAACAACGCGTTCATCGCGTCGACGTCGTTATCGACCAGCGCGCGTTCGTAGGCTTCGAACACGGCGGTCACTTCGGCGACGATCGCCGGGTCGTTGATGACAGGCGGTGTGGTCAAGCGTCGGCCTCCAGCAATTGTTCGAGCGTCGCAGTCCAGCCGACGATGCCGCCTTGCGAACGGATCATCGCGAGCGTTGCTTCCTTGAACGCGGGAATGTAGCTCGCGGTCGCGTCTTCGATCACGAGACAGTCGTAACCGCGATCATTCGCTTCGCGCATCGAGGTCTGTACGCACACTTCAGTCGTTACGCCCGCAAACACGAGATGCGTGATGCCGCGCATCGCAAGCTCTTCGCCGAGCCGCGTCGCGTAGAACGCCCCCTTGCCCGGCTTGTCGATCACCAGTTCACCGTCAATCGGCGCGAGCGCGTCGATGATTGCATTACCCGGTTCGCCTCGCACGAGTATGCGTCCCATCGGCCCTTTGCCGCCGATGCGCGCGCTCGGCTGCCCACGCAGACGTTTCGCCGGCGGACAATCGGACAGATCAGGCACGTGCGATTCGCGCGTGTGCACAACGTGCCAGCCGTGGGTGCGCGCATGCGCGATCAGCCGCGCGACATCCGGGACGATGTCCGCGAGCAGCGACACGTCGTTGCCGAGCGCCGCGCCGAATCCGCCCAGCTCGATGAAATCGCGTTGCATGTCGATCACGACGAGCGCCGTCTTCGACGGCTCGAACGCGAACGGCGACGGTAACGCCTGGTTGACGGTCGGCATGGCAGTCAACCCTTGTAAATGCGTTCCGGCGGTGCGAAGCCGCAAGGAGTGCCATCGGTCACGCGCACCTCGGCCTCCCAAGGCAAACGATATTCGCCGCGCACCATGTCATGCATGAACGTATAGGGGCAATCCTGCGCGCCGCCCTTCACCGCAACGTAGCCGCGGTGTCCGAACTGATAGATGTTGTTTTCGACGCCCCAATGGATACGCGCCTCGCGCACGAGATCGGGCCGCATCTCGCAGACGATGACCTCGTCCGGGCGATGACTGCCCTCCACCATCACCGTTCCGTCGAAATCGCAGAACATGCCCTCGCCCATCGAATCGAACGTGCCGTCGCTGCCGCACAGACAGACGCTCGCCGTCTGCGCGAGATTCTGGAACGCGTTCGACTGATTGGTGATGCGCCACGCGTGGCGGATCGGCGCGGTGTATCCCGCCGTGCGCAGAATCACTTCTGCGCCCTTGTAGGCGGCTTCGCGCGCCATCTCCGGAAACATGCCGTCGTGGCAGATGATGAGGCCGAGCTTCACGCCGCGCGGCCCGGTGCAGACCGGCACGCCGAGATTGCCCGGCTCCCACGGCTCGACCGGCACCCACGGATGCAGCTTGCGGTAGTAAAGCTGGATCACGCCTTGGTCGTCGATGATCAATCCGCTGTTGTATGGATTGCCGCCTGGATTGCGCTCCATGATCGAAAAGCAGCCCCAGATGCGGTGCTCAACGCACGCCGCCTTGAACGCGGCCACTTCGGGGCCGTCGAGGCTGCACATGATGGCGTCGTCGGTGCGCATGGAAAGGCCATGCAACGCGTATTCCGGAAACACGACGAGATCCATCGCCGCGTTGTTGCGCCGCGCTTTGCCGACCAGTTCGACCACGCGCTGCGTCTGCGCCGCGAGCTGCGCGGGCGTTTCTACATTGGGATTCTGCAATTGCACGAGGCCGATTACGACGCCCGCGGGCGAGCGGTTCAATCCGCCGAGTCCACTCGAACTCATCTGTCATGCTCCATGAAAGGCGGCGGCAGTGTCCGCCGCTTCGGGTTGCCGATCGTCGTTGTGGCCCGCCATGTGGCGCCCGAGCACCACGCGGTCCGCGTTTTCCACTGCGGTTTCGAAAACGAGCCGCCCTTCCGCGATTACTGCGATGCGGTCGGCCAGTTCCAGCAATTCGTCGAGGTCTTCGCTCACCAGCATCACCGCCGCGCCCGCGTCGCGCGCCGCGAGAATGCGCGCGTGTATATCGGCCACCGACGCGAAGTCGAGGCCGAACACCGGATTGGCGACGATCAGCACATCGACCGGCTGGCCGAGTTCGCGAGCCAGTACCGCGCGCTGCACGTTACCGCCCGACAGCGTGCCGATCGCGCGCTCCGGCACCGGCGGCCGCACGTTGAACTCGGCAACGCGCTTTTCGGCGCGTTCGCGTAACGCGCGACGGTTGAGCCGCCAGCCGCCCGCGCGCAACGGCGCGCGATCGAAGTCGCGCAACGCGAGATTTTCCGCGACGCTCAGATTCGCGACACACGCATTACGCAGCGGCTCCTCGGGCAACGCGAAGACTTTCAGGCGCGTCATCGATTCGCGCGTCGCGCGGTACGCTTCTCCCTTCACGCGCATGTCGCCCGATCGCACGCTCCGCTGGCCGACCAGCGCCTCGATAAGCTCCTTCTGGCCATTGCCCGACACGCCCGCCAGGCCGAGAATCTCGCCCGCGCGCACCGCGAGCGACGCATCGCGCACCGCCACGTGTCCGCGATCGTCCACCACCGTCAGCGCCGACAGTTCGAGCGCCACCGGCGCATCGGCGACAAGCGGCCGGCGCGCAGGCCGAACGTCGTCGATGCCGGCTGTCGCGCGCGCGTCGAAACCGGCGTCGCTGCCCATCATCCACGATGCGAGGCGGTCGCGGTCGGTGTCGCGCACCGCGCAACTGCCGACTAAGCGGCCCTTGCGCAGGACCGTGACGTCGTCCGCGTAGGCCATCACTTCGCGGAATTTGTGCGTGATCATCAGCACGGTGAGTTCGCTGCGCGTCGCGAGATCGCGCATGAGGCCCAGCACTTCGTCCGCTTCCTGCGGCGTCAGCACCGAGGTCGGTTCGTCGAGAATCAGGAAGCGCTGACGCAGATACAGTTGCTTCAATATTTCGAGCTTCTGCTTTTCGCCGGCCGCGAGACTCGACACCGGCGTGTCGAGTGCGAGCCGGAACGGCATGCCGCGCATGAACGCGCCGAGCGCCTTGCGTTCGGCTTGCCAGTCGATTTTCCACGGCATCCGGCCACGCGCGAGAAGCAGGTTCTCTTCCACCGACAAACCCGCCGCCAGCGTGAAATGCTGGTACACCATGCCGATGCCGAGCGCCTGGGCATCGCGGGGCGAAGCAATGCGCACTTCGCGGCCGTCCGCGGCGATCTGGCCGCTGTCGAGCACGCCATAACCGACGAGACCTTTCACGAGCGTGCTCTTGCCCGCGCCGTTCTCGCCGAGCAGCGCGTGCAGCGTGCCTGCGCGCACCTTCAGCGTCACGTCGTCGAGCGCGCGGAAAGCACCGAAGCGCTTGCTCGCGCCGAGCACCTCGATGCCGAGCGCGCCGGTGTGTGACAGCAGCGGTTTCATGCTGGCGAGCGTCGACATGATCAGCGTCCGAGCGCCGCAATCAGCGCGCTGGAATCCGACACCGTGCCGAACACACCGCCCTGCATCAGCACCATGTTCAGTGCCGCGTCGTGATTGCCCTTGTCGGTCGCGCCGCAGCAGTCGGCGAGAACCGTGCATTCGAAGCCGCGGTCGTTCGCTTCGCGCATCGTCGTATGCACGCACACGTCGGTCGTGATGCCGGTCAGCACCAGATTGACGATGCCGCGCGTGCGCAGAATGAGTTCGAGATCGGTGGCGCAGAACGAGCCCTTGCCCGGCTTGTCAATGACGATCTCGCCCGGCAGCGGCGCGAGCTCGTCGATGATGTCCCAGCCCGGTTCGCCGCGCACGAGGATCTTGCCGCACGGACCGTCGTCGCCGATGCCGATGCCGTCCGTGCCCGCGCGGCGGCTGCGCCAGCGCTTGTTGGCGGGAAGATCCGACAGATCGGGCCGGTGTCCTTCGCGGGTATGGATGATGGTGAAACCCTGCTCGCGCATCGTTGCCAGCACGCGGCTGATCGGTTCGATCGGCGCGCGCGTCAGCGACAGGTCGTAGCCCATCTTGTCGACATAGCCGCCGATGCCGCAGAAGTCCGTCTGCATGTCGATGATGATGAGCGCCGTATTGTCGGCGCAAAGCGCGCCGTCGTAGGGCCACGGATACGGTCGGGCTTCGATGAAACGGGTCATGTCGGACTCCGGTGAGACGAAAAGTAGGTGGATCGCTTCGGCGGTTTCAGCGCGTGAGACTCAGTTCGCCGGGCGCACCTGCGAGCGTTCGATCCGGCCGGCAGTTGACGATCATGATTGCGAGCGTGAGCACGTACGGCGCGGCGTTGAACAGGTAGTAGCCGCTCGTTACGCCGATCGCCTGCAGCGCGGGGCCGAGTGCGCCGGCCGCGCCGAACAGCAGCGCCGCCCACAGACAGCGCAGCGGCTGCCAGCGCGCGAAGATCACGAGCGCGACGGCCATCAACCCCTGACCGCTCGACAGTCCTTCGTTCCAGCTGCCCGGATAAACGAGCGACAGATACGCGCCGCCGACGCCCGCGAAAAATCCGCCGACCGCCGTCGCCGCGATGCGTACGCGCGTGATCGGATAGCCCATCGCCCGCGCGCTCTCCGCGTTTTCGCCGACGAGCCGCAGCGTCATGCCCCAGCGTGTGGAGCGCAAACCCCATTGCAGAACGAACGCAAGCACGACGCCGATCAGGAAGAGTGGATTCACATGCAGCGCGTTATGCAATTGCGGCGATGCGCTCCACGCGCCGAAGTCGAACGAGCGCAGCATCGCCGCCTGCGGCTCGATGAACGGCTTGCCGAGATAGAACGCGAGGCCGGTGCCGAACAGCATCAACGCGATACCGAACGCGATGTCGGACACGCGCGGCAGCGAGCAGGCGAGTCCGTGCAGGCAGCCGAGCAGCAGGCCCGCGCATCCGGCAATCAGCACGCCCAGCCACGGCGAACCGGTCAGGTACGAGCCTGCGTAACCGCTCATCGCGCCCGACACGAGAATGCCTTCGAGCCCGAGATTCACGCGACCGCCCTTCTCGGTCAGGCATTCACCGAGGCTCACGAAAAGATACGGCGTGCTGACGCGAATCGCGCCCGCAAAGAGCGAGAGCAGCAACACGGCAACGGGCGAGTGCAGATCAAGCATGAGTTTGCTCCAGCGGATGCGGCAGTCCGGATTGCGCGACCGCCTGCAACTTCACGCGCCACGCGGCGAGCCGGCCGCCGAGCGCCTCCCACGCGAGCAGGTTTGCGAACAGCAGCCCTTGCAAGACGAGCGTCGTTGCGTCGGGCAGATCGAGGCGGCGTTGCAGCAGACTGCCGCTCGCCTCGATGCCGCCGATCATCAGCGCGCACGCGATGATCGCGAGCGGATTCTGCCGTGCAGCGAATGCGACGAGGATGCCCGCGTAGCCGTAACCCGCGAGCAGCGACGCGTTCGCGCTGTCCTGCACCGCCGAGACTTCGAACATGCCGGCGAGTCCCGCGGCGCCGCCGCCGAGCACGCATGCGGTCAACGCGAGCGAGTTGACTGGCAGGCCGACGAGGCGCGCGGCGCGCGCGTTGCCGCCCGTCACGCGCATCGCGAAACCCTTGGTGCTGTGACGCACGAAGATCCACGCGCCGACGCACGCGAGCGCGCCCCAGAAGAGTCCCCAATGCACATCGAGTCCGGGCAGCGAGCCGACCGTGAACGCATCGGGCAGCGGCAGCGTCGACGGCTTGTTCAGGCTCGCCGGATCGCGCAACGGCCCTTCGACAAGATGCTTGAACAACGCAATCGCGATATACGACATCAGCAGCGAGCTGATGGTCTCGTTCACGCCGCGCCACTGCCGCAGCGCGCCGACCGTGCCGATCCACGCACCGCCGACGATCATGCCCGCCAGCGCCATCGCGGGCGTCGCGACGAACCACGGCGTGCCGTGCGGCAGCAGTTGCGGCGTGACGGCCGCAGCGAGTCCGCCGAGCGCGAGCGCGCCCTCGCCGCCGATCACGATCAGGCCGACCTGCGCAGGCAGCGCCACGCACAGCGCGGTGAGCATCAACGGCGCGGCGCGCAGCAGCGTGCTCTGCCACGCGAACGCCGAGCCGAATGCGCCTTGCGCGATCAGCACGATCGCGTCGCCCGCGGGCTGGCCCTGCACGAGCAGAAAGATCGCGAACAGCAGCAGCGTGCCGGCGACCGCCGCGAGCGTCGGCAGTGCGGGCAGCACGCCGAGCAGCGCGCGGGCAATGCCGGGCGACGTCACCGTGGAAGCATGAGCACGCATGGTCTCTCCTTCAGTTGCGCGAATTGCGCTGTCAGCACGCTGGATCAGATCTGGCCCACCACACCCGCGACGAGATAGTTCATGCTCTCGAGCGTGATATCGGTCTGAGCGTAGACCGTGGAGGACGCGATCGCGGTGCCGCCCTTGTTGTCCTTCAGCGGGCCCTTGAAGATGACGAACTGGCCGGCCATCATCTGCGCCTTGACGGCGTCGGCTTTGGTCTTCGCGGCGGCCGTCACCCTGGCGCCATAGGGCGACATCTTCACGAAGCCTTCCTTGAGGCCGCCGCGCAGAATGTTCGGCTGCGGCGTGCCGGTCTGCGCGTCACTGACGAGCGTTTTGTACGGCGTCGCCCAGTCCCACTCGGCGCCCGTCAGATAGCCCTTCGGCGCGAGCGCCGCCTGGCTCGCGTGGTAACCACAGCTCATCGCGCCGCGCTTCTCCGCCGTTTCGATCACGACCTTCGGACCGTCGACGTGGCAGGTCAGCACGTCGCAACCCTGATCGACAAGACTGTTGGTCGCTTCGGCTTCCTTGACCGGCATCGACCAGTCGCCCGTGAAAATGACGTGTGTCGTGATGGACGGATCGACCGACTGCGCGCCGAGCGTGAACGCGTTGATGTTGCGCAGCACTTGCGGAATCGGTTTGGCCGCGACGAAGCCGAGCTTTTTGCTCTTGCTCATGTGGCCCGCGACGACGCCGTTCAGGTACTGGCATTCGTCGATGTAGCCGAAGTAGCTCGCGATGTTCGACGGGTTGCCCTGCTTCCAGAGGCCGCCGCAATGCGCGAAACGCACCTTCGGGTACCTGGCCGCCATCTTCAGCACGTGCGGATCGAAGTAGCCGAACGAGGTGGCGAAAACGAGCGTCGCGCCGTCCTGCTCGATCATTGCTTCCATCGACTTCTGCGCGGCCACCGTTTCGGGCACATTTTCTTCTTCGACCACCTTCATGTTCGGCATCTTTTTGATGACCGCGGCGGCCTGGGCCTGCGCCTGGTTGTAGCCATAGTCGCCCTTCGAGCCGACGTAGATCACGCCGACGGTGAGCTTTTCGGCAGCGAACACGCTTTCGAGCGGCAGCAGGCTGCCGAGCGCGAACGCGCCCGCCTGCTTGATGAAGTCGCGACGTTGAGTCATGGTGTAGTTTCCTTGAGTTGATCGATCACTGCGTTCTGAATGCTCGATTTCCGATGACGGGCATCAGGCGTTCGGCTGTGGCGCGCGGTGCGCGAGATACGCGCGCCAGCCGCCGTAAGCGGTAATGTCGAGGGCGCCCGCGTCGTGCGCGATCGCCGAGGGCTCACAGACGAAGCCCTTCACGCTGCGTCCGTCGATGGTCTCGAGCGTGCCGATGGCGAGCGGCGCGGGCACGGCGGCGACGAACGCGCCGAAGGTGCGCAGCGGCACTTCCCACAGTTCGATAGCGATGGCTTCGCCTCCTGCCGCGTCGTCCGTCCGGCGCACGAGGCCGGGTTTCGGCGGCAATGTGCCGGCGAGTGCATAGAGCCGGTAGTAAGGCGCAGTCGTCGTGGCTTCGACGAAGCGCGCGCCGGCTTGCAGCAGTTGCCAGTTCAACGGCTCGCCCCGCAGATGCGCACCGACCACGGCGAGCATGACGACCGGTTCCTGGATCGGCAGCGGCTGGCTCGCGATCGCGTCGGCATCGCGTTGCTCGACGGCTTCGCTGAACAGCGCCTGAATGCGCGCGCCGAGCACCGCGAGCTGCTGGTCCGCGCCCGATGGTCCGATCAGCGTCACGCCCGCAGGCAGACCGTCGGCGCGCGGCACGCCGGGCACGGCGAGCGCACACAGATCCAGCAGATTGACGAAGTTCGTATAGACGCCCAGACGGCTGTTCACCTCCACGGGATTGGCCTGCACGTCGGCGATGGTCGGGTGCGTCGGCGTGGTCGGCACGATCAGCACGTCCGCATGCTCGAAAAGCGCTGCAGCTTGGCGCGCCAGCCTCGCAAGCACGTACTGCCCGTCGAACGCGGCGGCCGCATCGAAACGCTCCGCCTGGCCGATCACCTTCGCGACGGTTGTGTCGATATCGTGGTGATGTGTCATAAAAAACGTGCCGAGCGCGGCGCGGCGCTCGGCCACCCACGGGCCGTCGTAAAGAAGCGCGGCGACCTGCTGGGCTCTGTCGCATTAACGCGGGGGAGGTAAACTTCGAGGCTGATGAAAACGCTTTGTTCGCACGATGAAGAAGACACTGACACCACGAACTACGCTTGCTCCGGCCATCGCCAAGGTTCTGAAGCGGCTGCACTATCCCCTTGAAGTGATGCTGCTGTGCGTGCGGTGGTACGTGGCCTACTCGCTGAGTCTTCGGAACCTTGAGGAAATGCTGGCTGAGCGTGACATTGACGTCGACCATTCGACGGTACATCGCTGGGTCATCAAGCTGGTGCCGCTGTTTGAAAAGACGTTTCGCAAGTACAAGCGTCCGGTCGGCAAGAGCTGGCGGGTTGATGAAACCTATATCAAGGTCAAGGGCTCGTGGAAATATCTTTACCGTGCGGTGGATAAGGCGGGCAATACCATTGACTTTCTGTTCAGAGCCAGGCGGGACAAGGCTGCTGCGCGACGCTTCTTCGAAAAGGCAATCGGTCAGAACGGTTCGCCCGAGACGGTGACCATCGACAAAAGCGGCTCCAATCTGGCCGCGCTTAACGCGGTGAATGCCGAGCGCAACATGCCCATCAAGGTTCGTCAGATCAAGTATTTGAACAACATCGTGGAGCAGGACCATCGGGCCATCAAACGCCGAACCCGACCGATGCTCGGATTCAAGGATTTCAACTGTGCGCGTGTCATTCTGAGTGGCATCGAATTAATGCACATGATCAAGAAAGGACAGCTGCAATGTTCTGGCAACAGTCCGCTGTCTGCCGCCCAGCAATTTTACTCGTTAGTTTCATAAGCTATCCTTCGCATATCGCCTTTGCTTGTCCTGCCTGCCTTAATGCGACGGAACCGTTGAAGATCTTGTGCAAGGCCAGCGTGGGGGGAGGTCCGCGACGGCCCAGGCTCAGATGCGGCCAGACAAATTGCTCGAACTGCTCCAGGCGCAATCTTGTTGGAATCTCTTGCCAGTATGGGCTTCGGGTCATTCGCTGCGTCCAGAAATCTGGACTTTAGCCGATCTGGCTACTCTGACCTGAAATCCAGTCCTGGCCCGGCTTGCAGACAAATTCCACGGCCGTCGAAAACCCGCAACCAGTTGCAGGACTGGTGTGCGCGTGGCGAGCGTCGACCGTCACGGCCTTGAGGACGCGGCCGGCAATTTCTATCCAGCGGATATCTGCGTCTGGGCTGCCGGCATCGAAGCCCCCGCATTTCTCAAGACTGTCGGGCTCGCGACAAACCACTTGAACCAGATCGTGGTCGATGCATTCCTTTGCAGCGACGATCAGCATGTGTTCGCGCTCGGCGACTGCGCTCAGGCACCATGGACAGCACAATCGAAGTTCGTGCCTGCTCGTGCACAGGCGGCACATCAACAGGCGAGGTACCTGTGCACGGAACTCGCATCACGGATTCAGGGGCGGCTGAGTCCTCAACGGCCGTTCGAATATCGCGACCGTGGGTCGCTCGTTTCAGTGGGACGCGCGGAAGGGGTAGGCAGCCTGATGGGCGTGCTGTCCGGGAAAGGCCTTTTCGTCGAGGGACAGCTTGCACGCGCGATGTATATGAGCCTGCATCTGATGCACCGCCAGGTTGTGATCGGCGCGCTGCCGACGATGCTGAGCGAGTTCGGCCGGTTGCTGCTTAAGCGAACCGCGCCGCACGTCAAACTTCATTGAATGCCACAGTGCCATCGCTCGTGATGGTCGGTCGCGCCGCCGGGCGGCACGGCTCGACCTCCCATCGTGCACGACTGTGTCGTAGCAGGGCACCGGAGTCGGATGCACGCGCCCGCTGAAGTGAGCATCGAGATTGTCGAACGTCAGGTCCGCCGTCGCCTGCCGGGTGGAGACGTGCCGCTCGCCATATGCGGAGTTAGCACGACGCTGTCGAGCCCCCGCAAATCCGGACACACGTCGGGCTCGTCGCGGAACCCGTCGAGCGACTTAAGGTCGTCACAAGAGCGATGAGCAACTGAAGTTGCTTCATGCGCAGCCTCGACATCAATACTTCGACAGTTGTTTTCATCGTTTGACCATGCTTGCAGCCCGAATCGGAAAAGTTATCTGATAAGAAAAAAGCTTTCAATATGCGGCTTCAAATTTTGGGGCGTATAGTCGGGCCAATCGTCAATTGCCGAAAAGTACACAGATGGAGGACTACATGGCAAGCGCAATCTACCGCGGCGTATTCCCGGTCGCGCCCATCGTGTTCGACGACAGGGGGTGCCTCGACCTTGATGGTCAAAAGCGTGCGATAGACTTCCTGATCGACGCCGGGTCCAATGGCATCTGTATTCTCGTGAACTTCTCCGAGCAATTCGTGCTGACAGACGAAGAGCGCACCTCCGTCCAGAACACTGTGCTCGAACACGTGTAGCTCGACCCACAGCGCAGCCTGCTCGACATCCAGACACGCCAGCTAAGCGCGAACGTGCAGTTGCTGCATGCGCTCGGCGGCGGATGGTCGCGCGATGAACAGGCTAAAGTGACCGCAACGCCGGCACTCGTCGCAACGACGACGCAGCACAGCGCAAACTAAACCTTCCTGCGCACGGGAAGTGCCGTTCAAGGGTGGAGTGCTACCGAATCGGACGGTTGACATGCACGTCGTGAAACATCCTCGTCGTCGTGCGCGGCCGTGGGCGGGTGGATCAATGCCTCGAGCCGCGCCTTGATTGCGAGAGACGCCGGCGACGTAACCTGCGAATAGTCGCGGGGCCGCGGCACGGGCACCTGGATCAACTCCTGCACCTCACCCGGATTGGCCTTCGGGACCACGATGCGGTCGGCAAGAAAGATCGCTTCGTCCTGGCCATGGGTGATGAACAGCACAGTGACGTCGAAACTGCGCCAGATATCGAGAAAATGCGTACAGGAACACAACTTGCCGTTGGCGCCAATAAGATCGATCTCACGGAACTGCACGTCCATCACGGATCGGATGGCGTAGTCACTTCGCTTAGACAGACCAGGATGTCCTGCATTGAAGCGGTTGTAGCCAGATAACCTCCTTCGATCTGCAACAGGCGCAAGGCGATCTCATGTTCTTGCGGGTCAGGTTCCGCGCAGCAATCGGTGATCACCAGCACGTTGAACCCGCGGTCGCTCGCCTCGCGTGCCGTGGAGGTTACACACACGCCAGTTGTGACGCCCACCAGCACGAGATTCGAAATTCTCGACGTAATCAGCAGGTGATACAGGTCCGTTCCATGGAAAGCCCCCGTGCCGGGCTTGTCGATCACGATCTCGCCAGGCCGGGGTTCCAGTTCTGGAATGAATTGCCAGCCTGCTTCGCCACGTATCAACAGCCGTCCGAGCGGTCCATAACTGCCGATTTCCGCACCGGCACGCGCGGTCTTCAGCCGCTTGCTCTCTGGCAGATCGGAGAGATCCGCGCGGTGACCTTCACGGGTATGGATAATCTTGAGACCTGCCACAGCCGCGCGGTCACGGACCTCCTGGATGCGCGGAACGATCTTCCGGGCGGCCGCGATATCGCCTCCGCGCATCGCCATATAACCAAGTGGATCACAGAAGTCGCGCTGCATGTCGATCACGACGAGCGCCGTTGCCGCCGGATTGAAATCGCCCGTAACCGGGAAATCGTAAGGCATGCCACACACTCTCATTGCCCACACTCCCGATTGATCGGTGAAGGCGAAAGCTTCATGTCAGCATGGTCGATGGCATGGTCGATGCCATGCTCGTGGTCATGATCGTGCGCATTTGCCGCAAGCGCAGCACGAACCGCTTCCTCGGCGGCCATCAAACTGTGATCCCCGAACACGCCTTTCAGTTCAAGCAGTCCGCTGAGCGCAGCGACCCAGCGCGAGTAATACACTTCATCGCTGTCGATGGGACCGACCTGTCGCTCGAACGCGGCAATTTCCTCGATCAGCTTCTGCTGGAAGTCCGTCAGCGAAAATACCTTGCGCTCTGCTGCGGCCAGAACAAGGCCGAATGCACGCGCCGACCACGGTGTCGGAAAGCTGAGCGCCTCGAGATCACGAAATTCGACGAGCGATTTACACACCAGTACATCTTCCGGTTTCATCTGGTTTTCCTTTAACCAATCTGCACGATCGCTGGCCTACGCGACGACATGTGCGACGCCGATCATGGCGTCGCGTGTGACGAGCGCCGCGAGTGCCTCCACGTCGAGCAAGTCCGTTCCGCACGGCCGCTCGGGCAAGACCAGATAGCGAATCTCCGAAACCGAATCCCAGACGCGAATCTCGACGTCAGCGCCAAGTGCGAGGCCCATCTCCTCCAGCACGCGACGGGGCTCGCGTACGAGCCGCGAACGGTACGCACTCGACTTGTACCAGGCCGGCGGCAATCCGAGGATCGGCCATGGGTAGCATGAACACAGCGTGCATACCACGACGTTATGAACCGCCGGGGTGTTTTCGACAACGTGCAGCATTTCGGTTTCCGGGCCACCGATACCGAGTTCGGCGCATGCAGCAAGGCCGTCTGCAAGCAAGCGCGCCTTGAAGGTCGGATCCGTCCAGGCTTTCGCTACCACACGAGCGCCGTTCTTCGGACCCACTGTCTCTTCGTAGTACCGGACAATCTGATCGACGCGCGCGGATTCGAGCACGCCGATTTCGTTCAGCAAGCTTTCGATCGCCTCCGTGCGAACCGCCTGCCACGGTTTTTCCCTACTCGGTCGATGTGTCATACCGGCTCTCCGTCAACGGGTTCAAGATGGTCCTCGCTCAGATCGATCTGCGTAAAAACGTTGGATTCGGCTTGGGGCCCCCACAATTCGTACGCGTCGAACCGCACGTTGTAGACAGGCTGAGGGTTTTCGCCGCGATGATGCGCGCGCGTATCCGGAAAGACCCAGCCTTGGGCGTTGACAATCGCGATCGTCCCGGTTTTGCCGCGGGTATACGCCGTGACACGTGTATGGCCCTCGGGATGAAGGTTGCGAACGCGAACACGCTGGCCGACGTTATAGCGTGGCATCACCTCGACCTCCTTGCGCCATGCACCCCAGCGAATTTTCATGGCGTCAGGCAACGGCCAGTTTCGCGTGTGGGGCTCAAGGGGAACAGTGCCGCAGGCGTCATCAAGATATTCCTCGATGCGCCGCCCCACCTCTTCCCCGCGAAGTATGTTCTTGCGCTCCAGCAGTCGCTCCATGGCAAGCAGCCATCGGCCGTAATAACCAACCGCGAGGTAGTCTGCCGCATCCAGCCGCTCGATCTCGTGACGATGTTCATCGAGGCTCCAGATACCTGTGGTGTCGAGAATCTGGGTCATGCAAAAAACCCGACCTTCCCACCGCGCGTGAAAGACAGGCTCATCACGCTCGACTTCGACTGCGCCGAATCCGTGCAACCCCCCCATGTCGTGAATCCCGTTCATTACCGTCCTCTCAGTCGATATAGCTTTCGAGCTGCTTCTGAAGGTCGAGAAACGCGGGTGCATAGCGGTCTCTCATGTCGGGCGCGCGAGTATCGGCATCGAACAGCACGCGGGCCGGACGACCTCCCAGCACGATGACGCGATGACCGACCAGGATCGCCTCCTCGATGTTGTGCGTCACCATCACCATCGTCTTTCCGGTACGCTGCCACAGGTCGCGCATGAGGACATGCATGCGCCTTCGCAAGCCGACGTCGAGCGCGCTGAACGGCTCGTCGAGCAGCAGCACCTGCGGCTCGGTGATGAGCGCACGCGCAATCGCCGCGCGCTGGCGCATGCCGCCGGAAAGCTGGTGCGGATAGGCGCGCGCCGCATCGGCGAGACCCACGGTATCGAGCATCTGCCTGATCGCGGCCTCCTTGCCCGCGCCCGGCGACGGGCGGAACTTGAGTGCGAAGCCTATGTTCTGGCTCACGGTCAGCCATGGGAACAGGTTGTTTTCCTGGAAGATCATCACGATCTCCGGCGTCGGGCCGCGCAGATAGTGCCCGCGGAACAGCACGCCGCCACTCGGCTCCGCCTGGACGAACCCGCCCAGTGCCTTGAGCAGGGTCGTTTTCCCGCAGCCTGATTTGCCGAGCACGCAGGTCACTTCGCCCGCGCGCAGATCGAGACACAGATCTTTTATCGGGGACGGACGCCCACCATAGTCCACGCTTAGATGCTCGACGCGGAACGCGTCCCAAGGTTGCGTGTGCGTCAACATTCAGAGCTTCCACCAAAGGATGTAGCGGGCGACGAAGCCAAGCAGCTTGTCCACCAGAAAACCGGACAGGCCAATCACCACCATGCCGAACATGATGAGATCGTTATTAAAGAGGTTGCGCCCCATCATGATGATTGCGCCGAGACCGTCGCGCAGCCCGACCATTTCCGCCACCAGCACTGCCATCCAGGCGGCGATGAAATTCGTGCGCAATAGCGTAAAGACGCCCGGCAGGATCGCCGGCAGGACCACCCACAGCCAGCGCTGCGGCGCGTTCGCGCCGAGATTGCCGGCGACCGTGAGAAATTCCTGCGGTACCCGTTCAATCTCTGCGAGCGTCGCAATGGTCAGAATGAAATACACGCCCATGAAGACAATGAACACTGCCGTCGTATTGCCAATGCCGAACACGACAATCGCGGTGGGGATCCACGCAATCGGAGCAATTGGCGCCAACAGCCGCAATATCGGGCCGAGGCTCCAGGTTGCAACGCGCGACAGGCTCAGCAGCGCGCCTGTCAGCACCGCGGCGACGAAGGCCAGCGCCATCCCTGCGAACACGCGTGCGAATGTCGATAGCACCGACGCGTAGATCGACTCGGCCTGCGACCCGAGTCCGACCTTGAAATCGCTCTGCGCGATCGCTCGCAAAAACTGACTCGGTGGCGGAAGGATCGCGGCAAGCGCCGAACCGCTGGAATGCCCTGCCCACTCCCACACCATAAGCACACAGCCAAGCGACAGCCATCCCGTCACGAGGGGTAGCCAGGAGGGTGGATTACCGGCTTGTCGATGCATGATCACTGCTCGATCGACTTGATCATGTCAAGCCTGAAGATATCCTTCGCTGTTACATTGCCCTTGATGTAGCCGAGCTTTGTCAGGTCCGACACGACGCTTTGGATCGCATTCACATCAGGCACGAACGAGATGGGTGCCGGCGCGGACTTGAACGAGGACAGCAGAACCGCGGGCGAAACCCTGAAGTAGTGTCCTTTGGATAGCAACGCCACCGCCTGGTCTGGGGTCCGGTTGATCAAATCTGCTCCGCAGACGAGTCCCCTCAAAAATGCGTGCACGACCTGCGGACGGTGAGTCAAAGTTTCGTCGAGTACGCTAACAACCGTATTCGGCGTATGCAGTGTCCAGGCCTGCGCGTTGTTCGCAAGCACAGTCGCGCCCTTCGTTGCGACCATCTCGGTTGTATAGGGCTTGATGTGGCTCAGCATATCCACCTGACCTGTA
Organism: Paraburkholderia sp. WC7.3g; assembly: GCF_050436345.1. Classification (NCBI taxonomy): domain Bacteria; kingdom Pseudomonadati; phylum Pseudomonadota; class Betaproteobacteria; order Burkholderiales; family Burkholderiaceae; genus Paraburkholderia; species Paraburkholderia sp. WC7.3g. Next base: position 176,144 of record NZ_JBNDMA010000003.1, read on the forward strand.
CGAAATGCTTCGACCATCGCGAGCAGGTCATTAAAGTAGACAAACTCGACGTCCTTACTGTCAATGCCATTGCGAGCAAACTCGCGCGTGAGAATCAACTCCAGTGTGTCGCCCTGCAGCGTCGCGATCTTCAGTTTCGGCTTGCCTGCCTTGATATACGCTTTCAGATCGCCGAACGACCTGAAGCCCAACTGCTGGCTGGCAATCACTTCCATCACGCCCCAGCCCCCGGCAGCTGAAATCACGCGAATCGGCACGCCGCTATTAGCTGCGAAGAACGGCAGCGTGAACGGATTGATGCTGAAGTCGATCTTGCCGCCAGCGAGCGCGGCGTTGTTATCGCCAGGGTTCGCGAAAAATACCGTATCGACATCCAGTCCGTTTTGCGCAAAACAGCCGCTTTCCTTGGCGACGAAAAGAGGCGCCATGTCGAGCGCGACCAGGTGGCCGACCTTCACTTTTGTCAACGCCTGTCCGGCGTTGGCCTCGGCGATTCCGGCGACTAGCAGAAACGTGACTGACAAAAGCGCTGCGACGAGTGTTCGCATCAAAGGTTCTCCGGCTTGTGCTGTTAGGTAACAGGTAATGGTGAAATGACGGAGCCGATCGTAACGAACCCAAAATGGTCGAAAAATAGTGGTGTCTCAATGTTTGCATTGACGCAGGCGATATGGACGCCAGCCGGACCAGCTCTGCGTTCGCATCCCGAGCCTAGCGGGGACCCGTAGGCAGTCCGCCGCGTTGCACCGGGCCGAGACAGTCAATGAACGCCTGAATCGCTCGCTGGTGCGCACCGTTCACATGGGTCACCAGAGAGAAATCGGAGTGTCGAACGAAATGCTCGGGTAGCAACTCGATCAGTTCACCACGCCCGACCCACGCCCGTGAGTAGTGTCGTGGCAGAAACCCTATATAGGCACCCGTCAGTATGAGATGGACGGCCGCCTCGACGTTCGTCACCACGGCATTCGTGTCGTCGGTATGCGCGTCGTGCTGCGGGAATTCGAGCGGACCGAGAAATCCGCGCACCACCTTGCGTGCCCCGGGAATTGCCTGACGCAGCGCCTCCGGATTGCCCCCCGCTGCGAGCGGATGATTACGCGCGCAAACAAGGCTGTCCGTCTCCCGGTAGAGCGGCCGATACTCGAGAGACGGCAATCGGCCATAAAAAATGCCGATCGCCGCGTCGAGCGTGTGATCCAGCAGTCGGCGCTCCATCTCCTGCGGCGACAATACATCTAGCGCAAGACGGACCCGATTGCCGGAATGCCCGACGAAGCCTGCAAACAAAGCGCGCAGCGGCGAGTCAGGATCTGTGACGACGTTATCGAGGAAAGCAACGCGCAGAACACCACTGAGTTCGCCGCGCAACTCGTCCGCATGCATCTGGAACGCGTGGATCGACTTGAACAGATCGACGACGTGCCGATAGCAGGCCTCGCCCTCGACAGTGAGACTGAAGCCGCTTCGTCCACGGTGACATAACGTGACGCCAAGTCTTGTCTCCAGTTGTGCCATCTGTGTGCTAATCGTGGACTGGCTAACGTTTAGCACCATCTGCGCGTTCGAGAATCCTCCCGACTCGACCACCGCCCGAAACACCCGCAACAACCGTAGATCAATATCAGTGATGACCATGACATCCCCTTACGCGCACCGGTCACGCTATGACGCGTCCGTCAGGACGGAATAGGTTTGCACGAGACGATTGCGCACCATGTCCACCCCGGGGATCATCCGTTTCTGACGTGACAGCGCGAGATTGGCATAGGCTGGCATCACCGCCCCCCAGCGCGACGTCGGAACCGCGACCTGCTCAAAGTCCCAGGCAGGGAATCCATTGGGCGGCACAACGAATGACCCGCCCGGATAAGGGGCGTCGGTACGATTTGCGCAGACCAGATAGACGCGGTTATCCTCCGCTTTGGGTACAGCCAACAAGCGCCGCTGATTCGGGTGCTCCCATGCGCAGCACCACACAATGATTTCGGCGCCCATGAGCGTCAGCACCCGGCTCGACTCAGGGAACATGCCGTCGTAGTCGACCAGCACGCCGAGACGGCCATATCGCGTGTCGAAGACCGCGAAGCCCTCGGCGGCCGACTGTGCCCATGAGCTTACCCGCGGCCCCAAGTGCACCTGACGTTGGCGGCCTACCATGCCGGAACCGTCCAGCAGCATAGCTTCCGGATACAACTCCCCCTCATATTCTCCGACGCCGGGCAAGATCACCAGCGCATCGTAGCGCGCGCAGATTCCGGTAAGCCGCTCAATCAGTGCTGGCGCCATCTGCGCCTGTGCACGCGCGCTCGCCGCGGATAACACCCAATCCGTCGCGCCGAAATACAGCGGAAGCGCAATGACCTTTACTCCGAGGCGGCACGCATGTTCAACCATCTCCACCGCATCGTCCAGCGAGTGGTCTCTCGCAACATGCGCCTGAATGGCGGCGACCTTCGTGGTACGTGTTTCCGGCACGACAGACTCCTCGAGAATCGCGTTCAACGGGGTGCGCTTGAAGTCCGTCGCAAGGATTCGGTAGGCGTCCGGGCGGCGATCCCGCATCTTTTCCCCGCCAAATTGCCAGCTGCGGGCGCTCTGCGTGCCCACCACAATATCGGCTGACACAACCCCGTGCATGTCGTAGGGGATTCTGGCCTGAACATGACCATCAGGCGCGACGATCATGCTGCCGCCAGGATAGTAGATGCTGCGCTCGACGCCCGCCTTGGTCGCCGCGATGAACCACACGCCGTTCTCATAGGCCCGCGCCGGCACCCACATCTCGGCCTGGTCCATGGCGAAGAAATTCGCCATGTCGAGCACCACTTCGGCACCTTGCGCGGCGAGGCAACGGGCAATTTCAGGAATCCGGCCGTCGAAGCAGATCAGCAGACCAATGCGCCCCAGCTCCGTGTCCACCACCGGATTGCCCTTGGTGCCCACTTCGAACCAGTTCTGGTCGTGAGTCGCGAGGAACTGCTTCTGGTAGTGGCAGATCAGTTCGCCGTCCGGGTCGAACAACAGCGCGGTGTTATAGACCTTGCCGTCGGCGCCTTCTTCCGTGAAACCCGAAGCAACGTAGATGTCATGTTCGCGACACAATGTGGCAAGTGCTTCGCAGTAGGCGCCGTCGAGCGTTTCAGCCAGCTGCCGGCAGTGTTCGGCCGAGTCGAACAGGTATCCCGAGTTCATGCACTCGGGAAACACTACGAGTCGTGCCCCTTGACGCACGGCCTCTGCAACGTATCGTTTCACGAGCGCGATGTTGGCCGGCAGGTCGCCGAGTTCCGCCAAGGTCTGTACAACTGCGGCACGGAAAGTCTTGATCACGTTTGAACTGCTCATTTTGCAAAGTCCTTGCTGGTCAGGATGAGGGATGAGACGTCGACATGCTTCTTCAGGACACCTTCCTTCTGAAACACATCGACGAGTGCCTGGTAAGACGCGATATCGGTCGCGTCGATCTCATTCCAGGCGCGCAGATAGGGTTGGGCCACGATACCGACCTGGTCCGGCTTGATGGCGGTATATCTGGAAATCACCGGGCGATAGGTGTCGAACGACTGATTGGCCATGCGGGTAGCCTCGTCAAGCACGGCTACGATCTTGCGGGCAGTCCCAGGCCTCTCCTTGATGAAACGGGTAGTCAGCACCGAGACGCCCGAATAGAAGGGGTCGGCCACCATGGTTTCAGCCGGATTGGTCATCGCGCGTCTCGCCTCTCCCGACGCCACGGCGATCGAACCGACCGGCTCCAGCGACAGCGTCGCATCGACAGCGCCGGACACCACGGAAGGCACCTGCAGGCCCGTGGCAATGTCCTGCAAACGGACATCCTTGTCCGGGTCGAGGCCCGCCTGCCTCACCATGTAGCGGGCGATAGTGCGCCACTGTACGCCCGGCAGATGCCCAAGACTCTTGCCCTTCAGATCCCTGAAGGATTGGATGGACGAATTCTTCGCGACGATCAGGCCATCATTGATGCGGCCGGCCTTGTTCCCCCCACCCTCCAGCCCGAATATCCTGAAGCTGCCGGGAAAGCGCGATTCGGCCAGCGCTGTGATGCCCGCCGCTGTGCCGGGTGCGCCGACATCAGCCTGCCCGGACACGAGCGCGTCCACGATCTGATTCGGGTTTTCGAAGCGGACCGACTGTATTTCGATGCCCGCCTTCTCGAACAGCTTGTTTTCCATCGCGACGTAAAAGGCCGTCGTCTGCATGATAGGCAGCCATGCAATGGTTACCTTTTCCATCGTTTCCGCTGCTTGCGCCGAAGTCGCGGCGAGCATAACGATAGCCGCGGAGGCCGCGGCCAGAATGTTTGCCAATCTCATGTGAACCCCGTGAGGACGTTTTTAAGGAAATTTCGTTTTCTTAAAGACAGCTACTTTCCTGACCACTTCACAAAGAACCGTTCCAGAGCCAGGAAGCCAAGATTGATCGCGTATCCGATGCAACCTGTGGCAATGATCGTTCCATACATTTGACCAAGGTCGTAAACCTGCTCGGCGTCGATAATCCGACGCCCCATCCCGTCGGAAGAACCAATGAACATTTCGGCGACAATGATCACCACCAGCGCATAGGAGACACCGAGCCTCAGCCCGACGAACGTTTGCGGTAAAGACTCGTAGAACATCACGTCGCGTAGCACTCGCCAGTCAGATGCGCCCATTACGCGCGCCGCGAGAATGCGTGTCTTGCGTGCGTTCATTACGCCATAGGCCGTGTTGAACACAATCACGAGCCAGGCGGAAAATGCCGCCACTGCGACCTTGGATTCCTCGCCGATGCCAAACACCAGCAGAAACAGCGGAAACATGGCAGTGGCTGGCGTCGAACGGAAAAAGTCGATGATGAATTCGGTGGAGCGGTAAATCACCGGGCTCGAACCCAGCACGACACCGACCGGAATGCCCGCCACCGCTGCAATGACGAACGCATAGCCGGTACGTAGCGCGGTCGCGACGAGGTCCGGCCACAGCGTGCCCTGCACGACGCTGGACCACAGCGTGCCGAACGTTTCGAGAGGCCCAGGCAGCAGGCGGGGCGTCACCCAATGGGCCGAATGTGCGACGCTCCAGAGCAGAACCAGTCCTATCGGACCGATCAGGCCAGGACGAAAAAGGCGCGTTCGCCACGCTGAACGGATTGCCATCATCGACGCACCTCCCGCTGAAAGACTTCGAGGCTACGGCGCTTCGCGGCAATGAATTGCGGATGATGCAGGGTGGCATCGGTGCGTGGATAGGGCAATTCGCACGGTACGACGGCCGCCACCCGGGTTGGCCGCCGCGTCAGCATCAGAACCCTGTCGGCCAGATAGACCGCATCCTCCAGATCGTGGGACACCAGGATCATCGTGACCCCGCTTTGGACGAACACGGATTGCAGCTTCTCACGGATGAACAGGGTCATTTCGTAGTCGAGCGCGGAAAACGGCTCGTCAAGAAAGACAACCTCTGGATGTGGTGCTAGTGCGCGCAGAATCGAAATCAATTGCTGCTGCCCGCCGGAAAACTCGTAGGGATAGCGGTTCAGATCGAACCGTACGTCGAATTGCTCAACGAGTTCGTGCACGCGTTCACGCCGTTGCGTCGTGTTCATGCCTTGGATTTTCAACGGATACTCGATGTTCTCGAATGCACGCCGCCACGGAAACAGCGCCTCGCGATAGTTCTGAAAGACATAACCGATCGTGACATCGCGCACGTCCCGTCCGTCGAACAGGATCTGCCCTGCATCGTAGGGCGCGAGCCCCGCCATCATGTTGATCAGCGTGGACTTGCCGCAGCCGTTCGGGCCGAATATCGACGTGAAACTACCCGCTGGAATCTCCAGATCGAATCTGTCATAGAGCGGCTGCGCGCCAAAAAATTTACTCAGGCCTTTTACGGTGACGGCGGGACGCCGTGGCGCCGTGGTCGTCGGTGTTGGATCTATCGCTTCTACGCTTGCATGCATTCGCTGCCCCTCTGAATCGATCGGACGTTCGGGGAGTGCCCGTTGACGAGTGAGGCTATACGCAATATCCGTGCTAGCTGCACCTAACGCACCTTCATTTGCTCGTCACGGCTGCCGGGCGAGCGAAACGCAAGAGGGTATTGCTATCGTGGTCTCGCGGATCATTCATTCCTGAGTCGTCGAATTGTTAACAAACGAATATTTTGTTCACGTAAATTGCGCAAAGCATCATCCCGTTCGCGGCAGTTACTGGACGCCGCGAGAACGCATTCCCAATCGATCTGCGGACGTCGTCATATCCATGCCCCAGCCCATCGGTTCTTCCTGTGAAGACGCGGTCGACACGACCAATCGTTCGTCTGCGCGCGCAGACCTCGCGCTCGAAGTCCACGTCGACGTCAACTGGTCACTGCACGAACTCTTCTTCCGGCGCGAACTGGCTAAGGTGGTGGGGCGGTACTCAAACTCCGCTGAAAACCTGCGCGAGGTATTCCATCTGCTCTCGGAAATCCTGGGACTCAATCGAGGACGCCTGTTCCTGGCCGATCCGGCGACCGGCAGATTGACGCTCCGATGCGCTTACGGGCTGACGCGCGACGAAATGAGGCGCGGCGTATTTGCACCTGGCGAAGGCATTACCGGCAAAGTGTTCGAGTCCGGCCAGTTGACCATCGTGCAGGACATCGACGCAGAATCGCGTTATCTGTGGCGTACCGTGCCGCGCAGCGCACTGCCGAACGGCACGACATCCATGTTCTTCTTCCCGATCCAGGTAAGCGGTCATACGCGAGGCGTCTTCAGCGTCAACCGGTTTCGCGGCATCTCCCGCAGCCTGACGGCCGACCTCGAAATACTGCGCGAGGTCGCGGCTCAAATCGGGCAGTTGCTGCGCCTCGACGACCTCATTGCGGAACGCATTCAGACCCGCACTGCGGCACTCGAATACGAAAACCAGACTCTGAAGCAGGCGTTAGATCAGCAAGCGCGCAGCTACGGCGTAATCGGTGAATCGGCAAAAATTCGCACGGTTATCCGGCAGATCGAACAGGTCGCCCCCAGCGACGCTACCGTCCTGCTACTGGGCGAATCCGGTACCGGAAAGGAACTGTTGGCACACGCCGTTCATCTCGCCAGTCCGCGCCGCGACTTTCCGTTTGTCAGGGTGAATTGCGGGGCGGTCCCCGAGGCGCTGTTCGAATCCGAACTGTTCGGCCACGAGAAAGGGTCTTTTACCGGCGCCACAAGTACTCGCCCCGGTCGTATCGAGGAAGCGAACAACGGGACACTGTTTCTCGATGAGATCGGCGACCTGCCTTTTAACATGCAGGTCAAGCTCCTGCGCACGTTGCAGGAGCGCACCGTCTCGCGCATCGGCGCGCGCCGTGAGCAACGTGTTGACGTACGCATCGTGGCCGCCACCAACCAGGATCTGCGGCAACGCGTAAGCGAAGGAAAGTTTCGTCTCGACCTGTTCTACCGGCTCTATGTCGTACCCATTCATCTCGCGCCGCTTCGCGAGCGTCCGGAAGACATTGCATCATTGGTCCAATATTTCCTGCAGGAAGCCAACAGACGCTTCAAACGCAACGCGCGGCTCTCCGGCGAAGCACTGGCCGCCTTGATCCGCTATCCGTGGCCTGGAAACGTACGCCAGGTGCAGAACGTGATCGACCGCCTGACGCTATTGACCGAATTGCCGCTCATCGACGCACCCGAAGTTCTGGCGGTTCTGGAAACGGAAGGCAACTCGTTGGCGTCAGTAACAGCAATGCCACCGGTAGACAGTGTGGGTCGTGTCGAATTGTCGAGGCATGTCAGCCTCGATCAGCGCCAACGTATCGTCATGGCGTTGGTGCGGGCCGGCGGTGTCAAATCGCGGGCGGCCCAACAACTCGGGTTGACACTCAGCCAACTCAACTATCGGATTCGAGTGCTGGGCATCGGCACGGAAGAAATAAGACCATAAGTCATCCAGAGCTGTCGTTTGCCGACGCGCCGTGGCCGTTGCGGTCATGCGCTCCGGGCGGCGCCCCGGTCAACAGCTATTCATAAGCCAAAGCAAAGAAGGCGGTACCGCAACCGGTGCGATTGATTTTCACGGTCGGTGCCAGCGAGCCGCCGGGCATCACGTAGTGCGAATACGACTGAAATGTCCGCGGATTCTGGGTCGGGTCCAGTGCAAACGGAAAGCCGACCGGTTGAGTGAGGTCGGTCGGATTGCCGAGTACCGGTCCGCTTCCCTTGTTCATCGGTAGGCGGACAAGACGTGTACTGAGTAGCTATCTGCGCTATAGGGCCGCATGCGTTGCATGCCGGTAAGACGGTCGGGATGTTTAGGCGCGCCTAAAGACACTAACGCATGTCATATCCTGCCGCGGACCATCTCGCGCAAACGCGCCGCCCGGGCCGCCGGCCAGCCGGTGTGTTGCTCAACCCAATCGGCCAGCGCCAGTAAGGCCTGATCGCCATGCACGGCGCCGACTAGTTGCACGCCCAACGGCAGGCCCGACGGACCAAAGCCGACCGGCACCGTGACTGCCGGCACACCGAGGAACGTCCACGGCGCGCAAAACGACGCATCGCCCGTATAGTCCAGCCCACGCGGCGCCTCCCCGGTTGCGGGCGCAACTAGCAGCGCATCGAGCGCCACCGTTCCGGTCAGCCATTCGTTAAAGCGCTGAGCCATCTGTACCTGCTGCGCCCGGATTCTTGCATAGTCCGGCGCCGGGATGCTGCGCCCTTGCTCAACTAACGCGATCATCGCTTGACTCACCCGCCCCGGCGTCCGGTCCACGAGATCGCCGTGGATCATCGCAGCCTCGACGGCCATCAGCGTCAACGCGTACGCAATCCCGCCGGGAATTTCGGACGGCAACTCGACTTCGACGAGCTCCGCGCCCGCGTCAGCCAGGCGGGCCGCGAGCTGATCGAGCGCCTGTTGCTGCGCGGAATCGATCGCGCCACCGACCTGTCTCGACAGCACGCCGATGCGTCGCCCGGCGGTCCGCGGCATGCCAGGTTCGATGTGCGTGCCGTGCGCGTCGCCGGCATCGGTGCCGGCGACCCACTTCAGCACATACGCGGCATCGGAAACGCGCGTGGTAAAGAGGCCCACGTGGTCGTTCGACCGCGTCGAGTTTCGACAAAGCTTCTTCCGTGCTACGACCGACGGGCCTGGTCTGGAGTTGAGAGATCCGCCTCGCAGCTTACAGCCGCTTATGAACAGGTTGTCGGAAGCGACCGACTTCGAGGTCGCCATCAACCCGTACACAGTCGACGTACTAGCGTGGGCAGCCAAGTTTCAGGCTGGGCGCGATCAAATTTGAAGTGCAACACCTTGCTCGTGTAAGGTGTGCCAATGCAAAAAAGAAGTTACCAACAACTGCAGCCTGAAGAACGCATGACGATTGCAAGCATGAAGCAGCAGGGTTCGAGCGTTCAGGTCATCGCCCGAACACTCGGGCGCGCGGCGTCAACCGTGAGCCGCGAGCTGACCAGGAACACGTGTTCTGCCGTGGGCTATGCGTCTGCACCAGCGCAGGCGCTCAGCACGAGCCGACGCGAGGCTGCGCGCCCGTGTCCCAAGCTGCACCCTCAAAGCGTGTCGTGGCGCGTGGTACTCACCCTGCTGGAATGGAAGTGGTCGCCCCAGCAGATCTCAGGTACCCTCAAGCGCATGTGGCCCAACGATCCGACCCAGCATGTCTCGCACGAGACCATCTACACCGCCATCTATGCCCAGCCACGCGGCGAGCTGCGCCGCCAGCTTATCGCCTGTCTGCGCCACGGCCACAGCACGCGTATGTCACGCAAGCGGGGCACTGACCGGCGCGGCCAGATCCCCGACATGGTGAGCATCCATGTGCGCCCGCCTGAGGTCGATGACCGGGTGATGCCAGGCCATTGGGAAGGCGACTTTATCAAGGGTGCCGGCAACCAGTCTTCCGTCGGCGTGCTGGTTGAGCGCACCAGTCGCCTGGTGCTGCTGGCGAAGATGGACGACGCCACCGCCGCCTCGGCCCTGGCCGGCTTCACTGCGAAGCTGAATTCGATCGCTGCGCCCCTGCGCCAGAGCTTCACTTACGACCAGGGCAAGGAAATGACCCGCCATCAGGAGCTCAGCGCCGCCACCGGCGTGCGCGTGTACTTCTGCGATCCGCACAGCCCCTGGCAACGCGGCACCTGTGAGAACACCAACGGGCTGCTGCGTCAGTACTTGCCAAAAGGCACCGACCTCTCGATCTACAGCCAGGACGAACTCGATGCCATCGCCGACAGCCTCAACAGCCGACCGCGTGCTACGCATGCATTTCATTCGCCATTCGAGGTGTTCGAACGTATGCTCGCAACCGCTTCCATAACTTCAGCTTCCGTTCATTAACCCGCTGTTGCGCTTCACCTTTGAAACCGCCCTGGCACTGGGCTACCGCTGGTGGTCGACTCCGTCCAAATGAACTCTTTGCAGGTCGAGGACGGTATCGCGGCGAAGATCGTGATCAAGGGCAACCGTGATGTACGGGCAGCATGCACGACGCTGGCGGCCAATCGAAAGTTTCAAATGGAGCGAATCCAGCTCAGGATTGGGCACCCTACGGGTTCGGTGACCCTTTCAAACACTGGCTCGGCTACTTTGAACGTGGACGACCCGGACGGCGTTCTTCTTGAGCAGTTGCGCAGCGCTCTGGCTTAGAGCCTCGTATTGCCTGGAAGCGCGTTACCGCACACATACGCGTTGAACGACTGCGCACTTAAAAAATCGATAAAAGCGCGCAGCTTGGGCACCACGTACTTGCTCGAAGGCCAAAGAACTGTCAACGAACGCGGCTGTTGCTCCTCAGCATCAAGCACCCTTTGCAACTGGCCGCGCTCAAGAGCATCACGAACACAGAAATCTGGCAAACAAGCGATGCCCCTGCCTTGCGTCGCGAGGAAAGCAAGTGTCTCGATGGCGTTACAGCTTATCGTAGAGCGCGCATTTTGCAGAATCAGGTTATTCCAGCCGTCGACGGGCCACGGCTCAATCTTGCCAGTATTAGGAAACTTATAGAGCAGGCATCTATGTCGCAACAGGTCCGTTGGTATATCTGGACTGCCCTCTCGGACAAGATAATCTGGCGACGCTACCAACAATCTTTGAAAAGTGAGGATTTGCCGGCTCACCAATCTGCTGTCGTCAACATCTCCAATTCGGACAACCGCATCAAAAGCCTCATCAATCAGGTCTACCTTGCGATCCGAAAAATCAACTTCCAGCTCAATGTTAGGGAACGCAATCATAAACTGATCTAGAACTGAGTGAAGCAGTGTTCCGACATAGGGCAGGCTAACTCTCAATAGGCCCCGGGGGACGGCTTTGATGTCAGACAGCTCCTCTTCAGCTGCCGCCATTTCCGAAATAATTCGCTGACATCGCTGCAAGAAGAGAACGCCCTCAGCGGTGAGTTTCATATTCCGGGTGTTCCGCTGAAACAGCCGAGTCGCCAACCGCTCTTCAAGGCGCGAAACACTTTTCCCCACAGCTGAGGCAGAAATACCGAGTATCCGCCCGGCGTCAACAAAGCTGCACGTCTCCGCCGATTTGACGAACGCAACGAGTCCCGCAAAATTGTCCATCACGTCTCCGGCATCTACGCATTCAGGACATCAACGTCCGATATGCAAGGAGGGAAAGCCCATTTATCTCACAACTGGTTGCGGGTTTCTCAAGGCTGCTGAATTTGTCTGAAGTCCTTTGTGGGTATGACTTTCGCCGATTTCTGCCGGATCCGCTAGAATTCCCGATCTTTGGCGGTCGATAATGGCGAAAAGCCAGCAATGGCAACGGATTCCAACGGAATTAAGCCTCGAACAGTTCGAGCAATTTGTCTTGCCGCACCTCACGGCAGGAAGCCGGGGACCGGCATCCAAACTGACCGCGCACGCGATCTTCAACTACATCCTGAAACTGCTTTACCTGGGTTGCCAATGGAAGGCGCTGCCGATTGCAATGGATCGGCACGGCAGGCCGGAGATCCACTACACAAGCATCTATCGGGCCTTTCGCCGCTGGCAGGCATGCGAATGTTTTGACGCTGTCTTCCTCGCGTCGGTCGTGCGGCTTAGCCACGACCAGTTGCTGGACACCAGCATCATCCATGGCGACGGTACCACGACGGCGGCGAAAAAAGGCGGCGACAACATTGGCTTCAGCGGCCACAAGCACATGAAGGGTGACAAGGTCGTTGCCTTCTGCGACCGGAACTGCAATGTGATTGCCCCGTTCGTGCCGGCACCAGGCAATCGCAACGAATCGCCACTGCTGCGTGACGCGCTGCCGCAGGTGATACAGATTGCCCGTGAAGCAAACCTGGACCTGCGTGACAGCGTGGTCAGCCTGGACGGCGTCTACGATTGTCGCGCCAACCGCAAGGCGATATTCAACCGCGCGATGGTGCCCAACATTAATCCGAACCCGCGCGGCAGGAAACGCACGAAGCGAGGTCGCAAGCCGCTGTTCGATCAGACCATTTTTAACGAGCGGTTTCGTACGATCGAGCGCGTGTTCGCGTGGGAAGACAAATTCCGCCGCCTGTTACTTCGCTTCGAACGTATCAGTCAGTTGCACTACGCATTCAAGACCATAGCCTACACGATGATCAATCTACGGCACTATTGCGGTAGTTGATCTGGCAGTCGAGGTCCATGCTTTACGTCCGGCGCAGCGCGCCGTGATCCCCTTCGTCCTCACCCTGCCGAAATACATCCATGACAACGCAAAACTGCCTCGTCGCCGACCTCGACGCGCCTGGTCTCGCCCGCTTCTGATTCCGTTGGACCACCGCCAGATCGCCTCAAACGAAACTCGCAACCAGTTGCTTGTCCATGGCCCGTCTCCTGAAGTTCTGCGCCTGGCCCACCCAGGCGCATGCGGCTCGGCACACTTCGGTGCGCAACCCACGATACCCGAGACGGGCCCCTGTGGTGTTCAATCAGCAGCGACCATTATGTCTAGGTTCATGAAGGCCGAAGTAATTTCGTGTAGCGAAGAAACGTTAGCCCCGGTGCCAGCCACCGCGAATGCGTGCAGGAGCGAACCGGACCTGCAGGCCTCGGCGAACTGGATCTGACGATCGCTATATACGATGCGCAATTCGTTCCGCCATTGGAGTTAGTTTTTGTTGGCTTGGGCTGGATGTACGACATGCAACGGCGACCCGAGCGGTGAGTTCGGATCGACTGTTGAGCAAATCGCACATCCAATCGCTGAATAGAGGCTCCGGCTCATTGACAGAGTGTTCCCGGATCATCCGCAGTCCCTCATCTCAGGTCATCGAGATCGACTGAGCAGCTTGGCAGCGTGACCTTTAACCTGTGTCGGGTGGTCTTAAAGCTCATCAGGTCGCCGGAAAGGCCCGCCTGGATGATCTGGTCCGCGACAACAGGCGCGGACTCGGACCAGTAGGTCACATGCAAGTTTGGATCATCGTAGGAAAGCAGTACGGAGGGAACAAACAAGAGGCCCAGCGCCTTGGCGCAAAAATGGCGATGATGACCATCCATGATAACAAAATGGCGGTGCTCGACTAAAACGGGCTGGGTCCACCGTCTGTCTTCGGCGATCATTTTGGCCAGCGTCCGAGCACGCGCGACGTTGATCTCCTCGCTCGGTCGGAGCTGACTCACGGGGAGCTTGACTATTGCGTAATTTGAGATCAGTTTTACTGACGACATAGGGCTTCTCCTCAGTCAGTGACACTTTCGCGGATAGCCCCGCATGTATCGTGCCACAAGGAAAAACCCGTTAGAAATCGATATGATCGCTCTCATACTGTCGGGTCGGAGGAGGCGCGCTTGCGCGCTAGCCTCCGCCCGCCGCTCAGTAAGGTCGGGAACTGGCGCAGACACGTTAGGCTCCGGTGGTCTCTCCACGGCTTTCGCGGTGGACCTCATTCCGACTACCATGGTCACGTTTCCAGCTCCCGCCACGTCAGTAGGGTCGAGAACTGGCGCGCGCACCGGCAGGCGCCGGTGGTGATTCCACCGCTTTCGCGATGGCCCGCAATCCGGCAACCATGGTCACGTTTCCAGCTCCCGCCACGTCGAACGCAGCGGGCCGGTTTCCGGCACTACGCTCTCCTGTTTGCTTCATGTCAAGATTTATGGGACCTATCATGCTGGGCGCGCTTTCGGTGCGGCTGCACGACGAACACGATAGCCGTTGAACAGCTTCAGTTCCTCATACAGCCAACGCCTGGACACTGCGCTCAAGATTGTTCCAACGTCCCCGTTCAACGGTGCGGTCCAATACCGCAAGGGGATGAACTTCCTTTCCGGCAGGGTCGCGCACCCGAAGCAACGCCTCATATCCAATTGAGCGACGATGCGACAGGCTGAATATCGGCTGAAATGCGCTCGAAAGCGTCAGGTTCCCAAGGCGTGCCGACGAATACAGGAAAGGCGCGTTGCCTCCGCCTAACTGCAGCGGGTCTGAAGGTTTCAATTGATTAATCGATGTTACAGCGCCGAAGGTTGAGAAGGGTCACGTCAACAAATCTACCTCGAACCATAGCCCCTTCCCTGGAAAATTTCATCGTTCCGGAGTTGCGTACCACGATACTATTCGCCGGATGCAAAGCATTATTTTCGTCATTCGCTTTCGAATCTTTCTAAGGATTGCTTCGCGTTAGAAAAGCCGGTATCCGTTGCGGATGATCTATCGGTCCCATTAAACTGTAGATGATGGCATACGATAAGGCGCCACAAGGTTGGGCGCCATGAGCTTGACCGTATTGCCGTGCTGCTGGAACACGCGAGCCCGGTGATGTGCGCCGGAGCACGCATCGATGCCGATCGGGCACGCTGGCAACTGCGAGATCAAGCTCACCAGTTGATCGCGCGGCACACGCGGCTTGATCAGCATCGCTTTACTGGTCCCGTCCACACCGTGAACGGCAAATACATTCTTGGCAAGATCGATTCCGATAGTGACAATAGGCATGGACTTCCCCTCTCGCTGGTGTCGGTGAACGTTCGCAACTTCATCTTGGCACATTGATGCCGACTCGCGGCTTCCGCCGCAGCCTCGGGACGGGGAAGTCCCCCTTTCATTCTCTAGTCTCGCCGCTCGCCGCCGCAGATGCCACGAGCAACGCATAGCTGGAAGTGTAGTCAGCTCAGTCTGATTTTGGGCTGTACAAGGCTATTGATCTGTTCGGCGCTCCACATCAGTGCTGCTTTTCCGAAACCATGAAGCGCCTGCTGATGGCGGCGATAAAGCATCGCATGGCTCATCTGCGCGAAGCGTCCGCGTATGAAGCCACCGCGAAAGAAGCCAAAGCTCCCTAACGTACCAAATGCGCCATAGTCGCTGAGCGAAACGAGCGAGCCATAATCCCGGAACTTAAAGTCAGGCAATGGTGCTCTCGCGAGCCACGCCGGCAGATGGCGGGCCAGATGTTCAGCCTGCTGTGTTGCGACCTGTGCGGTAGGCGGTAACGGCCGTTCGTGATCCATCAATGTCAGACTTGCGCAGTCGCCGAGTGCAAAAATATTGTCGTCGCTCGTCGACTGAAGCGTGGCTTTAACCACGATCTGGTTTGAACGGGTGGTTTCCATTCTCGCCAGATTGCTCATGAAATCTGGCGCCTTGACGCCTGCGGCCCAGACCATGAGGTCGGCGCTGACGAGACGCCCGCCGTCGATCTGGAACCCATTGCTTTGCGCTGCCGTGACCCGCGTCGAGGTCTGCACGCGAAAACCAATATGCCTGAGCTGTTCCTCACTGGACGCTGAAATCTTTGGCGGGAAAGAAGCAAGGATGCGCGGTCCGCTTTCAAGCAGCGTCAAGCTCAGCCGGCTGCGCAAGGTAGGGTCACCATAGCCCTCGGCAATCTCAAGTACGCGGCTTAACTCAGCGGAGAGCTCGACACCGGTGGCGCCTGCCCCGACAATTGCGACCCGAACTCGTTCATCCTTCGCGACGGCGCGAAGCATCCGGTTACGCAAGACGACGTTGAAAGCTTCGGCCTGTTTCTGGCTATCAATGAAGTGGCAGTGTTGCCTGACGCCGGGAACGCCGAAATCGTTCGCCTGACTGCCCACCGACAGCACCAGCACGTCGAAGGGGATCGTCCTGGGTTCGAGCACGAGTTCGCCCTCGGGCGTCCTGATCTCGTCGAGCAGCACTTCTTTGCGGGCACGATCCAGTCCACACATCCGGCCTGGCTGCCATGCAAACCGGTGTGCGCTCGCGTGATCGAGATAACTAACCTGCTGCTGCGAAACATCACGCGTGCCTGCCGCGATCGTATGGAGCATCGGTTTCCAGATATGGGTCTGGCTGCTGTCGATCAACGTCACACTCGCTTCGTCCGAATGCGCGTAATGGTTGCCCAGCCTTGTCGCGAGCAGGATCCCGGCGATTCCACCGCCGACAATGACAATACGGATTGGGTGAGACATATCGGTTCCTGGTTGAACGGAGTTCGCCGGCCGACGCGAATGGACGACCGATGTACAGAATCAATGAGCCTTCGAGTGATCCGCGACCCGCGTGGGTTTCGGCGCAAGCCACACCGCCAGCGCCGCGAATCCGCCGCCGAGCGCGCTAGGGACACGTCGAGCGAGACATCATGACGGCTCGCGCTTTCCCGTTTTCCCAAAAGCTCGTAAAAATACGTCCGTGCCGCGGCGTGTCCGCTCCTTGATTTCCCTATCGGTTGCCCGCTTCACAACTCCGAATAGGATGCGCGCGTGCAGATCACCTGCCCACAGGTTCACCAGGTCGTGGGCCGCCAGCTCCGGCGAGTCGACGATCAGTTCATTGCGCGCCGCGGCCTCGCTGATGATACCGGCCAGTACCGCCACAGTCCGCCCCGGCCCTGCATCGTAAAAGCGTGTCCTTAGCGGCAGGTCTTGGCGGCCGGTCGGCAGCGCGTGCGCCATGCCAGCAACATGGACACTGACGATGATCTTCAGGAATGCGGCGCCGATGGCAGACAGCCGTTCCCGTAAGGGTAAATTTTCGGAACTCGCGGGCGGCAGTACCTGGAGCATCCGGTCCGAAACGTCACGCACGACTGCCTCGAATAACGCTTCCTTGTCCGAGAAATGGCTGTAGACCGTCATCTTTGACACCCCCGCCTCTGCGGCGACGGCCTCCATGGTCACGGTGTCGTAGCGCTGCCCGGAGAAGAGCCTCGTTGCCGCTTCCACAATGGACGTGTGCTTGGCGGCATCTTTCGGCCGACCGACGCGGCTCTCTGGCGAACATTTCTGCACGTAATAACTCCTGCTTGCAATTTCTGTACTTTATAGTCTAGCATAACGGTTGCTGTACTAATGGGTATAGAAACACATGCGCACGTCAAAGACTATCAAAAACATTCATCCGAAGTTCAACTGCCGCCCAACGACAGCGCAGGGGCGAGCCGCTCCGCTTGCGTCTCTGTCATTGGCCGCACTTCTGGCGTTCGAAACTATGCTCGCGGGTTGCACGGTCGGACCGAATTATGTCGCTCCGCCTGCGCCCAATGTGTCGAGGTTTACAGAGAAGCCAGTTCCCGCGCGTAGTGTTTCCGCGGACACGACCGCGGGCAGCGCGCAAACGCTCGTCGAGGGGCGCGACATCCAGGGTGACTGGTGGGCGCTGTTCCATTCGTCGCAGATCAACGCGCTGGTCGAGCGCGCGCTCAAGGCCAATCCCACGCTTGCTGCCGCTCAGGCGACGTTGCGCGAGGCGCGCGAGAACACGCGTGCGGAGCAGGGCAGTTTTTTCCCGCAGATCAGCGCAAGCACATCGGCCGAACGCGAGCGCACCATGCTGGTGAGCCCGGTGCCGCAGACATACAGCCTCATAAGCGGATCGCTCAGCGTGTCGTACACGCTCGATGCATTCGGCGGCGTTCGCCGGCAAGTCGAGCAACTGAATGCCCAAGCCGAGTATGAGCGCTACGAGCTGGAGGCGACCGAACTGACGCTGATCGCGAACGTTGTCAATGCGGCCATCAACGAGGCTTCGTTGCAGGCGCAGATTGATACGACCAACGATATCATCCGCGCGTATACTGCCGCGCTCGACGTTACGCGCCACCGCTTCGAGGCCGGCGGCGTAAGCCAGGTGGACGTGCTGCAGCAGCAGTCGCTGCTGGATGCGCAGATCGCCACGCTGCCCGGTTTGCAGAAGCAGCTCGAGCAGCAGCGCAATCAACTCGCGGTGTACCTGGGCGGCCTGCCGACCGACTACACCGGGTCTACGCTGGATCTCGCCAGCCTCGTGCTGCCGGAGGAACTGCCGGTGTCGCTGCCATCGAGTCTGGTTGCGCAGCGACCCGACATCCAGGCGTATGGCGCCTTGCTGCATTCGGCGACGGCGAACGTCGGCATCGCGGTGGCAAACATGTTGCCGCAGATTTCGCTGACCGGCAGTTATGGACGCGAGGGCAGCAACTACTCAAACCTTTTCAATCCCGCAGGCATTGTATGGAGCCTCGCGGCTAGCCTCACCCAGCCGGTCTTCGAGGGCGGCACACTCAAGGCGAAGAAGCGCGCCGCCGATGCTGCGGTCGATGTCGCCGCCGCGCAGTACAGCAGCACGGTCAACTCGGCGTTTCAGGACGTGGCCAATGCGCTCGTCGCCATTCATCGGGATGCCGAAACGCTTGCTGCGAACCTCGAGACGCAGAAAACGGCTGCTGCGAGCCTCAGGGTCGCTCAGGCGCAATACCGCGCGGGCGGCGGGACTTACCTCAATGTGCTGAGCGCCGAGCAATCCGATGAGAGCGCGCGCCTCAACCTGATTTCCTCTCAAGCCACTCGCTACACCGATACCGTCGCGCTCTTCCAGGCGCTGGGCGGTGGCTGGTGGCATCGAAGCGATGTCGATCCCAAAGTTGCGCAATGTTGCGGAGCATTTTAAATCATGACCCCTGTTACCCCGCTTGCGGATACCGCCAACACCCCGCCTGAATGGCAGCGGCCGCCTAGAACCGTGCTTCGCCTGTTTCTGATGCTTCTGGTGGTGGGACTGCTTGCCGCCGCGCTGATTGGTTTCCACCTGTTCAAGGGGCACATCCTGAAGCAGGTCACGGCCGGTATCCAGTCGCAACAGGCGACCGTGTCGACCACATCCGCTGTCTTGCAGCCGTGGCAGCCGACGCTCACGGGCGTCGGATCGCTGCGGGCGTCGACGGGTGCGGATCTTTCGCTGGAAACGAGCGGCGTGGTCGATGAAATCGACTTCGAGTCCGGCCGCGACGTGAAGCAAGGGACCGTGCTGCTCCGCCTGCGTCCGAACGACGATCCCGCCAAGCTCGCGCAATTGCAGGCCACTGCCAGTCTGGACGAGATCACCTACAAGCGCGACCTGCAGCAACTTGCGGCGCAGGGCGTGGCGCAGTCGACCGTGGATACAGATGTCGGCAACCTGAAGGCGGCGCGCGCGCAAGTCGCGGCGCAACAGGCGCTGATGACCGAGAAGGTCGTCCGCGCGCCGTTTTCGGGACGTCTGGGCGTGCGTCAGGTCGATGTGGGTCAATACCTGGCGGCCGGCACGACGGTTGTCACGTTGCAGGCACTCGACCCGATGTTGCTCGACTTCTATCTGCCGCAGCAGGTGCGTGGGCAGATCAGCGTCGGACAGACCGCATCGGTGAGCGTTGATGCGTATCCCGGCAAGACGTTCACCGGCACGGTGACGTCGATGAATTCGAAGGTCGACACCTCGAGCCGCATGCTGCAGATACGCGCGTCGTTTGCGAACCCCGACGGCGCGCTGCTGCCCGGCATGTTCGCCACCGCCAGCGTGGCGAGCGGCGCGGAGCAATCGCTCGTGACGATTCCGCAGACGGCGGTGACGTACAACCCATATGGCAGCCTCGTCTACGTGGTCCACGAGGGCAAGGACGCGCAGAGCAGGCCGCAGGCAAGTGTCCGCCAGCAGTTCGTGACGACTGGCGGGACGCGCGGCGATCAGGTCAGCATCCTGAAGGGACTGAAGGCCGGCGACGTGGTGGTGACGGCGGGGCAACTCAAGCTGCACAACGACGCATTGGTCCAGATCGATAACAGCGTGAAGCTGCCCAACGACGCCGCGCCCGTCCCGCAAGATCACTGAACAGGACGGCTCATGAAATTTACCGACATCTTTATCCGCCGGCCTGTACTCGCGTGCGTGGTCAGCCTGATGATCCTTGTGCTCGGCTACAAGGCGTTCACCTCGCTGCCCGTTCTCGAGTACCCGAAAACCGAAAACGCCGTGGTGACCGTGACCACGACGTACTACGGCGCCGATCCGCAGACCGTGGAGGGTTTTGTCACCACGCCGCTGGAAAACGCCATCGCGCAGGCGAACGGGATCGATTACCTGTCGTCGAAGAGCATCGCCGGCACCAGCACGATCACCGCGAACCTCGTGCTCAACTTCGACCCTGACAAAGCGGTCACCGAGATCAACGCCAAGATCAACTCGGTGCTCAACCAGTTGCCGAGCGGCGTGCAGCAGCCGGCCATCACGGTCGCGATCGGACAGTCGCTGGACGCGTTGATTATCGGCTTTTCGAGCGATGAACTCACGCCCAACCAGATCACCGACTACCTCGTGCGCAACGTGCAGCCGCGTCTGCAGGCAGTGCAAGGCGTGCAGACGGCCGAACTGCTCGGACCGCAGTATTTTGCGCTGCGCGCGTGGCTCGATCCGCAGAAGCTCGCGGAGTACGGCCTTACCGCGACCGATGTCACCAACGCGCTTTCCTCGAACAACGTGATCGCAGGACTGGGAACCACCAAAGGGCAGATGGTGCAGTTCAACCTCACCGCATCGACGGATCTGCATTCGGCGCAGCAGTTCCGCGATCTCGTGATCAAGCAGGTCAATGGCGGCATCATCAGGCTGAAGGATGTGGCCAACGTCACGCTCGGCTCGGAAGACTATGAATCCGGCGTGTCGTATAACGGCCAGAAGGGCGTGTACGTGGGGATCCAGACGGTGCCGGGGGCGAGCCTGCTCGATGTGATCAAGGGCGTGAAGGCTGTGTTGCCCGACATTCAGAAGGCACTGCCGGCGGGATTGCACGGCTCGGTCATCTACGACTCCACGGTATTCGTTGACAGTTCGATTCATGAGGTCGAGAACTCGTTGATCGAGACGGTGGTGATCGTCACGCTGGTGGTGTTTGCCTTCCTCGGCGCGCCGCGCTCCGTGCTGATTCCGGTCATCGCGATTCCGTTGTCACTGGTGGGCACCTTCGGCGTGATGCTCGCGCTAGGGTTCTCGATCAACCTGCTGACCTTGCTCGCGCTAGTACTGGCGATCGGGCTGGTGGTCGATGACGCGATCATTGTGGTCGAGAGCGTGAGCCTTCATCTCGAAGGGGGCATGCGGCCACGCGATGCCGCGATCAAGGCCGCGCGCGACCTCGCCAGCCCTATCATCGCGATGACCATCGTCCTGATCGCCGTCTATGTGCCGATCGGTTTTCAGGGTGGACTGACCGGCGCATTATTCACCGAGTTCGCGTTCACGCTGGTTGGCGCGGTGACCATGTCCGCGGTCATTTCTCTGACGCTGTCGCCTATGATGTGCGGCCAGTTCTTGAAACCGCACGATCAGGGCGGCCGTTTTGTCACGCGCATTGTCGAGACGATCGATCATGTTTTCGGTTCACTGCGGCGTGGCTATGAACGGCTGCTGCGCAACAGTTTGCGGACGGTCCCGGTGACGCTATTGTTTACCGGGCTGGTAATTTCCAGCATCTATTTCCTGTACACCAGTGCCGACAGCGAACTTGCACCGCAAGAGGATCAAGGGGTCGTCATTCTGCAGCCGACTTCCGCGCCGGACGCGACGCTGCAGCAAAAGGAGGCGTTCGGCCGTCAGGTCGCCGACATCATGGCCAAGGTCCCCGAGGCCGCGCAGACGTTCCAGGTTGAGAGCCCGTCGCAGTCGATTGCCGGTGTGACGTTCAAGCCGTGGGATCAGCGTCATCGCACTGCGATCGATATCCAGCGCGATCTGCAGAACCAGTTCAACAAGGTGGCAGGTCAGAAGGTCGTCGCGTTTCAGCCCCCTCCGCTGCCCGGTTCGCAAGGCTTGCCGATCCAGTTCGTGCTCAAGTCGACGCAGCCGCTGGATAGGCTGAATGTAGAGGCTCAGAAATTCCTTTCGGACGCAGCCGCCAGTGGGATATTCCTATTTATCGATAGCGACCTCAAGGTCGACCAGCCGCAGAAAGTGTTCGATATCGACCGCGACAAGGCCTCACAACTCGGCTTGACGATGCAGCAGGTCGGCACGGCGCTGGGCGGTCTGTTGGGGGGCGGTTATACGAATTACTTCAGTCTCGATTCGCGCTCGTACCAGGTAATTGCCCAAGTGCAGCAGCGCTCGCGCCTGACGCTCGACCAGGTCATGAATTACCAGATCGCGACTGTGAATAACGTGCCCGTGCCGTTATCGTCGATCGCCCATGTGCGGACCGAAACCGTGCCTGAAACCATCAATCATTTCCAGCAGGTGAACTCGGCGACGATCTCCGGCGTGCCCGCGCTCGGCGTTTCGCAGGACGCCGCGCTCAGGTCGCTGCAGGCGCTTGCGGCGCGTACGCTGCCGGCGGACGTGTCGATCGACTATTCCGGCCCTTTGCGTCAACTCGTGCAGGAATCGAGCGGCTTTGTGGGCACCTTTGTTCTGGCGCTGATCATCATCTACCTGAGTCTCGCGGCGTTGTTCGAGAGCTTCCGCGACCCGTTGGTGATCCTTGTTTCGATCCCGATGTCGGTAGCGGGTGCGCTCGTGTTCATCAGCCTTGGGCTGGGAGGGGCGTCGCTGAATATCTACACGGAGGTCGGGCTGGTGACACTGATGGGGCTGATCAGCAAGCACGGCATTCTGATTGTGGAAGTCGCGAATGCGGCGCAGCACGAGGGCATGTCGAAACTCGAAGCCATCGTCCATGCGGCGGGGATCCGCTTGCGGCCGATCCTGATGACTACCGCGGCGATGGTGCTCGGCGTCGTGCCATTGATCCTGTCCTCAGGTGCGGGTGCGGCGTCGCGTTTCAACATGGGGCTGGTGATCGGCAGCGGGTTGGCGATAGGTACGTTGTTCACGCTGTTCGTGTTGCCAGCGGTTTATCTCACGTTCGCTGCTCGACATGCGCAGGAGACGACCGAGTCACGGGTGCAGACGCCGGAGATGGTTTAGCCTCTGCTCGACCTCGGTGGTGAAGCGGCCACCTATTAAGTGCTACCGGCCGATGCGAAGGCATACGGCGCGGAGCGCTCACCGTCCACCAACACAAGGGTGTTTTTCTCGCTCATGCCGCGCAGGGCGATACCCGGCAGGGCGAGGCATTCTGGCCCGAGATGGCCGGGGCATGGACGGCAAGCGGACTCGGCGTTCGACGTTTCTGTCGTGAGCATTGGATTGCGCACACTTATGAAATTCCTGATCAAGAGCGCGGTCTGCATTCCGCGCGACGGCTCCCCGTTCGTGCCGCACGACGACGACATTCCGGCGCTGCTGTCGGCGCTGTCGTCGCGCGCGAGCACCGCGCTGCAGGGGGTTCGCTTTGGATAAGCGGGTGCCCGATCAGGCCGAGGGGCTGCGGCGGCTGCTCGCGAGATGCGGCTCGCGCGTCGTGGCGGTGACGGGCGGCTCGGCGCGCGTCGGCCGCAAGTCGACCGTCGTGAATCTAGCGGCGGCGCTCGCGGCGCAAGGCAAGGACGTGCTCGTGATCGACGAATGCGTGGGCGGGCACTCGGTGCCCGCAATGCTGGGCGGCGTGCGCGGCCTGGATGGTGCGGGCAGCACGGGAAATTTCAGCGCGGTGGTGAACGGCGAACTGCCGCTGGATCAGGCGGCCGTGAGGACCGAGCTCGGCTTTGCGCTGCTGGCGGCGCCACGCCATCACTGCGACGGCTATAGCGCGACGCAGCTCGGCGCGGTGCTGGGCGGACCAGCCGACGTCGTGCTGATCGATGCGCCGCTCGACCGGCTCGGCGCGTTGTCGGCGCTCGCGGTGCAGGCGCACGACGTGATGATCGTCACGCGCTTGGCCGCGCAAGCGATCTCCGACGCCTACCTGTGCATGAAGCGGCTGCACTACGCGCACGCGATCGCGCAGTTCCGCGTGCTTGCGAACCACGTGCAGAGCCGCGTCGACGCGCAGGTCGCATTCGAGAACCTGGCGGGCGTCGCGGGCCGCTATCTGACGGTATTGGCGACGGACGCGGGCTGCGTCGCCGCCGATCCGCGGATGGCGCGGTCGCTCGAACTCGGGCGCTGCGTGGTGGATGCGTTTCCGTCGACGCCGGCGGCGCGCGATTACCGCCATGTCGCCGCCGAAATGCTGTACTGGCCGATGCGGCCAGCGATGTCGTCACGGTAGCCGGCCGGGGCTGCGCGCCCAAGGGGCGCCCGGGGGGCGAAAAAGCCCGCGACTCGGCGGGAAAATGGGTTAGTTCGGCCCCATTCCAAAAAAATCGACCCTTCCGGTCGATCGCCGACGTGTCAGTCGAACTTGAGCAGACATTCATTATGGACCACCTCGAAACGCTGCGGACTTTTTGCACCGTCGTCGAAATGCAGAGCTTCACGCACGCCGCGAATAAGCTCGGCGTCTCGACGTCAATCGTCTCGCGCGCGATAACGGGGCTCGAAACCAGGCTCGGTGTGCGTCTTTTTCAGCGCACGACCCGTCACCTCGCACTCACTGAATCCGGCGAGGAGTTTTACGGCGGCTGCTCGCGCGTGGTTGCTGAACTGGACCTGCTCGAGGCCGGTACCGGGCAGCGCGCACGGGAGCCTGCCGGGGTACTGCGGCTCGTCGCCCACACCACCGCGGCGGTGCTAGAGTTGCCACCGCTGATCGCCGGGTTCCGTGCCCGGTACCCAGCCGTGCAGCTCGAATTGACGCTGGCGGAACGGCCAGTCGATCTGATCAAGGAAGCCTTTGATCTCGGCATCGTGCTGCCGTTCATGCTGACGAGCGAACTCACGATCACCCGTGCGTTGTGCCGCCTGCCCCTCGCCGTGGTGGGCTCGCCCAGCTACCTGCAGGGGCGCCAGCTACCGCAAAGGCCCAACGATCTCGCCGCATTCCGCTTCGTCACAATACTCGCCTCGATCAGCGAACCACAACTGCGATTCCAGCGCGGTGGCGAACAGTTTGCCGTGCCACTGGAACACGACGTGTCGACCAACAACGCCGCGTTGAACAAGGAACTGGTGGTGAGCGGTGCTGGTCTCGGCGCGTTGCCTCTTACGATGGTCGGCAAGGAGCTGGACGATGGCCGGCTGGTACAGCTGCTGCCCGACTTCGAGGTCGTGAGCGCGCAGGCTGAGCTGAGGCTCGCATATCGGGACCGGAGCCTGATGGCGGCGAAGGTCCGGGCGTTCATCGACTACGCGACGTCGTACTTCGACGCGCGCACTGCTCAGGCGGGCCACGCGCAGCAGCGGCCGAAGACGGTGGCCGGCGGCAGTGGCAGGCCGTCCTGATTGCCAGATGCTCATGCAAACCTTCCCTAGTCTCGTCGTCTGCGAGCATTGTGACAGCGTGTACCGCCGCCGCGCGCTGGCCACGCGCGAGGTGGCGCGCTGCGGGCAATGTTCGGCCGTCCTGTATCGCGCAAGCCAGCTCGATGTCGATCGGTGGCTCGCGCTAACCGTCGCCGCAGCCATCGTCTTCGTGATCGCCAACGTCTGCCCGGTGATCCGGATCTCCCTGCAGGGCCTGCACAGCGAGACGACGCTCTGGCAGTCCGCGGCAGCGCTGGCGCACGGCGCGGTCGCACCGATTGCGCTCGCCACTGCGATGATGATCGTCGTGGTGCCACTTCTCCAGATCGCGCTGCTCGGCTGGGTGCTGGCATTTGCCCGCGCCGCACGCCGGGCGCCGGGTTTCGCGTGGAGCATGAGGCTGCTTGCGATGCTGCGCCCGTGGAGCATCGTCGAGGTCGGCGTACTTGGCATGCTCGTAGCCGTCATCAAACTTTCCAGCTTCGTGCAGGTGGCAGCCGGTCCCGGCATCTGGGCCACGGCAACGCTGATGGTGCTGATCACCATCATCGCCAGTCGCGATGTCCACTTGCTGTGGGAATGGACCGACGCGGAGACAGCATGAAGGCACCTCCTCGCGCGGGACAGCTCGGCCTGATTGCCTGCCATGGATGCGGACTGGTTTGCGCACATACGCCGCGCGTGCACGGACACGCCCAATGCCCGCGCTGCGGACGAGCCCTGCATCGACGGCGCCCGGACAGCATCGCACGGTCGTGGGCGTTCCTGATCGCTTCCCTGATTTTCTACATCCCCGCCAATGTGCTGCCGGTCATGCACACGAGCCTTCTGGGACACCGCAGCGACAGCACGATTCTCTACGGCGTCGTGGAGTTCTGGAAAGCAGGGTCCTGGGGTATTGCGTCGGTGATCTTTATTGCAAGCGTGGTCGTGCCGTGCGCCAAGTTCCTGATCCTCAGCATGCTGCTCGCGACCACCCAGCGGCGCAGTCGCCGGGCAATGAACGAGCGTGCCCGTTTGTACCGGCTCGTCGAAGCGGTCGGCTACTGGTCGATGCTCGACGTGATGGTGGTGGCAATCGTCTGTGCGTTGGTCAGCTTCCATGCGCTGTCCGACAGCGAGCCGCGCATCGGCATTCTCTTTTTCGGCCTTGTGGTGATCCTCACCATGCTCTGCGCCATGAACTTCGATCCCCGACTCATCTGGGACGCTGAGGAAACATGAATCCTGTATCAAACAAGCCGCTACCCGAGCCCCGAGATCCTGTCGTCACCCGTAGCCGATGGCGGCTATCGCTGGTCTGGCTCGTACCTCTCATCGCCGCGCTGATCGGGCTGTCAATGGTGATCCACGCGTGGCTCTCGGCGGGCCCTGAAATCGCCATCTCGTTCAGGGGTTCCGTCGCATTAAGGCAGGCAGGACAAGCAAAGGCGATATGCGAAGGATAGCTTATGAAACTAACGAGTAAAATTGCTGGGCGGCAGACAGCGGACTGTTGCCAGAACATTGCAGCTGTCCTTTCTTGATCATGTGCATTAATTCGATGCCACTCAGAATGACACGCGCACAGTTGAAATCCTTGAATCCGAGCATCGGTCGGGTTCGGCGTTTGATGGCCCGATGGTCCTGCTCCACGATGTTGTTCAAATACTTGATCTGACGAACCTTGATGGGCATGTTGCGCTCGGCATTCACCGCGTTAAGCGCGGCCAGATTGGAGCCGCTTTTGTCGATGGTCACCGTCTCGGGCGAACCGTTCTGACCGATTGCCTTTTCGAAGAAGCGTCGCGCAGCAGCCTTGTCCCGCCTGGCTCTGAACAGAAAGTCAATGGTATTGCCCGCCTTATCCACCGCACGGTAAAGATATTTCCACGAGCCCTTGACCTTGATATAGGTTTCATCAACCCGCCAGCTCTTGCCGACCGGACGCTTGTACTTGCGAAACGTCTTTTCAAACAGCGGCACCAGCTTGATGACCCAGCGATGTACCGTCGAATGGTCGACGTCAATGTCACGCTCAGCCAGCATTTCCTCAAGGTTCCGAAGACTCAGCGAGTAGGCCACGTACCACCGCACGCACAGCAGCATCACTTCAAGGGGATAGTGCAGCCGCTTCAGAACCTTGGCGATGGCCGGAGCAAGCGTAGTTCGTGGTGTCAGTGTCTTCTTCATCGTGCGAACAAAGCGTTTTCATCAGCCTCGAAGTTTACCTCCCCCGCGTTAATGCGACAGAGCCTCTTCAACTACATCCTGCAGGCACTGTACATGGGTTGCCAATGGAAGATGCTGCCGATCGGCAGGAATGCAGAAGGTCACCCTGAAATTCACTATACGCGCATCTACCGCACGTTTCGTCGCTGGCAGGCCGATGGTTGCATCGATGCCATCTTTTCGGGCTCGGTGCAGCAACTTCATCAGGACCAGCTGCTTGACCTTTCGGTCATCCGCGGCGACGGCACCACGACGGCGGCGAAGAAAGGCGGCGACAATCTCGGGTATAGCGGGCACAAGCATCTGAAGGGCGACAAGGTGGTGGCCTTGTGCGATCGCAACTGCAACGTCATTGCTCCATTCATCAGCGCTCCCGGCAACCGCAACGAATCACCGCTGTTGCGCGACGCGCTGCCCAGCCTTACCGCCATGGCCCGCGTCATTGGCGCGGACCTGCACGGTTCAATCGTCAGCCTGGATGGCATTTACGACTGCAGGGCCAACCGCAAGGCGATCTTCAATCGCGGCATGACCCCGAACATCCCCGAGAATCCGCGCGGACGCAAAATACCGAAGCGGGGCCGCAAGCAGCGCTACGATCCGGCCATCTTCGAGGAGCGCTTCAGGACCATTGAACGGGTCTTCGCCTGGGAGGACAAGTTCCGCCGTCTGCTGCTACGCTTTGAACGCATCAGTGACGTTCACTACGCGTTCAAGACGCTTGCCTATACGATGATTAACCTGCGCCACTACTGCCGAACCAGCGCCGGGCTCGCACTTCACTGACTGCGGTACGCGCCGTGATTGCTCACGCCTGTTGCATTCGCATTCCTGATCATAATGCAAACTCCGATATCGAGATACCAGTCGCTTTTCACAACGATGTTCCTGGCTTCGCACGATTACCAACGGTCATCGTAGTTCTTCCGTTCGCAATGGACGGAAACGCGCAACCAGTTGGTTGTCTCCTCGGCCAATCCGGTCATTGGAATTTCCCACCATTCGACTGTTTCTGCGCGGCTGGTGCCGGAGCAATCGAACAGGTGCTATCGGGCCTGAAGCCTCCGGCCGACGCAACGATCAGCCTACCCTGAATTGTGGCGATTAAATTCAATGGCGATAAGTGTCAGTTATCGCCATTGGAATGATGCGGCCCTGATAAAAGCAAGAACTTTCAGGCGCGGCTGCGGCGCCCGCCGCCGGCGCGGGAAGCATCGCGCTTCGATGTCACGCGGCGATGGGCGTGGCGCGGCGGACCGGATCCAATTACCAGCGGCGATTGCGCAAACGCGCGCCGATGCGGTAGGGTGGCGCGATCAACAATCACAACGAGGAATGACTCATGAACAAGCAGGAACTGGTCGACGCCGTCGCTGCAGCGACGGGTGACAGCAAGACGGCAACGGCGGAAATGATCGACGCCTTCATCGGCACCGTGACGGCGGCGATCACGGAAGGTGAGACCGTGCAATTGATCGGTTTCGGTTCGTTTTCGACAGGCGCGCGCGCCGCGCGCGTGGGCCGCAATCCGGCAACCGGCGCCGAAATCCAGATCCCCGCCGCGAAAACCGTGAAGTTCACGGCCGGCAAGGCGTTCAAGGATGCCGTGAACGGCGCCTGACAGCAGGATCACGTTGCCCGTGTCGCCGGAGGCGGCAATGCCAGAGGGCTTGCCGTCTGCACAAAGGCTGTTGTTGCTACCGGCGACTATCGTTGAGACGGGCAACGCGCGGCCAGCCGCCTGGATCGGTCGCCGTCGACCTGGTAGCATGAGCGGCGAAAATGCCATGGCGCACCGGGACGCTGCTGCGCTACCAGGCGTGCATCGTGCGGGTTGTCGCCGAAGCGCGGATTCAGCGCGCCATGATCGAATCGCTCGACACCACAGGCCAGACCTTCGTCAGCACCGTCAAATGGGACAGCCTGCGCGAGCTTGGCGCGCAGCTATTCTGATTTCAGACGTCTCTGCTGGAAAGTCTGACCTCGTCTTTCAAATTCCTGCGCGGTTGGACCTGAACGCTCCAGTTTCTACGCGAAGACCAGGGTCGCGGGCCTGACGGTGATTCACACATCACATCGCAGTGGATGCGGAAATTTGCCGCTTTATACTTGCGCGGATATCAATAGGGAAACGGTATGCGGCGCGTGAGTGTCCGGCAGTCTTCAGTTCATGGCAGGGGTGTTTTCGCGGTGCGCGCCCTCGCCCCTCGCGGCAGGCGAGCGCGTGCTCGAGTACAAGGGCGAAATTATACGCTGGCGCGAGGCCGTGCGTCGTCACCGGCGGGAAGGCGTCTCTGGACATACGTTCCTCTTTGGGCTGTCTGATGGACGCGTGATTGACGGCAGCCGTGGCGGCACTAGCGCGCGATGGCTGAACCATGCGTGTGCCCCCAACTGCGAGACCATCGAAGACGGCAGTCGCATCTTCATCCACACGCTGCGGCCGATCGACGTCGCCGAAGAACTGTTTATTGAATGTCTGCTGGCGACTGACGATCCGCTCGATCAAGAGGTTCGCGCGCAGTACGCGTGCCGGTGCGCCGCATTGGATTGTCGTCAGTCGATGCTGGCGGACGCGGGGTGAACAGGGTGTCGAAGGTAGTCAGTAAACAGCGAGGTTCTGGAAAGCGGCCACGCAACGAAGCCGTAGAACGCAATAATTCTGTCAACCCGGAATTGCGGTGCCAGCACGATCTGACTGTGCGAATTGACAATTTTATTTCCAGTTCGAACGAAATAAAAACGTCAATTCGCACTGTCAGATCCTAGTGCCACCGCGATTCCGGATTGATAAAATTTTTGCGTTCTACGCTAAGACGCTTCGCTAGTTGGCATCCGGTGCTGCGATTGCCGTGGACGCGTCTTTGGCCGCCTCTTCCAGCAATGCATCGCTCTCGTCTTTAAGTCCCACGCCAGTGAGGCCCAAGCGGCGCGCATGCGTCAGCAGATAGTGCAGCTTGTGCGCGGCTGCGCCGTGACTCAATCCCTCGGGGCGCACGTTCGAAATGCAATTGCGTTGCGCATCGGCGCACCCTACTTTAGGCGCGTACGTCATGTAGATGCCGAGGCTATCCGGCGAGCTCAGCCCGGGACGTTCGCCGATCAGCATCACGACGAGCCTGGTCCGCAGAATTTCGCCGATCTCATCGCCAAGCGCCACCCGTGCTTGCCGAGCGACCACCACCGGACCGATTCTCCAACCCGCAAGGCGTAAAGAGACGGCCCTCAAAAGCGGAATGGATTGCTTTGCAGCAGCACAGGCCGATAGCCCATCGGCAATCACGAACACCACTTCCGGCGCTTCGATCGCGGCTTGCGCAAGCGCCTCGCGGCTCTCCGCCGACAGGCGTCTCCCCAGATCCGGACGCCGCAAGTAATGCTGACGGTCCGGCGCAGCACTATGCACATCGAGCGTGGTGAAGCCGTTCGCGCGCAAGTGCTCATGCAGCGAATCAGCGTCGAGCGGATGATGCACCGCATCGCGTGCCTGCGCGTGCGATAGATTGAACGCGAGCAGCGGCCCGGTCGGCAGGCTGTTGCCGGCACGACCCAATGCGATACGCGCATTGGTGAACTGACGCAATGCGCTCCAGGGGTTCTTTTCGAGGAAGTCGTTGCTCATGCGATCCCCATCCATTCGCGCGCACCTTCCAGCAAAGGTTGCCGTATCGCGCCATTGAGCAACACGCCGAGCGCGTCGGCGACCTGCATCGACTCCAGCCACTCTTCGAATTCCGGCGCACGCCTTAGGCCCAATACGTCGCGCACATAAAGCGCATCGTGGAATGAGGTGCTCTGGTAGTTCAGCATCACATCGTCCGCGCCGGGGACGCCCATGATGAAGTTGATTCCCGCGACGCCGAGCAGCGTCAACAGGTTGTCCATATCGTCCTGATCGGCTTCCGCGTGGTTCGTGTAGCAAATGTCGCAACCCATCGGCACGCCGAGCAGCTTGCCGCAGAAGTGATCTTCGAGACCCGCGCGCGTGATCTGCTTGCCGTCATAGAGGTATTCCGGGCCGATGAAACCGACCACCGTATTGACGAGAAACGGATTGAACTTTCGTGCCACCGCATAGGCGCGCACTTCGCAGGTCTGCTGGTCGACGCCATGATGCGAATTCGCCGACAACGCGCTGCCCTGCCCCGTTTCGAAATACATCACGTTGTTGCCGACTGTGCCGCGATTGAGCGAGAGCGCCGCTTCATAGGCTTCCTGCAGCAACGCAAGCGAAATGCCGAAGCCGGCATTCGCTTTTTCCGTACCGGCAATCGACTGAAACACCAGATCGACCGGCGCGCCCTTGCCGATTGCGGCAATCGTGTTGGTGACGTGCGTCAGTACGCATGATTGCGTCGGCACCTGATAGCGTTGCCGGAAATCGTCGACCATCAGCAGCAGCGTGGTGATCGCGGCCAGGCTGTCGGTAGCCGGATTGATGCCGATCATCGCGTCACCGCAACCGTACATCAGGCCGTCGAGCATCGAGGCGGCGATGCCCTTGACATCGTCGGTCGGATGATTCGGTTGCAAGCGCACTGACATGTGGCCAGACAATCCCACGGTGTTGCGAAAGCGTGTGATCACCGGACGCTTGCGCGCCGCCGCGATCAGGTCCTGGTTACGCATCAGCTTCGACACCGCGGCGACCATCTCCGGTGTGAGGCCGGCGGAGATACGCGTGAGTGCATCGGCATCCGTCTCGCTGCTGAGTAGCCAGTTGCGGAAATCGCCGACCGTCAGATGGGATATCTCGGCGAAAGCTTCGGGCGAGTGATCGTCTATGACAAGGCGCGTGACTTCATCGCTTTCGTACGGAATCAATGCCTCGTTGAGGAAGATGCGCAACGGCACCTGCGCGAGTGCCATCTTGGCTGCGACGCGTTCTTCCTCACTGGCCGCCGCGGTGCCGGCGAGCTGATCGCCCGAGCGCAGCGGGCTCGCCTTCGCCAGCAATGTTTTGAGATCGTCGAACCGGTAGGTGCGTGTGCCGATCGCTTCGGTATAGCTCATCTCGCGTTGCTCCAGAGTGCCGCACACGTTAGTGCCATGTCAGCACAGGCCACCCACACTCCTTCGCATGCGCTGCCAGCACCCGGTCCGGATTGACCACATGCGGCCTGTCGACCTCGCGCAGCAGAGGTAAATCGTTTCGCGAGTCGGAATAGAAGCTGGCACCGGTCAGGCTTTCGTCGTGCGCCTTTAGCCACGCGCGCAGCCGAATTACCTTGCCTTCCCGGTACGTCAGTACGCCGGAGGTGCGTCCCGTATAGACACCGTCCTCCGTCTGGATATCAATCGCCAGAACATGCTTGATACTGACTCGCGCCGCAATTGGCTCGACCAGATGCGCGCTCGACGCCGAGATAACCAGCAGGGTGTCGCCACGCTGGCGATGGGCGTCGATCATATTCCGCGCGTCGGCCCGAATCCTCGGCTCGATCACCTGTTCAACAAACGCATCGATCTGATGGCGCACATCAACGACGCGGCGACGGGCGAGCGGTGCGAGTGTTGCTTTCATGTAATCGTCCATCGTAAGCAACCCTTCGCCGTAGGCACGCATCATCTCGTCGTTTTGCCTCACAAATGCATCGGCGTCGCCGACCCATCCCAGGCGTGCCATCTCGCTGCTCCACAAATTCGCGCAATCACCATTGATAATCGTGTCGTCAAGATCGAAAATCGCTAAAGTCATCCGGCCTCCGTTGAGTCAAATTCTCGATGCCGCGGCAGCATCAAAATGCGAGATCCATGCCGGCCGCCGCGGCCGCTTTTCCTTAATGTGTTACCGGTACGGCGACCGTCGAAGGTGCGCGGCCGCGCACAGGCTTCGCGAACAGCCGGTCGAGCCGGGCGATCTCGTCGGTCGACGGTTTGATCGCTAACGCAAACACGACGAACACGACGAAGTTCGCTGCGAGCCCGACAATCCCGCTGGTCAGCGAACCGAGCGCGCGGATGTCGTCCGGATAGACGGAAGTCAGCACGATCGCGATTGCAATGCCCACCAGCATTCCCGCAATCGCGCCCTGCTTGTTGCCACGCCGCGTGAAGATGCCGAAGAACAGCGGGACCGCAAGCTGGATGATCCCTTGATATGAAATCTGCGCGAGTAACTGCAGTCGGCTGTAGTCGAAAGTCAGATATGCAAGGATCGCCGCTGCGACGATGAACACGACCATGCCCGCCTTGGACAACACCATCAACTGGCGATCGGTGCGCGGCGTATTCCACGTCGCGAGGTCGTTGGCGAACTGCGTGCCGCAGACCTGCACACAACCGTCGACATGGCCGATGCTCGCCGCAAGCACAATCACGATTGCCACCGCGAGAAGCCACGGGCCGCCGATATCGGCGAGTGCGACGAACCAACCGTGCTGCGGCTGTGCGGCTACGTTCGGGTCCTGACTCGCGGCAGCCGCGAACAGCATCAGGATGCAATAGAAGCCGCCGACCAGCAGCATCGTCAGCAGCGTGCCCTTCTTGACGGCCCTTACGCCGCTCGCCGTATAGATGCGCTGGAAGCTCATCGGCCAGCACATTGAGCCGATTACACCGGTGAAGATCAGGCTGAACATGTACCAAGGACCGTAACCGGTACGCGCGTCGCCGGGAATCAGCAGCATCTTCGCCGGCAGTTGCGACAGGTTGGAGAATGACGCGTGGTTGCCGAACAG
This sequence comes from Paraburkholderia sp. WC7.3g, assembly GCF_050436345.1. NCBI lineage: Bacteria > Pseudomonadati > Pseudomonadota > Betaproteobacteria > Burkholderiales > Burkholderiaceae > Paraburkholderia > Paraburkholderia sp. WC7.3g. Next base: position 210,500 of record NZ_JBNDMA010000003.1, read on the forward strand.
CAGCAGGATGCACAGCACCGCGCACAGCACGTACGCAATCAGCCCCTGGAACATGTCGGTCATGATCAGCCCCCGCATCCCCATGCTGACGGTCCAGTACTGGCGGATCAGTACAATCACAACACCAGCAGTCAGGCAGGCCGTCACGGTCCACTGGCCGAACGTTGCGAACTGGAATAACGTCGCGAGCGCCTGGATGCCCATCACGACCCACGGAAACACCGAGATGATCCCGATGATCGAGGCGATTCGCTTGACGACCGGGCTGTTGTAGCGCATGCCGAGGAGGTCCGGCTGCGTCGTCAGGTTGAACTGCCGGCCCCACGACCATGCCCGGTTTGCCATCAGATACATCGCGGTCACGCCGAGCGTCGCGTAGACCATCCCGTAGAATCCGAGCACGCCGCCGACCGACAGTGCGAAGAACGCGGTGAACGTCGAGCCGGGCCACCACGAGTTCGTGTAGCTCATCGCGACGAACCACGGGCCGTACGAGCGGCCGCCGACGGCATAGTCGGAGAAGCTTGTGCTCCGGCGGTTGGTCGCATACAGCACCGCGATCATCGCGACGAGAAACACAACGATCATGCCGAACGTGACGGCCGGGTTGCCGGGATTCGTGAAGTGGGTCATGTCGGTTCTCCTTCGTTGGCGAGTTCGCCGGACACGCCTTCGGCCACGTACAGCGCCCATACGCCGAGCCCGACCAGGACCGCGTTCGCAATCCAGTAGAAGATCGGCAGCGGTACGCCGAGCACGAGTTGCTTACTGCCGCTGACGCCTAGATAGAACGGCGGACACAGCGCCATCAGAAGAAGCAGGAAGAAATAGATGCCGAATACAATCTTCTTCGGATTCGGCATCGAGCTTTGGATCGATTCAGCCATGATCGGCTCCTCGCTAGCGGCGGGTTGAAGGATACGAATGGAACGCGCTGTCATCTCGCGCGCCCAGCCGATAGGCACCGCCTTCGGCGTGCCGGACCGAAGGTGGCGTCAGATCCGCCCGGACGCGGCCAATCGCTTTTAATTTCGCTCTGGATTCCTTAATAACCATGATGCCTTCCCATCCTGAAATGAAATCGGGTTCTCAATAGGTCGTCAAGCTCAAGCGTCGGCGCAGAACCAGTTCATGCACGGAGCTGTTTTCAAGCGCCTAGTTTCTTCACGCCTGCCTCAGCCATGTCTCCCACTGCGGATCCTGAAAGACGATGCGAGCCCGCATCTGTTTCCAGAACCCGTACTTATAGAAATCGAAATCGAGCCGCGACACCGCACGCTGCACCATCGCCCACGTCGACCATTTCAGATCGGCGAGCGCCTTGTTCAACTGCACACGCGCGACGACCTGGGGCGTCACGCGACCGAAATAGTCTTCGAGCAGCGCGAGTTCCATCCCAGGCGCGAAGAACATCTCGCCGAACCACAGGGCGAGCTCGTAATGGCGGTCGTTGTTCGACGCGTACTCGAAATCGACCAGGCGAATCTCGCGCGCATCGTTCAGCATGAAGTTGCCGGCGAGGGTGTCGTTCATGCAGGGCGCGAGATCCAGGCCCGACGCTTCGAGCGCCGCACGGGCACGACGGTATTGCTGGCACAGCCAGTCGTGATCCGGGGGTTTAACCGCGTGCAACGCTTCGACCTGCTGCTGATGTTCGTCGATCATGTCAAACATGGTTTTCGTCTGAGCGAGCACCGGCTGATCATTGAACGCCTTCAGTGCACGCAATGCGTTGTGCCGGACCTCACGCTCGAGGAAGTCGAGGTTTGACGACGCGCGCCAGCCTTCCATGAACTCGAACACCTCGACGCCCAGGTCCTCGAGGAACGCGAACACCGGCGCGCCGTAGCCGGTTATCGCGGCCTTCACGCTCGCTTCGTGTGCAGTGCGGCGGTCGATAAACATCTCTGTGCCCTGACCCGGCACTTTGAAAAAATACGCAGTCTGCGCGCCGTCGACTTCGACGCGCCAGTTCGTGTTCGAGATGCCGCCACCTACCGGTGCGTAGCGAATGTCGTACCCTTTCCATGCAGGCATTTCACGAATCGCCGCTTCAATCTCGTGTTCATGATGGGTCTGAGCCTGACCGAGTGCTTTCATCGAATCATCCCTTCAGCAGACGAAGCCAGCCTTCGAAGCGCGCGTCCTGAATGCCTTGTCGGCAGCGCAACGAAGTCCATTGAGCGAGTTTCGTGAATTCGAGACGGCGCGGTGACGTCGTGCCTAGCCACAATCCCCACAGTGTCCAGTACCAGTCGTTGACAAGCGCATACAGACGGCAACGCGCGTAGTCGGCTTCGTCGCAACGGCCAGCCCAGCGCACGATGCCCTCCCGCCATTGCGGCTCGAACTGATACAACTCGTTCAGCGTGATAGCCACGTCGTACCAGGGGTCGCCGCAGCCACCGTAATCGAAATCGATCAGCTTGAGTTCGCCTTGCGGGCCAACCATCACGTTGCTCGCAAGGCCGTCACCGTGCAGTGGCACGACCTCTACGTCCGATGCCTGCAACGCATTCCATGCACGATCTATGCAGTCGTCGGTCCGCAACCCGTCGATCGGCAATTCCACCGCATCACGTCGACACAGCGCCCGAAGTCGGGCGATGTCGTCCATCGGAGACGAGACAAACATGGGGGCTGGACCGTCATGCACTTGCCGCTTCGCCGCCCACAGCGCGTCGAGACGCTCGGGTGACGCCAGATCGTCAACGCGCGCCCAGCGCCATTCGGAGGCCTCCAATCGATCGAACAGCAGCACGCCGCGCTGCATATCAACGGTGCGCAGCGCGACCGTTGCTTCCGCTTGTGCCGCACAGCGGCTCGCGTCGACGGTCCGCGCAACGTCGATCAATTCTTTCATATCGTCGTGCAGCACTTTCGCATACCACGATTGAGCGCCCACCGCGACGACGAAGCCGGCCCATTCGGTCGCGAGCCGCGTCGGCGACGCGACTGCTCCGGTGCCGTGCCCAACCTGCGCGTCGTTGCCTAGCCCTACTGCATGCAGCGCGTCGAGCAATCGAAGGGATTCAGGCGATTCCGTCAGCATCATCGTCCTCAAAGGTAGCTCGACGATTCGGTGCAGATGCGCTCCAGCAACGCGCTCAACAGACGCAGGCCGTTGTGCAGATCGGCATCAGCGGTGTACTCGGCTTCGTTGTGCGAGACGCCCCCGCGGCTAGGTACGAACAGCAGGCACGTCGGCGTGACGCGACTCATGCTGATCGCATCATGGCCGGCGACGGTGACGCTATCGCCCGCTGGCAGATCGAGTTCGAGGCTGACGTCGTGGGCAAGTCGCGACAAGCCATCATGCAGCTTCAGCGGGGCGCGAAGCTGGCGGCTTTCGATCTCGATGCGCGTGCCGGTCTGTTCAGCGATATTCCGCAACGTCGCCTCGAAGCGTGTTGCAGTGCCGTCCAGCAGTGCAGTGGACGGCGAACGGAATTCAATGTGTAGTATCGTCCTCGACGGCACGACGTTCGGCGAATTCGGATATACGTCGAGGCGGCCAACCGAACTGTGCATTTGCGCGCCGTGCCGCACGGCTTCCGCATGGACCGCGGCGATCGTGTGCGCTGCCGCCAGCAATGCATCGCGCCGGTCGGCCATCGGTGTAGGGCCGGTGTGATTCTGCTCGCCGTCGAAGCGCACTCGCCATTTCAATGCGGCCCACGTCTCGCGGACCACGCCAATTGCGAGCCCCTCGCGCTCGAGATTCGACGCCTGCTCGACGTGCATCTCGACATATGCGGCAACAGGCAGATCGAGCATCGCATCGCCGAGATAGCCGATCTGCTCCAACGCACTCTTCAGCGTGACGCCTTGCCGGTCCTCGCATGCCCACGCGTCGTCGAGCGACATCGCGCCGGTGAACACGCTGCTACCCGTCAGGCTCGGCTGGAAACGCGCGCCTTCTTCGTTGGTCCAGTCAACGACCGCCAGATTGCATGGCGCACGGTGACCACTCGCGCGAAGCCTCTGCGCGATGCCGACGATCGCGGTCGCGCCGGCAAGCACGCCGTATACACCGTCAAAGCGGCCGGCGCTCGGCTGGCTGTCGAGATGCGACCCGCACAACACGTACGGCGCGCCCGGCGTCAAAGTCACCAGCCCGAAGACGTTGCCGATTGCATCGATGTGCACATCGAAACCGTGCTCGTCGAGCCAGATGCGGAACAGATCACGAACCTGTCCGTCCTGGGCCGACGCCGCGAGCCGATGCAGACCGCCGGCCGGCGTCGCGCCAATCGCGGAGCTTGCGCTGAACAGCGCGTCGAACGCGCGCAACTCATCGGCGTTGGGTTGAACCAGTTCAGGGATGGACGATATCGACATGAGCTTGTTCCAGGCGGTCTATGTAGTCGGCCGACAGCGGGCGGTTTGTGACGAGCGTCGCGATCGCGTCGAACGGTAGTGTGTTGATGAACGTGCGATGGCCAAACTTGCCATCGTCGGCGAGCACGACGCTACGCACGCAATGCACAACAAGCGTTCTGCGCAGCATGGCTTCGGATTCTTCGTAATCCATCAGCCCGAGCTTCAGATCGACCGCGCCAATGCCCATAAAGGCGATGTCGTAATGGAACTGACGGGCGAATTCGAGCGTGTGCGGGCCGATCAATGCGTTGTCGTTGCGACGGACGTCGCCTGGTGTGACGAGCACGTGGTTGTCGCTCTGCTGCGTCAGCAGTTGCGCAATGTCGAGCGAGTTCGTGACGACTCGCAACTGGCTGAAGCTTGTCAGCTGATGCGCGAGTGCGAGTGTTGTCGTGCCGGTGTCGAGGAACAGCGCCATTCCCTCCTGCACGAGGCCGCTTGCGCATTCGGCAATCTTCGCTTTCGCCTGTGTCCTGATCCGGTTGCGGACCTGCAGCGGTTGCTCCTCGTTAAGCCGCGGCAGGATCGCGCCGCCGTGAACGCGACGCAACTTGCCGAGTTCCTCGAGATATTTGAAGTCGCGGCGAATCGTTTCTTCGGAGACGACCAGCTGCGTAGCGAGGTCGGCGGCCTTCACGCGTTTCTGCTGGCTCAGAAAACGCATGATTTCTTCGAGGCGAGGCTGATTCAGCATAGGTAGATGAGTCCGGCGGACAGGGAAGCAACCAGTGTAACGAGGTTTGCCGCGCGTTCGGATCACGCGGTGGCAGCGCCCGGATTGTGCCAACAGGCGGTGGTGCGTCGGCGTGGCCTCGTCCGCGTCGAGACGTTGCGCCGCTTGCAACTTCGTCTGTTGCTGGAGCACAGGTCTCGGCGGTGCCATCAGCGCGCGCCGTTCTGGCCAGGCACCGACTTGATGTGCGTCGAAATGGCAGATCGTCACGGTGCGCTCCTAGCCGACGAGCAACGGCGGCAGCCGATGTTCCCACGGCGCAATTGCCTCGAACGCCGCGCAGAACTGCAGCACGTCGCCATCTGCGAAGCGCGGCCCGATGACCTGCAAGCCGATTGGCAAACCTGACGGACTCCAGCCGCACGGCACGCTCGCCGCTGGGTTGCCGGACAGATTGAATGGGTACGTGAACGGTGTCCAGCGCGCCCACGGCACCGCGGTGTCGTCGACGCCATCGAGGTCAGATGGCGCAATCCGGTCCGCGTCGAACGGAAGAATTGGCAGCGTTGGCGTCAGCAGCAGATCGAAGCGCTCGAACAGCTTGTGGACTTTGCAAGCGAACGCCGCGCGCTGCTGGACCGCGGTCAGATAGCCGGCCAGATCGTAGTCCGCAGAACGTTCGATTAGCGTCGCGAAGCCCGGTTCGAGCTCCTCCTTGCGATTGGCAAGCGACTTGCCGTACACGATTCCGCGGCCGCCGACCCATAGGGCCTCGAACGTCGGCAACGGGTCATGCCATTCGAGCGCGGGCATATCAATCGTGACTGGCAGCGTCCGCGCAATCTGATTGACCGCCGCTTCAACTGCTGCCGCAACAGCCGGATCGACGTCAACGTTGAACAGCGTCGGACAAAACGCGACGCGCAGCGGCCGCAGCGGCGAATCGCAACGCGCGAGGAACGTTTCAGTCGGTGCCGGCAACGCTTGGTGATCGCGTGGGTCGGGACCGGATAGCACGTCGAACAGCAGCGCGCTGTCGCGCACCGTCCGTGTGATCGGGCCGGCATGGCTGAGCATTTCGGTCGCCGACCAAGGCCACGTCGGAATCCGGCCGAGCGAGCCCTTGAGCGCGAACGTGCCACAAAACGCACTGGGAATCCTTACCGAACCGCCGCCGTCCGAACCGAGCGACGCGGGCACCATCCGTGCGGCGACCGCGATCGCCGAACCCGAACTGGAGCCGCCGCTCGTGAGTTGTGGGTTCCAGGGATTGCGGCCGTTGCCGAATACGCGCGACAGGCTCGCGCCGCTCCAACCGAACTCAGTCGTCGCGGTCTTGCCGACGATGATCGCCCCCGCATCCTTCAGTCGTCGGATAATCGGCGCATCATCCGACGGTACATAGTCGAGCGCGGTCAGCGAACCCCGCGTCGTCCGCAGTCCAGCGGTCGAAAACAGGTCCTTGACGCCGAACGGAATGCCATGCAGTGGCCCTCTAAAACAGCCGCGGGAGGCTTCGAGCGTCAACGTTTCGGCCTCAGCCGCCGCCGTTTCGGCGTAGATGTCGCCGAATGCGTTCAATGTGGGATTGTGGGTTTCTATCGCTTTCAGACTCTGTGCTATCAACTCGCCCGGCGTCAGACAGCCGTTCCTGATCCGATCAGCGGCATCAAGAACCGTCGGCGCAGAGACACATTTTGACCCGTATTTCATCCTAAATCCTGAATGGGACAGCGCATTGGCTGGTTGGATGCATTACAGGTTGGACAAAAACTGGTGTCAAGCGCGTTTTATTGGTTTTGTTGGTTTTGTTGGATATGTTGGGTCCCGCCATCCACTCTAATCAAGCGCTCTCGCTGGCAAATCAGGCGCTCGAGAATTTGCGTCGACCAGGCAGGAACAGTCTCACGAGTTCGCAACCGGAATCCGCCCAGCCCAACTATGCCCGCCCAAGGCCGCGTCGTCAGCCACAGAATTGGCGGGCAGGGTATTGGTTCCGACTGAACCTGAAACAGTAGGTCGGATATGACGCAACAGTCGAAAAAGCCTACAGCGACCGGGCCGGGCGGCGCAATTACGCGACCAGCCGCAGGAACTCTATAAATCGCTGACCTGGGATCGGGGAACAGAGATGGCCGACCACAAACGTTTCACCGTGGCCACTGATATCCAGGTCTACTTCTGCGACCCCTAGCATCCCTGGCAGCGCGGCTCGAACGAAAATACGAACGGGCTGTTAAGACAGTACGAACGGGCTGTTAAGACAGTACTTCCCCAACAGCACTGACCTGTGGGTGTATTCACAGGCCAAACTCAATGCCGTGGAGAGGCGATTGAATGGGCGTCCGAGGAAGACCCTCAACTACGAAACGCCAGCCGAACGATTCCAGCAAACTGTTGCATCCACCGGTTGAATCCGCCGTCGGGTGCCGCCGATCGCCGTCCTTTCCACTCCGCCGTAAAATAGCTTCGCCTGTGACAGCGGAGAGTTGTGAACTTTCGCCGTTAAGGAGCCAAACCGCTTTCGGCATAAAGGCGCCAGGGACTTTTCGGCGTTTAGGCGCCACAAGTCTTTCGGCGTATAGGGCGTATAGGCGCCAGTAGATTTTCGCGGTAAAGGCACCACTGGCGTCTGAGTCGGGCGCTCGAACTTCGCCAACCGCTTACCCTCCCGGCACGCATTTGCCGGCGAGCTGTATCTCGTCGGCCGAACCGTGGCGCGAACAGATTGCCCAGTGGCACGACGCGGGCGTCCCCTGCACCTTGCTCTGCATCTTGACGTCTAATCGTAGTTTCGGCGCATACGCCCATGCGCGGGCATCCAAATTTCCGGGGCCACCTCTTCGGCCGACGGCAGCACTGGACAGCGTCAAGCAGGAAGTCCGGTTTACCGACAATCATCTTGTCCGGTCGGCCGAGGTGATTGCCAGGGGTTAGGTAGTCATGGTTGTCGCGGCTCCTTCATCGTTGTCGTTGGGTGATTGTCGCCGACGCGCGTTCTGTTTGTCGCTGGCTTTGCGGCGTCGATAGCTTTCGACATTCAGCTCGAAGATCGTCGAATGATGGACGAGCCGGTCGATGGCGGCCACCGTCATGCCGGGGTCGGGGAAGACGTTATTCCAGCCCGAGAACGGTTGATTGGCCGTTATGAGAAGACTTTTTCTTTCGTATCTCTCGGCGATCAACTCGAACAGCACGCTGGTTTCGGCCTGATCCTTTCTCACGTAGGACAGATCGTCCAGGATAATCAGATCGAAGCGATCGAGTTTGGCGAGTGCCGAAGGTAATTGCAGAGCCTTGCGGGCTGCCTGAAGCTTCTGCACCAGTTCGCTGGTCCGCGTGCACAGGACCCGGTAGCCTGCATCAATTAGCGCATGCCCAATCGCTGATCCTAAGTGACTTTTCCCGCCACCGGGCGGCCCAAAACAGGAGGATCGTGGGGCTCTGTCGCAGTAAGGTCAACGGGTCAAGCAGCGGTGATATGCGGAGGATTGCTTATGAAACGAGCGAGTAGAACTGCTGTGCGGGAGACAGCGGAGTCTCGCCCCGACATTTCATCTGCCCTTTCTTGATCATGTGCATTAATTCGACGCCACTCAGAATGACGCGCGCGCAGTGGAAATCCTTGAAGCCCAGCATCGGTCGGGTGATGCGTTTGATGGCCAGATGGTCCTGCTCGACCACGTTATTCAGGTACTTGACTTGACGAATCGTGATGGGCGTCTCTCGCTCGGCGTTCACCGCGTGCAACGCAGCCAGATTAGAGCCGCTTTTATCGATGGTTACCGTCTCGGGTACACCGTTCTGAGCGATCGACTTTTCAAAGAAGCGCCGCGCTGCCACCTTGTCGCGCTTGGCTCTGAACAGGAAATCGATGGTTTGGCCCGCCTTGTCCACCGCCCGGTAGAGGTACTTCCACTGGCCTTTGACTTTGATATACGTTTCGTCCATCCGCCAGCTCTTGCCTACCGGCTGCTTGTGCTTACGGAACGTCTTCTCGAACAGCGGCACCAACTTGATCACCCAACGATGCACCGTGGAATGATCAACCTCAATATCGCGCTCGGCCATCATTTCTTCGACAACTGGTTGCGGGTTTCTCAAGGCTGCTGAATTTGTCTGAAGTCCTTTGTGGGTATGACTTTCGCCGATTTCTGCCGGATCCGCTAGAATTCCCGATCTTTGGCGGTCGATAATGGCGAAAAGCCAGCAATGGCAACGGATTCCAACGGAATTAAGCCTCGAACAGTTCGAGCAATTTGTCTTGCCGCACCTCACGGCAGGAAGCCGGGGACCGGCATCCAAACTGACCGCGCACGCGATCTTCAACTACATCCTGAAACTGCTTTACCTGGGTTGCCAATGGAAGGCGCTGCCGATTGCAATGGATCGGCACGGCAGGCCGGAGATCCACTACACAAGCATCTATCGGGCCTTTCGCCGCTGGCAGGCATGCGAATGTTTTGACGCTGTCTTCCTCGCGTCGGTCGTGCGGCTTAGCCACGACCAGTTGCTGGACACTGCATCATCCATGGCGACGGTACCACGACGGCGGCGAAAAAAGGCGGCGACAACATTGGCTTCAGCGGCCACAAGCACATGAAGGGTGACAAGGTCGTTGCCTTCTGCGACCGGAACTGCAATGTGATTGCCCCGTTCGTGCCGGCACCAGGCAATCGCAACGAATCGCCACTGCTGCGTGACGCGCTGCCGCAGGTGATACAGATTGCCCGTGAAGCAAACCTGGACCTGCGTGACAGCGTGGTCAGCCTGGACGGCGTCTACGATTGTCGCGCCAACCGCAAGGCGATATTCAACCGCGCGATGGTGCCCAACATTAATCCGAACCCGCGCGGCAGGAAACGCACGAAGCGAGGTCGCAAGCCGCTGTTCGATCAGACCATTTTTAACGAGCGGTTTCGTACGATCGAGCGCGTGTTCGCGTGGGAAGACAAATTCCGCCGCCTGTTACTTCGCTTCGAACGTATCAGTCAGTTGCACTACGCATTCAAGACCATAGCCTACACGATGATCAATCTACGGCACTATTGCGGTAGTTGATCTGGCAGTCGAGGTCCATGCTTTACGTCCGGCGCAGCGCGCCGTGATCCCCTTCGTCCTCACCCTGCCGAAATACATCCATGACAACGCAAAACTGCCTCGTCGCCGACCTCGACGCGCCTGGTCTCGCCCGCTTCTGATTCCGTTGGACCACCGCCAGATCGCCTCAAACGAAACTCGCAACCAGTTGTCATCTTACCCGATGGATTACAGTTTCGATGGATGGCAATCAGCCATCTTATGAAAGCACTTTGTAACATACTGGAGCGAAAGATGACGCAGTTGTTTCCCTATGCTGGTCAAGAGTTCACCGTCAATTACGGCGGGGATTTGATCTTCAAGAACATTTACTCGAAAGACGGAAAGCACGTTACCGCAGAGTTTCTTGCCGGTGAAACGGCAGGGGCGAAAATGACCATGCCTTTTTGCTGGCAAGCATTGCCGGCCGGCGACTTCTTGCTTTGGTGGCAGGAAGACGACAAGTCCACCATCGTACACTGCGATAATTTCGAAGCGAAGAAATCCAAGACCTTCTACACGAAGCTCGACGGCAGCTTTTACGTTCTCGATGGTGTCATTTCCTGACCATTGAAGGGCCTCGATTTGTCGAAGACAGAGGGGCGCGAGACAACACTTAGACGAGAGCCATCAATTGTTTCTGGAACATATAACGGAAGAAGTAATTTCCCGCGCCCTCAACGCCGCGGATAATTTCGATGCAACCATTTGCGTCAGTGTTGTGGATAAAAACGGCCTCCTGTGTGGTTTCCGACGTATGGTGGACGTAATTCCTGGCGCCATCGATGTCGCTTTCAAGAAAGCTCGCACGGCGTCCCTGTTCCGGCTAGATACGGAGGAAATCGGGAAGGTAATGCGCCCGGACGGCGTCGCATACACTCTCGAATTCACAAACGGCGGTCTGATTGGCTTCGGCGGCGGCGTTGTCATTTATGACAACACCGCCCGTGTTGTAGGAGCAGTCGGTGTGTCCGGCGCGACTCCGGGAATCGACAATCAAATTGCATTGAAGGCCGCGGGGCGCGAATGACCGGAAATCGCAATGAGACTTTACGGTCTCTCGCATCGTTAGCTATCACGGCATTTGCGATCGGCGCAGCGGAGTTTATCGTTGTCGGTGTACTACCCGCTATCTCTCTCGATCTTCACGTTTCGTTGGCACGAGCTGGCGGCCTGATTGGAGTCTATGCGTTTGCGTTGGCAATCGGAACGCCGATTACGGTCCTGGCGACTTCGCATCTAGGTCGCAAGCCGTTGCTCATTGGGCTGGTGCTCGTATTCTTCGCTGGCAATGTCGCCGCCGCTTTGTCCAGGGACTTCAGCACACTACTTATCGCCCGAGTTCTTACAGCAGTTGCACACGGAAGCTTTTTCGCAATCGGAGCTTCGGTCGCGGCGCGTCTGGCGAAACCTGGACAAGCCAGCCGGGCAATTGCTCTCATGTTTGCTGGGCACACTTTAGCAATGGTGGTGGGTGTCCCTCTAGGGACCTATTTCGGCAACTTGTTCGGATGGAGACTGCCGTTTTTGCTGATCGCGTGCATAGCGTTCGCGTCGGTACTCGCGATCGCCAAATGGCTCCCTTCGGTCTCAATGCCCACGTCGCAAAGTCGGACAGATCAGTTGATGACAATAAGGAATCCGGCCATCCTAACAATGATGGCAGTTACGATTCTTGGTTTTGGGGCAAGTTTTGCTCCATTTTCCTTCATCACGCCGATATTAGTGAATGTGGCTGGGTTCACCATAGCTGGCGCAAACCTGATGCTCGTCGTTTTCGGCTTGGCGACGCTATTCGGCAACTCGATCGGTGGCGCGGCGGCCGCGCGAATCGGCTGGCTCGGCACGCTCAAGGGGATCTTCGTCCTTTTGGCTGCGACGCTCGGTGCCATCGGATTTCTTGCTCACTCCCCTGCTGCACTGGTGTGTTTGCTGTTCATTTGGGGAGGTCTTGCGTTTGGCATGTCGCCAGCTTGTCAGGCGGCGATGCTCTCGACGGCAGAAGCATTTGCCCCTGGAGCAATTGACTTTGCATCAAGTCTCAATATCTCGGCTTTCAATCTCGGAATTACATTGGGCGAGACGACTGGCGGCTTCATGGTAGCAAAGGAACATTTGCCGCAGACGCCACTCCTGGGCATGATCTTGGTGATCAGTGCGATAATTCCACTCAAGCGTTTAGGTACGTTACACACACGCTCGTGAGGTTCGGTAACGCCGGTATTGCACCGGCGTGCCGAAACGGAGACAAGCAGTTGAGATACGCGCACTTGGTTGACTGTTCCGTTCTCCCGGCCGTTTCCACCATTTCCATCGCGCCGGTTACGCCTTGTGCAACACCGATTCGGAGGTGAGACTGTCCTCGATGAAACGGATCAAAGCGCGCCCGGCATTGTGATCTTCGTTCGCTTCACCAATGACCGCGATCTCGCAGGGCGGCAGGTGATAGCTAATGCACGTAAGCCACGGTTCCGCAACAACGAAGACTGCCCAAGAATGGCCAGGCCAGCGCCTGCGGCGATGGCTGCTTCGACGCCCAACAGGCTGGTGCACGTATAGACCACTTCGCTTGCCCGTCCAATGCCCGCAAGCGCGTCGATGGCCATGCGCCGATAAGGACACTGGTCCGGCAATGCTACCAACTGCACAGGAGCATCTTCGCTCCATATGAAGTCGCTTGCACCGACCCAACGTAAGCGTGGCACCAGCCTTGCAATTACCCACATTTTCGCCGAGAAACCTGGTAACCTGGCCGACATCACGTTTCATGTGCGAGCGATATGGCCGGCAAACGACAGGCGGACGAACGAAGTTGGCTCGGCGAAGAAGTTCAGGCAAGCGAATTTCAGGATACCAGACTACGGAAGCGTTTTGGCGTTGTGCTGGAACAGTTGTGGGCGGGCATGGGCCAAACGATTCCCTTCGCTTGTCAGGATTGGGCCGCGACCAAAGCGGCGTACCGGTTCCTGTCTAATGATCGCGTCAGCGAACAGGACATCCTGAGTGGTCACTTTCAGGCGAGTGCAGATCGTTTCAAGGCAACGCCAGGTCCTATTCTCGTGCTGCAAGATACGACAACGTTCTCGTATCAGCGCGAGCGCCCGGAACTCGTTGGCTACACAGGGAAGACATCTGTTCAGCATGGCCGACATGGTTTGTTGCGGCCGCTCACACAATGCGGAATCCTGATGCATTCGAGTCTGGTTGTCACCGCCGAAGGATTGCCGCTGGGTCTGGCAGCGGTGAAGTTCTGGACCAGGCACAAGTTCAAGGGCACGGCGGCGCTCAAGCGGCACATCAATCCTACACGGGTACCCATTGAGCAGAAGGAAAGCTATCGCTGGCTGGAGAACATGCGTCAGTCAACGGCGCTGCTCGGCGATCCTGTGCGCTGCATTCACGTGGGCGATCGGGAAAGCGACATTTATGAACTGTTTTGTACGGCGCATGAACTGTCCACGTACTTTCTCGTGCGAACCTGTGTTGACCGGCTTGCTGGCGATGGCCAGCATACCATCGCGCACGAAATGGAACAGGTTAAGGTTAAAGGATTGCATCGCGTCGAGATTCGCGATGCGAAGGGGCGCCCAGCGACAGTGACGCTTGAGCTTCGTTACCAGCGAATCACAGTGCTACCGCCTATCGGCAAGCAGAATCGTTATCCCGCGCTGCAGCTCACAGCAATCCACGCGCATGAGCGCGATGTACCGCCCGGGCGCGCCGGCATTGAATGGAAGCTGCTGACCAATCTCCCCGTCCAGTCGCGTGCGCAAGCAATCGAGAAGCTCGACTGGTATGCCATGCGCTGGAAGATCGAAACGTTCCACAAGATTCTCAAGTCGGGATGCAAGGCGGAGGACTCGAAGCTGCGCACAGCCGATCGGCTGGCAAACCTGATCTCGATATTTTGCATTCTCAGTTGGCGCATATTCTGGCTGACCATGATTAGTCGTTGCGCGCCACAAGCTTCGTCTGAGACGGTGTTCACATCAACCGAAATTGAACTGCTCGAGCGACTCATCCCAAACCTCCCGCCTACGGCCCAGGGGCCACCGCTCTTACGAAACCTCATCCGGGTCGCACGCCTTGGCGGTTATCTGGCCAGAGCCAACGACGCGCCTCCCGGCAATACTGTTATGTGGCGCGGCATGCAGCGCCTTACCGACATTCAACTCGGATATGAGCTCGCCCGGAACGGATGTGGGTAATTGCAAGGGCACCAGCGACGTATTGACTGGGGCCTTGAGTTTCAGACCACGGTGCGGAGCTGATCGGCAACGACCCACGGCGCCAGTTCGTCGATGCGGTTAATCGCATGGTCGGCGATGCGTGCGAGCACGAAGCGCAGATACGCCTCGGGATCGATGCCGTTGAGTTTTGCGGTTCATGCCGAATTCCGCGCTATGCCGAAGCAGTTCGTATCATTCACTCCTGGTCATGCGATGCGGTTTGCGCATTCGGCATAGCCTGAGGCTCTCTCCTGTCATTTTGGCGGGAAGGAGTAGACATGACCATCGAAGCGTATTACGACAGTCCCAAGATGCTTAAACGGCTTCACGAAGGGCCGTTGGGAGTTCATATCGATCTGTTCGCAGCGCGGTTGCTGCGAGAGGGACATTGTCGACAAGGAGCATGGCGCAATCTTCGCGTGGCTTGCGACTTCAGTCACTGGCTCGCACGTAAACGGCTTGGGCTAGGCGACATCAATGAGCAATCGATAGACGAGTATCAGAAGTTTCGTCGCCGATATCGATGTCCATTCCTCAGTGATCGTCCCGCATTGATTCGACTGCTCGGCCTGCTTCGGGAGATCGATGCTGTTCCTGCCAGGCCACCTCGCGCGCGGGACGAGCTCGAACAGATAGTGGAGGACTTCAACCGGTATCTGATTCAGGAGCGTGGATTGACGCATGTATCTGCCGTTCGCCATGTCCCTTTCGCTCGGCAGTTTCTGCGGGAGCATTGCCTGTCTGGGTATCCGCAAATCACCAGCCTGACTGGTTCGGACGTCATGACATTCATCGAACGTCATGCAAGAGACCATAGTCCGCAATCCGCAAAACATATGTGCTCGGCCATTCGCGCGTTCATGCGCTTTCTGCAATACCGAGGGTACATTGCCGCCGATCTAGCGAGCTGCGTACCAGGTGTGAGAGCGTGCCAGCTCACATCCCTTCCTACCTATCTGCTGCCCGACCAGGTCCAAACCGTGCTCAATGGCTGTGACCGGCATACTCCCGTCGGACGCAGAGACTACGCGATCTTGTTGTTGCTTGCTCGCCTTGGACTGCGAGCAAATGAGATTGCGTTGCTGACGCTCGATGATATTGACTGGCGTATTGGCCAATTCGCCGTTCACGGCAAGGGAAGGCGACGAGCTGAGCTACCGTTGCCGGCGGAGGTTGGCACCGCAATGGTGGACTACCTAAAGCACGGGCGGCCGCAATCCGGGAGCCGACGCGTGTTTCTCCGGCACCTGGCTCCGCACATCGGGTTTGCGTCGTCGTCGGCGGTTTCCATGATCGCCACGATGGCGCTCACACGCGCGGGAATCGATAATGTTTCGCACAAGGGCGCACATCTCTTCCGGCATAGCCTCGCGACTCAGTTGCTCCGAGCCGGAGCGTCATTGACACAGATCGGTCAAGTTCTCCGTCATCAGGATCATGACACGACCCGAATCTATGCGAAGGTCGATATGGCTTCGCTGTGCACGCTTGGCCTGCCGTGGCCGGGAGGTGTGCGATGAACACTCTCTCGCAAGCGCTTCGGCAGTACGTGCTCATGCGTCGTGGTTTTGGGTTCAAGTTTGAGAACCAGGAGAAGCGGCTAACGAGCTTTGTCCGTTTTATGGATGGCCGCGCCGCTACCATTATCACGCACAAGCTCGCTCTTGAGTGGGCAATGCTGCCTATAGACAGGCGCGCGTCCTGGGCGTTACGTTTAACGGATGTGCGCGGATTTGCACGCTATCGGCGCATTGCGGAAATCAGGACAGAAGTGCCACCGTTGGGCATTCTTGTTGGCCCCTCACGCCCGAGACCCTATCTCTACACCGACGTAGAGATACAGAAGTTGTTGACGGCTGCGTTAGAACTTCCTCCAGCAGATGGCTTGCGTCGGTGGACGTATCACTGTCTGTTCGGACTGCTGGCCGTGACTGGACTGAGGATCGGTGAAGTACTTAACCTGCGACGAGAAGACGTTGATCTGGAGGACGGCGTTATCACGGTCCGCGACACCAAGTTCGGCAACTATGCCGCGTCCCTGACTATGTCCGACATTGACATAGAATGCCGCAAATCAAGCCCGATAAACGAAAAATGATCGGCATAGTCTAACCGTTGCTAGACCCGCTTTTACGAGAGGCGCACGGTCATGGACAAGTTGTGCTCCAAAGCGCGATCGCACGCGCTTGATGCACCGGAGGGGCCCCTTGCTGAACACCTCGGTGCATTTGAAAGTCTGCTGCGTCATCAAGGATACGCACAGGAGTCGATTCGTAGACACCTGCGCCTCATTGCCGATTTCAGTGTATGGCTCAAGCGCAAGAACATGTTGATCGAGGATGTGGCTCACGAGGCTGCGCAGCGTTATCTTCGCTACCGAGCACACCATCGCAGTCGTCGGAGAGGCGAAGAATATACGCTAAGACGCTTTGTGCAATTGCTGCAAGATAACGGAATCGTTGCAAGGGACGCACCCATTGCGCTGACACCAGTTGAAAAAATCGTAAGCGAATACGCGTTGTACCTGCACCAGGAGCGAGGCTTGGCAGCTACGACGTTCAGGACATATCGGTGGTGTGCGTGTTTGTTTTTAACAAAGCAATACGGTAATGGGATAACGCGACTTTCTGAACTCCGCGCCCGTGAGATCATCGACTTTGTTCAGTACGAGGCCGCTCAAAGTCCAGCACGTGCGAAATCGATCACAAAGGTGTTGCGCTCGCTTTTGCGGTATGCGCGCTATAGGGGCTTTATCAAGATTGATCTCGCAGCAGTGATCCCCAAGGTTGCTAACTGGTCAATGGCGTCAATCCCCAAAGCGATATCCCCTGATCATGCCAGGCAAGCGTTAGCCAGTTGCGACCGCCACCGTCCAATCGGGCGCCGGGATTATGCGATTCTGCTCCTCCTAGCCCGGCTGGGATTACGGGCTGGCGAGGTGGCTTCGTTGACGCTGGATGACATCGATTGGGAAGCGGGCACGTTAAACATTCACGGAAAAGGCGGTCAGGAGTCGCCCCTGCCATTACTCGCACCGGTGGGTGAGGCGATCGCTGACTACCTGAAAAGCGGACGCGCCGCTTCTGAAAGTCGGAATCTCTTCCTGCGAATAAACGCGCCGATTCGTGGCTTCAAGACGGAAAAAGCGGTAAGCAACGTAGTCAAATATGCTTTGGAGCGGGCTGGTATCGATTCACCGAGAAAAGGAGCCCATCAATTCCGGCATGCGCTAGCGACGCAGATGTTGCGTCAAGGATCCGCGCTGGCCGAGATTAGCGAAGTCCTGCGCCACAAGAGTCTCGACTCGACGAGAATATATGCCAAGGTCGATCTGGATTCACTGCGGACGTTGGCGCTGCCATGGCCGAGGGCGCGATCATGAGTACGTTACGCAAATCGATGGATGAGTACTTGACCATGCGTCGGCGCTTGGGATTCAAACTCCATGAAGCGGGCCAACGGCTGGAAGGCTTCGTCCGCTTTATGGAGCAGCGTCGTGCCTCTCACATTAGCGCGTCACTGGCGTTGACCTGGGCACGAGAATCCCCGTCGGTTCAACCAGTGATCTGGGCTCAGCGATTAGGTGTGGTACGTGGCTTTGCTTGCTATCTGAGTGCCTTCGATTCACACACTGAGATCCCACCGGCCGGACTGTTGCCGCACCGGTATCATCGGCGCGCTCCTTACCTTTACACCGACGAGGAAACCCGAAGAATATTAGCTGCTGCGTTGGCCCTTCCACCGGCATCGGGACTCCGGCGGTGGACTTATTTTACGCTGATCGGTCTGCTAAGCGTCACGGGATTGCGCCCCGGTGAAGTGGTCAATCTCGAACTTGAAGATGTTGACTTGAAAGAATGTGTGCTGACAGTGAGGGGAAGCAAACATGGTAAATCGAGGTACGTACCTATTCATTCCTCCACTCGAGATGCACTTGCAGACTATCTTCGACGTCGCGAACGATGTCTTGCCGGGGGTCCGGAAACCCATTTGTTCGTCACTTCGCAAGGCAAACCTCTCAGTGGAGGAATGATCTCCCATACATTTACGGCACTCACACAGAAAATCGGTATCCGAGATTCAACAAGAAGCGCTCCGCGACTGATTGACTATCGCCATTTATTCGCGGTCACGACACTGGCGAGATTGGCGCGATCTGGTAAAGACCCTGAGCATTGGTTACCGGTGTTGTCGACCTTCCTCGGCCATCAATGGACGAAGGATACGTACTGGTATGTAGAGCAGCACCCAGAGCTCATGAAGCGGGCGATGAAGCGCCTGGAGCGTCGTTGGAGGGATGTGTCATGAAATCTACCGTCAGTTTCCCAGCACTATTGCAGCGGTTCTTTACGGAACGCCTCATGCAACAGCGGCAGGCCAGTCCGCACACTATCAGTTCCTATCGGGACTCGTTTAGGCTGCTGCTGCGATTTGCCTACAAGCGTCTGCACAAACGGCCGGATCATCTGGCATTTGAGGACATCAATGCGCCGCTTGTGACGGCATTTCTGAATGATCTTGAGAAGACCCGGGCCATCAGCGCCCGCACCCGAAATCTGCGCCTGACGGCGATCCGCTCCTTCTTCCGGTACGCGGCGTTCGAGGCACCCGTGTATTCCGCGCAAATCCAGCGCGTGCTGTCGATGCCCGGAAAGCGCTACGATCGCAGGCTCATTCACTTTCTGACGCGGCAGAAAGTCAAGGCGCTGCTTGCCGCACCCGATACGCGCACCTGGTGTGGTCGCCGCGATCATGCTTTACTCCGACTCGCGGTGGAGACCGGACTGCGTGTATCGGAAATGACCATCCTCACATGCGAGGATGTGACTCTCGGCGCAGGCGCGCACGTTGATGTCGTGGGCAAAGGTCGAAGACAGCGCGTTACCCCCTTCAGCAAGCAGACTGCCGTTGTACTCAAAGCCTGGATGAAAGAGCCTCGCATCCCTCTCGAAGACGCGCTGTTTCCAAGCGTTCGAGGGGGGCATCTCAGTCCGGACGCGGTGCAACGTCTTCTGAAAAAGTACACCGCCCAAGCTGCCAAGGGATGTCCTTCGCTGCGAAAAAAACGAGTGACGCCGCACGTGCTAAGACATACGGCAGCCATGGAACTGTTGCAAGCCGGCGTGGATCCATTCAACATTGCCCTGTGGTTGGGCCATGAATCGCTCCAGACAACCCAGATGTGCCTGGATGCTAGTCTGGAGCTGAAGGAAAAGATACTTGCCAATGTCGGACCACATGATGGCAGGCCTGTGCGATACCGGCCTGACAGTAAGCTCGCGACGTTTCTCAAAGGTCTTTAGCTGTTAAAACTATGCCGATCCGAAAGACTCGTGAGCGTGGTCTTACTGGCTCTTCACAAGCATCATCGTGATCCCAGTCCAACCCTGATCGGCATTGCCATGAATTCGGCATAGTTGCCGCTACGCCGCTAGCGGCGTAGTTGAAAGTCACGCCTTGTCCCGGTCCACCACACAACCAGAGCCGTATTGGCGCACTATGCGCAGCGACGAGACGCGCACATCTGGCCGCCGCACAGTCCATACTTTTTCGTCGCTGAGCAAGGTGGAAAACTGCTGCACCAATACGTTCATCCGGTATTTTTGAAGCTTTCACGACGAACGGGGCTTCGAAGCCCCGATGCCCATTCCGGTCCTCGTCTGCATGACTTCCGGCATCGCTTCGCAGTTCAGACGCTGCTCACCTGGTATCGATCGGGCCAGAGCGTCGAATCATGGTTACCCGTGCTGTCCACGTACCTGGGGCACACCTGTGTGCGCGACACGTACTGGTACCTGTCGGCGTGTCCCGAATTGATGGGGCTCGCCGCGCGAAGGCTCGACGTGCGCTGGGGAGCCCCATCATGAGACCAACCCACATCCTGCCTGCGTTGATCGAACGCTTCTTCACAGAGCGATTGATGCGGCAACGCGACGTCAGCCCACACACTATCGCATCGTATCGAGACACGTTTCGTCTATTGTTCAAGTTCGCACAAGTCCGCCTGCGTAAGCCGCCATCCAGCCTCGATCTGTGCGATCTTGACGCGCCGCTGATTGCCGCGTTTCTCGAAGATCTGGAGACGCAGCGATCAGTCAGCGTGCGGACACGCAACCTCCGTCTAACCGCGATTCGGTCCTTCTTCCGCTTCACCGCATTCGAGGAGCCTGCATACGCCGCGCACATCCAGCGTGTACTCGCGATACCTACCAAGCGATACGATAAGCAACTCGTTCAGTTTCTGACACGCACCGAGTTCGAAGCGCTTCTTGTTGCTCCTGATAGAACAACGTGGCTTGGACGTCGGGACTATGCTTTGCTATTGCTCGCGATCCAGACGGGGTTGCGACTCTCCGAATTGACAGGGCTTGATCGTGATTCGGTGCAATTGGGTCGCGGCGCGCACGTTCGCTGCCTTGGCAAGGGGCGCAAAGAACGATGCACGCCATTGACAACGCATACCATCGCCACGCTCAAAGCCTGGCTGCAAGAGCCCCCGCGTAACGGCGCGCACGCGTTATTCCCTAATATAAGCGGCGGTCGGCTCAGCTCTGACTCTGTGCAACATCTTCTGGGCAAGTATGTATCCACCGCGAGTGCCTGCTGCTCGTCCTTGACACGTAAGCGAATCACGCCACACATCCTCAGGCACAGCGCTGCAATGGAACTGCTTCATGCCGGCGTCGACTGCTCCGTCATTGCATTGTGGTTAGGACACGAATCGGTCGAAACCACTCAGGTCTATTTGCACGCTCATTTAGCCCTCAAGGAAGCCGCGCTGGCTAAAGTCAAGTCTTCGAACGGTAAACCAATGGGTCGATACCGTGCAGGCGATAAACTACTTGAGTTCCTAACCGCGTTGTGAAGAGTCCGACTATGCCGGGCGCGACCGATGTATGATCGGCAGCGAGGTCGCTTTTGCGGTGCCCAAATCGCCATCAGCACCAGCCGTTCGGCATAGCACAGGATTCGGCATGAACGTGCAAACTCAACGAAGTCAACCCACGTGCCTACCTCAAATACGTGCTCACTCATATTGCGGACCACAAGGTCAACCGCATCGACGAACTGCTTCCCTGGAACGTGGCCGACAAACTGAAGCTGGCCGCTCCGCTCACGTCCACGGTTTGACCCGGTAAATCCAGATAGATCGTGGCCACGATCATGGAACGATCTTCACGTGGTCTACGCCGGACCTACCCACGCTCTCACATCATGCCCCACGCGCGCGCGAATCGGGGACCGGCCCTGCCGAGCCGCTTACGCTGAATCTGTCAATCCGTTACGCTGGATCGTGCAGGTACATGGCTAGCCTGAAAGGCCTGGTTTCGTATCCGCATGGCCCATGCCGTCCGTGCATTCTTTGCCGCGAGCGCCACGGCAGCGATGTTTTTGTGTCGGCGTCGGCACAGTTTCATCAGCCATGAATCAGCCATCACGGTCTTGGCGGCTGCCATGCGGATAACCGCACGGGCGCCGTGAATCAGAAGTGTTCGCAATGCCGTATCGCCGCGCTTGCTGATGCCCAGCAGGCGTGGGGTTCCGCCCGAGGAATGTTGCCGCGGCACCAGACCCAGCCAGGCAGCAAGTTCCCGGCCGCTGCGAAAGGCTCGGGCGTCGCCGATTGACGCTGCCAGGGCCGACGCGGTGAGCGGGCCGATTCCGGGTATGGTTTCGAGAAGTTGCCCGGGCGCATCGGTCCGGTGGATTGCGCGGATACGACCTTCCAGTTCGGCCACTTTGTTGCCAAGCTCGCGCAAGTGGTCGACGAGCATATGGATTAACGCCCGGAACGGTTCGCAATACTCACTGTTACGGCTGGAAAGAGCCTCCATGGCCCGTTGCCCCAGCAGCCGGATACCTTGTGGCAGCACGATACCGAATTCGCCCAGAAGCCCTCGGATCTGGTCGGCCAGTGCTGTGCGCGACTTGACCAGCCCGGCGCGTGCGTGATGCAGCGACAGCATTGTCTGTTGCGCCTGCGTCTTGACCGGTACAAAGCGCATGTTCGGTCGTTGTATCGCCTCGCAGATTGCTTCGGCGTCGGCCGCATCGGTCTTGTTGCTCTTTACGTAAGGCCGCACGAACTGCGGGGCAACCAGTCGAACGGTGAGTCCGAGCTTCGCGAACTCGCGGCCCCAGTAGTGCGATGAGCCGCACGCTTCCATGCCGATCACACACGGGTCAAGCGTTGCGAAATACCGGAGTACATCCGTGCGTCTCAACTGCTTGCGCACAACCATGTGGCCTTGCGGATCCACTGCGTGAAGCTGCAACACATTCTTGGCCAGATCCAGTCCAACAGTCGCTATGTTCATGATGAACGCTTCTTTGCCGTGGACGTCACGACTTCTCCACTTTGGCATAAATCCTTTCGCCGCTTAGCGGGAGTCGTCCATCACATCAGGGCCTCTCCCGGTCCGATCGCGTGCCGAGGCAGTCCAGAAGCTCGACTGGTACGCCATGCGCTGGAAGACTGAAACCTTCCACAAGATTCTCAAGTCCGGATGCAAGGCGGAGGAGTCGAAGTTGCGCACGGCCGATCGGCTTGCGAACCTGATCGCCGTGTTTTGCATCCTGAGCTGGCGCATATTCTGGCTCACCATGATCAGCCGGTGTGCGCCGCGAGCTCCGCCTGACGCGGTGTTTACATCAACCGAAATGGAATTGCTCGAACGCGTAGTCCCGGACTTGCCGCCTGCCGCACAGGCGCCCCCGCTCTTGCGAAACCTGATCTAGGTCGCACGGCTTGGGGGCTATCTGGCCCGAACCGGCGATCCGCCTCCAGGCAATACCGTTATGTGGCGTGGTATGCGACGCCTCACCGACATTCAACTCGGTTATGAACTCGCCCTGAATCGAAGTGGGTACTTGCAAGCCAAGTGAGCCGCTTACGGCGTGTGGGCAAACTGTGCAGAAGTGTGGGCAACGGATGTTTGTTGTCCACACTTCTGCACAGTTTGTTCACACAAAGGCGGCGCGACGGGTATTGATGAAACCGCGGTTTTGATGTCTGAATGGCTGAACTCGGTGGGTTTCGAGATGTCGCGCCTCGCGGATATTTTGTGCGGCATCGTCTTACCCTGGGCAGTGGATCGTCGATGAGAGATTTTGATAGCAAGGATGGTCGATGACTGACTACTTCAGCGATCGGGAGCTCGGGCCACGGCCGAGGACCGAGCAGGAGATGAGCCCTGTGGCGTGGGCGGGCATCATGGTGCTTACGGAGTTGCTGGCGAACAGCGGTGCCTTCGGGGACAGCTTTCCCGAACGATGTCCGGACGGTCAGGCCATCTGTGGCAGCGACACCCTCGGCCTGAAGAGCGCCATTGAAGCCGAGATCCACGGCCTGTCATGGCCGCTGGCAACCGACCAGGAGGTCGACGAAGGGTACATTCGCATCCGAACGCAGTGGGCTCCTGCGACCCTCGTGGCACTCGACTTCGTCGAGTTCGTGTGGCGCAAAGTAGCTCAACCCATCGCCGGTAAGCATCACGACTTCTTCCAACACCACCACCTCACGTTCGACGTCGAGGTCGGTCGGGCGGCATTCCGCGCGGACGTGAATCGCATGCTCGCGCGCAATGGAATGGCCTATGAACTGGGCGAGGACGGCCGGATCGAGCGCGTGTTGCCTGCCGTCCTTGGCGAGGCCCTGACGCGGACGTACTTCCGCACGGGCGACAGAACGATGGACGTGATGCTCGAGGAGAGTCGGACGAAGTTCTCCGACCCAGATCCGCTGATCCGCCGGGAAGCGCTCGAGCGGCTGTTCGATTCCTGGGAGCGCATCAAGTCGCTGGCGGATACCAACGAGTCGAACAATACGTCCGACATCCGTCCGCAGGTCCATTCCACCGACACGCACGGCACCAACCAGGTGAACTTCTGGACCCTGTATACGTTCGACTATCAGTTTGCGCCGCGTTATCGCGATCTGCACAAGAAAATCGGCAGCCTCGTCGGCCCGCATCCACCGGGCCACTACGGAAGCTGGGTGATCAGACCCTCGCGCAAGGCCTACGACGATCTGATCGTCCCGGAATGGCCCAACGTCCAGCGCATCATGGTCTCGCTCGCGCAAAAGGATGTCACGCAAGCCACGATCGTGAGGAAGCTCAGCAGCTACGTGCGTCAGAACCAGACAAAAAAGGCGCTCTGGGAACTCGACAACCTGTGCCGTACGCGCTATATCCTCCGGTTCATCAATGACGTCAACCTGCGTCAGGCCGTGCAGAAGGCCCTGAACCGCGGCGAAGCGTACCACCGCTTGCGTCGTGCGATCGCGTACGTCAACGGCGGCAAGCTGCGCGTCCATACCGAGGCCGAACAGCAACTCTGGAACGAGTGTTCACGCCTGATCGCCAACGCGATCAACCACTACAACGCAGCGCTCCTTTCACGTGTGCACGAGCAGAAGCGTACCGCAGGCGACCACGCCGCGATGGAACTGATCGCCAGCATGTCGCCCGTCGCCTGGCAGCATGTCAACCTGTTCGGCTCGTTCGAATTTGGCCCAGCGGGTGCCCCCATCGACATCCACGTGCTCGCCGCGTATTGCGACGATCCGGCGTATTGGGCCAAGGTACTGGAAGCCGCGTCTGGACCCGACGAGCGCTAAATTACTGCGGCGAAAATCCCTCAGTCCAGCGCGTTTCCCGCGCTAATACGCCTCTGAAAACCAAGCCTGGAAAGGGTTTGGTGAAGATTTTCAGTTTTCGGGGGATGGGCAAAATAGCCTTCGTGACAAGGTCCATGCGCACGCAAATTTCGCCGGTCCCGCCTTGTGACAGCACCTCACCGCGCTCGCTCATGAGCTCGACCCGGACCGACTTCGACGGCCCAACTGAATGGTCGCAACGCCCATCCGATCAGCCGTCCCCAAGCCATATCAACGCCGCGTTACTCGCCTGCCGTGGAGATGCTTCCATCCGCCTTCCACGCCTGTTCTAACCGCAGGAAGTGTGCGCGGTTGCGCGCTATCGTCTCGGCGCTGGCGGGGGAGTCTCCCCTACGTGTCGGATACAGGCCGGCCTCTTCGGCCTGCATGAGTTCCGCGCGAACTTGCGCCCGGGTCTCGCCCGAAATTGGGTTGACACTAGCAACGTGAGACGCATCCGGGTCGGCGCCCACAGGCGCCGCACTGGCCCTGTCCGAATCCATCCATCTGCCGCTGATCAATTCTACGACCTGGCAACATAAGCACTGCTCGCATAACGAGAACGTTTTCGCTGCGTGCCTTTCCGCGACAAAGCCATTCATGATTGCCTGAGCAATCGATGTCCTCTTCTTCTGTCGTCAGCGTTGTCGCACGGTTTGCCGCTCGATGTTTTTGACCGGGACAAAGCGCATGTTTGCGCCGGGCGACTGCTTCGACAATCGCCCCGGCATCCATCCCATTGCCTTCGCGCACCGTATTTCAGGTCGTCAGTTGTGCGGCACTGGTGCGATAAATTCGGCTCGGGCTTTGCACACCGGTCCACTCTCAGGAAACTTGCCGGTAGTACAGATTCTGAGGATGTCGGGCTTCCGCGAAAAAGAACCAGCGTTCCGCGACGAGCCCCGCATACTGCACTGCGCACGCGGCACACATCAGCCACACCGACGTGGCGAAAGAAGACGAGCCACCACACAGCGCAATCAGCACGAACGGCACGGCGAACGCGGCGACAAGGAACGCCCATTTGACGTGGCGCAGTGTTCGCTGCGTCTGCCCGTGAAAAAACTCGCGCAGATTGAATGCGCCTGCCGTGAAGCCCCGTGATTTCTGCACGAGCTTCGCCGATTTGATACCCGTCGCGCTCTGCACCGTCGATTTCGGCCGCAACCGTGCATTGCGCACCAGCGACGCAACACGGGTCGCACACCCGCCAAGCGTCAGCGCGCAGGCACACGCTGCGAGCGTGGCCACGAGCGACGGTGCGAGCCACGCCGCGCAAGTCGTAGCCAGCGTGAAACCTGATGCGCAGCCAAGCAGCATGAAGTTCACCATCGTGAGCGGCGTGGCCCATTCCTGCAGGAAGCGCAGACACGCATAAATCATCGCGGTGCACACGAACAACGCGACGCTCGCAAGCGCACCGAACGCCCCGATTGCCAGCGACCACGGCGAGCCAAACCAATGCGCGACGCCGTACGCGAATGCGCAGGCAAGGAACACGGGAAGCGCCACGCATTCGCGGGAAAGCCAGGACGTGCGCCACATTGCGATCGCACGCCAGGCGCGCTCCGGATGTCCGAGATGGAAGAACGAGGCCAATAGACCCAGCCCGCCAAGGACGACCGCCAATGCCGCACCCAGTACAAAGAACATCTGCGGCGGCGGCGAGCTTGCCGCAATCAGCCCAAGGCGCATGGCGCACTCGACACCGAACAGCGCGATCAACAAGCCCTGCCCTGCACCGCTCAGCGTAGTCAGGAACACGACCGAAAATGCAGGCTTCATGCGTGCCTCCCAAGACCCAGAATATTGAATACGCGTCCCATCACCCCGGACGCCGCTTGCCGCTCGTCAGCGTGGAGTTGTTCTTGCTCCGGTTTTGTATTGAGGGTGGCCGTTGTACGTAGCCCCTCATTCATCCCGGAATTTAGCCCTGTGTTCAGATCTTCCGCGGATACAGTCTCCGTGCCGCCAGACTTGCACGAACACGACTCGCTGCCGCATGAACCGGTCTTCTGACGTGGCAGATAGTGATTTGCCGGCTTGGTGTCCCACTCCGGCATCAACTGATACCCGCCGCGCTCGCGAATCGCTTGCGACACCACCGAATCCGGGTCGTGAATATCGCCGAAGAGCCGCGCGGAGGTCGGGCAAGCCAGCACGCAGGCTGGCTTGCGGTCACGTTCGGGCAGTGCCTCGTTATGGATGCGGTCGGCACACAGCGTGCACTTGGTCATCTCCTTGCGTTCTTCATCGAGCTCGCGAGCACCGTAAGGACACGCCCACGCGCAGTACTTGCAGCCGATGCATTTGTCGAAATCGACCAGCACCAGGCCATCTTCCTTGCGTTTGTAGCTCGCGCCGGTCGGACACACCGGCACGCACGGCGGATCTTCGCAGTGCAGACACGACTTCGGAAAATGAATCGTGTCAGTGAGCGGAAACTCGCCGGCTTCGAAGGTCTGCACGCGGTTGAAGAACGTGCCCGACGGATCGGCGTCATAGGGACGAAGGTCGGCGAGACTGCCCGCCTCACCGGACGTATTCCATTCCTTGCAACTCGTTACGCACGCATGGCATCCCACGCAGACGTTAAGGTCAATTACCAGCGCCATCTGTGTCATGAGAGGCTCCTCATCCGTTACGCTTCGAGGTACTGCGCAGGCGCGCCGCGAACTCGCCGCGCCCGGCAAAATACGTTTGCACGATGCGTTGAACGACACCGGTCGAACCCGGCAGCGCCTGCATCGGCGCGAACTGCGGCAACGTGTGGTCCGCGTCGGCCTCGGCCGGATAGATCCGCACGCGCACGTCGTACCAGGCCGCCTGGCCCGTGATCGGATCGGAATTCGAGGTACGCGCCGCGTGTTGCGCCGAGCCCGGCAGTTCGTCCGTGATCAGGTGATTCAGCAGGAAGCCACGTTGCGATTCATTGGCATCGGGGCCAAGATTCCAGGCGCCGGCCGCCTTGCCGATCGCATTCCACGTCCATACCGTGCCGGGTTCCACCGCCTCGCTATAGCGCGCCATGCAGCGCACCTTGCCCCACTGCGATTCGACGTAAATCCACCCGCCGTCTTCAATACCGTTTGCGCGCGCCATCAACGGATTCATGAACAGATAGTTCTCGCCATGAATCTGCCGCAGCCACGCATTCTGCGAGTCCCACGAGTGATACATCGCCATGGGCCGCTGCGTGACGGCGGCGAGCGGATAGCGCTCGAGATCGGTGGCTGCGAGTTCGAGCGGTTCGTACCAGAACGGCAGCGGATCGAAGTACCGCTCAACACGTGCACGTAGATGGTCGGGCGGCTGGCGCCCGGTGGTTTTGCCTTGCGCCGCAAGGCGGAATTTCTGCATCACGTCGGAGTAAAGCTGGATCAGGATCGGTGTGTCGAACTTACGGAAGCCGTGTTCCACCGCCCACTTCAGATAGGGTCCATTGACTCCGCGCATGTATTGCAGCGCCTCTGGCAGCGTGTAGTGGAACACGCAGTTGTTTTTCGCGTACTGCTCCCACTGGTTTGGATTCGGCTCGCCCACCAGCGCCTTGTCGCCGTTCTTGCCACGCCAGCCGATCAGGAAACCCACGCCCGAGTCCGGCGCGGTCTGGAAATTGACGATGAAGTCGGGATAGTCGCGAAATTTGCGCGTGCCCTCAGCCGTCGTGAACGCCGGCAACTTCAGACGGCTCGCCAGTTCGATCAACACTTCCTGAAACGGCTTGCATTCGCCGGTCGGCGGCACGACCGGTATGCGCACCGAATCCACCGGGCCGTCGAACTCCGAGATCGGCCGGTCGAGCACCGACATCGCGTCATGCCGCTCCAGGTAGGTGGTGTCGGGCAGGATCAGGTCGGCGAACGCGGTCATCTCCGACTGGAACGCATCACAGACCACCAGGAACGGGATCTTGTATTCGCCGTCATCGCGCTTGTCCACGAGCATCTTGCGGACTTCCACCGTATTCATCGACGAGTTCCATGCCATGTTGGCCATGAAAATCAGCAGTGTGTCGATCGGGTACGGGTCGCCGCGCCATGCGTTGGTGATCACGCTGTGCATCAGGCCGTGCACGGCGAGCGGATATTCCCACGAGAAGGCCTTGTCGATACGCGCCGGTTCGCCCGCGGCGTCGATGAAGAGGTCTTCGGGCGCGGCCGGCCAGCCGAGCGGCCCTGTCGCCAGCGGCGTATTCGGACGCACGGTGTCGGGACTGTTGGGCGGTTTCGCCGACGGCGGCACCGCGCGCGGGTACGGCGCCTTGTGCCGGAAGCCGCCCGGTGTGTCGATCGTGCCCATCAGCGACATCAGCACGGCCAGCGCGCGAATCGATTGAAAACCATTTGAATGCGCCGCCAGTCCACGCATTGCGTGAAAGGCGATCGGGCTGCCGGTGACCGTCTCGTGGGTTTCGCCCCACGCGTCAGTCCATTGGACCGGCAACGTGATCTTGTGATCGCGCGCTGCGTCCGCCATCTCGCGTGCAAGCCGCCGGATAGTGTCGGCGGGAATACCGGTGATCTGGGCCGCCCACTCCGGCGTGCAATCGATCACGCGCTCGCGCAGCAACGCAAACGACGGCGTCACCGGCGTGCCGCCGTCGAGCGTATATTTTCCCGACATAGCCGGCACTGCGCCGCGCGTGTGATGCAATACCGGGCGTTGAGTGTTCTGGTCCCACCATAGGTGGTTTTGCGGAAACAGCGGATTGTCTTCAGGTGCCTCGGAGTCGCGCACAAACAGGCCAAAGGTATCGGCATCCGCATTCATGTCGAGCAGTTCGCCGGCGTTCGTGTAGCGTGAGACGAACTCATGGTCATAGGCGTCGCTCTCGATCAACTCACGGATCAACGCCATGAACAGCGCACCGTCAGTGCCGGGACGAATCGGCACCCATTCGTCGGCTATCGCGGCGTACCCGGTGCGAACCGGATTGATCGCGATGAACCGGCCGCCCGCGCGCTTGAACTTCGACAACGCGATTTTCAGCGGATTCGAATGGTGATCCTCCGCGGTGCCGATCATGAAGAACAGCTTCGCGCTGTCGAGGTCCGGGCCGCCGAACTCCCAGAACGAACCGCCGATGGTGTAGATCATGCCGGCTGCCATGTTGGCGGAACAGAATCCGCCGTGCGCCGCATAGTTCGGCGTGCCGAACTGTTTGGCGAAGAGCCCCGTCAACGCCTGCATCTGGTCGCGCCCGGTGAAGAGCGCGAATTTCTTCGGATCGGTGGCGCGCAAATGGGCAAGGCGCTGTTCGAGCGTGGCGAACGCCACCTCCCACGACACAGGTTCGAACTGCGCGCTGCCACGCTCCGCGCCCGCTTTGCGCATCAATGGCTGAGTCAGGCGCGCGGGCGAGTACTGCTTCATGATCCCTGAGGAACCCTTCGCGCAGATCACCCCTTGATTCAGCGGATGGTCGGGGTTGCCGTCGATATAACGCACCTCGCCGTCGCGCAGGTGCACGCGGATGCCGCACCGGCACGCGCACATGTAACACGTCGTCGTTTTCACCTCGAGCTTTTCGTTCTGCGTGCGCGCGTGGTGTTCCATGTGTGCCTCCGTTAAAAATCTCCGTGACCGCAGGTTGGACCACGGCAATCGCTGTCACCATCCTATGAGCGATGGATGCCAAAGAAAAATCGCTATTTCATATCGAATTCATCGCCCCGACCGATAATTGCGTTTGCCGGGTCGGCTGGCTGGCCATTCGTGCCGGATCGCGCGGGGTCCATATCACTGACATAATGGATTTCCCCAATCTCGCCCCCTGAAGGAGTTCCAGTGAACATTCCAGCCGCCCCCTCTTCGAGCGACGCAGCGCGTCGCGTCACCTTCCTCGGTCTCGGCGTCATGGGTCATCCGATGGCCGGGCATCTGGTGAAAGCCGGCCTCGAGGTGACGGTCTACAACCGTACCTGGACGAAAGCCGAGCAATGGGTCTCCGAATACGGCGGACGCGCGGCGCGCACACCGCGCGAAGCCGTCGACGGCGCCGATCTCGTACTCGCGTGCGTGGGCAACGACGACGACCTGCGCAGCATCACGCTCGGTGACCAGGGCGCGTTCGCGGGCATGGCGCGTGGCGCGGTGTTCGTCGACCATACGACGGCATCGGCCAACGTCGCGCGCGAACTCGCGGAGATCGCCGGCCAGCAAGGCCTGCATTTCATCGACGCACCGGTCTCCGGCGGCCAGGCTGGCGCGCAGAAAGGCATGCTGACCATCATGTGCGGCGGCGACGCCACGGCGTTCGGACGCGCCTCGGCAACGCTTGACCACTATGCGACGGCCGTGACGCTGATCGGCCCGGCGGGTGCGGGTCAACTGGCGAAAATGGTCAATCAGATCTGTATCGCCGGCATGGTGCAGGGCCTGTCCGAGGCCATCAATTTCGGCGAGCGCGCGGGCCTCGACATGGGCCTCGTGCTGGAGGTGATCGGCAAAGGCGCGGCCGCCAGCTGGCAGATGGAAAACCGCGGCAAGACGATGATCGAAGGGAGGTTCGACTACGGCTTCGCGGTCGACTGGATGCGCAAGGACCTCGGTTTCTGCCTCGACGAAGCGAAGCGAAACGGCGCGTCGCTACCGGTTACCGCCCTCGTCGACCAGTTCTATGGCGACGTGCAGGGCCTAGGCGGCAACCGCTACGATACGTCCAGCCTCATCTGGCGCCTGCGCAAGCTCAACCCCGCCGGCTGACACCTGGCAGGCGCCTTCCCAACAGCCGCCGAACGCGTCACCTACCGGCCTCTCACTTACGCCACCGCAACGGTCGGCGCAGGTGATGCCGCTCCAGCCGCACCGCAGAGCCCGCGTGAAGAAACGCGGGCATGCCGCCCAGCCCGAGCCCCTCCTGCCGCTCGCGCTCTTCGTCGGCCTCGACCGTCTTACCCGTATCGATGAAGAGCGCCGCCACGATACCCACGGCCAGCAGGCACGCAGAAATCGTGAACGGTACGTCGTAGCTGCCGGTCGTCGCGATCAGGTAACCGAACACGACCGGCGAGACCATGCCCGCCACGCCGAAGCCCGTGTTCATCATGCCGCCGGCAGTACCCGCATATTTGCCGGCGATATCGAGCGGCAAGGTCCACAACACGGGATTCGTGATCTCGAGGAAAAAGAACGACGCGGACAGGAACAGCACCGCCATCAGCGGGTTGGTCGCGGATATCATCGGCAGAAGAAAGATAAGCGAGCCACCCATGCCTACCACCAGCACGGCACACCGCGCAAAGCGCAGGCGGCCCGTGAGCCTGTAAAGCCGGTCCGACGCCACGCCGCCCAGGGTATCGCCGATCACCCCCGCGAGCAGCGGCAGTGCGGTGAAGAGCGCCAGTTGTTTGAGATCGAAGCCGCGTGACTCCTTCAGATACGACGGCAGCCAGGTCAGATAGACCCAAAGCAGCCAGCCGTAACAGAAGTCGACGAAGGTGACGAGCCACATCCGGCGGATCAGCTTGCGCCACGGCGTGGCGGTATGTTTTGCGCGGTCGCAATCGCCGGCGCGATAGCCGATCTCCGCGGTTTCCTCGGGAGTGATGCGCCGGTTCTGCTCGGGCGAGTTCGTGAAAACGCAGAGGTAAAGCACCGTCCATGCGAGACTGGCCACGCCGAGCAGAATGAACGCATCACGCCAGCCACCCGCCACGACCACCGCGAGTACGAGTGGCGGCGTCACGGCGCCTCCCAGACGCGCGAAACTGTGCGTGATGCCTTGGGCAAAGCCACGCTCCGCAACCGGCATCCAGTAGGTAAATGCGCGCGTGGCGCTTGGAAATGCACCGCCTTCACCGATCCCGAGCGCGAACCTTAGCGCGACGAGCATCACCACACTGCCGGCGAACCCGGTGGCGAGCGTCGCCACGCCCCAGATCAACGACAGCACCGTCAGCACCAGTTTCGGCCCGTACTTGTCCGACAACCATCCGCCGAGGATCTGCATAAACGCGTACGGATACGCAAATGCCGAGAACACGAGACCGAGCTGGACCGTCGTCAGCCCCATTTCGTGGCGAATCAGGGGGCCGGCCACGGCGATGTTCACACGATCGATGTACGAAATGAAATACATCAGGCACATGACGGCCAGGATGATGTGGCGCGTCTTCACACGCCGCTTGCGCGTTTCCATGCTGTCTCCTGTCTCTCTTATGTGACCGCCGTGACGTCTATTGCGGCTGTTTGCCTGCGACGTCCGGGCAGTTCGAACAGTACGGCGGACTGGGTCCGCTCTCTCGCTCTCATACGTTGCTTCGCGCTGGCCGGGCGCTGCCGCGGCCGGCCCGTTCGCAGCAGCCGTTAGGGCGGCACCAGCTTGAGGCGCTGAACCTTGCCCGAAGGCCCGCGAGGCAGTTCCGCGACGAAGTGGAACGCCTTCGGCGTCTTATAGCGGCCCAGTTCGCGCAGACAGTGCGCATGCAGATCCGCTACGTCGAGCGCGCCTTGTCCCTCCCCGGCGCGTGGCACGACAAAAGCAACGATTTCCTGGCCGTATGCCGTATCCGGCACGCCGACCGCCGCCGCATCCAGCACGCCAGGGTGCCTGAGCAAGGCTTCGTCGATCTCCCGCGGGGCGATGTTTTCACCGCCCTTGATGATCAGTTCCTTCGCCCGGCCGTTGATGTAGAAGTAGCCGTCGCCGTCGCGATACCCGAGGTCGCCGGTGCGCAGCCAGCCGTCATCGGTGAAGGCCGCACGGGTTTCCTCGGGCCGCTTGTAGTAACCGCTCATGACCTGCTCGCCTCGCAGCACGAGTTCGCCGCACTCGTGGGGTGCGCACTCGTGGCCGTCCCGCCCAATCACTTTCGCTTCGCATCCCGAAGGAAGACCGATACTGCCGATTCTTCGCGACGCCGCTTCATAGGGATTACAAAATACGGGTGCAGCCGTTTCAGTCATGCCCATGGTTTCGATGATGCCGATGCCGAAGCGCGCCTCGAACGCGCGGTGATGATCGATGGGCAGCGCCGCCGAAGCGCTGCGGCAGAATTTCAGCGCGGACAGATCGAACGTGCGCGGTTCGTCGTTGTTGAGCAGATAGGCGACGATCGTCGGCACCACGTTGATCCACGTGCAGCCGTAGCGCGCGACGTCGCACCAGAAGGTGCGCGCGGAAAAGCGCGACGTCATGACCACCGAGCCACCGTGAAAGAGCGGCGCGATCAGGGTCACGACCAGGCCATTGATGTGATAAAGCGGTAACGCGGCGAGAACCCGGTCGTCGGTGCCCAGGCGGTGTTCGGAGGTGATGTTCCGTGCGTTGGCCAGCAAGTTTCGATGCGTCAGCAGAACGCCCTTCGGTGCGCCTGTGGTGCCAGATGTGTACATCAGTAGCGCCACGTCCGCGTCTGGTTCGGGCGCGCACGAATGGGCCGCATCGCGCCTTAGCACCGAGACGCGCGGCGCCGTTGCCGGCTGCGCAGCGGCGCCTGCGGTCGCTTCCGCCAGAGCCGGCTCGGTTTGCAGCAATGCGGGCGGCTTTAGCGCATCCGGTTCTGTTTGCACGAGCACGATGTCGTCGGCAAGACCTTGTTCGTGCAAGCCCGCGACGGCCACGGCGACAGCGCCGCGCGTCTCGCGCCCGGCAAAAATCATACGTGTGTCCGAATGCTCGACGATGTAGCGAAGCTGCGAAGGTTGGCACAGCAGATTGAGCGGGTTGGCGACGAGCCCGCTATACATCGCGGCAAGCAATAGCCTCGCGGTCTGGATGCCGTTGCCCATGAACACCGAGACGACATCGCCCGGCCGCAGGCCGGCTTCGCAAAAACGTGCTTCCAGCGCGCGGCAGTCGTCGCGCAGTTCGCCGAACGTCAACGTGTTAGCGCGTGCATCGGCGACACTGTCGGAGGCCCCGCTTTCCTCGCCTTCGGAAGCCGCCAGCAGGAATGGTTTATCCGGAAACTGCGCAGCACGCGCGTCGATCAGCGTGCGGATCGTCAGAGGCGGCTTCATCGACCATATCTCCTGAAGAACTCGCCGAGCAGGTCGTCGGCCTCGGGCACGCGCTCCTCGATCGGGTACGCGACGCGCGTGACATTCAGGTACTGGCGAAAGTTCAGGTTGCCGGAAAAATTGTTGCGGCCCCACGTCCCGCACCCCATCGACAGCGAGAACGGCAAGCCGTTATCGAAGTTGCCGCCCGTCGCGAAGCAATGCGCCTGATTCACGATCACGCGCGCAACCGGCAAAGTCGAACCCAGTAACACAGCCTGCTCGGGATCGGTGGAATGCAGGCCGACCGAATGCCCGGCTCCCATGTAGGCGTAAATGCCGCGCACGATGTCGGACGCGGCGTCGAACGTCTCTGCGCGATAAACGGTCAGAACCGGCGCGAGCTTCTCACCGGAAAATGGGTAGTCCGCGCCGAAGCCGGTTTCCTCCACCATCAGAAAGGCGGGCTCACGTGCGGCAATCTCATCGAGGCCCGCCGCGCGTGCAATCGACGCAGCGGATCGTGCGGTGCATTGTTCGGACAGCTTGCCGTTCATCCACATGGCGGTCTGCAGCCGTGCCTTTTGCGCGCTGTCCAACAGCATGCCGCCGCACGCGGCCAGTTCGCGCAACATGGGCGCGTACACCGCATTCTCGATCACGAGGCTGTTCTCGGATGAACAGCTCGTCGCGTTATCAAAAGTTTTCGAGCTGGCAATCTTGTGCGCTGCATTGTGCAAATCAGCAGACGCCGTCACGATCGAACCGACGTTCCCTGCCCCTACACCGAACGCAGGCGTCCCGCTTGCGTAGGCCATTCGTACGTTCGCCTGCGACCCGGTCGCGACGACCAGATCGGCCTGACGCATCAATTCCGCCGTGGCCGCCTTGCTAATCGGCGCAGGCAACATCTGGACGAGGTCCGCGGGCAGACCGGCTTTGGCGAATTGCGCGTGGATGAACTCGATCAGCAGCGCGCAGGACGAATAGCCCTTTGGAGAAGGCGCGACGATGATCGCGTTGCCGCATTTGAGGGCGTTGACGATCTTGTTGACCGGTGTCGCCGCGGGATTGGTCGATGGGGTGATCGCAGCGACCACGCCGACAGCGCGCGCTATCTCGACGATGCCGGTTGCCGTATCGCGCGCGATGACACCGCTGGTCTTCTGTCCGTGCAGATCGCGCAGCAACCCGAGCGTCTTGCGATAGTTCTTGCGAAACTTGTCGTCCGCGTTGCCGAGACCGGTGTCGTGCACTGCCAGTTCGGCAAGCCGCCGGTTGCGCGCGGGCTCCATGATGGCCCACGCTGCGGCGTCGGCGGCGGTATCGAGCACGTCTTGTCCCGCGAACTCGAAGCCGCGCTGCGCGGCACGGGCACGGGCGACCAGAGCCGCGACGCTGCGCCCGACTTCGCCGTCCGCGCGCTCACGCGCTGCTTCGGGTTCTGTGGCCCTGACGTTCATAAGGTTCACTCCGAGTGGAAAGGATTGGCAGTAGAGATTCGCTGTAGAAGCAATCTAGCCAGCCACGTCTCGTTCGGAGTCCCGTTTTTTGAACCATCCCTTGCACCACGCTCGCGAGAATCGAAAAGTGCGAAATTCGGGACTTTCCATAGTCCCGAAAACCGATCAGGTCGATGCACAATCCAACTTACAAATACGATGGTGAGGAGACGAAGTGTCGACTTCGAATCAATCGAATGCGGCGGCCGTGCGTGCGTTTCGCGTACTCGAAACGTTGGCGGAGGCAGGCGCCCCGCTTTCCATGACGGATCTCGTGAAGGCGCTGGAGTTGCCGAAGCAGACCGTGCATCGCATCCTCGTGCAGTTGATGGATGCATGGCTTGTCACGCGCAGCGCCGGCGACCGGCTCTATGAATGCTCGCCGCGTGTGCGCATGCTCGCCGTCAACGTGCTGATGCATGCGGGCCCGGCGGCCGCCCGCCATGTATTGCTCGAACAGCTGGTGGCGAAAGTCGGCGAGACATGCAATCTGACGATGCTCTCCGGCAACGACGTGGTCTACATCGACCGGGTGGAAACCGAGTGGCCGCTGCGCATGCACCTTCAGCCGGGCTCGCACGTTCCGCTTCATTGCTCGGCAAGCGGCAAGTTGCTGCTCAGTTTTCTGTCGAAGGACCGGCGGGAACGGGTCATCGAAACCTTGCCGCTGCGCGCCTATTCGGAACGAACCATCACCGACCGTGAGGCGTTACGCAAGGAACTGGTCACGACGCGGCGGCGCCAGCTCGCGATCAACAATCAGGAACATCTGCAGGGGCTCATCGCCATCGCCGTGCCCGTCATGCTGGACCGCAATCGTGCGTGTGCGGCGATTGCCGTTCAGGCTCCGGTCGGCCGGGTCTCGCTCGACGATCTGCTGGCCTTCCTGCCCGATCTGAGGCTCGCTGCCGAGGAAACCGCGAAAACCTTCCGGATGTAATCCCGCGCTCAACGGAGGGGTTGAACGTACGGTCACGCACCTTCCCAGCCAATTCCGGAAAACGGGACGATGCAAACCAAAGCCTACCGCCCGAAACACCGAAATTCCGCGAAAACCCGCTTCGGGAAAGGCGCACTGTACAATGATGCCGATCCATTTTCCGGAACGGCAGACATGACTAAAGCGGATACTCCTACCCTGCGCGCGTTCGCGCTGCTCGAGCATCTCGTCAACGCCGAAGGTCCGGTGTCGCTCGCCGACATTGCACAGGACGTCGATCTGCCGAAGGCTTCATTGCACCGCATGCTGGCTTCGCTGGAGGCAGGCGGCCTCGTGATCCGTGAGCCGGGCCAGAAGAACGCCTATGTGATTGGGCCGCGCCTTGCGCAACTCGGTCTTGGCGTCATGATGCATTCGGGTGCGCGCCGGCTGCGGCATGCGATCCTCTCGCATCTCGTCGCCGATCTTGGCGAGACCTGCAATCTCACGATGCTTCATGACACCGAGGTGCTCTATCTCGACCGCATGGAAGCACCGTGGCCGTTGCGGCTCGATCTCAAGCCAGGCTCACACGTGCCCGCGCACTGCAGCGCGAGCGGCAAGCTGCTGCTGGCGATGCTGCCGCGCGAGCAACGCAGCGCGATCGTGCGCACGCTGAAGCTCGAACGCTTCACGCCGAACACCATCACCGATCCCGAACTGCTGGAAGCGGAGCTCGACCGCACCGCGCACAAGCGCATTGCGATCGACAACGAGGAGTTTGTGGCCGGCATTGCGTGCGTGGCTGCGCCGGTAATGGGCGAGAACAACGCGTGCATCGCGGCAATCGCGGTCCATGCGCCGGTTTCACGTGCGCCGCTTTCACGCGCGCTCGAATTCGTTCCGCGCCTGCAGGAAGCAGCGCGGGAGCTCGCCAAAACGTTCTAGCCGCTTATGCCTCGGGCCGCTGCGCGCGCACGAGTTCCGCGAGCAGGCGCACACCGGCATCGATCTTTTCGAGCTTGATGGCCGAAAAGCCCATCCGGAAGCAGTGATTCTGCTCCAGTCCGGTCATGAAAAAGACGTGACCCAGTTCGATCAGGACGCCGTGGGCTTGCGCCTCCTCAGCGAGCCTGGTCGCGTCGAGCCAGAGCGGCCCCTCGACCCAGCACGACGCGCCGCCGCCAAGCGGCACGTAGCGCGCTTCGGGCAGATAAGTGTCGAGCGCCGCCATCAGCGCCTGTGCCCGCTCCCGGTACGCGTAGGCGAGCCGTCGCAATAGCGCGTCGTGATGCCCCAGCGCGAGGAAGGTGGCAAAGGCACGCTGAATATAGGCTGCCGGGTGGCGCACCATCAGGCGCCGCAGCGCGCGCAGTTCGCGCACGAGCTCGCGCGGTCCGACGATATAACCGAGCCGCAACCCAGGCGCAAAGGTCTTCGACAGACTGCCGATGTAGATCACGCGATCCGCCGTATCCAGGCTCTTCAATGCGGGGTGCGGCGCACCGGAGAAGTTGTTCTCGCTCTCGTAGTCGTCTTCGATCAGGACGAAGTCATGCTTCTGCGCCAGTTCGAGGAGCGCATGCCGGCGCTCGATGGGCATGGTCGCCGTGGTTGGGCACTGGTGGCTTGGCGTGACGTAAACGTAGTCGCATTGCTCAAGCAGATCGGCGTCCTCGACCGGACGCACACCGCCGTCATCGACCGGCAGAGGCTGCAGCCGGGCATTGCGGTTCTCGAAGATATTGCGGGCATCCGGATAGCCGGGATTTTCAAAGCCGATCGTGGTCCGCTCGCTCGCCAGCAGGTCCGCGATGAGATACAGCGCCTGCTGGCAGCCAATCGTGACCACGATCTCATCGGGCATCGCAAAGACGCCACGCCGCGGCAGGACACGCGTGCGGATCTGCTGGATCAGCGTATCGTCGTCGCGCTCGATCAGGTCCGGCGCCCAGTTGCGGATCTCCATGACCGACAGCGCTTTCATACAGCATTCGCGCCAGTCATTCGTCGGAAACAGCGACTGATCGAACTGTCCGTAGATAAACGGGTACTCATAGCTCAGCCAGTTGCCCGGCTTGACGATGTTGCGCTGGGCGGACGGGCGCCTGCGCACGCGCTGGTCCCAGTCCGGCCGGGCGAGCACTTCGTTGGCCGGCTGGCTCGGGACCGTCTGCAGCGGAGAAAATCCGTGGCGCCCCTCGAGGATGGCCGGATTGACGAAGTGCCCGCTACGCTCGCGCGAGATCAGATACCCCTCTTCGACCAGTTGCTGGTACGCCAGCACGACGGTGTTGCGGGCCACGCTCAACTGGTCGGCCAGTTCCCGGCTGGATGGCAACGCGTGATCCGGCAGCAGCTGGCCGTCGAGGATCGCGGCCACCAGCATCTGGCGAATCTGGCCCTGCAGGCTCATATTCAACTCGGGTGAACGCTGGAACCGTTGGGTCCATAAGGCCACCGAGGTACGACTGGACATGCTTTCTCCTGAGTTTTGGGGGCGGCAACCGCCCGCGTCAGGACGAATACCCGCATGGTGAGCACGCCCTGTGAGAGGGTTTCCCCGCACAAAGACAACGATTCGGGGATGCCGGCGGACCGGTCCGTTTCAGACTAGCCGATGTGGACTCAACGATCGGCCTCGTCTGGCCCTAACCGCCTATATTTTTTAATGACGATACTCGCATCAACCCTTTCCCGGCGATTGGGACAAGCCCCCGTCGGCACGCGTGAGATTCGCGTGTATCCCGCAAGGCTATCTTGGAGACCTACGATGAAAAGCGATCACCACCCGAAGCTGCCGCAATGGTTCAGCCGCCTGACGCGTTGCCTCATGGGCGCGTCGCTGACTGCGCTCACGTGCCTCGCGGCGCAACCCGGCTACGCGCAGGACAAGGAGGTCACGATAGCCTACCAGCAGATTGTCGACCCATGGGTCGTCGCGATCGCCAACGGCTCGATCGAGAAAGAGACAGGCTACAAGATCAACTGGCGGCAATTCGAATCCGGTGCGAAAGTCGCGACCGCGATGGCCTCCGGGGACGTGAAGGTCGGCGTGATCGGCTCAAGCCCGCTTGCGGCGGCGGTGAGCCAGGGCGTCGATCTGCAACTCTTCTGGATTCTCGACAACATTAACCAGGCTGAAGCGATGGTCGTTCGCAACGGCTCCGGCATCAGTAAACCGGCCGATCTGAAGGGCAAGACGATCGGTGTGCCATTCGTGTCGACGACGCACTATCACACCATGTTCGCGTTGCAGCATTGGGGCATCAATCCGTCTGAGGTAAAGATCCTCAACATGCAGCCCAACCAGCTGGTCGCAGCTTGGGAACGCGGCGATATCGATGCCGCCTACGTGTGGGATCCGGCACTCGCCGAGTTGAAGAAAAGCGGCAAGGTGCTGATTACTTCCGGCGACCTGTCGAAACTCGGCAAACCCACGTTTGACGGGATTGCAGTCGATCGCAAATGGGGCGAAGCTCATAAGGACTTCATGGCAAAACTGGTGAAGGCGATCTCCGATGAAGACGAACAATACCGGAAGAACACCGCGCAATGGAATGCGAAGTCGCCGCAGGCAGCGGCCATCGCGAAGATGATCGGCGGCTCGCCGGCCGACGTCCCCGAATCTCTGTCGCTTTACGCGTTTCCGACCATTCAGGAACAGGCATCCGCACAATGGCTCGGCGGCGGCAGTGCGGGTCGCGCAACCTTCGCGCTGAAGGATACTGCCACCTTTTTGAAGGACCAGAAACAGATCAGCGCGGTGTTGCCGGATTATTCGAAATTTGTGACCCCGGCTTATGCCGAGGCCGCGATGAACCTCAAATGACGTAGGCCGGTTCCGTCGAATCAGGAGGCAGTATGGAAAGCATGAGAGTCAAGAATGTGAGCGTGGTCTTTCCCGGGCGTAGTGCGGGCCAGACGGTGCATGCGCTCGACAACATCAACCTGACAATCAATTCCGGTGACTTCGTCGTCGCGCTGGGCGCATCGGGCTGTGGCAAGACCACGCTGCTGTCGCTCATGGCGGGCTTCATCGCGCCGACCAGTGGCGAATTGCTGCTGGGCGGCACGCCGATCGCGGGACCGGGCGCCGACCGTGGCGTGGTGTTCCAGAAGCACGCGCTGCTGCCGTGGCTCAACGTGATCGACAACGCCGAATTCGGCCTGAAGCTTCAGGGCGTGCCGAAGACGCAGCGGCGCGAAATCGCGGTGCGCAATCTGGCGCTGGTGGGCTTGCAGGACTTCCACAAGCACATGATCTATCAGCTCTCCGGCGGGATGCAGCAGCGTGTGGGCATCGCCCGCGCGCTGACCTGCGACCCGGCCATGCTGTTGATGGACGAACCGATGGCCGCGCTCGATGCCTTGACCCGCGAGACGATTCAGGAATTGCTGCTCGATGTCTGGACCAAGACCAGCAAGATGTTCTTCTTCATCACCCACAGCGTCGAGGAAGCGCTCTTCCTGGCAAGCCACCTGATCGTGATGTCGCCCCGCCCCGGCCGTATCACGCACACCTACGAGCTCGATTTCAATCGACGTTTTCTTGAAACACGCGACGCGCGTGCGATCAAGTCGAGTCCTGATTTCATCGAAATGCGCGAGCGTGTGCTCAGCATCATTTACGGCGACGAGAAAATGCACGCTGCCGAAGCCGAGGTGACACATGTTTAGTTCAAAACGGGCCCATGCACTTGCCAGCGGCCATCACGCGCCGCTGGGCTCCGACACGCCAATCGAGCCCCCGCGCACACCGGGTCGTCGTCCACGGATTCTCGCCAAGAAGCCCGCCAAGCCAGGCGACACATTCGGCGTACCCGGCCATGGCAGCAGCATCGTCACGAGCCTCATTACGGTCGCCGCGTTCATCGGGCTGTGGTTCGCCGCGACCAACCTTCATTGGATCAAGCCGCTCTTTCTGCCGTCGCCGCAAGCGGTGTATGCGAAGTTCATCCTGGTCGCCACGGACGGCTTCGCCAATTCGACGCTCGCGCAACATACCGGCATCAGTTTGCTGCGCGTGTTCGGCGCCTTCGCGCTCGCCTGTGTGACCGCGATTCCGATCGGGGTCATGATGGGGGTGTCGCGTTTTGCGCGCGGCGTATTCGATCCGCCGATCGAATTCTATCGGCCACTACCGCCGCTCGCCTATTTGCCGCTCATCATCATCTGGTTCGGCATCGGCGAGTTTTCCAAGGTCTTCCTGATCTATCTGGCCATCTTCGCGCCACTGGCCATCGCCGCGCGATCCGGCGTACGCTCCGTGTCGATCGAGCAGATTCATGCGGCCTACTCGATGGGCGCCTCGCGCACGCAGGTGGTCCTTTATGTGATCCTGAAGTCTGCGCTGCCGGAGATCTTCACCGGCATGCGGATTGGCATCGGCGTCGGCTGGACGACACTGGTAGCCGCGGAAATGGTGGCATCGACGAGCGGCCTCGGTTTTATGGTACTCAATGCTGCCGAGTTCCTTGCGAGCGACGTGGTGATCATGGGCATCATCGTCATCGGTTTCTTTGCTTTATGCTTTGATCTGTTGATGCGTCACCTTGAGCGAGTGCTAGTCCCCTGGAAGGGCAGAGTTTGATCGCAAAGGATCACCAATCCATATCGCCTACAGTCATCGGGAGAAGAGAGTCATGCGCGTGATCGTGTTCAAGGATCGAAGTGATCGCGTTATTCAGATTGTGTTTGACGAAGATTGCACACGCGCAGTGGCATATCATCACGATGAGCCTGTCGGTGAGTTAAGTATCGGCATTGACGACGACTCCGCGCATGCGGTTGCAACGTTGCTGAATGTCCACGTGGAACCTGCCTATCGCCGTAGCGGTATCGCGCACACCCTCCTCGCCTACGCGAGCAGGGAAATCGGTCAGCCAATCAGGGTTGATCTGCCTGCGTCGTCAGATTCATTTGCATTTGAAACGCTTTGTCGGTGTCTTTCCAGTGAAGGGATTCTCGTCTCAGCGTGACGCGCCCGCGCTCGTACTGACGGCGCTTTATGCGTTCGCCAGCTGAGCGGCGTCAATCGCATGGGCCGCGCCCCCACCTGCCGCCGTGCAGCGCTCTGCGAAAACGTGGACTCAGCGATTGACGCAAGCTGGCACTACGCGTTTGCATCGTCCGTCGGCAATACTTCAGCTGTCTGTTATCGCTGGAGTCAGCATGAACCCCATCGTGGAAATACGGCCGTCGTTGCAGGTTCGTCATGAATCGCTGCGCATTGGCGGAGAAAAGATCCGGCGCGCGGAGCTCATCGAGGTTTTCAATCCCTACAACGGCGAACTGGTCGGCACGGTGCCAAAGGCGACGCTCGCCGACGTGCAGCGCGCCTTCGCCTGGGCGCACGGGTATCGTGCGCAGCTTACGCGTTACGAGCGCTCGCAGATCCTGCGGCGCGCGGCGGAAATTGTCCGTGAGCGCACCGCAGAAATCTCCGATCTGATCACTGCCGAGTCAGGTCTTTGCAAGAAGGACTCGCTGTATGAAGCAGGCCGTGTCAGCGACGTCGGCAGCGTGAATGTGCGTGAAGTGCCCGGTTACCGGCTCGAATTGACACCCTTCGGCGGCATCAAGGATTCCGGGCTTGGCTACAAGGAAGGCGTGCAGGAAGCGATCAAAAGCTTCACCAACGTGAAGACCTATTCGTTGCCGTGGAGCTGACCCGGCCGCAAATTCTATTTCAGGTACAAAACATCTCGTTTTTTGAATTTTATCTCTTGACCAGCGTCGCGAGCCTGGTCTACATTTCAGACAGACATCTCATTTTTCGGAACCATTTGTTCCGTTTTTACCAGAAACCGGAGACAGCCCTCATGAGCGATCACACCCCCATCAGCGGCCCGCAGGCCATGACCCCCTCGGAAGCTTTTGTCGAAACCCTCGCCGCCAACGGCGTGACCGACATGTTCGGCATCATGGGCTCCGCCTTCATGGACGCCATGGACATCTTCGCCCCCGCCGGCATCCGCCTCATCCCCGTGGTGCACGAACAGGGCGCCGGCCACATGGCCGACGGCTACGCTCGCGTGTCCGGCCGGCATGGCGTGGTCATCGGCCAGAACGGCCCGGGCATCAGCAACTGCGTAACCGCCATTGCCGCGGCCTACTGGGCGCACAGCCCCGTGGTCATCATCACGCCCGAGGCGGGCACCATGGGCATCGGCCTGGGCGGCTTCCAGGAAGCGAAGCAGCTCCCCATGTTCCAGGAGTTCACCAAGTACCAGGGCCACGTCACCCACCCCGCGCGCATGGCCGAGTTCACCGGCCGCTGCTTTGACCGTGCCCAAGCCGAGATGGGCCCTACCCAGCTCAATATCCCGCGCGATTACTTCTACGGCCAGATCAAGGCGGAGATTCCGCAGCCCCAGCGTCTCGACCGCGGCCCGGGCGGCGATCAACGCCTGAACGAAGCCGCCGAACTGCTAGCACAGGCGAAATTCCCCGTGATTATTTCCGGCGGCGGCGTC
The DNA here is from genome assembly GCF_050436345.1 of Paraburkholderia sp. WC7.3g. Taxonomy (NCBI): domain Bacteria; kingdom Pseudomonadati; phylum Pseudomonadota; class Betaproteobacteria; order Burkholderiales; family Burkholderiaceae; genus Paraburkholderia; species Paraburkholderia sp. WC7.3g. Next base: position 255,368 of record NZ_JBNDMA010000003.1, read on the forward strand.
GTCATGGCCGATGCGATCGACGAGTGCAAGGCCCTCGCCGAGCGCCTGGGCGCCCCGGTCGTCAACAGCTACCTGCATAACGACTCATTCCCCGCCAACCATCCGCTATGGTGCGGCCCGCTCGGCTACCAGGGCTCCAAGGCCGCCATGAAGCTGATCGCCCGGGCCGACGTCGTCATCGCGCTCGGCTCGCGGCTGGGACCGTTCGGCACGCTGCCTCAGCATGGCATGGACTACTGGCCGCAGAACGCCAAGATCATCCAGATCGATGCCGACCACAAGATGCTCGGTCTGGTGAAGAAGATCTCCGTAGGCATCTGTGGCGACGCAAAAGCCGCCGCAGTCGCCCTCACGCAGCGCCTCGCCGGGCGCACCCTCGCCTGCGACGCCTCACGCGAGGACCGCGCCGGCCAGATCGCCGCCGAAAAAGCCGCCTGGGAGAAGGAGCTCGACGGCTGGACCCATGAGCGCGACCCCTACAGTCTCGACATGATCGAGGAGCAGAGTCACGAGCGCACGCCCGGCGGCGGCCACTACCTGCACCCCCGCCAGGTGTTGCGCGAGCTGGAAAAGGCCATGCCCGAAGACGTGATGGTCTCCACCGACATCGGCAACATCAACTCCGTGGCCAACAGCTATCTGCGCTTTAACAAGCCGCGCAGCTTCTTCGCCGCGATGAGCTGGGGCAACTGCGGCTACGCATTCCCGACCATCATCGGCGCCAAGGTTGCCGCGCCGCACCGCCCGGCCGTGTCGTACGCCGGCGACGGTGCATGGGGCATGAGCCTGATGGAGACCATGACCTGCGTGCGTCACAACATTCCGGTCACCGCCGTGGTCTTCCACAACCGTCAGTGGGGCGCGGAAAAGAAGAACCAGGTGGATTTCTACAACCGCCGCTTTGTTGCCGGCGAACTCGATAACCAGAGTTTTGCGGAGATCGCGCGCGCGATGGGGGCGGAAGGCATCGTCGTGGACAATCTGGAAGACGTGGGCCCGGCACTCAAGCGCGCCATCGATCTGCAGATGAACCATGGCAAGACCACCATCATCGAGATCATGTGCACCCGCGAACTCGGTGACCCGTTCCGCCGCGATGCGCTGGCCAAGCCGGTACGCCTGCTCGACAAGTACAAGGACTACGTCTGATTCGCCTGTTGCCTGGGTGTCCGGGCTCAGGAAGGAATTCCGCCTGAGGCCGGCAGGCCGGAAACGGGGCTTTACCGCCGTTTCCGGCCTTTTTTATTCGCTGCCTTATTTGGCAATCGGTCTTTGGCAATCATTCGGCAACCGTGGCCGCCCTCATTCCATGAAAGCAATCAACCGCATCATCGAACGCGCCCGCACTTCGCCTGGGCGCATCGTGCTGAGCGAGGCAGAAGAGCCGCGCATGCTGCAGGCGGCCCGGCGCGCAACCCGCGAAGGCATTGCCCGCATCGTGCTGGTGGGCTCCGCTGCTGGCATCCATGAAGCCGCCGCGCGCGAGGGCGTCGACCTGTCCGGCATGGAGGTGGTGGACCCGGCTACCTCGCCGCTTGCCGCATCCTTTGCCGAGGAGCTCTTTGCGCTTCGCAGCAGGAAAGGCATGACGCTGGACGAAGCGAAACGCGAAATCCTCAAGCCCCTGTGCTTCGCCAATCTGATGGTGCGGCTCGGTCACGCGGACGGCTCAGTGGCCGGCTCGGTCTATACGACCGCCGACGTGGTCCGCAACGCGATCCAGATCATCGGCATCCAACCGTCGTTCAAGCTCGTGTCGAGCTTCTTTCTGATGATGCTGTGCGAGCCCTTCCACACGCTCAAGGGGGGCTTGATCTTTTCTGACTGCGGGCTCGTAGTCGATCCCGATGCCGGCGAACTGGCCGAGATCGCCATGGCGGCAGCCGACAGCGCGCAAAGCCTGCTGATGGACGAGCCGCGTGTGGCCATGCTGTCGTTCTCGACCAGCGGCAGCGCCCGGCATGCGGCAGTCGACAAGGTCGTGGAAGCGACGCGCCAGGTGCGGGCATTGCGTCCGCACCTGGCGATCGATGGCGACGTGCAACTCGACGCAGCAATCGTTTCCGAAATCGCGATGCGCAAGATCGAGCATTCGCAGGTGCAAGGTCACGCGAACGTGCTGATCTTCCCCAGCCTGGAAGCCGGCAATATCGGTTACAAGCTGGCCGAACGTATTGGCGGCGCAAAGGCAATCGGCCCCTTGTTGCAAGGCCTGAAAAAGCCGGCTAACGATCTCTCGCGCGGCTGCAGCGCCGACGACGTCTACTACGTGATCGCGGTGACCTGCGTGCAGGCACAAACCGCGGCGGAACTGATGAAAACACAAACGGCTCCGCACGCGTGATGCCCATGGAGAAGGTATTGCTCCTGCTCGCCTTTGATGCGGGCCGCGAGTTATTTCCAGACCGTCACCGTCTTCGGTCTCGGCATGATCGCGATGGGAGCGGCCAGCGGCATGTTCGGCGTGCCCACACCTCTGCTGATTTTCCAGTTCTACCGCCACCCGTTGTCGGTGGTGCGCGACCGCGATGACGCGCACGCTTTGCAGCGCCTACAACGGACAACTCGGCGCCAATACGTGGGCGCATGCCACGCTAGCGTTGCCGGTGGTGGTGCTGGCGACGATCGCGGCACGACACTATCCGCCGCCGTTATCGGCCGTGGCCACGCGCCGCGTTGCCGTTCGGCGTGCTAGTGGTGATTGGGTGCTACCTGATGCTGTGTTCCGTGCACCAGCTATCCGGCTGAGGCCGAGCGGCGTCGGCTACCGGACACCGGGCCGCCTGCCCGCGCCGATCCATCCGACGATCTCGGCGAATAGCTTCATATCGGGTGGCACCGACAGGTCCACGGCCAGACAACGACGGTAATACGGACTGAGATCGAGTCCGACACCGAGGCCCAACACTTCCACGTCGCGCGAGGCTTCGTGACGCGCCACCACTTCCTTCAGATGGTTGTCGAGATAGTAGGCGTCGTTGGCCTGAGCGGTCGCGCTATCCATGGGACTGCCGTCCGAGATCACGATCAGTATCCGTCTGGCCTCGGCACCAGCGAGCAGGCGCGAACAGGCCCATTCGACCGCCTCGCCATCCACACCTTCGCGAAACAGGTCAGCCTTGAAGAGCGCGGCAATATCCGCGCGGGCGCGCCGCCAGCTCCTCGCCGCGTCCTTGAACACCAGGTGAGACGTTTCATTGAGCCGCCCGGGATGGCGGGGCCGGTCCTGCGCCAGCCAGTCGAGGCGGGCGCGCCCGCCGTTCCAGGCGCCGGTTGTAAACCCCAGCACCTCGGTAGTCACACCAGCCTGGTCGAGTGCGCGCGTAAGGATGTCCACCATCATGGCAACCGGCTCGATATGCGCTTTCATCGAGCCCGAGCAGTCGATCAGAAAGCTCACCGCGCAGTCGGCCAACGGCGTATACCGTTCCAGCCGGAACAGGCGCCGCTCGGCCGGCGAACTGACCAGCTGCGCGAGGCGCCGCCCGTCGATGCGGCCGTGCTCTTCGCCGAACGACCAGCCGTCGCGTTGTGCAATGGCCAGCGCCGCCTTCAGCGCGTGCGCCAGCCGGGCCACATTGACGCCCAGGGCGGCGATGCGCTCGTCGAGGCGCTCGCGAAACTCAGTGAGCCACGCCTTGCGGACCAGCGAGCCGGGATAGATCTCGCGGTCATAGCGCGTGGTGTAGACGCGATAGCCGTGGTCCGAGGCTTCAAGCACGCGGCTGTCACCGGTGAGCGCCACGGCCATATCCTCAAGCTCGTTGTCGTCGAAATCGAACCAGAGCGAAAACGCCGTGCGCGCTTTATCGTCCTTGGTCTCTGGCGGATCGTCCTGCATCTGCTCCGCACGCGCGGCGCGGATCATCTCGCCTACCCGCCGCGCCATCTCGAGCGCATGGACCGCGAACGCGCCCTGCGCCGCGCGATGCCGGCGCAGGCCGGCCAGCGACACGCCAAGCGCTGGCACGATAGCCGCGCGCGTGGCTTCAATCAGGTCTTCGGTATCTTCCAGCACGGGCCAACCCGTGAGGCGCGACCAGGCAATCTGCGCCACGGTGTACAGGAGGATGCCGAGATGGTCCTCGGTGAGCCCCGAGCGATAGAAGTCCCGCGACCATGCCTCAAAACGGTCGCGCAGATTCTGCACCAGGCCCGGCATGCCTGGTGGCAGCTGCGTTTCGCATCGCAATTGCTCGAGCAGTTCGAACACCAGCCGCTCGAGCGGATCCGTGGGACAGAGCCGGCGGTGCAGCTGCGCGTCGGAGTGCATGACGCGCAAGGCCGCGCCATCGGCGGCGCCGCGCAGGGACGAGAAGTCATCCAGCTGGGAATCGGTGCGCAGGTGCGGCGCGTGCAACGGTAGCGGCCGCAGGTCGCGACACAAGCGGCCGTCGCGGTAATGCAGCGCGGCGTCGCCGGTGAGCGCGCGTACCGCCGCCGCGCATAGGGCCTCGCGCTGCTCCGCGCGGCGCGCCGCCTGCCGGTTCGCACTCATCAGTGCGATTCCGGCGCGTGCGCTTCGCGGCCGGCCTCGGCTTCGAGCTCCGCGCCGAAGCAGCGCTGGAAATACTCGGCCACGATCGAGCGCTCGGCCTCGTCGCATTTGTTGAGGAAGGTCAGGCGGAAAGCCATGGCGGGATCACGGAAAATCTGGCAATTCTCCGCCCAGTTGATCACCGTGCGCGGCGACATCAGCGTCGACAGGTCCCCGCTCGCGAAGCCCTTGCGCGTGAGTTCGGCGACGCTCACCATCGATTCGATCAGCGCCCGGCCCGCTTCGTCGGCGAGCTCCGGCACGCGCGCGAGCACGATACCCGCTTCTTCCGCCCGCGGCAGGTAATTGAGCGTGGCCACCACATTCCAGCGGTCCATCTGGGCGTGATTCAACACCTGGGTGCCGTGATACAGGCCATTCAGGTTACCCAGACCCACTGTGTTGGTGGTCGCGAACATGCGGAAGTACGGATGCGGGTGGATCACGCGATTCTGATCGAGCAGCGTGAACTTCCCGTCGCGCTCCAGGATGCGCTGAATCACGAACATCACATCCGGGCGCCCAGCATCGTATTCGTCGAAAATCAGCGCGACCGGGCGTTGCAATGCCCATGGCACGATCCCCTCCTGAAACTCGGTCACCTGCAGATCGTCGCGCACGACGATCGCGTCCTTGCCGACCAGATCGAGGCGGCTGATATGGCCATCGAGATTCACGCGCACGCACGGCCAGTTGAGCCGGGCGGCGACCTGCTCGATGTGCGTGGACTTCCCGGTACCGTGCAAGCCCTGCACCATCACCCGGCGGTCGCGGCTGAAGCCGGCCAGGATTGCGAGGGTCACCTCCGGATTGAAACGGTAAGCCTCGTCGATCTCCGGCACATGGTCGTCGCGCTCGCTGAAAGCGGGCACCATCAGGCTGGAATCAATGCCAAAAACGCCGCGTACCGCGACCATTCGGTCGGGTTTGCCAGTCACGATATCAGTCACTTTGTCGTCCTCCGCGTCTCGTCGTAGCGACGGCGCGCTCGTGCATGCGGCATCTCCCGCCGCGGTGGGTCCATCTTAAACGAATTGACTTTTCGGTACAAATCATTCCGTTTATTTATGAGCGTAGTGCCTCGCGGTACCCGTTTCGTGAGGGCCCGCGTTCGTCCGCGGCGCCTCCAGTTCACCTTTAGCGCACGGTCGCCATCGCGTCGAAGGTTTTCGTGCGCCGTTCCATCGCTCGCGCCGACCACGCCGACAGCAGCGCCGACAACACGACATAGACGCACACGTACCACGGCTTGCCGCCATTCATGCGCAGCAGCGCGGTGGCGATGATCGGCGTGAGGCCGCTCGCGAAGATGCCCGAGAACTGGTACACGAACGAGATGCCCGTATAGCGCACTTCAGGGTCGAAGAGTTCGGCGAAGAGCGCCGCTTCCGGACCGTAGACCATCGCGTAGAAGATGCCGAACGGAATCACGATTCCAAGCCATACGGCGACCGTGTTGCCGGCCTGACTCTCCATCAGCCAGAACGCCGGCAGTACCGATAGGCCGCAGATCAGCGAGCCCCAGCGGTACACGCGTGCGCGTCCCATCAGGTCCGACATCCGGCCGAAGACCGGAATGAAGAAGCACATCACCATGGCGGCGATCATGACGCCGGTGAGCGCTTCGGTACGGCTCATGGAGAGACGTTGCGTGAGGTAGCCGATCATGAACACGGCGAAGATGTTGAAGAACACGCCGTCGATCCAGCGCGCGCCCATGCCGAGCAGGACTGAGCTGCGATAGCGCGTCACCATGTCGATAAACGGGATCTTCACGTCGCGCCGGTTACGCTTGAGCGCGAGAAACTCGGGCGTCTCCATGACTTTGAGGCGGATGTAGAGGCCAATCACCACTAGCAGGAGTGATGCGGCGAACGCGAGGCGCCAGCCCCACGCGAGAAACGCCGTTTCCGGCAGCAGCCGCGAGATGACCGCCACAATCCCCGACGCAAGACACAAGCCAATCGACAGGCCGATCTGCGGCAGGCTCGCATACAGACCGCGCCGGTTGGGCGGCGCATATTCGTAGGCCATCAACACCGCGCCGCCCCATTCACCGCCCAGTCCGATCCCCTGAAGCACGCGCAGCGTGAGCAGCAGGATCGGCGCCCAGATGCCGATCTGAGCGAAGGTCGGGACGAGGGCCACGCCTACCGTCGAGATTCCCATGATGACAAGCGTACAGATCAGCGCGGACTTGCGTCCGACCTTATCGCCGAAGTGACCGAAGAGCACGCCGCCAAGCGGCCGCGTGATGAAGCCGACGGCAAACGTGCCGTAGGCGAGCATCGTCGAGACAAGCGGATCGTGAGCGGGAAAATAAAGCTTATTGAACACAATGCCTGCAACGACGCCGTACAGAAAAAAATCGTACCACTCGACCGTCGCTCCGATCACGCTCGCAAACGCAACGCGACGCACAACCCGCTTATCGATTGCCATAATTCCTCCTCCGATGGATGGCCGTGCGCCGTTCTCGCCACGCCGCACGGTCCGACGCCCCCGTCTGTCTCCTCCGGGGCGCGAACTTCGCCGCCTGCTGCCGCTTTTACCACTTCGAATGCAGCTATCCAGGCGGCGCCCGGTTCACTTCCTGCCGTCAATTCCCTTTGTGACTGTCTGCTTCAGCGCTCGGTCGCCACGTTCAGCGAATGCACCTCCTCGACCTGCCGGGCGTCAGCGCCGGCGTCCTCGAGGATCATGGCGGACGCCTTTTCGGCAACCATCACGATCGGCACGTTGGTATTGCCCGAGACCAGCGTCGGCATGATCGAACAGTCGACCACGCGTAGTCCCCGCGTGCCATACACACGCAATCGTTCGTCGACCACCGCGCCCGGATCGCTCGCCACGCCCATCTTCGCGGTGCCCGACGGATGAAAGATCGTCTGGCCGTATTCGCGGCAAAAGTGCAGCAGTTCGTCGTCGGTTTGCGCATGCGGGCCCGGACGGACCTCGCATTTCATCAGCGACGCCATCGGCTCGGTGGCGGCGACCCGGCGCGCGAAACGCACACCCGCGACCGTCGTGCGGCAGTCGAGATCGGTCGCGAGATAATTCGGCTGGATGGACGGCGCATCGCGCATGTCGTTGGTGCGGATCCGCACGACACCGCGCGATTCCGGCCGCAACTGGCAGATCGAATACGTGCAGCCAGGAAATTCATGGACATCGCCGCCAGCGGTGTCGGCCGAGAGCGTCGAGAAGTGGAACTGGATGTCGGGCGTTTTCGCTTCGTCCGGCAACCCGCGGCAGAACATGCCAGCCTGATTGATGCCGACCGAAAGCGGCCCGTCGCGAAACAGCGCCCATTGCAGGCCCATCTTCGCGCGTCCGCTCCAGGAGTGCAGCAGGTCGTTGGTCGTGATCGGCCGGGTCACTTCGTAGGTCAGGCGCACTTGCAGGTGATCCTGCAGATTTTCACCGACGCCCGCCCGATTGCTTACGACCGGGATACCGAACGCGTTGAGCAGCTTCGCCGGCCCGACGCCCGAGACCTGAAGCAATTGCGGCGACTGCAGCGCGCCGGCCGTCAGCACCACCTCTCGATGCGCGCGCACTTCCTGCACCTTGCCGTGCTGCACGTAGCGCACGCCCGTCGCACGCGTGCCTTCGAAATGAATCTTCGACGCCAGCGCATTGGTTTCAATATGAAGATTCGGACGGCGGCGCGCGGGCTTCAGGTAAGCCACGGCGGTCGAACACCGCCAGCCGTGCCGGGTCGTCAGCTGGTAATAGCCGACGCCTTCCTGATCGCCCTGATTGAAGTCGTCGACGGTTGGGACGCCCAGGCGATTTGACGCGGCAATGAAAGCATCGACGAGTTCGTGGCGCTGCTTGATCGTGGTGGCCCACAACGGGCCGTCGACTCCGCGTGTCGGCGACGCACCCAGCTCGTTGTGTTCGAGCCGCCGGAAGTATGGCAAGCACTCCTTCCAGCTCCAGCCGCGATTGCCGAGCGCGGCCCAGTGGTCGTAGTCCTCCTTCTGGCCGCGAACGTAAATCAGTCCGTTGATCGAGCTGCAGCCGCCGAGCGTGCGCCCGCGCGGCCAGTAGAGCTTGCGATCGAGCATGTTGGGATCGGGGTCGGTGTAAAAGCCCCAGTTGTAGACCGGATGAAACATGGTCTTGCCGTAACCGATCGGAATATGGATCCACAGAAAGCGGTCAGGCGGCCCGGCTTCAAGCAGACACACCGAGAAGCGTCCGTTTTCCGAGAGGCGATTGGCAATTACACAGCCGGCCGATCCCGCGCCGACGACGACGTAGTCGAAACTCCGTGTCATGGATGATGTCTCCGTCCTTATGCTTTTGCTTATGAAAACCGGTAGGTTTCGTTCTAATTTATTGGATGGCTGTTTCGGCCTCAAGATAATCCGGTTACGATTAAACAATCCGGTACGAAAACCAGCTTTTTTGTTTCACTTTTCATGCTATCCGGACGCGCTCATCCGGGTTGTCACTGATCCGACCGGGTGCATTCATCTTCGTCCGCCGCGAAAGAGACCCATGCGAGACCCCATGAGAGACACCACGCGCCCTCCCTCACCGCATCACGATTCCACCGACGACACCCGCGTGCTGCGCGCCCTCAACGTGCTGGAACAGCTCGCAGCTGCGGGACAGCCATTCTCGCTCTCCCAGCTGTCCTCGCGTCTGCTCATTCCGAAGGCGACGTTGATGCGCCTGATCGAGTCGCTCGAAGCGCGGGGTTACGTCACGCATATGCCGGACTCGCGCGGCGCCGATCGCGGCATCGCACTCGGTCCACGCGCCGCCCAGCTCGCTCTGGCCACGCTCGCGAACAGCACGTTTACACGTGCTTGCCGCTCATTGCTGCGTACGCTCGTGGATGCGCTCGGCGAGACCTGCAACCTCACCGTCCTCGACGGCGACACCGTCCTCTACGTCGAGCGCGTCGAGACGACTGAACCCTTGCGGCTGCACATGCAGCCGGGCACGCGCGTACCGCTGCACTGCACCGCGAGCGGCAAGCTTTTTCTGTCGCAGATGGCGCCGGCCGAGCGCGGTCCCGCCATCAGGCGTTTGCAACTCAAATCGATGACGTATCGCACCCTGACCGATGCCGATCTGCTCGAAGCCGAACTCGACCGGCTCGCGGTACGGGGCATCGGCGTCGACAACGAGGAGTTCGTGCGCGGGATGGTGGCGGTCGCGGTGCCGGTGCGCAACGTGGGGGATGGTCATGTGCTCGCGGCGCTGGCGGTTCATGCCCCCACGGCACGTGCGAGTCTCGAGGATCTGCTCAGGGCGGTGCCGAAGTTAAAGGAAACAGCGATACACATTGGACCGCTACTGCAGCTCTCATCCACGGTGCGAAAATAGAAACGCGTGCAGCGGTTGTCGCTTGCGACAGCCGCTGCACATCAAACGGCACGTGTTACACAGGCTTCAACGGGTGTGCGCGCGATAGTCTACGAATTCCGCTTCAGCAGAGGTTGCGCGGCGTTTCCGGGCTCGCCACGCGAACGCCACGAGCAGCACGCCGAGACTCACGACCCCAAGCCACAGCGGCGTGCGCTGATCCGGGATGAACGCCATCGCCACCAGAATGCCGACCATGCCGACGATCGCGAACCAGGTCAGGTACGGGTAGCACCACATCCGCACCCGCAGTTTTTCCGGCGCCTCACGCTCGAGCCGGGCGCGCAGCTTCAGTTGTGACAGCGCGATCAGCACATAGACGAAGATGGCCACCGTGCCATACGAATTGACGAGAAAGGCGAAAACCGTGTCCGGCGACACATACGACATGACAACCGACACATAGCCGAACAAGGTGCCGATCAGGATCGCCCGAACGGGTACGCCGCGGCGGTTCACCTTCGCGAGGGCGGCAGGTGCGTCGCCATAACGGGTCAGCGCAAAAATCATCCGCGAGGCTGCGTAGAGACCGGAATTGAGTGCGGACAGCACCGCGGTCAGCACAATGGCATTCATGACGTTCGCGGCGGCCGGAATACCCATCGCGTCGAGCGCGCTGACGTACGGCGTGGCCATTTTCGGAGAGTCCCACGGCACCAGCGCAACCACGAGAACGATCGAACCGACATAGAAAAACAGAACCCGCGTAATCACCGAGTTAGTGGCTTTGGCCACCGCCTTGACCGGTTCATGGGCTTCGGCAGCCGCGATGGTGACGATCTCCGCACCGAAGTAAAAGCCCGTCGCAGCGACCGCACCGCTCAATACCGGGCCAATCCCCTTCGGCATCAGCCCCCCGTGCGACAGCAGCGTGGGCATCACAGAGGTCGTGTGCATCGACGCAGGCCACAGCCCCAGCACATACAGCCCACCCAGAAACAGAAACACGATGATCGCAGCGACCTTGATGGACGCAAACCAGAACTCGAATTCCCCGTAGCTGCCCACCGAGATCAGGTTGGTCGCGGTCAACACCACCAGCAGCACAAGACTGATTGCCCACGCAGGCGTATCCGGTAGCCAGAACTGCACGAGTTTCGCGCCGGCCACCGCCTCGACCGCGACGACGATCACCCAGAAATACCAGTACATCCAGCCGGTCAAAAAGCCGGCAAGTTTGCCGGGCCCGCGCTTGCCGGCGAAGGCCTGGCGCGCGTATTCGTAAAACGAGCCGACTGCCGGCATCGCACACGCCATTTCTCCGAGCATGCGCATGACCAGCACAATCAGGCCGCCGGTAATCAGAAACGATAGGACTGCAGCCGGACCGGCCTGCTGAACCACGACGCCACTGCCGACAAAGAGACCCGCGCCGATCACGCCGCCAAGCGCGATCATCGTCATGTGGCGCTGCTTGAGCCCAGTCTTCAATTCACTTCTGTTCATCGATGGTTGCATGTCACCTCCATATCCTGTTCATTCAAGCGCCGTCCGTGCGATTCTGCGTGTGGAGTGGCTGCACTCGGGCGCCGTCAATTCCGGATCGAGCGAATGCGCTTGCGCGCTTCGCTGCATGTTGTCTTTCTGATGACTGAACGTGCGGACTGGCCCGTCTGCGCGGTGCCAGGTGCATGGCACATTCAGTGATGGGTGGCGCACCGCGTGTGGCGCGGTACGCAGGTCGCGCTCAGGGCTTCTCGTCGCGCCGGAAATACATCTGATAGAGCATCCGTTGTCCGATTCGACGGAACGGTGCGAATGGGTGGCCGGGCAAGGGTGAGGTAAAAATCGGCAGCGTCTGCTTCGCGCCTTTGCCTGCTATCCGTTCGGCGAGCCGGCGGCCCGCCTGCTGTGAATACGACACGCCGTTGCCGCCGTAGCCCAATGCGTAATAGACCGACTGCTTTGGATCCGGCTGGCAGACGCGCGGCATCATGTCGTGGCTCACATCCACCCAGCCCCACCATGAGTAGTCGATCGCGACACCCCGCAAGGCGGGGAACTTGCGGCCCATCCCTTCGACGAGCAGTTCGTAATGACGTGGGTGCGGCGCATCGGCACCGGTGATCGCGCTACGGCTGCCGATCTGCAACCGGTTGTCGGGCAGGAAGCGATAGTAGAAACGCAAGGTGCGGGTGTCGGTGAGAACCTGCGTCGTGCGAAAGTTGCACGCGGCGATTTCCTGCTGCGTCAGCGGACGCGTCACCATCGAATTCGACAGGATAGGCATCATGCGGCTAGTCAGCGAAGGATGGAGGTTCTGTGCCGTATACGCGCCGGTCGCGATACCAACAGCCCTCGCCCGCACGATGCCACCCGGCGTGCGCAGATGATGAACGCCGTTGATGGTTTCCCACCCGATCACCGGGCTCGCGGGATGCACTTTGGCGCCCGCTTCGCGCGCCAGCCTCAGATAGCCAAACGCGAGCTTCAACGCATGGATGCCGATACCCTCGGGTTCATGAAGCGCGCCGGCCGCTTCGGAATCGTTGACGAACTCGCGGCGAAACGTTGCCTGATCGAAAAGCTCGGACGGGTAACCGAATACGTCCTTCCAGACCTTGGCTTCGGCAGCGAGTTTCGCCATCATGCGCGGCCGGTGCGCAATCAGAAAATGCCCGCCTGGCTGCGGATCGCAATCGATTTCGGCCACCAGCGACTTGAAATTGTCGAAGCCCTGCTGGATCTCGTCGTGCATTTTCAACGCGACTTCTTTACCCCAGCGCTCGATCCATTGGGAGCGCGACAAACGTCCCGACGCATTCTGGCCTTGCCCGCCATTGCGGCTGCTGCAGCCCCAGCTGGTTTTGTTGGCCTCGAGAACCACGGCCTTGATGCCATGCTCGCGGGCCAGACAGAGCGCGGTGGCGAGCCCGGTATAGCCCGCGCCGATGATCGCAACGTCCACGTCGATATCTTTCGTGATCGGCCCATCGTCGGGCGGCGGCGTACCGGCGGTCGCGACCCAGTAGGTCGGTGCGTATTGTTTGCCCTGCCCCGGTCCTGGCGACACCAGCGGGTCGTAGGTCGGATCATATTGCGTGGCGCTGTCCCGTTCCGCAGACAAGCCCTCGCCGACCCGTGTAATGACACTGTGTTCCATGCGAAGCTCCTCGGCGGTATCAAACGTTCTGCGTCGGACGTTCCTTGCGGAAGGCACGCTTGACCGCGATCAGCCCATCACGAAACTCGAAGAGATCGCAACCTTCTGCTTCGATGCGCCAGCCTTCCGCATGCGTGCCGGTGAACACCCACTCGGACACACCGCGTTCACCGACGACGTAGTGACGCCCCTTTCCCCAATGTGCATCCGGGAAGGTCTTGAAGACCCCTTCGAATGCCGCGCGTACCGCGTCGCGGCCGACGAAGCGTGTACCATATACTTCGCTTCCGCCCGCTGCGTCGAACACGCAGTCTTCGGTCATGAAGTTCATTAGCGCGTTTGCGTCGTGACGATTGAACGCGTCGGAAAAGTCAGCGAGCGTTTCCGCGGTCACCATAGGGGCGGACGTTTGTGTAGTAGTCATGCATGTCTCCTGCTCAATGATTTTGGGTCGGTCTCGTGATGTCGCCCAGGCAGCGACCTCTTGATAAAAGTGTAGGTTTTGCGGCCGCTTGACGGTAGGGCCAGTGCACTGGTTTCGCCTGGTGCAGCGTCTCTGGTCCGGATAGCCTGAGCAAATGGCTGAGCCTCATTGAGAGGCTGCGAGAGGCTGCGGCACGCCAGCGCTAGTTCACCGCTCGCGTACCGTCGAGGCAGCGCTTGACTGCATGCTCGTCTTCATCGGTAAAACGTCCGATCAGGACGATCGTCGAAACGGCTGCCGCGTTGCCAGAAAATGGCGCGATGAGAATGCGGCCATCGACCACGTGGAGCTCCTGCGGTGAGGACTCGTGCTCCAGCCAGACAATGCCCTTGGCTCTCAATAGCGGGACGGACAGGCTGCCAAAGGCAGCCTTGAGTTTCTTCCTGTCGAGGCGCGCCTCCGATCGAAAGGAAAAACTGCAGATGTCCAGATGATTGCTGAGGTGCGCGCCCTTCGTCAGGTTCAAATTGCCGGTGCGGTGGCGAGGCGCTACACTCGCGTCGAAGATCAATTCAAGCGGTATCTTTCCGTCGACCGATTCGAGCAGAATCGCAGTTGTCGCCAGCGCCAGCGCCGCTTGTTTCGCCGTCGCTTTTTCCTGCGCTGTGACGAGATCTATTTTGGTGAGCACGATTGCCGTCGCGCCCGCGATTTGCCGGCGCACGATGTCGCCGACATACGGGTCTCGCAACGTCTCTCCTATGCGCTCGGCGTCTACTGCAACGATGATCCCGTTCAACCTGAATGCGCGGTCGAGCAGGCCGATCTGCGCGATCTTCACCGAATCGGAAACGCCGCTCGCTTCGATGATCAACAGCTCGGGACGTTCGGGCCGGGCGCTGATTTTCAGCAGAGCGTCGACGAGCCGGCCGCCGATTGAACAGCAGATACAGCCATTTTCCAGATTGATGACGTCGTCGGTTCGTTCGCGGATCAGCGCGGCGTCGATGTTGATATCGCCGAAATCATTGACCAGCACGGCCAACCGACGCTGCCCGGCGTTCGACAGCACGTAGTTGAGCAAGGTCGTTTTTCCCGCCCCCAGGTAACCTCCGACCACCACCATGGGAATGGGTGGCCCGGGGCCCCCAGCAGCAGAAGCAGCAGCGGCATTCATTTTGCTGGCGACTGAAAAACACGCCCGCCCAACACCGTTCCCCACACCTCGACGTCTTTCAGTTGTTCGGCTGCGATATCGGTGGGGTCGTCGGCCAGCACGGCGAAGTCCGCGAATTTGCCCACTTCGATGCTGCCGATCAGATGGTCCATCCTGAGCGTGTACGCAGCACCCAGGGTAATCGCGCGCAATGCGTCGGCCACCGGAATGCGCTCGCTCTCGCCCAGCACCCGTCCTGAAGCAGTCTTGCGCTGGACCGCGCACCAGGCGGTGAAAAGCGGGCTCAACTGCGTGATCGGCGCATCCGAATGAAATGCGACTGGAATGCCCAGCCGCCTTTCGTTCCGTGTGCGGCTAGAGAATGCAACTGGACGACTGCGCTAGGCTGTCCGAACACGAACGTGGCGTCGCCGTTTGTGAACTGCGCGAGAGGCACGAACCGGAGACGGACTCAACGCGCTCAGCCGCAACTCGAAGGCGCTATTCCTGCCCGGCCGATGGGTTTTGTCGATAACGAACAAGGGGCGAGTGAGATCGATATGCGAAGTAGTGCTTATATTGCAGGGTCGTAGAATTGGTCAGCGGCGGACGGAGGGGTCCCGAGAGGACATTTCATCTGCCCTTCAGCGATGATGTGCATAATTTCAATGCCGACCAGAAGAATCGGGGCACAGCGAAATGCCTTGAACCTTAGCATGGGCCGCGTCCGTCGCTTGATCGCCCGATGGTCCTGTTCGACCAGGTTATTGAGATATTTCGACTGGCGGATGTTGATGGGCGTTTCACGATCGGCATTGATCGCGGCGAGATTGGCGCCGCTTTTGTCGATGGTTATCGTCTGGTGTACACCGTTCTGGACGATCGATTTCTCAAAGTAGCGCCGGGTCGGCAGTTTGTCCCGATGGGCGCGTTGCAGAGAGTCGATAATGTTGGCGTCCTTGTCGACGGCCCGGTACAGCTACCGCCATTCCCCCTTGACGCGGAGGTACGTTTGGTCCAGCCGCCAGCTCTTACCAACCGGCCGCTTGCGGCAGCGAAACGCTTTCTCCAGCACTGGCAACAGCTTGATGGCCCAGCGGTGCACAGTCGAATGACGGTCGCAGCCGCGCTGCTGATGACGGCGGCGATGTGGTCTTTTCAGCGGCATTGGTCACGTTCGGTGGAGCACCTCAGCCCTGTCTCCGCTAGCTCGGGACGGCGTGCGCAAATCGGTTCAATAACCGATTGGGGCGCTCGTTCAGCACTCGGTTGACCGCGCTATCGCCCAGTCCACCCAGCGATAGTGCGACTTCAGCTCGTCCAACCGTGGACGCGTCGTTCGCCCCTTCCTCGGTTTGTCCGGAAATGAAGGAGTAGATAGCCGCAATTATGTACCCTTCATTTGGCGACTGAAGCAGCGATTCGATGAATCTGAGCGGCGTCGGCAAGTCGCATCCTCTCGCCGCCGTCCCTCACGGATACGCTCTGCGGTCGTGCTCACTGATCGTAAATTGGACCCTCGAACAGATCCAACGTCGTGCCACGCTGCGGCAGCGGCAGTGCCCCGCTGCGGACCTTGGCAACCACTTCCTGCGGCAGCCACGCGTCTTCCATCGCGTCGACGCCTTTTTTCGATCAACTGCTTGAGAAAAAACGACTGGCTGCGCCCCGTGACTTCCGCCAACAGTCTCAATCGCTGCTCGATCGCCGCCTCGACGCGTAACCGCGATGACGTGCGAGCTGTTCCCTGACTTCCGTCTCAACCTCTACTCCTGATCGCAGGTGTGCCACGGACCGGCGCATTCGCGCGCTGTATTACCACAATCGGACGGAGCGGCGTCGAGTAGCGAAGATCGCCGCGCGGCGCATCGCGTCGACGGGGAAATGGTGATCCACGATCCGGTCTCGTCCCGGCGTCGGCCCCAGTAGGAGGGACTACCGACGCTATGTCGATGCGGACACGCCCCATCCCTCTCAGGGTGCCACGCACCAATTCGTGAAGGTGCTTTTGCGAAAAATTCAACTTGAACCTAACTATAAGGATAATGCAGAGCGTTTTTTTGTTAGCGATCGCGGCTACAGGCGCATCACTAGGCCGATTGAGATCAGTCCGCGGTCGGTAACTAAAAAACCGTTTGCGCTAAACCGCTCCGCAGGCGGTGACCGCTATGGGCATTGAATGACTGCTGCGGTAATTTGCGAGGCCCGTGGTGGGTTATCGCACCTGTGCTCGACACAATCGCGTGACGCCTGCGTGGCGAGAGACGCACGAATGTAGTGAGCCGCAGGCAAAGGCTTTGACGTTTTGTGCCATTCGGGTGCTGCGACGAATCGAAGGTACGAGTGCAGCCGCGCTTGCCTCGTCGGGATAGGCAAACGTGTCCAGAAACAGGTGCATTGGCAACTAGTGGGCATGGACGGAACCTGGCGGGGCTCGTGGGAGGCTACCGGGCATACTTTCAATACGGAGCATGTGTCCCGTGCCGCACACGGGACAGTCGCGCAGCGACTTGCCGGTCAGTCGCTGGTAGCAGTCACGGTAGTCTTCGCTGGGCTCGGCTGACGCGGCGGCGGGAGCCTCGACGCCGAGCAGTTGCCGGCACGTAGCGAGCCTGTCAGACCGGTGGCAGTTGGCCATCCATCCGTAGCTGCGGATGCGCTTGAAGCCCTCTGGTAGCACATGCAGCAGGAAGCGGCGAATGAACTCGTCGGCCGTGAGCGTCATGGTCCTTTGCCTGGCCTCGTGCCGGTAGTCCTTCCAGCGAAACTGCACGGTGCGCTCGTCGAAGGCAAGCAGCCGGTTATTGGAGATGGCGACGCGATGGGTGTAGCGGCCCAGGTAGTCGAGCACGTGTTCGGCGCCACCAAACGGTGGTTTCGCGTAGACGACCCAATCCACGTGAGCAGCGGGCGCGAGCCAGGCGGCGAACGCTCGCGGGTCACGCAACGACTCAAGCTGGCCATGAAAGCGCAGCGCGCCGGCGTCAAACGCGCGGCCCAGCTGTTCGAGAAACAATCGGCGAAAGAGCCGTGAGAGCACCCGCACGGGCAGGAAGAAGCCCGGACGGCAGGCGATCCAGCGCTCGCCGTCCGGGGCGATGCCACCGCCTGGCACAACGCAATGCACATGGGGATGATGCAGCAGATTCTGGCCCCACGTATGCAGGATTGTGATGAAGCCGATCTCGGCGCCCAGGTGCTTCGGATCGGCGGCGATCGTGCGCAGCGTCTCGGCGCTGGCGCGAAACAGCAGATCGTAGAGCGTCTTCTTGTTCTGCAAGGCGAGCGCAGCGATGGATTCGGGAAGCGTGAAGACGACATGGAAGTACTCGACCGATGAGAGGAGTTCCGCGCGCCGACGTTCGAGCCATTGCGCACGGGCGAGCGACTGGCACTTCGGGCAGGCGCGATGCCGGCACGAGTTGTAGGTGATGCGCTGATGTGAGCACGTATTGCACTGCTCGAGATGGGCGCCGAGCGCGGCGGTACGACACAGTTCGATGGCGCTCATCACGCGACGCTGGGCACGACTGAGCCCTTCGGCATGGGTTTGCCGATGCTGAGGGCCGCAGCGGCGGAAGATGTCCGCCACTTCGATCGCCGGTCGCATGACTGCGTTCAGACGTCCTCTGGCACAGCGGGCGCAGACTGAATGGGTGCGGGGTGCGGAAGCAGGTCGAAGGGGCTGGTTGTGGAGCACACGGTGCTCGTGGCCACGGTAAGGTACCGCGAAGTGGTGGCAAGGGACCTATGGCCCATGAGCAGTTGGATCTTGCGCACGTCAGTACCGGCTTCGAGCAGATGAGTGGCGAACGCGTGCCTCAGCACATGCGGCGTAATCGGCTTCTGGATGCCGCTGCGCTGCCGTGCCTTGTTGCATGCCTGCCAGATCGCGGCAGTGGTAATCGGGTGTCCGGGGATGTCGCCGGGAAAAAGCCAGTCGCGAGGGTGAGCATTGAGCCAGTACGTTCGCAGGATCTCGAGCAGCCGTGGTGAGAGCATCACGAATCGATCCCTACGGTTTTTCCCCTGGTTCACGCGGATGACCATGCGCCGGCTGTCAATATCGGTGGTCTTCAGGTGCGCCACTTCTGAAATTCGAAGACCGGCGGCATATGCGGTCATCAGAATGGCACGGTACCTCAGGCTGGGAATAGCGTCGAAAAAGGTTGTTACCTCATCGAGGCTCAGGATGACGGGGAGTCTCAACGGCTTCTTCGGCAATGGAAAGTCCTCGTCGCTCCAGTCGCGTTTGAGCGTCACGCGGTAGAGCAAGCGCAGTGCACCGATCGTTGGGTGGAGACTGGCGGGCGCTAGCTTGCGCTCTTCCCGAAGATAGATGAGCCAGGCCCGTATCTCCTCGGGACCCAGTAACTCGGGCGAACGGCGGAAGTGCCGGGCGAAGCTTGAAACCTGAAGAAGATAGGATCGCTGAGTATTCTCAGCGAGATTTCTGATCTGCATGTCGGTTAACATGCGTTGACGCAATGGCGTCATGGGAACCTCCTGGAAACAATGTTGAAGCCCGGTTGGGCATCCATATATTGCTCCTGGAGGTGTCCACTTCTCCTCGGTCACGATCCAGCGCCCGACTACCACCTCTGATGAACGTCGGCTATAAGCTCTGGCTCTCCACCCCTACCGCGTCAGCGGTTTAGTGCAAGTGTTCTTCCATTAATAGCGAGGTTGACATAGATAAAATCGCCAACGTCTTGTATGCAGTATTCCGAACGAATCCTATCGAGGTGAGACAAATACCCTGGGGCTGCGTTGCGACTCAACATTGCAGGCGAGAGTCACGACCTATCTGAATAGTTTTCTTAAGATTTTTGAAATCACGCAGTATGGGTTGCCGACAAGCGATTTGCATCATGCGTGACTATTCAATCCGTCCGCGAATGTGGAGTACTCCTAGTGGTTCGAACTCCGATCGCTGAATGCCGACTGCCAATCCTGGCCACCGTAAAAGACGCCAAGAAACCACACCGCTTCTGCATCTTCCTCAACGACAAAAGCGAGAATCGTATCCCCCTTGTAGTGAGTAGTCTTGAGACCCGGCATCACATCGTCCTGGGGAGTTCCACGATTCGGGTAAGTCGCGAATGCTTCGCACGCGTCGTACACCTCCGTGATATATCGTGCAATTGAAGCCTCGGAGCACCCGTGGAACTCCATGTAGTCCGCGATGATTTCCAGCCGTTCGTCGAACTCTTCCGCATAATTTACAACGTACTGAATCACGCGGCAGGTTCCTTTCTCTTTGCCCTGCGTTGGCTGCGCCGTTCGGCTAGCCTGGCTTCGGATTGCTCACGGGTTAGAGCGTTTCCGGGATTGGCTTTCAGTTTCTCGTATGCCGGCACAACCTGTTCTTTCAGCCAGTGCTTGACGAGCTGATCGCGCTCCTTAAGCAGCCTGAGACCGTCCCTGACTACCTCACTGTCGCTGTTGTAGTCGCCGCCTGCGCTTCGGGAGCGCACGAACTCGTACAGCTCGGGTGTCAGAGTAATCGTTAGCGGTTTGCTTGCCATGATCTAGCCCCTGTTTTCATGAATATATGAGAGTATCATACACCTGATTAACGGCTCCGCCGGTAGGCGGACGCGGCGCGACAGGTGCCGTCAGCTTTATCAACGCTCACGCAAGAAAGTGCATTTTCCACGACCTTGGTCCTGCGCAAATGACGTTGATCAGCGCCCCAATGGACATCCGCCATCGGGGAAATTTAGCGGCACGTCTGCGCATCGGGTGTCCACAGGTGGCACCGACCTATTGCGAGCTGGCGGACGCACCGGAGCGACGGGGTGAGCCGAGCCGGGGGCTGAGGATGGCAAGTGTTCATAGCGTTTGCGAAAAGGCCCGTATGGACATGCAGCGCGGGGAAGCCGCTGAGCTGCAACCGGACACTGCCCTCACACAGTGGGAGTTAGATGGAACATGAAAACACGCGGCCCATGCGACCCTGCCAGACGGGATCGTGGCGAAGCCAGGCAGGCGACGGCGGATGCGTGACCGTTAGTTGCGTAATAGCGCTTGGCTCTTTGAATAGCTTAGCTCTTCGAATACTTTCGACCGCGGCGCTATGCCTGGCGTCTCGGGGGGAACGAAAAAGACCGTCGGACGTTACAATCAAAACATGCGACTGCAACGCATCACTGCGCGCCTCTCATCGGCGCACTCTTTGCGCTACAGCCCATTACTCCAGGCGAGCGGCTCATCGAGTACAAAGGTAAGTGACGAGTTGGCGGCGTGCCTTTGCCCGTCACCGGTCCGACGTCGGGCATACTTTCGGGTTCGGTATCTCCGCCTGGTCCTGGCTACGGCCGGCGGAAACGATGAAGGACGAGACGCTCGGATCGTGCGTGCGACCTACGTTGAGTGCAGCGGGGACAGTGGCCGCCGAGGAAAAGCCCCCAGGTCACTGCGCAACACCTACGGCCGAAGGCACTTCGCCCGCGAAAAAATCCACGAACAGGGAGCAGCCCGCTGGGTCTTGGCAGCCACAGAACCGTTACGCGGTGGTGGGACACGATTCAGAATGCCGGTCAACCGGACGACGTCCAGGAACTGGAAGCGCGGACGTAGGCGCGCCGCATCAGATGCCTACGGGTTCGTCAGCGTTCCTTGACTTCCGTTATTCACGCGTAACCTGGTGTGTGCGCCGAACATAGGGTACGGCAACACACTGAGGCTGAGCTATGGTCTACAAAAGTCGTTTCAAAAACATCGTCTATCCGGCATGGCGGCACGCGCCGCGCGTCGCGCGCTACCGGATCGTGCTAGCGAAAAATCGGAAGCTCGTCCGGACGGTCGTGTATCCCCTTGGTGGCGAGCCATCGCAACCGCACCATGCTGACCTTGCCCTTGCGCTGGCCGTCGTACTGAACAGGGTCATCGACGGCGAGTTGACTGGTGTGTGCCACGTGTGCATGCGGCCCGTGGTGCAGACGGGTGTGCGGCTGACCGACTATCCAGTCCGGGTCAACGCTTCTAAAACGTGGTACCACGGGCGTGCTGCTGACCGGTCAGTTGGCAATACCGCTCAGCCGCTTCACATCCACTCTCTCGATGTCGTCGGTGGCGCCGTCGCCTTCCATGTCGGCCACGACAAAGACAAGCCGGCAAGCGCCTGCGTTGCGAGGCTGCTTCCATGAACCCAGCACCACATCGTTATGCCGTCGGGCGCTGGGAATCCTTGTGGGCGAGTGAGCCATATATGTTGCACCGGTTCGTAATCGATCTGCCGACCCGCAAAGTGATCGCAGGCCAGGACCGCATTCGAAAGCAGTGGCATCCCATGAGCATTCGACACGTCGACTACATGCAGCAAATATTGGAAGAGACGTTTTCCGACATCTTCGAAGATCCGCATGAGTACGGATTCGAGACAGTTGATGATCCGCCGTCCTGGGCAGTGCAAGCGTGGCCGTGGCCGCGTATCAACGAAGACGACGCGAATAATGGAGCGGGCGAGGAAAGCACACTGTGAGCGCGAGTCGCGCTGTGGATGGCGGACACGACGCGGACGCCCCGGATTTCTTGACGTCCGGTCTGCGAAACACCTGGCTTACAAGGACTGCGCCGGGATCGTATCGCATTGGCGGATATCGCCCGTCGCCATGCCGCGCCGCAGCCACCGCTGCCGCTGCTCACTCGTGCCGTGCGTGAATGCTTCGGGCACGACGCGTCCCTGCGATTGCCGCTGCAACCGGTCGTCGCTGATCGCGCCTGCTGCGTTCAGGCCCTGCTCGAAGTTGCCCGGCTCCATCAGCTTCGCGTCCAACTGCTGCGCGACCGCCGCTCACACGCTCCGCCTGCAATTCGAGGCGCATGAACAACGCATTGCCCCGCGCCTGCGACATGCGCAAATACGCGCATGCGCGGTTTCGGCAAGGAGGCTGATTCACCACCCGGGAAAAAACGGACGACGACATGGTCATGGCTGGAGATTGTCTTTCTCGAGGGCGAGGCAAATCCTGATCCTTGTTCTTCGATGGTTGCCGAGTGCGGAAGTGGCGTTGTATGGGTCAACGAGCGCCGCCAGCTTGGGGTTTGCGGTACAAACACCAAAAGCAGGACAACGCGCTTCCTGACGACCGACGAACTGCTTGGCGATGCCCTCGGCAACTCCGAGCTACACGAACTTGGCCACATGATCGCTGACTTTCCCGACAACCGAAATGCGGGGAACAAGCCTGCGCCCAACCCTGTTTCTCGCCCGTCGCGTACGCGGAAAGCCAGCTCGGCTCGGTGAGCGCGGTACTCATCGCGCAGACTCCCGGTCACGGGTCGGTCTGCCACCGATGATCAGAAACTCACGTTCGCCGGCCGTCCGGTTGACCTTGCGAACCCACGGTCGCACCTCATTCGGACACGTCGGCTGCCCATCGATGGACTTCATCGCGTCGGCTCCGGTGTAGAATCGCTCCGGGTAAAATCCAGGAATTGCAGCTTCAAACATAGATACTCCACAGGTAAATGCGGAGCAGCCCCAGACGGGCTGCGTGCCCGCCCAGGGTGTTGAAAAAAAGTCGCCGACCGGTGAGGTCGGGCTTGCCAGCCAGTACGCCAGCAGGCACCGCTTAAACGGGAAAGCCCCAGCTTCCATAAGAGAAAGCCGGGGCATTTCAACGCATGAACACTCAGCGAATCACGAACACGACTTCGGTTGACTGATCGGATAGACAAGCACCCGACCGTCCGGGCAGATCGTGAAATCGCCCCGTTCACCTCTCGGGTTCTGGACAACAATCACCGGCCGCGGATTGGCCACATGCGCCTGTGGTTGGGCCGTACACGCGGATAGCGACGAACTACCTGCCGCGAGCAGCAGCATCAGAAGGTTTTGCATCGTGAGTTCCAAAAGAAAGGGAGGTGGCACCGCCTAAGCGGCGCGTGAATCGACAGGCTCGCTCGTGTGAACAGTCACCCACTTGCCGTCTACCAGAACGTCACGCATGAGCGTGCCGTTCAGGACATAGGTGTGAGTGGTGCCAGAGCGCGGCGAACAGGGACGAACCGATAGCGTTACCGCTTCGGCGCGTCGTTGAAGACTTCGAACAATTGACATGGCGTTCCTCGTTTGAAATAGAGCGAGAAAGCGCCCCTTGTGGGGAGCGTTTCCCCACAGGGTTGAAAAAATGACTGGTCACGCGGCGAGCGACTGAACGTCAATCACAGCATCGGCGTCGCTCACCAGGTCGGGTGTTTGCGAGATAAAAAACTCCCGCTCATACCCGCCCTGCTTCAGCACTTCCCGCTTCATCCGCATAAACTGCAGCTTGCGCTGCGGATCGAGCGGACCATCGGACTCGTCGCTAAAGAGCGTCTGATACGGCTGCCCGGCGTTCTGGGCCTGGTACAGCGCAATACCTCGTGTGAGGCATTCGTTGATCCAGACCTTCTGACCACCGGACATCACCGACACGGACTTCGTACTGTCGGCCTCGGCGTCGTGCACAAGGATCTCGAAACCTTCGCGCAGTTCGCCATTTGCAAGCGCGCGCTGTGTGCGGATTTCGACCGTGAAGCGCGTGCCGTAACAGGCAAGCAGCAGCCTGTTGACGGTGTCGGCCAGTGCGGGACCCGCGTCGTCGATCGTCAATGCAATAACGCCGTCGTTGCCGAGTCCTTTCGCGAGCAGCTTCCACTGCGCAATTTCATCGGAGAGCCGGTCGGCGCGCCGTTGCGTAGCGGAAAACCCGTTCAGGTCCGCCGCCAGTCCGTTGGCTTCGGCCTGCAGCATTGTCTGGGCGCGGATCGCACCTTCGATACTGCCCTCGAGCGCTGCGACTGCTTCACGATTCGCGGCCAGCTTCCGGTCGGTCTCTGCAATCGCGGCCGTCACGTCGACGGCTGCAAGCTGCTTCGATTCCTGCTGGATTCTGTTCATCTCCGCCGTCATACGCGCCTTCTCGGACTCGTGTCGGGCAGACCGCGCAGCAGCTTCGGTCGCAACGTCTCCCAATTCCGCGTTAGCGGTCTCAAGACCCGTTGCGGCAGCGTCGAGTAGTGGCTTGCTGGCAGCAAGTTCAGTCGCCGCCTGCAGATCACGCCTGGCGTCAGTTAGGGTACGGGCGACCGTATTAACCTCACTGCGCTTTGCAGCAAGCTCTGCGACCACCGGTGCAAGAAGATCGGCCTGTGCTTTCTTTTCGCGATACTGCGCACGAAGTTCGGCCACCGACACACGTTGCTCTTCTGCCTGCGATTTCGCCTGAAGCGCCTGACTGAGCAGCGGACACGTGGCATGCATGGCATGCCCCACGCACGGCACCTGATCGACGACTGCAGCCTGCTTCGTCAACGTCTCGAAGTGGGCGGCTTTCGTCTGACCCTGCGTCATGAGGCCCGAAATTGCAGTCTGAAGCGTCACATGACTCACCTGCTTCCCTTCAAGATCCGCAATCACGCGCTGCAGAGGCTCCAGCTTTGCCTCTTCGCGACCGATCAGCAGTTGCGCTTCATCGCGCTTCGCCGCCGCTCCCAGTATCGCTTCCTTGCGGGCAAGCGTCGCCTGATGAGTCGCCACGGCCTGCTTCAGCGAGTTGACGCGCTGCTGAGTCCGAACGGATGCTGCCCGCTCATCACCATCCAGCGACTGCCCGCCTTTGACCAGCTCGTGCGCGCGAACCGACAGTTCCCGCAGCCTCGCCTCGGCAGTTGCCGATTCGCCTGCCTTCGCCGCCAGCGTCGCACGCTCCTGAGTCAGCTTCGCTGCTTCCTCAAGCTTCAGATCGCGTTGTGCACGCGTGTCGCGCAGAAGCTCGCCTTGTGCAAGCACGGAGCGTTCGACATCCGCTTTACGCTGTCGCTTTCCCGCGAGTGCCGTCAGATCCGTCTGGATTTCGTCGAGCGCACGGCCAAGAATCTTCGCGACGTCACCGGCTTTCGCCGACAGCGCCTTGAGGTGTTCAATGCCGAGCATCTCTGCGAGCAGCGTCTTGATCTCTCCCGCACCATACGACGCGAGCGGCCGCCGGTTCTGCGCGGAGAAAACGCTGGTAAAGAAGCTTTGAAGGGAGCCGTTGATGGCTTCGACACAGCGGTTATACGTCGCCGCCTTGCCGTCCGACACGGTGCCGTCGGGCAACGTAACGGGATGCCACGCGCCGTCCGATCCATGCCAGGCAAGGTAGTACTCCGCCTTGCCTGTCTTGCCGGGCTTTCTGAATGAAAACGTCGAGCGGTACCGGATACCGTCGTGTTCCCACTCCAGCTCCTTCAGCGCACTCGTTCCACAGATGTGGTCCCAGTATGAGAAGGCATCGACCGACAGCATCGAGGCGTGTGACGGCATGATCGGATACGGATGCAGGTTGTCCATGATCGTCGTTTTGCCGGCCCCGTTAGCGCCGACAAGCGCAATCAGGCCTTCCGGCAGCGACTCGAGGTCAAGCGTGACGCTTTCGCGCCTCATCCCGTCACGGACGCCGTAGAAGCCTTCGAGCGTCAGTTTCAGAGGGCGCATGGCGACACCTCCGCAGCTTCGGACATTGCTGCCATCCGCGAATAGAAAGCGACATCGTCATCGTCGGGGAAAGACTCGACCATCGGATCGCCTCTCTCTGCGACAGCCACAGGCGCCCGAAGCTTGCCTGCGATCGCAGCCTCGACTTTTTCGCAGGCCCGGGCGAATTCGCGGCGGGCACACGTGAGAAGCTCGTCCCACCCGGCATAGCCGGTCAGGGTACGGATCTCCATCGGGGACCACTGCGTCGCCATGCCCATGTGATATGACCAGAGCAGGTGCTGCATTTCAACGGCAGGCGTAACGACGACCTGACTCGCTCCCGGCGTGGTTGCGCTCAGCACAAGCATCTGGCCAGACTGCGCCAGGACGGCCCCACGGTCCTTGCCGAAGGGTTGGTGAAGAATTGCCGCCGTGAAACCAGCGTGCTCAACAAGCGACTTCTGAACGTCGCGTATGTCCTGATCGTCATTGGCGAAGATTCGAGCCCAATCGGATCCAGCAGGGTAAAGACCAAACATGATTGCACTCCGTAGGTAACAGGCGGAGTGCTCCCTGTAGGGATCGCTCCCCGCCAGGGTAAAAGAAATGAACTGTAGAGAAAGGTGAAGCAACGACTACATCGATGCGTCGTGAGACGCGGTGAAACCTCGTTTCGATAGCTGCGACAGCTATCGGAACAGGGCTACTGTTCCACTGCAGGAGAGCCATACCGGCCTCTCCTGCATTCGGGCAGTAAACTACGCTGCAAACAGATCATCTTCGAGCCACGACATCTGTGCGGCGGGCAAGACCTCGACCGTCGCATCAGGCACCGTGTCGCTTTCAGGCTCCAGCGGAATGTCCACCGGCAACTGCCCTGACGAAGAGAATGGCTCAGGCACCGATTGCGCCACAGCAGCGCCAACGTCTTCATCGGTCAGACCGGCCAGCACCGCGGCAGCAATCGCTTCCGGATAGCCAGACTCGAGCAACCGGTACCGCTCGACGATCGGCGCAGCATCCACGTTCGCATGTTCGGCCCACCGTTCAATCTTTCGATCGACAGTCGGCTCGATACTGATGCCTTGCGATCGCGAGCGGGTCACAGGCAGGATGCGCGGCTCAAGCTTCAAAGCCGACGCGCCAGCGAACAGCGCTTCAATCGCTTCACGGTCTACCGATTGGCGATGCTCCTCGTCCACCTGCCAGCGAACACGGACGAACTTGTCGCCTGCGTCAGCGGCGATGGCCGCGAGTCGCTCCATGTCTGGAGGGCCGTCGAAGTCAACGCAGACCGTCTCGCGCGCCGGCGTCGGAACAAGCAACGCTTTCGCGCTCCCTGTCTCAACGTCCCACGCGAGATAGCCTTTGTCACCTTCCTCGCCGTAGTGAAACCGTCCAGGCGACCCGGCATAAGCCACGACACGGCCGCCGCGTTCCCACTGCTGCGACTTGTGAATGTGGCCCAGCATGAACGCATCGCATTCGGCCTCGAACAGTGCACCGAGTGAAAACTCGTGATCAAAGCCCGCCATCGTCACGCCATGCTCAGTCGTGCAACCGTTGACCGTGCCGTGCGACACACCGACCGTGCGAATGCCAGACGCTCGAAGCTGTGCATTGATCCGCCCAGCCGCTGCCAGGTAGTCACCCAGCACCGCCTCAAGCCCCGTCGCAGCATTCTTCGCACCGACCGCGGCCGCCAGTTGCCCCTTGTTGATCGAGGGCAGGCAGGTGAACACGACGTCGGCGCCAAGAGTCAGGACGCTGCGCAGCTCCTCTTCGTTGAACACGGGCCCTGCCGAACCGAAGAACTTCCCTTCGAGAAGGCTGACCTGCTGCACGCGCTCGGCGATGAATACCGGGTAGTTCGTGCCCATCAATGCGAAGTTGCGAAGCGTTCCCGGTGGCTCGTGCGAGAACGTGCCCTGAAGCATTAACACCGGCATGGACAGACTCAGGTGGTTGATGTTCCACGCCAGCCGGTTCAGGGCGGGCGCATGCGCATCAAGCCGATGATCAGTCGAGTCGCCGGAAATAACAGCGACATCCATGCAGCGATTCATCGCGTCCTGAACTGCGAAAGAGAAACACCGGTCCGCCTCATCGAGGTTTTCTGGCGAGTAATGCAGGTCAGACATGTGAGCGATTTTCACGTCGCCTCCTGAAAAAGAAAAAGGCCGCCCAGGGCAGCCTTAAATGGATCACGCGCCGGGCGGCGCAGTCGGAAAAACAGTCAGCGAGAAAGGGTGTCGCGCACCTTCATTAGCGTGACGCCAAGCAGGTTCGTGCCACGCCAGTTCGCCTTGTCGAGAATCAGCGGGTCCCGCTCACCTAGCCTAGCCCTACGCCCCAGACACGGTCGTAAGGACTGGCCTCGACAAGCTCGGTTGGCGCGGTCGCCAGAAGCAGCGAGCGCAATCCCGGATTCTGGGCAAACTTCTCCCGGCACCCGACATAGACAATCGCCTCGCGCTTGCCTTCCCACGTCGCAAGGTCGAAACCTTTCACGCCCCGTCCGATCGCCTTCTGATCTTTCGGATAACGCGCCGCGAGAATCTCCGCCGCCGAATTCTCATCACCAAACAGCTTGGCCTTTGAGAAGTCGGGTAAGGGAAAGCCATTGCTGGCTGCCCCTCCCCTAAGAACCGGACTTGAAAGTTTCCCTTCATCCGGCTCAAGCCTTTCTAAACCCCAGTCAAGGAGCCGGCTTACGAACTGCGATATCTCGGCTATGAACCTGCCTGTGACAATTGGGGTGCAGGAAAGCGAGATTGGAGATACTGCTGCTCCCGCCCCGCGATCTCCAACGAATATGATGAACGTGCCATCCACTCTGCTTGGTGATCTTTTCCCCGCAGTGAGCGCACTTGCCGCCTTGAGAAATCCAAAGCGACAGGAGCACCCTCCGACCGGTCAATGATCTCGCCATCCGAAGGTTAAGACGTTCTTCGAAGTAGCTTTCCCACCTTGGGTCATATGGATTCGTCTCGCCTTTGACAGCGACGTGCCGAACGATCGTTATTTTGCTCAAGTGTTGAAGCTTGAACAGTTTTACATCGCCCGACCCGGGTTCTCGCTCATCTGCCGCGAAAACCCAGTCCCGAGGACCGACACGGTGAAAATACCGGTTCTTGATCCACGGGAGACGTTTCCTTGGGTGCCTGCGTTTTGCCCACCGCCACAAACATTGCCAAATCAGGAAGTCCACTTTGTGAAATGTGTCTTTCGCGACTACGTGCCGGTGATAGTTGCCCCAGCCCTTGACGATTGGATTCAACAAACGGATCAGCGTTGACTGCTTAACCTGCTTGTTGTTTCTGACTACATCGCGAATCTTGTCCATCAGCGAACGCACGCTTTTATCCGACGGCCGGATCAGTAGCTTCCCGCCGTACTTCCGGATGTTCTGACCGAGAAAGTCGAAACCGTGGTCAATATGCGTGGTGAGGGTTTTTTCCTGTGAAAGCTCAAGCCCTCGTTCCCGGAGGAACGCTACGACTGCCGGGAGTACTTCGTGTTCCAGGAATTCTTTCGAACGCCCCGTGATCACAAAGTCATCCGCGTACCGGACAAGATTGACACACCCCCTAAGCTTGTTTTTCGAAACCCATGTAAATCGGTCTCGAAGCATGGCCTGTAGCCCATCCAATGCGAGATTGGCGAGTACGGGGGAGATGATTCCGCCCTGAGGGGTACCTTCCTCAGTGGGCGATAAGACACCATCGCTCACAAATCCCGCCTTCAGCCACTTCCGGAGTATCGCTCGATCCATATGAACGTTCGCGAGTAGCCAGTCATGACTGATTTCGTCGAAGCAGGCTCTAATGTCACCTTCCAACACCCACTGCGGAGAGGCCTTCTTTCCCAGCACACCGAAGCACCGCTCTATGGCGTCAGCCGCAGATCGATGTGTACGAAAACCGTAGGAATAACCATCGGCAATCGTTTCAGCCACCGGATCGAGAGATAGCAGGTGCAGCGCTTGCATCGCTCGGTCTCGGATTGTCGGAATACCCAGGGGTCTGAGCTTTCCGTTGCTTTTCGGAATATAGATTCTCCGCAGAGGTGACGGTCGGTAACCTTGTCGCCCCATCGAAAAAATGGCAGCAGACTTTGATTCCGGCGTAGACCAGGTTTCCCCGTCCACGCCCGGCGTGTTCTTACCTCGATTCTCAGTTACCCGCTTCACGGCTAGAGCTTTGCCATGAAACGAATGCGTTAGCAGCCATTGCAAGGCTTTCACCTTGCCCCAGCGGCCTTCGCTCGTTGCCTTCACGATTCGCGCTTGCAGCCTTCTCACTTCTCGATGACAGCGGGACCAATCAATCTGGCGCCACTCAACCGAGTTATGGGAAGGCGCACCTGCGTCTACCAACGATGCAGTCATCTGCTTTCCTTCCTTAAAAGGTTTCTCAATACATCTCGTGATGAAAGACCACGTGGAAGTGGGCTCCCTTTCGGGCCAGACAAAAACAGCTGCCTGTATCTCGGTCATTACAACCGAGCCTTCGCTTTTTCCACGATCCCATACCCGCAATCCATCGTTGCATCTTGCGATGCTCCTACCCTTGCGGGAGATATACGGGCTTACCGCGTTCCACGTAAGTAACACGACCGGGTTAGGGCCTGTCTTTTCGCCGGTGACTGTTGCGTCCGTGTGACCCGAATGATGAGCGGGTCAACCAGTCACGTACCGTTTTGGTTCAAGCCTGTCAGCACGTTTGGCTTGTTGCAATTAACGACGTTTATCGACAGTTCACATGTGTTACCCATACCGATCAGCCTAGCGACCGAACCCCAGTTGTGCTCGGAGTTCTCGGCTACCCTCGCGGGATCACCTAGCCCGAAGGCGATCTACATTGTCCTCAAGGCTTCTCACGGTGCCGTTACCAACACCGCGAGCTTGAGTAGGCTACTGCACACGGAAATGCAGGTTTCTTCGCTAAGCATCTAGCTGAAACAATTACTTACGCGACTTCGCGTCGCACCATCATGAACTGCTCGACCGAGGTAAAGTCCACGCCGTGATAGCTGAAGCGGCACGGATGCCAGTTACTCAGCGCGTCCTCAGCGCCAAAAAACAGCGTGAAGTTTGCGATCTTGCGCATTGTTGAATGCTCCTAGAAGACTGTGATGCAGCCGTCGCCTTCTCCCCAGTTGATCTGCAGCTTCGCAGGCTCGGGTTCGATCCACGACGTGCTCATGCACTGCTGGCATTGGACAACGATCCGCTGCGTTCGATCCGCGGTGAAGTCCTTGAACAGGTCACCACCACAACCACCGCAACGCATCTGCTGCAGACCCGTGAGGGCGCCCAGATCGTTCGACATAAAGTTGATACTCCATCAAGACAGGGAAATGATCCGCCGTCATGGCGGAAGAATTCGATGCGCAGGGATGCGCGGTCGAAAACGCTTGAGCAAGTGCCGCTTGCTGAAGGGTTCTCGTTACGCGAAGAAGAAAGAGGAACGACCAGCCCCGAAGGGGCCGGTCTAAGGTCAGACGTAGGTCACTGCCTGCATGATTTCGTCGTCAAACGCAGCGCGATCATCGAGCGCCGCCGTGAGGCGTTCGTTCATCTGATCGACGTCTGCCGGCCTTTCCGCCCAGCCGCGCCCGAATCTGACGTGCGCGAACTTGCGAAAATCCTGCTGACGATCCGGCTGGCTGAGTCCCAACCGGCTAAGCAGATCAGACATGCGGTGACGCTTGTCCGCAAGCGTCTCACCCTCTTCGGGCTCACCGCCGTCGGTAACTGAACCGCTCGCACCGACAGTTTCGCCATGCGTCTGCCCAACGGTCTCAGAGGCTGCATCTGTCATTACCTGCGACAGGACCTCGACATTGCCACCGGCTTCGATCAAAGCAACTGCCCGGCTCGCCGCTTCCAGCGCTGGCTGCGGCTCATCGCCCGCATCGAGCAATGCCCCGAGATCGATATCCGCATCGAGCACCGTCAGCATCTGCTTCTGACGCACCGCCTGCCCGTTGTCGTCAATCCGCGTGATGTCGAACTCCTTCTTCGACAGCCAGAAGCGCGTGCCGGTCAGCCGACCCCGCGCGAGCGAGACGGTCTGCATGGCGGAATACGCTTTCTGCAGGACGTAAATCGAATTCGTTGGAAGTTCGATCAGGCCACGCCCTTTCACGTCGGGAATCGCAAACACGAAGTTCGCGCTCAGGTTGCACTTGCGTTCCTGATACTGCGGACACACGTGCGGGTCGCAGATGCCATCGGGAATGTCGTCGTCCTGACGCTGGATGACAAGACGTCCACCGAAAGACCGCCGCACCCGCTTCGCACGCTCATCGCGCTCGACCGGTGCGTACGTCTTGCAATAGCGCTTGCCGTCACGGCCATACTCCGAGAAGTACTGCCGTCCCGTCGTCGTGTAGGCGGCCATCTGGTTAGGCACATTGCGCAGCCAGTCGTCGAAGGCGAACATCACCGGGAAGCGGTGAAGCTTGAGGCCGTCGCCACGATCCTCGCCGTAGAGCTTCAGAATTTCGTCAGCCGTGTCGGGATTTGAGAAGTCAGACCGTCTGCAGGTGAAATGCGCGACGTTTCTCGGAATCAGCGCATTGCGCAGATTCAGCTTCGTCTCGATCACCTTTCCGATCGTCTCGTACGAGTCGCCGGCGGCCACCATCTCGTTGTATATCCTGACCGCAGCCGGATTACCCTGGGCGTTGCGAGTGAGCACCTTGATACCGGGCCGGATCTTGCCAATGACCGGCGGGCGGATTGCGCGCTCTTCGACCAGACTGCGAGGCGCGTTGTCGAACATCTGGACGACTGCATTCATGAGGGTTTCCTTGAGAGAAAAAAGATGGCGTTCGTGCGTAGCGTGCCGGCCTGGGATTCAATCTCCCGGGCTGCGGCGCTACCGCGACGTTCGCTGACATGGTGGATAAAGACGGAGCGCTGGTCGTCGCTGTACATCGCGACTTGCGCAACTTCGCAGCGACTGCGCCAGGCGTCGGACGACGTGTCCGAAGCGGCACGCTCGTTGTCGATCTGGTGCTTGATAGCCTCGGCGATACGCTCGTTGAGGCGGTCGGGCAACAACATAAGCACCTCCAGTTGAGAAAGGCCCATCCGGGATGGATGGACGAAAAAAAAGCCCGCTCCGGTAAGGGAGCGAGCTTCGTGAAATCGAGGATAGTTGTGACCTACGCGCCACGTCCCTTCTGGGGACGTGGCGTGCAGGGAGCGGCACCGGCAAACCGGAGCGCTCTGTCAGAGGACGTAAAGTCGTCCTCGCGCAGCATGGTCACGCTGCGCAACAGCCCTTTTCGGAAATACATTCCGCCGCAGGAGTCACGGATCAGCCAACTTCGATCGTTCTACCCAGATCAGGCTCTGGAGAGAGAACACCCGAAAACCTGGGTTCGAACGATGTACCGGCGCAAATGAATGCAGGCCAGAGGTACGAGTATCACAGCTGAAATAGGGGAATCTGTAGCGGGCAGATTCAGCACAAGAAGATATCCACACCGGTAGCTATCCGGTCGGAGCATGCTCAGAGGCACGACTTGGAGAAAGAAGATGGACTCCGGGCTTGGAGTCAAGGTCGATGCGTCAGAGACGCGGGGAATGGATTGAAGTATCCGGGCAAATCACAGGTGCTGGCATCCGAAAGCTCGCGAAATTGATATAGCTTTTGCCCGCTTGACTGAGCGGTGTTCAGTGAGAATTTATGTGAGAGAGAACACATACACCGAGAACACGTTATGTCTGGCTTCGATACGGAACAGCCCGAGGCGGCTGACCCAGAACGGCTGATTTCCCCTGCCACTGCGACCGAACCGGTTCAGGGCGGATTGCGTCCCATCAAGCGCCTTACCAGCGATGACCGCCTTGCGCGGATCCATCCCGAGACGCTGGCAAAAACCGAGTTGCTGTACTACTCGGACTTTGCGCGAACCTTCGTCCGCTCCGACTACAACTTCTGTGCGGCGAAGATGACGGTTGCCCGCGGCGGCAAGCTCCTCGCGCTGGAAGCGGAATTTCATACGGCCGAAGCGTTTCTCCGCAAGGCGTTCGCCTGGGCGAACCGCCTGCACGGTCGCAGCGCTCCTTTCACGCCGGAGCGTGTGACGCTGGAAATCAAGCACCCGATGTCCGGACGCCTCGTGCGTCTGCTCACGATATACGACCAGCTTTTCCGTAAGACCATGGAAGCTCTCGTTGCCCGCTCGGTCATGGCTCACGACCGGCAGGCGGCGCTGGATGCTGCTGCGGCGCGCATCAAGCAGATTCCTCAAGTGTGCATGCCCGACAACGACCGGTACGCCCCCGAAGGCGTCCTGCTTCCCGACTCCAACGACACCCACTGAACCGCGCTGGCTTCGAGCCCGCTGATCGGCGTCGCCCTTGACATTGCGCGACCTCGGGCAGGCTGGATTCCAGACAACGACAAAAGGCATCTTCATGGACATTCGCGAGATCCAGCGACTACACGCGCAGTTCGCCCCGGATTCTATGGTCATCGACCTTCCCCGCCAGATCGCCGCATTGCCCGGCCCCGGCGACCTCTCCGCTCCGGAGCCGTCCCGCGCCTTCAGCGGGCGCCTTGCGGGCGTAGCTCCGACAGCGCGTCAGGCCACGATCGCCCTAGCTGTGGCGGCTATGGTTGCCATGGCCGGCATGGGCGCAGCGTCGCTGTACACGAACGTGAAGGCGCGTCATTACACGGTATCGACGGCGGAAACCGTCGCCAGCAAGAAAGGCGACGCTGTGATCGCGGCGGCAGCAAAACCGGAAGTCGCGGCTTACCGGGAGGTCGACGCGACACCCGCTCACCCTGTTAGCGCCGCGCCCGCACTGAGCGCGAGCGACTTTGCTTCTGCACGCTCGCTTGGCCTCACAGTGGACCAGTTCCGTGATTCGCTGAAAGCACCGGCGCGCAGCGCACAGGGCGCAACACCAGGCACCAGCCCCGCGCTGACAGGTGAAGCGCAGCTCGCAGCCGTTTCGCCAATCCACCGGGCTGGACCGAGCCGCGAAGCAGCCGCGCAACAACCGGCCATGCCGGTGCAGGTCGCGCCAGCCCAGCCCGTGTCCGTCACGAAGCGGGTCGCGCCCGTGCAGAGCGCACCGCAGCCCGCACCAGCAGCGCAGACACCGGTCACAGCCGCACAAGTGCCCGCGCCTGTTACACAGGCGGCGCAGCAGGCGCCGGCGGCCACCGCGCAGCAACCCGCCGAAGCGGGCAAACCGGCACACGCCGCTCGCCATCACATCTCGCGTCCTCGCGCGCAGCAGAACGCTGAGTCCAATTCAGACGCCAGGCCGTCAGCCGAAAGCCGCGCCGGGTCTGCCGAAGTGAAGATGTTCTAGGAAGCCCTGACATGAAAAGCGAACTTTCGATCACCCTCGTATCCGCCGGCTGCACGATCAGCGGCGACATGATCGTTGATCACGGCATCAGCTATTTCGGCCTGCTCGACGGCGGCCTCATCTCGACGCAAGGCCTGCTGCACGTCGGCGACGGCGGCCTTATCAAGGGCAACGTCCAGGGCGACCACGTGCGCATCGACGGTCGCGTCGACGGCAACGTCCATGCGCGCGGCACGCTCGAAATCAACGGACACGTCTCGGGCGACATCATGTACTGCGGCACGATCCGCCTCGGTCCGCGCGCCGCTCTCAACGGCACACTCAAGCGTGTGGCGCGCATGCTGACGGTCGAACCGGAAGCCAGCGAGAGCGCGAACCCAGTGCTTTCTGCCACATCCCCGGCTGCGGCCGCGCCAGAGCGCCCCGAATCAAACGTGACCGAATTCTCGCGCGCGAAGGCCTAAAACCGATAAACGCTTGCGCCGATGATTTCAGCAGCACAAGCGAATTCTTCATGTACCACGGTCAGGAGATGACCATCTCGCATGACGGACTTCTGCTGACGATCAAGGCAAAGGTCGTTTGATGCCTGCAGTCTGAACTGCCAGTACCGTCACCAGAATCGACATGTTCCAGGCTATCGGCATAAAGGTCAAAACCAATGAAGTTGCGCGATTTAATAAAGTGGGCTGCGGTAGCCGTTTCGATGGCTATGCCCCTAACGGTGGTAAGTATGGTTTCGGCCTATGTCGATAACGGCTCGGCCATGGTTAGAGCCTCGCTCATCGAAATTGATGTCGTGCGGCTCGCCCAGCTCGCTGGCGATATCCGCATCCTTCCACCAGCGGATGCATCGACTTTGCTGGCGAGACACGGCCTGAGTTCGTCCGAAGCTTTGCAGCAGAGGATAACGCTCGCGCAAACCACCTTCGCGCAGACTCACGCGGACCTCGCAAGCACAGCGCGCCGCGTTTGGCGCAACACAGCAATTGGTTTCTGCTGCGTAGCGATCAGCAGCTGGCTCGCAGTGACGCTGGCTATCGTGTTGCCACGCAAACGCGCGGGCGGTTCCGCCGCTGCGGCGTGACGCTCATTCAAAAACCAGCGTGAGTTACCACACCCGCGACTGGGAAGCCGCAGCACAGGAAGCCGCCTTCGACGGGCTCTGCTTCTGCATGCTCAGCGACGGCCGGTTTATCAACCGGCAGGCAATGCCGGATGAGACACCGCACCAGAGCCGCTTTGCCCTAGCCGCTGATTTTTTTGAACAGCACATTGCCCTGAACGCCCATGTGCCGCATCCCTCGCGGATATGACGGCCAAACGACTACACATCACATTGAAACGGAGAACCAATATGCAATTCGTACGCAAAACGTTGTTCGCGACGGCAGTCGCAGCAAGCCTCATCGCGAGCGCCCACGGGGCGACGACAGTCCAGACGCTGGACATTACCTGGTACAAGGACGGTCAGGTGATCGACACCGGACGACACATCATTAACGACGATACCGGTCCGGCACCGTACCTGCATCGCAGCGGGAAGGAAGTCGGATACGCGAGTTGCTCCGGCACCGCGGGCGCGATGCGCCTGAGCGCGGAAAAGAAGTTCGTCGGGCGCTCGCTGCTGATCGAACCTGTGTCAGTCAATTCCGGGAAGGTACGGCTGTCGGTCTCTGCAATCGACACCGTGCTCGACGGCATCCGTAAGGTTGGAACCGCGGACTGCACTTCCGAGGTGGTCGATGTCCACGGCTACACCGCATCGGATCTCCCGGTTGAACTCGCCGACGGCCAGACCGTTGAGGTGCCGATGAAGAACCCGCAATACCGGCTCGTGCTCAATCTTCACCGCGACGCTCTTTGAGCAACGGTTAGCAAACTGGAAGCGAAACGGGAGCCAAAGGCTCCCGTTTTCTTTTCGGCTGTATCGCCGCTTTTCCGACTTCTCCATCCCCGTAGCTGCCGCATCCTCGCACCCGGGACCGTTGACGCTCCGTGCGTTAAGCAACGTTTCAGCCTTGCTGTTCGGGCGACCCATGCAGGAAGACGGCTTGGGGTTTATACTTACCCCGTCTCCTCCATGTTCTCCATGCATGGATTCAAGCCCGCCAAAGCGCGGGCTTTTTTCTTTCCCGGGACGACGTCGTTGCGCCTGCAATGCCTGCCCCGCGCCGCTCGCACGCGAATGCGTGGGACTCAATGAGCCGAAAATGCCGACGAATTTATAAGTGTCGACCAGTATTCCTTGATCCGGCATCAGCCTTTTGGGGGCGCTATGGGAGCATTTCGCCTAGTTGTGGGCATGTGGATTGCCCCGGATCTCGCTGCCGCCAGGCGCGTACCGGGCGATT
This sequence comes from Paraburkholderia sp. WC7.3g, assembly GCF_050436345.1. Classification (NCBI taxonomy): domain Bacteria; kingdom Pseudomonadati; phylum Pseudomonadota; class Betaproteobacteria; order Burkholderiales; family Burkholderiaceae; genus Paraburkholderia; species Paraburkholderia sp. WC7.3g. The sequence goes on from NZ_JBNDMA010000003.1 coordinate 293,122, forward strand.
CGCCAGGTTTCGACCATGGCAACTTCGATGCGGCCGCAATCGGGCGGGCACTGGACGAATTCAATCCGTGCGGAGAACGGATTCGAATCCGGTTCGCTGACGACACTGTCGATCTGGCGACTGCCCGCGCAAGGATAGATGGAACGCTGCTGGGGCCTCCGGACTGCCGCGACTTCGCGCAAGCGGTCCTGACCGCAGGCGGCAGGTCCAGGGGGCCGGTTATCAAGGTACGGGAACAGTGGTCGACGCTTCCCTCCCGGAAAGTGCAACAAGCCACTGCAGCGCCGCCGAGTCTCTTGCTGTTCGCGCTTTACGGAACGTTCTACAGCACGATGATATGGCTGCAGCAATTCCAGATGAGACTGCGTATCAGGGCGGCCGAACCGATGAACTTCATGCTAGACGGCCCCGGCAAGGCAGACTTGCAGGGGATTCTGCCAAGGGAACTGTCAGATCTCTTCGAAGCCCACTTCGGCTTCGCCTATCGCCCAGACTGCCTGGTCGCGAGGCTGGCGCACTCGCGGCTGCCCGACTGGATGCAGTAATGGAGGACAGGCTCGACGGAGCGGAGCCAAAGGTGGTTCTCGCGCTAAGCCGGCTGCGCTGCGGTTTCGATCTGCGCTTCGGTGACAAACCGCGACGCGAAATTCTTCGACGTCCCTGAAATCATCAGCGTCTCGCGCGCGCGGGTCATCGCGACGTAGAACAGCCGCCGCTCTTCGGGTTCGGTTGATTTGGCGTCGGGGACGATGGTGTCTTCGGACCGCGCGATCCAGACGTGATCCCACTCAAGCCCCTTCGAACTGTGCATCGTCGTGAGGACCAGCGCGTCCGGTGCGGGCTCGTTGTTGTCCTGCCGCAGGAACAGCAACCGGTCGGCGAAGGTGCCGTTCAGTCGTGAGAGCACGTCATAGGTCGCCTGAATGGTGCGGATGCCGTTTTCCTTTTTCGTGTACTTGAGCAGCCACTCGTTCACGCCTGACAGCACCAACGAATAGAACTTCCGCTCGCAGAGCCCGCGCCACTCGGCAAGCCGCTTCATGAATTCGCGGTAGTTCGTCGCTACGTCTTCTGGCATGCCGAGTTCAACGAGCTCCGCCCGCGGCTTCTGGACGAGTTCCGCGCCCATGCTTGCGTGCAGCGCACGAAGATGGTCCGCATGCAGGCCCGAATGCGCCAGCACGGCGTCAAGCCCCGTCGCCTTCACGCCTTCGATGATCTCCAGCAGATTGCAGAGCAACGCCCCTTCAGGACGATTGAGGACCGATGCGCCTGACGCGCGGTGATACTTGACGCCATACGAGCGGCAGACGGCCTCGAGGGGGTCAAGGATACGGTTGGTGCGCGCGAGCACCGCGCAGGTTTTCCCATTGCGCAGTAGCGGCGCCAGCGCCTCGATGGCGGCTTCGGCTTCCACGTATTCGTCGGCATGGCGGGAAGCCTCGACCCGGCCGCCGATGCCTTTTTCCGCCCGCAGCACCTTCGGGATGCGGTCGGGATTGTTGCGAATCACCCTGTCAGCCGCCGCGAGAATCTCGGCGCGGCACCGATAGTTGCTCCCGAGCACGACCGGTCTGGCCTCAAATTCCTTGATGAATGATTCCATGCCCCGGTAGCCGAGTGCCTCGCGGAACGCGTAGATGCTCTGATCGTCGTCGCCCACGACCGTCACGACCGAACCGGCTTTCGCGTGAAGTTCAATCCACCGGTACTGCAACGGGTCGGTGTCCTGAAACTCGTCGACCAGCAGGTAGCTGAAGGGATACGGCAGGATTGTTCCGTTCTGCATGCCCTCGACCGCGAGCCGCAGCATGTCCTGAAAATCGATCTTGCCGTTGCGCGCCAGCGCTTCCTGATAGGCGCTGTACAACTGGCCGTCGGGCGCTGTTGACATCGCACCGGCCGAAATTCGTCTTGATCTTCTCGATCGTCGGGATGACGTCCTCGGCCTTTCCTTCAAGACCAAGGTCCTGCATGACGCGGATCAGCAGTCCCAATCTGTCGCCATCGCTCGCAATGTCGGGCGAGCGGCCGCTGGGACGCTGAAGCTGCTTGTACGCGAGTGAATGGAAAGTGCCTGCGATCAGGCGCTTTTTCACCGCCTTGCCTGCCACCGTCAGAATCCGTTCACGCAGCTCGACCGCTGCATCCTTCGAGAACGTCACCGCGCCAACGACCGCCGCCCCTTCCTGCAGGAGTAGCGCGGCCTTGGTGGCGATCGTCTTTGTCTTGCCCGCGCCGGGGCATGCAATCGCCACGCAGTTCTGGCGCAACTGGGCGACTTCCCGCTGCTGCGGATTGAGTTCGTCCAGCATGACGCCCCCTTACAGGCCGCGGACCGTGGTCATCAGGCGCAGGTGCGTCATGTAACCGCGAACGCCCAGGGGGTTCACCTTCTTCAGGAAGTGCACCGTTTCGTCATCGACGTCAGACTGGTCACGAATGCCGTTCCAGACCATGAAATCAAACTGATCCATCACCTTGTCGAACTTCATGATGGCCGACAGAACGCGCATCGAGAAACGCGAATACACTTCGACGGTCATGTCCAGCGCCGGCATCGGGATCGACGGCTCGAACACGAACTCGCCGCCCTCGCGAAGCTCGGCCTCCTTCTTCTCGCGAAAGCCCACGGCCACGCGCAACGACTCGTCCACGTATTCTTCGATCGACTTGATCTGCTTTTCAAAGAAGCTGTTGACCGCGTTCTTGTCACCCTCGCCGAATGTCGAGTCGCCGAAACGCTGCATGTTCACGCTCATGCGGTTAAGGTACGGCCACCATTGCTCAAACAGCGGCTTCAGGCGTGTGTGATTCAGGCGCACCTGCGCGGGCACTACTGCCGCGCCGGAAAGCTGACGCTCCATCAACTGTCGGCCTAGCTCACGGCGGCGCTTGATGATGGAGATCCGCTCAGTGGCCGGCAGATCGCGGAACAGCTTGCGGGTCTTTTCAACCTCGGCGCGCTTCATGTTCGCGTCGTCGGGCGAAATGACCCCTTCCTTCTGCAGACGGTCCGCGTCCGCTGCCATCTGCGTCAGCTCGCTCTCGATCTCGCGCTCACCCTCGTCGGCGCCGTCGTGTCCCGCGTCGCCGCCGGCGTGCGAGGCCGGAGTCAGTGCATTCAGATTGGCCGCAGCGTCAGCGGCAGTTGCAGCCGACGCCTGCGCATCTGCCGTCACAGCGTGTTCCAGTTCGGTATCTGCCACAGTGGTGGTGCTCATGCCCGTTTCTCCTTGGTGGACCTGTGTCGTTTCATCGTTGGTAATCGGGCACGCGCAACGCGTACCCACAGTGCAATTGTTGCGGCGTCACAGGCTGCAGAACGCCAGAAACACGCGTTATTTCGGAAGCCTTTAAAGACGGGCGGTCGCTTCTAGCCACAGAAAAACGACGAAAAGAGGCCACCGCCTGACAGCCGATCGGACAGTCAGGCAGCACAATTGGCGAAAAACGAGATTGATGAATCAGATCGGGAAGCGGGGGAAGCAGGCCGGAAGGGCCGTCCTGCTTTTCGAGCAGCTATCGCGCCGACTGGAACGACTCCGCCGCCTTCCAGAGCAGTGCACCAAGCAGTGCGGCAACCACAAGCCAGTAGCCAGCAAGAACCGGTACCGGCACGAGCAGCACGCCGAAGACCGTGCCCGTGACGATCAGCAGTCCGTGGCCTGCGAGGTGGAAAGAAAGCGGGCTAACGAACCCGGCCGCGGCTGCCTTGATCTTCCTGCGCGCGGTACCGTCGATGAACATACCAAGCGCGAAGCAAAGTGTGCCCACGATCCACATCTTCATTACCATCGCACGGAAAATCGCCCTGTACGCAAGCAGCCAGAAGTTTTCGGTCCACGTGTGGGCGAACGTTGACATGCCGCCGTCGTTAAGGCCGCCGACGTTGCCCGACGCCGCGAGTGTGCGGTGGAGGAGGCCGTTGTCTACGAACGACCGCCTGAACAGTTCGTTAGCCGAGCGCACTGCCACGTCGGCCCTGTCCTGCCCGACCGACGCGACAAGCGACTCGGTCTCGACGTCCGGCACTTCGAACAGCTTCCTGTCCGGTATCGCCGGCATCACCGCGATCGACAGGACGGGCACCAGCAGGAACCAGACTTTCAGGTGCGACCCGAACCGGCTAGCCATGGATCAACCTCACGACGGCAAGAAGCGGGATCGCGGTAATCGCCAGCAATCCACCCCAGAACAGATGCGGACGGTTCACGGCGATTGACGCAAGTGCATAGCAGCGGGCTCCCGCGCCCCAGGTGAATTCTTCCGGCGGCGTCGCGTCGGGCTCATCGAAAGCGCCGGCCGTGTCGAGCGCGCGCCGCGCCGTGTCGGAATCAACCCGCGACAACTTCGCTATTATCGTAACGGTGAGCGACATCGTATTCCTCAAAGTAGCGACGGAACGCCTCGCCTTGCAGCACGCGCGAGGCCAGTTGGAAAGCTGCGGTGCGCTCGGTAATGTGTTCCGGGCAGCGCTCGTCGACCATTTCCAGATCGCTGTTCTGATGCCGCTCCTCAAATGTCGGAATCGGCTCGAGCATCGGCGACCAGACGCTGACCTTGTCGCCCCGGCGAGCCACGTAGCGGCGCGCATAAAGCGATTTGGCCGGTTCAAACAGTCCCTGCATGAAAGCCACATGCTGATCGCCCGTACGCTTTGCCCGCTTGAACGAGGCGAGTGCAGACTCGATCATTTCTGCCGCGAGCGGCCCTTTGTCTCCAACGAAGCGCTCCCCCACGAAATCGGCAACCCGCGAGCACGCAAGCTCCAGATCCGGCGCGACGTTGAACACGGGAATCAGCTTGTGCGAGAGCTTGTGATCGCGAATGATGTTTTTGAAAACAGCGGACATATTGTGTAGTTCAGCCTTCGATAATAGGAATTCGGCCCTGGTAGACGGCACCGCCCGAGATGCGCATGAAATACTGCAGGTTCGGCAAACGATGAATGAGCGGCATCGGAATCAGTGGCACCTTCTCAAGCTGAAGCGTGCGTGACTGCGATCCACTGAATTCCATCGCATGAGACTCGGTCGTGGTGTTCGTGCTGTTCGAGATGTTCACCACCCGAATCGCTGTCTCCCCCACCTTGTCCGAGAACCACTTGGCGGTATCGCTATCTTCAAGTCTAAGGATGACCTGGTTGTTCAGGTTGCCCAAAACCTGCAGCATTTTGGCGGCGTTTCCGAGTTTGGCTTCCAGGTCGGCACGCGCCTGGAACGCGACAAACGCCTTGAACCCCGCGCCCCGCCCCTTGTTCAGGATCTGGATCACCTGTTCGTTGATCGCTTCGGCAATCTCGTCAATGATCAGAACGACATCAGGCTTCTCTGCGTAGAAGTTGTAGATTGAGCCGCAGACCGCCGCGACGTCGGAGAGAGCCATCGAGGCAATCGCTTTCTGGACGATGTTGTTCGACAGCGAGTCGAGGCCCATGTACAGCACGGCCTTCTGTTTGATGATCTTGTCGATGTCCCAGATCTCGCGCTCGTCGTCGAAGTCGTCGGCCTTCGGCGCGAGCATCAGCCCCGTCTCGCCGGTGGCAAGCATCTGCAGCAGCGGGAGCGCGGACGCGATGATTCGCATGTAGTGCTCGCGGTCGTGGGTGTGCGTCGCGATCAGCCCGTCGATGGTTTCGTGCCCGCGGTCGTGCGCAGCGAACCGGTCCATGTAGAGCTTGGCCATTCCGTCGACGAGCGAAACGTCGTTCTTTCGAACCGAGTCCTTGACCGTCTGCGCGACCGTCAACTCCTCCCAGTTCGGCAGTCCGTTTTCGAGGAAGAAGCGCCGCAGCGAGCGATCCAGCAGAGTGCCGATGCCAGACTGCGCGTATTTCAGGATCGAGCGCAGATTGGGCTTGTCACCCACGTACAGCTCCCCCTTCACGGCACGGTCGATGAAAAGGAACGCGAAGTCGCGGAACGGCCCCTCTTCCATCAACTGCGCGATGCGCGACGGGATTTCTGACGGCTGTGACCAGTTCTCAAGCGGATTGAGACGGATAGACTCGTGCGGCTTGGCCTGATTGAAGTACAGGAACTTGCGACCAGCGCGTGCGCACTCTTTCTCAACGCGCTTTTTCCAGTCGTCGTCGTTTTTAGGGTCGACGATGATCAGAACGTCTTTCGGGTTGTGGATGACCTGCGTTGAGATCACCTCATACGTGCGGGTCTTGCCCGCGCCGGTCGTGCCGCCAACGAGCGTGTGACCGCCCATCGCCTTATAGTGGAACGGCACGCGGACCTTCTTCGGCTCCATGCCGTGAATCCACGACGAGCCTTGCGGCATGCGATCACGGATGCTGTCGCGCGGCGCGAAAAGCCGCTCAATCCGCGCTTCGGTCTTCCGTCCGAGTTCCGTCTTGTTCAGCCACTTCGGCAACGACGGAATGTCCGTCACGGGCATACGAAGGATGTCATGCGCGATCTGTGTGTGCTTCTGGGTCCATTCGAAGCCCGTCCCCAGATACATCGAGTCCTCACGCTCGCGCATCTTGCGCTGCAACTCGAGCAGCTTGCCAATGTGAATCTTGCTAAGCCACTTCGTTGAGATCGCCATGCGAAAACTGAGCGCCCGCCACACCTGAACCGCACGAACAGCCATCATCGCAAGACACGCCAGCGCGAACGCCCATCCATAGGGCATGCCCGATACGAAAATGCCCACGATTGCGACCGGCCAGACGATCAGCGGCCGGAATTCGTAGATTGGCCGGAAATGGTTGATGTAGGTCATGCCGCGGGCCGCTCCATGATCAGGCGGCCAGCACGTTCAACGATGCAGATGTCGTTGCCGGCCGCGCGCAGAAGAAGCGTGCGCTTCCTCAGCTGCTCAACGAGGGTGTCACTCGTTATTCCGTAGCCGCCGATCAGACGCTTTTGCACGGCCAGCCCCTTTTCTTCCCACGTCACCTTGGCTCGTCCTGCTGCAACGTCGCCGGCGAGCGCGCGGAAGAACTCCCGCAGCATCGCGGAGCCCGGACCCAGAATTTCCGTTAGCTCCTCCTCCGTTGGTCCGGTACGCGCTTGCCGCGAGGCTGACGGGCTTCCCCCGGTAATCTGCGAGGGGTCAACCGCAGCCGCGGGTGTTACCGCATGTTCAACGGGTCCAGTCGCGGCCGCGCTGGCGGTCTGGGCTTCGCTGCGCTCCAACGCATCCAGCAACGACTGGGAAAGCTGCGGACCGCCCGGTACCGCGCCAGGCGCCATAACGGCGGGTGCTGGCGGTGGTGCTGGCGGTGGTGCTGGCGGTGGTGCTGTCGGCGGGGCGTCGGTCAAACTGGCTGACGTCGCCGCCGCCGCGGACGTTGCGACCGTTGCGCCCGCGTGATCCGGTGGCGCCGCAACAGGTGCGACCTGCGGCTGAAGTTCCAGCGCTACGTGCACTGCGGACGGCACATCAAACTTCACAGGGGCGAAGACCCCGCGCTGCGCCTTTCGCTCGAACTCGACCGAGACATCCATCGCCTGGCGCACCACCTTGTGCACCAATGCTTCGAAGCCCTGCGGACTCTTTTCCGGATTGATGGCACCGAAGAGATCGGCCAGCACGGCGTTATCAAGCCCCGACAGCAGTTCGGGCGTGATAACGGTCTGCGCGAACATTGCCGTACGCATGCGTTCGCCTTTCAGCGGAGCGGGTCGACGGTGGACGACGTAGTCGCCGTCGCCGATCCAGTTCCCGAAGGCGCCATGTGCCGCCGGGCTCCATGGCGTGCGGTCGGCAACACGCACAAACTCGAAGTGCCTGCATGGCTCGTCGAGCGACGAACAGGCTGCAGCAAGGAACACGGCGTAGATGTATTGCGGCGCCAGCCTGCGGCGTTTGTCCGACGTCATGTCGGCGGCGAACTTTTGCCCGCCCGCGAGGCGCATCGCGTAGAAGGTCGATTCGATGGTCGCGCGGAAAGCGCCACCCGGCTCCGCGTGCAGCTCTGGCGTAAGCGGCATGGACGAAAACCACGCGGCGCACCGGCGAAGGACCGAAAGCCATTTCCGCTCGAACTCGGCCTCCGTGCTCTCGTTGGCGCACTGCCGTACGAGCTCGATGCGCTTCGCGTGGGTATTCAGCAAGTCGTTCACCACAGCCGGGCGATGGGAGGCTGTCATGGGATAAAGCTCCGGGCGAGCTTGAGGGCTCCGGTACCCGTCGCGCCAGCGCCGCTACCAAACATACCAGCAAGCTTCGGAATTTCAAACGACAGCAGCAGAATGAAAACTGCAAGATCGAATGCGTACGCGCCGGTCGCCGTCGCGCCGCTGACATTCGTCGCCTTCTGGACCGCGGTCGCAATATTGGAGCCGAGCAGCTTGATCAGGACCGCGACCATGACAACGTACATGCCAGAATGGATCATCCAGTCAAGCCATTTCATGAAATAGTTTCGCGTATAGCTCGAAAATCCAAGCGCGATCGCGATCGGTCCCAGAACGATCCCCACTGCCGCCTGAATCTGGCCAACAGCGCTGTAGTAGGCAAAGACGATCGAGGCGATCAGTACGACGACGAACGCCAGGAAGAGTCCGATAGCATCGACCACGGTCCCAGTCAGATCCGTAAGGAGTTTGATGCTGACGAAGCGGGTCTTCACGGCATCGAACATCGTGCCCGCCAGGGTCGCCATCTGCGTCGGAATGCTGTTACTGGACCCGCCCGATATGTGCGTCGCAAGCTGCTCGAACCAGGTCCAGAAGCCCGCCGCTGACGTGGAATAGCCCAGGTACAGCGCGACGAAGATGCCCAGCACCGCCACCTCCTCGAACAGGTTGACCCACGCCGAAATCGGATGATGCGTTCCAGAAAAACGGACGCCTACGAGGACAAGCGAGATGACGCCCAGCCCCCACGCAAACTTGTTCGCTTCGTCCATCACGCTTGCGCTAGCCGTCACGGCAGCGGGAATGATGCCTCCAAGAAGGCCCTGAATCTGGCTGACAGCGTCGGTCGATCCTTTGCCAAAATCCCCGTTGGCGCTTGTCAGGGGCTTCGCGTCTGTCGACGACCCCGATGTAGCTGAAGAACCGGTCGTCATCGTCGATCCGTCCGGAAGGGTCATGTTGTCGTCTGCGAAGGCAGCGGGCGCGGCGAGTGCCATGACCAGCAGGCAGACATTCAAGATCAGGCCGCGCAGGCGCTCAAGAAAAGGTTTGCCCACGGTTCACTGCCCCAGCACTTTCGAAGAGCCGATCGTCGCATCGTAGGCCGCACGCTGTTGATCCAACTGTGCCTGCAGTGCCGCCTTGGCCGTGTTGTTCGCCTGGTCGCTCGACGCTGTTTGCGCCTTAGTCACACTATCTGCCTGCTGCTTGGAGGCCATCATCTGGAGCATGTCGCTGTTCTGGCTCGCGACGATATCCAGCAGGTGCGTCGTGAGTTGCGCTGTCGCTTCCGCAGTCGGCGACATGTTCAGCTGGTCCTGGATTTCCTGACGGCGCTTGGCAAGGGTGCTCACGTGCGAAATGACGTCGTTGCCCATCTGGAACATCTGCTTGGCCGTCTGGTCGTTGTTGCTGATGAGCGTGCTCTGATCAGAAAACCACTGCGCGGGCGTCTTGCCGGACTGCGTGATCAGCGCCTGCACCTTCGTCGCATACTCAGCGTTGGATTGCAGACCACCATACAGGGACTTCAGCGTGTCGGTGTACCTGGTCAGGCTGGTGATGTCATTGGTGATCGAGGTCGCCTGCGCGAGCATCGCGGAGGGGTTCAGGTTGGTCGCCTGCTTCAACTGGTTCAGCATCATCTGATACTGATAGACCAGGTTGGTGTCCTGGTACACCTCGCCCTTGACCGCGCCGATCGCAGTCATCGTGTTCTGGATCAGGTTGGTCGGATCGATGACGGCAAGCTGTGCGTGGGCCTGTGACATAAGACCGAGGGTCAGCGCGGCCGTCGCCGTCGCGGTGCGGAGCAGTGTTTTGATCATGGTGAGAATTTCCAGGAGTATGACTGACGTTATGCGTTTGCGAGGACGTCGCGCACATACGCGTCCTGCCAGTTGTCGACGCCCGACTTCACGTGCTTGTCGAGAATGGCCTGTGCGCGACCATCTGAGCGCAGATAGGCAAGCGATTCCTTCGGGAAGCTCGCCTGCAGCATGCGCGTCTGCGTCGACGTCACCCACAGGTAGTCGCGATTGGGCACCGCGTTCGAGATCATCCTGATCTGGTGCTCGGTCAGCCCGAAAATGTCCCGATACAGCGTCTGGTTGTTGATCGCGTCGCTGTTGGGCAGGTAGATGATGTTCGGGATGTTCTCCTTCATGATCTCGAAGTTGGCCACGCGCGCTAGCTGACCGAGCGACTGCGTCGCCATTAGCAACGCGGCGTTCAGCTTACGGATGGTCACCGCCCAGATTTCGAGCCGAGCATAGAACTTCGGGTAAGTGAAGAAGAACCCGGCCTCCTCGATTTCGATCACGGTGTAGCGCTTGCCGTCGAGAATCTGCGCGATCCGGTAGAACGCGTAATCCATGAACAGAGCCGCGGCCACCGGGAAGTTCTGGAACAGATCGCCCATCTCGATCGAGAGGTCGTCGGACAACGCGAAGCCGTCGTCGACATGGTCGAAGAACCTGCCGTTTTTCTGCCCTTCGGTCCAGACGGCCAGCCGCTCGCGGAGATCGTCTGGCAGCAGGGTAATCAGGCCAGTCAGCCGCCACTTCTCGCGCCCATAGGCTTTCGCAAGGGTACGGATGCGCTCGAAGATAATTGTTTCCTGCTGGGGCGTGCAGGTGTAATCCTCGCCCTCGATCACGAGCTTGACCCACTCGGCGACGTACGACCAGTGTTTCTCCTCACCGATCAGGGAGAGCGGATTGACTGACGTTGCCGCCTCGAAGCGGCCCGTCGCGTCGATGAACCGTCCGCCACCGAGCAGCGTCGGGATGCGCGTCGAGCGGTCCTTGTCGAACCGGATGCGGCGCGCGCCATGTCGCCCAGTCTGCGACATCAGGTAGTTCAGCAGCACGGATTTACCCGCGCCAATCGGGCCAACTACGAACAAATGAGCCTTGCCGCCCGGGTGATGCAGGTCAACGTTTTGCAACGTGCGATGACGAGTGGGCAGACACGTGAGCGGCCCCGTCTTTCGGCCGGACTGTTGTGTCAGCCACTCATTGATGGTTGAGCCCTCGCCTACGCTGCACAACGGGGCAATATCCGAGACGGCGGGCGTTTCAACGAATTGCAGGCGCTTCTGCTGGTCCCAGCGCCCTGGCAACGTCGAACTCCAGGCCGCGAAAAGGTTATCTTTCTCGGCAATGACGCCGAAGCCGGCATTGCCAATGACACCGACGACCTGGCGCGTCGCGTCTTCACATTCTTCGGGGGTGCTGCCGTAGACGATGATCGAGATATTTGCGAAACCGTACTGCTGGCCTTCTGCCTCCAGCTTGGCGAGCGCCTCGCTCGCCTCCTTCGCCAGTTGCTCACGGCCTTCGTCGTTTTTCTGCTCTTCCTTCGTGGCCCACTGCTTGATGATCGCGACCGGGTTGAAGGCGGCAGCCTTGTAGAAACCGCGGATCTTGCGGATGTACGCGCTCGCGCGCGAGGTGTCGAGGAAGCGGAACATCACACAAACGTCGAGTTCCGCATCGACCTGCGACAGCACATCGAGCGCCGCCTCCTGGAAACCCATCCATTCCTTCACACCGATGATTCGCGCATACACCTTGCCGTGAGCCGACTCAAACATCAGCTGCTCGGCGCCGATGGTGACCTGCGTTTCCGTCAGGTGTGTGTCCAGCATCGTGACCGGGTAGCGCATGCGACGCTTCGGCGTGCTCGGATTTGCACGCTGATGCAGGAACGAAAGGGCGTTCTGCAGTTGTAGCCGCTTCATTTTCAGGCGGGTCACACCGCCCGTGAAGCCGTCGATGACCGCTTCGAAGCGCTTGATCTCGTTTTGCAGCTTGGTGAGGTCAAACACAAAGGCGCTCCGGGCAAGCACCATGTCCTTGGCGGCCTCAAACATCGCGACGGCTACATTCTTGCCGCCAACGGTCATGTGGTAACCGATCTTGTCGAAAACACGCGAGAGGCCTGTTTCTGGCGTGAACGCGAGTGCGAGCGAATGCGAGTTGCGGAAGTACTTCCCGCTACCGATGTTCGCCTGGTTCACCGCATCGACTCTCGCATCCGCCTCGTTGCCGAACTCACCGTCGATGCCGCCCCGGATGCGCCGGTGCGATACCCGCCACCACGCGGTGACACGGTGGTCGAAATTGCGGCACGCGTGATCGAGGTTGTCGCGCGCGGCCGTGATGTCGCCCGGATTCGGAGTGTCTGCGTCGATGCCATCGAACTCGAACACGGTGACGAGCGAGCCGTCTTTGTCGAGCACTAGTTCGGGCGTGACGAGTGTCATCCACGGCGCAATCTCCTGCACCGCGCGCTTGGTGAACGGCATTTTCAGCATGAAAGGTCCTGATCGAAACCGTAGGGGCGTCTGAAGCGCGCACTGAACTTGCCGTGAGGCTCAGGCGCATACACGTCGGGGTAGCGGTTATAGATGAGCATCACCATTCGCCACCACGGATCTTTCGAGCTACGCCAGCGAAGGTAAAAGTGGACGGTGACGCCGAGCGCAAGGAACGATGGCGTCCAGCTCGTGTAGGTGAGCAATGCCGTCAGGGTGCCGTTCAGAATTGCCAGCATCCGGTCCGCCCCGCCCATCTGGCGGGGCAGCGAGAGCCCGCGGCTGACCTTGTGCTGGCGCATATCAGCAGGCGACGCTCATATGGAAGTGATCGCGCATGATCGGCACGGCGACCGATGCGATACCGAGCCCGATCAGCACCACCGAAAACGTCTTCGCGATATTGCTTTCCGAGTTCGCCACCGCAACGCCACCGAGCGTGATCAGCACGATGCCGATGCCGTACAGATAGGGGCCGCTGATCAGGTTGCTGATCGTGCAGATGATGTCCGTCAGGCCGGTGAGCGACGAGTAGTCGCCAGCGGCCATTGCTGCGGCGGACGCCACGCTCAGCAGCGCGCCGACGATGAGTGGCTTGCCCGGTCGCAGCTTCTTCGCGACCGTTACGGCTGTGCTGAAAAACTTTCCTTGCTTCATTTCCTGCTCCCGTTAAAAAACCCGTCGTAGGTCATAGTTGTTGTTGCGAAAGCCCCGGATTTCGAGGATTTCGGAGACATGGCGCATCTCGCCCGCGCGTTTGAAATGCACCACATAGTTGAAACAGTCGGCGATGTTTTTGCGCATGTCGTCCAGTTCCCAGCGGGAACCGGGCGGGATACCTAGCATCGCAAGGCTTTCGAGGCGGCTGAGTGCCGTGCGCCCGTTATTCGAGTGAAGGGAGGCAAGACCACCGTCGTGGCCAGTGTTGAGCGCCTGGAGCAGGTCGTAGCCTTCGCCACCACGGACTTCACCAACGATGATGCGGTCGGGACGAAAACGCAGGCACAGCGCAACGAGAAGTTGTGTCGTGACGTTCGTATCGGAGTTGGACAACAGGCGGACGCGGTTTGGAACCTGGACCTTCAGCTCCATCGTGTCCTCGATCGTAATCACCCGCTGATCTTCGGGGATCACGCCAACCAGCGCGTTGAGAAACGTCGTCTTGCCCGCCGAGGTGCCGCCGGCGACGAGAACGTTTTTACGCGACTGCACCAGCGCCTTGAGTGCGCGCATCAGCGCCTCGTCCTGGATGCCTTCCTCGAAGCTGATTGCTTCCGCCTCTTCGGGGCGCGCATTTGCCGCAGAGAACGCGCCCATGCTCACGTAGTCCTCGAGCGTCATCTTCGTCTCGCGGTGCTTGCGGATGCTCAGCGCGTGCCCGTCGATGGCGGTGGGGTTCATCACGGCCGCGATACGCAGATTCTTGTGGCCCGCGTTGATGATTCCCTTGTCGCTGCCGGCGTGCGCCGACTTGTCTACCGACGACGCCAGCGAATGGATTGCCCCTTCCAGATGCTCGGGCCGCAGATCCACGTTCACGCGCGACATCACACCCCGGTGCTCGATCCATACGTTGCGGTGATCATTGACCATAATTTCCGCGAGGTCGGGCGCATCGAGCAGTTCTTTGAGCGGGTTCAGCGCCTCGAAAAACATCGCGACGGCCTCCGCCTTCAGCGGTTGAAGCTTCAGTAACGGGTTGTCGTCAAGGTCGTGCATGCGCGGCTTTGTGGGCGGTCTAACATGCGACTATTGTTCGTCGCGCGCCTTCCGCCCGGGATGCAAAAGCGGGGCTAATTTGCGCGGCTTTCGCCTCACCAGAAAATGCGCCGCGACAAGCGGCGAAAGGACGAGCAAACGTTGGTCGCGCTTTATTGCCCATGGGCACGCTGCTCCCGAGGAAAGACCCCCAAAAACGTATAGCTTTCCGCCGCACCTTCCCGTTATCTGGTGTTTTGGGGAGCGCGTCGGACGAAAAAAAACCCGGCACAAGGCCGGGTTGGGTTAAGGGAAGCTTAGGAACCGTTCAGCAGATGACCTCGACGGTTTCGCCGAATGGCGCCCGCCGAGCCCGCGTGAGCGGCGTGGTCGACGCCCACAGAACCGGGTAATGCGGCGAGGTCGCCGGAAACGAACCATCCATGTCCGTCAGATAGACGAGAAATGCCGGGTTCAGACCATCGGCCGTCACGCGGTTAAACGGATCGGTGAATGCCGTTCCCCCTCCACCGCGCACAGGCTTGATCTCCGGCGAGTCGCCCCGCTCGAACAACTGCACCTGTGTGACCCGCGTATCGCAGTCCATCACGATCAACCGGGCGGGCTTGAGCGTGTGAAACACCGACAGGATCTCTGCATCGAACTGTGCCTGCGTCTCGTCAAACACCGAGCCGCTGGAGTCCCGCACGAAAACCGCGTCGCCAACTGCCGGCGTATGCAGCGAGGGCAGGTAGAACCCAAGATGCAGATACCGGCGGTTCGGCGTGGCGAAGCTGTAGTCGGTTGGCGATGACTGCTGCGCGAAGCGGTGAAGCACCGCGCGCCAGTCAACGACCGGCCGTACTGCCTCGCCTGCCATTGCCTGAAGGTCACCGGGCAGCTTGCCGCGCATCTGCGCAGCCTTGGCGGCCTGCACGACGGCGACTTTCCACTCGGCCTCCTTCACCGGCTTGTCCGCACCCTGATACTGACGGACTTCACCACACGACGAGCCTGGCCCTGTTACCGGATCGCCAGACCGGTCAGATGGCGACGGTGGCTGCGAGCCGCCACGTTTGCCGTCCGGCCCTTGGCCCGGCTTCGCGCCCGACTTGCTACCGTGCTTGTCACCCTGCCCCTTCCCTGCTGGCCCCGACGACTGGCCATCAGGTTGCGGCTTCGGTGACGGCTGCGGTTGTGACTGCGGATCAGGCTTCGGCTGCTTTTGCTTCGCCTCCTGGGTCAGCACGCCGTAGATCTCCTCGGCGGACTTCCCGGCGAAGCGCGCAGCGTTGAGCACGTCTTTTGGCAGGACGAAGCCGGACGCCAGCACGATCGGGTTGATCGCGTAGTCGCAGGCTCCATTCCATCGACGATCCTCACGTGGCCCGCGACGCCAGCAGTGACCGTTGGCCACGTGCATAACCTCATGCGCTAGCACGCCTCGCAGCTCAAGGTCAGTCAAGGAGTCGATGTAGTCGGGGTTGTAGCCAAACGACTCCCCGTCCACCCAGCACGTCTTCGCAGAGCGGTCTTCGACCATCCTGAGACGAAGCGCCAGCGCACCAAAAAATGGCTGCGACAGGACAAGCTCCGTCCGCTGTCTGGAAATGCGCGGATGGACCGCGCCATTGCTCTGTAACGTCACAGTGCGATTCATACAGCCTCCTTAGGCGACGAGCCGCAACTGGTTGCCCGTTTCGGCCCGCTCGATCTCCGTTTCCGGCGTGACGCCCATGAAAGCGGCCATGAGCCCTTCGATCTCCTGTGCCTTGCTGGCCACCTGGGAACGCAGGACGCGCGACTCTTTCAGGTCCGCACCCGTGTGAACGGCAAGATGCGTCCTTGCCTGCTCGAGGATGTGGGTAAGCTTCGGATCGTTGGCGAAGTTCAGCTTCGGCAGCAACGCGCACAGATCGCGCACGTTGTTGGCCACGTCGAGGCGCACGTTGCCGGTCGCATACAGGCGCGAAGCCATTTGCGATACCGCCTCGTACAGGCGCTGCACCAGATCCTCGTTCGCCGTGGTGATCGAGGCGAGCACATGCTGGTCGAGTTCGCTTTTCAGCGTCGTCAGCACGTTTTCCGGCAGATCCACGCCAAACTGGCTCGCGTCCGGGAACGGCAGCACCGCCATCTTCACGCCAAACTTCGTGTACAGTTCTGCGAGGGTCGGGTAATCCGCCTCGTTGAACAACCCATTGAGTTCCGCGCGCGCAAGTTCCTTGAGGTTCAGGTAGTCGGTGAGGAACACGGACACCGCCAGATCGAACTCGTCTTTCAACGAGCGCATCTTGTCGGCGAACTCCATGTACACCATCGTCGGCAGCAGGCGAACGCCAAGCTGGTCGTACTTCAGCGAGTGAACGTAGAAGTAGCCACGGATGCGGCTGGCGATCGTCAGCACTTCCTTGTAGCTTGGCGCATGCTCGGGCAACAGGCGCTTGTTGAATCTGCCGATGCCTTTCGCGTGGTGACGGTTCTCGACCTCTTCGGTGGCCTTGCCGTCGAATCGACGGGCAACCCACGTGGAGATCGTGACCGAGCACAGCATGACTTTCGACTGGATGTTAGAGATGTTCATGAGAAAACTCCGTAGAGAAATGGAATGGATGAGGCAAAGAAAAAGGCCCTGGGCGTCGGAAGACGCTTCAGGGCCAAGGGGTTGAACTGCGTGAGGAAAAAGTGGGTGGCTTAATCGCCTTTGATGATCTTGCCGATCTCACCGCCCTGCGCCCGGATAAAGGCGTAGGAGTTGGCGACATCGGGCGAGCGTTGCAGCGAATCGCGCACGAGCAGCGCGGCGAACTCGCGGTGCCCCGCTTCGATCAGCCGCTCGGTGTACGTCACCACGCGCTCGAAATTCGCCTCGGTCGCGCGGCCCGCAAGTGCGGCGGTCACGGCATAGAGCGCTGACGTCTTCTCAGGAATCGGCGCCGTGTCCGGCGTCGCCAGAATCGCGTCCGGATTGGGCAGTTCGCGAAAGATCTGCAGAAAGCTGACAAGCTCCGTTGCAGCGCCCTCGCCGACCGATCCCGCGTAAGAGATGTGTTCCAGATGCTTCGGCACCACGCCCATCGTCTTCGCAACGAACCCCCAGCTTCGGGGACTCGGCACGTTCTCGATGTCACGCGACGTCTTCTGCACCGACAGCAGGTCCTGACGGAAACGCAGGAACGCGATCAGCTCGGGCGGCACACCCGAGCGAGCGGCCCAGGCCGTCCAACCGTCGATCGTCGGCTCGAGTTCCACCACCGTGGCAAAGCGGGAAATGACAGGGTCAAGAATCCCTGTCACGCCGGCATTGTCGGTGCGGCGGTTCGTGGCCGCGAGAAACGTCACATGCGATGGCAGCACGTGCTCCCCGACGCGACGCGCCAGCAGCAGTTGCATCTTCGCTGCCTGAACCGCGGGCGAGGCCTGCCCCAGATCGTCAAGGAACCAGATGAGCGGCCGTCTAGCCGTCATCGCGCGCTCCAGATCCCCGAACGGCAGGAACTTTGCAGTCGTGCCGTCGGCGGAAGGAAACGGCAACCCTTTCGAGTCGGTCGGATCTTCAACGACGGGATGGCTGATGAGCAGGTCGTGATCGGTGTCGCGAGCCGTCTGTTCGACGATGTCGCTCTTGCCGATACCCGGTCGACCGGTGATGAGGACCGGCAGACGCTTCGGGACGTACAGCGAGAGCAGCTCGGTCAGTTGTGCGGGCGTAACTTTCATGATGGCTTTCCAGAAAAGAGAAAGCCCCGAAAGGACTACGCCCGTAGGGACGTGGTCCCTGTGGGGCGATAAAAGAATGCCGATGTGTCGGCAAGGTCGATGCGTCAATGACGCGGTAGATGACACCAAGTGTAGGGAGCGCTGCGCGCACGCAATGCCCGAATCGTCGCTTTTTCATATGGCCTTACGTTTTGCGGCCGCACGGGCTGGACGAAAAAAAACCCGGCGCGAGGCCGGGTTGTCGAGAAGGACTGGATGAAGATGATCAGGCGTGGTGAGCCACCTGCGTCCGTGCGAATACGGCCGGATGGACGCTGACGGCAGCACGCACCGCTTGATGCACCTCAATAACACGCTGGCGAGCCTGCGAAGATCCGGCCGCTTCCCACTCAGCCAGACAGGCCTCGTCGTATCCGGCCAGCGCAAAGATGCCGCGACGACGCGTAGCAGCGCGCACACCGAGCAGCTTGATGCCGAAGATCTCGCACACTGTCTGCTTCGCAACGCGATTACGCTCGTCGGGGCAGTCCATGATCTTCAGCAGGTAGTGCACGTCGCCGCTGTCGATCGCTTCCGAGATCTCGTTTCCGAGAGCGAAAGTCTCCCGCCCGTGCTCCAGCAGCGCGATCTGCATCTGGAGGTCGAACGTCCGTTGAGAGATCTGCCCGGCCGAACGATCCTTGCGCAGCCGTGCCACCGCTGTATCGCGCCGCTTGTCCGCCATGTTCTGCCGGTAAACATCGGCAAACTTCGACACTGGCGTCCCAAGCGGCTCGGGGGTCGAGTAGCGATCAGGCAGGTTATGCGCCTGCACCAGCCCGTGACGGAACAGGAGATCGTCGACCTGCTCGAACGTCGGAGAATTCGACGCGAGCCTCATCGCCATCGCGAGCAGCGCTGCATTGCCCGAACTGATTCCGCCCTGTTCGCGCTGCATCACACTCGTCAGCACACGAACCTTGTCCGGCGGCATCGCCCCGCGCAGCTCCCGCACGTCGACCAGCACCCTGCCCCAGCTCATATCCATCGCGAACCTGTCGGGCAACTGGCGATACTCTTCCAGCACCGCTTCGGGAACATCCCAGCCTTCCGCGAGTGCGTACGCGACGTGAACTTCGTGTCGCCCGTTCCGATGCCGCGTGCGACCGTACTCCGGCCCCGCATAGCGAAACGCGAACCGCCGCTCGCTTTCCGACTGCAGCAGTTCGAACAGGTCCAGACGGCCTCGTGCATCAGCTGCCGCCTCGATCTGGTCGGACGAAAAAATCAGGCGGGGGTTAGATGTCAGGTCGAACGCATCGTAGAGCAGCTTCCAGTGTGAGCGCCGGATCTGCCATGCAGCCTGCAGGACGCCGTTCGGTCGGAAATATGCGCCGTCGATCTCATCAATCAACGATAGGAAAACGTCTCGGGCAGTGCCCGGCCGACGCACTGTGAGCGCGCCGTTGTGGCGGATGACCTGAACGGGCTGGCCGCCGTGCTCCAGTACGATTTCAGACGATTCAAGCGCAAGCAGGGGAGTATCGGTTCTGAACACTGCGAGTACTTCGAGCAGCGTGCCGATAGAGAGAGAAAGACCTGCGAAGGAAAGTTGATACACGATTCCTCCAGAAAAGAAAAAGCGGGCAATCGTTCCCTTGTCGGGCCGAGTGCCCGCAGAGGGTTGAATTGATGGTTGCGCCTTGCGACGCGAGGAAACTGGGTTAAGCGACGTCGATCGCGTTGGCGATAAAGCGCGCCAGTTGCCACGCCTGGTCCGCGACGAACACCTTTGCACGCAGAAGCGGCATCACGGCATATCCGCGGCCGACGGCGTCCGGTATTTCCGTGCGCGTGATCCA
This sequence comes from Paraburkholderia sp. WC7.3g, assembly GCF_050436345.1. Classification (NCBI taxonomy): domain Bacteria; kingdom Pseudomonadati; phylum Pseudomonadota; class Betaproteobacteria; order Burkholderiales; family Burkholderiaceae; genus Paraburkholderia; species Paraburkholderia sp. WC7.3g. The sequence continues at coordinate 312,801 of NZ_JBNDMA010000003.1, forward strand.
GTCGACGTGGACAATCCAGCCTTCGGATCTGCCAATGTCAACGGAGACAGCCACGCGGTTCCAGACGCTGTCCGCGGGCCAGACCCGGTCCATGCGCGCACCGCTGGTCGCTTCGTTGGGATCATCCAGCATGTTGGCTGCGACAAGCCACTCCGGCTCAAGCTCCGTACTGCGCAACACCTTGCAGAGCATCGAACAGACCTCTTCAACAGTCTTGCCTTCAACGTCCAGACGGTCACCGCACGGCAACGCATCAGCGCGTGCGCCGGCGATCGCGGCCACGACGCTTCCGTTTCCGACCGCCGAGGCGACGGCAACGGGCTGCTGATACTCCACGGGTTTTACAAATGCATGGTTCATTTCTGGTCTCACAAAAAGAAAAACGCGCCCGAAGGCGCGTTCAATGGTCGAAAAAGACGAAAAAAAAGCCGCTCCCCCGAAGGGTGCAGCCCTATACCTGTAGTGCGGCGCTAGGCCACTTTCTCAGTCGCGTTTGCCCCACTCGCGTTCGCGATCGGCGCGTCGACCGTTCTCGGCCGTCCACATGAAGAACGCAGCGATCGAAACGCCGACCACCAGGGTGATGATACTTGCGGTCATTTCAATCTCCTTTCATATTTAAAAAGCCTGCGTACCACAATAGTACCCCAACAACGGCGAGACTTACCGCGCCTACCACTGTTGGCAAATCAAAGGCTGTCGAAGCATGCACGAATCCGACAAAACCGCCGATGGAGGCCGCCGACAACGTGTGCATGAATCTGGCATTTTGCTGCCGCTGGTCTTTCGTTGGCTTCAATACCTGCCGAAAACCTGATTGCTGTCCAGGTATGGCGATCTTCCGCGATCCACTCGAATCGACCGTGACCGCCAGCGTGAAACCGTTGTACTCGAGCACGAAAGACGGTGAACACTCGGTTTCGTCCATCACTTCCAACAGAGCATGAAGACGCGGAGGCAGATGTACCAGCCCCGTTTCCGGGTCAAGCATAACTCTCTCCGTAATCGTAGTGCCGCCCGTGTACTCGACTTTGACCTTCGCCAGTTTCATCGCCGCCCTCCGGACGAGGTGTCGATGCCACTTGCCAGCCGGAGGCCATCGAGGAACGACTGATAGCCACGCGTCGTCTCGATCTGCTCGAGCGGCACGTAGTTTTCGCCCCCACCCGTAAGGTCCGAGCGGCCGCGGCGCGTGCGGAAGCTGAGGGCTACAGCCTTTTGACAAGGCCGGTCCAGCACGTCGACAAACAGCGTCTCGGTGCGAAGCGAAACACGCCCCGGAGAATTGCAGCGCGACGGCTCGACGACAATTTCATGGGACCGAAGACGCAGGTCTTGCGCGACACGTCGAAGAACGCGCGAGGCCTGCTGCTGGAGAGCAGCGGTAGCGCCGGCGCCAGCGGATCGACGATCCGCGTAGAACAGCTTGGGAAATTTCATAACGAACCTCGAATAGACGAGGCGACTCCCTTGCGGGGAGTTGCCGCGCAAGGGAAGCGCGTCCAGTTCGGACGCGCACATAACTAATAGACCGCTGTCTAGCCGGCTAACCCAATTTGCTGAGGAAACGCGACCTGTATGCGTCAAGCTCCGGTCGAAGGCGCGCGAATCTCGCGTCGCCGTAGCCATCACTCAAACGCCCCACTTCCGCAAAGAACAGCGGCCGGGCACCGATCGGGTCAAAGTCAGGGTGCGCGACGATAGCCGCAAACTCCCGAACATCCCCAGCCTGCGCAGCAACTTCCACCGGACGCATTCCGTAGAAGTTCACTGCGTTAACCGCGTCGATCTCCGGCTTCCATCCCGAAGTGCGACCGTGCGTAACAAGCTCGTAGCCATTCATAACAACCTCCTGGATCGTCGAAGAAAAGTGGTTCGTGCTGACGGATGCGACCTTCAGTGCGTAATCCGGAAACCGGACCCGCTGGAAACGAGATAGACGTGTTCGCCGGGAGCGAACTGCTGATCGTCGACCTGCGTCACAACAACTGTCTGCCCGTTGGCGCGACGCAAAAAGACTTCAACGCCGCTGTGACGCGACATCGCAGCGCTGACGTGTTGGGAAATGAACCCGGCAGCAGCGCCCGACAGAGCGCCGGAGATGTAACGGCCGCGCCCGTTCCCGATGATCTGGGAGCCGAGGAAAGCGCTGGCCGCGGAACTCACAATCGAGGTCAGCCCTGACGAATCCGAACTGGACTCGATCGTGATCTGGCGGACGCGGACGATGGTCGCCTCCTCCATCTGGCCGATGTGCTGCACGTCGTAACGCTGGTACGTATTCGGCGAGCCGAAATCCGCACTCGCGCAAGCGGTCAGAAGTGAGAGAAGAACGACGCTGATAATGAGCTTGAACATGATTGCCTCAACGAGATGAAGGGCAACCATCCCGTCAGGGAGGTTGCCCCGACGGGGAAAGAAAACGTGGATCAGTTATGACGCAAGACGGGTGAGGTAATGCAGATCAACCCGACCATTGCTGACGAGCTCGCGCTCAGCGTCGAACGCGAAGTCGTAGTCAAACTTCACTGTTGCCGTCCCGTCGCTCGAGAGATAGAGAATGGAGCCACTGAACGTCCTGATAGGCAAAGTCGCGACAGCTTGCGCGAGAACACGCTGGTTTTCGCGAAAGCCCCACTTTTCCGAGACCCTGACAGGGCCTGCGGAAACTGCCAGAACTCGTGCGAGCGCTTCGGAAATGATGACTTGCTGTGTCATGGTGCGGCTCCTGAAAACAGGGAGCCGTTCCCATTAGGGAGGAGGCTCCCAGATGGGTACATGAAATAAGACGGGCGAGAGATCCGCCGTCAGCTACGGCTTGCAACGAACGATGGGAAAGCCCATCGCGAAAGGAAAAAGGCCGACGCGAACGTCAGCCTTTTCGATAGACCGTTCAGGTGAACGGCGTGGAGAGAAAAATGAACGGTCCTGGAGAGGATCGTGTCGAGGTCGATGCGCAGTAGCGCAGGGAATGAAGCCAGTCTATCGGCACAAGGCACGGGCCACGCCCGCAATGCTCCAGATTTCCACCCGTCTCTCGCTGGCCGCGTCACACAACGGGCGAAAAAAAGGCCAGCCCAAAGGCTGGCCTGAAGAGTTCGTCTTTCCGAGGGTGGTCGTTACGAACAAGAGAGAGACTTCATTGTATCGACGTGCCCGAGCGCCAATCCTCCGAAAAGACGCCTCATTCGGGGCCGATTCGCTTTCGCCGGAATCGGCACTGGCGACGCCTTGACTTTGCGCTGCAACTGCGAAGATGAACCACGATCACTTCCACTGCGCGCCATGTCCCTCCAGATCATCGACCTCTCGTCGCTCCGCGAACGCCTCACCAGCCCGGCCACGCGTGTCCAGCGAACCGTCGCCAGCACCGCAGAAGTGAACGCGCTTCGGCGCGCTTGTTGGCATCGACGTCGAACACACTTCAGCGGAGACGGTTCTTCTGCGCTACGACGCGCTGCTTGCCGAGAGCGCCGCTCGCGGCGCGACGCAAGGTGCGCGTGAGTTGCCGCTCCAGGCGGCTTTTGCTTTCTGACGACCGTGGGCGGTTATCGCCGCCCCACTCATTTTCCAACCAACCGAAAAGGGGTAATCCTCCATGCGCAACGACGCAACCACGTCACTCATCGCTCTCTGCATTCTGGGCGTCCTCGCATTTTTACTCTGGCTCTCGCGCAGTCTTGGCGCCAGTTTTTCGTCCGTATGCACTGCGGCCATGCCGATCCTCTTCTGCGCCGTCATAGCGCTTCTCGCGTGGCGCTTCCTCGACGATTTCGGCTTCCCACTGCTTGCGGGTTTTCTCGTGGTCAGTTGGCCCGCGGTCTGGCCGGTGCTCGATAGCATCGCGAGCGGGGGGCGTGACGCCGATACGTTCTTCCATCCAATGAGCGAACCGCTCGTCAGCAGTGACTGGCTGAAATGGGGAGTCGAGGCCCTGTTTGTTGGGCTACTCGCCCTGGCGATCTACCTGCGTCGTCGTCGACGTTACTGGTAAGAAAAAAAAGCGCCGCCCCTTTCGGGTGCGGCGCTTGTCGTCAGAGATTAGGCAAGTTCGAGAATCAGCTGGGCGAGATCCGTGCATGGCGTCGTATGGACCGCCTGCGTCGACGCTGCGTCTTCCGGTACGGTCCACGTCACCTGCTGGCTGCGCAGATTGCACAGTTTGTACATCGCGGAGCCGCGCGGCTCGACCGGGATTTCGCCAAACCGGGAACTGAACTGCGCAGGCGCCCGGCCCTGAACGTCTGCCAGGCCGAGATACACAGCAAGTTCATCAGCAACCCGCGCGCAATACTCTTCAATGCCTTCCGGCGACCGGGTGACGTTAATGACTGTGTCCCCCGGCAGCGGGTCGGCGTTCGTCAGTAGCTGCCGATAAGCCGGAATCGCACCCTTCGCGAAACCGGGCGCTTCCATCTCCAGCGGATACGCAACCTCGGTAATGAAGGTTCCGATCGCCGAATACTGCCAGCCAGCGTTGTCCCACGGTTGTCCGCCGAACGATACCAGCCGGTTCTCATCATCGATCTTGTAGCATCGAACCTTGGGCATGCGATCCAGCGCCGTTGGCCTGCGAGGCGGCAGATTCAGGTCCGCGTCCACGAGGACACCTGAGCAGTCATCCTCGCGTAGCACCCGCCACGCGCTGAGCGCGCCCCTTTCGCCGTAAATAGCTTCGAGAAGCGCAGCATCGCGGACAAGCGGGAGTTCCGCTTTTCCACTCACGACCTCCTCTACGCGGTCAGCAAACCCTGCGGCGACCAGACTGCTACGGACGTCATCAAGCGCCGCTTCGGGAAGCGCCGCCCGGAAGGACGTCGAGACATCCAGCCGGATCGCCAGGTCAGGAAGCCGGAACGGCTTGGCCAGCAAGGATCGCCACGTCGCAATGTAGTTTTCCGGTTTGATGTACCCGGAACGGCTTTGCAACATGCCGCCCTCGCACGACGAAGCGTGCCGGAACACCCTTCTCATCACGTCGGCATATCGCCCGAAGGCGATGGCTGACCACTGGTCAATGTGTGGATAACAGTTCTTCTCGTACGTCCGTTCAAACAGCGCGAACATCCATTCGCCATCGACCGTCTGAAATGCGCCGGCCTTCTTTCCGGTCAATACAGTTGCACCCATTTTGAAGCTCCGATATGTGATCGCGGAGCAGCCCCCACCGGGCTGCGCCCGCTGAGGGAAATAGGAAAAACGCCGCCCACAAGGGGCGGCATCAAACAGGTCTCGTTACGACCGGGGACGCGCAGGCATCTCGGCAGAGACAACCAGTGCTCGCACGCATGCAAAAATCCCGGCGTACATAACAAGCGTCAGCAGGCCCGCGAGCCAGCCCTTGCCGCCGAATCCGGCGAGCGCGCCGCAAAGAAAACAGACCTTTGTGGTGGCACCTGTAATCAGCCAGCCTGCCAGGCGCCGGCCGCGCGAAGCAATGGCATCGAGAAATGCATTCCGACGCCTTTCTGTCGCAACTGACGCCGCGAGCAGCAACGCAATGACCGCGGGCACTGCGAGCAGCCGTTCCCCGACTTGGGGACTGGCGAACTCACGGTGTTGCAGAATCGTCTGCGCGAGCGGTGCCAGCACCGGCACGGCAGAATGGTTTGCCGCAAACGAAACGGCCGCTCCCGCGACCGCAGACGCGGCGTAGCGGATGAACATTTTGCCGACCGAAGTCGACGGTTTGGGTTGGGTCATTGAGACCTCCGGTTGGATATGGGTAGGAGACGCCCGCCGAAGCGGGGACATCCTGGTATAGACACGCCACGCCCTCACTTTCGAGGAATGTGGCGTCAGGCAGCGACCTTGGCCCTTGCAGGCTTTCTGGTCTTTTTCACAGGTGGCTTTGGCGCGTCATAGCCAAAGCGCGCCCATGCCGCCGGATCAATGGGTATCGGGTTCGTTCTCCCCGTTGCGAGGTTCACAAACACGCCCGAGAAATTGAGGCCGCCGTTGCGAAACAGTGACCACAACAGATTGAACGCCTGCACCGAGATTGCCTGGTTGATGACGAGCGACTGCTTGCGCAGTGCGTCCGCCATCGAGCACGACGGCGTATCGTCGGCCTTGTCATTCTTCGGATTCAGCAGGTCGGGAAACAGGTCACCCACGTGAGGTAGCCTGTCATGCCGCGCCTTACCGAACTCCCCAAGAATCACCTGGCCACGATCCGTCTCGTTGCCGCAGTCGAGGTAATAGCGAACCTTGCCCCGCTTCGCAGCCTGCGCGATCGCATGACGCGCACGCCTCGAATCGACGCAGCCAATCACCATGTCCGCATACAGATTCAGCTTCGAATCGACGCGGCGCGGCTCGGCCGTCCAGTTCGTTCCCATCAGCAGGTTCAGGCGGTTCACCAGCAGCGTCGCCTTGTACTGGCCGACGTCGTTTGGATAGAAGCCCTGCCTGCCAACGTTGAACTCGCTGACCGTGTCATCGTCGTAGACCACACATTCGATCCCGCCCGGATGCCCGAGCTCGACCATCGCGTGATGCAGCCGTGCAAGTGAAGGAAGCAAGGCGCTGCCAGTCCCGCCAGCGCCCACGACCACCACCTTCCACGGCCCGCTCAGCATGTGCGCAGGTGTCGTATGGAGTAGCGTCATACGACCTCCCGGGCCAACGCAGCCTGCCAGCGCTCTGGTATAGCGCGCTGGACCTCAAACCGGCCCTTTGCGCACAACCGCAGCGCAACGGACGGCGTCTGATGGCAGTGGCCAAGCACAAGCGCCAGCTTCACATCGTGCTGATCGTCACGATCATCGGTCGATGAAAAGAACGCCTTGCCGTGGCCATGCGAATGGCAGTCAACCACCAGCCATTCGCCAGCTTCCAGTTGCGGACGCTCGTAATGGAGGTGATCCGGGCTGTGCGACAACGAAGGAAGCGGCACCAACCGGAACGCGCCAGTCGACGCGCTCCAGGTGATCCACGCCCCAACCTCGTTGGGCAAAGCCGCATGCGCCATCCGTGCGAACCCGGCAACCATCTCTCCGGGGACAGCACCGCAGCGGACTTCCGTCGCATTGGCCGCCTCGCCATACGGCACCGGCGTGCGCCAGCCATACGAGCCCAGCAGCCGGACAAGCCGTATCCAAGGCCGGTTGATTTCAAGGAACACGCCATTGGACGCGATGAGCAGCCGCTCGCCAGCCGCGGACATCGGGACAACCGGTTCGCGCGCCGGCACCATGACGGACGGGAACGAACCCTGAAGCACCTGATCGACCTGATTCATTGCTGACCTCCGATCTTTCCGGCGACGAGCTTGCCCGCCGTTGCGTCTTTCATCGGCACCAGCGCATCGAGTGGAAACGCCTCGAAGCTGCCGTCGAGCATGTCTTTCCAGAACGCGTAGAAGCCGTTCTTGTACTCGACACGCTTGCCGCCGTGGTTCGGGTGAGTGAAGGCCGAAGTAAAAAAGCCCTCTTCCCATCCAGCGATCGCCGCGACCTCAATGCGACGCGGGACGTTGGCCGAACCGATGCAAATCTTGCCCCTGTCCCACGTGTTGAAGTACGGAGGCTCAAAAAGCGGTGTGGATGGTTCGGGTCTGCTGTCGCCTTTCAGCGCGAAGACACTGAAGCCACTGATGCTGGCCTGAAAGACCAGTCCCGGATGAGGCACGATCGCACTGCGCTCACCCAGCTCCTCACACCTGAAAAACACGCGTCGGGGAGCCGGCGGGCACCACCACGTCACTGCCGCCGACGTCACCCCAAGCACAGTCGCGGGGAGAAAATCGGCTTTAGGCGCGGCATTGCGATCCAGCTGCATCAGCGCATCGATCAGGGCGTTCCGATCAAGCGGCCGACCGGCACCGATAATCGGGCGCCCGGTTTTGCGTTCCGCAGCGACAGGATGCACCGTTGCATAGTGCGAACCATTCTGAGCGGTATAAAGCAGCAGGGCTGACGACAACGCAACGTCGTGACCCGTCTGGCCAATCGAAACATGTTTCATTGGAAAACTCCTAGTTAGGGTCCACCACCAGCGCCAGAAGACGGTCCAGGTGGTGAAGCATGCGCAAGCCAAGGCTCCATTGGGCGTACTGCTCGCGGATGCCCTGTCGTGTGTTGGAAAAAGTGATGAAGCGGCTGTACTCGGTCGCTTCGCCCGCCTGGAATGCGTTCTCCATGTGGTCGTCAAGCAACTCACCTGTTCGCTCGTTGTGCGCGAGGAGCAGCGTGCAGCCCGAATAGATCGGTTGCGCGTCATAGCCATCAGAAAGGCACCCGGACTTGCCTGCCTTGCGTAACAGGTGCTTCAGGGCGAGCAGTTCCACGCACACCCTTGCCACCATTGCAGGAGACGCCTTGCGCAGCTCCCGCAACTCGTTATCCGAAAGCGTTGAAGACCGTGAACGGCGTCCTTCGACTTTTGCCGGAACGCGGATTTCGTCAGGACAGAGTAGCGGCCGAAGTACGGATGGCAGATAGCGATCGATTGCATCGCCGTCGCCATACATCTCCTGCAGCCACTCACGCACGTCCTCATCGGTCGCGCTTTCGTCGCCCTCCCAGTGCATGCAGGACGCCTCGCACACGAACCAGCCGGGCGTACGAATCAAGACTGTCTTGGCGGACACGCGATCTACCGTGTTGAAGATCGTGTGCAGCAGCAGTGGATGGGCGCGTCGGAGCGGCTCTACCAGAGCGCCGACCTCGTGCACCCATTCATCAGAGCACTTCACGCCGAGATGCAATGGCGTGCGGGGCTTGAACTCATCGTGGTCGTACTGATGCTGGATCGCATCATTGACTGCGTTGGTGTCACACAGATCCAGTCCGAACGACAAGAAGCGAAGCGGCGCCGGCAACTGCCGACGCGCCCACGCAAAGAAAGCCTGCTGGAACGCGTCCACCGGACTGACAGGCGCCTCTACGTCAGCCGCGAGAAGCGGCCCGTGCCTGAACTGCTCAAGCACGACCGCATCAACCGAGGTGTCCTCGCGCCATTTCAGCGATGCGCGCACAGGAACGTCTTCAGCGATATCCGGCAGCGTCAGAACACAATCGGCAGATCGATCTCGGGCAATGGCAGCGACTGGCGGTTGCCAGGACGCACCGGCGCCCGCATCGACCGGTCTATCAGTGAATGAAGGATCGAACAGCATTGGCGAACCTCGTCGTCATATAAAAAAACCGCCCCGGGCGGTTCCTGGTTGAACCCGTTGGCCGGGTCGGCGAGAGCCTTGAGAAGCGTCTGCTTACGCATACGAACCCTTGGCGCCTGCCGCACGGACAAACTCGTAGGTTGCGACATCGCCCGTGAATTCGGGGCCGTCGACGGACGCGGTCGTCAGCTCGGGATACTGCGCCGAGTAGAGATCGCGAACATCTTCGGGCGAGAACGCCGGGCCGGGGTCGGCAAAGGCAACGCCGTTATAGGAGAACTGGCGAACAAGAGCGGTGATCGAAATCGACATGACCGTGCCTCCTTAAAAGAGCGAAGCGAGATCGGTGCCGTTCGAAGCCGGAGCAGCAGGCGCCGAAGCGGCTGCCGCACCGCCGTTCTCTGCGGTACCGGCTTGGGCGGCCGACGAATCGGTGTCACCCTCATCGTCCGACTCGTCCGCTCCTGGTGACGCCTGGGCAGAGACTGGCGAACTTCTGCCGCCCTTGCCGGAGAGGGCCTTGGTCGCTTTCGTGACCTGGGCCTTCTGCGCTTCACCGAGGATTGCGGTGGTAGCCGCCACCTGTTCCGCCAGCGACGCATGAGCGCCGGTGTAGGTCGCGACGTGCTCCGCAAAGCCAGCATCGAGTTCGGCGGCCGTAGCCGTCATTACGAGCGGTTGACGCAGCGCCGTGTCTTTCGCCTCGCCTTCCGGCATGACGAACACGACCATTGCATCTCCCTTCATCTTGATGACCAGCTTCAGCGCGCCGCACGACTTCAACAGCGGTTCAATTTCAACGAACATAAAAACTCCTGAAAGAAAAAAGGACCGCCCGTCGGCAGTCCATAAGAGAAGAGAAGCGGACACAGAATGCCCGCTTCGGTCGATGCGCCGGAGGGCGCGTTAATACTTCAGAACCTTCGGAAACTTGCCGGTGTAGTCGAAGCCCTTGACGTTGAGCAGCGCCTCGATGACTTCCGCCTTCGATTTGGCAAACACCTTTTTGAACTCGTCGCCGAGCGCGGCACGGATGCCAAGCTCGTCAGCCACCACCATCATTTCCGACTTCGTGATCAGTTCCAGAAACTCCTTGCAGAGCTTCCAGTGCTGATTGAGGTCGAGTTGATGATGACGGCACAGACTCGTCAGATGGTGAACGTCCAGACCCTGGATCGCGGCGACCGTCACGCCGGTGACAGCAAGCGCGAGCTTGTCGTCATCGACCGCGGCCACGGATATTGCCGTTTTCGCAACATCCGACACGGCGATCTTTTCTTCGGTCAGTTTTTCCCAGATGCCCTTCATCGTCGAGTCATCGACACAGCGGGCCTGTCCGGCGAGGGCGATCGAGACAAGGTATCGCTGGGCCAGCGCGGCATTCGCGCCGACCTCGCGACGCAGGGCTTTACGCCACAACGCCACGCGATACGTCTTGATGCGGTCCGATTCGGCTACAACCGTCGCCGGCGGATTACTCGTCGTCGACGGTGCCGCGCCGGTGGCTTTGGCCGCAGCCTTTGCCGCACCTGTTCCGTCCGCTTTCGTCTCAGACTTCGGCTGCGCGGCAGCTTTCTCAGCCTGCAGGCGTTTCGCGACCATCTTCATGTTGCAGACGGTGTCGAAGCACTGGCCCTTGTAGACCTTGCCGACCGAATCCGGCAGACCGCTGACAGCGGCGCCGTAGTTCTGGCATGCGTGACACGCCTTCGCCTGTTCCTCGCCGACTCCTTTTGCCCCTTCAACAGCAAGCTGGATCCGGGTATGGTTGTCGCCCGCGCGCACAATGCGCACGACGGGAAAATCATCGCGAAGGCCCGTGGCCACCGCCTCAAGCTGTTTCTCCGTTTTCTCGTTGAAACAGGTTCGGTTCGTACAGTTGCCCGTGGCAATGGACTCGCCGAACATCTCGCCCTGAGTGGACGAGTTGTGAGGACAGTTGGCACAGTCGGCCTTGTCGAATATCGCGGCCGATAACGAACAGGCGACCTGCTCGATCGTTTTCTTCAACTCGGCGACGGGCTTGCCCTCCGAAATGATGAAGGGCAGCAGCTTGTCCTGCGTTTCTTTCGGAAGCGCGGCCAGCAGTTCTGCATGGCCCAGGAGGATCTGCCGCGTGTTGAGCGCTTCGAGAACGGAAGCGCTACAGTTCATCAGCGCGAGGCGCTTGTCGAGCGTGGCGCGCGACCATCCGAAGATGCGCGCGACCTCGTCCCGATCGCCCTTGCACAGCCCTACCTGCTCGGCTGCTGCAATGGCTTCCTCGGCAGGCGACATATCCGCACGCTGGATGTTCTCGATGATCGCAAGCTGTTTCGCCTCGACCTCATCGATTTCCTTCACGACGACGGGTATCTCGTAATCCTCGCCATGCGCCGTGAGGGCCGCCTTGTATCTTCGGCCACCAGCAACGAGAGCGAAGCCGCCATCGGCAAGCGTACGGACAATGACAGGCTGGATAACGCCCTTTTCGCGGATCGAAGCCGTCAACTCTTCCATTTCCGCCGGATCGAAGTACGTGCGGGGGTTGGTAGCGATGGTGATCTGTTTAAGGGCAAGAGTAGGTTGTTGTTGCATTGCGGGTCTCCAGAGAGGGAACCCAGCCCCGTCGGGAGTGAGTTCCCGAAGGGTTGAACAACAATGGGCCGGTCAAAACCGGCAAGTCGATGCGTCAAGGACGCGGGTGATAGCGCAAAGATACCGCCGCGCCTACGGCCATTCGACGCGCAAAGCTCGCGTAAACGCAGTGCCTTTCCGGTAAACGAAACAGGCCAGCGCATTTCGCGGACGAAAAAAAACCCGGCACGAAGCCGTAATGCCGTTCAGTTAAGGTCTCTCTTCAGGAATCGAACGGTGTAACGGAAAGGTCTGGATTTGACGGCCCGGGCGCAAGTGCGCCCGGGCCGTTTTTCGTTGGGAAGCTGCTTGAGCCGCTCGCGCAAGCGAGTCAGCAGCATGGGAAGTTTGCCGTACGAGCGCGTCACGGCCGCCCATGTCATTTCATACTGGATGATATGGAAGGCCCGAATAAAGCTCAGATCCTCAGGCGCGTGCCCAGCATCAAGCGCGGCTTTGGCTATTTCCAGACGGATCAGGTTGTAGGCGACCAGGGCGCCCCAAAGCTCCTGGTAGACCCCTTGCACAGTCTGACTGCGAAGCGTCAGCTCCATGCCCAGCATCGACTGCTTCAATTCATGGTAGCTGGTCTCGATCTGCCAGCGACGCTCGTAGCACGCCACGATGTCGGCCGCCTTGAAACGCCGTCGATCGGTCAGGGACGTCAGCAAGATCCGTTGCCTGCCGCGGACATCGACGGCAAGCACCGCGCGGGCCTCCCAGAATTCGGGTAGTTGCGGGCATTTCGTTCGTGCCTGCGGCGAAACGCGCATGCGCACGATCTGGTCCCCTTCGTGCCCCCTCACCACCTCCCAACGCGTATTGGACTTGGCCGGGATGATGAAATGCCGGTTCTCGCCACCCGAGACCAGGTTGCATAGCAACTGGGCCGACAGGAACCCCTTGTCGAACACGGTAATGGAGTTATCTGGCACGCGCGGGATAAGCTCACGCGCCCAGATCATCTCATTGATGTCGTAAGGACCGAAGCTGGCATCGCGCACCAGACGCGTCGCAATGGTGGTGAGCGTGACTGCGCGCAATTGAGGATAGCTGCCCACCCGGTCATGAGTGGCGGCTGAGGCGCCAAAGTGCTTGCGGTTGGCGGCACTGTCGGCGGTTTGCAGCGTGGTGCCATCCATCGCGAACAGCGCGAAGCCCTTGAAGAGATACTTCGCCTGATCCTGCGCGACCCAGTTCCTGGCCGATTCGTGAAACAGCCACGCCAGAGGAGCGGCGCCGGTGCGCTGCCGCGCCTGGGCGATGGCGCTTTTACTGACAAATGACGCTTGCGGTGTGGGTAAGGCAAGGTCCAGTTCGTCAACGACCTCACTGATCGACTGGTGCCGGTACAACGCCAGCGCAATCACCAGCCATACGACCTGCTGCGCGGGTAGCCGGCGCCGACGAATGCTCGCACTGGCACTGGCCTGTACCGCACATTCGATCCACTCGTACGGAAGATGCTGCCCCAGCCGGTCCCATTCGAACGGCCGCTGTGATTCGACCAATGGGCGTAGATCATCGACCAGCATGGCGATGAAAGTTAACACCCCTGCGTCACGTTTACAACCACTTTGCGCCACAAACAAAAAATGCCGTTCAGTCGCTTAACTGAACGGCATTAGGCACGAAGCCGGGTTTGATCAGGGTACGAGCGCGACGCCTTATCGGCGCCGCTCTCATCTCATTGCAGCGCAACCGCCTCCAGCTTCAGCGGTCGCGACAGCAGGGTCGTTACCGCGCCGGCCAGCGTCCATTCGCCGAACTGCTGCTCATGGCTTGCATGCACCAGGCGGTCCAGACACAACACCTGGACGCCGTCGGCTTCGACGGTGCCAAGAATGTTCGCCTGCAGCGCGCGGTTCGAGCCCTCGCGCTTGACCGTCAGGACACCGTCGCCCACCAGCACCGACACCTTTGATTCCTTCATGCAGCCTCCTTCAACAGTTTGCGCATGTCGCCGCTCTCGCGATCGGCGTTCAATGCGAGGTCATGAACAAAACGGTCCAGCAGCGAATCCATGTGCAGGAACGTTTCGTCTTCAAGCTCGGGCGTCGCCCAGTCCAGTCCTGCCTGTGTTGCATCACGCTTGTGCGCAACCATCTGGTCCTGGTACTCGTCGATGCTGCCGGGCAAGTGGAAATACAGCACCTTCAAGGTTCCCTTCCGATTCCAGCGCAGCGCGCGCCGCATCGCCTGATACTCGATGCGCCACGTCCACGACCGGTCGTAGAAAAGGATGTAGTCGGCATTCGGCAGGTTGTAGCCCGCACGCCCCGACGCCTTCGTAGCCAGAAGCCCAGTAGCCAGCCCCGTCAGGAACCGCCTGTCCTTGTCGGACACGCGGCGCTTGATCGGTATCTCGCCATGAAACGGCACCGACTGCACACCATGCGACTCGAGCTCGCGTGCGAGAAGATCAAGCACGCCCGGGTTCTCTGCGAACACGATCGCCTGCTTGCCCTCGGCCGCAATTTCCCGCATACGCGAGATCACCGCGCGCTGCTTGCTCGTCAGCCCGCCGACGAATTCGACGCCCTCCATCCCGTACTGCGGATAGTTGGCGGCAAAATGCACCGCACGAATACGCGCCAGGATCGTAATGAGGTTGCATGCCTTGCGGTCATCGCGTGATGAGCGATACCAGTCAGCAAACTCGTCGGCCGCTCTCAGGTAGGTGGCCAGATGCCCACGGTCCCAGTCCACGGTTTCGACCTCGAACTCCGGCGGCTCGATCTGGATGTACTTCGCGACTTCCGGCTCTGCCACCAGCCGCCGTTTGATATGCGGCCCAAGCATCGCGCGGTAGCCGTGCAGGTTCCCGATCTTTGGCACCTCGCGCTTTGCCCCTTCCTGCAGGCTCTCCGCGAACTGCCAGGTGACCCATTCCAGAACCACGAAGTCATCCCGGAACCGGTCAACACCACGCATTGCATACTCGACGGTGTTGATCCAGTTTTCCTCCAGATAACCGAGCCGGTAACCGTAAGGCTGAGCCGCGGTTCCATCACCACCAGAAAACGCGATCAGCCCGAAGGCATCGCGCGGATAATTCGGGATCGGCGAGCCGGTGAGCACATAACGACGTCGCGCCGAAAGCTGCCAGAGCGCGCGGCTCTGATCGCTCGTCGGATTGGCCAGCCGCTCGCCTTCGTCGGCTACCAGCAGACCAATGCGTCGTCGCAAGCGGTGTGCATAGGTCACCCGCCTCGACGCCTCCCTATCGACCGGCATACGCAACCGCTCATAGGAGATCAGGTTGATCCGTCGCAAATCGGTCAGGTCCGACGCGCTGCCGATGACTTTCACATCATCCGCAGCGACCGGCAGCATCGCGATTTCCTTCATCATCTCGTCAATCAGACGCGACTCAACGACGATGAGTCCATGCCTGACCTTCGATACGAGAATGAGCGCGATCGCGAGGCGCGACTTGCCGCAACCCTGCTCCCACGCAATCACGCAACCGGACGGCTTCATGAGCGTTTCGACAAGATCCTCCGTCTGAAACTCCCAGTTCAGCCAGCGATCGACGCCTAACGCCTTGACTCTGGCGTGAAGCGCCGCGGCCTGCTGTGGAAATCTCACGGTCAGCCCTTCGTGCACCACCTCCCAGCCTTCGGCAACGTTATCGACCGCAAACCGCGCGTTCAATTCATCGACCGACAGATGATAGGTAGCACCCTTCACGGCATAGCGGTATCGGCCATCGTCCTCGCGTGCGAAGCTGACAGACTCTCCCGCCATCACGAGGGGACTGGCCCAGCGCGTTAAATCGACCTTGTGGGTCTCCCGCGCCTTGCCGGTGACAACATCCGAAGATCCAGCGCCTGTGGTCCACGCGACATGCCTGAGCGGTGTCGCCTGACGGACGCTCCGTCTCGCCCGACGCTCCAGGTGCTCAAGGAAGCCGGGCGCGAACTGCGGCTCGCCACCGACGCTGCGGATGCGGTCGAGCAGCTTGCCAAGCGCCGCGCGCGGATCGTCCTGCATCAGGTACGTCTCGAGATCGAGCAGCCCCTGACCGGCATAACGGAAGCCGCGCGGCAGTCTGTGGCCGTCGCGCGAATAGATGCGCTCAACAAAGACGCTGTTGAGCACCATCGCCTCGTTGAAGCCGCAGGCGAAGCCCAGGCGGATTCGCCGGCCGTCATGCGAGATGACGACAGACTTGTTGCCCGTCACAGCCCGCGTGATGGCGGGGACGCTGTCATCGAGCTTCTGGAAGCGCAGTCGCGGTTCGCCAAAACTTCTATCCTCGTAGTGCAAACCGAGGTCTGGGCCCGGCAACGCGAGGTTTTCGATTTTCGTTTTCACGAGGTCCGATGGCCTGGATCGGTATCGGTCGAATACGACGACGGCAGTGCGTACATTCGCGCCCTCCGAACTGAACGCGTCGGGCGGCAGCTCGAAGAGGCCCGCAGCGCGACGTCGCGCCGAATCACCGAGCCCACCGGCCAACACGGCTTCCGCCGTAGTGATCGGGAGTAAGGCGACGACGATATTGGCCGCTTCCAACGCCTGATGCACCGCGTACTCGTGACTGAGCGCACTGGTGTTAGCACCGTATCTGCCCCAGGTGGTGCAGGAAAACGGCTTCAGGTGCGGCGACTCCAGGTGCACCGAGAACGGCGGGTTGATGATCGCAATGTCGAAGTTCGTCGGCTGGATGTCCTCCATGCCCGCGTGTCTGAATTCGCAGTCGAAACCCGCTTCTTCAAACACCTTCTGACACTGCGTTATGACGTCCGCATGCACGTCCACGCCATAAACCGCGTACCGCTCGGGGTCGGCATACTGAAACAGCCTGCCCGAACCCACTGAGTTGTCGAGCAGACGTATCCGGCGATCCGGCCGCCAGCCGCTGATGAAGCTCCACATGAACGCGGCGATCGCGTCCGGCGTGAAAAACTGTCCGAGGTGCTGACGACGCGCCGCGGCCAGTTCGCCCTGATGAGCGACCGGAACCGCTTGCGACCCGAGGCTCAGCAGCGAGCGCAAAGGCTCGTACCAGTCCGGCGCAAAAGAAAACAGATCTCTCTGCATGATTGTGTCCATAAAAAAAATGGCCCGCGTAAAAGCGGGCCAAAGAAAGAACGCCGAGGTACTGCGCGGCGGAAAGAGAACTACAGTTGATAAAAACTGCGCACCGCTCGCCGGCGTGCGGCGAACGGCTGCCCGCCCGTTACCTGCAGCGGAGCCTGCATCACGATGTGACGCAACGCCGCGGCGCGAAACATAGGTGAATAGCAATCACGCGCGCGCACGATGGCGATGAGATTTTCGAGAGGCAAGACGTACGTCCGGGCGACGTAGCGGGAGAACAGATAGATGCGTTGACGAGACATGATGACCCCCCGCGTTAGTAACGGTCACGGGAGGCAAGGTAGTCGGCGCCAAACTCGCTGATGAACAGCGGGAGCGCGTCTCCGACCTCATGCGAGAACTTGAACTGCCATTTCTCGTTGTACATCACGACATCCAGACCACGGAAACTGACCTTCTCGCGAGTGTCGAATTCGTAGTCGGGCAGTCGGGCATGCTTGAGGTCAAAGGATAGAACGTCGAAGCCAGCATGCGCCGCGAACGCACTCAGGCCACGCGTAAGACTGGCCACGTTCTGGCCCGACTGATAGGTCGGCTTGCGGGCGCTGGAGCGGTAACAGGTCTCGCTCCAGATGCGAGCTTCGAGCACAATCGCGCTGGACGTCCGCTTGATCTCGGAATTCGGGCGAATGTAGAACCCGTCGATGATCAGCTTTGCGGCCTGGATCAGGCCGATCCGTTTCCCGGCGTCGCCGCTGAACGTGCGTTCAAGATGAGCCCAGAACGCGTCGAAGTCAGGACACTTGCCGGCCTGCAGCGCGCCGGAAATGTCGATTGACGCGTTGTCGAGTTCCTTGCGGTCATCTATCTCCAGCCGTCCGCCCTCGGGCGAGAACCGTCGAACTGCTTCTCTGACGAGGACATGCGAGAGCCGATTGCAGAAGTCGCTGAGTTCACGTTCGGTCTTGTAATCGGACCGGGATTCCGCGGCGCGATAGCAGTATTCGCCGTCGCCTGGAAACAGCGCGGTCTCTGCTGCGCTTACTTCGAGATAGGCAGCCGCCGCTTTCGCCTGTGCGTCCTTGAACTGCTGAACAAGTGCTGTGTACATGGTGTTTCCCTCGATGAATTGGACGGGACACACCACGCCAGAGCGGGATGGTTCCCGTCTGGGTTGAATGAGCGACCGTGAAGCGGCCGTCAGATGGATTGCGCAGGTGCGCGGTCAGTCGATGCGCATATGCGCGGGTGATGTGTAAACAATACGGCGCGCGAAGCCGTCGGCAGGGCCGAATGACGGCGTTTTCACATCGCCTCTTGCGTGCGTGCCCCTCGGGTTATCAACATATTCTGGGGACAAGCATGTGGATAACGTGACTCTCCAAAAACTGCGGGCTCTTATTTTTCACGTCTGCGCGACGCGGCTCCGCCAGGCTGCTGCGATATCGAACATCGGCCAGATCTTTACCCATGGGCAGACTACTAACGAAGAATGACGCTGTTTTCCTGCTTCTTTCCAAGGGTCGCATTACATTGGTCTTTCGAATTACCAGTCGTTTCAACAGTCCGGTGCCGAAAGAACTGCGATTTGCGGTGTCTTTGCAAGCCGCGCGACAACGTAGTAGTCGGAAAATAAGTCCGTGCCCGCCCTTGATGGGTGAACTTTCTATCGACTCGCATGAAATTTAGTCAACGCGCCACGCTGTCCATCCTCATCATCGCCGTGCTCACGTCGACGGCGACGATCGGCCTCGCTGGATTCCAGTTGCAACCCCAGCGCGCAGCGGTGGGCGTCGTAATTGATACGGCAATCGTCTCTGAACTCACAGGCGTGTCGGATGCGATGCGGGATATGCCGCCCGCACTTCGTTCTGGTGTGCTCGCCCGTCACGACGTTGGCTCCGAACAGGCACTAGCCCAGTCACTTGCCGCACAGCGCGCGAACCTTGCTGCGGCGGAAAGAGAACGCGCCGAAGAGATTGCCGTGCGCGACAAGCGGGCAATCTGGCTCATTGGCCTGGCCGTGTTCAACACATTCGTCATGGCAGTCGGCGCGATCTCGCTTTTCGACGCGTACGGAACAAAGCGCGGGCACGCGCGACCGTGACCCGCATGCAACACGCGACAGACCAGCTACGCCCTGCCACGGGCTATTGCATCGAGACCCGCGCGTTGGCGCTGTCCAACGGCTATTTCCCCGGCCTCGTGCTCGAACGCACCTTCATCCAGGAGCACGTCGTTGATGGCGTGACTTTCCTCGAATTTCAGAACGCGACAGGCGTCCGCCACGTTATCGACGTCTCGACCATCGAGCGGATCATCCCGCTCGGGCGGATGGCCAGACACGGCGACGCTCTCCGTACCGCGGATGTCCAACCATGATCACGATCGTCTTTGAATTTGTCGATACAACGCGTGGACAAGGGGTCGGCGGCGCCACGGCGCTAGGACTCCCGGACTGCTGGATGGACGACTCATCGGCGATGGGTATGTCGAGCAGCGCGACTACATTGCACCCGGCATACTGCGACGCATCGTTGCCCGCTTTCCGACCCAGCACCACCTCGACCAGTTTGCCAGCAGCGTTCGTCAGGTGAGCAAGCTGCTTGGGACACACGCCTTTCGCGGCAACGTAGGCTACACGTGGCCGGGTTTTCTACAGAACTGACAGATGACAAACGTCCGATTCGACGGCCTGGTGACATCCCTCGAAGAGGTGCAGGACAATCCCGCACGCTTCGCGACACGACTCGAACGCGCGAAGCGGACGTCTGGCTACGCCGAGTGCCTTTGCCAGAGCGCGGGCGGGGGCAAGCCGCTTCGACTGGTCGTTCGCCGCTACGGCGCGCTCTTCCATCTCGCGCGCTGGCCAGACGAAGGTGTCTATCACAAGCGGGACGTCTGTTCGTTCTTCGCCGAACCCACCGCATTGAGTGGCGCTTCTGGCATCGAGCAGGAAGCTATCCGCACGACGCATGCGGGACTCGATGCGAGACTAGACGTGTCCCTGACGGTGCGCACTGTCGGTACTGTTAGAAGCGAAAGCTCACCGGACGATAATTCGCGCGCTGCGTCGCGCCGATCCGCACCGCTACTCGGTTTTTTGCAGCGCGTGTGGCAAGACGCTGGCCTGAACCATTGGTCAGGCGGAGCGCAGCGCAACTGGGGTACCTGCAGTGCACAGATCCTCGCAGTGCTCGGCGAAGGGAAGATGAACGGCAAGCCGGTTCAGGACGTCGTTCACGTCATGCGGCGCTACGAAGAAAGTGAACTGCCGACCATCAAGGCCGAGTTCGACGCCTTCCTGAGCCGGATCAGGACCACGCCGACAGAATCGCACCGCGGCGTCGTGATCGCGGAAATCAAGGCCATCGATCCTTCAAAGTATGGCTTCATCGTCCGCCTGCGTCAGACATTCGAGACGTTCTATGCATCGAAAGCGCTTGTTGAAAGCGCTGCACGTTCTTACCGGCACGCGTGGCCGATGATCGGCCAGCCGGAAGCCCGGGTCGTCGCCGTGCTCGTCGTTGAACGCACGAAGGACGGCAATCTGCGCGCGGTCGATCTCGCCCTGCAGCTTTGCAACCGCGCGTTCATACCGTGTGACTCGAGCTACGAGGTCGATATGGCGAACCGTCTTGTGGATGAGCGGCGGCGGTTCGAAAAGCCGCTACGGCGGGACGAGGGCGACGACATGCTGCCCGACTTCCGTCTGACAGACACAGCGCGGCCAACCGCAATCGAGATCTATGGCATGGAAGCTAACGACGCATACCGCGCCCGCAAGTTGCAGAAGCAGGCGATGTACGCTTCGCGCAGTGAGCCATGCGTCGAATGGGTTCCACCATCGCCGCTCGCCTCGGTCGTGCTACCGTCGCCGACTTGACTTGCTGCCGATGCATATAGGGTGAGGCAGACATAGCCCGAACAGGATCGACAAAATGGAATCCAACTCTTTCTTTCTTCAGCGCGCTCTGGCCCGCGGTGCTGACTGGCACGTCAGCTATCCGGCGCTCTGCATGGCAAGCTCGACCGATCCGGTCGACGAACGGCGCAAGCAGATCGTCGTCGCCGCTGCGGACGACACAACTGTGCGGATGGCCTTCTTCAGCTCTCTCGGCGCGATTCTCGACTTTCAGGCATCGTGGAACGAAATGGACGCCGCCGCGCGCGGCTGGCTGAAGTTCACGACGCGCTGGAATCGCTGGTGGCTTCCGGACGTGGCTGCGCTCACGAGCATCGAGCGGCACGCCAACGCTCCAACCGATGTGCGCTTTGCGGCCGGCAGCGATCGCGTTCCCCCTTCTGACACGGACGCGTTCCGTGGTTACCTTGACACGATCGAGCGGCACTACCGGCGCGACGAAGTGATCTCCCGGAATCTCTTTGCGCTTGACGCCGCCTCCGGCATACCCGACATACATTCCCCCGCCCTCGCCCCATAAACCCGTACCCTTACCGCCCGGAAGCGCATGAGCAGTGTCCTCCCGTTCGCGCGCCTGCGCGTCACCACAGACGATCGCACGCACCGCCCCGGCGAGTGCGCCCATCGCAATATCCGCCTCGACCCGCGCGGCGGAATCGTTACCTGCCGGGATTGCTCTGCCACGCTCACGCCCTTCTGGGCCCTCACGATGCTCGCTGACCAGTACGCCGTTGCACTCGCTCACATAGAGCGCCTGGAAACGAGGCTCGCGCGAGCGGACTCGCGCATCCTCGAACTGTCGGCCGAACTGGATTCCCGGCAGCCCACGAAAGACCCGTCCAATCCTTCCTCAACCTGACCTTGACTGAGCGCTGCTCCATGGTCGAATGGTGAACCATCTAACTGAAGGGCATCACCATGAAGCGAGACTTCCCTTGCGGGCACTCGGGCAAAGGTAAGTACTGCCATACCTGCGTCGCCATCACCAAAGCCAAGGAAGCCGAGGCGCTCGCGCGAAAGCATAAGCGCCTCGCTAAGCAAGAACTGGCCGCAGCCGACCCGGTCGACCTGTCCTGCGTGGCTCACCTGCCATCCCTTCAGAGAGAGGCTCGATCGATCCTCGCGAAAGTGCGGGACGGCACTCACCCGTGCGCGCTCAAGGGAAAACCGATCCGCTCGTCGAACCGGCAGCTCCTCTCGGTGCCCGTTGGATACGCCTACCGCCTGGTGTTCGACTGTGAGTCATTGCGCCCTCTACGCCTCCTCTCGCACGAAGCGTACAACCACGCAGCTGACGCCCTGAGCGGCTGACTTGCCGCAATTTGTGTTTATTCCTGTCGTTTTGCCCAGAAGCGCTGGTCGGCAGACATTACAATTCGACTATAAATACACTGTCCCCAGGAAGCGCCATGACTGATGAACTTTTCCCCTGCGCACACTGTGGCGGCAACTGGGCGTTCGGCTGGTCCCAACGAGTGATCGGGGGCCGCATCAGGCCTTCGACGGATTTCCTGCAGATCAATTCCAGCACCGCCCCCGTGATGAACGATATGGAGGCGCGGTCGCTGTCGGAGCCGCCGACCGAGAAGCTTTGCTGCATCCTGTGCGACGACTGCGGGATGCAGACGCCGTGGATACCCGTCGGCGACGACAGGCACGCCGCACTCGATGAGGCCGGAAAGATATGGAATCAGCGATTGAACCGCCCGGCCGCGGCCGAGGGCGAATTGCTCGATCTCGTACGCAAAGAGATCTCGCCGATCGACGCGCCGTACATCCTCGATTTACTTAGTCGCACAACGGAGGACTGGGAGAAGCGCGGCCCGATTTTCTCAATGCTCGCGCAGAAGATTGTCGACGGGAAAATCACTACGCGCGATTTCTGGCCGATCGACCCGGTGCTCGAGGATGCCGCCCGTTATCGCACGCTGCAGCAGATGGCGCGCTTCGTCTACATCGATGGTGTGGCGTCCGTTCAGTTCCCACGCATTCCGGCGACCAGTGGTGACGAGGATTGCTCCTTTGAGACCCGGGTCTCAGCCGCCGTTGACGACCTGCCGGATCGCAACCGCTGGTGACTTGACTTCGCAGGAGCGGCGCCATACTGGACTCAACTCTCGCCACATCGGTGAGCGAACAACCACCTGTCGGAGAAGACCATGTCCCCAGTCGAATACATTCGTGCCGCGTACCGCCATCGCGAAAAGCTCGTTCCGCAGCTGCTTACCGTGCTGGCACTCGGAGTGATTTTCACGTATCACGCACTGACCAGCCCGGTCCTTGAGTGGCTGCGTTAGCCAAAACATTCCAAAAAATTAACCATGGTTATTTTTTTACGAAAACGGACGTCACCAAGTGCCTGATTAGTCAGCGTTTTTTCCGACCCTCTCCGTTCCAAAAACGGATATTTGGATAGATTTTTGGAACAACGACCGGCTGCCGTTACCACATCAGCCGAGCATTCCCCGCTTTGTCGTGTCGGGCCATTTCGACAATGCGCGCCATAGCCGCCTTCTGCACCTCGCGATCTACCGGCTGCGTGGGTTGCTTCATCGGTGCCTAAACGGCGTAATCCGCTCATATCTTTGCTGCATGTGCCGGTAGCGGAGACCGTGGCTCATTAGCCTTGGACGGTGCGAGGCAGGCAACCGGACAAAGCGGCCCGCCATTCACTTCTCTAACAGCCTGTACAGCGCTTGACGCGAGATTCCCATCGCGGCTGCGGCGCGCGACTTCACCCCGCCTGCCGTAGCGACGGCCTCCAGTGCCATCTCTCTGGTCAGCGAACTCGTCTTCTTGACGGCCAACGCAGCATGCGTTGAGAGATAAGCGTTTGCCTTCGTTGCCCGACTGTGCCCCGCTGCCTCGACGACGCGCTGCATTGCCGCCTTATGCGCTTCGCGATCTACCCGTTCTGCAGGCGATTTGATTGGCGCTCCGACACCAGTAATCCGTTCGTACATTTGCTGCAGGAACTGGTGACGCAGGCCGTGACTGGTCACTCCGATCCCCGCCTGCGTGACGCCATGTTTTTTTAGCACGTGGTAGTAGTGTTCCCGCCACTGCTGCTTCGTGTATCCATGCGGGATCGTTGACCCGGTATATGGGTTCGAAAGCGTCGCGGCCTCCTCAAGCACGGCAAACTTGAGCTCAATCGGCACGACTCGCTCACGGCCGCCCTTTGTGCCGCGGGTGACGTCAAGCAAATCGTGGTTACGCACAGCCTCCAGCGGGCGTAGCAGGAAACTCTCTTCAACGCGCAGACCAAACGCCGCCTGCAGTTTCAGTTGCACCGCGACGTTCGGGTGAGTGACAGCGATCTCGTTGATCTTGGCTTCCGCGTCGATGCCATTTCCTTCCCACGACTTGTCCCGCTGCGCTACGTACGAGCGCACGAGATCGTGCTGCTCGCGGTCGACATAGTCGGCCAGCGTGCCGATGAGATTCGGCTTCTTAATCCATTCGCAGAGAGCCCGGAGATAGGTCAGCTTGTTCTCGATTGTCCCGCCAGTCTGTTTCGCATCGACCCAGAACTTGACGAGGAACTCGACATGTTTCTGCTTCAGTGCGTAAGGGGATTGCAACGCGAAGCCGTTCTGGCGCAACTCTTCGAATGACTTGCAGATCGCCGACGTCCGGCGCTCCTGCGTTTTGATCGAAAGCGGCTTCGCGCTGATTCTCGTCCGACTATGAACGCGATTCACGTTGCTCAGAAGCAGCTCTTCCAATACGTCCTTGAAATCGGCGCGCAACCAGTAGTCGCGCAACACCGCGCGCACGTTCAAAATCGCTGACACCCTGATGCCCCCATGTATGTAGCGCCGCGCAATCCGTTGCACAGCAACCTGTCCGGACGCCGCTGCGGCACCGGACACCGTGTTCAACATGACCGCTTGTCACGGTCATCGTCGGTAGCGCTGCGCGCGGGACGCCGGGAGCCTATCCCCTGCATCAACCTGACCGCGCTGCGCGTTGCGTTCCCCGCTGGGTACTGCCTTCCTGTCCTTTAGCGATTCCATTCGATCAGCCCCGCACGTGGAAGAGACGTGCATCGACTGTCCAGCTGCTGCCTGCTCCGAGACGCCGCGCTTACGCGCGATGCCTGCCTGCGATATCTGCTTTCCCTGCGATCACCGAACCGGATGTGCCTTTGCAGAGTCCATCGTCGTTGATCGGGTCCGCGGTCTCGCAGGTCGGGCCGCAGCGCTTTTCGCTCCGCGATCCCGACTACGCCGACTGCTCTGGCTGCCGTGCCGGCCTGTGACACGCTTCGCGTGCCCGTGTGCGCCTGTCTCTCGACTCGCACGACTTCGGCCAACTGCCCGGCAATACCTTTTGCGCGCTTCTTTGTCCGGCTGCGCCTGCCGTCGTCTTCCGTACAGGGATGTGTTCGCTGATAGGCGAGCACAAGCCCCCACCCCCAAGTCCGTTCAATCGGCCGCAGTGTGTCGGGCTTCATGTAACGGTCTCAGCTTCGTGTGCTGAAAGGGTGTGTCCATGCGTGTCTGAGTCGTCGTGCGCAGTGCCGGAATTGTCCGACTGTCCGCCTTACACGTCGCCTCATCGCGCAGATCAGGGCAAAACCGCCCGCAAACTCAATGGATATCGCGTGTCCGGGGTCCTCAGTGTGGACCATGGTGCACTTGATTTGATTCAGAAAAAGGCCGCGTCAGAATGCGGCCTGTGACAGGAAGGGTTTTCGCCAGGCAAAGCGATCCCTTCAATGGTGAAACTCGAGGTCGATGCGCTCGTCGCGCGGTGGGTAACGTGAGAATATCTCCGCGCGTTACTTGCCGGCGCAGTGAAAGCTACGTAAATGTAGTGGGCTTAAGTTGCCTTGACTTTGCAGAACGCGGGATAGACTGAAATCAGGCAGAACTGACACAAAAGTATCAGTTAAGTGGCACTTCCGGGCTTGCTCATCTTTTCGCCCCGGCTGTCTGACACTTAAGTGTTAGATAAGTGTCACTTTGCCATTGAGCCAAAACTAACCTCGCATGGAGTCACATTGAAAACTTCCGTCTTTGCCGTCGACGTCGGCTATGGCAATACCAAATACGCGTACCGCGCGGCAAGCGGCACGATCGCTTCCGCCATGTTCCCATCGCTTGCACCGCTCGCGGCTACTCGCGCTCTCTCCGCTTCCGGCGAGGCCGTGCTTACCTCCCGTAACGTTGCTACGATGATGATCGACGAAGTCGAGTATGAGGTTGGGCCGGATGTACCGTTGACCGCCGCCTATGGCAATACTGGCCGCGCGCTCTCCAACGATTTCGCTCTCTCGGATAACTACGCCGCGCTGCTTGCAGGTGCAATTCACTTTTCCGAAGTGACACACATAGAGAGGCTTGTTCTCGGGCTGCCTGTCCACACGATGCATAAGCTCGCGGAGAAGCTGAAGGAACGCTTCACTGGCAAGTGGGACTTCGGCGCCGGTCGCGTGACAGTCGACAAGGTCGTCGTCATTCCCCAGCCGCTCGGGTCACTCGTATCGGCGTCGGGCAACCGGCAGAAAGAGTTCGGCCGCGATAGCGCCCATCTGGTCGTTGACGTCGGATATTTCACAACCGACTGGGTCTATGCAAACGGCTTCACCATGGACGACAGGCGAAGCGGCGGCATGCCTGGAGGCGCCTCGCAGATCTACCAGCGTATTGCAGGCCTGCTCGCCCGCGATCAGGACGAAGAGGTCGAGGATCTGGAGCTCATCGACAAGGCTCTGCGGGAGCGGACGCCGTTCCGGTTTAATGGCAACGAGATCGACCTCGACCCGTATCTGGAAAAATCGCAGCCGTTGATCACTGGCGTCGTCAAGGAAATGCAGAACAATGTCGGACAGCTCACCAACGCGCGGTCGATCATCCTGTCAGGCGGCGGTGCGGCGCTTTATGCACCGGCGATCCGGCGTGCGTATCCGCGTGTAACGATGGAAATAATCGACGCCCCCTGCCTCGCCAACGTCAGGGGCTTTCTCGTCGTCGGCGAGGCAGGGCTTGCGCGTGAACGCACTCGCGAGCCTGCGAAAGCATGAGCGACAAGCTCCAGATGAAGGTGGTCATCGACGAGGTGACCACGCCGCTCCTGTACGCGAGACTCTCGGCGGCCAGTTCACCTCGCGAGCGGGCCGCGCTACTGCGATCAATCGCGGAAGCTGGGCTAAGAGACGCAGTCAACGCCGAATCCAGCCGTGCCGCGCGCGTCTCCCCCGGCGCTCCCGTGGTCGGTGGGCGGCAGTCCGAATCACATCCGGTTGCGCTCGGTGAACGGCAGTCGCGGACTGAAGAGTCACCACTCAATGTCGCTTCCACAGACAGTTTTGACCATGCACACGACACCGGCGCGCTGGCCGACGAGTTCGCATCGTTCTTCTGAGCGCAGGCGTCGCCACTTGACTTCTCCCTGCGGCTGCGAAGATAGGTCATCGGCTGCGTGACGGGCCTTACCAATGGAGTAGAAACAATGGACCTCTTGGACGTACTAACTAACGCGGACTGGACTCGGGCCGCGCGCTTCTGGCTCCTGGTGGCTGTGGGCGTTGCAGCCTTAGAGTCTTCCTCTCATCTGCGCGGTGCGGTGCTGTCGTGGCTTCGCAAGGACAGCGATCATGCTTAACAAATTCTGGAGTCTGGATCCCCTCGCGCGCCGTGCGATCGTTGCCGCCGCGCTTTTCGGCTTCATTGCCATCGACGTTTTATTGCCCAAATGCGATCTCACCGTTTCGATCTTTATGATTTGCGGCATCGCATTTCTGTGGGCGATTGGCATACTGCGCCCGTTCCTGTTCATGATGTTTCTGCTGTTGAAGATCGTCTTCCGAATCAAGACCTCTCCGTGGTGAACCAATTCATCGACTCAGGGCGAAAAAAAACCCGGCCAATGGCCTAATGCCGTTCAGTTAAGCGACTGAACGGCATTTTTTGTTTGTGGCGCAAAGTGGTTGTAAACGTGACGCAGGGGTGTTAACTTTCATCGCCATGCTGGTCGATGATCTACGCCCATTGGTCGAATCACAGCGGCCGTTCGAATGGGACCGGCTGGGGCAGCATCTTCCGTACGAGTGGATCGAATGTGCGGTACAGGCCAGTGCCAGTGCGAGCATTCGTCGGCGCCGGCTACCCGCGCAGCAGGTCGTATGGCTGGTGATTGCGCTGGCGTTGTACCGGCACCAGTCGATCAGTGAGGTCGTTGACGAACTGGACCTTGCCTTACCCACACCGCAAGCGTCATTTGTCAGTAAAAGCGCCATCGCCCAGGCGCGGCAGCGCACCGGCGCCGCTCCTCTGGCGTGGCTGTTTCACGAATCGGCCAGGAACTGGGTCGCGCAGGATCAGGCGAAGTATCTCTTCAAGGGCTTCGCGCTGTTCGCGATGGATGGCACCACGCTGCAAACCGCCGACAGTGCCGCCAACCGCAAGCACTTTGGCGCCTCAGCCGCCACTCATGACCGGGTGGGCAGCTATCCTCAATTGCGCGCAGTCACGCTCACCACCATTGCGACGCGTCTGGTGCGCGATGCCAGCTTCGGTCCTTACGACATCAATGAGATGATCTGGGCGCGTGAGCTTATCCCGCGCGTGCCAGATAACTCCATTACCGTGTTCGACAAGGGGTTCCTGTCGGCCCAGTTGCTATGCAACCTGGTCTCGGGTGGCGAGAACCGGCATTTCATCATCCCGGCCAAGTCCAATACGCGTTGGGAGGTGGTGAGGGGGCACGAAGGGGACCAGATCGTGCGCATGCGCGTTTCGCCGCAGGCACGAACGAAATGCCCGCAACTACCCGAATTCTGGGAGGCCCGCGCGGTGCTTGCCGTCGATGTCCGCGGCAGGCAACGGATCTTGCTGACGTCCCTGACCGATCGACGGCGTTTCAAGGCGGCCGACATCGTGGCGTGCTACGAGCGTCGCTGGCAGATCGAGACCAGCTACCATGAATTGAAGCAGTCGATGCTGGGCATGGAGCTGACGCTTCGCAGTCAGACTGTGCAAGGGGTCTACCAGGAGCTTTGGGGCGCCCTGGTCGCCTACAACCTGATCCGTCTGGAAATAGCCAAAGCCGCGCTTGATGCTGGGCACGCGCCTGAGGATCTGAGCTTTATTCGGGCCTTCCATATCATCCAGTATGAAATGACATGGGCGGCCGTGACGCGCTCGTACGGCAAACTTCCCATGCTGCTGACTCGCTTGCGCGAGCGGCTCAAGCAGCTTCCCAACGAAAAACGGCCCGGGCGCACTTGCGCCCGGGCCGTCAAATCCAGACCTTTCCGTTACACCGTTCGATTCCTGAAGAGAGACCTTAACTGAACGGCATTACGGCCAATGGCCGGGTTTGTCGTTATGGGGATGAGTCAATGCAATAAGGCGATACCGCGAGCTCGACCCTGATGGCGAACGCAATAAGTCCACGCGTCGTCCAACTCAACGCCGCGTTTCTCGGGCGTAACAATGCCGGTTTTACGCCGGTCGATCACATCGTAGGCCTGCGCTTCCGACTTGCCGACCCGTGCCGAACCGTTTTTAATGCCCGACGTAGCAACAATCTCAAACCGGCCAACAATCATCTTGAACATGCTTCTCTCCATGAGGAAGGCCCAGACGGATTGCGGCCCCGGCGGGGACGAATCCCCACCGGGCGGTTAGAACAACTACTGAGCGGACAAAGCCGCAGTCAATCAGATATGCAGCGCCTCGGGCTTCCCGCCGAGCCGCGCAGGGACGGCTAGACCGCGAGGCTTGTTACATGACGTCATCCATTCGTCCGCGAAGTCAGTGCCGCGAACCTTTGGGCGGTGAACAATCGCGGTGTAGCCGTCAGCACGAAGACGTTTTGCAAGCGCCAGCGCATCAGCCATCCCAGGCGACTTTCGCGTCTTCGGATCGACAGCATCAAAATCCGCGAAGATGTGCACTAGGCGGATTCCAAGGCCTTCAGGAACAACGAAGTCTGCAAGCAGCACGCGGTTAAGGCAGTACCACACCGGCACGCCGAAAAGCATATGCGCGCCGAGCACCGATTCGAGCCCCTCGCCTACACCGATCTCGCCGTTGACCGGCTCCATCAGCCGGACTGCGCCGCCGTTCAGTCTGTGCAACGTCACGTCATTCATCTTTGAAGGCAGAACTTCGCCATCGTTAGTGATGATCGTTGCCTTCGCGGGCTTCGACCGATCAAGGAAGGTCCGATGAAGAGTGCCGAGGCGTCCGTCGGGCAACGTGAATCTGGCGAGAACGCCAGGCCACTTACCGATCACCTTCTTTTCATGACGGTACTCGAGCATTGCCAGCCGGAGTGCCGGCGACGACGAAACCTCGAGGCCGGGCACACGCGCCCGCAGATACCTCGATATGAGATCGTCGCGCCCGTGCGCCACAGCGCTGTCCCACATCGACTCGAGCCTCTTTCGCGCCCACGCCGGATCGGCCTTACGACCGGGCGAAGGCGCTATGCCAGAGAATCTGGGTGTGTCACGCGCCGGCAGCGGAATGCCGCCGTCGAGTTCCAGCATCAGCTCGCGAAAGGTCATCCCGGCTGTTTTGCAGATAAGCTCGAAGCCGTCTCCGGCTCTCATGCTTCCCTCATTGCATTTGCGGCACACCCAGTCGCCGCGGCCGCGCTTGTTGTCATAAGTAAAGCGGTCGTTGCCGCCGCAGATGGGACAAGGCGCGCCTTTCCCGGTCAATGAGGTTGCGGGCACTCCGTACTTCTGGAGCAACGCTACCCACTGTTCCGGGGACAGCTTCAGGTCCTTAACATTCATATGTCACTCCAGTAGCGGTGTGGTTGAGGTCGATGCCTTTACAGGCGGTGAAACCGTTGCTCAGAAAAGCCGTCTGTCACGCGTGAGGCACGCGAAACGGCTTTTCTCAGCAAGGACGGCGCTGCCGGTTGGGATTACGGAAAGTGCGAGGAGGGAAAACTCACCCTTCGCGCCCTGCCGCCCCGTAAGGGACGGTCAAGGCAGCGAAAAGGTGAGCCGTTACAGGAACAAAGGTGAGGAGGTTCGGGATCACACGTGCTGAACGGCGATCAAGACTTCTTCTTGATAGACCACAGCCACTTGTCCCACAGGACTTGAGCGCCTGTCGGATCAAGAATAGGCTCCCCGCGCGTATTTACTGCGGGCACCTTCGTCTTGCCAAGTCGCCGGACTTCGACGCGATCTCCAATGCGGCAGTGCGTCTCCGCGATCGCGTCACGCAGGCCTTCGCCCTGCAACACGCGGGTCTGTCCACGGTGCTCCAGGGTCAGGCAGAACGACTCATAGGTCTTGCCGGGTCGCTTGCCATCCGGGAACTCGCGCTCACCCCACTCGGTTACGACGCCGTAATGCGAACGTTCCGTGCGATGCGTGCCTGGCGCTTTCGTTGGCGATGCCAACGCCGGTGCCGCATTCTCGATCACGACCGGTGCGGTAGCTGGCTTGACCTGCGCGCGTGCACGGGGACGCTCTGTGTCCGCGACCTCACGCTCCCGGGTAACTGGCGGAGCGGCTGCCATGATCGCCGCAGCGATCGCGTCCCTTAGCGGGCCGGGATGTTCGCTAACGACGGCCCAGTGAGGTTCGAGTGACGGGACCAGCTTCATGCCGACCGGCGTGTCACGCAATTCGTAATCGAAGGCCGGGCGAAACTGCACCACCACGTCGCCCTCATCGCGAAAAAGCCGGGCTTCACCAGCGATCACCAGCTGACGCTCGTTGCGCCCCCCTTGCCCTACTACTACTGGCGCGGGAGTTGCCGGCGGTGATACCGGCTCGCCAATGCCGAAGATGCCGCCCAGGACTTTGCTGAATGTCGTTGTTGTCATTTTCGGCTCTCCTACAGCAAGGAGCCGAAGCAGCTGCGACGAACGTCTTCCATGTCGCGCTTCAGCAGCGGGTTACTGACGATGACGTCCTGCAGGATCTCGGGGTCGACGCCGTTGATGAGGCAAACGTATCGGTACGGCAGAGCGCCGTCCCAGAACTCCATCACCCAGCCGAGCGTTGCCCGGTAGTCGTCGAGTTCAAGCTTTTTGCGGTTGCGAAGCCTGTCGCTCAGGAGCGTGCAGCAATCCATCAGCGACTCAGGCATGTTGTCGCCGCGACGACTGTCAGTGGCGAGGCCGACAAGCGCGTCGACCATTTTTTCGCGCACCGCTTCGCTCCAGAACTTCGGATCGGGAAGCGGCTCAGGCTTGAGAGGTGGACTGGCAAGGATTGGCAATTCCCCGCCAAACATATCGAGTTGCCATGCCGTGATTTCGGTTTCCATGGGTTATCTCCGGTGAACGGGAACCCATGCCCGCAACGGGTCGGTTCCCGTTGGGGTGAAGTTGCAAAGACGCCCCAGAGGGCGTCTTTGCGGTCAGTGGCGAGCCGACTATTCGTCGGTGCCGGTTTTAAGCGGAACAACGACAGGCGACTTGGCGTACTGTCGTTTGATAGGGGTTACAGATGCCGTCGGGACTGCTTCAGCCTGAGGCTGGGCAGTCGCCGGCGTTGCTGAACTTTTGTCGCTCGATTCTTTTTCGTCTTTCATCGTCTTGCGAATGGATGCTTTGACCCACTGGTAAGCAACGAAACCGACGAAAAGAGCGGCGAAAAACGAGTGCATCGCAAACCAAAGGCCGAAGCACGCAGCAAAGAACCACATTGGCGAACTCGTCGCCTTCATCAAGAACAGCTTCGGCATTTTTCCCTCCAGAAAAATTAACGCACTAGGGGATGTCCAGGCTGGAAGGCACTGGACCGTTTCGATGCTCATTCGAGCAGGGAAATCGGGCGCGCGGAGAGACGCTTTCCTCACGGCTCTGTTGAGTCGTGACAAAAGCAGCTATCGGCGGAAGTGAACAGATGGATAGAGGTCGGCCGCAGGTACAGAAAGGGCCAAAAACTCAGTTCGATGCGTCGAAGACGCGGGGATAGGAATCACTTTACGCATCGCCTCGCGACTCAGCGGGGGTAAAGCTCCAAAAAACATGTGCGCTTTCGCGTTGCACCGCGAATTCGACGTCTTTCGCTTCCTTGACTTCGCTGAGGACGTGTCAAGCTGGTCCCATCAACAACGCATTGGGGCAGCAATGTTTTTCGAGATCCTTCTGGGCGTCGCCGCATGGAAACTACTCACACGCAAGAAACGTCCGTCGATTGGCGACCTGTTCCGGCATAAGCCCAAGGACCGCAGCGCGGCGCTCGGCGAGGCAGGCGAAGCCAAAGCGCAGGCCAAGTTGCGCGACGGCCTGACAGCTCTCTGCGGCGCCGACTATTCTCTCTTCAACGGTCCGATCATCATCGAGCACGCGCCTGGCACCGACTTCCCCACCGCGGAGATTGATCACCTCGCCGTCACCCCGTTCGGCATTTTTGTGTTCGAGACGAAAAACTGGTCGGGCTATATCAGTCCCGCGTCGGTCCCCGGATTTCTGACGAGGACAGATAGCGACGGGAACGCCCAGGACCGTCGATCGCCGCTCGAACAGAACCGGACAAAGGTTGCGTTTTTCCGCAGCCGCCTTCCCTCACTGTGGCCCGTCGCCGGCGCAGGGCTGCTTGTCTCTGAGGATGCACACCTCAGCCCGGCGCTGCATTCGGACCTTCTTTCTCTCGGCGACCTTTCGCACTGGCTGCGCGCGAGACGCGACAGCTACGGCGGCATGCCACCCGTGGACGTGAGGAAGGCGACCGCCGCGTTGGCCCTTCTGGTCGATACATCAGCCGCCGCGATGGAGGCGCACCGAATCCGCGTAGCGCGGTAATTTTTACATGGTGCACAAGCAATAGTGTAAGTACTCCAACTTGTCACTAAATGTTTCAGAAATGGAACCGATAACTCTTCTTAAGGCTTTCTTACGAGCCACAGAATCGCGGCGCTTTGGCGAAAGACGGTATGAAATGAGCGCCTTTCGGGGGTTGAAGCTCGATCTAGAGCGTTACTCTCTCTTACAAATTTGACGGTTTAAACGGGGGTCATCGCATGGCTACGGATGAAAAGGAAAACGACGATCTGTTCGAGAACCTTGCTGGGGCATCTGAACGCAGCGCCGCAGAACCGCCCCCGCCCCTGACCCGCGCCCAGGAATTATTGCGCCTTGGCAAAGCGCTCCACGACATGATGGCGATCGCCATCAATCGTTACACCAAGAATTGTGGTGACACGACGGCCAGCCGACGCGAAGGGACGGCTGTCTTTTTCCGCTTTGCTCAGCGTTCGTTGGGGATATCGCAAGGATCTGCGCGCTATTACATCCGCTGCTATCAAAGGTTCGGCGACAACCCAGAAGCGATGAGCGTTTTCACCTTCTCGGAACTCAGGATTCTTTTGGCCAAACATGTCACCGCGGAGCATATCGCCGCTATGGTGCGCGCCAAATCCGGAAACGCAACGATGACGCGGGAAGCATTCAGGGGCGCTTGAAATCGCTATTGGAGCAGACCAGCGACGGCTCTTCGGCGTTCCGGCAACTGCCAAGAGGCGGCAACAGCGACAACCGTCCAAGCGCAAACCATTAAGTGACAGCGCGACATTTGCGCCGTCCAGTCTCACGAGCAATCTGCTCAATCTGACGACGACAACCAGGGTGGTCGTTCCTATTAACTTCTGGAGAGAAGAATGCAAAATGGCAAGACGTCCAGTCCCGATCGCCGGCCCAATGGGCGCGGGCTGGTGCCGGGGTTCGTAACCAAGGGCTCACTGCCTCCGACAGACGCTAACGCTGGGCAAATGGTGCCCTTCGACCCGCTGGACGAATTAGTTTTCAGCATGCAGGACCCGAAAGCTGCTACCCGCGACAAGATCGCGACTGCGGCACGTGACGTATTCGGCGGCGGCGCAGAGACCACCGAACTGGTGGCCAACCTCGTCGAACACATGATGGCCGTCTCCGAGTCGCGCGAGAAGGTCGTCTCAGAACTGATCATTCTGGGCGGACACCTCCAGCAAATGATGACGATGGCGATCAACCATCACACCGGCCTGGTAGGTGACACCCCAAAGAGCCAGAGACGAGGCGCGCAACTGTGCTTTGCTTTCTTCGAACGGGCCATGAAGCTGACGCGGGCTTCTGCTTACAACTACATGCGCTGCCATATGAAGTTCGCGGACAAAGCCGAAGCTGTGCAGATGTTCAGCTTTGGTGAGCTACGGATACTGGCCGCAGATGACGTAACCGATGAGCAGATCGAAGCTGTCGTTAAGCAGAAGCAGGCGACGCCAGATATGTCCCGCGAGGACGTCGCGAAGCTCGTAAAAGCGCTCCGGCTGAAAGAAGAAGAGATTGCGGATAAAGAAACTCACGTGGCCAACATCGAAGGTTTGCTCGCTGACAGCAAGCTGGCCCTCGATCAGAGCGCGCGGGAAAACGGCCATCTGAAGCACACGATTGCCGACCACGAACGGGCGATCCTCGAACAGGAGAAGAGCATAGCCACTCTCTCCGAGATGCTCGCCAAGAACTCAGCCGGATATCCGGCCCTTGAGAAGGCGTTGGCCGACAAGAACAAAGAGTACAAGGAGCTGGCTGACAAGTTTATGGCGCTGGAAAGCGCTCCCCCAAAGGTAGAGCGAGTCGAAGTTCCGGTTGAAACGCTGCCCCCATCGTACACGTCGCTCAAAGAAGCGCTGGACGGTCTCTCGAGCCAGTTGGACGAAAAATTGAGGGAAAAACAGTTGCTGGACGCGCGGAAGGCGGAACTCGAGGCCAGCCTGCGTGAAAGCCAGGCCGCGCTCGATGCTCGTATTGCGGTCAAAAACGCTGTAGCAGACCTCACCACGTCGTGGGCATCGATTGCAGCAAAGATGGCAACCGTGCAACTGGCGGTCCAGGCGTCGGCTGACCCAACCGAATTCAATTCGACACTTGAAGCGATCGCCGCGACGATGCGCAAGTACGTGTCGGAAATCGAGGCAGCTCTGCAGCGCACGCAAGGCTAAGACGCTGTTAACGGGGTTGAGCGGCTCATGCCGCTCGCATAGAGTACGAAAAGAAAAAATGCTTAAAGTTAGTCTCTACGGCCAT
The DNA here is from genome assembly GCF_050436345.1 of Paraburkholderia sp. WC7.3g. NCBI lineage: Bacteria > Pseudomonadati > Pseudomonadota > Betaproteobacteria > Burkholderiales > Burkholderiaceae > Paraburkholderia > Paraburkholderia sp. WC7.3g. The sequence goes on from NZ_JBNDMA010000003.1 coordinate 348,506, forward strand.
AGTGAGCCGCAAAACCTTCTTCTCTCCGATTGGTTGACGGAGAAAGTGCAGCGCGGCAATTTCGCTCTGACGGACTTCATGCGCCGTTCGATCGGCGCGAACGGCCGGATGCAATCCGTGTTTTCGCTTTCGCTCGAAAACGTCGCGACATTCGATGAACACATCGGGGCAAAGGCCACCCTGATGAACATGCCGTTCCTCGCGCTCTCACCGGTCCTCGACGATCCGCGAGACTGGGAAAGCTTTGTCGACGGAGTAATGTACTCGCCCAAAGTAGAAAGCCTCATCGCGGCGATGCCCAAGCTAGACCAGGTCACCAGCCGTGACGTCTACCACTACAACCTGTCGTACGTGCAGCTGCTGAAAGACGTGCTGCACATGAGCATCGTCGCCGTGCCGCTGCTAGGCATCTCGACCGAAATGGCTGCTTACCTGAAGCAGGTGCCAATGGCACGGCTCGAAAAAGCGGTTGGCTCCATCAGCTTTCCGCTTTTCCAATGGCGATTCCACGATCAGAACTTCTGGCTCGAATACAGCGCTGGTTGGCTGACCGAGGAAACCGTTGCTCATTACATCATGGCCACCTCGCCAGTAAGGGCAGGATCGCTCCCGTACAAGCATTTGTGGACCGACCTTCGGCTTGAGCGAAGCCAGCGTGAAGATTTCGCCCGGCTGATGATGGCTCAAGGTTGCCGCTCAGCGACGGCGATCGACCTGTTTGGCCTTAACCAGAACAAGGCGCGCGCTTTGTACCGCGAGATCCACGGCATTAGTTCACCTTGCGGGTGTCGGGCGAGTTCCCTGACGTGGTTCATCGAGACAGCCGTTCATCGACTCCAGGCTTCGGTCTATGTCTGGCTCTACCGCAACGGCCTCGAAAACAAGGCGAACATTCCGCAGGCGCTGATAGCTGCAAATGACGTCATGGCGAAGATGTTCGGCAGGAACCTTGTGATTACCGCAGACCGCGCCAACTACCTGACGCGTTCGATGGCCATGGACTCTCGCCTCACGATGGCGCCGTGCCGGGCCTGTGGCACCGACTACGTCCTGTCCAACGGCGAAGGCAAGATCGAGCTCGCGAAGGACTTTAGCTGCCCCGGTTGCAATTACCTTCTCGCGCCAAAGAGTCAGGTGGGCAAGCGCAAGCAATCACAATAACGGAGGTCGGGCCATGCATCAGGATTTCGCTGTTCAAATCGGATTGGTGGTCTTTTCTCACGATGGCCGGGTCCAGTTCGGCTGGCGCGACATTGAGACTGGCGAGTTCCACGCCGAAGCCGACGGCCAATGCATCTCGGGCGTGATTGGCGCGGTGGAGTTCTGCTCGGACGTGATGCACTGATATGCAGGACTTCGCTTATCTCTTTGGCGACAGCGTCGCGGCCTGGCTCAGAGGCCGCGGCGACGCACGCTTCAATCAGTACGAGCGGCATTACAGAGCGGACCGGCAGGCGACGCCTGAGACGTTCGACCTCGAAAAATCCAACGAGCAGTATGCGAAGCAGTGCGCGCGATCGGGCGGTCGGATTCTGCGCGTGCTGGACAGCAAGGCATTCAAGCACCTTGTGTTCTTTCTCGCGCTGTCCTGGGGAGGCTCATTGATGCTCGCGACGGTTGGAAAACAGCAGCCAGCGGTCGCCGGCACTCTGCTCGCCGCGCTTTTTATTGCAATACGCATAAACCGGCGAAGGAACCGCTCCGGACGGCGGTAGCAAACGGTTGCGCCTACGCAACGACACTCTCGCCGCAATGGCTTACCGCTCTTTACAATGCCTGCGCACGCGAAATTTGCGGTAAGCATTCACGCTTTCCGACGGTTGCGGCCGACGCTGCCTTGACTTTGGATTGCGCTCGATAAGATGAAAGTAAGCAGATCGCGGGGGCGACTGCACTAACGACTAGGGCCAGAAAAATGACCATCAAAAGCACTCTTACACTGACTTCCGCCGCAGTTGCGGCTGCTATCCTCGTCGCTGCATGCGGTGGCGGCGGTGGTGGAAGTAGCTCGCCGGCTGCGGGCACACCCGCGAGCGCTCCGGGTTCGGCCAGCGCTCCGAGTTCGGCCAGCTCTCCGGTAACGGGCACTCAACCCACCCCGCAATACGCAGCGGACAGCGTCACGCTTGCGATGTTTAATCAGGTGAACGCCTACCGTCAGCAATGCGGTTTCCCGGCAGTACAGCAAAACACGGTTCTCGATCAAGCTGCGCAAGCGCATGCGATGTGGGAAGGATTGAACAACACGGTGGCCGACAACGAAACGGCTGGTCAGCAAGGCTTTACCGGCGTGAGCTACCTTGATCGTGCCGTGCATTTCGGATTTCCGTCTACCGGCGTCGTGGGCGCAGGCGTGAGCGCGGCCTACTACACCACGTCGAATCTTTCCGAGGCGGAATACGGCCAGACGTTGGTGAACGAATGGATTTCGACCGTGTATCACTCGCAGGCCATCTTGACGCCGGTTAAGACGATTGGCATCGGTGAGTATGAGACCGCGTTCAACGGTTCGCCGGAAGTGTGGGGCTCGATGAGCCTGCTGAACACTGAAATGCAGCAACTCACCACGAGCGGACCCATTACGTTCCCGTGCCAAGGCACGACCGGCGTTCCGTACAAGGCTGTTTCGGAATCCCCGACGCCGCCCAATACTTCGGGTCCGTGGGGCACGCCGGTTATTGTCATGGGCAACGCGACCGATACGCTTTTACTGACTTCGGGCACGATGACGGACCCGTCCGGCAATATCATCAACCTGCAATTGATCGATTCGGCCAACGATCCGAACAAGCTGACGCAGCCGTATGCAGCGGTCGCTTATCCGGCAACGCCTTTGGCTCCGAACACCACGTACACGGTGAACGTGTCGGGCACGGTGAACGGCACTGCTTTCACGAGGCCGTTCACGTTCACCACCGGGAATATCGTCGGCTAACGCCATCGCAAAGGGCTCACGCGGCCCTTGATCGAAAACCGCCAGCATCACACTGGCGGTTTTTTATTTCCGAAGATCGTTTTTGACACGCTCCAAAAAAGAAGGGGTGCAACCCGCAAAGGCTGCACCCCTTTTCTCCTACAGCCTATCTAGGTCAGGTTTAATTTGGCCCGCCACAAGCCGCAGGCCCCGGCGACGTTGTATTTCCCGTGAGTTGTCCCATCGCGCTTCCGTCCGTTGGACTGACAGGACAGTACAGAATGTATGTGTTGCCAGACGTGCCGCAAGTGTCGGTCCAGACGGGCCCCGTGGCACCATACTGTTGCTGGTAGTAGGTGCCATGACCATACGAGCCATCGAAATTTGTATAGTATCCGGTGAAGGGGCCCTGTCTGCCATAACCATTCGTTAACGTATATCCCTGCGCCTGCGCTTCACTTGCACACGTTACCGTAGGCGCGGGCGGTGCGTTACAGGTGTATATCCATCCACTCCCGTTCCACGTTGGGCCGCTCAGAAGTCCGTACTGACAAGTACCCTGCGTCGGTGGCGGCGGTTGGCATGAGAGACCGCCCCACGAACTACCGTTCCACGCCGGACCAGACAACACCGCCCAACCGGCAGGGCAACTCGGCGGTGCCTGGTAATTGCATTGCGGCGACGAGTAATGAGAACCTTGCCAGCGCGCTCCTGCAATCGTCGTCCATCCTGGCCCAGTAGAACACGCGGGAGGCGATTGCGCCGCAGTCGCGATCTTGGTGCCGCAAGATGAGTCCTGAAAGCCGTACGCGCAGTGCGTACGTTGCGCCTGTGCCCATGCGTGACTACCGATGCAGAGACCCATACACAGGATTAGTAACTTCAAAAACTCTTTCATCGCGATGAATCTCCAAATTTTCGAAACTTATTAGAAAAAGCGCCTCTCCGGGCGCTTTTTTACTGCCGACGCTGCAACCTCAGTTACCGGAATACCCTTGGCAAAAGGACCGAACCAAGATTAGAAAAAGCGCCTCTCCGGGCGCTTTTTTCTATTGCCGACGCTGCAACCTCAGTTACCGGAATACCCTTGGCAGAAGGACCACACCATCGTCCGATCGGCCATGTACTGATTGCCAGTTGCATTGTCGAAGAAGCACGCATACTCGTACTGAGTGCCCCCGCTAGGTCCACCGCCCGCATAGTAAGGACCGTTGACGTAGCACATCGCGACCTGCGTGTAGCTGCCAATCTTCGTCAACGTCGCAGTCAAACCGGCAGGGACACTGTATCCAGCCGCGGCAGCGTTAGCTTTGCAGTGGGCCTTGGGATCGGAAGAAACCGGAGGCGGAGGCGCGTTGCAGCTATAAATCCACGTACTGCCATTCCACGTTGGACCGCTCAGAAATCCGTACTGACAAGTACCCTGCGTCGGTGGCGGCGGTTGGCATGACAGACCGACCCACGATGAGCCAGTCCATGACGGGCCAGACATTTCCTGCCATCCGCTCGGACACTGCGGAGGCGCTTGGTAATTACACTGCGGCGACGAGAAGTGCGAGCCCTGCCAAAGCGCCGCCGCACCAGTCGTCCAACCTGGGCCAGTAGAGCACTGCGGAGGCGTCTGCGCCGAAGTCGAGATTGTTGGCCCGCAAGATGAGTCCTGAAAACCATACGAGCAATGCTCGCGCTGTGCCCATGCGTGAGTTCCAGCAAGGAGACCCACACAGAGGATCAAAAAATTAAATATTTTTCTCACCGTTCAACCGATATTTAGTACGAGCAGTAGGTTTCAACTTCCCCCGTACCGATAGCGCCTCCATCCACATTTGACGTACCTGAACCCGAACCGTTTGTGATCGAAATCGTCCACGGTCCCGAACCAGGGCCAGCGAAATTCACCGCCGCAGTCGTATCGACCCGGAAAGTCTGCGGCACCAATCGCATTTGCGGATAGCCCCCGGCGAAGCATGACGGGGACGGCACCACCGAACCATTCCAAACCTGATAAAAGTTATAGGTTTGCGTAGGACCGCCGACCGGCATCCAGATCGGACCCGCGCCGTCATTCAAGTTCTGGCAGGAAAGCGCCTGCCCGCGCCCGTCGCTATTCGATGCTTGCGCACCCAATGGACTACAGGACGCACGCGGCGCACCTATGGCCCCGGCCTGGATCGTACGCGCAACTGTGAGCGTTCCGCCGACCGTGGTATTTCCCGTAGTGTTAAGCGTGGTGGCCGTCGCCGTGCCGAGACTCGATGAGCCAGAAACGGTTAAACCGCCTGTGCTGATCGTGCCCGTGGCGTCCAGATTCTGGACGTTGTGCAGCGATACACCGTTCACGTTCTGATCGCCGCTCCAGGTCAGGCTACCGTCGCGCCGGATGTAGACCGAGTTCCCGTCCGTCGCAGGTCCGTTGGTCGCCATGATCGACGCAGCTTTCGATCCGAGCGGGTTGCTTGCCGTGAATGACCCGTTGATGCCCGTGATCTGCGCTGGGCTCTGTGCGTTCGAATAGCCAAACTGGCTCGTGCCCGCCAGCTTCGAACCGGCCAGGGCGATCTGCGCAGCACCAGCGACGTCCGGCTTCCCGCCCTTGAGCAGTTGCGTGGTCGGATACATCGTGAAGGCGACGTGGCAGTTCCCCGCTGTCTGCGTGCAGCCTGATGGCACCATGGTCATCGTTGTGACGTACGCACCACCCCAAGACGGCCCGTTTTTGTGTGCCTGTTTGAGACTGCCCGCCGCTACGAGCTGAGCGATCGTCGGAGGCGTGATGGTCGCGTTATTACCTGACGCGGTGTACTGCGTCAGGATCGTCCCAAAGTTGTCAGTGATGTACCCCTGAAACGCGGTCACCAACGTCGCTTCATTCTGGCCTTCCAGCGCCAGCATCGTCGCGCGCTGATGCTCAATGTCCAGCTTGATGCCCTGCACTGTCAGGATTGCTGAGCCCAAAAGGACGAACATCATTTCGAGCAGGCTGCCCATGGTCCTATCGTCCCGTTACGTGCGCGACGTGTAAAGCTGAAGCGTCGCGTACGCCCCCGCAGAGGCGCACGCAGTGCCCGCCGTTGTGCTGCTGAAAGTTGTGGTCGGCCCCGAGAGCGTCGTGCTGTTCGCACCGACCTGCGAGAACGTGTTGGTCAACGCGGCAACGCTCATTGCACATACGGCGGCAGGCACCTGATAGCTAAGAATAAGAGAGTCGTTCGCGGTGCTGAGTGTTCCGACACTGACAGTGACGGCCTGATTGAAGATCCCTTTCAGCGACGACTTGTCGCTAGCCAGACGCGTTCCGGCCGAGTCGAACGCCCTGTTCGTCGCCAACGTAGTTAGGGTCTCAGCAGAAAAGTCAGCATCGTTCTGCGTCGCATTGAGGATGCCGGTGCGAAACATCTGCGCTTCGCTGGTGAACTCAGAGGACTTGATCAGCGTGTAGACATAGGTGCTGCCTTTAATGACCGCTATGGCCAGCAGCGCAGCGCCCGCCATGTATGCCCCCGCCTCGATCAGCGACAGTTCACCTGACTGCTTTTTTCGTCGGCCCATCCGAAGAAGACTCAAACGACGGACAGCGTTGGTGTTTTTTTGTTGCATCAGATTTCTCCCGAAGATCACGCCTTATCAGCGTGCCTAGATATGACTGCTGGTTGAGCGCTTACTGCGCGCCTGCTACCGGAATGCCACCACTCATGTTTACCGCTCCCGTGACGACGTACGAGCCCACTCCGATCGTCAGGAAAACGACTACAGCAAATCCAAGAAGCACGTAGTGAGTCATTCGCGCATTGCGCTTCACCGCTTCGACGACTCTGCCAAGCGAATCGCGTCCGAGCGATTTGATCGCCGCTTCAAACTGATCCCGACCGGCGGCATCGGTGATCGTGTCTACGATCATTTCCGAGAAGATGCCCGTGTCAAGGGCACGCATTGGCTGATCGGGTCGCTGCGTGAGGCGCTTGTTCATCGTCGTCAGATGCCACCGCATCCATGGATCGGCCGTATGGGCGACTCGGTTGATCGCCGCGCGCAACGTCAGGTTTGAATCGAACAGGCCAGCGAGCGACACAATCAACAGCGCTGCGCGCATGTCGCGCCGGTTGCGCCACATCAATGGGAAGCCGTCGAACCGGATGCGCAGCGGCCCGACCCAGCGCTTCAGGCTGTAGAAGTAGGCTGCTATGGTTCCGACGACGACCGACGTGGATAACCACCAGTAGTCGTAGGCGAATGTGTCGATGTGGTACAGCAGCCGCCCGGCATCAGGCCACTGCTCGAGCGGCTTGATCTCCACGACCTGCGGATAGATCATGCCGCCGAACATCATGCAAAAGCCGTACAGGTAGACAAGCAGAAACGTCGGGTAAGCAACCTGTAGCGCGGTCTGTGACGACAGAGTGCGCTTGGCGAACGCCGCCATCTCGGCAAGCTCGAATCCCCGCACCACTGCGTCCTTCTGCGTCGACTCGTCAGCAATATCGAAGAGCGTGTACTCGTCACCAGGTATGAACGGCTTGATTGCGGCCGAGAATGAGTCGCCCTTCACCAGCCGCTCCCGCACCTTCGCAAAGACTTTCCACACGATGCGGTTGCGCTTCCGGTTGCGGTTTTCATACGTCTCGAGCCGCTCGCGCAGCGTTTCGACGTCGCGCAGGCCCTTCTTCTCGATATCGAGGCGCGTTTCCTTGTAGAACGTCTCGCGCACGCTCTGGAAGCGCCAGCGCGCGAAACGCATCTGTGTCGCTTCGGGGAGCAGCGCTATCAACGAACTAAACATGACCCGTCAGCCTCTTAAAGTTTTTCGTCCGCGCCTGGAAACACGCGGTATTGCCCGAACGACTGCATCGAACGGTTGATAAATTGTGGGTCTATTTCGCCACGGGAAGCCTTGAAAAGAGCGTGTTCATATACCGTCTTTCCGGTCATGTCCTCGTTATCGAAGGCGGTCTTGCGCTCCCGACGCCATACCTCGCGTGCTCCCGCCCAGTCGCGAACCGCAATTCGCTGACGGAATTCATCGGTCGGCCTATACAGTTCTGCAACCAGCGTGGGCCGCTTTGTTCCGCCGGCCACTTTGCCGTCACGCGAAAAGAGACCGTCGAGGCGGCAATGCTGGCAACCGGCATGGTTGCGGCAAGCCATTCGCGACGTGTCGAGTCCGAACTTCGAGCGCAGCAGTTCGAGATCGGCTTCCTGCATCACATCTTCAGCAGGGAGCTTGCAGTGCGGGCATAGCGTAGGTATGAGCTTCTGGTTGCCGACGGCATTAACGAACCCTTCGGCGGCCAGCTCATCTATGGGCAGCATGAGACGGCCGCCGGCCATCCGCATGAACGCAGAAATGATGTCGCCCGCGTGCAGCGAGAAGCGCACAGGATGTCCGGTGAGCGCAAGCTCCGACACAAGCCCCATCACCACGCGGTCGCGCACTTCTGAAATCGTCACATCGTCCGGGTCCATCCGCATGAGGGTGCGGATCACTTCCGCGTATTTGCGGTTCGCCTCGTCGTCGGTTTCGTCCGGGCGGCGAATAATCGAGATTTCCGAAAGCCACGGCAACGGGTATTCGGACGGCTCGCTAACGGCGAACTGCTTCTTTAGCTCGCGGTCGGGCAACATGTACGACAGTGCGCGGAGCAACGTTGTCTTTCCCGAACCCGTCTCGCCCGTCAGAACAGTAATGCCGCCGCTCACATAGTTGAGCGTGTCGATCAGGGCCAACTGGCTCGGCGCGAGGCCCATCTGCTCGGGCATCAACACCGAGTAATTCTTGAAGTTCCCATCGAGCAAACGCAGGGCGACGTCGTAGCCGCCCACTGTCGGCGCGGACTGCCAGCGCAGATTGATGGTGTCGCGCCCCGCCACCAGCGGGATCATTGCGGACTGCGTCGCGCTGGGCTGAAACGAGTTGCCCGAGTTAGTGTTCTTCTGAACCAGGTCGGAATACGCGGCAGACAGCGCGCGGCGGACGATGGTTTTTGGCAGACGCCGATAGGTATACACATCGCCGTTTACCCGGAAGCGAACTTCCACTTCTCCGCGAAAGTCCCGTGGCTCAAACGCGATGTCGCTTGCGCCGTACGCGTGCGCGGCTTCGATGATGTCCCGGAAATTGCCAATGGCACGCGACGCCTCGCGTTCCACGGTCCCGGTTACTTCGCGCCGTTTCCCTTCGTAAATTGCCGCGATCACTTCCTCTGTCGCGATCATTTCTTCCTGCACGAGCAGATCGCGTGCGGCAAGGTCTTTGACGAACGTTGTGAACTGCGCACGCTCACTGAACCGCGCGGTCGCCGCAACGATAGCGATACCGGGCTGGATCTCGACTGCCACGAATTCCTTTCGTGCGGCGGTCGACAGCTTCAGGATTGCATCGCCGTCCGTGCCAGTGACGATCCGTTTGAAGTCGGGCAGCGCATCGGCCGACACCAGAACCGGCCTCCCGTTTAATGCGTTGGTCGGTTCTTCATTGTCATCCTCTTCGTCGTCGGCGTTGTGCTCAACGGGCGCTGTAGCGCCGTGCGCTCCCGGCGTAGGATAGGGCGGGTCCGATGACACGGGCACGGACACGACTGCCGGTAGGGACTCGTTCCGAGGCGTTGCGCCAGTGGCGAATTGCTGTTCCGGGTGTGGTTGCGATCGAGGCTGCACAGAGGCCACCGGCTCGGCACCGAAGGCGGCGACGCTCGCTGTCTCAGTGGCTGAAGAATGACCGGCGGCGGTCTGACTCGGCGATCCCCGTTGCGCGGCTATCAGCTCGTCCAGCTCACGCAGCGCCTTCTCGCCTTCTACATATCCGTCGCCCAGGCGGCCGGCTACGTCTGCGCCTGATTCAGCGACCACTTCCCCCGAAGGGGCATGGACATTTACGCCTACGTGCTCGGGCTGTTGCACGCAAGGCGCGTAGACTGCCGCGGGCGGGCGGGCCGGCGCTGCGACCGGCTTGTCTGATTCTACGTACGACTCGACGTCCTCTACATCTTCGCCGGAAAGCCGGCGGCCAAGAAACGAGACTGTCGGATTGATCGCGCGCGTCGGCTCCCTGAAGGTCGGCTCCTGCCCGGGTTGGCCAGCTGACTGCGGCGCCGCCTGCCCTGCCTCAACGAATGCCGATGGCCTGACACCGCGGAACCGTTTCAGAAAGCCGCCGCTCGCTTGAGCGTCGTCCGTCTCAACGCCTGAAAAAATACCCATGCTTACCGTCCTCCGCCAAATGCGCCAATGTTCGTTGCCATCGGAAGAGGTCCGCCGAGATCAGTGATCGCCTGGATGGCGGGCCCATCTCCCGTCGAACCGGCGCCGGCGGGCTGCGAGATGACCTCCGACCACGTACGCTTTCCTTCTGCTACGGTTACGCGATACCCATCGACGTGCGTCACGACCCAACCGTTGAGCAGCTTCTCTCCCCGGCCGGCTGCATAGACGCCGCCTCGGTACTCGTAAAGCACGTGCGGCCCAGCGTAATCGCTGTAGGCTCCAACGAATGAAACGGGTATGACCTTTCGCGCCGGGGTATCAGAACGCCTGGGCGATTTCGCAACGATGGTTGGTGTCGCGACCGGGGCCGCAGGGGCAGTCAATAAAGGCGCGCTCAATGCGACACCGCCCGCAGGCGGCTGTGCGCCGTCCGCTTTGCGCATCGAATTGACCAGGTTCTGTCGCGCAAGCCCGTCGATGTCATCGAGCGTTAGGTGCTTCTCGTCAGCGTGCGCGAGTCCAGCGATACAGACCACAAGAGCCGATGCTGCCGCGAACCGGCCGGAGTTACTGGAGAACATAGTATTTACCTTTCGCGGTGAAATGAACGCCGCTTCCGTCGTCCTTAAGCTCGAGTTCAAGTGCGTCGAGAGCCATGTTGGCCGGCAGCTTTTCTAGCAGCGGGCTCTGCCACATATATCCGTCGATCGACCAGTCGCCAGCCTGAAGGATCGGTCCGTTGATCTCTCCGGCGTTCGGCTGGCGGGCGAGCAGACGCTGGGGCGGGCGCAGCGTGACCACGTAGCCGTGACTCATCAACTGGTCGGGCTTCGTCGACAGCCGTTGCGGGTCCGTCTGAAGCTGCTTGATAAGCGCCTGCGCGGTCGGCCACTGCTTCTGTTCAGTAAGCGCGAGCTTCTGGACATGCGGCACGGCCGGCCCCTTTGCCTGCAACAGCAAACCGTTGGGATCGAACACCACTGGACGCATCTCTGCCGGTGCCCGCGCATCGAATTCCTTGTAGGTGCCGCCCTCGCGTTTGTAGGTGATCGAGCAGAAACCGGTCACGCCACATGACGCCTTAAGGAACTGCCAACCAGCGACGTTCGTTTCCTGCTTGCCGAACATGTCTATCAGCGCGGGCGCAAGTGAGGAAGCAAGCGGTACTGCGCCATTGAAGGTCCGCGCAACGGCGGCCTGATAGTCCTGCATGTAGGTCGGCGGCGGTGCAGGCGGTGGCGGCGGCGGATTGATATAGGTGAGCGCTTCGCTCCCCAGATAGATCACGGTGGCGCCAATGACAGCGAGCGGTATGATCGTCGGCACCTTGACGGGCACCTGCCTGATCAGACCAACGCTTTTGCCTCGCAGCAGCTCGGCTGGTGTGAACGGCTCGTCCAGGCCCGTGAGGTCGGTGCCGTGGCCGATTGTGAGCAGGGGGACACGGTCCTTTGCGCACTCGTCCTCGACCGTATCGCGGCTGGCATCAAGCGCATTGAGTGCTACCGTCTGGTCTATGCGCACCGCGCCGCGGACAACGAAAATGACATGCACACGCTGCCCGTCCTGAACCAGAACGAGCACTGCGGGTTTCGAGCGCACGCGATCAAGACCCGCGACCCGTGCGGCCGCCGAATAGAGTTTCAGCCCCTTCCGTTCGGATGGCTCCGGTGCGCAGAAGCCGGCGACAGTCTCTTCCTTGCCCTTGATCTCAACGTAGTGCGTCGCGTCGAGCTCGTTAGCGTAACGGCGGCGCTCGCCCGCGGCGCCCCTGGTCGCATAGGCGCGCCAGTCAAGCCCGAAGACAAGACGTGCCTTCTTTTCGTTGGGAATCGATTCGAAGTGCATGCGCTGCTCACATCGACGGGACGACGGAGGCCGTCAGCATGATCACCTGGAATGTCTTGGCCTTGTTCCATGCGCCGCTGAAGCTGAGAATCCCGCTGTTACTGGTACCGTCGTAGTTGTTGGTGACGGCGCCATACATGACCACCGTCTGCCCGTCGGACAACGCGATCGTCTGGTCATCCTTACTGCCCACGATGTCCGGCAACTGGATCTGCTGTGACGATGCGCCGGAACCCGTACCGATGGTGGTGAATGGGCCATTGAGCTTGGAGTTATCGCTCCAGTACGAAAGGATGATCTGGTTATGGTCGTTGACCGATGGCAGGACGTTCACGAAGTCGCCCACCGTTACCGATCCAGGCGTCAGTCCAGGCGCCCCAGCACTACCACTGATTGAGCCTGTTGCAGGCGTCGTTGCCGCCAGATAGCCCTTCGTTTCGAACGAACCGATCGACATGGGCAGACCATTGAGCGTCATCTTTGTCTGCGTGTTGTCAGCGATGGTCTTGCCAAAGGTGTTTAGCGCGTTGAGTACCGCGTTGGTGCCATTGAGCGGCGCGCCCGGGTTGAGAATCGAAAGGCCGACGGAACCAGCGGCAGTCGCTAGCGACGTCGGTGAGGTAATGCTGATCGCGTATTTCGATAGGCCGTCGGAGATCCTGTTGAAGACGATGTCCGCGTTTGCGCCGGCCTGCGACCCGTCGTTAAGTGCAATCTGCAAAGTGCGCACCGGGACCATGACCTGACGCGTCGAAATGGCGTTCTCGTGTTTTAGCACCTCGCTCATGCGATCGACGGCTTCTTTCGTGTCGCGCACCATGACGAGGCGGCTTTGGGGATTGACCGTGATCTTGCCTAGGGGTGTCTGGAGGCTTTGGAGCTCCTTCGTGATCATGTCGATCTGATTGAAGGTGCCGTCGCGCCCAGTCGATGTCACCGCGGCAAAAGAGCCAGTGTTAGCGCTCGTCGTCCCCGTTCCTGTTGACTGGGTACCCGTTGAGGTGTCTGTGCCCTTCGACATCGAGGACTTGATACTGACTGCGCCCGGAACGGCAGCAATCTGGAACGTCCGGGTTACGAAGCGCGATATGTTGATCGTTGCTCCATCGAAGTCCCAGGCGAGGCCGAGGTCTTCAGTCACGCTATGCAGATACTGTCCAATCCGTGCATTGCCCGGTTGCCGGTAGACTGGCTCAAGGTTTGCCGCCCCGGCCATTGAGGTCGTCTGCGTCACCGTCCTGCCTGAATTTCCCGACGGCGCATCGATGAGAGCTTCGCGCGGAATAAAAACATCCGGGCTTATATGGACGGGATAGCCCGACGCATCCGAGATGTACGTACCGATCTTTGTGATTGGCAGATTCGCCGGAAGCGTGATTGTCTTGTCGCGGAATACGGCAGGCAGCGTCGCTTCATACGCAACGGGCACAAGGCGATCGCCGAGAAACGCGGTCGAAACGTGCTCGACTAGCGGCATCGAATCGCCCATGCCGGCCATCGCGCGCGTCGCGTCGTGTGTAGCTGCGTCATAGGCCCGGTTGACGTCCGATTGGGACACAACGCAACCCGTCAGCATGGTTGCTGCAAGGAGTGATACAGCGGCCTGGAAGCGGTTTGCTCGCATGGTTTAGTCCTGACAATTTGCCGCGCGGGCGACCACGCGAATAACGTTGTTGCTGTGCTCGCAGATGCGAGTCGGGGTGCGCATGTGGTTGGTCGCGCGCATGACTTGCGTCAGCAATGAATCGAAGTCGCCGCTGAACGTCGCATTGAATTCGAGCGGCAGGTCATCGTCGATTTTCCAGGCCAGTTGCCAGCCCTGCTGCTGCAGCCAGCGGTCGAGCGCGTTCCGCAGATTGATGTCCTGCGGGGTGATCGTGAGCGTCAGGGCGCTGGAACCGGCTGCAGCCTGTGCACCCGGCAGGACAACCGGCGTGACGGCAGTTGAGCTGAGCGTTGGCGCCGCAGCCTGGAACGGCGCAAGTACCGGCGGCGGCGATGCGTGAGACGTCGCAGGCGCACTCGGTGCAGGGTTGGCCATCGCGAGCGAAGCCGTTGGGCCAGGGGCGGCCGGGCTGGCTGCGTTGGCCGCCAGCATCTGCCAGCCATCCCCCGCAGGCGGCGAGAGGTGCGACTGCGAGAACGAAGCGGTCGTGAATCCCGTTATCGTGAGCAAGGCAAAGACCCTCGCAAGGAGCGAGACGCGACGACGGGTGGGCATGATGATCATTGGCTTCATGAGATTCAGTGGGCCGCGCGCACGACGCGCCGATAAATGTGGTTCGCGTACACCAGTTGCCTGTTGGTTGAGACGGCGTTGTACGCGCCCACCGCCTTCCACGTCGGACCAAACTGTTTGATGTTCGACGCGAGGATCCATGTGCCGACGTATCCGTTGACGCACGGGTTGAACAGCGACTCCCGAGTGACGCCGTAGCGCCTGAGCTTCGGAAGCCATGACGAATTGATCTGCATCAGGCCAATGTCTTCCGAACCGTCCGTGTTCCGGTTCACCGCATTGGCGCGCATGCCTGACTCCTGCTGCGCGATCGCGCGCACGAGTACCACGTTGACGTGATGGAACTGCGCGGCTTCATCGAGGCAATCTGCGAGCGCCGGCCGCACGCACAGTAGTGCCCCCGCAAACGCGGCGACGGTTCGGACGCTCACGATTTCGCCCGGTCGAAAAAGCGGACGTCATGCTTGCGCGTCACATTCACCACGTTGCCATCGGCATTGACGATGAACTGGTCCGCGGTACCATTGAACTTGTAATAGCGGCCCTGCTGCTCGCCTGAGCCCATGTGCGCGACATCCGAGACCTTGACGTTGCCGACCGTGTCGGCAAATTTGAAGTACGTCGATCCTTCCTTGTCGAACACGGCTTCGAGGCCCGCGGTGTTCTTCGCGTCAAATCCGTAGACGAGGCCTGCAACGCGCGCCACTTCGACGCTGTCGGAGCCGTTGGACACAACAAACCGATCCGCCCGGTTAATCGTCACGACATTGCTTGAGTCGTCCCATTTTGGCTTGAGGGAGTGCCCCTCCATGTCCCGAAAGACGAGCTCTTTTGCAGGCCTTTGTGAGAAGCGGATCTGAATGTGCGTGTCGTCGCCGTCCCGGATCGCTACCGCGCCGAACTTGGCCGCGAGACCACCGCCCTGCGGCTGCGCTTTGTCGCCCGCGCTGACTACTACCCCCGATGCGGGCGATAGGCTTGCAGAGGCTGTTTGAGTTGCAGGCTCCGCAGGCGCGGCGTTTGCCACATAGTTCACTCCCGCCGATTTGGCGGGTGCCCGACGCAACGTCACGTGGTGCGCAGTGAAATCGACGTCAGCATAGAGATTCACTGCCCCTAGCAGGCGGTCCAGGGACTGCATCCAGTTCTCGCCATCTCGCGTTGCGAAGCTCTGCGCGTTCGTCAGGTCGACGTCTTTTTGCGCTGAGCCGCTCCAACCTTGCGGGACCAGCGACTTGACCATCTGCGCAAGTGGCAACGTTGCACTCATCGGACGGGTCGCCTCCAGACTGGGTCGCGGACCAATCAGTGCGAGGCGGTTCGAGAAACCCGCAAAACCGGCAGGCATGTCCCCACTGCGATTGCTGGCCTCGGAGATGAAGGTGTTCGCTTTTTTCCATCGGGCTGTGGCGCTCGAACCATCCACCGAATAGGAAATGACTTCCGGCGTGCCTGACACAACGATGTATGGGCCCTCAGCGTGACCGCCGTCTACTTTCAGATTCTGGCCGGCTCTCGGCTGGAGATACGTGTCCGTACCGTCGTTGAAAATAAGCGCGGGCCGCTCGGTCATGTTTCCGTTGACCTGATAGTCAAAGTCGAGAGGATCGGTGCTCGCAGCCGACGCCGACAGTGACAGCACTGACAGCGCGATAAGGGTTAGCGTTTGCTTCATAGACCGCGGTCGATTTGGGAAAGATGCTGGATGAAGCGCGCGAGGTACTCGCGGCCTGGCTGTGGGTTGGCGCTGTGGTAGTACGCCACGGCTTTCACCGCCGAATGCGTCTTGCGATAGTTCTCGTTGAGGATGTCTTCGGCCACGTGGATGTTCGTTGCCGGAGACAGTGCGTCCCACGGCGACGCGAAGCGCTGCCGGTGATAGCACCAGTTCACCTGCATCAGGCCTACGTCAAAATCGCAGCGCCCATCTGCGATGAGAAAGCGGATAGCCTTGTAGGCGTCGTCGCGCGTCCGGAAAAAGAACCCACGCCCCGCAACGTTCAGTGTCCACGGCCACGCGCGGCCGTTGTACGCCGATTCGTTGAGCGCAACGCCCGCAAGAATCTTTGCGTCCACGCTCGTGTGCATCACCTCGAACGGAGCCTGTGCGGATGCGCACGCCCAGCCGCCACGGCGCTCCGTCAAAGCCGCCTGTGCGTCGTCATCCAGCACGGCCGGTTGCAGCCAGCCGTTACTGACCAGCAGGGCCTGCAGGCTCTCCGGCGTTCCATCAACGAGCACGGACGCGAAGCCGCCCGCGCCCGTTGCGACGCTTTGTCCTTTCAGCGGTTGCGCCCAGGTGAGGAACCGTTGAAGGCCGCATGCGTACACGGGCTTGCCGGGAATTTCGAGTACAGACCGCTCACCGTTCTCTTCAACGACGAACCGCGTGGGACTTATGACGGTGTCGATCACTGCCGCTCCCGCCGAGGAACAAGCTGCAGTCAGCAGTAGCCCAGCGATACCGCGTCTAGTCATGGTATGGCTCCATGACGATGTCCTGCGTCACCTGTACGAGGAACTTCTCCCCAGGGGGCACGGTGATCGTTGGCGGGATGTTCTGGTTACGCTGAAGTACCGCTTGGGCAGTAGTGGCGGCTACCTGCCCGGCAGTGCTTCCATAGGTCGTCACGCCGATCGGGCTGGAGGTTGTCGATGTAGTCGCGGTATTGTCAAAAGTCTTCAGCAGCACCGCGGTGATGAATCCCGCGCCGAAGATTGCGAGGAAATGGTTGTTCACGTCACCGGAAAAGCCTGCATACCCGTTCTGGTCTGCGCCCTGCATGCCGTTCATCGGCACGCTTTTGCCGTTGGGCAGCCGCAGACTGGTGGAGGCCACGAGCAGACGCTCCTGTCCAACCTTGATGTCGGCGCTGTAGGCGCCGTTGATGAATGAGCCCTTGGGAATCATCAGGCAGTCGCCGCGCAGGCTGTCGTACACATCTTCGTCAACCATGAGCGCGACGCGGCCGGGCTTGTCCGAGTTCAACCCCTCAACGGTCTTGACGTGGATGTTGTGCGGAGGCGTCAGCGTGCAACCGCCTGCCTGGCCATTGAAGGTGGTCCGCTCGATGCCGCCCTGCCCTGCTGTTTCCTTCAGGAATGCCCTGTCGCGGTCCTCAGGCGCCTGCCCCTGTTTAGCGAGCGCCAGTGCCATTGCATCGATCGGGTTTTGCACACCGGATGTCGCCGCCGCTCGCGCCGCGCGAAAATCGTCCAGTGACGGTACGCCCGCCGGCACCGCCGACGCCTGCTGGCTTGCATTGCGGGAGGCGCCGGACTGCTTGAAGACCGACGACGTATAGATGGCATCCAGCTTGTTGCTGGCCGCGAGCGCACGCGTATCGGTGCCGTCAGCTCCAACCTCGCGCTGGAAGTCATTGCCCGTCAGCATGGGCTTCACGGTCGGATGCTGTGCAGCCGATGCTTCCGACGCGGCGCGAGCGGCTGCCTCGGCGGCGGCCGCTTCCTGCTGCTGCCTGATCATCCTGTCGATATCGGAGCTACCGGCTGCGGGCGCCTCTGTGCTGCTCTTCAGGGCCGACGCCTTCTTCAGGCGGGCCTCTTCCTGCGCCTGGTTGCTTGCCTTCAGCTCGTAGTAAAAACCGAGCACACCGATCACGAGGGCGGCCAGCAGGCCAATGCTCATGATCGCATTGCGGGGCGTCTTGCCTTTGACGAGTGCAGCCTGTTCTGCGTTAGGCGTGGCCTGTTCGGTTTTCTTCGCCACGGTCAGAACACTCCGAAGATCCGCCGGCGACCGCGTGTCACCGTTACCTCGTCCTTGCCCGACACAAGAACGATCTCGTCGGCCAGCCGCTGGAACACGAGGAAGTCGCCGCGGCGGATGAAGTTGCCGACGACGCGATCGCCGTGATCCTTGTACATGGGCACCGGCCATGTCTGCGCCTTGGCGGGCATGCGCATCCAGATCGAGTGGCCGTCGTCGAATACGACCTCCGGCTTGAATTCCGCATTACCGTCGACGGTGTAATCCCAGTTGAGCTTGTCGGGCGACACCGTAATCGAGCCCGAATCGCCGCCGCGTTCTGTCGCGGTCGCACCCGGGCCAGCCCCTCCGGCTTCGTCGCGCACATTTACGCGTGCCATCGGCGCGCGAGGATACTGAAAGCGCACGGTCTGGTAAAAGAAGCCACCGGCGGGCGAAGCGATCAGCGTGAAGTCGTACTCCCGGCGGTTCGTCGTCAGGTGCAGCGTGTTCACCAGGTCTGCCTTGTGCGGCTTGATGAAGACGTGGTTCATCTTGTCGTCGTCAATCTCCCACTGGACACTGTCGCCCATAGCAGGGTCGGCAATCAGCTTCTCGCCGGGTTCCAGCTCGATGGTCGTCAGTTTCAGCGGTGCAGTGAGCACACGAAAGATCTGGTCGCGGCTGTACGGAAACACGCCGATCCTTGCGTCACCAGGCATCGTGAGCGGGTCAGCGCCACCATTGAACGGATTGACGGGACTCATCGGGTCTCCCGCAATCATCGCTGCGTTGAACGAGTTGGCGTCAGCAGGTTTTTTGGCATTCGCCGCCGTCATTTGCAATGCCGTCGCCGCAAGCAGAACGAGAACGCCGAGCGTCGGACGGTGATATCGGGAGGTCATCCTAGTCAAGCTCCACCGGTCAACTCAAGGCGGAAGAACGGAATGTAAATGCCGAAAGGATTTGCGGTGAGTGCCGCGTCGGCGGTTGGCGCCACGATCTGGTAGCGAAGCGTCAGCGCATAGGACTTCAGGTCGGGCTTGCCGGTCGCGCCCGCCTGCGAGGTCGTCGTTGTGAACTCAACGAGAACAGTCTGATCTTCAAGCAGCGCGATGTTGCGCACGTTCACTTCGCGGATCAGCTTGGGATTTGCGGTGATCTGCTGGAAAGGGGCGTCGTCGCGCAGCCAGCTTTTGAACTGGTCGGTTGCAGCCCCGATCATCTGGGCCTTTACTGAGTTGATGTTCGACGACATGCGCGACGTCTGCAGGCTGTCGGTCAGCACCGGTTCGATCGTGAACCAGCGCACCGCCATCTCGCGCATGCTCGTGCGCAGCGCCTGGGAGTCCGGCTTGTAGGCGACGAGTTCCGTCACGACCGGGTGACCGCTCACGTCGGCCGAGACACCCACCACGCGGGTAACCGAAGGCGGCGGCTGCCGTGTCCAGAGGGCACCGGCTGCGACCGCAGCACAGGCGAAGGCAATGAGCATCCAGCGGTTGCTCTCAACCTTCAGCCGCGTGCTCGTCTCGAAAATGACTTTCGATGGATCTTCCTCGGCATACATGCCGGGGGCCGTGGATAGCGCGGCCTGCCGCTTGTTCCTGAAAATGCGCATGGCAACCCTTGATGAATGGGTACCATTGAAACAATTTCTAACAAGGGTTTTGAGGCAAAAGGCGCAGAGATTTGAGCGCCTTTATGGGCAGGCCGGTTGGCGGTTAGCCTTGCTGGCTGTTGAAAACTTTAACCATGGTTACGGGTCTCAGGCGGAAAGAGATACTAAATCGGTGCGCTTTCGGCGTTCCGTTGAGCGTGCTGCGGTGTATCGTTAAGCTCTGTTCCGAATTTTTTTACAAATTTACATTCCTGGAACCAGATAGCTTGCTTTTTTCGGGTTTAAAAACAGTCGGTTGCGCGGGCGACACGAGCAAAAAAATTAACCAAGGTTAAAAAGCCGCGAGCTGGGGCGAATAACGCGCGGTGCAACGGCGCAGTAGCGGTTGCAGACGCGGAAACGATTGGCCGCGTTCTAAAGCAACCGTAGGGGTGCACCTTTCGGTTTGGGTGAAAACCTTCGACGGTGGCTTGCAGGATGTGCTTCTCCCAAGCGATTTTATTGAGAAGTTTCAATGACGGAAAAAGTCGTCGACGATGCATTGAGGCTAGCAGCGATTTATAAGGCCGGCGTGGGAACGCAATGGAACACATATCGTCAGGCAGCAGCCAAGCTGTCCAGATTGTTCGAGACAAACCTGGCGCCACCGAGGATTGCCGAGGCTCTGGCCGTCTCGCGTTTGCCTAGGGTGCTTACAGGACTGTTCGACAAAGCCGGCTTGAGCAGTGGTCACGCGCGCGCGCTCCTAAGACTGGCAAGTCAGCGTGGAGAAAGCGTGCTCGCCGCAAGCGCCGCAGAGATTGACACAACTGGAATGGACGCAAGGGATATTTTGCGTGCCTTGCGATCGGGCGGCGAAGTAAGCTCACGAGCGGCCCCTCCGGGATTGAACGCGCCGCTCCCCATTGCAGCGTATTACCTAAAAGGCAAATTCCCGAGCAAAGGCGTCGCGGCGGCACATATGGGCATACCGCAATCCCGGCTTAGCGAGGCAATCACCATTGACAAGACGTTGCCAGCTGAGGTGAAAATGCTTTTTCCGGGTGACAATCTGACTTTCGCGGCCGGCAAAGAAATAGTGAGGCTGATAGCGCTGCGGGGGGCGAATAATGTTCGCGCGCTCGCAGCCGAGGCGGGCCGCTCGCCGCGTAGGCCGTCACCCCAACTGATGCTGAACCGCCTTGCGGGTATCGATATCCCCGGCGTCGACGTGAGGGTTAGGAAAGCGCCAGGAAAGAATGCAAAGCGCCGCCTAATCGTTGAATTGCAGCTTCAAGAGTCGGACGCTAACAGCGTAGAGGCGCTCGAGTTCATGATTGAAATGCTGAAGACCAGGTTTGGCATTGAGTGAAGGCTAACCGGTCGTCAGCGCGCGGGCCGAGTTGCGTCCCGAAGCTTGCTGAAGACGAACTGCCCGAAATACCAGGAAAGGTCGGAATGGCCGAGGATGTTTGCCTCCGACAGTGTTGCGGTGTCGAGCTTCAACCGCCGCAACATCAGCTTACCTGCCTGCGACGCGATGTACTGGCGTACAAGGTCCTTGCGCGTCTTCTCATCGGCGGCTTCGAAGTGGTCACGCCCCTGCCGAACCTCCTCATTCCGCCGTGCCCTCGCCTCTTCATCGCGAGTAGCCATGCTGTGCTCGACCGCCTTGGTGGTTTCAGACTTCGGCTTCTCAGCTTTAGCGGCCGTGGCAAACTTGGCCTGTATGGCCACCATCTTGCGCTCGGCGTCGGACACCCGCCAGTTATTGCTTAGCGCCTGCATTAGATAGCCGGCCGGGCTCTTCTTGATTTTCCCAAGGTTCAATTTAAACCGTGTGTACTCGACCGCCTGCTGAATGCGGTCGTCGGTCCATTCCATTCGATGCTGTGCGATTATGTCAAACTGGTCGTCGGAAAGGCCGAATTCGGTCCGAAGCGACAAAAGTAGGTCGTGCGATTCAGGTTGCCGGGTCAGCAGCACCGCGACCGTATCCTTGCGCTTTATCCTGAACCTGAGCTTGTTGATTTTCCTCGACCCTTCCGCGTCGGCGCGAGTCTCGTAGGAAAGGTCTAAGTCGGAAAGCTCGTTGATTTGCTTAACCGCGGGGTCGAGGTACTTCGGGCGAAAGTGCTTGAACTCGGATGCGGTCGAACCAAGCTTGCCGGGCCACCTGCGCATCTCCTCTAGCTCTACCCACTCAGTTACACCCGCAGTGACATATGGCTGGGCATAATCGTAGAGCACGCGTGCGAATGTCTGAGTGAACGAGGCCGTGATACAGAGGTTGAGCCAGTGGTGCTTATCGGGCCCGGTGATATGGCGCAGCATCAGGGACGGGATGACGAACTGGATACGTCCTTTGCCAATTTTAACCCGGCCCATGAGCTGCTCGGAGACCCACTGGTCGTCCTCGCTCGGGGCTCTTTCAGGCGGTGTATCCGTCACCTCGATGAGTACACGTTGCGCCTCCTTGATAACTGTCTGCAAATGGCGGACATTGCGGCTGTCGTAGCGCATGAGCCACTTGAAGTAGTTCAGGTCGACATCATAGATGTCCTGCGGCGTTTGCTCTTGGGCAGCGACGAAATAGGCGGCGTCGATGAACCGACGTGACGCGAGACCAAGTCCGTTGATTGCGACGAAAACATTATTTCGTTGGAAACCAATCTCTCGGGTGCTCTCGCTGATTGGCAGGCCCGACATCTCCTCGAATAGCTCAAGCGACATTTGCTGCGTTGTAGTCTGTCGTCCGCTATCCTCGGTCATTGCCTACGCTCCCCCTAGTATTGGCCGGCACTCTATCACTCGTGGTAACCAAGTCAACACAATAAACGTTACCGTCAAAAGGGCGTGTTTTAAGGCATACACAAAGAACTCTACCTAGGTGCACAGTAAACATTACGTTTGCCGCACAAAAACCTATACCTGTTTGCACAATAAACAATCCCTCACGCACATAGAACGCCACTTTGGCGCGCTAAGTGCTTGAAAGCAATGAGGCTGCGAATAGCTGTAGGTGGGTGTGTGGGTTCTTTTTTTTAAAGTAAACAAACCAACAACTGCACGCAGCCTCAAAACACGGCCCCAAGACCTAGCAAACGCCCGTGCAAATGCCCTGTTGACGGGCGGTTTGCGCCGGTGGTCACACGTCCAGGAACGGCTTTCGGCGTCCTTCTGGTGCTTGCAGGACAGTAACGTTTTATGTGCAAGCGGCGGGACCGCGGTAACGGTTTTTGTGCATGCGTGGACGCCTGCGAACGCGACGCCCAAGGTAACGGTTTTTGTGCAGGGTTGATCGCTAAGTGTCGGGATCATCTATCCGATCAAGGTAACGGTTTTTGTGCTGAATCCGCCGCGAGCTGGCCGCGCGGGGTTAGAGGTTTTTGTGCGCCGAGCATTACGGCCATGATTCTGATGGGACCAAGCTGTAACGTCGACGGTACACCACGTCAGTTGCCCTGACGGCTTTGTGCGCGGGCGGAGGTACCGTTTTTTGTGCAGGTACCTGAGGGTCCACGACAAAGGGTGACGGTTTTGGTGCGTCGAGGGCGCTCGCTTTGCCACACGAGGAACATTCGCTCGGCTTTCTGGCTCGGCACGGAGGGTGTTCACGTGACTCGGGTCAGCCGGTAACGGTTTTTGTGCAATGTTACGGGATGGCCCCGTGGAACGATGCGCCGGATGCTTCAGACCGTTGGACTTTGCACAAAAACCGTTACCTTTTGTGCTGCTGACCTTCCGCCGCGGCTTAGGCCGGGGATTACATCGCGAGCCGGCAAGCTTGGTTGTCGACCACAGGCTCATGCCAGCACAAAAACGGTTACCTTTGTGGAAACACGTTTTAAATGGCCATGGTGAGCCCCGCATTTGGGTTGAGCCCAACACACGACCGTACTGCACCAGCGCCGTAGAAGCCGTGCGCAGCGGTCTTTTTTCGAATGCCAACTGCATTTAGTGTGTTTTTATACGCTTACCCTGTATTATACGCTCCAACTCAATTCTGCTAAAAAGCGTCTATGGCAAACACTATCGAATTTCCGACGATTGACCGTCGAGTCGACTTGCACGGGGTGATGCAATTTGCGAAAGACTCATCGGAACTGGCGGAAGAGCTTCGAACACTGATGCTGGCCCCTCGGCCGCGCAAGGCGGCTCCCACCTTCACATCGGCGCAAGTCGCGGAATTATGCGGTATCGATCGTATCAAGCTGAATAACCTGTTGTCCACGAGGGAAGGACTGCCGCAGGGCGTCGCGCCGGGATCGGGCCGGAGCAGAGTATTTACTCTCGAAGAAGCGCGAATTTGGGTTCAGCAGGTTTCCGATATCTATCAAACGCCCTTGCATACGGGGGCACGAGACGGTGACGGGAAGGTAGTTTTGGTGGCCAACTTTAAAGGAGGCTCAACCAAGACGACCACAACGATGTGCCTTGCGCAGAGTCTCACACTTCGCGGCAGAAAGGTCCTTCTTATCGACCTTGACCCGCAAGCGTCCCTCACCGAACTGTGCGGCATGTATGCGGAGAAGGAGGTAACTGAGGACGATACGGTGCTTCCATTTATCTACGACCCTCAAATGGAAGGCGGGCTGATGAATCTTGTGAGGCCGACCTATTGGGACGGCTTGGATGTAATTCCTGCGCACCCGACGCTATTTTCCGCAGAGTTTCATATTCCCGGCACCGTCATCAAGAATCCGTCGTTCAAGTTCTGGGCACTCCTGCGCGAGGGTGTAGAGTCCCTTCGCAAGCATTACGACTACATCCTGATGGATACGGCGCCGTCACTCTCCTATCTGACTATCAACGCATTGATGGCAGCGGATGCAATCGTGATGCCTCTTGTACCAGAAAGCCTGGACTTCACCAGTGCAGTCGCGTTCTGGGGCCTCTTCTCGGATTTGGCTAACACCATCATCGAACGCGGCGACAAGAAAACTTACGACTTCATCTCAGTCTTGCTTTCCAAGGTGGACAACGGAAAGACCTCTTCTGCGCCCGTTGTGCGTTCGTGGGTGCGCAGCATGTACAAGGATTGGCTCAGTGCCCTCGAGGTACCGGCAAGTTCTGCGATGAGTAACGGCGCGCTCGCTATGCAGACTGTGTTTGATATCAGCAAGGGAGACCTTGCGGACAAGACAGTTTCACGAGTCCGCCAACCGCTCATTGACTATGTGCAGTGGCTTGACGACCACTATGTCGAACAGTGGAGGGCCGGAAAGTGAGTTCGTTTCGCGACAAGATGTTGGCCAAAACCGGGAAGCTCGGAGCTACGGCAGAGCGACCCGCCTCGGAAAGCAAGCAGTCTGACCAGCCGGCGGCGGACACTCCACCCGAGCCGCGTCGAAGCAGCGCCTTCAAGACAGGGCCTGGCATGCTGGGTGCACTCGCCGACGCGCAACTGCGCATCCAGGAACTTGAAACTGCCAGCGACAAACTGATGTTACCCGTCAGTGCGATTCAGCCGAACCCCTGGCAACCAAGAAAGGTCTTCAGCGAAGAGGCGCTCGCTTCGCTCGCGGAGAGCGTTCGTGAAATTGGCCTCATTGAGCCGGTCGTTGTCCGCCGGGCAGAAAATGGGTATCAGCTCATAGCGGGTGAGCGGCGCCTGCGTGTGCACGTCATGCTTGCGTTGCAGGAAATCAAGGCGTCGGTGATTGAGTGCAGTGATCAGGATATGGCAGTGCTGGCACTTGCCGAAAATCTCGGTCGCGAAGACCTCGCTGACTACGAAATCGGGCAGTCGCTCCGGCGTGCCGAGACCGAGTTTCCCAACCGGACGCGGATGGCCGAGTCCTTGGGATTGTCCCGCCGTGGGCTCTACCAGTTCCTTGCGTTCGAGAGTTTGCCTGATTTCATCAAGGAGGACCTCGATCTGAAGCCGCGTCTTCTCGGAAGCAATGCTGCGGAGGAACTCGTTTCTGTTCTGAAAAAGCACGGGTCTCGCGCGTTAGCCGCAGCTCAGGAACTGTGGCCGGCGGTCATAGCCGGCACGCTTGACCAAGGGAAATTTCCCGCAGCCGTCGTTGCAATGGCTGCTCGGGGCTCCACGCGAGAAACAGCTAGTGAGCGCAGCATCGACAAATTTTTCGCTGGGAAGAAGCACGCGGGAAGTATTACCAAGGATGTGACCAACTTCACTATCAAAATCAAGGCAGATGTTTTGTCGGACGCGCAGGAGACTCAGCTTCGACAGGTCATCGCCGAGCTGTTTAATGTCAGCCCGGACTGACGGTGCCTACTGACGTAAATGAGCCCGCGCACGCGGGCTTTTTTTCGAAGCAGAGTGTGAGTGGTACGCGCACGTTCCCGCCGACCATCCTAGGCCTTCGAGTGTACGTACTACTCACACCCTTGCCCTACTCGGCAGCCGCCGGGGTAAAGTGTGCGTACTACTCACACCCCGCCTGTCAGATCAGACGGGGGAGACTGACGTCAGGGACCAACGGAAGCCTTGTTTCCTGAGGCTTGAGGCCAGGAAAAGCGTGCGTACTACTCACACATTTCGTGGTCTGCTCGCTGTCCTCGCGGATTTTTAAAATGTGGACATCATGCCTTTGTTGAAAATGCCCTTGCGGTTGGCGCGGCAGTTCGTAGACGCCGTCCGGACTGACGGTCGAGCCGTGCAGGTCCGTGCCGATGGCCCGAGCCATCCGGTTGAGTCTGGGCAAGGGGTCGCGCAACATAGCCGATCCGTTTCGGTTCCCCGGCGCGTAGGAATGGCGCGATGATGGCGCAGTGCCGGGCGCAGAAGGGTCACGCTTTAGACGCTGTCCCGTTGCGCCGTGAGACATTCAGAAAATCACATCGAGATCGAACTTGACTGAGCCCCTTTGCGGGTTACCGTAGGTTAAGCAGTTTTCGGCTCCTCTACTCCCAACTCCCCCTCCAAAGTTGTTGAGTTTGACCACTGCGCGGTTGAGGCTCAATTTGGGCACTTATGTGCCCATAGGGATGCGCCCGAGCCGCCCAAGGCAATTAAGGGCCGTCCCATTCGATTGCTCTGGTCTCCGTGGTACGCCATTGCCGCTCGGATTGTCACCAGTGGACGTTGAGCGTCTCAAATGGCCAATGCCGCAACTCGCCGGTCGTTCAAGCTGCCGCATCATTCCTCTTTTGGGCACTTATCAGGCCCCAAAAGTGGCGCTCGGGATGGTGCTTAGTCGGCCGATAGTATGCATGCGTGTGATCGTTGATTTTCTGGATAGGGCCGGCTTTTGCGCGTCTTTCCCAAAATTCGAGGTGCGGTGTATCAGTGATACTGCTGTCTTAACCTGAGTGCATGATGTTTCGAACAACTATCGCGGCTAAGGCTGCAGTGGACGATCCGCTCCGTCTTGCGGAAATCTACCGGGCAGGCTCGGCCGACATTGGAATACCCTGCGAGAGGGGTCGAGGCAACTCGGCGCCTTCAATCTGAAGGCGAGCGCTGCCCGGCTTCAACAAGCGGTGAAGATCTCGGCGTTTCCGGGCGAAATTCTTGATCTCTTCAAGCACGCGGGTATTGTCAATCGGACGGCGCGGGAATTGATCCGTGCCAGCAATGAGCAAGGGCTCGAACAGCTTAAGATCCGGGCGGCGGCCATCGATCCGGCCGGGAAGTCACGGACGCAACTATGCGCGCTTTTGTGTGGCGACGAGGTCGCTGGCTCTTCGTACCGGGCACATTCGAAGGAGCGACCCTTGGTGCTCGATCAACGGTATCGGGATGGACTACCTTCCGGGCTGTGGTCATCGACACGCGAAGCGGCTCAAATCCTAGGAGTGGACCAGGCGCGACTGGTCAAAGCTTCCAAGATCGCTAGTTTGCCGGAAGAAGTTAGGTTGCTCTTCCCGGGCCAAGCGCTGATTTTTGCTCTGGGTTGGCAACTGATTCAATTGACAAAGCTACGTGGAAGCGAGGCTATTCGACAGGTGGCAATCGCGGCGCGCGCGACCATTCCTCCACTCTCGCAACAGGAGTTAATGAACAGGTTTGTAGGGCTCGAAGGCAATGCCGTCGACGTAAAGGTAACGCCCGCAACGGCAGGAAAACTTCTTCTGGAGTTTTACTGCGACGCGGACGACCCAGCGAACGAAACCCGCCTGTCGATGATGGCCATGTGGCTGCGGGACGTAAAGCCCAGCGCCCGGTGAGACCGCCATCGAAAACCGATATAGTGAATTTGACAGGAAGCGCGCCCGTCGAAACGCCGTGCCGTTGGTGCGTGATTTCGTCTACCAATGGATAAAGGGTTCCCGTAACGCCCGGGCTTGGATCATACTGCCGCCCGCCGCAGGAACATTTCGGCTTCCCGGTACTGACGACCCGGTCCCGCAATTGCATAAATGGAGGTGATATCGAGCGAGGCGTGGCCCGCAAAATTCCGCGCGCTTTCCGTTGGCGAGCGCGTGTGACACGAACGTGTGTCGAAGCCAGTGAGGGTTGACGCGCGGAACGCACGCCACGCTCGGCTGCTTCCCGCCGCACCGTGCCGACGTCCCGGTTGTCAGGCAGAGGGGGATAAGCGGAGTGCCGACAGGGCCGGCGAGGGGATCGCGCGGAAAATCACGCACTTGCAGATAATCGCCCAATGCCTCAAGCACGGGCGGCACCAGCGGAATGAAGCGCTCCTTCGCGCCTTTCCCCCACCACACGCAGCAGATGGATCGAGCCAAGCTCGGCGCCGGCGTAGCGCACGCTGTTATCCTCGGTGAAGGCGCTACGCAGTTCGGCGCAGCGCGGGCCGGTGCTGTACGTGAGGGCGAAGACAAAGCGCATGCGGGCGACGGCGGCGGAGTCGGGCAGGGCGCCGAGTACGCGCATCGCAAATGCCCTCGCCTCCTTCGTGAGGCTGCGCTCCACCTGGGATGCGCGGTTTCACGGCGACCCGCCGCGCATTCCCGGCCTCGTCGGTCTCGCCGCCGAGGGAAACCCGAATTTTCGCGAGCGCGTTGTGGTCGAGGTACTGCGCAGCGACGAGATCGCTCCGAAGCGCACCGCTGTGTTCCTGAGCAGGTTGCGGTTCGCCCCGCTCGAGCCGTCCAGATCCGCCGGGACCAGAAAATACTCCAGCGGCACAATACCCGTCTCCGGATCTCGTGTCAGGGGCGGCACCGTCAGGCCGCGTCTGGACGGGTGCGCCAGCGCATCCGCTCCGATCTGGAGGCCGTCGACATCGCGGTAGTGTTCCAGCCACGCCGTGATGCGGCGTGCACCCGTTTCGCCCAGCCGCGGCACGTCCCGGTACCAGCGATTGCCACGGGCGTTGATGGTCCACCCGACCAGTTTGCCGATCATGGTGATGCCGACGTCCGACAGGCGCAGCGCCACGGCGGTGTCAAACCAGCCGAGCACGTGATGCTTCGGCTTCGGATCCTCGACCACGAGGCGCGCGAGCGCGTCGCGCGCTGCCATCTGCCGGACCCTCAGGCGCGCATTGCGCTGCGGCCGGCGCAGCGTCGCGGCGCCAGCCGCACCGCCCGCGGCCTGGCCCACACGGTGCGCGGTGAACAGCTCGAGCAGATCCTTTTCCGTATGGAAGCCGTCCGGGTCGTGCCAGGCGGCGAAATCCTCCAGCGACGGCGCGGCGGCGGCCGCCGTTTCCGGCGACGCTGACGTGGCCAGCGCCGCCGGAAGGCTCGCGAGCGGTCGCGCGGTCGCAAAAACTTGCCGCTTGCGCGCGCCGGCGACGAAGGCGGTCACCAGCCAGTTGCGGGTGGCCGCGGCTTTCCGGCTGTCGCGGCCGAACCCGAGTTACTGGTCGGCCAGTTCCGCCAGATCCAGGCCTTCGAGATAGCCGCGAAAGAACGCGAGGTGCTGCAGACCGATGCGCCGGGCGTCGGCTTGGTCGCGCTGCGCGCGGCGCTGCCGGGCTTTGCCAGTCGAGGCCGCTTTCGGGCGCCGGCGCGTCATTCCAGGGCCTGGTACGGCGGCCGCCTCGCGGAATTCGACGTCTTCAATCTCCCCGGTGATCTTCATCCGCCTGGCCTGTTCTAAAGTTACGGAACCTGTCGTGTCGCTACATCGCGCACACGCCGATAATGTCGCGTCAAGTGCAGCCGTCGAGTGAAGCAATGGCGATAGTCCCGTCGGAAACGCAACTCCCTGTGTGCCCGGCCTCCGCGGCTAACCGGTTCCAGATTCACTTCCGACCTCAAGGAAGTGAAAGTTGGAATGTTCGGACAACTGAATTAAATATTGAAAAACTTTGGTGTTGGCCGATTCGCGGCTATGCGCCGAGTCTTGGATTCACGCGCTGGCGACGGCCTGCTACTCGCGGAGGAGGCAGACAACCGTGAAACATCCGGCGTTGAACGGGGCTCGCCCGGAAGCCCACGTGTGGCAAGGGCCTTCGCCAATCTGAAAGGGAATGTTTCACGAAAATGCGCGGGCTCCGTGGCGAGACCCGTTTCCTAAGCCCATTTTTCGTCTGCAGCAGACTACTGACCGAACTCAACACGCTAGTTTGTATTGATTAGAACGTAAAATGTATCAATCGGTACGAGACCCGTTAGACGCGTTACTGCCTTTGGCAGCCGTCATCCATGTGGGTAATGAAAGGGCGACGACCGCGCGACGGACCGGTCTGGCGTCCCTTCCGTGGACCGATCTCGTACGAAAGCCGCCATAAAGCGCTCCTCACAGTGAGAAAGTGCTTCCGCGATCTCGTGTCATATCGATACCTGATCGCAAACCCTTTTGGAAATGTGAGAGTAGCCTCTGTCGAAAAGATGGCAGGAAATGAATATACTGAATTGGACGAATCGGGCGGGGCTTAAAAATCGCCGACCGATCGGGGGCGGCTTCGATTAAGTCGACACTGTGCACCCGTGCACGTGCCCATCGAATACCCGCCGGTCGCGCCTGTTCCTCTGTGTCAAATTCGCCGAGTACACCGGACGCTGCAACAATCTTGTCGTCTTTCGTGATGGTGCCTCGCGCCGCGGGCGGATTCCACACTTCAACGTACCGGGCGCCGGCAAACGTGGGAAAAGCGATTGCCAGAAGGAAGACGCCGTACCTGATTACCGTGGTCATCCTTTCTCCGATTCAAAGACATCGGCCGCGGAGTGCGTGCTCGCCCACGCAGGTCCACGGGAAACCGTTCCGATGTCGCGCAATTTTCTCACGGCAGGATTACACGGCTGTGCGCTCGTGCGCCGCTGTCATGAGTTAGAAGTTCGTTACTTCAGCCGTTCGTGCGGTCCGGGATAACGAAATGCTGCCTGAATAGGCGCTCGGACTCACATGACCCTTCCTCGGTTGAGACCACCGACTTCGTCTTGTTGACCGGGTCGCAGATGAGGCCCTTTTCGTAAAGGCGATTCAGCACGTCCCAGTCGAAGCCCTTCCAGGCGCGGTACTGATCGTGCAGCGTCAGGTAGAGAAGTGCCAGGGCGACTTCGTCGATTGCGTCGGTATCGATATTCATGACATTCATCCCGCGGCCATCTGAACCCGCACACAAAGCCGCTCGAGACTAGCCAGGATCTCGTCGGCCAACCTGCTCCAGATGAACGGTTGGGAGTGGGCGTTGTAGACGTCAAGGTAGTGCCGGATTGCATCGTCGAGCTGGCGCGTCGAACGATGCGTGCCGCGGCGAAGGTACCTTTCGGTAAGCGTAGCGAACCAGCGTTCGACCTGGTTGAGCCACCGCACTAACCGCGTCGACATGCGTGTTTCCATTGTCCTGTGTGCACCGGGGCGTGGCGCGTCAAGCAGTCCGTCCACCCGGTCGGCGACAAATCGCGCGCGCCGTTTAGAGACAGTTTGCTGGGTAAGTTGCAGTTTCGCCGCGACCGTCTTGTTGTCCATCCCTTCAGCACAGGCCAGCACGACGCGCGCTCGCAACCCCAGCGCCTGTGCTGTCTTGCGTCGCATCGCCGGCGCCTTCAGTTGCTCGAATTCCGATTTGCTCAGCACGAGTTCCCGTTTGGACCGTCCTCTTCCGCTCATCACCCCTCCACGTATCCGTGCCACACATGGCACTTTATTGCGCGGCGAAAATAATTCAATGAGTTTGTAACTCACCCTCTCGCGGAGAGAAGACGGAAGGCGAGGGGCTCGCGACGCCAGAATCGCCGATCGCGGAGAAGACCTCGTCAGAATAGTCGCACTGTCACACATACATTTTCAGACGACATGAGTTCAAAGCGAGGTGGGGCAGGTGTTTCACGAAAACACCTCACGAAAGCGATGCTATTGCCGATGGGAGCAATCGTTGACCTCCCATCTTGCGCTTGTTGCCTGCCGCGACGGTCATGGCAACAGGCATCTGTTTAATGAGCTGATGCGAACCGTGTACCTCGCATGGTGTCTCCAGCAGGACGGTTATGGAAACGAACCGGTCCGACGCTTCAAGACTGCGGAACATGCCGTGGAGGC
Source organism: Paraburkholderia sp. WC7.3g (assembly GCF_050436345.1). Lineage (NCBI taxonomy): Bacteria > Pseudomonadati > Pseudomonadota > Betaproteobacteria > Burkholderiales > Burkholderiaceae > Paraburkholderia > Paraburkholderia sp. WC7.3g. The sequence goes on from NZ_JBNDMA010000003.1 coordinate 380,386, forward strand.
CGCCCCTGGAACTGGCCCATGCAGCAAACGAGTGGGTGCTCGCTGAAGACGCTGTTCCCGTTTTTGAGAGCCTGCTGGCTTTGCACGATGCGCAACTCGCCATCGTACCCCTGCACAAAATAATCAGCGCAGAACGCCGCCTCATGTGGCGCGACAATCTGGATGAGAGACCTCATCTTGTTTGACGCGCGGCAGCCTCAGGCAATTCCTCGCCGGCACTGCCAGTTCGCCTGTTCCAGACGCAGATCCGGAGCAACTTCCATAGCAACCTTTGTCGGGACAGCGCGAAAAGACTGTAGGTATAAAGTCAGGATACCTGATCGTTGATGGCCGTCTTCATCTCGGAGTGCGGCGAGCATGTTTTCTACGTTTGTCGCGATCGATGAGGCGCTCGATGCACTTTTGCCGCGTAAGCGTAGGTACTCCGGACGCGTTCCGCGCTCAAAACAGCGTCCGACCATACGTTCGAGGAGCAGGGCACAAAGTTTGACCTGGCACCCGGACGGATCCGGCAGATCGAAAGCAGGGCGGTGTGAAAACGGATGCTCCCGGGTCGGGTCGACAAGCTAAGGCAATTTCTCGACCATTGAGCTACGGCCCACCGTCGTTCAGGAACAGGGCGATTCTTCGCGCGCCGGGGTCAGGCTGCTACCCCGATGCGTTTCATGCGTCATTGCAGAATCTGTCGTAGCACGCTACCGCCGACTCACAAGAGGACTGCCTGCTGCAAAAGCTGCAGCGCCTTCAGTTCGTCCAGTCGACCCGTGCGCGCCTTACCTGCCAGCGTCTTGATCAACGCTTCCGCGATCGGCGCGATACCTTGAAGATTCTCAAGGCTGGTCACGGAAGCAGGGAGCGGGATGGGGGATTGCGGCGGGGTTTCAGCGGCTGGAAGCGACTCAAGGCTTGCCAGTGTGGCTGCCGGCGCCTCGCCATCACTTTCTTCTGCTGAGCGCCCCACAAGCACCCCCGGAGCGTCGCTGTCATGATCCTGCTGGCTGACGGCTACCGGTTGTTTCTCTGCTGCGATCTCGGGCGAAACGGGTGAGGCGCTTTCCGGCTCGATCCGGACGCCCGCTCGTGCGCGCCCCGTGCGCGCCTTCGCATCGGCATGCTTCGCTGGCACGCCATCCTTCGTCGCGGCCGCGTGCGGCTCGTTCTGTTTAACGGAAGCACGGCCGCGCGAAGCGGGCGTGAGCAAACGCGACACCGACTCCGGAATGTCGGCTTCGGCGCGCGGCGTATCCAGCCAGCCAGTTGGCAAACCAAGTTGCTCCGTGAAACGGTTTGCTTCGACACCGTCCATGCGTTTCTTGCCATATAGCCGATGGGCCATGTTGGATCCGCTCATCGCCATGACTACACCCAGTCTTGCTTTCGATCCGTTGCGACCCGTGAGAACGTGGAGGTTGGCGCGCCGGATGTTCTCAACCGCGGCGCTGTCGTCCAGCGCCAGCGCCTGCTGTTGCGTTATTCCGGGAGACGTCCTGGTTTTCGGGGGTGAGCCTTTTTGCGGCGCACGAGGGGAGGGCTGTCCGGCCATCTGGTTTCGACCATTCCTGACGGCCTTGGGCGAGCCGCCCGTTGCTTTCTTCGGCATTTGCGCTTCCTCGGACAAACTGGTTTCAGGATAGGGTTGCTGGTCGCCGCTCAGGGCGAAATCCGGTTCGGGTGTCTCCGACACCGATTCCGGTTCGTCGTCGGTTTGAATGAAGTCGAGCGGTGATTTCAGGCGCGCGATGGTTTCGGCCGCGAGCGCAGGATTGGGCTGGTCAAAAAAGCCGTGAGGCAACCCAAGCGTGGTTTCCATGTGAAAGGCGGTCTCGGGCGTGAACCTTTCGCCCTTCGTCAGTTCGGCCACCCGCGCCATGTTCGATCCCAGTCCCAGCGCGATATTCTCTGCGCCCACCGTATCGACCAGAAACTGGAACGACCGTGTCTTGAAAATGGAGGCCGTCTGGGCGGGGTCCCGGGCAGGTGCATTGACGTATGGTTGTCTCGGCCGGGTGGGCGGAGATTTTTTTGGGTGACGAGGCTGGCGCTGGCCGCTGTCCCGAGATCCCGCATATCGTCCGCGGGGTTGACTCATAAAGTAGGGGCTCCTGCGATGATTGGCGTGCTGGCTTTCGAATTATAAATGAGGCGATGCTGGCATTTGGCGCGTCAACGACGATCCGCCGGCAAAACATACGCTGGAGCCGGGCCGCAACGCGGCACTGCGCTCACGTCCGCATCTTCCAGTCTCAGTCTGATTGCGCCCGACCTGTTAGGCATCGCATCGTCTCCCTTGTGCCGATCACGGAACACCTCCAAATGTCCGGCAGGCGATGGAAGATTGATTCGTCGGCTCTCTCACATTCAGCGCAAAAGCGCCCGCCGGCGGTTGGTCCGTCCGCGGTCTGGGGACGGGTCACTTGCACAGTAAGCCGCGCAAAAGCCCAGCTGGTTTTTTCAGGCCTGAATGGTTCGAATTGCCAGGCATTATTTGCGCTCATACCATCGGTGACGTATTTGCCTGCCGACATCCGAAGCGCCAGGGAGGCTCACACGCGCCTCGCTGAATCGTATCGCTGGTATCGATCCGGAAAGCCTGCTCGCCGATTGACGCCGAGATCCCGTCACCTTTCATTTCGCGCAGACCTGCGTTCAAACCATGCGCGCCCTCGCATCAGGAGGAGTCTCTTCTCCGTAACGTCGTCGTATCCATTGACGGGACAGTCTGTCGAGTGCCGGATGTCGGCAATCCCTGACGCAAGTCCCAAGGAGAGAGGCCGTCGATAGTGACACTGCCTGTGTCATCACGAAGGCGCCCGGTGGAGCGTGAGGTTCTGACTACGTATGGATCTGAACGCTTCAGTCCGGGCGCCGACAGACGCGGCACCAGTTTGCCTGCCGGCGCATAGGTGCGGCCAACTCAACGCGTTGTCACCTCTTAACCTCGTCCTCCGGCTCGTCTCGCAGGCGGTGGGGCTGCTTCACCGCAGCGCTGCCAGACGGCGTTGGCAACGCATGTCATCTCCACCGCGTCGATAACTTTGTATAGCCTTCGTGCGGTCCGGCATACCGCTCCTGCCTTCTGCACCCCACGCGCCCTCCCAGAACAGCCCGAGATTGTGAGCTGAGGCCTTATGCCCCAGTTTGATGGCCTGCTCGTAAAGCGAGAGCGCGTGGCTCACGTCGGCCTGCATGCCCCGCCCGAGTCGGGCGCTATCGGCCAGCGCGGCGGCGGCCATGCCGCGAAGATGAGCGTCCGCGGTCTCATCCTTCATCACATCTTCGAAAATCACATTACCCTTCTCAAGGTCCGCCTCGCCTCCCGTTGGTGTGACGAGAGAAATGGCCATTGCCATTCGCCAGGCCGGATGCCGGTTCGTGCCGATGCGCTCCAGCAGCCAGCGGCCCAGGTCCGGCGCGCGACTGAGCGTGCTGGTGAGAAGCGCATTTGCGATGGCGGCGATCGACTCGGCTGACAGGAAGCCAGTCCTGTTTGCTGCAATGACGTGACGGGAAAACTTCTCGACGTCGAGGGTGGGGTCGGCGCGGCGCAACTGATGCCATTCGCGCTCGATTGTTCCTACCCAGCTTTGCATTTGCATGGTGAGCGATCCTTTGGTGAAGAATGCACCTGATTCTAGCTCACCTTTTGTGGATTGCAACTTTCAGAGTTCGTGCGTCCCGTCGCATGCGTTCGCCGGATGGAGGGCTGCCACCGTCGCCACGTCCCGGTGAGATGATGATTTTGAGTAAAGCTTCGATCTTTTTGCTGTGATCCAGCGCGGTGCTTGGTCGTGCACGGAGTCACGAAGCGTTTGCAGGCATTGGCGCCTCTGCAACATCAAGGCGGTAGCGCAGACCGCAGTGGATGATCAGGCGTAGATAGCGGCGGTATTCATAACGCGACTTGTGGCAAGATCCGAACCGGATGGCAGATACGGGTTCGCGAGCTCACAGGCAGAAATGTTCGCCGGCCTGCTTCGCACGACGTTGGAGAGGAGGAGAGTGTTCCACGATGGCTGATGCATTTGAACTCGTTGCCCTGGCGTTGCCCGGCGACGTCGCCCCCGAGTCACTGCCCGCCACCGCCCGCCAGTTCGTCGCGGATTGCTGGCCCGGTATGAGCCGCAGCCAGTTAATCGCCCGCGCCCGGCGCCTTTCACTGCGGCCGTCGCTGCGCGCCTGTTGCCCGGGTGCGCCGGGAGACATTGGACACTTTGCACTCACGCTTACGGCGGGCATGCAGACCGTGTCCCTGATCGCGCATTTACGCCGTGTCGCACAGCGGCGCGGGTCGGCGCGCAGTCGCAAGCCGGCTAACGCTTCGCGACCGCCCGCGCGTGATCCGCGTCAGGCATCGCTGTTCTGAACGGGGCGTCAAACCGGACGACCCGCATCGAATTGAGTGTCACGCAGCTGCGTGACACCATGAGCGCGGTTGGGGCTATGGCGCAATGACCTATCACCGAATTCTGCACCATGCCGCGGTACGTTCGGGCGTCTGCCGACGACGAGGCACCTCGACGATCCAGACTGAGGACGCCGTCCGCAACCTGTCAAAAGACAATTGATTGCCGGGGTTCGCCGTTCGTTGAGAGGATCGCCTTGGCTCCATACTGCCCCATGAGAATGCCCCCCGTTGCAAGCTTCGTCCTGTCTTCACGAATAGAGCGAAATAATCGGCGCGCCGGCCGAAAGGCGTTTGCAATAAACATGTGGCGACGCCCTTGCGGTAAGGTTGAATTCCGCGCGGGAGAAGACCGATTCATCAATGGTGCATCTCAGCCCGCGATAGAGCGTGGTCCTGGGTCACGTCGGCGACACTGGTGAGACCGTGATGAACGGCCATCCCGTTTGAGAGAGTGAGTACAACGACGTACCCGAACCTGTGCGGCAACCTCGAATCCAAAGGACGAAAGTCATGGCAATGCGCACAAGAACAACGCTGGAGATAGCCTGTCCGAACGCGGCGGGCATCGACATTGGTTCGGCAAGCCATTATGTGGCGGTGCCTGCTGATCGTGACGACGAACCTGTGCGCGAGTTCAAGAGTTTCACTTGTGAGCTGGAGAAGCTGGCCACTTGGCTGACAGCCTGCGGCATCGACACTGTGGCAATGGAGTCGACCGGAGTCTACTGGATACCCGTGTACGAGTTGCTGGAATCACGGGGTTTCACGGTCCATCTGGTCAATGCCCGGCACGTAAAGAATGTGTCGGGCCGCAAGAGCGATGTGCTTGACTGCCAGTGGTTGCAACAACTGATGAGCTACGGGTTGCTGTCGGGAGCGTTTCGGCCGACAGACGAAATCTGCGCCTTGCGGGCTGTTTCACGGCAACGGGATATGCTGTTGCGCTATCAGGCGCGACACGTCCAGCATATACAAAAAGCCTTATCGCAAATGAACGTTCAACTCGCCAACGTGATCTCCGACATCATGGGCGAAACGGGACAGAAGATTGTGCGCGCCATCATCTCCGGCGAGCGGGACGCCGTGACCCTGGCCAGAATGAAACACGCCCGCATCCGCGCCAGTGAAGAGGACATCGTCAAGTCATTGCAGGGCAACTGGCGCGACGAGCACCTGTTCACACTGAAGCAGGCCATGTCATTGTATGACGCATACAGTACGCAACTGATGGTGTGTGACCAGCAGCTTGAGGCCATGCTGGCCGCGCTGCAAAAGCATGCTGGAAGCCTGGATAAGCCTCAGCGTCGTTCGCGCGGCAAGAATGCTCCACGGTTCGACTTACGCACGTACCTGATTGGCCTGTGCGGTGTTGATCTGACGCGCATTAACGGCATCGACACGGCAACCGCACTGAAGGTGATTTCCGAAACAGGCACGGACCTCTCGCGCTTCAGAAGCGCCAAGCAGTTTGCAGCATGGCTCGGCCTGTGTCCTGGAACGAAGATCTCCGGGGGCAAGGTGCTGTCCAGCGCGAGCAAACGTACTACTAACCGTGCGGCACACGCTTTACGTCTGGCAGCCGCAGCACTGCGTACCAGCCAGTCTGCACTGGGCGCCTACTACCGGCGCATGTGCGCCAGACTGGACCGACCCAAGGCCATCACGGCGACCGCGCATAAGCTGGCGCGTCTGATCTATGCGATGCTGACGAAAGGCGGCGAATTTATCGATCAGGGGCAAGACTACTACGAGGAGCGTTACCGTCAACGCGTCATGCATCATCTTGCCCGTCGGGCCGAAAAACTGGGTTTCAAACTTACCCCTGTTTCGGAGGCTGCATAAAACCACTCGCAAAATCAAGACCTTGCGATGTGTTTATTGAGAGGCTGTTTTGCCCGTCAGATTGCGTAACGGCCGGTTTCAGAATAGGCGTATTCTTTCACACGTCACGAAAGAACAGGCGTGATCGGGGTAGCGAGGAGAAAAGCGCGGCCCCGCGGCTTCGATATGGCCGCGGGGAACGCGTCGACTGTTCGCTCAGCCACGAAACTCGACAACCGGCGGTGCGTGCTGGCGCGCCTCATTGCGAACCGGAAACCGGTATTGCCGTCTTTCTCGCCACCCATTGAGGGATTCCGCGACAGGACCAAACGGTTGGCCGGCGGCGTCGAACGAAAGTTCTCCGTTTCCTGGCGAAGCTGTGACACATTTCCTACGGGCTACCCTAAAGCGGCCGCAATGCTCCGGAACCTGACGGACGCGCTACGCGCGCAACTCGGCATTGCGGACATTGGGCGACAGGGAGCGATGCGTCGGCTGCAGCTCGGATTGCCGCCAGTCGCAAACGGATGTTGGACAACAATACTGCTCACATCAATGGGTGAGTTTTACCGACCCACTTCGGCCCCCTCGACCTGACGTGACTTTACCGGCGGCTTCCGAGGGCACAGCGGTCGCTCGCGCTTAGCGTTGGTCTTGGGGGGCCGCAGTGGGCGTTCGGTTGGTCACTGGTTTACAGGTTGCCAAAGTGTGTGTTTCGCGGCATCTTGACGCGAGAACCGAATGTCGTGGTGCACACGCCCGCCAGGCTGGAAGAGCGTATATTGCTCTGCGAAGGCCGCCATCTGCGAAAGATTCATCGTGTAGCGCGACGCCGCAAAGGGCCCGCACTGTTAAAACCGCTGTTTGAACCTCTGACCACCGATCCGTCCGGTCGCGGCCCGTGCACGCCGGTTACCTATGCCGAAAGGGGAACGAATAAATGACCACACCCACGGTGAAAGCAACAGTATTCGCAGTTGCCGACGAGCCATATTGTGTTTGGGAACACCCGTTTGATACACATAATTTGGATTTTCTTAGGGGAGCCGACGCGGAATACTTCGGCGCCGTCGGTCGCATGGCTGGTACGGAATTCCAAAAGACCAAGGAGGATGAGCATCGCGGCGCCACCGTCGCGCGGTTAGCACTTCATCAAGGAGTTGAGACGCTCTTTTCGCTATTGGCTGCGATGCTGCAGGCCCCGAAAAGCGTCTATGCTTGGCTTGTGTCACGGATCGGCGTAATCGAGCCGGTGATGATCGGCATAATGAGGCCACCAGAAGTGGCCCCGAAACGCGATTTCGAAGGGACTCAAGAATGCGGTTTTTTGCCGGATTTTGCAACGGTGTTTTCGCTGTTTTCAGGCATTGGTTTGGGCTTGCGGAAGCTGTCGCCTTCGATCACCACGCGATAGGCGCCGTGGCGTAGCCGGTCAAGCGTGGCGGCGCCGAGGATACGGTTGTCGGGGAACGCGTCGCCCCATTCGCTGAAGTCGAGATTTGAAGTCAAGACTGACGCCGCGCGCTCGTACCTGGCGGCAATCAGATCGTGGAAGTCTTCGTCGTGGGGCGGATGCAGGGGTTTGAGCGCGAAGTCATCGACGATCAGCAGCGGCACACGCACGAACTGCTGGAACTTGCGTTCGTACAGGCCGGTAGCGCGCGCGGCGTGCAACTTCTTGAGCAGGTCAGTCTGCGTGATGAACAGCACGTCGCGCCCCTGGCGGGCCGCGCAGTGGCCCAGGGCCTGAGCCAGATGCGACTTGCCGACGCCCGTTTGGCCGACCATCAGAATGCAGACCTTCTCGTCGATGTAGCGGCCCGTGGCCAGATCGTGAATGTGCGCCCGATTGAGCTTGGGCAGCAGGTCAAAGTTGAAGCTCTCGAGCGTCTTGCCCAGCGCGAAGCCGGCGCGGGCGAGCCGCGCGCCGAGTTTCTTCTGGTCGCGCCGCGCAACCTCGTCGTGCAACAGCATGGCGAGGAATTCGGTGTAGGCAAGCTGCCCGTCGATGGCCTGCCGGTTGCGCTGCTCGAGCGAGTCGAGGATGCCCGAGAGGCGCAATTGCTTGAGGATGGAATTCAGTTCTGGACTCGGATTCATGATGTTCAATGCAGCAGGATAGATTGGAGGTCGCGGCCGAAGCGGCCGCCGTTCAGATAGGTGTCGGCGGGTGCCGGCGTTTGCGCCGGGGCCGCCGCAGGCTGGCTGTCCAGCCCCTTGTCGAGAATGGTCTTGATGGTGCGGTACTTCGGGCTGGCGAACGTGAGCGCGCGTTCGCAGGCGGCATTCAGTCGTGCATCGCCGTACTTCTCGCGCATACGCACGATGCCCTGCGCGCCGCGCAGGTTCACGAGCACCGTATCGTTGAACAGCGCGAGAATCACCGCGTGGCAGGCTGGCCCGATCTCCTTTGCCCGGGCCAGACACCACTGCGGGTCGTGCTCAAGCCAGGCCTGTGCTTCAGGTGGCTGGTGGTCCCGTACCGTTGAGCGATCGCCGGGCTTGCGCTTGCGCACGTGTGTTGCGACGAGTTCATGCCGGTGGAACACCTGCACCACTGTGTCGGTCGCCTTCAGCCACAATTGCTTGCCCACCAGCGTGAACGGCACGGAATACAACACCTTCCTGTAGACGACGTGTCCATCCGTATGCACCTTGACCTCGCTCCACACGGCGAGCACCGGCGGCACATCGGGCAGCGGCGTGAGCAGCGGGCGCTCGATCGTAAATCGCGTCAATGGCTGTTCACGTGTCGTGCCGTGATCGCGCACACCGGCCTGCTGCATCACCCAGTCGCGCAACTGCCGGTTGGCATCGGCGAGATCGCGGAACTCGCGCAGCGGCACGAAGGATCGTTTGACGTATTTGACGCCCGATTCAACGATTCCCTTTTTTTGCGGGTCGCGTGGCGGACATGCGTCGATCCGGAAACCGTATGCTTCGGCAGCCGAAGCATACGAGCGCTGCACCTCGGGATCGTACGTGCAGGCCTTGATGATCGCGCACTTCGCGTTGTCGATGATGACGCGGCCTGGACAGCCACCGAACCATTCGAACGCACGCCGGTGGCAGGCCAGCCATGTCTCGACCGTCTGGTCCAGTACGATCTCGGCGTACTGATGCCGCGACCAGCACAGGGTCATGACGAAGAACCACGTCTTGAGCGGGATGCCGGACTCGTGCGTGAGCGCTGGCCCCGAGCCGAAGTCCACCTGCACGGCGTCAGCTGGCGCCCACTCAAGGATCGTCGTTGCGGTGACGCCGCGCTCGGCCTTCAAGTGCAGCAGGAAGCGGCGCACTGCCGAATAGCTGCCGGTGTAACCGTGGTTGCGTTGCAGCGCACTGAAGATCGTAGTGCCTTGTACGTCGGCGTCGAACCAGCCGCGCAACAGATCGCGAAACGGCTCGAGTGTGGAGATGCGGCTACGCGGCACCTTCGGGTCACGGCCGAAGATGCCCGCGAGCTCGGCATCGTCTGGCAAGGGCCTGCCTGGGTCGAGCCAGCCGTGGGTGAGCGCGACCTGCCGTACGGTCTTCAGCTTGCTGCGCCCCATCAGGCGCGCGCCGGCAATGTCGCGGTCGGAATCGCCCTGACGCATACGCGCCAGAACCTGTCGATACTCAAACACTTCGAACCTCCTGTTACTCATCGGCCCTCCGGGCAAAGAATCCGAAGGTACCGGGTTACGGAAATTCGAAATGCGTTTCGGGCTGCAGCCCGACATAACAACGAGCCGGTCCAGTGGCCCGATTACGCCGATCCTGAGGTGGCTCCTATACGCCGATCATCGAGTGGCTCCAATACGCCGATCCTGCACTGGCTCGATTACGGCGATCATCTGGTGGCTCGATTACGCCGATCCCGAAATGGCCTCATTACGCCGATCCGTGACAGCTTGCAAAATGCAGCAATCCGACTCTCCGAGATATCGTTGGCTCGATATCCAAGGGATCTTTCGCAGGACCAATGCAGCTGAGAGGGCCGGCCCCTACTTGGGAGTTGCTCGCGGTGTATATCCTTGATGATGCGGGAGGCGACCCCGAAGTTCGGGCGACCGTAGCCAAGAGCTTCGGGGATCTATGGACACGGCTCGCGCATGACTTTGTCGACCCAAACACGGCGCAAGAATACAACAGCCTAAAGCATGGGTTCAGAGTCGCGCCGGGAGGTTTCACGATGGAGATTTCAGGGCCGTCCACGACCGGCAATGCGGATGCGCCGCAGAAGATCGCTCTCGGCGGCAGCGCCCACGGGGTCAGCTACTTCCATCTAGAGAAGATTGGTGGGGAAAACGGTACTAACCGCAGCATCGCCGGACGACTATACCGCAGGAATTGGAGCGCTCCGCAGACCATCCTCCTGCTTGAACTGCTCAGTTACTCATTGAGAAATGTAATTTCAAGGCTGCAGCAGATCAACGACGTGCCGACCGATGCCGTCAGGTACTGCTTTCCCACCGAAGAGCAGTTCGCTGCTCCTTGGACACATTCGGTCGGGCTTGTCGGTATGGATATGAATCGGACGATGCCCAAGGAACTCGTGCGCGCGACCACGAAGCAAGAGTTAAACGACTTGCTGAAGGATCGACGCTCGCAGTCCGACGCACAGGCGCAATAAGCACTCGGTGGCACGGCGGTTGTCCATTTGCAGCCGCTCACTGAGTACGGCCAGTACCGCGCTCATCGCTGAATTTCAGGTGTCACACGCTGTAACGGGTGATCATGAGCCGGCCACAATGGTTTAATAGCATGCGCTGCCATGATGTGCCCCAGACGAGGAAGACTATGGACAAGGAAACGATCCTGCGAGCAGCCGGTATTGACGGGGACTTGCTTCGCGAGCTACAGGTCGGCGAGAAGCCACTATTCGTGCGCTTTGACTTTTCCCTGCCGGTCGCGCAGAGACTTTCGGACCTGACGGGTATCAAGATTGATCTCGAGGCCGTCGAGAAAATCTGCGACCGCCTGATCGCAGAAAAAGACCAGCGCGTGTTTCGCCCGGAGGCTGGCCCAGGCATATCGATGGACGCGATCTTTTTCTCGGATGCGCTGTTTGCCGCAGCCGTTGTGCGCTTCCTGCGCACCCATCAGTCAGGGGCACGCTGCGGGATACCTGCGGCATGGGTACGCGATCTTCCTCCCGAGCTTAGGGCCATCCAAGAGCACATCAAGGCCTATCGCGACAGGTTCATCGCTCACGCGGTCGCGCCACTTGAAGACAATCAGGTCTTCGTCAGCGTGCAGGTCGACGGTGAGACACCGGGAACCGTGACTGAAGTTAACATTGATCACGGTCGTTTGATGAGCGGCGGTGGGCTTGAGGCGTTTGCCCTGATGCGACTGGCGAAGGCTCTGCGGGTAAAGGTTGAATCAGAAATTGAGATCGAGGTAGCGCAGGTGCTGGCGGCAGCGCGCGCGATGCCAGTCGAGGACATCATCAAGCGCGGTAGTGAGCAGGTGCCTGTTCCATCCACCCGGGTAGTAAGCAAGGGACGGAAAAAATTCATGGACAAGAAATGAATGACAAAAGGCTTGGTGGAGGCCAAAGCTCATGGCGGGTCCGGCAGGGTCTTTGCGTGACACTTCGAATCTGCCCACCAAGCGCATCCTTTACATAACTGGACCCCTTGCCGCGATGAGCGACGATTTCGATTACAAGGCGTACTTGCAGCCTATCTGGGCCGACCTGAGGCCGGCCAACGAGCGCTTCCCGGCGTTCAGGCCTTTAATCGCTCACTATTACTCCATAACCACGCTTGAAGCAGTGGTCAAAAATGAGCAATTCTGGTTCTCAAATCCCCTCTACATGAACGACTTTGAGGAGCTGGTGTTTGGGTTGGTGAATAGCCGGAACAGGTTCCGGGATAACGCCTCCATCAGGAATGCCTTCAAGACTTCCGAGCGATACAACAAGTTCCGCGAGCAGGTTTTGTGGATATTCGATCAGTTCGACAAAGGCCTGATGTTCGACATCTATATTGCCTGTTTTTCGGCGCACGACGCAGCCGACAATGACGGTCTGCTGTCAATGTGGCGGGGATACGGAGCCAATGGCAGCGGCGCTGCGATCGTGTTTAACACGGCAGCGCTAACCGAGATTCCGCACTCTCCGCTGCGTGTCGATCCCGTTACCTATGGGACCAGCGACGAACGGCTTGCGTGGATAGACCTGATTCTGGAGAAGTTTGCCGAACTGGCGAGTGCCCGCGAGATCCCCGAAGACGCAGTGTTCACGTGCGCGTCCGAGCTATTTGAGCGACTTCTTACGTTTTCTGTCTTCACAAAGCACCGCGGTTTTCGGGAGGAAAACGAATGGCGGCTGGTGTACTCCCGGCACTATGATCCCAACCAGATTCTGACAGGCATGTTGGGCTACTTTATCAACGGTGGGACGGTTGAGCCCAAGCTAAAATTCAAGATCGCACCACTGGACGGTGCAGCTGCTGGCGGCGTCACGCTGGAACAGCTTGTAGCGAAGATTATCCTTGGCCCGAACGGCGCGTCTGTCCGCTCAACCATGGCTGTCCGGCGAATGCTGGAAACCCTTGGCAAGCCGTTACTCGCGGAGCGCGTCGTGACATCGTCCACGCCGTACCGGGCGAAGTAAAATCGCGTTCGCGCTGATGTGATTAGCGCAGGCGGATCGACGGAAAAATGTCGCGTTTTTGGCACGTCAATGGACATAATGCTCGGTCTTTTCGCCCCCCCGCGGGGCACGTGCGGAAGTTTTTCCAAAGGTGGCAAGCCGTTATATCGTGCTACACGTCAGCAGACTAACCTGTTGGCGTCAACAGGCATCATCGAGCCGTATTGGAATGGATGACCGGTGTGTCACCACTGCCGTGCGCGCCTTTACACGATAGGGGCATTTCTCGCCATCATTTTGCGACCACCAACGAGCGCAATGGCCGGACGCCTCATCTTGGTCGAAGGCATTGAGGACGTCGCCTACATTCGCGCGTGGATGACCTTGACCGACAGGATGCAGGACTTCCGGAAGGCGGGCTGTCACATCGTCCCGGTCGATAATAAGAGCCATCTGCTTCGGCCAGCAATCATTGCACGACAGTTACAGATTCCGGTTTTCCTGCTCTTCGATGGTAATGCCCCGCCGGTGAGCGCGCGATTCTTCGATTCAAGACCGTTGAGAAAAACCTGAATCCACGCGTGTACTGGCCCAGCGCATGCCCGCGTTGCCATCTCAAGGAGCGCTGTTCGCCCAGCGACTATCGCCGCATCCGACGATGGGAGCACGAACATGTACTGGAAATTATGCGGGTCGAACAGAGCCCTTCCCGGAAATCTGCGAAGAATCTTTTTTTTGGTTCTTCGATGATCTCTTGCCAGTCGTTCCGATCGTTCGTCGATCCACCCGGCTATTGGACGAGGGAAGCAGGACCCGGGCGTCGTGACGTGACGCGTCTTCGCTCTCGTCACGAGATATCCTGAATATCCAGTTCGAGTTCTTTCGTGGCGCGCCGGATCCGAAAGGCGAAATTCGCCTTCACGGCTGCATCAGACATGCCCGGGACGCTGTAACCAAAGTAGCGCTCCAGTATGCGACGCATTTCCGCGACAGATGCCGTATCGAAATTCGGTATGTATCCCGTGGCCGTCGGATTCTTGCGATGGCATTCGAAGTACGCACGCACGAAAGAGCGCACCGGCGTCCGCGGCCTGATCCTGAAGCGGTTTAGCATGTTCGCAACCGTGTGGTCGAGCTTGCGTAACTGCTCCAGGCTGGACTCGTCAATCTGCGAGAAATAGAAGACCCAGCCCTTGCGGGTCTTCTCGAAAATGCAACCGGTAATGCGCAGATTGATTCGCCACAGCAGAGAGTTTTTCGCAAAATCCAGCAGCTTGCGACGCTCCGCCTTCGAGTGATGCTTGCGTCGGATCTCCTCGCAGCGATACTTGTATCTCGTGAAAATGTCCGCGAGCGATCGCTCCAGTCGCTGGACGGATTGCTCTTTGACACGCGCCTTGCCCTCGCGAAAAAGGTAGCCGAGGAAAGCAAACTCATTCGTCACAAGACCGAAAGTCGATTTGGCGCCCTCGGTTCCTACCGGATGAACCGACAATCCGAAATCGCTTTCCAGCGTGCTTCGCAGCTCCTCGAAAAGTGGCGCAGGAGGCTCTGACGTCAGGAGAAACACGTCATCGACATAACGGAAATACGCTACGTTTGCTTTAGACGCCACGACGGTGTCGAACGGGTGCAGGAAGATTTCAGCCAGCAGGTTCGAAATGGCTAGGCCTTGGGGAACACCCACGGCAGCCGTGGCCTTCGACTTGTCGGCAACGGATACCGTTGGCGTTTGAATCGCGCGATCGAGAAGCGCCACCGCCTTGTGGCTTTTCAGTCTGGTCGCGACCTGCGCCCGAAGGATCGCATGGGAGATCGACGGATAGAAGTCGCGCACGTCGAGCTTGATGAACGAGCTGTATTTGCCTGTGGCAATTTCTTCCTTGAGTCGATGAACCACGACCTGAGGAATCTGCAGGTTCAGTTGGTCCTGGAAGCGTGCGCGCAGGAAGTCGCACAGGGCGCGCAGTGTGATCCGGTCGCGAAACGTTGCGATTGAAATGACCCGTGGCGACCGCCCGGCGCCCTTGGAGACAAGTTTTTCCCTGTACTGTGAGAAGCGGTAGGTGGAGTTGGCCGACTTTCTGCGGATCAGCGCAATCTCGCTGCGGAGCACTTTCTCGAATGTCGGACGGTTGATCCGGTCGATGCCAATGGCGCTCGATTTCGCGATGTGCTCGTCGTAGATCCTGCGCAGATTTGCGCTAGCGAAAATTTCCCGGTACGTCGAACCGGCCGGCGCACTCATTTCCGGTACAGGTAACAGAGAAGAAAGAAAACGGGAGGGATGACATAGCTACCGATCCAGACGGCCCAACGACGGCCGAAATAGCACAGAACGTTTGCCGTCTCGAGTACTGAAAGAGGGCGGCTGCTTCGGGGGATGCTCCATCGGGCGACCGCGTCGTCGATCTCGGAGTGGTTTTCACCGTCAGCCATGATGCGCGCGTATTCCTGCTGGACCTCGGCGTAAGTGTGTTGGGCTTGCTCTACCGAATTCGCCCAGTCCACATTGGCCAGGTTGTCGAGAAGCAACTGCAGCTTCACATACACGTTCTTGAACGCCTCCGCCCGACCTTTGAAATTCCGGGAGTTGACCGCGGGCGCCAGGCCGAACAACAGCACGGACACCACCAGCAGCGTCACATTGGCTGCGTCGTCAGAGATGCCGCCCGCATGAAACTTGAGCAGATAGATCGACAGCACAACGATATAGGCCGTAAAAAGCTGGAGCATCAGCTGCGAGTGAAAATCGTTTTGCAGCAGACGCTTTTCGGCCTGAATTCTTGCTTTTCTCGTGAACCAGATGCGGTTGGTGAGTGCTTCGCGGGACTTCTGGAACGCAGGGGGGAAATTCAGGTTGGCGCCGGATGTCATTATTAGTTTGGTGAGGGTATGCGAATAGTTCAGAAAGGATTAACTCCCCGAAGGGACTGGCCGAAGCCCGCATGCCGCGATTTAATAGGTTCACCCCGGTGGGGTCCTGAGCCGGAGCCCAGCGCATACCCCCGCGGCAATATAAATGAGTGCCGCAGACGAATCAACCAGAATGTTGTCTTTTCGGCTCGTGAAGGGGTCGGTCTCATCTTCAAGGTAACCAACGTGGTCAGCAAGCGCTCGCGATTCGCGCGGGAATGCGTTCCCGTGTTCCTCAGTACGCGTCGTCGTTACGTCCCGGTGCGTGCTGCGCCAGCATCCTCAGTTGCAGTGTCGGCTGCGCACATATCGCACGATCGCTGCCGGTTGCGATACTGGATATAGCCCCGGTGCGGATCCGGGATCTTGTCTGGATGCGTGTGGTTCCTGATGTACTGTGCATCGATGGTGCGGCGAATGACATAACAGGGCGACGGTGTGCTTCCTACCCGCCGCTTCGTGACTTCCTGCCCCCACACCGATAGCACCATCTTCGCGACCTCTTCGATATCCCGCCACTGGACGATCTCAATCGGAACATCGACTTCGAGGACGGTCGGAATACCGCGTTCGCGCAGCAGGAACCTGTAATCCTCGCCACGTGGGGAAACGCCCAGATGCGCGGCCAGCGCCATCAGGTATTCGCTGCCCTGAATGATGTAGTGGCCGTACTGCTCGATCATCTCGCGGTCGTCACCGACCAGCCAGATGGCGCCGCGCTCGCGCGTACTTCGATCGCCCACGGAGCCGATCGCGGCGTTCAGATCTGTTGCCGGCACCTCGGGAAACATCGCCTGGAACTGAAGAACCAGCTGGTCGGCGTCCTGCCCCTGAAGTCCATGCTCGTAGTAGCTCGACAACGAGACCGGCCGGCAGCCATGGAATGCCTTCAGATGGGCGTAATGCTCCGCGAGACTATGGACGAATTCGGGAAACACATCTTCCCAGTCTGGCAACCACGACATGTCATCCGACCAGCATGACGGGCGCGTTCTGGCGAGCGTGCGTCGTACGGCAGGCGTCAGCAGATGTCTGGCGTATTTCGATGTGGCGTCAAGCCATCGAGCGCGGTTGCGCCAGTCGAGTACTTCCCCGGTTTTCGTCATGTCGGGCCGCTGTCACGCGGGGGCGGCGGCACCCCGTGGCGAGGACGCATCCGCTTGTCAGTCAAGCTGTTGTGGAGCTGGCAATGATACACGGATCTTCATCACTGGGACGACATGTAGCGCGAAGCGCATGTCGATCGGGCGTGAACCTGAGTAACGCGTTGTGTGCGTTCGCCTGCTGGTAATCGATTGTGATGGAACGAATCGTTGGGGCTAGGAGCTGCGTACCGGGTTACGACGGGGTGGCGACCCTCGCGACGCGCAGACCATGCTCGGGCCAGTCATCAGCGAAGCGCAGTACAACCGGATCCAGGGTTTCATTCAGAATGGAATTGACGACGGCGCAACGCTCGTGACAGGCGGCCTGTGCAGGCAGCATGACCTGCCGAAGGGCGATTATGTTCGCCCGACAGTGTTCGGGAATGTGACCCGGTCGCCCGAAGCCATCCGCCGTCGCGTGATGAACGGCCATGGGTGGATGCAACGGCTGCGCGATCTGGAGATCCCGGTGATCGCACTGTCGACGGCGCGGCGGCGGGGGCCGACTTCTCGCTCACGCTCGCGGTCGACCTCGTTGCTGGGTCAAGTAACCGTCGGGGACTAACAGACGCTCGAACGGCACCGTTTCGCTCGGGAGCGATCGGCGATCAGTCTGCGTCTCGAACGGAAGTTCCGGGTCGATAAGACACATTCATTGACAGTGAGAAGTACCATTCGCCGACGCCAGTTGGCGAATGGCGGCAAACCGACCTGCAGCCGACGCACCGCTCCCTATCGCCGAACGTCGGCTATGGCCGAAATGCCGCACTCGGGAAGCTGGCGCCGAGGACCGGACTGCTCCGTTACCCGCCCTCCGAATCGCGAGAAACGCGATCGTCGGCAGAGAGTGGGATTGGCATAGAGCTATCGTTCAGGGAGGAATAGGTGGTTCGTCTGCGCGTCGGTGTCACGCGCAAAACCGTCACGGCCTCGATGACTGTCCTTCAGAAAAACCGAAATGTGCTCCGCCTCAGACTGCTGACGGGCAGACGCAGATCTCCAGTCGACGCCATGCGAACGCGACGCATCGCCGCGCGTCGCTCATAGGCTCATAGGCCCCGCAACGGACCTTTTTCACGGCAGCTTATCGTCGCAGGCGAACGGCTCGGTACAAGGCCCAGCCGCGACGTCCGTCTTTTTTCCGTTTCAGCTACGCGCCAGAGATTGCGCCGCATCCCGTGCGTGCTCAAGCCGCCCCGGCACTCATAACGCAACTAACTGTCAAACGCTCGCGGCCTCTCGCCTAGCTTCGCCACCACCCCGTCTGGCAGAAGGATGGGATAGCGGGCCACCGTCTCGTCCGTCCGAAAAAGGACAGGCGCTGTTGAGCAACCCATGATGTCCCTGCCGACAACGATGTGGCGTCACCTGCCTTGCTCGCTTTGATCAGTGGCGCCTGAAATCGTCAGGTGTCAGTTCGACGACGCGTGCGCCCGGGTGCGCGAGCAGCTTGCGTTCAGCGATCGCGCGGATGCGCCTGTATCCGTTGCGGAAGGTCCTGAGGATCTGGAGGTCGTCAGCCCGGTCTTCGAGCCAGAAGTGGGCCTCCAGCGCTGCCGCCGTGATGACGCATTCGACGAGGGCATGCCCTTTGACGAGGCGGAATGACACGCCTTGCCGGTTTGCCAGAATCTGCGGCTCGAATTCAGGTTTTTCCATGACGGGTTTCAGGTTGCTGGGCGTTGCCGTTTGCGCGGGTAAAGCGGTATGCGCGTCGGTCGGATGAGGCTGGCGATGGCCGCCAGCATCAGGGTAGAGGCTGCGGGGCATCGAGACGCGCGCAGGCGGGCATAACGGAAGGGCTGCTGACAGGCGCGTCGGTGACGCGAGCGGTTACTCTCACTTCCGGGTTGTAAAAGCCTCGCCGATCTGGCGCGCGCGCTTCACTTCGTCGCTGTGCAGGTAAATCGACGTCGTCGAGACGGAAGCGTGCCGCAGGTTGTCGCGCACCGTGGTGAGTTCGGCGCCGTGCCCCAGCGCATAAGTGGCATGGGTGTGACGCATCCAGTGAGGGCTCGCGCGGCGCAGCTTCTTCGCGAGCGGCGGGTGATCGGTCTCGATCGCACTGGCGGCAAGGACGAGAAAGCGCTCGAGCACGCTCCATAGCCGCACACTGCTGATGGCCGCGTCACTGTCCGCTTCCAGGCTGCCGATGACCGGTGTGTCCGGCCGCCAGCGCGCCGTAGTAGTCGGCAACTGGCGCCCGGCCAGATAGCGGACCAGTGCGTCCCACGCGAGCGGCGGCAGCGCCACCCGCGCGACCTTGCCGCCTTTGCCGGTGACCCGCAGCCAGTGCTCGCCGCGTGCATCCGTCTCGACGTGGCCGAGCGTCGCGCCGACCAGCTCACTCGCGCGCAAACCCGTCGCAAAGCCGAAATCGAGCAGGAACCGTAAGCGCTGCGCGGCCGGAACCGTCCAGCCGTGAGACCATTCCAGCCCGTCGGCCATTGTACGAACCAGTGCCCATTCTCCGTCGGTAAAGGCACGCGCCGCGTCGAGCGCCGCTGCCGCCTTGCCGCCGCGCACCTTGATGCCCGCAAACGGATTGGCCAGCACGTAGCGCTGTTCGACCAGCCAGCGGAACAGGGCGCCGAGAATCGACAGCGCGTGCGCGACCGAGCGCGCCGACAGGGTGCCGTTAAACGGCCGCCAGTCCGGTGACGTGCGGGGGCGCACCGGGCCGATCCAGCGTCCCCGCGGCGCCGGATGGCGCAGGAACGTCCGGTAGGCGATCGCGTCTTCGGTCGTGAGCGACGACAGCGCGCGGCCGCGCTCGACGATGGCCCAGAGGATCAGCCGCTCGGCTTCCTTGCGGTAGGTCCGCTGCGTGGCGGGCGACTCGTGCAGGGACAGCCACGTCTGCACGGCCTCGTAGTCGTTGGACGCGTCGAGCGTGCAGGTGGCGGCCGGTGCGCGGAACGTGCCGGCGGAGCCGTCGACCTCGTGCGGCAGTTTGAGGGTTTCCCAGGGCACAATGTCGCCGCGGTGGCTGGCGACCACCAGCGCACGCGCCCTGTCCGTGAGCGCAGGCCAGGCGGCGAAGAACGCCTCGATCGAACGGGCGCTCGCCATGCCGAGTCCCGGCACGGCCTTCCACCATTGGCGCCGGCGCGGAACGCGCACGGTGAGATCGGCGAGCGTCGTGATGCCGTGTGCATGCAGCACGCGCACCACGCGCGGGGAAAACCACTGCGCGACGTCGTCGGCGATCTGCGGTTCCGGTGGGCGCGCCGTGCGCAGCGCATCGATCGCCTGCGCCACGCCTTTCGCGTGCTGCTCACGTCCCGCTACCGGATGAGTGAGGAGTGCGACGAGATCGTCGCGATGGGCCGCGCGGGCAATGTCCAGCAGTTTGCTGCGGATGCGCCCGAGCACGCCGCGCGCCGATTTCCCGCCACCGAGTGCGGAGGGCAGGTAACGCGCCACGGCCTGCCGCACAGACACCCCGGCGTACCACGCGCGCAGCACGGCAAGCTCGTCGGCACCGGGAAAACCGGACTCGGAAGATTCAACGTCAGCAGCAGGCGGGGAGGGCAGGGTGAGGTGCGTTTTCATAGGCCCTAGTTTAGCGAAAAAACAAACACATTTAGATAAGAACACTTATATTAAGAGTGCTATTGAGCGCGCGCAATTTTTGAGGGGAGTACATCTTCACGGATTGTTCTGCGGACCCCTTTGTGAGCTCAGGATTACCCACACCCATTAGCGGGCCGGTGTCAAGCGAGCAGCAAACTACCTGGCCGCGATAGCGGCCAGTCTCAACCTTCCAGTTCCCGATCGCAGCAGCCGGGCGCATCCGTTTCTTCAACTGGTGGCTGCGACGGATCGCGCCACACACCCATGTGGATCAGGCGAGCGGCGATGCAACCTGCCGTCGCCCTGGCGGCTTCATTCCGCCCCAGAAGAACGTTGGTACCGCAGTGCGTCCATGTGGTTGCACAAGTGCAGGGGCTGCCCCGGGGGCGCCAATCGGTAGCTGGTTCGCACTGCAGGCGGTCCGCTTTTAAAGTGCTCATCGGGGACGGCGGCACGACATCCCATTCAAATTGGATGGGCTTTGAGGCCAGTGGGTAATTGGGGCTTGCCGGTCGCCGTCATCAACCTTTATGTAAAGCAGCGTTTGACATCAAACGGTTTGTGCTCCTTCAGAATATGGAAGCATGCACGGGCCAGTTTGTGGGCCAGCGCCTTGCGCGCCACGATGGAGTTGGTTCGGGCCTTCTTGCGTTCGTAAAATCGCCGGGCTTCAGGACAGTAGCGCTGGGCGAAGTTCGCTGCCTCGACGAACGCCCAGCACAGGTACGGATTGCCGTTCCTGACATTGCCTTCGCCTTTCTTCTTTCCGTTGCTCATGCGTTGGCTATCCACGCAGCGCGCGTAGGAGGCGAAGTTGCCGGCGCTGGCGAAGCGCTCAATCGGGCCGACCTCCAGCAGGATGACGGTTGCAAGAATCCGTCCGATGCCAGGCACGGTTGCCAGCAGTGCGCGGGCGGGGTTCGGTGTGACTTTTTCCTGAAGACGTTTTTCGAGGACATCGATCTGCGTGCAGAGCGTTGCGATGACCGCAACGTTTGCACGAACCGCGAGTGCGACGTCCTCGGGCAGTCCCATCAGGTTGATTGCTTCGTCGTCTAGCCGACGGACCTGGTTGCTCGTGATGCGTTTGCCGAGCTGACGCGCAGTAACGTTTTCTACCGCGAGGATGTGGCTGGTGCGGTTGCGCACCAGTTGCATACGCCTGCGGGCCAGGTCCCGCACGTTACGCGCTTCGGGGGGCAGAATTGTGCCCGTGGGCACGATGCCCAGTCGCAACAGGTGGGCCAGGTAACGCGCGTCCGTCTCGTCACCGCTATGCTTGAGCCCCTCGTATTGCTTGATCGCCGTCGTGTGCGCAAGATGAACCGTGAAGCCCTCTGCCTGAAGACCGTCGACGAGCCAGTACCAGTTGTACGTCGATTCGATTACGACGCCGGCGAGGTCCGGCTGGCAGGACGCGAGAAACGCGAGAATTCCTGACAGTTCGTTGGGTAGCCGCTTCTCGGCGACTACCCGGTCCGTCTCGTCTGTCACGCTTATCACGCTATTTGTCGAATGCAGGTCAATGCCGCAATATTTCATTTCGGGCCTCCCGTTCGGGTAGGGTGATTGGGCACACTCACTTTAACCCCGCTGCCCTTCAGGGCAGCGGCCGGAGGCCCGCTAGATGATTTTCAAGTTGACTGATCATGCTATTCGTTTTGCCTGAAGAGGCGATACATCTTCGTGATCTCATGCAGTATCAGGAACCCGCGCCACATGACTGTGGGGCCGGGCGGGTGGTCATGCTTGCGATTCAGATAACCGCCGAGCATGGCGATCCACAGGACGGCCTGCCCCAGCGATGGAATTTGCTTTGGCGGTTTCGTGGTGCCATGTGTGTGGCTGTACAGTGCTTGCCATTCGACGGGTTGCAACAGTACTTCGCACGACAGGTCTCCGTCGGCCCGTGCGAGCAGGGTCGCATACAGGATGCGCCAGGCGATGACGGCAAACAGCGCGGTCGCGCGTACAAAGCGATCGAGATTGCCGAATTGCCGGGCCTCAATCTGGCAACCGCTTTTCAGGACGCGATGCCACGTCTCGATCGTCCAGCGGCGCGCATACCAGGCCAGCCGCTCGAGGACCTCATCAAACGTGGTCGTCGGCACCGAGCTCAGCAGCATCCATTCCAGCGCTTCTATGCCTTCCGGCGGTGCCTCTTCGAGAGCGTGAATCGCAAACACATCGGTCTGCTGCAAACGGCTTTGGCTTTTGCGCCTCATCGGGGCCCGCAATCTGACGGCCGTGCAACGCAAGGTCAGTCGTGCGGTACGTTGCGGCACGTTGCCTCTGGCTGGCACCAGAAGCTCCGTATTGCCTACAGGCGCAGTAGCCAACACAGTATCCCAAAGATACTCTTCGGGATGCATGACGCGCCGGTTGCGAGAAGCACGAACCAGCCAGTCCACGCCATCAGGACGGTCATTAGTGAACAGTTCGTACAGGTCGCTCTCGCGGTCTCCTACGCCGACACGCCGGGTTTCGGTACAACGGGCCTTGAGCGCGGCAAGATGCTCCATGCCTTCAATCCATTTAATGCTTTCCTTCTCTTCGATCGGGCGCGTTTTGGGGTGAGGCTTCTTGCCGAACTTTTCTTCGGGGCGCACCCAGGTCTTCATGCCCAGCACACCCAGCGGCAGGCCCTCGGGGGTCACGGCCAGCAGGCTGTGCATGATGAAACCGCGCTCGTGACGCCCGGAGCCGTAACCCAGGCCCTCTGTCGCGGGCAGATGCGACAGGTTGAATTCAGTGGTGTCTTGCACCGCCAGCACAACAGGTACCTGCCTCATGCGATCCAAGGTTTGCGCAATGTGCGGCGCCAGGATTCCATCGGTATCGATCTGCGCATTGTCGAAGAACCGGTACGCCGCCTTAAGCTCTGCAGGCTTGAGCGATTGCGGAAACGACCCCTGCGGGCTGAAGGCAAGCCGACGCGCCAGCGCAATCAGACGCCGCGACAGACGCGCGTCGCCCAGATTCGCTTCGCCGAACTCGGTGCCTGCCCAATCGTCCGTATCGCTTTCGCCAGCCAATCTCGATTACCACTGCAGCACAGGATGGCTGAAGTTAACATCGCCCCCTCTCGTTTACAAGCAGAAAATCCCCTCTTCACTCACAGAAATGTGGGTAATCCTGAGCTTTGTGAGGGATGTGCCGGTGTTCCCATCGACATAGTGTCGGTAACTCTCCGTACTCCGCCCGACGCCGGTCTGCGGCGCACAGATGCATCAGGAGTAAAGGTTTAGAAGAAAGTGAGAGAACAGGTCGCGCGTGATCGCTGTACGCGTGGAGGCGGCGATCGAACAGCGATTGACGCAGTTGGCGGAAGTCACAGGGCGCAGCCAGTCGCATTTTCTCAAGCAGTTGATCGACAGGGGCATCGAGGCGATGGAAAACCTGTGGGTACCGCCGGAAGTAGTTGCGCAGGTCCGCGGCGATGCAATGCCAGCGCAGCAGATTGGACGACCTTGGATCTGTTTGGGGATCCAGTTTGCGAGCAGTGAGCACGGTCGCACAGTATATCCGCGAGGGACGGGCGGCGAGAGACAGCATGGAAGCATGGTGCCACCATACAGCGCAAGCGGCCGGCCGACGTACGGTCGTCGTCATCCGCCGCTCGGCTTTTTCGTCGCCAATCGAGCTTATGTAAGACTGGCTCGAGGCCCGGCAGGCAAAGGATACGGCAGCATAACCCGCGTCCTCTGGAAAGCGAAGTACGGCGCGAAGCTCAGGGGATTCATTCGTCACCCCCACCGACGCGCGTTCCGAAAAGGTTGGTGCAGGCGGCCGTCCTCCGTCAATTTTTAGCCTCCTCCAGAGAATTAATGAACGCCGTTGCCTTTGTTGTTGACGCCGCTATTGGACTGAAAAGCCACCAGCAAACGTTTCACGAAGATACTTGACGAACAGTGCGACGGCACGCGGCACGTGAGGCGCGTAGGGTCGTACGACATAGAGCTGTTCGGCGAAGGCCCCAACGGGGCGCCAATCCGGCAAAAGGACGACCAGTTTGCCTGCTCGAATGGCCGTCTCGGCGGTAAAGTCAGGTAGGAGTGCGATGCCCATATCATCAAGCGCGGCGTCTCGCAAAGCCTCGCTGTTGTTGGCTGAAAACTGCCCGTTCACCGTGACCGTGACTGGTCCGGCATCTGATTTGCGTGCCGTCTTGCGGTCAAATGACCAGATTCCTGCACCTAGCGCACGGGGGTAAAACAGGCAACTGTGAGACGCCAGGTCCGCGGGGGATTCTGGAAGGCCTCGCCGCTTGACGTAAGCCCGCGTCGCAACGATCACAGAGCGTGTTTCGCACAGTTTCCAGGCGACATGTGTTTCGGGTACCTGTGCGCTATGCCTGATTGCGAGATCGAATCCTTCAGTGGCAATCGAACTGAGTCGGTCAGACACTTCGAGTTGCAGGCGGACTTGAGGATTCGCCCGCAGAAAGTCCGACACTTTCGGCACTAGTTGCTGTCGGGCAAATGCCACAGGCGCTGTCACCCGGATCAATCCGCGTGCCACGCCGGCCATTTCCCGGACCGTCGCGAAGCTGGTCGCGATGTGTTCGTACTCTCCCCGTATGTTTTCAACGAGCCGCTGTCCGGCTTCGGTGAAGCGCACGCTACGCGTAGTTCGCTGTACCAGTGAAACGCCCGCGACCCGTTCCAGCTCCGCGATGCGCTGGCTCATCGCCGCCTTGCTTACCCCGAGGCGAGCCGCGGCGGCAGTATAGCTTCCTTGTTCCGCAAGCACAGTCAACCAGTGCAAATGCATCCAGAGGCCCTCGACCTTTTCGATATCCATGAGTGTATTGTTCACTATTCAAAACAGTCATTTCAATCTTAGCGCCTTTGCAGGGTCAATGGTTCTTCATACACTGCTTCACCGAAACCAAAACTTGAGGAGTCGACATGCAAGCATTTAACGATACGACCGATGTGGCGCATTTCATTCACGGTGAAATAGTCCGTGGGTCGGGGCAGCGAACCCAGCCCATCTTCAATCCTGCGACGGGCGAGCGTCCGCGTCAGTTGTTGTTGGGCGAGGTGGCCGATGTCGGCACGGCGGTCGCAAGTGCGAAGGCCGCCTTTCCAAAGTGGAGCAACACGCCCCCGATCCGCCGTGCCCGCGTGATGCTGCGTTTCCTCGAACTGATGAACAGGCATAGCAACGAACTGGCCGCGATCATCACAGCCGAACACGGCAAAGTGTTTTCGGACGCACAGGGCGAGGTGGCACGCGGCATCGACGTAATCGAATTTTCCTGCGGTATTCCGCAATTGCTCAAGGGTGACTATACCGAACAGGTTTCGACGGGAATGGACAACTGGACGGTTCGTCAGGCTCTCGGCGTTGTAGCTGGCATTACACCGTTCAACTTCCCGTGCATGGTGCCGTGCTGGATGTTCCCGGTTGCGATTGCCGCCGGTAACGCTTTCATCCTGAAGCCGAGCGAACGTGACCCATCTGCTTCGTTGTTCATGGCGAAGTTGCTGAAGGAAGCAGGACTGCCCGATGGCATTTTCAATGTGGTTCAAGGCGGCAAGGTCGTCGTCGATGCGCTGCTCGCCCATCCGGACGTCAAGGCTGTGAGTTTCGTAGGTTCCACTCCGATCGCAAACTATATCTACGAGACCGGCGCAAGGAATGGCAAGCGCGTACAGGCACTCGGCGGTGCAAAAAACCATATGGTGGTGATGCCCGATGCGGACCTCGACCAGGCTGTCGATGCGCTGGTGGGCGCCGGATATGGGTCAGCCGGAGAACGCTGCATGGCGATTTCGGTCGCGGTTCTGGTCGGTGACGTCGCCGACAAGATCATTCCGCGCCTGGCCGAACGCGCGCGCAACCTGGTCGTGAAGAACGGCATGGAGCCCGACGCCGAAATGGGCCCTATCGTCACACGTCAGGCACTGGAGCGCATCGAGGGCTACATCGCGACGGGCGTCGACGAAGGCGCAAAGCTGGTGGTCGACGGTCGCGGTCTCAAGGTCGAGGGACATGAGGACGGCTTCTTCACCGGCGGCACGCTGTTCGACAACGTCACGCCTGACATGCGCATCTACAAGGAAGAGATCTTCGGACCGGTTCTCGCGTGCGTTCGCGTCAACGATTTCACTGAGGCCGTCGATCTGATCAATGCGCACGAGTTCGGCAACGGCGTCGCATGCTATACGCGCGACGGTCATATCGCACGCGAATTTGGCCGTCGGATCGAGGTAGGCATGGTCGGCATCAACGTGCCAATTCCGGTTCCGATGGCCTGGCATGGGTTCGGCGGCTGGAAGCGCAGCCTGTTCGGCGATACGCACGCGTACGGTGAAGAAGGCGTCCGGTTCTATACGAAGCAAAAATCCATCATGCAACGCTGGCCGGAAAGCATCGAAAAGGGCGCTGAGTTCGCGATGCCGACAGCGAAGTAAGGCCGACGCGCGTTGCTTTAGTCAGTCACGCGCCGCGCGATGTTACTGCGTGGCGCTTTTTTGCCCGTTTCCAAGGCGGCTAGATCATTTCCGCCGATGTGTGGTGCCCGGCGCGATCGGAGGTCACGAGTTGCTTCAGCTAACCGATATCGCACCGAACCGGGTAGGGCTGGCTGATACGTTAGAACGTGACAGCTTTGCCTGCGAACGTAGCGAACTGACTATGGCCGCAACGCGGGTTGCTGCTCGACGTGCCGCCCGAAGCAGGATTAGACGGCGTCAAGCAGCATGGCCGGTCAGCGACAGCTGTCTTGGCCGGTCGACGGGTGTAGTTGTCGCTGGCTAATTCATAGTTGTCGCGCCTCCATCGTGATTGTCGTCGGGTAATTGTCGCCGGCGCGCGCTCTGTTTGTCGCTGGCTTTACGACGGCGATAGCTTTCGACATTCAGCTCGAAGATCGTCGAGTGATGGACGAGCCGGTCAATGGCTGCGACCGTCATGCCGGGGTCGGGGAACACATCATTCCAGCCAGAGAATGGCTGATTGGCCGTTATTAAAAGACTTTTGCGCTCATACCTCTCGGCGATCAGTTCGAACAGCACACTGGTTTCGGCCTGGTCCTTGCGCGCGTACGACAGGTCATCCAAGATGATGAGATCGAAGCGGTCGAGCTTCGCGAGCGCGGATGGCAGTTGCAGGCTCTGGCGTGCAGCCTGCAGCTTCTGGACGAGTTCGCTGGTGCGCGTGAACAGCACCCGGTAGCCAGCGTCGATCAACGCGTGTCCGATGGCTGATCCCAGATGACTCTTGCCAGCACCAGGTGGCCCGAACAGGAGAATCGTGGCGCCTTTCTCCAGCCAGGATTCCCCGGTTGCCAGCGCCGTAACATGCGCCTTCGAGACCATCGGCACCATGCTGAAGTCGAAGGTAGCAAGTGTCTTGGTCAGGTCCAGGTGCGACTCGGTTCGGTGGCGCTCGATGCGCCGTTTGGCTCGCTCGGCCAGTTCGTGCTCGAGCAATGCGCCGAGCAGCCGTGAAGCCTGCCAGCCCTCCTTGTCAGAGCGTTCCGCGAACTCGGGCCACAATCTGCCGATCGTCGGCAAACGTAGCTCGTTGAGCATCAGAGCCAGACGACCGTTGTCATGGGCCGGGGCGTTCATGCTGCCACCTGGTCGAGCAGCTCGTCGTAGATCGCCACGGGCGGCATGTCGACCACCACTTCGGGACACAAGGCCTGACGCGGCGCGAACTCGTCGCGCAACTGCTTCAGATCGGGCAGGTCACCGGCCGCGAGCAACGCTTCAAGCCGTTCGGCCAGTACCGCTTCAACGCCGTGGTGTCCCGCGAGTTCGAGCAGGCCCACCATGCTCTTGCAGGCGTGACGTTGCGACAGTTGCGCCTCCAGTTGCTCCCAGGTCCGGCGATAGGCTTCGCGAGGAAACAGTGCATCACGAAACGCGAGCCCCTTGAATGCCTGTGGCTTGCGCCTGAGCGAGTCGATGAAGTGGCGGTAATCAAGCGCGTGGCGGTTATCGGCGGCACGGGAGGCTCGCGGCGTACTGTGCACCAGTGCGCCCGACAGATAGCATTCGAGCCGGTCACCGTAGAGACGCACCTTGAGGCGATGGCCGATCAGGCGCGACGGCGCGCTGTACAGGATGCCGCGCACGGTGAACGTGCTGCAACGGGTCACGAGCGCCTCTTCCTCGACGAAGTCAGTGGTGCGGCGTTCAGGCAAATCCTGCAACTGTGCGCGCTCAATGCGAAACGCCGCAGCGTTGCGCCGGTTCCGGCGCATCACCACCTCACGGATGAATTCATCGTAGGCCGCCCGGTCCGCGAAGTCGCGATGGCCGCGCAGCATCAGGGCCTGGTCGACCGCCTCCTTCAGATATCGATGCGAGGATTCCACACCATTCTCGTGACCCAGACCGCGATTGTTGCGCGTACCCTCCATGCCGTAATGATCGAGTAGCGCTGCGTAACGCGTCGTGAAGTCCTGCTGTTCGGTCAGGTTCTTGAAGGCAGCCGACAGGCTGTCAGAGCGATGTTCACGCGGGCAGCCACCTGCCTGCCACAGCGCGTTCTGCAATCCGGCCGCGAGGGCTTCGAAACTCTCGCCGCCTTCAATCACGTTCGCGTACTCCCAGCGCGAGAACGCCAGCACGAAGTGATACAACCGGTGGCCGAATGGCGCACCGCCAATCGTCACGCACAGCTTGCGCATATCGGTGAAGTCAGACAGCCCACGCACGCCGGGTTGGTGCTCCTGAGGGAAGAAGATCTCCTGACTCGGTCCTTCGAGCGCCCGCCACTGGCGAATACGCCGCTCCAGCGTGCGCCGCATGCTATCGGGATAACGATCCGGGTGATCATCCTGCAGCTTGCGCAGGACCGTGATGCCCATCAGGTGCGGCGCGCTGCGCAGCAACGGTACGACTTCGCTGTCCCAAACGTCGACGAAGGGATCAGGGCGGGTACGCCATGATTGACGCGGCTTCTGGGAGGGCAGCGTGGCATCGCGCTCGATGCGGCGCGCCGTACGCACGCTGATGCCGGTCTTGGCGGCGGCCACTTCCTGCGAATGATGTTTGCGCTTGTTCATGTAGAGACGAACCTGTTGGTCGGTAATGCGGGTTCCTGACATGAGCTGACCGCTTCTTCTTTAAGCTTCGATCAGCCCATCCTAAAGCCCCGCCGACACAGCGCTGCCGGTGGCTCGTCGTCTCCGGCGGCTACGCCGCCTACGACTCCTCACCACCGGCCAAAGCAATCGTCAACGACCGGCCAAGATAATTGTCGCCGCCCACAGGATCGTCGATGGCGTTCGCCCCATACTGGCCGCCGTTAAGGCCCCGATTCGAGATTGCGTTGTTGCGAAGATAGCCGACTTCCGAGCACAAGAGCGTCTGCTTCGACAGGCTGTATGTGCCGGCGAGCATGAACATCGCCGCATTGCCGTTGCCATGGTTTGCGTTCGCGTGATAGACCGCGTCCGTTGGCGTCGCAGGATTCACCTGCCCCGTCATGCCGAGCCAGACGGGATCGACGGCAGTGGGCAGCGAGACGCCCCCAGGCCGCGCCGTCGGCGTTGCGCTACCGCAATAGCCTGCGTCAGAAGATTCCGGCGCGCCCGGATGCTGGTAGCCTGCGTCGAACTTCAGCGCGCCAAGTGCGGTAGGGGCCCGCCGGCCGAAATCGATCGAGATGCCGTGTAGACGTTGCTGATGCGGCCGTTTGCGTCGCGAATCTCGTCCTAGATCACCTGCAGGGTCAGGGACCGGTCCCGTACTGGACTTTGATGCCGTCAGGGGGCATTGTCAGGTTGGCGGATATCGGCTGAATCGGAGTGAAAGTGTATTGGTATCCTAATCACTTGGCATTGATGCAGGCTTCGTCCACCCTCCAGCGTTGCCATGCCGCCAAGCGCGCCTTGACTTCGATACGATGACACGAGGCATTCATCCGGTGTCTGGGCAACGCGAAGTGCTGGCGGATCGGTCCGAAGCTGGAAAGAAATGCCTGCGTGTGCTTGGGGCGCGAAAGCCGCACATCTGGCGTTCTCGTCGGCGGGTGGGCTGGTGGCTATTCGCTGCGCGGTTGTTAACGCGCGCAGCCGCCTTGACGAATACATGCCTGACGTGAGCGAGCTCCGGGATCTCCGCCTTCGCGGCAGGGCCCTGGCCTGACGGGCAAACACCGCGCCGAATTTCTCGCACCAGCAGCGGATCGTCTCGTAGGTCACGACGACGCCACGTTCGAACAGCAGTTCCTCGATGTCGCGCAGGCTCAGGCTGAACCTGAAATACCAGCGAACCGCGCAGCTGATGACGACGGCGGGAAAACGGTGGCCGTGATAGATGCTATGGGAGGGCTGCGGAAGTAGGCCCGGCGGAGTAAAAACGGGATTCGCAGACCCGTTTTCTCAAGGAGCACGCAAAATGGATGCGCCTGACACAGCCCTCCGAGGGCAGAATACGACGGTAGCTGCCCGGCTATACGTGGCTTTTGAACTGGGCGATAAGAGCTGGAAGCTCTCACTGGGTGATGGCCACCGCGCGCCGAGCCGGTGTACGGTCGTCGCAGGTGATGCCTCGGCGGTCCTCACCGCCATCGCCAACGCCAGAGTGCGTTGCCACCTCAGCGCCGAAGCACCCGTCTACAGCTGTTACGAGGCTGGCCGCGACGGCTTCTGGCTGCACCGTTGGCTGGCTCAGCAGGGTATCGTCAATCTCGTGGTGGATTCGGCCAGTATTGAGGTGAACCGGCGCTCCCGTCGCGCGAAGACGGACCGCCTTGATAGCGACAAGTTGCTCTCGATGCTTATGCGTTATTACGCGGGCGAGCACCGGCTATGGGCCGTCGCGCGCATCCCGACGCCTGAGCAGGAAGACGACCGGCGCCTGCACCGTGAACTGGAGCGTCTGCGGCAGGAGCGTACCGCACACACCAACCGGATCCGCTCCTTGCTCGTGCTGCACAACCTTCGGGTCAGATATGTCGGTGGCCGGATCTGGACTGACTGGTGGGCCCAGCAGCGCGAGCAACTGCCGCCCGGCCTGCGCGCCGAGATTGAACGCGAATGTGAGCGGCTCGCGCTTGTGCGCAAACAGGTAAGCCTGCTCGAAGCACTGCAGGACCAGCAGGTGCGCAGCGGCTCGCACCCCGGCATGGCGTTGCTGGCACAGCTTGCGGGAATCGGCACAGGCAGCGCCTGGACCCTTGCTCTCCTGTTTCGATTTTGGTCGGAATCCCATACCGTTTCCATCGGGTAGGTCTTGATGTTGATATCGGCTGCAGAGCGATGACGTGCTGATCGTACTGAACGCACAGGAATTGACTGGTTCCGAGACACGCGCGAAGGGGGTGTCTGCCTATATAACGGACGGATCCTGGGCGAAATCAGTGACCTAGCGCCATGCCGAAAAGCGTTCGTCGAGTTGTTTGCGGTAGAGGGCGGCGCAGTGGATGTCTTCGCTCGACCTACGCTTGTACATCTCGCACCGACTATCCGTAGTACTTGGCATTCTCTAGCCACGCCGCTTAAAGTGCGTCGATGTCAGAAGGCTCGCATGCGCATCGTCTATCTGAGTCAAGCCGCGCTCGATCAAACGCGGCTGGAGATAACTGAAGCTTAAGCGTAGACGGGCTGCACCGCTCGGTCCATGGTGCTTTCCTTCGACGAGTTTCACATTGTGCTTCCGGCGCACCTCGCCGACCAACTCGGCGGAATCGACGCCTTCGGCAAGCGAGACCCAGAACGAAAATCCACCACTCGGAATCTCGTAATCCGGTTTGCAGAATCGGCAGGCCTGTAACTGCCTATGCATTGCGTCGCGCTTGCTCCGGTAGTGCGTCCTTAGGTGTTCGACGTGAGCGTCCAAAGACGACGACTGCAATAAGGCGAGCGCCATATTGCTGACAAGGGGACTCACACCTCCATCGCATTTCAGGTAGGCTAGGCGGTCGACAATTTCCGGCTCGGCCAGCACCCAGCCTACGCGAAGCCCGGGGCCTAAGATTTTGGAGAAGCTATGTACATTGATGATGTTACCACCCGCCTGCAGAATCTCGGGTGACGCGCCTTCATAGGGCAAGTCGCTATAAACCAGGTCCTGCACCAGCCGCACGCCGTTGCGGGACAGTAGAGCCTCCACCTCGACCATATGCCGGTGTGCAAAGTACCGTCCAGTCGGATTGTGGAACGCAGGAGTGGTGTAGTACAACTTGGCTCGCCCCTTTGCGCGCAGCAATGCTTGTTCGAGCAGATCGAGGTCGACGCCCGCGGAATCCGCACCTACTTGAACCACCGTCGCGCCCGCAATAGAGAAAATGCGCAACGCGCCGAGATAGGACGGGTCCTCGGTCAGCACGACGTCTCCTGGGTCGATAAAAGCATCGGCGAGCAGTTGCAGGGCTTGTGAAGCGCCGTTCGTCAGAATGACATTGCCATGCGCCATCCGGTACCTTTGGCCGAGCTGTCCGCGCAGTTCGGGAAGGCCATAGGCGTCGGTGTACTGCGGTAGGTCGGAGATGCTGACGCCCGTCTCGACGGTAAGCGGGTCCGGCCATTGCAGGCGGGCGAATGTCAAAGGATCGGGAAGCCCATAGGCGAAGTTGACTGTGTCCTTGCCTGAGGTGTAGTCGAATATCCCATAACTGAGCGAAGTGCGACTGCGCCTCGACATGACTGGCTCCATCGTTGGTTACGCGGCATCGACGGCGCGCTGGAAGCGCGATTGATATTGGCGGATGAACGAGTCGGCAATCGGCATTCCGAACGGCGGAAATTCGGCCGTCCCTCTGGAAGGCGTAGCCAATAGCGTGGCGTTTCCGCCGAGTGCCGGTGTCCAATTCTCGCCAAAGAACACGTTTCCATAGCGTTCGGCCAGCACTGGAATCACGGGATGGAGCATGCTCAGAAAGACGGATACGTGCACCGGCCGCCACGTTTCCGGGCTCGTGCCGAAGCCCGTCGCGACGAAGTATTCGTCAATCAGATCGAGGGCGTTCCAAAAGCGTACCTGCTCCATCGCGGTGATATAACGTTGGACTATGTCGTCGTGCGCCGACGTAAGACCGCTTCCATCGACATTCGCCGAGTGCAGTGAATCGCGGCGGAGAGCGCTTTCCCACGCAAGGATGTGCGAAGCCGACCGGATCAGTTCGCCGATCTGGAAATCGTTATTGTTCGTGCCGAACGGCTTGGCAATCCGAGCGAGCGCATAGCGCAACACACTCGGGTCGACCTGCTGGGATACTTCATCTGCCCAGAGTGCATGGTCGCGGCTGGTCGAGAATTTCTCGCCCTCCAATTTATAGAAGTCCTGGATCGAATGATTTGCCGGAAGCGGGTAGCCGCGCGCAAGCATGCTGCCAGTCACGCCGATGGTGTAGTAGAAGCGGTTATCTTGGCCCATGAAAAACAGGAGGCGTGTATCAGGGTCGCGCATCACGGTGTCGTAGTCGACCTCGTCGCGCGCGCACTGCAAGCGGATCCCCGTCTCGAAACACCAAAGCCCTTCGAACCACGTCATCAATGTTTGCCCCGCAATATTCGCGGGTGCTTCAAGTGTCACACCCCGGTCGAAAACGCGCGACATAGGCAGCGGCCGCAATTCGTCACGCAACCATGCACGCGCTTTACGCTGGATCGTTTGATCCCATTCACTCTCCTTGATCGCATCGTCAAGCATGGCTGCCATGCGAGGGATGTCGAAAACCGCCTGTTCGATGGGGCGAAGCGATAGCGGTTTGCCGCATGACGTGTGGCTTGGCGTTCGCAACTTCGAGTGCTGTTGCGCCAAACCGCAGTTTTCGCACAAGTTGCTGTCGGTGGACGCATCGCACGCGGGGCAGAGGCCGACGGCAAGCGAATCGGCCACGAACTCGTCACAGTTTTCGCAGTAGAGTTGATGGCCATCACGCACATCAATGTAGCCTGCAGCTTCCAGCTCGCGAAAGATCTTCAGACTGTTCTGCTTGTGCGTAGCATCCGTTGTTTTGACGAAGACATCGGGATCGATGTGCATTGCCCGCAAGCAATCCATTATCTCGTCAATATGGAACTGCGCGACTTCGTCAACCGGGCGACCGAGCTTGCGCGCCTTCACTACCGTATAGGTGCCATGCTCGTCCGCACCTGTGACGTGGTAGGCGCGGTGACCTCTCATGCGTTGAAAGCGAACGAAAAGATCGGTGAGCAGATAGACCCCGCCGATATGGCCGAGATGCAGCTTGCCGTTCGGGCAGGGCGGTGCGGGGCAAACGAAAAAAGTGCGTGTGTTCACGTTAGTCCCACCATATCGATAGAAATTTCAGGCTCGCTGCCGGATCGGCATTGCGAATCGCGTGCTCCTGATTCGGCTCGATATAGAGCAGCGTTGAATCTGCGAATGGCCACGCCTGACCATTCACCTCGAAGACTCCCTTGCCTGAAATGAGTACCCACAGTTCATGCTCGGAATGGGAGTGCAGATTGACAGCGCCCGCCGGCATGACCTCAACAATCGACGTGCCGAACGCTGTTGTCAGGCCAGCGGGCAGATGTTCGAGCAGCCGGCAAACAAGAACGCCGTATTCCGGCCGCATCATGGATGGGTCAATCTGCTTTGTGTACACGCACATCCTCCGGTGAATTACATTAGGTGCGATAGAAAATGCCATTTGGCGGCTTCAGATCGTGGATATCCGATTCCTTTCCTTCGGGTGGGTTGTAGGCACGCTTCAGTTCGTTGTATTCCGTACGCGTTGGGCCACCAGTTGAGGCGCGCTGGAACACCAGATAGAGCGCGCGGCGCGAACGGTTACTTTTGTTGGGCTTCGAATAGTGCGGCGCGTAGTCGTCGAAGACGAAGATGTCGCCGGCCTTCCAGGGCACGGGTTCCCACTTGAACGTCTCGGCCACTTCCGGATGAATCACGCCGCCGGCGTCCATCGGAAACACACCTTTCTGATGGTTGCCCGGACTGAAGAACAGGCCGCCGTTGTCCGGATCGGAATCGTCGATGCCGATGGCGACCACGGCATGCACCATGCGTTCAGGAATGTTGTGCGGGATGTGATAGATGTCCTGATGCGGACGATAGCCGCCGCTGTCCGGGTACTTGAAGATGAGCAGTTCCTTGAGCATGCGGGTATCTTCATCGAGAAGCGATTCGACGGCCGTCTGGATGCGCTTGTCGGCCAGCAACAGGTCTCGCAGCTCGTTGTTGAAGTCCAAAAAGTTCTCTACCTTTGAAACGATCCTGCGGTCGTCCTCGGTCTTCTCGAACCACATCATCCATTTGCTGTCGCTGATATCCCAGCGCGAGACATCGTTGACCAGAGCAGAAATCTTTTCGCGGGTGACCGGATCGAAAAAGCCCTCTACTTTTAGATATCCATCTTCGTGCCACTTGGATATTTGCGTTTCATTCAACATACGAACCACCTCGTCAAGGAACGGAGTTTTCAAGGAGAAGTCAGGCGGTGAAATGCGCCTTCATTCGCATGACGCCGAGTAGCACGACATTGGCGAGTACGGCGCCTAGCAGGGCGACGAGCATTGCATCGGCGCCGAAAACGTGAATCAGGGCGCCACATAGGAAAGGGCATCCGAACAGACCGATGAAATAGGCAAGCGTAAAGATTTGCGAAGTCACCGGCACCGAAACGGCGTGGTCTCCGGCGAGGTTCACGGCCATGCCGTTCAGGGTCGAGTAGCTCAGTCCGTAGCCCGTGGCGAACAGCGCGGTAGCGACGATATAAAGCGTCGTACTGCCGTGGTTCGACAGGAACAGTACGAGCGAGGCGCCGGTCAGCAAAAACAATGCGAGCGCCAGTCGCGCGGGCTTGATGCGTCCCATGGTTCTCGCGAGCGACAAGCGCAGTGCCACGCTGGTTATCGTGAACGTCAGGAAGAACAGGTCTGGCCTGAGGTTACGCGAGACGGCATAGGGTGTCTGGTAAGTCGCCAGCCCGGCGAAGACACAGGCTGCCAGTGCGATCATTGCGATCGGCACTGCTGTTCGTGCCCTGAGCAGGGCCAACGTGTCGGTCGCGGTAATGGCCACGCGCGTCATCGGCAAACAGGACCTATCCCTCATCGCCTCGCCGGCGATCTTGACGCAGACTGCCGCCACCGCGCATGCCGCAGCGAAGAGAAGGTAGGCCAGCGCGATCGAGCCGGTATGTTGGGCGATCAGGCGGCTCAAAGGCGCCGCCATGCCTAGGCCGGCCATTTGCGTGCCGGAGACGAAGGTCAGGTACTGGATACGCGCGTTGGGGCACAGATGATGGATGATTTGCAGCGGCGCGAGTATGAAGAACACGGACCACCCAGCGCCCAACAGCAAACCGCCTGCATAGACGGCACGAATGTCCATTGGCGCAGCGGCGAAGCAGAGCATGCTGCCTGCCATGACGAGCGAGGCCAGCGCGATGGTCGGCATGACACCGATACGCTGGGCTATGCGCCCAGCCATGCAGCAGCAGATCATGGTCGAGACCATGCCGCTCGAAATCACGGCGCCGGCGACATCGCTCTTCTTGCCCAGGGATTGCAGGTACTCGGGCAGGAGAAAACTCGTCCCGTACGAAGCGGCGATCACCAGTGACGCGATCAGAAACGGAATGAACGCCCGTAATTGGAGGGATGCCGGCAAGTGCTCGGCGTGTGAGATCGCACGCTCGCCAGTCGATAGATCAATGGAGGAGCCAGTCATGCGCTTACGCCACTGCCGGTTGACGCGAGGCCTGAGGCGCGTCGCACAGTATCGATCCTGCTTCAGTCTCCTGATCCTCAAGGCTGTCGAGCAGTTGCCGGTCCGGAACATCCGGATAGAACGCACGACCTAGCAGACTGTTGATGATGCGGCTGTTCCTGTACGCGACCAGCGAAAGATTGACGCTTTGCAGGCCGTGCTGCACGCGGCTTTGGTTTTGCAGATACACGGAACCGGGCATTGGCGCATCGAAGCGCACGGCGTAATCGGGATCGAGCGTTGGCAGACCGTCTTCACGGCTTGCGCCGTCGAGCAGCTTCTGAACGAATGGCAAATGGCGCGGCTGAAAACCGGTTGCCAGGATGATTCTGTCCGCGCTTATGCCGTTGCGCTGCGACGTGACGAGCGAGGTCAACCCGATATGCCAGCGACCGCTGCGGCGTGTGATCTCGTCCATTGTCACCGAAGGCAACAGACGAAAGCAGTCGGCTAGCATGCCATGGACGCTGCGTTCGTACAACGCTTCATAGAGCCGGTTGCACAGGCTGGCGGAGATGCCGTCGCTGGTGAGCTTTTCGCTTTCGACAATGGCGCGGCGCTGCCGGATCGGCAGCGTGTGAAAGCGTTGGCTATAACTGGGCATGTATGCTTCATTGACAAATGCGTTGTCGTCCATCGCAAACAGATTGGCGCGCGACGTCGCCCAAGTGATCTTGTCGGGACCTGACTCGGTGAGCATGTGCTCGACGACTTCCGCGCCGCTCTGCCCGCCGCCCACCACCAGCACATGTTCGTCTTCGCTGAACGGTTTCCGGTTGAGGTAGTCGTCTACGTGATAGACCGTCTCGCCAACCACCTGCCGCGCACATGCCGGCACCTTGGGTTCGACGCCGACCCCGATCACTACCGCGCGCGCATGATATGTGCGCGCGGTAGTGGTCACGCAATAGCCCTTATTGCAAGGCCTGATATCGATCACCTCCTCGCCGAATCGAAGCGTGTCCAGGCATTGCGCGACCCATTGGTAATAGTGGGTGAACTCACGTCGCGACGTGCTGTTTCCACCTTTATTCACGAAGCTGTACAGGCGTCGATGTACAGCGAGATAGTTGAGAAAGGAATATGGGCTTGTGGGATTCACCAGGGTCACACAATCCTTGAGTGGCGACACCTGGAGTTGACTTTGGGGCAGCATGAGCCCCGGATGCCAGGAGAATTTTATGCGCTTCTCAAAGAAGAGCGCTCGCAAACCGGTGGGCTGAATGAGCGCCGCGAGGCTTAGATTGAACGGTCCGATACCGATACCGATGACGTCTAGCATGTCCATAGGAAGTTGTTCCGCCGTTAGAGGGGAATTGGCCAACCGATATAGTGCAGCGCAATTCTCGTGGACTAAGATTGAGACGGTGATGCCGGCGTCCTGAGTAGCCGATGCCCGCTGCAGGAAAACGAAAGCCGTAGATGACGATCGCTTTTCTTAATAATGGCATTCTGAACAGCACTATGCTTGGTTTGACATTACCTCGGGCCGCCTGAGTGAATCATACGAGGAATTAAGAAGCTGAACACTTTGAACATACGCAAACCTTGCGATGCGTCAATTGTTTACGCGGCGTTGTCGGACTCAGACGCCGGACGCGCTCGGTCACATAGGTGACGAACGGGTCGATCACGCAAGACCGCGCTGCTCGTGGGCCGTATCGTGGCAACTGAACGCCGTCCCTGATGTACTTGCGAACTGTCTTGCGATCCATGTCAAGCCGGGCAGCAATGGCCCAGACGCTCAGTCCCTGCCGATGCAGTTCCAAGATCGTCATCACATCTCCCAGATTGATCATCGACGTCCCCGTCAGCGTGAGCCTGAACGGGACTATCGTCGGCGATCAACCGATGAGGCGGTTGATCATCGACGTCCCCGTCAGCGTGAGCCTGAACGGGACTATCGTCGGCGATCAACCGATGAGGCGCGCTGCTACGCCGCGCGCCTCATCCTTCGACCACCTGGGGATTTTACTTCGACGAAAAGGGGGGCGGCAATCAGGCGCGCCGACGTCGCCGGTCGCCTCTTGTGCGACATGAAGCTCTCGCTCATTGATGCGCCCAGTCGATCCCAGTTGATTAGGTCGACCAGTCGCTCCGGCACAGGCGTCTTCGGACCCATCTGCACCTCGTCGAAAAGTGCAGGATTTACGCGTCAATATGCCAGGTTCCCGCAATTCCTACAACGCCATTTCGGCTCCAAAGCCATGCCATATAAGGCTCACCGGATTGTTAGGCTCGACTAATTAGCCGCCGATTTTCAACTTTAATCTAGAAGGTCGTTCGGATTCCGAATCTAAACACGCGTGCCGTGGAGTTGGGGTATGCCGGTTCGCCGTAATATAGGGCTTGCCCCAACGTGTAAGCGGACCCATTTTTATTTTTTGTTTGTGCATATCCGACATATATAATGGTGTTTTTCAAAAGAGAATAAAAAATACCCAGTCCTACAATGTACGAGTTTTTTGACTGAGTAATTCCATTCGAGGCGTCAATCAATTTGATAACTTGTGCCATTAATACGGTCGAACGGGTGATTTGATAGCTCGCCCCAAGATTGGCAAGTGCATACCGCAACGAATTATTCAACGATGCTGCGCCAGTTATGATTGAATAGTCATCCTTAGTGTATCCGAGATACACTCTTACCGGCCCAATCCCATAGTTACCGCCGACACCCCATGCTTTGTAATATCCCTGATCCAATGCGTCTCTCTGATAGGCATATCCGGCATGAAACGTTGCGGGGCCATTGGTGTAATTGATTGCCCCGCTAAAAGTTGTTCCGCCACTTTTAGATTTCGCAACACCGCCGAGACCGTACATCAACCCAACCGAGAATCCATAAATTTTCGGAGATGAGTAAAGAACGGAATTATTAACGCGGCACGTAATGACCTCGGTAAGGAGCGTAGCTTGGACGGTACCATTAGGCAAAGTACGATCAACACCCCAGATGCTCCCTCCTAAGCCTCCCAAAAAAACGTCGTTGTCACTCATAGCAAGAAACTCTGGCGAGTATTGACGACCAAAAGTTAAAGTCCCTTCAGGACCTTCGAAACCAATATACGCTTGCCGGCCGAAAAGTGCACCGCCCTGCTGTATGGTGCCGGTATTAGGCGCGAAACCACTCTCAAGTCTGAAAATAGCTTTGTAACCGTCGCCGAAGACTTGGCTACCCATAAGGCCAAGTCGCGATCCGAACGTGCCGCCATTCGACATTTTAGTTAAGGTTCCTCTGCCCTGATTTGAGATATCAATGAGAACATCTAATGCTCCATATAGCGTAACGCCACTCTGCGCTCGGCTTGAATCGCACGCTAATCCAAAAAATACTCCCATCATCACTGCGTATACCGATTTTATCATTTGGAAGCCGAATCTCTTTTTGCTTCTGATGAGCCAATATCGTGGTCATTGAACAAATCCGACAGAAAGTGGTGTTGCATGATGTAATAGCTAAATCTATGCCGTGCGCACTCCGTTACTATCTTCACGCTTCGACAATTGAGAATTGGGAATCTAGGCCCGGCATGATTCTCCAAGTTGCAGTCGTGACCCGGGGAGCACCGGGCTTGGTGGGGCGGGTGATCGCTAATAGGAGTTCAGCCGGAACATCGTTAGGCCATCCGGTACGTGAATGCCGAGACTTGCCGCCGTTGCAGACCGAACCGTGCAACGTGCGGAGCCCTCGATGCATGAAAAGCCAACAACATCGCTTAGTCGACCCATTCATGAGCGTTGACGTAGGCAAAGGTCACCATCGCCCCGTAGCCCTCGGCCAAACCCGAAAGCGTTGGTACAGCAAAGCCCTGCCCGACGATGAGGCCAAGGTGTGCACTCATCTCCGAACTGAAGACGTTCGGTGAACTTTTGTTCGTCGTAGATCATCCTCACCATCGAAGCATTGTCCGCGGCAGTCTCTCCTGGCCTTGGTGTCATAGTCGCATCCTTACCAGCCTGGCTATGCGCCGCATTGCCGACCTGCTCGATGGCAATGCCAAGATTGATGCGCGCGATGCCGCCGTCATTGCTATAGCCATGCACTCAATGCCGCTTCCACTGCGCTGCCTCCGACTGGCTGACGTACTGCTCGCCGAAATCACCATGCTGCGCGGCCGCCACAACCCACGCTGCAGGCAGAGGTGCGAAAGAGGACGCTCGGTTCATCGTCAAGCCCGAGATCATATGCGGCTTCATGCCGGACCGGTACGTAGGCGCCTGGTGAGTTCCGCAGTGAAGGCCGAGCCTCGAGGGTCCACTCCAACTACAGGCTCCGGTGGGTCAATGCGGATGCACCACGCAACGAACTGGAAGGTGCTTCGGGCCGCTCACGAAGCTGGATGCAACGAATTCGATTTCGCCCGCCGGCTCAATAAGCCGCAACCTCGGGACCAGTTCCTCAAACAAGATGCGCATTTCCATGTTCGCGAGATGCTGACCCAGGCACACGTGGGCGCCGACGCCGAAAGCGAGATGCCGGTTCGGTTTGCGGTCGATATTGAATGCGAACGGCTCAGGGAAGACTTGCTCGTCACGATTTGCCGAGCCATAGCAGAGCATCAGCC
This sequence comes from Paraburkholderia sp. WC7.3g, assembly GCF_050436345.1. Classification (NCBI taxonomy): domain Bacteria; kingdom Pseudomonadati; phylum Pseudomonadota; class Betaproteobacteria; order Burkholderiales; family Burkholderiaceae; genus Paraburkholderia; species Paraburkholderia sp. WC7.3g. The sequence continues at coordinate 422,070 of NZ_JBNDMA010000003.1, forward strand.
AATCGCCCTTGCGGATTGTCCGACCCCGGACGTTGGTATCGGCAGTCGCTGTACGCATAAAATGACGCACCGGCGATGCGTAGCGAAGGGTTTCGTCGATAAACTGCGGAATCAGCGAACGATCCGCCTGTAGTCGCGGCAGTAGCTCAGGGAAGCGGCTCAACGCCCACATCGCGACCGATATGGACGACGAAACCGTATCATGCCCTGCTGCAGCGATGATCACGTAATAGCCAAGACGGGTCGCCTCATCGATAGGCTGTCCATTGATCACCGCGTTGGCCAGCAAGCTTGCGATATCGTTACGTGGGTTCTTCCGGCGGTCTTCGGTCAGGCGGTCGAAATAATCCTTGAAGTCGGCCACAATGGACAGCAGAGCCTTGCCCATAGCACTGCTCGCATCGCCCTGGCGCTGCACTTCGCGCTTGTATTCGGCATCCTCGCTTCCAAACATCTCCTGAGTCAGCGTCAACATGCGCAGGGAATCTTCCTGCGGAACGCCGAGAATATCCATGATCACACTCAGTGGGAAATGCAATGCAAAGTCATTCGCAAAATCGATCACTTGCCCGCTGTGATGCAACAGCTTCGCGATCGTCATATTCGCCAGCGATCGAATGCGGTCGTCAAGCTCGAGAATGCTGTTCGGCATGAACCAAGACTGTGTCAGCGCACGTAGACTCTTGTGCTCGTCGCCGTCAACGTGCACGAGCGATCGGACGATGTTTGGACTACCGGTGGTGGAAATGACATGCTCGATCGACGCTCTTGGCCTGCAGACGACAGAATAGTCGCCGTTGTGAAACAAGACGTTTTCTCTTGAAATCATGGAGACGTCGGCGTGTTTCGTGACCACCCAGAACGGATCATGTCCGTCCGCCATTGCGCGCCCGACAGGGTTGTTTGCACGCGCCCAAGTATAGGTTTCATGGAGACGATTGAGGTTGGTATAGGACTGCGGATCAACCAGATAGTCTGCTATGTCTTTCGGTAGGTCGTAATTTGGCATGCTCATGATATTGATAGTGCGGTTTGAAAATGGGCGGGCGGCACCATCCAGGCAAGAGAAGGGCGCCTCTTCCCGCCCCATTCCGCTATTCGGCTCCCCGCGGACTCAATGACTGGTCTCAACGGCGGATTCAACCGGTGGATGCAATAGTTTGCTGTCATCCGGTATCTGCAGGTCGGTCCCCCGTTGGCGTAGGCACTGCAGCGTTCGCATCGGTAATGTGGGTGAACTGGTCTTACGGACGTCGATATCCCCCGTCGTATTCCTTCATACTATTCGCGGTCTCCCTGCGTACCCTTAATCTGGGTCAACTTTTCTTGGTTAAGTGATCACTCAGGCGGTCCTTGAGGGCTACTGTTTGTCGGGCCAGTAAGAGGTGGGAGCGCAAATTCGGACAGTCGGATAAGTGGAATGCTCGGAGCCTGAGCCGGCGATAATGCCGACAAAGGAACCAGGAAGATGACGAAGAGAACCCGACGGACGCACTCAGCCGCGTTCAAAGCGAAAGTTGCGATGGCGGCGGTCAAGGGCGAGCGGACGCTAGGCGAATTGGTGCAGCAGTTCGATGTGCACCCGAACCAGATCACCGAATGGAAGCGGCAGTTGCAGGAACGTGCCGCCGACGTGTTTGGCGCAGGCGGCACGGCGTCGAGCGAGCCGCAAGTCGATTTGAAGGAGCTACATGCGAAGATCGGCTAGCTCACGCTGGAGAACGATTTTTAATATGGCCTGTTTTTGCAAGCAGCACGAGCGTAGCTCTCGCTGCCGCGATCTCGAACGTCAACGTATCCGACCTCATTGGTAACGCGGCACACGGGCTGTTTATCGACGATGGATCAAGCTCATATCTGCGGGCTGGTTACCGCATTTCATCTTTCCGTCACGGGGCTGCCTCGTTCTTAACCACGGAGATCACGCAGTCGCGTGCTCACAAAAAAATCTCGAGGGTTCCCCACATCGCGCCCGGTGCCGCGTTACCGATCAGGTGGAAGATAGAGGTTTTGCGATAGCCGCTCCGTACTAAATAAGTCGATGAGAATTTGCTGAGGTGTTCGGGCTCGCTGCAGTTGCCTTCCGATATCCCAGATGAATCCGCGTAGTTCACGCGCGATTGCCGCACACGTCTTGTTCTGATGGAGACCTCGTGCGCGAAGCCGACGAAATCTGTGGCGGAGCCGAACCTGCGCTTTCCAGGCGATGTCGATGATATGTCGAGGTTGTCCTTCCAGCCGAAGCTGTAGAGATTCGCCGATTCTGGCGGGCAACCGATAATTCCACGCTGCCTCGACAAGTATCCTGCGCACGTGCGTGTTGCCCGTCTTCGTCAGACCGCCGCGTTGCCTTGTGTTCCCGCTGGAGTGTTCCGACGGTACAAGTCCCAGGTAGCTCATGAATTCGCGTGGATGAGGGAAGCGTCGCAAATCGCCAAGTTCAGCCACAATGGTCAGTGCGGAGATGAAGTCAATACTGCGCAGGGTCATCAGGCCTTTGACCGTTGGCAACCAACGCCCGGTCTCGGCATGGGCGCGCAGCGACTGCGTGATGCGCTCGACGAGTTCGGTAGCAAACCGCACTGCCATACGGTACTCGGAGAAGACCATATGCTGGGCGGAATCCTCGAACTTGATCTTTGAGAGGAAGAGTTCATGCTTCGGCCCCCAGCGACTACCGGTATAGGCGTGACCATGGCGAAGCAGGAAGGACTTAAGCCGCTGTCGCACCCTGCGCAAATCATTCACGGCATCCTCACGGGCACGAACCAGGTCGCGGATGGCTTCATCCTGCGGTTCGGGAACGGTAACTGGAACAAGTTCGCCAGCCCGATGCAGTCTCGCTAATAGTAGTGCGTCGCGACGATCCGTCTTGATTCTGTCAGCCGGTCGACGGGCGACCCTCGACGGAGCAACGACTTCGCAGTGATAGCCGCGTTTGCGTAACGCTCGCACGAGTCCGTAGCCGCAGGGCCCTGCTTCATAACAGACGCTCAATTCCGAAGGTTTGCCAAGCCTGGAAAGCGTTTTGGTCAAGGAAATGACGCTGTAGCCGGTGGTGCCGACGAATTGGGGATCATCGCGAGAGTGCGCGCGTGCGCTCGCAATCGCGATCGAGTCCTTGTGAACATCGAGCTCGACGTAAAGCTTGACCTCATCTATGACTTTCTCCGCCGTTCCGTGAGGGTCGTTCGATTATCAAACGAACGCCAATGTCGCGGTTCCCTGACGGCCATCATGTCTTAAGCGGCGCGCTCAACAAGGCGGGATTGCTGAGCGCAAAGCGATGATCGATCGTACACGCGAATTGCCGGTCTCGCAGCAGGCGGCTCGTTGGTATCGCAAGATCGAGCGTGTATTACCGGGCGCAACCGGTGAGCAACGCAGACTAGTTGCTGATGCGCCGGATCGACGAACTGCACATGGAGTTTCCGTTTGCCGGAGTGCGGATGCTGGCGCGACTGCTGCGTCGCGAGGGGCACGAGATTGGCAGCAGGCGCGCGCGCACGCTGATGAAGCGCATGGGTATCGAGGCGCTGTACTGCAAGCCGAACACGAGCCGACGCAATGCGCGGCACAAGATCTGGCCGTATCTGCTGCGGGGCATGACGATCAATCGGGCAAACCGGGTCTGGGCACTGGATACGAGCTATAGTACGCCCAGCCAGCGTAGCCCGCCCGTATCGGGGGTGAAGCTGCTTGAGCATGTTTGGAATGCAGGACTCCGGAGAAGTTGACTTTGCAGTACCGGGGCATGCCCTTCTTCTGCTGCGAGAGGAAGTGAGCCGAAGCGGCGGTGACTTGCTGACACTGGCAAGGTGACGAAGTCCGTGGGAAACGGGGCTTGCGGCGAAGCGATTACGCCAAGATGAGCCTCCAGGCTGAGCATGGGACGGTTGAGGAACACGAACCTGTTAAACCGCATCTGAGGGTTGAAGTGTCACCCTTGCCCACATCGCTTTATGGGCAGGACGCAAACTGTCGCCGTACACATGTAGCGCCCGGCGACACGAGTGCTGACTGGACATGTACGCCAGTCCGTATGGAACCATGGGGAGCGCGCAGCTAGACCGTGGTGTTTGCGACGACTTGCGGCAAGCAAGGATAAAGACTGCGACAGGCAACCTCGCCCGTGTGTTGAGTCCAGCATGTGAACTGGGGAAGGTCTGCACGGATGCCAAGGGAGTGAGCCCCCGATGACGTGCAGGCTGGCGGAGCCTCCGTAGTAGTCCGAGGTCGGGAAAGCCGGCCACATGGCGAAGGGAGGCAGTTTAAGTGGTTTGCTGGGTTAATTAACTGACCATAGTGAGGTGAAGACCTTTGATAATCAGTGAAATGCAAAGCAAACTGGCGACATGGTCGACGGAGAACAGAGAGCGCAAGTTCGATCGACTCCTGAGACTGATTGCTGACAGGGAGTGGCTGAGCGAAGCGGCTCGTATTACGCTGGCATCCAGCGGAGCCCGCACGCCGGGCGTGGACGGCGTTGATCGGCGCATTATGGAAGCGAAACTCCAGCATGAGCTGTCAACGATACGCGATGAGTTGCTGGCGGGCTCGTATAGCCCGCTGCCTGCACGTCGCGTATACATACCGAAGGCGAACGGCAAGCTCAGACCACTCGGCATCCCTTGTCTACGGGATCGGATTGTGCAAAGGGCCATGCTAATGGTCATGGAGCCTATCTGGGAGAGTGACTTCCATTGGGCTTCATACGGCTTCAGGCCTGCCCGTAGCGTACACCACGCGATTCGCACGGTGAAGCTTCAGTTGCAGGACGGTGGTGAACAAAGTGTCGCCGGACGTTGGGTAATCGAGGGCGACCTCGCCAGCTACTTCGACACCGTTCATCACCGTCTGCTTCTGAAGGGAATCCGCAAGCGGATCGCCGATCAGCGTTTCCTTGCCCTGCTCTGGAAGTTCATCAAGGCGGGCTGCGTTGATCGTGATCTGTTTCGTGCCTCGAGTGAAGGCGTTCCTCAGGGCGGTGTCATCTCACCCCTGTTATCCAACATCATGCTGCACGAATTCGATGTGTGGATGGAGAAGAACTACCTGAGCAAGAAAGTGCGCAAGGATCGGTGGGCGTGGAACTTCGCCATTCTCAAGCAGCGTCCGATTACTGTGCGAGAAAACCGGCAGTGGAAACCAGCTATCGCCTACTGTCGGTATGCAGATGACTTTGTGATCGTGGTCAAGGGGACTCGCGAACATGCTGAGGCTGTACGCGAAGCTTGCCGTGGGTTCCTCGAGGGCGAACTGAAGCTTACGCTGAATATGGAGAAAACCCATATTACGCATGTGAACGGCGGCTTCGTCTTCCTTGGTCACCGCATCATCCGCAAGCGCGGAGCACGCGGTCGCATGCGACCTGTGACAACCATTCCGTGGGAGAAGTATCGGGGCTTTGCCGGGCGGCTCGTCGAGGAGCTGTCGGGCAACTACAGCATGAACCGGATGGACCTGATGGAAAGCCTGAACCGGCAGCTTGCCGGCTGGGCCGCCTTCTATCAATACACCGACTTCACGGCCACCATGTTCAGAAAGCTTGACCGGGTCGTATTCTGGAAGTTCGGATACTGGCTTGCGCGCAAGTATCGGCGCGGCTTCAGGTCGCTAATGCGCGACCATATCCGGGCGCCAGAACCGGGAAAGGCCACGACATGGATGTTGCACGGCCAGAACAGCCGGGGTTGGTATGGGGCGGTGGGGCTTCGGCGTCTCGTTACCAGTCGCAAGGGTCGTTTTACCTGGCGCACGCCGATGGAAAATCCGTACATCTTGCGCGATGAGACACGTAGCACCATTGAGTCGCGCTATGCTGATGTCGCCTTTGCTATGAGCAACACTTGAATGGAGAGCCGGATGCGCTGAAAGGTGCAAGTCCGGTTCGGGGAGGAGAGACAGGGAAATAGTTCGACTACGCCCTGTCTCTTACTCCACTCCCGATGGCGCGCGGCTTCGTGCATCTGACCGCCGTGGTGGACTGGGCCAGCCGGAAGGTCCGGTTCGTGACGCCGGCGCAGCTTGATGCCAACCTCGACTAGGACATTCTAGATCGACGTGCGGCGTCTACGAGAGCGCCCGGCAGCGCAATCCGCTCCGATGGAAAGGCCGCACGCGCAACTGGCAGCGCGCAAGTGCTGTGGATCTGAACCCGGATCGAACCGACAACCTACCAGGCACTCCGCAGCGCGATAACCAGCAGCGAAAGGCCGTCTGAACTCTAAACGTTGAGGCGACAACTACCTTGAAAAATTTCCGAGGATGGCATCGAGGTTCCGCGGGTCGATGAGCAACCTCCGCCCTGGATAAGTGCTTGCGAAAATCGAGCCAAGGGAGGCCTGCTGATCGTCTTCGGACCGTAGCGATAGAGCGAGCTGCCGGGACAATTGACCGCATCGTACTGACCACTGAGCTGCAATGTCAGCAATCTTCGAACGGCGACGTAGCGAAAAGTGTTTCGTCGACTGACGGCGACAGACCAGTCCTGGTCAGTAACAAACCGTCGCACCACACACGTTCGACGCATCCCCACGCACAGGCTGAAGCAGCGTCCGGGAAGAAACCTCGTCCGTGATAGTTGGCGCTCGTGTTGCAGAGCAACGGAATACCCGTCAGCTTTTCGTATTCGACCAGAAGTTGCGCCACCGGATGCTCGGAAGTTCTTGAAATGGTCTGCAATCGGGCAGATCCGTCGAGATGCACGACGGCAGGGATTTTTTCTCGCCATTCCGCGCGCGTCTGATGATCGAACAACATATAGGGATCAGGGCTCCCCGGGCTAAAAATGGTCGGCGCACGATCCTCAAGGCATATTGGCGCTACGGGACGGAAGTGCTCTCGAAACTTGATGTCATTGAGATGATCCTTCATTGTGGGCGAAGTCGCGGCGGCCAGAATGCTTCTGCCCCCCAATGCTCGTGGTCCGAGCTCGGCCCGGCCGGCAAGGAAAATGACGGGCTCGCTACTGGCGAGTATGCTGGCGAGTTCTGCAATGGAGCAAGTAGACGCCGTCCATCCGGGCGGTACTTGGCAACCTTTTAAGGCCGGTCCGCTATATACCGACCACTCCAGCGGCACGAAGCCCTTCTCGGCTGCTAGCGCGCAACAAGCGGCGCCAATCGCAGACCCGCTATCGTTGGGAAACGGCGGCACCCAGATTGCGTCGAACAAACCGCTCGCGCGCAGGGCGCTGTTCCATTTGATATTGAGTCCGCATCCGCCAGCGATGCACAAATTTTTAGGGCCCGCAATCGAATGGCGCTGCAGCGCGATACCCATTTCATGAACGAGAAGACGCTCGAGGAATACATGGAACGAGGCGAGTACGTCTTCGGGCGGCTTGACTTCCAGTCGCAGCGCGCTTGCTTCGAAGAACTCGCCTACAGCCGCTAGTGACGCGTCCGCGCTGTGGATGTTCTCGCGATAAGCTTGCGCACACTCCGTGTCGCCAGCAAAGCGTGCCTGATAAAGCTCGCGAAATACCTCAACGATATCTTCGTCAACGGAGCCCAGCGCGATGTAAGCCATCAGCTTGCCGGCCACACCCAGATCCCACCGGGCGCCGCCCGGCTTCTTATAAGGACCAAAGTGATGACCCGCCGCAGCGTAGATGTGACCTATCACGGGGAACAGGCAGTCGACATGGCGGGCGTGGTGGCGTTCTACATGATAGAGGCGTGGGACGATGCCACCATCCCACACCAAACAGAATGCAGGTTGCCCGCTTTGGGCAAAGGGACTGGTGCAGTACGCGGAGGCCACATGGCCTGACACGTGAGGATAGCTTTTATAAGGAAAGGACTGGCCGCCGACAAGCAGTCCGGAGCCGTCGAGCGAAGCGAGAAGATCATCGGCTCGGCGTTCGGCATAAGGAGCCCCTTTCAGGCTGACGGGAATCGACCCACTGAGGACGCGAAACTGCGACTCGACTACTCCGTCCCAGCCGTCGATGACAAACTGGTCGATATCGTGCGCATCGAAACCATGCTCGGCCAATGCGATCGCGATCGCGTCGAGGTCGTCGATCGCCTGATACCGCGGATTGTTGTCTCGCTTTTCCTGCTCCACGCAAAAAATTAGTTTTCCATCCTCGACAAGGGCGATCGCTCCGTCGTGCGTCAGTTTGATCCCACAGATGCGCATAATATCTCCCGGCCTAACGCTGGTAAGTTGGTCCGCACGAAGGCGAAGCCGCGTTTCGAAAACAGGCGAGCAGACAGTCTTCATTCAACGACTGACCGACGCACCTCAAACGATCGATTTCAACCAGCTCTTCTTCCAGGATGGCTATGACCGTCTCGGCTCCGGCAATGTGGCCCCATCGCCGGCAATTGGCGTCGCGTGCCGATCCGAAAACCAGCTGTCCACCGGGCGCAAGCATCCGTGCTAAATTGCGGACGGCCGCGCGCACCTCGGCGCTCCCGTCGAGGTAATAGAGAACCTCCGCCACCACGACCAGATCGAACTGTTGCTCAGTCGAAAAATGCTGGACATCGGAGACGATCCAATTGATGTGAGGTGGGTCCATCATCCGTTCGCGTGTCCTGGCAATTGCGTGTGGCACGATATCGATCACGGTGAGCCGTTGGCAGTGCGGTGCCAATTTTTCCGTGAAGGCTCCGCCTGCGCATCCGACTTCGAGCGCATTTGTGACGGATCCCTGCGAAAGT
>NZ_JBNDMA010000004.1:0-1840578 GCF_050436345.1 Paraburkholderia sp. WC7.3g
CTGACTGCAGCAGCCGGCCATAGCCCAACACGAGTACGGTATTCGCGGCCAGTGTCAGCAGCGCGAGTCTGGCGCCGATCGACAAGTTCCACACTTCATTGACGTCAAGACCGACGTACATCGCGCCGATGACCTCGCCGGTACTATCCCGGATCGGCTCGTAGCATGTCATGTATTGCTTGCCGAATAGCGTGGCATAACCGGTATAGGGCTGCCCGCGGCGCAGCATCCGATAGCCGGGATGCGAGCGGTCCAGTACGGTGCCCACGGCTCGCTCGCCAGTTTGCGTTTTGACCGAAGTGGCGACGCGCGCAAAGTCTTAGCCTATCGCGACGAACAGTGTGCCCGTCGCGCGGGTGTTGACGGTGAAGCGGTCCACTTCGCGATAGTTGAGGTTCAGTAGCGTGTTGCCGTTCAGCAGCCTGGGGGTCATGACACCGAGGATGTCGACACCGCTTGATTGGTCGCGTGTAAATGGAGCTGGGAAATACCCGGCGAGCGTTCGGGCGTGACGGCGCACCTGGGCCTTGAGTGGCAGCAGAGAGTGCATGAAGTGGACCCCTGTCGACTGTGTCAGCGACCCAAATGGATCGGACGTCTTTATTCTGATTTCATTAGACAGAATATTGCATTAGATGGCAATAGAGGGTCGTCGCTAATTTTAACTCACTGAAATAGCCGCTTACTCGCTCAGTGAGTCTTGCCATTTGCCGCATTCGCCAGTTTTAGAGGATACGAACGACTGCCAGATCATTTGGCGGGGAGGGTAAAGAGCGGCGCCCGCCGCTCTTTATAGCATCCTGTTTAACGCGGATCCGACAGCGTCTGATTGAGCGTCTGCCCAGCGATGATCACGTTCTGCAACGTAATGTCGTGCACGTTGTAGAGGTAGATCGGGCCCGGCGTGCTGGCGCTCGCGGGACCTGCCGCCGCAGGCGTCCCGAAGTCACAGTTGGAAATCGTCACTCCCGTGATGGCCGGTACGGTCGGCGCAGGCGCCGGACCGTTGTAGTCGAACGCAACTGGACCTTGTGCGACGATGGCCTGAAAACAGGAGCCGGTCGCACTACCCAATGTCACGTTCGAAGCATTGACGTTCGTGATGTTGACATTGTCCACCAGCGCGGGGCGTGTGCGGATGGCATCGGCAGCCGGCTGGTAATCGCAATCGAAGGTGATCAGGCCGCCTTGAGACGCGGACGGGTTGGCGGCCGTTGCGGTCGCAACGCCGATGGGCACGGTGCTGTTGATCGGACTGCCTGTCAGCATCTTGCTGCCGTAGCCTCCGCCCGTGAGGCTCACGCCGTGCGGGAGCGTGACGCCATTCACGTAGAAGTTCTTGACGTAACCCCCGCGGTTCATATTCGTCTTGATACGGATAGCGATGTTCAGCGAATTCGTTGCCCAGAACTGATTGAGCATGGTCAGATTGCGTGCGTAGATGTTCTGCACGCCGCCACCCATCTCGCTGCCGAGCGTAATGCCGCCGTGACCGCTGTTCATCATGCAGTTCTGGATCACATGGTTCTGCGCGGGTCCGTATTCCGTGTCGAGATCCTTGCCCGACTTGATCGCGATGCAGTCGTCGCCCGTGTTGAACGTTACGCTGTCGCACAGCACGGTGTTGCAGGCGTCGGGATCGAAGCCGTCGTTGTTCGGTCCGATGCTGTCGGCTGTAACGCCCCGGATCACGACGTTCGTGCAGTCGGTGGGATGATGCTGCCAGAACGGCGTATTGTTGGTTCGGTAGCTTTCCATCAGCACGTTCGTGCAACCGATGAACTCAACCATACACGGCCGCAGATAGTGGCCGAGACCGAAGATCCGCTGCGCGACCGGCACGCCCGCTTCCGACAGCGCCGGCAGGTAGTTCTGGTCTTGCTGCCACGGCGTGGCCGGATTGGTCAATAGCGCGTAAAGGGCGGCCGAAAGGTTGGGGGCGACCACCATCAAATCGACGTTGTTCGGGTTCAAATAGGCTTGAGACGGCGTGGACGACCCCGCGCAGCCGTACGCGCCACTGGTGCCCTTGTAGGTCCACCAGCAGGTGCTCGTGTTTCCGCTTCCGGCGAACGGTGTCATTGCCTGACCGTTCAGTACCGATGTCGGGCCTTCGCCGGTCAGCGCGATATTGCTCGCATTTCGCGCGTACACGGGCGAGCCGAAGTTCAGGCAGTCGTTTGCCTGCCAGCGGCTGTAGAAAAGCTTGCCGTTAGCGCCGCAGTTGACGGGGCCGTCCTTCGCATAATCGGTGGGGTTCGGGCTGAAATAGATCGTGCAGTTCGCACTCAGATGGAAGTTGACGTTGCTCTGCAGCACGATGGGGCCCGCGCAATACCATGTGCCCGCCGGCACCACGACCCGGCCGCCACCGGCTGCATTGCATGCCGCGATTGCCGCGAGGAAAGCGGGACGTGAATCGAACGATCCCGATGCGTTGGTCGCGCCGGCGCCTGTACTCACCGGCGATGAACTGCCCGTAAAGGGGCTGGCCTGGGCGATGACCGCGCACGGTTGCGCACCGTACTGTTCGACCTGGAAATCGACGGCCGGGAACGCGCTCTGTGTGATTTTCTGCAGCGCATTGATGATGTTCGTCGCTGAGCCGTTGGGGCCCCAGATGGGGTCGGCCGCAGCCGTTGACGGCGTGCTTCCGGCCCCGGGCGTAGAACCGGTGCTTGCACTTGCCGCGGGAGCGGAAACTCCACTGCCCCCGCCGCAGGCCTGCAGCAGCGCGCTGCCCGCTAGTGCGCTTCCCAGCCCGATGAATCCGCGGCGCGAAATGCGCAAGGAGTCGCCCGTTGCGGGTTCATTTTTATCAAGATCGAACGAAAGCTTGGACATCGAGTCCCCTCCAGACAAATTGTTGTATGTGCGCGCGAATCGGCAGCGCGCCGGTTGTATGACAAGTCTAGAAGAGTAAAGACAAGGACTCGGACCGTACACATGGTGGATACCCTTACGAGATGTTTCCTCCGTGCCTCGAATGAACGAATCAGAGTGGCGGTCAGTCTTTCGCAAGCCCCTCGGCGCGCGCGTGCCTGTCGCCGAGCCGCCGTCTTTGCGACGGCGTCGACAGCATGGAGTCGATGAACGTGTGCGCGCGATTTTCTCCATATTTGAACGCTTCGCGCTCAGTGAGAAAATCGAACTGCTCTGGCAGATTCGCAAGTTCGCGTGTTGGAAAGCCGGGCATCGTCACGGTCCACGAAACCCGGAAGCGGCGATATTTGCCGGCGAGTCCGTGCGATCTGGACAGCGACACGTGGACTTCGACATCGCAGCCGCGATATGGCGCATAGTACTGAGTCGACATGACCTTTCTCCCGCAAACCAACGCGCCGCCGGTTCTTAACCGATGTCGATTCAGCAATGCACATTCCCGCGGGCGACGAATATCGCCAGCTAAGGCACGGCCCGCAGCAGCGGGTGCCGCCATAACACTTCGGGCCTCGTTCTTGCTGATCGAGCAACCGTCGGAGTCCCTTGCGTGCGGCGATTGCAAGGCCAACGCACGTTGGTGGTTGCAGGCCGAGACTGCCCCCGGTATCGCCATACCGGGAACCCGACTGTGAGGTCAGCTGACGGGTTCGTCCATCCCACGAAGCGCCGCCTCCTAACGACACACCATTGATTCAGGTGGGGGCGTCATGACACGGAAGTCCGCAAAAAAAGGTGTGCCTTGCCCCGACGAAAGGCAGCCGCTTCTCAGCGCACGTCGCAAACAAAAAATGGCTCGCTCGGCGCATGCCTATGTCCGTGGCAGTGCTTCGCGCTTCTATGACTGGCTCGACAGCCAGCCCCGTGGCCGATTGCCCGAAGGACCGGCCGTGTGGATCGGCGGCGACTGTCATCTCGGCAACCTGGGTCCGGTCGCCGACGCGACCGGCAACGTGGCAATCCAGATCCGCGACCTTGACCAGAGTGTGATCGGCAATCCCCTGCACGACCTGCTGCGGCTTGGACTGTCGCTCGCCACCGCCGCACGCAGTTCGGACCTGCCCGGCGTTATCACCAGCAGCATGATCGATGCGCTTGCCGATGGCTATGAACAGGCGTTCGACGACAGCCGCAGCGACGCGACAAAAAAAGCGCAACGCCCCGACGTCGCGAAAATCGCCATGGACCAGGCGCTGCACCGGTCGTGGCGTCGCATGGACCGGCAGACTATCGACAACACTCGGCCAGCAATACCGCTCGGAAAGCGATTCTGGCCGCTATCCGACGAGGAACGTGCGGCGATTCACGCCCTCTTCGAGAGCGAGTCCGCGCACCGCATTCATGCGGCGCTGACCGGCAAAACGAGCGCTGCCCCGAAGATCGAAGTACTCGATGCCGCGTACTGGGTGAAAGGCTGCAGTTCGCTGGGACGGCGCCGCTATGCCGTACTGCTGAACGTCGATGACACATGTCCGTCCGACGGCCCACCGTACGTTGTCGACATCAAGGAAGCGGCCACGGCCGCGGCGCCTCGACGGGACGGCGCAAGCATTCCGCGCGATAACGCGAAGCGCGTCGTGGAGGGTGCGCGGCATCTCACCCCAATGCTCGGCGACCGGATGATTGCCGCCCGGCTGGATGGTTGCACCGTCGTTGTTCGTGAACTGATGCGGCAGGATCTGAAGCTGGACTCGGAACGACTCTCCGAAGACGATGCCGTGAAGGCCGCGCATTTCCTCGCGCTGGTCGTGGGTCGGGCGCATGCGGGGCAGATGGACGCCGGCACGCGCGAGGCATGGCTTGCCGAGCTGAGAAAGTGTCGAACGAAATCTCGCACCGCACCGCCGTGGCTATGGGACAGTATCGTGGAACTGATGGCGGTGCATGAAGTCGACTACTTCGGTCACTGCAGACGGTTCGCGCACGACCGGCCTTCACGGTAGGCAGCCAGGTACGCCGCACCGGTCTCCGTCTTGAATCCGTTGCTATTCGCGGCGTCGAGTCATGATCCGCTTGAGCCAGCCGCCGTGTCCAAATTCGGTTTGTTGAAGGAACACAGCGATCACGATGATCAGGCCTTTGAGCACGAGCTGGGTATTGCTGTCGATATCGTTGAGCAACAGGATATTGCCAAGGAAGCCGAAGATCAGCACGCCCGCCACCGTGCCCGAGACGCGGCCAATGCCGCCCGCAAGGCTCGTTCCGCCTATGACAACGGCGGCAATCGCGTCCAGTTCCCAGCCCATGCCGGCGTCGGCCTTGCCCTGCCGGTATTGCGCGGCATACAGTACGCCAACCAGCGCCGAGAGCAGACCCGAAATGGCGTACGCCATCATCTTGTGACGCTGTACGCCGAGCCCCGAGACAACGGCGCATTTCTCGTTGCCGCCGATCGCGTACAGGTATTTTCCGAACACGGTCCGGTTCATCACAAAGCTGAAAATCAGCGCGATCACAAGAAAGAAAAGCGCAGGCACGGGAACGAGATTGAACAGCAACGCACGCAGATTCTCGATGTCGCCCGTCGCGTTCGTGCCGCTGTAAATGGAATAGACAGCGGTATCCTGCCCCGCGATCAGCCGCGCAACGCCCAGTACGCCGACCATTGCCGCGAGCGTGACGATAAACGGCTGCATGCGCCCGCGCGTGATGATCCATCCGTTGATGCTCCCCACCGTAAAGCCTGCGAGCGGCACGATCCAGAGCACCGCAAGCAGCGGCATGCGGTGCGCGGCGTGCAGCGCGATATAAAGGCACGCAAGCGCCGCGCACACGAGCGCAACAGCCCCGTTCACCGTGCGCGCTCCACGGGAGCGCAATGGCGTCCGCCATGCGCTCAGCACGACGCAGACAATCGAGAACACGGCAATCGCGACGAGCACCAGCGACGCGTATGTTGCCCTGCTCCATCCTTGCGTCGTGAGCAGCATGGCCGTGAGCACGCTGCCCAAACCCATGATCGCGCCAACCGAAAGATCGATGCCCGCGGTGATGATCACCAGCGTCATGCCAATCGACATCACGCCAACGTTGGCGACCTCGCGAAATACGTCGGAAATATTTGCACTCGAAAGAAATATGTTGCTGCCGTCGTTCGCGAGCGGCGATGTGAACGCCCCGACCACGAGCAGCACGATGAGCCCGAGGTAATACTTAAGATGTGTCATCAGCACGCTCAGTTGACGCCTGCGCGTGGTTGCATCCGGCTCGGCGACACGGTCCTGCACATGCTGCATGGTCAGCCTCCAATCGGGGCGGCGGTCTATGGGTTCAAGGCGAGGCGAGACGGATCAGCACTTCGCCGGAAAAGTCACTGCGTCGGAGGATATCCTTCGCTCGCCCCTCGCATAAGACGAGAATGCGGTCGCACAGCAGCGTCAATTCATCGATCTCGGAGCTGGCAATCAGCACGGTTACCCCCGCGCGCGCCGCGCCGAGAATCTGCCGGTAAATTTCCGCTTTGGCGGCGACGTCCACGCCGCGCGTCGGTTCGTCGAGCAGCAGGATGCGCGGCTTCGTCATCAGCCATTTGCCGATGATGAGTTTTTGCTGATTCCCGCCTGACAGGCTGTTGGCGGACTGTGTGAGGCTGCGATGCTTGACCCGCGATGCGCGAGCCTGCTCCGCAACCCAGCCGTGCAGCCGGCGACGCCAGTAGAACGGAAAACCGGGTACACGCGGCAACGAAGGCAGCACGAAATTCGCTTCCAGCGACTGATCGAGCACGAGTCCGTCCTTTTTACGGTCTTCGGTAACGAAAGCGAGCCCGGCGGCGGCCGCTTCATCGGGAGACCGGAACGATCGATGCTGTCCCGCAACGACAATGCTGCCCTCCCGCGTATACGCCGAAATCCCGTAGATCGCTTCGAGCACTTCGGTCTTGCCTGCGCCAAGCAGGCCCGAGAGACCGAACACCTCGCCTTCGAGAACCGAGAACGACACATCGCGCACCAACGCCCGCGCTGTCCCCCGGAGCGTGAGGTTGCGCACGTCGACGCTGGTGTCGCGAACGTGTGGCGCCTCCTCTGCGCCGCGCTCCGGGGGCACGAAGTCCTTCCCGATCATCATCGAAACCAGAGCCGTCGACGATTCGATCTGCGCAAGCGGCAACGTCAAGATGCGCCGGCCGTCGCGCAGCACGGTGACGCGGTCGGCCACGGCAAAGACTTCGCTCAGCCGATGACTGATCAGCACGATGCCCATGCCGCGTTCGCGCAGCCGCCTCGTGAGCGTGAGAAGCGCGTGCGTCTCCGCGTCGGAAAGCGCCGAAGTCGGCTCGTCCATGATCAGGACTTTCGCATCGGCCACCAGCGACTTCGCGATTTCCACCAGTTGCTTTTCGCCAACCCGCAAAGTTCCGACGAGCGTTTCGGGGTCCGCACGGAAACCCAGTTGATCGAGCACGCCGCGCGCGGCCGCACGCATCGCGCGCCGATCGGGAAAACCGAGGCGCGTACGAAGTTCCTTGCCGAGGAAAATGTTATCGACCGCCGACAGCGTATCGACCAGATTCAGTTCCTGATGGATGATCGCAATCCCGGCGTCGATAGCGTCATTCACGTTCGCCAGCCGCGTTGGCACGCCCCGCACCCGGATCGTGCCGCTGTCCGGCCTATAGAGGCCGCCCAGCATCTTCATCAGGCTGGACTTGCCTGCGCCGTTCTCGCCGACCAGAGCGTGAATCTCCCCCGCCGCGACATCGAAGTCGACGCTCGACAACACGGCGCTGCCGTTGAACGAAATCGACAGGCTCGCTGCCTCGATCAGCGGTGCGGGAAGGACGGTATTCATTCAGGAGTGGCTAGCAATATACGCCTTGGCGTTGCCGGCAATAATGCCCTGGGTCGGCAACGTGACCCGCTTCGGGATCTTTTCGCCGTGGAGCAGCTTGAGCGCCTGGCGAATGCCTTCGGCCCCGGGTGTGGGATACATGAACGTGCCTGCCAGAAGCCCTTGTTCGACCCAGGTGGCGCCCTCCTGCGGCAATCCGTCGATGCCGACGAACTTGATACTCTTGTCGCGCCCAGCGTCCTTCGCCGCAAGATAGGCGCCGTACGCCATGGGATCGTTGTGGCCGTAAACCACATTGATATCCGGATTCACGCGCAGCACCGTCTTCATGTACTCGTACGCCTTGTCCTGCTTCCAGTCGCAGTCGACGCGCTCGCCCACGAGCTTCACCCCCGATTCCTTGCCGATCACGCTGAACGCGCCATCATGACGGTCGTGTGCCGGCTGCGCTCCGAAGCCGCCCCACACCTCAACGAGGTTGCCCTTCGCATGCCCCGGCCCGCCGAGCAACGTGACGATGAAAGTCCCGGCTTCACGGCCGATTTGCACGTTGTCGCCGCCGATGAACTGCGTATAGGCATCGCCGTTCACCTCACGGTCCAGCACGAACACGGGAATGCCCGACTTGTAGGCCTTTTCCACCACCCCGGTCAATCCCGCCGACTCCTTGGGCGAGATGAAGAT
This sequence comes from Paraburkholderia sp. WC7.3g, assembly GCF_050436345.1. NCBI lineage: Bacteria > Pseudomonadati > Pseudomonadota > Betaproteobacteria > Burkholderiales > Burkholderiaceae > Paraburkholderia > Paraburkholderia sp. WC7.3g. The sequence goes on from NZ_JBNDMA010000004.1 coordinate 8,416, forward strand.
CACATTCACCTTCTGGGCAATGAAATTTTCCATGTCGGCGTTCTGCTTGTCGGTGCGGTCGCCTGCATCGGCGATCACCAGATCGATCTCGGGATGCTTCGCGGCCTCGGCTTTCATGTCCTTGTTGAACTGAACGCGCCAAGGCTCGACCGTCGTCACCTGAGAAAAGCCAAACCGGTATTTTTTCTGCTGTCCGAAAGCGGGAACACTCACCAGTGCCCCGAGAAGACCCGCTGCACCGGCAAGGGGCACGGCGACCAGACTCCCGATAAGAACGCGTCGTTGACTGTCCATAGCCTGTCTCCTTTGTTGTCTGAACCGGGCGCCGTGGAACCGGCCTCGGGTGCCACGAAAAAATACGTTATAGCGGCGGTGCCGCGGATACTGGCGTGGCCTCGCGGCACTCGTCATACCGTACGGCGCCCGTGCTGTCGCGAACCCTAAGATCGGCGCGCATGCGTAAATGCACGATCTCGGAGCTCTCGCCCTGCAACTGCCTGTGCAGCAGATTCCAGATCGCGCGGCCGATGGCCTCGACCGGCTGATGAATCGAACTGATGCCGGGACGGAGCACCGACATCCAGGGGGCGTCATCGAACGAAAGCAGCGAGATGTCGTCCGGCAGCCGTAACCCCGCGTCGCGGATCGCCCGTAGCGCGCCAAGCGTCGCCACGTTGGCGCCCGTGAAGAGCGCGGTCGGCCGCTCGCTTGCAGCGAGCACCCCGAGCGTCGTTGCATGACTTTCCGTCTCGCTCATGCCGCATACGACCACACGTGCATGGTTTTCAAGCCCGGCGAGTCGCATGGCCTCGTGGTAGCCCTGAGCACGCTCACGGCTGTTGACCAGGTCGAGCGCATTGACGATGAACGTGATGCGCCGGTGCCCGAGCGCAACCAGATGTCCAGTCCCGTCCATCGCCGCGCGATGGCTGTCGGTTGTAACGGTATTGGCAGGAAAGCTGCTGTCGACACGATCGGCCATCACGAGCGGCACGTCGCATTCGCGCAACTCGCTGATGGCGTGCTCGTAGCCGTGGCACGGAATAATGATCATGCCGGCCACCTGCCGGGAGAGAACGAAGCGGATACGCTCCGCTTCGCGTTCGGGATCTTCCTGCGCGTGCGCGAGGATGAGTCGGTAACCGCATTCCAGCGCGTGGTCTTCGAGCGCGCAGACCAGTTCGATGAAGAACGAATTGGTCAGGTCGGGTACGACGAAGCCAATCGACATGGAGCGACAGCTGCGCAGTTCCGCAGCGATGCTGTTGCGCCGGTAACCGAGTTTGCGAGCCGCTTCCGAGACCTGGCGCCGCCGCGCTTCGCTCACGTTGGCCACGCCCGCAAGCACCTTCGAAGCCGTCCCGACCGAGACGCCCGCCGCATTTGCGACGTCCTTGAGAGTACTGGCACTCTTTTTTCGGTCGTCCATGCCAGCCTGCCCGCCTTGAGCTTGAAACGTTTCATAGCTTAGGAAACGGACTCTCAGGGTTCAAGGAGGATTTCTACCGGGTCTTTCCGTACAACCGAGACAAACCCGCAGCCGCTCCCGACGCTTGCGCCGCAACTCTCGCCGCGTGCGCGTAAGATTGCCGGGAACGCAATTAAGAACGCGCAGGAGCCATGACGATGGACGAACCCCGGAATTCGGCGCGACAGAACGTCCCCAAGGTCGCGTTTGCACTGCAAGGCGGCGGTTCGCACGGTGCTTTCACGTGGGGCGTGCTCGACCGTCTGCTGGAAGCGTCGTCACAGGCAACGCCATTCGACATCGCGGCAATCAGCGGCGCGAGCGCGGGCGGCATCAATGCGACGTTGTGCGCGGCGGGTCTCGCAACCGGCGGGGCGACGAAAGCACGCGACATGCTGCGCGCTTTTTGGGAATCGGTGTCGCGCGCCGGTGCGCTGGCGGGCAATGCGCTGTTCGGCTTTTCCGAACCCGGCCCATTCGGCGGCTGGAATATCGACTGGAACCCCGTCCCCATCATGCTGGAGGCCGTGGGACTCGTCGCTTCGCCTTACGGCAATCCGTTTTACCGCGATTCGCTCGGACCGGTGATTCGTTCCGCCCTGCCCGAACACGATCTCGCCACGCTCAATACGATGGGGGGTGGTCCGCAACTATTCATTTGCGCAACCGATGTACGAACCAACCAGCGCGCAATCTTCACACGCCCCGAGATTTCCGTTGACGTATTGCGCGCTTCCGCCTGCCTGCCGAGCGAATTTCGCACCGTCAGCGTGAACGGCATACCGTACTGGGATGGGGGCTATCTGGGCAACCCGCCTTTGGCGCCGCTGATCGGCCATGCCCAGGACCTGATCCTCGTTCTCGCGAACCCGTTCGTGCGCCGTGACATGCCGCCCAAAGACGCGCGCGGCATTCTCGACCGGCTCAACGAGATCGGTTTCAATGCATCCGTGGTGTTGGAGATCAACGCGATCGAAGCGGTCAATCGTGTACTCGACTCGGTCGGCGAGGAAGCGGCACGCAAAAGCCGCTTCAAGCCAGTGAGGTTTCACCTGATTCGCGATGACGATTTTCTCGCGAAGTTCGGCTTTGTCTCCAAGAGCAGCACGTCATGGGCCTTGCTCAAAACGCTCTTCCAGCGTGGACGCGAAGTGGCGCACGCATGGCTCGAAAATGACTACGCGAAGCTCGGGCATGCGTCTTCGTTTGACGTTAAGGGTTCGTTGCTCGATCCGACGCTCAAGCACAGCGGCAACGCGAGCGCGCAACGAAACTCCTGAGCGCCTCACGGTACATCAGGCCGCCGCCGCGCCCGACAGATCACCACGTCGCGCCAAACGCCTGCTGTACCTTGACCGGGTCGGTCACGCCGTTGGCCACCAGCAATTGCGTCAGCAACCGCGCCTTCTGCGGATTCAGATCGAGCGATGCGACGAATCCGCGCTTGTCGTCATCCACCTCGACGTTGCGGTTCACGAACCCCGACACCAGGCGCGTCGAGCGAACCACGACGATGCCTTTTGCCGCCGCGCGGTCGAGCGCCGCGAGGGCTTCTTTCGACATGTCGCCATCGCCTTCGCCTGCTACCACGATGCCCTTCGCGCCGTCGGCGATTGCATGATCGATCTGGCGGCCATCCATGTTGCTATGAGCGTAGACGATATCGACGCGCGGCAGTTGCCCATTCGCGGGCAGGCTTAGCGCAGCGCGCGTCGATTGCACCGCCGGCGTGACGAAGCGCACGCTTGCCGGATCGACATAACCGATCGCGCCCGAGTTCGGCGACGCGAACGCCTGGACTGCCGTGGTATTGGTCTTCGTGATCCAGCGCGGCGCGTGAATCTGGTCGTTCATGACGACCATCACGCCTCTGCCACGCGACTGCGCGCTCGCCGCCACTTCGACTGCCTCGTACAGATTGTTGGGACCGTCGGCGCTCGTGGAACCGCCCGGCCGCATGGAGCCGACCAGCACCACCGGCTTGTCGGAGCGCAGCACGTTGGCCAGGAAGAACGCCGTTTCTTCGATCGTATCGGTGCCGTGCGTGATCACGATGGCGTCAGCCTCGTTTCGCTCGAACGCCTCGTTGATCCGCCGCGCAAGCTGCAACCAGATCTTGTCGTTCATGTCCTGCGAGCCGACGTTCGAGATCTGCTCGGCGCTGATGCTTGCCAGTTTCTCGATGCCCGGAACGCCGTGCACCAGTTCCTGCCCCTTCACGTTGCCCGAGTTGTAGCCGATCGCCGAGCGGGGATCGGCGGTTCCGGAGATCGTGCCGCCGGTGGCCAGCAGGAGAACCCGCGGCGCGGCCGTGGCGGCGCTTGCCTGTTGCGATGGCGCGTCGGCCGCCCGCACCCAAGTACCCGCGGCAAGCGCCGCGATCAGCAGTGCCGCCGAAACGCACAGCCGCATGGCTGTTCGATCGATCGTATTGATGTTCATCTTTCACCTCATCTATCGTTTAAAAGAGTCGCGTGCCGTTCGCTCAACCCGCCGACGTCATTTGTCTCGGTTGCGTCAGCATGGCGGGTTGAAGGATCTCGTCGAGCTGCGCCTGACTCAACAGCCCTTTGTCGACCACGATCTGCGCGACGCTTTTGCCCGACGCAAGCGCTTCTCTCGCGACTTCAGTCGAGTGCATATAGCCGATGTACGGGTTCAGCGCAGTCACGATGCCGATCGAGTTCTCGACGATCGCGCGCAGCCGCTCGCGATTCGCGGTAATGCCGTCGACGCATTTCGACGCGAGGGTGAGGCACCCCGCACGCAGGTGCGCGACGCTCTTGAACAGGCTGTGCGCGATGATCGGCTCGAACGCGTTGAGCTGGAGTTGCCCGGCTTCGGCGGCGAAGCTCACGGTCACATCGTTGCCGATGACCTCGAACGCGATCTGGTTGACGACCTCCGGAATCACCGGATTCACCTTGCCCGGCATGATGCTCGAGCCCGCCTGCACCGGCGGCAGGTTGATTTCGCCAAGGCCCGCACGGGGACCGCTCGACAGCAGGCGAAGATCGTTGCAGGTTTTCGACAGCTTCACGGCGACGCGCTTCAATACGCCAGACAGCTGCACGAACGAGCCGACATCCTGCGTCGCTTCGATCAGATTGGGCGACGTGGTCAATGCAATACCTGTAATTTCGCTCAGGTGTCTGCATGCAAGCTGCGCGTATTCCGGATGCGTGTTGATGCCGGTGCCGATCGCCGTCGCGCCGAGATTGATCTCGCAGATAAGCTGGGCCGCTTCCTTCAGCCGTTCTTCGTCTTCGCCGAGCATCACCGCGAAAGTACTGAACTCCTGGCCTAGCGTCATCGGTACGGCGTCCTGAAGCTGCGTGCGGCCCATCTTCAGGTCGTTGCCGAATTCCACCGCCTTGCGTTCGAAGGACGCGCGCAACACGCCCATTGCGTCTACGAGTTGCATGATTCCCGCGTGCGTGGCGATCTTCAGCGCGGTCGGATAAACGTCGTTGGTGCTCTGGCCGAGATTCACATCCTCGTTCGGATGAAGAACCGCGTATTCGCCGCGCTGTTGCCCCAGATGTTCGAGCGCGAGATTGGCGATGACTTCATTCGCGTTCATGTTGGTCGACGTTCCCGCGCCGCCCTGAATGACATCGACGACGAAATGCTCGTGCGCGGCGCCTGAGCGCACCTGCCCGCATGCATGCACGATGGCCTGCATCTTCACAGCGCTCAAAAGGCCGAGATCGTAATTCGCGAGCGCCGCGGCTTGCTTCACGCTCGCCAGTGCATTGATGAGGTTCGGATACGCGGAGATCGGAATGCCCGTGATAGGAAAGTTCTGCATCGCGCGCAGCGTGTGCACGCCGTAATAGGCGCTCGCGGGCACGGAGAGATCGCCAAGAAGGTCGTGTTCGATACGTTCGGTCGGTGCAAGCATGATTACCTCTCAGGTTCTAAAATCGGCAGGCGAGCGGGGTCATCCGGCACACGTCGTGTGCAGATCCGTCGCGCTGACTGGTTGATGCGGTTGGGTTAGTGAGGCGGCGCGGTTGCGCAGGCGACACACTGCTTCGCGAGCACATCGGTCGGATCGACGACGCTCACGCGTGCGCCGTTCGCGCCGACCACATACGGCTCACGAAGCAGCAGCGGCAGTTCCGTGCAGCCGAGAACGATGACTTCGGCGCCAGCGGCGATGAGCCCGTCGATCGCCGCGGCGATGTCTTGCTGGCACCGCCCCGTCGTGAATCCGGCCTTCACACCTTCGTTGCCGTAGATCGCGTCCATCACGCGCGCCTGCAGCGCGGGTGCCGGGACAACCTGCCTCAAGCCGTGCGATTCGAGCGCCTGCTCGTAGACGCCGCTCGCGATCGTGCCGGACGTCGCGAGCACACCGACCGAGCGCAGCGCGGGAAACGACTCGCGCAGATAACGCACGGTCACCGTCAGCATATTGACGATCGGCACGCCGAGATAAGGCTCGATCCGCTCGACGAAAGCATGCGCCGTATTGCACGGGATCGCGATCAGATCCGCCCCGCCCGTTTCGAGTTTCTTGCAGGTCGCGTAGAGCGAGATGGTCGGATCGGGTCCATCGCCAATCAGATTCTCCGTACGATCCGGGATCTGCGGGTTCTGCTCGACGAGGAGCTTGATGTGGTCCTGATCGCGCCGCGCGGGCGTCGCGCGCACGATCTTGTGAATGAAATCGACGGTGGCCGCCGGACCCACGCCGCCCACCACGCCGACCTTGAAGATCGTCTCGGGCGTGTGGTACTGACCGGAGACGACGTACTGCGCGTAAGCCAGGTTCGAATCGACGAGCGGCACGCGCAACGCACCGAGTTCATCCGCGACGAGCGCGATCTCGGTGAGACCCGGCACGATGATGTTGGCGCCCTGCTCGATCAGGTCCTCGCACGCCGCGCGCAGCAACTCGACAGGGCGGCCACGCAGATTGCCGCTCTTCACGCCATCCTCGCCATAGACGGCTTCGGTGACGAAATCCATACCGTCGCTGGTTCGCGGATGGATCACTTCGAACTCGGGCGCCGCGAAGTACTTCTCGAACAGGCGCTTGCGCCGCGTATGAGCCGACGCGAGCACGCCCACGCGGCGCACCGCAGGAAATCTTCGGCGCACGTGGCTGCGGACCGCATCGACCATGTCGACGATCTGCAGCGGCGAATTGGCTTTCAGTTCGTCGATGAACGTGTGGCTCAGAAAGCATGGCAGCACGACCGTCGTCACGCCGCGCTTCTCGAAGCTGCTGATCAGATCGAAGATGTACAGCTTGCGCTGCGTCAACGTCTCGCTGTCGGCATCGGCGCTGCGGAACGGCTGCTGCTCGAAGATTGCATCGAAGTGCTCGGCGTCGCGCGTGGCTGGCGTCGATTTGATCAGTTTGAAGAACACGTCCGCGCTCGCGAGCGGGCCAAGCCCGCCCACCACGCCGAACTTGCGCGCGCTCGTGGCAGCCGTTGCGCCGATGCCGCTCATTTCGTATCGCCTTCGAACTGGCCGAACGAAGCCGTCGCCAGCGCCGCGCGGCGTTCCTGCCGCGCCACGCGCTGGCCTTCCCACTTCGCGATGGCTGCCGTCGCGATGCTGTTGCCGATCACGTTGGTCGCGGTGCGCCCCATGTCGAGAATCTGGTCGATCGCGAGCACCAGCACGACGCCCGATGGCGGCAGATGAAACATCGGCGCGACGGCCGCGACGACGACCACCGATCCGCGCGCGACACCCGCCATACCCTTGCTGCTCACCATCAGCACGAGCAGCATCACGATCTGCGTGCCGATCGGCATGTCGATGCCGAACGCCTGGGCGATGAAGATCGCGGCGAACGCCTGATACATCATCGAGCCGTCGAGATTGAACGCATAGCCGAGCGGCAACGTGAAGCCGACCACTTTCTTGTCGACGCCGAATTCCTCCAGCTTTTCGGTCAGGCGTGGATACGCCGCCTCGCTGCTCGCGGTGGAGAACGCCAGCATCGCGGGTTCGCGGATCGCCTTGAGCAAGGCCCAGATCGGCTTGCCGAGAAACGCGTATCCGGCGAGGATCAGCGTGGTCCACAGCAGCGCGAGCCCCGTATAGAAGCTGGCGACGAGCTTGCCGTACGTCGTCAGTACGTCGAGGCCATGCACCGTGATCGCCGATGCCAGCGCGCCGAACACCCCCAACGGCGCGAGACGCATCACGTAATCGGTCAGTTTCAGCATGGTCGGCACGAGCCCTTCGACGCCGGCGATCAGCGGCGCGACGCGCGGGTCCGACTTGATCACGCTGAGCACGATCCCGAACATCACCGAGAAGACGAGGATCTGGAGGATATCGTTGCGCGCCATCGCATCGACGATGCTGGTGGGGAACGCGTGCGTCACGAAGTCCTTGAAGTTGAGGCTGGACGTGTTGAGCCCGGTGGCAACGTCAGCGCTCGTCTGGGTCATGTGCAAACCCGCGCCCGGTTGCAGCAGATTCGCGAGCGCGAGACCGAGCGCGAGCGAGAACAGCGACGCGCACAGGAACCACGCGATCGAGCGCAGACCGATCCGGCGCACGTCGCTGGTGCCTCCCATGCCGGCGAGACCTGACACGAGCGTGGCAAACACGAGCGGCGCGATGATCATCTTCACGAGCCGCAGGAAGATATCGGTGATGATCGAAAAGTAGCCGGCGATCTCTTTCGCCTGCGCGGCATCGGCCGCCGTGCGATGGCAGACGTAACCGACGGCCACGCCGAGCACCATGCCGGCGAGGATGTAGAGGGTAAGCCGATTCTTCATGTGTCTCCGTCCTGGGATTATTTGTGTCTGGACGGAATTCTAGAGACGGCAGAAAAGACGTGAATGCTAGTGTTGCATACGGCTATGCAATTTTCGCATAAGGCGGGATAACCCTGGCAGGCCTAGTCGGCGGCTCCCCCGGAGGCCCGAAGGTGCCGCCACAGCGTATCGAGTAGTTCACTGCGATTCGTGAGGTCGCGGTACACCCGCAACTCCAGCTCCAGTTGCCATTCGGAGCGGCCGACGGCGACAAGTTGGCCGGTGTCGAGTTCGGCGGCGATCGAGCTCTTCGGCAGCCACGCGACGCCCTCGCCTTCCATCACGAGTTTCTTCACGACCTCGGCCATGTCGGACTCATAGTGAAGATGCAAGGCGGGCGACGCTTTCCTCTGCTCCATCAGCAACGCGAAGCAGCGCCCGAAGTAGCTCGTCTCCGTATAGGCGATGAACGGCATCGGCTGTTCCATCACGCCGGGCAGACGGTACGCGTGCGCAAGCCGCTGATTGGGCCTGCATACCGGCATGAAAGTATCGACGCCCACGGTCACGCATTCATACCTGGCCGGATCGAGATGCAACGGCAGTTGCGGATGGTGATAAGCGAACATCAGCTCGCAGTTGCCGTTGACCAGCATCAGTATCGAATCGTGCACGTTCGCCGGAATCACGCGCGCTCGCACTTCACCGACATGCTTCGACAGCGTTCGCAGCCACGGGGGCAGGAAGTTCAGCGCGATCGTGTGGCCCGCTGCGATCTGCAGGCTCGTGCCCGCAATGCGCCGTTCGGTGCGAATGATGGCCCGCGTGTCGAACAGCTTGTCGAGGATGTCTTCGGCCGCGTCACGAAACAGCTGCCCTGCCGGGGTCAACGTCGGCGGAAAGCCGCTGCGATCGACGAGATCGGCGCCGACCCATTGTTCGAGCGACTGAATGCGCCTGCTGAAGCCCGACTGCGTGACGTTGCGAAACTCCGCGGCGCGCGAAAAGCTCTGATAGCGGGCGAGTGCGATGAAGTCTTCGATCCACTTGATTTCCATCAGCCATCGGTCTCCGGTCCGGCGACGAACGGGATCGCCGCTGCGCCGGCAATTCTACGCTTGCCCGCGCCTCACGCTGACTATCGGACCGACCTCGAACCGCCATGCACAGGTACTTGATCACGAAGTAGGCGGCCAGTCCGAACTCGATGTCGTTGCCGAGTCTGATCACTTTCGGGCCGCATATCAGGCATCACGCTGGCGAGCTTTCAGTGTCCAGCTTCGACACCAAACCCGTCTTCTCGTCGTAGCGATAACCTTGTTTCTCGAGCTGGGCGTTGATCGTTTCGACGACCACTTGCTGCTGAATCTCCTTGCGCAGCAATTCATGCTCCGGCTTGAGCTGGCCGAGTTCAGCGGCAAGCCGGCGGCTCAGCGACGCTTCGCCTGCGCCGCGGGCGAGGACCACGATCATTTGTTCATTCGCCTGAGCCAGTTGCTGCTTCAGTGCGTTCGAGTAATCGGCCCATTTCCTGACGGTCTCCCGCGCTTCGGCAATCGCGGCGGAATGAGCTTGCGCGTCGCGCGCAATCTGCGCGTGCAACGCCTCGATCCGCTGCGAGTCGGCACCCACCGGCGACGCAGACTCCATGCCCGCGACGTTCTCGCTCGCCGCCGCGCTTTCGGCCAGTTCGGCCGCGCGCTGCTGCTCCGTGTCGGCACGCTGCTGCGCTTCGGACAAGCTGGCCGACAGCCTCGCGATTTCGAAGGCGCCCGCATTGCGCTCATCGGTCAGGCTGGCGATCTGCGTCTGGATGTTCTGTAATTCGAGGGCGGCGGCATCCCGTTCCGCCTGCGCGCCCGCGACGTCTTCCCGTCGGGCCGCGTGCGCTTCCTGCTCGGCCTGCAACTCCGCGCGAATCGCTTCCAGCTCGCTCTGAAGACGAGCGACCGCTTCGGAATGCGCCGCCTCCAGCGCCGCGCGCTCCGTTTCGCCGGCCGGCGTTTCATCAACTGATGCAGCCGACTCGCTCGGCACCTCGTCCGCGCCCGCGGCGTCGGTCTGCTCGCGCGAAACCGCTCCACGTTCCGACGCCAGTTCCGCGCGCTCCAGTTCCGCTTCAAGGAGCGAAACGCGCTCAGCAAGTTCCTGTGCGCGCTTCTCCGCGACGTCGGTCCGTTGCACCGCGAGTGCGATGTCCTCTTCGAGTCCGACCACCGCATCGACCTTCTCGTCGTAGGCGCTCGTGATCTGATCCAGTTGGACCTGCAGCGCATCGAGTTCCTGGACGGTGGTCTGCAGTTCCGCGAGCGCGTCGTCGCGCTCGTTGCTGGCGTCCTCGACACGCTGGCGCATCGCGGCGAGGCGTCGCGCGACTGCGCGTTCAGCTTCGTCCTGCGCTGACGTCCACAGCCGGTCGAGCGCATCGCGCATGGTGTGGGTCACGGTTTCCGGCAACGCAGGACGTTCGACGACCTGTGGCACCCGCGGGGCGCGCATTTCACGCCATTTGCGCAATGCCGCTGCCACCGCGACCACCGAGCCTGTATGGACTTCGGACCAGATGGCTACGGGTGATACCTTCTGGCCCTCGTCAGCCATCCGGTTTGCGATTTCAGCTACGAGTTCGTCCGTAATCGTAATGTTGCTTGACATGCCTGCCTCGACAAAGTGCAAGTGGTGACGAATACCGTTTCGTCGTTCGGGAGGCCGCCCCGCGTTGAGACCCGCCTCGCATACCTACGAATTGTCGGTTAGCTGCCCGGCGGTCAATCGTTCGAAAAGCCTAGGTTACGGGGAGGTATTCATCGGATTGCGCCGCGACCTTGCAACGCCCGCTTTGCTGGACCCCATCGCACCCAGGCGGCGTGCCGCTGCACAGGCATCGTCCGACTCCCAATCCCTCCCGCGCCCGCAGAGTGAAATCTTTCCGCAGTTCGTCCATTGCGAGAAGGACGATTTTATTTCCGCACGACCCTGCTCCCACGCGTCGCCTGTGCCGACAGACAGGCATGACTTGCCGGACGCAGTGAACGGTCGCAACGAAAGACCGCGCGCGGCCGCACATCGAATGTCCTGAACGGTTCACGCGACGCACTCGCGATCCGCAGGGCTCCCCAACTTCTCTGCAAATTCTTTGTGGGCCGCCTCGCGGCAGCCCGCGCTATTGTCATGATTGCACGACGTCAATTTCTTGGTTGTCTCACCGCGCTCAGCGGAAGCGTCGTATTGAGCGCGTGCGGCGGCGGTGGTAGTGGTACCGCGGATGCCGGCGGCTCTCCCCCGGGCAATGCCGCGAATCCTTCGGGCACGGCGGCAGCGCCCCCTGCCGGCACTGGCAGCGTCGGCATCGCCAGCACGACGGGTACGACGAGCTCTGGAATCACGACCTCGACGGGCGGCGCGACGACCGTGGTGAACGGCTCGTCGCCGCCGCCCTCAAGTGGAACGGTGTCCACCGACGGATCCGGCTCGACTTCGGGCGAAAGCTCCGGCTCTGCATCAGATCCGAACTCGGGATCGGCCGGCAACGCTTCGAACGTTTCGCCGCAGAACACGACCATCCCGCCGGCGACGGTGGTCATCGACAATCAGAACGCGTCGTGGACGCTGGTCGACGGGTCTGTCTACCGGAACGGCGTCGCAGCGGGCAACACCTACAACGTCTCGTTGATACTCTGGTACGGGGGTGTGATCTATCACGAAGGAACGGGCGGTCAGTTTTACGGATGGAACGGCTCGGGATGGCAATCGTGCGATGACCCACGTTTGGGCGGCACCTCCGCCGACGGCGCCGCGATCCCGCCCGCGTCGTATCTGATCGATAAAGTCGGTGCCATATGGACCGTGGCGAACGGCGTCGTGTACCGCGATCGGAGTGCCGTCGGCACGATGTCGAATGCGGCGCTTCTGCTGTGGTACGGCGGCAAGTTCTGGGCACAGACGACCGGCGGTCAGTTCTACGTGTGCGCCGATGCCGATCAATGGTTGCCGTGCAACGATCCGCGCATCGTGACCGCGGCGCCAGCCGGCTCGTTTCACGGTATCAACGGGCACTACGATTATCTCTATTCGACGACACAGCTTGTGTCGATCATCAAAACGCTCGGCTGCTCGACGTACCGGCTCAGTTGTACCGACAACCCGTCGCAGCTCGCCGCGGTCGTGGCGTTGGCACAAGCTTTCCAGTCAGAGGGCTTGACGCTTTTCGTGATAGTCGATGTCGGCATCTACGACAACAACGGCAACCTCTTCACGAGCGAATCGGCGGCGTACACGCGGGGTTTCAATTGCGCGGTCGCTGTGGCGGCCGCGTTGCAACCCCACGGCGTGACCATGTATGAATGCGGCAACGAACTGACGCGCGCAAGCGGGATCATCCTCGATTCCACCACCGCAGGAACGAAAGTGGTCGACTTCAACAATGCGAACTGGCCGCTGATGCGTGGCGCGATGCGCGGCATGATCGCGGGGGTGAAGTCGGTGCAAGCGGATGCGCAATGTGGCGTCAATTTTTGCGTCGCGGATATCGGCGCATCCGACGCCCTATGGGACGGCAAGCAGCCCGATGGCACGAGCGGCCATCCGACCGTACGGTGGGACTTGACCACCTGGCACAACTACGAGGTGTACGGCGACCTCTTCGATATCGGCTCCGACGGGTCCGGCCCGGGTTTCGATTTGCCCACCTACTGCAAGGCCCGATACGGCGTTCCCTTCGTGATTTCAGAGTGGAACACGGGGCCGGAGAAGACCGGGGCGTACCGGGCCCACTACATCGCGTCGCGCCTGCTCACTTATTACCAGGCGAGAAAGACGAAGAACATTCAATCGGCGATGTATTACGAGCTCGATAGCGGTGACGCAACCTACGGTCTGGTGATCAACGGCACGGCGCTTTCGCTTCCGTATGACGCGTTCGCGAGTTTTGTCGCGAGCCATCCCGACAGTTGAGCGTCCCGCTCACGACTGTCGCCCGCCGCGGCCGGCAATAGCCGACCCGCAACAAACCGTCAACTCCGCGGTTCGGCAACCGGTTCGTTGCCCTTCCGAAGCGATTCAAGGCGCAGAACGAGGAACATGATCATCGGTGACACAGGAGACAGGTGCCGCAGGAATGAGCCATAGTCCGGTTCGAAGATAGCCTGCGTTGCGATGAAACTAACCACAAAACAGAAGCACAGTTTCTCGAAGCGGCCTACCGGAAATAGCGATGTGGCCATGCGGAAGCGCAGGAACACAATCCAGAAGGTAAAGAACACGCCAAGACCGCCAAGCATCTGCAACGGAGAACCCGACGTGATCAGGCGCAACGGCAACACGAAGGTCGCAAGCGTAATGGCGACGTTCGCCACCCCGATGAACATACTGCTGCCCGGAATGAACTGAACGATGATTGAACCCACTTCATTCGGATCTCGCCACTCGTTGGCACTCTGCCGCGCAAAGTCCAACGATTGGCCGTAAACCTTCTGAAACACGACCGCGACGATCACGAACATGACGAGTGCGATCACGACCAACGCCAAAGGCTTTCTGAAGCTTTTCGGCGCGAGGTAGAGAAACACGGTCGCGACCAAAGTAATGGCCCAGTACGAGCGGAAGTAAACAGCGACCAGTCCTGCCAGCACCACGAACAAAGCCAGAATCGCGCGAGACGAGCTATAAAACAGCAGCAGCATCACTACGACAGAAATGATGAGCTCTTTCGACGGAATGCCGATGTAGACGGTCTGATTGACAAGCCAGAACGCAACGAGGACAAACTCGGCGGGCTTCAACGACTTGACACTGGAGCGCCAGATGGCGAAAAACATGCCGAGTGTCGATGCCAGAAAACCGGCAAGGGAGATTGAAAAATTCTCCAGCCCAAAGCCCTTGAAGATCCACGCGAGGTTGTCGAACGAATCCCCAAAGGCCTTGAACGAAGTGACGGTCTTCATCCGGTCGAAGATCTGGGCCTCATCGTGCAGAAAGCGCTCGGGCAGCAATGAATCGTGCGCCGCTGAAATGGCGTACAGCGCAATGAACAACAGGAACCACACCGCCGCTGACACGCCCGGACTCGCACTCTTGCCGATAATGCCAGGTATTTTTACAATGCGCATGCTTTATCTCCGAACGTGCACGTGACCGGTAAGGCCGCAAGCATTGCACGGCTGACGGTGACGTTCATGGCGTTCCCCAACCGGGTTGCCGATCCGTATAAGCTTCGGTCCCCTTGCCGATCTTGAGTGCCTGATACGTGCCCACGCTTGCCACGATTGTTCCGCTCACGCTGAGCAGCAGCAGCGTGTGGATGAAGCCGACTCCGAAGAAATGCGCCGTCGCAAAGATCAGGAAGATCAGGACCGCATTGGCCATTTGAATCATCAGATCAACCTTCTGCCGGTTCACGACGATAAACACCTGCGCCATCGAACCGTAGATCGCCATGGTGATGAAGTACGGAACGAAGAGCAGGTACACCGACATTGACGATTCCCACTGCTCGCCCATCTTCACATGAATAATGAGACTCAAGCCCGCGTAGCATGCGGCGACCAGCGCGAGGCTGATAAAAGTCAGCGACGTTAAAAACTGGCGGGTCGGATTCACGCCGCCTTTTCGTTCGCCGTCGAAGTAATCGATCAGATCGCGGCGGAACACGGCCCCAAGACTCTGCGACAACAGTGACGCGGGAAAATAGCCGACGCGGTACGCGAGCGCGAAGATGCCGGCGTCGCGATGGTCGAAGATCATCGGCATCAGAATGGCCGACGCATAGATCACGAAGGAATTCAGCGTCGTGGTAGGCACGCCAAATTTAGCGTACTGGATCTGAAGCGCGGACAGCTTCATGAAGGCAGCCGGGACCAGATTTCGCGCCGAGTAAAGATAAATGACGGCCGGCACGAAAGTGGAGGCTAGAAAGATCCAGCTATAGGTATTGAAGACGCTTGCGCCCGTGCACTCACCTTTTGACAGCGCCATCAGGCAGATGAAGTAGCCAGCGAACGCAGCATTCGGAAAGAATCGGATCGAGGCGATCTTCGCGTACTTCCTTTCGCTGGTCAGTGCGGCACACAGCGCCTGCTGCATGAATACACCGAACGCGAGGCAGATTACCGGAATGTATTCGAGGTGGCCCGAAATGATTGCGGCCACCGCGAGCGCAAGACCGATCAGTATGGCGACGGCGCTGGAGCTCGTCATCGCGCGCACAGCCAGCGCCTTTTCCGCCGTCAAGCATGCCACCTCGAGCCGCAAGCCGATCACCGAGCCGACGAAAAGACCGCCGGCCATCAGTTGGCTGAAGTAACCGAGATCCGTTGGCCCACAATACTTCCCGATTAGAAGTACCGAAACAAAACTGAGCGCCTGGCTGAGTACGACCCCAGCGACACTGACGAACGAGTGTTTGATATTCACAGTCTATCTACGCCGAAAGCCGGTTGGTTTGTTGAACGCACTTCAGGAGAGCGGTCCTCCATCTGTCGCCATGGCTAGCTTTTTTGCGTGTCCCCACTGGCCGGCAATCCGTCGAGATAAGACGCGTTCCGATAGAGCCCGGCACGCGCGCCCAGACTGTAGCGATACATTTCGGTGTTGATGCCGTTGAAGATCACACCCTTCACGTGCGCATTCGCCTGCTTCAACTCCTTGGTTGCCTCTATCACCTCGGCAATGGAAGTCGTCTCGAAGCGCGTGACCAGCAACACAGTGCCGCAGCTATGCGCGAGCGCGGTTGCGTCGGACACGGCGAGAACAGGCGGCGTGTCGATCAGCACGATGTCGTATTCGCTTGTGTTCGCGAGGAATTGCTGCATGCGCTCGCTCAACAGAAGCTCGGCGGGATTCTCCGGCGTGGCGCCGCGCGGAACAAAATCGAGGCCCGGTACGACGTCACGCATGATGATTGACTCAGATTCACCATCCGACGACGACAGGTAATCGGCCAGTCCGGGCTTGCAATCGACACCGAAGTACTGCTCGAGGTGCCCCCTGCGGAAATCCGCGTCGATCAACAACACCCGCTTGCCGGCCGCCGATACGACCGCCGCCAGATTGGCGCAAAGAAACGACTTGCCAACCTGCTCCGTCGGGCCGGTCAGAAGCACGCGGTTATTGCCGGATTCCGATTCGAGCATGGCAAAATGCAGCGCAGTCCTCAGCCGGCGCAGGCTTTCGATCGATGCGTCGCGCGGAAACTCGCTCGCGAGCAAGAACTTGTCACCGGCCGGCGGGTTCGGCGTCTTGCCGATTCGCGCGACTCTCGCCTGCGACAGCGGCACGGTCGCATAGACGTTGAGACCCGTTTGCTCTTCGATCTCCTCTGCATCGGTAATGCCCCGATACAGCGCCGCGCGTGCGAACGCGGCGCCCACGCCCAGAATCAGACCGCCCAGCGCGGCGTAGATAATCACCAGAAGCTTGTTCGGCTTGATCGGATCTTTCGGGACCACCGGGCTATCGACCAACCGCACCGTTCCCACCTTGCCGGCACGCACAAGTTTGAGTTGCTGCATGTTATTCAACATACCGACGTATAGTTCGTTGTCGACATTCACCTCTCGCGTCAGACGCACGGCGTTCTGCTCCAGGTCCGGCAACGCCTGTTCCTGCTTCGACAGTGTTTCGACCTTGCTGGTCAGCATGCCGATCTGCTGGTTGATTGCCTGAATGCTAGGATGATCCGGTGCGTAGAGCGCACTCATTTCAGCCCGCTTTTGCTTCACCTCGAGAAGGCTGCGCTCGGCCGCCACGCTTTGATCGAGATACGATTTGCCTTGCTCGCTCAGATTGAAGACGCCCATGCGGTTGCGCATGTCGTTGTAGCGACCTTCAGCGCGCTCCAGGTCGCTCTTGAGTTGCGGAAGCTGAGCGCTCAGGAACGCGAGTGACTTCTCCGCTTCTGCCGCCTTGCGCTCGAGGTTCTGGTCGACATACGCCTTGCCGATTTCGGCGAGCGTGCCGGCCGTGAGCAACCGTTCGGAACCCGTCAGCGACGCCGCGATGATGCCGCTGTCTTTTCCCTTCTGCGAAATGTTGAGCTTGTTCTGCAGATCTTCGACCGTCTTTTCACGCGACTGCCTCACCAGAACGAATTCAGTGCCCGGCTTCGCGTTCAGCGAATCGACCCTGAGCGTGATCGCGCCATCAGGCAGTTTCATGTCCAGCGATCCGCCGACGACGCCCTCGATCGGCTGGTCGAGATCCGATTGCTCCAACCGGTAGCGGCCGCCGTTCAATACGGTCAATACGAACTTCTCGCCTTCGAATGCTTCCGGAACGTTGAAGCTGGACACTTTGATCGATTCTTTGCCCCACGCATATCCGCCATATCCGAATATGCCTGGCTGAGAAAGGCTCGTGGCTTTCCGGCCCACCCAGTCGCCAATTAACGGAAAGCGTTTCGGCTTTGCGCTGATATCAAGGCCGAGATCATCAACGGCTTTTCCCACCACCATTCTCGACTGAAGTAATTCCATCTCAGCCGTTGCCTCTGTTTTCACGTCGAACATGCTGGAGACGTCGCCCAGAGGGCTTTTCGAATTGTTGGTTGGTAGGCTGTCTTCGACCTGGACAAGAATATCGGCTTGATAAACGGGCCGCGCGATATACGCGTAAGCCACACCCAGTGCGAGGACACTGCCGGCGATTCCTCCGACAAGCCAACGGTTTGCGACAAGCACGTCCAGATAACGCGACAGGTTGACATCGTCATTTCGTAGCGCAGCAGCATTCGCAAGCGGAGAATTGTGATTCATCGAAAACCCCACGGATCGATATTCGAAAAAGTCGGAACCTGCATGGGTGCGCAGGCACCGCGGCGTACCAAAACAATGCTTGTCACGGGACGGCCACAATTAACCACGATGCAGAGTGTGGGATCCTGGCGTGCAACGCACCGGCGCAGACATCCCCACACGTTGTACGCACCCGAGCGCTCGGGACAAATCGTCTTACCGTCTAAAGGAAAATTCCGCCTGTTCTGGCGCGGTCTTCTACGTTCTCCAGCGCCCGACATATCACGCCAGAAACCAGAGAGATTTATTCATACCAGCAGCAATCGCAGATTAACTTATGGCTTACAGCACCACTGTACGCTGCCGCACATTCTCATTTCTCGCCACAACGGCACAATGCAATTGAATCGCCGGTAATTGGACAGACATATGAAACCCTTGATGCGTGAGATATTCACACGCGCTCTACTTGTCGCTGGTGTGCCGACGGCGGTTAGAGCGCTATTGTGGCGCGACCGTGTCGCGATACTGCTTTATCACGATCCTACGCCCGCAACGCTCGAAGCGCATCTTGAATATCTGAAAGACAAGGTGGAGTTCGTTCCGCTTTCGGAGGCAAACTCGCGCGGCAACGGCCGCCCGCGCGCCGCAATCACTTTCGATGATGGTCATGTTGGCAATGCCGACCTGTTACCCATTTTTGTCAAATACGGCGTGCGCCCCACCATCTATATCTGTAGCAGCGTCGTGGCGCAACAGCGGACTCACTGGTTCCTGGATCCCGTCGCCAAACGTGCCAACGTGAAGCGGCTGATTCGCATGAAAAACGACGAGCGTCTCGCGGAATTGGCCGCGCGGGGCTTTCAGCAGGACCAGCTGAACGAGTCGGCCATCGTGAGTGGCCTGAGCGCCGCCCAGATCCAAACGATGCGCCCTTATGTCGATTTTCAGTCCCACACGCGCTATCACCCGACGCTGACCCGCTGTGACGACGACGAATGCTTTGAAGAACTTGCCGGCTCCCGCATCGAGGTTGAGCGCCTCGTCGGCAAGCCGTGCGAGCATTTTGCGTATCCCTACGGCATTTACGGTCCGCGCGAAGTGGCGATGCTGAAGGTAGCCGGCTACAAGACGGCACGCACGACCGATGTTGGATGGAACGATCAAAGCAGCGATCCGTTCCGGCTCAAGGCGTTCGACATCGACGACGACTCTTCGGTGTCATGGTTTGCCGCGCAACTCACCGGCTTCACGCTGGCGCCACGCTATCTTCGGCTGGGCCGTGTTCGGCGCTTCTGCGAGCGGCTTCGTGGCAGGTCGCGGCCACTGAATCAGACGTCGCAAGCGCAGCGCCCGCAATAACGTGTAGTGTGAAAGACTCGGTCCTTCGGCGCGCGGCATCGAACAGATCGCGGTCGATCGTAACGACAACGTCTGGTCGATCAGTTCGGCCAACGATAAATTGAGTGCGGGAGAGACTGGGACGGGACCGCCTGGCGAATCAGGAATCGTCTGTCATTCCTGACAACTGCCTGCAAAGCAATTTTTCATAACAAACTTAATTGTCTTCATCTCCCTATAGCGACAAAGGTGCAACATGCGCAAGATCTTCATCATGCATCCGGGCAACGCCAATTATCCGGAAATCACGGCCTACAAGAATTACTTTCAGAATCGCGGCGCGGATGTTCTGATTGGATCGACGAGCGAATTCCGAAAACTCGAAAAGAAGGACGACGTTATTCTTTGGTCAATCATGGGTTTCTACCCGGACCGCCTTGCGTCCGACTTCGTCATCCACGATTACCGTTCGCTTTCCGTGGGCGGCTGGCCAGCGATGAAGGACTTCGCGAAACGGCACTTCAACTGTCAGCCGAACCTACGAATCTTCCAGAACAAACGGCAGCAACAGATCATGGGCTTTGGCGCCGGCATGCCCAGCGTGATTTTACCGATGGGTGTACCGAACTGGATTTTTGAAGTTCAGGAAGAAAGCGGTCAGGATGAGAAGAAAGCTGACTTCTGCTATATCGGCGAAATGAGCGTCGAGCGTGGCTTCGATCGCGTGCTTGAAGCGTTCATCAAGAAATACTCGGACAGGAACAAATCGCTGCTGCTCGTCGGCAAGCCGGATCCACACATCCACGAGAAATTCTCGAAGACGGAAAATCTGATCTTTACCGGTCCTTTACCGCAGCGTGATGCGCTGAAGCACGTGGCCGAGTCGGATGTTGCCGTTTGCTATTTCCCCTATCACCGGCCGCACTGCTATCAGACGCCGACCAAACTGCTCGAGTATGCCGCGCTAGGCAAGAAGATCTTATGTAACGACTCGCCATCCAATATTCAATGCTGCGAGGAAATGGGCATCAATAGCGTAATCACCACAGCAAACATCTTCGACGGAATCGATGAGGAAGCCATGCGCGGTGCAAAAACCAATCGCCGCTCGGACTTCGCCAATCTGATCTGGGACAAGGTGATAGAGCAATCCAACGTCGTATCATTTTTGCCAGAGGATCTGAAGCTGAGGCTCTCCTGACCGGCTCATTAGCGGGATTTTTCTCCCGGCAGAGCTTTTGCCCCGACGGCGGCAATCTGTTCAGACGCAGCGACCCTACTAGACTCACGGAACAGAAATGCAGATATTCATTCTTCATCCTGGCAAGGCGAATTACCCAGAGATAGATGCTTACACCAAATATTTTTCGGAGAACGGATGCAACGTTTCTTCGGGCACGCCGAGCGAGTATCGGCGGATCAAGAATCCCGAGGACCACGTTCTTTGGTGCATCATGGGCTTCTACCCGAGAACCCCGACCGCGAAATTCGTGATTCACGATTATCGCTCGCTGTCAGTCGGTTGCTATCCCGTGCTGAAGGACAGCATCAAGAAGAAATTCCACCCGCGTCCCGACCTGCGAATTTTCCAGAACGAGTCGATGCGCGCAATGATGGGCTTCGACGACTGCGTGGATACCGTCTTCCTGCCAATGGGCGTGCCGGACTGGATCTTCGCGACGAGCGCGAACCGCAATCAATCGCTCCCCACCGGCACGTATTGTTACCTGGGCGAGATAACGCGGGAACGCGGCTTTGACGGCCTGATTGCCGATTTCCTGGCCGCAAAGCAAATGTCGGACACTCTCGTGTTAATCGGGCCGGTCGAGAAAGAGATCTCGGACTCGTATCTTCGCTCGCCAGGCGTGGTATTCACGGGACGTCTCGCGCAGCGCGACGCACTCGCGGTGGTGCGCAATTGCGATGTCGCCATTTCCACCATTCCGTACAGGCGTCCGTATAACGTCCAAACGCCAACCAAACTACTGGAGTACGCGGCGCTTGGCAAAAGAATCATCTGCAATGACTCGCCATCAAACCTGAACGCCGTCGCCGAGTTCGGCATTCAATGCAGGGTGACGGGCCCGAATGTGTTCTCCAGCATCTCACATCTCCGCCGCGACATGGTGCCGCTGAATGATCCTTCCACACTACTGCATCTGCGGTGGACGAATGTGATCGCCGCTTCGGGGGTGGATCGCTACCTCGCGCGAATTCAAAAATGAAAAATGGTTTGCGCGTTCACTCGTGCAAACCAATTCCTGATATTCCTGAACAGGTACCCGAGCCGCTCGCTCCGCGTTAGCCCCCCTCCCTCCCCAACTATTCGCTCAGCGCCGGACGCCCCTGACGTATGCCTTTCAGCAGGGCCGAATACAACTGCACCATATCGTTGTAAAAGCGGTCTTCGCTGAATCGGCCGCGCGCTTCCTGTTGCGCGCCGCGTGCAAGTTCTTCCCGGAACACGTCGTCCGCCATTATTCTCTTAATCAGCGACGACGCCTGCGCGGCGGTTCGATAAAGAACACCGGTCGATTCATGACGAACGGTGTCGATGTTGCCAGCGCAATCCGTTGCCACCACCGGCGTACCGAGCGTCATGGCTTCGATCAGGGAGATCGGCATGCCTTCCCATGACGCCGTCGACAGATAGATGTCCGCCTGCGCCACCGCTTCGATCACTTCCGAGCGCGCGACCCATCCAGTCACCCGTACACCCGCGTCGATGAGCATTCCTTTCAGGTCCGCGTCGCCGTCGCCAATCCATACGAGCTCGATCCCATCGCGATCCAATGAACGTGCAATCTCAGCGAAGAGTTGGGGATTTTTTTGCACGCGAATTCCGCCTACCGTTACGATTCGGCGCTTGTTCCCCGCGTCGGTTTTTCTTGCGCTTCCCAGATGATGGTCCGCCTGTTCGGCAACGGCCTTGTCTATCGCATTTTCGATCAGCACGGCGTCTCGCCAAAGGTGACGTCGGATCGCGGAGCATTCACTTTCTGAGCAACCGACATACGTGCAAGCTTTTACACTCGCAAGCCACTCCAGCGCGGCAAAGCAATAGCGTTTCAGTTTGCCAACGTCGCGTCTGACGAAAGAGATGCAATGCGGGCTATATAAAAACGCGGTGGAAGGAAGACTGAATAAGGTCGAAACTCGTCCGAGGAAACCGGCAAACGACGAGTGCATGTGAACGACGTCCGGATCCAATTGCGCGAGTTGCCGACGCAGCCCGGACAATATGCTCGTGAGCGACGGACCTTTCATCTGAAGATGTTCGAGAATCACACCCGGATGGAACATCGAATGCAGATTCTTCGGCGTTTCTTCCCGTCTTGAATAAATCACATAGACCTCGTGACCTTCCTTGACGAGCCGCGTCGCAAGTGTGCTGACTACCATCAGCGTTCCCGTAGCGGTCGATTCAACCACGTGGACTATTCTCATGGCATTTCTCTCATGAACTGTGCATCGTTGACGGAGGCCATTGGCGATTCGTCGGCGTGATCGGCGAAAGCGCACTATCTGCGGCGCGCGACGAATTGGATCGCGGCCTAGTAAGCTCCGTCTTTCGCAAAGACGACTTTGACGGTCCTCAGGAGAATGCCGATGTCGAACGCCAGCGAGCGGTTCATTGCATATTTGACGTCGAGCGCAACCCGCGTCGGATAATCGACATCGTTGCGCCCGCTCACTTGCCACAAGCCCGTGATTCCCGGCTTCAGCGCGAGGTAGTAGCGCACATCGCGTCCGTATCGCACCAGTTCTTTCTGGACCACGGGGCGGGGGCCAACCAGGCTCATCTCACCACGCAGCACGTTCCAGAGCTGCGGCAACTCGTCGAGACTCGTCTTACGCAAGATGCGTCCCACCGGCGTAATACGGATATCGTTCTTCAGCTTGAAGTCACGTTCCCATTCCGCGCGAGCCCGCGGATCGGTTGCGAGCAATTCTGCAAGAACCTTGTCCGAATTCATCACCATAGAGCGGAATTTCAGGCATTTGAAGGTACGTCCGCCACGGCCGATTCTAGGGTGACCATAAACAGCGTTTCCTTTGTCGCGCATCACGGCCAACGCGATAATGACTAGCACTGGTAAAAGCAGAACAAGCAGGATGGAAGCAACACAGACGTCCATGGTTCTCTTCATCACGTCGTCCCACCAGACGAATAGAGAATCCGCGTTCGCCGTATTTGAATGATCAAAGGCCCCCTTCTTTAGATCGACATCGAGATGCGTGTCGTCCAGTTTCGGATCCGCGGCGGCGTCAGAATCAGACATGTTATCTCCTTAAAGATGCAGCCACCTCTGGGGATAGCGCCGGCGAGGACGCCAAGGCGAAATGCGGTGCTACGCGCATGGGCAGTAGCAAAGAAGGATCTATTACGGCCTCAGATCCTTAATGTTGTTTCGGATTCGCAATGATCGTAACACTCCGCTCGGAGTCAAAATGTTATCGATCGCGCATACTTACCCATCTTGCAGTTGGATCGCGACACGCCGTTAAAATTACCGAAATAAGCGCTTCGAACGCACTGACTATAGTTAACTCTCCTCAGTAACGAACACACCTTTTTATGACAATTAACTGCCACGTCACACTCATTTCTTATCAGACGTTTTTCGCGCCTTACGCCGAGCGCTTATGTTTGTCTGAACAAGCCAGGGCGCCATACGTCTATAACCGATGCGTGCGGCCACGAGAGACGCGGAAACTCCGGCAACTGCACGCAACGTCGCTACGGCTTCGTAATGAAATGCCACAACGCCGAGCACTCTGTATCGGATATGTGGTAATGAGGCATGGCTTTGCGCAACATCACATCGGCTGGGTCGATGCCTTCTCTCAGCGCCGTGCAGAAGGATGTTTGATCGTAACTACTCGCCGGACCGCCTCTTCGACTCCTGGCGGGAAGCAGGTTGGCGGCGGTCAAGGGTGGCGCGAATCCGTCGGCCGCACCGGTTTGCGAGTGGCAGTTGGCGCAACGGGTGGTCGAGCCGGGCAACCTATGATCGTCGCCGCGCAATTGCGCCGCGAGCGCATGCTGCCCGTTAAAGATCGAGCAGCCAAGTTCGTTCGACCGACAAAGCGGCGCGGCGTGCGCAACATACGTGGTGCACGCCGCAGCGAGTGCCAGTGCGCGAGCCGCACGCGTTGCGGTACCGCGTAACCGTAGTGCCATCATTGGATCTGCACCGTGCGCGACACGCTCGGCACACCCTTCGCGTTCAGACCAAACAGCATGTAGTAACCCGGCACGACGACACCCGGATCTGAAGGAATATTGATCAGATATTCGCCCGCCGTTCCTACCGTGAAAGTCACGGGTACACGACGCTGCTCGTTGTTAACCGAGTGGGTGGATGACGACATGCGCATCAGCGCAAAAGCCTGGATGCCACTGCCGCCTGTTACGGCGATCGTTGTACCGAGCTGGGCCGTTGCGGGCGCTGCCGTGAGGGTCGGCCGGGTTGCCGCCGAGCCGTCCGCATTGAGCAGATACGGTGGCGTCAGTATTTCGAGGTTCGTGTGATTCGTCGAGCAACTGCCGCACAGGCCGCTGCCGCCACTCAGTACGCGTCCGTCGGACAATAGCAGCGCGATGCTGTGGTAGTTGCGCGGCACGGCTTGCGGCGGGAGTACCGAGAACCTCTTCGTGGTGGGATCCCACAACTCTGGCGCCAGCACGCCGGTGTCGTCCGAGAACGGTTGCGCGAACGCCTGTCCACCTATGACGACCACCTGACCGTTCGGCAAGACCACGCTGTTGCTAAAAGCGCGGCGGTAGTTCATCGGCGCGAGCGTTTGCGTCACGGCCGTGCCGCTGCTAATGTCGATCAGCGTGGCGTTCGAAGTCGCGTTGGACTGCTCGTAGCTCGGCGCGCCGCCCACAGCCAGAATTTTGCCGATGTCGTACATGACGGCGTTGCCGTTCATCGCATCGGCATCACTGCCCCGGTTGCCGGCCGGTGTCACGTTGCCCGCGCCGGCCGTATCGAACCAGTGCATGGCCACGCTCGGACCCGCGTGGAAGACACGGCCATCCGCCACCGCGAACAGCCACGCGTGGTTGTCGGCGCGGAAAATGCCGCCCGCGTCATTCGTGACGATATAGTCGGCGAGAATCGCGCTGTTGACATGCCAACCCGTGCTCGGCGTCCAGGTTTCCGCGGTCTTGCCGCCCTCGCCTCCATTCCATGACCCGCCCACCAGGAAAGCGTTGCCATTGCTCAACGTTACGCTGCCATGGTAAGCACGCGGAATATTCATTAGAGGACCTGACGACCAGGTGCCGGTCGACGGTGTATAGAAGCTCGTTTTGTCGCTGCTGGATCCACCAGTGACATACAGACGGCCATCCGGAAGATTGACGATACCCGGGCAGAACATGTCGTGACCGGTGTTCGTCACGAGCACCTGCTTGCTGGTGCCGGTCGTGGGGTTGAAAACCGCGGTGTACGTGTTGCCCGGAGTTATTTCGCCCGACGTAAACTGCAGTTTTTGATCAGCGGACCATACGACCACGTTGCCATCGGGCAGGTTCGCCGCAGCGGCCGGCACGATCGACAGGTTATAGGGCGTGGTCCACTTCGCGGGCAATGTATTCGCGGCCATGCCACTGATTTGCCACGTCTGCAGAGCGGTTCCACTGCAAGGCTGCTGCGTGATCTGCGAGCCCTGCGCCGTGAGACTCGCTACAGCCAGACACAAATTACTTTGCGACGCGACGATTGCAAAGCCGCCATTTTGCGGTATCAGTTGATAGCTTTGATTCGCCTGGCCATTGCAGGTCCACTGGTCCGCCCCGGTGCCTGCGTCCGTGCTTTGACCGTAGATATCGAGGCAAAGGTTGCTGTTGACGTTGACGAACTGATAGAGCCCGTTGTTCTGCGTCAATGTCCAATGCTGGTTATACCCGCCGTTGCACGTCCACTCGATAACCAACGCACCAGGCGTTGTCGATTCGGCGTTGACGTCCGCGCACAAGGTCATACCGTTGACCGTAAGCGTGCTCGACGTCTGCGCGTCGGCAGCCGTGGAAAATGCTGAAAGTGTCGACATGACTGAGATTAGCAGCAGCGCTCTCACGAACCTGTCGAACAATTGGCAAATAATCTTTAACGATCTATTTTTTGACATGGCCTCGATCCAATAAGCTATACGCGCGCTAATGCGCCCAGTACATCGCAAACCTGATCTGCGCGAGGCAAGTCGTCGCTGCGCCAGCGCAACATCCCGTCCGCGTCGAAGCAGTAGATCTGCGTCGAATGATCGGCAATGTTGCCGAGCGGCAACGTACTCCCCGAAAGTGCGACGCGAATCCGGTCGACGTCCTGCAACGTCGGTGTGACCGCCCGCCACTCAGGTCCGGCCTGAAAGCGCTTGAGCCACGCATGCAGCGCGGTTGGCGAGTCGGAAAGCGGATCGATTCCGATCGACACCAACTGAACCGGATAGCGAGTGTGAAGCTGCGATATACGTTGCTGAACGGTGCTAAACAACGCACCCTGCAAAGGACACACTGAACTGCATCCTGTGTAAATCGTCTGCATCGCAGTCACTTTCCGATGCAACAAATCGCTTAGCAGCTGTTTCCGGCCGCTTTGATCAACCAGCCAGACGTCACCGAGACGAACGGGCGGCGTAACGAGTCCTATGCTTGCGTGCTGTGCAAACCCCGGCAAGGACACGCCGGTTAACGCTGCTGCTGATACGCCGCGCAGCAACGCACGGCGCCTCGAATTCTGAATCGGCGCGCGCGCACATACCGCCGCGCGAGCCCGAGCGGATTGACGAAACATGGCGATCATTTCCCTGAATATCTAACGGCCTGCAGGACCACGCGTCGCCATTTGTCGACGCGCGATACTGGTCAATAATGTGCACGACTCGCGCGACGGCTTTGATCGCGTATTGTTGGCGAATCTGTGACATTTCCAAGCGTAGCAGGGAACTTGCGTGAGATGGTGGTATCGGGTCCACGACTTGCTGCACTCTGTGGGTTTGGTCACATTGCTCTTATAGCCTCAATAAAACTGCTTTTATTTTCCTGCAGTAGTCGACCGTCCTTATACTTTCCTCAATGCGAGCGCTGCAGCAATCTTCTTAATAAACGCGTTCAGATAAATCGCGTTATGCGAGTTTGTTCGCAATTCGCAATGTTCGCCGTGCCAGATATTTTGTGATCGTGATGCCAGCGACGGTTGACACACACGTTTGACTTGTCTGGATCAGCAATGCCACTGCTTTAGCAATCGATGTTCATCGCCGCACGTAACTTCAGCGTTTCCGCGCCAGCATGAGTCGGTAGACGTTTATAGTCGAGCCATGAAACTCAGACTCTTCTCCCTATGCGTCGCTCTGACACTGGTGTGCGCCCAACCAATGCCGACGCTCGCCGGAGCAGGTTCCGCCACCGCCTCGCTAAAGCAACTCGTCGCACTCCAGCCGCCGCCAACTGGCAGTGGCAGGGACCGCTTCGCAATGGACGTCAATTGCAATCTCTGGAGTGCGGATCAGAAGGCGCTGAGTGAATGTTCGAAGGACCTGGATCTGATTGCCGGACTGGGCGTCGGCACGGTTCGCCTCGGCGTCTCGTGGGAGTTCATGACGCTGGCCGATGGCGGCACGCTGGACCCAAACAAAGTCGCTTTCCTGAAGTCTCTTCTGAACGCCGCACGCACGCGCGGCATGAAGATCCTTTTCCTGGTCGGCATGTACGCGCCTGCCAGCGCATACCAATGCTCGGCCACCCAGGATCCGCCGACCGCATCGTCAGCGCGATTCGACTTTTGCGACGCGACATTCAAGAGGTATTTCGGCTCGCTGATGGACGTTGTTCTGCCGTTCACGGCTGACATCGAGTTGTTCAACGAGACCAACTGGTCGTTCTCCGCTTCCGACCCGTCTTACGGTGATCCGAACGGTATTTCCGGCTACATTCTGAGTCGCAGCAAGACGCTCTATTCGGAAGCCAGGCAGATTCTGAACACGAAGAGCCAGTCGGGGTACAAAACGGTTCTGCACACTCAGGGCATCTCATACTTCTACAACTCGGCGTACCCGAACAACGGCTGGCAACCGCCAGCAGGCAGCCAGTTGATTCAGGCGACCGACTACATCAAGGCGATGGGTAACAACGCGAATAGTGCTTCCAGCCCGTTGAACACCACGATCGATGTCGTCGACATTCACCCGTACTTCAGCACCGGCGACTACGACATGATGATGCAGGCATTGATGATCACGGTGTCGAACCTCGTCAGCAGCGGCGCCAAGCCAATCTGGCTGACCGAAACCAACAACGGCACCGACCGTACGGACGCCGGACAAACGGCCGCATTCAACAAGTTGAAGATTCTGATGAACAAGGGTTCGGTGACAAAGGCGTTCTGGTATGTCGTGCGTAACGGCGATCCGAGCAATGGCGAAGGCGACGGCTATTCGATCTACGACTACAAGCGCAATCTGATCCGTCCGCAGCTTGCAGCCGCGATTCAAGCCTACACCGCGACTATTCCGCATTCGCAGCGCTTCCTGTCGGGTGCTTACCTAACACCCATCAAGTAATCCCTTATTCTGTAACTCATGAACGAAGCGGGCGCCGACTATGGCACCCGCTTCGGTTTCCTTTCTGACAGCGGTTCGCCCGCCTGGCGGTTTGGGCGATGCAAGACGGCGATTTACGCCACGCTGGCTCGCGAAGACACCGCGTGACTATAAGATCAATTGCCGTCCTTCGAGCTCCTCGCGCGTGCCACGCAAAGTGCGCATGCAAAGACACCAATCGCCACGCCGACCAACAGACACGCGGCATGCGTCAGGAAACTTACCATCTTCACTCCTTTAAGGACCCGATCAATTCTTTCAAAGCGTTGAGTTGCACCTGCAATCTCACGTCGCGTTGTGCGACGTTAGCATCAAAGACATCCACCAATGAAGTCGAGCGCCGGCGTGAGGCATGCTACCAGACCTTTGTCGGAACGCGTTCGCTGTTGGCTTTGAATGGGCAGCATTTTGCTGCCGGTGAGCTGCCGGCGATCGCGGTATCCAGAAGTCGGTATCGCGGTCGGCCGACGTCAAGATTGTGCATTGCACGGCGAAGGGCTGTGGTTGGCCGCCTACTGCCTGACACGGTCGCCCTAATTCGGACCCTCAGGCACCATTCCGTTTTGGCACGCAGTAATGGCCGCTTTGGCGGTGGAACGGTCGCGTGCCGACGCTTTGCCGCCTGGCTGCCTCGCCACCCTTCCAGACGACTGACGTCTGGAGGTCTGCTTCTTGCTCTGGCCGAAGGTCGGGAACCGCCCCACTTCAATGAAAGCTTGCGTTAGAGTTGAATTCCGCCGATCCCCACAGAGGTTGACAAAATGGAAACCAAACGCTCCGAGCTCGACGTCTCTACTTCCAGCACTACGGTAGTTGGACTCATAGAATTGGCGACGCACGCCATCGATCTGCTCGCGCGCGATCAGATCGACCCACGCTTCGCGAGGAAACTCTGGAAGCGCATGTCAAACGAGGCGGAATGCATTGAACAGCAATCGGGCGAGCTGACGTCTACCCTTGAGAAAACGCTCGAGCAACTCGAACACGCAGTGACGGACCACCAGGCAGATGACCTGGTGCATGCGGCCGCCGCACTCAGGGAAGAGACCGGGATTAAAGAAAAGAAGGCGAAAAATAAAAAATAGAACAGCGCCGCCCGCTGGCTAAGAGCCCAGGGCGACGACCGTCCTCCTGAAAGCGCTAAGGATCGCCGCCGGAATGCGCGGCGATCGCTCTTTTCGTTATGTGCTACAGCGGGTGCCGCGCGGCCTCAGAAAGGCCACCACCCCTTACCGCCGCCGCGGTCGCCATCGTCCTCGCGCCGGCCGTTATCGTGATCGCCTGAGCCCCGCCTGAAATCGAAAAGGTCAAACAGATCGCCAATCGCGGGCGCATTAACTGGCACGTACGGGTTATTGCCGCGCTGGACCGGGTTTGGCAGGTTGTCGCGACTGCGTCCGGTAATCGGCGGAAGCCCCCAGTTGCGCTCAATGAACTTGACCAGAGAAGCGTGATCGGCGTAGCTATGGGAAATGCGTCCTCCGGCCGAATACTTCGACACTGCGATCATCGGGATACGCGAGCCGTCGCCAAAGTAGTCGATGGGCTGGACATAGCCGGAATCATAGTAGCCGCCGCCCTCATCCGTGGTGATAAGGATCGCCGTCGTAGCCCATAGCTTCGGATCGCTTTTCACCGCATCGACCAGTTTCCTGACGAACGCCTCGTATAGGCCGAACTTCGACGATGTAGGATGCCCGTCGAGCAGTCCGCCTGGCTTCACGAACGATACCGCCGGCAGATTGCCCGCGCCGATGTCCGCATACAGGTCTGGCAGGTCCGCCAGATGCGTGTCCCGGACCTGCTGATTCGTCATGATCGACGTCTCGTACAGGAACGGATTGCAAATGTTGCAATAGACGCTTTTGGACGGATCCTTGATGAAGCTGCGCCAGCCTTCCCCGTAGTACTTCCACGGGATTTTGCGATCAAGCAGCGTATCCCCGATCGTGCGCACCGGTGACGGAGGGATCGTATACGGCGACTTCGACCTGTCGAGTACTGTGCCGTCGCCGTTATATCCCGGGTTGTAGTTGTTCAGCAGGTAATAGTGCTTCGACGCACAGTTCGGCTTGGGATCATAGGGCAGCGATTCAAGGTACTGGCGGATCGGGCCGACGCCGGGCTGGCTCGCGTCCGAACAATTGCTATAGCTGCCGCCCGAGTAGCCGTCCTGCGTGTACCAGTTGTTGGTGCCGGCCAACGGATCGGGGTCTTCGATCTGGTCCGAGGGCGGCGTTGCCGCGTTGCCGTTGCCGTCGGTGTAGTAGTACGCGTCAGCCGCGCCGATCATGATGCTGTTCGCCCCCGTGCCCCCCATCACCGGTTGATGATAGTTGTCGCTCATCGAGTATTGCCGGGCCAGCTGCGTGAAGTACGGCATGTCGCCGTTGTTCACGTTGTAGAAGCCGAGCGCATTCGAGCCTTCGCCGGTGGTCTGATCGGTAAAGGGCGTCGGTTGCGGCTTGCCGTTGCTTCCCGCGCCGATGGTCGTCTCGACCCACGCGAACAGATCGCCAAGGCAACCGCTAGGATTCTCGCGACTCGCATGCGCGACCGCACAGTCCGCTTGCTGCCACGCCTGATAGAAGCGGTGCACCGGACCGCCCATGTACGCCTCGTAGAGCGGTGGCTGCAACAGATAGGGACCGCTCAGCAACGCGTTGTAGTTGGCCACCCGTGAATCCTTCACATCCGTCGGCAGTCCTGTCGCGCCGGTCAACAACTGGTCGATGTCGGACGCCTCGAGTGCCGTCCCTTCGGCTTGGGCGGCCGCATCGTGAGTCGCGAAAGGTGGCGGGCTTGCGTCGCTAGCCGCGGTCGGCGCTCCGCCTGTCTCGGGGGCGGGCAGCGTCCCGTATGGAGTTTTATTCGGCGGGGCGATCGAGAATCCGGCCGGTGCGCTCAATTGCGCCTGATATTGCTGCGCCTTCCTGAAGTTCGGGCCCGGTGAACCGTCTGCATTGACGATGCCCCGCGACAGCAGGTTCCAGACTGACTGGCCTCGTGCGGGTTGGTAGGTGCCGAACACGTGGTCGAAGGTTCGATTTTCGCCGACGATGATGATCACGTGCTTGATTGGCGTCAGCGTTCGGGACGCATGATCGTCGCCTGCCGCAGACACGCCTGTGGGCAATGTAGCGAACGCGAGTGCAGCTACCCCCGCAAGCCCGGAAATAGAAAGTCGTAAGTACGTCTTATTGCATCGTTGTGACAGGTGGAATATCGCCATTTGCCGCCTCCTTACCGTTGGTTACAACGGTAAGACCTTAGAGCCGCTCCATGAACGTGGAGAGTCGCTGGCATTACAGTCGGCTAACGTCCGGCTCCATGGGCGCGTTTTGGCGTGGTATGAGGCGATTGGTGACTAGCAAGCGTCTGAAACGGCCGAACGATGGCCAGCAGGGACCGGTCGCGGCTTTGGCCTGAACCGCCGCTTTCATATGCAGACGACGCGTGTCAGCGGCCAGACACTTCAGCCATCTACAACGACCTGTTGCTCAGTGCAGCTTGACGTGCGGCGCCGTGCTTCGACGGAGCCGATGCGCGAGCGTATTGACGATCATGCGTGCATAGCCATGCAGCGCTGCAACATGCATCCGATATAGCGACAGGTACATGAAGCGAGCAAGCAGTCCGTCCACGAGCATGCTGCCGCCGATAAGCCCGCCCATCAGACTGCCCACCGCATTCGCGTGCCCGAGCGATACCAGCGAGCCGAGATCGCGATAGGCAAACTCCGGAAGCTTTTGTCCCTCGATGCGTCGCGCAAGTGCCTTGACTAAAAAAGATGCCTGCTGATGCGCCGCCTGAGCGCGCGGGGGAACATTGCGCTCGTAACCCAACCATGGACAGGCCGCGCAATCGCCGAATGCGAAGACATGGTCGTCGACACTGGTCTGAAGCGTGCGGCGCACATTGAGTTGTCCCAGATGATTGATGGTGAGCCCATCGAGCGTTGAAAGCACCGCAGGTGCCTTGATGCCCGCGGCCCACACTGTGAGATCCGCACGGATGGTTTTGCCGTTTTTCGTGCGGATCAGTCCGGGCGTGATCTCCGCGACCCGCTCGTCGACCATCAACTTGACGTTGAGTTTGCCAAGCAAGCCGGCTGCTGCGGTCGATACGCGTTCTTTCAACGCCGGCAGAATCCGCGGACCTGCTTCAATCAGCATGATTCCGACGTCGTGTGTTGGGTCGAGTCGATGCAAGCCATATGATGAGAGTACCTTCGCCGTGTTGCGCAACTCGGCGGACAATTCCACGCCTGTAGCGCCCCCTCCGACAATCGCAACCTGGACACGAGGCGTGCGATCGGCGGGCGTTGCACAAGCACTGCCCTCCCCGCTTTCTCGTTGTTGTTCGGCGCGAATGCAAGCTGCGATCAGGCGCTTGCGAAAGCGCTCCGCGTGAGCGACGGTATCAAGCGCGAGCGAGTTTTCCGCCGCGCCCGGTACGCCGAAATAGTGCGTTGTACTACCGATGGCAAGAATCAACGAGTCGTACTCGATCCGGCGCGGCGGCACCAGTTCGGTTCCGTCGTCATCGAGCAGGGGCGAGAGCAGAACGTGTCTCGAGCCACGATTCAGTCCGACAAGTTCGCCCTGCACGAACTGGAAACCGTGCCACTGGGCTTGCGCGGCATACGCCAGTTCCTGTGCGAACGGATCCAGACTTCCCGCTGCGACCTCGTGCAACAGGGGCTTCCAGATATGCGTCGGGTTGCGGTCGATCAACGTAATCGACGCACGTTGTGCGCCGCTTCTTCGCCGACCGCCATAACGATCGCCTAGCCTCGTTGCGAGTTCGATTCCACCCGCTCCTCCTCCCACGATCACAAAACGATGCATGCAGATTCTCCCTGGTCGGCGACGCGCGGTACGGATATCCAGCACAACGGCTGAGACCAACTATCGCAGAAGCGCCGCGGCAGGAAAATCTCATAGTTCTGATGGCTGCCTTCAGGTTTTCTGATTGACGAACCACCACCGGCTCGTCGCAGTTGCGGCTCGGTCTCTGCAAACGCAACGCCCCGGCGTTTCCTTGACAGGAAGCCCGGGGCGTTCTTGTTCTGCCGAATGCAGCTCAGCGATCCGTTATGTGTTGCCGCAATACTCGCCGAAACAGGCGCCGTCACCGCTAGCGAAAAGATGACTCGCGACGCCGCTGTCAGCCCGCGGACTGCGTCTGCTCATGCAGTCAATTCCGTCTCTATTCTGCAATGCGCTTGAAACTGGCGTAGTAATCGTCGGTGTAATAGCACTCGCCGGTCTGCCTGCGCGGTCCACCACATACGATCCGACGCTGCCCGCGATCCGTCGCGCCCGGCGTGCGAACGGTGTAGGTGTGGTAGTAGCCGCGCGGATGCTTCGGCAGCAAAAGCGCACTGTTACGGAACAAGACGCCGTCGTCGCTGAACGGGAAGGGGCCGCCCGTTTTGATCAACCGCAGTGTTTCGGCTGCCTCTCCCGGCAATTGGGTCTTGGTGACGGTGGCCAGCGCGCCCGCCCCTTGCGCGCCTGATGCGGCGCTTGCATCGCTCGCGCTCTGGGATGGCAGAACCGGCGCCTGGCCTGCGGATGCGCCCGATGCCTCAGTGGCGTTTTGCGATGCCTGCTTGCCGCATCCGCCGAGGATCGCGCTCAATGCGACGATGCAGGAGAAAGCCCACGCTCTCTTCACGAAACGGTTCTCCCTTCGCTGACCAGAACCCGACGACCAGAATAGATGTAAAGGTATCGCTAATGGCAGAGCGAATCAACGTTCGATCGGAAATTGGCACTTTTCGACGACAACCAGGCCGATGTACCGTTTTCGGCGTCCGGGACTGGGCGCCATCGGGCATCTTGCCGGTTTTCCTGTCGCGAACATTCGTCGCATGCGACGAAAAAGGTCGGCGTATAAGATGAATCAACACATAGTTGCCGTTTGGAGCGGTCATGAAGCGGGCCATCAGGATCGACACAGATCGACTCAAGACATCACCGGGCATCGCTCCCTGTGCTACGGCCTCTTCATTCTCGCAACGTTGGTCCGGGTACTCGGCCGCTGGCTCGCGCCGCAGTTCACGATGGCCTGGATATACGCATCCGGTCTATGCTGGGCGGCCGCGCTGGTTCTCTATTGCGTTCGATGCGCAGCGTGGCTTTTCCTCGCCCGAGCCGATGGCAAGCCGGGTTGAATCAGTATCTTCCCCGATGCGTTCAGGAACGCGACATCCGTCCTGGCCGCTTCGTATGTCCACGATAGTCTTCATGTCGATCGAGGCCGGGATGAACCCGCCTGTCAGCGGTTGCTCGCTGACGAATCACCGGCTGCTGGATCTCCCGCTTGCCGCCGGTCACCAACGCCGTAATCAATCGCTCGCGCCGCGACAGCGGCGGCGCATCTGTTGATTGGCGGCATGTCGTCGAATCTGTCTACACCATGATGAATCCGTGCCGCATGCCGAGCATCACCGCTTCCGTGCGGTTGGTCGCACCGAGTTTGCCAAAGATGGAGGAGAGGTGAAATTTCACTGTGTTGTCCGAGATGTCGAGTTGCCGCGCAATCTCCTTGTTCCCGAGTCCGTCCGCGAGCATCGCCAGCACTTCGATCTCTCGTAACGTCAAGGCTTCGAGCGGTTCGCCGGATACCTTCTGGCGCGGCGGTCTCGTTCCGGCCAGCAGCCGTACGAGGACGTCGCGCGTCACCACACAAAGGCCTGCGGCGACGGCTTCGATGGACACGACGATTTCGGCTGGCGTCGCGTTGCGCGGCAGGATCGCCGCCGCATAGGCGGGCAACGCATCGAGGATCCAGTCGCTGTCCGGGTCGTCGCTCAACAGGACCAGCGACGGTGACGCGTGCGAGAGTTCGAATAGCGTCTTGAGCGCATCGCTCGCCTCCGGCGCGATGTCGGTGACGACCACATCCGGCACCGATCCGGCGAGGCAATCGACGAGCTTTTCGGCGTCGGCTGCGCTACCCAGGAACTCAAATGCCGGGTTCGCCTCGACGAGCGCTTGCAGGCTTGCGCGCTCTTGCCACGATGTCGCAATCACCACGACCCGTAAAGGCGCCGTCTGTACGGTCTGTCCATCCGACATTTCGTCGCTTCCCGGACTTTACCTGCACGAATTCCGTCGAGGTCGTTCGCCCACTGTTACCGAGCACGCGTGGCGTTCGCCACCTCGGATCAAGGCGATTTGCAACTGCTGCCCAATGTTTGCGGAGCCAAGTGCGGCACTCACGTCGCCAATGTCGCGGCAAGGCTTGCCGTCCAGTTCGATCAGTACATCGCCTATCAGCACGCCCGCCTGCTCCGCAGGACCGCCCTGCGCAAGCGAATTGATCAGCAATCCACTGCTGAATGACAGGTTCATTTTATTGACCCAGGCGTCCAGCAGGCTGACCTGCTGCGTGCCGACGCCAAGGTAGCCGCGTGAGACGTGCCCTTTAGCCAGCAGTTCATCGGTGACACGCTCCACGGTCATTCCCGGAATCACCATACCGGCGCCGCGCATCAGTGCCGAGGTGCAGATGCCCATGACCTGCCCGCGCATATCCGCGAGGGCCGCCCCGGAGAAACCTGGGCGCAGACCGCCGTCCAATCGCACGAACGCATCGAGTTGTCCGCCTTTCCACGTGCGCCAAGGACCACCTATGCTGCCGATCACGCCAAAATCAGCGCTGATGCCGGAATCGTCCGCACGTGCGACGGCGAGCGCGAGATGACCCGGCTTCAGTGAGTGGGCATCGCCGGAATCGATTGGGTCCAGGTCCGCGCCGTCCAGTTTCAGCACGCCGACGTCGGACCCCAGATCCAGGCCCGCGAGGACTGCGGCGACCGTACGGCCGTCGGTCAATGTAACTTCGATCCCGTCCTCACGCCTGATCGTGTGGGCAGCCGTCACGACGACGCCACGTCGCCAGATTACCCCACTCGACGGCATGCGATGTCGGCCATGTACTGCCACGACACTCCGCCCGACTCGCGCGACAATGTCTGCCAGATTGTCCGACAGATCCATCAAAGGATTTCCGCTTGAGGATGTGGTTTCCATTTCAATTCCCCTGCCAAATGCGTGCGACCTGCTTGTGCCCCACGTCGTCGTTTGCTCACCTGTCCAGGTAGCGTTATGACGACGTGTTCACAATGACAGAAGGACGGAGGGCGCACACCACCCAAATGGGTAGCCGGGCAAATGCGGTGAGGATGTCACGGTGCAACTTGAGGCAGAGATCGGCCACTATTGTCATTCACTCCAAACTGCGGTTAGCGCCGCCCGCTGCGGCCCCATACATAGCGCACCCACCGCTGCCACCGGCTTTGCGGCGGAGCGGGTGAATTGCGCCGAGTCTGCACTTCACGGTCGCGCTGGGCGGAACTCCGCACCTGTTCGTGGATTTGCCGCAAGGTCATGCCGCCCGGGCCTTTCAGTTGGTCGGGATCGGCAGCAGCATCGGAATCGGGATCGGGATCGTCTGTCATCAGAGTCGCCTGTTCGTGATGAGGCGACTTGATCTTGATACAGATGCGCAATAGCAGCAAGTTGGACGCAGATTGCCGACCGGTGCGTAGTCCGACAGGCCTTGCCCGCGTGCCGTTCGTGAAGTAGATTTTTCTAATGAGGTCCGAGGCGGCCTTCCAAAGGTATTAAGCGTCTTGCGGCATGTTGCTGTCGACCTGCATCTCGCGGTCGACTCGCTGGGCGATGCCGAAAAGGCGATTGACATTCTACGAAGGGTAGAGGCGCCCGGCATGGCGGCGAATCCAATGCCGGAAGGACGCCGCGAGTGATGAAGACACCGACGACCAGAAGGCGGGTACTTTGGGCGCTCTTGCTCTGCACCATCGTGACCTGCATGGCAGTTGGCGGGGCATTGCTGTTCGAGCTGTCGGTGATCGGCCATGCGGTGAGCGATTTCCGCCGGGATACGGCAACAGCGCAAGCAGGCATCGCGCATGGCGAGCCGGCTACGCCCGAGGAGCGCATCAATCCGCCCTATCTCAGGCAGTACGGGTTGGACCGCAACCTGTACAAGGACATTCACGGAAACTTTTCGCCAACAGGTGCTGACTGGCGGCAATGGGGATTGCGCACCAAGGTTGCAGCCACTTTGATGTGGCTGGGTCACGATCCACCGGGAACGTGGTGGACCTACGTTCAGATCAAGTGCGTTGACCGGTTTCCTCAAGCTCACGCCGACGACGAGCCGATCGTCGATGTTGCCGACGCTTGCCTCGGCGAGCCGCATTGATCGACGCACAGGCTTCGAGCGATTCACGCAGCCACGCCACCCGCCACGCAGCGCGGACCCGGCTAATTTCCCCTGGTCATTTCCGATCATCGGAACGGCCGGCACCGAGTGCCTCGAGCAACGGCCGGAGGGCATCCAGTTCCGCGCCGAAGCCGCTCCAGTCTCCCGCCTTTAGTCGCTCGATGGCGCGGTCATAGTGGGCAAGTGCCTCTCTCGCGCGAGCGTCCACTGTGCCCTGGTGCGGCGATGCCGCATGCGCGGTCTCCTTGAAAAGCGCCGCAAGCGCTTCACCCAGGCTGTCCTCCATCACCACCCGGTCACCATAGGCGGCAATCACCCGCTTCAACTCCGGCAACTGACCGGACGCCGCGCGCAAATAGAGCGGAGACACGTAGAGGATCGAGTTCTCGATCGGCACTACCACAAGATGACCGCGAATGACCCGTGAGCCCATCTGGTTCCACAGCGAGATCTGCTGCGAGATTTCGGTATTCTGCTGAATCCGTGCTTCGATCTGAAACGGCCCATAGACCAGCTTGTCCTTGGGAAAGATATACACGATGAGCTTGCCGTACCCGGGCGGATCGCAACGCGCCGCCAGCCAGGCGATCATGTTCTCCCGCTGGCTCGGCACCATCGGCAGCATCAGGATGAACTCGGCGCGTGCGTCGCCGGGGAGCCGCATGATCGTGTAGTACGGCGGCATCGTGCTGGCGGCGCTTCCGCCATCCATTCCGACCAGCTCCTGCGGAAACTGCCACAGATCCTCGCGGTTGTAGAAAACCTCCGGCACATCCATGTGATAGGCGCGGTAGAGCTGCGCCTGGATC
Organism: Paraburkholderia sp. WC7.3g; assembly: GCF_050436345.1. Classification (NCBI taxonomy): domain Bacteria; kingdom Pseudomonadati; phylum Pseudomonadota; class Betaproteobacteria; order Burkholderiales; family Burkholderiaceae; genus Paraburkholderia; species Paraburkholderia sp. WC7.3g. The sequence goes on from NZ_JBNDMA010000004.1 coordinate 47,375, forward strand.
AGGAACAGGTCTTCGGGGTAGCGGATATGCTGCCGCAGCTCCGGTGGCATCAGATTCAAAGGCTTGAACAACCCCGGGAAGATGCGCTCGTATGTGCGCAGCAGCGGATCGGCGGGATCACTGACGTAAAAATCGACCGTGCCGTTGTATGCGTCGACCACGACCTTGACCGCGTTTCGGATGTAATTCGCGCCGTCGCCGAAACCCGGCCGCGAGTAAGGAAACCACTTGCTAACGGTGTAGGCGTCCTGTATCCAGAAAAGGCGCCCATTGCTTGCGACGACATAGGGATCATGGTCGAGGGTAAGGAACGGCGCGATCGTACGCACGCGGTCCTGAATGTTGCGGTGAAGCAGAATCCGGCTCTGGTCCGTGATATAGCCGCTCAGCAGGATGTTCGGATCGTCCAGCTGCCAGGCGAAGAGACTGCGGCGCCCCACACCGCCGAGGGTGACGCCGTCGCGCCCGCTATACCTCGTGTAGGCATTGGCCGGCCGTTGGGGATAGTCGAATTCAGCTAAATTGCCGTTCACGATGACATAGTCTTGCCGCCCTTCACTGAAATAGAGACGCGGTTCGCGAATGACCGGGCCGCCGTTGGAGACGGGCGGAATATCGTGCAGATAGAAGAAGGGTAAGCCTTCGGTGGATTTCTCGGTGACTGGCGACATCACGACGCCGATGCCGTGAGTAAAGATAAGGTGCAGGTTCACCCAGGTTTGGGCGTTGGGCGGGAGCATCGCCGGTTCCAGTTCACGCGCCGACAGCATCACCTGCCTGTATCCGGCGTCAAGCTGATAGCGGTCGATGTCCACCGAAAGAAATTTGTAGTAAGTCCTGATCTCCTGCAACTGTGCATAGGTATCCATCAGCGGTTGCACATCCCATAGCCGGATGTTGTCGATGGTCGCCCGATTGGCCTGCAGCGAGTCGAGCGTCAGTCCCTGCTCGGCCTCAAACGGTTTAACCTCGATCTTCGCAAGGCCGTAAGCCTGTCGCGTTAGCGCGATAGTGCGCTCGATATAGGGTGCTTCCAGTTTCAGCTCGCTCGGTTTGACATAGAAACGTTGAAACAACGATGGATAGATCACAGCGAACACAAACGAACTGCCGAACACGAGCAGCGCGAGTACGGCAGGCTGCACATAGCTCCGGCGGCGCATGTTGATCCAAAGGGCGACGGATGAGGCCGCGGCAAGGCCGACGAGCATCCACAGGACCGGCAACTCGACGTGGACATCGGTATAGCTGGCGCCGACGACGACGCCGTTGTCGCCATAGAGCAGCAGAAAGCGGTCGAGCCACCACGACCAGGCCTTCACCGCAAAGAACAAACCGAGCAGTGCCGAACCATGAGTGAAGGCGGCGGCCGAGAGCATCCGTGGTGGCCGCTCCAGCGCGATGTCCCCGCGCAACCCGTAGACAGCACCTGCCACAATCGCGCTGCAGAGGAGCAGCTGCAGTAGCCAGTTCTTGAGTGCGACGTACGCGGGGAGCGAGAAGAGATAAAAGCTGATATCTCTGTCAAAGAGCGGATCGCGCTCGCCAACAGGCACCTGATAAATGAAGCGAAGCACGACGTCCCAGCTCGAGACTTCGCTAGCGGCGATAAGCAGCCCAACGACGACCGCGGCGCAGGCAATGGTGGCGCGCCACGGAACGCGCGGCGCGATCAGTTCGGACAGATCGCCAGCAACTTCCGTCGCGCGCCACGGTGCGGCTGCTTCCGCTCGCAAGATATCGACGTCCCTCGCGTAACGATGCGCCAACATCCCGGACAGCCATATTGCGTACGCAGAGACTGCGAACACCGCGGCAAACAGCAGCGCTCTCGCGGAAAGCATGGTCCAGAAAACGCCACCATAGCCGATCGAAGAGAACCACAGCCAGTCGACCAGGAACCCAGTGATGCGTCCGACGACAATCAGACCTGCGATGACGGCCATCGCCGTGATTGCATAACGTCTCAGGCGTACGCCGGTCTTCAGTCCCGACCGCATGGTCCCTCCTGTGCTTGTCGCCGCCCATGCCCTGCTGCGAGCGGATCAATCGCGCACTGCCGATCTGCCGGGAGCGCAGCTAAACGGCCTGCCAACGCAGCCCGGATAGTCAGCGCATAGCCGCCCCATGACCTGTGTGACCCGAGTTCGGATGGAGCGGGTTCAGACTGGTTGAATTATTGTAGTTCGGTGTGGCCATTGACATTGGCACCGCTTATAACGGTCGCGCCGCGTACCCGAGCTGGAAAACAGGTGCGAGAATCGTGATTCAACGACAGGTTTCCACGCCTGCAGCGGAGTACGAAATGAACGACCTCGATGACTTTCAGCGCTTCCTCGATGCACAAAACCCGGTATACGCCCAGGTATGCGATGAACTGAAGCATGGACGTAAGCGAAGCCACTGGATGTGGTTCGTGTTTCCCCAAATCCAGGGGCTCGGCGCAAGCGCAATGGCTCAGCGATTCGCGCTTTCGTCGCTGGCCGAGGCGCAAGCTTATCTGCGCCACCCGATACTCGGCCCACGGCTGCGCGAAACGACGCAACTGGTCAACCTTGTCGGCGACCGCTCCATCGAAGAGATTTTCGGGTATCCGGATTACCTCAAGTTTCGCTCGTCGGTCACCCTGTTCGCGCGCGCCACCAACGACAACGACGTATTTGTCGAAGCTTTGCGCAAGTATTTCGGCGGAGAAGCCGATCCGCGAACTCTCGAGCTGCTCTAGGCCATAGTCGTGGCCAGCCCGCGCACCGGGGCGCAGCGCACTGCGCAATTCCGGTTGCGGTGCGGTGTGTCGTCACTGCCCGCTCAGCTCGGCTGCACGGGACCGATAGAGCAGCAGGTGATCGGTGCCCGATTCGGACAGCCAGAGCTCGCCCGGACGGCCCATCATCTGACGCACGTTCGCGTGGTCACGCGGCAACGGCAATACGTCGAACCGCTCTGCACGGGGATCAAAACGCACTAGCGCGTTAGCGCTCCATTCACTGAGCCAGACGATATCCTGGTCGTCCACGAATATTGCGTACGCGTGCGGCTCGTTGCCGGGCAGTCGCCATTCGCGCCATTGATGCGTGGCGGGATCGAAAACGCCGACTTTTCCCGCGTTCCATTCGCTGACCCAGACGCGCCCCCTGGAATCGGCCCACACGCGGCGCGCGCCCTGGTTCGACGTTGGTGGCTCAATGACCTGGGCCGCACCAGTCGAAAGGTCGATGCGACCAAGATAGTTCCCCGCCAGTGACGCGAAATACAGATCCCCGGAGCGGGTCACGCAGATACCATAGGGCCCGGCGCCGCGTGGTGCATCGAAGACGCGCATGCGTGCTCGCTGTGGATCGAGTTCGCCGTAGATACCACTTTGCCCGGTAAACCACAGATGCCCCTGTTTGTCGAACACCGCGGTGTTCAGATTCGCGTCTGACCTGTCCTTGGGCAGCGGAAATCGCGTGACGGCGAGCGTCTTCGGATCGATGCGCACGATGGCGTTCTGGCCGCCGTCCGTGACCCACGCCGCACCATTGGGGCCGACGATCACGCCATGCGGCGCCGATCCGGTGCCGAGCGCGATCGTGTCGATTTTGCCGCTGCGCGGGTCCAGCCGCCCGACCACTCCGCGCGCCTGCGCGGTGTACCACACCCTGCCGTCATGCGCCGGTGCAACGTCATGCGGTGCACTGCCGGCAGGGACGGCGAAGCTCTCGAACGACGGCGGCTGTGTTTGAGCCTGCGCGAGGCCAATGCTGCCTGTAGCGACGGCGCATATAGCAAGCGGAATCGCAAGCCGGACAGTCGATTTCCGCGTGGTGGAATGTGCCGACGGCAGAAAACCGAAGAGCCGCGCTGCTGCACACGCCAGATAGAAAATCGTAACGGACTGGCGGGCAGGGTTTGAGAAGTGTTTGAAGTCGAAACTCGCATGGTCCGCGTCCACCACCGCAAATACTGATCGGCAAGACCGGTCCATCACCGCGGCATGCCACGGAATGATCGCGAAGATCCACGCAAGTAACAGCGAATGAATCAGCATGAGCGGCCTCGATAGCTGCTTATCGCGGTTAACGTATCACGTAAGTGGTCGAATCCTGAAAGACTGACGCGGCCACCACTGATCTGTTTTCTGCAGATAGCGGGTTACCTAGGAAACCCCGATGAAAGCTATTTGAAATAAGCGTAGCGTTCGTTAGAAGTGAGTCCCGCGACCGCGCACGCGTCGCCGTGGCTGAATCGGCACAACCAGCCACGACGCAGGCCGGCGCAGCGCATGCCGCCCAGTGAGTAATGAACGCGCTACCGGGTTTGTGCCCGGCCCTTCCTACGAGCGGAGCCTTCGCATATGCGAATGGCTCAGCATTTTTATCGAACCCATCGCAACCGCGTCCCTGCTCGTGCGCACACGCCCGGCCCCAGGGTAAATACAGATTCGACGGTGCAAAAAAGCTTTATAGAATGGCAAATATTAGCAAGGAGCAACGTTACTTGCTATATATTAATTAAGATGCCTCGCAAAGCCCGGAGACACCATGCAGATCGACTACCAAACGATGCGATTCGACTACGAGCGTGCCGCCGACCACGATGCCGCGACGCCCGCCACGTATCCGGTCGTCGTCATCGGAGCGGGCCCTGTCGGGCTGAGCGCCGCGATCGATCTTGCCCAGCAGGGCGTTCGCGCCGTGCTGCTCGACAACGACGACACGCTGTCGAGCGGTTCGCGCGCAATCTGTTTCGCGAAACGGACGCTGGAAATTTTCGACCGGCTCGGCTGCGGCGCGCGGATGGTCGACAAAGGCGTGAGCTGGAACGTCGGCAAGGTGTTCCTGCAGGATGAGCTGATCTATACCTTCAACCTGCTGCCCGAGACAGGCCACGCGCGCCCTGCATTCATCAATCTGCAGCAGTACTACGTCGAGGGCTATCTGGCGGACCGCGCGAAACAAACCGCGAATCTGCAGATGCGCTGGAAAAGCAACGTCTTCGGTGTGACCCAGCAAAACGACTATGTCGAGTTGCAGGTCGAAACGCCGGATGGCATTTATCCGCTGCGCGCGCAATATGTGATCGCCGCAGACGGCGCGCGCAGCGCGGTGCGCAAGGCACTCGGCCTCGACAGCCACGGTCGCACGTTCAAGGACCGCTTCCTGATCGCGGATGTGAAGATGAAGGCGCCGTTTCCCGCCGAACGCTGGTTCTGGTTCGATCCGCCCTTTCATCGCAATCAATCGGTTCTACTGCACAGGCAGCCCGACAACGTCTGGCGCATCGATTTCCAGCTCGGCTGGGACGCCGATCCAATCGCGGAAAAACAGCCCGAAAAAGTGATTCCGCGCGTGAAAGCACTGCTCGGCGACGACGCCGAATTCGAGCTCGAATGGGTCAGCGTCTACACGTTTTCGTGTTTGCGAATGGACAGTTTCCGGCATGGCCGCGTGCTGTTCGCGGGCGATTCGGCGCATGGCGTGTCGCCGTTCGGCGCGCGCGGCGCGAATAGCGGCGTGCAGGATGCGGACAATCTTGCCTGGAAGTTGCGACTCGTCGTCAATGGCGACGCACCGCCCGCTCTGCTCGATACCTATGCGTCGGAGCGCGAATATGCCGCGGACGAAAACATCCTGAACTCATCGCGCGCCACTGACTTCATCACGCCGAAAAGCGCGGTCTCGCGGATGTTCCGCGACGCCACGCTGAAGCTCGCGAAAACGTGCCCGTTCGCGCGGCGCATGGTCAACAGCGGCCGTCTGTCGGTGCCGGCGGTTCTGCGCGACTCACCGCTGAACACGCCCGACGCCGACGCATTCATTGGCGCGATGGTGCCGGGCGCCGCATGCACCGACGCGCCCGTCGAGGTCGATGGCGAAGATGCCTGGTTCCTCAATCAGACGGGCCATGGTGGCTTCACTGGGGTGCATTTCTGCGGCCACGGAGACGACCTGACGACATGCGCCGAACAGCTTGGCGCGCTCGCGCGCCTCGCGGTTCCCGTCCATTCGCTGATCGTCGTGCCGCGTGGCGCGGCCGTGACCGCTCTGCCCGACATGCCGCACGTCAAGGTGATCGAGGACGGCGAAGGCATCGTCACGCATCGCTTCGATGCGCGGCCCGGCACGTTTTATCTGCTGCGTCCGGACCAGCACGTGTGCGCGCGCTGGCGCGCACTCGACACCGCATCGGTCGCCAAGGCCGTGGATCGCGCAACCTGCAACGGATAACCATCATGACCAAGCTGAACATCGAAACGAACATGGCCGATCCCGACGCGTTCTATGAAAAGCTCATCGACGCGCACAACGGACTGACCGACGAGCAAAGCCATTTCATGAACGCGAAGCTGGTGCTGCTGCTCGCAAACCACATCGGCGATGCCGACGTGCTGCTCGAAGCGCTCGCGCTGGCGCGCGCGGATTGACCCAGCGGATTGACCCGGCGGGTTGGCCTTCCTTCAGCGCCCGATCCAGCCGAACCGCCACGACAGCCGTCTTGTGGTCGCGAGGAGCCTTTGCGCGGTCGGGCCATGCAGGCTGTCATCGAAGCTGCCCGACGTACCGATCACCGCAACCACCAGACTGACACTCCCCGTGTGATCGAACACGGGCGCGGCCAACGTGCCGATGCCCGGCACCGGCGCATCGAGCGCGTCATCGATGCCTTGGTTCAGAACCTTCTCCCGCCGTGCCAGATAGGTCGGGGCCAACGACGGCGGGCCTTTTTTCGGCGACAGGAGCACTTCCGCAACCGGCGCGCCCGAGAGCCTGATCGATTCCTGCGACAACAGCCCGACCAGTACGTCGTCCGCGAGATGCGCGGCGAACACGCGTCCTATCGCCGTGTTGACGAGCGACATCACGGTGCCGACCCGCAGGCTCACATGTTGTGGTGTCGCCGATTCTTCGAAGCGGATCACGGTAGGCCCCAGAGGTCCAAGGATCGCCACCGCGACACTCATGCCGGACTCCGCCGCGAGCGTGACGATCTCCGGTTCGGCGTCGCGAATCGGCGACATGCGCTGCAACGCGATCAGCCCGAGTTCCAATCCGAGCGGTCCCGCGCTGAAAAGACCCGCGTCGTCGCGGCTCAGCAAGCCCACCTTGATCAGACTCACCAGATGCGGAAACGCCTTGGCGGCGGGCATATCGGCGGCGGCGGCCAGATCGCGCAGCGACAGCGGACGGCCGGCGGCAACGAGTGCAAGCAGCAGTTCGCCGGTGTTGTCGAGCGCGCTGATCCCGCGCTGAGCTTTCGTGTCGTTGAGTTGGGGCGTGTTCGCGTCAGCCGCGCCCGGGGTTTCGATCTGCATGGTTCTCAGGCGGGTGTGATCACCGCTTCGGTGATACGTCGGGAAGTTTCGAGCAACTGACGCGCGACCGCACCATCCCACTCGACGTCGATCGCGGCCGATGAGCCGATCGCCGTCAATGCGAGTTGCATCCGTTGATCGCCATCGAACACCGGCACGCTGAGACTGCTGATGCCCGGACTCGGCGCATCGATTCCGCGCTCGATGCCGCGAGCGCGGATTTCATCAAGGCGTTTGCGCCACTTCGGGCTCGCCAGCCCTTTGGCAGCGCGGCCACGGGTCGGCGCCGCGTCCGTCGACTGAGCCTGGCTTTGCACCATTTCCGCGACCTGCTCTGGCGCGCAGAACGCGCAGAAGACGCGCCCCGTCGACGTCGCTTCGAGCGACATCACCGTGCCGATGTGCAGATTCACATGCAGCGCAGCACCGCTGCTCTCGTATCTCACGATGGTCGGTCCCTGCACGCCCGCCACGCAGATCGCCACGCTCAGACCTATCCGCTCCGCGAGCGCGGCCGCATACGGCGCCGCGATGCGATAGACCGGCTGCTGTTCGATATGCATCAGGCCAAGTCGCAACGACAGCGGCCCCGGCTCGTAGTTTCCGGTAAGGGCGTCGCGCTTGACGAGGCCGAGCCGCGTCAGGCTCACGAGATACGTATGAGCCTGCGCCGACGATAGTTGTGCGTCGCCGGCCAGTTCGGTCAGCCCGAGCGGTGCGCGCTGTCGTGCGAGCGCCTGCAGCAGACGTCCGCCGACTTCGACGCTCTGAATGCCCCGCTGTTTCTTTTCGATTGTCGTATCAGCCATCGTGTTGTCCAACCTTGCCCCCGAAGGAGATTCGGCTCGTTCGGTGTCGCCCGTGGAAGGCCTAGATGGTATCCGATCGGACCGTGCCGACAAACCAACGGAGTTTACCCTAGCTTAGTGAATGACAAGCTATTTTGTCATTGACAAATCACAACATGACGACGACCATGAGTCATCCCCCAACGACTCGTGAGACGGAGACAGACATGGCGAAGGCTTTCGCATCCCAGGCGGATCTGGAAGAAAAGAAGATCACGTGGACCCAATTGTCGGAAAACGCGTATGCGTACACGGCCGAGGGCGACCCCAACTCGGGCGTGATCGTCGGCGACGACGGCGTGCTGATCGTCGACACCACCGCCACGCCGGCCATGGCGCAAGACCTGATCGCGAAGATCCGCAGCGTCACCGACAAGCCGATCAAATACGTCGTGTTGTCGCACTATCACGCGGTGCGTGTGCTGGGTGCGTCGGCGTACTTCAAGGAGGGCGCGCAGCAGGTGATCGCCAGCCGCGGCACCTACGAAATGATCGTCGAGCGCGGCGAAGCCGATATGAAGTCGGAGATCGAACGCTTCCCGCGTCTTTTTGCAGGCGTCGAAACGGTGCCCGGTCTGACGTGGCCGACGCTGGTTTTCGAAAAGGAAATGACGCTCTATCTCGGCAAGCTCGAAGTGCGCATCGCGCATCTCGGCTCCGGCCACACGAAGGGTGACACGGTCGTCTGGCTGCCGTCTCAGAAGGTGCTGTTCTCCGGCGACCTGGTCGAGTATGACGCGGCCTGCTATTGCGGCGACGCGCAACTCGAACAATGGCCGGCGACGCTCGAGGCATTGCGCGCCCTGAACGCGGAGAAGCTGGTGCCGGGTCGCGGGCCCGCGCTACTGTCGCCGGCGGAAGTGAACAAGGGCCTCGACTACACGAAAGACTTCGTCACCACGTTGTTGCAGGCGGGCCGTGACGCATTCAAGGACAAGCTCGATCTGAAGGGCGCGATGGCGCTCACGCGCAAGGCAATGGACCCGAAGTTCGGCAACGTCTTCATCTACGAGCATTGCCTGCCGTTCGACGTGTCGCGAGCCTACGACGAAGCGAGCGGCATCAGCCATCCGCGCATCTGGACCGCGCAGCGCGACAAGGAAATGTGGGACGCGCTGCAAAATTGATCGCCCCCTCGCACTTGGGGAAAGGTCGCCACGCTTTCGCATGTCGTGCTCGATGTCGCGTTTATCTCGGCGAGTTCCTGCGATTTGCGGCGCGGCGCCACCACGCCTTCGGCGCCGAAAGTCGTCGTGGAGCGTGCGGCGATGGACGTAGCTTCGCGCAAATGGCTCGTGTCGGGCTGCTCGAAGTACGGCACGGTCGGACTGTACAAAGCTGCGACGCTCGAGTCAGTCGATCTCGTCGTCACCGACAACGGATTCGCTGCGGACGCCGCCATCGCGATCCGACAAGCTGGCACCGAGCTGGCTCTAGCGTCCGCTGGATAGCGGACTTCGCGCTTCTAGCCGGCAGCCCCTGGGACCCAACACCTCACAACTGACGCGCCCCCGCCGAAGCCCCGTCTCCCGGCGCGGACGCCGCAACACCCATCTTCGCACCACCCGCACTCATGCTGTCGTTGCCGGCCTGGTGCGCTTTCTGACAACTCGCTACGCCGCAGATCAACGACGTAACCAGTAGAACCGCCAATATGAATCGACTCATCTCTGCTCCTCGCGTCGGTCATTGGTGACGCTGCAGCAGCGGACATGCCCGATCGCGCAAGCCTCGCGAACCGAAGGTCAAGCGAAACGTTCAGGCATAACTGATGCGCGCGACGACGCCACCAGCTCCCACAGCGAAAGGAAAAGCCAATGTCCACCGCGCCGTCCGCTATCAGACAACCCGCCAGACATCCGTCGAAACTCCCGCCCGCGATCTTCGGACTGTTGAACCCCATCCCGTATGGCATGTTCGTCGGCGCGTTGATCTTCGACCTGACCTACATGAGCACGCGTAACGTGTTCTGGGGCAAGAGCGCCGCGTGGCTCGTCTCGGTGGGCCGATCATTGCCCTCATTCCGCGCCTGCTCAATTTCGGTCACGTCTGGGAATGGCAGCGGTATGTGTTCATCGACCATCTGCATTCCCCGTTCGGCATGCAGCTCGTCGGCGACACCCTCTATGTCGCCGATACCGATGCGATCCTGAAGTTTCCATACAAGACGGGCGAAACCACCATCAGCGAGCGCGGCGTCGAGCTCGCCGATCTCCCCGATACGGTCAACCATCACTGGACCAAAGCCCTGCTCGCCAGTCGTGACGGCAAGAAGCTGTATGTGGGCGCCGGCTCCAACAGCAATGTCGGCGAGAACGGCCTCGAAATCGAGTACCGGCGCGCGGACGTACTCGAAGTCGATACGGCGACGGGCGCAAGCCGCATTTACGCGGCGGGCATTCGCAATCCGACCGGCCTGCAATGGGAACCGACGACGGGCCGACTCTGGGCCATCGCGAACGAGCGCGACGAGCTCGGCCCCGATCTGGTGCCCGACTATCTGACGTCGGTGAAGGAGAATGCCTTCTACGGGTGGTCCAAAAGCACGCGATATGCAATTTGAGCGGATCGACGCAAAGCCGCGCCAGCCAAGGCTTTCAGCGAATTCTGGCTATCCAGGAGAACCGGCAACGGCGGCGCTTACGGCGTGCGCGAGAATCGTTCATGCTCGGCCGTATGGTCAACGACACTGGAGCGCGCCATGTGTTATCAGAAACCCGTACAGCTGCTGGAAAACCTGCTCGAAGCAGTGCCGCTCAAGCCGAACGATCGCGGCCATACCGCGATGGATGACTTCGACCACTTCTGCGCTTACACGGGCTGCTCCGAGGACCGCCTAGGCCCGCAGGCTTTCGCATGGGTCAAGCTCGCCTACATCGACGCCAAGACAGCCGCATCGTGCTAGCAATCCGGGCCGACGACCACCGCCGCAAGTCGACCCGCTCCAGCCGTTCATCTTTCCCTGAAGCGGACGCTCACGGTCAACAACGGCCAGCGGGTGCAGGCCGATGACCGTCCGACCGAGCGGGGGTAAGCCCGCGACTCGGCGGCAATGCCAGGACACTGACCACCTCAAAAGAGCACAGTGTCTCGGGTTCACTCGCCGTGAAAGCAACATAACCCTCCGGATGTCACTTACTTTTCAGTCCGTCTCGCCAGGCGATCGCTTCGAGTTCGACCCGGACTGCGTCCTCGACGGCAACTACGGGGTGCGCCCGAAATTCAAATGCAGGGAATGTCGAGCAAACTTTGTGAACCGCCAATGGATCGTCGCAGTCAACCAACATGTGCCCACCCCACTCTCCCACGCGCACCACGAAAAACTCGATCTTGAAGTTGTCTGGCGCCTTCCACTGACTAAATACATCAAGGATTCGCTTCTGGGCATTCTCGTACTCTACAGGCGACCCTTGCGTGCGTTCGAACCAGCTAATGACGTACTTCATTGCCATCCTCCTTTAAAACATCGATGTCGACAGAACGCTCGCCGTATGGACGGGCTAGCGAATCAGCAAGCGACAACTGGAGCAGCGGCGACGAATGCCCATTGCCTTTTGCCCTTCTTATGCATCGCTTGAAAATGGCCAATGAGGGTCGTTTTACGTGTTCAGAACCGGACGCCAACCACGGTGACTAGCGACGGCGGCCCCGAACCGTGACGGCGTTGGTGATCGCCATCAAGTCAGCTTAGCTCATCGCCAACGGCATTCGATGGAAATGTAACTGCGAGCGCAGTTAATGGCCGAACCCTGCCCGATGTCGATCTCGATCGACTACCGCTCGTCGCTGAAACGCGACCGGCAAAATGCGACCCAACCCGGCCGTTTGGTCGCGAGGATTCTAGCGGCGCTTCCTTAGCTACAACGGCCATTCGCCCAGGAGCGCGCACCGGCCGCCTCGGTCGCCTCGGTCGCTCGCCGACGGAATCTGCACGTCGCCGCAGCCAGGGGACGCTTCGTCACTGCGTGCTGTGAGGCTTGAGCACCGTTGCCATGTATTCCGTCGCAAAGTCGACGAATGCCTTCACCCGGGCCGGCGTGACTTGCTCCGCAGTGAAATTCGTTGGTGTCGGTTGCGCAAAAAGTGTGCCTATGGGAGCTACTTAATCAGCGGACGCCGCCTGAAATGCATCGGGACGTGCGCAGTATCGAGCGCGTCGCACATCAGCTCGAAGCCGGCATTGTCGGCATCAACGAAGGTGCACCCGCAAGCGAGGCTGGTTCACCCGGATCCCCTGGGGATTACCAGACCCGTGCCGATTGCAGTCGAATCGCATAGTCGAGATGCAAGATGAAAATCACCCGCGCTCTGACGAGCAGCGCCTTCAGTTCCGCGTTTTTCGCGGCGGGAAGCAGCGTGTTGTCCACCGCATGAACCAATTGCTGGTGATATGCGATCTCTTGATAGAGGTAGTCTCCGTCGAACGCGTACTCATCGGCCGCATTCAACCTGGCAAGGTTGTCATCCCCTTCGTTCCGAAACGCCTCGCTCATCCTACTATTTTCGGGGTAGAGCATCAGCCTCTGCGTCAATTCGACGGCTGACTGATACAAGTCCCTGTGTTCTGCGATCATTTGTCCAGCGAAATTCTGGATGCTTCTTCTCTGGCTTCGGCTTAGCGCGAGGTTGCCCGCCTCGATTTCGGCTCGATTCGCGACCATGAGGATGGCGGCGATTTGCTGGTCAGTGTGTTGCGCGTGTACGTCATACATGCACAGCGACAATGCAGCGAGTAACACCAGCGCGGCGGCTTTGCGGCTCGGGATCATCTTTCGCCTCCGGTTCGAACCATTGAACGGACACGTCTGCTGCGGTACTGCATTGACCGGTTGCCGTACCGTTGTAGCCGTTGCTTTCCAAGGTCCCATTTTGCGCCCAAGACGCGCGGTCGAGTGGCCTGTCTCAACGGCGGAGCCGACGTTGGAACGTCCCGGCTGTAGGAAGGACGAACGCCTCTTGATGGCCGGGAGTCGCCTCAGCCGGATCTTGAGGCGTGTGCCGCGCCTCACAGCGATCTAGCGCTTCTGTCTGAGCAAGTCAAATTGGCGCTGTTGTCTCAGCGAATTCAGTTCGCGCTGTTGCCTCAGCAAATCCAGGTCGCGCTGTTGTTTCAGTAATTGGAGTTGTTCGTTCTGGAGTTCGATCTGTTGCTTCTGCGCTTCCAATTGCGCTCTATAGGCCCCCATGCTTTGGTCAGCCAGCGCTCCCTGCGGGTAAGTCTGCGCGTAGGTGATGGAACAGCCAGCCGCCAATGTCGCAGCAACGATAAGTGCTTTCATGATGCCCCTCGCACGGATGCTCCTTTGAAATATCTTAGGCCAGAAAGGCCGGGCATCGGCGGGACCGACGTGGCTATCGGCGTCGTGCCTGGATCGGTGATTGCGTATGTTGAGCGAGCGGCGTGCTTTTCGCAGTGGCAACGAGAGGCCGGGATCGACCCGGTGCGGCCACACAATTTTCTCCAAAGCGGCCCTTTACCCCCTTGATGGGCGATCCAACGCTCTCTGTCAAGGCCTTTGCCGGCCGCCGTGGGTTGCCCTCGCGCCCCCCAGCCCAGAAGGTTGACGAGGCTACGCATTGCAATATTTGATCCTTGCCCTATGATTTTTACGGCAAGTCAGCTACTTCGCGGGAGAGCATCGGCGCTCCATCGCAAGTGCAGACCTAAAAATCTGAAACAGGGGTTAAACATGTTCGCTCGCTAAGGCTAACAGGCACTGCTGTGATATCAGGGACCGTACGGCCTCAATGTCTTTAATTGCTAGCGGACACGGCGTCCCAAGGTGAAAATTAAGCCAATGTGCCGCAGGCATCTCCTCTATGCGCGAGTACAAGGCTTCTGGCAGTGCCCATCGTTTTGTCAGTCTCACGAACAGCCGAGAACGTTGATATGCCGAATGTCCTTGACGCGATTGCTGACCATCCTCGGCCGAACGATCTTGCGACCTGGTGGTCACGCCAAGATCGAGATCAAATGGCTGCGGCACCGCTCGAAGACGAAGAGCAGGCGTATTTGGACGTGTACACCTCCGATTCGGTTCCCAGAGAACTGCGCATCGGCCAAGGCATTGCCGATCCGATAACGCTTACGAGCGAGGATCTAGAGCGGGCGCGGCGCTTGTTCGGGGACAGCTTTGCTCAGCGAACGCAGTTCTGCAATCGCGAAAATCGGCGCCGCATTGTTGCGCACTACATTTACACTCATCCGGCGACGATTGCTTATGCCTTGAATCTTTACCGACTCACTCGGGATGTGGTCCCTCCCCTCTTCATCTTGGAGCGAATCTATGAGCTTTTCAGCGGGGAAGAGGCATTCACCGGTACAAAAATTTCTCGAATAAACGCCGCTGTAGATTTGGCCATACCGATCGTGGCAATGCGGCTGTTACGCTTGGCACGTGCCGGCTTAACAGTCGTTGAACCGAAAGGTCCACGTCGCCTTTTAACGGATCCAATCTGGGACCTGCCGCCCGAAGGTGGTGGCATACGGATTAATGATCGTTGGTACACCGAACACGCGCTTGAGCGCATGGCACCTGATACTGCAGAGATCAGAGCTCTAATGCGGACTCGGGCGGGTGAACGGCTTCGCCGCATCGGAATCGTAGAAGGATCGACAGAGTGGAACCTATGCCTCAAACGTGCGCTCGAAAAGATTAACCCGCGAGGGGTGCCGCCCTCAGTTGTCGAGGCCGAGATTGCGCAGCGGGGCTCAACTAGCGTGCGCGTTATCACCGCGTATAGGGGGCAAGTGGTCATCACGGTAATACCGCGACACTGAGCGGTGTGACTTATGCAGTTGGTCAATGTGCTCACGAGACGGAGTGCGTACACGATGAGCGATAAATGGATGCATGCAAGCTGTCCATAGGACGAGAAAACTATTCGGGATCGCATCATTGAACTTGATCGTCGACATAGTGCTCATTCTGATGAATGGATCTGGTGAAATGGTGCTTCGGATTCAATCTAACTTGTCGTCATGGCAACCCACGAGCCGCAACACCGCCTAAACCGCGCGAGTCAGCAAACTCGAACGCCCGTTTTTTCGTGCGTTGCACAAGCCGCAGTAACCGAACAGCCAAGGCCCACGTCCAGACGGCGGGCAAACCCATCGTGTCGTATGTTCTCGGCATCGTGCTGAGTCGCTTGACATGCTGCTATTGAATGCCCTTCGCAGTTCGATTGTCAACGATCGTCCCAGTGATGTCGGATGACCGAAATTGGCCGACTAAAGACGGCCCTGCACTCGGCTGGGGCGGTTCGTTACGAACGGATCAGGAACTACCGGCGTGTTTCTTTTGCCCCTCGGCTTCCTCTAAGAACGTCTCGATGATCCACGCGAGCAGACGGCGCCGGTCCGGTCGCAGTCCCGACAGCGAGACCGACTCGGTATGAGAATGGCTCAGGCCGAGTTGCCGGAATTCGGGACTATGTTCACCCAATAGCAGCGCATAGGGATTCGCGTTGAGTTCGAGGGCGATGCGTAGCAGGTGATCGGCGCGCAGCATCCGGCTTTCGCCCGATTCGAGCTTGAAGATTGCCGTGGTCGACACGCCTATCGCACGGCCCAGCCTGACCTGGGAGATACCGCGCTCGATCCTGAGCTTCCCGATCCGCTGACTGAGTTCCGTCATATCGTCCATAGATTCCGTTTATAAGGACCGTTAGTTTTTACCGATAGTCGGGTTATAGACACGCCGGAGAAAAAGTTTTTAAATTCCCTCTCAACGTTCTGTTCCATCAGGTAATGCGCCGCGCATAAAACCCTACACGCCGACGCACAACCTGCTAACTGATGGAGATACGGATATGCAGGCCGCACAACGGCTCTTACGGGTCAGACCGGTTCCAGTGAGCAATGCCTTCGCTCCGGAAGCGGTCGAGGTCACGGTGAATTGCGCGATACTGCGCCGGCTACTCGAGGAACACGCCATTCTGTGCTGGTTCGCGCTGGGCAGACGGTCGGTCGGCGGTGTGGTGGCAGGGTGGTGGCAATGAAGGTAATGAAGTCTGACAGGGAAGTCGAACGCTATGCGCTCGCCGCGCATAGCGCGCTGATGCACATCGAACTGATCGCGCGACGCGGCGGGAACGTTGCCGCGCTCGCCGCTATCGAGAAGATCGCACGCGATACACAGGCCTGTGCACCGCGTCAGGGTTCGCTGCGAAGAAAAGTCAGGTGTGGAAAATCGGTCAAGTCCGGTTAAAGCCGGTATCGACTCCTGTGCGATAACAACAATTCGCCCTTAATGCCGCGCACAGGTGACGCCCGCTATCGGCGCGGACGTTTGTTCTTTTGACAGGGCATAACTGCAATGAAACATGGAGACGATAACGACGCACCGCGTGGGCTCTCTGGCTGAACATCCTGCACCTGATGAAACTGACCGGCTGGAATCAGGCGCAGGTCGCCGAACTCATGTGGGCCTACACCGCGAAGGACATCAGCGTGCTACAACTCAAACACGCGCTGGCGACGATGATTAGCCGGCGACAGCATAAGTGGAATTACTCCGGTGCGCTCGCGGCATTGTTCAGGCTGCCCCTGTCCGTTCTCGTCGGTGAAGACCTGCGCACCTGCAGCGGCAATTCGGCTTCAGTCGCGCTGAAGTGCTGCGGCATGCCGAAGCCGAGGCGAAGAAAGATGCGCGCTGGCGGGCGGCAGTGCGCGATGATATCTACGGCTACTTCCACGAACTCGGCCACACAATCCTGAGTCCGCGCGAACGGGATACCCGCAGCCAGGAACCCGCGCATCTGGATCAGGACGGCGGTAGCGGCCAGTCAACGTGCAGCGGATAACCGGCCTGCCGCGGCACCGCGTCGAGCGCATCGCGGTAGGTCTGCCAGTCATCGAAGGTCTGGCCGTATAGCTACTACGGCCAGCACGTCGATCCACTCGCCCAACCGCAGCGTCCCGACCTCGTCGCGAAGGCGATTGCACCTGACTTCTCGATCGGCTCGCATGTTGCACCGCTAGGACTGACGTTCTATACCTGCAACAACCTGCCGTCGCAGTATCGCGGCGGCGCGTTCATCGGCGAGCACGGCAGTTGGGACCGCTCGCCGTTGAGCGGTTACGTGGTCTCGTACGTGACGTTCGAGAACGGCAAGCCGGTCGGCGCGCCGAAGGATGTCGTGACGGGTTTTGCATCGCCGGATCAGAAGGAGTTGGATGGCGCACCCGTGGGCGTCGCGCAAGATCGCGACGGCGGCCTGCTGGTTGCCGACGACGTCGGCAACACGGTGTGGCGCGTGACGGGCGCGGGCGGCTGATGCGCACAGCGCGATCGCCTGCGGTGCGGATGCCCTCGTGCGGATACCGCGACATAGTTATGACTCGTACGACGATCCGTTCGCCCAACCGGCGGCGCTTGCTGGTCGCGCTCGTGCTGAGCGCCTCGGCCATGTGGAGCGCCAATCCCGCTTGCGCGCTCTACGCCATCGCCCAATACGGCGAGCCCAAATACCCAGCCGGTTTCAAGCACTTCGACTACGTCAACCCCGACGCCCCCCGCGACGGCACGCTCGTGCTCGCGAATCCGAACCGGCTGACGAGCTTCGACAAATTCAACCCGTTTACGCTGCGCGGCAATCCCGCACCGGGACTGGGACTGATGTTCGAAAGCCTGACGACCGGCAGCGCCGACGAAGTGGCGAGCGCATATTGTCTGCTCGCCGACGACATCGACGTGGCGAAAGACGGCCTGTCGACAACCTTCCACATCAATCCGAAGGCGCGTTTTTCGAACGGCGATCCGGTCACGGCAGCAGACGTCAAGTTCTCGTTCGATACGCTGAAAAGTCCGCAGGCGCTGCCGCAGTTCGCGGTGTACTTCGGGCAGATCGCGCGCGCGGTGGTGGTCGACCGGCTGACGATCCGTTTCGATTTCAAGGTCGCGACACGCGAGATGCCCCTGCTCGCGGGCGGAATCCCGGTGTTTTCGCACAAGTGGGGCATCAGGCCGGACGGCACGCGCATTCCTTTCGACCAGCTCGCGTTCGAAAAGCCGATCGCCAGCGGCGATTATCTGATCGACCGATACGACAATGGCCGAACCATCAGCTACAAGCGCAATCCGAACTATTGGGGCGCGTCGCTGCCCGTACGCGTGGGCACGCACAACTTCGCGCACATCGACTACAAGCTGTACGCGGACGCGGTCGCGCAGCTCGAAGCATTCAAGGCGGGTGAGTACGACGTACTCGTCGAACACACAGCGCAAAGCTGGGTGCGGCGCGATATCGGCAAGCGCTTCGACAGCGGCGAGCTGATCAAGCGCGAGTTTCCTCATCACAACGGCGCCGGCATGCAGGGCTTTTTCATCAACCTGCGGCGACCGCTCTTCCGGGACGTGCGCGTGCGCGAGGCGCTCGATCTCGCGTTCGACTTCGAGTGGCTCAACCGGCAGCTTTTCTACAATCAGTACAAACGCACGGACAGCTTCTTCGTCAATACGGACCTGCAGGCCACGGGCCAACCCAGCGAAGGCGAACTCGCGATTCTGGAGCCGCTGCGCAAGGAGCTCGATCCCGCCGTGTTCGGCGACATGCCGCAACAGCCCGACACCGATCCGCCGGGATCGCTGCGCGCCAATCTGATCAAGGCGCGCGAACTGCTGGCGCAGGCAGGCTGGACCTATCGCGACGGTGCGCTGCGCAACGCGAACGGTCAGCCGTTCGTCTTCGAACTGCTCGGCGACACGGGCGGCGGCGTGTCGATGGAGCCCGTCGCCGCCGTATTCGGACGCAATCTGCAGAAGCTCGGCATCACGATGATCTTTCGCACCGCCGATTTCGCGCTGATTCAAAAGCGCATCGACGCGTTCGACTTCGACATGACGACCGTGCGCCTGCCCGACGTGCAGGTGCCGGGCACCGAGCAGCTGTCGCGCTTCGGCAGCAAGTACGCGGACGAGCCGGGATCCGATAATGTCGCCGGCGTGAAGTCGCCCGCTGTCGACGCGATCCTGCGCAAAGTGCTGGGCGCCCAAACGCGCGAGCAGCTCGTCGATGCGACTCACGCGCTCGACCGGGTATTGATGAACGGCTATTACGTGATTCCGCACTGGTATTCCGCGGTTCATCGCATCGCGTACCGTAACAGCCTCGCCTATCCGGCGAAGCTGCCGCTTTACTTCGCCGCCGACGAATGGGTACTGTCCACGTGGTGGCGCAGGACGCCTGGACCGGATCTTGCGTCTCCTCGATGATTGGAGGAAAACAATCATGACGAGACTACTCTTTGCAATCATCGTGGCAGTCGGCCTCGCGGGCTGCGTCGCCGCCCCGCCGCCGCCCAGCTATGGCTATGGTTATGAGCCAGCGCCCGCCTATGGCTATGCTCCCGGGTATTACGTCGCGCCGTCGGTGAACCTCGGCATCGGCATTGGCGGCTACTGGGGTGGCCATGGGGGCCATTGGCACGGCCATTGAATCAGACCTTCGCGAAGGAAACGACGACATGCGATTGCGCCGCGTCTCGGACCATGACGCGGCGTCGATCCCGCATCGACCGTCGTTCCCGACAATCCACTAGCGCTTCCGAACCAGGGTAAACATCCATCCTCCCGCGAAGTACTTCAACATGGTTGGTGTACGGAGTATATTCGCGTTCAGCAGATATCTACTGAACGGAGGAGGACGTCATGCAATTTCATCTCAACGGTTTCCGGGTCGGCGATCCCACGATCGAGCCAGCCATCGGCAATGCGCATGCTGCGCAGATGCCCGGGACGGTCGACGTGCTGATCGCCGGCAGCGGCCCGGCCGGACTCGTGCTGGCGGCGCAACTGTCGCAATTCCCGTCAATTAGCACGCGCATCGTCGAGCGTCGCGACGGACCGTTGCAGATGGGACAGGCCGATGGCATCGCGTGCCGGACCGTCGAAATGTTCAATGCATTCGGCCTCAGTGATCGCCTGCTGCAAGAAGCCTATTGGGTCAACGAAACGGTATTCTGGCGACCCGATGCGAATGACCGCGGCGCGATCAGTCGTACCGGTCGAGTTCAGGATACCGAAACGGGTCTTTCGGAATTTCCGCACGTCATCGTCAATCAGGCTCGCATTCAGGAATATCTGCTCGACACGATGCGCCGCTCCGCGCGACGGATCGAACCGGACTACGGCCTCGAACTCGTCGACCTTCAGCGCGACGATATGGATGAATATCCGCTACGGGTCACGCTGCGCCATACCGATCCTGCCCGGCACGACCAGAACGTGACCGTGCGCGCGCGCTATGTCGTCGGTTGCGACGGTGCGCGCAGCCGTGTACGCACCGCCATCGGACAAACGCTGCGCGGTGATGCGGCGAACCATGCGTGGGGCGTGATGGATGCGCTGGCCGTCAGCGACTTTCCGGACATCCGGCTGAAAGCGGCGATTCAGTCCGCGAGCAAGGGCAACCTGCTCATCATTCCGCGTGAAGGCGGATATCTCGTTCGCTTCTACGTCGACCTCGGCGATGTCACCGCGGAGAACCGCGACAGCATCAAACAGATCACGGTCGATCGCATCATCGAGACGGCGCAGCGAATCCTCCATCCGCATACGCTCGACGTGAAAGAAGTGGCGTGGTTCTCGGTCTATGAAGTCGGCCAGCGCCTCACCGACCGCTTCGACGACGCCATTGCCGCCGACGGCACCTCGCGCGAACCGCGCGTATTCATTGCGGGCGATGCGTGCCATACGCATAGCGCCAAAGCGGGCCAGGGCATGAACGTGTCGATGCAGGACGGCTTCAATCTCGGCTGGAAACTCGGCGCGGTGCTCGAGGGGCGTAGCGACGCCGATCTGTTGCGAACGTATTCGGACGAGCGCCAGCCCATCGCGCAGGAACTGATCGATTTCGACAAGGAATGGTCGGCGATGATGGCCGCTCCGCCGAAGGACCCCGATCGCCCCGAGGCGGGCGGCGTCGATCCCGCCGAGCTTCAGGCGTATTTCGTACGCGCTGGCCGCTACACGGCTGGCGTCGCAACGCGTTACCGGCCGGCCACGCTGACCGGTGAAGCGACGCATCAGGCGCTCGCCAGAGGCTTTACGATCGGCGCGCGGTTTCACTCGTCGCCGGTCGTTCGCCTCGCGGATGCAAGACCATTCCATCTCGGGCACGCCGCGCGCGCGGACGGCCGCTGGCGCCTGTACGCTTTCGCGGACGCATCACGCCGTGCGCTAGATGCGCTGTGCGAGCATCTGAACACGTCGCCGGATTCGGTTTTGCGGCTCGTCACGCCGAAGGACGCCGACGCGGACAGCGTTCTCGATCTGCGCGCGGTGCTGCAACACCCGCATCGCGAAGTCCGTCTCCAGGACCTCCCCGCCCTCCTGCTGCTGCGCAAGGGTCGCCACGGCCTGATCGACTACGAAAAGGCATTTACGAGCGACGCGACGACTGATATCTTCGACGAGCGCGGCATCGATCGCCAACAAGGCGCACTTGTCGTGGTACGTCCCGATCAATACGTGGCCCATGTTCTTCCATTGAATGCGTACGCGGAGTTGAACGCCTTCTTCCGGCCCATCTTCCGCGCGCGTTGAACCACAACGAAAACACGAAACTCCCAAATTGCCGATCAAACCTGAAGACGCCGGCCCGCTCCCCAAATTTACTGGCAGCCTGGTGCGCCGTGCCCAACAGCGCCATGCAGCAGTGTGGCTAAGCGAGGTTTCCGCGGAGATCACGAGCGTGCAGTACGCAGCGCTCGAGGTCTTGCATGAGACGCCTGGCGTCAGTCAGCGGCAACTCGGCGACAAACTCGATGTGGATCGTTCGACGATAGCCGATCTTGTTGCACGCATGGTGCGCAATGACCTGATCGAGCGCGCCGACGATCCTGTCGACAAGCGCAGTTATGTGCTGTTTCTCACCCGTGCCGGTAAGAAGCAACTCGCGGCCTTGCGTCCGCGAGTCGAGCAGGTCGAGCGCATTCTCACTGAAAGGCTGACAGCGAGCGAATTGGCACAGTTGCGCCGCCTGCTCTCGGCTCTGTTGCTGCCGCAGGATTAATGCGCTTGTAGCGTCTGCAACTAAAACGAAATCCGCACCCGCGCAGATTTCGCGAGATCGAGCGTCCGCCAACCTCGCCAGGGCGGACATTCTTCAATCGCGGCGAACCGGACCGCGGCAACGCATTGGTGCCCCAAGGACGGGCGTCGATTCGCGCTGAGCTTATTCCCAGAAGTGCAATGCTGCACTGGGTTCGGTGGCTTGCGCTCAATCGCGATAACGATAGTGCTCGATATTATTTGTGCGCTAACGAGTGCGTCTCTACGATCTCGTGACCTTCACTCCGATAGCTGTCAAAACATGACCACGACCAAAGCACTCAGGGCCGCTCTGTTGTCCGTTCTCCTTACATGCGACATCGTCTGCGCGCAACCGGCGCTCGCGGCGGGACAGACAGTGCGAGTCGGGATCATGTCCGGCGAGGACGAAGACGTGTGGCGCGCGGTCGCGGCCAATGCCGCCAGGCAGGGCATCACCGTCAAGGTCACGACGTTCTCCGACTACACGCAGCCGAACGAAGCGCTCGCGCAGCACGACCTCGATGCGAACTCGTTCCAGCACAAGCCGTATCTCGATGCGCAGATCGCGGCGCGCCACTATCAGATCATGCCCGTCGGCTATACCTACGTGCAGCCGATCGGTCTGTACTCGCGCAACGTGAAATCGGTCGCGGCGCTGCCGCAGAACGCGACGATCGGCGTGCCGAACGATCCGAGCAACGAAGGCCGCGCGCTGCTTCTGCTGCAGGCGAATGGACTGATCAAGCTGCGCCTCGACGTCGGTCTGCTGCCCACCGCGCGCGACATCGCGGACAATCCGAAGCACATCCAGATCAAGGAACTCGACGCGGGCATCGTCGGCCGCGCGATCGGCGACCTCGACGCGGCCGTCGTCAATACCGACTGGGCGATCAAAGCGGGCATCAGGATTCCGCAGGAACGCATCGCGCAGGAGAAAGTGCCGGGTAACCCGTATCGCAACTTCATCGCGGTCAACGCGAAAGACGCGAACGCTCCGTGGGTGAAGGCGATCGTGGACAGCTACCAGCAGGCCAACGTCGCTTCGGCGATCCTGAGCGTCTATCACGGCGCCACGCTGCCGGCATGGGATGGCGCGCCCCAGCGCTGACACCGGGCACGAATAACGCACCGACAACGCACGACGCAAGCGGCGGCGCTTCGGCCGCCGCACATCCTGCCTTCTTCACCGCCGTCTTCATCGTATCGCCCGTCATGTCCATTACCAGCACGCTCCACGACCGCCGCACCTTCCTCAAACTTTCGCTCGGCGCCGCAGCGGTCGCGACGGCACCGCTTTCGTTCGCGCAAGGCAGTGCGCGCACGCTGCGCATCGGCAACCAAAAGGGTTATCTGAATCTGCTGAAGGGTCGCGGTACGCTCGAAAAACGGCTCGCGCCGCTGAACGTATCGGTGACGTGGGCCGAGTTCGCCGCGGGTCCGGTGCAACTCGAAGCGCTCAATGTCGGCTCGATCGATTTCGGCGACGTCGGCGAAGCGCCGCCGATCTTCGCGCAGGCCGCCGGCGCGCCTTTGGCCTATGTGGCGGCGACCGTCAAGCGGCCGCAGTCGGAAGCCGTGCTGGTGCCGTCGCCGTCGACGATCCACTCGGTCGCGGATCTGAAGGGCAAACGGATCGCGCTGAACAAAGGCAGCAACGTCCACTACTTTCTCGTCAAGTTGCTGCGTCAGCACGGCCTGCAAAACGGCGACGTGAAGCTCGTCTTTCTCGCGCCCGCCGATGCGCGCGCCGCGTTCGAGCGGGCGTCGATCGACGCGTGGGCCATCTGGGATCCGTTCTTCGCCGCGGCGGAGCAATCGCTCGGCGCTCGCGTGATTGCCGATGCAAGTGGCGTGGTCGGCAATCGCGCGTTCTATTTTTCGTCGCAGCGCTATGCGGCGAATAATCCCGACGTGATCCGGATCGTGATCGAAGAGCTCGACAAGGTGGATCAGTGGGGCAAACAGAACAAGGATCAACTCGCGAGCGAACTCGCGCGGCTATGGGGTCTGCCGAAGCAGGTCGTGGACGTGGCGGTGCAGCGTCAGCAGTTCGGCACGCAGCCGATTACCCGCGCGATTCTCGGCGAGCAGCAACAGATCGCCGATACGTTCCTCGATCTCGGTCTGATTCCGAAGCACGTCGACGTGCTGAAGGCGGCGCCTTCGAGTCTCGCGTAGGCGCACGGGCGCTGGAACGACGCCGCAGTCACGTCAACGCTCGGAGATCGGCCCTGTTGGCGCGGCTTGCCGCTCCGGCGGGATGTCGCTGTGTCCGGCCGCCGGTCATGGTGCAAGCCTAGGCATGACACGTGCGACACACACGAGCCGCAGCCGACGTTACTGCGTCGCACGTTGCAACCTGTCGGGATCGCCGCCGCTATCAGCGTCGATGATGCACGCATGAAAACGAAACGCACTTTTTTCACGATCGGCCACTCGACGCGCCCGTTGCAGGAATTCGTCGGTCTACTGAAAGGCGAGCAGATCGTCTTGCTCGTCGACGTGCGCAGCATCCCGCGCTCGCGGACCAACCCGCAGTTCAATCGCGACACGCTGCCCGCTTCGCTCGCGCGGGAACATATCGACTACGTGCATCTCGCCGCACTGGGTGGACGCCGCGGCAAACGCAAGGACGATGCGCGATCGCCGAACGCGTACTGGACCCATCCGGCCTTTCGCAACTATGCCGACTATGCGATGACGGACGCGTTTCGCGACGGGCTGGCGCAACTTCTGACGCTCGGTCATCGGCAGCGCTGCGCGATCATGTGCTCGGAGGCGGTCTGGTGGCGTTGCCACCGGCGTATCATTACGGACTATCTGCTGATGCACGATGAAACCGTGCTGCACATCATGGACGCGCATCACACGAACGCCGCCACGATGACGCCGGGCGCCGAGGCCCAAGCCGACGGCACGCTGATCTATCCGGCTCAGCCGCAGAACTGAGCCGACCCACGACACGACTGCGCGCCAGTCACCTCGAACCGCTTTATGGCTGTTACCACCAAACGCACGTCGAAAAACGGCGCGTCGCTCGACATGCTGCTCGACGACATCCGCTCCTGCACGCTGTGCGCACCCATGCTGCCGCACGCGCCCCGCCCCGTGCTCGCGGTGTCCGCGCAGGCTCGCATTCTGATCATCGGGCAAGCGCCGGGCGCGCGCGTGCATGCGTCGGGGGTGCCGTGGAGCGATGCGAGCGGCGCGCGTCTGCGCGCCTGGCTCGGCGTCGACGACCCCACCTTCTACGACGCTTCGAAATTCGCCATCGTGCCGATCGGCTTCTGTTTTCCGGGTCGCGGCGGGAGCGGCGACCTGCCGCCTCGGCCCGAGTGCGCAAACCGCTGGCATCGCGAATTGCTCGCGCATATGCGTTCGGTGAAATTGACGCTGCTGGTCGGACAATATGCACAGCGCTTTGGCCTGGGCGATGCATTCGGGACTACCTCGACCGATACGCTCGTCAGGTGGGCCGAGTTTGGACCGCATGTGATGCCGCTGCCGCATCCTTCGCCGCGCAATATCGCGTGGTTCAAGCGCAATGCCTGGTTCGAGGGCGCGGTGCTGCCGACGTTGCGCGAGCACGTGGCGACGGTGTTGGCGGGCGGGGAGCTTTGAGCGCCGCGCGCCCATCCGCGCGATCAGCCGTTCGTGGTAAACACGCATCCGGACCCGGCGTCCCAATCTTCGGAACAGTTACGGGTATACATGGATTAGGAGGCGCAACCGCACTGCACTAACATTTTTGCGGTACCGCACGGCGCGTATCGAGCGCTTCCGAATCGGGGTTGCACGTCCCACGCCAAAGTCTCGCGCTGCCCCGCGAACTCCCGGTGCCGTCCAGCATCTGCACGCAATCGACGCAACGTCGACCACATCGACCAATGAAGACAAGAACCGGAGGATCAGATGGCACAGCAACGGGATGACGATCAGCAAAACAGCGGCAACGGTTTCAGCACGGCGCGGCGGGGGCTGATGCAGGGCGCGGGACTCGGCGCAGCGCTTTCGCTGATGGGCGCGCTAGGCGGCGCAGGCGGTCTGATCGGCACCGCGCAGGCAGCGCAGACGGCTTTTCCGTCGCACAAGAAGTGGAGGATCGTGTTCGTCAATCACGTCACCACCAACCCGTTCTTCGTGCCCACGCAGTACGGCATTCAGGATGCCTGCTCGCTGCTCAACATGGATTATCAGTGGACCGGCTCGGCCACTTCGGACGCGGGCGAAATGGTCCGCGCCGTGAACTCGGCGATTGCCGCGAAGGCTGACGCCATCGCGGTGCCGATCGTCGATCCGAGCGCTTTCGACAAGCCCATCCTGGCCGCGCTCGACGCCGGAATTCCGGTGTTCGCGTACAACGCCGACGCGCCGCGCGGCAAGAAGAATCCGCGCCTCGCGTATATCGGCCAGGACCTGTATCTGTCGGGCTACCAGATGGGCGAGCGCATCGTCAGTCTGATCGACAGCGGCATGGTCGGGCTGTTCATCGCCACGCCGGGGCAGCTCAACATCCAGCCGCGTCTGGACGGTGCGAGCGACGCCATCAAGAAGTCCGGCAAGAAGATCGACATCCAGACCGTGGCCACGGGCGCAACCGTCAACGAGGAATTGTCGAAGATCAAGTCGTTCTACCTGGGCCACCAGGACCTGAAGGGCATGTTCGCCGTGGATGCGGGTAGCACGCAAGGCGTCGCGCAGGTGATGAAGGAATCGAACCTGCCGTCCAAAGGCGTGCACGGCGGCGGCTTCGACCTGCTGCCGACCACGATCCAGCTGATCCACGAAGGTTTCCTCGACTTCACCATCGATCAGCAGCCCTACGTCCAGGGTTTCTATACGGTGATGCAGGCGTTCGTGTTCCTCAGCTCCGGCGGCCTCGTCGGCCCGGCCGAAATCAACACCGGCCTGAAATTCGTGACGAAGGATAACGTCGAGCCGTACCTGAATACCTCGACGCGCTTTGAAGGCAAGACCGACAAGGAGCAAATCGTTCCGAGAACCGGCGCAATCAAGTCCTGATGAATACCGCGAACGAAACCAGCAAAGCGGTCCGCGCGTCCCGGCGCGCGGGCGTTTCCTTCGCATCGCAATGGGCGGCCGAGCTGCGCATCCTGCTCGTGGCCGTGCTGCTGGCCGCCTATTTCGAGTTCGCGAACCACGATTTCCTGTTCACCAACGCGAGCCTCGTCAACCTGTCGCAGTTCATCGCACCGGTGGCGATCATCGCGTTCGGCGAAATCATGTTGATGATCGGCGGCGACATCGACCTGTCGGCGGGCATGGTGTTTGCGTTCGCGCCATTCATGATGGTGTTTGCGAATGACGCGGGCGCGCCCATGTGGCTCGCCGTGATCGCGGGGCTCGTGGCCGCGGCGCTCGTCGGCTTCGTCAACGGCGCGGTGACGGTGTGGCTGCGGCTGCCGTCGTTCGTCACGACGCTCGGCACGCTCTTTCTGATCAACGGCATCACGCTGACCATCTCGCGCGGCACGCCCTCCCCGACGCCGGGGTCGCCCACCTTCGCCGCGTTCATGGGCGCGTGGGGCTACAGCGAGATCATCTGGACTCTCGCGATCGCGTTCGCGATGCACGTGCTGTTGCGGCATACGCGCTGGGGCCTGCATACGCAGGCCGCGGGGGCGAATCCACTCGGCGCGAGCGAGGCCGGCATCCATGTGAGGCGGCTGCGCCTCGGCAACTTCATTCTCGCCGCGGTGCTGGCGGGCTTCACCGGCATCCTCGAAGCCTTTCGCATCACCTCCATCGACCCGCAGGCGGGCGGCAACCAGATCATGTTCCTTGCCGTGGCCGCCGCCGTGATCGGCGGCACGCCTCTCACGGGCGGCTCGGGCACCATCGTGGGTGGGCTGATCGGCGCGGCGGTGCTCGGCATTCTCAACGACGGCTTTACGCTGATCGGCATCAACGCGTTTACGTTCAACATCATTCTCGGCGCCGCGATTCTGGCGGCGATGATCTTCAACATCCACGTCGGACGCATTCGCCGCAAGGGTGGACGCTGATGGACCAATCCCAAACCTCCTCCGCGGGCACGAATGCCATGCCCCCCGCGGGCAACGCGGCGAACGCGCCGCTCGCGCTGCGCGGCGACAACCTCGTCAAACGCTTCGGCGCGGTGACCGCGCTCGACGGCGTGTCGCTCACCCTCGGCAAGGGCGAGATTCTCGGCATACTCGGCGACAACGGCGCGGGTAAGTCCACGCTTGTCAAGATCCTCACGGGCTTTCATCAGCAAACGAGCGGCACACTCCACATCGACGCAGAGGAGACGCTGTTGCGCTCGGTCGATCATGCGCGCTCGCTCGGCATCGAATGCGTGTATCAGGATCTCGCGCTCGCCAATTCGCTGAGCATTTATCACAACATGTTCCTGAACCGCGAAATCGTGCGGCGCGGGCCGTTCAGGCTGCTCGACCACAAGCGGATGCGCGAGCGCGCGGCGCAATGCCTCGACGATATCGGCGTGCACGTGCCTTCGGTGGATTTGCCCGTGGAGCGTCTATCGGGTGGCCAGCGCCAGGCCATCGCCGTGGCGCGGGCCGTGAATTCGAATGCGAAGATCCTGTTGCTCGATGAGCCGCTCGCCGCGATGGGCGCGCGCGAGGCGGGGCTCATCATCGATCTTCTGATGCGCCTGAAGGAAAAAGGCGGTCTCTCCATCATCATGATCATGCACAACTATGCGCAGACGCTCGGTATCGCGGATCGCATCATGCTGATGCAGCGAGGCCGCGTGACCTACGAGCAAGCGAGCGCGCTGACTTCGGTGGCGGAGCTGATGGAGATCGTGCAGCGGGAATACCGGGCCATGCGCGCCGGGGGTGCGCAGTGAGCCCACCCGTGCCCGCGAAAGCGCGCAACGCGAAGCGGAAATCGATCTTCGCGTTCGCGCGTTGACGCCACCTACCGGATCGCTTGCCGGGCAGCGCGCTGCGGCAGCAAAAACACGCAGAAGCCCATGAACGCAGCCAGAATCAACGACGCATAGAGTCGGCTAACCTCGAGCCCCCCTTGAGAAATGGGTTTGTCCAGCAAGTCGCCCAAGGTCGCACCGAGCGGACGCGTCAGGATGAACGCCGCCCAGAAAATCGCGGTGCGTGACAGACGCGACCAGTAATAAAATGCGCCGACGATCAGCAGACCCGCACCGAAGATCAAAGCGCCATACTCATAGCCAAGCCCCAGACCACCTTCGTCCGATCCCGCCACCCAATCGCCCAACGCGGTACCCAGGGTCTGGGAAAAGAGGATCGTCACCCAGTAAAACCACTCGGCTTTGGGCGTGGTCACGCTCTGCACTGCCACCGTGCCTTCCGATTTGTACCAGACGCCCAAGCTCGCAAGCAGAAGCGCGAAGACAATGACTACACCGCCCGGATAGCCGATTCCCACGGAGCGATCGAAGAAATCGGCCATCGTGGTACCGAGCGTGGTCGTGGCGACGATGGTCGCCCAATAGAGCACGGGATTGAACCGCTCCGCCCTGATCTGGCCCGCGACCAGCCCGATAAAAATAACCGCAAAGATTGCGCAGCCGATCAGATAACCCAGTTTGAGCGACATGGTTACCCAATCGCCGCCTGTTTCGCCAAGCGTCGTGGCGGCGATCTTGATGACCCAGAAGCCCAGCGTGACCTGCGGGACTTTACTGACTATATTGGTGCGAGTTTGCGATTGGTTGCTATTCATATGAGGTGCTCACTATTCTGATGGCTTGAACATAGGTGTAACCATCGCAGAGCAACTCTTAACACACGCTTAAGCACTCGCACGGAGTGACGGCGGTCAGATTTTCCTGCGCCGATCACGGAACGGTAATTCCGAGACCTTTCAGCGCAGTTCCAGCCACATCGGCTGATGATCGGACGAGCGGCTCCGCGGGTCCACATCGCACGATGCAATGCGGGTACCCAGCTCTTGCGTGACGAAAACGAAATCGCACGCGAACGGTCCGTCTGGCCATTGCTCGTGGTCGTACAGGCCGACCGTCGCGGCACGTGGGTCACCGGGGTGCGCGCAGGCCCACGCATCGATAAACGCCGGAGCGTCGCCGATCGGTTCGAGCATCCGCCGATAGGCGCTGTCTTCAAATGCGCTGTTGAAGTCTCCGCAGAGAATCGCGCTGACCGGGCGCGCCGTATCCGCAAACGGGCTGTCCGGCTTTTCACCACGCGCGGGAGAGCGCGCGTGATCGCATGCTTCCTGATGCAGTTCGCGCAGTCTCGTCACTTGTGCGAGCCGCTGTTGCTCCGAATAGAACTCGAGGTGTGTGCTGATGACACGAAGCGGGCCGATGTCGGCTTCGAGCACCGCTTCGAGCGCGACGCGCAGCATCGACGGCTTGGCCGGGTCGGCGGGCCACGGCAGAGAATGGCGAAGCACCTGACGAACCGGTAAGCGCGTCACGATGGCATTGCCGAACTGGCGCCGATGACGGCTCGCGCCCAGAGAGGGCAGATCGGAGCCGATTGCATCGAGCACGGTCATCTCCGGCAGCAGAGCGGCAAGCTCGGCGAACTGATCGGACGATGGCGCGCCTTTCAGTCCGCCGGCCGCCGGTTCTTCGTTGAAGCCTCGCGTGACTTCCTGCAGACACAGGACGTCGAAGTCGCACAACGCGCGTGCTTCCCGCACGATCCGATCGAGCTCGACGCGGCCGTCGACGCCCCAACCCCACTGAATGTTCCAGTCGACCAGCTTCATGACGGTCTCCGTGAAAATACCAATTACAATTCCTCGCCGCGCTCTCGCGGGACAACGAGTCACTGTCAGTTAGCGATGAAATTGCGCAGTAAAAATTGTCAGTGAAAGTAAGCACCAGAAAATATCGCGCATCCAATGGATTAAGCTAGCCCTCGTCTGCGACCGGTTCTATTTTCTTCTTAGAAAACAATGAATAACTTCGATTCGTCCATCGAAACATATCTGTCCAACATACACTTCGGTCATTTCGCGACCCAATCCATACTAGCCGTTACAAACCTGTACACCTTCAAAGGCCTCGTACTCATTCCCGTGCTGTGGTGGATGTGGTTCAAGCAAGACGAGTGCCGCGAATGGCGGCAAGAAATGGTTGTCGCGACGATTCTCAGCGGCCTCGTGGCGCTCTTCACCGGAAGACTGCTGACTCACTGGTTGCCGTTTAGAGAGCGCCCCGTCTACAGCACTGAACTACATCTGCACTTTGCCAGCGGCGAACTCAAGGACGCGGTGCTGACAGGTTGGAGTTCCTTCCCGAGCGATCACGCGATGCTATGGATGGCGGTCGCCACCGGCATCTTCCTTGTGTGGCGGCGCATCGGTGTGCTGGCGATGCTCTATACCGCGCTGTTTATTTGCGTTCCGCGCGCCTATCTCGGCTTTCACTACCCGACCGATCTGCTGGTGGGGGCCGCCGTGGGAATCGTGATTACCGTTGTCATGACGCGCGATGCGATCCGCAAGCGCTACGCGACTCCGGTGCTGCGATGGATCGATCGTTACCCGGGGCCTTCGGCGATGCTGGCCTTCATTCTGTGCCTCGAACTCGTCACGCAGTTCGACGAACTGCGCAGGCTGGCGATCGGTGTATTCAAACATCTATGAACTCGCTAAACGTAGCGCGCTTCGTTCAGATCGGAGAGAAGCGTCGGGCCTGTCGGTTGCCAGCCTAAACGCGCCTGCGTCAGCGCGCTCGATGCCGGCATGTCGAGCGCGGCGAACATCGCCATCCATCCGAAATAGGCCTGCGCTTCGTCGCGCGCGATCGACACGACCGGCACCTTCAGGCCGCGCCCCAGCGCGTCGGCAATCTCGCGAGCGCTAACGCCTTCTTCACCGACCGCGTGATAGCGCGCCCCGCGTTCGCCCTTCTCGATCGCAAGCCGGTACAGCCGCACGACATCCGACAGATGCCCTGCCGGCCAGCGGTTACGTCCCTCCTCCACATAGGCGCACATGCCCTTCTCCCGCGCAATCTGGATTAGCGGCGTGATGAGGCCTTGGCGGAACGGGTTATGCACTTGCGGCAGGCGCATCACCGATAAATTGACGCCCGCCTCCAGCAGTGTGCTGCCGGCCAGCTCCGAGCCGATGCGTGGGTTCGGGTGACTGGTATTGAACACGTCCTCGGTGGCCGGCTGCCCGTGATCGCGGCTGCCGACGCCCGTGCCGGACGTGATGAGAAGCGGCCGGTCCGAGCCGGCCAGCGCCGAGCCAAGTGCTGCGATAGCACGCTTGTCCTTTTCGCAGTTCTCCACGAAGTGCGAGAAATCGTGATCGAACGCGAGGTGGATGACGGCGTCCGCCTTCGCGGCGCCGATGCGCAGGCTGTCGGTGTCTTCGAGCGTGCCGCGATGGACGTCCGCGCCCGCCGCGCTCAGCACCTGCGCGCCCGAATCAGATCGGGTCATGCCGATAACCTGATGCCCGGCTTCGATAAGTTCGGGCACCAAAGCCGAGCCGATAAACCCGGTCGCGCCCGTCAGAAAGATTCGCATAGTCAAGTCTCCAGGAGAGTCACCGACGCACTATGCGATCATTCACTATTCTATTGAAGTAGTGAGTTTATCCCGGTAAAGCGACTAACAGGTTAATCATTCCAGTGAACACCGCCCAAACCCTCGGGGACTTTCTGCGCAGCCGCCGCACGCGGCTCGATCCCGCTAGCTTCGGCTTCTCGGGCCGCCGGCGTACGCCCGGATTGCGCCGGGAAGAAGTGGCCCAGCGCGCGAATATCAGTTCGACCTGGTACACGTGGCTCGAGCAGGGTCGCGGCGGCGCACCTTCCGCCGCGGTGCTGGAGCGCATCTGCGCGGCGCTGATGCTGACGAATACCGAGCGCGAACATCTGTTCATGTTGGGCCTCGGGCGACCGCCGGAAGTGCGCTATCGCTCCACCCACGGGGTCGATCCGCGGTTGCAGCGCGTGCTCGATTCGCTCGATGCCAGCCCGTCGATCATCAAGACCGCGACGTGGGACGTCATCGCGTGGAATCGCGCCGCGGCCGTCGTGCTCACCGACTATGGCGCGCTGCCGCCTGGCCAGCGCAACATCCTGCGATTCCTGTTCGGCGACCCGGCCGTCCGTGCCAAACAGCACGATTGGGAGAGCGTCGCGCGCTTCGTCGTGGGGACGTTCCGTGCGGACGTTGCGCGCGCCGGGCTCGCTTCCGAAGTGGGCGATCTGGTTGACGATCTGTGCCGCGCCAGCCCCGACTTCGAACGCATGTGGCGCGAAAACCAGGTATTCGGCCACAGCGAAGGACAGCACGTTAAGCGCCTGCTGCATCCAACATTCGGGACCATCGAAATGGAGTATTCGCTGTTCGCCGTCGATGGTCGGCCAGATCTGAGCATGCTCGTGTACACAGCGCTCGACGCGCGCATCGCGAGACGCATTCGCAGTGCCGTGTCATCGATCGAGGAAAGCGTTAGCGCTGCGCCTGTGACTGCTTCGTAGTCGGCTTCGACGTTCGATGGTGGCTCAAACGACCACGATGACCGCCTCGCTGGCGGCAAGCAGATTGGCACCCTGGACAAAGTTTTCGCCGCTGCGCGTGCTCACCGTCGATAGCAACAGCAGGCCCGGGCGCGATTGCACAGTAGCCTCTTCGACGCCCATGTTCAGCGCGATAAAAAGGCGTTCATTGCCGTATCGCCGCTCGTAAGTCAGCACGTCGCCGTAAGCAACGACATTTTCGATCGTGCCGCGCACGAGCGCGGCGTTGCTGCGGCGCAAGCCCAGCAGGCGCCGATAGAGCGACAACATGCTCGACATGTCGCCATCCTGTTCGCGCACGCTCGTCGACGTCGCAATGGGCAGCCACGGCTTGCCGTCCGTAAAGCCCGCATTCGGCAGCGAACCATCCCATTGCATAGGCGTGCGCTCGGGATCACGCCCCTGGCAAATGCCCGGTTGACGGAGTTCCGCCGGGTCCTGAACCTCGTCCGGCGCGATATCGCCATCAGTCATGCCGATTTCATCGCCGTAGTAAAGCGTCGGCGTCCCTCGGAGCGTCAGCAGAAGAACAGCGGCCACACGCGCCTGCGCCGCGCCGACGCGCGACGCAACGCGCGGATTGTCGTGGTTTCCCAGCACCCAGTTCGGCCACGCGTATTCGGGCAACGCAATGTCGTAATCCCGGATCATGCCGGCGATTTCGTTCGCGTTCCATCTCGCGTTGAGCAACTGGAAATTGAACGGCATGTGCGCGCCTTCGCCGTTCACGCCGTAATACTTCACCAGTTGCGGGACAGTCAGGTAGATTTCGCCGATCAGCACGCGCTCGCCATACTCGTCCAGGGTGGCTCGCATCGAGCGGACGATTTCATGCACTTCCGGCTGATCCTCGGTGTAACTTTGCAATAGCCGATGATGGTCCGGCTCGCCGGGCCGATAGGCGGGATTCGGCGGATTGTCGCGAAACTGCGCGTCCTTGATCAGCAGCCAGACCACGTCTACGCGAAAGCCGTCCACGCCGAGATCGAGCCAGAAGCGCAGCACGTGATCCATCGCGCGGCGTAGCTGGGGGCTTCTCCAGTTCAGGTCAGGCTGCTCCCGCAGAAACGCGTGATAGTAGTACTGCCCCGTCACCTCGTCCCACTCCCACGCCGAGCCGCCCATGCGGCTCAGCCAGTTATTCGGCGGCCCGCCATCGGGCGCGGGATCGCGCCACAGATACCAGTCCCGTTTCGGATTGTCCCGTGACGAGCGGCTTTGCTCGAACCACGGATGCCGGTTCGACGAATGATTGGGCACGAAATCGAGCAGTACCTTGAGCCTGAGCCGATGTGCGTGGCCCATCAATTGCTTGAACTCATCCAGAGTGCCAAATATCGGATCGATGTTGCAATAGTCCGCAACGTCGTAGCCAAAGTCGGCCATGGGCGACGGGCAGATCGGCGAGATCCACACCGCATCGGCGCCGAGCGCCGCGACATATTCAAGGCGCGTGCCGATGCCGCGCAGATCGCCGATGCCATCGCCGTTACTGTCCTGAAACGAACGCGGATAGATCTGATAGATCACGCCGCGTTGCCACCACGCCAGCTCCGACATTGCAATTCCTCTTCACGATCGATTGTTTTGGCGCCACGCGCGGACCCTATGCTCAATGACCTCTGGTACAAGAACGCGATCATTTATTGCCTGTCGGTAGGCACCTTCATGGACGCGAATGGCGACGGCGTCGGCGACTTCCAGGGTCTGATGCGCAGGCTCGATTACCTGCAAGGGCTTGGCATGACGACGATCTGGCTGATGCCGTTCCACCCGTCGCCCGGGCGCGATAACGGTTACGACGTTTGCGACTATTACAACGTCGATCCGAAGTACGGCACGCTCGGGGATTTTGCCGAATTCACGCACGCGTGCGCCGAGCGGGGCTTGCGCGTCATCATCGACCTCGTGGTCAATCATACGTCCGACCAGCACCCCTGGTTCCAGCAAGCACGCAGCGATCCCACTTCGAAATATCGCGACTGGTATGTCTGGTCGGACGACAAGCCCGCCGATGCGCAACGCGGCGTGGCGTTTCCGGGCGTGCAGAAGTCGACCTGGAGTTTCGACAAGCGGGCGAGACGCTGGTACTTCCATCGCTTCTACGATTTCCAACCGGACCTGAATACGTCCAACCCGCAGGTGCAGGCGGAACTGCTGAAGATCATGGGCTTCTGGATCCAGCTTGGGGTTTCCGGATTCCGCATGGACGCGGTGCCCTTCGTCATCGCGACGAAGGGACCGAAGGTGCGCCGACCGGTCGAGCAATATGACATGTTGCGAACCTTTCGCGAGTTTCTGCAGTGGCGCGAGGGCGACGCGATCATTCTGGCCGAAGCCAATGTGCCGCCCAAAACGGATCTTCAGTACTTCGGCGACGAGGGCGAGCGCTTGCCGATGATGTTTAACTTCCGGCTCAACCAGAACACCTTTTACACGCTCGCGACGGGCGACACGAAGCCGCTGAAGGACGCGCTCCTTGCGACCAGACCACGGCCGCCGAGTGCGCAATGGGGGGTGTTTCTGCGCAATCACGACGAACTCGATCTGGGCCGCCTGACGCCCGAACAGCGCGCGGCAGTGTTCGCCGCGTTCGCCCCCGACCCCGACATGCAGCTGTATGGGCGCGGCATCCGCCGCAGACTTGCGCCGATGCTGTCGGGCGACAGACGCCGTCTCGAACTTGCCTATAGCCTGATGCTGAGTTTGCCGGGTACGCCCGTGTTCCGGTACGGCGATGAGATCGGCATGGGCGACGACCTGCGCCGGCCCGAGCGCCAGTGTGCGCGCACGCCGATGCAATGGTCGTCCGAGTCGCAAGGCGGCTTCACCAGCCATTCAAACCCGCCGGTTCCTGCGATAGCCGGCGGTGCTTATGGCTTTGAGCGGGTCAATGTGGCGAAGCAGCGGCGCGATCCCGATTCGTTTCTCAACTGGACCGAGCGGATGATTCGCATGCGCCGGGAAGTGCCGGAAATCAGCTGGGGGGACTTCGAAGTGCTGCGCACCTCGCGAAACGATGTCCTCGCACTCGCCTATCACTGGCGTAACAATTCCGTGCTGTTTCTGCATAACTTCCGCGCCGAAGTGGGTACCGTCGAATTCCGCCTGAACTCCAACGAACCGGGTAGAGAGCCGTTGATCAATCTTCTGTCCGACGACCACAGCGAGGCTGACGATGACGGTTGCCACTCGGTCGTGCTCGAGCCGTACGGATACCGATGGTATCGGGTGGGCGGCCTCGACTATCTGCTCAGGCGGACCGAGGCGTAGCAACGCTACGCACGGCAATCGACGGTTAAACTGTTGCGATCGGGCGCTTCACCTGCTCGACTCATCGGATACGCAATCGGAAAGGGACGTCATGGCAAAAGATCAAATAGTCTGGGGAATTTTGGGCGCCGCAAAAATCAACGACAAGGTGGTCGTGCCCATGCACAATGCGCCGAAATGTCGGGTGAAAGGCATCGCGTCACGCTCTACGGAGAAAGCGCGGGAAGCCGCGGCCAAATATGGTCTGGCTGTCGCATACGATAGTTACGAGGCGCTTCTTGCGGACCCGGAAATCGACGCGGTCTATATTCCACTGCCCAATCATCTGCACGTGGAATGGACGATCAGATCCGTTGAGGCGGGCAAGCACGTGCTATGTGAAAAGCCGATCAGTCTGGACGCTCAACAGGTTGAACGACTGATCGCCGCGCGCAACAAGAGCGGACGATACATCCAGGAAGCCTTCATGGTTCGCACGCATCCGCAATGGCTGAAGGTGCGCTCCTTGATCGACGAAGGTGCGATTGGCGAATTGCGGGCAGTGACCGGCGGTTTCACCTATCACAACACGAACGAACACAATATCCGCAACCAGAGCGAGCTAGGCGGTGGCGGTCTGCTCGATATTGGCTGTTATCCGATCACAACGTCGCGCTTCACTATCGGACGTGAACCACGGCGCGTCGTTGCGCTGGTGGAGCAGGACCCTGCATTCAAAGTGGACCGGCTCGGCTCCGTGTTGATGGACTTCGATGGCGTGCAGGCGAGTTTCTTTTACTCGACTCAGACCTATCCGTACCAGCGGATGCAATTTCACGGTACCTCGGGGCGGATCGAAGTGGAGATTCCATTCAATGCACCAAACGATAAACCGACGCGCCTGTTACTGAGTGAAAACGCGAGCAACGGTGTCGCGACCGATCGCTGGCTGGAGCTTCCGGTATGCGATCAATATGGCGTTGCAGCCGCCACCTTCGCGCATGCGATCTTGAGTGGAGGCCCGCAGGCTATTCCGCTAGAAGATGCGCGCGCGAATATGCGAGTGATCGATGCCGTGTTCCGCTCGGCCCGATCGGGCACTTGGGAAACGATCACCGAAGGTTGAAGTGAAACGCGGGCGCAAGTCGTCACTCTCGCGCCCTTCACTCATCCGCCAAAAAATTCGGATGACTCGTCCTGATCTGATCGATCTGATTCAGCGTCCCCGATAGATGCTTGCGTAGCGCCGCCTGCGCGGCTTCGACATCGCCGTTGTCGATCGCATCGATGATCTCGGTGTGATCGCGCACCACCGCCATCGTCTTGCCCTCTACCGGCAGATGCAGGCGTCGCAGCCGGTCGATATGGCCGCTCAGCCTACGCACCAGATCCCATAGCTGGGGCACGCCCGCCGCCTCGTACATCTGTCGATGAAACGCCTGATCGAGCAGCGAGAACTGCTCGTAGTTCTTCAGGTCGAGCAATTCCGTTTGCCGCGCGATGGTCGCGCGCAGTTCAGCGATCAGCGCGGGGTCGCGCTGCTCCGCGAGCGTGCGCACCACTTCAAGTTCGATCGAGCGACGCAGGAAGTGCGCCTGTAGCGCGGACGTCACGTTGATCTGGCTAACGACCGTCGCGTGCTGCGGATAGATGTCGACGAGACCTTCTTCGCCGAGCTTCATCAGCGCGTCGCGCACCGGCGTCTGGCTCAGCCCGTAGCGGCTCGCCAGCTCGGTGCGCGAGAGCACCGTGCCCGGCGTCAGTTCGAGCGAAAGGATCATTTCGCGCAGTCGTTCGAATACTTGCGGCGCGGCGTGGCGGGAGCGGTCGAGCCGGCTCGCCGCCCGCGAGGTAGCGTGGTTTTTCATGGCAGAAATTGAAGCATGGAAGCAGGCGGGGACCGCCATGGCGGTCCATTGATGCACTAGCACTATAGCCGACGCCCGCCCCTTCCAGCGGGCCGGCGAGCCAGGTTCCCCAAAAAGTGCAGCTTGGTATTTACCCCACTAACACACTAATATATTAGTGCTTTACCATCCGCTTCATCAAATTCTCTTGTTCCCTTGCCGATTGCCATCATGACTCGCGATATCACCATCACGCAGCTGCGCATTACTCCGATCGCCTTCCGCGACGGCCCGCTGCTCAATGCCGCCGGGATCCACGAACCCTGGGCGCTGCGCGCCATCGTCGAACTGGAGACGAGCGATGGCCGCGTCGGCCTCTCCGAGACTTATGGCGACGAACCGATGCTGCGCGTGCTGGAGCAGGCGAAGTCGCTGGTGATCGGCCTGTCGCCGTTCGACCTCAATCGCATGGAAGAGCGCGTGCGGGCCGCGATCAAGGCGAGCCCGGGCGCGGTCGAATTCGAACTCGCGCCCGGCTCGCACTCGGCAAAGAACGCGCCGAAAGTGATCAGCACGCTCGAAGTCGCAATGCTCGACCTGCAAGGGCAGATCGCCGGCGCGCCGATCGTCGATCTGCTCGGCGGCAAAGTGCGCGACGCGGTGCCCTACAGCGCCTATCTGTTCTTCAAATACGCCGAGCACATCGACAAGCCCTATGCGCCCGATGCCTGGGGCGAAGGGCTGAGCCCCGCGCAGATCGTCGCGCAGGCGCGTCGGATGATCCAGCTGTATGGCTTCCAGAGCATCAAGCTGAAGGGCGGCGTATTCGACCCGGTACACGAAATCGCGTGCATGCGCGCGCTGCATCAGGCGTTCCCCGGCGTGCCGCTGCGCCTCGACCCGAACGCCAACTGGACGCTCGAAACGAGCATCGCGGCCGCCCCTGAACTCGATGAGCTGCTCGAATACTACGAAGATCCGTGCCCGGGTCTTGAAGGAATGGCTGAACTCGCCAGGCACACGCGTCTGCCGCTAGCGACCAACATGGTCATCACGACGATGGAAGATTTCCGTCGCGGCGCCGAGCTGGGTTCGGTCAAGGTGTTACTGTCGGATCATCACTACTGGGGCGGCCTGCGCGCGACGCAGACGCTCGCGCGCATGTGCAAGCTGTGGGATCTCGGCATGTCGATGCACTCGAACTCGCACCTCGGCATTAGCCTGATGGCGATGACGCACGTCGCGGCAAGCATCCCCAACCTGACCTATGCGTGCGACACGCATTACCCGTGGCAGCAGGAAGAAGTCATCAAGGGCGGCCGCGTGAAGTTCGACAACGGCTCGGTGCGCGTGCCCACCATGCCGGGCCTAGGCGTCGAGCTCGATCGCGAGCGGCTCGCCAAACTGCATGCACAGTATCTGTCGTGCGGCGTGCGCAATCGCGATGACCTGACACAGTTGCGGAAGTACGAGCCGGGCTTCAGCGGCAAGAATCCGCGCTTTTGATCCTCTCTTTCAATCCTCGCTTTTAATCCGCGCCGACGAGCCCTGCGACGCGCCACGCGCGTCGCCATCGAAGGAGACAACCCCATGAGTCATCCCACCGCCGACACGGCGCGGCCCGAGCACGCCAGCGTACTCGCGAGCGCAGTGCGCAAGATCAAGTGGCGCGTGCTGCCGCTGTTCGTCGTGATGTTCATCGTCAACTACATCGACCGCGTGAACATTGGCTTCGTGCGCCAGCATCTGAGCGCCGATCTGGGCATCGGCGCGGCCGCGTATGGGCTCGGCGCGGGGCTCTTTTTCGTCAGCTATGCGATCTTCGAAGTGCCGTCGAACGTCCTGCTGCAGCGCTTCGGCGCGAAGTTGTGGCTCGCGCGCATCATGCTCACGTGGGGGCTGGCCGCGGCCGGCATGGCGTTCGTGCGCGGCGAGACGTCGTTCTACGTCATGCGGCGGCTGCTCGGCGCGGCCGAAGCGGGCTTCTTTCCCGGCGTCATCTACTACTTCACGCAATGGCTGCCGAGCAGCGAGCGCGGCAAGGCGATGGCGATCTTCCTGAGCGGCTCGGCGCTCGCGTCGGTGCTGTCCGGGCCGATCTCCGGCGGGCTGATGCTGATCGAAGGCGCGGGGCTGCGCGGCTGGCAGTGGATGTTCGTGGTAGAAGGCATGTTCTCGGTCGTGCTCGCGGGCTTCGTCTTGCTGTGGCTCGACTCGAAGCCGCGCGACGCCGGCTGGCTCACCCGCGCCGAGCAGGACGCGGTGCTCGATGCGCTCGACGCAGAGCAACGCCAGCGCACCGCGGCACATCCGGTCAGGCCATCGCTGGGCGCGCTGCTGCGCGATCCGCAAATCCTGATCTTTTGCCTGATCTACTTCGCGGTGTCGCTGACCATCTACGGCGCGACCTTCTGGCTGCCCAGCATCATCCGCAAGATGGGCCATTTCAACGATTTGCAGGT
Organism: Paraburkholderia sp. WC7.3g; assembly: GCF_050436345.1. Classification (NCBI taxonomy): domain Bacteria; kingdom Pseudomonadati; phylum Pseudomonadota; class Betaproteobacteria; order Burkholderiales; family Burkholderiaceae; genus Paraburkholderia; species Paraburkholderia sp. WC7.3g. The sequence goes on from NZ_JBNDMA010000004.1 coordinate 88,617, forward strand.
CGGCCTGTTCAACTCGATTCCGTGGCTGATCTCGATCGTGGCGATGTATCTGTTCGCGATGCTCGCAGCGCGCTTCAAGTTCCAGCAAGCGTGGGTCGCGTGCGTGCTGCTGATCGCCGCGCTCGGCATGTATGCGGCCGGCCAGGGCGGCCCAGTGTTCTCGTTCATCGCGATCTGCTTTGCGGCGATCGGCTTCAAGGCGGCCTCGGCGCTGTTCTGGCCGATTCCGCAGGGATACCTCGATGCGCGCATTTCCGCGGCGGTGCTGGCGCTGATCAACTCGATCGGCAACCTCGGCGGCGGCTTCGTCGCGCCGGCGACTTTCGGCTTGCTCGAACAGAAGACCGGCTCGATCGAGGGCGGCCTCACTGGACTCGCGGTGATGTCGGTGGTGGCCGCCGGGGTCGTGTTCCTCACCCGCATGAGCCGGCGCGAAGGATTGCCCGCCTCCGCGCATTGACCGCATCGAACGACCATATCGCCACCATTTCCAAAACCTTCGGGAGACACGATGAAAACGATGGAAGCTACGACGGCCGCCGCAAGTACGGCCGTCGGACGATACCGATGGACCATCTGCGCGATGATCTTCGCCGCGACGACGATCAACTACATGGATCGCCAGATGCTCGGGCTGCTCGCGCCGCTGCTGCAAAAGGATATCGGCTGGAGCCAGGTGCAGTACGCGCAGACTGTGATGGTGTTTACGGTCGCCTATGCGGTGGGTCTCGCGATCTTCGGCCGCATCGCGGACCGCGTCAGCACGAAGAAGGTCTACGGCAGCGCAATGGCGATGTGGAGTCTCGCGGCGATGCTGCACGCGGTGGCATCGACCGTGCCTGGCTTTGCGGCCGTGCGCGGTTTGCTCGGCTTCAGCGAAGCGGCCAATTTTCCGGTTGCGATCCGCACTACGGCCACGTGGTTTCCGAAGAAGGAACGCGCATTAGCGACTGGCTGGTGGAACATGGGCGCGACGATCGGGGGCATCGTCGCACCGGCCTTCGTGCCGATCGCCGCGCTCATGTGGGGCTGGCGCGCGACGTTCATCGCGGGCGGCGCGACCGGTTTCGTCTGGCTGGCAGTGTGGCTGCTGGTTTATCGGCAGCCTTCGCAGCATCCGTCGGTGACGAAGGAAGAACTGGACTACATCAATGCGGATCGCGAAGAAGTCGTCGAACAGAAAGTCAGCTGGTTGTCGGTGCTCAAATATCGTGAAACGTGGGCGTTTGTCTTCGGCAAGCTGCTGACCGATCCGGTGTGGTGGTTCTATCTGTTCTGGCTGCCCAAGTGGCTCAATGAATCGCGCCATATCGACATCGGCCATATGGGCCTCCCGCTGATCGCTATCTATACGATGGCGTCGGTCGGCAGCGTCGCGGGCGGGTGGCTGTCGTCGCGTTTGATGGCACGTACCAACAAGCCGAATTTTGCGCGCAAGGTCACGATGCTCATTTGTGCGTTGTGCGTGGTGCCGATCGCCACCTTGTCGTATTTCCAGAGCCTGTGGTACGCGGTGTTCGCCGTGGGTCTAGCGGCAGCGGCGCACCAGGGCTGGTCGGCGAACCTCGTCACGACGGTCGGCGACGTATTTCCGAAGCGGCTGGTCGGCACGGTCGTCGGCATCGGCGGTGTGGCGGGGATGGTCGGCTCGTTCTTCTTTTCCGGTGTGATCGGCGAGACGTTGCAGCGCACCGGGCAGTATTGGGCGCTCTTCACTGTCGGCGCGTCCGCGTATCTGGTTGCGTTGGGCATCATTCATCTGCTGATGCCGCGGATGACGGCGGTGAAGTTGCGGGATTGAAGTGGCGCTGGTGGGTGAAAGAGCGGGGGGACGTGGTATGGATAGGTGGCGGTCCTCGCCCTTGCAAGCACGGCCCCGCAGACGCGGGGCCGCTTCTTGTCATTCCTTGGCGTCCGGCCATTCGACCGATCGACGCGACCATGATCATCGAAACGCGTCTTGACATCCCGCCGACATTGCAGAAGAGTCTGCTGAGTCCGCGCTTCGTCCCGAACGCGATCGCCACGAGAGCCTCTATGACCATCGATCCTTCCGTCGTCGCCGCATTCACGCCCACCGGCAAGCTGCGCGCGTCGATCAATCTCGGCAATCCAATCCTCGCCAATCGTCACGCCGACTCCGGCGAGCCGTTCGGCGTATCGATCGATCTCGCGCGCGCGTTCGCCGCGAAGCTGGGCGTCGAACTGGTGTTGGTCGTCTTCGATACGGCCGGCAAATCGGTGCAGGCCGTCGGCGACGAGCGCGCGGATTTCGGCTTCTTTGCGATCGATCCGTCGCGCGGCGAGACGATTGCGTTCACGGCGGCGTACGTGTTGATCGAAGGCTTCTACCTGGTGCGCGACGACTCGCCGGTGCGCTCGAATCAGGATGTGGATCAGGCGCACAACCGGGTCGTCGTCGGCAAAGGCAGTGCATACGATCTGTTTCTGACGCGCGAGCTGAAATCCGCGCAAATCGTGCGTGCGCCGAGCTCGCCGAGCGTCGTGCCGACGTTTATCGAGCAGCATCTGGAAGTGGCGGCAGGCGTGAAGCAGCAACTCGAAGCCGATGCGAAGCAAACGCCCGGTCTGCGGCTGCTCGACGAGCGCTTCATGGTGATCCGGCAGGCGATGGGTCTGCCGAAAGACCGCGGCGAAGCGGCGGCTCACGCACTGTGGTCGTTTGTCGAAGAGATGAAGGGCTCGGGTTTTGTCGCGCAATCGCTCGCGCGGCACAACATCGCGGGAGCGTCGGTTGCGCCTGCGGCGTAGCGGGCCACGCGATGCTTCGGCGCGGGCCCCGCGCCTCCCCTCCAGCGGCGCTCAAACGAGCGTCGTCTGCACATCCACATTACCGCGCAACGCCTTCGAATACGGGCAGGTCAGATGCGCTCGCTCGATCAACCCGTGCGCCACGTCACGCTCGACACCGGGAAGACTGACGAACAAACGCGCCTGAAGGAAGTAAGCGCCATCGGTGGTGCCCAGATCGATTTCCGCATCGACGCTCGTATCGGCCGGCAACGGCACATGCACCGAGCGCGCCGCCAAACCGAGCGCGCCAATGAAACACGCCGACCAGCCGGCGCCGAGCAACTGCTCGGGGTTCGTTCCGACGCCCGAGGTGCCAGGCGACGACAGCTTGATGTCGAGACGACCGTCCGAGCTGCGCGCGGCGCCTTCGCGGCCGCCGGTCGTATGGGTTTTGCCGGTGTACAGCACTTTTTCGATGCGAGTCATGGTCGACTACTCCTGTTGATCCAGTGATATTCAGGTCTGCAAATCCGGGTTCGAACTTGCCGTGCACGTATTGGAAAGCCCCGACGTATCTCGCATGTGTCTGGATCGACAGTTTTGGTAAGCGCGCGTATCCGCGGGTCGTGCGGATACATTGCGATACAAGGGGCAGACAGGAGCCGAGCGCAGCGCCGCGCGACCACCGACGCGCGCCGTCGCGCACATCGCTTGATTCAACGACGCCGGTCGAAATACCGCCGCAACAGATAGTTCGCGGTCGAGCCGTGCAGCAGCACCGACAACACGATTGCATCGAGCACGGCCGGCAGCAATGGCGCCATCGCGCCGCGCGCGTATTCGAGGCCGAACATCAGGTAGTAAAACGCGCCGACACCGCGAATCCCCATCCATGCCATCAGATACCGCTGGCTGTTGTCGATGCGTGCACCCATCATCGCGACGACGACGGACAGTGGCCGCGCGACGAAAAACAGAAACACCGCCGGTAACACGGCGCGCAGCTCGAGCATCGCGCGCCAATGCGCGGACACGACGCAACCGATGATCAGCATCAGCGACAACTCCGCGAGCCGCTCCATTTCACGCGTGAAGCCCATCATCGATTCGGCGAGGACCGCGTGCGCCTTTTCGGGGTCTTTGGCGACATCGGCCTGTTCGCCGTGCTGCACCTCGTCGAGCACTTCCGACGGGTTCTTGTCGCCCGTCGCGCGCAATTCCTCGTGACGTACGGCGACGCCCGCCACGAACACCGCGACGAACGCATACGCGTGCAGCCACAGCGCCGCACCGTATGAGGTCGACATCAGGCCTAGCGCGAGAAACCCATCGAGACCGATCGCTTCGCCGTAACGGGTGCGCAGAAGGAAGATGACGCGTGCGAACACGATCGCGAATACGCAGCCGATCACAAGCGCACTGACGATGCCCCACACCACTGAGCCGACGAAATGCACGCCGCTGCCGGAGCCGAACAGTCTCGCACCGGCGAGCGTCAGACCCAGCACCGCGAACGGATAGGCGGCGCCGTCGTTGAGGCCGCCCTCGCCCGACAACGCGAAGCGCACGGGTTCGTCGTCGCCGGCTTGCGTCACGCGCAGCTCGTTGGCGAGCACCGGGTCGGTCGGCGCGAGCGCGGCCGCGAGGAACAACGCGGCGCCGTCGGCCCGTCCTGTCAGCAGCGCGGTGAAGCCGAACATCAACGCGATAGTGACGAGCATCGCGGGGCCGCCGAGCCGCAGCGGCAACAACCAAAGCGGATTGCGCAACCGCACGCGCAGATGCATGCCGATCGAAAACAGCGACACGACGAGCGCGACTTCGGCCAACGTCGCGAGCAGCGCGGCATTGCCAAGCAGATCCACGCCGACGAGCCCGGACACGGCCGGCCCGATCAGCAAGCCGACCAGCAGATAGATGATCGCGCCGGTCAGCGGCAAGCGGCGGATCGGCCCGCGCGCCACCGCCATGAACGTGAGGAGCGCGCCGATCAGCAGGAACCAGACCGGTTCGTCATTCATCGCGCGTTCCTCGCCGCAAGCAGCGCGGCCGAGCGCCCTCACACGCCAAAGGGGAAAGTCTCCGCCACGCTGTCCTTCTGGTCGGCGCAAACGGGCAGCGCGCTCACCGCGCTCGTGCGATCGAACCACACGTACGCATCGAACTGCTCGGCCAGCGACGCTTCCGCGTAGTGGCTATACCGCTCGGTTTCCGGACGATAGATGACGCCGATGAAGCGCTCCAGCAGCGGCGCGCGCAGCCGTTCGCGCAGCGCGTCGTGCACCCCGGGCCGCAGATCGAGCAGGAAGCGCACGAGGCCCGTGCCATGCGTGCTGAATTCGACGCTGCCCTCGAGCGACGGCAGCACGGTCTTCACCTCCATCGGCCCACCCCAGTCGCTGGCCGCGGCGACCGTCCCGCTGTGCGTGCCGAAACCGATCAGCGCCGCCGCGTCGCCGAACTGCGCGCGACACAGCTGGCCGAGATTGATCTCGTCCTGCACGCGGCCCATCTGCGTGGCGCTCGCGTCGCCGATGTGCGAGTTGTGCGCCCAGACGACCAGACGAGCTTGCGGCCCGCCGCTGTCGAGCGCATGACGCAGCGTGTCGAACATGTGCGTGTCGCGCAGATTCCAGCTTTGCGGCCCGCCGTAATACATCGCGCGATAGTACTGCTCGGCGACTGCGACGAGCCGCGCGTTCTGCGCCGCGTCCAGGAAGCGCTCGCCGTCTTCCCGCGCGTAGTCGAGCCGGCTTTTCAGCAGGTCGCCGAGCTGCGCGACCACCTGCTTTTCGCACTGCGCGTAGCCGCCGCTCAACGCGGCGCGTCCATACACGGCCGGGTCTTTCTGCCACGGACTGAGGCAGCCATAGCGTTCGCGAGCGATGCGCGCCGCGACCGGATCGACGCTGTCGAGGTAGCGCAGCACCGCGTCGATCGATTCGGACAGGCTGTAGATGTCGAGCCCATAGAAGCGCGTTTCGCTGTCGCGGTGCGCGGCATTGTGCGAGCGCAGCCACGCGACGAAGGCCATGAAGTCGGTGTTGCGCCACATCCAGGTCGGAAAGCGGCGAAACGGTCGAGACCGCTCGGCGGGCATCGGTCGATCGCGCACATGCCGGTCGATGATCGCCGCGTCGGGCCAGTCGGCCTCGACCGCGACCGTCGAAAAGCCGTGCCGCTCGACCAGGCGTCGGGTGATCGCCGCACGCGCGCGATAGAACTCCGACGTGCCGTGACTGGCTTCGCCGAGCAGCACGACGCGCCGCCCGGCGAAGCGGTCGACAAACGTCGCGAATTCCGGGGAATCGATGTCCGGCAACGGTTCGGCCGCGTCGCGAATCGCGATTTCGAGTGCGGCCAGCTTCGGTGCGGCCGGCTTAGGCGCGGCCGGCGTCGGCGCGGGTCGCGACTGCGCGTGCGGCGCGCCGCCTGGCTCCGGCCAACCATCGTCGCCGACGAGCGGCACGAAGCGCACTTCGGCGAACGCATGTTCGTCATAGTCGTGTTCGCCGCGCCGCACGATCTTCACGAGCCGCTGGCGGCTCAGACTGCTGCCGACCGGCATCACCAGCCGTCCGCCGAGCGCGAGCTGCGCGCGCAGCGCCTGCGGCACATGCGGGCCGCCTGCCGCCGCGATGATCGCGTTATAGGGCGCATGCGCGGCAAGACCCGCGGTGCCGTCGCCGACATGCACCTCGACGTTCTCGTAGCCGAGCCGCTGCAAGCGCTCGCGCGCGCTCTCGGCGAGGCTCGCGTCGCGCTCGATCGAATCCACCCGGCCCGCGATCTCCGCGGCGAGCGCGGCCGCATAGCCGGAGCCCGTGCCGATGTCGAGCACGCGATCGCCGGGCTGCAATTCGGCGGCCGCGAGCATCTTCGCGACGATGTATGGCTGCGAGATCGACTGCTCGCCGCCAATCGGCAGCGGCGTATCGTCATACGCGAATTCGCGCAGCTCGGCCGGCACGAATGCCTCGCGCGGCACGCGCCGCATCGCCGCGATCACGTAATCGTCGCGCACGCCGCGTTGCACGATCTGTCGCTCGACCATCCATGTGCGCGCTTCGTCGAAATCGTCCATCGCCGCCTCCTCGCGAACGCGCGGCGGTTCGCGCACCCCCCATTGCGACGGGACCCGCGCGAGTTCGCTGCTCTTCCACGTATCAGCAATGAGCATACCGCCGGCAGCAACTCGTGGCGATGCGCGAATGCGGACCGATACTTGCTGCCTGTGACGCGAAAGCGTTGGCACGAACGAAACGCCGGTCCGAATCCGTCGCACGACAAGGGCGAAAACATGAACATTCCGATGCAGGTCGTGTCGTTCCTCAGTTCGCGAGGTCTGAAGCTCGCGACCGCCGAATCGTGCACCGGCGGCCAGATCGCGTCGTATCTGGCGAGTGTGCCGGGCAGCGGCGCGTGTCTCGACGTCGGCTTCGTCAGCTACTCGCCGTCGGGCAAGGCCGGCTTTCTCGGCGTGCGGCAAACCACGATGGAGCAATCCGGGCTCACCAGCGAAGCGGTCGCGCGCGAAATGGCCGAAGGTACGTTGTGCCAGCAAGGCTGCTGCGCGGACATCGCGGTATCGAACACGGGGCTCGCCGACGGCGGCGCCCATGGCGGCTCCGATGACGGTCCGCCCCCAGGCACGCAATGCTTCGCGTGGTCGTTCCGGCGGCGCGGCGGCGAGTTCCTGACGTTCGCGGACACGCGGCGCTTTTCGGGCGACCGCAACGACGTGCGTTCGGCAGCCGCGCTGTATGCGCTATCGCGCATCGAGCACTACTTCAATCAACTCCCGCGCATCGAGCGGGACCACTCATCAGAGACCGCACGATGAATCTCCATACTTCCTTCGACACCAACGCCTGGCAGCAGGCGGTGATCGACGAACTCGGCGTCGCGCGCAATTTCGTCGTGGCACAAGAGCGCGAGCGGCGCGTCGCGTTCCTCGGCGACTACCTGGCCTCGCAAGGCTTGCGCACCTACGTGCTCGGTATCAGCGGCGGCGTCGATTCGACGACCGCGGGACGCCTCGCGCAGCTTGCCGTCGAGCGCCTGCGCGACGGCGGCTACGAAGCACGGTTCGTCGCGGTGCGTCTGCCGTACGGCAGCCAGCGCGACGAAGAGGACGCCGCGGCCGCGCTCGCGTTCATCCGTCCGGACGAAACGCTGACAGTCAACATCAAGGAGCCGGCCGACGCGATGCTGGCTTCGCTCAAACGCGGCAACGTACAGTACGTCGACGACTTTCAGGAAGACTTCGTGCTCGGCAATATCAAGGCGCGCCAACGCATGATCGCGCAATACGCGATTGCGGGCGCGCGCGTCGGCGTGGTGATCGGCACCGACCACGCGGCCGAATCGCTGATGGGCTTCTTCACGAAGTACGGCGACGGCGGCGCGGATATCCTGCCGCTCGCGGGTCTGACGAAGCGCCGCGTGCGCGCGCTCGGGCACGCGCTCGGCGCGCCGGAGCAACTCGTCCACAAGGTGCCGACCGCTGACCTCGAAACGCTGACGCCGCAAAAGCCGGACGAGGACAGTTACGGCATCAGCTATCAGGACATCGACGACTTCCTCGAAGGCAAGCCGGTCAGCGACGAAGTATTGACGACGATTCGCCGCTTTTACATGGCGACGCGCCACAAGCGCGCGCTGCCGGTGGCACCGACGCCATCGTCGGCGTCGGTGTGAAAGCGCGGCGCGCGCGTCATCCGGCGCGCTGGTGTTGGACTTGCTTTGACGCTTCGATGTCCTCGCCCGGCATTTCCTGCAGTTGCTGTTCGGGCGCGATGCGCGAGCCGCGGTCGCGATCCGCGGACTGATCGGTCGCCTCCTGCGGCGCGGCAGCGCCTTCCGCCTCGATCTGCCGGCGCGCTTCTTCCCAATGGTCGGCGGCCCTGCCTTCGGGCGACGGATCGTTTTGCCAGATGTGGTATGCCCGCGTGCGGATGCGGGCTTCGAGTTCCTTGTCCATACGGTTTCTCCGTGAAGGTGAGCGATGCCGCGGTACGGCGCAACGCGCGCCGTGCCCCGATGACGGCGAGCGACAGGCGAGCAAGCATTGTTCCGGCCGGCGCGTGCTGCCATTTGTGTGGTTAGATGCGCGGAGTCGCGGGCCTGACAGGCGACGGATGGCGTGTCGTCGCCGTCGCAGCCGGATCGCCGGGCGCTATGAAAACCGCGGGCTCACGCCTCGGGACAGGCAAGGTCGGCCGCGACGATCCGCGCGCCGTATTCCTCGGCGGCGAGCCGCGCTTCCTCGATGCTGTTGAACGGACCGACTTCGGGCGCGCCATCGAACGGGAACAGACGGCGGCCATCCACCTTACGGCTCACCAGCAGGTCGGCATAGAATCGCCCGTCGGCGCTGCGTCGGGCGGTGACGAAAATAGAAAAGTCGTCGCGCGAGAGGACCGCTGCCGGCGCGTATTGGATCAGTTTCAGCTTTCTCCTGGACATGTCTCTCCCTGCCTGAATCAGGCCGCCCTGTTGTGCCCTCCTGCAATCGATGTTAATGGACGTGTAATAGGGTGCGTTCGTCCGTAACCGGCGACTTATGGACATTGCTGTCGCAGCGACCCTTCAAACTGATCAGCGCGACAGCCCGTGCGCAATGGCCGTGCGCAATGGCCGTGCGCAATGGCCGTGCGCAATGGCCGTGCGCAATTAAGGCTCCAGCTTAACCGTGCCGGTCTTGTCCCCGACCGCGCGACTACCCGCCTGATCCAGCTTGTCTTGCAGCGTTTGCTTGCGCGCCGCGATCTTGTTACCGAGCGCGGTGAGATCGCAGCCGGTGCGCCGCAAGGCCGGAAAGAGTTCGCCTTCCTCGTCCTCGACGTGATGCCGCACCAGTTCGGACATGACCTTGAACGTCGCGTCGAAGCCTTTGTCGCCCGGCTTCAGCGTCTCGAACTTCGCGATCAGCGTTTTAACCAGAAAATGCTCGACAAGGGCTTCATCGACATCGAGTTTGTCGTCCTCGGGCAGCGCCTGTTGCGCGGCCGGGTACAGCAACTCTTCCTCGATGATCGTGTGCATCGTCAGCTCTTCGCACGCGCGCTGCGTCAGTGCGGCTTTGGCTTCGAGCGTGTCGCGCTCGTCGCCGCGGGATTTGGCGAAGGCGTCGAACAGTTTCTCCACGGCGCGGTGATCGGCTTCGAGCAGCGCGAGCGCGTCGGGCGTGCGCGCGGCGTCGCGTGGAGCGGAGGGCTTCGTGTCGTCGGAAGCGGATTTCGTTGTGCGGTCGTTCATGGCAGTCCCTTGTATCGATCAGGCATCCCGGTTGAGCAAACCCCATACCGCGCCACCGGTCGCTCGCCGGTACGTCGCTTGCTGCTGGTGGTCCGGCGCGGCGCGTTGCGCGCAACCCCCTTTCCTCTTTCAACGACCGATGAGAATCGCCCAGATCGCTCCGCTTTACGAAAGCGTGCCGCCGTTCGCATACGGCGCGACCGAACGCGTCGTGTCGTATCTGACCGAAGAACTGGTTGCGCGAGGCCATGACGTAACGCTCTATGCGAGCGCCGATTCGACCACCGCCGCGCGGCTGGTGCCGATCTGTCCGCGCGGTCTGTGGCGCGATGCGCAGGTATGGGACACGCAAACGCATCACCTCAGGCAGCTCGCGCGGGTGATTCGCGACGCGGACTATTTCGACGTCGTTCATTTTCACGGCGAGCCGCTGCATTTCGCGTGGGCCGAGCGCCTGCCGTGCCACACGCTGACGACGCTGCACGGCCGTCTGCTGCCGCACGATCATGGCCCGCTGTTTCGCGAATTCGCGCGCGTGCCGGTGGTGTCGATTTCCGCGAGTCAGCGCCGGCCGGTGCCGTGGGCGAACTGGCAGGGCACGGTCCATCACGGCCTGCCGCTCGACGAGTTCGCGTTTCAACCGATGGCCGGTTCCTACCTGCTCTTTCTCGGCCGCATGATGCCGGAGAAACGTCCCGATCTCGCGATCGAAATCGCCCGGCGCAGCGGCTTGCCGTTGAAGATCGCCGCGAAGGTGCATCCCGGCGAGCGCGACTATTTCCGCGAGCGCATCGATCCGCTGTTGCGCCGCTCGACCGCGTTCACCGAATACCTTGGCGAAGTCGGCGGCCTCGCACGCCGGCAATTGATCGCGAACGCACGCGCGTTGCTGCTGCCGATCGAATGGGACGAGCCGTTCGGCATGGTGATGATCGAGGCGATGGCGTGCGGCACGCCGGTGATCGCGTTTCGCCGCGGCGCGGTGCCCGAATTGCTCGAGGACGGCGTAAGCGGCCTGATCGTCGATAACGTGGATGAGGCGATACAGGCGGTTGGGCGCGTCGTGGATATCGAGCGCGGCGCATGCCGCCGCGAGTTCGAGCGCCGCTTCACGGCCGCGCGCATGACCGACGACTATCTGACGATCTACGACACGCTGCTCGCGCGCGACATCAGCGGCCAGCCGCCGGCGACGGGCAGCCAGCCCGCGACTGTCGGATCGCTAGCCGGGGCTCCGCTTGCGCGGTGACGTCCGTGGCCATGCCGACGGGTCGGCATGTCACTTGCTCGGTTCTTTGATTGATACCAAAGTTTCTCCCCACGTCCCCGGAGACCACTTTGACCCAGCGCGACTTCATCGTAATCGGCACGTCCTCGGGAGGGGTCGATGCACTGCGTTCGCTCGCCTCGCAGCTTCCCGCCGATATACCCGCCAGCATCGCCGTCGTGCTGCACATCGGCGCGCACGGCAGCATGTTGCCCACGCTTCTGAACCAGGCCGGCCCGCTACCCGCCAAGCACGCCCAGGACGGCGAACGTTACGCGCCCGGCAGAATATACGTGGCGCCGCCGGACCGGCATCTCGTGGTCGACGACGGGCAGTTGCGGCTTGTGCACGGCGCGAAAGAAAATTTCGCACGCCCGGCGATCGACCCCCTCTTTCGCAGCGCGGCCGCGCAGATCGGGCCACGCGCGATTGGCGTGATCCTGACCGGCCTGCTCGACGACGGCGCCGCGGGCCTCGAAGCGATCCAGGCGTGCGGCGGCGCGACGCTCGTGCAGGACCCGGTCGACGCGTTCGCGAGTGAGATGCCGCGACATGCGTCGCCGTTTGCCGATCACGTGCTGCCGCTCGATCAAATGGGGCGGTGTTTGGTGAAACTGACCAGCGCCAACGCTAGCGCGCCGGGGCAAAACGACCGTGTGCGGCGCGAGGCGACTGATCGCATCGTCCTCGAACATAGCGCGTGGCTGAACGGCGTCCCTCCGTTCGATCCAATCAAGGAGCTCGCGACGCCGTCGACTTTCACCTGCCCCGAATGCAACGGCACGCTATGGCGCATCACTGGATCGCGCGTGATCCGTTATCGTTGCCATATCGGTCACGCGTATTCGGCAGCGTCGCTCGACGACGGCCTGTCGGTCGGAGCCGAGGACTCGCTTCGCCAGGCGCTGCGCGCGCTGCGCGAGCGCGAAATGTTCAGTCGCGAGCGCAGCGACCATTTCGCAAAGACAGGAGATACCGCCGCGCAACAGCGCGAGCAGGACAACGCGCTGCGCGCGGGCCGCGCGGCCGAACTGCTGCAGTCCATGCTGATGGAAAAATGAGTGCAATGCGGGATAATAGGGATGCGGGCTAGCAAGAAATGGACTCGTTTCCCCTATAAAAATCCACCGCAGGACACTATTCTTTTCAAGAAGGGACATGCAGCCATGTCAAAAAAGCGAGGGCAGACTCTGCCTAGCCAGGCACTCTATCCGATCGTCGGTATCGGCGCATCGGCGGGGGGGCTTAACGCGCTGACGGAATTCTTCGAGGCGCTGCCCGCGCATACGTCGATGGCCTTCGTGGTGGTCGTTCATCTGTCTCCGGATCACGAAAGCAATCTGCCCTCGCTGCTGCAAAAAGTCACCAGCATGCCCGTGCTGCAGGTCACGAGCCCGACGCAGATCGAATCGGACCACGTCTATCTGGTCGCGCCCTCGTTCGAGATGATCATGGTCGACGGCTATCTGCGCGTCACGCAGAAGCAGCCCGAGCAAGGACGCCGCGCGGGCATCGATCTGTTCTTCCGCACGCTCGCGGAGGCGCACCGCCAACGCGCGATCGGCATCGTGATGTCGGGCGCGGGCTCCGACGGCTCGGTCGGGCTGTCGCGGATCAAGGAAATGGGTGGCATCACGCTCGTGCAGGACCCGAACGAGGCCGAATACGACAGCATGCCGCGCAGCGCGATGGCGACCGGCATGGCCGACTTCGTGATGAGCGCGGCCGAGATGCCGCAACGGCTGCTCGATCTGTGGTCCACCGCGCGGGAAATCCATTTGCCGCCCGCGCAGCCGGACGAGCCCGAGGAAGTCACGGTCAACGAGTCGGCCGAGCGCGCGTTGCGCGAAATCATGGTGATTTTGCGCACGCGCACCGCGCACGACTTCCGGCACTACAAACGCGCCACGGTGCTGCGCCGCATCGAACGCCGGCTGCAGGTCAACGGCATTACCGAGCTGCAGGCGTATCGCGACTATTTGCATCTGCACCCCGAGGAAACCCAGGCGCTGCTGCAGGACATGCTGATCAGCGTCACCAATTTCTTCCGTGACAAGGAAGCGTTCGACGTGCTCGAGCGCGAGGTGTTGCCGCCCCTCTTCGAAACCTGCGGCGAACAGGACCGTATCCGCGCCTGGTCGGTGGGCTGCGCGACCGGCGAGGAAGCGTATTCGCTGGCGATGCTGCTGCAGGAACGCTCGCTGAAGTCGTCCGACGACGTGTCGTTCCAGGTATTCGCGACCGACATCGACGAGCGCGCCATTTCGTTCGCGCGCGCCGGTCTGTACCCCGACTCGATCTCCGCCGACCTGACGCCGGCGCGCATCCGCCAGTTCTTCACCAAAGATGCCACGCATTTCCGCATCAAGAAGGAGCTGCGCGAACACATGCTGTTCGCGCACCATAATGTGCTGAGCGACCCGCCGTTCTCGCGGCTCGACCTGATCTGCTGCCGCAACCTGCTGATCTACCTCGACCGCGAAGCGCAGATCGAAATCCTGAAGATGTTCCACTTCGCGCTTCGGCCTGGCGGCGTGCTGTTCCTCGGCAGTTCGGAGTCGGCCGATAGCGTGAGCTCGATGTTCACCGTGGTCGACAAGCGCAACCGCATCTATCGCGCCAACGTGGCGGTGCGCGGCGACACGCCGGTGCCGATCGCGATTTCCGGCACCACGGGCTCGCGCCCCGTCGTGACCACGGTGCAGCCGCCGGGGCGCCGGCGCTTTTCGTTCGGCGACTTGCATCAGCGGCTCGTCGAACAATATGCGCCGCCCAGCGTGCTGGTGAGCCGCGAATCCGAAATCGTTCATCTGTCCGATCGCGCCGGGCGTTTCCTGCAGTATTCCGGCGGCGAACCGTCGCATAACATCGTGGCCGTCGTGCGTCCGGAACTGCGGCTCGAACTGCGTACCGCGATCTTTCAGGCCTTGCAGACGAACCGCAGCGTCGAAGCGCGCCGCGTGCGCATCGAGCGCGACGGCCGTTCGTACTTCGTCAACATGACCGCGCGGCCGGTACACGATCCGGAAGCCAACGCGGACTTCGTGCTGGTGCTGTTCGACGAGGTCGAGGACAGCATGGGCAACGCCGAAATGGTGTCGGTCGATGCACAGAAAGACCCGATCATCGGCCAGCTCGAGCGCGAATTGCAACGCACCAAGGAGCAGTTGCAGTCGACCATCGAGCAGTCGGAAACGTCGACGGAAGAATTGAAGGCATCGAACGAGGAATTGCAGGCGATCAACGAGGAACTGCGTTCGGCGACAGAGGAACTCGAGACCAGCAAGGAAGAGCTGCAATCGATCAACGAGGAGCTGACCACCGTCAACGCGGAGCTGAAGTCGAAGGTCGAGGAAACCGGCAAGATCAACGACGATCTGCACAACCTGATCGCCGCGAACGACATCGGCACGATCTTCGTCGACCGCAATATCTGCATCAAGCGCTATACGCCGCGCGCAACCGACGTCTTCAGCATCATTGCGTCGGATATCGGGCGCTCGTTGCTCGACATCACGCATCGGCTCGAATACGACAACCTCGCCGACGACGCGGCCGAAGCGTTCGAGTCGCTGCGCCTGATCGAGCGCGAGCTGAAGAGCAGCGACGGGCGCTGGTATCTCGCGCGCTTCGTGCCCTACCGCACGACCGAAGACCGCATCGACGGCGCGGTGCTGTCGTTCATCGACATCACCGATCGCCGTCAGGCGGAAGACCGGCTGCGCGAAGGCGAGCGGCGCATGCGCATCGTCGCCGAGGGCACCAAGGACTACGCGATCATCACGTTCGACGAGACCGGCGTGATCAATAGCTGGAACGCCGGCGCGGAACGGATTTTCGGCTATTCCGAAGCCGAAATGATCGGCCAGTTCGCCGACATCCTGAACACCGACGAGGATCGCGCCGCCAACGTCGCGCAACGCGAGTTCGCGGAAGCGCGTCTGAACGGCCGTGCCGAAGAGGAGTGCTGGCATCTGCGCAAGGACGGCACGCGCTTTTTCGCGAGCGGCGTGCTGTCCCGTCTCGACGAACCGGGCATCAACGGCTTTGCGAAGATCACGCGCGATCTCGGCGAATATGTGAACGAACCGACCTCGGGACGCGGCACCCATGTCGAGTCGCTGCGCGCGGCAAGCCAGCGCGACGCGCAGCGGCGCCGCGACGAATTTCTCGCGGTCGTGTCGCACGAGCTCAAGCATCCGCTGAACCTGATCTCGGCGAGCGCCGAGCTGATCGCGCGCGCGCCGGAAACGCGGCAGAACCTGAACGTGTCGCGCGCGACCGATACGATCCGCCGCACCGTGATCGGCCAGGCGCAAATCATCGACGATCTGCTCGACATTTCGCGCGTGCGCACCGGCAAGCTGTCGGTCGTGCGCACCGTGGTCGACATGCGCGAGATCGTGCAGCGCGTATGCAGCGCGGTGCAGGACGATGCCGCGCAGCGCGGCATCGCGCTCAGCGTCGAGATGACCGATGCGCCCGTGATCGTTCACGCGGACCTCACGCGCATCGAGCAGATCGTCTGGAATCTGATCAGCAATGCGTTGAAGTTCACGCAGCGCGGTTCGATCCACGTGTCGTTGCAGCTCAACGATCACGCCGAAGCCGTGTTGCGCGTCGCCGATACCGGCACCGGCATCGAACCGTCGCTGCTGCCGCATATCTTCGAGATGTTCCAGCAGAGCCGCGATCCCGCCGCGCGCCGCGGGGGTCTCGGCATCGGCCTCGCGCTCGTGCGCGATCTGGTCAGCCTGCACGGCGGCGCGGTGCGCGCGGAGTCGGACGGCGTCGGCCGCGGCGCGACGTTCACGGTGACGCTGCCCACCCACCGGCTCACCGCGCGCACCAGCGCGGGTCTGGACGTCACCGCCGAGTCGCTGAAAGGCATGCAGGTCCTGATGGTCGACGACGACGCCGCGACCGTCGAGACCTTCAAGCTGCTGCTGGAAAGCGAAGGCGCCGAAGTGCGCACCGCGACGAGCGGCGAAGAAGCGCTGACGATCATCAACGGCAACGCCCCCGATATCGTCCTGTCCGACATCGGTATGCCGGGCATGGACGGTATGGAGTTCATCGGCAAACTGCGCGGCATGCCGGCGATGAAGTCCGCGATCTGCATCGCGGTCAGCGGCTTTGGCGAGCCATCGGACATCAGCGCGGCCGAAGACGCGGGCTTCGACGCGCACCTGAAAAAGCCGGTGGTTCTCGAAGACCTGCTGAGTGTTTTCGCGCGGCTGCGCAGTTGAATCCGCGGCCCGGCGGAGTGCAACGCGTCTATCCGTTATCTTGCGACGGGGGCGCGTTGCGTGACGCGACCCTCGCCACGGCCGCGTTCACGTGGATCGGCGGCGACTTGTCGTCGAACGGTGGTTCCACGACGAAGCGGTCTATCACGCCCGGCTCGAACACGAGGCAATAGGTCGACCCGCCATACTGGAAAAACCCCAGCTCATCGCCCTTTCTGACGCGCTGCCCGGGCAGCGCCTCGATGATGCACGACGACACGTCCGCCATGCCGACGAACACGCACGCCACCTGCCGCACCGCCGGATCGTCGCACTCGATCACGATCACCGCGCGCGCCGCGAGCGCCGTGATGTAGCCCTGCGAATCGTTGAGCCCGCTCGGGTCTTCGCCCTGGCTATCCGCGTTCGAATAGTAGCTGCCGTCCACGCCGTACGCGTGCGAGATCACGCCGCTCACTGGCGCATGCCAGCGGTGATAGTTGAACGCGCTCAGAAACGCCTGATACACCGAGCCGCCCTCGAAGCGGCGCGCCAGTTCACGCTCGCGCGAGCTCAGCATGTCTTCGAGCGAATACGGCTGCGACTTGATCCAGAACCTGTCGCGCAGCTTCACGCCGTGCTGCACGTTGTACGGCGTCGCCTCGCACGCGCTGACGAGCAGCCTGTCGTTTTCCGGCTCGTCGACGGGCCGCACGCCGGGACGGAAGCGCCGCGTGAAGAAATCGTTCCACGACGTAAAGCCCCAATACGGTTGCTCAGGATCGCAGACGAATTGCGCAAGGCCGATCTGTTTGTCGGCTTCGGCGCTGAACCAACCGTCGGGCGACGACGTATTCAAATGCTCGCGTGAATGCGGGCCGCTCAGGAACGCGCACCAGCAGTTCAGCACGTGCTTGAACTGCGCGTTGAGCGCCGCATCGCGAAACAGCGCATAGCCGGATGGCATGCACATCAGCCAGTCGAGCACGGCGTTCAGCGGACAATGAATCAGATTGGATTCGCTGAACGGCGGCGCGTAGGTCATCAGGTAATCGACGATCGTCATCAGTTCGTCGATCGATGCATAGCCGAGCACGTAGCCGGCCTCGCGTGCCTGCGCGATGGCCCGCGTCATATCCATGCGCAGCACCGGATCGCCTTCGATCAGCGCCGCGAGTTCTTCCACCGCGCGCGTGCGCCGCGCCATGCGCGCACGTTCGCGCGCTTTCGCGGCCAGCGCGGTCCGGTAGCGCGCGAGATGCGCTTCGTCGCCCGGCAGCCATCCTCCGAGGCGGCGCCGCTGCGTGCGCGGGCTCGCCACTTCGTCGCTCGTCATGTTTCTTCGCCCTTGTTCAATCAGTTGCGGATCATTTGGCGCGCGGGGTGCCGAGGCCGTGATCCGGTTCATTGCGCCCGCCACGGATCTGCTCGACGCAGGTCGCGACGGCTTCGGCCGCGTTGGCCACTTCCTGCTGCACGTCCTCGTCGCGATCGAGCGCTTCATGGCTGGTCGCATAAGGCTCGTAATAGCCGATAAACCGATCGAGCCGCGACTTCGCGCCCGATTCGACGAAGCCCATCCAGTCGAGCCAGTCGGCGAGCGCCCGGCGCGAGTCCTCGATACCGGCGACGTCGCCATGCACGACGAGGCCGTAGGCTCTGCCCGCCAGATGTTTCGGATAGTCCCAGCCAGCGAGTTCGAGACGCTTCGCCTCGTCCGGTTTCTTGCCGTGCGTCGAGGTGGGATCGGGATTGCCGCCGTCGGCGCAGACGAGTCGATCCATCATCAGCTTCAGCGGCGCGGACACCTGATACCAATAGACCGGCGTCACGATCAGCACACCGTGACAGGCGGCAAAGCGCTCATAGATGTCGTTCATCCAGTCGTTGACGAGCCCGAGCGAATGGTTCGGATAGCAGCTGCACGGCCAGTGGCACAGGGGCATCGCGGTCGACACACAACCTTTGCACGGGTGAATATGCAGATCGCGATCGGAGTTCAGCCGCGACAGGTCGAGGTAATCGACGTCGCAGGACCGGCGTTCGAGCGCTTGCTGCGCGATCTTCGCCAGCCGGAAGCTCTTCGACATTTCGCCGGGGCACGTGTAGTCGTTGCGCGACGACGCGTTGATCACGAGCACGCGCGAGCGCGTCGCCGGATCGCGCTGCCGCGCCTGCGCCGCCTTGACCCGCTCGCTCGCCGCGCGCCATTCGACCGACAGATCGTAGTCGGGGTCGGCGAATCCCGGGCCGGCCTTTTCAGTGACCGGCGCTTTGCGGCCTTGTGAATAGGCATCCCATGCAATGGCTTCGAGCCGCGCGAGCGATGCGTCTTCCGCGCGAAACGCCGGGTCGTAGAAGCGGGCCATGAAGCGTTCGCGAAACGCGTCGCGGGACATCGATTCGGTTACCTGACCTTTGCGGACCTCGACCGTGTGGACGTGATCGGGCGGTTTTACAGGGGGGCTCATGGGTCGCGTGGTAAGCGGTAGTTGAACCGCAAAGCGAGCGAGCAAGTGCCATGCCAGAGCCGGACCCTTCGCGCGCCGTGGCGGCGGAACGCAGCTTGCTAAACGCGGGTATGGAATCGAACCAGCGCCTGCTCGTCATCTCACCGCATCTCGACGATGCGGTCCTCAGCTGTGGACTTCTGATCGCCGCGCGTCCCTGCACAGTCGTTTGCACGGTCTTCACCGCGCCGCCCGCCGAGAACATGACGACCGATTGGGACTGCGCGTCCGGCTTCGCCGACGCGTTCGAAGCGATGCGCGCGCGTCAGGCCGAAGACCGCGAGGCGCTTGGACTGTTGTCGGCGGTGCCCGTGCATTTGTTGTTTCGCGACGCCCAATACCGCGCGTCGCCTGATGTGGACGCGTTGATCACCGCGTTGAACGAGACCGTTGCCGACACCAAGCCCACGCTCGTGCTGATGCCGTTGGGCCTGTTCCATTCGGATCACGTTCTCGTCGCCAGTGCCTGTCTCGCACTGATGCAGCGCCATTTAGCCACGCCGTTCATCGCCTATGAAGACGTGCCCTACCGGCGCATGCCCGGCGTCGTGCAAGCGCGCCTGTACGAGCTCGCGAAACGCGGGTATGCCGCCGACACGCCGCATGCGTTGGACGTGCCAGCCACGCCACAGCAGGAGCGCATGAAGCGCGCGGCACTCGATACCTATCGCAGTCAACTGCGCGCATTCGGTCCCGACGGACAGGCAAGTCTCTTTTCGTCCGAACGCTATTGGCAGCTCGGCCGTGTCGCGCCGTCGCAGTCCAACCGTTGAAGCGATTGCACACAATGCGAACAGAAGCCGCCCACCCTCGCATTTCGATCGTCGTCCTCACGTATAACCGTGCGAGCGGGTTGCTCACCACGCTGGGACGTCTGCTCGCGTTGCCCGAAAAGCCGCCGATCATCGTCGCCGACAACGGCTCGACCGACAACACCGTTGCACTGGTCCAGACGCGCTACCCGAACGTTCGCGTCGTCCGATGCAACGGCAATCTCGGCGCTGCGGGCCGCAACCACGCGCTCGCGTGCGTCGAGACCGACTATGTCGCGTTCTGCGACGATGACACCTGGTGGGGCCCCGGTTCGCTCGAACGCGCGGTCCAGTTGCTCGATGCATGGCCGCGCGTGGGCGTGCTGAATGCGCGTGTCGCCGTCGGCGCGGACAACACGACGGACCCGACCTGTGCGTTGATGCGCGCAAGCCCGCTCGGCCGCGTCGGTCTGCCCGGACCCGCCTTGATCGGCTATATGGCGGGCGCGTGTGTGTTTCGCGCCGCGCTGTTTCGTGAGGTCGGCGGCTATGAGCCGCGTCTTTTCATCGGCGGTGAGGAAGCACTCGTTTCGCTCGACGTGCTCGCGTCGGGACATGCGATCGTCTATTGCGAGCAGTTGACGCTCCATCATCATCCGTCGCCGGTGCGCGACAGCGCGTTGCGGCGGCGCCTGCTCGCGCGTAACGCCGCGTGGGTGGCATGGCTGCGTTTGCCGTGGAGCGAAGCGTTGAGCGCGACGCTGCGCGCACTCGGTGTATTCGCGCGGGAACGCACGCTGATACGCGACGGCATCGAATTACTGGCCGGGCTCGCGTGGACCGCGCGAGCACGCCGGGTGGTCCCACGGTCGATCCTGTCGATGCGCGAGCGCGTGCGCGCGGCCGAGCGCAATTTCGACGCGTCCGCAACGACGACGGTGGGCAAGTTCGACGCGCCGACCTGACACAGGAATCGCGCGTTTCGTTATCGCGGCAACGCCGTGTCCGCGCGCGACGGCGCATGCGCGAGCCGCCGGATTGCCGCGATCAGTTCCGCGGGCGGCACGGGCTTGTGCAAATGCGCGTCGAAGCCCGCGGTGCGCGCGCGCGGTTGGTCGAGTGCGTCCGCGTAGCCGGTCAACGCGATCGCGGGCAGTGGCCTGCCCGTTCGTGACGGTCGCTGGCCTTCCAGTTCGCGCAACCGGCGCAGCACGTCGTAGCCATCTTCGTCGGCCAGCATCAGATCGCAGAGCAGCACGTGCGGCCACTGCGCCGTGTCCGTCGCGCGCAGCCAGTCCAGCGCTTCGGCGCCCGCTGCGAATAGCCGCGCGCGCGCGCCGCTCGTGCCCAGCACCGCTTCGAGCGCGTCGCGCGCTTCTTCCTGATCGTCGATCGCGATGACGAAAAGGCCGTCGAGCGGAGCCGCGTCGCCGGCATTCGGCGCGGCGGACGACGACGCCAGCGCCTGTTGCGCATCCGCGACCGGCCGCAGCGGCAGCATCGCCACATAGGCGAGCCGGCCATCCAGTGGCGTCAGCGTAAAGCTGCCGCCGGCAGCCGCCAGCGCGCTTTCCATCTGCCGCGCCGTCGCCTGCGACAATTCGGCGGGCTTGTCGCCCATGCCGAGCACGTTGACCCACACGTGATTGGCGTGACGCTGCGCGCGCAACGCGATGCGCTGCCCCGGGCTCGCCTGCGCGATCTCGTTGCGGCACAGTTCGGCGATCAGCGGCTGCAGCACGCTCGGATCGCCGGTCACGCGCAGCTCGCTGTCGGACGGTTCCGCGTAGACGACCACGCGTCGTTCGGCGATCTCGTCGTGCAGCGCATCGATGACACCCGCCGTCAATGCGCTGACGCTGACCGATCGCGCGGTCAGCCGCCGCTGCGCGTGTTCGAGTTCGCCCTGCTGCCATTGCAGCGACCACATCTTCGCGTACACGCCCTCGCGCGCGAGCAACTCGCGATGCGTGCCCTGCTCGACCACCTGGCCGTGCTCCATCACCAGAATCCAGTCCGCGTCGACGACCGTCGAAAGCCGGTGCGCGATCACGATCGACGTGCGGCCCCGCGCGAGGCGCGTCAGTTCGGTCTGGATCGCGCGCTCGGAGCGGGTGTCGAGCGCGGACGTCGCCTCGTCGAACACGATGATGCGCGGGTCCTTCAGAATCGCGCGCGCAATCGCGATGCGCTGTCGCTCGCCGCCCGACAGCCGCACGCCGCGCTCGCCGACGCGCGTGTCGTAATGGTCGGGCAAGCGCTCGATGAACTGGTCGAGCTGCGCGGCACGCGCCGCGCGCACGACGTCGGCGCGGGTCGCCGACGGACGTCCATAGGCAATGTTGTAGGCGATCGTTTCATTGAACAGCACGGTGTCCTGCGGCACGATGCCGATCGCCTCGCGCAGACTGCGCTGCGTGACCATGCTGATGTCTTGCCCGTCGATGCGGATCGTGCCGCGCTCAGGCCGGTACAGCCGGAACAGCAGCTTCACGAGCGTCGACTTGCCCGAGCCGCTGCCGCCGACCACCGCGAGCGTCTTGCCCGGGTACGCGTGAAACTCGACGTCGCGCAGCACCTGGCGCGCCGTGTCGTAGCCGAAATCGACATGTTCGAACTCGATCAGGCCCGCGCCGACCTTCAGCGGCTGCGCGTCGCGCGCGTCGATATCCTCGCCGACGCGGCCGCGCGCCGCCAGAATCACGAACATCCGCTCGACGTTGACGAGGGCGTCGTTGGTCTCGCGAAACACGAAGCCGAGCGTGTTCAACGGCATGCAGATCTGGATCAGGTAGGCGTTCACCAGAATCAGATCGCCGACGCTCATGCTGCCGTCCACCACGTGCTGGGCGGCGAGCAGCATGACCGCCGCCACCCCGAGCGCGATCACCGCGCTCTGTCCCACGTGCAATGCGGTCAACGCGTTCTGGTTGGCGATCCGCGCGTGCACCCACTTCTCCAGCACGTCGCCGAGCCGTTGCGTTTCGCTGTCTTCGGTCGCGAAGTACTTGACCGTGTCGTAGTTCAGCAGACTATCGACGAGCCGGCCGTCCGACTGCGCTTCGAGCAGATTGACCGCGCGCTGGAACGCGACGCGCCGCCGCGTGAACACGAACGTATACCCCGCGTACAGCACGAAGGTCACGACGATCGCGAGCATGAATTCGCGCGCATAGCTGTGCACCATGATCGCGACGATCACCGCGATCTCGAACAGCGTCGGCACGATCGTAAACAGCGCGGTGCCGAGCAGAAAACCGATGCCGTCCGCGCCCTTCTGCACGTCGCGCACGATCGCGCCGGTCTCGCGCCGCGTGTGAAAGCGCGCGCTGAGCCGATGCAGATGCGCGAAGGTCCGCTCGGTCAGCGCCGCGACCGTGCGCTGCACGACGATGCTGAACACGACGTCGCGCGCCTCGTTCAGCGCATCGCCGAAAAAGCGCAGCAGCGCATAGGCGAGCACGAGGAACACCGGAAACACCACATGCGCGAGCGGATGGCCGAGTTCGTCGACGATGTGCTTCAGCGTGAGCGGCACCAGCACGGTCGCTAGCCGCGCGGCGATCATCAGCGCGAGCGCCGCGATGGTCTGTCCGCGATAACGCCATACCGCTTGCGCGAGATCGCCAAAGATTCGACGAGCCAGTTCGGAGCGAGGCACCTGGGCGGAATTCGGCATGAGATCCTGGGTCGTAGCGCGCCGGAAAAAACGTGACACAGGTGTGGCAGCGAGCAAGCATCGCGCCCGGCAGCGAGCAAAAAAGTCCTTGGATACAGCCCTTTTGCGCGAACAGCTTGCTCATTGATTGGGTGCAGTCCTTCACTCATGCTAGTCGCGATGCGGCGCGAGTGGTTCGAAGTTACATGACCGTGTGTAGAAACAGGGAACGCCACAGCGCTTCTCGCTTGGCGAAAAAGGGTACGCCACAGCGCTTGGTGCGTCTCGCCCAACCTTTGCGTCGTTGCTCCACGCCGCAGCATGCGAATGGCACAGCACATGCTGAGCGCCGGATACGAACCTCAATCAATAACCGCGTGTCGCAAAGGAATGCCAATGAAGATCGCTCTGATTAGTGAACACGCGTCGCCACTTGCTGTCGCCGGTGGCGTCGACAGCGGCGGGCAGAACATCTACGTCGCAAACGTCGCGCGCCAGCTAGTGGAAATGGGCCATCAGGTCGACGTGTTCACGCGCCGCGATCGGGCACTGCTGCCTGAGCGCGTCGAGATGGACGGCGCGCGTGTGATTCACGTGCCCGCGGGGCCGCCTCGGCAATTGCCGAAGGAACAGCTGCTGCCCTTCATGGGCGAGTTCGCCGCGTTTCTGATCGCGTTCTTTCGCCGCGAACCGCAACGCTACGACGTGATGCACGCGAACTTCTTCATGTCGGGCCTCGCCGCGCTGCAAGTGAAGGCGGCCCTCGGCATCCCGCTGGTCACGACCTTCCACGCGTTAGGCCGCGTACGGCGTATCCATCAGGGAGCGGATGACGGCTTCCCCGACGAGCGCTTCGCGATCGAAGACGAACTGGTCGCACGCTCGGACGTCGTCGTCGCCGAATGTCCGCAGGACGAAGCCGATCTGCTCGAACACTATCGCGCCGATCGGGCGCGCATCGAAATCGTGCCGTGCGGTTTCGATGCCGACGAATTCAGGCCCATCGAGCGCGCGGTCGCGCGCGACGCGCTCGGCTGGCGCCAGCACGACTTCATCGTGCTGCAGCTAGGCCGGCTCGTGCAGCGCAAAGGCATCGACAACGTGGTGCGCGGCGTCGGCGTGCTGAAACACACGTTCGGCGCGACGGCGCGGCTGTACGTGGTCGGCGGCAATTCGGACGCGCCCAACGAAATCGCGACGCCGGAGATCGCGCGCCTGCGCGAGATCGCATGCGAATGCGGGGTTGCGGATCAGACCAGCTTCGTCGGCCGACGGGGCCGCGCGCGGCTGCGCTACTTCTACAGCGCCGCCGACGTGTTCGTGACGACGCCCTGGTACGAGCCGTTCGGCATCACGCCGATCGAGGCGATGGCCTGCGCTACGCCGGTGATCGGCGCCGATGTCGGCGGCATCCGCTATTCGGTCGTCGATGGCGTGACCGGCTTTCTCGTGCCGCCACGCGATCCGCACGCGCTCGCCGCGCGTCTCGACCGTTTGCGGCTCGACCCCGCGCTCGCGCGCCGGATGGGCGAAGCGGGCCTCGACCGTGCGCGGACCGGCTTCACCTGGCGCGGCGTCAGTGAAGCGCTCGCGCAACTCTATGCGCGCGCGGCAAGGCTCGCACCGGCCCAAACATCGCTCGACGCCACGTCGGAGCCGGCGCAGGCACCGCTGCGAGCAGCCGCCGGCGCATCGTTCCGTTGACGACGGCGCACGCCGCGCGAACGCGCGCAGCGTGCGTATCGGGAACGCGCCGCGGCCGGTCCAGCGGCTGCGGCGCGCCTGTTCCGACTTTTGACTGAAGCTCGCGCATAACACGAACCATCATGACGCTACCCGCTGTGTTCATCGACAAGGACGGCACGCTGCTCGAAGACGTGCCCTACAACGCCGATCCCGCGTTCATGCGTTTCGCGCCGGGCGCGCGCGAGGCGCTCGCGCTGCTCGCCGCCTATCCGTACCCGCTGTTCGTCATCAGCAATCAATCCGGCATCGCGCTTGGCAAGTTCGAAGACCGAGCGCTGTTCGACGTCGAACGGCGGTTGCGGCAGATGTTCGCCGAGTGCGGCGCCACGCTCGCCGGCGTGTACTGGTGCCCGCATCATCCCGAGGGCAGCGTCGCGCGTTACGCGATCGTCTGCGACTGCCGCAAGCCCGCGCCCGGCATGTTGCTGCGCGCGGCCGAAGAGCATGAGCTCGATCTCGGCAACAGCTGGTTCATCGGCGACATTCTCGACGACGTCGAAGCGGGCAATCGCGCCGGCTGTCGCACGATCCTGCTCGACAACGGCCACGAGACCCACTGGCGAACCGGCCCGCAGCGCACGCCGAGCGAGCGCGCCGCCGGTCTGCACGAGGCCGCGCAGTTCGTCGTGTTGCACGGCCTGGCATCGGCCGCCGTGGCGCGCCGCAAGGAGGCGCTACGGTGAACGCGCCGCTGCCGCTTGCGCCGCCGAGGCTGGCTCACGCGCGCGTGCCCGACACGTCGCAGCCAGTGTGCTGGGGCGACGACGTCAAAAGGATCCTGTGCGTGCGCCTGGACAATCTCGGCGACGTGCTGATGACGACGCCCGCACTGCACGCGCTGCGCGAGTCCGCCGAAGGTCGCCATCTGACGCTGCTCGCGTCGGGCAGCGGCGTTGCGCTCGCGCCGTTTCTCGACGACGTCGACGACGTGATCGAATACGACGCGCCGTGGGTCGCGCGGGCGTCGAACGCGACGCGCGATCTGCTCGACGATCAGCGCATGCAGGCGCGGCTGCGGCGCGGCGGCTTCGATGCGGCGGTGATTTTCACCGTCTATAGCCAGAGCTCGTTGCCGGCCGCGATGCTGTGCTATCTCGCCGGGATTCCGCGCCGCCTCGCGCATTGCCGCGAAAATCCGTACGCGCTGTTGACCGACTGGCTGCGCGAACCGGAGCCGCAGCAGCGCACGCGGCACGAGGTGCAACGCCAGCTCGATCTGGTGCATCACGTCGGCGCGCAGACGCGCGACACCGGCATGCGCTTTCGCGTGCCGCCCGCCGCGCGTCAGTCGCTCGACGGGAAGTTGCGGACGCTCGGCATTACCCGCCACACCGAGTGCATCGTGCTGCATCCCGGCGCGACCGCCGCGTCGCGCCGCTATCCGCCTGAGCGCTTCGGCGAGGTCGCAACCCGGCTCGCGTGCGAAACCGGCGCCCCGGTGCTCGTGACCGGCGGCGCGAGCGAGCGAGCGCTCGTCGAGACCGTGATGCGCGCGGCCGTGCCCGGCGTGCGCGCGCAGTTGTACGACCTGAGCGGCGCGCTGACCCTCGCCGAGCTTGCCGCGCTGCTCGAACGCGCGAGCGTGCTGGTCTCCAACAACAGCGGCCCCGTGCACGTCGCGTCCGCGCTCGGCACGCCGGTCGTCGATCTTTACGCGCTGACCAACCCGCAGCACACGCCGTGGCAAACGCCGCAACGCGTGCTGTATCGCGACGTCGAATGCCGCTGGTGCTATCGCAGCGTGTGTCCGCTCGGGCATCACGCCTGCCTGCTCGGCGTGCCGACCGACGAGGTCGTGCAGGCGGCACTCGAATTGCGGCGCGCGCATGCGCATGCGCCGCGTCGTGGCGGATCCGAGCGCGCCGGCTCGCGACCGGTTCGCGCCGGTCGCGCCGATAGCACGAGCACGCCGTCTCTGACGGATCAGCCCACGGTCCCCTGAACCCACTCTGATGGCGAACGCTATGTACACACTCGGAATCAATGCGGTCTATCACGACAGCGCGGCCGCGCTGCTGCGCGATGGCGTGGTGCTCGCCGCCGCCGAAGACGAGCGCTTCACGCACGTCAAGCACGCGAAACGCCCCGTGCCGTTCTCGACCTGGCAACTCCCGTTCGATGCGATCGACTATTGCCTGAAAGCAGCCGGCATCACGCTCGCCGATCTCGATCACGTCGCTTACTCTTACGACCCCACGCTGTTCGGCGGCATGCCGAAGAAGCCCGGCACGACGATCGAGCTGCCGTTCGATCCGGCCGGCACGCATCCGGACAATCCGTCCGCGTCGCCGTGGGACCCATTGTTTCTCAGCTATATCGCCAACGCGAAGGGCCAGTTGCTCGACGGCGCGCCGCATCATCTGCGCAAGCGCTTTCAGGGCGTGGACCGCGAACATGGCTTCGCATGGCACTTCGTCGAGCACCATCTCGCGCACGAGGCGAGCGCGTTTCTCGCCGCGCCGTTCGACGACACCGCCGTGCTGACGATGGACGGTCGCGGCGAAGGCGTGACGACCAGCATGGGGCAATTCGTCGGCGGCGAGTACAAGCGCCTGAAGCAGGTCGAGCTGCCGCACTCGCTCGGGCTGCTCTACGAAGCGGTGACCGACTGGCTCGGCTTCCTGCACTCATCGGACGAGTACAAGGTGATGGCGCTCGCGTCGTTCGGCAAGCCGGCCTATGTCGAGGTATTCCGCGAGATCGTCCGCTACCGGCAGGACGGCAGCTATACCGTCGAGGCGCCGCGTCTGACCGGGCGCTTCGGTCCCGCGCGCGAACGCGGCGGGCCGCTCGAACAACGCCACTTCGATATCGCCAATTCGCTGCAGCGCGTGCTCGAGGAAACCGTGCTGGAACTCGCGCACTGGCTGCATCGGCAAACCGGCTTGAGCCGGCTCTGCATGGCGGGCGGCGTCGCGCTGAACTGCGTGATGAACTCGAAGGTGCGCGATGCCGGGCCGTTCAGCGAAGTGTGGGTGCAACCGGCGGCCGGCGACGCTGGCACCGCGCTTGGCGCGGCACTGTGGACCGACTACCGCGAGCGTGCCGCGCGCGGCGACCGCGAGCGTCATTGGAGAATGGATCACGCGTATCTCGGGCCCGAATACAGCGAAGCGGAAATCGAGCAGTTTCTGCGCTGGTCGAAAGTTCCATACCGGCGTCTCGCCGATATCGCCGGCGAGACCGCCGATCTGCTCGCGCAAGGCAAGGTGATCGGCTGGTATCAGGGCCGCACCGAATTCGGCCCGCGCGCGCTCGGTGCGCGCTCGATCCTCGCGTCGCCGGTCGATCCGCGGATGCAGGCGAAGCTCAACGAGATCAAGGATCGCGAGGACTTCCGCCCGGTCGCGCCGGTCGTGATGGAAGAGGAAGCCAACGAATGGTTCGTGAACGGCCAAACCGCGCCGTTCATGCTGTTCGTGTTCGACGTGCGCGCTGACAAGGCCGCGCGCATTCCGGCCGTGCGCCACGTCGATGGCACCGCGCGCGTGCAGACCATCAACCGCGCGCAGCATCCGCTGTATTACGACCTGCTGGCCGCGTTCAGGCAGCGCACCGGCGTGCCGATCCTCGTCAATACGTCGTTCAATACGCGCGGCGAGCCGATGGTGAATTCGCCGCGCGACGCGGTCGAGTCGTTCTGGACTTCGCCGCTCGACGCGCTCGTGATCGGCCCGTTCCTCGTCGACAAGGCGGGGGGCGGCGCATGAACACGTCGGTCATGTGCCCGGCGCCACTGCATGGCGGCGTGGCCGCGCGCCGCAGCAGCGAGGATGCCGAAGAAGCCGGCCGCACGCTGCGCACACCGTCGTGGCCCGACGTGTCGGTGGTGGTGCCCACCTACCGCCGTCCCGCGATGCTCGCGAACTGCCTCGCCGCGCTGTGCGCGCAGCAGCTCGCGCCGCACCGCTACGAGATCGTGGTCTGCGACGACGGTCCCGACGACGCCACGCGCGCCTGCGTCGAACGATTCGCGCGCGAACAGGCGCCACGCGGCCTGGAAGTGCACTACCTGCCGGTCACGCGCACCCAAGGTCCGGCCGGCGCGCGCAATGCGGGGTGGCAGTATGCGCGCGCGCCGCTGATCGCCTTCACCGACGACGACACGCTGCCCGATCAGCACTGGCTGACGGCCGGCGTCGCGGCGCTCGCGCACGGCGCCTCGGCGGCCGCCGGCAGGATCGTCGTGCCGCTGCCCAGGCTGCCCGAGCTGCCGACCGATTACGAGGCGGACGCGAGCGGCCTCGCGCGCGCCGAATTCGCGACCGCGAACGTGTTCGTCACGCGCGCGGCGCTCGTCGCGACCGGCGGCTTCGACGAACGTTTCACGTCGGCGTGGCGCGAGGATTCGGACTTGCAGTTCACGCTGCTTACCGCGGGCGGCCAGATCGTGCGCGCGCGCGACGCGGTGGTCGTGCATCCAGTGCGGCCCGCGCGCTGGGGCGTGAGCATCGCACAGCAGAAAAAGAGCCAGTTCGATGCGCTGCTCTATCGCAAGCATCCCGAACTGTTTCGCACGCGTATCCGCTCGCGGCCGCCGCTGCTGTACTACGCGATTCTCGCCGCCGCGTTGCTCGCGCTCGGCGGCGCGCTCGCGGATCTTCCGACGCTCGCGGGTGCGGGTCTGCTCGCATGGTGCGGATTGACCGGCTATTTCTGCGCGCGGCGCCTGCGCGGGCGCAACCACGGCTGGCGCCACGTCGCCGAAATGATCTGGACATCGATCCCGATTCCGTTCCTGTCGATCTACTGGCGGCTCTATGGCGCCATCCGTTTCAAGGTGTTCTTTCCATGACCGTATCCTCGCTGCTGGCGGCGCTCGCGCCGCGCCGTATCGTTGTCTTTCGCGCGCTGCAGCTCGGCGACATGCTGTGCGCGGTGCCCGCGCTGCGCGCGCTGCGCGCGGCCGCGCCGCAGGCGCATATCGCGCTGATCGGACTGCCGTGGGCACGCGCGTTCGTCGAGCGCTATGCGGCGCTCGTCGACGAACTGATCGTGTTTCCTGGCGCCGTGGGTTTTCCCGAGCAGCCCGAATCGAACGATGGCCTACCCGCGTTCTTCGCGCGGATGCGCAACCGGCGTTTCGATCTGGCGATCCAGCTGCACGGCAGCGGCGGCATCGCCAACGATCTGCTACATGAACTTGGTGCACGCGCCGACGCCGGCTTCGTGCAGCCGGACGAGGCGCCGCGCGACGGCTGCTTCATCGCGTGGCCCGACGCACTGCCGGAACCCGAGCGCTATCTGGCACTGATGAGCGCGCTCGGCGCAGCGGCGCACGACCGGCGTCTGACGTTCCCGCTCACCGCGCTGGACCTCGACAAGTACACCGCGCTGCGCGCATGTCACGGTATCGAAGACGAGCGGCTCGTGCTGCTTCACCCCGGCTCCCAATTGCCGTCGCGCCGCTGGCCGGCCGAGCGCTTCGCGGCCGTCGCCGACCACCTTGCCGCCGACGGCTGGCAGATCGCGATCACCGGCACGGCCGCCGAAGCGCCGCTGACCTGCGCGGTGCTCGGCGCGATGAGCGCGCCCGCGCTGCATCTGGCGGGCGCGACGTCGCTCGGCGGGCTCGCGGCGCTGGTAGCACATGCGCGGCTCGTGGTCTGCAACGACACCGGCATCTCGCACCTCGCCGCGGCGCTGGCGACCGCGTCGGTCGTGATCGCATGTGGCAGCGACACGCGGCGCTGGGCGCCGCTCGATCATGCGCGGCATCGCGTGCTCGCTGACTATCCGGCGTGCCGGCCCTGCATGTTCCGGGACTGCCCGTACGGCCATCCGTGCGCGCTGAACGTTCGTGTCGACGAGGTCGTCGAGACCGCCCGCGCGCAGCTTGCGCTCGCGGCCGGCGCGCAGCCAGGCGCGCCAGGCACCTTGCATGAGGCAACCGTTTCGCTGTCTTTCGAGGATCGGCACCATGTTGCGTAATTGGCGCCGACTGCGCGTGCTGACCTGGCACGTGCACGGCAACTACATGTATTACCTGAGCCAGACGCCGCACGATTTCTATCTGGTGACGAAACCCGGACATCCGCCCGGTTATGCCGGCAAGGTCGGCGTATTGCCGTGGGGCGACAACGTGCACGAGATCGCGATCGACGACGTCGCCAATCACGAATTCGACGTGGTGCTGTACCAGCATCGCACGCACTGGGAATACGACCGCGAGCACGTGCTGAGCGCCGCGCAGCAGCGTCTGCCGCGCGTCTACGTCGAGCACGATCCGCCGCAGGAGAACCCGTTCGAGCAATGGCATTGGGTCGATGATCCCGAAACGCTGCTGGTTCACGTCACGCACTTCAACCGGTTGATGTGGGATAGCGGCGTCACGCCGACCCGCGTGATCGAGCATGGCGTCGTGGTGCCCGACGGCGCGCGTTATACCGGCGAGCTGGAGCGCGGCATCGTGGTCGTCAATCATCTCGCGCAGCGCGGCCGGCGGCTCGGTGCGGATGTCTTCGGCGAAACCCGCACGCGCGTGCCGCTCGATCTCGTCGGCATGGACGCGCGGCGGCTGAACGGCATCGGCGAAATCGGCAACCTCGATCTTGCCGCGTTCAGTGCGCGCTACCGCTTCTTTTTCAATCCGATCCGCTGGACCAGCCTCGGCCTCGCGATCGTCGAGGCGATGACGATCGGCATGCCGATCGTCGGTCTCGCGACGACCGAGCTCGCCACCGTGATCCGCAACGGCGAAAACGGCTTCGTGCATACCGACGTCGACGCGCTCGTCGACGCGATGCTCGGGCTGCTGCGCGATCCCGGCGAAGCACGGCGGCTCGGCGCGGGCGCACGCCGCACCGCGTTGGAACGCTTTCATATCGAGCGCTTCGCGCAGGACTGGCACGACACGCTGCTGCACGTCACGGCGTGATTTCGCACCGGTTTTTAAACGCTCATCCGGTCCAACCAGAGGATCACGCACCATGAAAGAACTGACCCGCAAGCGCATTCTGGTCACCGGCGGCGCCGGCTTTCTCGGCTCGCATCTGTGCGAGCGGCTCGTCGCGCAGGGACACGACGTGCTGTGCGTCGACAACTTCTACACCGGCACGAAGGACAACATCGCGCCTCTGCTCGACTGCGCGAACTTCGAACTGATGCGTCACGACGTGACGTTTCCGCTGTATGTGGAAGTCGACGAGATCTATAACCTCGCGTGCCCCGCCTCGCCGATTCACTACCAGCACGATCCGGTGCAGACCACGAAGACCAGCGTGCACGGCGCGATCAATATGCTCGGGCTCGCCAAGCGCGTGAACGCGCGGATTTTCCAGGCGTCGACTAGCGAAGTGTATGGCGACGCGCTCGTGCATCCACAGAAAGAAGACTACTGGGGCCACGTGAATCCGATCGGTCCACGTTCGTGCTACGACGAAGGCAAGCGCTGCGCCGAAACGCTGTTCATGGACTATCGCCGCCAGCATGGCCTGTCGATCCGCATCGCGCGCATCTTCAACACCTACGGCCCGCGCATGCATCCGGCCGATGGCCGCGTGGTGTCGAACTTCATGATGCAGGCGCTACGTGGTGAACCGCTGACCCTCTACGGCGGCGGTACGCAGACGCGCTCGTTCTGCTATGTCGACGACATGATCGACGCCTTCATCCTGCTGATGAACAGCGCCGACGATCCGGGCGGCCCGGTCAATCTCGGCAATCCGCACGAAGTGTCGATGCGCGACATCGCGCAGCGCATCGTCGCGCTGACCGGTTCCGCGTCGCCGCTCGAAACGCGGCCGCTGCCGGCCGACGATCCGTGGCATCGGCAGCCGGACATCGCGTTGGCGACGGCGCTGCTCGGCTGGCAGCCGGGCACGTCGCTCGACGAAGGGCTCCTGCGTACCGCGCGCTATTTCCGCGCGCGGCTCGCGGCGAGTCAACAGACGCCGCCGGGTGCGGGCACGCATGGCGCTGCAGCCGCGTCCGCTCGCACTCATTGAGCCAGCGGCGCAGCGATGCCAGCGTCGCCGCGCCCTTCTTCGCGTTTCACGGCTGGCCCTCGCCGCCCGTCACGCCGTACACCTGCCCTGTCACATAGCTCGCGCGCGACATTGCCAGCGCCCCTCGGCGGGCAGATAGACGATCGACACGTCCGCGCCTTCGCGCGCGAAAGCGATCGCCGCCGCGCGGCCGATGCCGGAATCGCCGCCGGTGATCAGCGCCTTGTGCCCCGCGAGCAGGCCGCTGCCGCGATAGCTCGACTCACCATGATCAGGACGCGGCGTCATGCGGCTCGCGAGACCAGGCCACGGCTGCTGCTGATCCTGAAACGGCGGGTGCGGAAACAGGCCGCGCGGATCGCAGCAAGCAAATGACACACCGTGCATGGCGGCGGCGGTGCGAATCTCGCGAGGCGCAAAAAAGAAGCGGTCACAAGGGCCGCTTGGGGAGCAGTGCCACGGGGGCCGCTCAAAAGCCATGCCGCGAAGGGCGAACGGGGCGATGGCGTAGGGTAAAGCTCAAGCACCACGAAAAGCGTCGGCCGCGCTACCGACTCTCACCGGAGCCGCGCCTTCAGGACGAACGGATGGTCGATTCGGTGTCGCTCGTCAGCACCGTCATCGGTCCCGCGCTCAACGCGGCCGTGATGTTCGCGAGGCGATCCGCCGGGCAATCCAGCAGATCGACGCTCAGTGACTCGCGCCCGCCCGCGCAGTTCACATGCGCGGACCACCCGCACACCTGCGCACGATGTTCGATCAGGCTTTTCCAGACTGCGACGACTCGCAGGGACCCCGGGCTGGCATAAACAGTCAGACGTTTCACGTTCATCGCTTCACACGGCATGGCGCCGCGCCTCGGGTCCGAATCCCGCAGGGATTGAGGTTGTCATGCGTACGTTGAGGTTAGACGCGCGAACTTTCAAAGCAAAGCACATGGTGTTGTCCGTAACTGAACGGTTATGGGCAGACGCATGTGCGCGCGTATCGGCACGTTGGCGCTTTTCACGTAGCCGTTCGCGCATAATGCGCCGAACGGACCCTGGATCAGGCGATGCGGTAAGAACGGGACGAGACGAGAATCCGCTGGCAATTTCTACGCGGTGGGCGTGTCCGCGCGGATGCGCATCACGGTCTGTCGTGAAGTGCCGAAGCGCCGCGCGACCTCGCTGACCGACTGGCCTTTGCCGAGCGACTGCAGCACGCGTTGACGCTGCTGCTCGGACAGCGACGGCGGCCGGCCCGTGTGCCTGCCGCTCGCGCGAACAGCCGCGAGACTATCGCGGCTGCGCAGGCTGCGGCACGCTGCATCGAGCCGCACCAGCGCGCGCAGCGCCTTCACCGCCGATGGTTCGGGACGCCCGGCCAGATCGGAATGGCCGACTTCGACGCAACGCAGCGCCACGCCGGCCTTGCGGCACTGCATCACCGTGACGAGGATATCGCGCGCGTTGCAGCCGAGCGCGGCCAGTTCGAGAACGACGAGCGTGTCGCGCGGCGCGATCCGTCTGATCAGACTCTGCAGCTCGGGGCGTTCGCTTGCCTGCACGTAGGTCGGCAGATCCTCGACCGCGACCCGCGCGAGCGTGACCATGAAACCGGCCTTGTCGAGTCGGATCAGCGCCTGCTCGTGCCGGACCGCATCGTGCGCGCCGAACAGATAGATGTGTAGTTTTTCCACGTCGCCTTTCGTAGTCACGATCCGCCATTCGCGGCGCTATTTCGCTGGGTCCCCGGTTTTTTCGCGCGACCACGCTGGCACACGCCGTCGCTCATCGCGCTCAGGGCTGGCGCTGGCCGCCCTGATGCGTCGGAGGAGTCTGGTTCTGTTGCTGCTGTCCGCTGTCGCGGCCAGGCTGCACCGGGTTCGCCGGCTGACGATTCGAATTCTTGTCCGAAGTCATGACATTCTCCTAGGTGAGATTGCGGGTGACCGGGGGTTAACCACGGCCATCGTGATTGACACGCAATCAGCGTTCCCGAGTCCTGCGCCAGGCGGAGAAACTTTCAAAGTTGGCTGCGCAGCGTTTTCGCGGCGGCGACAATGTTCGCGAGCGCGGGAATGACTTCAGACCACTGACGCGTCTTCAGACCGGTATGGTGAGGAAATGTCGCGAGGATTCGGACCAGCACGTATGCGACGCTATCGATGAATTCCTGCACTCGCCGTCCGGCGCTTCCGCTGGCGTTCAATGCGAAGCCGAACAGAAGGGCAAGCAGCAGGACCGGCAGAACCTCGCCTTTCGCGAAGGCGCCGACGAGCGTCTCCGGAATCAGATGCAGTGCGAACTCGACGAGCCCGTGCGACTGCGTGCGCGTCGAATACTGCGCCAGGATGGCCGTGTCCAGATGATGCGCGTCGATGTGCAGTCCCGCACCCGGATGCAGCGCGAACGCGGTCGCGAGGCCCAGAACGCCAGAACTGGCCGACGGTCATGCCGAGCCCCATTCCAAGCAGAACCTGGACGTAAAGCAGCCGATAACTTTCCCGACGCAGTTTCCTAAACCGATGCGACACGCTCCAGCGTCGCTCGTATTCGCAGCGGTCCAGGACTCACGCCGAGTTTATCGGCAAGTTGCACGAGCGGCAGAAAACGCCGCTGCAATTTTTCTGTGTGATTCTGCGCGATGTCCGCTATCCGGTGCTCGAGAAACGGATTGAGTAGGCGATCGCGTAACTCGACGAGGTAGGCGAGAGCCTGATCGCGCTGACCTAAGGCCGCAAATGTCGGAACTACATCTTCCGCCCAGACGGTTTCCAGGCTAGCGCGCAGTATCGGGTCGTTCATTGCCTGACATACGGTCTCGTCAGCCGGCCTGCGGTCCTCCAGCCAGCGCTCGGCCAGATAGCTGTGACCGAGATTGAGCAGGAACAGCTTCAGACGCTCGAAGTGCTGCAGGTCGTTAGTCAAAACGATGTTCTCATGAGTGCAGGGTAAAACCAGTCCCGGCTGCTGCTCAATCGCCCAGAGCGCATACGGTTCCGCAACCGCGCCTACCGGTTCAATCGCCTGTGAAACGATGCGGTCGACGAGCGAATTGGCCCATATGCAACGCGTTCGAAGAAAGGTAGTAAATGGCTCCGGCAGCCGCCAATTTTTCGCGAGAGTCACAACCAGTTCGCGCAGCGTATCGCCGTTATTGACCACGAGTTCGCACGGAAAAAGGGAGAGCGGCGCATCGGGATTCCTTTCCCAACGGGCATGAAGCAGCACCAGCAGCTTGGCCGGGAAGCTATGTGGCACGCGCTCCGGATGATTCACGAGCGCTGCGGTATCCCGGTCATCAAGCCGGAATCCCCTGTCTCCCGTATTGGAAACAATCACTTCGACATGTTCCGATACGGCATCTCGCACCTGTTTCCAGTGAGTCCCGGCGTGCCATGCCGCGCGCACCGCGTTGCCGCTCAGCATCTCGTCCACCTGCACTCCGTGACGCATACCTCGAATCCGTACCGGATATCGTCCGCCTTCTGCCAGCGCTGCAATACGCTTCTGACTGGACTCGCTGCTGGTCGTCTGCACGACTGTGATGCCACCGAGCGCGGCACCGCGCGCCATGGCGTCCGAAACAAACAGGTCGACATGCGCCTGAAGAAAGCGGCTGGTGCCGAACTGGAGAATTGGCTGGCTCATGGCTAATACCCGATCTGCGTCGTTGTCAGCATTCGATGATCGCTTTCACTACGCCTGCGGACGGTTCGAGCAGTTTCGAAAATTCCGCGGGAACTTCGGCAAGTTTCATCCGGTGCGTGTTGAGTGCCGCATCGGGCACCTGACCGGCACGCATGGCCCTGAGCACCGTTTCGAAATCTTCCGCAGTCGCATTGCGGCTTCCGATCAGGGTGGCTTCGCGCTTGTGGAACTCGGGATCGGAGAACGTGATCTTGTCTCTCACC
Organism: Paraburkholderia sp. WC7.3g; assembly: GCF_050436345.1. Taxonomy (NCBI): domain Bacteria; kingdom Pseudomonadati; phylum Pseudomonadota; class Betaproteobacteria; order Burkholderiales; family Burkholderiaceae; genus Paraburkholderia; species Paraburkholderia sp. WC7.3g. Next base: position 125,636 of record NZ_JBNDMA010000004.1, read on the forward strand.
ACGGAAATCAGCACGTATTTCCCGCCGTGCGCAATAAACTCGAAGCCACGCTCCATGGCAGCCGGATTACCCGTCGCATCGAAGACCACATCGAAGAATTCGCCGTCGGTGAGTTTCGTCAGTTCGTTGACGTCAGTATCACCGAGTTGCACGGTAGCCGCCACTTCGATTTTCTCAGCGCAGAAGTTCAGACGATCGAGCCGTGTATCGAGCGCCGTTACCGTGGCCCCGCGCAGACGTGAAAAGATCATTGCGGCCATACCGATCGGACCGGCACCGACTACCAGCACGCGCTGTCCAGTCTGAACTTCTGCGCGGCGAACCGCGTGCGCGCCGATGGCGAGAAACTCGATCATTGCCGCCTGATCGAGCGTGATTCCTTCAGCCTTGTGAACGAACTGACGCGGCAAACTTAGATACTCCGTCAGTGCGCCATCGCGATGCACACCCAATACCTGAATGTTCACGCAGCAGTTCGTTTTGCCGTTCCTGCAAGCAATGCACTGACCGCATGACAGGTAGGGCATCACGTAGACCGGGTCGCCGACGGCCAGGCCGGAATCCGCATCTGCTTCTTCGACCGTCCCCGACAGTTCATGTCCCATCACGCGGGGGTACGCCAGAAATGGCTGGTTGCCGGTAAAGATGTGCAGGTCAGTGCCGCATACGCCGACGCGTCGCACTCGTAGCAACACTTCGCCGCGCTCTCGCAATGGCATTGAGCGCGTCTCGGAGCGCAGTACGCCGGGAGTTTGACAAATAACGGTGAGCATCAGGTTTCCTCTTTCAGGTACAGAACCCTCGAAGCCATGATGCGGCTTCGATGCGGGCTCGGTTAATTTGTCTCTTTATGGCGAGGTCAAACGAGTGCGATGTCGCGACGACACCTATTCGAGGTAAAAGACCTCTTCCATCTGTGCCCAGTGTTCCGGCGGCGCACGAGTCGGCAACGGTTTCTGGCACGGACCGCACAGGCTCCACCAACGTTGTGTTTCGGGGTCGCTCGCAATCTCCGCCATATCGCTTTCATAGTCAGTTCCGACGTATTCCCAGTAACCGAACAACAGGTTCTCGGGCTCCCGCAGGAAAATCGAATAGCGGGTGACATTCGAGCGTTTCAGGCGATCGAGCACCGTCGGCCACACCTGCGCATGCAGGCGTTTGTATTCGTCGATGTACTGCGGATCGATGCCGATGACCATTCCCATTCGTTGCATCACACTCTCCCTATTCTTCGAGCCGGTAGAAGCGATAAGCGTTGCCGCCGAATACAGCGTCTTTGTCCTCATTGCGGGCATATTGGTCACAGTATTTTTCACAGGCGGCGAGCCACCCGGCGTAGCCTCCGAAATGTGTTGCGAGCCGCTGGACCGGCCAGTCGCTTCCCCACAGAAGACGATGCGTGCCGAACAGTCGGAATAGCGTTTCGACGTAGGGCTCGAAAGCGGCGAAGTCGGTCTCCGGCGGCGCTTCTGTCCATAAGCCGGAAAGCTTGCAATGTACGTTTTCGAGTTTGGCCAGATCGTTCATGGCGCTTCGCCACGGCTCCAGTTGCCTGATAGCGATCAGTGGCTTGGCTGCATGATCTATAACAATCCGCAGACCGGGATAACGCCTCGCGAATGCGACCAATCCGGGGAGCTGACGCGGGACGACCAGCGCATCAAATGCAAGGTCGTTCGCGAGCATCGCGGTAATCGCCGGTCGCAATGCCGGGCCGTCGATCCAGTTGTCGTCGGCAAGATCCTGCAACATCGGCCGCAGCGCTTTCAGCTTCGGGTGGCGGGCCAAAGCATCGATCGTTTGCGGCGCGTGCGGTGCTTTCAGGTCGGCCCATCCCACCACGCCACGGATAAAAGAGTGACGCTCCGCCAGTTCGAGCAGAAACCCGGTGTCCTGGCTGTCCGGTAAGGACTGGACCAGGACGGTTCCGTCGATGCCGCATTGCTCCAGCAGCGGTTCAAAATCGGCTGGTCCGAAGTCGCGATAGATCGGCCCGAGGGTGGCAGGAGGCCAATGCCCCGCACGCGCCGCGAGGTGCCAGAAATGGTGATGTGCGTCGATACGCAGGCTCACTGGACCACCTTCGGCACAGGTGCGGTGTCCGCAATCAGACCGCCCGACTTCAGCTCCTGCCACAATCCGGCTGGCAGCGCCTGCTCAAACCACGCGACGTTCTGCCGGAGTTGTTCGACACTGCGCGCGCCCACCACGCACGACACAACCGCAGGATGCGCAAGCGGAAACTGCAGTGCCGCAGCGGGTAGCGGAACCTCGAATTCGCGGCAAACCTCAGCCAGCCGGTTGACACGCGACACGACACCCGCGGGCGCGTCCCCATAATTGAACTTGCCGTTACCTGCCAGCACGCCAGAATTGAACACACCGCCGGCCACGATCGAATTCCCATGCCGTACGCAATTGTCGAGGAACGGCGACAGACAATCCTGTTCGAGGAGCGTATAGCGGCCCGCCAGTAACGTCACATCGAGCTGTATCTCCTGCATGGCTTCATGTACAACCTGCCACTCGTTCACGCCGAGGCCGATGGCTTTGACCTGCCCTGCGCTACGCAGCGTGTCGAGTGCGCGGAAGCCGCCTCCGTCTGTCAGCTGTTTCCAGAATTCGACGTTTGCATCCCCATGTGTCATTCGACCGATGTCGTGCACATACAGCAGATCGATCTGCGCAATACCGAGACGCTGCTGGCTGTCTTCGAAAGACCGCATTACGCCGTCGAAGCTATAGTCGTAATGCGGTCGGAAAGGGAGCGGTTCGGCCCAGCCGTCATCGCCGGCCTCGACCGTCGGATCTGGCCGAAGAAGCCTGCCGACTTTCGTACTCAGCACGAACTCGTTGCGTGGCCGTGCTGACAACGCGTCGCCCACGCGGCGTTCCGAAAGCGTGTACCCGTAGAACGGCGCCGTGTCGAAATAGCGCAGACCGAGCGACCGCGCTTCGTCCATCAGCGCACGCGCCTGTTCCGGCGGCATCGTGCGATACAAGCCGCCAAGTTGCGAACAGCCCATACCCAGTGCGCTCAGTTGCACTGCGCCGCGTGACAGATCACGCAGATCACTTGCTTTCATCAGGAATTCCGTTTCCAGGGATTCGTTGCTGGATGTTCAACGCCTTACAGCGCGTCCTGAACGGCGCAGTCCTCAAGGGCGGACAACGCCGTCTGGCGTCGTCCGCGCCGCGCTTCAATACAACACGTTCTTCGCGACGGGCTGATCGATGTTGTCCTTCTCGACCATCACGACACCGGTATCCAGTTGTTTCGTAACCGGCTTGTGTTCGATCACATCCACCGCCGTTTTGACGCCTTTGTAGCCCATCTGATACGAGCCCTGAACAGCGATGGCCTGGATCGTTCCATCCTTGACGAAGCCCTGGAGGTCCTGGTTGCCGTCAAAGCCGATCGCGACGATCTTGCCCGCTTTCCCGGACTGCGCCAACGCGCGCCCCATCCCCACGGCGGTCGGTTCGTTCGCACCGAAGATGCCCTTCAGATCCGGGTTGGCCGACAGCACGTCGGTCGTCTGATTGAGCGCGGTCGCCATCTGTGACTGCGAGTAGAACGGTCCGACAATCTGGAGTTTCGAGTGCTGTTCGAGATACTTCCGGAAACCGCCCACGCGGCCGATCTCAGAACCCGCGCCGGCGACATACGACATCACGGCGACTTTCCCCGTCTGTCCAACACGGTCGATCATTGCTTTCGCGCACAACTCACCGGCCTTGGCGTTATCGGTCGAGAGGAACGACTGGTAATACTGCTTGCCGGAATCGGACACGAGCGAATCGATCAGCACGACCGGAATTTTTGCCTCCCAGGCCTTCTTCATTGCCGGGACCAGTGCGTCGGGATCGGACGGCGCGAGCACGATCCCCGCGACATGCCGGTTCACCGCGTTCTCGACCATATTGACCTCGTCGGCCACGGCTGACTCGGTCGCCGGTCCCTGAAACGTCATCGTGTAGCCGTTCAGCCCTTTCATGCCCTCCGTTGCGCCCTTTTGCACGTTCTGCCAGAAATTCGAGTTGGCCGTCTTGACGATCACGGCGATCTCTCCGCCCGCCGCATTCGCGTGCGCCGTCACTGCGGTCAAAAGTGCGGCGGCCAATGCCAGATACGTCTTCCTCATGTCTCACTCCTTGGGTTGGTGATTGCACTGCTTTGTTGGACTTCTCGAATGCCATCATTCGATGTGCTTTATCGACGATTTCTGACCTGGTCGATCCAGACTGTGCCGAGAATGACCAGTCCGATAATGATTTGCTGGACGAAACTCGATACGCCGTTCATGTTCAGGCCGTTGCGCAGCACGCCGATGACGAACGCACCGATGGCCGTACCGGAGATCGTGCCCACGCCGCCCATCAGGGACGTCCCGCCAATCACGGCACTCGCGATCGCATCGAGCTCGTACATGACGCCTTCGTTTGGTTGCGCGGTGACGAGGCGCGACATCAGCACGCAACCCGTCAGACCGGCGAGTACGCCGGACAGCACATAGGTAAATAAGGTGACGCGTCGGACATTGACGCCGGAGAGCCGTGCGGCTTCGGCATTGGATCCGACCGCGTAGATGTGCCGGCCGAGCGAGGTGCGCGTCAGCATGATCGACACGGCCACCGCCAGCACGACCATGATGATCACGGGGTACGGAATCCCCGGAAATACCGTATCGGGGAACCCATCTGCTCCGATATGCGAGATGCGGAACAATGCGCCGTTTCCGAGTTCGCCGAACGCGTCGCCGAGTCCCGAAACCGGGCGCGCACCCGTGATCTGAAGCGCGAGACCGCGCGCGACCAGCATCATGCCGAGCGTGGCGATAAAGGGCGGCAGACCCATGCGTGTGACGCACAGGCCATTGACGAGCCCGCACAGGCCGCCCACCACCACGCCGCCGAACATGCCGAGAGGAATCGGCACCCCCGCTTTGACGAGCAACGCGGCGACGACACCGGACAGCGCGAGCACGGAACCCACGGACAGGTCGATTCCACCCGTAATGATCACGCAGGTTGCCGCCACACCGAGATAGGCAATCGACGTCACCTGCAAGGCGACCGTCATGCCGTTTTCGACCGAGAAGAACGCGGAACTGGTCGATGAAAAGACGACCACCAGCATGATCAGACTGCCGAGCGCGGCGAATTTCTGGATCAGGTCGCGGCGCCGGAGCTTCGCGCTGGTGTCGACAGTAGTGCTCTGTTCGGATGTTATTTCAAGCATGATTCCGTCCCGATGCAAAGTGCATGATTTCTTCCTGGCTGGTGTGGCGCGTCTCCAGGATCGTGGCGATCCGGCCTTCGTGGAATACCGCAACGCGATCGGACATGCCGAGGATTTCGGGCAATTCCGAACTGATCAGCACGACGCCAATGCCCTGCGCGGCGAGCTGATCCATCAGCGTGTAGATCGCGTATTTCGCGCCGACATCGATGCCGCGCGTGGGCTCGTCGAAAAACAGAATCTTCGATTCGCGAAACAGCCATTTGCCGATGACAACCTTCTGCTGATTGCCACCGGACAGGTTGCGCGTGAATTGATGGACCGTCGGCGTGCGGATGCCGAGCGTTTCGACGTAATGCCGTGCGGTGGCCGCTTCTTCGGCGAAACGGATGAAGCCGGCGCGCCCCGACACCGCCTCGATATTGGCCAGCGTGATGTTGGTCGCGACCGGCATCTTCAGCGCGAGGCCGTCGCTCTTGCGGTCTTCCGACAGATACGCGATGCCATGGCGAATCGCGTCGATAGGTGAGCGGATCGAGACGCGCTCGCTCCCGATATGAATCTCGCCGCGGTCCGGTTGGTCAGCGCCAAAAATCGCCCGTGCGACTTCGGTCCGCCCTGCGCCCATCAAACCGGCGAAGCCGAGAATTTCGCCTCGCCTCAGTTCGAACGAAACCGGCCCAAATGCCGGTGCGCGCGACAGATTGTCGACACGCAGCAGCACGTCCTGCGTCGGGACCGAGCGGCGCGGCGGGTATGCATCATTCAACGCCCGGCCGACCATCCGCGCAACGATCTCATCCATGCTGGTCGCCGCGAAATCGTCCGTTGAGATGTGATGTCCATCGCGCAGCACCGTGACGCGGTCGACGATCTGCTTCATTTCGTCCAGACGATGAGAGATGTAGACAATGCCGACCCCGCTCTCGCGCAACTCCTTGATCATCCGGAACAGGTGCATGGTTTCGGATTCGGTGAGCGACGAAGTGGGTTCGTCCATGATCAGCACCTGGGCGTCGAGCGAGAGAGCCTTGGCGATTTCGACCATCTGTTGTTGGGCGATCGACAGCGTCCCCACCAGCCTGGTGGGCGGCAACGACAATCCAATGCGGGCGAGCGCGCTCTGGGCGTTGCCATTCAGTCGTACGCGATCGATGAACGGTCCGCGTTTGGGCTCGCGTGCCAGGTAGATGTTTTCCGCAATCGACAGGTGGGGCACCAGATTCAGTTCCTGGTGAATGATCGCAATGCCTGCTTCCTGTGCCTCGAGTGAAGATGCGAACCGCCTTTCCATGCCGCGAAAAACGATCGTGCCGGCATCGGGCTGGTATTGGCCGCTGACGATTTTCATCAGGGTCGACTTGCCGGCGCCGTTTTCGCCGCAAATCGCGTGCACTTCGCCGCGGCGCAATTCGAAGTGCACGCCCTCCAGTGCAACGACACCGGGAAATCGCTTCCCCAGCCCGCTGAGTTTCAATAGCTCCGGGGGTTCCTTCGAAGCGAAGCCGTCCACCGCGCGCGGGGCCAGTTCAGCGCTCAAATCTGTCACGCGTGTCTCCTTCTTTGACTACGGCGCTGATGTTGGTCAGGCCAATCTGAGGCAGATTAGAGAATAAAAGGCCCGTTTGGTCAAGCCAATTTTCGTTATATCCAGATTGGCCTTACTGAGTACAAACCCGTATCCCTCCTGTCAAATGTGCGGAAAACGTTGTCGCGCTTGCGTGCTAGACTTGATCGCCGGTCGATCAGACGATCGAGCCATATTTTTCCTTCCGACAGTAAGATGAAACAGACCGAGCCAAAGCGGCTTTACCAATTGGTCGCCGACCAGATTCGCGGCCTCATCCACGGAGGCGATTTCCCTCCGGGGTCGAGACTGCCGGCCGAGCGCGATTTGTCGCAGCAACTGGGTGTTTCGCGTCCGTCTCTGCGCGAGGCGTTGATCGCACTGGAAATCGGCGGCAGCGTCGAGACCCGCATAGGGTCGGGCGTCTATGTGCGCGAAACCGCAACCGAAAGTGAAGGATCGCTGGCTGTGCTAGGCGAAAGTCCGACGGAAATCATGCAGGCGCGTGCCGTGATCGAAGGCAGCCTCGTCGTGCTCGCCAGTACGCGGCTTACGGCCACATCTCTGGACCGGTTGCGGCGCAGCGTGGATGCGATGCATCGCCTCGCCTCTGCCAACAAATCTCCTCTGGAACCGGACCGACAGTTCCATCTGATCATTGCGGAAGCGGCCGGCAATACGGTGTTGAGCCGCTATGTGGCCAATCTGTTTGACGCGAGGCGCGATCCGATCGGGGCGAGGATTAGCGAACTCGCCGAAAATACAGCCACATGGATGGCTGCGGTTGAGGAGCACGAAAAAGTCCTGCATGCACTGCAAGCAGGCGACCCTATTGCCGCAGAAGCGGCGATGCGATCGCATCTGAAATCTTCTGAAGAACGTTGGGTCGGAAGTGACATCAAGAAAGTTGCGCCCGACGATGCGGACGGTAAAGTTACTCGCGTTCGACTCGGTTGAGTTGCGAGTTCAACCGGTTGAATGGCCAGTTAAAAACAGGTGATCGTCGACGCCATAAGCGGGTCGCTGCGACCGCCTGGCGCGGTGCATGCCACTTCAGTTGTTGAAGTTCGCAAAGCCGCAGTTTTGGTCCGCTCGCGCAACTAAATCTGTAAGTACCGCCTCGTACGAAACTCATGGGTTACCAACACGCGACGCGCACGTCACGCGCCGCTGGCCCGACTATGATGGAGATGGGCACGCGCTTATCATGCCCTTCACGCGCTGCCCGGGTGTAATTGACGGCCGGCACAGGTAACGACGCCGGCCTCTTTGTATCTACTTTCATCTTCCCAAGTCCAGCGGTTCTGCGCCGCTTCGGTCCCCGTTCGGCACGCCAATTCCCGCGCGCAAAGCGCTGGCACACCTCCCCGCCGTGCCAATTACCGCGTGCCCGCCGAGACCCGCACCGGAATCGACTTCGCGCCCGGCACCTTGCTCTCCTTCGCGTAGTGCCACAGCGGCAGCAGCGGATTGCACTCCGGGTAATAGCCGCCGATGCATCCTTGCGGCACGTCGAACGGCACGACGGTCAGTCCGTCGACGCGGCGCTCGACGCCGTCGTCCGCGATCGTCTCGAGGGCGATGCGCGCGCCCTGCGCGAGTCCGCGTTTGGCCATGTCGGCCGGATTCATCAGGATCACCATGCGCGAACCCTTGATACCTCTGAAGCGATCGTCGTGGTCGTGCCATTTCGCGAGCTCGCTGACCGTGTGGACTTCGAAGAAATCGGGCGTTACGCGTTTGGCCGTGAGATCCCACGCGGTGGCTTTCGCGCCGCTCTCGCAGAACTCGAACGTATGCGGATCGGCTGGCTTCGCCCACGAACAGCTGACGCACATGAAGCCGTCGGGTTTGTTCTGATGCATCAGGACCTGACTATCCTTCAGCAGGGCTTTTTCCTGCAGCAGGATCGTCGCAACCGCCTTGAGCGACCCCCATCCGCCCGATGCGTACGGGTGCGCGTCGCTTTTCTGTTGCTTGCTCACGAGTCCACCCGTTTGGCCATCAATGTCACGTCATCACGAATCAGCACATCGCATTCCCGGCCGCGGCGCCTCGGCGCGGTACGGTGTTTGCTGCGCCGCAGGCTTACTCACCGCGGCGCAAGCCGACCGCCAACTTTCATGACCGACACCCCCGCCACGCGCGACACGTCCGCCCGTCTGAACGCGATGCGCCGGACGCTGCGCGAGGTGTTCGGGATCAGCCGGCTGCGCCCCGGCCAACGGGACATCATCCGCAGCGTGCTCGAACGGCGCGACACGCTCGCCGTGATGCCCACCGGCGCGGGCAAATCGCTGTGCTACCAGTTGCCGGCGTTGCATCTCGATGGCTGGACGCTCGTCGTGTCGCCGCTGATCGCGCTGATGAAAGACCAGTTCGACAAACTGCGCGAGGCCGGCGTCGACGCCTGGCGGATCAATAGCACGGTGCCGGCCGCCGAACTGCGCGCGACCTACGAAGCGTTACGCGGCGCGCGCCGCGGCATTGTGTTCGTCACGCCCGAGCAACTGACGCGGCCGGAGCTGATCGACGCCTTGCACGCGCGCTCGCGTCAGCGCATCGAACTCGTCGTCGTCGACGAAGCGCATTGCGTGTCGCAGTGGGGGCACGACTTCCGCCCGGCGTTCCTGCGCATCGTCGATGCCGTCAAGGCGCTCGGCAAGCCGCCCATTCTCGCGCTGACCGCGACGGCGACGGCGGACATCCGCGACGACATCGTGCGCTCTCTCGGTCTTCGCGAGCCGTGCATCGTGAACACCGGCGTGTATCGCGACAATCTTCACTATCGGGTCACGCAGGTGTCGGTCGCGGGCGGGCGCCAGCGGGCGTCGACGCGCGCGCGAGAAGCAAAGACTGCCGCGTTGCGTGCGCTGCTCGCGAGCGAGACCGGCAGAGGCATTGTCTATACGGCGACCGTGCGCGAAGCCGAACGACTGGCGGCGACGGTGCGCGGCTGGGAAGTCGCCACGGCCTGCTATCACGGCCGTATGCCCGCGCGAGAGCGGCACGACGCGCAGGAGCGCTTTGTGTCGGGCGACGTGCGCGTGGTGATCTCGACCAACGCGTTCGGGATGGGTGTCGATATCCCCGATATCCGCTTCGTCGTCCATTACCAGATGCCGGGCAGCATCGATGCTTACTACCAGGAAAGCGGCCGCGCGGGACGAGATGGCAAGGTCGCGCGCTGCGAGCTGCTGTTCGATCTGAACGATCGACGCGTGCAACAGTTTCTGGCGCTGGGTCGCTATCCCGATGCGGCGCTGCTGCGCCGCATCTGCGACGCGCTCGCGCAGCACACGAAATCGCCCGGTCCTGGCGTGACGGCGCGCGAGCTGCTGGACGCGGTGCCGGACGTCGGCCGCAACAAGCTCACCGTCGCGCTGAAGATGCTGACCGACTCGCGGCACGTATCGCGCGACCGGCTGCAGCGGTATCGGCTACGCGAGGTCGGCCGCGACCTTGGCCCCGGCAGTGGCGAGGACCGTGCGATCGAGGCCGCGGTCGAACGCTACGCGCAGTTCGCGAAACGCGATCGCGATGCACTACAACAGATGATCGACTACGCGCAAACCGGCGGCTGTCGATGGCGCGTGATGCTCGAGTATTTCGGCGATGCGCAGGGTTTCGAGCGCTGCGGCACCTGCGACAACTGCCTGAATCCGCTGGCGGCAACGCTCGAAGCGCAACGGAGCGCACCGGACGATAAAAAGCTGCCGCGCCACGCCAGCGGGAAGCCGCGCTTCGGCCGCGGCGACGCTGTCCGCGTGCGCAAATACGGTTCGGGCCATGTGGTGTTCGCAACTGACGAACAGGTCGCGGTGCTGTTTCCCGACGGCACGACCCGCACGTTCATGGCGAGCTTCGTGAAGGCCGAAATCGCGTGATGCATGGCATCGTTCGCGCGGAACGCGCCATGCTGCTCCTCCGCATACCTCTGTCCGCGATCACGGGCGAGCGCTCACGCGCCCGAACCGGAGCCCTGCCATGAAGACGCTAGAGTACAAAAACGCTTCGCCGTGGTATCAGGCCACCTGTGCGACGCTACGCCGAGCCGTCCCGTCCGGTCTGTTGGCCGGCTGCCTGTCGGCGGCGACAGCCGCGGCGGCATCCACCGACGCATCGGGCAGCGCGTTCGCGCCGATCAATGCCGTCACCCACTGCCTGTGGCCGCAACGCGCGCTGCGTGAACGCGACTTCAGCATCCGCCATACGGTGACCGGCTTCACGATCCATCAGGCGGCTGCGATCTTCTGGGCGGTGATGTTCGAGGCGCTCGTCGATCGAATGGCCGGCCCCGCCCCGTCGCGACGACCCGGCGCCACTGCGGCAGCCGCCGCCGCGACCGTGGCGAGCGCGTATGTCGTCGACTACAAGGTGGTGCCCGACCGGCTCACGCCGGGTTTCGAGGCGCATCTGTCGCGCCGCTCGCTCGGCAATGTCTATGTGGCGCTCGGCGCCGGCCTGCTCGCGGCCGCGCTGCTGCGGCGGCCGGATCGATGAAATGCCTCGCGCAAAAAAAGCGACCAGCTCTCTAACACCGGGCGTTGTCGCCAGCTTGCGAGCATCACGCCATCTGCTCCGCCGGCACCGCCACCGAACGGCCCGCGAGCCGCTCGAATTCGTCGACGTCGTGGCTGCAAAAAATCGTCAACGCGGGACTCGCCCGCTTCGCCAGGTCGCGCAGACGGCGCTGGTTGTACAGTCGTGCGGCGCGGTCCTTTGCGAGCATCCACTGGTAGAAGCGCAAACCGGGTGCGCAATGCGGACGCGCCGGGTCGAGCTCGCCGTTGTCGAAGTAGGCGTCGCCCGCGAGCAGTAGCCAGCCGCCCTCGCCGTGCACCGCGACGCCCGCGTGACCATAGGTATGTCCTCGCAGCGGCACGAGCGCGATTTCGCTCGCGAGCTCCTCGATCGGATGGACCTTGGCGAAGCCTTCCCAACGTTCGGTGTATTGCGGCGAATGCACGCGCCACATGTTCTGATACGACCACTGCTGCGGCCGGAAACGCTGCCGGTCCAGCCACGTCTTCTGCTGCGCCGCGTATTGGCGCTCGCTCGCGAGCATGTGCACCGCCGCGCGCGGAAAGTCGTCGAGCCCGCCCGCATGGTCGAAATCGAGGTGCGTCATCACGATGTGCCGCACGTCGCGCGGGTCGAAACCGAGCCGCTCGATCTGCCTGATCGCCGTCATTTCGTTTCGGAACTCAGGCTTCAGCATCCGTAGGAAGAATTTGCTCAGGCGCGAACAGGGATCGGCAACATCGCGCAGACCGAAACCGGTATCGACCAGCACGAGCCCAGCCGAACTTTCGACGAGCAGACAATGGCAAGTCAGATGACCACGGCGGATCAACGAATCGGGGTGCCCGTTAAACAGCTTGCCGCACAGCGGGCAGGTCGAAATGCAGTTCAGATGATGCACTTTCATGCGGCACTCCCGATCACGGTGACTGCATCCCCGCTTGTCGCTTCCGCTATCGAATCATCGTGCCGCCGCAGACGGCGCGAGCGCCGTCGCGCGGCACGATGGGATGCGTCATTCAGCGAACAGATCCGGGCCGAACACCTCGTAGTGGATCTTCGACTCGTGAATGTCCATGTTTTTCAGTGCGTCGTGCTGCAGTCGCATGAAAGGAACCGGACCGCAGATGTAGTAGTCGGCGTCGGGCAGCAAAATCTCGTCGCGCAGCTTGCCGAGGTCGATGAAACCCGCGTAGTCGAAGTCGCGGCCCTGCACGTCGGTGCCGAGCGGCGCGTCGTAGAACACGATCGCGTGGAAATTCGGCTGGGTGGCGACGGTCTGCTGCAGACGATCGCGCATCGCGTGCACCGCGCCGTTGCGCGCACCGTGAATGAACACCACGCGCCGCTGCGGGTCCTGAATCGCGCGCTTCAACATGCTGACCATCGGCGTGAGACCGACGCCGCCGCTGATCAGCACGATCGGCGTCTTCGCATGCACGTCGATGTAGAAAGTGCCGTACGGTGCCGCCAGTCTCACCTCGTCGCCGACGTTCACGTGATCGTGCAGCAGCGAGGACACATAGCCCGGCGGGCGGCCCGCCTCGCCACTCTCGCGCTTGACGGAAATCCGATAGGTATGGCCGTTCGGCACGTCGGACAAACTGTATTGACGGATCTGCTGCAGGCCGAGCGCGGGCACATCGACGGCAATCCCGATGTACTGGCCCGGCTCGAAGTTGACGACCGGCTGTCCGTCCTTCGGTTCAAGAATGAACGATGTGATGACGCTGCTTTCGGGCCGCTTTTCCTTGACGACGAACGTGCGCCATCCGGTCCAGCCGCCGATCTGCGCCGTGCGCGTCTCGCGCAATTCGGCTTCCAGGCCCATCAGCACGTCCGCGAGATTGCCGTAGGCCTGCGCCCACGCGGAAATGATGTCGTCGGTCGCGGCCTCGCCGAGCACGTCCCTGATCGCGCCAAGCAGATGTTCACCGACGATCGGATAGTGCTCCGCTTTGACGTCGAGGCTCGCGTGCTTGTTGGCGATATTGCGCAGCACCGCGGCGAGACTGCCCGGATCCTCGATGTTCTCGGCGTACGCGTATACGGCTCGGGCGAGCGCTTCCTGCTGCTGTCCCTGCTCCTGGTGCGCCATATTGAATACGTTCTTCAGCTCGGGATGCGCCTCGAACAACCGCCTGTAAAAGCGTTGAATGATCGTGTAGCCGTGCGCGGCCAGAACCGGGGCCGTGGCTTTTACGATGTCCTTGGTTCTCTGCGTCAGCATTTCTTTCCTCCTGCATTAGGACGGATTGTTGCCTGGCTCGCGCACGCAACTCGAAAGAGCGTCGTTACCGCAGTGCGGGTATCTGGGTTATCGCCCTCGCACACATGCGCGCTCGGACAGCATTTGCCCGCTGCTCGTAGCCTATCCACGCGACCATGCTGCTCCAACCAATGCCGGCTGTCCATATGCTGAAGACCTCGGACACGCCCTTGACGATGCGCGCGCCGCGTGATGTGGCCGACATCGGCGGCCGTGCACGCCATCGCCGGTTCGCTGACGACGCCACTCGATCCGACCGGGAACGCAGCGTGCGCGGCGAACGGCGCGCCGCTCACGACGAACGGCGCGCCGCACGCGTGGCACGGGGGATGGACGGCCCACAGTATCCAACTCGAATGGAGGTCACGATGTTTATGCACAACAAACGGCTGCAATACACGGTTCGCGTCGGCACGACCCATCCCGGTCTTGCGAATCTGATGCTGGAGCAGTTCGGCGGTCCGCAAGGCGAACTGGCCGCCGCGATGCGCTACTTCACGCAGGCCGTTGCGGAAGAAGATCCAGGGCGCAAGGACATGCTGTTCGATATCGCAACCGAAGAGCTGAGCCGCCTCGAGATCATCGGCTCGATCGTCGCGATGTTGAACCGCGGCGCGAAAGGGGAACTCGCCGAAGCGGTCGAGCAGCAGGCCGAGCTTTACCGCAGGCTGAACGGCGCGGGCAACGACAGTCACATTACCCAGGTGCTGTACGGCGGCGGACCGCCGCTGACGAACTCGGGCGGCGTACCGTGGAGCGCCGCGTACATCGACACGATCGGCGAGCCGACCGCGGACCTGCGCTCGAACATCGCCGCGGAAGCGCGCGCGAAGATCATCTATGAACGGCTGATCAACGTGACCGACGATGCGGGCGTGCGCGAGGCGCTCGGTTTTCTGATGACTCGCGAAGTCGCGCATCAGAAGTCGTTCGAGAAAGCGCTGTATGCGATCACGCCAAATTTCCCTCCGGGCAAGCTGCCGCCGACACAGCAATTCGCGAGCGTCTACTACAAGATGTCGCACAACGGAGCGGTGATCAACGCACCGTGGAACAGCGGCACCGGTCTCACGATACAAAACGGTGAACCGGCGGTGGATGGCGGCGATGGCAGCGCGTCGGTCGGCCTCGAAGCGCAACAGGAATCCGCGCTCACCGCGATGGCGACGCGTCTGCGCTCGGACCCGTCGAGCGATCCGACCACTGGCGCGGAAATAGGCAGCGAAGTTCCGCGCAGCAACGACGTCGGGTGAACACGCCAGCGCGGGCTTTCGACAATGCATCAGATGACTACCCCGCAGGAACAGGTCATCGATTCCTTGTGGTCTCGCGCGCCGGCGCGGCTCAGGCGTTGGCGCGCGTTTCGTCAAGGTCCGAAAAACGTGTCGCAAAACTTGCCGGCCACATTGCACGTCTGTTGACCCGGAGGCTGCGCAACGATGCGCTCGGCCCCAGTCGAGCACGCGGCCGTCGCGGCGACCGCGAATGTGATGACCAGCGTTGCGCGCAGCGCCGCCGTGCGACGCTTGCTCGCAGCGCGAGGCGAGGCGCGGTTGTGATTGCAACTCGCGGAATCTGCGCGCTCGCGTGCATGGATGGCGCACGAGCGGTGTTGCCGGACGTCAGGCATTTCGGCTCTCCTTCAACCTCGATACGCGTTGATCGCGCTACGCTAACTCGATCGCGAACGAGGTAACGGAATGTGCGCGCAATCACCGCACCGCCAGTCGATATTTTGACCCAGATCACGCGTTGCAGTGGCGGGCGATCGCGCCAACCTCATTTCGAGCGCTGTATCACGAGGTCGCTCGAATTCTCGCCGCACGCCACGCAACGCGCGTGCCGACGGGGCTGCCTGCAACGCGACAGTTTCGGACACGTAGCGCGATTTATTTTTTTGGCGAACATCGGCGTATGCTGATTCCGGCGTTTTCCGACATCACCAGCAGGCCGGTACGACTTACTGCCGATGCCGCGCAAGCCGGACGAAAAATTGACCGCTCAACTGAAGACGTTGAAGCGACGCGCCATCAAGTGGGCGGCGACGCGGTACGGTCGAACCATGACCCACGACGACGACTAACAAGAAATCGGAGAGACCATCTGTGAAAGCCGCGCGTAGCTATAACGACGTCGCAAACGAATTGACGCACATCGGCGCGATGGTCCAGCGGCTCGAACGGCTCGTTCAACGCGAGCGCGTCGAGTGGCATGCCACGGTGGTCGCGATGCCGGCTTACTGGCGCGCGCGCATCGAGGCTAATGCCGAACTGCCGCCGGCGCTGCAGCCGCAAGCGCGCCTGCTGCTCGCTCGGCTCGATACGCTCGAAGCATGGAGCCAGCGCCGACCGAACGCGCGCGGCGGCGATGAGCGCCGCGCCGGTCGCGCGTGATCATCGCGCACCGGCACGATCACCCACTCACGCGGCGAAGGAAATGACAATGCGGACCTACGAATACCACGGGTTTAGGATCGAGGTGACCGTCGAGACGGACTTCACGTTGCGCCCCGCCAGGCGCGCGGCGGTACGCACGCACTACGCGGCGGTGGTTCACGTCTATCAGGCAGGTAATGCGATCGCAACGTTCTGCCCGCTGCGCTTCGATGCTGCCGGCGGCCGGCCGTTCGACAGCGAAGCCGATGCGTTGATGGGCGGATATAGCGCGGCGCGCAGAGTCGTCGACGATCTGTTCGCCCGCGCGGCGGATGCCGCGGACTCGGCGTTGAGCGCCCTCACGAGCAGCAAGGCGCTCCGCTAGCAGGCGCTGGCGCCGGGTCGATCGATAGCCGGGCAGCGGGAATGGCGCATGCGGTATCCGCGAGCACCCTTGCCCTGGAGAACCGCCATGTCCAATGACGCCTCAGCGCTGTCGCCGTCGATCACGTCGATGATCCGCCTCGACCATATGCACGTGCTCGCGGCTTCGCACCGATACCACGCGTCCACGCCGTGGTGGCGCAAACGCGCGATCGTCAACGGCGTGTGCGACGCGCTCGACATCCACGCGCAGCTGGAGGAAGAAATTTTCTACCCGGCGCTGGACCGCGCGCTCGGCCGTGACGAAACACTGAGCAAAAGCCGTCTCGAACACGACGAGATGCGCGCGACGATCGCGAAGCTGCGCGGGATGGGCCCCGAGAACGCCGCCTACGACGGGATCTTTTTTCAACTAATCCGCGAAGTCGCCCATCATGTCGCCGACGAGGAAACCATCCTGCTGCCCGACGCCGAGCGCGCGCTGAAGAGCGATCTGCAGTCGCTCGGCGCCGCGATGACGCGCCGTCGGATGCAGTTGCTCGGCGAGCGTCCGATGGACATCGCGGTGAATGCGGCCGGCACGTTTCCGGTCGCCACGCTGCTGCTGGGATCGACTTTATTGCTCGCCCTGCGGCATTGGCTGCCGAGGCCGCGGCGCGCCACCCGCCGCGGATGATCCGTCGCATCGAGGGTCGTCTTGGCGACCATGTAGGGTGGCATTTCTTCAGAAAATCACGGGGTTTGATTTTTCCTGAGCCGAAAGGCTTCGGCTTTCATCGCGCGCCGATACGCCGCCATGCGCCGCCACCCGTCAACGAAGCGCAACTGTGGACGCTCACGGTTCCGGCTAATCCACCACGGCCTTCCTCGCTTCGCGTACCAGTGCCACATTGCGGCCTCGCAGATTTCCTGTTCGGTATCAGGACACACCCCGTCAATCACGTCCTCGATATACAGCGCATGCGCAACACCGTATTGCCAGTGGCACCACAGGTCATACCCGATGAACCCAACCGTGAAAGCCAGCAGCATCAGCGGGTACTGTATCCATACTAGATCGCCCATGTCCTGCGCGACAAACCATCCCACCACGTTTGTATAAACCGCCATGATAAGCATGCCTGCCCAGGTGAACCTGGTGAAGAATGGAACTAGCAGAATGGGAATCCGCCGCAGGTGCTGGGGGAACGTCATGACACTTCCTCGGCTGATGAATGCCGCAGACGGGTCGTGAACCTTTGACCAATCTTCCGCGCTTCCCAGAAGGCCAATGCGATCTGTGCAACGAATGTCAAAATCACGAGCCCGAATGAAACCCAGAACAGCATCGGATTGAGGCCGCCGGTCTCAACAGCCAGAAACATGAAGAAGGCCCATCCAAAGATCAGGGCCATAGTGAAGGACGCGAGGCAGGGCGGATACATGAAATCCGAAGCCTCCTCGACAGGGGCTTCCTGCATCCCGACGACGTTCAGTCTCAGTCCCTCGGCGGACGGCGAAGCGATCAACTGCGTTCCCTGTCCATGCTGGACCATTTGCGCCGCCAGCGTCTGAAGCAGTAACGCATTGACCGGGCCGGGCCTGCCGATGGCGTCATCCACCGCATGCACCGCGAGCGTCAGACCCGCGTCTCTGACCGCCGCGATACTTGCGTTATGCCCCTGCTTTGTCAGATCACTCATCCAGAGATGCTTGATCCGGTCGACAGGCGTCTGTTCGGCCTTGATCAGCGCTTTCACTGCGTCCAGCACCGCATCCGGTGTGGAAGGAATCGGCCTGAAGATTCGCGCTTGCGGTCTGATCTTTCCGCTGTAGCGTGCGATGGCGGACGGCTTCGCCATCAGCATTCCCACTGCGGCTTCCGACCACAAAGGCTTTTCACCGCTTTCGTGCAACTGGCACGCGAGCACAAGTACAAAGTCAGGCATCTCCCTCTCTTCGAACCACTCGTGGATTATCGCCTCCTTCGCATCGAACGGCTCTAGCTTGATGCGAGCGAGGCCGGGTAATTTCAGCCGTTGCCAGAGCGCCCTTAGCTCGGTCAGATGGTGTTCGCTGCCTGACTGCAGTACGACATCGAGCGAATGGTGCTGGCAGATGCGCGAAATATCACGGACAAACGGCGACAGCAATTGTTCGAGCACATATTCCAGCCGGGATTTCCCGTCGTGCGCGCCCACCTTCAGCGACAGCGTTTCCCCTGGATTCGACGGCGCGCTCCCCTCCAGACCGAGCAGCCGCTCGGCCAGTTCCGGTTCGGGTGTCAGCGCAAGGCTCCGGAGGATCACAACCTGCCCGTGGGTCCAGTGCTTCCACTGAACATGCGCTAACTTGCACAGAGCGTTCCAGAAACGTACGTCGCTTCTCCATCTTTCATGCGGAATATAAAGCGCCGCGCAAAGGGAACCGCCAAGCAGCGCCGGTAGCAACAGCAGTCGGATGAAGAAGTCCTCTGACACAACCGGCTTGCCCTGCGGCCATGTCAGAACGGTCATGACAGCGCCGACAACAAAGATCACAACGCACATCACTACGTAAAGCCAGACAGGCGGAGGCTTGCCGTACTCATATTCCGGCAGATCAGGCAAATACCATTTCATGACCGGATGTTCACTCCATCGCTACTCGCCTTCACGGCGCTGCCACACGCCGTCCTGCATCCATCGACCGCCCATTTGCGACCGCCTTCGCTGTACCCCTCGCCATGCTCGGTGATCGGATTGTCGCCGTGCTCCGGGCAGCTCACGATGTCGCCAATCAACGCGACCTTTTTCCCGTCAACGGTGAAAGTGGATGTTGCCTTCTTCACAACGCCGCCGTGGCTTGTGCGGTCGCCTTCACGTACTGGTTTAGTCATTATTCGCTCGCATTGGGATCGTGAATGGATGCGTCGCAGGTAAAGCGGTCAGCGCCAGAAGGCGTCCGAAGACCCGACGGCAACTTGACATTTTCCTGGATGCGAATGCCTTCGGGCAATTTTGGATTTCTTCCATATATGTAACCAAGCGCTAACGGATAACGGTCGGTGATCGATGGATCATTCAGCAGGTCGTGTGTTTCGGAAGTTACAGGCATCTCTCTTTCAGAAAGAGGCCTGTACTTATAGGTAAACGTCGTGATGTACATCGCGTCCTTGGTAACCGAGATTACATACTTGTCGGAATCAGCAACCGGATCAAAACTTGTATGGTAGTTGTCGTAACGAGTCCAGTTAAAAGAGCGACCACCATCCGACGAATAAGCGACATAGTCGATACAACCTCGATCACCACATACATTTCTGGACACCCGAGGAATCGCCACGTTCATTCCGCTTGGATCGTCGATAATCAACCTTCCCCGAAACCCGGTTGGCCACATCAGGCCAATCTTCGTTCGCACGTCGGTTCGTGTATCGCTGTACCAGGCATAGCCGAGGCAGTGGTTATAGTTTTCCAGCGTGACGAAACGGTGATCGTCAATGCGATAGATGACCTGCGGCGGCACGTTGTAGTGCAGTTCCGGAATCTGGCGCGTCTTAATTGTTTGCTGGCTATGCTCAGTGTCATAGGTCAATTGCTGTTGACAGGCACTTAAGGCAAGTACGAGCGTCATGCTCAGGGCACGAAAGGCATTAATTTTTCGCATACAGCGCCTCCTTGCGCAGTCGCTCGGCCTGCGCTTCCGTGATCGCATCGGCAACCGTTTCCTTATCGACTCCTTCCGGCACTGGCGGCACGTTCAGCGTCCCGTACGCGAAGTACGGATCGGTGTAGTTCAGCCAGTCTGCGTCACGTATCAACCGTGCCCAAAAATCCGGATTCTCGAATGAATCGCAAAAGCCGATTGGCAGATCCCACACTGCTACGCGCGTCATGAACGGCTCGAACTGGGGCAGCGTACTGTGATTGGTCGGCATCGGCTGGTAATCCTCGATCCGGTTCAGCATTTCCTGTTGAGTTTCGAGTCTTCCTGTTCGACCGGCGGCCGAATAGGGATCGTTCGGAAAAATTGTCTTCTCCCTGTCGTGAATGGATTCGAGATAGGGCACGCCGGGGTCAAGGTAGACGCCGTTATCATCGCGCGCGCCCAGGGCATCCTGATCGGAGCGTGCTTCCTCGAAGTAGCGGTTCATCTCCGTCGCGTACATCGACCCATCCTTCATCAGCGTGACGGTGCGCAAGGTGCGTTGCGACATTTCTTCAGCAGTGACCGGGTTCGGAACCTGTTCGGCGTTGATGTTGACCTGCTGGTTGCCATCCGGCACTGTCCATAGCCGCATGCCCGCAGCGCGATGGTTGCCGTTCCAGAATTCGGTTGGGTTGACTCCGGGCTCAGGATTCGGAATCGGCGGCAGCGCACCGAATCGCTTCATGCCGGGTTCGTCACCGCAGGGCGTTCCCCGCGCCAGCATGCGCTGCTTGACCGTATCGCCCAGTTCGCCGATCAGTTCATTGGATACACCCTGCCAGCCAACGCTCTGTAATGGCGAGGCTCCCATCACTCGATCATGGGGATTGAAATAGACATAGAAACGCCCATGATTGTCCCTCTCCTTGACACCATTGAACACAGCGTCGGGCTTCCATAATTCGTTATCCTGCGTTGCGCCGACATGCAATTGCTCGCGATCTTCCGGGGTGAATTCTTTCCGGTCACGCTGAATCCGGTTCGCGACAGCCTTAAAGGTATTGACTCGCGCCTGCGTGGTCGGACGCTCGTGGTAGCTGGTAAGCGCGTCGGTCGGCTTGTCTTCCAGCGCAAACGGAGAGTTCATTACCACCAGCGAATCAGGCGCGCGCGTCTTGCACATCAAGGTTGTCGCCATCGCAATCATCGTGGCCTGGCTATGCGACATGACCGTCACCGTATCTTGCGGGTAAGCCGTCCTGATCCGGTCGATGAGATCGGCAAGACGCTGCGCCGCACGGGCGTAATATTGCCGACCGGGAGCGTGATGCAATTCACGCTCCCATTCGGTATTGAACCACTGCATATTGACAAAACCAAACAGATTTCGGCTGAACCCTTTCTCGCTCCATAGCTGCTGAAGATTGTTGGTACCGTTCTGGAACGGGCCACCGCCCCAGTACCACGGCCCCTGCTTTTCTGAACCAGCGTCTGTCCACCGATCAGTACCTTCAATATTCCTCAGCGGTACTTTCCAATTTTTCTCCTCACCATCCTTGGCGCGATAGCCCCAGTAGAATCGGATAACCGGTGACCTCTTCATCTGAGCTATTCTGTGGGTTGACTGATGGTCAGTTCCGACGTTATCGCGATAAAGATTGGGGATAAGATCGCTTCGGCCCAGGCGCTTGTTTAGTCCATCACAAAGCTGTTTTTCTGCCTGGTCATACCACTCCCCCTCCGAGTTAACACCGTGCACGAAGATGATGACGCCAGGCAGATGCGGCGGAAGAAGAGCCTTGGCATAAACCTGATAACTACCCGGCGTCATATAGGACTCCCAGTACGGCTGCCCGAGATGATCGCGCTGCATGGGAACCGTGTTGGTAGCGACACCCAGTTGATAGGGCTGTTTCACTGCGGACGCCGTATCCGCGTTGTCCGGCTGCGCGGACGGGACTAGCCGATCGTTCATTTCATAACTCATCGTTACGCGTTCCTGTTTTTCTGAAGCATCAATTTCAGACCTTGCGCCACTTCGTTTCCCGAAATGGAAGTCTCGCCGTTCGCGGTTGTTTTGCCTTCCACGATCTTTCCGTTCGCCAGTTGGATGCGGTATGGACGGTTCGCGAGCGGACGTCCCGTCAGGTCGTCACAGAGAACAAATTTTTCATTGTTCGTCACACTGGACTGCATGAACTTCGGCAGCGGCAGCGCAAGCGCTCCAGGTCCGCTCTTGTCGATCCCCGCGATTTTGAGGATCAGTTCGCCCGCGCCGCCGATTTCGACGTTATCGCCATGAACCTTGATGTAAGCCGTTCCGCCGCCCTGAAGGATCACCCCGTTGGCCGCATTGGCGGTTAGCGTGCCGGCCGCGCTCGACAACTGCATGTTGTCCTGCGAGACGAGTTCCATCGCATCCGACTGCGCCTGTATCTGAACCTTCCCGCGCATCGCAAGAATGCGGATTCCGGCACGCTGCGCAAACACGGAAACGGCCTCGACGGCGGCAAGGGCGATATTCTTCAACGCATTGACATTGAAGCCCGACGAGGTGGCAAAACTTGTGTCCTTCCCGGTCGATACCATCATGCGACTCGGCGTTGCGATGCCGACACCATGTGGCGCCGTCAGGGCGATGACAGCCCGCTTCAGTCCCGCCAGTTCCTCCTTGAGCCACTGGTTTTCAGCCTTGAGGTCAGCGAAAGGCTTTGCAAGGCGCATCGGGCAACTCTCCAGCCCCGGCGTGCGCGCGTCCCTGTCCGCATGCAGATTGACGATGTAGCGCCCCTGATCGTCCAGGTACGGGCCTTCATAGCCCTTGGTCGATGCAATCGTGCCAGTCACTACGCCCTGTATGCGAGGCCAGGTTTCTTCCAGCAGGGGCGTCCTGTATTGCCGGTCGCTCGGGATCGCGGTGAACTCAACCTTGTAGCCCTCCTTGCGCGATGCGCTGCAGGTCATGCCAGTGACCAGCAACCCGTACTTCACCTCGGGCAGTTCGCGGTTCGATAGCTGCAGCACGCAGGACGGCCGGATATCGAGCAGGTCGCATGTTCCGGTATAGACGATCTGCCCCGCCAGCGCCGCCTGCTGCCGCAGTTCGGCTTCGCGCCTGGCATCCTGTTCGTCATCCAGATCGAGACCCCAGGTGTAGGTTTCGCCGTAGGTCGTGGTGTCATCGTGGATCGACTGTGTGCCGTTCACCCGCTCGTTATTCGGCTCTTCGGCGCTATAGCTGCGTACCGAGTACGTCGCGGGCTTCATCGTCGTGCGCATGGCGAGCGACTGCACGGATTCCCGAGCCACCGAATGCAGGCCATTCGACTCCTGGTACGGCACCGTGAAGCGCTTCCTGTCGCGAATGTAATGGATGAAGTCATCCCCGAAGCGGACTTCCTCGCAGCATTTGCCGGATTCGCACACAAACCAGATGCCGACCCTCCGGCACAGGCGCATAAGAAAGGTGAGATCGTCCTCGCACCATTGAGTGATGATCGGACGCTTGCGGTAGGTGCGATAAAGCTCGAACCTGAAATCCGCGAAAACCTGGTTGAACCCGTTCTCCCTGAGAATCTTCCCGATCACCTCAGGCTCGGTCATGTCGAAAAAGAACCGGGTACGAGGCATATTGCGCAGTAACGCGAGGCGCGATTCCAGCGTCACCTCGTACACGGTCTGGTCGTGATTGCTGGCGATCTGCGCAAAGCCGGTAATCACGCCATGGATGCGCCGTGCTTCCTCCGGCTGGCCCCAGCGCGTCACGAGCGGCGGCTGAATGGCGAAAGAGGCCGTCCTGTTGATGTAGTCGCCACGCGGCAGGTCGCGCTGCGGGTGCGTGAACTTGATGGTGTAGTTCGTTACGAGACCCATACCGCGCGAGCCGGTGAACGAGTAGATATCCGCGAGCGCGGCGCTCGGAGTTGAAACTACTTCGAGGGCGTAGTACTGGTGGACGTCGATACCTGGACGCACCGCTGGATCGCGTGAATTCAAATGCTCGCTCCGGAGAAGTGACGGCGAGCCAATCTGTCGCCAGATTGAAAGCTTCAGATCATCGATCCATTCCCTCACACTTCGCAATAGGAAAAGTGTCAATTCACGTCAAGACCGCACGCGGTTTATCCATAGCACTCCGATTCTTCAAGAAAAAATCCAGCGAGCGGCGCTACCTGCGGCTTCGGGATGACCGGCCTGTTGAGAATCGCGGCAACCGGGCTCAGCATTGCAGTCGCAACGCTCCGATCGAATCGTTACTCGACTTGACGGACGAACCGCCGCCCCCGATCGCGCATCAATGATTCGCCCGCGGCACCGCCTGCGTCCGCCCACGCCGCGGGTTCGTCATGCCCGGCTCGGCTGGCTCGACGAGCGCGATCGCGACGCGGCGCGCGTTCTCCGCCGCGATGTCGAGCGCGTCGCCCCACGATACGTGGCCGCATGTCCCGCGTCGCTCGAAGACCGTGTGATGTTCGCCGCCGCGTTCGGTCACGAGCACGACCCACTGGAAAGCGCCTTCCGAATCCCTGATGACGGTCCAGCTTACGAGGAAGTCGGCAATCTCTATCGCCTGCACGCGCATGTTGGGCTCCTTCGGTCCGTGGCATCGGCCCGTTCTACCCGCGTCTGCGCATCGCACGTGCCTGGCGCGGACTGCGCACGTCACGGTGCAATCCACGCGTCATTGCTGCGGCTCGGCCCCGGACCGATGCGGGTCCGGCTCGTCGCCACTTTGCGGCGAGCCGGTCAACACCGCGGGCAGCGACGGATTCTCCGGCCGCGTGTAGCGCGCGTGGATCGCGGCGCGGATGCGCGCGAGGCTTTGCGCGGCATCGAGCGCGCTGTCCTGCTCGATGCCGCGCGCTTCTTCGGCCAGGTCCGCGTCGCCGATCTGCTGTTCGAACCAGCGCGAATAGTCGCCACGCCGGCGATGAAACTCCCATGTCGCCGCATCGACGCCCTCGGCGATTTCGACGAACAGCACGAGGTTGTGTGCGCGCAGGTTCAACGCATCGTGCTCGCCGCGAAAATGAAAGCTGCGCTCGGGAATCAGCAATCCTTCCGCGTACTTGCGACGATGGCGGCGCTTTTCCTTGCGGCCCGGTTCGAGCCGCACGAGTTGTGGCGGCGCAGCGTCGCCGACGCGCCATAACAGCGCGTCGCCTTTGGCCAGTTGCGCGGGGCCATCCGTCGACGGATGCGCCCCATCGCCGCTCGACGCCGGCGGCTCATGTCCACTTGCCACGGCGAAGCGCTGCAAGGCCGCGTGCGCGTTGTCGCCCATCGCGAGCACCGTGCCGATCTGTCGCAGCAACACCGGCGACAACTGCTCGGGCGATACGGTGACCGCGAGCGCCGTTTCTAGCGCATCCGGAGTCGCCTGGTTCGCGCCGGCCCATTCCGCGGGAAACAGATGATGCGCCTCTTCGAACACCAGCCAGTGCGGCCGTCCGGTGTGCATGCGCAAATGCTGCATCTGCAACAGCAGATTCGCGCAAAACGCTGGCCGATCCGGCGGCGGTACGCGCAGCAGGCTGACCGCGATGGCCGGCCGCGCCGGACGGCGCAGCAATTGCATGGCCTCTTCGATCGACGGTGCGTTGCTCGCGTCGCCGAGCACGATCGTCGCATCGTCATTGCTGTAGTCGCCTTCAGGATCGACGATGCACATCTGGCAGCCCGCGCCCGCGAGCCGTTCGAGCAGACCCGCCGTCGCGGTCGACTTGCCCGCGCCCGATTCGCCGACGAGCAGCACGATGCTACCGTACACGGGCAAGTACAGCGGCTCGTCGTCCGGCGCGTCCCGGCGGGTGCCGAGCACGATGCGATTGCGCGGCGACGCGTCGGCGATATCGCGTAGATCGTCGGCGACGAGCGCGTCGATCAACTCGGCGACACCCGCGCCCGCGACGCCGCGCGTGACGAGATCGGCGTGCTTCTTCAGCGCCGGCAAGGCGTTGTCGACAGCCGCGGCAACGCCGCACGCGTCGAGCAGCGCATGGTCGTTTTCCGCGTCGCCGATTCCGACCACGTTCAACGGCGACAGATCGAGATCGGCGAGCGCCGCGTCCAGACCGCTCGCCTTCGACACGCCAGGCGCAACGATCATCACTGCGTCGCCATTGAAGACGATCTGCAATTCCAGCCCGAGGTCGCGAATCACATCGAGCGCGACATGCTCATGAGGTTTCATCGTCGCGATCAACGTCTGGCTGATACTGAACGCGTCAGGTGCGCGTCGCCGCAACTCCGCGACGAAACTGCCGGGCGGCGCGGACGCGAGCAGACGGCGCCCGCCGTCGGCCGGGCAATACAGTACGCCGCCATTTTCCGCGACCACGCGGGAAAACATTTCGATCCGCGGGCAGATCGCGAGCAGGTCATCGAGTTCGCGTCCGCTGACGAGAATGGCGTGACGGCCCGACGCGCGCAGGCGTTCGAGCGCGGCCCACGTCGATTCGGCGACCCGGCCGTCGCTGGCGAGCGTGTTGTCGTAGTCGGTCGCGAGTACAAGAAATCGCATCGGGCGGTCCTCGGTTTCGATCATGTCTCGGCCGAGCAAGCGCTATACCGCGCGATCGCGCGCCCAACGGTATGGGACTTGCTGCGCGTCGTGTCGTAGCGGCGGCGGGCGGGCCGTATGCATGCGCGGCGGCATCACCGGCACGCGGCGCAACGCTCGCATCGCACCGCTGTAATCGCTGCGTACGTCGTTGCATTTTTGACAGTCCGACGCCGCGAGCCTGTCGTCGTGCGTCACGAGGAGCCCTGATGTCCTTTTCCATCGATGCCGTGACCCTCGCCCGAATGCAATTCGGCTTCACGATTGCTTTTCACATCATCTTTCCCGCGATGTCGATCGGTCTCGCGAGCTACCTGGCCGTGCTCGAAGGCGCATGGCTCGTCACCCGCAAGCCGGTGTATCTCGCCGTCTACCGCTACTGGCTGACCATCTTCGCGGTCGTGTTCGGCATCGGCGTCGTGTCGGGGCTCGTGATGTCGTATCAATTCGGCACCAACTGGGCGGGCTTCGCGTTTCGCGCGGGCCCTATCGTCGGGCCGCTGATGGCCTACGAGGTCTTGACGGCTTTCTTTCTCGAGTCGGGCTTTCTCGGCGTGATGCTGTTCGGCATGAAACACGTCGGCCCGCGTCTGCACTTTCTCGCCACGCTGCTGGTCGCGCTCGGCACACTAATGAGCGCGTTCTGGATCCTCGCCGTCAATTCTTGGATGCAGACGCCACAGGGCTATACGATCGTCGACGGACGCTTCTTTCCAGCCGACTGGCTGCGCATCATCTTCAACCCGTCGTTTCCCTACCGGCTCGTGCACATGGTGCTGGCCACGTATCTGAGCGTCGCGTTGCTGGTCGGCGCGGTGGGCGCCTGGCATCTGCTACGCGATTCTCGCAACGTGTGCGCGCGCCTGATGGTGTCGATGGCGCTCTGGATGGCCTGCATCGTCGCGCCGATCCAGATGGTGGTCGGCGATCAGCATGGCATCAACACGCTCAAGCACCAGCCGGCGAAAATCGCCGCGCTCGAAGGCGATTGGGTCGCGCGTCCCGGCCAGCCGTTGATCCTGTTTGGAATCCCGAACATGCGCACGGAGACGACCGATTACGCGCTCGAGGTGCCGCATCTCGGCGCGCTGATTCTGACGCATACCTGGGACGGCTCGATCGCCGGCCTGAAATCGTTCCCGCCGTCCGAGCGTCCGTTCTCGCCGGTCGTGTTCTGGGCGTTTCGCGTGATGGTCGGGCTCGGCATCCTGATGGCACTGCTCGGACTGGGCAGTCTCGTGTTGCGCGCGAGAAGGACCTTGTACGAAGCGCGCTGGATGCACCACATCATGGTCGCGATGGGGCCGGCCGGTCTGATCGCGTTGCTGTGCGGCTGGACCGTGACCGAGGTCGGCCGCCAGCCGTACACCGTTTATGGTCTGCTGCGCACCGCCGACAGCGTGTCGCCGATCGCCGCGCCCGGTGTCGCGGTTTCGCTCGCGAGCTTCGGCGTGGTGTACGCGATCGTATTCGGCGCGGCCGTAGTCTTTCTGTTCCGGCTGATGGCGGCGACGCCGACGCTCGACACGCCGGGACCCGCGAAGGACAAGCCGCATCGCAGCGCCGGCATCACGCCGGGACCTGCCCAGGCGCAGGCCGGCTCATCAACTGCGGGGAGCCCCACACATGACGACCGCCACGTTTGATCTCGCTTTGGTATGGGCCGCGATCCTCGCGTTCGCGGTGCTCGCCTACGTGCTGCTCGACGGCTTCGATCTCGGCGTCGGCATGCTGTTCGCGGTCGAGCATCGACGCGTCGATCGCGACGTGATGGTGAACTCGATCGCGCCGGTGTGGGACGGCAACGAGACGTGGCTGGTGCTCGGCGGCGGCGGTCTGTTCGCCGTTTTCCCGCTGGCTTATGGCGTGATTCTGCCGGCGCTCTATCCGCCGATCATCGCGATGCTGCTCGCGCTGGTGTTCCGCGGCGTCGCGTTCGAATTCCGCTTTCGCGCGATCGGCAAGGGTCGTGCGTGGTGGGACGCCGCGTTCTTCGGCGGCTCGGCGCTCGCCGCGCTGTGCCAGGGCCTCGTGCTCGGCGGACTGCTGCAAGGTATCGAGGTCGCCGGGTATTCGTATATGGGCGGCTGGTGGGACTGGCTGACCGGCTTCACGATTCTGTGCGGCCTCGCCGTGATGGCGGGTTACACGCTGCTCGGCTCGTGCTGGCTGGTCTGGCGCACCGAAGGGGAGTTGCACGAGCGCTGCCGGCGGCATGCACGCACGATGGCCGTCACGGTGCTTGCGCTGATCGTGGTGGTCACCCTATGGACACCCATGCTGCAAAACTCCTTGTCCGCACGCTGGTTCCACTGGCCCGAGCTGCTGTTCACCGCGTGGGTGCCGGTGCTGGTCGTGCTGCTGGCGATCGGCTTTTTCCGCAGCCTGTCCGCGCGTCGTCACCTGCAGCCGCTGCTGTTTTCATATGGCATCTTCGTGCTGTGCTACGCGGGCCTGCTGATCAGTCTTTATCCGAACCTCGTGCCGCCGTCGATCTCGTTTCGCGCGGCGGCCGCGCCGCATTCAAGCCTCGCGTTCCTGCTGGTCGGCGCCGCAATCACGGTGCCGATGATTGTCGGCTATACCGTGTACGCGTACTCGGTATTCAAAGGAAAGATGCGCGCGGGCGAGGGGTATCACTGACATGTGGCGCCGCCTTGCGTGGTTCGCCGGGCTGTGGCTCGCCGGCGTCGCCGCGGTCGCGACGGTGGCCGGCGCGCTGAAGCTTCTGCTGCACGCGCTCACGCATTGAGCGTGGCCGCGCGCGACTGCGGCGTCACTGCATCGGCGGCACTACGGCAACGTATAGGCGACCACGGAGTCGCCCTGCTTCGTGCCGAGCGAGCCATGTCCGCCCGCTACCACCAGCACGTACTGCTTGCCGTTGCTGTCGGCATAGGTCATCGGCGTGGCCTGGCCGCCGGCCGGCAGCCGCGCTTGCCACAGTCGCGCGCCGGTGCGCACGTCATAGGCGCGCAGGTAGTAGTCGAGCGTGCCGGACAGGAACGCGACGCCGCCGGTGGTCACCATGCCGCCGAGGCTCGGCACGCCGAGCGGCATCGGGATCGGCAGCGGCGCGCTATCGCGGACCGTGCCGTTCTTGTGCTCCCAGACGATATGCCCCTGGCGCAGGTCGACGGCGGCCACGTAGCCCCGCGGCGGCGCCTGACACGGAATGCCGAGCGGCGACAGGAACGCGTTCAGCTCGAAGCCGAACGGCGTGCCGAGCGCGAGCTTGATGCCGCTCGTTTCGCTGCCCTTCTGTTCGCCGTTGTTCGATGCAATCTGTGCGCGCGGCACCAGCTTCGACGTGAACGCCATATAGCTAGGATTCACGATCAGCACCTGCCGCACCGGATCGACCGCGAACACTGACCACATGTTGACCGAATTGCGCACGTAGACCTGGCCCGGTGCGATCGGCTGCGTCGCATTCGGATTGCCGGCGTCCCCACGCCATTGTGGACAACAGAGCCACAGGTACCTGCCCATCCGTGCAGTCCGGCAAGCTGGCATGCCGCGCCGCGACTGACAGCCCCTCCGGTTCCGGCGAACACCGCCGGAGATGCTCACCTGAAGATCGAACCACGAGGCGCAGTCGTCTTGTCACTACTGCGACTTCACGTGCTTATGGCGATTCCGGCCGACGATGTCCCACTGCTTTCTCGCGTCATGTTGCGCCGCCTTCCCATGATCATCGTGGGGCTCGGAGTCGGCCGCCTGACCAACTTTGGCGCCCCGCCTCAGGCGCCTGAACATTTCGACGAATCTCATTTCGACCTCCTTGCGCGGTAACGACGCCGCAAAAAACAGTGTACTCCGGTGGTGTGGCGAAGGACGTGACGCCGCTCACATCGCGGTGCGGGTTTATCCCGAGCGCAGACGGCTTGTCCATATCTGTGGCGGACTTCGCCATTCTCCACGCGGGTCTCTGCACGTCCCGGACGAATGTGGCAAATGTTGGCGTATTGACTGTTTTTGTTGCATCTCGTAAAGTGACCTCCAGGCACTGACGCAGTATCCGAATCGACCCACCCGGAGACATCGATGACCGGTTCCCCGTATGCCTCGCCGGCTTGTTCCGAAACTGGCGATCCACTGTTGCTGACACCAGGCCCGCTCACCACTTCGCGCACCGTCAAGACCGCGATGGTTCACGATTGGGGTTCCCGGGACGCCAACTTCATCGAGATCAATCGCTCGGTGCTGGCGCGGCTCGCCGCGATCGCCAATGGCGTCAACGACTGGGTGACCGTGCCGATGCAAGGCTCGGGCACTTTCGCTGTCGAGGCGATGCTGACAACCTTCGTGCCGCCCGGCGGCGAGGTGCTGGTGCTGATCAACGGCGCCTATGGCAAGCGCGCCAAACGCATCCTCGAGATAGCCGGTCGCAAGACCGTCGTACACGAAACGGCTGAAGACACGCCGCCCGACCTCGCCCAGATCGAGAAGCTGCTGGCCACCACGACGTCGATTACGCATGTGTTCGCGGTCCACTGCGAAACCACCGCGGGCATCCTCAACCCGATCGCGCAGATAGGCGCGATCGCGGCCCGCTTCGGCAAGGGCTATCTCGTCGATTCAATGAGCGCATTCGGCGCAATGCCGATCGACGTGCAGACGATGCATATCGATGCCGTCGCCGCTTCATCGAACAAGTGCATCGAAGGCGTGCCGGGCCTTGGCTTCGTGATCTGCCGGCGCGAAGCGCTGGCCCGCTCCAAGGGCAACGCGACCACGCTCGTGCTCGATCTTCACGAGCAGTGGACCAACCTTGAAAAAACCAGCCAGTACCGCTTCACGCCGCCCACCCACGTGATCGTTGCGTTCCATCAGGCGCTGGAGGAATTCGATGCCGAAGGCGGCGTCGCGGGACGCGGCGCGCGCTATCGCAACAACTGCCGGATTCTCGTTGAAGGCATGCGCGCGCTCGGCTTCAAGCCACTGTTGTCCGAGGCGCTGCAGGCTCCGATCATCGTGACCTTCCACATGCCCGAGGACCCGCGCTTCGAATTCCAGCGCTTTTACGACAGCCTGAAGGCGCGCGGCTATGTGATCTATCCGGGCAAGCTGACCGTCGCCGAGTCGTTTCGTATCGGCTGCATCGGCCGCCTCGGCGAGCGTGAAATGCGCGCCGCGCTCAGCGCGATCGGCGCCGTGCTCGATGAAATGGGCATGAGCCGTCCTGTCGCCAAAACGGCATGAAGGGAGGATCCGATGAGTACTCCGCAAGATACCGAACTGAGCATCAACGGCCGCGATTATCGGTTTCCGTCGCTGCCGGTCGTCGTCATCTGCCTCGACGGTTCGGAGCCGGCCTATATCGACGAAGCGGCGAAGGCCGGGTACGTGCCCAATCTCGCGAAACTGTTGCGCACCGGCACGAGACGCATCGCGCAATGCGTGATTCCGAGCTTTACCAACCCGAACAATCTGTCGATCGTGACGGGCAGGCCGCCGAAAGTGCACGGCATCGCGGGCAACTATTTCTACGATCGCACGAGCGGCGAAGAAGTCATGATGAACGACGCGCGCTTCCTGCGCGCGCCGACGATCTTCGCGGCGTTCCACGACGCTGGCGCCAAGGTCGCGGTGGTGACCGCGAAGGACAAGCTGCGCACGCTGCTCGCACGGCTACGCCAGACCGAGGGCATTCAACACGCGTTGACGAGCGCCGAGGCCTGCGAGCGCTTCGAGTTGCCGCCCGACCGGATCGGCGACGTGGTCGTGATCGGCACACGCGCCAAGGTATTCGGTACGAGCGCAGCGCGTCACGATCTGTCGGGTCTGACCGAGCCGCTGCGTTCGCATGGCGGCCTGTCGGAAGAAAATGTGCCGCTCATCGTCAACCGCAGAACCGCCTGGCCGGCAAACCGCGCGCTACGCAACTTCGACATTTTCGACGTCGCGTTGAATCACGTTTTGCAGGCCGCCGCATAGCGCGCCGCTCACAGTCCGCGTGCCCCGCCTGGCGCGGGCGCGCGGCCCCACCGGATCATTGGACGAGGTATTCGATGAACGTAATGACCAAACCCGCCATCAGGCACGAATCGATGCGCATCGCCGGCCAGCACGTGAGCACCGACGAGCTGATCGAAGTCTTCAACCCGTACACGAATGAAGTCGTGGGGACGGTGCCCGCAGGCCGTCCCGAGCACGTGCAGCAAGCGTTCGCGAAAGCGCACGCATTCAAGCCGCGGCTCACGCGCTTCGAGCGCCAGCGCATCCTGCAGCGCACGGCCGAGCTGCTGAGCGAGCGCAAGGAAGACTTCGCGCGCCTGATCATCGCGGAGTCGGGGCTGTGCTGGAAGGATGGACTTTATGAAGCAAGCCGTGCCTTCGACGTGTGGTCGTTTGCGGCGCAACTCACGTGCCTGGACGATGGCGAGATCTACTCCTGCGATATCAGTCCGAGCGGCAAGAACCGCAAGATTTTCACGACGCGGCTGCCGCTGCTCGGCGTGATCTCGGCGATCACGCCATTCAATCACCCGCTGAACATGGTGAGCCACAAGCTTGCGCCCGCGATCGCGACCAACAATCGCGTGGTGCTCAAGCCGACCGAGCTCACGCCGCTCACCGCGCTCGCGCTCGCCGAAGTGCTCTATGAAGCGGGCCTGCCGCCGGAGATGCTGAGCGTCGTCACGGGCAATCCGCGCACGATGGGCGACGCGATGATCACCGATCCGCACGCCGATCTGATCACGTTCACGGGTTCGGTGCGAGTCGGCAAGTACATCGCGCAAAACGCCGGCTATCGCCGCACGGTGCTGGAACTCGGCGGCAACGATCCGCTCATCGTGATGGAGGATGCCGACCTCGACAAGGCCGCGCAGCTCGCGGTGACTGGCGCGACCAAAAATTCCGGGCAGCGCTGCACGGCGGTCAAGCGGATTCTGGTCGTGCAAAGCGTGGCAGATGCCTTCGTCGAGCGCGTACTCGTGCATGCGAAAAAACTCAAGTGCGGCGACCCCATGGATCCTTCCGTCGATGTGGGCACGGTCATCAACGAGGCGTCCGCGCAACTGTTCGAGCGCCGGGTCGCCGACGCGCAGGCTCGCGGTGCACGGGTGCTTTACGGTGCGCCGCGCCAGGGCGCGCTGTTCCATCCGACCGTCGTCGACCATGTGCCGTACGACTGCGAGCTCGTCCACGAGGAAACCTTCGGCCCGGTCATCCCGATCATCCGCGTGCCGGATGCGCTGGAGGAAGTCATCCGCATTTCGAACTCGACAGACTATGGCTTGTCGTCGGGCGTCTGCACGAACCGGCTCGACTACGTCACCCGCTTCGTGAAGGAGCTCGAGGTCGGCACCGTGAACGTCTGGGAAGTGCCCGGCTATCGCACGGAGATGTCGCCGTTCGGCGGCATCAAGGATTCAGGCAACGGTTACAAGGAGGGCATGGTCGAGGCAATGAAGAGCTACACGAACGTACGGACCTGGTCGATGCCCTGGGAGTGAGCGGCCGCGCGGCCACCTGAATTGCCAATTGCATCCAGATCCAACGCAACGAAGGTGCCGTTTCGGGCGCGCGTTTCGTGGGCAGGCTCATCGATACGTTCATCGCGCGGCCTACGTTCCTCGTCGCGCTCGCATTCACCTTCGTGTACGGCTCGGCGGGACAGGTCAGCTTTTCGGCCGAAGGCGCCACGGAACTGCGCGCGCCGCACCAGTCGGTGATCGACAGTTTCCATCGGGCTCAGGCGCTGCTCGTGTCGGCCCGGCCGCAGACCGCGGCGCAGCTGCTCGATGATAAACAGGCGCTGCGACGTCTCGAACGTGCCGCACGGGACTCTCATCTCGACCGCCTGCGTGAAGGCAAGGCCGACAGCATCGCGTCGAGTTCTCTGCACCTCGATGTGCTGCGCGATCTCGTGCGAATCCAGTCACACATCTGCGCCCTCGCTTATCCGCTGCTCGAGCGCGAAGCAGCCAACGATGACGATGCACAGATGGCCTGAGGCAAACGCTACGATTTTTGTTAGAAGCTGCCGCCTGGCGGTGTTTGACTACCCACTGGCGAAACGGCACCGGCAGCGATAGCCGGTGCCGTTTTTTATGCAGGACGACTCGCGTAGATCGCGCGAGGAATCGATTCCGATCCGCCGCGCCTGCGGCTCGAACGAATCACGCGTACCTTAACAAAATCTTACGATCTCAGTATTGCAAAATATTAATTCGAGGTCACGTAAATGACTTTTTTTACGGTTCAAATTCGTCCCGCATTACCAAAATCCGTTGTCAAACAAAAGGACGAGACATGAAACCGATCACGAAATGGAAGCGTAAGCAAAGCGCAATGTGCGCAGCCGTCGCACTGCTCGCCGGGCTGTACTCGGCGGTCGCGACAGCCGGCGACGATCACGACCACGGTCGCGATCACGATCGCGATCGCGATCGCGCGTCGGTCAAGCATGTGCTGCTGATCAGCTTCGATGGCCTGCATGAGCAGGACGTCGCGCGTTGCATCGGCGCGAACACCTGCCCTAACCTCGCGCTGCTCGCGAAGTCAGGCACCACCTATACGAACGCGCACACGCCGGGACTGTCGGATTCGTTTCCGGGCCTCGCCGCGCTAGTGACCGGCGGCTCGCCGAAGTCCGCGGGCCTCTTTTACGACGTCTCCTACGACCGCACGCTCTATGCGCCGTCCGATAGCAATTGCACGGGTCCGACCGGCTGGAATGTCATCTTCGATGAAACGACGGGCATCGACGGCGAGAACGGCGGCGCGCTCACCCATCTCGACGGCGGCGGCGCATTCAATCCGCAGGCGATTCCGCATGCGCTCGTCAATGGTGTCTGCACGCCCGTCTATCCGCACAACTACCTGAAGACCAACACGGTCTTCGAAGTAATCAAGCGCAACGTTCACGGCGCGCGTACCGCGTGGGCCGACAAACACGCGTGGGGCTATGACTGGCTCAACGGACCGTCCGGCACGGGCGTCGACGATCTTGCCCGCACCGAAATAAATTCGATCGATCCGGCGACCAAAACGTATTACCTCGACACGTACACGCACACGGAAAAGTTCGACAACTACCACGTGCAATCTCTGATCCATGAAATCGATGGCAAGGATTCGACCGGTCAAATGAGCGCCGCGGTCCCGACCGTGTTCGGCGCGAACTTCCAGACGCTGAGCGTCGCGCAGAAAGCCACGGTCGCGAGCGGCGGCGGCTATCTGGATGCGAGCTTCACGCCGGGCCCGCAAGTAGCCGGCGCGATCGCGTATATCGACGACGCGTTGGGACGCATCGTGTCCGAACTGAAGCAACGCAATCTCTATTCGTCGACGGCGATCATCGTGACCGCGAAGCATGGCCAGTCGCCGACCGATCATTCGAAGCTCGTGAAGAACGGCGATACGCTGACCGGGCTGCTCGAAGCAAACAACTATCTGGATTCGGGCGGTAACTTTGGGCAGGCCGCTACCAAGAGCGGCAACCTCAACGATGGCACCGGACTCGTCGGCACCGGTCTCGTGCAGACCGACGACGTCGGTCTGATCTGGCTGCGCGATCAAAGCCAGGTGTCCTCTGTCGTGAAGACACTGAAAGCCAATCTGAGTTGCAACGCGCGGGGCATTTGCGCGGACGGCCCGCAGGCGTACATCCTGTCTGGCCCGCAACTGGCGAACCGGTTCGGCGATCCGTCGCGCGGCCGCACGCCCGACATCATCGTTCAGCCGAACCCGGGCGTCATCTACACGTCGAGCACGTCGAAGGACGAAGAGCATGGCGGCAATGCGCCCGACGACAGCCATCTCGGTCTCGTGATGTACGTGCCCCACACGCATCACGCCGGGCAGGTCAACGACGAGCGCGTGCTGACCACGCAGGTCGCGCCGACGATTTTGCGTCTGCTCGATCTGAAGCCTGAGCTGCTGCATTCGGTGTCGATTGAAGGTACGCGTGCGCTGCCGGAGTTTGATCAAGACGACTGAGCGTTGGTTTAGTCGACGTATTTGAGTAGTGAGTTGCGCCGCGATCAGTGTTGGAACGATCGCGGCGCAGTCGCTTTTGCGAGGTCTAGCCATGCGGACCACGGGCCCCTTCAAAAAAGGACCACGCCAACCGCAAGGCTGCCGAAGGCTACTGGGTCGTCCAGGTGTACCAGTCGGCGACGGCCACCTGCAATGGATCGAAGAGCGTGCTCGCGATGGTGTTCCGCCGCAATGAGTGAGCTCGACGCACCACGCCCGTCCGCCGGCGCGCCAGGTCTCGCGCTGAGCGAGGGCGCCGTACCGATGCCGCTGGCTGGCGACATCAAGCGGCTCGGGCATGCTGCGCTGGGCGCATCACCCGCATTGCTCGCGTCACGATCATCACCTGGTGCGGCCGTTCGGGCGACCGTTGTTCTCGGCTGCACCTGCGTCGCGCCCGGCACACCGCTCGGCATTGCCGCGGCCTGCTCGGTCGGCTGGCAGCGTTGGTCGCTGGCACAGTGGATGGCTTTCCATCTGTTGCTGCTGGCGCCGACCGTGCTCCAACCGCTACTGCAGGTCAAGCGCTTCAAGATGTTCGCGCGCAGCTTGTTGGGGTTCGCGAGTGGCAGTTATCTGGTGAGCGGGCTTTTTTGTGTGAGCCATCTTGTTCCCGTTTGGCTCTTCAAGGCAGCGATCGTACTTGTGTTCTGCGCGATGCTCAAACTCCTGCTCGCATGGCGCAACCATCGCACGGCAAACCCGTGCAGCGACTGCCCTCTCGGCGTGTTCCCCACCTGTGAATGGAACTTGCCCCGGCTACTCGCCGCCAACGCGCACGACGAGTTTCCAGGCCAAATCGGGATCACCACCATTCGCACGCATTCGCCCAATGCGCGCCTTGATCGTCCAATGGATCTGCCGACGTCCCACAATCGCTTATCTGGCTAATGCGGTCCACTCGGCCATAGCGGTCGGTTGCCGATCGGGCCGCGTGCGGCGGCAGCAGGTCGCTTTGCTGACCTTCGCAACCCGGTGTCGATGAATGTCAGCTAAGTCATGGATGGATGAGTCTTGCCGGCCATCAATACTTCGGACAGCGACGCCGCGGCGAGTACTCTCGCAACCGGTCTGCCGCGGGGCACGGTGCTCGCGAATCGCGCGGCGGCAAGCCACGGCGCCTCAAGGCTCGTTGTCGCCGCCGATGGAACGGTGATCGCTTCATTGCCGCCGCGTAGCGCATTCGTGTTGATGACGGCTGAGTGAATCGTCATCGCCGGCCTGGCCTCGTGCGCTTCTTCAATGTGGCGCAAGCCGGCTCGCCGAGCGGTCAACTCGTTCACACATCCCCAATTTTGAACGGCAGTTCGAAATTGCCGCCGCTGTTGATCAACTGCACGTACTCAAGGTATCGCGCCTGTGCGAGATTCTGCGCTGCGACCAGATAGCCCGGCAAGGGCGCTTGCAACTCGTTCGGAAGAATGTCCGATATCAACTGATCATGGAGCGCCTGCGCCGCGGGGTCGCGGTAGCGGTTATCGAGTTCCAGCCTTCCCTGCTCAGTCGAGTAATCGTAGTACTCCAGGTCGCTCGAACCGGTGATCGTCGTGGTGGACGGCGCCCAGTGCGAGTATGTTCCCAGCTTGTCCCTGTCGGTCCTCACGCCGATGATATGCGGTGCTGCATTGTTGAAGTTCACGCTTTCGGGCACGGTTTCGTCCGATGAGAAGACCACATACGGCCGGCCTGGTGCGCTCGAGCTCTTCAACATCGGGAGCAGGTCGTGCCGGTTGCCGTACATCTGAGCGTAGTCCCCGGTCAGCCAGTTCCGTTGACCTCCGTTGCCGATGGTGACGAGCAGCGGAAGAATGTCCACTGACGACGTCAGCGCGCCGCGCACGGTGTCGAGATCGCCGTTGTACTGCCCGGTCGGATCGACCACGATGAGCGGGACGTTGAACGCTTCTTCGTAACACGTCCCGGTCTTCCCCGAGATCAGGCCGTGCGCGCCCGCATAATCGCCATGATCCGACGTGAGAATGATGATCGTTTTCCTCGCGACAGCGTGCGGTAACGCGTCGACGACGGCGCCTATCTTCGCATCTACGATCGACATGATCTGCGTGTACGAATCGAGGCCTCGCTTCCAGTAATGGAAAGGCGCCTTGGCGATGCCTTTGGTCTCGGACGGCGGCGGATAGTTCGGATTCACCGGATAAGCCGTGATCTCGAAGTCGGTACCACGCGTATCCTGGACACCGCCCCACACGGCTTCCTGAATCGTGCGGTTGAAGGTTTGCATCGGCGGCTTGTTCGCTGCCAGTTGAGAGCCGGATTCCCAGTTGGGCGCAGTCGCCGGATAGTCGAGCCGGGGCGGACTGCGCAGCGGGTTGGATTCCCAGTCGTAAGCAGGCGGCCCCTTGGTGTAATTGACCCACTGCGTATAGCCGTTCGGGTTGTACCGATTCGAATTGAACAACGCGGTAAAGCGCTTGAACTCCGTGCCCGCGGGAAAGAACTCCTTGTCGTGCGGATTGATGAAGCCGACAGTCAGGCACCACGGTGAATCGCCCGGCTTGCGTCCCTGCAACCATTGCGTTGCCTGGTCCGCGATATTCGCGTCGCTCAGATAGCCTTCTCCCGGATCTCCGATCGTGCCTTGCAGGTTGCTGCCGGTCGGATCGGGATACGTCATGCCCTCGAAACCATACAGCGAGAGCGGGCGTGGCCCTTTATGCACGATCGACAAATGCCATTTGCCGATGTACGGCGTCAAATAGCCGAGCGACTGGAGGATTTTCCCGTACGTCGGATACTCGCGGCGCAGCACCGGTTGTATCGATACCCTCGTATCTGGCGAATCCAGAATAGTTGTTAGCAGCCAGTTCTGCTGCGTATAGAGCCCTGTGACCAGCGCGGCACGCGCCGGGCTGCATGCCGAAGCCGCCGTGTAATGCCCTGAGAATTTGACACCCTTTCTCCACAGATCGAATGTTCTCGGCATGTAGGTCTTGAGAAAGCCGCGCACATCGGTGATGCCGTCCGGGAAGACGCGAGGAAAGCGCATCTCGTCGAGCAGGATGAAGAGAATATTAGGCTTGCTGTTGGAAGAGTCGCCCCCTTGCGTGCCATCCGCGGCCTGAGCGGTGACATTGGCCGTAGCGACGGCTGCGCCGACGGCCGACGTCTTCTTGATAAATTCTCTTCTGTCCATGGTTTGTCGTCCTGAGTAAATGCATTGGGGAATTTCAATAATCCTTACGAGCTTCAGTTGGCTTTCGTTTGATACGACGAATCCAGATAATCCGACCGTCCTTTATCAAGAACCTGTCGAAAGCCAAACTAAGCATAGGCGAAACTCGCGACGTATAAGGGAAGAATTCGTTTCACCTTATGTCACTGATCGTAGTGAGGATTTTCAAGGCATACCCGCCATTGCTTCGCATCTTTTGTTGCGGCGCGATCAAATTTGAAGTGCAACACCTTGCTCGTGTAAGGTGTGCCAATGCAAAAAAGAAGTTACCAACAACTGCAGCCTGAAGAACGCATGACGATTGCAAGCATGAAGCAGCAGGGTTCGAGCGTTCAGGTCATCGCCCGAACACTCGGGCGCGCGGCGTCAACCGTGAGCCGCGAGCTGACCAGGAACACGTGTTCTGCCGTGGGCTATGCGTCTGCACCAGCGCAGGCGCTCAGCACGAGCCGACGCGAGGCTGCGCGCCCGTGTCCCAAGCTGCAC
Source organism: Paraburkholderia sp. WC7.3g (assembly GCF_050436345.1). NCBI lineage: Bacteria > Pseudomonadati > Pseudomonadota > Betaproteobacteria > Burkholderiales > Burkholderiaceae > Paraburkholderia > Paraburkholderia sp. WC7.3g. The sequence continues at coordinate 165,840 of NZ_JBNDMA010000004.1, forward strand.
CCTCAAAGCGTGTCGTGGCGCGTGGTACTCACCCTGCTGGAATGGAAGTGGTCGCCCCAGCAGATCTCAGGTACCCTCAAGCGCATGTGGCCCAACGATCCGACCCAGCATGTCTCGCACGAGACCATCTACACCGCCATCTATGCCCAGCCACGCGGCGAGCTGCGCCGCCAGCTTATCGCCTGTCTGCGCCACGGCCACAGCACGCGTATGTCACGCAAGCGGGGCACTGACCGGCGCGGCCAGATCCCCGACATGGTGAGCATCCATGTGCGCCCGCCTGAGGTCGATGACCGGGTGATGCCAGGCCATTGGGAAGGCGACTTTATCAAGGGTGCCGGCAACCAGTCTTCCGTCGGCGTGCTGGTTGAGCGCACCAGTCGCCTGGTGCTGCTGGCGAAGATGGACGACGCCACCGCCGCCTCGGCCCTGGCCGGCTTCACTGCGAAGCTGAATTCGATCGCTGCGCCCCTGCGCCAGAGCTTCACTTACGACCAGGGCAAGGAAATGACCCGCCATCAGGAGCTCAGCGCCGCCACCGGCGTGCGCGTGTACTTCTGCGATCCGCACAGCCCCTGGCAACGCGGCACCTGTGAGAACACCAACGGGCTGCTGCGTCAGTACTTGCCAAAAGGCACCGACCTCTCGATCTACAGCCAGGACGAACTCGATGCCATCGCCGACAGCCTCAACAGCCGACCGCGTGCTACGCATGCATTTCATTCGCCATTCGAGGTGTTCGAACGTATGCTCGCAACCGCTTCCATAACTTCAGCTTCCGTTCATTAACCCGCTGTTGCGCTTCACCTTTGAAACCGCCTGCTGATTCAAGGCGGAAAATCTATGAAAACAGCGCCGAGGTGTCGACTTCGGCCATTTTGTCCAGTTCGTCGCGGCGCGTATCGCAGGCACGCCTGGTCGTCGGGCCTTGGGTGATCCACAGAGCCAGCGAGATGAACGCGAGGCTTCCGAGCGCAATGAAAGCAGTCGGGTAGCCGAAGCGGCTGGCAAGCCATCCGCCCACGGCTGCTACGATGGGCGGCTTTCAAATCGTTACTCACGAGCTTCGTTTGGGAATCAGTCACTTGCCCGACAAGTAACGTTATCGCGGGCCCGGTCCGCCTGGGCACGTGTGATTGGTGAGCAGATCGACAATCGCTACCGGACCTTCACCGATGCGCGCGCGCGAACGGTCATCTGATCGGCGCGCAGGCCGGGTGCGGTTTTCCTTCTTCGCACGCGCGATGTCTTCGGTGGTGCGCACGAGCGTCAGCAACTCACTGTTTTCGCGGATCTGCTGCTTCATCAACGAGATGTTGTCGACGGTCTTCGTAAAGCTCGATGATGATGCTTCTATGAGCAGAAAGTTGTCAAGGCCATTTGCGAACTGGCTTACAAAGGATGGGTCAAGTCTCTTTCTCCTCGCTGCAAAGTGGTGACATGCTGGCGTATGGCGGCAAGCGCGAGTGATGGCGCTCGCCGCCATACAAGTCGCATTTTCGCGGCATAGTCCGGCGGATTCCCACCGCCCTCAACTTCAACCATGGCTACAGTCCGGTCAACGTCGTTAGCCTGAAGCCGCTTATCGCGCGCGTAAGACAGCAACGTCTCACCAACTTCTTCTATGAAGGGTAAGTAATTGTCAAGGCCCGGTTTGCACAGATCCCTCCTGAGACGTCATCAAGTTTACGAGGTCCCTTGTCAGGAAAGCGCGTAGCAAGCGTCAAGGGCAGGCGAAGCCTGGCGTCAGCGGCCCCCTTGACGCTGCGAAGCGCGATACGCTGGTACGGGGTGGCGGGCGCGTGGGTTATTGCGCCTGCCACCATGCAGGCGGCATTCGTGTAGCCGTGCTTGCCATGACACGTCCGATTCTGCGCACCTCCCTGGCACTGCCTGGGCAAACGTGAAGCCGGTTGTCGCGCGCGTGGGACATGGCGTCCCGACCTTCTTCTATCCGCTGGCGTGGAGCCAGCCTGATGCAGTATGCGCAGTGCGCCGGAAAGCGTTCCGGGGAGGTACCCCATCTATCAGCATCGGTTGCATGAACAACCACGGTGGTGAACGGGTACTTCCGCTTCATGACCCTGATGGTCAGCCAGTATGACCGTTAGTGAGGGTTGCGGCTATCGACGTGTGTCTGGCTATGTGGACGGCTTCATCTGTACTCCCTGGGGGATCACACCGTGCTCGAGGTAGCGCCACAGGAGGATCACCAGCCGCCGTGCCACCGCGACGATCGCGATGCGTCGCGCGCGGCGGTTGGCGCCGGTGCCCTCAGTGCGATGGCGGAACCACTGCGCAAGCGGACTGCCAGGCTGGTAGCGCAGCCAGTACCAGGCCATCTCGACCAGCAGTGACCGTACGCGACGGTTGCCTTGTTTGCTGATGCCCTGATCGGTGTGACTGTCGCCACTGTCGTACGGCTGCGGAACGAGACCGGTACAAGAACCGACCTGACGGCGGTTGTCGAACTGCCGCCAGAAGAGTTCAAGCACCAGCCGGGACGCTCCAATCTGGCCCACTCCCTTCAGGCGTGTGAGGTGATCGATTCTTTCGCGCACCGTGGCGGGAAGGGCTTGGTGACGCGCCTTCTCCAGGGCAGCGAGCTGCTGCCTGGCGAGGGCGACCCGTTCGCATTCGCGCAGGAGCCGGTCGTGCATTTCGGGGGACAGTGGGGAACCGTCGTAGCACCTGACCTCCCCCCGGGCAAGCCGGCTGGCGAACCCATGTTTGAGGTCGTCCCAGCAGCCGAGCGTGCGCAACAGCTTTCCGATCCGGTTGCGGTGCTGCAGGACCTCCTTCTGGAGCTCTGCGCGATCGCGGGTCAGGTGACGCAGCGCCTCGTCCTGTACTGAGGGTACGTGAACGACGTGCATGCGGTCGCGCTCGCCGTGCAGCCACGCGCGCAGGTTGAGCACGAGCTTGATGGCATCCAGCCGGTCCGTTTTCGCGCGCCGCCTGTGGCGTACGACCGGAATGCTGGCGGCATCGATGACGTAACATTCAATGCCATGCGCCTGCAGTGCACGACAGATCCAGAATGCGTCCTGTCCGGCTTCGTAGCAGACAACGGTGCGCACGCCGGCGCGCAGCGACCATTGCTGCTTCTGGCGCTCGATCAGATCCAGTGCGGCCTGCAGGCGCGCCCCGGCCTGCGGATCGGTGAGGGTGTGCACCGCGGGTTTGTCACGGCGACCGTCGTGGCACGCTATCTTCCAGCTCGCCGTGGCAAGCTCAAGTGATACCGCCAGTATGAGTTCCTCTCTGCCAGCTGCGTAAGCGGAATTTCGCATGATGCCCTCCTTTAACGCGAACCGATGCGATGTGGGAATTGTAGGGCTCCGCGTTATCGCGTCCCTTTCATAGCATCTATCCGCTGGCGTATGGCCAGCCTCATCCTTTATGCGCGTTACGCCGGAACCTGTTCCGGGAGCATGCCCCATCTGTTTAATCGGTCGCGTTAGCAACCCGCCATCAACACGGGCATGTTCACTTCAAACTCTCGATCGACAGGTATCGTTCCACCCTTGATTGCGTTGTCGCGATACCTTTCGGGCTCAGACTGACTTCAGTTGTGCGCCTTCGGGTATCACGCCGTCCTTCAAGTAGCGCCACAGCGCGATCGCGAGGCGTCGTGCTACTGCGACGATCGCAATGCGCCGCACGCGGCGATTCGGTCCCGTGCCTTGCGTGCGCTGGTTGAACCACTGCGCCAGTGCACTGCCAGGCTGGTAACGGATCCAGCACCACGCCATCTCAATCAGCAGTGCGCGCACGCGACGGTTGCCCTGCCTGCTGATCCCCTGGTCCACCTGGCTCTCGCCACTGTCGTAGGGTTGTGGAACCAGCCCTACGCAGGCCCCAACTTCGCGCCGGTTATGGAAGTCCCGCCAGAACAGCTCGAGCGCTAGACGCGAGCCACCCACCGGGCCAATGCCATTTAGCTGCGTCAGAAGATCGATCCTTTCGCGTGCGGGTGCGGGCAGGCCAGCGTGTTGCGTTTTCTCGAGTGCCGCGAGTTGCTGCACGGCCAGCGCCAGCCGTTCGCACTCGCGCAGCAGCCGCTCCCGCAGCTCGCGCGGCAGTGGCGCACCGTCGTGACACCGCACCTGGTCACGGGCGAGGCGGGCGGCGAAGGCCTTGTGGTCAACCTCATCCCAGCAGCCGAGCGTGACAAGCAGTTTGCGCATCCGGTCACGATGCTGTAGCACCTCTTTCTGCAGTTCCCCTCGGTCGCGCATCAGATGGCGGGACGCTTCGTCCTGCGGTGACGGCACGTGCACCACGTGCATGCGGTCGCGCTCGCCGCGCAGCCACGCGCGCAGGCTGATCACCAGCCTGATTGCATCAAGCCGGTCAGTCTTGGCACGCCGCTTGTGGCGCTCGACCGGAATGCTCGCTGGATCGACCACATGACACTCGATACCGCGTGCCCGTAGCGCCCGATAGATCCAGAACGCGTCCTGGCCGGCTTCATAACTCACGACAAGGTGCACGCCCGCGGGCAGCGACCACTTCAGCTTCTGTTGTTCGATCACTTCCAGCACGGCCTGTAGGCGCGCGGGGGCTTGCGGTTGCGCTACGGTGTACACCGCCGGCTGCTCCCGCTGCCCGTCGTGCAACGCTACCTTCCACTTCGCCGCAGCGAGTTCGAGTGACACCGCCAGCGCCGGTTCCGCAGTACGCGTGTATCCCTGATCTGTACGCATGATGCTCTCCCGTGAGCAAACCTCGGTACGCCGATTTTAGGCGTTAGCCAGTCGACGACCTGGATGCTTCATAGGATCTGTTCTCATGCAGATTGCTCATTCGATGCTCCGTAAGCAGATCAACCAGCAGCAGGTGGTTGTCCGTGCCGTCCGTGACGAGATCGACGCCGCCCGCCTTCAGCACCTCGCCAAGCGCCTGCGTGTTGGCCAGCACGTTGTCGATATAGGTCTTAAAGTTGTCCTGCGTTGACTGGCCTGCCCGCAGCGGTTATCAGGAATGGACGACCTTTCTGAGTGTAACAAGCAGGAAACTCAATGGGCGAAAACTGCCGGCAAGCGTTCAGGGGTATCTGCAAAAAATCGTCGACGTAGTCTCGGGAAAGCTTCGAATGATCCGGGCTACCTGACCGGTCGCTGCGCTCCGAGCATCTCACCTACAGCTGGGTCGTTGTCAGTGCCCACATCTTGCAAGGACATTCGTGAAGTTTCTGGAAGCATCATCCCGCCGATCAGGCCCATGAAAGATACGGCGATCAGATACAAAGCGGGCGACATATTGTTTCCGGTCGTGCCGATCAACCAGGTAGCGACCAACGGCGCGGTGCCCCCGAAGATCGTGTAGGCGAGGTTATAGGTAATGGCCGACCCGGTATAGCGCATCCTGGTTGGGAACACTTCCGACAACAACGCAGCCGTAACCACGCCCGACAACACCGCACCTGTTGCGAGCATTGCCACGCCGATCAGTGCTGACAGAAATTGTCCCGAGCCGGCGAGCGAGAACGAGGGATAGACGATTACAATCAACAGCGCGCACGTGGTTAGTAATGTCATGCGGCGCCCGGCGAAATCAGAATACAGGCCGGCAAGCGGACAAATGGCCGCAGCAAACAAAAGTGCCACAACGGTGATCAGCAGCGAAGTTGCGCGACTCATGTGTCCTACGACCTGCAGATATGTCGCGAAATAGGTAGTAAAGGTATAGAAGGACAATGCTGTCACTGAAATAAATGCACCAAGCTTCAGAATGCCGCCCGCCTGCGTACGGAACGTTTCGCGCAACGGCGCATGCGCCACCTGGTGCTCGCCTTCAAGAGCGCGGAAGGCGGGTGTTTCATTGAGACTGATGCGCAGGTATAGCCCGATGAGCCCAATGGGTGCGGAGGCGAGGAACGGCACGCGCCATCCCCACGCGCTCATTGCATCGGCCGAGAGCGTTGCATCAAGCGCATAAGCGACGACGGCCGCGATCGCAAATGAAGAAAAAGTCGACACCGGAACAAAACTGCCGTACCAGCCGCGTTTGTTTTGCGGCGCGTGCTCCATTACGTAGGCGCAGGCGCCAGCATACTCACCACCGGCCGAAAAGCCCTGCACGCAGCGAATCACGGTTAGCAACAACGGCGCGAGAGCACCGATGGCGGCGTAGTTCGGCAGCAAGCCGATCAGTGTGGTCGCCCCGGCCATCATCAAGATGGTCAGCGCCAGCGTGCGTTTGCGCCCAATCCTATCTCCAATTACGCCAAACACTATGCCACCGACCGGACGAAATGCGAAAGCCACTGCAAACACCGCGAAAGTCTTCAGGAGGCCTGCGGCTGGATCGCTGCTCGGAAAAAACTCTCTAGTGAGGATAGTTGCGAGGAAACCATACGCTGCGAAATCGAACCATTCAACAAAGTTACCAATCGAGGCAGCCATGATGACTTTGCGCAGTGTTCTAATATCGACTTCAGGGGACGGTGCCATAGACATTCGATACTCCCGTAGTTGCTGTGAGCGTGCCGTGAAAGCATCACCCACATGCGTAATCGATCGTGGTTCAAATCGTAAGGATCTTAGAGAGTAGAAGGGACCAAAAGTCGGCGTCATAGAACATTCCCGCCATCACGTTGTAACGAGAGCGCCAGGTTTTCAGCTCGCTGATTCGACTTCCGGCATTTTGAGAGAGGTGGAGGGTCGGCCGGGATTCGCAAGAAATCCGCCGCATCTCGCATCTCGCATCTCGCATTTCGCATCTCGACCTAAGCCGCTGATTTTAATGCAAAATCCATCGTCGGATCGAGCGGAGGAACGGGGCGCTGGAGATCGGGCAGATAGTCACCGAGCGCGTCGTCCAGGCTGAAGAAGCGCTGATTGCGCAGGCGGGCGATGACCCATCTCTGCACCAGAAGGACCGACAGCTCTGCTTTCGGCATATCGCGTTTTTTTACTCCGGCTGGAATGACTGCCACGAAGTAATGCGGAGCCATCTCCTGATAGGTCGGATTGATGTCCGGATTGTAGAAGCCGGGCTTGTGCACGCCCAACTTCAGATTGTCGCGATGCCTATGGGCGCTGGTGGCCGTTCCCGGAAAGTCGCCGGTCACGCAGGTCGAACGGCGCATAAGACACGCGTTTTCGCTCATTGCGCGGGCGTCGCCGAAAGCGGTTCGAGCCCGCTCCGCGAAATCGCGGACGCCGCAGACTTTGTTGTCTCCGAATGCCGACGAAGCCAATTCCGCGGACTTTGTTGTGCGCCGATATAAGCCGCATTGAAATTCCTCGCGCCTCCTTGACATGCAAGCATCCTCTTGCCTATAGTAAATGCAACAGATCACTTGCCTATAGCCATTCATGGCCGAGCGTCCCGACGACCCAGACCTGCTATTCAAAGCCCTCGCCGATCCGAGCCGGCGCAAGCTGCTGGACGTGCTGCACGCGCACGACGGCCAGACGCTGAACGACCTGTGCGAGCACCTCGACATGACGCGGCAAGGCGTGACGCAGCATCTCGGCTTGCTGGAAGCGGCGAACCTTGTCGTTACGGTACGCAGCGGGCGCGAGAAGTTGCACTTCCTCAATCCGGTGCCGCTGCAGCAAATCCACGAGCGCTGGATTGCCAAGTTCGAAAAGCCGCGCCTGAAGGCGCTCTCAACCCTGAAACGACACCTGGAGAAAGGCAATGACTAGATCGACGTTCGTCTACGTGACCTATATCCGCACCACGCCAGAACAGCTGTGGTCGGCATTGACCGACGCAGAGTTCATCAAGCAGTACTGGTTCGGCATGCACTGCGAAAGCGAATGGACGGCGGGCTCGTCGTGGAAACTCGTGTCGAGCGGCGGGCAGATCTTCGACGCGGGCGAGATCGTCGAGGCCGATCCACCGCGGCGTCTCGTGATCCGCTGGCAGCACCAGATTCGCCCCGAGATGCAGGCCGAAGGCGATTCGCTCTGCACGATGGAGCTCGAACCGAGCGGAACGGCGGTCAAGCTCACCCTCACACATACGATCGAGCGCGATCCGTCAAAATTCATCGAGGCGGTGTCGGGCGGCTGGCCGAAGATCATGTCCAACCTCAAATCGCTGCTGGAGACAGGCTCGATTGCGTTGCAGGAAGCCTATCCGGCCAATGGCGGCAGCCATGCAGGGCAGGCATGAAGCGGGGGATGCACTGAAGAGATGCATCGCAGGCTCGATAGCCGTCAGTCCGTGATATCACGTTGTTAGAATCATCTGACGACCCTCCCCACTCTCAGGAAATCAGCATGGAAATCCAGCCTTATCTGTTCTTCAACGGCCGTTGTGAGGAAGCCATTGCGTTCTATCGTTCGGCGCTTGGCGCGCAGGAGTTGCTGAAGCTGCGCGCGAAAGATGCGCCGCCCGATCCCGCTCGCCCGGTTGCGCCCGAACACGCCGACAAGATCCTGCACGCGACGCTCGTCATCGGTAACACGCACGTGCTGATGTCGGATGGCGATTGCAGCGGCGGCAACGCCGTGCATGCGGGCTTCAGCCTGTCGGTCACCGCCGACGACCAGGCATCAGGCGAGAAATATTTCAACGCGCTGTCGGCGGGCGGACAGATCACGATGCCGTTCCAGCGGACCTTCTGGACCAGTGGCTTCGGTACGTTGACTGACCGCTTCGGCGTGCCGTGGATGGTCAATGTGCGGCACGAGGAGCCCGCGGCATAGCATTGAAGCCAGCCTGCGTTCCATATCTCACGCACAGCCGATCGCCGCTTCGCCGCGCCTCAGCGTCGCTTATGGCGTCGCGGGCGCTGCGCTCGCTGCCGAGCCCGCCGCGCTCTATGGCAATCACCGCGCAGACACGCTAGAGTGCGAGCAGGCAAGACCGTCGTTCACCGCTTTTCTCGGGACCGCACCGCAAAAGAAATCCGATAACGCCGCATTTCCAAGGGGCAAACGATGACGCCACCCGAAACGCTCGCGGAGCGCCGCGCAATCGGTCGTGATGCACGCAAGAACACGCCGCGCAGCGCTCACTCCGACATCGGCAACATCCATCGTGATCCGGTTCACCTGTTGCGCGAAAGCAGTCGCGGGCGCGTCGAATCCCTCGTGCCGCTGCGCTACGGCCGCATGCTCGCGTCGCCATTCGCGTTCTATCGTGGCAGCGCGATCATCCAGGCGCACGACCTTGCGAAGACTGCGAACAGCGGCTTTCACTTCCAGATCTGCGGCGACTGCCACCTGATGAATTTCGGTGGCTTCGCAACCCCCGAGCGCGCGCTCGTGTTCGACATCAACGATTTCGACGAAACGGCGGTCGGCCCGTGGGAATGGGACCTGAAGCGCCTGACGGCGAGCCTGCATATCGCGGTCCGGCATCTCGGCCATGGCGATCGTCTCGCGGACGAAACCGTCGCGTCATGCGTGCAGAGCTATCAGCACTGGACCTCGGCGTACGCGCAGATGAGTCCGCTCGAACTGTGGTGCGAGCTGATCACGTTCGCGCGTCTCGAGGAAATCTCCCCCACCGACGACGCGCGTCAACGCATTCGCAACAGCATCGCGAAAGCGTCGCGCCGTACGCACGAGACGATCCTGCCCAAGCTCGCGAGCCAGCGCGAAGGCCTATGGCAAGTCCGCGACATGCCGCCCACCGTGTTCCACGTGCACGGCAAGAACACGCTGTTCGCGCACAAGGACGACTGGCTCGGTCTGGGCGACTGGCGCGCGTTGATGGCGCCGATCTACGAGCACTATCTGAAGTCGCTCGGCACGGTGCGCCGCACGCTGCTGGATCACTTCTCAATGCACGACATGGCGTTCAAGGTGGTCGGCGTCGGCAGCGTCGGCACACGCTGCCTGATCCTGCTGATGGTCGATCAGCACGAGAAGCCATTGTTCATCCAGTTCAAGGAGGCGTCGACCTCGGTCGTGTCGCGTTACTTCAAGACGGCGGGACCGAAGCATCAGGGACAGCGTGTCGTCGACGGGCAGCGGCTGATGCAGGGCGCGAGCGACCCGTTTCTCGGCTGGACCACGGGACCGTTCGGGCGCTCGATCTACGGCCGCCAGCTACGCGACATGAAGATTTCGGCGACGCTCGAACTATTTGCGAAGGAAACCTTCAGTCAGTACGCGGCCGTGTGCGGCTGGGTGCTCGCGCGGGCGCATGCGAAAGCGGGCGGGCTGGCCACCGAGGTTGCCGCCTATCTCGGCAACGGCGATCAGATGACGGATGCGCTGGTCCTCTACTCGCGCGCGTACGCCGACCAGGTCGACAAGGACTACGAGATATTCCGCCACGCGTGCCGCGGCGGCAAGCTGGAAGCACGCACCGACGCGGACATGGCAGCGGACTTCGTCGCCTAGACGAACGAGGAGGCGAGGCACTCGTCATTGAGCCCGGTCGTTCAATCCCCAGCGTCCTCCTCGCCGATCACGCCGAACTCAGCCGTCGTCTTCACGTAGAACAGATGTAATCCTTCCTCGCGCAGCCGATCGAACAGTCGATCGGCCTCGTCGCTCGTCACCGCCATCACGACGGACAACGGCTGATCGGCAAGCTCGAAGAAGTGCGCGGAGTGAATCCGATGATGATGGCCGATGCCTTCGCACGCCGGAATGACGGTCGCGCCGCGCAGGCCGAGTTCGCCCGCGAGACGCACGAGCCAGTCGGCGAGTGGCCTGCCATGATGGCTGCGCCCTTGCTGGGTAAAGAACGTGACCTGATAGCCGTGCATGTCGGTGCCTCCTCAATGGGGTCGCGCCGCGTGCCCCAAGCGATGTGCACGCAAGCCGGCGGCCGCATTACGCCGTCCCCGCTGCCCGCTTACGTTTGTAAGCGGAAACCGGCAGCGCCGCGTGAGGCGCCGGCTGCAGCTGATTCCAGCATACCGGCTCGGCGCATCGCGTTTCAGGACGGTCGTGAGACAAGTTTAGATGTCGGGCCGCGCGAGCGCCAGGCGGCACGGCGACACGCGCGTGGGCTTTTCGCGCGCCATCTTATTGAAAAGATCGCAATATCACTAATTCAATCGATAAGCAGCCGATTAAGCGCCCCGCGCATTTATACGCGCAAAAGCGACCACCAGCGGACAAGCGCGCGCCGGTTGATTTGCCATAAATTGTCACTTAGAATTTTCCGCAAGGCCTCCCGAGGAACCGATGACATGGCTTCGAACAACGGAAAACCGGTGTCGTCGTTTGTTCCTCGCGGCATGCTCGGCCTGTGGGTCGTCCTGTTCGTCATCTGGATGATCGCCAATGCATCGCTCGCCGTCGAACCCGCACTCGTCGGCCTCGTCATTACCTTCGTCATCGCGCACGTCTTCGTATCGTCGAGCGAAGCATGGCAGCACCTACGTCTGACGCCGCGCGCGCTCTATCACTTCGTCCTCTATAGCGCGACCTTCGTCACCGCACTGGTGCGCGCCAATCTGAACGTGATGGCGCTGGTGTACTCGCCGCACATCGACATCAAGCCCGGCATCGTCAAGGTTCGCACCCGCCTCGAAACACCGCTCGGCCGTCTGGCGCTCGCCAATTCGATTGCGCTCACGCCGGGCTCGCTCGTGATGGATATTCGGGACGACATACTATTCATTCACTGGCTCGACGTGAAGACGACCGATATCGACGAAGCGACCGAGGCGCTCGTCGCGCGGTTCGAAAAGCATCTGGAGCAAATCTTTGGCTGAGATCATGCTCCGGATCGCCGCGGTGCTGATCTTCTTCGCGATCGTGTTCGGCGTGATCCGTCTCGTGCTCGGCAAAACCGTCGTCGATCGCATCGTCGCAATCGACATGCTGACCGTCATCTCGCTGTCGCTGATCGCGCTGTACGCACAGGTCTCAGGTCGTTTCGTCTACATCGACGTCGCACTCGTCTACGCACTGCTGAGCTTTCTCGCGGTGCTCGCGATCGCGCGCTTTCTCGAAAGGGGGCTGTGAGTCATGCTCGAACTGCTCCTGTTGCTGATGTGCGCAAGCATCCTCGTGAGCGGCGTACTGGCCGTCTTCCTGAAGAATCTGCTGGCCGCGATGGTGAGCTCGGGACTCGCGAGCCTGTTCGCGGCGGTGGCCTTCCTGCTGCTCGCCGCGCCCGACGTCGCGATGGCCGAAGCCGCGATCGGCTCGGGACTCGCGACCTTCATCTTTCTGTACGCGATCCGCAAAACCGGTTATCAGAAGGGCTAGCGCATGTTCGAACTGATCGGCAGCGTGTTCATCCTCGTGGGCGCCGTCTTTCTGTTCTCCGCCGGCCTCGGGCTGTTGCGCATGCCGGACGCGTACACGCGCATTCAGGCCGGCACCAAAGCGTCGACGCTCGGCAACATGCTCGTGCTGATCGGCGTCGCGTTCTATCACCCGAACTGGACCTTCCGTCTGATCCTGTTGATCTACTTCGTGCTGGTGACCAATCCGGTGTCCTCGCATGCGCTATCGCGCGCCGCCTGGCTGATCCGCACGCCGATGAGCCCGTCGACGATCACCGATGCGCTCGCCGACGAAGACGGGCGCACCCCGGGGGAGGCCGAATCATGATGCGTCGTGCGTCCGCGCTGCTGACGGTGTTGCTGTTCGCGGTCGTGTTCTGGCGGCTCGTCGGCGGTTATACGGAGTTGCAGGCGCTGCGCCCGCTCGCCTGGTACTACGTGGTGAGAGGACCGCTCGAACTCGGCGCGCCGAACATCGTGACCGGCATTTTGATCACCTTTCGCGGCTTCGACACGCTCGGCGAAGTCGCGGTGCTGTTTATGGTCGCGGCGAGCGTCGGCGTGCTGCTGAAAGAAGAAAGCAACCCGACAACCGTCACTGCAGCGGACGAAACCACGCCCGCGCGCCGCCCCGCCAGCGAAATCGTTCATACCGGCAAGCAGGTGCTGCTGCCGATGATCTTCACGTTCGGCGCTTACGTGATCGTCAACGGCCATCTGTCGGCAGGCGGCGGCTTCCAGGGCGGCGCGATCGTCGCGTCCGCCGTGATGCTGATGCTACTCGCGCGGCCCGGCTCGACGCTGAACGTCGCGCTGCTGAGCGTCGTCGAGTCGCTCGCGGGCGTGATCTACGTGTGCATCGGCATTCTCGGCCTCGTGCTCGCGGGCGGATTTCTCGACGCGCGCTTTCTGCCGCGAGGCGAGTTCGGCGCGTTCTTCAGTGCCGGCGCGATCCCGCTGATTTCCACGCTGCTCGGCGTCAAGGTCGGCGCGGAGCTTAGCGTCATCATCGACCGGTTCAGAAGCTGAACGCGAAGGAGAGCGCATGAACACCGACATCCCGGTTTCGACGATCCTGCTGGTCACGGGCTTTTGCCTTTCGCTGATCGGCCTGTGGGGCATGCTGACCCACCGCAACATCCTGCGCATCATCATCGGCTTCGCGGTGCTCGACACGGGTCTGCACATCGTGATGGTCGCGACCGGCTACATCACGGGCGGCACCGCGCCGATCATCGACGCGGCGCTCGGCAAATCCGCCGCCGCGCACCGCGCGATCGATCCGATTCCATCGGCGCTCGTCGTCACGGCGATCGTGATCGGGCTATCGGTCACCGCCATCATGCTCTCGTTCGCGATCCGTCTTTACGCCGCCAAAAAGACGCTCTCGATCGACGCCTTCAGCGAGTCGAAATGGTAGCCGCGCTCTTTCATCCGCTGCACATTTTCATTCTCGGGCTCGGCGGCGGCTTCGTCATTCCGCTGCTGTACCGGCTCGGCAAGCCGTGGCTCACGCTCGGCTTCTTCATCGCGCTGTGCGGTATCGTGCTCGTCTCCGGCGTATCGTTCTACGGCCTGCTCGACGGCGGCGACACGATCGAGGTGCTGACCGCGGGCGCGCTGCCGCCAGTGTCGATCAATCTGCGCTTCGGCTTGTGGGAAGGCTTCTTCACGTTCAGCGTCAACGTGGTCGCGCTGCTCGGCGCATTGCATCTATGGGAACGTCTGCGCGGCAACTACGCGGCGTTGCTGCTGTACCTGATCCTGGTGATGGGCATCGACGGCATGGTGATGACCCGCGACCTGTTCAACCTGTTCGTGTTTCTCGAGATCGTGTCGATCGCGACATACGGCCTGTTCGGGCTCGAGCGCACGCCCGCCGCGCTCGCCGCCGCGTTCAAGTACATCTTCGCGACCGTGATCGCGTCGACGCTGTTCCTGCTCGGCGCGGTGCTGCTCTATTACGTGAGCGGCACGTTGAACATCGACGAACTGCTGTCGATGCGCAACCAGATCGGCGGCCCGATCGGCACGACCGCGATCCTGCTGGTGTTCGCGAGCCTCGTGATCGAGCTGAAGCCTTTTCCGGCGAACGGCTGGGGGCTCGACGTCTACGAGACCGCGCCGAGCGGCGTCGCCGCGATGGTATCGGTCGGCGTATCGGCGGGCGTATTTTTCGCGCTGCTGAAATTGCTGCCGCTGTTCGACGCTCAGCTCACGCTGCTCGCCGTATCGGGCGGCGTCACGTTCCTGTTCTCTAACCTGCTCGCGATCAAGCAGACGCAACCGCAACGCGTGCTCGGCTATTCGTCGATCGGGCAAATGGCGCTGTTGATGCTGTCGCTCGCGTTGCTGCGCCAGGTCGGCGCGGACGCTTCGGTCCCGCTCGTCGTCGGCGGCCTCTTCATCAACCATCTGTTCGCGAAAGCGGGGCTGTTCTGGCTGATCGGCGTGCTGCGGCGCCACGGCGACGATGCGCGCGCTATCCTGTCGCGCAGTCCGCTGCTGATCGGCCTGCTGGGCCTCTTCCTGGTTGCGATCGCGGGGCTGCCGCCGTTCCCCGGCTTCTGGGCGAAATGGGAACTCGTCATGCGCCTGACCGCCGCCGGCAAGCCGTACTGGATCGTGCTGATCCTGACCGGCTCGCTGCTCGAAGCGGGCTATATGTTCCACTGGTTCGTGCGCGCGCTGGCTCCTTCCGACATCGAAACCAATACCGGCCCCAACCTCGGCGCGCTGATCCCGCTCTTCGGCGTCGCGGTTTTGCTGATCGCGGCGGCCTATATGGCGGCCGTGTTCTCTGGCGTCGCGTCGGCATGGATCTTCTCGCCGCTCCTGGCGGGCGCGCTCTTCTATGCGGCCGATCGTCTGCCGGGGCGCGTGAAAGGCGTGCTCGCCCTGATCGCGATCGGGCTGATCGGCAGTCTGCTCTGCGAGGGCTCGGGCGGTATCGCGGGGCTGTTCGCGTGGCTGCTGCTCGCGGGCAGCCTCGTGATCGCCGCGGCGAGCCTCTATCGCGACGACGTGCGCGCCGGCTTCTATCCGATGCTCGTCGTGCTGTCGCTGTCGATTCCGGCGCTGCTGCGCTCATCGACATCACTCGAGTTCTTCTATAGCTGGGAAATCATCACGCTGTCGTCGTGCTTCCTGATCGCGAAGTGCCGCCGCGCGGGACCGCACGTGCTGACCTTCCTGCTGTTTTCGCTGCTGGCGGCGTTCTTCCTGCTGGCGGGCTTCGCCAACGTCGCGGCAATCGACGACACCATCGCGCTATCCGCGCTGATCCACTCGGGACCGGAAGCGAACCGCGCGTTCGTGCTGCTCGCGACCGGCTTCCTGATCAAGGCCGGTGCGATCGGCGTGCATGTATGGCTGCCGGGCGCCTACACCGAGGCGGAAGACGACGTGACCGCGATGCTGTCGGCGGTGGTCAGCAAGGTCGCGATGTTCGGCCTGTTGATCGGCACTTATCTGACGATACGCTCGGAGGTCGGCCTCGAACTCGCGCACGTGATGACATGGATCGGCATGCTGACGACCTTGTTCGGCGCGCTGATGGCCTTGCGGCAAAACGACTTCAAACGCATGCTTGCGCTTTCGAGCATGAGCCAGATCGGTTATATCGTCACTGCGATCGGCCTGATGAGCCATCTGGGCTGGGTCACCGCGCTGTATCTGATCGCCAATCACATGTTCGTGAAGGGCATCCTGTTCCTCGCGCTCGCGGGCGTGATTTTACGCACCGATACGCGCAACTTCGCCGATGTGGGCGGCCTCGCGCGCGAGATGCCGCTCACGTTCGCGATGGTCGTAATCGCGCTGGTGTCGATGTCGGGTCTGCCGCCGCTGATGGGCTTTGGCGGCAAATGGCTGCTGCTGAGCGCAATGACCGACAAGGGCTGGTACGGGCTCGCCGTGTGCGGGCTGATCGCGACCTGCGCCGGCTTTCTGTACATGTTGCGCCTGCTGAACGGCATCTTCCTCAAACCGCGCCCGCCGCAGCGGCCGCGAGTGCGCGAAGCGCCGTTGATGCTGCTGGTGCCGCAGTTGCTGTTCGTGGTCGGTATCGTGATCCTGTCGTTCTTTCCGAAGCTGCTGATCGAACCGGTGTCGGCCGCGATCGATCCGCAGTTCGCGGCGACACTGGTGTGGGGCGGCATGTCGCTCGAAAGCATCTACGGGTTCTGGAATCCGACGCCGGTCGTGATCGTCGTGCTGATCGCCACGGCGATCGTGTTCGGGCTCGGCGTGCTGTTCTTCCGCAGCCGCCGCGGCGACGCGCGCAACGCCCCCGACTTTTACCACTTCTACCGGCCATTCTTGAGCCGCACGGTGCCGCCAGTCGCGCAGATGTTCTGGCGTGGCATATCGCATTTCGCGCTCGCGGCGGCGGCATGGATACGTCGCGTCTATACCGGCAATGGACAGACCTACGCGCTCTATGTGCTGCTGTATTTTCTGGTGATCTATTTCGCGAGCACGGGCCTGGGCACGGCGAGGACGCAATAACGACGATGACGCCGCGCTACTCGCGTCGTCACTCACTCGCTCGTCGAAACGATCGGCGATTCCGAGCCACGATCTCGCGCGGGACGCTGCACGGCTCGAACCAGCCCGCTACTGCCGCCGCCGCAGAAAAACAGATCGGCGCCGTTCGATTCGAGTCCGGAGATGCCAGCACCGGCCGGCATGTCGACAGTCTCGAGCACCTCGCCGCTGCGCGGATCGATATGCCTGAGCTGGCTCTCGTCACCTTCCCTCGTGCCATGCCATAGTTCGCCGTCGACCCACGTGATGCCGGTCACGAAGCGATTCGATTCGATCGTGCGCAGCACCGCGCCCGTGTCCGGATCGATCTGATAGATCTTTCGTTCGGGATATTGACCGACCCACAGCGAACCTTCGGCCCATGTCAGCCCCGACTGGCCGCCGTCGCCAGGCGCCGCGATCGTCGACAGCACGCGGCCGCTGTGCGGATCGATCTTCTGGATGCGGCCGTGCGCGATCTGGAACAGGTGCTCGCCGTCGAAGGCCGTGCCCGCGTCGGCGGCCAACGGGATCGAGCGCACCATGTCGCCACTCGCCGGGTCGAACGCGTCGAGCCGTTCGCCGGTCGCAATCCACACCTGCCGGCCATCGTAAGTGACCCCGTGCACTTGATCGACGCCCGTAAAGGGCCCATATTCGCGGACGATTCTGGCGGCTGAACGGTTCATGGTGGCCATCCTGATTACGAAGGGAACGGAGAAGGGAGTAACAAAGTCGTCGCGAATCCGGCGATCGGCGGCGTCATCCAGCGGCGCGCGCGGCCGTCGCCCACCGGCTGCACCTTGCCGGCCGCGGCGAGCGAATCGAGCGCGCGCTGGACGGTGCGCTGACTCGCGCCGAGCACCAGGGCGAGCGCGGAACTCGACCACGATTCACCATCGGACAGAAACGCGAGCAGCGCCGCATGCTCGCCTTCAACGGGCGGCGCCAGCACGACGACCTCGCGCGCATGACTCGGTGCCAGCGCGAAGCCACGCGTCGTCGCGTTGACGCTCGCGAGCGTGCCGAGCGCCGCGCGCAGCCGGCCGATCTCGACGCGCAGTCGCGCGCGATGCGATTCGTCGGCGCGTTTGGCGCGGAACGCGCGTGCGACCAGCACGTCGCGCGGCACGTCGTCGGGCCATGCCTCGCTGAGCATGCGGGCGAGCGCGAACAGCACCGGTCGGCTCGCGAGCGCAACCGCCGCGTTCGCATCGCGGATCGCGTAGCGGCAAGCGTCGACGATCAGCGCGCCGCCTGCGCGATTCGAGCTCAGGAGTTTCTCGACTTCATCGAGCAGGATCGGTTCTTCTGAGCCATGCGCGATCATGCGCGCCGCCGGTTTGCTCAGTGCCGCCGAAGCGCTTTCGATTTCCGCGATCAACGCCGGAATACCAGCCTCGCGAGCCGCGCGTCCGGCCCGCGTCAGCGCGGCACGGGCAGCGCCGCTGCGCAAACGCCGCAGCGCGACACCGGCGACGACCAGCTCATGCGCGGCACGCAACGCGGGCGGAAACGGCCGAGGATCGAGCGCGTCAAGCTTGCGCTCCGCTTCGTCGAGACGGCCGATCAGCAGCAGACGCCGCGCCGACAGATAACGCGCATGCGCCGCATTGACGCGATCGCCGTGCGCGTCGAGCGTGGCGGTCGCGGCGTCGAGTGTTCTGGCGGGCCATGCGAGATCGCGCGACGCGAGCGCGATCTCCGCTTCGGCGACCACGCATCTCGCGCGCGCCACCGCATGCTGCGCGCCGAACCCGCGCGCGGCGCCGCGCACCAACGCCTTGGCGCGCACGAAATCGCCGAGCTGCGCCATCGCGATGCCGCGCAGCGCGAGTGCCGGCGCGTCGTCGCGCAACGCGACGCGGCCGAGCGCGCCAAGCGGATCGCCGGCCGCAAGCGCGCGCGCCGCCGCCGAAATCAGCGCGTCCACGGCGTGCGACTCCGCGCGTAGCGCGTCAATGCATCAAGCGAATCCCGCCACACTTGTCACTCCCACCCGATCGATGCCCGGCCCTAATCTAACACGACCAACAACCGTCACCGATGCCGTCGGGCAAGGGCTCGCACGGCGCGGCACGACCCACGGAGGAACCCACGATGACTACGCATCCGATCGGAACACGCGAACAGTGGCTCGCCGCGCGACGCGCGCTGCTCGACGCGGAAAAAGCCCACACGCGACACGGCGACGAGCTCGCGCGGCAACGCCAGGCGCTGCCGTGGGTGAAGATCGACAAGGCCTACCGCTTCGATACCGACGAAGGCAGCGCGTCGCTCGCCGATCTGTTCAAAGGACGTTCGCAGCTGCTCGTCTACCACTTCATGTTCGGCCCCGACTATAAGGCGGGCTGCCCATCGTGCTCGTCGATCGCGGACGGCTTCGCCGGCTTTGCCGTGCATCTCGCGCATCACGACGTGATGCTGACGGCGGTGTCGCGCGCGCCGCTCGACAAGCTGCAGGCGTACAAGCAGCGCATGGGATGGACGTTTCCGTGGGCGTCGTCGGCCGGCGGCGATTTCAATTTCGACTTCAACGTCGCGTTCACCGAGGCGCAGCAACGCGCCGGCGATATCGAATACAACTACGCGCGCAACAGTCACGCGATGGACGTGACGCCCGCGCCCGAACCCGTCGCGCAGTTCGCGGCGACCTGCGGCACCGACGCGGCCACCTATTCGCGCGACCGGCCCGGCATGAGCGCGTTCGTACTCGAAGACGGTGTGGTCTATCACACGTATTCGACTTACGCGCGCGGTGTCGATGCGCTTTGGGGCATGTACCAGTGGCTCGATCGCGCGCCGAAGGGACGCAACGAGACGGGTATCTGGTGGCGCCGTCACGACGAGTACGAGCAGTCATGAGCCCGCTCGTGCGCGCTGTCTGCGCGAGCGGGCAGCGCCTTGCCTCGCGGCGCGCGGCGCGCTCATCGCAGCGCGTGTTCGTCGGCGTCTGCGTGCTGATGTTCGCCGCGAGCGTCGCGGCGACACTGGCGCACAGCGCGTCGATGTCGGCGATGGGCGCGTTGCCGATGCCCGGCGGCTGGTCGATGTCGACGTTATGGATGCCGACCTGCGGGCGCACGTGGGCGCGCACCGCGGCATCGTTCATCGGCATGTGGATCGTGATGATGGCGGCGATGATGCTGCCGTCATTCGTGCCGACGCTGCTGCGCTATCGCGACGCGGTGGTCTCGCGAGCCAATCCCGGCCGGCTGGCCCTGCTGACGATGCTCGTGAGCGGCGCGTACGCCGTCGTATGGACGGCGCTCGGCGTCGCCGTGTTTGCGCTGGGCGCATCGCTCGCGGCGCTCGTGTTGCGGTGGCCAGCGCTCGCGCGTTTGGTACCGCTAGCGGTCAGCGTGATCATCCTGCTCGCGGGCGCGTTGCAGTTCAGCACATGGAAAGCCCGCCGCCTCGCCTGCTGCCGCGCCACGCCAAGCCTCACCGCCGATGCGGCCAGCGCGTGGCGATATGGTCTGCGGGTCGGCATCGATTGCGCCGGTTGCTGCGGGGGTCTCACGGCGATTCTGCTGGTCGCCGGCATGACGGATTTGCGCTTGATGGCCGCCGTGACGGCTGCCATCACGGCCGAGCGCGTTGCGCCGAACGGCGCGCGCGTCGCGCGTGCGATCGGCGCCATGGCCGTCGGCGGCGCGGGCTTGCTGCTGATCCGAGCCATTCCAGCCGGCTGACGCATGCGCGGTAGCTGCCGCCGATCGCTGCGCAAATAGATGCTCGGCGGCCCTGCTGTCTCAATATTGTTTTTGTTTCGGAAACAGTGAGTTCAGGAATTAGGTATTTACCCTAGTTTCCGCTCCCCCTAGACTGTCATCACTGCTGCAAACCCATGAGTTTCACAGCCTAACAAGACAAAACCTGGAGGTAGTAAAAATGAAATCGCTCGTTCAAGCTGTCGTTATCGCCGCTACGCTCGCTGCTCCGGTTGCTGTTTTCGCTCAATCGAACCAGCCGCTGACCCGTGCGCAAGTCCGTGAAGAACTGGCTCAGATCGAAAAGGCCGGCTACAACCCGGCACGTTCGAACCCGAACGAATACTCGTCGAACATTCAGGCTGCCGAAGCTCGCGTCGCGGCGCAAAACAGCGCCGTCGGCGGCGTGAACAGCGGTTCGTCGCAGCAAGGTCACGCAGCGCAGTAAGACGTCCCCGGTTGGAAAGTTGCTGTAGATGTAGCTGTACCTGCCGGAGCGCTCTGCCTTAGTGCTCCCGCGGCTTCCCCTGCTGGCCCGCCATCGCGGTTGAATGCGATGGCGGGCCAGTTCCGTTTGGGGAGCGTCGCTGTCGCGCGTCAAACCGCGCCCGGGTTGATATACGCGGTTTTCACCAACGTATAGAACTCGCGGGCATAGGCGCCCTGCTCGCGCGGACCGTAGCTCGACCCCTTCCTGCCGCCGAACGGCACGTGATAATCGACACCCGCGGTCGCAGTGTTGACCATCACCATGCCGGCCTGCACATGGCGGCGGAAATGAGTCGCGTATTTCAGCGACGTCGTGCAGATGCCGGCCGACAGCCCGAACTCGGTATCGTTGGCAACCGCGAGCGCTTCCTGGTAGTCCTTGACCTTGATGACCGACGCCACCGGCCCGAACACCTCCTCGCGGTTGACGCGCATCGCCGACGTCGTCTCCGTGACCAGCGCCGGCGCAAGGAAGTAGCCGCGCGTCGAGCCTTCGACTCGCTCGCCGCCGAACACCGTGCCGCCCTCCTCGCGCGCGATCGCCAGATAGCGTTCGTCCTGTGCCAACTGCTTGTCATCGACGACCGGGCCAATGTGCGTCCCGTCCACGAGCGCATCGCCGACCTTCAGCGCCCGCATGCGCGCCTTCATGCCGTCGATAAAACGGTCATAGATCCCCGCGGTCACGATCAGCCGGCTCGATGCCGTGCAACGCTGGCCCGTGGAGTAGAACGCGCCGTTGATGCAGGCTTCGATGGCGACGTCGAGATCGGCGTCGTCGAGCACGACCATCGGGTTCTTGCCGCCCATTTCCAGCTGGAATTTCTTGCCCGACTCGAAGCATTTCGCGCCGATCGCGCGACCCGTCGAAACGGAGCCGGTAAAGCTGATCGCATCGACATCCGGCGACGAAACGAGCGCCTCGCCGACCACCGAACCGCGCCCCATCACGAGATTGATCACGCCCGCCGGCGCGCCCGCATCAGCGATGATCTTGACCAGCTCCCACGTGCAGCCCGGCACCAGATCGGCCGGCTTGATGACGACCGTGTTGCCATACGCGAGCGCCGGCGCGATTTTCCACGCCGGAATCGCGATCGGAAAATTCCACGGCGTAATCAGGCCGACCACGCCGATCGGCTCGCGCGTCATTTCGACCGTCATGCCCGGCCGCACCGACGGCATCGTTTCTCCGCCGAGGCGCAGTGCTTCGCCCGCAAAGAACTTGAAGATCTGCCCGGCGCGGCCCACTTCGCCGATCCCCTCGGGCAGCGTCTTGCCCTCTTCACGCGCGAGCAGCTTGCCGAGCTCCGCCTTGCGCGCAAGGATCGCGCTGCCCGCCTGGTCGAGTAAGTCGAAGCGCTGCTGCGGCGTGGACAGCGACCACTGCGCGAAGGCCTTGCGCGCGGCGCTGATCGCGCGGTGCGTCTGCTCGGCGTCGGCTTGCGCGAATTCGCCGATCACGTCGTCGAGATTCGACGGATTGACGTTGCGCGACACGCTCGCGCCGTCGACCCATTGTCCGTCGATGTAGTTTGCAAACTGACTCATGTCCTGATTCTCCTTTCGAAATTGCAGCGACAATCCTGTTATCCAGCAATCAGCAGGCCACGTGCCGCGAGGTTGCGATACAGCGCGCGCACGCCGAACGTCCACGGTTCGATTTCGGTGGACAGACGCACCGTGTTGGTCAGCGCGCCGAGCCGCGGCGTCGAGATCGTCACGCGATCGCCGAGGTGGTGGGTGAAGCCGCCGCCTGGCGCGTCGCGGTCCTTGATCGGCGAGAACATCGTGCCGAGGAACAGCATGAAGCCGTCCGGGTACTGGTGGTGACGGCCGCAGGTCTGCGCGACGAGGTCGGCCGGGTCGCGGCTGATCTCGCTCATGTGGCTCACGCCGTCGAGCACGAAGTGGTCGTCGGCGCCTTCGACGCGCAGCGAAACGCTCGCCGCGCGCACCGAGTCGAGCGAGAACGTGTCGTCGAACAGACGCACGAACGGGCCGATCGCGCACGAGCCGTTGTTGTCCTTGCACTTGCCGAGCAGCAGTGCCGAGCGGCCTTCGATGTCACGCAGGTTCACGTCGTTGCCGAGCGTCGCGCCGACGATGCCGCCGCGGCTATTCACCGCGAGCACGATTTCCGGCTCCGGGTTGTTCCACACCGACGCGGCCAGCAGGCCGACGTCCGCGCCGAAGCCGACCGCCGACATCGGCTGCGACTTGGAAAACACTTCGGCGTCCGGACCGATGCCGACTTCCATGTATTGCGACCACGCATCGCGACGTTCGAGCTCGGCCTTCAGCTTCATCGCCGCTTCCGAGCCCGGCTTGATCTTCGACAGGTCGGTGCCGATCGTCGACGCGATCGTCGCGCGCACTTCCTTCGCCTTCGCCGGATCGCCGCCGGCCTGCTCCTCGATCACGCGCTCGATCAGGCTCACCGCGAACGTGACGCCGCAGGCCTTGATCGCCTGCACGTCGCACGGCGCGAGCAGGCGCACGGCGGGCACGCTCGCGCCGGGCAGGTTCGCCTCGATCAGCTGCGCGACCGCTCCGAGCGATACCCCCGGCGCGCTGCGCGCGAGCTGCGCGGCATCATCGCGCTCGAACAGGTCGGCGGTGGTCGGCACGGTCGCGGTGATGTCGAACACCTCGCCGCCGCGCACGACGACCACGCACGGTCCTTCGTGCTGCTCGGTCTTGCGCCACACGCGGCCGACGAGCAGCGCATCGGTCAGATCGCCGGGAAGAAAGCTGGAGGGGGAAGTTGCGGACATGGGATGGGCTCTTTCGAATAAGTTGAGAAACGGGCAAGGCCGGGCGTCGCGTTGCGTGCGAGGCCCGGCCTTGTCACCTGCATGTCAATGCGAATGCCGTGGATTGCCGCGCTCGGCAATCACCTTCAGATAAAGCGTCGCCGGTTCCAGACAGCCGCCGGTCGAAAGCTGGCCGACCGTCTTGCGGTACAGCTCCTGCCACGGCGTTTGCGCGGGCGGAATCTCGAACTTCACGGTTTCGCGGCGTCGCGCGAGTTCGGCTTCGTCGACCAGCACGTTGACGCTGCGCGAATTCAGATCGACCCGGATGCGATCGTTCGTGCGCAGCAGCGCAAGGCCGCCGCCCACCGCCGCTTCCGGCGACATGTTCAGAATCGACGGGCTCGCGGACGTGCCGCTCTGACGGCCGTCGCCGAGCGTCGGCAGCGACGTGATGCCCTGACGCACGAGCGCCGCCGGCGGCGCCATGTTGACGACCTCGGCGCTGCCGGGATAGCCGACCGTGCCCGTGCCGCGAATCACGAGGATGCAATGCTCGTCGATTTCGAGCGACGGGTCGTTGATGCGCGCGTGATAGTCCTCGGGACCGTCGAACACGATGGCGCGCGCTTCGAAGCTGTTTTCCGCGCCGGGCTCGCTCAGATAGGTCTGGCGGAACGCTTCCCCGACCACCGACATCTTCATGATCGCGCTGTCGAAGAAGTTGCCCGACAGCACCATGAAGCCCGCGCCGTGCTTCAGCGGATCGTCGGTCGTCTTGATGACCTCGCGATCCGGCGCGGGCGCGGCGGCTGCGATCTCGCCCATCGTGCGGCCCGACACGGTCAGACATTGCTCGTGCACGAGGCCGCCTTTCGCGAGCTCGCGCATCACCGCTGGCACGCCGCCCGCGCGATGGAAACTCTCGCCGAGATATTCGCCGGCGGGCATGCAGTTGACGATCAGCGGCACCGGCTCGCCGACGCGCTGCCAGTCCTCGAGACTCAGCTCGACGCCCATGTGCCGCGCTATCGCGATCAGATGCGGCGGGCAGTTGGTCGACGCGCCGAGCGCCGACGCGACGACGATCGCGTTTTCGAACGCTTCTTTCGTCATGATTTTCGACGGCCGCACGTCCTCGCGCACCAGATCGACGATGCGCTTGCCGGTTGCGTAGGCCATCTGGCCGCGCTCGCGGTAAGCGGCCGGAATGCTCGCGCAACCGGGCAGCGACATGCCGAGCGCTTCGGCGAGACTATTCATCGACAGCGCGGTGCCCATCGTGTTGCAGTGACCGATCGACGGCGACGACGCGGTGGTCAGCTCCATGAAGCCTTCATAGTCGATCTCGCCGGTCGCCAACAGATTGCGTGCATGCCAGATCACGGTGCCCGACCCGACGCGCTTGCCGTCGTGCCAGCCGTCGAGCATCGGGCCGCCGGACAGCACGATCGCCGGCATATCGACGGTGGCCGCCGCCATCAGGCACGCGGGCGTGGTCTTGTCGCAGCCGGTGGTCAGCACGACGCCGTCGAGCGGGAAGCCGTGCAGGATTTCGACGAGGCCCAGATACGCGAGATTGCGGTCGAGCGCGGCGGTCGGCCGGCGGCTCTGCTCGGCGAGCGGATGCACCGGAAACTCCATCGGAATGCCGCCCGCGTCGCGGATGCCGGCCTTCGTGCGCGCCGCGAGTTCGATGTGATGGCGGTTGCACGGCGCGAGATCGCTGCCCGTCTGCGCGATGCCGATGATCGGCCGGCCCGACTGCAGCTCTTCGCGCGTCAGACCGTAGTTCATGAAACGCTCGACATACAGCGCCGTCATATCCGCGTGCGAGGGATCGTCGAACCATTCCTGGCTGCGCAGCCGGCGCGGGGTGGATGCTGACATGATGCTTATCTCTCTTTCATGGTTTGGGTTGCTTATGCGTGCTCCGCGCATTCAGCCGGTTTCTGTGCGGGCGCCGTGTCACGGCCGGGTCCGCCGTCCTGATTCGACGCGGCGCGAGCCAGCATCGTGCGCGGCACGAGCAGGATCAGCACGCAGCTGACCAGCAGACACGCACCGAGCGCGTAAGTGCCGTTGTTGATGTCGCCGGTCAGGTCTTTGGCCACCGCGGTAATCATCGAACCGGTAAAGCCGGACAGATTGCCGATCGCGTTGATCATCGCGATGCCGGCCGCCGCGGCGGCGCCCGACAGCAACTGCCCCGGGAACGTCCAGTAAATCGGCATCAACGCAAGGATGCCGGCGGTGGCGATCGTCAGAAACGTGATCGCCCACACCACATGATGCGCCAAAGCCGCGCTCATGATCAGGCCGATTCCGCCGATCAGAGCCGGAATCGCCGCATGCAGGCGCCGCTCGCCGGTTTTCTTCGAATGCGCGGCGTTCGCGAGCGTCGCAATGATGGCCACGCCGTACGGGATCGCGGTCAGCAGGCCGATATGCAGCGGGTCCTGCACGCCGGTCGCTTTGATGATCGACGGCAGCCAGAACGCGAGCCCGTAGAAGCCGGTATTGAACGTGAGCAAAATCGCGACCAGCAGCCAGACGCGCGGATCGCGCACCGCCGAGCCGAAGCGTGCGGTCTTGTGTGCGCTTTCGCGCTGCAGATTCGCCGCCAGCAGGCTCTTCTCTTGCGGCGTGAGCCAGCGGGCGCGGTCGATGCCGTCGTCGAGCGAGAAATACACGACGAACGCGGTCAGCAGCGACGGCACGCCTTCGATCAGCAGCATCCACTGCCAGCCCTGATAGCCGAACAGGCCGGCCGTATGCTCCATCAGCCAGCCCGATACGATGCCGCCGAGCATCAGGCTGACCGGCATCGCGATCAGGAAACCGGACATCACGCGGCTTTGGCGCTGCGCGGGAAACCAGAAGTTCAGGTACAGAATCACGCCGGGGAAAAAGCCCGCCTCGCAGATCCCGAGCAGGAAGCGCAGCATGTAGAACATCGTCGCGGTTTCGACGTGCGCGAGCTGCGCGAGCGGTGCGACGAACGCGAGCGCCATCGACACGAGCCCCCAGGTGAACATGATCCGCGCGATCCAGAAGCGCGCGCCGTAGCGATGCAGGAACACGTTGCTCGGCACTTCGAAGATGAAGTAGCCCCAGAAGAACACGCTCGCGCCGATCGCGTACATCGTGTCGGACAGGCCGAGATCGTCGAGCATCTGCAGCTTCGCGAAGCCGACGTTCACGCGATCCAGATACGCGACCACGTAGCACAGCAACAACACCGGCAGCAGCCGGCGCACGACCTTGCGATAGGTCCTTTCCTCGAACTCGTCGACGCGCGCGGCGGGCGCGGCGATGGCGGACGGTACAGCGGTCATTCGTATCTCCATCAGCGTATTTTGGGTCGGAAATGCCGTTGTCTCGCGGCTCGTGCGATTTGAGCCGACAGGCACCGCCGGTTAAGTTACCGGTAACATTTCCAGCTGTGGATGTTACGCCCGGCTTACCAACCGGACAACCAAGGGATATCCCTGATCTGCTTGATTGAGGGGAGTGCTAGTGCGCCATCTATGCGCTGTCGCGCGCAATCACCGTGAAATCGATCTTCACCGCTTTCCGGCGATGCGCATCACCTGCTTCGCGGTCGGCGAGTGCCGCGAGCAGCATTTCGCCGGCACGCACGCCGATGCCGTAAGCGTCGACCGACACCGTCGTGATGCTCGGCTGACAGCACCACGAAACCTCGAAGTTACCGAAGCCGGCAATCGCGATGTCGTCCGGCACCGACAGCCCGCGCCGATGACACTCCATGATCGCGCCGAACGCCGACATGTCGCTCACGCACATCACGGCCTCGGTATCGGGCCACGTGTCGAGCAATGCGCCGATCGCGGGCGCGCCGTGGCTCATGGTGATCGGCGAATCGCCGAGCCGGATCACGCGCGGCTCGCCAAGGCCTAGCGCCCTGATTTCGGCGACGTAGCCGCGCATCCGGTCGTGCCCGCGCCGGTCGCGCTCGCTCGCGCCAGCGATAAAACCGATCCGCCGATAGCCGCGCTCGTGCAGATGCCGGACCATCGCGCGCGCCGCCGCCGAGTTCGAAAAGCCGACGACCTTATCGATCGGATCGCTGGGTAGATCCCACATCTCGACGACCGGAATGCCGGCGCGCTGCAACAGCATGCGTGTCGCTTCGGTGTGCCGGCCGCCCGTCAACGCGACGCAGCGCGGCTGGTGACGCAGCATCGAGCGCACCAGCAGTTCTTCCTGTTCCAGACGGTAGTCTGTGTCGCCGAGCAGCAGTTGCAGACCGTGCGGGCCCAGTGCGGCGTTCAGGCCGCGCACGGTGTCGGAAAAGTTCGAGCTGGACAGCGACGGCACCAGCACCGCGACAAACTCCGAGCGTCCCGACGACAGCGCGCCCGCCGCCGCATCGGCGACGTAGCCGAGTTCGTCGATGATCTTCTGCACGCGTTCGCGGGTTGCCTGCGACACGTTGCGGCCCGCGAGCACGCGCGACACGGTCATCTTCGAGACGCCCGCGCGTTCGGCGACATCGGACATGCGGGGCGGGACTGGCGGCCTGGACGTCATGATAGGAATCGGGGCAAATGCGCGAAAGTCACGGAACGCACATGATAGCGGGCGGCTCCTTTCGGAGCGACCAGGCAACGTCAGGGTTGCGTTTGCGGCCGGTCTTGTCGCTGGGTTTTGTCGCTGGGTTTTGTCGTTTAGCGCTCGAAACCCACCGTGCAGCGAGCCTGAGCCTGCCCCGCCACCGGCGCGCGGAACGAGAACAGCCCGCCCGCCTGCGGCTGATGCTGCCGCTCGACCGCCGTCAGTCCCTTCCATGCGGTCGACACATAGACGGTTTGCAGATCGTCGCCGCCGAACGTGAGCTTCGTCACGTTCGCGCACGGCAACGGCACCTGATCGACCAGCTCGCCCGCCGGCGAGTAACGCTCGATCCGCCAGCCGCCGAACAGCGCGATCCACACGAAGCCGTCGGCATCGACCGCCATGCCGTCAGGGTGGCCGTCGCCCGAGATCGCCGCGAAGATGCGCTTGCCCGACGGCGTGCCGTCCGCGGCGACGTCAAACGCGTAGACCACCCGCCGCATCGTGTCGTTGTGATACAGCGTGCGGCCGTCCGGGCTCATCGCCGGGCCGTTCGTGATCACGTAGTCGTCGTCCTGCCCGATTGCCGCGCCTTGCTCGTTCACGCGATACAGCGTGCCGCTCGGCGCCTCTTCCCCATCATCCATCGAGCCGAACCACAGGCGTCCCTGTGCATCGACGAAACTGTCGTTGAGGCGGTTGCCCGGCAGCTGCGGTTCGACGTCGATGAGCTTGCTGAACTCCCCGCTCGCCGGATCGAACCGATGCAAGCCGGATGGCAGCCCGCACACGAACGTGCGGTCCGCGAGCGGCGCCAGAAAACCGGGCTGGTCGGGCGCTTGCCACGTCCGCTGCTCGCCTGTCGCGACGGACAGCCGATGAATCCGGCGCCCCTTGATATCGACGAAATACACGGCGTTTTCGGTGGCCTGCCACAGCGGCCCTTCGGCCAGTTCGGCGCCGAGCGCCCATACGCACACAGGGACCGGCATGCTCATTCTCCGTACCACCCTGCGTCGACGAAGTAATCGCGGCCGGAGCAGCGCGACGCGTCGTCGGACGCGAGAAACAGCGCCATGCGCGCGACGTGCTCGGGCTCGATGCGCAGTTGCAGACACTGACTCGCGACGACCTTCGCTTCGCTCTCCGCCGATTGCCATAGTTGCATCTGCCGCGGCGTCTTCACCGCGCCGGGGATGATGCAGTTCACGCGAATGCCCGCGCCGCCGAGATCGCGCGCGAGACCGCGCGTGAGCCCTTCGATGCCAGCCTTCGCGGTCATATAGATCGCGAGGTTCGGCAGCGCGACATGCCACGACACCGAACCCAGGTTCAGGATCACGCCGCGGCCCGCGCGACGCATGCCGCTTGCGGCGGCCTGCGCGCAGAAGAACTGGTGGCGCAGATTCACCGCGATACGGTCGTCCCAGTAGCTCGCGGTCAATTCGCCGATTTCGTGCCGGTCGTCGTTGCCGGCGTTGTTCACGAGCACGTCGATCGGGCCCGCCGCATCGACGATCGCGGCGAACGTGCTGTCGATCGCGTCGACACTTTTCAGGTCGCAGCGGCGGAACAGCGGCGGGTGCTTCGCGTGGCGAAGCGTTTCCTGCAGCGCGAGCGAATCGTGCTCGGCGACGTCGAGAAAGAACACGCGCGCGCCTTGCTGCGCGAAGGCTTCGACCATTGCGGCACCGATCCCACCGCCGCCGCCGGTCACGACGATCGTTTTGTCCGACAGGCTCGGATAGATTGCGTACGACATCAGATATTCCACTTATTACGAGTAGGACACACGCAGGGCGGCACGCGCCGCCCTGCCCCGCCGCTTACGCCACGCGCTTAGGCCACGCGCTTAGGCCACAACCGCGACTTCGCTCAGCATGCGCCAGTCGCGCTCGAGCGTTCTCGTCGCGGAGCCCGCGACTGTCACGGTGCCGCCCAGATGAATGTCGCGGCTCGAACTGCCGACCAGCAGATCGAAATCACCGGGCTCGACGATACGCTCTCCGCGCCCGTCGGTGAAGTTCAGCATGTCGACCGGCAGCTTCACGTGCACACGCGCCGATGCACCGGCCGCGAGCGGCACGCGCGCGAATGCCTTCAGCTCGCGCACCGGCCGCGCGACCGACGCGTGCCGGTCGCGCACGTAGATCTGCACGATCTCCGTGCCGTCGCGCGCGCCGGTGTTCTCGACCGTGAAGCTCAGTTCGACCGTGCCGTCTTCGATCGGCACCTCGCGGTGCACGAGCGCGAGATCGCCGTAACGGAACTGCGTATAGCCGAGGCCGAAACCGAACGGATAGCGGCAACCGAAATGGTATGCAACCGGCGTTCCCGCGCTCTTCAGACGATGGTTATACACGTACGGCACGGCGCCCGCACTCTTCGGCACCGACAGCGGCAGACGGCCGCTGAAATTGGCGCGGCCCACCAGCAGGTCGGCCAGCGCTTGCGCGCCGCGCTCGCCCGGCGCGAACGCCATGATCTGCGCGGCGATGCGGTCTTCGAGACCGCCGAGATTGTACGGACGGCCGCCCGTCATCACGACGACCGTCGGCGTGCCGCTGTCGACCACCGCTTCGAGCAACGCCTGCTGCACGCCCGGCAGATCGAGGCTGTCGGTATCGGAGCCTTCGCCGACGGTGCCGGACTGGAACAGGCCCGCCAGATCGCCGACGAAGACGAGCGCCACGCCCGCTTGCCGCGCGGCATCGACCGCGGCCGCGATGCCGTTGGTGTCCTTGCTGATCAGTTCGTCGCAATGCGCGTCGCCGGTCAGATCGAGCGACACGTCGCCCGGGAACACCGGCGCACCCGCGCGGCGTTCCTTGATGATGTCGCAGCCCTGCGCGTGAATCACGCGCTTCTCGCCGAGCAACGCGCGCAGCGAGCGCAGCGGCGTCCCGATCGACGCGGTCGACTGCTCGCCGCTGTTGATCAGATGCACGGGGAAGCTGTAGCCGGCGAGCAGCGCGAGCGGGTCGTCGGCAGTCGGGCCGATCACGGCGATCTTTTCGGCGCCGTTCGCGTCGAGCGGCAGCACGTCGCCTTCATTGCGCAACAGCACCGCCGATTCGAGCGCGACCTGATGCGCGGTATCGCCCGCGGCCGCGCTCTTCACGTCGACGCGCTCGGGATCGACGTACGGATTCTCGAACAGGCCGAGCTGGAATTTCACTCGCAGCACGCGCGAGACCGCGTTGTCGATCGTCGCTTCGTTGATCTCGTTGCGCTCCAGCGCTTCCCTCAGATGCACCGCGCACTCGTGGCCGGGCAACTCGACGTCGAGGCCGGAGTTGAACGCGAGGGCCGCAGCCGACGCGCTGTCGCGCGCCACCGCGTGGTGGCTGAACAGAAGGTCCACGCCAGCGTAATCGGCGACGACGAGGCCGTCGAAGCCCCACTTCTCACGCAGCGTGTCATGCAGCAGCGCGCGGTCTCCATGACACGGCACGCCGTCGACGTCGTGATAGGCAGGCATCACCGAGCCCGCGTTCGCAAGCTTCACGGCCATCTCGAACGGCAGCATGAACACGTCGTTCAGTTCGCGCGGGCCGACATGCACCGGCGCATGATTGCGGCCGCCTTCGCTCGCCGAATGACCGACGAAATGCTTGAGCGTCGCGAGCAGATCGCGCTGTTCGCCTTGCAGGCCCTTCACGTAATGACACGCAAGCACGCCGACCAGATACGGGTCTTCGCCGAGCGTCTCCTCGGTGCGGCCCCAGCGCGGGTCGCGCGATACGTCGAGCACCGGCGCAAGCCCCTGGTGACAGCCGATCGAGCGCGCCTGCGCGCCGATGACCGTGCCCACTTCGCCGACCAGTTGCGGATTCCACGTCGCCGCATAGTTCAACGGCGACGGGAACAGCGTCGCGTCCTTGATCATCAGCCCCACGAGGCACTCCTCGTGCGACATCACCGGAATGCCGAGCCGCGTGTCTTCGACCATCTTGCGCTGCAACTCGTTGAGCGCGCGCACGCCTTCCTTCGGATCGACCGTGTGCGTGCCGAGCGGACGCGTGATCTGACCGAGGCCATGCTGCAGGATCTCGTCGACCGTGATCTGGTTGGCGCTCTGCGCGAAATCGATGCTACGCGCCTTGTGCTCGCCATCGGCCGACAGCTTCAGCCAAGCGGCGTGAAGCTGCGCAATCTTTTCGTCGAGTGTCATGCGCGCGAGCAGGTCGGCCACGCGCTCTTCCACGGCTGCGGCTGGATTGCGGTAGAGCGGGACCTCACTTTGCCGAACCAACATCGAAAACTCCTTTTTTTATCCTGGTGTACGAAGCGCAAGAAGCGCCGACAAATCCGTTGTTTCTGACAGGCGTGCGGCAACGCGTTGCTTCAGCCCGGATGCCATCCCGTGTGTTTTCAGCCACCTTTCAGACGTTCGCAGTCCTGCTGATCGATCCAATGCGATCGCGCCTCGAAACTCGCCGCGATCGCGAGCGACTCAGTGCAGACGCGGCAGCGCGAAATCCTTGTCGTCGAACACATGGCACGCGTGCGGTGCAAACGCCAGCTCGATGCGTTCGTCGTGCGTCACGCCACCGTCACCGGGCAGTTTGGCGATCATCGTGTTGCCGTCGCGGATGCCACCGTCCAGATGCACGTAGCTGTGCTCGCCCATCCGTTCGACCAGACGCACCGCGCAGCGGATCGTCTGGACGCCGGGCTGCGTCGACGGCAGCGCAAGGTGCTCCGGGCGGATGCCGAGCGTGACCTGCGAGCCGACGCGCTGCCTGCGGCCGTCGACCTCGGCGCGCACGCGCTCGCCCGTCGTCAGCTCAACCTGGATGCCCTTGTCGTCGACCGCGAGGACCGTGGCCGGCATGAAGTTCATCTTCGGCGAACCGATGAAGCCCGCGACGAAGCGGCTCTTCGGTCGGTGATACAGATCGAGCGGCGCGCCGATCTGCGCGATGCTGCCGTGTCTCTCCATGTCGGCGCCGGCATGCAGCAGCACGATCTTATCGGCGAGCGCCATCGCTTCGATCTGGTCATGCGTAACGTATACCGCGCTCGCGCGGTTGAACTCGCGATGCAAACGAGCGATTTCGGTACGCGTCTGCACGCGCAGCGCGGCGTCGAGATTCGACAGCGGCTCGTCGAACAGGAACACGCCCGGCTCGCGCACGATCGCGCGCCCGATCGCCACGCGCTGGCGCTGGCCGCCGGACAGCGCTGCGGGGCGGCGTTCGAGATAGGCGTCGAGTTGCAGTGCGGCAGCGGCGCTGCGCACCTTCTTGTCGATGATGGCCTTATCGATTTTCGCCTGACGCAGACCGAATGCCATGTTCTCGTACACGCTCATATGCGGATAGAGCGCGTAGTTCTGGAACACCATCGCGACCTGGCGCTTCGCGGGTTCGACGTTGTTCATCAGCTGACCGTCGATGCGCAGTTCGC
The DNA here is from genome assembly GCF_050436345.1 of Paraburkholderia sp. WC7.3g. Lineage (NCBI taxonomy): Bacteria > Pseudomonadati > Pseudomonadota > Betaproteobacteria > Burkholderiales > Burkholderiaceae > Paraburkholderia > Paraburkholderia sp. WC7.3g. Next base: position 199,478 of record NZ_JBNDMA010000004.1, read on the forward strand.
CGTCGGTGATCGACTCGAGACCGGCGATCATGCGCAGCAGCGTGGACTTGCCGCAGCCCGACGGCCCGAGGAACACGCAGAATTCGTCGTTGCCGACTTCGAGGTTGGCGTCGCGGATCACCGCGTTGCCGCTCGTATAGGACTTCTGTACGTTAGTAAGGGAAATGCTTGCCATATCGTTTTATGCGAAGTTCGGTGTGCGAGCCACTCTGGCCGGCACGATTCGAGGTGGTTTGCGACGCGGATCAGCCCTTGAGCGAGCCAGCCATCATCCCCTTGATCACGCGCTCCTGACCGAACGCATAGCCAACGATCAGCGGCAACGACGTCAGCACGAGGACAGCCAGCATCGACGGTATGTTCGACGCGTATTGCCCCATGAAGTCCCAGATCGCGAGCGGCAGCGTACGGTGTTCGGCCGTCGACGTGAGCATGTACGCGAAGATGAACTCGTTCCACAGACCAATGCCGTTGAAGATCGCCACCGTGGCGAGCCCCGGTGCCGAAAGCGGGAAGAAGATACGCCAGAAGATGCGGAACGGACTGCAGCCATCGAGCTGCGCCGCTTCTTCGAGCTCGCGTGGAATCTGGCGCATGAACTCGGTCAGGATGAAGATCGACACCGGCAGACTGAGGGCCACGTAGGGGCCGAGCAGCGCGAACGCGGTATCGTAAAGACCGAGGTTGCGCGTGAGCAGATAGATCGGCACGAGCGTCGCATGCAGCGGCACGATCATGCCGGCGACCACGAGACCGAAGAGTGTCTTGTTCAGCGTGAAGCGCAAGCGCGCAAACGCGTAGGCCGCCATCGCACTGATGATGACGATCAGCAGCACCGATACTCCCACCGTGAACACGCTGTTACGGAGATACGTGAAGAACGGCCCTTTCAGCACAGCCGCGTAGTTGCCCCAATACAGTTGGCTCGGCGGCGCCCACACGGAGGTCGCGAAGGTCTCTTCCTGGCTCTTGAAGCTCGAAGCGACCATGAAGAGAAACGGGATCGTCGTCACAGCCAGCCAGATCAGTGCCAGCAGAGGAATCCCCACGCGGGGGAAGCGTAGTTTCTTGTTCATGGTTCAGACCTCGGTTGCATAACGGCGGGTGAAGTACATCGATACCGCCGCCACTGTGATGACGATAAGGAACATCGCCGAGCCGATGGTGCTGCCGTACCCAAGCTGGAACGAACTGAACACCGTGCGATACATGTAAGTGGCCATCACCTCGGACGAGCCTTCGGGCCCGCCACCGGTCATGACAAACACGAGATCGAAGTAACGCAGCGATCCGAGCACGGACAGCAGCACAGCCGTGCGCACCGTGCCTTGCAGGTGCGGCAGCTTGATGCGCCAGAAAATGGTCCACTCGGAAGCGCCGTCGAGGAGCGCCGCCTCGTTGACCTCGGCCGGCATCGACGACAGGCCGGCGAGGAACAGAATCATGTAGAAAGGTGCGTTCTGCCAGATGATCACGGCGATGGTCGCGCCCAGCGAAAAATGCGGGTCGCCGAGCCAGTCCTTCGCGATGCCATCAAGCCCGAATGCCTGCAGCGCGACGTTGAGCGGACCGAAATTCGGATCGTAGATCTGCTTGAACAGCACGCCGATCGCCACGCTCGACATCAGCAGCGGCAGGAAATAGAGAACCTTGAGCACGCGCGAGCCACGGCCGGCTTTTTCCAGCAGCACGGCGAGCGCGAGCGCGATCGGAAGCTGGATGATGATCGACGCGACAGCAAGAATCACATTGTTCTTCAGCGATTGCCAGAACACCGCGTCGTGCGCGAGCCGCCCCCAGTTCGCCAGCCCGACATAACGGGCCGTGTTGCCGAGGCCATTCCAGTCGAGCAGCGACAGCCGCAGACTGGAGACGAGCGGATAAAGCAGGAACACGGCCAGCAGCAGCAGCGACGGCGCAAGAAACACAGCCGTGACGAGGGTTTGCGATGAGAATCTCAGCCGGCGTTCGGGTGTAGCGGAAAGTGCGATATTCACGGGCTTGTATGCCGACCGGCACCTCGCGGTGCCGGTTCGACTTTTCTTTGGGACTGGGAGATTAACCGCCCTTCTTCGAAGCGGCTTCCATTTGCTGCGCAGCAGCCTCAGGCGTCAGCGACAGACCGAACAGTTGCTGCGTCGTGTCCTTGTGCATTTCACCGAGCGCCGGCGGCAGTGCCTGGTCGTACCAGAGCTGCACGCTCGGAGCCGCAGCAAGCAGTTTCTGCAGACGCTGCGTGAACGGATCGTCGATCTTGACGTTATTGACCGGCGGCAGCTTGTGGTCATTCGACGCGCGATCCTGCATCGCCTGGTCATCGGTCAGGGCCTGGATCAGCTTGAACGCTGCTTCCGGCGTCTTGCACTCGGTCGAGATGCTCAGGAAGCCATCGCCAACCGTGCCGATCAGATCGCGCGGATCGCCCTTGCCACCTGGCACGCTCGGGAACGAGAAAAAGTCGAGATCTTTCGAAAACGTGGGGTTTTCGTTCGCGATCGTCGAAGCTTCCCAGGCACCCATCAGCTCCATTGCAGCCTTGCCCGTGTACAGCAGACGGCGCGAAGCACCCGAGTCGTAATCAAGGCCGTTGATGCCCGGTGCGAACGCGCCAGCCTTCACGAGTTCCTGAATGCGCTTGCCGGCTTCGACGAACGCCGGATCTTCGAAGCCCTTGCCCTTGCCCTCGATCGCGTCCTTCACGACTTGCGGACCACCGATACGGTCGACGAGGTACATGTAGTACATCGAACCGGTCCACTTGTTCTTGTTCGCGAGCGAGAACGCTGCAACGCCGTGCGACTTCAGCACCTCGACGACGTGCATCAGTTCATCCCACGTCTTAGGCGGCGCGATGCCGTACTTGTTGAAGACTTCCTTGTTGTAGAAGATCACCGCGGCCGCTGCGTTTTCGGCAGCAACACCGTAGGTCTTGCCGTCGAACGTCGTGACATTCCACGACGCTTGCATGAAGCGGCCGCGATACGCTGGATCCTTGTCCAGGTACGGCGTGAGGTCGGCGATCTGGCCGGATTTCACGTACTCGTGCAGGCCGCCGCCGCCCCAGTTTTCGAACACGCACGGCGGCTGATTCGCGCCGAAAGCGACCTTCAGCTTCGTCTTGTATGCCTCGTTCAGCACGTGCGAATTCTCGACCTTGTAGCCCGGGACCGCCTTTTCGAAGCGATCCGACGCGTCGCGAATGATCTTGCTCGACGACGTATTGGTCTGCTGGTCCCATACCGTGATCGTCCTGGATTCCGCCGCTACGGCGTTCGAGACAACCGCAGACATCGAAAATAGCAGCGCGGTGGCGCCGATGATGGACCGCGCTTTAAGCAAAGCCGGAAACGCCATGTGTGTGTCCCCTCTTCTGGATTTTTAAGAAACCGCCGAAATTGTTAACGTTAGCCTTAACGTTAGTGGATGTTAGGACGGTGCATGAAGCAAGGCTATGGGGGATTTTACCTGGTCCCCGCAAGCTGCGACGCAACTGCCGCATAGAACTGACTGATTATGGCAAAGCGGAAATATAAAGGGTTCTGCTAGAATAGCGACTACATAAACGGTATCGCTAACGTGACTAGCGAGTCCACCATTCAAATGAGCTCTCGCATACCATCGACCCGCATGGCAAGGCAAACCCCCACGCTTGAGCACGTCGCCAAGCTTGCCGGGGTATCTCAGATGACCGCGTCGCGCGCCCTCAACGGCCGTCCCGGCGTGTCGCGCGAAACCCGCGACGAAGTACTGAGAATCGCGTCGGACATCGGTTACGTCGTCAACCGCACCGCACAAAAACTGTCGGGTGGCCGCAACGGCATCATCGGCATCATCACGCCGACACTCGACACGCAATTCTCCAGCGAGCTGATTCTGGGCGCGGGCCGCGCGGCGCGTGGCGCGGGCTGCGAGATGCTGGTCTACGCGGTGTTCGACGAAGACCGTCATACGCATCACGACCTGCTTGGGCTCATCCAGCAATTCTCCGACGGTATCCTCGCCATTCTGCCGCGCGAGTCGCTGTGCCTCGAAGCGCTCGCCACCGCGAAGGTGCCGGTCGTCGTCGTCGATCAGCGCGGCACGCTGACGGGCTTCCCGTCGGTGTCGGTCGACAACTATGGCGGCGCCTGTCTCGCGGTCGAGCACCTCGCGGAGCTCGGCCACAAGCGCATCGCGTTTCTGGCCGGCGACGAAACGATCGAAGGCGTGCGCGACCGGCAACGCGGCTACCGCGACACGCTGGCTCGCCTCGGCCTGCCGCGCGAAGACGCGCTGGTCGCCGCCGGCGACCTGTCGCAAATGATGGCGTTCGACGTCACCTTCGACCTGCTGAATCTCGCCGACCCGCCCACCGCCATCTTCACGGCCAACGACCAGAGCGCGTTCGGCGTGATCGCCGCTATCCGCGAAGCGGGCCTGCGCGTGCCGGACGACATCTCGGTGATCGGCTTCGACGACATCCCGATGTCCGAGCAGTTTCACCCGGCGCTCACTACGATCCGCCAGCCGTTCCAGCAGATGGCGCGCTCGGCGGTCAACACGCTGCTCGCGCAGATCGCCGGGATCGACGCCGCTTCGCAGCGCATCACGCTGCCGGCGGAACTGGTGGTGCGCGATTCCACTGGCCCAGTCCGCACCAGGCAGCGCCGCGGCCGTCACCAGATCGTTTCGACGTAAGTCGACGCGCGCACCTTCGCATCGGAAGTCACGAGCGCGCCGCCATGCGTGCGCGCGGTCGCGACGATCAGGCGTTGATGCAAGCTGAGCGTGGGCGGCAGCGTCGCCGCACGAAACGCGATTTCGGTGTCGACCGGAATCATCCTCACGCCGTCGAGCGACAGAAACGTCGACATCCAGCTGCGCGCGTCCATCGACAGGCCGAGACTGCCGACCTTCACAAACTCCGCGATTTCGAACGCGCTGATCGCCGAGATCAGGATCTCGCCGCCGGTGAGTTCCTGATCGATCGCATCGTGCGCGGCCTGGCTCAGCGCTTTTTGCCTGCCGAGCCAGCACACGAGCGCAAGCGTATCGAGCGTGATCATCAGTCGTCCTGCCCGGCTGTGACCGGTTGCAACGCGTGTTTCAGGTTGAAATGCGTGATCGACGCGCGCAGCAGCTCAAGCGGATTCTCCTGCTTGCTGCGATACGGCCTGATTTCGATGGTGGGTTGTCCGCGGTCGGTGACGACCACGGTCTCGCCCAATGCCTCGACCTGACGGAACAGCTCGCAGGCCCGGGACTTGAAAATGGCTTTAGATACTCGCTTTTCCATGACGCTCTCCACCCAGCAAAATTCCAACGGTTATTTTTTGTATCGGGCCGGTGCGCCCGCTTGCGAACGCCCGCGCTGCGTGGCCCGATATTCTTTATCAACCTTGCTCTCAGTCATTGCTTCTCAACCAATTGCCAGGAGCTGCCTCGGGCTCCAGTCCTACTCGCGGCGACCGCTCCGGCCCCACAGGGTCGTGCCGGATACGGCCGCGACGCATCCTGGGTTCCAATGTCTGCCCCGCGCTTCAGGTCCTTTGAAAGATGCAAACATCGGGGAACGTTACCCTTAACGTTAGCGCATGTTAATGGCGCGTATTCGCCGCCGCCATGCGGAGTTTACCTAGGCTCCGAACCACTATCGGAACCGCCCGAAGCGGCCCTCTAAACCAAGCCTGGCAAGGGCGAAAGCGTCGCGCAAGGTATCGACAGCAATACGAAAGATTGGTGCGAACTGGCTAACGCCAGCACTCATTGCGTCACTCATCGCGGTTCGATGCAGGCGGCCCCGATGAACGATCCGCATCGAAATGCACAATCCATGCATGCAGCGATTCGCGCGGCTTCTTCGGCCCGCGGTGCTGCTGTGGCTCTCGTTCGACAGCCGGTCGCCCGCGGTCCGCGGCAGCAGCAGATTCACCAGGCGCCCCGCTATACCGGTTCCCGGACAGACCACTCGCCACGGCCTCGCCACCGTACTCCGCTCCATTTTTCTCCATCGCGCCGTCCGTCATCGGTGTACCGTTGCTCGCTCGTCGGCATCGCTCTATCAAACCACCGCGTCGACGTCCTCGCCGACTTCCGGTCGCTCGAGGGCCACCGCGGCGCCGTTCGCATCGAACAGCGTGACCGCCGACGACGCCACCTTGATCCCGACGCGCGCGCCGACCGCGTGCTGCGCGTTCTTCTTGTCGAGCTTCAGCGCGATCGCGTGCGCCATCCCATCGAGTCGCGCATGCAGAATCGACACGTCGCCGAGATGCTCGACCAGTTCGACACGCGCGGCGAGTCCTTCGTCGAGCGAGCCGATGCCCAGATGCTCGGCGCGCACGCCGAGCGTCAGCTCGCCGCTGACCGGCTGCGCCAGTCGACCGGGCAGCACAATGCGCTGGTTTGCGCCGGCGAGCGTCACGACGGTTTGTGCATCGCTTTGCGACTCCAGCGTCGCGGCCAGCACGTTCATCTGCGGCGAGCCGATGAAGCCGCCGACGAAGCGGTTCGCCGGCCGCTCATACAGATCGAGTGGCGCGCCGGTCTGCTCGATGCAGCCTTTGTTGAACACGACGATCTGCTGGCCGAGCGTCATCGCCTCGACCTGGTCGTGCGTGACGTAGATCATCGTCGTGCCGAGTTCGCGATGCAGCTTCGCAAGCTCGATACGCATCTGCACACGCAGCGCTGCGTCGAGATTCGACAGCGGTTCGTCGAACAGGAACACGCGCGGCTTGCGCACGATCGCGCGTCCGATCGCGACACGCTGGCGCTGGCCGCCCGACAGCGCCTTCGGCCTGCGCTCGAGCAGATGCGTGATTTGCAGGATCTCGGCGGCACGGCCCACCGCCTCGCGCACTTCGTGCTTCGACTTGCCCGACAGCTTCAGCGAAAAGCCCATGTTTTCCGCGACCGTCATGTGCGGATACAGCGCGTAGCTCTGAAACACCATCGAGATGCCACGGTCCACGGGTTGCAGATCGTTGACGCGTACGCCGTCGATCAGAACGTCGCCGCCAGTGACCGACTCGAGCCCGGCGATCATGCGCAGCATCGTCGATTTGCCGCAGCCGGACGGCCCCACGAACACCGTGAACTGACCGTCCGGGATGTGCAGATCGATGCCCTGGATCACCTGCGGTCCTTCGCCGTACGTCTTCGTGACTTTGTGCAATACGAGTTCGCCCATTGCAACCTCCTCCTCAATCCTTGTACTTGCAGACCCCGCGTGACGCTATCCCACTGCCCCACTACTGTCGCGCCACGCGAGGTTCGGTGCGCCCGACGCCGTGCGCGCGCCTCAGCGCGCGGCCGCGACGCTGGCGTGTTGCGCGATCAGGTCGCGATACCACAACGCGCTGTCCTTCAGCGTGCGCTCCTGGCTCGCGTAGTCGACGTAGACCATGCCGAAGCGCTTGTCGTAGCCCGACGCCCATTCGAAGTTGTCCATCAGGCTCCAGGCGAAATAGCCGGCCACGTCGACGCCCTGTTGCACCGCGTCCGACAACGCGGCGAGATGCAAGTCGTAGAAGCGCACACGCTCGGCGTCGTGCACGCGGCCGTTAGCGAGCACGTCCTTCGCAGCGCAACCGTTCTCGGTGATGTAGATCGGCGGCAGCTTGTAGTCTGCGTTGATGCGCGTCAGCAATTCGGTGAGGCCTTGCGGATAGACTTCCCAATCCATGTCGGTGAAGCCGAGTGCGCCGGGCGGACGCTTCTCACCCGATGCGCTCGCGAAGATCCGCGTGTAGTAGTTGATACCGAGGAAATCCAACGGTGTGCGGATCACATTGAAGTCGCCCTCCAGGATCACGTCTTGAGGACCGTTCGCGCCATACCATTGCAGCGCTTCGGCCGGGTATTCGCCCTTGAACAGCGGGTCCATGTACCAGCGCACGAACTTCGCGTATTCGAGCGACGCGGCCGCGAGATCTTCCGCCGAATCCGTCGCGCCATGCGCCGGCGACTGGTTCAACACGATGCCGAGCGGCGCCTTCACGCCATCGGCGCGCAACGCCTGCACCGCGAGACCGTGCGATAGCAGCAGATGGTGCGCGACGTGCGCAGCCTTCTTCAGATCGGCGTTGCCCGGCGCGAAATAGCCGGTCGCGTTGCCGAGCCACGCGGTGCACCACGGCTCGTTGTGCGTCGCAATGGATGCGACGCGATCGCCGAGCACGCTGCCGATCTTGCGTGCGTAGTCCGCGAAGCGATAAGCGGTGTCGCGGCTTTCCCAGCCGTTTTGCACATGCTGCAGCGACAACGGCAGATCCCAGTGATACAGCGTCGCAAACGGCTGGATGTCGCGCTCGAGCAAACCGTCGACGAGGCGCTCGTAGAATGCGAGGCCCTTGTCGTTGAATGCGCCGCGACCTGCCGGCTGCACGCGCGGCCAGGCGATCGAAAAGCGATAAGCCTTGACGCCGAGTTCGGCCATCAGGTCGAGGTCTTCCTCGACGAGGTGATAGTGATCGCATGCGACATCGCCGTTCTCGCCGTTCACGACTTTGCCCGGCACGTTGCAGAACGCGTCCCAGATCGACGGGCCGCGGCCGTCCTCATGCGCTGCGCCTTCGATCTGGTAGGAACTGGTGGCGACGCCCCAGACGAAGTCTTCGTTGAATCGATACGTCGACATAGATGATGTTGTCCTGAATGGTCATGCCTGCGAGGGCGTGAAAATTGAAAGAAAGAATCTCAAGCCTTGACCGCGCCGGTCGTCAGACCGTCTATCAAACGCCGCGAGGTGAACGCGAACAGCACCAGCAGCGGCAGCACCGCGACCGCGGAGCCCGCCATCACCGCGCCCCAATCCGAATTGGTCGGGCTTTGCAGAATGCGCAGCGCGAGCGGCAGCGTGTACATCGACGGCGAACGCAGCACGACGAGCGCCGACAGAAAGTTGTTCCACGCCTGAATGAAGCTGATCAGTCCAAGCGTGCCCAGCGCCGGTCCCAGTAGCGGCATCACGATGCTCCAGTAGATGCGGAATTCGCCGCAGCCGTCGATGCGCGCCGCCTCGATCAGCTCCGACGGAATCGCCGCGGCGACGTACTGGCGCATCAGGAACACGCCGAGCGCGGCGGCAGCGCCTGGCACGTACAGCGCGCGCGGCTGATCGATCCACCCCAGCAGGTTCATCGTCATGAAGGTCGGAATCATGCTGAGGAACGGCGGCACCAGCATCGCGGTCAGCGCGATCGCGAACAGCGTCTTCTTGAAGCGGAACTCGTACATCGCGAACGCGTATCCCGCCATCGACGTGACCAGCAGCGTCAGCACGGTTTGCATCGTGGCCGTATAGAAGCTCCAGCCGAGATTGCGCCAGAACGGAATGTGCCGCATCAGCGAGGCCATGTTGTCGAGAAACGCGCTGCCGAACCACAGCGGCGGCGGCATCGAGAAGATCTCGGAGCTCGTGTGCGTCGCGAACACGAACATGAAGTAAAACGGCGAGAACATCAGCAGCGCGCCCGCCACCACGATCGCGTAGCCGAGACAACGGCCCTTGTCGTTCGACGATTTCATCGCTGTGTCTCCTCGTTCATGCCGCTGCGGTGAAAGATGCGCGTGTTCAACCACATCAACGCGCCGATAGAAATGAACAGCAGCCATGCGATCGAACTCGCGGTGCCGAAATCGCCGTCGTGGAATGCGGTGCGATACATATAGACGGCCGTCGTCAGACCGGACTGGCTCGTTCCCATGCCTTCGTTCGGCAGCAGGATGAACGGCTCTTCGAACAGTTGCAGCCCACCGATGATCGACAGCGTGACCGCGAAGAAAATCATCGGCTTGATCAATGGAATAGTGATGCGCGTGAACTGCTGCCAGCCGTTTGCGCCGTCGATGCGCGCGGCCTCGTACAGGTCCTTCGGAATGGTTTGCAATGCCGACAGATACAGCACCGTGTTCCAGCCGACATACCGCCAGAAGATCACCACCGACACCGCCGGCTTGACGTTCTTCGGGCTATACAGCCACTCGATCGGATGCACGGGGACGATCCAGTGCAAGCCGGGCAGCTTGCCGAGCTCGGCGATTGCGAGGTTGATCATGCCGAAGTCGGTCGAATACAGCGACGAGAAGATCAGCGCGATCGCGACACTCGACGTGATGAACGGCAGGAAGTACAGGCCGACCACCAGGTTGCGCCAGCGGCGAAACGCGGTTTGCAGAAAGAACGCGAGCGGCAGCGCCACCAGATGCTGCGGCACGCCGGACATGATCGCCATCGACGCGGTGTTGTACAGCGACTTCCAGTACCACGGGTCGGTCAGCGTGAACGTGAAGTTCGACAGACCCACCCACTTCATGCTGGCGAGCCCCGCTGTCGCGTCCCAGCTCTGGAACGACAGGTACAGCGAAAACAGCAGAGGGAACGCCATGAACAGCGCGAACAGCAGAAAAAACGGACCGAGAAACAGGTAGGGCGCGACCTTCACCGGATCGAGCCGCGAAGCTTTGCGCGGCGCGGCGAACGGTGGGGGCGAGCTCAACACACCGCTCGCGTGCGCGTCGCGGGCGACCTCTTCGGTCGTGGGTAGGGGAGTGTTCATCAATAGTTCCGTCCAGTCGGGCGTGGCCGCGGTCGATCACCGGCCACGCTGTTTGCAGCAGACTTGCAGCGCATCGCGGCACACGCCGGTCGCGGCATGCAGCGTGCCGCGACCTGGCATCGACATCGCTTAACGACGGACCCGGTGCGCGATCTGGTCCTGCGCTTCCTGCAGCGCGGTATGCACGTCTTCGCCGTCGTCGACGACCTTGTCGAGCGCCGAGTGCACCGCTTCCTCGGCGACCTGGTCATACTTGCTGCGCTGGATCGCCGGGATGTGCGAGGCCGCATCGCGCCAGATCAGACGCGCTTTCTCGTTGCCGAGGAACGTGACCGGCTCCGCGAAGAACGTATCGTTCTGCGCGGCGAGCAGCGCGGGGAATGCGTCGATCGAACGGAACGATGCGAGCTGCGTGTCCTGGCGCGTCGTCAGGAACTTGATGAATTCCCACGACATCGGCTTTTGCGTCGCTTTCGCCGGAATCGAGTAGAACGTGCCGCCGAACGATGCGTACGCGTTGTTCGGCAGATTGGCCGCGCGCCACAGACCCTTCGTGTCCGGGGCGATCCACGACGACAGGTGACCACCGAGCCACGCGCCCATCATCTGCGTCGAGACGGTCCCGCGCTTGAAGCTTTCGGCCCATTCGTTCGACCAGGGCGTGATCTTCGCGTCGAGACCGAGGTCGCGTGCTTTCTTCGCGAGCTCGAACGCCTTCACGAAACGCGGCGACGTGACGACCGGATTGCCGGCCTTGTCGAAATACACGCCATCGCCTTCCTTCAGGTCGGCGCGAATGTAGATGTCCTCGATGTCGCGCGACGATGCCATCAGGTACGCGCCCGTCGCCTTCTTGATCTTCGCGCCGGCCGCCAGATACGAGTCCCACGACTTCGTCAGGTCGGCTTCGGTCACACCCGCCTTGTCGAGGATGTCCTTGCGATAGAACAGCGTGCCGGGACCGATGTCAGCCGGCATGCCGACGATCGTGCCATCCTGCGTGGTCGCCTGCGCGAACGTGTAGTTGATGAACTGGCTCTTGTACTGGCCGGCGTTGTACGGCGCCTTAGACAGATCTTCGAGACCGCCGCCCGCGGCGAAGCGGCCGATAAAGCCGACCTCGACCGCCATCACGTCGGGCAGATCCGAGTTCGTCGCGAGCGCGGTGGTCATCGCATTGTGGTGATCGGCGATCGCCAGCGCCGACACCTTGATGTCGACGTCCGGATGCAGCTTCTTCCACGCCGGAAGCGCGTCCTTGATTTCCTGATCCAGCTTCGGAAAGACCGCGACCGTCAACGTGGTGTTGGCATGCGCGCCGACTGCGGCCAAGCTGAGCAGAACGGCGGCGGCAGAGCCTGAAAAGCGGAATTTCATTACTCGTCTCCTGAAGAACCCTGTTTGAATTGCATTCGATGACTAACGGTTGCTGCGACCTACTTCCCCTGTTGTCTTTTGTTGCTGCTTTGCTTGCTGCTTGTTGCTTGCTGCTGCCTGAAAGCGCTTTCACGCCAGGGCGAAAAAAAACCGCTACGTACGCGTATCTCCCCGCTTGAGCGGCGGCGTTATGCGTCGCGTCGTTTCGCGCGTCACGAGCGTGAGCGGGATCGGACTGAGCGCGATCGACTGCTTGCGGATCATCTGCACGATGCCCTGCGCGGCGAGGCGGCCGATTTCATAAGTCGGCTGGCGCACCGTCGTCAAAGGCGGCGTCATGTACGACGAAGTCGGCAGATCATCGAAGCCGACCAGCGACACGTCGTCCGGCACCCGCACGCCGCGGCGGAACATCGCGAGCCGCGCGCCGTATGCGGTCTGATCGTTCGCGCAGAAGACCGCGCTGAACGACGGATGGCGAGCCATCAAACGCTCCATCGCGGCGGCGCCGCCCGTTTCGAGGTAATCGCCCTGCTCGACGAGATCCGCATCGAAGCCGATGCCTGCTTCCTCTAGCGCGCTCCGGTAGCCCTCCAGGCGCTCGATCGCATCGTCGTGACTGGCCGGCCCGGCGATGAACGCGATCTCGCGATGGCCTTGCTCGATCAGATGACGGGTCGCGTCGCGCGCACCCTGCATGTTGTCGATCGGCAGGCCCGCGAGCGTCGCGCTGTTTTGTACCGAGCGGCCGAGCACGAGCATCGGCGCGTGCCGCGAGTAGTCGGTCAACGTCGGCTCATCGAGTTGCGCGTGCAGCAGGATGATTCCGTCGACGCGCCGCGCGATGAACTGCTCGAGGCGTGCCTTTTCGTCGTCGATGTTCCAGCGGCTGCTGACAAAAATCGGCGTAAAGCCCGGCTCGTACAGCGCCTCTTCGATGCCACGCAGCCACTCGGCGTAAAACGGGCTCGACACCGCCTGCGTCAGCACGCCGATCGTCTCGGTCCGGCCGCTCGCGAGACTGCGCGCGAGCACGTTGGGCCGATAGTTGAAACGCGCGATCGCCTCTTCCACCGCCTGCTGCTTGGCGGGAAGCACGCGCGCAGAACCGTTCAGGATCCGCGATACGGTGCTCGGAGAAACACCGGCCGCACGCGCGATGGCTTCGAGCGTCACGTTGGGCGCAACCGGTAAGTGGGGTACCTTGGGCGCGCCGGGTTTGTCGTTTGAGCCGTCGTCGGTCATGAGTTCTGCCTGAATCCTGTGTTGAAAGCGCTTTCAAATACGAACAAGCGCTATGCGTCCGGTAAAGAGTCCGAAAAAAAGAAAAAACAGCCGATGCGACGAGGGTGGAGGAGGCGTCGCACCGGCCTCTCTATGAAAGAGAAATAAACAGTCCTTGAAACAAAGAGATCACTGCGATTGCTGATCAGGCAACCTCAACTCAGAACGAGGTCATGATCCCGGCGAAAACGCCGGTCTGGCTATGACCATAGTTCGGGTTGCTGTTCGACGACGTACCCGTCACCGGATTGAAGTTGTTGTTGCCGTACGGCCCGTTGCCGAGGTTCAGGTTCGACGTCGAGCTGTTGTGCACGTAGCCGGCTTCCGTGTACACGAACGTGCGCTTCGACAGCGCGTACGTCGCGGCAAGCGTGAACAACGTCGCGTTGCCGTTGCCGTTGTTCGCGTTCGCGTGATAGACCGCACCCGTCACTGCCGTGGCCGTCGTGACCTGCCATGCGGCGCCGAACCATTCGTGGTTCACGCTCGTCGGCGCGCTCACGCCGAGCGGCTGCGATGCATCGCTCACGCCCACGCTGGCGTTCGTCGCGTCAGGCGCGCTCAGGTGCTGGTAACCGGCATACAGCTTCACCGGACCGATCACGTACGTGCCGCCGACAAGGGCCATCCGCGAAGCCGAGTAGACGTTGTTGAATGAGCCGTTGGCGCCACGCACTTCGTCATAGATCACGCGGACATCGCCGTTGCCCCACGTATAAATGCCTTCGACCGCGTTCGTACGGCCCTGGCCGGTCGGCACGCCAGCCGAGTTGACGGGCGCCGAGTTCCAGCTCGTGTTGTTGGTCAACGAATACTGGCCCTTCAGCACGAGGCCGCCGAACAGCACCGGCGAGTTGTACTCCGCGCCGTTGCTGGTGCTCGTCCAGTTGCGGCCGCGCACCAGTGTCGAAATCGCGTAGCGCTGCATCACCTGCGGGTCGGTGCCCCAGCTGTCCTGCGCCAGTTCGCCGGCGCCGAGGTTACCGATCTTGAACAAACCCCAGTGGTCGTTCGTCAGGCCCACCGTCGCGTGGCGGCCGAACAGATTGCCCGCCGATGCACCGGTCATCGTGTTGAGCTGTCCTTCGAGCTGGAAGACCGTCTTCGTGCCGCCGCCGATATCTTCGGCGCCCTGCAAGCCGAACCACGAGCAACCCCAGTCGCCGCTTTGGGCTGCCCACGCGTGGCCGCCCGGGAGGCCGGTTTCAAACTGAATGCCGTTATCGATACGGCCGTACAACGTGACGCTGCTCTGGGCATGGGCCACCGTCGTCACAGCTGCCATCAAAGACACAGCAATAAGCTTCTTATCCATTTAGATATCCTATATATATTTTGGCGTCTCCAAGCCGCTCAGGACGCACGCGTTCTCACACGTTTCCCCTCTTGCCGAAATGCTTGCTTCACATTTCGAGGCGATTATAGGGATGGACCTTGCGCCGCGCATCGAACTAGCGGCTCAGGGAAAACGCTGTTATCGATAACAGTTGCGCGCCGTTCGATCCCGCAGTAGCACCCTGCTTTGTGACCATTCCGTGATGGTCACAAGCGCCGGAAACACGTTTGAGTCCACACACCGAAACGATGCTCGAATGCCGTCCCGCGTCGCTCAGCGCTTGCTTAAGAGGGGAAACTCGCCCAAATGCAAGAAAAAAATCGTGCTTGATGTTGTGAAGACACAACGACCTGCCTCGCTTGCATGGCCGGTTTCAGCTTGACGAACCAGCGTCGGAGCCGCCAGCAGGCGCGGACATTAGCGACTATCATCAATGCATACGATGCCGGGCAACGAGCCGGGCTCAGCCGCGTAGCAGGCTGAGTGCGGGACTGCCAGCGCATCGGTCTGGCTCTCGCGCTTCAACACGAACGCTCCAGCCAGCTCCCAGCCCTCGGCTCTCGCTGTTCGCCCGCCACGCCGCGCACGCGACGTCCCGCTCGAACACGCTGCTCTTGCCGACTTTTCTACGGGCGACGGCACGACCGCCCATCGCCCGACCGGCAAAACCTCGACGCGCAGGCGCGACAATCGCGACGCACGCAGTGGAAAGAGGATTTTGTCCGACGCCCTTCCGTGCCCTCGCATCGAGTGGGATCGGAAGATTTGCCGGCGGAACTTGCTGGCACACCTTGGTACTTGTCAGGAGGTATCGTGAAAACAGCCCTTGTTTCTACACTCGCGTTGCTCATTTCAAGCGCAATCGCGCCGGGGGCCCATGCCCAGGCGTCTCGGGCGACAGACCAAGAACTCGCCCATAGCGTGCGCGTCGCCGAGGCGCGTAGCGGCGTCGGGATGTCACATGTGTTTGTCTTTGCGCACTCGGGCCAGGTCACGCTGGTCGGATGGGTGCCGGAGCGGGAACACGTTGCTCGTGCCGAACAGAGTGCGATGTCGGTGCCCGGCGTCACTTCGGTGGACAACCGGCTGTCACCCGACGGCGGCTCGTTGAACGGGCATTGAAATCAGGCTGAATCGCCGCGCGGACGACGATCGATGCATTCCGCGCGTTGAAGGGCTTCGGTTTCCCTGTCTCGCCAGTTGTGGTTGAGTGACTGGCGTTCTGTTCCGCGCAGTTCGTGGCGCGTACGGTCGCTGCAACCTCCATCTGAAAGCGCTTTCAAATCCACGTCGGATCCACTCGGTCGACCCGACGCTCATTCCCTTGCATCGTCTCTTTGATATGTCAGGGCGCGATCAAATTTGAAGTGCAACACCTTGCTCGTGTAAGGTGTGCCAATGCAAAAAAGAAGTTACCAACAACTGCAGCCTGAAGAACGCATGACGATTGCAAGCATGAAGCAGCAGGGTTCGAGCGTTCAGGTCATCGCCCGAACACTCGGGCGCGCGGCGTCAACCGTGAGCCGCGAGCTGACCAGGAACACGTGTTCTGCCGTGGGCTATGCGTCTGCACCAGCGCAGGCGCTCAGCACGAGCCGACGCGAGGCTGCGCGCCCGTGTCCCAAGCTGCACCCTCAAAGCGTGTCGTGGCGCGTGGTACTCACCCTGCTGGAATGGAAGTGGTCGCCCCAGCAGATCTCAGGTACCCTCAAGCGCATGTGGCCCAACGATCCGACCCAGCATGTCTCGCACGAGACCATCTACACCGCCATCTATGCCCAGCCACGCGGCGAGCTGCGCCGCCAGCTTATCGCCTGTCTGCGCCACGGCCACAGCACGCGTATGTCACGCAAGCGGGGCACTGACCGGCGCGGCCAGATCCCCGACATGGTGAGCATCCATGTGCGCCCGCCTGAGGTCGATGACCGGGTGATGCCAGGCCATTGGGAAGGCGACTTTATCAAGGGTGCCGGCAACCAGTCTTCCGTCGGCGTGCTGGTTGAGCGCACCAGTCGCCTGGTGCTGCTGGCGAAGATGGACGACGCCACCGCCGCCTCGGCCCTGGCCGGCTTCACTGCGAAGCTGAATTCGATCGCTGCGCCCCTGCGCCAGAGCTTCACTTACGACCAGGGCAAGGAAATGACCCGCCATCAGGAGCTCAGCGCCGCCACCGGCGTGCGCGTGTACTTCTGCGATCCGCACAGCCCCTGGCAACGCGGCACCTGTGAGAACACCAACGGGCTGCTGCGTCAGTACTTGCCAAAAGGCACCGACCTCTCGATCTACAGCCAGGACGAACTCGATGCCATCGCCGACAGCCTCAACAGCCGACCGCGTGCTACGCATGCATTTCATTCGCCATTCGAGGTGTTCGAACGTATGCTCGCAACCGCTTCCATAACTTCAGCTTCCGTTCATTAACCCGCTGTTGCGCTTCACCTTTGAAACCGCCCAGGTAAATCCCTCATGGCGGGACCGAGGTGCGTTAGTTAGCATTCCGCGTTGTTACCGATAACGTTACGGGTAGTTAGAAGAACACCCGAACCGCATTCCATCGTAAGGAGACCAAGGGTGGGGCCTTTGAGAACTTCGATGCGCAGGCTCTGCGCAGCCGGCGCCGTTTGCGCGCTCGCATGGACCGCGGGCTGCGCGCACAACCAGGCGAGCACCGCTCAAGACGGCCCGCCGCTCGCCGCGGCGCCCGCCGAAGCGCTGCCGCCACTACGCAATGTGATGACCGAGCACTTCAAGGTCGGCACGGCGATCGAGCCTGATTCGATCGATAGTCCCGCCGACGCGGCGCTCATCGCCGCGCATTTCTCGAGCCTGACCGCCGAGAACAAGATGAAGCCGGGGACGATCGGCGTCGCGCAAGGAAAGTACAATTTCCAGCCGGCCGACAGGATCGTCGCGTTCGCGCAGGCGCACGGCATCGCGGTGCGTGGCCACACGCTCGTGTGGCACTTCAAAGCCGGCGACTGGACTGAGGCGCCGGACTGGTTCTTCGCCGGCGATCCGAGCGAACCGCACTATCACGACATCGTCGCGAAACGGCTCGATCGATATGTAACCGACGTCGTTACACACTTCCGAGGCAAAGTCTATGCGTGGGACGTTGTCAACGAAGTGATTAGCGACGACCCGCATCAGCTATATCGCGAAGACAGTCCGTGGTATCGCGCGCTCGGCAAGGACTACATCGCGATCGCATTCCGCGCGGCGCGCGCGGCGGACCCGGGGGTGAAGCTCTATATCAACGAGTACAACACCGACGATCCGCGCAAGCGCGCGAAGCTGTTCGCGGTGATCCGCGATTTGCGTATACAGGGCGTGCCGATCGACGGTGTCGGGCATCAAATGCACATCAGCGTGAACTGGCCACCGCTGTCGAACATCAAGCAGGCATTCGACGACGTCGCCGCGCTCGGCCTCGAAAATCAGATCACCGAACTCGACGTCAGTCTCTACACCGATCCGGGTGAATGCTGGAGCAATCCGCATGCATGTCTGCCGGACCTCGGCCATCCGGTGCCGAACGACATCATGCGCGCGCAGGCCGAACGCTATCGCGCGGTGTTCGCTCTGTTCGAGCAGGAGTCGAGCATCAAGGCGGTGACGTTCTGGGGCTACTCGGACAAGCACACGTGGCTGACGTCGACGCCGGTGCCGCGCAACAACCTGCCACTGCCGTTCGATGTCAACCTGAAGCCGAAAGCGGCGCTGTGGACGATCGTCGATTCGGCCTATCAGCCGTAACGTCGATCTTCGAGCCCAAAAGCAGATGGCCCGCGGTAGTGGGCGGGCAATCTGCTTACATCTCGCGAAGGCGGCTGAGCGATTGCCGTCAGCTCGATCAAACGATCGACATCTCAAGGCTCGTCGGAGCCGACTTGTTCGAGCGCGTTCAGATCATCAGCGAAATCGTCGGGCTGACCATCCGCGGTTTTATGCGTGCGCGGCGGCGACTTGACGACCGGCGGCGGCATCTTGCCGATGCCTTCATCGATACGCTGCAGCAGATACGGGAAAAACGGATTCGACGCGATGCGGAACATCGAGTCGAGCGTCAGAATCAGCGTGCCGCGTTCGCCGCGCGGCGCGAGCGTGCCGAGGTTCTCGTTGAAGTTTTCCGAATCGTCTGGCGCGATGCCGTACAGCGCGTCGGTGATCGGGAATGGAATCGCGACATGCGACAACGAGAAAATATCCTGGGGATAATCGATGTCCAGCGGTCTGACGCGCGTTTGCACTTCGCCCGCATAAACACTGCGCTCGACGGTATGCGCCGAGTCCGGCGACACGTTGGCGATCACCGTCGTGCGGTAGTTCTGCGGACCGGTGCGCAGCAGTCGCGAGAGCGCCGTGTACGACGCGACGCGCAGAAAGGTCCTGAAGCGCACGCTGCGGTTCACGTCGAACAGCACGACTTCGCTGCCGTTTTCAGGCAGCTTGTCGTAGAGCGACGACATCACCGCGGGCGTGCTCACCGTGAAATCCGTCACCGACTGGAAGGTCAGAATGGGCGGCAGCGTATCGAGCCGGTTCTCGCGCTCGAGCCGCGTAATCTGTTCCTGAATCACGCTCGTGAGGAGATAGGACTGCCGCGCGCCATTTACAGGAAACGAGTTGTACTTGAACGGATTGAACTCGGGGACGACGCCAAGCCACGCGGCGCCCGCGAAGGCCGGCAGCACTGCGGGCAATCCTGCGAGACCGGCAAAACGCGCGTAACGCGTGACGCCGATCATCGGTGAGATCAGCACGACGCGCGTCGGACGTGCGAGCGCGGGACTCTCGACCGCGTCGAGCGCGTATTGCAGCGCGAGCGCGCCGCCATTCGAAAACCCGACCAGTTCGATCGGCTTACCCGGCCCCACGCGACGGCGCGCTTCGCGCACTGCGAGCCGCGTGGCGGCGGTCCAGTCCTGCCAGTGCACGTCGGTGAGCCCCGCGGGCACCGTGCCATGTCCCGGCAAGCGAATGCCGATCGCGACGAAACCGCGATCGCGATAACGGCGCGCGATATGCCGCATACTGTACGGCGCATCCGTCATACCGTGCAGCAATACGACGGCGCCGACGGGCGGCCCCGACGGTTCGAGAATGTACGAGTGATTCCAGTTTTCGGCGAAATGCCACGGAAAGATCGGCGAGCCCTCGTAATAACGGTTCGCCGGAATGCGCTCGGAAGGCCGCAGCTTTTCGACGACATTGACGCGCACGTCTTCGAAAATCCGGTTTTCCGCCTTGATGTACGTGTTCCAGTCGGCGGTGTCCATTTCCTCGACGGTCAATTCGCGGGGCACATAGGTGTGCCATACCGACAGTTCCGGTCCGCGCTGCGAATACCACGCGCGCAGGCCGAATGCGAGCACCGCCAGCAGCACCAGAACCCATGCACTTATCTTTATTACCTTCACTGACGTGCGCAGCATTCGTGTTCTCTTGATGAGATGAAGGTTGCACCGCTCGCAGGCTGTGAGGAAAGCGGCACGGAATTCTTGAGGCGTCGCGGGAATGGTGACGTGCCCGATGCAAGAACGATCCTTCAGCAACGCTTCCGAAATCGCCTCGACCGACGACCCTGCGACGCCTGACCGAGGCCACATTGGCCGCCCGGTTCAGTAAAGAAAAGCCGGGGCGTCACCCGCGTCGCGCCTCGGCCTTGCCTGCATGCATTAACTAACGGCCGCGGATATTGCCGGCCACGCCGCCCGCCGCGCCGCCGATGATCGCGCCGGTCCATGCGTCGCCGCCGGAGATCGCCGCGATGCCCGCGCCCGCACCCGCGCCGAGTGCCGCGCCGCTCATCGTTCCTTGCGCCTGCGGGCTCATGTCCGTGCAACCGATCATCGCAGCCAGCGCGCCAATACTGACAATCCACCCAAGTCGTTTCATGATCGTTCTCCTTACTGATTTTTCTTCAGGCCGGGCACGACCATCTGGAACCAGAGGGTCTCGATCACCGGGTGCTGGATCATCGTGGGATTGGCGGCGTAGTAGCCATCGAGGCCTTGACGGACGCTGTCGAGCGTCTGGCCCTGCATGCCCTTGCCGAAGCGCTGCGCGATGTCATTGGTGTTCGCCATGTTGCCGGCATAGGCGCGCTCGATGTCGATCACATTCGAGATACCGACCAGATACGCTTTCTTCTGCTCATCGGTCGACTGCATCCATTGCTGTCCCGTGACGATTGGAATGCTTTCCGCACGCGCGACGTTGCCGATCATTGCCAACGACAGAAAAGTCAGAGATAACAGCGTTCGCCATTGTGGTTTGATTGCCATCGCATACTCCAGGGAAGTTATGTTCACCAGCGGCCCGCCGGCGACCGCATCCGGCGGCGTCGATCGCGCTATTTGGAAGATTGGTCTCTGGGTCTCGTCGAATCTCCTTTCCGGTTCAACGCTCGGCGTGGTTCGTCGGTTCGGGTTCTATTGGCATTGGGTTGCATCAGCGAATAGACACCTTGATGACAGAAGGGTCTCGCGACGGATTGGAGTGATTTTCGCCCCTGCTGTATGCGCGCAACGACTGGACTCATGCGGGCCTCGCCACGTCAGACACGGTATAAAGTCTACAGCCTTTTCGGTAATTTCCAAGCTCATTTCCGCTCGATGCACGTCACGTGACATTTGTGTCAAATAGCATTCGGCGTGTGAAAGGAAGCGATGCAATGCGCGTAAACACTCATCAGTTATCCGCTTCTCGATGAGCGCTATTGATATTGCTATCGATTGCTCGTCGACGACTATTCAGGGTTCTGTCTGTGAATCCGAGACATGTTTTTCTGACTGAATGACTGGCTTCCTGATTAGGTCGTCAATTGATAACGATTCGAATTTGTCTTTTTCCGGTCCAGGCGTTTCTTGTCTGGTAGCAGTACCAACCAATAGTGAAACAAATGCGATTTTTAATTGATGCGCTTGTCCATCATCTTTACGCTGATCGAGTGGGCTCACACCTTCGCCTGTCGCCGAACGGCCCTCGGTCGATCGCACTTTGCTGACGACGGATGGCTGCGCAGCAGCGAAGGGTTGTGTGAGGGCGGGCGGACGGTTAGTTGCGTTACTGACGCGGATAGCCGGACACCATTTCGAACGTGCCCGGTGCTGATCATTGACAGTCTTTAGCTTGTATTTGTCGAATACAGCGTATAGACTGTATCCGCCTTCTACAGGCTTTGATCTGTTACGCCGACGAAGCCGAACCGGAGATCGACCGTGGACTACGCCATCAAAACACTGAGCCAGCTCAGACCGATCCTGCAGGGCTTCAGGAAGGCCGCCGCCCTCACTCAGGCCGCGATGGCCGCGCATCTCGGCGTCACGCAACAGACCTACGCGCAACTCGAAGCGAATCCGGCGGCCGTCAGCGTTGAACGGCTCTTCAGAGTGTTGCGGGTCTTGCAGGTCGATCTGAAGCTCACGCAAAGCGAACCGGCACAAAGCGTTGCCACGGAAGACGTCGCGCCGCCGCCAAACCGCACCCGGTCCCGCCGCGCCGAGCCGCAAGCATCGGGCACTGGGGCCAAAGCCGCCACACCCACCCGCGCCGCCCGCAAGCCGAATGCGGTCAAACCGGTCAAGGTTACGAAAGCCGCCAGCACCAGCAAGAAACGGGAGGACTGGTAAGCATGGCGCGCAGCACACCGAACCGCCTGAACCTGTGGATGAACGGCTTGCAGGTCGGCTGCTGGGAAACGACGCGCAGCGGCGAGCGTCTGACCTACCTCGACGAATGGATCGACGATCCACAAGGACGGCCGCTATCGCTGTCGCTGCCGTTCACGCCGGGCAATCAGCAGTATCGCGGTCAGATCGTCGCCGACTATTTCGATAACCTGCTGCCCGACAGCGAACCGATCCGGCGTCGCATCGCCGCGCGCTACCGAACCGGCAGCACGGCGCCGTTCGCGTTGCTCGCCACGCTCGGACGCGACTGCGTCGGCGCGCTGCAACTGTTGCCGCCAGACGAAGAACCGAGCGATCTGATGAGCATCCACGGCCGCGAACTCGGCGACAGCGACATCGCCGCACTGCTGCGCGGTACGACGTCGGCGGCGCCGCTCGGGCAGCACGATCCGCTCGAAGACCTGCGTCTGTCGATCGCCGGCGCGCAGGAGAAAACCGCCCTGCTTCGTCATCGCAACCGCTGGCTGCTGCCCGAAGGCAGCACGCCGACCACGCACATCTTCAAGCTGCCGCTCGGACTCGTCGGCAACATGCGCGCCGATATGCGCACGTCGGTGGAAAACGAATGGCTTTGCTCGCAGATCGTCGCGGCCTATGGGCTCCCCGTCTCGGAGTGCGAAATCGCGCGATTCGACGAGCAGAAAGTATTGATCGTCGAGCGCTTCGATCGCCGTTTGTCGAGCGACGCCACGTGGATCGTGCGTCTGCCGCAGGAGGACATGTGCCAGGCCACCGGCACTTCGGCGTTGCACAAATACGAGTCCGACGGCGGTCCGGGCATCGAGGCGATCATGGAGATACTCGCGGGGTCCGCACGCGCGGCGACGGACCGGCGCAATTTCTTCGCGACGCAGCTGGTCTTCTGGATGCTCGCCGCGACCGATGGCCACGCGAAGAACTTCAGCATCGCTCATCTGCCCGCCAATCGATACGAATCCACGCCGCTTTACGACGTGCTGTCCGCCCATCCGATCATCGGCGGTGGCGCGGGCCGCCTCGCGGCGCAAAAAGTGAAACTAGCGATGGCGGTTCGCGGCAAAAACGTCCATTACCTGCTCAATCAGATCCAGCGCCGGCATTGGGTGGCCGAAGGACAGCGGGTCGGCTTTTCCGCCGCTGATGTCGATTCGCTGATCGATGAGTTGACCGCGCAAACAGAGACGGTGATCGACACAGTCTCGTCGCAATTGCCCGCCGACTTTCCGCTGGATGTGGCCGATGCGGTATTCGATGGCATGCGCCGGTTGAACCGAAAGCTTGCCCAGTAAATCTCAATCATCCTGATCGAGGCGCGGCATCACGGCAAGCTCACGCACGCCGCACGCCCGCTCCATCGGTCTTCGCCGACGCGCGCCACTGCACGCTCAGCAGATGCTCACGCATGCATTGCGCGGCCGCGTCCGCATCGCGCGACTTCAGCGCATTCACGATCGCCTGATGCTGTTGCGCGAAAAACTGCCGCGTCTGCTGCGCGGAGGTTTTCTCGCGAACCTCGGGTTTCACGCGGATGCCGTTGATCACTTCCATCAACGCGATCAATGCGGGATTACGCGTGGCATGGCCGATCAGCAAATGAAAGCGGTGATCCCATTGCTGCCACTCGTCGTCATTTTTCGCGGCGGCGTTTTTGCGTGCGCATTTCTCCAGCTCCTGCAGATCGTCGCCGCTCGCTTTGGTCGCGGCCAGCGCAGCCAGCGCCGGCTCGAACATCAGCCGCATTTCGGCGATATCGGCAGGGCTCGCGCCCGCGCGCAAGCCACGCAGCGTCGGCGCGAACTTCAGTGGCCGCGCGCCCAGATAGGTGCCGCGGCCGACACCGCGCCACACACGGCCCGACGCCTCGAACGAAGCGAGCGCCGCGCGCAGTTCGCGACGGCTCACGTTCAGTTCTTCGGCGAGCTTTCTTTCGGGCGGCAGCGCGTCTCCGTCCTTCAACTGATGCTCGGCGATGTAGTCGAGCAGCGCATCCCGTACCGGTTTTTCCATGTCGTTCACCGAACCAATTCATATTGGTCTCAACAATAGCAGAATCGCGGCAGTTCGACATAGCGGCACCCGGCGATTTTTGATTCGCTATACTCGGGACGACATCGAGGGTTAACACAGGGTGCAACCGGACTTCGTTAGTTTTACGCTTTGACTTTCCTCAGTCGAACCATTTGCTATTGGTTCCGCCATTTGGACCCATCGTTGCCAAGGAGTCGCGCATGTCGTTTACAACCCGCCCGGAACTGATCGGCACCTTCGGCATGGTGGCCTCGACGCACTGGCTCGCGAGCGCATCGGCGATGGCGGTCCTCGAAAAAGGCGGCAATGCGTTCGACGCCGCTGCCGCGGCCGGCTTCGTCCTGCAGATCGTCGAGCCGCATCTGAACGGTCCGGGCGGCGAGCTGCCGGTGGTGTTCTATAGCGCGCGGGAACAACGCGTGCGCGTCCTGTGCGGACAGGGCGTGACGCCCGCGCGCATGACCATCGAGCGGATGCGCAAGATGGGGCTCGACGTGGTGCCGGGCACGGGCCTGCTGCCCGCGGTCGTGCCGGGCGCGTTCGGCGCGTGGATGGCGCTGCTGCGCGACTACGGCCAACTGCCGCTCGAAGAGGTGCTGAGCTATGCGATCGGTTACGCCGAAAACGGCTATCCGGTGCTGCCGCGCATGGCGTCGTCGATTCTCGCGATTCAGGACTTCTTTCGCACCGAATGGACCACCTCGGCCGAGCAATGGCTGCGCAACGGCGAAGCGCCCATGCCGAACCAGCTGTTCGCGAATCCCGCGATCGCCGAAACCTACAAGCGCATCTTGCGCGAGGCCAATACGCGCAGCGACCGCGCCGAGCAGTGCGAACGCGCGCGTGACGCTTTCTATCGCGGCTTCGTCGCCGACGCGATCGACCAATACTTCCGCTCGACCGCCGTGCTCGATACCTCGGGCCTGCGCAACAGCGGCCTGCTCGACGCCGGCGATCTCGCGCGCTGGGAGCCGACCTACGAAGAACCGGTGTCGTACGACTACGCGGGCATGCGCGTGCACAAAACCGGCCCGTGGGGCCAAGGCCCGATGTTCCTGCAACAGCTCGCGCTGCTGAAGGGTTTCGATCTCGGCGCGATGGACCCGCTCGGCCCCGATTTTGTGCACACGGTGATCGAGTGCTCGAAGCTCGCGTTCGCCGATCGCGAAGTGTTCTACGGCGATCCGGCGTTTTCGCATGTGCCAATGGACGTGCTGCTCAGCGACGCGTACAACGACGAGCGGCGCGGTCTGATCGATCCGCGCCGCGCATCGTTCGAATTCCGCGCCGGGCTGCTCGGCGACAGCGAACAGCGCGCCGCACGGATCGTCGCGAATGCCGGGCGCGAGCAGGCTGGCGGCTTCGGCCAGGGTGAGCCCACCTTTGCGCCGCTGCCGGAATTGCGCGGCGATACCGTGCATCTCGACGTGGTCGACCGCTGGGGCAACATGGTGTCGGCCACGCCGTCGGGCGGCTGGCTGCAGGCGTCACCGGCGGTGCCGGGTCTTGGCTTTAACGTCACCACGCGCGCGCAGATGTTCTGGATGGAAGAAGGCCTGCCTTCGTCACTCGGCCCGGGCCGCCGGCCGCGCACCACGCTGTCGCCGACGCTCGTCACGCGCGACGGCAAGCCGTACGCGGCCTTCGGCACGCCGGGGGGCGACCAGCAGGATCAGTGGTCGCTGCAGCTGTTCCTCAAGCACGTACACGGCGGCATGAACCTCCAGGCCGCCGCCGATTCGCCGTCGTTTCAGACCGCGCACTTCCCCGGCTCGTTTTACCCGCGCGCGATGCAGCTCGGCAAGATGTCGGCCGAGTCGCGCTTTCCGGACAGCACGCTCGCCGAACTGCGCAAGCGCGGCCACGACCTGAGCGTCGCGGAGCCATGGGCGCTCGGCCGCGTATGCGCGGTCGGTATCCGCAATGGTCTGCTGCGAGGCGCAGCCACGCCGCGTCAGATGCAGGCCTATGCGATCGGCCGATAAGCGGTCCGAAGCAGCCGTCAGCACAGAACGCGCGACCTCGCCGCGCCATTTCCTTCAGGAGAACTTGCCGTGTCCGCCGTCGCCGCCCGTCTTGAAAGACTTCCCTTGTCGAGCTTTCATCGCAGACTGCTGCTGATCGGCGGGCTGGGGTACATGTTCGACGGACTCGATTCGTCGTCACTCGCGTTCCTGTTGCCGGTCATCAGCAAGCTGTGGCAGTTGACGAGCGCTCAGACCGGGCTCGTCGCGAGCAGCACGTATATCGGCTACTTCTTCGGCGCGTTCCTGTCAGGCGTGCTCGCCGACGTGATCGGCCGCCGCCGCATCATGATGAGCGCGCTTGCCATTTATTGCGTCGCCTCGCTCGCGAGCGCGACCGCTCAGGACTGGCACACGTTCTTCGCGCTGCGCATCGTCGCGGGCTTCGGCTCGGGCGCGGAAACCGTCGTGATCGCGCCGTTTCTCGCCGAGTTCGTGCCGCGCCGCTATCGCGGCATTTTCTGCGGCGCATTGGTCGGCTTCATGTCGTTCGGCTATCTGACCTCGTCGATTCTCGGCTTCGCGGTGGTGCGCAACTTCGCCGACGGTTGGCGCTATCTGGCGGTGATCACGTCGCTGCCGGTCGTGATGCTGCTGTGGTGGCGCCGGACGCTGCCCGAATCGCCGCGCTGGCTCGAAAGCCAGGGCCGCGCTGCCGAGGCGAACGGCATCGTCGGCCGCATCGAAGCGGCGTTCGTCGAGCGCGGCATCGCGCTTGCGCCCGTGAGTGCAAGCAACGCGCTTTACGCAGTGCCCACGCCGGCCTCGGCGCCGACGCGCGGCAACGCGTGGCGCAACGTGCTCGCGCTGTGGTCGCCGCGCCTCGGGCGCACGACCGCGGTCAGCTGGCTGATGTGGTTCTCGGTCGCGTTCGCGTACTACTCGTTCTTCTCGTGGATCCCGAGCCTGCTCGTCAAGGAAGGACTGACGCTGACCAGGAGCTTCGGCTATTCGATCGCGATCTATGGCGCGCAGATTCCCGGCTACTTCTCGGCGGCGTGGCTCAACGAAAAGATCGGCCGCAAGGCGGTGGTCGCTTCCTACATGCTGTTCTGCGGCATTGCCGCGATCACGCTCGCGTTTTCTCACACCGGCATACAGATCATGGCCGCGGGCATCGCGCTGTCGTTCTTCATGAACGGCGCATTCGCCGGCGTCTACGCGTACACGCCGGAAGTGTTTCCCACCGCGGTGCGCACGACGGGCACTGGATCGTCGTCATCGTTCGGCCGCATCGGCTCGGTTAGCGCGCCGATCCTCGTCGGCCTCATTTATCCGGTGTTCGGCTTCCTTGGTGTGTTCGCGATGACCACGACGGTGCTGGTGATCGGCGCGTGCGTGGTGTTCTTCCTCGGCATCGAAACCCGCAACCGCTCGCTGGAAGATATCGAAGCGAGCGAACTCGAGCCGGCGCGCGACGCACCTGGCCAACTGAAGTCCACGCGCATGCATGGCTGAACGCACTGCGACTTTTCACACTTCCCGATGCAAACGCGATGCAAACGATCCAAGGCAACCTCCCTGAACCCGAACTGCACGATAGACAAACGCTGGAGATCGCGGACCTCGAGCGTCTCGCGCTGGCGATGCGCGTTAAACACCAGCCGCTCGAACTGTTCCGCGCGGTTCACGCGGTGGCGGCGAAGACGATCGGCCTCAGCCTGTTCACGATCATGTCCTACGATGCGCAGCGTCACGAGGTCGAACGTGTCTATACGAACATGCCGGACGTATATCCATTGGGCGGCCGCAAGAAGAAGCGCACGGCACCGCGTGGTCGCGGCAGATTCTTCGGGATATGAAGCCGTTTCGTGCCGCCACATCGCAAGGCATTCGCGAGGCCTTCGACGACCATGCGGTCATGACCGGTTTGGGTCTCGGCTCGATCCTGAACATTCCGATCGCCTACGACGGCGTTTGCATCGGTACGATGAACCTGACGCACAAGGAAGGCTGGTACACGAGCCGTCATGAAAGCATCGGCCTGCTGATCGGCGCCTTCCTTGCCCCCGCTCTGCTCCAGCAGAATCCGCCATCCCCCGCTTGCGCCGCCCGTTCATGAAAACACCATCCGATCTGCAGCCCTATCAAGCCGTAACCCATGCCACCGTCTCGCAAGGCCGCTGGCTGGTGGTGTTCGTGCTCGGCTACCTCGCGCTGATCGCCGATGGCGCCGACGTGATGATGTACGGCCTCACGCTGTCGCGTATCAAGGACGACTTCGGCCTGACCAATGTCGAAGCGGGCGCGCTCGGCAGTCTGACCTTGCTCGGCATGGCGATCGGCGGCATCGTCGGCGGCTGGGCGAGCGATCGTCTCGGCCGCGTGCGGGTCGTCGCGTGGGCGCTCGCGCTGTTCTCGCTCGGCGCCGGGATGCTCGGGTTCACGCACAGCTTCGTCGAATTCGCGGCGGTGCGCTTTATCAGCTCGCTCGGCATTGGCTGCATGGTGCTAGTCACGACGCTCGTGGCCGAATATGTGCCGACCGAGCGGCGCTCGCTGGTGCTCGGCATGCTGCAAACCGGCATTTCGGCCGGCTATATCGTCGTGATTGCGCTCAGCAACTGGATCCTGCCGCAGTACGGCTGGCGCACGCTTTACTACGTGTCGGCCGTGCCGGTGCTGCTCGCATTCGCGATCAAGTTCGCGGTGCCCGAACCGGCGGCATGGCTCGCGAGCCGGGCCGCCGACCGCAAGGACACAGCGCGGCTCGTCGACAATCGCTATGCGCAGATTTTCCGCGACCGGCAGGCGCGCACCATGTTCATCCTGTGGACCTTCACGTCGATCTTCATTCTGTCCGGCTTTTACGGCCTGAACAACTGGCTGCCGACGTACCTCGAAAAGGAACTGCACATCAAGTTCAGTTCGCTGACCGGCTATATGATCGGCACGTACGTGGTTGCCTTCATCGGCAAGATCTTTGCAGGCTGGCTCGGTGATCGCTGGAGCCGGCGCGGCGTGTACGTGCTCGGCTGCATCGGTGCGGCACTCTTTCTGCCCGTTATCATTTTCTGGCACACCCGCGACAATATCGCCACGCTGATGCTTTTCTTCGGCTTTCTGTACGGCGTGCCGCTCGGCACGATCGGCACCTTTATGTCGGAGAGCTTCGCAACGTCGGTGCGGGGCACCGCGGTGGGCGGCTCGTATAATCTCGGGCGCTTCTGTTCGGGCGCGGCGCCAATCGTCATCGGTTATATCGCCACGCAGTTCTCGATCGGTCTCGGCTTTCTGGTAGTCGGCGCGGTATTCTTTTTGAGCGGCGTGACTGCATTGTTCGTTCCGGACCGGCTATACGATACACGGCGTTAAATCGATGGCGAAAATGACAAAAATCATGTCGTGTCGATGAATTCCCCAGGCTCCGGCGCTAAAGCCCGGTCGCCGGATAGCCTGGGCACCACGATGAAGCATTACTGCGTTCCGGCGACGATATTGGAAATGGTCCAGTTGTTCGTCGTGACGAGCACATAGTCCCCATTGACACCCAGCCATTTATGTCCGCGCGGCGGCGCATCGAGGCCGTGTCCACGCCAGTCGTCCATGATGAAATTGTAATGACGGTATTCGGCCGGCACCCGCTGGCCTTTGTGCCAGTCACGATGCGGAATCGACGGCATCATCTGCTGACGGCCCGTTCCGGCCATCTGGCCGCCGCCCTCGTCCTGCGTCGGCCCAGCCGCAATCGCGAGCGCGGACATACCGGCAAATGACAAGGCGACGAGTTGCGCAACAATGCGATTATTCATGTTCGAACCTCCGTGCGGTGGAAGAAACCTCCGGGCATTCACGTGATCGACGTGAAAGTGATCGTCCAGCTACTCGCAGATTCATTAACTCGAACTTCATTGCAGCGATCGCTGGCCTATCGAATGCAATTTTTGCAAATAGCGCGATATTAAATTCGATAATTCAGGCGTGACTCGAAGTCGTTAAAAAGTATAGTAAAAGCGAGTTCGACTTCAAGCCGGACCTGCCCACGGCGACCGCGTGCGTCGACCCGGCAATTGGCGGAGCGATGCGATTCGTCGCGTCAATCGTCTGGATGGGTCGCGCCAGCCTGCGCGTTGGCGGACGCGGCTGCGGCGGTGTCGGTGGCCACGCGCGGCATCCGGATGCCCGCATAGGCCATCGCCACCGTCAACAGCGGACTCACGAAGCAGAACACCGCATATGGCGCGTAACTGAGCGTGGCAACACCGAGCGTCGCCGCCATATATGCGCCGCAGCTATTCCACGGAATCAGTGCACCGGTCGGTGTGGCCGTATCGCCGACCGCGCGCGACAGCACCACCGGCGCGAACCCGCGTCGCGCGAACGCCGTCTTGAACATGCGCGCGGGCAGCACGACCGCGATGTATTGATCGGCAGTGACGATATTGGTGGCGACGACCGCCGCGACCAGCGAGGCCACCAGCGCGCCTGCGCGCCTCGCTTTGTCGATCACAGGCGTAATCAGACGCTCGAGCACGCCGCATTTTTCGACCACGCCGCCGAACCCGAGCGCGGCAATGATCAGCCAGATCGTATTCAGCATGCTCTCCATGCCGCCGCGCGTGACCAGCAGGTCGAGCGCGTGGTTGCCCGTCGACGTCTTGTAGCCGCTTGCGAGAGCAAGCCAGACGCCTTTGACGAGCGCGAGCCAGTTCGGCACGCCCGGCTTTGCGGAAGCGAACGCGACCACGCGCTCGGGCGCGACGCACACGGCGAGCACGCCACCTGCCAGCGCGCCGAGAAAGATCGCGGTAAACGGCGGCATCTTGAAGAGCGCAAGCAGTATGACGAGCACCAGCGGCGCAAACAGCCAAAGCGAAATGTGAAATGCTCCACGCATTGCGTCGATCTCAGCGCTCGCGTCGAAATCGCCGGGGCGACCGACCAGAAAATAGAACGCAAAGGCGATGATTAGCGCCACGGCGGAAGTCAGCAACACTTCGCGCAGATGCCGGTACAGTTCGACTCCCGACGCCGCCGCGGCAAGATTCGCGGAATCGGACAAAGGCGAAGACTTGTCGCCGAGATAGGCGCCCGAGATGATCGCACCCGCCGCAATCGCCTCGTTCAGTCCCATACCCTGCGCGATGCCCATCAGCCCGATGCCGATCGTGCCGGCCACCGTCCACGAGCTGCCGATGCTCATCGACACGACGCCACAGATCGCGGCCGCCGTCACGTAGAAATAGTTAGGGCTGAGAAGCTTCAGGCCGTAATACACCATGCCGACCAGCGTGCCGCTGAGCGCCCATGTGCCGATCAGCGCACCCACCGCGAACAGGATGAAAATTGCGCCTATGCCAGTGCTGACACTCGCCACCGCGGCCTCGCCGAGCGAGGCCAACGAGTGCCCGCGGCGCCAGCCGATGAACACGGCGATCATCGCCGCGACGGTGAGCCCCACCTGGTTCGGCCCGCTCGCACCTGCGTCGCCGAACAGGTAGTAGGACAGCCCCACCAGTATGACGAGGCTGGCGACCGGAATGATCGCTTCGGTCAGCGTGACCGGCTGGGGTGATTCGGGCCTGTTCATTCGAGTTCGTCCCCGTATCGGCTAACTCTGCAACCTCGCCGCTGTCGCCCGCTCGCCACTTCAGCGAGCGCGCGGCACCTTGCCGATCACCCGCCTGATCGATTCGCCCGACCGATCAATAGTCGACCGCATCGCGGATGATCGGGCAGGTCATGCAGTGACCGCCGCCACGTCCACGGCCAAGCTCCGCACCGACGATCGTAATCACCTCGATGCCCTGCTTGCGCAACAGCGTGTTCGTGTATGTGTTGCGGTCGTATGCATAGACGACGCCCGGCGACGCGCACACGAGATTCGCACCGCTATCCCACTGCGTGCGCTCGCGTTGATAGTCGCTGCCGCCCGCCTCGACCACGCGCAGCTGCTTCAGCCCGAGCGCCTCGGCGACGACGTCGGTAAACGGTTTGTTATCGGCGTGCAATTCCACGCCGCTCGGATGACTGCTCGGCCGATACGAATAGGTGCGCGTCTTCGCCATGAAGTCCGGGGCGACCAGCACGCAATCGCGATCGGCGAACGTGAACACGGTGTCGAGGTGCATCGCCGCGCGAATCTTCGGCATCGCCGCGACGATCACGCGCTCGGCCGCGCCCTTCTCGAACAGCGTTGCCGCAAGTTGACTGATGGCCTGACGCGACGTGCGCTCGCTCATGCCGATCAGCACGACGCCCTTGCCGATCGGCATCACGTCGCCGCCTTCCAGCGTGGCCAGACCGTGGTCCTGGGTCGGGTCGCCCCACCACACGTTGACCTTGCCCGCGAAGTCCGGGTGGAACTTGTAGATCGCCGTGGTCAGGATCGTCTCCTCGTGACGGGCCGGCCAGTACAGCGCATTCAGCGTGACGCCGCCATAGATCCAGCAAGTCGTGTCGCGCGTGTACAGCGTGTTCGGCAGCGGCGGCAGCAGATATTCGGTGCCGCCCGCCGCTTCTTTCGCGACCTCCAGCGCCTTGCCGCCGTGCGCTTCCGGGAAGTCGTGAGTGGATAGCCCGCCAATCAGCGTTTCGGCCAGCTTGCGATTGTCGAGCCCCTCCAGATAGCTTCTCAATTCATCGATAAAGCCGAGGCCGACCTGATTCGGCACCACCTGGTTGTCGAGAATCCACTTCTTGCCTTCGGGCACCGCGACCGTTTCGGCCAGCAGATTGTGCATCTCCACCACTTCGACGCCGCGGTCGCGCATCTTCGTCACGAAGTCGAAGTGGTCGCGCTTCGCGTTCTCGACCCATAGCACGTCGTCGAACAGCAGTTCATCGCAATTGCTCGGGGTAAGACGCTGATGCGCGAGCCCCGGTGCGCAGACCATCACCTTGCGCAGTTGCCCGACTTCCGAGTAGACACCTAATGCACCCGCTTTCGCGTCCGTGTTCGCCATGATGATCTCCTGAGTACCAGTGTTGGCCCGCTCTGTTCAATCGGATGTCATTAAAGCTAAAGCGCGATCCTTCCGGTGACGAGGCCATAGATGCCGATGATCGCGCCAATGACCGCAACGATAAAAATGATCCAGTCGGAAGCGATGAAGACGTTCTTGTTCCGCTCGCGCCGAGCCCAGATATAGAGCGCCGTGCCTGGCGCATACAGCACGGCGGAAAGCAGAATGAATTTCAGGCCGCCCGCCCAGATCATGAAGACCGTGTAGATCGAGGCGATTGCGGCCATGATCAAGTCGCGCCGGCGCTCGTCGGCGCGCACGTCGTAACCGTCACCGCGATTCGCGTTCATGCAGCCGAACACCGCGACGAAGAGGTACGGAATCAACGACATCGCGCTCGTCAGATTCAGCATCAGCGCGAACGCGTCGCGCGAGAAGTATGTGCTGATGACGAGCAGCTGCACCACGATGTTGGTCAGCCACAATGCATTGGCCGGTACCTTGTTGGCGTTTTCCCTCGCGAACACGGCGGGCATGTCTTCGGTCTTTGCCGCCGTGAACAACACTTCGGCGCAGATCAGCGACCAGGCGAGATAAGCGCCCAGCACCGAAATCAGCAGGCCTATGCTGACGAAAACCGCGCCCCAATGACCGACCACCCCTTCAAGCACCGCCGCCATCGACGGCTGCCGCATGGCCCCGATGTCGGCGCGCTGGAGCACTGCGTAAGGCAGCATCGTCACGAGCACCATTAGCGAGGTCACGACGACGAAGCCGAGAATCGTCGCCTGGCCGACATCGGAGCGCTTCTTCGCATAACGGGAATAGACACTCGCCCCTTCGATACCGATGAACACGAACACCGTGACCAGCATCGTGGCCCGCACCTGCTCGAGGATATTGCCTTCGAGTCCTCCACCGTAGAGGTTGGCCTGGAACAGGTCCAACCGGAAGCCGAAGATCAGGATCAGGATGAACACCAGAATCGGAATGACCTTGGCGACCGTGACGATACTGTTGATGAAGGCCGCCTGCTGCACGCCCTTCAGGATCATGAAATGAAATAGCCAGATGCCGATCGATGCAACGACGATCGCGACGACCGTATTGCCGTCGCCGAACACGGGAAAAAACGCGCCGAGTGTCGACTTGATCAGCACCCAGTACGAAACGTTGCCGATACAGCTGCCGATCCAGTAGCCAAATGCGGAGAGAAAGCCCGGATAATCGCCAAAGCCCGCTTTCGCATACGCAAACACGCCGGCGTCCAGTTCGGGCTTGCGTTCCGCCAGCGCCTGAAACACGCGCGCCAGCATATACATGCCCGTGCCCGCAATCAGCCAGGCAATCACGGCACCCAACGGACCGGTGGCATTCGCAAAAGTGCGCGGCAGGGAAAAGATCCCGGCTCCGACCATGCCGCCCACCACCATCCCGGTGAGTTGCATTTTTGACATTTTTTGTGGAGTGGACGCCATTCGGATTCCTTTTTAGTTACCTTTTTAACAAGGACCTTAATCAGATTCGAACGAAACGTGTCTCTCGGCCAATCTTGCTGTTGATCAGCCGTGTTACTCTGCAACCACCACACGAAAAGAATGGGCTGTCCGTTAGCGTTTGTCAATTAATCGCAAGGCCAGCTAACCGCCTGCCGCGCGTCAGGTAATCGAACCGATCGATGCTGCATTGCCGAATTTCGTTGAATGCGCGAATTAACTCGATTGCCCGTGTGTCATATGACACGCGATGCACGCATCTGGATTGCTCGCATCGATAAGTCGCATTCGATATCGATGATTTAATAATGATGCGATGTGACGCATCGCCAATGTGGTTTCTTCAAATGATAGGGAATCGCCGAGACATGCTGAACCAGTGGTCGTTGAACACTACTGAGAAACACGTCTTTGTGAATTTTCTGACGGGAAGACTACTCAACTACGACTCGCGCAACTTCCGCAACGTCAACCGCGCTTCGAGACCGCCGCCGACCCGGTTGTGCAGCGTAAGCGTCGCGTCCATCGCGAGCGCGAGTTGGCGCGCGATCGCGAGCCCCAGACCCGTGCCACCCGTTTGACGATTGCGCGACCCTTCGAGTCGAACGAACGGCTCGAACACCGTCTCCAGCGACTCGGCCGGAATGCCGGGACCGCGATCGAGCACCGACACGGTGGCCTCACCGTCGTGCAACGCGCCGATCTCGATCTGCGCGGCGCCGCCGAACTTCAGCGCGTTATCGACAAGATTGCCGACGACGCGCTTCAATGCCTGCGGACGCATCGTCAATGACTGACCGAAGTGGCCCTGCAGCGACACTTGCTGACCCGCGTCGACGTAATCGCAGACGAGGCTGTCGAACAGCGCATCGGGGTCGATGCGGCGCGGCATCTCAGTCGTGCCATGCATCGTGCGCGCATACGTCACCCCTTCCTTGACCAGCGCTTCCATTTCCCGCAGATCCTGGCGCAGCTTCGCGGCTTCGCTCTGGTGGTCCATCGTGTCGACGCGCAGGCGCATGCGCGTTATCGGCGTCTGCAGATCGTGCGAAATCGCCGCGAGAATCTGCATGCGCTCGGCCATGTATGTGGCGATCCGGTCCTGCATCGCATTGAACGCGCGCGCGGCGCGCGCCACTTCGGATGGACCGGCTTCGGGCAGACGCGCGGCCTTCAGGTCGGGGCCGAGCGTGTCGGCTGCGACTGCGAGTTGATTGAGCGGACGCGTTGCGAGCCGCACCGCGAGCCAGCAGCAGGCGCCGAGCACGAGCAACTGCAGCGTCAGCACGAGCGGCAGCCAGCGCGACAATGGTGCGCCAGGCATCGGCCGCAGGTCGATGGTGAGCGGCATGCCATCGCTCAGTTTCAGGTGCACCTGCAGACGCTCGCGATCGCCGGGCACCGCGTTGACGGTCAACGGATAACGCCTGCCGATGCCGTCGCCGATCGATTGCGCGACGCGCGCCGACAGGCTTGCGTCGACCGGCGCGCCGGGCACGCCCGGGCCTAGCACGAACTCGTAGCTGCGCCGCGCGAGGCGCGGCAGCCACTGGGCGCGCTCGTCGGGCGGCAGATGATCGAGCAGCGCGACCGAGCTCGCCACCTCGCGCTCGATGTAGCCCATCATGATGTTGGTCATCGTCTGGTCGCGCTCGGTCATCGTGAGCCAGAACGACAGCGCCTGCGCGAGTGCGAGCCCGACGAACAAAATCACCGCGAGCCGCGCGAACAACGAGCGCGGCCAATGCGGCCAGCGCAGCAACGACGGTGACGGCGATGCGCTCACTCCAGATCTCCGGTCGCGGTCACGACCGCCGAAAACACATAGCCCTCACTGCGCAGCGTCTTGATGTAGCGCGGCTCGCGCGCGCCGTCCCGCAGGCGTTGCCGCAGGCGGCTCACCATCAGATCGATCGACCGGTCGAACGGATCGGCCTGGCGTCCCTGGGTGAGGTTCAGCAACTGGTCGCGCGTGAGCACGCGCTGCGGATGATCGAGAAACACGCGCAACAGACGGTACTCCGCGCCGCTCAACGCGACCTCGGTGCCGTCCGCATCGAGCAGATGGCGCGCGGTCGTGTCGAGCCGCCAGTCGCCGAAGCAAAGCATCGGCGCCGATTCGGTCACCTCCATGCCGGGCGGCAGCATGCGCGCGCGGCGCAGCACCGAGCGGATTCGCGCGAGCAGCTCGCGCGCGGCGAACGGTTTGGTCAGGTAATCGTCGGCACCCATTTCGAGGCCGACGATGCGGTCCGCTTCCTCGCTACGCGCGGTCAGCATCAGGATCGGTACGGTGCGGAACTTGCCCGAGCGCAGTTCGCGGCACAGCACGAGGCCGTCTTCGCCGGGCAGCATCAGGTCGAGCACGATCAGGTCGGGTGCGCCGTTCTCGAGCGCGGCGCGCATCTGGCGCCCATTGGCCGCGAGCGAAACGCGCACGCCGTTTTTCTCGAGGTATGCCGCGAGCAGTTCGCGGATGCCGCGATCATCATCGACGATCAGTACGTGGTCGGAGGTTTCCATCGACGGATTATCTGCCGCGGCGTTTGAGGTGCACGCCGCTCGATTGGATCAATGAACACTGCAACGGATGCCCGAGTTCGGCAGCGAAACCACCCGCGACGAACAGAGCGATGGCAAAGAGGCGTTTCATGCGTCCTCCAGCACGGAAAGACTCGCGCCGTCGGCCACGCCGGCTTCGAGTGCATACGGATCGACCCCTTCGAGGCAGCCGATATTGACGCGCCATTGCTGCGGATCCGTGCGCGTCTGATGAAAAGGATAGATGCCGCAATGCTTGCAGAAATAGTGCTTCGCGACCTGGGTGTTGAACTGGTACAGCGTCAGCGCATCCTCACCACTCAGGATCTTCAACTGCCTGGCGGGAAAGCGCGGCGTCATCAGCGCGCCCTTGCGGCGGCACAGGCTGCAGTTGCAACGACCGGCCGGAGCGATTTCGGTGCGAACTTCGAACTTGACGGCCCCGCAGTGACAGGACCCTTGCAGCAACTCGGCGCTCATGATGCTCTCCGTGTTTTGACGATGCCTGCTTTATAGCCCGGTTCATCAGTCGAATTATGTCGTAATGTATCCGGCCGCCGAGACGATACATTACATTGCAATCAACCCGTGGCGATTAGCGCAAGCCGAAACAGCGAAGACAAACGCGCGAATTGGCATTCGAGCGGCACGCGCTAACGGATAACGCAGGTTGCTTCATGCCGCATGCATTGTCGTGTTTCCCCTGCAAAGATACTCCGCTTATCCATGAGCACGTATGCGGCGCCGCCCGGCGCGCCAGCCGGCCCTGCTACACGCTGTTTTTGACCCTGGCATGACAACCGACTTTCTTTATTCCGCCTGATTGGCGCAAGTTCGGTGAATCAAGTTGAAGACGCTTGACTTTTAAGCACTGCCCACTTCCAATACCGATGGTGCAGTGCGATGTTTCGCCTTTGAAACGCGCTGCACGTCATTCGGTAGTTCAAAGCATCGGCCAGCAGTTCATTCGTCCGCCGTGCATGCGGCGTCAGCTCGCAAAATGGAGCACTCCTCGCTACAGGAGTCGTCTTGGCTGCAACGAAAACCCAACCCCCGCGCCGCGAACCGGCCCTCATCGACCTCGCGTTGCAAGGCGGCGGTTCGCACGGTGCTTTTACATGGGGCGTCCTCGACCGTTTGCTCGAAGAGTCGTGGCTGCAGATCGAAGGCATATCGGGTACGTCGGCCGGCGCGATGAACGCCGCGGTGCTGGTGAGCGGCTATCGGGTCAACGGCGCGGCCGGCGCGCGCGCCGCGCTCGAAGCGTTCTGGCGACGCGTGTTCGAAGCGTCGGTGTTGAGCCCGTTTCGCCGCAGCCCACTCGACGTGATGATGGGCCGCTGGACTCTCGACTTCTCGCCGCTCTTCATTGCGATGGACCTCGCGGCGCGCCTGTTTTCTCCATACGACCTGAATCCGCGCGGCGTGCATCCGCTGGCGAAGATCCTGCAGGACTCCATCGACTTCGCGCATCTGCGCGACTCGCCGATCAAGCTGTTCATCACCGCGACGCAAGTGCGCACGGGCCAGGCGCGCGTGTTTCGCAATGCCGACCTGACACCCGACGTGCTGCTCGCCTCCGGCTGTCTGCCCACGCTGTTCCAGGCCGTCCAGATCGACGGTGAAGACTACTGGGACGGCGGCTATGCCGGTAATCCGACCATCACGCCGCTGGTGCGCGAATGCGCGTCGAGCGATACGCTGCTAATCCAGGTCAATCCCGTCGAGCGCAAGGAAACGCCGCGCACCGCGCGCGACATCATTAGCCGCCTGAACGAGGTCGCCTTCAACTCGCCGCTGCTGAAAGAGCTGCGCATGATCGCGCTGCTGCGGCGCGCGGCGGACGCCGGCAGCGATGAAGGCCGCCATTGGGCGGCGATGCGCATCCATCGGATCTCCAGCGAGTTGATGACCGAGCTCGGCTACTCGTCGAAGCTGAACGCCGAGTGGAGCTTTCTGACGATGCTGCGCGACGAAGGGCGGCGTGCCGCGGACACGTTCCTCACCGAGCACGGCGATTCGATCGGCGTGCGCTCCTCGCTCGATCTCGACACGTTGCTCGACGGAGTCTGACCATGGACGTCATCACCCTGTCACCGCTCGCGATCGGTCTCGGGCTCTTTGGCATGCTCGCGAGTCTCGCGCTGCTGATCGGTCTCGCGTATCGCGGCTGGACCGTACTGCTGCTCGCGCCGTTCGCCGCGATGCTGGCCGCCGCGATTTCGGGTGAACCGATTCTGGCGCACTGGACGCAGACCTTCATGCTCAGCACCGCGCGTTTTCTCGCGCAGTTCTTTCCGTTGTTCCTGCTCGGCGCGCTGTTCGGCAAGCTGATGGAAGACAGCGGCTCCGTGAAGGCGATCGCCAGTTACATGACGGCGAAGCTTGGCGCCCATCGGGCGATTCTCGCCGTCGTGATCGGTGGCGCGCTCGTCACCTATGGCGGTGTCAGCCTCTTCGTCGCGTTCTTCGTGCTCGCGCCGATGGCCACCGCACTCTTCGAGGCCGCGAATATTCCGCGCCGTCTGATGCCGGCCGCGATCGCGCTCGGCACGTCGACCTTCACGATGTCCGCGCTGCCCGGCACGCCGGCGATCCAGAACGCGATCCCAATGCCGTTCTTTGGTACGACGCCGTTTGCCGCGCCCGGGCTCGGCATCATCGCGAGCATCGTGATGGTCGCGTTCGGGCTTTGGTGGTTGTCCTTGCAGCAAGCGCGCGCGAGGGCGGCCAACGAAGGGTTCGACGAATTGAACAGCGCGGCGAAATTCACCAGGGTGCCGGCCAGCGACAACCTCGTGCGCGAGCGCGCAAGCGTATCGCAGAGTTTCGATCCGGAAGAAGCGAAGCGCGGGCATGTCAGCGAGGATCTGCCGTCGTTCGGCGTCGCGCTCGCGCCGCTCGTGCTCGTCGTGCTGACGAACTTCGTGATGAACGTGATCGTGCTGCCGCGCATCGACGCGGACTACCTGGCCGACGTCCGTTGGGGTGAGACGTCGCTTGGAGCGGTCGCCGGTGTGTGGGGCGTGTGCGTGGCGCTCATCGTCGCGATCGTCGTACTCGTGCTGCTCAATCGGCGCCGCCTGCCGGCGCTGCGCGAGACGATCGATGCAGGCGCGAATGCATCGGTGCTGCCGGTGCTGAGCGTCGGCAGTCTGGTCGGCTATGGCGCGGTGATCGCCGCGCTGCCCGCGTTCGCGCTCGTGCGCGAATGGGTGCTCAGCATCGGCGGTGGCCCGCTCGTATCGCTCGCGGTCGCGGCCAATCTGCTCGCGGCGTTGACCGGTTCGGCCTCCGGCGGTCTCACCATCGCGCTCGATGCGCTTGGCAGCACCTATCTGCAACTGGCCACGCAGTACGGCATCGACCCGGCGCTGCTGCATCGGGTCGCCGTGATTTCCTCTGGCACACTCGACAGCCTGCCGCATAACGGCGCGGTCGTGACGCTGCTCGCCGTGTGCGGTTCGACGCACCGCGAAAGCTATCGCGACATCGTGATCGTCGGGATTCTCGGCGCGTTGCTCGCACTGGTGGTGGTTATCGTGCTGGGCTCGCTGGTCGGTTCGTTCTGAGCGTTCCGAGCGTCTGAAGTAATGGCCGGCTCACTTCACGCCGCCGCGCGGGCCGCGTTCATCCGGCCGAACACGAACTGCCCCAGATACCAGACCAGCTCGGTATTGGCGAAGATCGCATCTTCGGTGACCGTCGACGGTTCAAGCTTCATCCGACGCAGCATCAGCTTGCCTTCGCGCGACGTCGTCCACGCATGCATCAGTTCCTTGCGCGTCTTCGCATCGGCGGCGTTGAAATGGTCGCGACCCTTGCGCGAGTCCTCGTTCATGCGCGCGCGCACTGCTTCTTCGCGCGTCGCAATGCTGTGCGCCACGGTCGTTCTCGTTTCGGCCTTGACCGCCTGTTCCTGCGCTTCGTCGGCGAGCAGTTTGGCCTGCACGTCGACCATCGTGCGCTCGGCGTCCGAGATCTTCCAGTTGTCGCGTAGCGCGCGCATCAGATAGCCGGCGGGACTCTTCTTGACCTGGCCGCGCTTGATTCTGAAGCGCGTATATTCGACGGCTTGCTGGATGCGTTCGTCGGTCCAGAGCTCGCGGCTCTCCGAAATCTCGCTGAACTGTTTGGTCGACAGCCCGAATTCGTCGGTGAGAATCTTGTACAGATGGCTCGCGTCCGCGAGGCTGGCGAGTACCGCGTCGGCGGTATCCTTGCGCTTGAGCAGGAAGCGGATGCGGTCGATTTTCTTCGACACCGTCGATGCAGTCCGCGTCTCGTACGACAACTCGACGTCCGACACTTCGTTGATTTCGCGCACCGCCGGCTCGAGCCAATCGCGTTTGAAGTATTTGAAGATGGCCGCGTTCGCGCCCATTTTGCCAGGCCAGTTGCGCATTTCCTCGAGCTGGATCCAGTCGGTGCGTCCCGCTGGCACATGCGGCAAGACCTTGTCATAGATCGCGCGCGCGAGACTGCGCGTGAACGCGGTGGAAATGCGCAAGCTCAGCCAGTGCGATTTCTGCGGATCGCGGATATGCGGCACGAGCCGCGGATGGACGTCGAAACGCATACGTCCGCGATGAAAGCCGACCATGCCGATCAACTGGACCTGCACCCACAGATCGTCTTCATTCGGATCGCGGTTCGCGGGCGTATTCGTCACGCGGACTTTTGCGTTCTGCGCTTCGTCGGCGATCGTGCGCAAATGCTTCAGGTTGCGGCTGTCATAACGCATCAGCCACTTGAAGTAGTTGAGTTCGACGTCGTACTGATCGCGCTGCTCGGGCTCCTGCGCGACGATGAAGTACGCGGCATCGAGAAAGCGCCGCGCCGGCAGCCCCATGTTGACAATTTCAGTGAAGAAATCGTTGCGCTGATAACCGATCTCGCGATTGGCCTCGTTGATGCGCAGTCCCTGATCGAACATGTCTTCGAACAGCGCGAGCGCCATCTGGCGTGACGTCGCTTTCGACCTGCCCTCTTCCGGATTGTCCGCGGCCATGTTCTTCATCCACTTTTTCGCTCACGGGACTGTAAGCATGCAGTGGTGAGCTGTCAACACACAGAACCTCACCATCAACGGGGCCGCAACCGAAGCGTCGTTTCACTTCTGTTCCTCGATTTCGCACACAGAACCTCACCATGTACACAACGAACCTCACCTTTTAAGAGGCGCTCCGTGCGCCAAGTCCTTGTGCCGCGGCACTTCCGACCTCATTTCCGCGCTGATGCACAACCCACCTCACCTTTGCGATTCGAGGCACAGTCAAGCACAGCGAACCGCACCTTGCTGGGGAATTGGTCTCACCTTGCTGCACAACCAGCCGCACCTCTGAACACACAGAACCTCACCTTGAGCACAACGCACCTCACCTTTGAACATTCAAGTGGTTGAATTGATTGATGATCGTATCTGCATGTTGGTTTGTCGGTTTGCTCTCGTTTTAAAAAAACCTACTAACTGAGATCAACAAATAAATGCTGATCGAGATGGCGCAGCGCAGCATGGTGAGGTTGATTGTGCGACGCTTAGAGGAAGCTACCGCATTGGCTTGGCTCAAAGGTGAGGTTGGTTGTGCTTCAACTGTGATGGATTCCATTTGGTGCTGCAGCATGGCCTTGGTTTATCGGTCCAGCGCGAAGCATTGCGGCTTTTGTAGGTGAGGTTCATTGTGCTACTGCGCCCTCACTGAGCTGTACGTTCGCAGGGAGGTCGCGAAACTCCGATAATGGTGAGGTTCTTTGTGCCGGATGTCGCCGTGCCGTCCTTATCGAACCGGGGAAGTGCACAAATGACCTCACCATGTGCCGGGAATTTAAGCAGACTTGTCGATTTCGCAGCCGGGGTCGCGGACAAAGGTGAGGTCATTTGTGCCCTCACGTACGCTGGACGAGCGATACGTGCTCAATTTCCACTGCGGCTCCTGCGACCGAAACGGTCCGTCAGTACGAAAATTCGGAGAAATCAGCGTAAAAACAATAATTTAATAAGCTATTTTCAAGTATTTCCTGTATTCTGAGGTTTCTGGAATTTTATGGAAAAACCTCAGAATGGTCAGAACGAGCCAACTTCCTGCCGTAGACCGAACCGTTCACTTTGAGCAGATCAGCCAGTTCGCAGAAAAAGTCACCATTTTCACTAATGAGCTGCGTGACACGATTCTGGCTCCGCGTCCTCGAAAAACGGCTCCCGTTTTCAAGACCGGCGAGATTGCCGAGATGTGCAACATCTCTCACTCACAGGTTCAGTATCTCGCGACAAAAGGGGATGGAGACTTGCCTTCGGGCACAGCGGCCGGCACGGGCCGAACCCGGACCTTCACGCTGGAAGAAGCGCGGATCTGGGTGCAAAAGATTTCCGACATCTACCAGACTCCGTTGGTCACGCGCCTGAAGGAGCCCGACGGAAAGATCGTTATCACCGCGCAACTCAAAGGCGGCTCCGCCAAGACTACGACGACGATGTGCCTCGCCCAAGGATTGTCGTTGCGGGGACGCAAAGTGTTGGTGGTCGATCTCGATCCGCAAGCTTCGCTTTCGGAACTGTGCGGACTGTACGCCGAAAAAGACGTGACGCCGGAAGATACCGTGTTGCCGTACGTCTATGACCAGGACATCGAAGGTGGGCTCGAAGGGCGAGTCCAGTCGACGTACTGGGATGGCATTGACGTGATTCCTGCGCACACGGAACTGATCGGAGCAGAGTTCCATCTGCCAGCCATGCAAAAGGTCCGGCCGGGCTTCCGTTTCTGGACCGTGCTTCGTCAAGGGCTCGAGCCGCTGCGCAAGAAGTACGACTACATCCTGATGGATACATCGCCGTCGCTGTCGTATCTGAATCTGAACGCGCTAATGGCCGCAGATTCCATGGTGATGCCGATGGTGCCGGAGAACCTGGACTTCATCAGTTCGCTGTCGTTCTGGCGACTCTTTTCGGACGTGTCCAAAAGCTTCATCAAGTTCGAGAAGGACAAGAAGTATGACTTCGTCTCGCTCGTGTTGTCGCGGGTCGATTATGGGCGGAACTCGTCGGCGCCGATCGTGCGCGCGTGGGCGCAAAGCGCGTACGAAAACTGGTTGCATTCGATCGAGGTCCCGGCGAGCTCGGTGATGAGCACCGGCGCGTTGGCGTTCTCGACGGTCTTCGACATCAGCAGCAATCACAGCGCGGCCAAGTCGCTGCAACGCGTGCGGCAGCCTCTCGTCGACTACTGTCGCTGGATCGATGAGATCTATTCGGAAAAATGGAGGAACGCGCAATGAGCAATATGCGAGAACAGTTGCTGGCCAAGACGTCCGGCATTCGCAAGACTTCGTCGATCAACGAGGACGAGGTGAAGCGCAGCAACCGCACGCAGACGGCGCCCGGCCTCGCCGGCGCGCTGGCCGTTGCGCAACTTCGCGTGCAGGAATTGGAATCGACCGGCGTTGCCTCGCAACTGCCGGTTGCGGGC
Source organism: Paraburkholderia sp. WC7.3g (assembly GCF_050436345.1). Lineage (NCBI taxonomy): Bacteria > Pseudomonadati > Pseudomonadota > Betaproteobacteria > Burkholderiales > Burkholderiaceae > Paraburkholderia > Paraburkholderia sp. WC7.3g. The sequence goes on from NZ_JBNDMA010000004.1 coordinate 244,146, forward strand.
ATCTTGCCGAACCCTTGGCAGCCGCGCCGCGTGTTCAACGAAGCGAAGCTGGCCGAGCTCGCCGAGTCGATCCGGGAAGTTGGGCTGATGCAGCCGATCGTGGTCCGCCGTGTCGCGGACGACTATCAGATCGTCGCGGGCGAACGGCGCTGGCGTGCGCACAAGATGGTGGGGCTGGATACGATCAAGGCGGTGGTCGCGGATTGCTCCGATTCGGACATGGCCGTCCTCGCGATGGTCGAAAACATCAGCCGCGACGACCTTGCCGACTATGAGATCGGTGTAGCGATCCGACGATCGGAAACGGAATTCCCGAATCGCAAGCGGCTGGCGGAAGCGATGGGATTGTCGCGGGCAGGTCTGTACCAGTTTTTGTCGTTCGATAATCTGCCGGACTTCATCAAGAAAGATCTCGATATTCAGCCGCGACTACTGGGCGGGACCGCGGCGCAAGCAATTGCGGCGGCTATCAAAAAGCATGGCGAGGATGGCGTTAAAGCCGCTCGCGAAATTTGGCCGCTGTTGGTGAGAGGGGAAATGGATCAGGGCAAGGCCGCCGCAGCGATCAGTGCGCTGGCGACGCGGCAGACGACGTCGGCTGGTACCAGCGGGCGCAACATCGAAAAGTTTTTTGCGGGACGGGAGCACGCTGGAAGCATCACGAAGGATGTCAGCAACTTCACGATCAAGATCAAGACTGGGGTGATTACCGAGGCGCAAGAAGTTCAGATACGGCAGTTGATCGGGCAGATGTTCCAATCGCAGCCGAAGACGAACTGATTGGTGGTCGGTTTGTAGTGTGGAGAAGCCCGCCCAGCGCGGGCTTTTTTTTGGCAGACAGAATGGTTCGGGACGAAGAGTGTCTAGAGTCTAGACACTCAGTCAGACGACGCCTCATCAGTACCATCCGGGTGTCTAGACTCTAGACACTATGGTCGACCCAGGCCGATGCCTGTCCGAGAGTGCCGTGTTCGGTGCGAACGACCGTCCTTCGTGCCATGCACGATTCGTGGGAAATCCGCGCAGTGGTGTGTTCGCGGAACCACCTCGCAGGCGCCGGCTGCGGGGTCGACCGCGCGATGTTGAATTGGCGAGGCCGTCCCCGGCGCAGAATAATGAGGCGGCCCGCCAGCTGGCCGTTCCCTCTTCCGCGCCCGGCCTTATTGCCCCAAGGCACTACCGAAATCGTACAGGCACCGGGTGCCAGACGACGAAGCGGGCGGAAGGCCGATCCTCTATCCTTTGAACGAAAACTCTTTCCGGCAGGCTTCCACGATCATTCTCAACGCCACGGCACATCCGCGGGATTCGTCGATGCGCTTCTCCACGGCCGACGTCGGAGCCAATCTTAGCGATGAGAAAGACCGCCCTCCTTGTCATCGAGGCTCCGCTCGGTAATCGGACACCACGGGCTTGTCGGAACCCCGGTCAATCTGCGCGGCGTGCAGAGACCATGATTTTGCATAAAGCGCTGGGCCCTTGATGGCGCTGTCTGTCGTAGCCACCGCGGCAACGCCGTTTCGGACTACGCGATGCAACAGACGCGCGAAGCGCTAAGCCCAGCGCTTATCGATCGCAAAGTCAGCTCTCCTTTTGCTGGGAATCCATACTGTTCGATTCGCGATGAAATGACGGCGAACGAACACGCAAAGAAGACAGTGAATCTGGCTCGCCCTAGCGAACAGACGACGTGTGCCAATGTGCAGCGTGAGGCGTCGTCACTGGAATATCGCGTTCAGGGATGCTGCGCCTTGCATCGCGATCCGCGCAATCGAAGCAGGTGAAGCGTTTCGCAATCGGTGTCTGCCTCGCGTTCCGGGCACGCCAGCTCGCTTGGAATCAAATGTCCGTGCTGATTTGGCCCGGTGCCCGACGCCCGGAAGTCAATCGCGGACGCCGCCCGGGTGCTTAATGTTTGCCTGTCGTCGCGTTGATCTACCATCACGGCGTCGTCAGTGAGCAGACACGTCAAGCCAAACTGATGACACTGGACAGGGTTCGAGTTGGCCGTTGATTAAAAGCTTTCGAACTTGTGCGTCAAGATCTCACTGAACGTGCAGACTGCCGCGATCGATCTTCGTCCCATTTGGCCCTGTCGCGCTAACCGGATAAGTCTATGCCACACCGCTCGTTCAGCGCGCAATCAGGATCGCTGCTCCCAGCTCATCGGCAGGCGATTCAGTGCACGATGCCGACAAGATAGGAGAGGGCAAGGCCGCGAAATGGTCGCGGACGCAAAGAGTCGTCAGCGAGCGTGGCGAAGGCAAATCGACGCGCCACCATATACGGGGTCGAGAAAGCGTGTCTGTTTCACGAACTAAATATCGAAAAATCGCTGAAGATTAATCAATACGAGCGCCAAAGCGCCATACGCCAGTCGATTTCGCCAATTCGTCCGCCGTGAAACATACCGAAACGCATCGACTATATGCTAACCAATTGTTTTTAAAGCATATTTCCATGACACGTCGCTTTTGTTTCACGCCAATTGGTCGAAATAATGACCGACTCTACGTCGCTGCCCTCAACCGCGGCAAAACGCCTGAATTAATACCGACGTCTCAACAAGTCGTAACGTTTAATACGTAATTTGTAGCGAATCGATTTGAATGGCCGTTGGCGTTTCGGCGACATGATGCGCTAGCGACCTGGTCAAGCCCGAACCCTCGCAAAGGACTCAGCCCTTAGCCATCACTTCACGCACTCAGCCCTCCCGCGCTCATCGATCTGCGCGATGTCCTCGTGCAAGATCCGCCGGATCTCGAGGATCGCTTGCGGCGTCTGCTGCACGCTGTGGCCGGCCACAATCACCTTCTCCGACACTGCGGCAGCGAGATGCGCGCTGCGATAAGGCACCACGCCGTCGTCGGAATCTTCGAGCGGCCCGCTTTCGCGGCGCCGTGCAATGATCGAGTGGAAGCAGACTTGCGGGCTGATCGGCAACTGCGATGTTGCGCGAATCAAAGGATCGGTTTCGCGAAGCTGTTCGATGCTGTTCGGCACATGGAAAGTCTGGCCCTCCGCTTCGATGCTCGTCGCCGTCTGCATCACTTCCTCGATCTCATTGAGCAGGGCGAGCGGCAGCCGCACGAGGTTGGCCACCCAGCGCGCCAGCCGGTTACTCGCGAACGGTGTGCCGCGGTGAGGTGCCGCGATAAATATTGCGCGCTCGACTTGCGGCATCGGCGTGAAGTTCAGCAGCCGATTGAGCCGCTCGTCCTCCCGATCGATATCGGTGCCTTCGGGCACATACCTGTCCTTGAGAGTCGTCCAAAGCTCGTCGCCGGAAGTCGACACGAGTAGTCGCGCGATAACGCCGCCCATGCTGTGACCGATCAGCACCATGCCATGCGACGCCGGCGCCGTGCCGTGTGGATCAAAGTGCGCGAGCGTCTGCTGCGTGGCGCGCCGGATGCGCGCGAGGTTGACCAGAATCGGCACGTTGGTCGGGTAGTAGACCTGCCACACCTGGAAATGCTGGCGAAGCACTTCATCGCCCTGAATATCGTTGGCGACGTTGACCCACGCCTCGGGGCTGCTCGCGAGGCCGTGCAGCATCAGAATGATCCGTCGATTGCGATCGAACGGCTGCATCATGTAGATGCGCGGCGTGTCGATGCCGCGCGCGCGTCCAAACAGCGTGCGCAATGATTGCCCCGCGAAACCCGAGCGCGCAAGCCAGATCCCATAGCCCGCGCTGAAGTTGGCCGAGAGTGGCACTGTCTGGCCGTGCCGCTCGACACTGTCTTCGCGATACGGATCGAAGACGGACAGCACGACATCATGCGAGGCAAGCACCTGTTCGAGCGTGCCCTGGCTGAACCAGATCAAGGCGGTCACGTTCGGCGACGGCATCTCGCTGAAAAAGCGCGTCGCTGGTCTCGGCCGTCCCGCGACTCGTGACGACCCACCCGCCTTGAGCGGAGCATTCGCGGGGCTATCGACGCGCGTCGTCGCACCGCTATCGCCCCCGGCATTGCCACCCGCATCTGCATTCTCTTCAGGCGGTGGCCCGTTCATCACAGCAACGAGTTCCGCGCCCAAACCATCGCGTCGATAAATGCTGCGTATCCCCGCGAAGGAAAGCCGCGACGCCGGGATGACTTCGCGCGGTTCGCGCACGCCCTCGGGCAGCCGGACGCGGCTCAAGTCGAGATGAATGGTCCAGCCTGCGATGTACTGCGTGCCCGGCTCGACGTCGCTGGCACCGGTCTCGAGCGCACCGCGCAGAAACAGCGCGCGGGCCAGTTCCTGTACTGCATAGTTGTAGTAGTCGCGAACCTGGGTCTGACGATCTTCGAATGCACGTTCGCCGGCAGTGCGCTGACCGAGGAATAGAAATGCGTACGCGAATCGCGCGGTCCTGAGCCACAAATCGAATTGCGCGTCGCTCCATTCGGTGGCATGGGTCGGCGTATTCGTGAGGGCCATCTGCAAAGACAGTTCGGCGAGGCTCGACAGTCGCCGGTCCGTATTGATTCCGCCAACGGTCGAGATCGTATTGATGCAATCGAGCGGCTCGCGTTGGCAGGTGATCTCATCGAGTGCGGCAACGTGCAGCGTGTCTCGCGTCGCGGCGCTTAGACGGCCGGTCGACAGAATATCGCCGCGGCGCATCGCGATGTACTGCTCGGGGCCTTGTGAACTGACGGTCACCATCGCGCAACCGGACAGAAGACCGCCGGCGAGCAGCGCGAGTGCTACGCACCGCGATATCCACGATGCGAGCGCGCGGGTCATGATGCGTCGGACCGGTTCGTGCGAGATGGCTGCCGCGCTACGCCGATGTCGGCTGGTCCGGCATCGAGCGTTTCGAAGCGAGTGGAAGAGGGTCCAGTCTTGTGCGGTGCCTTCTCCGTCATTGTGCTGTGGACCGTCGTCATGGCTGAATGGCAGAAAGGATCCGGTGATTTTCCGACACAGACGGTACGCTGATGCACGGGCAAACGATGAACGCTGCGGCGACAGCCTGCGAACTTGCAACTGCCAGGTTTCTTGTCACGCAGAGTTGAGTCACAAGGCCGTTGCCTCGTGCGCGGAATCGATAAATCTGAAAGTTAATTACTTGTCCGCTGAGTACTGTACGCCCGGCAAATTGCATGCGCAACCGGCGTCGTTCGCCATAGCACGCATGGCCTTCAATGAGAAAGAATTTCGATTCAACAATCACGGCGCCTGCATTGGCCGAATCAAAAATTCCTTCAAACCTATAGCACTTTTTGCCTATCGCACCTCGTCACTACCACATCGGAATAGCCGTACAGATGGCTGCGTCGGGATATGCCGCTGAAGAAGTTAAACGATCTGATGCGCACATTCTAGCGTCATGCATTCTTCCAGATTCGAACGCGCGGTGACGGTGAGGCGCTTGACAATGAATTGTTTGGGACCTTAAATAATTCTGCAGCATACCTCGATCGAAAGGACCCGATTCGATGTTGCAAAACCCGCATGCACGTTCATTCGACTTTGCGTTTTGCTGGAATCGTCGTGCATTCCATACCAGGGCGAACTTTTCAATTTTTTCAGCCTTTTCGGCGTGACAAAGCAGTGTGGCAGTTAGACAGGATGCCTGATAGGTAATGGGATGCAGACGTTGGGATGCAGATGTTCCCTGAGGCTGACCTGGCCGTGGAAGTCGCAGCGGATCCACTCATCGGTCCACTGTTTATGGACCCCTATGAATTTCCGAGCAACCTGTAGAGCCTCGTCTTCGCCGGCCCGCTAGCTACATTGCCGCCGGGTGCACGACACGGGTTGCGTCAGCAGTCAGCCGAGAACGTCATGAACGCAAACCGCTCCAATGCACCGCCGGTTCCCCGATCAGCCGGAGTCGCACCGACCGGCGCATTGCCGTGCGTGTTGACTTGTGCGCTCGTGCTGTCACTGTGGGGGTGCCAACAGCAGGCCGAAACACAGACTGCCGATGCGAGACCGGCCGTGCAGCTCACCAAAGTCGAACCGGCCGACGCTTCCGCCATTCGCATTTTTACCGGACGGGTCGAGCAGACCAGCATCTCGCCGCTCGCCTTCGAAGTATCGGGCCGCGTCGTGCAGATCGCGGTGCTCGAAGGAGCATCGGTGAAACGCGGGCAGCTGATCGCGCGTATCGACGAGGAACCCTACAAGCTGCAACTGCAGCGCGCGAACGCGCAGTATCAGCAACTGAGCGACAACCTGAAGCGCCAGGCGGTATTGCGCCAGGACGGGATTCTGTCCCAGGCTGCCTATGAGCAGTTGACGGCTTCCACCGATGCCGCACGCGCGGCACGCGACATGGCGAGCCGTGACTTACGCAACACCCAGCTCGTCGCGCCATTCGACGGCCGGATCGCTCGCCGCAACGTCGAGATTCAGCAGGTCGTGCAGGCAGGGTCGCCCGCGTTCAATCTGGAAAACATCGGCCGTGTCGATGTCGGCGTCGATCTGCCTCAGAGCATCGCCGAACGGCTCTTCGTCGACAAGACGCTGAGGGCCGAGGCGTGGCTGCCCGAGCGGCCGCAGAACCGCTTCCCGCTCGTGTTCCGCGAACGGACCACGCAGAGCTCGCCGACTTCGGCGGCCTACCGGCTCGTGTTCTCGATCGAAGGACCGCAAAGCGCGATGCTGTTCCCCGGCATGGCGCTGCGCGTACAGATTTCCGACACGGCGCGTCAGGTCGCGCAAAACGACAACAAAGGGTACTTCGCGATTCCGATCGCCGCGGTGTCGATCGGCGCGGACGGTCAGCGCAGTCTGTGGCGCTACGACGCCGCGTCCGGCCGTGTGCATGCGGTGCCGGTCAGCGTGCGCGAAATTCGCAATGACGATGTGGTCGTCGCGGGGGCGGTTGCGGCGGGCGACCGCGTGGTGGCCGGCGGCTCGCAGTTCATGAAAGAGGGAATGGCGGTCCGTCCAATGGATGCGCCTCAATGAATCTCGCGCGCCCCCTTATCGAAAAGCCGCTGATCGCGTGGGTTCTGACGCTCATCTCGCTGTTGGGCGGCATCTTCGCGTACTACAACATCGGGCGGCTCGAAGACCCGAAGTTCACAATCAAGACCGCAGTCGTCGTGACGCTGTATCCGGGCGCGAGTGCGCACGAAGTCGAGCAGGAAGTGACGGACCGGCTCGAAAGCGCGATCCAGCAGATGCCGCAGGTCGACAAGCTGACCTCGCGTTCGACACCGGGCTACTCTGAAGTCCGCGTCGAGATTCGCGACCAGTACACGTCGGCGCAATTGCCGCAGGTGTGGGACGAGGTGCGCAAGTCGGTATCGGATGCACAGCCCCGGCTTCCGCCGGGCGCGGGACCGTCACTCGTGGTCGACCGTTTCGGCGACGTCTACGGGATGTTCTACGCGCTGACCGGCGAGGGCTACACGCAGGCGCAACTGTATGAGTACGCGCGCGAACTGCGCCGCCAACTGCTGACACTCGGCGACGTGTCCGACATCGTGATCGCCGGTGAGCAGCAGGAGCAGATCTCGGTCGACGTCGACCAGTCGCAACTGATCGCCAACAATCTGTCCACCGACGATGTTGTGCAGACGCTGTTCGTGCAGAACGAGGTTCGGCCCGCGGGCCGCGAACGTGTCGGCGACCTGTCGTTGCGGATTGCGCCGTCCGGCTCGCTCGATTCGCTGCAGGCCATTCGTTCGCTGCCTGTGAACAATACGCCCGGCCCGCTGCTGCTCGGCGACATCGCGCGCGTAAGCCACGGCTACGCGACGATTCCGAACCAGCTCATTCACTACAACGGCCAGCCCGCGGTTACGATCGGTATTAGCGCGCGGCCGCGCGTCAACGTGGTGAGCGTCGGCGCGAAGATCAAGGCGAAGCTCGCCGAACTCGAGCGCGACCGCCCGATCGGCATCAAGCTGCACTCGCTTTACGATCAGCCGCAGGTCGTCGACGAGAGCGTGCGCGGTTTTATCTTCGACGTGTTCCTGTCCGTGGCGATCGTCGGTGTCGCGCTGGGCATTGCGCTCGGCTGGCGCGCGGGCGTGGTGCTGAGCGTCGAGCTGTTCCTGTCGATCCTCGGCACGCTGCTGGTCATGTACGCGGCAGGCATCGAGCTGCAGCGTATCTCACTCGGCGCGCTGATCATCGTAATGGGCATGCTGACCGATAACAGCATCGTGGTGGTCGAGGGGATGCTCGTGAAGGTTCAACGAGGCACGTCGCATCTCCAGGCGGCGACCGAGATTCTGAAACAAAGCCAATGGCTTCTGCTCGCGTCGACCATTGTGGGGATTCTGGCTTTCTCGGGCATCGGCCTGTCGCCGGATGCGGTCGGCGAATTCTGTGCGTCGTTGTTCGCCGTCGCTGCGATTTCGCTGCTATTCAGCTGGGTGATCGCCATCGCCCTGACACCGCTGTTCGGCACGTATCTTTTCAAGCCCGCGGACATCATCGATGACGACCCGTTCAAGTCGAAGCTGTACAAGCGTTACGGCGAGCTGTTGTCATGGGTCACCCGACAGCGCGTGTTCGTGGTCATCGGCCTCGTCGCGCTGACCCTGCTGGCCGGGTGGGCGTTCCGTTTCGTCGAGCGGAGCTTCTTCCCCGCGTCGACCACGCCGATCTTCTATGTCGACATGCGTTTGCCGCGCGGCACCGATATTCGCGCGGTCGTCGAAAGGAGCCGCGAGGTGGAGAAGGTGCTGCTCAAGCATGCGGACGTCACCAACGTGCAGACGTATATTGGCTCGGGCGCGACGCGGTTCTTCCTCGTCTACGATCCGGAGGGGCGTGATCCGTCGTACGCGCAGTTCATCGTCGGCGCGAAGGACCAGAGCCTGATCGACGACATGATTCCGGACATCGAAGCGGACCTGAAGAAGCGCTTCCCCGAACAGCATTGGACGGTCACGCGGCCGAACTTCGGTCCCGGCGGTGGCGCGGCCATTCAGGCACGCTTCTCCGGACCCGATCCGGCCATGCTGCGCCGCTTGTCTCAAGAAGCACAGAATGTGCTGAAGGCGGACGGCCGCATCATCGCGATTCGCGACGACTGGGAGAACCCGATCAGCATCGTGCGGCCGGAATTCGACGAATCGCGGGCGCGCTCGCTCGGTGTGACGCGCCGTCAGGTTAGCGACACGATGGCTTATGCAAGCGAAGGCCTGCGGGCGGGCATCTATCGCGAAGGCGATCAGCTACTGCCGATCGTGCTGCGTTCGCCCGACTACACGCGTGGCGTCGCGGGTCTGCAGGACCTGCAGGTGTTCAGCGCGGGGCTGCGCCGTTACGTGCCGCTCGGCGACGTGGTCAACGGCTTCACGGTCGGTACCGAGGAAGGCCAGATCGCGCGCGAAAACCGGATTCGCACGCTGACGGTTTCGGCCAACCCGATCTATGGGCAGAACAGTGTCGACGCGTTCAACCGCATACGCTCCAGCATCGAGAACATCAAGCTGCCACCAGGTTATAGCTTCGAATGGGGCGGCGAGCACGAATCGTCGACGCGCGCGCAGCAGAGCCTGTTCCGTCAACTGCCGCTCGGCTTCATCGGCATGGCGCTGCTCGTGCTGATGATGTTCGGACGCCTGAAGCCGGCGCTCGTCGTGCTGCTCGTCGTGCCGATGTCGATCGTCGGCGTCACGCTCGGTCTGCTGCTATTTCGCGGCGCGTTCGGCTTCATGGCGTTGCTCGGTCTATTGAGTCTGATCGGCATGCTGATCAAGAACGGCGTGGTGCTCGTCGAAGAGATGGATTCGCAGATCGCCGCGGGCGTGCCGCGCATGCAGGCGGTGACCCACGGCGCGATGAACCGTCTGCGGCCGGTGATACTGGGGGGCGGTACGACGGCGCTCGGCATGGCGCCGTTGTTGTGGGATCCTTTCTTCAAGGACATGGCGATCACGATTATGGCGGGCCTTGTTTTTGCCACCGTGCTGACGTTGGTCGCCGTGCCGGCGCTGTATGCGATGTTGTTCAAGATCAGGCAGGCGGAATGGGAGCCGGGTCAACACCCGGAAGCAAAATGATCCGCGCGCGCCCTTGTCTTTTCGCCATCGCGGCATTGCTGCTCGAAGCCGGTTGTACGGGATCATTGCAGCTGGAAAAGCCCGCCGCGTTTCCGTCACAGTATTCGGAGGCGCAACCGGGCGCGGCGACACCGATGTCCGAGCAGCAGCTCGCGGCATGGTGGACCCAGTACAGCGACCCGACGCTGAACAAACTGATCGAGCTCGCGCTCGCGCACAACTTCGACATCGCCACCGCTTACGCACGCGTCGATCAGGTGCAGGCCGGGATCCGGCTGGCTCGCTCGCAGCTGTTGCCGTCGGTCGGTGCAAGCGTGAGCGCCGCGAAGTATCACGGCGGCGAGACGCAGCTCGAGTTCGAGGAACTGCTCGGCATCAACAATACCGATGCGCAGTTCTGGCGCGTCGGCTTGCAGGCGCAATGGGAGATCGACCTGTTCGGTCAGGGACGCGCAAGGCTCTCGGCGGCACGCGAACAGGCACGCGCGGCCGCGGGCGATGCGGAGGCGGTACGCCTGAGCGTGGTGTCGGGCGTTGCGGATCTGTACGTCACCTATCGCGGGCTGCTGCGTCAGCGCACGATCCTGCTGCAGAGCCGCGCAATCGCGGACGACTTCGTCAACATCGCCGAGAAGAGCTTTAACGCGGGCCTCGTTCTGAGTACGGACATCGAAGCGGCGCGCGCGGGCCGCGCGCAGGTCGATGCGCGTTTGCAGGACGTGGAGAACGGCATCGCGCAGGCGCGGCTGAATCTGCAGAATCTATGCGGCGTGCAGCCCGCGGAATTCGGCGCGATTCTCGATGAAAGCGACACGCTGATGACCGCGCTGCCGCATATCGAGCCCGGCCAGCCCGTCGATCTGCTGATGCGACGCCCGGATCTGATCGCGGCGCAGGCACGCGTGAATGCGGCGGTCAGGCAGTCGGATGTCGCGCGGCTCAATTACTGGCCGACCATCTCGTTAAGCGGATTGCTCGCGCGCAATGGATGGGAGATCGCGGGTCAAAGCCTCGGGCCCAGCACGTTCTGGCTATTCGGTGCAGCGATGGCGATGCCGCTGATTGATTTCGGCGCGCGACGCTCGCAGGTGGAGTCGTCGGATGCGCAGGCGCAGCAGGCGATGTTCAACTACGAAAAGACCGCGCTCGGCGCGTTCTACGACGTCGACCGTGCGTTGGCGCGTTTGAACCGGCAGGACGAATTGTTCAAGGCGCGCAATGAAGAAGTTACGCGGCGGACCACGCAACTGAGCCAGGTGCAGCGTCGCTACCAACTCGGCGATACCGGTCGCGTCGATATCGATCAGGTGCGGGTTGCGCTGCTTGAAAGCCAGTCGTCGCAGGTGAGGGAAGAGGTCGGCAAGCTGCAGGCGCAATTCGCGCTGTTCAGGGCGATGGGGGGCGGCTGGTTGGCCAATCCGCCATTGGCCGCGAACACCCAGACGCCGACGGGGCCGGCGCCGGCTTCGCAGTGAGCGGCCGCGAGGCGCCGCAAGCGCACCAAACATCGGAAGCGCGACATAGAAAGCGCCGTCACCGCAGGACCACGGTGACGGCGTTTTTGTTAATTGATGGCCGGCCGGAAGCCTGCGCGAGCGATGTTGAATCCGATATTCGAGGATGGACGATGTCAACCCAGTTACAGACGAAACTGTCGTTGCCCGCATTGACCGCGATGGTCGTCGGCTCAATGGTGGGCGCAGGGATTTTCTCGTTGCCGCGCAATTTCGCACGCGCGACCGGACCGTTCGGCGCGGTCATTGCATGGTGCGTGGCGGGCATCGGCATGTACGCGCTCGCGCGCGTCTTTCAGACGCTCGCACAGCGGCGGCCCGAGCTCGACGCCGGCGTGTTCGCGTACGCGCGAGCGGGCTTCGGCGATTATGCGGGCTTTCTGTCCGCATTCGGCTACTGGATGGCCGGCTGCTTCGGCAACGTGTCGTACTGGGTGCTGATCAAATCGACGCTCGGCGCTTTCGTCCCCGCATTCGGCAACGGCAATACGGCGACCGCGATCATCGTGTCGTCGGTGGGCATCTGGCTGTTTCATCTGGTGATGCTGCGCGGTGTCCAGCAGGCCACGATGATCAACACGATCGTCACGGTCGCGAAGCTGATTCCCATCGTGCTATTCATCGTGATGCTGGTGGCGCTGTTTCGTGCCGACATGTTCCGCGCGAATCTGCTGGAAGGCAGCGATCAGATCGGCGCGGGTCTGTTCTTGCAGGTCCGTGCGACGATGCTTGTCACCGTGTTCGTGTTCGTCGGTATCGAAGGTGCGAGCGTGTACTCGCGCTACGCGAAAAAGCGCTCGGACGTCGGCGCGGCGACGATCACCGGCTTCGTGGCCGTGCTGTGTCTGCTCGTGCTGGTGACGCTGCTGCCTTACGCGAGCTTGCCGCGCGCCGACATCGCGGTGATGCGCCAGCCGTCGATGGCCGCGGTACTCGGCGCGCTGCTCGGCCCGTTCGGCGTCGTATTCATCAGCGCCGGTCTGATCATTTCGATCCTCGGCGCGTACCTCGCGTGGTCGCTGATCTGTGCCGAGGTGCTGTACGCCGCCGCGCGTCTCGAGACGATGCCGCGCGTCTTCGCGCGACAGAACGAGCGCAAGCTGCCGGTCGCCGCGGTGTGGCTTACGAGTACCGTGGTGCAGTTGTTCGTGATCAGCACCTACTGGTCGACCGATGCGTTTGCGCTGATGCTCAACCTGACGAGCTCGATGGCGCTGATACCTTATTTCCTCGTGGCCGCATACGGCATCAAAGCCGCGCGTCACAATAGCGGGCAGAGCGGCGGCGCCTTGAGCGGCGCGTTGCGCATCGAGTATTTCGTCGCGATGTTCGCGACGTTGTACACGGCTTTTCTGCTGTTCGCGGGCGGCCTGAAGTTTCTGATGCTGTCGGGGCTGCTGTATGCGCCCGGAACGGTGCTGTATGTGGTGGCCAAACGCGAGCGTGGCCTGCAGGTGTTTTCGAAACTCGAGTGGGTCATCTTTGCCGTCGCCGCCTGTGGCGCGATTGCCGCGCTGGTCGGCCTCGCGACCGGCACGATTGTCATCTGAGCGGATGATCATCGCAGTCGCAAAAGCGCGGCTGGGTCGGAACGTATTCGCGGGAGAGCGATCGCAGCATGGACAAGCGCGTCAGACTTTCAACTGCGGGCCTGATGGCGATGGTGATCGGCTCGATGGTCGGGGTGGGCGTCTTTTCGTTGCCGCAGGCGCTCGGCAAATATACCGGCGTGGTCGGTTCCTTGATCAGCTGGACCATCGCCGGCTCCGGCATGCTGATACTCGCGCTGATCTTCGAACGGCTCGCATGGCGCAAGCCCGAGCTCGACGTGGGTGTTTATACGTATGCGCGCGTCGGCTTCGGACGCTATACGGGTTTTCTGTCGGCGTTCGGCTACTGGTGCGCCAGTTGTCTCGGCAACGTCGCCTATCTCGTGCTGATCAAGTCCGCGCTCGCGATCGTCGCGCCCTCATTCGGCGCCGGCAATACGCTGAGCGCGATCGTCAGCTCCTCGCTGATGATCTGGGTGTTCCATTTTCTGATTCTGCGCGGCGTGAAGGGCTCGTCGATAGTGAATGCGTCGATGACGGTCGCCAAGTTGTTCGCGCTCGGGCTGTTTGCGGTGCTCGTGCTATCCAGCGTCAAGTGGCAACTGTTCGTCGCGAATCTGTGGACCCGTCCCGAGCCGTCGGTGGCCGGTCTGTTCGGCGAGGTGCGCAAGACCATGTTGGGCACCGTCTTCGTGTTTCTCGGCGTCGAAGGCGCGAGTGTTTATTCACGGCATGCGCGCGAACGGCGCGACGTCGGCGTCGCGACCGTGCTCGGCTTTCTCTGCGTGCTTGCGCTAATGGTCATGGTCACGTTGTTGTCGTATGGCGTGTTGCCGCTTGAGCAGTTGGGCACGCTGAAAAATCCGTCGATGGCTGGCGTGCTGAGCGCCGCAGTTGGCACCTGGGGCGCGGTCGTGGTCAAGCTCGGCCTGTTGATATCGGTACTCGGCTCCTATCTTGCATGGACCCTGCTCGCCGCCGAAATTCTTCATGCCGCGGGCAAGAGCCGTACGATGCCCGCGTTTCTCGGACGCGAAAGCCGCAACCACGTACCGGTCGCCGCGTTGTGGATGACGAGCCTCGTGATCCAGGCGTTTCTGATCGTGACGCTGTTCTCAACCGAGGCGTTCACGCTGGCCAAGGAGTTCACGACATCGATGAACCTGATTCCGTATCTGCTCGTCGCCGGCTATGGGTTGAAGCTCGCAGCGAGCGGGGAATCGTATGCGGGACAGCCGTGGGCACGGCGCATCGATTTCATGCTTGCGCTGATGGGCTGCGTCTACGCGCTGTTTCTCGTGTACGCGGGCGGCCTGCACTATCTGTTGATGTCGACCGTACTTTATACGGCGGCGACCGCGTGGTTTTACATCGCCGAGCGTCGCAAAGGGAAATGGCCTGTGTTTACCCTGCTCGAACGCTGGCTATGTATTGTGGTTCTGCTTACCGCGCTGGTCGCGTTCGTCAATCTCGTGCGCAACCATTTTGTGCCTTAGCGCGTGTTGAGGCCACCTTGATCAAGGTACGCCTATGTACCTGAATGGCATATATAGGAATCTGCTGAATTCCTTCCCTTTTAGTGCCTCGTACAATCTGACTATCCGACGCGCGGATATTTCGATTCCTCGCCGACGTGTGCGGGGCGTTGCGCTATCCCGCCTCCATCGGTGAACCATGCCATGTTGCGTGGGAAATATTGCTTTGACTCTACCAAAGCACAACGACCTTCTCCATAAGATTCTATTAATACGTCCTGTCCATCAGCGAGTCACGGACATCGGTGTACCCGTAACAAGCATGCTGGTTTCGAGGAATCTTATCGATCGGCCGTCGCTCCTGAGGTGTGCGACTTAACGGCGTGAAACGACACCGTACTCTGGTAACAAAGCTTGCAGTTGATTTGGTATGAAAAAGGTATTCGCCAGCATGGCCATGGAGTGTGAGTGAACAAAATCAGGGTGGGTATTGCCGACGATCATCCATTCATTCTCCTCGGCGTCGAACATCTTCTTCAGCCTTGCCCTGACATCCAGGTCTGCTTCAAAAGCGAAAGTATTGGCGGGCTGCTCCAGCTGTTGGTTGAGGTGCCGGTTGACGTTCTCGTATGCGACTACGAATTCGAAGGTGATGCGTATGCCGATGGCCTCAACCTTCTTGACCGGATTCAGCGTGCCGCTCCAGCCATACGGGTTGTCTTTCTCAGCTCACATTCATCGACGCACATCATTTCGGCTGCGCTCAATGCGGGGGCGGCCGGTTTCGTCGGTAAGGGGTCCGAGGGCTTTGTCAGCCTTATCGCTGCCGTTCGTGCCGCCAAAAACAAGAGCGTGTTTCTGCCGGATTCCATTGCGAACAGGATGTTGTCCACCGCGCGGCGCGCATCGGAAGGCGGGTCTTCGCTCGACTCGCTATCTGAAAAGGAATCGACGGTCGTGCGAATGATCTGCGATGGGATGTCGATCGGGGCGATCGCCGAGCGGCTCAATCGCAGTCCCAAGACAGTTAGCAACCAGAAGAACGCAGGCATGAAGAAACTGGGCGCCAGAAACGACGTTGAACTCGTCACGATCGTGCGCGAGTGGTACTGCTCGTAACCATTGCCGCACTTCTCAGGCGACGTCCATCGTTCTGGTGGCGCCTTCTCCCAACTTTGGGAGTGAGGCTGGTATCGGTCCGGTTCGAGGAACCGGTACGGCGTTTCTTGACTGGGCTACATGATCACTCATTTTGGGTATCGGCCCATTAACAGCGATCCGCTTCAATGACATCATTTCCTTGCCTTGACGGTCGCTGGAAGCCCCGGCTTCAGAAGGGTTGGTAGTTTCGAATAGCAACAAAAAGGAATCTCATGAAAAAACAAGTGACACAACTCATGATCGCGCTGATGGGCCTGTCCGTCGCGCCGATGGTTTTCGCTCAAACTGCTCCGGGCACGGGTCAGGTTACGTTCAACGGCGAACTGACCGACGACACCTGCGTGATCAACGCGGGTGACGAGGACCAGACGGTCACGCTGGATACCCTGTCTACGCAGTCGCTGGCTGCAGCTGGCCAAACCGCTGGCTCCAGAATGTTCAATATTTCGGTGTCGAAGTGCCCAGCAACGTTGAGCAATGTCGCGGCGCATTTCGAGACCACGAACATGAACCCGGATACGCGTAATGCCATTAACCAGGCAGCCACGTCGCCGGCCGGGAATGTCGAAGTGCAATTGCTTGACCGCGATGGCATGACGCCGATTCTTCTGGGTAGCACGGGTACGTTCGTTCCGGTCGCGAGCGACGGTACCGCAACGATGAGCTACGGTGGCCAGTACTACGCAACGAACAGAACCACCGCCGGTAAGGTGATGGCTGTTGTTCGCTACACGTTGGCATATCAGTAAGCCAATCTAAGCCGAATGGCATCGGGTTGCCCTTCTAGCTCGAGGGCAACCCGAAGCGGCATTCCGCTTATCTGTCACGTGGAGGAGCGAATGTCTTTAATGAAGTTCCCTATTTTAATGGCCGCAGCCGTGGCCTGCAGTGTGGCTTCGTTTGCTGCACAAGCTGCTATCACCGTTACCGGTACGCGAGTCATATATCCGGCGCAAAACCGCGAAGTCAATGTTCGTTTGAACAATGTTGACAGCCATCCGGTCCTCGTCCAAGCATGGTTGGACGACGGCGATGCGGCAGCTGCACCGAATGAAATCAAGGTGCCGTTCACGTTGTTGCCGTCTGTATTTCGCGTCGAACCTCACAGAGGTCAGGCTTTGCGCATCATGTTCGCGGGCGGCGACATGCCGAGCGACCGTGAATCCGTTTATTGGCTGAATGTTCTGGAAATTCCGCCGAAACCCAAGGATGCTGATGACCGGAACATGATCCAGCTCGCGTTCCGTACGCGTATCAAGATGTTCTACCGGCCCGCATCGTTGCTCGATGACCCAACTGCGGGGCGGGCTCAACTGAAGTGGCATGTCGAACCGGATGAAAAAGGTCAGAGCGTTGTTCGTCTGGACAACCCATCGCCCTACTACATTTCCGTCGGCTCGGCAGAAGTAGAAACGGCAGGCGGGAAGATCGCTCTTTTGCCCAATATGGCGGCACCGTTCGGGCACGTCGATCTCCGTCCACAAGATGGAAAGCTGGATATCAAAGTTCCTGCCACGGTTTCCTATACGGTTCTGAACGACTTCGGTACTGCGATCAAGGACTCGGCGGAAGTGGAAGTCGCACAAAACGCGAAAGCGCAAAAGAATCAATAATCGGAATATGGGATGTCGGCGTGCGGAATAGTAAGGCGGCG
Source organism: Paraburkholderia sp. WC7.3g (assembly GCF_050436345.1). Classification (NCBI taxonomy): domain Bacteria; kingdom Pseudomonadati; phylum Pseudomonadota; class Betaproteobacteria; order Burkholderiales; family Burkholderiaceae; genus Paraburkholderia; species Paraburkholderia sp. WC7.3g. The sequence continues at coordinate 261,471 of NZ_JBNDMA010000004.1, forward strand.
GTTGAAACAGTATTCAGTAATGTCCCTTTCAGGTTTCATCCTCTGGCATGGGCGGCAATCGTAGCGTCGGGCTGGGTCTTTTCCGCGCATGCCGCGGTCGCGGCATGCGCCCCCGACTGGGCGGCAACGCCGTCCAATGACTGCTCGGAGTCCGGGTGGCCGAAACAGGCAGCCGGTGCCAACGGCGAAGCTGCGAGTACGGATGCGTCATCTACCACGCCGACATCCAATGCGCCCTCTGCCGAGGCTCCGCAAGAAGTTGAGTTCAATCCCGCATTCTTTACGGGTAACGTCGCCGATTTATCGCGCTATACGCGAGGCAATCCCGTTTCTCCCGGTGTTTATCCGCTCGAACTGCTGGTCAACGGTAAAAAGCGTGGACGCTTCGATGTCCTGTTTCAGACAGTGCCGGGCTCGGATATCGCCGCGCCCTGCTTCACGATGTCTAGCCTGGACCGGGCTGGCGTAGATACCGAGCGCGTGATCCAGCGGCTGAAGGATGCTGGAAAGGGCGACTTTGACGATAGCGACGCATCATTGCAATGCGTCCCGCTGGTGGAAGCCATACCGGGATCGGCCGCATCGTTCAACACCGCGGATCTGCAACTCGATCTGTCGATCCCGCAGATTGAATTGCACAACGAGGCTGCGGGTTACGTCGATCCATCCCGTTGGGACAACGGGATCAACGCCGGCTTCGTGCAATACAGCCTCGCCAGTTATACGACTCACCAGAACAGCGGTGGTAGAGATTTCAGCAGTACCTACCTCGGTCTGCAAAGCGGATTCAACGTGAACGGCTGGCGTTTCCGCCAGTGGTCCACGGCAAGCTGGCAGAGCCGGGCTTCCGACGCGCACTGGCAAAGTGTCGCACTGTTTGCGCAGCACGATGTCACTGCGCTTAAGAGTCAATTGACGATCGGCGACAGTTCGACGAGCGGTGACGTCTTCGACTCATTCAACGTCCGCGGCGTCCAGCTATCGAGCGACGACCGCATGTTGCCGGATTCCATGCGCTCCTACGCGCCGGCTGTGCGTGGTATAGCTGAAACCAATGCGCGCATTGTCGTGCGCCAGAACAACATCATCGTGGCCGAGACCAGCGTGCCGCCGGGACCGTTTGAACTGAACGACCTGCCGGCCACGGGTTATGGGGGCGACCTTCAGGTCACGATTACGGAATCCGACGGCCGTCAGCGGACATTTCTCGTGCCGTTTGCGTCCGTACCGCAGTTGCTGCGGCCCGGCGTTTCGCGTTTCAATCTGACGGCTGGTGTCTCTCGCGATACCGTGCTGGATAAACATCCGTGGGTGGCGCAGGCAGTTTATCAGCGCGGCCTGACAAACGTGTTGACCGGCTACACCGGCGCACAGTTTTCCGAGGGATACTGGGCTGGTCTGGTCGGTGTCGCGCTCAATACTCCGCTCGGTGCGTTCGCGCTTGATGTAACGGCGGCGGGGACGAGTCTCCCCGGCGTGTCTGGTGGCCGTCCCGGTTACAGTACTCGCATCAGCTACAGCAAGCTTCTTCCGGGGCCGAACACGAATTTCTCCGTTGCGGCTTATCGCTACTCGACGGCGCGCTTCTACAGTCTGCGTGACGCAATGTACGCGCGCTATGGCTCGCGAGACACCTCGGGTCAGTATGACTACCGCGCACGCAGCCGTCTGCAGCTGAATATCAACCAACCAATCGGCGAGTCCAGTTCCTTTTACATTTCCGGCAGTTCGCAGAACTACTGGGGCGCTTCGAAGGGCTACGATCTTCAGTATCAGGTTGGCTTCAACAGCTCGTACAAGCGCGTGTCCTACTCGCTATATGCGCAACGCACGCGCCTGCAAGATTCGCAGATCAGCACGCAGGTCGGTTTGAATCTCACGATTCCGTTGGGTAAGGTCGACTCGAACGCGCATCGTACGTTCGACTATCTGACTACGAATCTTTCGCGCAGCTCGAACGGGGACAGCACGATACAGGCCACGGCGTCGGGCAATACGACCGGAGCCACGCCGATCAACTACGGTGTCAATGCAGCGCGGATCGTCGCCAGCAAAGATCGGACCGTCTCCGCGGGCGGTTACGCGATCTACCGCACGCAGTTCGGTACCTACAACGGCAATGCGTCGATTAGCAATCAGACGCGTCAGGCCGCGTTTAACGCCGACGGCGCGGTCGTCATTCACAGTGGCGGCGTCACGCTGAGCCCGCCGCTTGGCCAGGCGTTCGCGATCGTCGAGGCGAAAGGAGCAAAGGGCGGCCGGATCATCAATGGCCAGGGGGCAAGGATTGACGACAACGGCTATGCCGTGGTGCCCTCGCTGATGCCATACCGCGTCAACACGGTCGCGCTGGATCCGAGCGACGTGCCGCTCGACGTTGAACTGGGTAACACGAGCGAGGAAGTCGTGCCGCGCGCGAATTCGCTCGTCAAGGTGAAGATCACGACCACGCAGGGCACGCCGATTTTCGCCGAGGTCTCGAATCGCGAAGGCAAAGCCATGCCGATGGGCACCGAGCTATTCGACGAATCCGAGAAATCGGTGGGTATCGTCGGTCAGGGCGGCCTCGCGTACCTGCGCGGCCTCGAGCACCAGGGCAAGCTACTGGTGCGCTGGGGCAACGGCGCAGCGGAGCAGTGCGTGATGCCCTACACGGTGCCGGACGACGACAAGGCGGATAGCAGTCAGCACGCGGGAATCGTTGCGCGCATCAAGCTGAGCTGTGATCCGACGCTGGTCTGGTCTCCGCCCGTAAAGTCCGTTGCGCAACGTTCAGCGGGCGCAGCGGTTCTCAGTTCGCTTCGCTGAAGTGCGAAAGCCGATGTCTGGTCAACTCCAGCGCTGCGGCCCTGAAGATTCCGCCGACAGTGGAGGTCAGAAAATGAAAAATATTTGTAGATACATTCGGATCGCCGGACTAATTTCCGGAGTGACCGCGAGTGCGCTGTTGGGATCAATTTGCGCGCATGCGCAACGCTCGCCCTCAGTCACGCTCAATTTTAGCGGCACCTACAACGCGATGACGTGTCCGCTGGTCAGTTCGCCTGACATGACGGTCACGTTGCCGACGCTTTCGACGCAATCGCTGCCGGCGGCCGGAGCGGTAGCTGGCTCAAAGGTCTTCACCATCACGATGCAATGCGCGAGCGGCGTGACGGGTGCGCGCGTGTATTTCGAGAGCGGCTCGTCGACTGATCCCAACACGGGCAATCTGGACCTGCAGAACTTGAGCGGCACGACATCGGCAACGAATGTGCAGGTCATGCTGGCCAATGCGAACGGATCGCGGATCAAGGTCGGCGACCGATCCACGATGAATATCATTCCCATCACGTCCACGGATCCGATGCCGGTGGATTTCATTGCCAGCTATTACGCGACCGGGAGAGCCACTGCTGGTACGGTCAATACATTCGTCACCTATGTCGTCGAAATGCTCTGACGTTGCCGCCGGCAATACGTTTTTATGATGTCTGACTCAACGGCCGCACTGATGCGACCGACTGCTCTGCATGCGGCACTGCTGTCCAACGGCGCGGAGATCCCGGCTATTCCTTTTTGGCGTGCGCGTTGTGGAACGTTGGTCGAGACGCTACAGCAGGAAATGCAGGATCGGACCTTTCCGGCAACCGATATCCAGGAAGTCAGCCTCGCACAATGCGTTTTGCTGGACGAGCTGACGCTGCATGCATTGCCCTCGAGGCAACACGAGGAATGGTTGCGTGACCCGCTGCAGATGCGTTTTCATCGCGTGCGCGATGGCGCCGCGCGGGTATGGGAACGGATCGACGCGGTGATGGACGGCGGCCATCAGGACCTCGCCAGACTCAAGTTCTACAGCATGTTGCTGGGACTGGGCTTCGACGGGGGACGAGAAGACGCCAATGAACATCTAGAACGTGCGAAATCGGCGTTGAACAGGCATACGCGAGATAAGGCGGTGTTATCCAAATCCGACTCATCGCAGACTGCCATGATAAGGACGAGTTCGCTTCGGCCGCCGTGCATGTCACGCATATCACGCATTAGCACGATCACGGGCGCGGCCGTTGCTGGTGCGATTGCGGTCGCGTCACTATGGGCGGCGTTCGACCTTAGTCCGGAAGTTCAGACACGTCGCTTGCCCCAGACGTCGTCGCAGCAGAGCAATCCTGGCCAGACGGAGCGTTCGCAATGACTTCTGTAGACCGCTACCTGGCGGCGCTGATCTGGATCGTTGTCTGCGTAGCTGGCCTGATATGGGTATGTTTGCCGCTTGCCCTCCACCCTTGGTGGGCAGTTGCGCTCAGCCTTGTTGTGTTGACGGCGGTGGGCGCCGCGGTTTTGCTTACTTGCGGGCGATCGAATGCGACCCGCGAGGGCCAGGACGTTCAGCGTGGGACCGTGCGTGAGTTGCCGATTGTTCTCGTGGTCGGACCGCACGCAGGTGCGTTGTTCGCACGTGATGGGCAATCATCCACGCTGCGCCGCAACGATGATGCCGTGTGGCTGCCTGTCCGGACCCCGGAAGCGCTCGCCGGCGTGATGGCCACGGTGATGGAGTCGCATCGACGTTCGCCGGATGCCGTATTGATGCCCGTTGTTCCCGACGGTGAGTGCGACGACGTGGTGATTCGCCGCGAATTTTCCCGCTGGAAGCATGAACTCGACGCGAGTATCGGTCCCAAGGAGTTCGTCTTACCCTGTTATATCGCGATATACGCGTACCTCGGTGCGAATGGCCACCACGCCGTGAAGCCGGTCTGGTTCGGCGATGCGATCGATATCTCGACGATGCACGCTGCGACCGGAACCGCGCGGAAACATGTGCAGGCGCTCAGGCAACAGCTGGACCAGGCATGGTTCGCTGTCGCACAACCGGAACGTGCGTCGCGCGCTGGATTGGGGCATGCAGTGGTCGACTGGCTAGAAGATGCGGCGCTGTTATCGATCCTTTCATCGCTCGCGAGCACCGCGCCGTTCTCGCTGCGCGGCTTGCTGTTGGCCGACATCGGACACTCGCCGATACGCGCCGGCGCGTGGATGCGATGGTTGACCGGCAAGACCGGGCTGCGCCTGTCGCTGACGACGTCTAAGGCGCGACCGAAGCCGCTGTCTCTGCCTTTGCTAGCGATCGTCGCGCGGAACGAGAGCCTCCGGGTTTCGAAGAGCGGGTGGGTCCGGTCGCAGACCGTAACGCTGCACGCGGTGGCTGCCTCGGCCGTCGTCTTGATGGTATCGATCGGTGTATCGGCGTGGTCGAACGGCGGGTTGGTCGCGCGAGTCGCCAACGGTGTCGAGGTCGGCACGCATATATCCACAGCTCGCGCGGATGGGGAGCGTGAGGAATCGTTGCACAGACGATCCGCCGCGCTGGCTCGCTATGCGGGCGGCAGTGCAACGACCGGACTCGGCTGGGGCCTGTATCGAAGCGATCTGTTGCAAGTCGCGCTTGAACGGGTGAGCGCGACATGGCATTCACCGTCGATCGCCGCGCCTTCGCCACCGTCCGCTGTGACGATCGACAACCTCGCGTTGTTCGACAGCGGCAAGGCGACGCTGAAATCAGAAGCAGAGCCACGGCTCAAAGGTGTTCTCGATCTGATTCGCGCGAATCCGGACAAGCGGATTCTTATCGCGGGTCACACCGATAACGTCGGCCCCGGCGCCGCGAATCAAAAGCTTTCCGAGGCACGCGCGCAGGCCATCCGCGATTGGTTGGTCAATACTGCTCTGGTGCCCGTCACGCGTTTCGCAATTCAGGGTTATGGCGATACGCGGCCGATTGCTGGCAACGAAAGTAGTCAGGGGCGCGAGATGAATCGTCGTGTCGAAATTTCTCTTATTCCCGACTCAGGCACGCACTAAAAAGTACTCGTCGCGGGTAGCCCGCTGGCTGCCTCCGTTCGCGACACGCCAAACCGGCAATTCATTCGTGAGAACGAGACCGACTTTTTGGGCAAGCGCCCATATCGCTACGCTGGTTCGGAACATAAGATCACCAGGTTGCGGATTTCCTGCGCGAAAGCTAGCGGTATCGCCGCTTTTTCTTTTACTTGAGCGAATAACGTCAGAGCACCATGTCGGCTTCTAACAGTTCTCAGAAATTCATCGCACGTAATCGTGCTCCCCGCGTCCAGATCGAATACGACGTCGAAATATACGGTTCAGAAAAGCGAGTCGAACTCCCGTTCGTGATGGGCGTCCTCGCCGACTTGTCGGGCAAGCCGCTCGAACCGCTACCCGCCGTCGGCGACCGCAAGTTCTTCAATATCGACATCGAAAACTTCGATGAGCGGATGAAGGCCATGAAACCGCGTGTCGCGTTCTCGGTGCCTAACACGCTGACGAACGAAGGTCATCTGATGGTCGATATCACGTTCGAAAGCATGGACGACTTTTCGCCCGCGGCCGTCGCGAAAAAGGTTGGCGCACTGTCGCAGCTGCTCGAGGCGCGTACGCAACTCGCCAATCTGCAAACATACATGGATGGTAAAAGTGGCGCGGAAAGCCTGGTCAGCAAGGTGTTGAAAGACCCTGCGTTGCTCGAAGCGCTCGCAAAGGCGCCGAAGCCGCAAGCGGCCTCCACCGACGAGCCGATGACCAACGAATAATTCTGCTTTCGGCACGAAAGCACAGCCTGAATCAATGGGGAAATGATGGCCGAACTTCAAGCGAATACGCGCACCAAGGCAACGGCGAGCGTCACCGATCAGTCCGATTTCAACGCGCTCCTGTCGCGCGAATTCAAGCCCAAAACGGAGCGCGCACGCGAGGCTGTCGAGGGCGCTGTCCGGACGCTCGCTCAGCAAGCGCTGCTCACGTCGGTCACGGTGTCCGACGACGCGTACAAGAACATAGAGTCAATTATTGGCGAGATCGATCGCAAATTATCCGAACAGATCAACCTGATTCTCCACCACGAAGATTTTCAGCGTCTTGAAAGCGCATGGCGTGGACTTCATCACCTCGTCACGAACACTGAAACGGATGAGAAGCTGAAGATCCGCTTCATGGATGCGTCGAAAGACGACCTGCGTCGCACCATGAAGCGCTATAAAGGGATTGCATGGGACCAGAGTCCGTTCTTCAAGCAGATCTACGAGGAAGAGTACGGGCAATTGGGTGGCGAGCCGTATGGCTGTCTCGTCGCCGACTACTACTTCGACCACACGCCGGCTGATGTCGATTTGCTTGGCTCGATTGCAAAGGTGGCGGCGGCGTCGCATGCGCCGTTTATTACGGGCGCGGCGCCGTCCGTGCTGCAGATGGACTCGTGGCAGGAGCTCGCGAACCCGCGCGACCTGACGAAGATCTTCACGCAAAACCTCGAATACGCGCCGTGGAACTCGCTGCGCAACTCGGAAGACTCGCGCTATATCGGGCTTGCAATGCCGCGTTTCCTCGCGCGCCTGCCGTACGGCGTCAAGACGAATCCGGTCGACGAATTCAATTTCGAAGAAGCGACCGACGGTTCCGATCATCGCCGTTACGTGTGGTCGAACGCGGCCTACGCAATGGCGGTGAACATCAACCGGTCGTTCAAGCACTACGGCTGGTGCACGCTGATTCGCGGCGTGGAAAGCGGTGGTGTCGTCGAAAACCTGCCGTGCCACACGTTCCCGACCGATGACGGCGGCATCGACATGAAGTGCCCGACGGAAATTGCGATTTCCGACCGTCGCGAAGCGGAATTGTCGAAGAGTGGTTTCATGCCACTCATTCACCGCAAGAACACCGAGTACGCGGCGTTCATCGGCGCACAGTCGTTGCAGAAACCGGTCGAGTACCACGATCCCGACGCGACTGCGAACGCGAATCTGTCGGCGCGTCTTCCGTATCTGTTCGCATGCTCACGCTTTGCTCATTACCTGAAGTGCATCGTGCGCGACAAAATCGGCGCGTTCAAGGAGCGTGACGAAATGCAGCAATGGCTCAACGAATGGGTCATGAACTACGTTGACGCCGATCCCGGGAATTCGTCGCAGGAAACCAAGGCACGTCGACCGCTGGCAGCGGCCGAAGTGGTCGTCGAGGACGTCGAGGGAAATCCGGGGTATTACCAGGCGAAATTCTTCCTGCGTCCGCATTTCCAACTCGAAGGTCTGACGGTGTCTTTGCGTCTCGTCGCAAAGCTGCCCCTCGTGAAGGAAGCGGCCTGATCTGGCGTCTACCGTTTATTCGGTGATTGAGCGACGGACAGGCGCTCACTAAACATGCCTGACTTTCATTGAGCACCCTTAAAACTAATCTGTATCAAGGAATACTTTCATGGCGCAAGACATCTTTCTCAAGATTAACGGTATCGATGGTGAATCGGCAGACGCTAACCACAAGGACGAAATCGATGTTCTCAGCTGGGCGTGGGGCGTCACGCAGCAATCGAATATGCACGTTGGTTCTGGCGGTGGTGCCGGTCGAGCAACCGTCGAAGATTTCACGTTCGAGCATTTCATCGATCGTGCAACTCCCAATCTGACGCAATACTGCCTGACCGGCAAGCATATCGACGAAGCGAGGCTCGTCGTGCGTAAAGCCGGCGGTAATCCGCTCGAATACATCAAGTTCACGATGAACGACGTGCTGGTCACCTCGGTAAATCCCTCCGGTGTCAGCGACAGCGAATCGCGCCCGCACGAAAAAGTGTGTCTGTCATTTTCCCGCCTCAGGCAGGAATACGTGGTGCAAAACGCGCAAGGCGGTAGTGGTGGTGCGATCACCGCAACGTTCGATATCAAGAAGAACAGCGCCTAAGTCGCATGTTTTCCTGAACCGTGCCCTCGCCGGCTTCATTCGGTGAGCAATGTCACGGTCGTTAGCCAGGATGCCGGGCTCGATGCAGGCATCCTGGTTAGTGTATTCAGGGCGACGTGCGGAATCTCCTTGATACCGTCAGATGGTTCCGAACTTATTTTCCCGCTTCGCGATATGGCTGCGTATCGGCGGCTGGCTGGCCCTAAGCGGAGCGAGTACCTGGCTGTCCGCTTGCGCGAGCACGCCCGCTCCCGTTGTCAAGGAGCAAACGAACCTCCGGCTACAAATCGCGGCAAACGGGAACGTCAATCCGAACGAGTGGGGAACGGCGGCGCCGATCCTCGTAAGGGTCTACGAACTGAAGGCTCCGACGGCGTTTGAAAACGCCGATTTTTTCACGCTGCAAAGCGACGACAGAAAAGTCCTTGGCGACGACGCGCTGGTCGTCGACGAATTCGTTCTGCGTCCCGGCGACACACGTGAGATCGTCCGCAAGTCGAACCGTGCCAGCACTGCAATTGGTGTACTGGCTGGCTACCGGGATCTCGGGAAATCGGTCTGGCGCGCGGTTTACCGGTTGCCGGTCACGCCCGACGCTGCGTGGTACAGGATGGCCCTTCCAGACAAGGAACAGAAGCTGGCGATCCAGCTTGACCAGCGCACTGTTTCGATTTCAAAGTCAGACTAATTTCAATGAGTTGGTATAGCAAGGTTGTTTGGAGCGAGGGACTCTTCCTGCGCCCGCAGTTGTTTCAGCAGCAGGAGCGATATTTCGAGTCGTTCGCGCATCGTCGGAGCGCGCCGTTGAGCCCATTTTTCTGGGGCTTCAGCCGTTATGAGATCGATCAGGAGTCGCTCGCGTTCGGCAAGCTGGTGTTCAAGAGCGGACTAGGCGTGTTTCCTGACGGCACGCCGTTCGAAGTGCCAGGCCTAACGCCGCCCCCGCCACCGCTGACGGTCGGACCGGAGCATCAGGACCAGGTGATTTACCTGGCGGTCCCGCTTCGCTTGCCCAACACCGAGGAAACCGCCTTCACCGAGCAGAGTGGATCGCTGGCCCGTCACCATGCGTACGACACGGATCTGCGTGACAGCAACGCGATCGGTCAAGGTCCAAAGCCCGTCCAACTCTCGAATTTGCGCTTGCGGCTGTTGCCTGAAAAAGAGCTTACGCAGTCGTGGATCGGCCTTGCACTGACGCGTGTGAAGGCGCTGCACGCCGACGGTGCCGTGTCGCTGCACAGCACCGACCATATTCCTCCGGTGACCGGTTACGGCGCGAATCCATTGCTGCGCGAATGGGCGATGCAGCTGCACGGCCTCGCGCGATTACGCGCCGACGCGCTCGCCGCCCGTCTGTCAGGTACCGATGGCCGCACGGGCGCGGCGGCCGAAGTGGCCGACTATCTGCTGCTTCAGGTGCTCAATCGCTATGAGCCGCTGCTCGAGCATGTTTGCCAACTCGAGGAGACCGCACCGGTGAATCTGTATCGCGAACTCGCGCTTTTTGCCGGCGAGCTTTCAACCTTCGTGCGTCCGCAATCGCGGCGTCCGCGACCGGCTCCGGGCTATGACCATGCGCAGCTCTACCGCAGTATCAGGCCGCTCGTCGAGGAGGTTCACCAGCTGTTGAACCAGGTGTTGGTTCGCGGTGCACAGCCCATCGCGCTTACGGAGCAGGCACACGGCATCCGTACCGCCGCGATGCTGCCGAACGAACTGGCAGGCTATTCGAGCCTCGTGCTCGCGGTGGGCGCGCAGATGCCTTCCGAATTGCTGCAGCAGCAGTTCTTTGCCCAAACGAAGATCAGTCATCCGCAGCGCTTGCCGGAACTGATCCGTTCGCATCTGCCGGGTCTGACTATGGCGGCGCTGCCGGTTCCGCCGCGCCAGATTCCGTTCAACTCGGGCTTTATCTATTTCGAACTGTCGCGTACCGGACCGTTCTGGGAACAGATTGCGCGCCACGGAGGGCTTGCCATGCATATCGCTGGACAGTTCCCGGAACTCAAGCTTGAACTGTGGGGCGTGCGTCAAAAATGAGTACAGGTGCATACGGGGATGGCGGCTTCGACTTTCTGTTGGACCCAGGCAACTCCGCTTCTGGCCAGAGCCAGCCGTCTGCATTTCCCGCTGGCCGGCCCCCGGCCGCGAGTGTCGCCAGTCCGGAACCGGTCGTCGATGCGGCCGCGTTCGATCCGCCGGAAGCAGTGCAGACGCGTCTCGAGCGCATGAAGACGGTGCGCAATCCAATGTGTGAAGCCGCGCAGCCGTTATTGCGCATGCTGGCGGACATGCCGGCTTCGCTCGAGTCGCTTGCCGAGGTCGCGAGCTTGCGCTCGCTGCTGGTGCGTGAGGTCGTGGCATTCCAGAAAGTCTGCGACAAGGCGAGTCTGCCGTGGAAGCACGTGGCGGCGGTTCGCTACGCACTGTGCACCGCGCTCGACGAAGCGGCCAACCGCACGCGTTGGGGGAGCGCTGGAATTTGGGCCGCGCACGGCCTGCTGCTCACGTTCGAGGGAGAGGTGGACGGTGGCGAGAAGTTCTTCCTGCTGATCGGCCGCATGGCGACCGACCCCCAGGAGTACAACGACGTCCTCGAGGTGCTGTATCGCATTCTCAGCCTTGGATTCGAAGGGCGCTATAGCGTTGCCGCGGACGGTCTTCGTCATCTGGAGCAGATCCGGCAGCGGCTGCTGACGCTTGTCAGCGGCACGCGGGACACGATGCGGCTCGAACTGTCGCCGCATTGGCGCGGCGAGGAGCCAGGCAGCATGCGGCTGCTGAAAAGCGTGCCGGTCTGGGCCACGGCGGGCGTGGCTGCGTTGTGCGTGTTCTCGCTGTTCGCCTGGTACCAGTATCGGCTTCTGGCGCAAAGCAATGCGCTCGAAGCGAAGATTCTCGCAATCGGACAGCCGATCAAGGGCGCGGCGCCGGTCGTCCACGAGCGCCTGCGCCTGTCGATCCTGCTGAAGGATGAGATTGCCCGCGGCCAGGTCTCCGTCGAAGAGGACGAGCGCAGCAGCCGGGTCGTGTTTCGTGGCGATGACATGTTCCTTCCGGGGCAAATCCGCATTCGGCCGGAATTGGGTCCGGTATTGACGAAGGTTGCGCAGGAGGTCGCGCGGGTCGGCGGCAATGTCACGGTAACCGGACACACGGACAACCAGCCGATTCACACGGCAGAGTTTCCCGACAACCGGGTGCTATCGGAAAAGCGCGCCGCGTTCGTCGCCGACGTATTGAAGGCGCACGGCATGCCCGCCAATCGCATCGTGTCCGTTGGCAACAGCGATACCCAACCTGTCGCGGACAACTCTACAGCGGAAGGTCGTTCCCGCAATCGACGCGTGGAAGTCTTCGTCACGCAATAACGGGAAAGCCTTGATGTCTTATTTGAACCGTTTATCGAAACTCGTGTTCACGCGCCAGACGCTGGTGATCGCGGCGATCCTCGTCGCGGCTGTGGCCGTCTGGTTCGTCGGACCGCTGGTTGCGTTTGGCGACTATCGCCCGCTCGACAGCATGCTCTCGCGCATGCTGTCGAGCGTCGTGCTGTTGTTGTTGCTGCTGTTCTGGCTGCTCGGCTGGTCGCCGGGTGCCATCGGCGTCGCGTTGCTGTGTGTCGCGCTCTGGTATTTCGGACCGATACTCGCATTCGGCGAAATACATCCGCTCGGCACGACGTGGTCCCGCGTGCTGCTGATCTCGGTGCTGCTCGCCTGCTACGCAATCTACGGGCTGTATCGCCTGTGGCGTGCAGTGCGCAGCGACGACGTACTGCTGCAGCGCGTGCTGAACCCGTTCACGAAGAAGCCGGCCGCGCTGCCTGTCGCGCGAGACGAAATGCGTGCGCTTCACTCGGTCGTCGCGAAGGCTATCGACAAGCTCAAACGTATGCGCGGGGGGCCGGCGGGGCTGCGTCGTTTGCTCGAAAGCCAGCGCTATCTGTACGAACTGCCGTGGTACATGGTGGTGGGTTCGCCAGGCGCAGGCAAGACGACGTTGATTCTGAACTCGGGTCTGGATTTTCCGGAGGCGGACCAGATGGTCGCGGCGTCGCTGAGAGGCCGCATCGAAACGCTGAACTGCGACTGGTGGTTCGCGAACGAGGCGGTGCTGATCGATACCGCCGGCCGTTATACGGTTCAGGACGCGGCGTCGCAACAGGCCGCGAAAGTCGATATCAAACCGGCGGACCTGAAGAGCGCGAACGAGGCCGAGTGGCGCGGCTTTCTTGGGCTGCTTCGTAAGCGGCGCCCGCGCGCGCCGATCAACGGCGCGTTGCTGACCGTGTCCGTCGAAGAATTGCTGACGGGCCCGGCTTCCGAGCGCAAGGCGCTCGCTGCGTCGATGCGCGCACGGCTTGGAGAGATGTGCCAGCAGTTCGGGATTCGTTTTCCCATCTACGTGCTCGTCACGAAGCTCGATCTGCTGCCCGGTTTCGGCGCGTATTTCCAGTCGTTGACGGCGGAAAGCCGCGCGCAAATTCTGGGCTTCACACTGCCTTATCAGGAGCAGGCGGAAGAGCACGGCCGCGACGCCCTGCGCCTGAACTGCGCGGCCGAAATGCGTGAACTGGAGCAGGGACTCGAAGACGGCATCAACACGCGGCTGCAAGAGGTGTACGAAGTCGATCTGCGCAAGAAGCTGTATGCGTTGCCGTCTGAATTCCGTGGCCTGTGCGCGGAACTCAACGAATTGCTCGCGCTGGTGTTTCTCGATTCGAAATACGACGACACGCAATTGAACAGCACGCTGCGCGGCGTCTATTTCACGAGCGCGGCGCAGACTCACGAAGCCGTGCCGGCTGACCGCACCACATTATTGCAGCGGCTGCGTCGCGGGCTTGCGGGTTGGGTCGGTGCCGCGTCGAAGACGGTCTCGCCGTCCTCCGGCGGCGACTCTGCGCCTACCGGCTATCGTGGCTATTTCCTACGCAATCTGTTCCAGCGCGTGATTCTGGCCGAAGCGCATCTGGTGCGGCCGAACCTGTACTGGAACATCCGCTTCCGCGCGTTGCGCCTTACCGGGCATTTGCTCGCGATCGTCGTGGCGGTGTGGCTGATCGGTGCGCTCGTCGTGAGCTTTGGCAATAACCGCGAGTATCTTGCCACGATCGATGACAAGGCCAATGGGCTCGCCGCGCGTGTGTTGCCGCAGCGCAAGGCTCGGAAGCCCGGGGCGATGGGACCGATACTGTCAGCGTCGCGTGAGCTGCCTCAGTTCCAGGGCCTGGACCTCGACAGTCCCGGTCTCGCATGGCGCTACGGCCTCTACACGGCGCCCGCAATCAGCAACGCAGCCGGCCAGACCTACAACAATCTGCTGAAACAGATGCTGCTGCCGCAAGTCGTCGGCCGGCTCGAAACGGTGCTCGACACGCAAATCGGCGCACAGGACGCAGACGGCGTTTATCGCACGCTGTTGGTCTACCTGATGCTGTTCGATCTCTCGCACTACGACGCGAAAGCGATCAAGGCATGGGTACTCGGCGACTGGGAGCACGCCAATAGCGTCGCACCGCTCGGTGAACGCAACGTGATGGCGCGACACCTCGACGCGCTGTTGGCCGACGACGTTCCCGCAGTGCCGGTAAAACCGGTGAATACGGAGCTGGTGCGTCGCGCGCGCGAGTTCCTTGGCCGCAACCCGGCGTCCGGGAGGCTCTACGAACGTGCAATGAACGCCATGTCCGCCGAGGCGCCCGAGAACGTCACATTGTTGAGCGCCGCGGGTCCGCAAGCCACTACCGTGTTCATGCTGGCCGACGGCTCGACGCTCGCGCGAGGCATCCCGGGTCTCTATACCTACGACGGCTATCACGCGGTTTTTAACAAGCGCCTGCCGGAATTTCTCGAGCAGGCGCAAACACAGGACGCGTGGGTGATGGGCGAGGCCGATGCATCGGCGCGGCGGCGGCAGATGGCAAACGGCAACGTGCTGCGCAAGGACAGGCTCGCCGACGATATCCGTCGCCAGTACTTGACCGACTACGGCAATTACTGGACCCAGTTTCTGGATGACGTGAGACCGGTGTCGGGCAGCGACGGCACGTTGGCGCCCGATCTGCGGACGCTGCGCACGCTCGCTGCGCCGGATTCGCCGCTGGCGAGACTCGCGCGAACGGCCGCGCGCGAGACGTCGCTATCGGTCACTGAGGGCGCGGACGATCCCTCTCCCGCCGGGAGTGCGATGAACGTGATCATGCGTCGCTCGCAGGCGGCGCGCGCGGCGAGCGCCGTGGCCGCGGCCGCAACGATCGGTCAGCTCGCGCAGCAGAAGATGGAACGTGAATGGGTCGACAGGCGGTTCGCCGCGCTGCGCGAAGTCGTGACGGGCCAGGCCGACGGCGCGAGCGCACTGTCCGGCGGCAGCGGCGTGCTACAGCTGGGCGGCATCATCGGGCTGATCAACCAGCAGTACACACATCTGATGACGGCCGGCGACGTGCTCGCCACCAATAGCATGCCGCCCACGGATGATCTCGGCTCCACGATGCAGCTCGAGGCGCAGAAGCTTCCGCCGCCGTTTCGTGCCGTGCTCGTGGGCCTCGCGTCGCAGTCGATGCGCAAGGTGGACCGCAATGTCGGATCCCTGCTCACGATGCAGGTCGAATCGAGCGTTGGGGCGCAATGCCGCCGTGCTGTCGAAGGCAAATATCCGTTCGCCGCGAGCTCCCAGGAAGTCGACATCGACGATTTCGACCGTGTGTTCGCGGCCGGCGGGCTGCTCGACGACTTCTTCCACAAGACGCTCGCCAGCCGTGTCGATACGAGCATGCGGCCTTGGCGCTATCGGCCGGTCAGTCCCGGCATGCCGCCCATGCAGGGACCGAGCCTCGAACCGTTCGAGCGCGCCGCGGCGATCCGCCAGACGTTTTTCCGCGATCCTGGCGCGACCCGGATGTCGTGGAGCGCGGGCCTCAAGGTCGTGTCGCTAGCCCCCGAGATCACCGATCTGCTGATCGACATCGACGGACAAAATCTGCGCTATGCGCACGGTCCGGTCACGACGTTCCCGATCACGTGGCCGGGGCCGCGCGGCGGTTCGATGGCCGGCCTCACCGCGAATCCGCGCGTGCGTCCCGACACGTCGACCCTCATCAGCGATGGTCCGTGGGCGCTCTTCCGTCTGATCGACCGGGGCCGCGTGACGGCGACGCTGTCGGCGAGCCGCTCGGCGGTGGATTTCAATTTCGACGACCGGCACGCGGTAATCGAACTGACATCGGGCGGACAGTCGGGCCCGCAACTCACGGCATTGCTGAGGGATTTTCGTTGTCCCGGCAGTGAAAAAAGCATGGCAAGGCGAGCGGACGCGTCGGCCGGTTCCGCATCCGCCGCCGCGCTGTAGCGCCTTTTCGAAACGGAGAATGAGAGGAGTGCATGTCAAATAATCCCTTGAACGCAATAAGTATGCAGCGCCGCGCAGTGACTGTATCCAGCGCGGCGATACCGCAGTGGCCTGGTCAGACCGCGAATGGACTGACGCAGCCGGCGCTGGAGTTCATGTCACTGAAAGGCGGCGAGTATCTCGGCCAGCTATTCGAATACGAACTGCTGTTGCGCACGCCCGACGATTACACAGTGCCGCTTGCCGTCAGTGCCAACATCGACCTGAAGGCGCTGCTAGGCAAGGAAATGACCGTCGCGATCGACCTCGAGCCGCCTGTCGACCCGAGCGCCGGTACCGAAGCAGGTCAGCGGGAACTCACCGGGCTCGTCGTTGCCGCGCAATACCTGCGTCGCGAGGGCCGCTACAACGTCTATCGCGTCGTGCTGAAACCCTGGCTGTGGCTGGCGACGCTGACGACCGACTACAAGATTTTCCAGAACAAGACGGTCATCGAGATCATCGACGAGGTTCTGAAGGACTATCCGTACCCGGTCGAAAGGCGTCTCGACTTGAGCCGCTATGCGCTCGACGGCGAAAGTCCGACCAACGACCCGCGCGCGTTCCAGGTCCAGTACGGCGAGACCGACTACGACTTCATTCATCGCTTGATGGAAGAGTGGGGCATCTACTGGTTTTTCGAGCATGCCGACGGCAAACACCGGCTCGTGTTGTGCGATCAGATTGGCGCGCACCGCCAGTCGCCGCACCCCTCATACCGGGCGCTGGCGTTCCAACCGCAGGACGGCAAGACCGACACGGAATACCTCAGCGCGTTTTCGACGGCCGAAGTCTTGTGCACGGGTCACTATGTGACGAGCGACTTCGACTTCACGCGTTCGCGCGCCGACATGCGGGCGATCAATCAGCAGCCGCGCGACACCAGCTGGAACCTGCTCGAGCGCTACGACTGGCCGGGCGATTACACCGACAGCAGACATGGCGAGCTGCTCGCGCGCACGCGCATGGAAGCGCTGCGCGCGCCGGCCATGCGAGCAAAAGGCGAAGGTAACGTGCGCGGACTCGCGTGCGGGCAGACGTTCGTGTTGACCAACTACGACTATACGGCCGCGAACTGCGAATACCTGATCATCGGTACGGAACTCGAACTGACCGGTACGCCGGACGAATCGGGTAGCGGTTACGAGTACACATGCAGCAACAAGTTCGACGCGCAGCCGACGAGCGAAGTGTTCAGATTGCCGCAACAGACACCGAAGCCGACCGTCAGCGGGCCGCAGTCGGCTGTTGTCGTGGGTCCCGAGGGCAAGGAACTGTGGACCGACGAATTCGGTCGCGTGAAGGTCCGCTTCGCCTGGGACCGTTACGGCCGAAACGTCGAGACCGACTCCTGCTGGGTCCGTGTGAGCCAGGCTTGGGCGGGTCAGGGTTTCGGGGGCATCTACATTCCGCGCATCGGGCAGGAAGTCATCATCGATTTCTGGAATGGCGATCCGGATCGTCCGCTGATCACCGGCAGCCTGTACAACACGGCGACGCGTCCACCTTATGACTTGCCAGGCAACGCGACGCAGAGCGGTTTCATGAGCCGGTCGATGGAAGGGGGCTTGCAGAACTACAACAGCATCCGTTTCGAGGACAAGGCAGGTGCCGAGGAATTCACGGTGCAGGCGGAACGGGACATGAACCGCCTGACGAAGGTCAACGAATCGCACGTGGTCGGTGCCGATTACACGATCGGCGTGGCCGCCGCGCACAGCATGACTGTCGGCGCCGCGTCCAGCACGATCGTTGGCGGCAAGTACTCGGTCAGGGTCAAGCATGCCGCTTTCTATTCCGTCGGTCTTGCGCAGTCGACGAATATCGGGGGCGCGGAGACTATCGCGGTTGGCGGACTGTCCACGTTGACGGTGGGCGGAGCGCGTACCGTTACGGTCGGTGGCGCGTCTACGCACGCGGTCGGTGGGGCCTATTCGTTGTCCGCCGGCGGCGTACTGTCTATCGTGTGCGGCAAGTCGTCGCTGACCATGACCAAGGATGGTGAGATCAAGCTGATCGGTAAGAAAATCCGTATCCAGGGTGAAGAGCGTGTGGTGGTAAAGGGTATGCCGTTGGAACTCAACCCTTCCGATGCGGAAAAGGGCAATGCGACCACAGTGCCTGTTCCGGTCGTGATACTTGATCCATCGGATGTTCCGTGCATAGTTGTGCCCGATCCGTGCAAGCCGATCGTGGTGCCGCCGCCGTCGGATGAAGTACCGCCGCCGTCGGATGAGGCGCCGGAGCCGTCGGATGAGGCACCGCAGCCATCGGACGAGGAACCGCCGTCAACCGGCCAGGACGCGTAACAGCGCACCTCGCGATCCCGTGCGTCGCCGAATGCGTTAGCGCATATTCGCGCACGGGCTTCCTGTTCTATTGAGAATATCGATCATGTATGCAGTGGTTCGCAAAGGCGATCCGATCGCCGATGGTGGTTCGGTCACCAGTGGCTCGCCATCGGTCTTCGTCAATGGAATACCGGCTGGGCTCGTCGGCATCAGTTCCGTGGTGTGCTCGCTTCACCCGTCCGCGCAATCGCTGGTTGTCGGTTCGGGCTCGGTATTCATCAACGACGTGCCGGCGGCAATAGTCGGCGGCTCGATTTCGTGTGGCTCGGCGCTGTCCGTCGGCTCGCCGGACGTGCTGATCGGCGAGTGACGGCGAGTGACGGCGAGGATGCTCGAGTGACGACTGGAATCGATGGAATAGGCGGGGAACTGGTCAGGCTGCCCGGCGTCGTGTTGCCGCTCGCGAGTGCCGGACCGCTGCTCGACCGTTGCGAGCGGCTTGGCGACGTGGTCGACCGGTATCGGGTGCGTCGCGCGCTGTCGGGCATTCTGTGCGCCTCCGTCGATGTGATAAGCGGCAGCAAGATCTGTCTGCCCGCCGACGAAACCGACTTCGCGCTGCGCGGACGACTTCCGCTCGAATGGTCGCGCTGCTATTCGAGCAACCAGCACGCGCTCGGGCTGCTCGGCGTCGGCTGGCGCATGAGGTGGGAAATCACGCTGCGCAAGCTGGACGATCAACTCGTCTACACCGACGAATTCGGCAGCACGCTCAGCGTGCCGTTTCCGGCGCGCGGGTCGCAAGTGATCGTGTCGTCCGCGCAATTGCACATCGCGCATCTGAGCGACGGACGACTGGTCGTTGCGGATATGACGCCGCACTACCGTGTGTTCGGCGAGTTCGACGCGAACGGGATAGCCCGGCTCAAGTATGTCGAAGATCTGCGCAAGCAGCGGATCGGTTTGATCTGGGATGCCGACGGGCGCTTGCTGCGCGTGCGCGGCACCTGCGGTCACGAGTTGCGGATGCACTACGAGGCGCGGATGGGCGTGCGTCTGGTTGCCGTCGAATGCGTCCACGGTGGTCCGACCGGTGCGTTGGTCCAGTACGGCTACAGTCCGCATGGGGAGCTGACGGAAGTGCGCAACCGCGTCGGTGAACTCGTGCGCCGCTTTGCGTACCGCGAAGGACGGGTCGTCGAGGAGGCCGACGCACTCGGGATGGCAACGCACTACGTGTGGCAATCGATCGGGGGCGCGGCGCGGGTAGTTCAACGCGTCACGTCCGAAGGCGCGCGCGAGCGCTTTGCCTACGACGTCGATAGCCGGACCAGTGCGGTCAGCGACGTCTTCGGCAACGACGCGAGCTGGCAATACGACGAGCAGGGCCGCGTGCTATCGCACACGGACTTCGACGGCCGACGCTATCGCTTCAGCTATGGCGACGCTGCCGCGCCGCTCACCATGCAACTGCCCGGCGAGCGCATCGTTAGACTCGAATACGACATGCTCGGACGGATCGAATGCGAAACGGACCCGCGAGGCGAAACCCGCTCGACGCACTATGCGCTTGCGTCGCGCGAGCCCGTATCGGTCGCGCTGAGCGATGGGCGCACGTGGATGTGGGTGCGCAACGATCGTTTGCAGCCGGTGCACTGTCAGGCGCCGTGCGGAGAAATCGCGCGCCTTGAATACGATGCCGATGGCGATGTCGTGCGTTCGACGGACGCGCAGGATATCGCGACCGTCTACACGCGCAATGCCTGGGGCCAAGTGGCACGGCGCACGGGAGCAGGCGGAAGCACGACCGCGTACGAGTACGACGTCGATGGCCATGTCATCAGCGTGACCGACGCGCTCGGCGCCGTCACGCGAGTCGAGCGCGATGGTCTCGGTCGGCCGTTGACGGTGACGCGTCCGGACGGCCGGACCGAGCGTCATGTGTGGAACGCCGCGGGTCAGCGAACTTCGTTCGTCGGTCCCAGTGGTCGCAGTCGGCACTGGTATCGGGATCGGCGCGGCAAGATCGTGCGGGCGATCGACGAGGAGGGTCACGTGATCGCGCATCAGTACGATGCGCATGGGCGTCTGGTTCGAGTCGAAAGCCCGAACGGCGCGGTGCGGTCGCTGCAGTGGGACGCGAGCGGTTGCCGGTCGATCACGGACGCGGACGGTGTCGAGCGCAGTTTCGACTACGAGGATGCCGGCCAGATCCGTTGCATCACGTGGAGAGCGGGCGCGCAACAGCGCCGCGAAACGTTCGACTACGACAACGCAGGCCGCCTGATCGGGCGCGAAACCACGCATAACCGCTATGCGTATCGCTATGGACCGCGTGGCCCGCTCGAGTGCGTGAGCCGCGCACCGACCCCGGAAGGCGAGTTGCTCGGCATCGGCACCGATGAAGTCCGCTTCGAACACGACGCCACTGGCCGTGTGGTCGCGGAGCATGGAGCAAACGGCACCGTGCGTTATACGTACGACGCCGTTGGTCGCCTCGTCGCGACGCAACTGCCGCAGGGGCAGCAGGTGCGCACACGCCGCTTCGAATCCGGCGATATCGCGTTCGTCGAACTGGATGAGCGGCGAATTGCGCGGTTCTGGTATGACGGCGATGCGACGCCAGATTGCGCGCACGCAAGGCCGGTTGCGCACGCATACGGGTTATTCGCCGCTCGGACTGCCCGTGTGGTGGCGCTCGGTAACGGGATCTGACGTGGACACGCCGGGCGCCGCGACAGAACATGTGATCGAATTGTGGCGCGAAGCCAATTACAGTCCCGCTGACGTCATCGTCAGAACGGATGGCGGAGCTGGCGGCCAGACGTGGTTCGACTATGACCGGCGCGGCTGCCTGCTGCGGTGCGTGTCGGATCAGCTGGACATCGAGTATTTCACGTGGGACGCGGCAAGCAATCTGCTCGATGCGCCCGGCGGAAACTGGTTTCCGGCCGTCTATCCGGATCATCGGCTGCGGGAATGCCGCGGCCATCGCTACGAGTACGACGCGTGGGGACAACTGGTGCGCAGAAGCGGCGGCGACCCTATGCTGTCGCTCGATTGGGATGCGGAGGGGCGCGTCATTGCCGCGCATCGCAAGGACTGCACGGTGCGCTATCGGTACGATGCAATCGGTCGACGTACCGCGACGCTTGTCGAACCGGCTTCGCCGCGTCGAGCGCCGCAACCATCGACCCCTGTGCAGGATGAGGTCACGCGCTATCTGTGGCAGGGATTCAGAGTGATCCAGGAGCAGAGCGCAGTGGCACTTCGCACGTACCTGTATCAACCCGAGCCGGACCGGTCGACCGGCTTCGCGCCGCTCGCTTGCGTGGATCAGACGCTCGCGGACGATGGGACGATAGAAGACACGCAGGTCTATCACTACCACACCGACGTCGCCGGTACGGCCGTCGCGCTAACCGACGAAACCGGGCGGGCCGTGTGGCAGCAGCGTTATCGTGCGTGGGGCAATCTCGTTGCGCCGGAGTGGGGAAATACTGACGCTTTGACGCAGCGGCTCCGCTACGCCGGCCAGTATGCGGACGATGAAACCACGCTGTATTACAACGGTGCGCGTTTCTACGATCCTCACTCGGGACGCTATATCAGCCCGGATCGCACCGGTGATGGTGGCGTCAGTCCGTATCGCTACGCGCCGAATCCGCTGACGTGGTGCAACCCTCTCGGCCGCGCGGCGCCGGAATCATTCCCGCACGTTGCGGGTGCGGACGCGTCATGCATCGATGGTGCGCCGAATCCGACTCAGAACATTGCCGGCACGGTCGAACAATTCCACGACGAAACAGGCTGGGATCTGCTCAAGTTCTGATTCGAACGTCTCGTGGAAGTCGAGCCAGTCGCTATTCCGGTGTTGGGAGAGCCGGCCGGCGTCGATGTTTTTGCGGCACAGCTCAGTGTCGCCGTTGTCGCAGATGACGACGACGGCGGACGTGGCGGCCGACAAGGGGTGCTCGATGCCGGGAATGACCGCATGTTTGTCGACACTAGTCCGATGTACGCACACGCGCACGTCGTTCGCGCGCAACAGCGAGGCTTTCCATGTCGCTTCGCTGACAGCCTGTGCGCCCGGAACTGGCACCTCGTCATTGAGTACGGACTCTTGGATACCGCGCAATGCAAAGCTGATGCCTGCGTACGCTTCGTAATCGGCTAGCGTGCGTTCGGCGCCGAGTCCATACTTGCCGAAATCTCCTTGCGCCAGCGTCTCTCCGTCGACGCCGAGCAGCGCACGATTGCGCTGAAAAGAGCGTTGGTTGCGATCGTTCCAGGGCTCCTCGATATCACCCCGTTCCTTGGCCTCCTGAGTATGGTCGTTCCAGATCTTGGCGCGATACGAGCGCTTGTATTCGTGCCAGGCGATCAGCCGGTGCGGACAGTACAGGTCATAGCCGTGGGTGAACGCGCGGACGGCGATCGAAATCTCCTCGCCGAGAAAGAAGTAATGCGGATCGTGTTGGACGGCTTCGACAAAATGGCCGTCGGCGAATGCGAAGTGTGCGCTGAAGAAGCGCGTACGGACAGGGCGGGTGCGCGTCCTCCAGTCGCTGAGCTTCTTCGAGCGAAACACCACCACCCCGTCTGTGTTGAAGCTCGAGTAAGCCAACATTCTTGGCTCATCGCTCTTTCGAGCGTCGTGATTCTCGGGGTCGAACATCGGAAGATAGGTGGTCAGCACCGGTTTTGGGCTTTCGTCGCGCAATGATTCCAGCATGTCGATCACGAGCATGTCCCAGCCGTCGACGAAACGGTGATGCGAATCGAGCTGCAGCGTATAGCGCTCCCCGCCATAGCGCTGCTGGAGCAGGTTACGGGCCCAGCATGCACCTTGCGACATCATGTGCGGCACGTCGATGAGCTCGATTTTCGCGCCGCCATAACTGAGATGCTGGATGCTCCAGCTGTCGGTCTGTTCCGTCCGCCATTTACCAAAGCCCTGTTGCCAGAACCAGCCTATCGGTTCGTCAGACGCATGCTGCCAACACACGACGATGCGTAGCAAATCCGGCTTTCTTGCGTGATGGATGAAATCAAGCAACGTGGGAATCAACTGCGGATCGCGATAACTTGCGATTTGCACGAAGATTGAATTCGGCCGTGTGACGGATGAATCGGTCATACAGATTGCTTGTGGAACGCGTCCGTCATGGATAGTCGGCTTACAGGATGGTCATTGTGATCGTTGCGCTCGCCTGGATCCTGCCCGCCGTTGGGGCCGCAGTTCCCACGCGCAGCACCTTGGCTTCGAGCTCGAACGGCGATTGCATCGCGCCCCGCGGGGTGTGGACAACGGTGCTGGTCGGATCGTTGGGCCTAAAAATTGTGTTGGTTGGAACGTCCCGCAAACGAATCGCGAGATGCGTGGCGCCGGTGTTCTTCAACATGCTGCTATCGTCTGTATCAGGTGTTCCGGAAAGTACGGCAGTGATCGAAGCCGGTGGCGTGGGACCGGTGCAGAGCACCGTAAAATCGACTGGCTGGGTAGGGCCGTTTGTGGTCGACACATCGGCTGGGCCGAACGTGCCGAAATCGATATTCAGTGTGCTGGCGTTGACCGAGCAGCTCGGAAGAACCTTGACGTTGATGCCGCCGCCTGTGATGGTCACGACCTGACTGCCGTCACCGTCGGCAATGCCGGTTCCGAGGGTATTGAACATCACGTCGACATTGCTCGCGATGTCACCCGTTTTGACCAGTTCAACCTTGAATTGGGAGCCAATGCCGAAGCGACCGTAGATGACCTGGTTAGGCTCGCCGGCGGTAAATGACGGCGTAAACGGAAGTGGCGAATTCGTGCCGCTCGCACGAAGATAGGTCACACGAAAACCGATTCCAGGGACGTTGGTGTTGTAGACACCCGACACGACGGACGGGGTTGCGTTGAAATAGCCGATTGTTACCGTGCCGCCGTTGAGGCAGTCAGCGAAGTTCGCATAGGTGGCGTACGCCGGCGACAAGCCCGTGGCGATCACCGTGCCGACCGGTAATCCCGGATCGATCGATACCGAGCTTTGCTGGAACGGTATGTTGACCGCTAATGGGTGTCCCGCCATGTAGCCTTGAGACAGCAGTTCGGCAATCTGCGAAGGCTTCAACTGGGTGCAGGTGGCAAACGCGAAATGGGGTATCGCGAAGCAAACGAGGATAAAAAATTGAATGAGTCTTTTCATTGGAAGTTGTTGGTTGAGCGGCGGACTAAATGGGCTGACAGCGAAGAAAGTGGCACATGCGTGCACGCTGCCTCAACTGTCGATCTCGTCCCATTTAGCGAGTAAATCGGCGGGAATGATATGGGCGAGTTCCGAAAACCGTTTGCCCACCATCCTTTCCGATTGGCGCAGCAAAACAATGACGGGGCTACTCGGTTCGTTTTGCTCGAACCACATGCGGGTTTCCTGAATGGCTGCGAGCGCGCTCCAGCGATCCATTGGAGAAGGCGCGGCAGCTATTGGTACGTCGGCCGGCACGTCGGCCGGCGCGTCGGACCGCGGTAGCGTTGCCGCAGCGACGGCAGGCGGCGCCGATCCGGGCACCGTGTCGTCGTCCGGCTCCCTGACCGCTCGGGCGGCTGCCGGCACGGACGCGCCGCCGCCGTACACCTGATTTTGCGTGAATGGCTGCAGCGCTCGGCACAACGGGCCGAGATCGGGTGCATCGACACCGAGCGTCTCATCGCACCATGAGGCAATGCGCTGCGTCAGACACTGCGCTTCGACCAGTGCGGCAAGCGTCGTATCGCGCCGGCCCCACCATTCCTTTAGCATCCGGACGACGGATTCAGGGGCGAGTGCGTCTTTCTGGTGCGGTGTCGCGAATGATTTTTCGATGTCGCGCACATGCAGTTGCAGCCCCGCCGCCCTCGGCATCGGGATGTCGCGCGCATCGGCCAGCGCGCCATCCGGATCGACGAGTCCGCCCACCGCGTTCGCGAACATCGCCGGGTCGCGTTTGCCTTCGAACACGGGCAGCGGGTGGAGCGCTTCGCCATAGCATTCGAACATCGCCATCAGGAAAGCCAGGCCGTCGCGCAGGCCGGCCGCGCCGTCGAGCCGGGTTCGGCAACGCAGCAGGATCACCGCGAGGCGGATGTCTTTCGTGCGAAGCAGCAGCGCGCGGCAATCGCGTTCGATTTCGGCCCAATTGGCCGGTGGCGGCACGTCGACGAAGTCGCCGTATTGCGCCTCGGCGCGTGGGGCCGCGGCGGCCTCCAGCATCACGAAAGCAGGATCGTATTCGAGATCGGGACCGCAACGCATGTCGGCCGAGACCGGTTCGAGCAGGTCGGCGAAGCGCAGCATGGCGGCGGGCGTGTTGGCGTTCATGCGAAGGAACTCCGGGGTTGGCCGTTGCACTGTTCAGGTTCGAAAACCATGCCGACGACCGGCAGGTCGTCGGGGGAATCACCGAGCCACGTCGAGTAGCCGAGCCTCTGCGACGTGCCGATGCAGGCGGCTGGCGCCGCACGCGGTTTGACGAGCAGCTTGACCTCCCACACGTATTCATGGCCGACGAAGGCCCGCACCCATTCGACGAACGTCGGCAGGTCCTCGCCGTGCGGCGTGAGGCGCAGATACTGATCGAGGTCGAGCGGACCGACGACGAGCCGGAACTTGTGCTGCCGGTCGGGGATTGCCTCGCCGAGCTGCGCGCCTTCACCGATGATCGCCGCGGGCCCCGGCACGCCGAGTTTCGTATGTTCGGATGCGGACAGATGGATCCAGTGCGGCACGAATTCTTCGATGGTCATCGGCGCGCCGAAGTAATGCGAGAGCGTCGCCGCGATGCCGTGCGGAGTGCGCGCCTCGCGCACGAGGTGCGCCGCCGCGCCGTAACGCGAGTGCGTGGGCAGACAGGACTGCTTCGCCTCGGCCGGATCGACGCCGATCAGACTGGCGACGTAGAACGAAAACGTTTCGTCACTGGCACGGTCGAGCGACGCGGTGGCTTGCCCTGACGCCCACGCGCGGTAAAACTGCGACAGCGCGCGGTGATGGAAGAGATCGACGAGCCCGACCAGCGCATGATCCTGGTGGCTTTCCACACGACTGTGAGCCAGCTCCGTCATATGCAATGGCAGCGGCCCATGCGGCCCCCACAGGCCGAGTCCGAATAGCCGCACATCAAGGCGGCCGTCTCGCGTGCCGAGCGACGCGATTTCGCGCGGCGCAAAGGCCAGTGTGGGTTGCTGGCCGATCCGGAACGGCTCCTGTTGCGGCAGACTGGCCGTGCCCGGCAACGGCATCAACGGATCGCGCGCGGCGATCGCGCGCAGCAGGCTCAGGAAGCCGGACTGCCAAGGCGTGTCGGGATCGAACCACGCGTCGAGCGATTGCGGATCGAGCGATGATCGCGTTGGCGCGAAGACGCTCACAAGCGACGCATCCATGCTCATACCGCTCCGCGTCCGCCCATGCGTGGCCGCCATTGGGTGATCAGCCCACGCTGCATCGAACGGAGGTCGGTTTCCGTGAACACGTTGATCGACACGTGACGCGCGAGGTAATGCTCGAGCACGAGTCCGAACAGATACGGGCTGATGCCCGAAAAGCCGGTTTCATCGACCGTCAGTTCGCAGCGCACGCCACGCCCATAGACGAGCAGGCCATCGCCCGGCAGACGCCGGACCACCGGTTCGGTGCGTGCGCCGACGAGCGCCTCGATCTGCCGTGCCTGGTTGTGTTCGCCCGGGGCGACGAAAAGTCCGAGCATGTTGCGCAGCGCCTGGCCGCCATCGCCGTGATCGAGTTCGGCGAGCGGCATGTAATTGAAGCTCAGCTGCCGGATCAGACGCCACGCCGTTTCACCGCTCGCGTAGGGCGCGCGAGGCGCGCTCGGGGCATGCACGAGGCGCACGCCCTCGATCGGCACGGAGTCCGACATCGTGAGGTCGGTTTTGCCGTTACGCGGGATCAGGCGCGGCAGGTCACGGTTCGTGACCCACGCTTCGACCGACAGGTAGCGGATGTCGTCGGCGTACGGCGCCTCCGCCTGATCGACGAGCGACACGTAGACCTCGGTGCCGATATACGGCGTGCGGGTGCCGTACTTGCGTGCATTGGCCGACAGCGTGCGCTGTTCGCGGCGCACTGAAAAATAGCGGCCGTGGTTGCCCACGTCGCTGTGCAGCGTCTGATAGAGCGGATTGAATTGGACTTCGAGCGATGTTTGCGCTCGCTGACCGAATACGTGCGACACCGAAAAGATCTCGTAGTCGAGCGGCCGCGTGCGGTCGGCGAGCAGATGAAAATCGGTTTGCGCGCGATTGATTTCGACGCGGTCGGTGCGCTTGCGAAACAGGTTGATGACCGGCGTACAGAACAGCAGGAAACGCGATGCGTCGACGTGCGTGGCCAGCTCTTCCGGCAGACGGTCGAGCAGCACAACGATCTCGGCTTCCTTGCTGTCCACGCGCGCAATACCCGCCGCAAGTTGCGTCAGCGCGAAGAAATAGAAGCGCTGGCGACACGCGAAGTATTCTTGCAGCAGGTTGTGGCCGTGAAACGTATTCCACGTGAGCGGCAGCAGGCCCTGGTTCGCTTGCAGACCTTCAAATTCGACCGGTGTTTTCGCGACCACGTGCCCTTCGTCCCTCGATGCGCCGTACGCGCGCACGACGGAAGCGACGCTACCGGCATGGATCAGCTCGAACAGATGCGAAGCGATACGTTCGTCGCCGCCGATGTAAATGGGTAGCCGGTCGAAGTTCGTCATCTGGTTGAACTTCACTTCGCCGGTTGTGCGCAGGCGCAGCCGTAACGCGCCGCGCAATTGCATGTGCGGCAACAGATGGCGATCGGTGTCGGGGATATCAGGCGGCACCGCGGTGAGCCGCGCTTCAGCGATCTCGATCGGCCATAGCGTGACGTCCTGGCTGCTGCGGAATTCGCACGTGGTTTGCTCGCCGGGCGGGATGGCCGAGCGCAGCATGCTATGCCGGGGCACCTGCAGCCCTTTCGTGAAATCGCCTTCACGCAGGCTGGGACGCAGTTGCGCGACCGTCATCGATGGCGTGGGCGCGACGTAGTTCGGATAGACCACTTCGAGCAGACGCTGCGTAAAGCGTGGAAACTCGGCGTCGAGTTTGATCTGTGTGCGCGCCGACATGAAGCAGAACGCCTCGATGAGCCGCTCCACATAGGGATCGGCAACCTCGATGCCCTCCATGCCAAGGCGCCGCGCGATTTTCGGGTGGTGCGCGGCGAACTCGCCGGCCATTTCCCGCATGTACGTCAGTTCGCGGCTGTAGTAGTCGAGAAATTGTGGATCCATGTCAATTTCCCTTGCCGGAGTCCAGCTCGAACGTGACGTGATTCATTTCGATGTCGAATGCGCTCTGGATGCGAAATTCCAGCGGATAGGGCGACCAGCACATGAGGCCGTGAATCTCGAACATCAGCTGGTTGTAGCGGACTGGGTCCTTGCTATTGAGCGGCCGGATGCGCAGCGACTCGGGAATCAGACGCGGCTCGAAGCGGACGATCGCGGTGCGGACCATCTTCTCGACGGTTTCCCAGTTGCGACTGGCCAGGTAGCTTCCGGACAACGCGGGAAGACCGTAATTGACGACCGACGCGGCCAGCATCGGGTAGCGCGCCATGTCGATCTCGTCGTCCAGGTTCGTCGTGTTGAGCAGCAGGCTCAGGTCACGCTGGATGATGCGGCGCATGCCTTCGCTGTTGGGCGCATAGGTGTCCGGCCGCTCACTACGCCGCGCGGGCGCATCGTCGAGCAGGCGGTCGATCAGCGACGGCATGTAGGCTTGACGGTGTCGCGCGTTGGACGTGTTCATACCCGCTCGTCGTGATCGTGACTGAACCGGCATTCGCCGAGGTCGAGCAGGCCGACGTCACCCTTGTCGGTACTCCAGGTTTTCTGGCCGAGCGCGATCACGCCGGTTTCGCCGACGTCTTTCCAGCTCGTTTCGCGCGAGAGCCTGGTGGCCGGGGGGCCGCTTTCCGAGCCGGGATAGCGCACCGGCAGGTAGCCGCGCAAGACGGTCGCGTCGCGTAGGCCCACGACGGCCGAGCGCCAGACGAGGTCGGTCAGCGCGGTGACCGGACCGAGCGTCAGCGATTTCATCGAGTCGAACGGTACCCAGCGATAACCGCCGGCAACGGTCAGCTCACACACGGGACCCAGCCGGCTATCGCTGTCGGTCAGCCATTCGAATTCGCCGATCTGCGTGCTTTCGCCGCGCGTGGCCGGCGCGGCCTCCAACGCGGCGCCGCGCAGTTTGTCGGCCGCGGCGAGGTTGCCCTCGCCGAGCCTGGCGTTGGCTTGCAGCAGCGATTTCACCCACTCTGGCAGCGGATCGATCTCGCCCGGCGTGCGCTGACCCGCGAACACCTCGGTGCGAAACATCTCGCCGCGAATCAGCCCGCGATACATCTGGGCGCGCGACGTGCGTTCCGGTTCGAGCGTGGCCCACGTCTGCAACTGCCGTAGCGCGCGTTGCCATTCGCCGTCGACGCACAACAGTTCGAACAGCAGCCAGCGTTCGCGCACGTTCGACGGATGCTTGCGCACGTTCTCAATGGTTTGCGCCTTGAGTTCGCCATAGGTCTGCGCGTCGAGCAGGCTATGAAGTGTCGCAGTACCGGACTCGGGCAGGTCAGTGGTTCTCGTCATCTGGAAATTCAGGCTCTTCGTATTCGATCGATTCAGGCATGGCCATGTGGCTGTCCACGCTGACCATGTGATGTTCTTCGCGCGTGAGCGGCGCGGTCGTGCTTGCGCGATGCCTGGGAAGGCCGCGCGGCGCGAGCAGCGCGAGGATCTCGTGGTTTTCGTCCGCCTTGAAAATCTGCTCGGCACCGAACGAGTCGAGGCTCTCGAGCAGCGTGTCGATGTTCTTTCCTTTCGTCAGCAGGTCGAATACCGACGATTCGCGATGCAAAGGATCGACAAGGCCGGCAAACGGATCATGCGGCGCCCCGATGATCGACTCGCGATGATCTTCTGGCTTCGCCTTGGGCTCGTGCGCGTTGCCGTTCTTCTGGCTCAGCAGCGCATGACGGTATTCGAGCTTGAGCGCGTCGAGCGGGTCCGCTTCGTCGATGTCTGCTGCCACAAGCATTGGCAGGCCGCCGTGTGCTCCGTCTGCAGGTGCGTGCGATTCGCGACGCCGCTGCAGCGGATCGTCATCGTGCTCGTCGGCGAGCGCGATGAGGTCGCTGAAGTCATCCGGCTTCCTCAGCACGGGCTCGATCCGGTCCGCGGGCGGATTCCCGCCCGACGGCAGTGCCGGGAGAGAGTCTTCGGACGCGCTCACTGCTTCGACAGGCGGATTCAGTAAATAGTCGGACATAGGCTGAAGGTCGGCATGCGCGCTCGGCTGGGCGCCAGACGAACGCGGCACGCCGGCGCGACTGTTTTCACCTGCGAAGCCTGTCTGGCTGGCGTCGCCCGTTTCCGACAGATCGTTTCGCGCAACAGCAAACGCGAGCCCGATAGATTGGATTGTCCGTGCGAACGTTTTGAGCGCGCCTGTTTCGACAGGCGAATGGTCCCAGCGAGCTTGATATCCATTCATGGCCTGACCGGCAGCCAACGGCGAATCAGATCTGCCTGGAAAACGTGCATTCGTTAAAAGCCTCTCTCGCCGCAGAAACAAATAAATCACCAGCGAAAAATGCGGACTGGCGCGTGGAAGATGTGAATGCTACTTCGTGCACGTCGAGCGGAATATGGGCGACGGCCCAAATACAGGCGGCGATCGAACGGCTATGCTTTGTCGCTCGATCAGTCTGGCCTGCGGGCTTTGTCGGATGCCTGCGCGCAGCGCGCCGGACGTCAAGACAAAGCCGCGCCTTTTTGGTACAAACATCTTTACCTGCAACGTCATCATGTCCATTTCACGCCACGCGCTGTTCGGCAAGCTCGGCGCGACGCTCTTCAGGAGCATCGAATCCGCTACGGCCATTTCCAGGCTGCGCGGCAATCCGTATATCGAGCTCGTGCACTGGCTGCATCAGTTGTTCGCGCTGTCCGATAACGACCTGCACCGCATCGTCAGACATTGCGGCATCAGCCGCGAACTGCTCGAGCGGGACCTGCAGGCCGCGCTCGCCGCGCTGCCGTCGGGCGCGAGCGCGCTCACGGATTTTTCGCATCACGTCGAGACGGCGATCGAGCGCGCGTGGGTGGTCGCCACGCTGGCGTTCGGCGACCGTCGGATTCGCGGCGCATGGCTGATGGCGGCGCTGGTCGAGACGCCCGAGTTGCGGCGCTTGCTGCTGGCCATTTCGCCGGAGTTCGGGAAGATTGCGCTCGACGGTCTACACGACGCGTTGCCGGCGTGGATTGCAGGTTCCCCCGAAGCGGACGACACCGCCTACGACCAGAGCGACTTTTCGTCCGCCGTGCCGGGCGAGGCGTCCAGTGCGCTCGCAACGTCGGCGAAGGGCGCGGCACTCGCACAGTTCTGCGCGGATCTGACCGCGCGCGCGCGGGCCGGTGAAATCGATCCGGTGATTGGCCGCGAGGTCGAGATCCGCACGATGGTCGACGTGCTGTTGCGCCGGCGCCAGAACAATCCGCTGCTCACCGGCGACGCCGGGGTCGGCAAGACCGCGGTCGTCGAAGGGCTCGCGCGCGCGATCGCGGCCGGCGAAGTGCCGCCGAAACTCGCCGACTTGCGGCTATTGAGCCTCGACGTCGGTGCACTGCTTGCCGGCGCGAGCATGAAGGGCGAGTTCGAGGCCAGACTGAAGTCGGTCCTCGAGGAGGCGGCAAAGTCGCCGGCGCCGGTCGTGCTGTTCGTCGACGAGATTCACACGCTGATCGGCGCCGGCGGTCAGGCCGGCACCGGGGATGCGGCGAACCTGCTGAAACCGGCGCTTGCCCGCGGCACACTGCGCACGATCGGCGCGACCACGTGGGCTGAGTACAAGCGTCACATCGAGAAAGACCCGGCGCTTACGCGGCGCTTTCAGGTGCTGCAAATCGCCGAGCCCGAGGAACCATCCGCGATCGACATGGTGCGCGGACTCGCGCGCACACTCGCGAACCATCATGGCGTCGTGGTTCTCGACGAAGCGATTCGAGCGGCCGTCACACTGTCGCATCGCTATATTCCGTCGCGTCAATTGCCGGACAAGGCGATCAGCCTGCTCGACACCGCCTGCGCGCGCGTCGCGCTGTCGCAGCATGCGCCGCCGCGCGAATTGCAGCGGATTCGCGAGCGCTTGCAAGCGGCGCGCGTCGAAGCCGAACTGCTCGGTAACGAGGCCCGCATCGGCCTTGGCGGCGAGGCAGCGTTGGCCGACGTCAACGCCACGATCGCGACGCTCGAGCTCGAAGAATGTGTTGTTGAAGCTGCCTGGCAGGCCCAGTCCGATGCGGCGAAGGCGCTGGCGAGCGCGCGCGATGTCGTGAGCGAGCGCGCCGCCGAGGCCGGACCAGAAGCCGACGCGCCTGATAGCACGGCCACTTCGCTGCAGACATTGCGCGAGCTGGAGCGGACGTTATCGAAGCTGCAGGCGGACACGTCATTCGTGTTCCCGGAAGTTGGCGAAGCGATCGTCGCCGACATCGTCTCTGACTGGACCGGCATTCCAGTCGGACGCATGGTCACCGACGAGCTCAGCGCCGTTCGGGTGCTGCCCGCCACGCTTGCCGCGCGCGTGATCGGCCAGCACGACGCGTTGCAGCAGATCGGCGAGCGCGTGCAGACGGCGCGTGCCGGGCTCGCGGACCCGCGCAAGCCACTTGGCGTGTTCCTGCTCGCGGGGCCGTCGGGCGTCGGCAAGACCGAAACCTCTCTCGCATTGGCGGAGGCGCTCTATGGCGGCGAGCAGAACCTGATCACGATCAACATGAGTGAGTACCAGGAGGCGCACACAGTCTCGGGGCTCAAGGGCGCACCGCCTGGCTATGTCGGTTACGGCGAGGGCGGCGTGCTGACCGAAGCGGTGCGCCGACGTCCGTACTCGGTCGTGCTGCTCGACGAGATTGAAAAGGCGCACGGCGACGTGCACGAAATGTTCTACCAGGTGCTCGACAAGGGCTACATGGAAGACGGCGATGGGCGCTATATCGATTTCCGCAATACGACTATCCTGATGACCAGCAATGTCGGCTCCGAACTGACCGCGAGCCTATGCGCGGACGAAATGCTTGCGCCGGACATCGACGGTCTGCGCCTGGCGCTGTCGCCGGAATTGCTGAAGGTGTTTCCGGCTGCGTTCCTAGGGCGCGTCACGGTGGTGCCATATCGGCCGCTGGGATCGGATTCGCTAACGCGGATCGTGCGCTTGCATCTCGATCGGGTGGTTCGGCGCATGGTGGACAACAACCGTATCGTGCTCAGTTATGCGCCGGAGGTGGTCGACTACATCGTCGGGCGCTGCCTCGTGCAGGAGACTGGTGCGCGTCTTTTAATCGGCTTTATCGAGCAGCACGTGCTGCCGCGTCTCGCACGGCAGTGGCTCGATGCGATGGCGTCGAAAAGCGCCATCACGCATGTGACGATCGAGGTGACCGATCCAGCCGCGGCGCCTGCTGACGCGCTCGTGTTCCGGTCGTCCTGCCACGTGTAGTCGGCTTTGCCAACGAACTCTTCATGCTGGCGCGGAAATTTGCGAGCTTAAGACCCGAACCTTCCCTGATCTCGACTCGGCAACCGAGACGTCTTTGTTCAGATTTGCTTACGAATGTGAACAGAGCGAATGGCGAGCGCGCATCCATTGGATGCATCGCAAAACGCTCTTTCGGCAATACCTGTGCGCCGCGAAACCGCCAACTTTTGACATTGCGTTCACTTACGCATATTCAATGCCATGCGACGTGATCGCCCCATCGGCAGAAATCGTCAATCGAACGCAATCCTTAAAAATTTCTCGCGTTACTCTATCGATATAAGCTATAACCTCAAAAAGGTCCGCATCATGCATTAGCCGCTCGCTAATAGAGGACGACAAATGAAATATGTGCCGCCGAACCCGATGCATGTCTTTCATACAACTCGCATGAATGAGCGTGCGCAGTTCATCTGCGGTCATGGTAAATTTTTAGCGCTGCTGTGCTGATCGCATGCGCCCTCCATAGCGGGCAGCCATAGGTCGAAATCCGTTAAGCCTTTCAATTTCAACCGGAATGGAGAACAACGATGCTTTTCTTTAATGACGGTTTCACATTCCCGAATTTTCTGGCCGACGTTTTCTCCATCTTCATCTTTATCCTGTGGTTCTGGCTGTTGATCACGGTATCGAGCGACCTGTTCCGCCGCCATGACGTATCCGGATGGGGCAAGGTTTTGTGGGTGATCTTCCTGATCGTCCTGCCGTATATCGGTATCTTCGCGTATCTGCTCACGCAGCACCGCGGCATGGCGGAGCGCGATCAGGCGCGGGCCAAGCAGGTGCGCGAAGATCTGCGCAATGTGGTGGGCTTCAGTGTCGCCGATGAAATCGAGAAGCTCGACAAGCTGAAAGCGTCCGGTTCCATTTCCCAGGAAGAGCACACGCGTCTGCGCGCCAAGCTTGTGCAGTAAGCCGCAGGTACCTGACTGCAGCCATCAGCGAGCGGGCGCGTAACGGAAGGAACCTATGCTGACCCGTCTCGCCCACGTTCCGGACTCTGCCGCGCGAACCGCACGCGCGTCGTGGGCTTTGCGGCGCGCCGCGCTCACGTGCGTGACGGCGTTGATGCTCGCGGCATGCGCGCAACCGTGGCAGCAATTCCAGGCCGGCCAGGATCAAGCGGCAATCCTCGCCCGCATGGGTCCGCCGCGCGAGGTCTATGACCTGCCCGGAGGCGGCCGTCGGCTGATGTGGCCGACCCAGCCGATGGGCTCGACCACCGTCGCCGCCGACATCGACGCGTCAGGCAAGATCGTGACCGTGCGTCAGGTCTTGCAGCTGAGCGAATTCAATCGCGCGGAAATCGGCAAATGGACGCGCGACGACGTGCTGATCAATTTCGGCCGTCCCGTGCAAACGCAGTTTTTCCGGCTCTCACAACGCGAAGTCTGGTCGTACCGTTACATCGAAAGCAACATCCACCCCATGCTCTTCAATTTCGCGTTCGACACCAATGGCGTGTTGCGCGAGACGCAGCGCACGCCTGATCCGTTGCGAGATCGCGATTTGCGGCGATTCTGAACCGCGGGCTACAGCAATGACTCGATCGGCATAATCGACAGCATCCACACACCGAACCGTCCGTACCACGTCGTATTCGGTTCGGTGTCGTGGCGGATTTCGACGTCGCCGTTCGTTTCGATCCAGTACAGCTTGCCATTTTCGTCGAGATGCACCGCGTACGCGACCTTAGGCAGCAGCGCGAGAAACTTGCGATCGACCCGCGTCGCGAGATCGGGGCTGTCGATGACGAGCCCAAGCTCGGTATTCAGATGCGCGGAACGCGGATCGAAATTGAACGAACCGACGAAGACCCGTTGCGAGTCCACGATGAAGGTCTTCGCATGCAAGCTCGACCCGGAGCTGCCGAACGGCCCCGGCGACTGTTCTTTCTTGTATGCAACGCCTGCCACGCGCCGCAATTCGTACAGATGCACGCCGTTTTGCAGCAACTCGACGCGCCGCTTCATATAGCCCGAGTGCACGGCGACGACGTCGGTCGCTTCGAGCGCGTTCGTCAACACGCGCACGTCGACGCCGTGGGCGGCAAGTCCGCTTAGATACCGGGTGCCCGTGTTCGCCGGCACGAAGTACGGCGATACGAGGTCAATCGACCGGGTCGGCTGGCCCATCACTTCGCGCAGCTGATGGGAAATCAGTGCTTCCGGCGGCGCGTTGTTCAGGCCCTTCGCGGGGTCGTCGCTGATCATCTTCGTTTTGGCCCAGTCGAGCGGCAGCTTGTCGTCGAGCAGGTTTTGCACGACGCGCGGACCGCGCAGCGCTTCCTTATAGGCCGCTGCCGCGGGGTCCTGCCCGATCGCCCGCGCGTTACGCTCCAGCGCGGCCAGCTCATCGACGCTCTCGTGCGGCAGAATCTTCTCGACCGGATACGCGGACGCGCTCGCCCAGTAGCGGTCGAAATCGCTCGAGACATCGGCCGCGGCTGGTCCGACCGCGAGTACGTCCAGGTCGGCGAAGACGACGCCGTCGGTGGCATCGAAGTACTCGTCACCAATATTGCGGCCGCCGAGGATCGTCGCGGTGGCGTCGGCGGTGAGCGACTTGTTATGCATGCGCCGATTGGCGCGCGAAAAGTCGGTCACGAAGCCGAGAAATTTCGGGCTGCGCACGACGAACGGATTGAACAGGCGTACCTCGATGTTCGGATGCGCGTCGAGCGCCGCGAGCGTCGGGTCGAGCGCGGAGTTGATGCCGAGATCGTCGAGCAGCAGACGCACCCGCACGCCACGGTCCGCTGCTTCGTGGATCTGTTCGAGCAGCAGCGTGCCGGTCAGGTCACCGCGCCAGATGTAGTACTGGATGTCGAGAGTGCGTTGCGCGGAACGGATCAGGTCCATGCGCGCGGCGAACGCGACATGCGCATCCGACAGCGGATAAATACCCGACAGCCCCGTGTGCGCGGCGAGTTCCGGCCCGACCGCGCGACCGAGATCCGTGGTGGCGGCCACCGCCGGCGGCAATGCATGCGACTCCTTGCGATCCTGGAGCGAGGGTAATGGCGCGCAGCCGACGAGCAGGCTTGCGCACAGCAGCGCGCACAGCGCACCCCTCCATCGACGAGGCGGAAACAACGGGTGGTGCGTCTGCGCTTGCATGGAGTCCAGGTCTTCCTTTGGGTCGCGCGACCCGGCCGGTTCCCGAATCGGAACATCGCGTGGCGTTGCTCGACAAAGCCTGGCTCGACCGCGTCGTACTGGCAGTGTCGCGCGCATTCTTGCACGCAGCTTGCATTGGTTCAGAAGAATACTATGAGGGCATGCCCATCGGCGCGCAGCCCGACGCTCTTGTTGCGCAAAGCGCTTTGTTCGATGATACGGGCAGCCTGCGCGAATCCGAACGGGGGGCAAACCCAGCCGTGGATAGACCGCATGGGTACTGTGCGATCCGGGGTGATCCGCTCCGCGTCGGCGTGAGGGGTCCGATTCATGGGGGTCCGATTCATGGCGCCTTCGAGCGTTCGCCCAATCTGGAGTCGAGCAACGTGAAGATCTCCCGCTTGCTGCTTGCTAGCGTGCTGCTTTTCGTGGTGGGCACCGCGCTGCAGATGATCTGGCCGCTCGCGCAGCCGGCTTCGTATCACCACTTCGCCGATCAACGCTCGCTGGGGCCGCTGCACAACGCGTCGGACGTGCTGTCGAACTTCGTCATTCTGATCGCCGGCGTGCTCAGTCTGCGCTGGGTCAGGCGGCATGCGCCGAACCAGCCGGCGCAATTTCCCGGCATGGTCGTCGCCGCGTTCGGGCTGCTCTTCACCGCATTCGGCTCGGCTTACTACCACATGGCGCCGACCGATGCGACGCTAGTCTGGGATCGTCTGCCGATGACGATCGTGTTCGCCGGCATCCTCGCCATGCTATGGACGTCGTGGAGCGGACAGCGCGTCGGCTGGGCGCAGATGCTGATCATGGTGGTCGTGTCGCCCGCCACCGTCGGCTACTGGCTGCTGTTCAACAGCCTGTGGCCTTACGCGATTCTTCAGTTCGGCGGGCTCATGCTGATCGTCGGCATGACGCTCACGCGCAAGGTGGACGGCGTGTTCGCGTGGACGCTCGTGATCGTCTTCTACGGGGTCGCGAAGATTTTCGAAAGCCTCGATTGGCAGGTATGGGATCTGACGCGGCACATGATCGCCGGCCATGCGTTGAAGCATGTGTCGAGCGGTCTCGCCGGCGCGGCGATGATTCTGGTCGCGAACGCGGCGCCGCGCCCGGCCGTGGGCATCGTGCCGCGCCGGCCGGACGGCATCGGGCATTCGGGTACGCCGCGTTGAAGCAGCTATGGCGAACTGACGTGGCTTGCTGCCGACGTCACTGCGGCTCGTACCACGAATACGTCGCCAACGTGCTGACCGGCGGCGTGCCGATCTGCAGCGTGATGTCGCGCAACGACGTCAGCTCGATACTGCGCAAGTCGCCCATATAGCGGCGGGAATCGCCGTTGTCGTTGATATACGCAACCACATTGCCCATGATGCCCGCGACGTTCGTGTTCGTCAGCGGCTCGCCCCAGATATCGAAGAACTCGCCGAGCGTATAGGTTTTGAGGTTCGGCGCTTCGATATGGATGATGCCGGTGTTGTCGTGCGTGTGCATCTCATACGTGCATTGCGACAGAATGCCGACGTTCATCGGCAACGCGAGCCACTGGCCGTCCTTGATGATCGCGAGGTGCGCGTGCACGTGATACAGCACGCTCATGTCCGGCGCGCAGGTCAGGCCGTCGACCGGCGTGCCGGTGCCGCCCGTCGACGTCGTGCCGTTCGGCCAGAACGAGGTACCGACCACGCCACCAAAGACGAGCGTGACCGGGTTCGGGTCGAACGGCGGCGGATCGGTCCACGTGTAGGTGGGCACTTGTGTGACAGGCGTGCCGACCATGATCGTGATTTCGGCGTGCGGCGTCAGCACGAGGCTCGCGGGGTCGCCCGTGTATTGCGTGAGCGTGCCGCCGTTGTTCACGTAGATCGCGATCGGCGCGCCGCTCAGACCCGCCACGTTCGACGCACTCAGCGGCTCGCCCCAGATCGAGAAGAACTGGCCGAGCGTATAGGTCGCGCCGGTCGTCGCGTCCATATGGATCTTGCCGCTCGAATCGACCGTGTGCACCGGATACGCGCAGCCGGTCGGCGTGGTCATGGTCGGCTCGACCATGCCGATGCTGGGCGGCAGCGTCAGTAGTTGCCCGTTCTGGTAGATCGACAGATGCGCGTACGTGTACGCGGTGCTGCGCAACGCGCAGTTCAGTCCGCCGACGGGCTGACCGGTTCCGCCCGATGACGTGGCGCCCGCGGGCCAGATGGCCCCGCCGAGCGTCGTGCCGTCGATGATCGGCGTCGCGGCGGCGAGCTTGGGTGTCGTGGCGCTGGCGTCGGATGCGCCCGACGGGCTCGATGCCGGTGTCGGGCTCGATGCCGGTGTCGGACTCGATGCCGGTGTCGGACTCGACGCGGGCGCCGGATTCGATGCGGGCGTGGTCGCGCCGGCCGCGCCGTTCGAGCCGGTGCCAGCCGAGTCCGCGCCGCTGCCGCCACCACCGCCGCAAGCGGCGCATGTCAACACCAGACCCATTGCGACGAATCGCGACCCCAGACGTTGCAGCATCTCGTACTCCATGCCGTGAGATCAGAAGGATGCGTGTAGTCGAACATCACGCACAGACAGAGCGCGGCCATCGCAGGACACGCGCGGCGCGGGCTTCACTGCGTGGATTCGGCCGTGCGCTGCCACCGCGTGGCGCAGGCGCTCGCGTCGGACCACGTCAGGTGATTGAAACCGTTTAGCCCAGCGTAGCAGATGGGTTTCACCAGGGAGTCCGGCGCATCACAACGTTTCGCGACATTCTGCTGGCGCATTTCGAGGTGTCGGCCCCGAGTCGGTCGACGGAACGATCTGTCGCGCTTTTTCTGTGAGCTGTCATCGTTCTGTGCGAAGATCAGTGCTGTCCATCGCGCGACCCGCCGTGTAAGGGGGCAGTAATGACCGACAGATTGCAAGCGTCCGTATGCGTAGTGGTGCTGCTGCTGATTGTGGGCTGGGTGCTGTTTATCGGGCGCGCGGTTTTCGTGCCGATCGTATTCGGCGCGATCGCGGTGTATGTGGTGGTCGACTTCACGCGGCTGCTGCAACGCATTCCGGTAATCGGCCCGCGGCTGCCGGTGCAGTTGCGCTACGGACTCTCGATGTTCCTGATCGGCGCCGCGATCTTCTTCGCGGTCGACATGCTCGTCGCGAACTACGACGCGCTCGTCGCGCTCGCGCCGCGCTACCAGGACTCGGTGCTGCTGATGATCCACAAGATTTCGACGCTGCTGCACCTCGAAAGCGAGCCGACCTGGGAGTCGCTGCGGCGCAACGTGCTCGCGCAGCTGAACATTCAGACGATGGTGACCGGCATGCTGGCGTCGCTGTCGTCGGTGATCATCGACCTGTTCGTGATCGTGCTGTATGCGAGTTTTCTGCTGGTCGAGCGCAGAACGTTCGGCGAAAAGCTGACCAACATGACCGCCAATTCGACCAACGCGGCGCGCATCCGGGGCGTGGTCACGGACATCAACCGGCGCATTGGCGCCTATCTCGCGTTGAAGACGTTTCTCGGCGTGCTGCTCGGTGGGATCTGCTGGCTCGCGATGCGCAGCGTCGGCCTCGAGTTCGCCGGGCTGTGGGCGATACTGACCGCGCTGCTCAACTACGTGCCATATATCGGCTCGGTGCTCGCGGTCGTATTCCCGGTGCTGATGTCGGTGCTGCAGTTCGGCGAGCTGAATTCGATCCTGATCGTGCTGGTGTCGCTGAGCGCGATTCACTTCGTGATCGGCAACATCCTCGATCCGTATCTGACGGGCAACTCGCTGAACCTGAGCCCGTTCGCGATTCTCGCGAGCATGGCGGTGTGGTCGGCGTTGTGGGGCGTGCCGGGCGCCTTTCTCGCAGTGCCGATCACCGCCAGCATGACGATCATTTTTTCCGAGTTCGAAATGACGCGGCCGGTTGCGGTGCTGCTGTCGAAAAACGGCCGGCTCGCTTACGGCAAGACCGAGCAGACCGCGTGAAGCGGCCGCGGCGGCGAGCGCGTCATCTACCCAGCGCATCAAATGAAAACGGCCCGTGCGGAATAATCCGTACGGGCCGTTGAATGAAACACGTCTACCTCGACGCGTGCGGCTCACCGCCGCCGCACGCTGTTGCCATCAGCGCCGAGCGCTTACTGCCAGATGCTTACTGCGAAGAACCCGCCCACGTCTGGCCGGTCGTCGAAGTGTCGCCGATCGCAGGGAAGTCGACGTACGCTGCGCCGCAATCGACCGCCTTCGCGGTGTTCAGTTGCTGCGACGCGGAGCCGTTCAGTACGACGCGGTTCGCGGTCGACGGGAAGATCGGCAGATTCACGTTGTTCAGCGTCAGATTCGCGTCGGATGCGGTGACCGCGACGTTGTCCGGCGAATCGGCGAGCACGTTGTTCAGCGTGATGCCGAGCGGAATCTGCGCGTGCGCGATGCCGCCCGAGTTCGCCTCGAAGCCCTCGAAGATCGCCGACGTGCCACCGATGATATGGATATTCGACAGCGTGATGTCGTGGAAGTCCGGATACAGCGGCGAAGTCGGATTCGACAGTGCCTTCGTGCTGTAGTACGGCGTGAACAACAGCGCCTGGCCGCTATTGCGGATGCAGATGTTGTTGTAGTTGACGTTCGTCACGAGACCGCCGCGCGCCCAGTCGGACTTGATGCGCAGCGCCTGTTCGGAGCCATCGAACGAGTTGTCGTACACCTGGATGTTCGTCACGCCCGCATTGGTCTCGCTGCCGACCGACACGCCATGACCCGCGTAAATATGGTTGTGCGCGATGACGAAACCATACTTGCGATCGGTCGCGACGTCGCGATTGCCGTCGACACCATACAACCCCGAACCTGCCGGGCTCGGGTTGCTCGAACCCTTGATCGCGATGTCGTCGTCGCCGGTGCTGATGTAGTTGTA
Source organism: Paraburkholderia sp. WC7.3g (assembly GCF_050436345.1). Taxonomy (NCBI): domain Bacteria; kingdom Pseudomonadati; phylum Pseudomonadota; class Betaproteobacteria; order Burkholderiales; family Burkholderiaceae; genus Paraburkholderia; species Paraburkholderia sp. WC7.3g. The sequence goes on from NZ_JBNDMA010000004.1 coordinate 303,489, forward strand.
CGCGAACACGACGTTCTTCAGGTAGCCGTCAAACGCGATCTTGCCAGCCGACGAAGTCGTGGTGCTACCGGTCGTCAATGCCTGCGTGACTGGCTTCGAAGCCGAACCCGGGTCGAACGCGTCGGTGTTCTTCGCGGTATCGACGGTCGGCACCATGCCCAGGTAGTTCGGGTTGCCGTTACCAGCCGGGTTGGCCGAGGCCGATGCCGACGGCGTCTGCACCTTGACGTTCCACACAGTGAGGCCGTCCACACCACTCGGCACGACGTGGAAGTTCGCACTGTTGTGCAGTGTGATGCCGAACAGCGTCAGGTTCTTCGCGTAGTTGAACACCATCATGCGGAAGTTCGACTGCGAGCCGACACCGGTCGTGCCATTCTCGACCATGTTGCCGAGCCACGCGAGGTCCCACCACGTCATGTGACGCGCCGAAGCCTTCGAGTTCACGAAGGTGCCGCCGTCGTCGCAGGCAGTGCCGTCCGGGGCCTGGGTGCCCGCCTTGTAGGCGACGTACGTGTTGGTGCAGCTCAGGTCGACGCGCATCAGCGGATAAAGGTTGTTTGAGCTGACGATTTCCGATGCTGCGCGGCCGTCGATCGTACCGCCGCCGACCACCGCCGAGTTGACGAGGTAGCTGCCACCGATCAGCGGCAGGCAGTTGCCCGAGCTGCCGGCCTTGGTCGAGCTGACCGCGGTGTTGGCGCAATATGGTCCGGCCGCAGTCGGTGAATAGGCCATCACGTCACGCGTCGCGTAGACGGTCACGCCGTTGTCGATCCACAGCGTGACGCCCGAGGGCAGTGTCAGCGGGCCCGTGATGAACGCGTTGCCCGCGGCGGTGCTCGACACGACGAGGCGCACCGCGAACTTGGTCGCGCGATACTGCGAGCCCGCGAAGGTTTGCGCCGACGCGCCCTTGATGTTGACGTTCGGCACGGCGGCCGCGGTTTGCGACGCGGCTGCCGCTGCGTCCGCGGCCTGGATCGCTGCGCCGACCTGAGCATCCACGGCGGCGCCGCAGGCGTCGAGCGCGGCCTGGATGCGCGCCTGGTCCGGATTCAGGATCGCCGACGTGGCGCCGTTGTCGGCTTCGGGTCCGAGTGCGCCGCTCGGCTGGCTCACGAGGTTGTTGCTGGCTTCGAGCGTGCTGCAGACCTGGTCGGCGCTCGGCAGTTGCGGTGCCGCGGGCAGGTTGGGGTCGTTGGTGGTGGTGCCGACCTTGAAGGCGGCGGGCGCGGCCGATGCCGCCGGCGTGGTGCTGCTCGTGCTCGACGCGGGCAGCGCATTATCGCCGCTGCCGCAAGCCGCGAGCAGCGCGGTCAGGCATGCTATGACGGTGACTCTGTAAAGCATGGGGTCATCCTTGTTATTAAGGAATGCGAGTGTTTAGATGCGTTCCGGCCCGGTGAAAGGTGCCGTGATAGGCCGACCCGCGCAGGGAAAGTTGTAAGACGACATACGAATGTTAGGTGAAGACTTCGTTTACGTACATGCAGTACTTACCCGAACTTACCTAACGTATGCGGTTTTCGAAGGATGGCGGCTGTCGACGCGCCATCCACTGATCGCGCAGTTGTACGACAACCCATAAGGAAGCATTGATCGCAGCCTGTGACCCGGAGTTCACACGGAGGCATGCAACAATGGCCTCGCGCTGCGGCCAAGGCGAGTGGCCATAGTGCGTATTCCGATCAACACGAGGCCTGCCACTCGATGACCAAGCCAACCTGGACGCGCGGCGCCGACGCACTCGAAGACCCGGCGCTGCTGCGTCGCCTGCTGCGTGCGAAAGACCGCATCGATGCGGCTTCGCACGAAGCCTGGCCGGTGCGGCGCCTGGCCGAAGTCAGCGGCGTGTCCGAAGCGCACTTCGCGCGTTCGTTCAAGCGGGCCTTTGGCGTGCCGCCACACCGCTATCTGTTGACGCGGCGTATCGAGCAGGCCACCACGCTGCTGCGCGACACCGACCTCGCCATCACGGACATTGCGTTTGCGACCGGCTGGGAAAGCCTCGGCACGTTCGGCCGCATTTTTCGCGACATCACCGGCCTGAGCCCGAGCGAGATGCGTGTGCAGGCACGCGCCGATCAGGCTGAACTCGATCGCGTGCCCGCTTGCGTGCTGAAGGCCGCGCAGCGCCCGGACCTGACGATCGCGGTTTTGAAGAAGCGCCGCCGCATGGCCGGCGAATAGCCGCAGTACCGATGTGTGCCGCGCTACGCCGCCCGGTGATGCTGGAATCCGCATGTTGGATGCGGTTTGCAACCAAGACCCGTCCATCTCGACTTTCTATACTCGTTCGACCATGCCAGCCGCCACGGCGCCCCCTTTCTGGAAGCATGCTATGTCGACGATTCCCGCACGCATAGAGCGCCTGCCGTACTCGAGCTTTCATCGGAAGCTGCTATGGCTGGGCGGACTCGGCTACGTGTTCGATGCGATGGATGCCGCCGTACTGGCCTTCATGCTGCCGGTGCTGCGCAACCAGTGGCGTGCGTGAAGCGGGCTTGAAGTCGCTGGAGATTTTCAAGCGCGCGGGCGTCAAGATGGGCTTCGGCTCCGATCTGCTCGGCCCGGGCCATCGTATGCAAAGCGACGAGTTTGCAATCCGCGCGCAAGTGCTGAGCCCCGCCGAGATCATCGGCAGCGCCACCACCATCGGCGCCGAAATTCTCGGCATGACTGGTAAGCTGGGACGCCTCGTACCGGGCGCCTATGCCGATGTGCTGGTGGTCGACGGCGATCCGTTGCGCGACTTGAGCTGCCTGAGCGGCCAGGGCGAGCACATCCCGCTGGTTATGAAGGGCGGGCGCGTCGAATTCAACGAATTGCATTGAACCGGCGCGCCAGCCGTTTGTCGCGCTTCCGACAGCGCATACGATCCCGCCGACCGCAGTTTTGGAGAAGCGCCGCCGCGTGGCCAGCGATACAGTCGAGCCCTCAACCAGGGAGGAGTCATGAATCAGGGTATCAATGTGGTCGGTTTGTACGTCGACGATCAGGACGCGGCGCTTTCGTTCTACGTCGACAAGCTCGGCTTTCGCGTCCACACGGACGTGCGCAACGGTGCTTACCGCTGGCTCACGGTCCAGCATCCGGAGCAGCCGTCTTTCCAGTTGGGACTGTTCATGCCGGGGCCGCCGGTCCACGATGAAGCGACCGCGCAAACGCTGCGCGCGATGGTCGCGAAGGGCGCGATGCCGCCATTGGTGCTGTCCGTTGCCGACTGTCGCGCGAGCTACGAGCAGTTGAAGGCGCGCGGCGTCGAATTCACGCAGGAGCCGGTGGATCGTTTCGGCAGCGTCGATGCGGGCTTTCGCGATCCGGCTGGCAATGGATGGAAGATGATCCAGGCGGCAACGGGGAAGTGAAGCTCAGGCTACGGCCGACGGCACGTCGCACGATGGCAACGCACCGCCGGCCATCATCCCGGACTAACGGACTGACGGACCATCACTGCTGATGCTGCTGCAGATACTGCCTGACGTCATTTAACGTCACGCGGCCCGAATGCGCGGAATCGATCTCGTCAAAATGACGGGCGATATAGCCGAGCCCATTGTTTTGCGCCTGGGCCTTGGTGATCGACGAGCCGTTGCCGAGTACCGAATTCGCGCCCAGTCTGTTCTCGATGCGCTGCTGAGCCTGCTGCTGCAGCGTTGAACCGGTTGTCGGCGCGACCGCGTTCGCACGGTTACGAGGAAAGAACGGACCGTCCACGCCGTGTGCGCCGTTGGGTAGCGTCACGGGCGCCACCGGCTGAGGCGGCAACGCGTGCGCACTGCCGACGGCCACACCGAGGACGATCAACGCCAGCGTACGTCGCAAGATATCGATTGAAGACATGATCATTCGCCATAAAAAGTAGTCAGAGGGTCTCGCGCGGAGCGAAACCACCATCAATCAGGGCGCGGCCGCGGCGACCGCCTCGCTCGTCGGCGTAGCGGCTGACGCTTCGTCGGCCCACGGCTGAGGCAGCGTCGCGAGCGTCAGTGCGCCTGCTATCGGCTTGCCGCCATAGAAGGCCGCGAGATCCGCCTTCATCTGCGGGCGCGCCACGTCATCCAGATAAATCATATGTCCGCCCTGGAAGAAGTTGACCTGCAGATTCGGGTTGAGACCCTGGACCGTCTTGAGCCGCGCAAGCTGCTTCTCGGTATTGAAGAACGGCGTGGCGAGATCGTGGAAGCCGTTTTCCGCCAACACCTTCAGCTGTGGATTCATCTTCAGCGCGCCGAGCAGATCGGGGATCGTGTCGGGCAACGGCTGGCCACCGTGCGAGAAGTTCCACACCTGGATGATCGCGTCGTTCAGCGGCATGTACGCCGCGTTCGGTGCCGTGTAGCCGAGGTAATCCGGCATCTGCGTGGCCAACGCATTGGTGAACGGCTGCGAGATCAGGATGTCCGACGGGTCGCCATCGGTCTGCAGACGCGGGTCCGAGTTGGGTAACGACACGCGCCCATCGTAGCGGCCGATCGTCGAGCCCGGCACCAGCGTGATGTTGAACGGATTGATGTTGAAGTAGCCCTGCATCGCCTGCAACGTGAGGCCGGATTCGGCGTCCCACACCTTTTCCAGCCACGTCGGCGGGAAGTTCGGCGGTCCCGCGTAAGTGGGTGCGCCGAGCTGGCTCAATGTCCAGTACAACGAGTAATTCTTGAACAGGTTGTAGTTGGCGGTCACGAACGCCTGGCTGCGAAGCGCGTAGAGCGCCTGATTCACCGGCGTTGGCGATACCTGGTTGTAGTACGCCGCGACCGCGGCATAGCCCGGCATGTAGCCGCTCAGCGTATCGGTTTCGAGCGCGAGCTGATCGGGCGAACCCGTGATCGCCACCGCCTCGATCGCATCCGCGAAGTAGTTCAGGATCGATGACTGCAGCGTGATCCCCGTCAGATGCACGCCGGCCGATTCGAGCGCGAGCGCGAGGATGTCGGTGCGAGGCGTGCCGTACGATTCGCCGTACAGATAGATCGGCGAGCTGCTGCGCGAATTGACCGTCAGGTAGCGGATGATGAAGTCGCGCATGATGTTCGCGTCCGCATCGGTGCTCCAGTAGGTCTGATTCGTGTTCGGCAAGATCGCTTCGGAAAGGCCCGTACCCGGCGGATCGATGAACACGAGATCGGTCGTGTCGATCAGGCTCTCGGTGTTGTTCACGAGCGGGTAGTTCGGCCAGCTCGTGCCGTTCAGCAGCGGATCGGTGGTCGCGACGCGCGTCGGCGCGAACGAGCCGAGTCGCAGCCAGATCGACGACGAGCCCGGCCCGCCGTTATAGACGAACGTGACCGGGCGCGGTTTGCCATCTGGGCTCGGCGCCGTGTAGGCGACGTAGGACATCGTCGCTTCGGGTGCGCCGCTGGTCAGATCCATTGCGCTCAAGTGACCTGTGGTCGTCGTGTAGTTCACGGTGGTACTGCCGGACGTCCATTGGTAATGCATGATCGCCGCTTTTTCCGCGACCAGTGACGCGGCAATACCGGACGTCGCACTCGTCGAATAGGTGACGGGATCGATGTAGGGCTGATTGGCGGACGGCGTTTGCGGCGCGGACGCGGCTTGCGCCTGATTGGCGACCTGCGCCATGCTGCCTGGTACCGCCGACGCCGACGAACCTCCGTCGCTGCCGCCGCATCCGGCGAGGACGACGATTCCGAGTGTCAGCGCGCCTAGCGCGGCTAGCCGGCCATGACGACGGACGCGGCCATCGTCGGTACTCCTTCTGTCTGGTTTCATCTCGTTCCCTGGTGAGTGATACCGCTACACAAAGGCCGCTTTTCGCCGGTCGCGCGCGTTGGAGATCGAAAAACCCGCACCGCACTCATAGGCACGCAGCGGTTGCATGGACAGTTTTTTCCGAATGCATTAATTCAAAATACTTGCATTTATATTTCTATTTACTTTCCGCAATTACCGATTGAATGGACAAAGGAATTCCCTGTCGATTTATCTCGACATTTCAAGAAAAATTTAAAAATTGAATCTTTCGGATACTTACAGCAAGACTGAAAATAGGCCGTGAATCTAGGTCTTGTCAAGGGACCCGGCAGTGATTATGCGATTCGGAAAACCGCGGACGTGGTTTATCCTTATTGCATTGAATAGCGACGATGACTGGGAATTTCCGTGGCTACGCCGTCGGAATTATTTGCGCTTGAAAAATCAATTAAATGGTAAATTTAACCGCTGAAAAATGCACATTAAATAGAATTAAGTCAACCCTATGCGCATAGTGTCACGATCGTGGTGGAATTCGGTACCAGGTAAGAATCACTGCCAGCAAAAACGCGACATACGCGAGCACGAACACCCAGCCCGGAAAGTCGTAATACAGCCACGCGCTAACCCAGCGCTGTATGAAGCCTTGCGAACCGGCCGTTCCCGTGCGCAGTTGGTCCTCCAGTACGGTCAACGGGCACGGCACATCGAGCACCGCAAGGCTCGCCACGATACCGATGGCGAGAAGATGTCCGGTCCGGAATAGGCGATTGCGCGCCCACGCGAGTTGCAAACCGTAGGCTATCCAGATCGCGAATAGTCCGCCGACGATAAATAGGACGATCAGCGCGTGCAGCACGAGAACAGTATTGGCGAGCCAGATCATTCTGCTTCCACTGGAATGATTTGCCTACGAGGTCTTCACAACCTCGCAGGCATGCACTCGCCTGAAAATGCCGCGGCGATTCACTGCCCATGGCCATACAGATCGAGCAACATCAACGTTACGCCATTAGTCCATCCGAAGCCATCCTGCAGCGGATACTCGCCGCCCCCGCCACCGCCTTCTCCCGCGCCTTCGACGACGTACTTCTCGACGAGTTTCTGCTGCGTGTTGTAGACGTTCTGGACGTCCGCGAGAAAGCGCGTGCCGATCGGCTGCGCGAGGTCGGCGCGCCCATAGCGCTTGAGGCCCTGAATCGCGATCCAGTGCAACGGCGCCCAGCCGTTCGGCGCGTCCCATTGCTGCGTGGTGTTATAGATCGACGTCGCGAGGCCGCCTTGCTTGAGCAGCACGTTCTGCACGGTCTGCGCGGTCTTCCACGCGCGATCGGGCCACGCCACGCCGGCCATCAACGGATACAGCATCGCTGGTGTCTGGTTGTCGCGTGCCTTGCTGAGTTGCCAGTCGTAGTCGCCGTAATAGCCGTTGCTATTCCACAGATAGCGGTTGATGCCTTCCGCGCGCCGTGCCGCGTGGCCGATGAACTGCGCGACGCAACGGAAGTCGCGTGTCTCCGAGCAGCCGCGCGCGATCGTCGTCTCCAGATGGAACAACAGGCTGTTCAGATCGACCGGGATGATCGATGTCGTGCGCACCGTGGCGAGCGTCTGGTTGTCGCCGAACCAGCGCGAGCTGAAATCCCAGCCGCTTTCGGCGGTCGCGCGCAGATCGCGGTAGACCTGGTTGGCCGGCCGGCCGCTCGCCTGCTGCGCGGTCTGCACGTCCTCGAGGTACGACTCGTCACGCGGCGTATCGAGTTCGTCCCAGTAGCGGTTCAGCACGGTGCCATCCTTGAGCACGACGACATTGCGCGTCGCGCCGCCGCGCGGCGTGCTGGTCGAGCCCTGCATCCAGTACGCGTACTCCTTGCGCAACTCGGGCAGGTACTTCTGATAAACCTTGTTGCCTTCCTTTTGCGCGGCGAGCTCGACCATATACGAGTAGAACGGCGGCTGCGAGCGGCTGAGGTAGTACGTGCGATTGCCGTTCGGTATATGGCCGAACGTGTCGATCATGTACGCGAAGTTGTCGAGCATGTCGTCGACCAGATCTTCACGCCCGGACTCCTGCAGCCCCAGCATCGTGAAATAGGTGTCCCAGTAGTAGCCTTCGCGAAAGCGGCCGCCTGGCACGACGTACGGTTTGGGCATCGGGATCAGCGAGCTGTAGTCGGGCGCGCTCGTCGTCGTGCGCGTGAGGCCGGTCCAGAGCCAGTCGATGTGCTCGCGCAGACTCTGGTTCGGCGGCGGCGTGATGCTCTGATCGGGCGGCGGCGTGAAGTACTGGTTGACGAACTTCAGCAGCGAAAAGCCGGACTGATTCTTCTGCGTTTCGTATAACTGCACGATCGCGGCGGGACTACCATTCGGCGTCGCGTCGACGAACGTCTTCTGGTCGGTGAAGATCTGCGCGGTCTGCACGGCAACGAACAGATCGCCGTACAGAATGTCGGGCGCGGGCGGCAGCGCGGCGCCCACCTGAGTGTCGGCCAGACAGCTCGCGGACGCGAACACGAACGTGGCGATGCATGCGACGCCGATCGTGATCGGCGAACGTCGCGGCACGAAGTACTTGTTTGGGCTGACAGAAAGATGCGCGTTTGATCCGATGCCGGTGCGAGACAGTGACTGAATGTTCATGATGCCTCCAAGGTTGTGGGCATTTCACTGGTCTCATCGCACGCCATTCGATGCCGTCTGCCGGCGATATGCGAGTCCGACACGAGGTGGCCGGATCAATGGCCCCGAAAGCATCGCACGCTTTCGAAGCATCAGGCAACTGCGGCGCAGCACATCCTGCATGCATTCAGCATGAAGGACGAAACGTGAAGAACGAAGGGGAAGGTGGGCGCAATCGCGTATTTGCGCGTGCTTCGTGATTCGAAGCAATGGAAGCGTTGATCGCGAGCGATTCCGCGAGAGAAACCGCTCGGCGAGCAAACGGTGTACCCGCGTCGACCATTCGGCAAGTCGGCGCAGGTGCGCGAGAACGACGAGAGAATTACTGTGCGATGGGCTGCGTCACGTCCGTGCCGAACCAATGCATCGAGATCTTTTTCAGCGTGCCGTCCTGCTTCAGTTGCGTTAGCGCGTCGTCGAGTGCTTTTGCAAACTTCGGATTGTCCTTGCGGAACGGGATGCCCATTTCCTGATCGGCGCCTTTCAGCACCGCGCCCGTGCGCAACGGCAACTGCGAGTTCTTGATGATATATGGCAGCATCAGCCGGTCGTCGATCGTCGCGTCGATACGCTTTGCGGCGAGATCGCGCAGCTTCTCGGGCGCGCCCGGATAAGTCAGCACGTTGATGCCCGGTACTGCGCGCGCCATCTGGTCGTAGTTGGTGCCGAGCGTCACGCCGATCTTCTTGTCGCCCTTGAATTCGTCGAGCGATTTGAACTCGCGCTTGTCGTCCGCTCGTTGGATCAGCTGTGCGGCCGAGTACGTGTATGGCTGACTGAAATCAAGAATCTGCTTGCGTTGCGGCGTAATGGTGACCTGATTGATGATCACGTCGAATTTGCCGCTTTGCAGCGCCGCGATAATGCCGCTCCACTCGGTCGGAATAAATACCGGCTTCACGCCGAGCTTCGCTGCCACGGCCTTCGCGACATCAACGTCGAAGCCCTCCAGTTCGCCGTCCTTGTTGCGCGAGTCGAACGGCGGATAGGTGCCTTCGAGACCGATCTTCAGGACTCCGGCCTGTTTGACGGAGTCGAGCAGATCTTCGGCGTGAGCCGCGACTGCGGTAAAGCTGAGAGCAGAGAGCGCCAACGCGTTTATAAGCAGCTTCGAAAGTTTCATTGAGTGTCTCCTCTGTACTTGAATATCAGGCTGCGCAACGCAACGATTTCACGATCGTGTCCGCAACCCGGCCGTGTCGTCTCTCAGAACAAGTCGGGTTGCGGGCGTCATCCTAGCACTCCAAAAGTCGTCTGTTTTATCTTTGTTCGGAAGCGGGCGCGCGCAGGCCGCCGGTCCGCAGACGCACGAGGCGATTGCCTGCATGTTGCCGAAAGGCGATGCGGCGATGAAGACGATCGTCGATCGCGCGATTGCGAAGATCGAACGGGACGGCGAGGGCGGGAAGCTCTATAAAACGTGGTTCATGTCGCCGATTCCGCCGAAGGGTATCAACCTCGACATGCCGATGAGCGACACGATGAAGGCGGTGTTCGAGCATCCTAACGATCGGCCGATGGACGATTGAGCGCGCCGGGTGTCGACCTCGATACCCCTACGCCCGCACCACGGTCACTCCCGCCGCTTCTATCGGTTTCGTCGATGCCGCGCTGGTCTTCTTGTCGACCACGATGGTCTGCGCGAGCGTGATATCGCCGATCACGAACGGCGACGCGGCGTTCAGTTTCGACGCGGAAGCCAGCACGACCGTTTCCGCCGCGCGCGCGGCAAGCGCGCGCTTGATCGCCGCTTCCTCGAAGTCGCCGGTGCTCAGGCCCGCGCTCGGATGCACACCCGTCACGCCCATGAAGTACAGATCGGCATGGATGCGCGCAATGCCTTCCATCGCCGCGGCGCCGACGGCGACGATCGAATGTTTGTAGAGCCGCCCGCCAATCAGGATCACGTCGACACACGGATGCGCGGCAAGCGCCGTGGCGACGCTCGGGCTATGCGTGACGATGGTCGCGTGCAGGTCGGACGGCAGTTCCTGGACCAGTAGCGCCGACGTGGTGCCGCCGTCGACGATCACGGTTTGCCCCGGCGCGATCATCTCGACCGCTCGCCGCGCGATGCGCCGCTTGGCGGCGGTCTCGATGTCCTGACGCTGCTCGAATGACGCGAGCGCGGCCGACGCGGGCAACGCGCCGCCGTGAACCCGCTGCAGCCGCCCCTGTGCGGCCAACTCGCGTAGATCGCGGCGGATCGTATCTTCCGACACCCCAAACGCCGCGCTCAGTTCGCCGGCCAGCACCTGGCCGTTGCGCGCGAGTTCGTCGAGGATCGCCTTCTTGCGTTGGGTCGTCAACACTGTTTGCACGAAACATCTTGAAATTGCACGAAATTGCACGGTACCATGAATCCTTGTGGCTCGTCGACGGGAGGCACCATGACTGCAACGAAAGACCGGATTCGCATGGTCGGAACGACCTTGCTATCGGACGACTGGTACACGCTGAAGAAGGTGACGTTCGACTTCCTGCGCCGTGACGGCACATGGCAGCGCCAGAACCGCGAGACCTACGATCGCGGCAACGGCGCCACGATCCTGTTGCACAGTCCACGCACCGGCCACGTGATACTCACGCGACAATTCCGCATGCCTGCGTTCGTGAACGGTCACGACGGGATGATGATCGAAGCGCCGGGCGGATTGCTCGACAACGCTTTGCCGGAACAACGCATCCGGCTCGAAGTGGAGGAGGAAACGGGGTATCGCGTGGATCGGGTCCACAAGATTTTCGAGGCCTACATGAGCCCGGGATCCGTGACCGAAAAGCTCTATTTCTATGTCGGCGAGTATGACGCTTCGATGCGGGTGAACGATGGCGGTGGCGTGGAGGACGAAGGCGAAGATGTCGAAGTGATCGAAATGCCGTTGCAAACCGCGTTGCGAGCAATCGACGATGGCGAGATTGTCGACGGCAAGACGATCATGCTGCTGCAGTATGTTGCTTTACGTGGGCTGGCGTCAGCGCGCGCAGCCTAGTTGCGTCGCGAGTTCGTGCAGGTCGTCGACGACGAAATCCCACGCCTCGTCTGCCTTCAGATCGCTCGTCTGATGGGGACCATGCTCCGTTGGCCGCCCTACGAAAGCGGTGCTGAGGCCGACGCGTCGGGCCGCGGCGAGATCGTTGTTATGTGCGGCAACGAGGCATAGTTCGCGCGGCGCGAGGGCGAGAATCTCCGCCGTTTCGCTATAGACCCGTGGCGAGGGCTTGTAAGCGCGGACGACCTCGGCACCGAGAATGGCATCCCACGGCAAACCGGCACGCTTTGCGATGTCCATCATCAGGCGAATGTTCCCATTCGAGAGTGGCGCAATGATGAAGCGCCGCTTCAGTCGATGCAAAGCGTCGACGGCATCAGGCCAGGGGTCCAGACGATGCCAGGCGAGGTTCAGCTCATCGATCTCCGGCTCCGAAGCGTTGGCGATGCCGAAATGCGCGAGCACTTTGACGAGGTTTTCGCGGTGCAGTACGTCGAGCCGCACATACGGTCTGCGTCCGCTGCGCACTTCTTCCATCGCGGGCGAATACTCGCGACGCCACGCATCCGTGAATTCGGACACGTCGAGATCCGGCGCGTGCCGCTTCAGAAACGGTTGTGCTTCGCGCGCGACACCGCTGCGCCAGTCGACCACGGTTCCGAACACATCGAATACGAAAGCTTTGATGCCGGTTTGATTCGTCGAGTCGATGCCCATGACCTTCCTTTATCGCTGTTGCAAGAACAATCCATCTCAGGCGAAAAGCAAGCAAGCGAAAGCAGCAGATGCGACGGCTCGTGTCGGTGCCGCCTACGGGTTTTGCCTGGTCTCGTGCGTGTCGATTCCCGCAACGCGGGAGCGTCGTGAGAGTATGTTCAACCCCTCCAGTGAAAGGCGAACTTACCATGGCTACCGGAACCGTCAAATTCCACCGCGTTTTGCGCACGACGCCCGAGCGTGTGTATCGCGCGTTCCTCGATCCCGCCGCGATGGCGAAATGGCTGCCGCCGTATGGCTTTACCTGCGACGTGCATCAGATGGATGCGCGCGTCGGCGGCAGCTACAGGATGTCGTTTCATAACTTCGGCTCGGGCAAGGGTCACTCGTTCGGCGGCGAGTACGTCGAACTCGTGCCATTCGAAAAGATTCGTTACACCGATCAATTCGACGATCCGAATCTGCCCGGTCAGATGCATACCACCATTTCATTGCGGCAGGTGTCGTGTGGAACCGAATTGAGCATCGTGCAGGAAGGCATTCCCGAGATGATTCCGGTCGAAATGTGTTACCTCGGCTGGCAGGAGTCGCTTGCGCAACTGGCCAAGCTGGTCGAGCCGGAAATCCCGGACTGACACGATAAAAATAGGCTGGCTGCTGTGCCACTAGAGCAAGGGGTGAGCACCCTCCGCTCACCTTTCGGGCAACGCTTGATGAACGTGCGGATTTTCCCAGTGAACAGGAGGCGATTCGCACTAGCTACCTGGCGAAGCGGTACTTCATCAAACTGCTCGTCAACCAAGCGTGCGTGCGAGCTTAATCGGAAGTGACGGAAGTCTCGGCGAGACCGGATTCGATAAGAATCATCATCGTGGTCTGCAGTTCGTCCAACGGCGTAGCAGTCACCGCAATCGCTACCCCATCGGATTGCGGAAGCAGTCCAGCGAATGCCGCAATACCCGTCCCGCAAAGTGCTATGAGTACGGCGGCAGCCAGTACGGCTGCACTGCCGCGAACCGCATGCTTGGGAGCGAAGTCCGCAAAACATCGCATCATGGCTATCTCCGGTTGACGCAGTCTTGGCAAGCAATGGTCGTGCCGACGTAGGGGGCGGTCAGGGAAGACTGCTGTCGGCAGGGCGGTTTTGCGTTGACTGCTTTTGCGACAGTCACGAAGTGAGCTGAGATGGTGGGAGCCGCCATACACTTTGACCCGCTGCGACGCTTCGGAGCCAACATTTCGTGATTGTCGTGTACCGAATACTGACGCATGCCGACGAACCAAGGCGCCAGCGCTAGACTTGCTCGAGCAACCAGAAGGAGACCTGTGATGATGCGCAAGACGCTCAATGCATCGCAGCTTCAGCAGGAAGTCGACCGGCGAATCCATCGACTGCCGGAAATCGTCGAGGATGGCGTCAAGATTCGTGTGCCGCGACCGCAGTTGCAAGAGGCTGACAAGACAGGCTGCAACTGGAACATGACCCACTTCGGCAACGCGGTCGGTTTCGAGCGCGACATCGAGGCGGTACTCAAGGCCGTGCGTGCGGAATACAACCTCAATACCGAAGTGAAAGACACCGGCAACCCGTTCGGGGACTAACCGCGAAAGACATCGATGCGTTGTTCGCTTTCGATGGCGTGGGCGCTCACGGTGCGCTGATCCGTGATGTTTCGAATGGCGTCACAACCAGCGCGGGTCGCGCGTGAACGCGACCGTCAGCCAGCGGTCCGGGCCCGATTCGCCGATCGCGCGCGAGATCCTGTCGCGGATCTGATCGAGCTGACGCACGCCGGCGTGCTCCATCGCCTCGGGCAACACGATGTGCACTTCGACGAACAGACCCCGGCCGACGCGCGTCGCATAGTGCGAGTGCTTGACAAAGCCATAGTCGGCGGTCAGTTGCCGCATCAGGTCGCGCAACTCGCGCTCCAGTTCCGGCGGCGTGATCAGCAACACTTCCTTGACCGCGCCGATCACGGTTCCGATCGGCACCGGAATCAGGACGAGCGTCAGGACTGCCAGCACGCCTGGGTCGATGTACGGCGTCAGGTGGCCGTGCCCGATTCGTTCCAGCAGCCATGCAATCGAAAATGCCAGCAACAGCGCCGCGCTGATGCACGCCGACATCAGCCAGCTCTTGATGTCGAGCCCGATCAGTTCGGAGTCGATCGCGCGATTCACGCGCCGCTCGCGCAAGAACATGACGAAGGCGAACGCGGCAACCACCACTGCGTAGAAGATGCCCCAGCCGAACTCGAGCTCGTGGCCGCCATCGAGCAGCCCTTTGATCGCGTTGATGAATGCGTAAAAGCACAGCACCGACAGCAGACTGCCGTTGAACACGAGCACGAGCGGCTCGATGTGCCAGAAGCCGTGCTGAAAGCGTCGACTGCTCTCCTGCCGCAGCAGGCGGGTGACGAGCAGCGACAGGCTGCACATCGCGGCGTCAAGCGCGGAGAACATCCCATCGAAGATGATCGCCAGCGAGCCGCTGAGAATCCCGACCGCGATGCCGAGTCCGGCGATCATCACGGTGCAAAGCAGCGATTGTTTGAGGATGCGCTGTTCCAGGTCCGTTGCTTTCATGGTCTGAGTGGCCGCCCGTGGCTGAAAGACTTCAGGAGTGAAGGGAGTATATCGGGCGCGAGTGGCCAGAAATATCGCCGCTCGGTTGACGACTCGAAAACGCGACTAACGGTCGAGCCGATTGGCGCCTGCGCGGTTGCCGGAGGGAGAGAGCGAACACTCGGTGTATCTGTGAACAGCGCGGAGACCAGTGCAATCTGGTGAGTGGCGCAGTCGTTCTGGAGATGATTCGGGATAAGGCGCGAGGCTGAACGATGCGCCATACCCCGCCGCCGCTACTTCAACCGCCCCGCCAGGAACTGCTGCAACCGCTCGCTACGCGGATTCGTCAGCACCTGTTGCGGATGCCCTTGCTCCTCGATCTTGCCCTGATGCAGGAACACGACATGATTCGACACGTTGCGCGCAAAGCCCATCTCGTGCGTGACGACGATCATCGTGCGGCCTTCTTCGGCGAGTGCCTGCATCACACGCAGCACTTCGCCGACGAGCTCGGGGTCGAGCGCTGAGGTCGGCTCGTCGAACAGCATCACCTCCGGTTCCATCGCCAGCGCGCGGGCAATCGCGACGCGCTGCTGCTGACCGCCCGACAGATGCGACGGATATTTCTTCTCCGTGTTGGCCGGCAAGCCTACCTTGGTCAGATACTTGCGAGCACGCTCTTCGGCTTGCGCGCGGCTCAATCCCAGCGCGCTGATCGGCGCCTCGATGATGTTCTCGAGCACCGTCATGTGCGCCCACAGATTGAAATGCTGGAACACCATCGACAGACGCGTGCGCATCGTCTGCAACTGTTTCGGATGGGTCACGCGTAGCGAGCCGTTACGGTCGGCGCTCGTGTTGATTTCCTCGCCGTTCAGCGTGATGCGGCCGGAGCACGGTGATTCGAGAAAGTTGATGCACCGCAGAAAGGTGCTTTTCCCGGAGCCGCTCGACCCGATGAGGCTAATCACGTCGCCCGCCTTCGCCTTCAGCGAGACGCCCTTCAATACCTCGTTGTCGCCGAACTTTTTGTGCAGGTCGTCGACCGTCAGCTTGTACATGCTCGTGTGCTCCATCATGGCGCGAATGCGCCCGGGTTTAATGCCCTTGCGGTTTCAGATAAGCCAGCAAACGGACTTCCATCTTGCGAAAGCCCCAGATCAGCGCGAACACGATCGACGCATACAGGATCGCCGCGATGCCGTACGCCTGGAACGTCGCGTAGGTCGCGGAGTTGACGTCGCGCGCCACTTTCAGAATGTCGGGGACCGTCGCGGTGAACGCGAGGGTCGTCGCGTGCAGCATCAGAATCACCTCGTTGCTGTACGAGGGCAGGGCGCGCCGCAGCGCCGAAGGCAGGATGATGCGCGTATGCAGCTTGAACTTCGACATGCCGTAAGCCTGGGCCGCCTCGATCTCGCCGTGCGAGGTCTCCCGGATCGAGCCGGCGAAGATCTCCGTCGCGTACGCGCATTCGTTCAGCGCGAATGCGAGCAGCGTGCAGTTCATCGCATTGCGAAAGAAGCTGTCGAGCATCTGGTGCGAATGGACGAAATGCAGACTGTAGAGGCCCGTGTAGATCAGCAGCAACTGAACGTATAACGGTGTTCCGCGGAACACGTAGGTGTAAAGCCACACGGGTCCGGAAAGGTAGCGGTTGCGCGACGCGCGCGCGATCGCGAGCGGCACGGCAAGCACGAAACCCAGCACGATCGACGCAACCAGCAGCCACAGCGTGATGACGAGGCCGGTGTAGTTGAAGCCGTCGGTGAACAGGTAGTTCTGCCAGTATTGACGAATCAGTTCGATCACAACGCGGCCCTCCGTACGCCGGTCGAGTAGCGCTTCTCGAGGCGGTTCAATACCAGGTTCGAAATGGTGGTGATGGCGAGGTAGATGGCCCCGGTCGTCAGCGTGAAAAAGAAGAACGACTGCGTGCTCTTGCCGGCGTCCTGCGATGCCTTGACCACGTCCGCGAGACCGATGATCGACACGAGCGCGGTGGCCTTGACGAGCACCTGCCAGTTGTTGCCGATGCCGGGCAGCGCGAAGCGCATCATCTGCGGGAACAGGATGCGGGCGAACACGCGCCGCGCGCTCATGCCATAGGCGAAGCCGGCTTCGATCTGTCCGCGCGGCACGGCGAGAAACGCGCCGCGGAAGGTTTCGGTGAAATACGCGCCGTAAATGAAGCCCAGTGTGATGACGCCGGCGAGGAACGGATCGATATCGATCTGCTCCATGCTGAACACGTCGGTCAGATCATTGAGCCAGATCTGGATGCTGTAGAACAGCAGCAGCATCAGCACGAGATCGGGCACGGCGCGGATCAGCGTCGTGTACAACGTGCCGATGCGCGAGAGCACGCGGTTGGTCGACAGCTTCGCGGCGGCGCCGAGAAGTCCGAGCGCAAACGACGCCGCGAGCGACAGCACCGCGAGCTTGATGGTTACCCACGTGCCCGCGAGAAGCAGCGGACCGAAGCCTTGAAAGAGCATGGGAGTGTCCTATCGGTTGGAGCGGGCTCATGAAGCGGGCTCTTGAAGCGGGCTCGTGGGGTCGGGCGCGGGCTTAACCGCCGTACACGTCGAAGTCGAAGTACTTCTTCTCGATCTTCTTGTAGGTGCCGTCCTTGATCATGTCGGCGATCGCCTTATCGAGCTTCGTCTTCAGATCGGCGTCTTCCTTGCGCATGCCGATGCCGGCGCCGTTGCCGAGGATCTTCGGATCGTCGATGTCCTTGCCGACGAAGTCGAAGCCCGCGCCGCGCGGCGTCTTCAGGAAGCCCTGGTCAGCCTGCACCGCGTCCTGCAGCGCTGCGTCCAGACGGCCCGACTGCAGGTCGGTATAGACCTGGTCCTGATTCTGGTACGGCACGACCTTCACGCCCTTCGGTTCCCAGTAGGTCTTCGCGTAGGTTTCCTGGATCGTGCCCTCTTCGACGCCCACCGTCTTGCCCTTCAGCGATTCAGCGGTCGGCAGGATGCCCGAGCCCTTCTTCGCGACGAGGCGCGTCGGCGTGTTGAACAGCTTCGACGAGAAGGCGATCTGCTCAGCGCGTTGCGGCGTCATCGACATCGACGACAGCACGCCGTCGAACTTCTTCGCCTTCAGTGCCGGAATCATGCTGTCGAAGTCCTGCTCGACCCACACGCACTTCGCGTTCAGACGGCGGCAGATTTCGGTGCCGAGGTCGACGTCGAAGCCGACCAGCTTGCCATCGGTCGCTTTTGATTCGAACGGCGCGTAGCTCGCATCCACGCCGAAGCGGACCGTGGACCAATCTTTGGCGAAGGCGCCGCTGGCAGCGAGCGCGAGGGCGAGGGACAAGGCGAGTTTCTTCATAAAGTCTCCGGGAGGGCTACTGCGAGGTGCGATGTTGTATAGACAAATTATCCCGGACAGGCAACGAGCGGCAATCGGGGTTAGTGCCTACGGGCGCGCGCGGAGGAGCGGAGAATAGGCTTGTAAGCGTTTGTAGATAGGCGAGACAGGCTGATTGAAGGGCTGCGGACGCAGTCGCGAATTTTGGCGTATACCCGCGGTCTATATCGTGGTTGATATCTTGTCCATACAACTTCGCTACGGCAACGTCCGCCTGGCCGTCGAGCCGGCGAAACAGCAACCCGCACTACTGATGCGAAGGCGGCAGATAGGTCATGTGCTCTTCGTCGTACAGCGCGTAGATCAGTTCGAGCATGCGCCGGATGTCGGCCGATTCGTCGAGCATGCGCATGCTCATGATGATGGGCGACACGAGGTTCTGATCGTCGAGGTCCTTGTAGGCGACGTCGCCGCGCTGCAAGCCGTAGACGCTCGCCGGCACGATCGCGATGCCTTCGCCCGCGCCGACGAGGCCGAGTGCGATCTGCAACTCGCGCGTCTCGTAGAGCCGCTGTGGCTTCAGGCCGCGATCGTGAAACGCGGCGAGCACCTGATCCGCGAAACTCGGCCGCGGCGCCTTCGGGAAGATGATCAGGGTTTCGCTGGTCAGGTCGTGCAGCGACAGCACCGGCTTCGCGTCGATCAGCGGATGATCGAGCGGCAGCGCGACGATCATCCGCTCCTCGCGCAGCACGACGCGCCGGATGCTCGGGTCTTCGTGACGAATGCGGCCGAAGCCGACGTCGATGCGGCCTTCCTTGAGCGCCTTGATCTGATCCATCGTCGACATCTCGTGCAGGCTCAGCTCGACGGTGCTGTTCTCGGTGCGAAAGCGGCGGATGATTTTCGGCAGCATGCCGTACAGCGTCGAGCCGACGAAGCCCACCGACAAACTGCGCTCGATCTTGCCGACGCGCCGCGTCATCGCCTCGATTTCCGACGTCTGCGCGAGCAGTTGGACCGCGTGCGAATACAGGAAGCGGCCGGCCTCGGTCAGCTTCAGCGGCCGCGAGTTGCGCTCGAACAGCTGCACGCCGAGCGTCTCCTCGAGCTGCTGGATCTGCCGGCTCAGCGGCGGTTGCGCAATGTGCAGCCGTTTGGCGGCTCTCGTGACATTGCATTCCTCGGCGACGGCCACGAAGTAGCGCAAATGGCGCAGTTCCATAGAAATACCTTCTAAGTATCGTCGCGATACTAAATCAGTGTTGGACGATGCAAATGGCGTAGAACTATCCTTCAGTTACCGTAGACGCCCCAAAAATTATACCTCCCGGGCATTGACGCCCGGGCCCGGTCCGAAGCTTCGCCCGGCCCCGGGGAGACGGCGCAGGCCAACCCTCGCACATGGATCCAAGACCAGCAACGAGTTCAGGAGCAGCAATGAGACATGCTGAAATCGCAACCCTGATGAAGGGGTTGTCCACCAAGGTCGACCGCATGCGCGCGACGCCCTGACGCCATCCCGGAGGCGCACCGCCTCCGCTCCCCCGACGTGAAAAGACCAACGGCCACCGGCCTCCCGGCAGGCAGGCCGCTTCCTATACGCGTGCATCGCACGCATACCGACAGTCCGAATCAGGAGACAGGCATGATTCCGATCTACCCGGATCACACTCCGCAACTGAAGAACATCGACGACTTTCTCGTGGAAGACCGCGAGCGCGGCGATTACCGCCTGCATCGCAGCGCGTTTACCGACGAGCGTCTGTTCGAACTCGAAATGCAGCACATTTTCGAGGGCAACTGGATTTACCTGGCTCATGAGAGCCAGATTCCGAACAACAACGATTACTTCACGACCTACATGGGCCGTCAGCCGGTCGTGATCGCACGCAATCGTCAGGGCGAGCTGAACGCGTTCATCAACTCGTGCACGCATCGCGGCGCGATGCTGTGTCGCCACAAGCGCGGTAACAAGGCAACTTATACGTGTCCGTTCCACGGCTGGACCTTCAACAACAGCGGCAAGCTGCTGAAGGTCAAAGACCCCGAGGGCGCGGGCTATCCCGACTGCTTCAACAAGGAAGGCTCGCACGACCTGAAGAAGCTCGCGCGCTTCGGCAACTATCGCGGCTTCCTGTTCGGCAGCCTCAGCGACGACGTGCCGCCGCTCGAGACGTTCCTCGGCGAGGCCGCGCGCATCATCGACATGATCGTCGACCAGTCGGAACAGGGCCTCGAAGTGCTGCGCGGCTCGTCGACGTACACGTACGAAGGCAACTGGAAGCTGACCGCGGAAAACGGCGCGGACGGCTATCACGTGTCGGCCGTGCATTGGAATTACGCGGCGACGACCAATCATCGCAAGGAAGAGAACGCGCGCGAAGACAAGATCCGCGCGATGGATGCCGGCAGCTGGGGCCGTCAGGGCGGCGGCTTCTATGCGTTCGAGTACGGTCACATGCTGCTGTGGACGCGTTGGACGAATCCCGAAGACAGGCCGAACTTCAGCCGCCGCGACGAATTCGCCGCGCGCTGCGGCACCGAGCGCGCGGACTGGATGATCCAGAACTCGCGCAACTTGTGCCTCTATCCGAACGTGTATCTGATGGACCAGTTCGGTTCGCAGATTCGCGTGCTGCGACCGCTGTCGGTCAACAAGACCGAGGTGACGATCTACTGCATCGCGCCGAAGGGCGAGTCCGACGAAGCGCGCTCGCGCCGCATCCGTCAATACGAGGACTTCTTCAACGTGAGCGGCATGGCAACGCCCGACGACCTCGAGGAATTCCGCGCCTGCCAGTTGGGCTACGCAGGCCGCGCTGTCGAATGGAACGACATGTGCCGCGGTTCGAAGCACTGGATCGACGGCGCGGACGAAGCCGCGCAAAAGATCGGCCTCAAGCCGGTGATGAGCGGTGTAAAGACCGAGGACGAGGGCCTCTACACGGTGCAGCACCGCTACTGGATCGACACGATGAAAAAGGCGCTGCATGCGCCGCGGAGCCGCGCATGAGCAACATCGCCATCACCGATATTCAGGCTTTCCTGTTCCGCGAAAGCCGCCTGCTCGACGACGAGCAATGGGACGAGTGGCTCGCCTGCTATCACCCGGACGCGTCGTTCTGGATGCCGTCGTGGGACGACGAGGACAAGCTCGTCACCGATCCGCAGCGCGAAATTTCGCTGATCTACTATCCGAACCGCCAGGGTCTGGAAGACCGCGTGTTCCGCATCAAGACCGAACGTTCTAGCGCGACGATGCCCGACACGCGCACGAGCCACAACGTCGCCAACGTCGAAGTGGAGAGCGAGGACAACGGCGTGTACACGGTGCGCTTCAACTGGCACACGCTGAGCCATCGTTACAGGACGAACTACAGCTACTTCGGCATGTCGCGCTACGTGATCGACTTCAACGGCGCGCAGCCGCAAATCCTGAGCAAGTACGTCGTGCTGAAGAACGACTACATCAATCAGGTCATCGACATCTACCACATCTAGCCGGCGCGGTTGCAGGAGACAGGCCATGGAACACACTATTGCACTTCAGTTCGAAGACGGCGTCACGCGCTTCATCAACTGCCGCGACAATGAAACGCTGTCGGACGCCGCATACCGGCAGAAGATCAACATTCCGCTCGATTGCCGTGAAGGCGCGTGCGGCACGTGTCGCGGGCTGTGCGAATCGGGCGCGTACGACATGCCCGAGTCGAGCTACGTGGAGGACGCGTTGACCGCTGAGGAAGCGGGCAAGGGCTATATCCTCGCGTGCCAGACCCGGCCGCGCTCGGACCTCGTGATTCGCGTGCAGGCGTCATCGGCGGCGTGCAAGACCGGCGTGTCGCGTTTCGAAGGCACGCTCGCGGCGGTCGAGCCGCTGTCGGATTCGACGATTCAATTCTCGATCGATATCGACGGCGCGAGCGCACCGAGCTTTCTCGCGGGTCAGTACGTGAACGTCGAGATTCCGGGCGCGAGCGGCGAGAGCCGGTCGTATTCGTTCAGTTCGGCGCCGGGCGTGACGCGCGCGGCGTTCGTCGTGCGCAACGTGCCGGACGGCAAGATGAGCGGCTATCTGAGCCGCGACGCGCAGCCGGGGCAGCGCATCGGCCTCACGGGCCCGTATGGCAGCTTCTATCTGCGCGACCCGCAACGTCCGGTGCTGTTCCTCGCGGGCGGCACCGGCATCGCGCCGTTCCTGTCGATGCTCGATGTGCTGAAAGCGAGCGGCAACACGCAGCCGGTGCGCCTCGTGTACGGCGTGACCAACGACATCGATCTGGTTGCGCTCGAACAGATCGAAGCAGCGCAGCGCACGCTGCCAGACTTCAGCTATCGCACCTGTGTCGTCGATTCCGCGAGCAGTCACGCGCGCAAGGGCTACGTGACCGCGCACGTCGACCGCGAATGGCTGAACGACGGCGACGTCGATGTCTACCTGTGCGGCCCGGTTGCGATGGTCGAAGCGGTGCAGGGCTGGCTGCGCGACAGCAGCGTCGAGCCCGCGAGCTTCTACTACGAAAAATTCTCGGCGAGCAACGTAGCATGACTTCGACCTTTATCGATCGCTTCAAGGACAAGGTGCTCGTCGTGACCGGCGCTGGCCAGGGCATCGGCCGTGGCGTCGCGTTGCGCGCGGCGGGTGAGGGCGCGGCTGTGGTGCTGGTCGACCGTTCGCCGATCGTGCACGAGGTGGCCGACGAGATTGCGCGCGCCGGCGGCGACGCGCGCGCGTTCATCGCCGACCTCGAAACGTATGCGGGCGCGGCGGCGATGACGGCCTTCGCGATCGATGCGTTCGGCCGCATCGACGCGCTCGTCAACAACGTCGGCGGCACGATCTGGGCGAAGCCGTACGAGGAATATGAAGCGGAGCAGATCGAGGCCGAGGTGCGGCGTTCGCTGTTCCCGACGCTGTGGTGCTGCCACGCGGTGTTGCCCGCGATGCTCAAGCGCGCGAGCGGAGCAGTCGTCAACGTATCGTCGATTGCGACGCGCAGTATTTATCGCGTGCCGTATGCGGCGTCGAAGGGCGGCGTCAACGCGCTGACCGCGAGCCTCGCATTCGAACATGCCGGACACGGCATCCGTGTCAACGCGGTCGCGACCGGCGGCACCGAAGCGCCGCCGCGCCGCGTGCCGCGCAATACGGCGCCGCAAAGCGATCACGAAGCGACGTGGTATCAGGGCATCGTCGATCAGACGATCGCGTCGAGCCTGATGCATCGCTACGGCACGATCGACGAACAGGTCGGCGCGATCCTGTTCCTCGCTTCCGATGAAGCGTCGTATATCACCGGCACCGTGCTGCCGGTCGGCGGCGGCGATCTGGGCTAGCGAGCGGCGGGCGCCGAACCGTGCCGATAGGCCGCGCGGCGATTGTCCTTCATACTATCGGCCCGGAACGACTCCGGTGACTTGCGGTGACTTGTGTTGACACGCGCCGCCGGGCGCGCGTCAACAACAGCGGGCCGCCTTGACCCACATCGACGATGAATCCCACCCCTAGCCAGGCGCCGACCACGCGCGCCGTTGCGGCCGACTGGTCCGTGTCCGCCATCGTGGCCGGCTTTCTGGCCGTGCTGATTTCATACGCGGGCCCGCTCGTGATCTTCTTCCAGGCGGCGCAAGCGGCCCACCTGCCCAACGAGATGGTCGCGTCGTGGGTATGGGGCATCTCGATCGGCGCGGCGGCCTCCGGCATCTTCGCGAGCTGGAAGCTGAAAGTGCCGGTCGTGACCGCCTGGTCCGCGCCCGGCACCGCGCTGCTCGTCGGACTATTTCCCGCATTGACGCTGCATCAGGCGGTGGGCGCGTACCTCACCGCGGCCGTGATCATCCTGCTGATCGGCGTATCGGGCTATTTCGACCGGATGGTGCGCAGCATTCCGAAGGGCATCGCCTGCGCGATGATGGCAGGCATCCTGCTGCAGTTCGGCACGCATGCGTTCAAGGCGGTGGCGTCGATGCCCGCGTTGGCGTTCGGCATGATCGGCGCGTACATCGTGTTCAGGCGCCTGCTGCCGCGCTATTGCATCGTGCTCGTGCTGCTGACGGGAACGGTGCTCGCCATCGCGCTCGGCGCCGCGCACCTAAGCGCGTTGCCGCTGCAAGTCACGCGGCCGATCTTCATCAAACCCGAATGGACGCTGAGTTCGACGCTGAGTTTTGCGTTGCCGCTCGTGGTCGTCAGTCTGACCGGGCAGTTTCTGCCGGGGATGGCGATTCTGCGCGTGTCCGGCTATCACACGCCGGCCCGGCCGATCATCACCGCGACGAGCATCGCCTCGATCGGCGTGGCGTTTTTCGGCGGCATCACGATCGTGATCGCCGCGATCACCGCGGCGCTGTGCACCGGCAAGGATGCGCACGACGACCCGGACAAGCGCTATATCGCGGGGATTGCGAACGGCGTGTTCTATCTGCTCGGTGGCACGTTCGCCGGCGCGATCGTCGCGCTGTTCGCGATGCTGCCGAAGGAGTTCGTCGCGATTCTGGCGGGCCTCGCGTTGATCGGGGCCATCACGACGAACGTGATGGGCGCGATCCAGGACGAAGACCATCGCGAGGCCTCGGTCATCACGTTTCTCGCGACCGCATCCGGCATGACATTCCTCGGACTCGGCTCCGCGTTCTGGGGCATCGTGATCGGCTCGTTCGCGTACCTCGTGCTGAACAGGCTGCGGCGCGACGCGGCGGCAAACCGATGACTCAGGGCCGCGCCCCGAGCGCCTGATACAGCGCGGCGGTATCGGCATAACGCTGCGCGGCGGCTTTGGTGCGATCGAGTCCGGTCTGCAATGCCTGGCGCTGCGTATCGAGCAGCGTCAATTGACTGATGCCGCCTGCCGCATACCGCTGACTCGCGATACCGGCGCTGCGTTGCGCGCTGCGTTGAGCCGCATCGAGCGCCTGCAACGCAAGCGCGTCCTGATCGAGCGCGCGCAGCGCGTCGGCGACCTGTTGCAGTCCCTGCAGCACGGTTTGCTTGTAGACCGCGAGCGCCGCTTGCCAGGCCGCCTCGGACGAACGCTTGCGCGCCAGCAGCTCACCGCCGTGAAACAGCGGCTGCGTGAGACCCGCGCCGAAATTCCACACGTTGAAGCCCGTCAGCAGGTCGGACACGTTGACGCGTTCGGTCGCCGCGTTGCCCGACAGCGTGATGCGCGGATAGAGGTTCGCGGTCGCGACGCCGATATTCGCGCTCGCCTGATGCAACAGCGCCTCGGATGCGCGAATGTCGGGCCGCTGCTGCGCGAGCGTCGACGGCAACGTCAGCGGCAGATCGGCCGGCAGCACGAGCGTATCGAGGTCGAGCGCGGCGAGTTCGTGCGTGGCGCTCAGTTCCGCCGGCGCGCGTCCCAGATAGATCGCGAGTAGGTGATCGGTCTGCGCGAGCTGCGTGCGCAACGGCGGTAACGTCGCGCGGGTTTGCTGCACGAGCGTGCGCTGGCTCAGCAGATCGACCTCGGAGATACCGCCCGCGCGATAGCGGTGTTCAGCAATATCGAGTTGCTGCGTCTGGTTCGCGAGCAGCGCTTCGGTGACGGCGATCTGCCGCGCAAGCGACGCGCGCCGGATCGCCGCCGTCACGACATTGCCCGCGACCGTCAAACGCGCGGCTTCGAGTTCGTATTGCTGATAGTCGACCTGCGCGGCCACCGCTTCGAGCGCGCGGCGATTCGCGCCGAACAGATCGAGCGTGTACGACACCGTGACCTGCGCGCTGTACAGCGTGAACGGCGCAAACGAGCGGCCCTGCGTCAGCTGGCCGAAGCCGAGCGCCTCGGGATCGATTTTCTCGCGCGTGGTCGACAGGTTCGCGTCGACTTGCGGCCATAGCGTGCCGCCCGCCTGCGCGCGATAGTCCTGCTGCGCTTCGTCGAGTTTCGCGCGGGCTTGCGCGAGGGTCGGGCTGTCGTCGAGCGCCTGTTGCACGAGCGCGTTCAGCACCCTCGAGCCGAAGGCACGCCACCAGCCGTCGCCGGGTACATCCGTCGGCACGAAGTGTTGCGCGGCGCCGCCGGGACCGTCGGATGCGACGGTGCTTGCCGCAAGCGGCGCGGCCGTATAGCTCGACACGCTGGTCATGTCGGGTCGATGGAAATCCGGGCCGACGGTGCACGCGCACAATGCCGCGCTTGCGCAGAAGCCGGCGAGCCGGCGCATGGCGGGACGCTGGGACCAACAAGCCGCGCGGCGAAATACCACGACACGAAAGCCAGGAGCGGAACACATTGCAGGCCTTCCTCAATCGAGCGTGCGCCGATAGAACTTCACGGCGATACCCATTACGACGAACAGAAAGATCAGCAGTGGCCACACGTGCGGCCACATGTCGGCCCAACCGACGCCCTTGAGCAGAATGCCGCGCACGAGCCGGTTGAAGTAGGTGAGCGGCAACAGGTTGCCGATGTACTGCGCCCAGTTCGGCATGCCCGCGAACGGGAACATGAAGCCCGACAGCAGGATGTTGGGCAGAAAATAGAACATCGTCAGCTGCATGGCCTGCAACTGGTTCTGCGCGAGCGACGACAGCGTAATGCCGATCGTCAGATTGGCCGCGACGAACAGCAGGGCGGACAGATACAGCGCGATCAGACTGCCTTCGAACGGCACGTTGAACACGAAGCGCGCCGCCGCGACAATGATGCTGACCTGAACCAGACCGATCGCCACGTAGGGCACGATCTTGCCGGTCATGACTTCGAGCGGCAGTACCGGCGTGGCGAGCAGATTTTCCATCGTGCCGCGCTCGCGTTCGCGCGTGATCGCAAGGCCCGTCATCATCACCATCGTCATCGTCAGGATCACACCCATCAGGCCGGGCACCACGTTGTACTGGGTGATGCTCTCGGGGTTGTACAGCCGGTGCAATAGAACATCGAAAGCGGCGGGGCCGACCGCCAGCGACGACAACGGACCCGTCAGGTCTTTCTGCAACACGGATTGCGCGATCGACGGCAGCGCGCCAAGCGCGGTGCCCACCGCGGTCGGGTCCGTCGCGTCGGCTTCGACGAGCAGCGATGGCCGCGCGCCCTTGGCCAGATCGCGCGTGAAACCGACGGGGACGTTCAGCACGAACAGCACCTTGCCCTGCGCGAGCGCGCGGCGGCCGGACGCTTCGTCGGGCAGCGTCGACACGATGTCGAAGTAATCGGAATTGCGCATCGCCATCACGAAGCTGCGCGTGAATTCGCTGTGATCGGCGGCGATCACGGCGGTCGGCAGATGCTTGGGGTCGGTATTGATCGCGAAGCCGAACAGCGCCATCTGCATGATCGGCAGGACGATCATCATCGCAAACGTGATGCGGTCGCGCTTCAGTTGCAAAAACTCCTTGCGCACGATGCTCCACCAACGCATCAGCGAAAAACGCGGAAGGCGGCGTGCGGAATTCACGATGCCGGCTTCGCGGAAGGGGTGGCGTAATTGTCGGTCGAGCGGTTCATCATGAAGATGAACACGTCCTCCAGGCCGGTTTCCTGTCTTTCGATCCGCAGCGCCGGGTCCGAGTGACCCAGCTGGTCGATCGTCGCGTGGAGTTCCGGCGTGTCGGGACCGCTCACGTGCAGCGACGAACCGAACGCCACCGTCTGCTCGACGCCGGGCGAGCGGCGCAGCCGGTCGCCGAGCTCGACGAGGTTCGCGCCGTACACGGCCCACGTCACGAGCCCTTGCGAATCGATGACCTGTTTCGACGTGCCCTGCGCGAGCAGCTTGCCGTACGCGATATAGGCGAGCTTGTGGCAGCGTTCCGCTTCGTCCATATAGTGCGTGCTGACGAGCACCGAGATGCCGCGTGCCGCAAGGCGGTGCAACTCTTCCCAGAAGTCGCGACGCGCGCTCGGGTCGACACCCGCGGTCGGTTCGTCGAGCAGCAGCAGTTCCGGCTCATGCAGCATGCAGGCGGCCAGCGCCAGACGCTGCTTCCAGCCGCCCGACAGCGCGCCGGCCAGTTGCTTCGCGCGGCTCTGAAGGCCAAGCTGTTCGAGCGCACGGTCCACCGCTTCGCGGCGGTTTTTCATCTCGTAGATGCGCGCGACGAAGTCGAGGTTTTCGCGGATCGACAGATCTTCCCAATAGGAGAAGCGCTGCGTCATATAGCCGGTGCGCCGCTTGATCTGCGCGCTGTCCTGCACGATGTCGTAGCCGAGACAGGTGCCGCTGCCGGAATCCGGCGTCAGCAGCCCGCACATCATGCGGATGCAGGTGGTCTTGCCGCTGCCATTCGGGCCGAGAAAGCCGAAAATCTCGCCGCGCTGCACGCGCAGCGTGACGTCGTCGACCACGTGCTTCGAGCCGAAATGCTTGTTCAACCCGTGCACGTCGATCGCGTATACGGGGTCGCTCGGCTTACCGGAGGTCGCGGGGGAATTCATTGCAGCGTGACCGTGACGGGCTGGCCGGGCCGCAGCTTCGGCGCGTCGGCGATCTGGGGTCTGGCTTCGACCATGAACACGAGCTTCGCGCGGCTTTCGTTGCTGAAGATCACCGGCGGCGTGTACTCGGCCTGGTCGGAAATGAAGCTGAGCACGGCTCGTACGTCGGCGGCGCAACCGTCGCAATGAATCGATACGCGACGGCCCGGCGCGAGCGAGCCGACCACCCCTTGGGGCACGAAGAAGCGCACCTTGACGTTTTCCGGCGGCAGCATGCGCACGACGGGGCTGCCGGCCGGCACCCATTCGCCGCTGCGATACATGGTGTCGAACACGAGGCCCGCGTGCGGCGCGTGCACGGTTTTCTGATCGAGCTTCCATTGGGCCTGGCCGAGCTGGGCCTGCGCCGCATCGACCTGCGCCTGTTGCGCGCGGACCTGTTCGACCCGTCCGGGCAGACGCGCGACGGTGAGCTGGCTTTGCAGCTCGCGCACGCGTGCGGCGCTCGACAGCGCGTTCGCGTGCGAGTCGTCGAGCTGGCTTTGCGCGATGCCGCCCGCGCCGAGTTGCTGTTCGTCGCGGCGGAACTGCGTCGCGGCGCGCGCCGCGTCGGCTTCGGCTTGCACGAGTTGCGCGCGCGTTACGTCGACTTCCGGCGGACGCTTACCGGTTCCAAGGTCGGCCAGTTGGGCGCGGGCCGAGGCCAGTTGCTCGTTGGCCTGTGCCACGGCCTCGGTTTCGTTGCGCGCTTCGAGCGCGAAGAGCGGCGCATTCTGCGCGACGGTCTGCCCGCGCGACACCGCGAGCTCGGTCAACTGTCCCGCTTGCGAAGACGCGAGGTACAGGAACTCGCCTTCCACATAACCTTGCCACGTGTTCGCCGCTGGTCGCGAACAGCTCGCGCACGCGATGCAGAGCGCAAGCAACGCGGCGCGTCCGGACGAGTTGGCGAGCACCGTCATGACGGCTGCCTTTTCGCCCGGCGCACCGTCGACGCGGCCGTGCCTGTGGCCTTGGCCGCCGCGGTTGCGCTGATGCCTTGCGTGAGCAACGCGAACACGTGTCGTTCGAGCGTCGCGCGATCGAACGAGGTGCGCGGATTCAGGCGCTGCCAGATTCTGGCGGTTGCCTGCGGCAGCATCACGAGAGCAAGTACCGAGTTGAACAGCAGCAATGGTTCGAGCCGCGGGTTCAACTGACCCGATGCGCAGCCACGCGCGATGCTCTGGCCGAACGCGGCGAGCTTTTGCACGGGGATGTGCGCAAACGCGCGCTCGCGCAGCAGGCCGCCTTCGTTGACGATTTCGCGCAGCCATAGCGAGGGCAGCCACGGCATGGTTTCGGTGACATCGAACATGCGTTTGACGATGCCTTGCGTCAGCGCGAGCGGATCGTCGTGTTCGGGATCGACCGGGTCCCAGATCGCGCCGAACGCGGCGACGAGCCTTTCCTCGACCAATGCGTCGAGCAGCTTTTCGCGCGTCTGGAACCAGTAGTGCACCATCGCGGACGTGACGCCGCTCGCCGCGGCGATCTGCGCAACCGTCGTGTTGGCGATACCGCGCTCGGCGAACAGCGCCACCGCGACATCGAGCAGATGTTCGCGTGCGTCGAAGTCCTGCGGATGAGGACGGCGACCCATTCGTGAACGCGCGGTCTGGGGCATAGGCACCTGACTAATTGATGAATTAGTTAGTTTTAACTCATTGATATTAGGATGTTTTCTGGTGAGGAGAAGCAGGGGAAACCCTGGCGGCGAAATGACTTGAGCCATTCGCGGGCGCGACGACGGCGGCAGCATGGCAACGACCGGCGACGCGGTGGGCAACAAGATCAAATTCCGGTCTCAGCCGGAGAGCTTCACGCTGGCGCTGGATCGACTGGCGATGCATCTGGCGGACAAGAGCAGAAGGTACTCGCTCACGGAGTATCTGCCGGAGCATTACCAGCGGCGGCTCGTGGAAATCATGGAACTCGGCGAACATGCCGGCACGTCGCCTTCGAGGCGGACAGACGAGACGGTTTGCTGACAAGCTGCGCCGGGTACGGTGAGCAGCCGTTGACATTTGCCGGGATTCGCGAACGGACGTCGATACAACGTGTGAGTAAGAACATCTCAGCGAACGACCAACAGGCAATCGGCGCCGCACCGCATAGCGCGGTCATAGATGTTTGAACACGCCGCACGCCAGAGCACGCAGTTCTTCGAACTGGGTGATGAGTTCGACACACAAGATAAAGGCCAGCATCGCAGGAGGTCCCGGATAGCGTTCGATCCATCGCAGTGCCGGAGTCGCGTAGCGCACGCGGATGGCATCTCGCGTCATGACAACGGTAATCACGATTCCCATGGCGGCGCCTGCCAGCAAATCGGTTGGATAGTGAAAGCCGAGATAGGCGCGCGGAAGGCAGATGAACAGCGCGGTATAGAGCATCGCCAGCGCACCGATGCGCCGCCACACGAGGAAGATGCCGGTGGCGACCGCCATCCATAGCATTGCGTGATCGCTTGGGAACGAACTCCAGTCTGTCAACGCCGCGCCCTGGGTCGCGCCGCTTGCGAACTGCAGATGAAGTTCGGTGCTATAGACGGGGCGCACTCTGAACGGCAACCAGTGAGCCAGCAGTCTTCCGACGAACAGACCCACGACGCCGCTAAGAAGCGTCGCGACAACCATTTCGCGCCGCCATTCGCGGCGCTCGTCTTGCTGGAACCACATCCACCACAGCACGGGAATCAGTACCAGGCCTTTAAAGATGTGCAGGTCCGCGATGGCTTGTATGGACTGGGTCGCGAAATGGCCGAAGTGCAGGTTGGACAGATAGGTTTCGATGGTCGAATCGAAGCTGTTCATTTTCTTGGAATGAATATCTGCTGTTTGCAGCGGAAGGTCAGCGTAATCCAGGTAAACGGCGAAAAATGCGGCGTAGACAACGTTTGCTATCAAATTTTTTGGTTGATGAGCCGCCCGCCAGCGGGCTCATGGAATATGCCTTCCCCCATGCGCGTTTACCAGACATATCGCGTGCCGCGCAAAGCGCTATGCCATCGCACTGGCAGGGGCACTTGCGCACTCAAGGAATTGCGCCGGCAATCGCTCGACGCGAGCCACGCGCGATATGTCGGTGCAAAGGAGGCGGTCATGTATGCCACTTACAGATTCACTATGCTCGCCAGTGTGATCGCACTCGGGATGACATCGCATGCAAGCTGGGCGGAGCAAACCGTCAACGCGACCTTGCTATCGGACTCGATCCAGCTCGGGACGCACAACGTGAAGGCGGGTCGCATCACGCTTGAAGTCAAGAATTCCGCGGACAACGACATGGAACACGAACTCGTTGTGCTCAAGACCGATCTCTCGGACGATGCACTCCCCGTCAGCAAAGGACAGGTTCTGGAGCGCAGGCTGAAAAAGATCGGCGAAGTCGAAGATATCGCGCCGGGCAAGAGCAGGCGCGTGTCATTCAAGCTTGCGCCAGGCCACTACGCGCTGATCTGCAACAAGCCGGGACACTATGCAGCGGGAATGCACACCGCGCTTGTCGTGACGCCGTAAACCTCCAGCCGAACCCGAAAACAGTTTCGCGAAAGCACGGCGCCATGCGTGACATGGGCCGCGCGAAGCGCATTTCCGCCGGAAATTTCTATACTTCCTCTAGCGCACAGTTCGAAAGAATCGAAGCGAGCACGCGGCGCGGCCGTCACGGCCCACGCGCGATTCGTATGAGGAGGGAGACATGGGACACCCCGCAACCGCCGCGCCGGCGAAGAACGGCCACGGCGAAACCTCACCGGCTCTCCCGGCGCTCGCGCTGGCGGCGCTCGGCGTGGTCTATGGCGATATCGGCACGAGCCCGCTTTATACGCTCGCCACCGTGTTCGATCCCAGCAATGGTCTCACGCTCAATGCCTTCAATATCGTCGGCATCGTTTCGCTGATCTTCTGGTCGCTGATGATCGTCGTGTCGCTCAAGTACGTCGTGTTGATCCTGCGGGCGAATAATCACGGCGAAGGCGGCATCATGGCGCTGCTCGCGCTCGCGGCGTCGTCGATCGTGTCGCGGCCGCGTTTGCGTCGTGGACTACTCGTGGTGGGCGTGATGGGCGCGGCGCTCTTCTTCGGCGACAGCGTGATCACGCCGGCCATTTCCGTGCTGAGCGCCGTGGAAGGGCTCGAAGTCGTCGAGCCCGCGCTGAAGACCTATGTGATTCCGGTGACGCTCGCCGCGCTCGTCATCCTGTTCGTCACGCAAAAACACGGCACGGGCGGAATCGGCGCCGTGTTCGGGCCGGTGATGGTGCTCTGGTTCGTCGTGATCGGCGTGGCGGGCGTCGCGAATATCATGGCCGCGCCGGTCGTGCTTTACGCGCTCAATCCGCTGGAAGGGCTCAGGTTTTGCATGCATCACCGCTGGCTCGCGTTCGTCGCGCTCGGCGCGGTCGTGCTCTCGCTCACGGGCGCCGAGGCGCTCTACGCGGACATGGGCCATTTCGGCAAGCGGCCCATTCGTCTTACGTGGTTCGGCGTCGTTTTTCCCGCGCTCGCGCTCAACTATCTGGGCCAGGGCGCACTGCTGCTAGCGAACCCCGGCGCAGTGCAAAACCCGTTCTACCGGCTCTTCCCGCAATGGGCCATCGTGCCGATGATCGTGCTGGCGACGATCGCCACCGTGATCGCGTCGCAGGCCGTTATTTCGGGCACCTATTCGATGACGATGCAGGCCATGCAGCTTTCCTTCCTGCCGCGCATGAACATCGTGCATACGTCGGAGCGCGAGATCGGGCAAATCTACGTGCCCGGCATCAACTGGATCCTGCTGATCGCCGTGGTTGCGGCGGTGCTGGGCTTTCGCTCGTCCACGGCGCTCGGGTCCGCGTACGGCATCGCCGTGACCGGCACGATGCTGATAACAACGTTCCTCACGTTCTTCGTCGTGCGTTACGCATGGCGCTACAACTGGCTGGTCTGCCTGCTGTCCACCG
Source organism: Paraburkholderia sp. WC7.3g (assembly GCF_050436345.1). NCBI lineage: Bacteria > Pseudomonadati > Pseudomonadota > Betaproteobacteria > Burkholderiales > Burkholderiaceae > Paraburkholderia > Paraburkholderia sp. WC7.3g. Next base: position 336,866 of record NZ_JBNDMA010000004.1, read on the forward strand.
CGTTCTTCTTCGTGATCGACGCGTTGTTCTTCTCGGCGAATCTGCTCAAGATCGTGGATGGCGGCTGGTTCCCGCTCGTGATCGGCGCGATCGTGTTCTCGGTCATGGCGACGTGGGGACGCGGCTGGGAAATGATGCTGGCCGAAGCGCGCGTGCGGGCGGGAAAGACACCGCTCAAGCCGTATCTGACTTCGCTGCTCGAAAAGTCGCCGACGCGCGTGGGCGGCACGGCGATCTTCCTCACGCCGAACGTCGAAGCGGTGCCGCACGCGCTAGTCAACAACCTGCGGCACAACCGTGTACTGCATGAGCGCACGGTTTTCCTCAGCGTGATCACGAAGAGCGTGCCGTGGGTGGCGGAAAGCGAGCGCGTGCAGATCGAGCCGCTGTGCGCGGGCTGTTGGCACGCAACGGTGAACTACGGATTCAAGGACGAAGTGGACTTGCCGCGGACGTTGGCCGCCTACAGAGCGCCGGAACTCGCCTTCGATCTGGAGGACACCTCGTGGTTCTTGAGCCGCGCGGACGTCGTGCCCAAACGCGGGCACGGCATGGCGTTATGGCGCGAGCGGCTTTTCGCGGTGATGCTGCACAACGTGGGCAATATCGCGGCGTTCTTCAAACTGCCGGCCAATCGCGTGATCGAAGTGGGGGCGCGCGTGGAGATCTAGGGCGCTGGCGTTCAATGCCCGCCAATGCACATGCCCCATCGCAGCGACCCTCTGATACCTCGGGTTTGAAACTTGCTGCCAACGACCAGCCCGCCGTTCGAATCGGCGCGCGCGTTCGCGGCGGCCAGGCATGGACGGATTCCCGCGCCGGATCGAACCAGGAGGCGTGTCATGGGAGACGAGACTCACCAGAATCACAAATACGACCGCCGCCGCTTTCTTGCTGGCGTAGCCGCGGTGGCCGGCACCGTTGCGCTTCCGGGTTGCGGCGGCGGTGGATCGGTGGGAGACGGCGGATCGGGGGCGGACGGCGGCGGCGACCCCGCGCGCTCGATTGCCGACATTCCCTCGCCCGACGCCGACGACCGCTATAGCTTGCCGCGTCCGGCGTTGTCCGCGCCGGCCAGCTCAGGCATCGACTTCATTGTGCTCGTCACAATGGAAAATCGTTCGTTCGACCATTTCCTCGGCTGGGTGCCAGGCGCGGAGGGCATGCCCGCGAACCGGCAGTTCAAGGACGCGTTCGGCGCGACGCAAACGCCGTTTTCGCTGTCGGCGAATCCGGCGTACGGGTATCAGTCGTGCGCCTACCTGGACCCCAATCACGGCTTCGCAGGGGCTCGCACGCAACTGGCTTCGGGTGCGATGAATGGCTGGCTGCTCACGCCGGGCACGAGTCTGCACCAGGGCGACCTGCTGCCTATCGGTTACTACACGTCGGCCGATCTGCAATTCTTCAAAGCCGTGGCGAGCAGTTACACGATCGGCGACTTCTACTTCAGCGGCATCCTGACCAGCACGTTTCCCAATCGCCTGTACCTGCATAGCGGCGCGACGGACCGGCTCGATGACCGCACCGACACGTCGTCGCTCGCGACGATCTGGGACAAGCTGAGCGACGCGAATGTCGATTGTAACTACTACTATCACGACGTACCGTTCACGGCGCTTTATGGCACGCGGTATGTCGGCATTTCGCGCCCGTTCGCGGAATTCCTCCTGAATGCGGCGACGGGGACGCTGCCGCCATTCTGCATGGTCGAGCCGTCTTTCACCGGCGAGCCGGAAGGCGTTTCCACCGACGATCATCCGCATGCGGACATCCGCGACGGCGAGGCGTTTCTCGGTCAGGTCTACGAGGCGCTGCGCACGAGCCCGACGTGGAACCGCACGCTGATGATCGTCGTCTACGACGAATGGGGCGGCTTTCTCGAGCACGTGGTGCCGCCCACCAGGCCGATCAGCAACGACGAGCTCACGCTCGGCAACGACGGCAAGCTCGGTTTTCGCGTGCCGCTCGCGCTGCTTGGGCCGCGCGTGCGCGCAGGCGCGATCACGCGCTATCCGTTCGACCCCAGCTCGATTCACGCGCTCCTGCAATGGCGCTTCGGCCTGCAGCCGCTCGGCGCGCGCGGCAGCGATCCGGCGACGGTCAATCTGGCCTACGCGCTCGATTTCACCGACGCCCCACGCACCGATGCCCCCGCGTTCACGATCGCCCAAGGGCCGTTCGGCGGAACCTGCCTGGGGGCGATCGCGCCGTCGCCATCCAGTTCGCTATCGGCGATCGATCAATCGCAAAAGCTGGCGCTCAGCCCGACGGCGGACCGCTTCGCGGATCTGCGCGCGAAGGCGGCTTCATTAGGATTCCGGACCGGAGGTTAACGGCGGGTTTCCGCTTAAAATGAGCGGACCGCAAGCTGGCACCGGACCGGCGACCGGGCTGCGCTGGATTCCGAATGCCGGCGAGCCCGGGCGGGATGCGCGGTCTGGTGAAGGCTCATTCCTTAAGCGCAGTTTGTCAAGAAACGCTTGCGCGCGACATCGTATTGCGAAGCGGGCCCCGCATTTGCTAGCGAGACCCCCTTGAAGCCCCGCCGTAGCGTGCAGCGTGTGATCGGCACGCTGCGGCGGGCCGCCTACGTCGACGTCACCGCGTCGTCCTTAACGGGTCCGCCGATGCCATCTCGTTACGATTTCCCCTGTTCGTCGTTTGTCGCGTGGCCGTACCGCCGCGCTGTCGCCCGCGTGGCCGCGGCGCTGGCGCTCGCTGCAAGCATCGGCGTCAGCGCGCAATCCTCGCCGACGTACGCGCAGACGCAGCCGGTCGTGCCGCCCGTCACGCTGCCCGCATCGGCCGCCGCCGCGAATGCCGCCAGCAGCGCCGCCGTCCGACACGGCGAAAACACGGATCACGCACAGCCGTCGCCGGTCGTGCCAACGCCACCGTCCGAGCTGTATGGCGAGCTGTACCGCGACGTCGAACTCGCGTATCTATACCCGGACAGCAAGACGTTTGCCGATATGTCGCCGAACCAGCCGCCGACGCAGATCATCGCCGACTACACCAGCCGGCGCGCGCAGCCGCTGTTCGACCTGAAGCAATTTGTCGAACAGCGCTTTACGCTGCCCCCGCGCGCGCCGAAGCGCTACGTGTCCGATCCCAACGAGAGCGTCACCGCGCACATCGATACGCTGTGGAGCGTGCTGCGCCGCGAGCCGGACGCAAGCGCCAACCCGTACTCGTCGCTGTTGCCGCTACCATCGTCGTACATCGTGCCGGGCGACCGCTTCGACGAGATTTACTACTGGGATTCGTACTTCATCCTGTTGGGGCTAGACGCGAGCGGCCAGCATGCGCTCGTCGACGACGAGCTGAACAATTTCTCGACGTTGATCGACCGCTATGGCCACATCCCCAACGGCAATCGCACGTATTACCTTAGCCGTTCGCAGCCGCCGTTCTTCGCGCAGATGGTGCAGCTGGTCGCGCGCAAAGAGGGCGATCAGGTCTACGCCCGCTATCTGCCCGAGCTGCGGCGTGAGTACGCGTACTGGATGGCCGGCAGCGAGCATCTCGCGGCCGGCAACGCGTCGCACCATCTTGTACGCCTCGCCGACGGCACGCTGCTCAATCGCTACTGGGACGAGCGCGCGGCGCCACGTGACGAGTCGTACCGCGAGGATGTGATGACGGCGCAGCAAATGCCGCAACGCGATGCGCAGGATTTGTGGCGCAATCTGCGCGCGGGCGGCGAAACCGGCTGGGACTTCAGCTCACGCTGGTTCGCCGACGGCAAGACGCTCGCGACCATTGATGTGACGTCGCTAGTGCCGGTGGACCTGAACTGCCTGATGGTGGACCTCGAACGCACGCTCGCGAAAGCCTACCGTGTGACCGGCGATGCAGGCCACGCCGAGAACCTCGAACTGCGCGCCCGCGTGCGCGCGGATGCAATCCGACGGGTGCTGTGGGATCCGCAACTGCACGCATTCGGCGACTACGACTTCGTGCACGGCACGCTCACGCACCGGCTCACTGCCGCGACTGTGTATCCCCTTTACGCCGGGGTCGCGACGCGCAACGACGCACGCGAAGTGGCGCAGACGATCCGACGCGATCTGCTGCGCCCGGGCGGTCTCGCGACGACGCGGACCAACACCGCCCAGCAGTGGGACGAACCGAACGGCTGGGCGCCTCTGCAGTACCTCGCGGTGATGGGGCTGCGCCGCTATAGCGAGCCGGAGCTCGCGCGCGATATCGCGACGCGCTGGATCCGCACGGACGTCGCGTACTACCAGCGCACCGGCAAGCTGGTCGAGAAGTACGACGTCGACGCGAGCGACAAGTCCGCGGGCGGCGGCGAGTATCCGCTACAGGACGGCTTCGGCTGGACCAATGGTGTGCTGCGCGTGCTGATGCAGCTCTATCCGGATGCGGTGAGTTCGACGAAGCCGGCCGATCTGCCGGGTGGTGCGGTGGGGGTATCGGATGCGGCGGCATCGGCGGCGGCCGCGCCGCAGACGTCGCACAGCACGTCGCCCGCGGGCCACTAGTTGACGAGGAGGCGCAGCCGGGCCCGCAAGTTCCGAAGAGGTAGTAGCGATACCAGGATGATGGGTTGACTGCCTGATGGCACTGCGGCCCGTTACGATGCTTTCGATAGCTCGAACGGCCCCTGATCACCCTGGAAAGTCTCGAAGATGAATCGCAAGCTCGACGTCCCATCGGCCGAACCGGTGCCGCCGCAGGCGCAGGCCACCGCGTCCGCCACGGCCGCCCCGCCGGCCGACGAAGCGGCCGCGCATTGGCAGCGCAATCTCGGCGTGTGCGTGTTCGGCTCGTTCACGACCATCGTCGCGATGACGCTGCTGCTGCCGTTCCTGCCGCTCTACGTCGAGCAGCTCGGCGTAAAGGATCATGCGGCGATCGTGCAGTGGTCCGGCGCCGCGTTCGGCGCGACCTTCTTCAGCGCCGCGCTCGTCGCGCCGCTGTGGGGCAAGCTTGCCGACCTCTACGGCCGCAAGCTGATGCTGATCCGCTCGAGCCTCGGCATGGCGGTCGCGATGTCGCTGATCGGCATGGCGCACTCGGCGTGGCAACTGGTCGCGTTGCGGCTGCTCGCGGGACTGCTCGGCGGATATGCGTCGGGCTCGATGATCCTCGTCGCGACGCAGACGCCGAAGGCGCGTTCGGGCTGGGCGCTCGGCGTACTGTCGTCGGGGATCATGGCGGGCAATCTGGTCGGCCCGCTGATCGGCGGCTTCCTGCCGCCGTTGATCGGCATCCGCGCGACGTTCTGGGCATCGGGCGCGGCGATCTTCGTCGCCTTTCTCGCGACCGCGTTCCTGATCCGCGAAATGCCGGTTCGCAAGCGCGCGGGCAGCGCGCCGAAGGAGGGCGCGTGGGCATCGGTCGACGACAAGGGGCCGGCCATCGCGATGCTTGCCACAGGTCTGCTGCTGATGGTCGCGAACATGTCGATCGAGCCGATCATCACCGTCTACGTCGCCCAGCTGACGAAGCCGCAAAGCGTGACGATGGTCGCGGGCTTCGTCATGTCGGGCGCGGCGCTCGGCAGCGTGATCTCATCGTCGCGGCTGGGCAAGTTCGCCGATCGCGCGGGGCACTGGAACGTGATCGTCGGCTGCCTCGCCGCCTCGGCGGTGCTGCTCGTGCCGCAGGCGTTCGTCACCGCGAGCTGGCAGCTGATCGTGCTGCGTTTCCTGATGGGAATCGCATTAGGCGGCCTGTTGCCGTGCATCGCGAGTGTGATCCGCCACAACGTGCCGGCGCACGTGACGGGCGCGATTCTTGGGTACTCGGTGTCGTCGCAGTACGCGGGGCAGGTGGCCGGGCCGCTGCTAGGCGGTTTCGTCGGCGGACACGTCGGCATGCGCGCGGTGTTTCTGGGCACCAGCCTGCTGATGGCGCTCGGCGCGCTCGCGAACTGGCGCGTGAAGTCGGCCAGGGCACGGGCGGCGGCGCGCTGATCGGGAAATCATCGCGTGCTGGCGGTCAATGGCTTGCCGGCCAATCACTACTGGGTTCGGATGTCCGGCATGGCGCAGTTCGAACGTCGTGCATGCCAGCTGATTCGACCGTATCCCGGAGCGCCGCCTAAGACGTGCGCTGCCCCCCCGCAATCACCCGCTCCAACGACAGCTTCAAGTGACGCTGCATCGCCGCCTGCGCCTGGATTGCATCATGCGCTTCCAGCGCTTCCAGAATCACGCGATGTTCTTCGGGCACGGCGCCCCACGTCGTTTCGTTTTCGAAGTGGCCGCGCAGCTTTTCCGACAGCGGACTATGCCGCGCATCGAATAGCGAGCTGACGGTGCGCACGAGCACTTCGTTGCCGGACATTTGCGCGATCGCGAGATGGAACGCGCGATCGGACGCGACCGGAATTCTGCCGGCTTCGACTTCGCGCGCCATCTCGTCGTAGATCGCGCGCAGCGTCTTCAGGTCTTTCGGCTTGCAGAACGGCGCGACGCTCGCGGCAATCGAGCCTTCGATCACACAACGCGCCCCCATGATGTCGAGCAGGCTGTCGCCGAGTTCGGCCGGCGACAGCGATGCACCGTTCCGCGCGGACGGCGCCGCGCATAGATAGACGCCCGAGCCCATGCGAATCTCGACGAGCCCTTCCAGTTCGAGCGCGACCAGCGCTTCACGCACCGACGGCCGCGACACGCCGAGCGTCTCCGCCAGCGCGCGTTCGGGTGGCAGGCGGCCGTTCGGCGCGAAATCCGGCTGAGCGATCAGATCGCGCAGTTTTTCCGCGATCTGAAGATAGAGACGGCGAGGGTCGGCAGGTTTGACAGTCACGAAACGTTTCCCGGCGATGGAGCTTGTGCAAGCCTGATAAGGCGAGCGCCGATTGTAGATCGAAGCGCCCGACGCGCAAACCGCGCGCGCTCGGCGACGCACTGACAGCGTTCGGGGTTTCCCCCAATTCCGTGCAAATTGGCTTGACCAGTATCGCATGTGACGTTATTTTTGCAAATTGGTAAGGCCGGATAGACGCCAGATAGACGCCAGTCGAGCAGCCCTGCTGCTCGCTTCGCATCCCGATACCCGATCAATTCCTCCCTGACGATGAAGACAGTCATTTGCGAACAACCCGGCCAGCTCGCGCTCGCCGAACGTGCGATGCCGAACGCCGGCCCTGACGATGTGCTGATCCGCATCCGCCGGGTCGGCATCTGTGGCACCGACTTCCACATCTTCACCGGCAATCAGCCGTATCTGTCTTATCCGCGTGTGATGGGGCACGAGCTCGCCGGCATCGTCGAATCGGCGCCGGCCAGCGCGCGCGTCAAGGCCGGCGACCAGGTGTACGTGATGCCGTATCTGTCGTGCGGGCGCTGCGTGGCCTGCCGCGCGGGCAAGGGCAATTGCTGCGTGAACATCCGCGTGCTCGGCGTCCATACCGACGGCGGTATGACCGAGTACCTCGCGGTGCCGCAGGCGTTCGTCTTCAATGCCGACGGCGTCACGCTCGACGAAGCCGCGATGCTCGAGTTTCTCGCGATCGGCGCGCACGCGGTCGCGCGCGCCGACGTGCAGGCCGCGCAGCGCGTGCTGGTGGTCGGGGCCGGTCCGATCGGCATGGCCGCGACGATCTTCGCGAAGCTGCGCGGCGCCGAGCTCAGCGTGCTCGATGGCCGCGCGGACCGCTTGTCCGTGTGCGCCGGCGCCTTGCGGGCGGATCACACGGTGCTGCTTGACACCACCGACGCCGCGACCGATGCCGCCGAACTCGCGGCGCTGACCGGCAACGAGTTTTTCGACGTGGTGTTCGACGCCACCGGCAATGCGAAGGCGATGGAGCGTGGGCTGCAGTTCGTCGCGCACGGCGGCAAGTACGTGCTGGTGTCGATCGTCAGCGAGCGCATTTCGTTTGCCGATCCCGAGTTTCACAAGCGCGAGACGACCTTGCTCGCGAGTCGCAACGCGACCGTCGCCGACTTCGAAACGGTGCTCGACGCAATGCGCGCGGGCAAGATTCCCACCGCCGCGCTGAATACGCACGTCGTCGAACTCGCCGATCTACCGGGCGAATTCCCCAAGCTGTTGAAACCGGATGCCGGCGTCATCAAGGCGCTGGTCGCCTGTTGAGCGAGCAGGAGAACCGACGATGCGGACGATGGGCAACCCGATTCTTCAATTCGGCACGAGCCGCTTCCTGCAGGCGCACGCGGATCTGTTCGTCTCGGCGGCGCTCGACGCGGGCCGCGCGTTGGGGCACGTGAGCGTCGTGCAGACGACGGCCAACCCCGAGAGCCTCGCGCGCATCGAAGCATTGCGCGCGCACCGGCAGTACGACGTGCGTATTCGCGGCCTGCGCCGCGAAGCGGTGATCGATACGACCACGCGATGTCACGCGATCACCGAGGCATTGAACGCGAATACCGATTGGCCAACCGTGGTGGAGCGCTTCGCGCGCGACGCGCGTGTGGTGATCTCCAACACCGGCGACCGAGGCTACGAGTGCTTCGCCGACGACACCGCCGAACTGTTGCGCAACGAGGCGAGCGTGCCGCGTGGATTCGCGGCGAAGCTCGTGGTGCTGCTGCATGCGCGCTTCAAAGCCGGCGCCGCACCGCTGACGCTGCTGCCCTGCGAACTCGTGTCGGGCAATGGCGACACGCTGCGTAGCCTGGTCGCCGATATCGCGCGCGACTGGGGCGCCGGGTCCGAGTTCGTGCGCTACATCGAGCACACCTGCGTGTGGGTCAATTCGCTGGTGGACCGCATCGTGTCCGAGCCGCTGCGGCCGGTCGGCGCGGTTGCCGAACCCTACGCGTTGTGGGCGATCGAGCGGCGTGCCGGTATGGTGCTGCCGTGCGAGCACGAAGCGATGATCGTCACCGACGACCTGTTGCACTACGAACGCTTGAAGCTGCTGCTGCTCAATCTCGGGCATACGTGGCTTGCCGAGCGCTGGCAGGCCGACGCCCGTGACCCGGATGAGAACATGCTGCATGCGATGCGCGATCCGCTGCTGCGTGCCGATCTCGAATCGCTGTGGCGCGACGAGGTGCTGCCGGTCTTCGATGCGCTCGGTCAGGGCAGCGACGCACGCGCGTATCTCGACGAAGTGCGCGAACGCTTCGAGAACCCGTTCCTCGATCATCGCCTCGCCGACATCGCGCGCAATCACGAGCAAAAGAAAGCGCGGCGTTTCAAGCCGGTGATCGAACTCGCACGCGAGCTTGGCGTGCGTGTCGAGCAACCGCGTCTGAACGCGGCGCTTGCCGCGCGCGCACACGGCGGCTAGCGGCGCGGGTCGTCAATCCGCAGTAGATCAGCAGTAGACCCGGGCAGTAGACCCCGGCAGCACGCGGGCGGCCGCGAGGCCGCGTGATTCATCCAGATAGAAACCAGCCAAGGAGGAGACGATTTCATGAAGAAGATGCGTTGGGTAGTGATTTTTCTGTGCTTTCTCGCGATCGCGGTCAATTACATCGATCGTGCGAATCTCGCGGTCGCCGCGCCGCAAATCGAAAAGGCGCTCGGCATCGGCCCCGCCGAGATGGGCTTCATCCTGAGCGGGTTCTTCTGGACCTACGCGTTGATGCAAATGCCGTTCGGCTGGTTCGTCGATCGGGTCGGCGCGCGCATCGCGCTGCCGCTCGCGGTCGGCTGGTGGTCGGTGTTTACCGCGGCCACCGCGGTCACGACCAGCGTCGCGGTGATGTTCGGCTGCCGGCTGCTGCTGGGCGTCGGCGAGGCGGGTGCCTATCCGTCCTGCGCGAAGCTCGTCAGTCAATGGTTCCGGCCCGAGGAACGCGCGATCGCGACGAGCATCTTCGATAGCGGCTCGCGGGTCGGCTCGGCGCTGTCGATTCCCGTGGTTGCGCTGATCATCGGCACGCTGGGCTGGAAGGCCGCATTTGTCCTCACTGGCGCGCTCGGCGCGGTGTGGATCGTCGGCTGGCTCGTGATCTATCGCAATCCGGTGGAAGACGCGATGCACATCGGACGCAACGCCGCACCGGCGGCTCGGGCGAGAGGCGATCAGGAGAACGTGACGTGGGCATCGCTGTTTCGTCACCGCACGCTGTGGGGGATGATGCTCGGCTTCTTCTGCCTGAACTTCGTGATCTATTTCTTCATTTCTTCATTACGTGGTTTCCGAGCTACCTCGTGCAGACGCGCGGCTTCTCGCCGAAATCGCTCGGCACGCTCGGCATGATTCCGGCGCTGATCGCAATTCCGGGCGGCTGGCTCGGCGGCTATGTGTCCGACGCGCTGTTCCGGCGCGGCTGGAGCCTGACGGCTGCGCGCAAGACCTGCATGGTCGGCGGCATGCTGTTGTCGTCGGTGATCACGCTGTCGGCGTTCACGGAGAACACGTATCTGATGCTCGCGTTCTTCGGCATCGCCTATGGCAGCCTCGCGTTCGCCGCGGCGAGCATCTGGTCGTTGCCCTGCGAGGTCGCGCCCACACCGCGCCATGTCGCGTCGATCGGCGGCATCCAGAACTTCGCGTCGAATCTGGCGGGGATCGTGATCACGACGTTCACCGGCGTGATGGTCGCAATGACGAAGGGCTCGTTCACGATTCCGCTCGTCGTGGCGGGTGGTTTCTGCTTCCTTGGCGCGTTCAGCTATCTGGTGATCGTGGGACGCATCGAGCCGCTGTCGCTGGAATCGGAAAGCCGCGAGCTGCCGAAGGGCGCGGGCTCCACGATCTGACGTATTCTGTTTCCAACGCATTCGAATATCCCTGCTATCGAGGCTTTTCATGTCCACTCAAGCTAGCGTCGCGTCCGCGTTCATCCGCCTGCATCCCGGCGACGACGTCATCATCGCGACCCGGCAGTTGTTGCCGGGCACCCGCATCGACGCGGAACAACTGGTCGTCGCCGGGCTGATTCCTCCGGGGCACAAGATCGCGACCCGCGACATCGCGCCAGGCGAGCCGGTCAAGCGCTACAACCAGATCATCGGCATCGCGCGTGAAGCGATCGCGCGCGGCCAGCATGTTCACACGCACAATCTCGGCATGTCCGAGTTCTCCCGCGAGCACGCGTTCGGCGTCGATGCGCAGCCGACTGTCTATGTCAACGAGCCCGCGCATTTCATGGGCATTCGTCGCGACGACGGCCGCGTCGCGACGCGCAATTTCATCGGCATCCTGACCAGCGTGAACTGCTCGGCGACGGTCGCACGCGCGATCGCCGATCATTTCCGGCGCGACGTGCGTCCCGACGCGCTCGCCGACTATCCGAACGTCGACGGTGTGATCGCCTTGACACACGGGCTCGGTTGCGGCATCGACATGCAGGGCGAGGGGATCGCGATCCTGCGCCGCACGCTTGCCGGTTACGCGGTGCATCCGAACTTCGCGTCGGTGCTGTTCGTCGGGCTAGGCTGCGAGACGAACCAGATCGCCGGCGTGCTCGCGGCGGGCGGGCTCGACGCCAGTACGACCAGGCTGCGCAGCTTCACGATCCAGGACAGCGGCGGTACTCGCAAGACGATCGAACGCGGGATCGCGACGGTGCGCGAGATGCTCGCCGACGCGAACCGCGTGCGGCGCGTGCCGGTGCCGGCCTCGCATCTATGCGTCGGTCTGCAATGCGGCGGCTCGGACGGCTATTCGGGCATCTCCGCGAATCCGGCGCTCGGCGCCGCGGTCGATCGGCTGGTGCGGCATGGCGGCACCGCGATCCTGTCGGAAACGCCGGAAATCTACGGCGCCGAGCATCTGCTGACGCGCCGCGCGGTGAGCGCCGCCGTCGGCGACAAGCTGCTCGCGCGCATCGCCTGGTGGCAGGACTATTGCGCGCGCAATGGTGGCGCGATGGACAACAACCCATCGGCGGGCAACAAGGTGGGCGGCCTGACGACGATCCTCGAAAAATCGCTCGGCGCGGTCGCGAAAGGCGGCACGACGAATCTGGTCGACGTCTACGAATACGCGCAGCCGATCGCCGCGAAGGGCTTCGTGTTCATGGATTCACCCGGCTACGACCCGGTGTCGGCGACCGGGCAGGTCGCCTCGGGCGCGAACCTGATCTGCTTCACGACCGGGCGCGGCTCCGCCTACGGCTGCGCGCCGTCGCCGTCATTGAAGCTGGCGACCAACACCGCGTTGTGGGAGCGCCAGCAGGACGATATCGATATCAATTGCGGCGGCGTGATCGACGGCAGTGCGAGCATCGACGAACTCGGCGAAGCGATCTTCCGCACGATGCTCGGCTGCGCGTCCGGCACGCGCACGAAGAGCGAGTTGCACGGCTATGGGCAAAGCGAATTCGTGCCGTGGCAGGTCGGCGTGGTGACCTGAGCCGGGGAATCGCAGCGACACAACCAGGAGGATGCAATTGGAACGCCGCCTTTATTCAGGCCGCGACGTGAAGCGCGCGCACAGCATCGATGATCTGCGTGCGATGGCCCGCGAGCGTCTGCCGAATTTCTGTTTCGAGTATGTCGAGGGCGGCGCCGAAGACGAAGCGACGCTGCGCCGCAATCGCGACGTGTTCGGCGAAATCGCTTTTCTGCCGCGCACGCTCGTGAACGTCGAGCGGCGCGACCAGAGCGTGATGCTGTTCGGCGAGCGCAGCGCGGCGCCCTTCATGATCGGTCCGACCGGCTATAGCGGCCTGATGTTTCGCGAAGGCGACGTCAAGCTGGCCAGTGCCGCGGCGGCGGCCGGCATTCCGTTCGTGCTGAGCAATGTGTCGACGGTCGCGCTGGAGGACGTCGTGCAGCGTGCGGGCGGTCGCGTATGGTTGCAGGTCTACATGTACCGCACGCGCGAATTTCTCGAGAAGCTGGCGCAGCGGGCGAAGGCCGCGGGCATCGAGGCGCTGGTCGTCACGACCGATAGCGCGGTGTTCGGCAAGCGCGAATGGGACCTGCGCAACTACATCGCGCCGCTGAAACTCGACTGGCGCAACAAGTTCGACGTGTTGCGCCATCCGCGCTGGATGGCCAACGTGCTGTGGCCCAACGGCATGCCGCGCTTCGCGAATCTCGGCGACCTGCTGCCGCCGGGGCAGGACAGCGTGAAGGGCGCGACGATCACGCTGGGCCAGCAACTGGACCCGTCGTTGTCGTGGCAGGATATCCGCTGGCTGCGCGATCTGTGGCCGCGTCGGCTGATCGTCAAAGGCGTGCTTGGCGCACCGGACGCGCTGAAGGCGCTGGAGGCCGGCGTCGACGGTATCGTGCTGTCGAACCACGGCGGCCGGCAGCTCGACAGCGCGGTCTCGGCGATGGATGTGCTGCCCGAAGTCGTCGAGCAGGTCGGCGGTAAGCTGTGCGTGATGCTCGACGGTGGATTCCGCCGCGGCTCCGAGATCCTGAAGGCGGTTGCGCTGGGTGCCGACGCGGTGTTGCTCGGACGCGCGACTACGTACGGCCTGAGCGCGGGCGGTCAGCCGGGTGCCGAGCGGGCCATCGAGATTTTGAAGACCGAGATCGATCGGGCGCTCGGTCTGTTGGGGTGCAGCGAGATCGCCGGGCTCGACCGGAATTATCTGCGCTGGCCAGCGCGTGAGGCGCCGCTGTCGCGCATGCGAACGGAGACTCGAACGCAAACTCAAATTCAAACTGAAATCCAAACGGGGCAGGCGCGCGCAACGGCGCTGCCCGTCTGACGAACTGGAGATATCCGATGCAGCACGAACCGATCTCCGCGACCCGCGGTAACGAAGCCGTCGCCGCGCTGTGCGCGGCGCTCGGAGCGGACATCGTGAGCCTGCCGGCCGAATTTGGCGGGCGGCAGTTCGCGGACTGGAGCGGCACGCCATCCACCGATCCGATCGCGCTGATCCGCCCGCGCACGACCGCAGAGGTCGCCACCGCGCTCAGCATCTGCCATCGATTCCGCCAGCCGGTCGTCACGCAAGGCGGCATGACCGGGCACGCGGGCGGCGCCTGCGTGCTCGGCGGCGAGGTCGCACTGAGCGTCGAGCGGATGAACGGCGTCGTCGACATCGATCCGGTCAGCGCGACGATGACGGTGCTCGCGGGCACACCGCTGCAGGTCGTGCAGGAAGCGGCTGATCACGCCGGCTTCATGTTCGCGCTTGACCTCGGCGCGCGCGGCAGTTGCACGATCGGCGGCAACATCGCGACCAATGCGGGCGGCAATCGCGTGATCCGCTACGGGATGATGCGCGACCAGGTGCTCGACGTCGAAGCGGTGCTCGCCGACGGCAGCGTGATCGGCGGTGAGCGCAAGATGATCAAGAACAATACCGGCTACGACCTGCGCAACCTGCTGACGGGCAGCGAAGGCACACTCGCGGTCATCACGCGCGCGGTGCTGCGCCTGCGCGCCAAGCCGCGCGCGATCCCGACCGCATGGTGCGGCATGCCTGACTATGCGGCAGTGACCACGCTGCTCGGCCGCGCGCAGGAGCGGCTGCCAGCCGGGGTGTCCGCGTTCGAGGTCATGTGGCCCAGGTATTGCGACTTCGTGCGGCAACGCATGCCCGAGTTGCGCGTGCCGCTCGCGAGCGATCACGCTTACTACGTATTGCTCGAGACTTGCGGCGCGGACCCGGAGCGGCAATCGGCGGCTTTCGAGGAATTCCTCGCCGACATGCTGGACGGCGGCGCGATCACCGACGCCGCGATCGCGCAATCGGAGGCGGACGCCGCGGCGTTCTGGGCGATTCGCGACGCGCCGGCCGAATATCCGCGTCTGATCCCGGGACGCATCTCGTTCGACATCAGCTTCGCGGTCGCGCAGGCGGGCGATGCGGCACAGCGCTGCGACGAGCGGCTGCGTGCGCGCTGGCCGCAAGCGACGATCCTCGTGTACGGGCATCTCGGCGACGGCAACTTGCACGTGGTGGTGCAGGAACCGGGCTGGACCGACGAGGCCGCCGCCGTCAAGCGCGTCGTCTATGAACTCACCGGGGAAATGGGCGGCTCGGTGTCGGCCGAGCATGGAATCGGCGAGGAGAAGCTGAGCGTGCTCGGTCTGTCACGCTCGCCGGCGGAACTGGCTGCGATGAAGGCGATCAAGCTCGCGCTCGATCCGCACAACATCCTGAACCCCGGCAAGGTGATCGCGATGTAGCGTGCGTGGCGGTCGCGCTAGATTTTCATGCGCTGCAGAACGCGGTCGCCGGTGACGAACTGATGAAACATCGCCGCTGCGACGTGCAGGCAGATGACGGCGAACAGCACCCAAGCGAGAACGCTATGAACATCGCCCATCGCATGCCCGAATGACGAACCCGCCGCCGACAGCGGGGGCAGCGGGACCCAACCGGCGAGGCGGACCGTCCATGCGCGCGACGAAGCGTTGATCCACCCGAGCAACGGCACCAGCACGAGCAGCAAGTACAGCGCCAGGTGCGCGATTTTGGAGGCGACGCGAAACAACGGCGGCAGGTTGTCCGGCGGCGGCCGATGAGTCGCACGCCACAGCACGCGGCACACCATCGCGGCGAGCAGTGCGGTGCCCACGCCCAGGTGCCACGCGATTTCGCCGTTCGGCACGGTATCGCGGTGCACGTCCGGCATCGTCCAGCCGATCACGAACTGCGCGGCAACTAGCCCGACGACGAGCCAATGGAGCAAACGTGCAACGATGTCATAGCGGGGTTCAGTCGAGAGATGCATGGGCGAGCCTGAGAGTAGAGGGTTCTGTTGACACAGGATCGTACACTGCCGCGCCTTAAGCTCAGGTTAACGGCCGCTCGTCGAGGCCGCCTGTCAGCGCCTGTGAGCGCCGTTCGAGCCGCTCGAAGACGGCCATTCCCGCGATCATCGCCGCGACGAACACCCACGCTTTCGCCGACCCGAGCCCGAGCGCGACGAGCGCGGGGCCGGGGCAGAACCCGGCAATTCCCCAACCGACGCCGAACGCGCCACTGCCCAGCAGCAGTCTTCGCGTGACATGCGCCGACGCCGGCACCTGTATCGGCAATCCGAGCAGCGACCTGTCGCGGCGCTTCGCGATCGCGAAGCCGATCGCCGCGACCGCCACCGCGCCGATCATCACGAACGCGAGCGACGGATTCCAGCGTCCGGCGATGTCGAGGAAGCCCAGCACTTTCGCGGGGTTCGCCATGCCCGACAACAGCAGGCCGAAACCGAACAGCAGCCCGCATACGAATGAAACGATTGTTGCCATCCTAAGCTCCCAGAAGATGCCGCGCGATGTACACGGTGACGAAGCCGGCCGCCATGAACGTCGCCGTCGCGGCAAGCGAGCGCACCGCGCCGCGTGAAATGCCGCACACGCCGTGTCCGCTGGTGCAGCCGCTGCCGTAGCGGGTGCCGATGCCGACCAGCAAGCCGGCCGCGATCACGGCGGGCCACGACGCGTCGACGGTGATCGCGACCGGTGCGCCCACCGCGCGCGCGATCACCGCGGCAGCGACGAGCCCGGCCACGAAGGCGACGCGCCATGCGCTGTCGCGCTTCGTCCAGCGCAGCAGGCCGCCGACTATGCCGCTGATTCCGGCGATGCGGCCCAGCACCAGCACCGTCGCCGCAGCGGTGGCGCCGATTAGCAAGCCCCCGCACAGGGATGCGACGGGGGTGAAATTGTCGAGATCGATCATCGTTCGTTCTGCATGGTTGTCGTATTGCTGGATGGACGCGGTGGCGCCAGTGAACCACAACGCGACTCCGAGAGGAAGCGTTGCGCGGTGCATGGGCCGTCGCGAGAACGTCGCCGCTGCCGACGAGCGCGCTCGGCTCGGGTTCGCGATAGGCGACGCCGGCCGTCGGCGCAGACGCCGCGCACGCGAGCAGACAATCCCGGATTTCCGCAATCGCGGCACGTGCTCCCGTATCAGGCATAAGATCAGTGTACGGGCGGCGAAACGGCCCTGATCGACGCGCCGATGCGTGTGCAGGAGAACCCGATGCGAGCGATGATATTCGACGGCAGTTCGGCGACCCTGACCGAGCGGGAAGTGCCGGATCCGCGGCCCGGTGCCGGGGAGATCCTGATCGACGTGCATGCTTGCGGCGTATGCCGCACGGACCTGCATCTGGTCGACCGCGAACTCGAGCATCCGAAGCGGCCGGTGATTCCGGGCCACGAAATCGTAGGCGTGGTGGCCGAACTGGGCGCGGGCGTCAGCGATTTCGCGGTGGGCGAGCGGGTCGGCGTGCCGTGGGTCGGGCGCACCTGCGGCCATTGCCGCTACTGCCTGTGCGCCCGCGAAAATCTGTGCGACGACGCGGGTTTCACCGGCTACACGATCGACGGCGGCTACGCCGAGCGGACGGTCGCCGATAGCCGCTACTGCTTCCATCTGCCGCCGCACTACAGCGATATCGAGGCGGCGCCGCTGCTTTGCGCGGGACTGATCGGCTATCGCACGCTGAGCATGGCGGGCAACGCCGAACGGATCGGCATCTATGGTTTCGGCGCGGCCGCGCATCTGGTCGCGCAGGTCGCGCATCATCAGCAGCGTACTGTCTACGCGTTCACGCGTCCCGGCGATCGCGCGGCCCAGCAGCTCGCGCTGCGGCTCGGTGCGGCGTGGGCCGGTGGCAGCGACGAGGCGCCCCCCGCCGAACTCGACGCGGCGCTGCTGTTCGCACCGGTCGGCGCGCTCGTGCCGCTGGCGCTGCAGGCGGTCGCGAAGGGCGGCGTGGTGGTGTGCGGCGGCATTCATATGAGCGACATTCCGTCGTTCCCGTACGCGTTTCTATGGGGCGAGCGGCGCGTCGTGTCGGTCGCGAATCTGACCCGCGACGATGGGCTTGCGTTCATGCGCAGCGCTGGCGAGACGCGGCTCGCGATCGAGACGACCACCTACGCGTTGCGCGACGCGAACCGCGCGCTCGACGACCTGCGCAATGGCAACCTGACCGGCGCGGCCGTGCTCGCGATCCGCTCGTGAGCCGCGCGCGTCGATCAATCCAACCTGAGTGGAGAAACGGCATGTATCAGCATATCCTCGTCGCGCTCGACGGCAGTACCTTCTCGAAACGCGCGCTAAAAGAAGCGGTGAATCTCGCCGCGTTGACGAAAGGCGTCGTGCATCCGGTTTATGTGGTCGACAAGACCCCGCTCTTTTCCTATGCCGGCTATTTCGATCCGATGACACTCGTCGAGGCGTTGCGCCAGGACGGCCATTCGGTGCTCGACGAGGCCGCACAAGCGTGCGTCGACGCCGAGGTGCCATGTCGCCCCGAACTGATCGAGTCGGACAGCCTGTCCGACGACGTCGCCAGTATCGTGCTGCGCCACGCGGAGCAGATCCACGCGGATCTGCTCGTGCTGGGCACGCACGGACGGCGCGGCGTGCAGCGCCTCGTGATCGGCAGCGTGGCGGAGCGGGTGCTGCGTTCGTCACGTTGTCCGGTGTTGCTGTTGCGCGAGCAGAGCACCGAGGATGCACCTGCCGGGTAATCCGCGACGGCGGCGCGCGAGTACATGGATCGCACCTTCAATGGCAGACACGGCAAGGAGGAGTTCAGATGGGAACGGATCGCGTGGCATTGGTCACAGGCGGGATGGGCGGTTTGGGCGCGGCGATCAGCCGGGCGCTTCATGACGCGGGCATGACGGTCGCGGTGTCGTATTCGACGCACAACGATCACGTGTCGACATGGCTGCAGCACGAGCGCGACACGGGTCGCGATTTTCATGCGTATGAAACAGACATCGCCGACTTCGATTCATGCGCGCGCTGCGCGCAAAGCGTACTGACCGAACTGGGCGCGGTCGACGTGCTGATCAATAACGCGGGCATCACGCGCGACACGAGCTTCGCGAAGATGAGCAAGGAGCACTGGGACGCCGTGCTGCGTACCGATCTCGATGGCCTGTTCAACATGACCAAGCCGCTATTGCCCGGCATGCTCGAGCGGCGCCACGGCCGTATCGTCAACGTGGGGTCGGTCAACGGTTCGCGCGGCGCTTACGGGCAAACCAATTATTCGGCGGCCAAAGCGGGCTTGCACGGTTTCACGAAGGCGCTCGCGCTCGAAACCGCGAAGCACGGCGTCACGGTGAACACGGTGTCGCCCGGTTATCTCGCGACCGCGATGGTCGAAGCGGTGCCGCGCGAAGTCCTCGACACGAAGATCCTGCCGCAGATTCCGGTCGGCCGGCTGGGACGTCCGGACGAGGTGGCGGCGCTGATTGCGTTTCTATGCTCCGAGCAGGCGGCGTTTATCACCGGTGCCGACATCGCGATCAATGGGGGCATGCATATGCATTGAGGGGCACTGGGCCAACTTGCGTCGTGACTTCGCGCTCGACGATCGCCAGATACGCACTGCCGACGGTTTCGCAGTCGCCTCAGGCCGATCTGCGGTTTGCCGAAACCCTGAGCGCGCGGCGCGGCCGGCGAACCTCCAACGCGGCGTGTTCGAGATCGCGCCAGAATTCGCGGAGCCCCGGATGAACCGCATCGCGCCAACGCGGCCCGATGAACAGGTCGTAGTGATCGCACTGCTCGATGGTGATCTGCCGCGCGGGTCGCATCGTCGATGCATCGCACAGCGCATGCGTGCAATGTGTTTGCCCCGCGCCTGTGATCTCGTCGCTGTCGCCCTCGATCGTGCACAGCGGGGTATCGCGCAGCGCGGCGATCTGCACCTGACGCCCGGCGACCGACCACAGCTTGCGCGGTAACAGATGTTCGTGAAACACCACACGAAGCATGTCGAGGAAGTAGCATTCGGCCATGTCGAGGACCGCGGCATATTCGTTCGCCGAGCGCAGCGCCTGCTGCGCACCGGGCATGTCGCCCGCTAGCCAACGTGACCAGTAATCCGCTTCGAGTCGCAGGTGCCGCTCCGGATGCGCGGCGAAAATCGCGGCCTGCTGGATGAAACCCGGATACACGAGGCGCCCCGCGCCGCAATAGGGCGGTGGAACCGTATCGATCGCATTGTCGTGAAACCACTCGAGCGTATGGGAACTCGCGAAGCGGTCTGTGACGGTCGGGTTCAAACGGGTATCGATCGGGCCGCCGAGCAGCGAGACGCTCGCGATCGGCGCGGCCTCGTCCGTGGCGAGCAGCGCCGCGGCGCCGAGCGCGGGCACGCTCGCCTGACAGATCGCGATCATGTGAAGCGGCGATCCGAACGCGCGGGCGGTGCTGATGAAGCTTTCGAGCGCCCGCACGTAGTCGTCGAGCGACAAGGGGCCCGCTTCGCGCGGCACGTCGCGCGCGTCGGCCCAATCGGTCACGAACACGTCACGTTCTTCGAGCAGCGTTTCGACGGTCTCGCGCAGCATGACCGAATGATGTCCGGCAAGCGGCGCGCACAACAGCACCGGCAGTTTTCCGTCAGCGGACGGCGTAGGCGGGTTGCGCTTGAATCTTCGCAGCGCGCCGACCGCCAGCGAAGCGACGACGCTTTCGTCGACGGCAATGCGGCGACCGTTGCCCGCAACGGAGTGGATGGCGAAAGGCGGGGTCCGCTCGAAAGCGCAGGTGGACCTCAGCAGCCAGCAACTGAACGCGTCGGCCGCCAGTTCCGGGCCGAGCCAGCCCGCTTGCGGGCGCGGCCCCGAGTCGGATTCGGCTTGCGCTCCCCCGACCATCGCGCGAGCGAGGCGTTGCTGTGCATCGATGAAGGCGTACCACATGATGAACTCCGACGTTCGTCGATCATGAGGGCAGCGTTGCCGCACCGGCACGAACTCGTGACGCGGATACCGTTGGAAAGCTTACCGCGAAACGTCGGGACGAGGGTCGCGAAATCGGTGCATGCGGCGCGGTGAGCACGCCGCGTGCAAGGGTCGCTGCGCGTTTTCCCTGCAGGGTTTTCACGCGATGGCGCGCGTCTGAAACGAAGTTGAAAGTAACGGGATTACGCTGACGATGGCAGTCGCTCGCGACAACCGAGGAGCATCCAATGACCCTATCAGCAAACGCGCAGGAAGGAAGCTGGTCCGTGAGCGTTGAGACGC
The DNA here is from genome assembly GCF_050436345.1 of Paraburkholderia sp. WC7.3g. Taxonomy (NCBI): domain Bacteria; kingdom Pseudomonadati; phylum Pseudomonadota; class Betaproteobacteria; order Burkholderiales; family Burkholderiaceae; genus Paraburkholderia; species Paraburkholderia sp. WC7.3g. Next base: position 357,690 of record NZ_JBNDMA010000004.1, read on the forward strand.
AGGAGGCGCAGGAAGGCGGGTTTCAGGCGACGATCCATGTCAGGCATGCGTCGCCCGACGGTGATTTCGAACGCACCTTTCATCAATCGCGGGTGTTCGCCGTGGAAAGGGAGGCGGTACTCGAAGGCTTGCGCGAAGGCATGACATGGATCGCGCTGAAGACGACGCGGACCATCGGGGTGTAAAAGCGGGCGGTAAAAACGCGAGGCGGCTGCGCGAATGCAGCGCTCTGGCGCGTCGCCGCTTCAGAATACCTCCCCTAGGCAAGATGCGTACCTGACGGGTACTTCGGTTATCCCACCCGCTACGAAAACGTCTCCGGGTAAAGGTCCTCGCTCATGTCGAGATTGCCAGTCTGAGCATAGATCAGCGGCGCGCCGTCCGCACCGTCTAGCGCGCCATCGACGACACGCCCGACGACCACCCGATGATCTCCCGCCTCGATGTCGTCGGTCACCCGGCACTCGAAATGCGCGAGCGCATCGAGCAATAGCGGCGCGCCGGTCACGCCGGAACGCCAGCGAGCCGCCGCGAGCTTGTCGACCGCGCGGCCCGACTGCGTGCCGAAGTGCTCGGCGAGCCGCTGTTGATCCGCGCGCAACACGCTGATCGCAAACACCGCGCTGCTGCGCAGGAGTTCGTACGACGCATGCTCGGGACTGATGCCGAGGGCGACCAGCAATGGTGAAAACGAAACCTGCATCACCGAGCTTGCGGTGAACGCATTGCGGCGCTCGCCGTTCGCTACGCCGATCACATACACACCCGCGGTCAAATGCCGGAAAAGTTTCGCGATGCCGTTGCTCATGGGTCCCTCCTGTTTGATTTTGCGTCACGCGTTGCATACCTCTGTGGCTGCCCGGAAGATGCAAAACATAAATATTGAATCGATATAAACATATCGAAATAGAATGATTCTCAGCGCGGTTTTTCGTCGCTACGCTGTGCTGCATATCGACAGCGAGGACCTATGACCGCATCTGCTCTAACGTCAATTTCGACACGGCGGCGCACGCTTATGCGTGCGCTGGCCGCGACGCCGATCGCCGCGGTATCCGCGTTTGCCAGCACGAGTGATGCCCGCGCCGCGCAAAGCGTGACGCTCGTGCTCGGCGATCAGGCCGGTGGTACGCGCGCCCTCGTCGAAGCGGCGAAAGTGCTCGACGGCACGCCCTACGCGTGGCGCTGGGCCAACTTCCAGGGCGCGGCACCGTTGTTCGAAGCGCAACGCGCCGGTTCGGTCGATCTCGCGCCGGCGGGCGACTTGCCGGTACTCGCGGCGGCCGTCGGCGACCCGTCGCTGAAAATCGTCGCGACGCGAGTCGGATCGGGCGCACAACTTGGCATTCTGGTCGCGCCGCATTCCACGATTAGTTCGGTCTCCGATCTGAAAGGCAAGACGGTATTCGTATCGTCGGCGCGCGGCAGCATTTCCCAGTTCCAGTTGTATGGCGCGCTGGCCGAGGCGGGTTTGTCGAAGGACGACGTGTCGGTGCGTTTCATTCTGCCCGTCGATGCGTTTGCCGCCTTCGCATCGGGCTCGATCGAGGTTTGGGCGACGTTCGATCCGTACTACGGCATCGCCGTGCAGCGCGGCGGCCGCGTGCTGCGCGACGGCACCGGCATCAACAGCGGGCTCGGCTTCATCACGGCATCGGGCGATGCGCTAGCGGACCCGCGCAAACGCGCCGCGATCGCGGACCTGCTGTTGCGTTATCAACGCGCGGGCGACTGGGCGATCGCAAACCCCGAGGCTTACGCGCAGATCTACGCGACGCTCACGCGCTCGCCACTCGATGCGGCGCGGCAGATCACGAAACGCGCGTCGCTGAAGCAGCATTTCGTCAACGACAGCGACATCGACGCGCTGCAAAAAGTCGCGGACCGCGCGCAGCGCGACGCGATCCTGCCCAACCGCATCGACGTGCGCGCGATTTCGGAGGTTCATCTTGCCAACGCATGATCTCGCCTTGACGCAGCGCGGCGCCCGGTCGACTCGATCCCGTGCTGTCGAACTCGCCGGCTTTCCCGACGCCGCCCGACACGTCGCGCGCGAACGAGGCAAGCGCGTCGCCGCGATACTGGCCGCGCTTGGCTGGCTAGCTGGCGCGGCGCTCACGCAATGGTGGCCCACGCTCGACGATTGGCCGTACACGCGCGAATTGTTGATTCTGAAGCTCGTGCTCGCGGCGGCGTCGCTGGCGATCGGCGTGGCCGGCTGGCGCGTGGCCACCGCGGCAAGCTCACGGCTGGACGCATGGCTCGAGGCGACGCCATGGCTACTCGCGCTGTCGCTCGGCATCACCGGATGGGAAATCGCCACCGCGCAGCTCGAATGGCTGCCGCGGCCGTTCTTCGCGCCGCCGCAGGCCCTGATCGCCGTCTATGCCGACGATCTGCCGCGGCTTGCCGCGAGCGTCGCGCATTCGTTCGTGCTGCTTGCTTATGGCTATGTCGCCGGTGGGTTGACGGGCTTCGTGATCGGCGTCGCGATCGGCTGGTCGAAGGCGGTCGGCTACTGGGTGCACCCGGTGCTGCGGCTGATCGGGCCGCTGCCTGCCACCGCGTGGCTGCCGCTCGCGTTCTTCTTCTTTCCGTCGAGCTTCAGCGCGAGCGTGTTCCTGATCGCGCTGGCGACCGCGTTTCCGGTTGCCGTGCTCACGTGGTCGGGCGTCGCGAGCGTCAACTCCGCCTACTACGACGTAGCCCGCACGCTCGGCGCGCGGCCGTCGTTCCTGATTCTGCGTGTCGCGGTTCCCGCCGCATTGCCGTCCGTGTTCGTGGGGCTCTTCATGGGCCTCGGTGCCTCGTTTGCCGTGCTGTTCGTCGCGGAGATGATGGGCGTGAAGGCGGGACTCGGCTGGTACTTGCAATGGGCGCAGGGCTGGGCCGCCTATCCGAACATGTATGCCGCGCTGCTCGTGATGGCACTGATGTGCTCAGCCCTCATCACGTTGCTGTTTCGCGTGCGCGATCGTCTGCTGGCCTGGCAGAAAGGAATGCTGAAATGGTAGCTGCCTCCGAAGCGCACTTCGCCGCTGATACGCGGCAAGGCGCACGCATTGACGTGCGTAACATCAGTCATCGCTTCGCGCTGCGCGGCACCGCGTTGCCAGTTCTCGACGACGTCAGCCTGTCGATCGAGCCCGGCGAATTCGTTGCGCTGCTGGGACCGAGCGGCTGTGGCAAATCGACGTTGCTGCGTCTCGTGGCCGGCCTCGATGGCCCGGCGCAAGGCACCATCCACGCCGATGGCGAGCGCGTCGGCGGCCCCGACCCGTCGCGTGTGGTCGTCTTCCAGGACCCGACGCTGTTCCCGTGGCGGACCGTGCGCGACAACGTCGCACTCGGTCCCGAGGCGCGTCGCACGAAGCGCGCCGCCGCCGCGCGCATCGATGCCGCACTCGAGCTGGTCGGCCTGTCCGCCTTCGCGAACGCGTTCCCCCATCAGCTGTCGGGCGGCATGGCGCAGCGCGCGGCGCTGGCTCGCGCGCTCGTCAACGACCCGCAACTGCTGGTGCTCGACGAACCGTTCGGCAAGCTCGATTCGCTGACGCGCATGCGCATGCAGGGCGAACTCGTGCAACTGTGGCAGGCGCAGCGGTTTTCGGTGCTGCTCGTGACGCACGATGTCGAGGAAGCGCTGTATGTCGCGAATCGCGTGATCGTGCTCAGCGAGCGGCCCGCGCGCATCGTCGCGCAGGTGCGCAACGACGCGCCGTATCCGCGGCATCGCGACGACCCCGCGCTCGTCGCGCTGCGCCGCAAGGTGCTGGCGCAGTTGGGCCTCGACCCCTGACACGCGCGCCGGCATCTGCAACCCGCTCACTCATCACCACACCTCTGGGAAGCACAGCAATGAATCATTTCGACGACGACCGCGCGCCGGCCAACCTCGCGCGCCGCGCATGGCTCGCCCGCGCGGCGAGGGCCGCCGGCGCGGCCGCGTTAGGCGGTGCCGCATTCGGGCTGCCGGGCGTACGCGCATCAGCCGATCAAGCGTTGCAGCCGCTCAAACTGTCGTGGAACGCGGGCGCGATCTGCACGGCGCCGGTGCCGGTCGCCGCGCAGCAGGGCTTTTTCCGCAAGCATGGGCTGCAAGTGGAACTCGTCAACTTCGCCGGCTCGACCGACCAGTTGCTCGAAGCCATCGCGACGGGCAAGTCCGATGCCGGTGTCGGCATGGCGCTGCGCTGGATCAAGCCGCTCGAGCAGGGCTTCGACGTGAAGCTGACGGCGGGCATCCACGGCGGCTGCATGCGGCTGCTCGCGACGCGCGCATCGGGCATCGTCGATCTGCAAGGGCTCAAGGGTCGCACGGTCGGCGTCAGCGACATGGCGAGCCCGGCGAAGAATTTCTTCGCGATCACGCTGAAGAAGCTCGGTATCGATCCCGATAACGACGTGCGCTGGCGCCAGTATCCGGCGCCGCTGCTCGGCGAGGCGCTCAGGAAGGGCGAGGTGCAGGCGATCGCCGACGGCGATCCGACCATCTGGACACTGCGCGAGACCGACCATCTGCACGAGGTGTCGAACAACCTGTGCGGCGAGTACGCGAACCGCGTGTGCTGCGTGCTGGGCGTGCGCGGGTCGCTGGTCCGCAAGGACCGCGCGAGCGCGCAGGCGCTCACGCGGGCGCTGCTCGAAGCAACCGAATGGACCGCGAATCATCCGGCCGAGGCGGCGGCGATTTTCGCGCCGAATGCGCCGGGCGCGAACGTCGCGCAACTGACCGAGATGCTGAAGAGCCACACCGATCGTCACCATCCGGTAGGCGATGCGTTCAAGAAGGAAATCGCGCTGTACGCGGACGATCTGAAATCGGTCGGCGTGCTCAATGCGGGCACGAGTTCGGATCGCTTCGCGACCCGGGTGTTTGCCGACGTGCTGGCTTGAGAGGCCGCACGCGCTCGGCGCGCGGCCGAATCTATGGAGCGGCAATCCCGGCAACCCCGGCAAACGCGGCGCGCCCGAGATTGCCGAGCACCGTATCGTTCTGCGGCGTATGAATGCGCGCGCACAGCACGTCGCGGTAGTGGCGCTCCAGCGGGTTGTCGCGGCTCAGTCCCGGATTGCTGCTCGCTTCGAGCGCGAGCTGCACGGCTTCGATCGCGTTCTGGCTGACCAGATACTTGATCGCCGGCGCTTGTGCCGCGTCGACGAGACCGGCCGCGCCCGCGTCGAGCAGCGCGCGGTTGTTGAACAGCAGCGCGTCGACGCGGCCGGCCGTCTGCTGAAACCGTTCGAGGCTCGACAGCGGCGCGTCGAGCCCGGCAGGCGTGCGCTGCGCGGCCCATTGCACGAACCAGTCGCGCGCGGCCCGCGCGACCCCGTCGTAGATCGACGGCAGCAGCACGTTCATCCAGATGCCGGTCAGCGGGTCCATGCCGGTGGCCTGCCGCGGCGGCTGCAGGTCGACCGCGTGGTCGAGCGGCACGCACACGTTGTCGAAGATCACCTCGTGACTGCCGGTCGCGCGCATGCCGAGATGGTTCCAGGGCTCGCCGAAGCGGATGCCCGGCAGGTCGCGATGCACGAGCCATGTGCCGACGCGCGGCGCGGCCTCGTCCGTGCGGCCCCAGACAGCGAACCATGTGAGCCCCGGGCTGCCGGTCGAATAAAGCTTGCGGCCGCTCAGCAGCCAGTGATTGTGTTCGCGCCGTCCGATCGTCGCGGGCAGGCCGCCGCGCGACGGCGAGCCGAGCTCGGGCTCGACGCGCAGCGAGTTGATCAGCGCGCCGCGCTCGACGGCATCGCACGCGATGCGTGTCTTCAGCGCGGCAGGCCAGTTCGGATTGGCCTGCAGACGCAGGTGATACAGGCATTGCATCACGAGGATCAGCGCCGTCGACGGCTCCGCGCGCGCGACCGCGCCGACCACGCGCAGCGTTTGCGCAAGCGTGGCTTGCCGTCCGCCGAGCGCGCGCGGCACGGTTAGCGACAGCAGGCCCGCGCGACGCAGGCGCGCGAGGTTGTCGTGCGGGAACAGCGGGCCGGCGTCGAGCGCGGCCGCGCCGGCCGCGACCTCGCGGGTCAGCGCGTCGAGCCACGCGGCGGCTTGCGGACTGTCGAGATCGGTGAGCGCATCGAGCGCGGCGGCGTCACGCTCGGCTTCGGCAAGCGCGCTATCAGCGGGACGGCTGGTCATCGTGCAGAGATCGGTTGGGTTTGCGGGTTGCGCGGATGCTCGCGACGTCATCGCGCGTCGAGCGGGAATTGCCGGTCGAAGCTTGGCGTCACGTCGAGGCGGGTCTTGATCACGTCCGCGCGGTGATACAGATCGGCGGTCTTTTGCTGCTCGGCGATCAGGCCGTCGTCGATCGCAACGGGTCGCAATTGCGCGCGCCGGTAGACCGTTTTCAGCACGTCGGGCGGCAAGCCGGTCACCTTCGATTGCATGGCGGCGACTTCGTCCGGATGCGCGAGCGCCCAGCGCTGGCCGGCAGCCACGCGCTTCAGGAAGTCGGCGATTTCCGCGTGCTTGTCCTTGATCGACGTCTGCGTCGCCGCCTGAAAACTGAGTCCCGACGAAAGATCGATGCCGTTGGCGATGCTGCGGTCATGATCCTGTTGCTCGGCGAGCGCGACGTACGGGTCCCACGTGGACCAGGCATCGACGTTGCCCGACGCGAGCGCCGCTTTCGCATCGGCCGGCTGCATGAAACGCAGCGATACGTCGGACAGCTTGATGCCGGCGCGCTCCAGCGTCGCGATCGCGAGGTAGTGGCCGATCGAGCCGCGCGTCGTCGCGATGCGTTTGCCCTTGAGATCGGCGCTCGTTTTGATCGGCGACGCGTCTGGCACGATGATCGCGAGATCGCGCGGAATCGAGCGGGTCGCCGCCACCGCGCGCACCCGGGCGCCTGCGGCATAGGCGAAGATCAGCGGCGCATCGCCGAGACCGCCGACGTCGATCGCGCCCGCATTGAGCGCTTCGCCGAGCGGCTGCGCGGCGGGGAAGTTGAACCATTCGATCCGGTACGGAAGATTATTCAGTTCTCCAGACGCTTCGAGAATGCCGCGAGTCTGCAATTGCTGGTCGCCGACCCTGAGCGTGGAATCCGCCGTAGCCGCAAGCGGTGCAATTGCGCCGAGCGCGCTGAGCAGAACACCGGAAAACCTCAGTAGAAACCGATTCGCAAGATAGAACATAGGAAGCGCGGCGCAGGCCAAGTGGAAAAGCACACGATACGTATGCGCGTTTTATAAGGCAAACGCATTGTTCTGCTTTGTTAATATGCGAGTGAAGAAAGCACGCGCCGCTTGAACATCGATGCGTCGACACGCTAAGCTCGTGCAACGGTCATGCATGCGCGGGGCCGTTCAACGTTCCATCCAACGACACCACATCCATGAAACTCGATGAAGTCGAGGCCTTTGTCGCCGTCGTGCGCAGCCAGTCGCTGAGTCAGGCTGCCGATTCTCTCGCGCTCACGCAACCTGCCGTCACGCGACGCATCCAGAACTTCGAGGAAGCGCTCGGCGTCGAGCTGTTCGACCGCAACACCAAGCCGCTGAAGACCACGCCGATGGGCCGCGCCGTGTATGAGCAATGCCGCGCGATCGTCCGGGAAGTCGATGCGCTCCGGCATCTCGTCACCGACGACGCACCGCTTGCCGGCGTACTGCGTCTCGGCGTCGCGCAGACGGTCGCCGACGTCGCGATGCTGAAGGCCTTGCATGCGTTGCGTGGCGCGCATCCGGAGTTGCAGGCGTGCGTGTCGACGGGCTGGGGCAAGCCGTTGCTGCAGAAGGTCGAAGGCGGCGAGCTCGATGCCGCGATCGTGCTGTTGCCGGCTAATCGCGTGTTGCCCGACACGTTGGCCGGAGAATCGCTCGGGGAGCTCAAGCTCGCTGTCGTCGCGCCGAAGGGGAGTCTGAAAAAGCGCGTACACACGCTGGCCGAATGCCAGTCGTATGGATGGGTGCTGAATCCCGACGGCTGCGGTTTTCGGGCGGGGTTACAGCAGGCGCTTGGCGCGCAAGGCTACGCACTGAAGCTCAACCTCGAGACGCTCGGCACGGAACTGCAACTGGGCCTCGTCGCCGATGGCGTCGGGCTGGGGCTGGTCCCGCTGCCGTTGTTGCGCATCAGTGCGCATGCCGCGCGGCTCGACGTGGTCTCGGTCAGTGACTTCAAGCCCGAGATCGCGGTGTGGATCGTCAGGTCGCGCGCGCTCGGCAAGATGCAGTCGGCGCTCGCCGTGCTGTCCGAAAGCGTGGAGCAGAGCTTCAAGGCGGCGCGGCTGCCGCGCGCCGCCTAGGAACGACGATGCGGCGCACGCTTTATGCGGCGCCCGCGTAGCATACGTCGATCAGATCACGAAGAAGCCATGCGTGCCGTCGCGCTCCAATTGCGCGACGAGACCGTACTCCCATTCCAGATAGGCGTTCATCGCTTCACGCGCGTTGTCGGTGCCCTCGTACGGACGCCGGTAGCGATCGATACGCGGCGACGCGAGATGAGCGTCGCCGGTTTCGGTCGGCTGCCCCGCGCGAATCCACGCGGACGTGCCGCCTTCGAGCACTTGCACGGGCTTGCCCGTCAGCGCGGCAAGCTCCGGCGCGGCGAAAGCCGCGAGCGCGCTGGTCGCGCACGTCAGGACGTAGCGTTTCGCATCGGGTAGCGTGCGCAGATCGTCGACGGTGTTGGAGAGCCGCGAGCGCACGAGCCACCAGGCGCCCCGGGCTTTCACATGATTCGCGCTGGCCGTCACGTCGATCACCACAGTCCCGCTCGATGGATCGGCGAGGAGCGCCGCCAGTTCTTCAACGGACACGCTCGGCGTGGGCGCCGGCTCGGGCTTCGCGCCGCGCCACGCGCCGCGTGCGCTCAGCTCTTGCGGCGTCGCCTCGTCGACGACATACACGTCGATGTTCATCTGCGCGAGCCATGAGGCCGTCATGTTCGCGCGCACGCCGTCGTCGTCGAACAGCACGACGCGCGCGCCGCGCACGGGCGCGAACATGTCGGTTTCCTGCACCAGCTGCCCGCCCGGTGCGCCCTGAAAGCCGGGCGCATGCGCGCGTTCATATTCGGCAGGCGTGCGCACGTCGAAGCGATAGATGGTGCGCGACGCTTCGACGGCCCAGCGCGCGGCTTCGACGAGTGTCGTGCGGCTCACGCCCGCGCGGTCCGCAAGCGCGCGCGCCGCGCCACGCGACGCGGCGAGGTTGTCCGCATCGAGCCCGGCTTGCGGATCGAACTGCCAGTCGCTGCCATGCTCGAGCGGCTGTCCCGCGAGCGTCCAGCCGATGGTGCCGTTGCGTAGCGCCGCGACCGGATTCGGCAACCCCGCATTGACGAGCGACTGCGCGCCGATGATGCTGCGCGTGCGCCCCGCGCAATTGACGATCACGCGCGTCTTCGGGTCCGGCGCGAGCGCACGCGCGCGCAGCACGAGTTCGGCGCCGGGCACGCTGACGCTTCCGGGGATGTTCATCGTCTGGTATTCGTCGAAACGCCGTGCGTCGAGCACGACGACGTCGTCGCCATTGGCGAGCAGCGTCGCCACGGCCTCAGCCGACAAAGACGGCGTATGCCGGCCCGCTTCGACGAATTCGCCGAACGCCTTGCTCGGCACGTTGACGTCGCGGAACACTTCACCGCCGGCGCGAGTCCAGCCGTCGAGGCCGCCCGCGAGCAACGCAAGCCGGGTGTAGCCGAGCGCTGTCAGCTTGTCGGCTGCGCGTGCGGCGAGTCCTTCGCCGGCGTCGAGCAGCACGATCGGCACATCGCGGCACGGCAGACGCGTATAGGCGTCGAGTTCGAGTTTCGATAGCGGAAAATTGGCCGCGAACAGAGGATGCGCCTGCGCATGCGGGTCTTCTTCGCGTACGTCGAGCAGCGCGATTTCGCGGCGCGCGAGCAGCGCTTCGCGCACGTCTTCGTAGGTGCGAACCGGATAGGTCGTCATCAGTGATGCTGTTCCTTGCCGAGGTCCCACAGGTTGGGGAGCGTGTGGTTCGAGTAACCGGAGATGAAGGGCTTCGGCGGGCCGTCGGGCGAGTACGTCGAGCGGCGCACCGCACCGATGTTCGCGCCATACACGTGGATGCTGATCGACGTGCGGTCGTCATACGCGTTGCGCACGCGATGAATGTCGCCGATGCCCGGCGACACCGCTTCGACGTGGCCCGCTTCGAGGCGCACTTCGGCGCCCGTCTGCCGCAGCGTGCCGTCGCCGTTGCGCGCGTACGGCGCGGCGAATTCGGCGCCGCGCAGCACCCCGATCAAGCCCCATACCGTGTGGTCGTGAATCGGCGTGCGCTGGCCCGGTCCCCACACGAAGCTGACGACGCTGAAGCGCTCGCGCGCGTCCGCATACAACAGGAACTGCTGATAGCGCTCGACGGACGGCTGCACGTACGCGTCCGGTAGCCAGTCATCGACGCGGATCAGTTCGCGCAGCGCGTGTGCGCCTTGTTCGAGCAATCCGGCTTCGTTGACGCCAGAATCGACGAGCGTCGCGATGTCGCCGACAAAACGCCGCAGTTTATCGATGGCCATCAGTCGAGAAACTCCGGTTCGGCTTCGACGAGCCCTTCATACAGGCTGTCGAATGCGTGCCGTGCACCGTTCGCGCGGCCGACCTGCTGATGCGTGAGGGCCGCCATGTCGTGCGGGATCGGCTGCGGCGTGCCGGCCGCCTGCGCGAGCAGTTGCGCATGGCACGCGTTATCGAGCGCGATGTACCACCACGCGGCCGCTTCCACGGACGGGCCGGCCGTCAGGATGCCGTGGTTCTTCAGGATCACGGCCTTGTACGAGCCGAGCGCGTGCGCAATGCGCGCGCCTTCGGTGGTGTCGAGCACGACGCCGCGAAAGTCGTCGAACAGAGCATGGTCTTCGTAGAACGCGCAGGCGTCCTGCGTCAATGGATCGAGCGTGCGCCCGAGCGTCGACCATGCCTTGCCGTACAGCGAATGCGTGTGCGCGGCGGCCACCACGTCGGGCCGAGCCTCGTGAATCGCCGCATGGATCGCGAACGCGGCCTGATTCACGGGTCCGTCGCCTATCACGATGTCGCCATCACGGTTGACCAGCAACAGATCCGACACCCGGATGCGGCCGAAATGACGGCCAAGCGGATTGACCCAGAAATGATCGCTCCATTCGGGATCGCGCGCGGTGATGTGGCCCGCCAGACCCTGCGCGAAGCCGTAACGCGCGAACAGGCGGAACGCGCCGGCGAGGCGCTGTTGCCGGTGCAAACGCTCTTGCGCGAGCGAGCGGGGCGGCTCGGCGTCGTCGTCGAACCAGAATTTGCGCAGCGGGGTGGGGCGCAATGCAAGCGAGCGCGTAGCGGCGAGTACGGTGCTCATGATGTCGTCGCGCTCCGGTTATGCGGCGCGACGTGCGCGCGACGTCAGTTCGCGCGTTGCGGGAATCAGCTCGCGGCCGTAGTCGATCGCATCTTCGAGCGGGTCGAAGCCGCGGATCAGGAACGTCGTGACGCCGAGCGCGTGATATTCGGCGAGTGTTTGCGCGACCTGTGCCGGTGTGCCGACGAGCGCCGTCGAATTCGAACGGCCGCCGATCTCCCTGGCAACCGCGGTCCACAGACGCTCGTCCGCACGCACGCCGTCGCCTGCGGCCGCTAGCAGACGCCGGGCGCCTTCGCTTTGTTGCGGGCCGCCACGCGCGAAGCCTTGTTCGACGCGCAGCCGGCGCGTCTCGTGGAGAATGTGTTCGGCGCGTTCCCACGCGGCTTTTTCCGTCGATGCGAGGATCGGCCGGAACGACACCGAGAAGCGCACGCCGCGACCATGTTTCGCGGCTTCGGCTTGCACGCGCGTGATCTGCTCGTGGACCTGCTGTTTCGATTCGCCCCACAGCGCATAGACGTCCGCGTGCTTGCCCGCGACCGCGAGCGCGGGTTCCGATGCACCACCGAAATAGATCGGCACGTGTGGCGTCTGTTTCGGCTTGACGTCGGAGAAGGCCTTTTCGAAGCGGTAAAAACGGCCCACGTGATCGAACGGGCGCTGTTCGGTCCAGACCCGGCGCAGGATCTGCAGATACTCGTCGGTGCGCGCGTAGCGCTCGTCATGGCTCAGAAAGTCGCCGTCGCGCCGTTGGTCTTCGTCACTGCCGCCGGAGATGAAGTGCACCGCGAGACGACCGCCGGAGAAATGATCGAGCGTCGCGATCTGCCGCGCCGCCAAAGTCGGCGCGACGAAACCCGGCCGATGCGCGAGCATGAAATGCACGCGCGAGGTCACGCTCGCGGCGTAGGCGATCGTGATGGTCGCGTCGGGACTGGTCGAACTGTGCGGCACGAGGATGCGGTCGAAGCCTGCGTTTTCATGGACCTGCGCGAACCCGCGCACATAGTCGGTATCGATCGCGGGGCCCTGCGGGGCATACGTCTCCGAGACCTTGCGTTGCTGGATCATGCCGATGAATTCGATGCTCACGGTAGCTCCTTGCGGATATTCGTTTCGATGGAGAAATGGCAGCGGGAGCAGACGTGATGCGGTGCACGCCTGCGGGACGAATTCAGGCTAACACCGGGTTATGCAAGGGCTAAATATTATATTGAGCTAAAGATATAGGACGTGCATGTTACGTTTGCGCGCACCTCGCACCAATTGAGTGCGGCCAGCACGCACTATAAAAAATCTTCCGATGACCCCGCAATTCATCTGAAGAAACAGGCCGCGTTGCCGATAACCAGTTACGTGCAGTACTGCGTTTAGCGTTGGCAGGGCCGGATGTTGCAAACAGCGTGCTGCTTCGATGCGTCAAACGCTTCAGGAAATGTGGCTTGCGTTGCCGACTGACGGCGGGCGCCACAGCGTTAACGAACCTGCTTATCTGTTCGGTTCTTACATTCTCAACAAAGCGAACTATGAATTTCGGCAATATGAAACTCGGCGCCAAGCTGATCAGTGCTTTCATCCTGGTTTCGATCATCAGCGCAGTTGTCAGCGGGATCGGCCTGCACAACATGGCGGAGATCAGTGCGAACGCGGACAAGACGTATCGACAGGACCTTGTCGGGCTCAACCTGATACAGCAGGCGAACGCCGACGTACTGCGAGTCGGCACCTATCTGCGCAACGCGGTTCTGGCCACGACGGCCGAAAAGCGGGCCGGCTCGCTGGATCAGGCTGACAAGGCGCTTGCCTCGGCACGTGAGCACCTCAATCAGGCGGAGCCGCTCGTCTATACCGACAAAGGCAAGGCTACCTTCTCCGAGCTCGATCAGGGTTGGCAGGACTACATCCAGGCCTTCAATGAAATGAAAGGCAAGATCAATGCGGCGGCGATCGGGGATCGGGACAGTCTGACCGAATACATGCTGGGCGAGTACCACCACAAAGGCTTCAAGACTCTCGTGCTGATGGGCAATCTGGTTGCCCTGAAACAGGGCGACGCGCAACAGACAGCCGAATCGAACGATGCCGTGTACGAGGAAGGTCGAAATCTGATGCTGGTCTTCGTGGCGATGTCCGTGTCGATCGGCGTGGGCATCGGCATAGGGATGATGCGTAGCGTAACGCGGCAACTGGGTACGGAGCCGGCGACCGCTGCTGCTGTGGCCAGAAGCGTGGCGGCCGGCGACCTGAACATCAGTATCGCCCTGCGTCCCGGCGACACGAACAGCCTGATGGCGTCGCTGAAAGCCATGTGCGACGCGCTGGTGCAGGTCGTATCAGAGGTGCGCGAGAACGCCGAAGGTGTCGCGACTGCGAGCGCGCAGATCGCACAAGGCAATCTGGATCTGTCGAGCCGCACGGAGCAACAGGCGGCGTCGCTCGAAGAAACCGCTTCCAGCATGGAAGAGCTGACTGCGGCGGTCCGCCACAACACGGACAATGCAACCCAGGCTGCCACGCTCGCGGGTACCGCCTCGGGCGTCGCGCAACGTGGCGGCGACATCGTCGGGCGCGTGGTCGAGACAATGCGCGACATCTCCACCAGCTCGGCCACGATGTCCGAGATTATCGGCGTCATCGAAGGCATTGCCTTCCAGACCAACATCCTCGCGCTGAACGCAGCGGTCGAAGCGGCCCGCGCGGGAGAACAGGGGCGGGGCTTCGCTGTCGTGGCGGGTGAAGTCCGCACGCTAGCGCAGCGCAGTGCGACTGCCGCGAAGGAAATCAAGGAATTGATCTCGGACTCTGTCAGCCGGGTGGAGACAGGCTCGATGCTCGTCGAAGAAGCGGGCGGTGCGATCAAGGAAATCGTGCAGTCAGTGAAGCGCGTGACCGACATCGTGGGCGAGATCTCGTCGGCATCCAGCGAGCAAAGCACCGGTATCGAACAGGTCAATCAGGCGGTCAACCAGATGGACCAGGTTACGCAGCAAAACGCTGCGCTTGTCGAAGAGGCGTCGGCCGCAGCTCAGACAATGGCCCAGCAAGCGGAAAGCCTGCGCAAGACGGTCGCATTTTTCAAGGTCGATGGCGAGAAGGCTGCTTCATCGCGAGCGACGACGCAAGCGGCAGTACCGCAACGGACGGCGGCCCTGAAACGCGCCCCGTCCTCTGCTGTAGCACCGGCAAAGGTTGCGAGGAGGCCAGTCCCCTCTTCAGAAGGTCCGGTAGTCGTCGCCGCCGCGACTGAGACGGACTGGCAGACATTCTGAACGGTTCCGGGTGCTGGATGACGTCGATTCAAACCGTCGGCGCGTGCCAGCCCCGCAGGAATTGAGCGGGCGAAGATCCGCGATACGCGAGCGCCGGATGGTTATCAATGCGCCGCGGCGACTGCCTCAGGCACGGAGGCAGCGTGGATGATCAACAGTGCAGCCAGGTCGTGTGATGGTGGACGGAGACACCCGGGCCCGCCGGTCAAGCGGGTTCGAGGAAATAGCGTGATGCAGGACTGCACTCGATGTGCAGCGCCTTGAATGTCGTCTCGCCGTCTCCGCGCACTGGCCATCGCCGACCTCGTCTCGCGCCGCTCCGACAGGCAGCGCGCGACGTGCTGATGCGCAGCGGTGAGATTCGATTAACGATATCTCGTGAGATCGTAACCAAAACTATGGGATCAAACGCTCCGCTCAATGTCTCGACAATGGTTGTGAAGTCGTTGGAGTCCGCCGGAATAGGCCATGTGTTCCTGGTCCCGGGAAAACTGATCTATCCGCTGCTGGACGCAATCGACAACTCCCCCTCGATTCGCGGAATCGTAGGCGCTCATGAGACTGGCAGTGCTTTCATGGCCGATGGCTATGCCCGCGCCAGCCGGAAATTCGGCGTTTGCGCGGGAATATCCGGCCCAGGCACGATGAATTTCGTTCCCGGCATGGCGGCCGCTCACGCAGACCGGATTCCGATGCTCTATATTGCCGGCGGGATCTCGTCGCACGCGGAAGGCAAAGGGGCGTTCCAGGATGCCACGCCAGGAGGCATTTTTGAAAGCGGCGTGGTCAGAAGTCTGGTGACGGATATCGTCGAGCTCAAGAACAAGGAAAATACCCAGGCCGAGATGCGTCGTGCGACCGAAGGGTTGAACTGGATGCGTCGAGCGCAGTCATTCATCAGTATTCCCGTAGACGTTCAAAAGCAGGATGTCCTGTCTGGTCACGACGTGGCACGGCAACCCTACGCTCACCGCGAATTTAACGCATGCGAAGTACCTGCGAACCGCGCCGCTCTGGATGCGCTGTGCGACCAGTATCTGTTTCAGTCGAAGAGAGTCGCGTTTCTGGTCGGAAGTCGCGGCAATGATGCGGAAACTGCCAGGCTTCTTCTCGAGGTTGCCGAAGGCTTTCACATTCCGGTTGCAACGACACTATCGGGAAAGGGTGCATTTCCCGAGCAACATGCCCTTGCACTAGGCGTGTACGGATTTTCAAGTCATTCGCGCGCTGCGCGGGTGATCAACTCCGACGAACTTGATGCACTAGTCGTGTTCGGTAGCGACCTGAACCAGCGAGACAGCATGAACTGGAGCAGGAGGCTGACAGGGGGGAAGGAACTGTTCATCTTTGATGACAGCTTCGATTCCCCGGCGATGGGGCACATTTCGCGTCAAGGAATCTTCTCCGGAATTTCCGCGAGCTTCCGGTTGCTGGCTCAGAAAGCCGCGGACAACCCTCCCGGGCTGCGGCAAGCACTGCAAAGAAGAAGGGGGTGGATTGCCGAAATCAACGAGACCCCCCTGTACGACCACCAGTTCGAGCAGTCAGGAGCGCGAGTTTCCAGCGGTGACGAAGCGCTATATCCTGGAGACGTAGTCAAGCACTTGTGCCGGATGCTGCCGAAGGACAGCAACGTCGTAGTGGATTCCGGAGCCCACCGCATCTTCATGGCCCATTACTGGCTGTCGTCAGGTAAGGGCAACTACTTTTCGTCGAGCTCGCTCGCCCCGATGGGCTGGGCCATCGCAGCCGGAATCGGCGTCAAGCTTGCGGCCCCCGAACGCCCGTGTGTCGTGGTGACCGGCGATGGCTGCATGATGATGCACGGCATGGAGATTCAGACCGCGGCTCGATACCGAGTCAAGGTGATCTATGTGGTTCTGAACAACGCCGCGCATGGCGCAATCCATATCGACGCTATCAGGAGTGGTTCGATTTCAGAGCAGTTCACCAAATTGCCCTGTCATAGCTGGTCGGCTTTTGCATCATCGATCGGTGTGGCCGCGCGCGCGGTTGAGCGCATCGACGAGCTTGATGACGTGTTGAGCGAAGCTAGTCAGTATGACGGCCCCTTTCTGATCGAAGTCATGACGGGAGTGTTTCCCGCGCCGAACCGGTACTATGCGGAAGCCGAAGCCTGTCCGTGAGATACCAACCGTCAACTTGACACAGCCGACCTCAGTGCAGAACTGACGCCGCAATCAGACTGCCTGAGCGTCGCGCCGCAGTTGTCAACGAAATGTCATTCGAACCGCCTAAGTTTAGACGTCCGAGCCGATGGCAAGGCTCGACGGGCCTGCGGTATGCGCAGCAGAGGGATCGCGGCCCGTAGCTTGCTACAACAATTGATTTGGTCAATCAATCACGTGGAGGCAAACCATGCTGTTCAAACGAGGAATTGCAGTTCTTGCCGTTGCTCTACCCCTCGCGGCCGCGCAGGCGCAAACCGTCGACATCACCGGCGCGGGCAGCACTTTTGCAGCCCCGATCTATAACAAGTGGGCTGACGCCTACCATAAGGCGGGTGGCGGCAAGGTCAACTACCAAGGCATCGGTTCAGCGGGCGGCATCAAGCAAATCATCGCGAAGACCGTCGATTTCGCAGGCTCCGACGCGCCGATGAAGGACGATGAACTGGCGAAGACTGGTCTGTTCCAATTCCCGACCGTGGTCGGCGGCGTGGTTCCGGTCGTGAACCTGCCGGGCTTGAAGCCGGGTCAACTGGTTCTATCGGGTGCCGTGCTCGGCGACATCTATCTGAGCAAGATCAAGAAATGGAATGATCCGGCGATCGCCGCGCTGAATCCGAACATCAAGTTGCCGGATTCGGACATCGCGGTGGTGCGCCGTGCCGACGGTTCGGGCACGAGCTTCATCTGGACCAACTTTCTGTCGAAGGTGAACCCGGAGTGGAAGTCGAAGATCGGTGAAGGCACAAGCGTGAACTGGCCGACCGGTACGGGCGGCAAGGGCAATGACGGCGTTGCCGCGTTCGTGCAACGCCTGCCGGGCGCGATCGGTTACGTCGAGTGGGCGTATGCGAAGCAAAACAACATGATCTACACCAGCCTGAAGAATGCGGCCGGTGCCGTGGTGGTGCCCAATACCGAAACCTTCAAGGCGGCCGCGGCCGGCGCGGACTGGAAGACGTCGTTCTACCAGATTCTGACGAACGAGCCGGGCAAGGATGCATGGCCGGTCGTCGGCGCGACCTTCGTGCTGCTGCATTCGACGCAAGACAAACCAACGCAAGGCGCGGCAACGCTGAAGTTCTTCGACTGGGCATTCAAGAACGGCGGGCAGGCTGCCAGCGATCTCGACTACATCTCGCTGCCGGAGTCGGTCGTGTCGGAAATCCGCACGCAGTGGAAGACGAAGGTCAAGGACGCTTCAGGAAAGCCGGTGTTTGAATGAAGGCCTCGAAAGTCGATCGACTCACGTCAATCGACTTGCGTATCGTCCGCGCCGAAGCGCTCGATCATAAATTCGATAAAGCTCCGAAGCTTCGGCGACGTCTGTCGCTCACGCAGATACAGTAGATTCAGCGGCCGCTCAGGCGCGGCGAACTCCGGCAGCACTTCGATCAGCCGCCTGGATCGCAGATCCGCGCCGACCAGAATCTCGGGCAGCATTGCGATGCCCAGACCGCGCAGCACCGCCCGTCGCAGCGCTTCCGAATTGTCGATCCTCAGCCGGCCATCGACGGGCACGCTCACGCGTCCGTCCGGACCGTGCAGCATCCATTCCGGCTGCGCCGTGTGCCATTCCGAGCGCGGCGGATACGCGTACGTCAGGCACTGGTGGGACAGCAGCGCGTCGGGCGACGACGGCGTGCCGTGCGTTGTCAGATACGCGCGTGACGCGCACAACACGAGACGGTACGGCTTCAGACGCCGCGCGACGAGATCCGGATTGCCCAGCGCGCCGATGCGAACCGCCGCCTCGAAGCCGTCGTCGAGCAGGTCCGACAGCGCGTCGGTGGCGACGATATCGAGCTTCACTTCGGGGTAGCGCTCGCAGTAATCCCCAATCACCGGAATCAGGCATTCGTTGCTGAAGACGACGGGCGCCGTCACACGCAGGCGTCCGCGTGGCGTCGCGAGATGATCGAGCGCGAGGCGTTCGGAATCGTCGACCAGCCCAAGGATCTCGACGCATCTTTCATAGTAGGCCTGACCGAACGCGCTGATTTGCTGCTTGCGTGTCGTGCGATGGATCAGTCGCGCGCCAAGCCGCGTTTCCAGCGCCTGAAGGTGATTGCCGACCATCGTCGGCGACAGGTCGCACGCCACCGCCGCCGCCGTCAGGCTGCCGCTTTCGACTACGCGCACAAACACGGTCATCGCTTTGAGGAGGTCCATTCCTCAATAATAATTGGTTCTGTTGCCATTCACCGTGCATTTATCAATCTTCGCTGCGGGAATACAGTCCGCATACACGACGCTTGCGGCCCCTCCCGGTCCGCAGCGCCCGACTTCATGCACGGACATCATGCGCAAACAGCTCAGCTTCCCGACCCGATCATCGCGCCTTGCCTTGCTTGCGACGAGCCTCGGTTTCGTCCTCATCTGTCTCGACGTCACGGTGGTGAACGTCGCGCTTGCACGAATGCGCGATAGTCTGAACCTCGATTCGACGGCGCTGGAATGGGTCGTCAACGCCTACACACTGGCGTTCGCCAGTTTCCTGCTGTCCGCTGGCGCGTTGGCCGACCGGTTCGGCGCACGCCGCATCTTCGCCGCCGGGTTCGCGGTGTTCACCTGCGCATCGGTGGGGTGCGGGCTGTCGGCTGGCGCGGCGATGCTGATCGCGGCGCGCGGGTTGCAGGGCATTGGCGCGGCGCTGTGCGTGCCGTCGTCACTGGCGCTGCTCGGTGCGGCGTTTCCGGACCCGCAGGCGCGGGCGAAGGCCGTCAGCATCTGGGCGGGCACGGCGGCGCTCGCGCTGGGTGCGGGTCCGCTCGTCGGTGGTGTGCTCGTCGACCGCTTCGGCTGGCCGGCAATTTTTCTGATCAACGTGCCGATCGGTGTCGCAGGCATCTGGCTGACCGTCGCTCATGCGCCTGACACGAAGGGGCACGCGGCGCGTCGCATCGATCTGGCCGGCCAGACGCTTGCCGTCATTGCGTTGGTCGGGCTGACGTATGCGGTCGTCGAAAGCGGCAGGCGGGGCTGGACCGGCATGACCGTATTGGCGGGACTAGCCGTCGCGGTCGTTGCAGGCGGACTGTTCGTGATGGTCGAGGCAAGGCATGCGGAGCCGGTGTTGCCGCTCGCGCTGTTCCGCCATGCCGCGGTGAACGTCAGCGCGCTAACGGGGCTGTCGCTGAATTTCGGCTACTACGGACTGATGTTCGCGATGAGTCTGTTTTTCCAGAGCGCGCGTCACGATACGCCGCTCGAAACCGGCCTCGCGTTCCTGCCTATGACGGCAGTGGTGACCGTCGCGAACGTCGCATCGGGCTCGCTGACGGCGCGTTTCGGTTATCGCCTGCCGATGGTTGTCGGCCAGGCACTGGCCGCGCTCGGCTATCTTTCGCTTGCGTTCGTGCGTGTGGATAGCAGCGCGCTGGCCGTGGCGTTGCCGTTGCTGATGGTCGGCGTCGGCGTGGCGCTTGCGGTGCCATCGATCAACACGGCCGTGCTGACGCACGTGGACCCGTCGTGGATGGGCATTGCATCGGGCGTGTTGAACACCGCTCGTCAGATTGGCGGCGTGCTCGGCGTGGGGTTGTTCGGTGCGCTGGTGCGACCCGAGTTCGACGATCTGGCCGAAGGACTCCATCACGCTGCCATTCTGGCCGCTTTGGTGACGCTTGCAAGTCTCGTAAGCATCGTCCTGGGGCTTAGGACATCCGGATCGATCGTCACGGACGATCGTGCGCGCCGACTATCGAGCTCACCTCGTGAATGACATTGGCGAGCCGCTCGGCTGACGATGTCACCTGCGCGTGACTGAAGCCACCGAACCCCAACACAGGCGTGATGCTGCCTGGCATCGCGGTGATGACGGGCGCCACACGATGGCAAGGCAAACGCGGCATTCAGGACACACAGATGCGCGAAGCGCGGCCGACTTTCTCGCGCTGGTCCGCAAGCCGACATAACCTAGCCCAAAGACTGCACGACACGAACGCGCATGCCCGACAACATGGCCGAGCGCCAGTTTTCCCGGTTATCTCCGGGTGAACTCTGCTGGCATGTCGGCCCCGATTGTCCTAATGTCCACGATGCTGTGATTCATCGAGGCACAGCGATTCTCAAAGTGCGATGTGCATCTCTTATTTGAACAACAAACAAGGAGACACAAATGACAGACTTCCCGATCGCAAGCCGAATCAGAACGCTACGGCTGCGTACCGCGACAGCATTGGCAATCGCAACGGCATGCGCGACGTTCGTATGCGCCGCGCACGCCACCGATCACGACAGGGACGGCCACGGCGAGTCGAATACGCTGCCATCGTTCGTCGTGGCAAGCAGTCTCTCAACCACCAGCTACGACGGCGTCAGCGACGATCTGCTGACAGCCGGGCTCGGAAAAACCGGACTCGCCAGCCCCACGGGGCCGGCCGTTGCGAACGCCGCCAGCCCAACGGCAGCGGAATTGCGCAGACTTGCAATCTGGTCGAACTACCGCGCGCTCGTCGACATGACCGCGCCCGGCGGCTACGGCCGCTTCTGGGGGCCCAACGTCGATCTGGATGGAAACGACACCCTGGGCGAAGGAAAAATCGCCGGCACCGAATATCTGGCCTACGCCGACGACGGCAGGGGTCGGCAAAATGTCAGCCTTCTCGTTCAGGTGCCGGCAAGCTTCAACCCGGCGAATCCGTGCATCGTCACCGCGACGTCGTCGGGCTCGCGCGGTGTCTACGGCGCAATTTCGGCGGCCGGCGAATGGGGCCTCAAGCGCGGCTGCGCGGTCGCCTATACCGACAAGGGCACCGGCAACGGCGCGCACGAACTGATGAGCGGCCTCGTCACGCTGATCGATGGCCGCCTCGCTGACGCCGCCACCGCCGGGCAAGCCAGTCTCTTCACCGCCAACGTGGCCGCAACCATGCTGACCACGTACAACCAGAAGTTTCCGAACCGCTATGCGTTCAAGCACGCGCATTCACAACAGAATCCGGAACAGGACTGGGGCAAGGACACCCTGGAAGCCATCCAGTTTGCGTACTGGGTGCTGAACCAGCAGTTCACGCCGCGCGTCGACGCGTCGCATCAGCGCGTGCACTACCATCCTGGCAGTATCACCACCATCGCGGCATCCGTGAGTAATGGCGGCGGCGCGTCGCTCGCGGCCGCCGAACAGGACACGAAAGGGTGGATCACGGCGGTGGTGGTCGGCGAGCCGCAGATCAACGTGCGGATGCCAGGCAATGCGCGGGTGATCGAGGGCGGGCAGCGTATCGCCGCGGCCGGCAAACCGCTGGCCGACTACATGACGCTCGCGAATCTGCTCGAACCGTGCGCCGCGCTGGCGGACGCGGCCGCCGGCGCTCCATATCTGACCGCGCTGCCGGTCGCGACGACCAATGCGATCCGCCAGGCCCGCTGCGCGTCGCTAGCGGCGGCCGGATATGTCCATGGCAGCGACACGCAAACGCAGGCCAATGACGCCCTCGCTCGGCTGCATCAGGCCGGCTATGAAGCGGATTCGGACCTGCTGCAAGCACCGATGTGGGATTCGCAAGCGGTGCCGGCGGTCGCCGTCACTTACGCGAACGCGTACACGAGGGCGAGCGTCGTCGACAATCTGTGCGGCTTCAGCTTCGGCACGACGAACCCGGCGACGGGTGCGGCGGGCGTTGCGCCGGCGGTCTCGCCCATGCCGACCATCTTTGGCCTCGGCAACGGGGTACCGCCAACCAACGGCATCAGCCTTGTCTACAACGTTACGCCGCCGGCAGGCGCGGACCATCGGCTCGCGACACCCGACGCGAGCTTCGCCGGCGCGGCATGCGCGCGTGCGCTGTGGACCGGCAAAAACCCGCGCATGCTGGCGAGCGTCGATGCGATCAGTGTGAATGCGATCCTGCATGGCAAGCCCACGATCATCGTCCAGGGCCGCAGCGATGCATTGGTGCCGATCAATCACGCTTCGCGCGCGTATCTTGCCGCGAATAGCGTGCGGGAAGGCTCGCACAGCCGGTTGTCGCTTTACGAGGTGATGAATGGACAGCATTTCGACGCGTTTCTGGGTTTCCCTGGCTTCGACACCCGCTTCGTGCCGGTCCACTACTACAACCTCCAGGCGCTCAATCTGATGTGGAGCCATCTGAAGAACGGCACGCCGCTGCCGCCGTCGCAGGTGATTCGCACGACACCGCGCGGCGGCAATCCAGGTGCCGCGCCGATGTTGAGCGTGTCGAACCTGCCGCCTATCGTTGCGAACCCTGGCAGCAATGCGATCAGTGCGGAGCACGGGGTCGTCAACGTGCCGCATTGACCAGAGATCAGGACTCGGCGTTCGGGCTAACGCCAGGCCTGCGTGAATTCACCGATTACGCGCGCGAGATGCGCCTGCATCGACGCGCGCGCACTGGCCGCATCGCGCGCCATGATGGCGGAAAAGATGCGCTGATGGTCATCCTGTGAAGCCGCCCGCAACGCGGGCGTATGGAAGTGCTCCTCGATCTTTGTCCACAACGGGTCGGCGCGGGAGTTGTCCCACATCGCGGCCACCACGAGCCGGAGCATTTCGTTTCCCGTCGCCCGTGCAATCGCCAGATGGAACTCGCGGTCGGCCGCCTCGTTCGCGGCCTTGTCGTCGATGTTTTCGCGCATCGCGCGTAATGCGGCGAAGAGTCGGTCGAGGTCCGAATCTTTGCGTTCCGTCGCGGCGAGCGCCGCAATCCCGCTTTCGATCACCGCCCGTGCACGCAGCGTCTCGATCGGACCCAGCCCGCGCGGCAGTTTGAACATGGCCGAGCGCGCCTGCGATGCTTCAGCCACATAGATGCCCGAGCCGATACGGACCTCGACCACTCCCTGCACTTCGAGTGCGATGATCGCCTCCCTAACCTGCGTGCGGCTGACGCCAAATCGCTCGGCTAGCGTGCGTTCGGAAGGCAGGCGGGCGCGAGGCCCGATGTCGCCTGCCGCGATCAGGTCGTAGATCCGGTTCGCGAGCCCGACATACGAACGGTCGGCCGTGTCCGCGTCGGCGGCTCGGCCGGTTGACGTGTGCGAAAGATCGGCCATCTGGGACTCTCGAAATGGTCGAAGCCGCCGGGCGACGGCTGAACCTCGTCAAAATGGTACACCAATCGCCGTGCAACGCCGCATCCGTTCACGGCAGCGGAGTCTTTATCCAGCAAGGCTTTCAGCCCGGTCGCCCGGTGCGCCGGGCTCACTGGTAAACCACTATCGCGCGCGGATTGGTATGCCAGTACTGTCAGACGGGAACGCGTATACGCAGTCCTTCTTTTCGCTTCGAGGAGGCGCCGTTGAAAAGGTCCTTCTGCAAGTCCGATCCAGTCCCGCTATAGCAACTCCGCAAGGTTCCGTGCGTCACGCACACCGTGCCGGCCATCCACGACCAGCCATGTGCGCCGGCAGTCGGTACGTCCAATCGAACGAAAAGGAGGCAACATGCTTTCAGGAATCCACGTGCTTCGAGCGGCGGCGAGCGCTGCATTGGCGCTGTGCGCAAGCGCGGCTTTCGCGCAGGTTTCGATCGTTTCCGGGCCGTCCAGCGATCCCACCTGCCTGGTCCCGTGGAGGAGCGACACGAAGTTCATCAAGTATCCGAAGAAGAACGGGCCCTACCGGATCGCGCTCGTGAACGGCTATATCGCGAACACCTGGCGTATCCAGATGATCAAGACGGCCAAGGCCTACACGGCGCAACCGGCCGTCGCCGCCAAGCTCAAGGAATTCAAGGTCGTCTCGACCGGCGAGGACGTTCCGGCGCAGATCTCGGCCGTCAACAACTTCATCGATGCCGGCTATGACGCGGTCATCGTGGACGCGCAGAATCCCTCCTCATTCGGCCCAGCGATCCGCCGCGCGAAGAAAGCCGGCGTCGTGCTGATCGCTTTCGACAACACGCTCGACAGCGATGACGCGATCAACGTCAACGTCGACCAGTATGGTCTCGGCGTGCTGTGGGCCAAGTGGCTCGCGGGCCACCTGCCGAGCGGAGGCAAGGTGCTCGAGGTTCGCGGGGTGGCGGGCACGTCGGTCGACACGGACCGGCACAATGGTTTCCTGAAAACGTTGGACGACACCGGCAAGAAGTGGAACGTCGTCCAGGTCTACGGCAAGTGGGACGACGGGGTGGCGCAAAAGGCCGTCGCCGACGCAATTGCCGTGCAGGGTCATTTCGATGGAATTTCGGCGCAAGGCGGCGACACGGGCGTCGTGCGCGCGATGATCGATGCGAAACATCCGTTCGTGCCTTTCGGCGGCGAGACCGAGAACGGTTTTCGCAAGTTCTGCGCGCAGTATGGGAGCGAGGGCCTGAAGTGCACGTCGGCGGGCACCGGTCCCGCGCAGGTGGCCGTGGCGATCAAGACGGCGCTCGCTGCGCTGGACGGCCAGACGATCCCGGTCGCGATCAAACTGCCGCTCGACGTCACCGACGATTCGAAGCTGAAGGCGAACGTCAACTATTTCCCGAACGACTCGGATAACTTCTTCGTCGGCAACTCGTTTCCGACTTGCGGCATCAATTTCTCTGCGCAGGAAATCATGAAGCAGAGCCAGGGCAACCAGTGATCGGATGATGGCCGGCGCTGTGACGGGAGACGAAGCATGCTGCAGGACCCAGAGCAGCCGTTCTTTCAGATGTCTGGCGTGTCGAAAAGCTACGGCGGCGCCGTCGCGCTGGATCAAGCCGAACTCACGGTGCGCAGGGGCCGCATTCACGCGATCCTCGGCGAGAACGGCGCGGGCAAGTCCACGTTGCTGAAGGTGATGTCCGGCGTCGTGCGGGCGGACGAGGGCACGATGCACCTCGATGGCCGGGAGGTCTCGTTCGCGTCACCCGCCGAGGCGAACGCGGCCGGCATCGTCTGCGTATATCAGGAGCTGTCACTGATCCCCGACTTGAGCGTGGC
Source organism: Paraburkholderia sp. WC7.3g (assembly GCF_050436345.1). Classification (NCBI taxonomy): domain Bacteria; kingdom Pseudomonadati; phylum Pseudomonadota; class Betaproteobacteria; order Burkholderiales; family Burkholderiaceae; genus Paraburkholderia; species Paraburkholderia sp. WC7.3g. Next base: position 383,355 of record NZ_JBNDMA010000004.1, read on the forward strand.
GGACAACATCTTCGCTTCGAACCCGCCGCGACGTTTCGGGATGATCGACCGGCGGGCCCAGCGCCGCCAGGCCGAGGAGGCGCTCGCGCGAGCGGGCGCCGCCGACATCAATCCGCTTGCCAAAGTCCGGGACCTGCCGCTGTCGCGCCAGCAGATGGTCGAGCTCGCGAAGGGGCTGGCACACGCGCCGCGCATTCTGATCCTCGACGAAGCCACGTCGGCGCTGACCGCGGCCGACGTCGCGCGCGTGATCGAGGTGCTCAAGCGCCTGCGCGAAGAGGGGCTCGCGTTGCTGTTTATCTCGCACCGGATGCACGAGGTGAAGGCGCTCGCGGACGAATGCACGGTCTACCGGAACGGTCGCCATGTGATGAGCTTCGAAGCAGGCGCGCGCTCCGACAATGAGGTCGTCGAAATGATGATCGGCCGGAAGTACCAGCATGCGTTTCCTGCCAAACCCGCAGCCAAACCGGCGGACCAGCCCGCGGACGGCCGCACCACCGCTCCGGTTCTCGCCTGTCGTGATCTCGCGTGGAGCGACACGCTGCAGGGCATCAGCTTTTCGTTGAAGCGCGGTGAAATACTCGGGCTGGGCGGCCTCGACGGACAAGGCCAGCGCGAACTGCTGCTCGCGCTGTTCGGCGTGTTGCGCGGTTGCGCGGGCAAGATCGAGATCGACGGCAAAGCCGTGTCGATCGGTAGCCCGACGGCCGCGCGCGCCAACGAAATCGGTATGGCGCTGATACCGGAGGACCGCAAGACCGAAGGCTTGATGCTGCCGATGTCGGTACGCGAGAACCTGTCGTTTGCCGCGCTCGATCGCATGTCCACCGCCGGCGTCATCGATCGCGACCGCCAGCAATCGCTCGTCGACCGGATGATGGAACTGCTTGCGATCAAGTCGTTCAGCGTCGACGCGCCCGTGGGCTCGCTGTCGGGCGGCAACCAGCAGAAGGTGGTCATCGCGAAGTGGCTGATCCGGCAGCCACGGATCCTGCTGCTGAGCGACCCGACGCGCGGTATCGACGTCGGCACCAAGCAGGAGCTTTATCAACTGCTCAGGCGCCTCGCCGATGAAGGCGCCGCGATCCTGTTCTATTCGACCGACTATGACGAGCTGATCGGCTGCTGCGACCGCGTGCTCGTACTGTACGAAGGCAGGATCAAGAAGGAACTCGTCGGCTCGGCGATCACCGAGCAGAACCTGATTGCCAGTGCTCTCGACCTGCCCGTCGGACAGATTTCACCTTCCACGGGAGTCGCGCTATGAGCGGGCTGCGTTACTGGTATGTGGAGAATCGCGGAGCGGTGTTCGCGTTCGGCCTGTTCGTGCTGATGTTCGCGATCTATCTGTTCAACTATCCGTCGGCGTTGTCGGCCAACGTGTTTCAGACGGCAGCGAACAAAGCGGTATTGCTCGCGCTCGTCTCGATGGGGCAGGCGCTCGTCGCGCTGACCGCCGGCATCGACCTGTCGATCGGCATGACGCTGGTGCTGACGAATTGCATCGGATCGTGGATCGTCACGGGCGACACGCTGCACAGCGCGCTCGGCATCGCCGGTGTGCTCGCGGCGGGCGCGCTGTGCGGCGCGCTGAACGGCGTGATCATCATTTTCGGCCGGCTGCAGCCGATCGTGACGACGATTGCGACGGGCGCCGTCTACTACGGACTGGCGCTGCTACTGCGCCCTGTGCCCGGCGGATCGATCAACGAGGACCTCGCCGACGCGCTGACCGGCAAGGTCGCCGGCGTCCTGCCTGCGAGCCTGCTGATTCTGCTCGCAGCGATAGTGATCGTCTGGATTCCTTTCAAACGCTCGGCGGTCGGGCGGGCGGCGTACGCGACCGGGTCGTCCGAACCCGCGGCTTTCCTGTCCGGCATGCCGATCCGCCGCGCGAAGTTCGCGAGCTATACGCTGGCCGGCCTGCTCGCGGCAATCGGCGGCCTGTTTCTGACGTTCTTCACGGACACCGGCGATGCGAGCCTCGGCAGCGCGAACTCGTACACGCTGTTTTCGATCGCCGCGGTAGTGATCGGCGGCGTGTCGCTGCTCGGCGGCAAGGGCAGCGCGACCGGCGCGATCTTCGGCGCATTCGCGTTCCGTTCCATCGGCGATCTGTTGTTCGTGTTCAACGTCGATGCGCTGTGGCAGCCGCTATTCCAGGGCGTGATTCTTCTGCTTGCTGTCGCGATCGGCGCGTGCGGCTTGTTCAGGGTGCGCAACCGTCTGGAGTGGTTTCAATGAGCCACGTTTCCGCAACCGGCCGGACCACGTTCGTGTCGAGGCTCACGCGCGGAATCGACAAACCGATCGTGATCGCGTTCGCGTGTATCGTTGCGCTGCTGCTCGTCGGCGGCATGTATTCGCGGAACTTCACGTCGCCGGAATACATCCTGCTGCAACTGAAGGTCGGCGCGTTCCTCGGCATCATTGCGACCGGCCTGATGATGGTGATCCTGCTCGGCCACATCGACCTGTCGCTGCCGTGGACGATCACCGTCGGCGCGATGATGGCGTGCGCGGTCGCGGGGCACGGCGAACTCGGGCGCATCCTCGCGATTCCGGTCGGGATCGGTTGCGGCGTGCTGATCGGCATCGTCAACGGCATCCTCGTCGCGCTGCTGCGCATCCCGTCGATGATCGCGACGCTCGCGACCAATGCGGTCGCGCAGGGCATCATGATCGTCTATACCGGCGGATCGTCGCCGCAGGATTCCGCGCCGCAGGTGATGCGATGGCTGGCGGCGGGCTGGCTCGTACCGGGCGTGCCGAATGCCGTCGCGCTGTGGCTGGTGATCGGCGGTGCCACGGTGTTCCTGCTGTCGCGCACGACCTTCGGCCGCACGCTGTACGCGATCGGCAACACCGAGCGCGCGGCGTATCTTTCCGGGATCGATACGCGGCTCGTGACGGTGACCGCCTTCGCCGTGTGCAGCGCGTTCGCGGCATTCGGTGGCGTGCTGCTCGCGGGCTATGCGTCGAAGGCGGCACAGTCGATGGGCGATGCTTATCTGTTGCCGGCGATCGCGGCGGTCGTGCTCGGCGGCACGTCGATTCTGGGTGGACGGGGCTCATACCTCGGCACGGTGGCCGGCGCGATCCTCATCACACTGCTGCAATCGATCCTCTCGGTCGCGCAGATGCCGGAGGCGGGGCGTCAGATCATCTATGGCGTGGTGATCGCGGCGATGCTGCTGCTGTATGGGCGTAGCAAGCGGGAGGCGTAGGCCGGGCCGCTGGTCCGCCAAAGCTGCAACTATCCACGTCCCCTCGCTGGGCGTTCCTGTCGCGGTGGCTGCCTGGCGCGAAGCTCGGACGGATCGAGGAAAAAGTTTCCGTTGCCGGCCATGCGCTCGACCATGAAGTCGATGAACGTCTTCACGCGGTATCGGCGCATTGATTGCCGAAGCGGCGCTCGCGGACGGCAACGCCGTCGTGGCCGCCGGACGTCACGTGCCGGCCATCGTCGAGCGTCTTGGCGACTCGGTTGGGTTGCTGCCGGTTGCGCTGGACGTCACCGACGAGGCTCAGGCAAAAGCGGCGGTGCAGTTGGCGGTTGAAAAATTCGGCCGCATCGACGTGCTGGTCAACAACGCTGGCTTTGGTCTGCTGGGTGCGGTGGAAGAGTCTGCCGACAAGGACGTGCGTCGCATGTACGACACAAACGTATTCGGCTTGCTGAACGTCACGCGTGCTGTATTGCCGACGATGTGCGCGAACCGCTCGGGCCACGTGATCAATATTTCATTGATTGGCGGCTATCGGGCCGCGGCGGGATTTGGCGTGTATTCGTCGACGAAGTTCACCGTCGAAGGCATTACGGAAGCGTTGCATGCGAAGTTGAAACCGCTGGGCGTTCACGCGACAGTGGTCGAGCCGGGGTATTTTCGTACGGACTTTCTGGATGCGTCGTCACTCGTCGTTGCGCCGAACGTGATCGACGATTATGACGAAACCTCGGATGCGGTTCGCCGCAAGGCCGTACAAATGAACCACAAACAGCCTGGCGACCCGAGGAAGCTTGCAGCCGCCATGATCGCGCTGGTCGACGCGTCGAATCCACCGTTGCGCCTTCCGCTCGGCACGGACACACTGGCTGCCATCGCTGCGAAAAACGCTTACGTGACGCAGGAAACGGAAACGTGGAAGGCGCTGTCGATATCGACTGACTTCGCTGCCTGAATGACGAAAGCGGCGGCTCGGCATCGGTTGAGCCGCCGCCCGCCCGACTGGCCGTTGCCGCATCGGTCTCCTATTCGTAAGCTTTCGAGGCACGGCGGCAGAGCTTCGGGAGTGGTCATTGCGTTGGTGTGGAACCGAATGGCGCCTCCGATTTATCTACCACCTGGTTTTTCTTCACCAAGTCCCCCCACACAAACGGGTTGGCACAAAAAGCCCCATAAGAAGGCGCCACGCGCTGAGATATCGGCATGCGTGCGCGACGCCAACTGCTATTCTTCAGACACGGCGACTCACGCGTCTCCGGTCGGCTCCGCGGGTCGTTGGCGGCCATTCCGCATGCATGCGGAAAGGGGGCTGTATGTCACGTCCAGAACGACCTCGGTCCGTGGGACGCGCACGGAATCGTGAGCAGTCCAACGGACGCATCTGGCTTGCCACTGGCATTTCGCTGACTGGGCTTTGCCTGACACCCGTGGCGTTCGCGGCGGGCAGCCTTCCGCAGGGCGGCCATTACGTCGCTGGCACCGGCACGATAGCGGGCGCGGGCAACAGCCTCGTGATCACCCAACCTGATTCGACACGCGGTGTGATCGACTGGAACAGCTTCTTGATCGGCAGGAACAATAGCGTGACGTTCAACAACGGCGGAGGTGCGACGCTGAACCGGGTGACGGGTGGCTCGCTCTCAGCGATCCTCGGCACGCTCACTGCCACGGGCAGCGTGTACTTGATCAATCCGCAAGGCATCGTCGTGGGTCGATCCGGCGTGGTGGCGACGGGCGGACGCTTCGTCGCATCCACGCTGGACACGTGCGACTGCGCGTTCATGAACGGCGGCGCGCTTACCCTGTCGGGCAACTCGGACGCGGTAGTCGTGAATCTCGGGAAGATCAGCTCCAGTGGCGGCGACGTGTTCCTGCTCGCCCGGACCGTGATCAACGCTGGAACCGTCAATGCGCCTGAAGGCACGGCGGAATTCGCGGCCGGATCGAAGGTGCTGCTGCAGGACTCGTCGAGCGGCCAACAGGTATTCGTCCAGGCGGGCAGCGCGGGCAATGTGATTGATTCGGGTACCACGCGCGCCGCGCAGATCAGCCTGCAAGCCGCGGACGGCAACGTGTACGCGCTCGCGGGCGGCGGCGCGCGCATTCGTGCGACGGGCACGGCGACCCGCGACGGCCACGTGTGGCTCGTGGCGGACCACGGCACGGTGTCGCAACAAGGCGCGATCGTGGCGAAGAACGCTGACGGCCGCGGAGGCACGGTTGATACCGAGGCAGCGCAACTGTCTTTCCAGAGAGGCGCCGCCGTGTACGCCGGTCGATGGAACATCGCGACGCCATCGCTCACCGTGGACGCCTCAGTCGCGCGTGCGCTCGAGCGCAGCCTGAATGCGGGCAGCATGGTCGACCTCACGACCACCGGCGCCAATGGTGCGGCCGGAGACCTGCAGATCGCATCCGATATCGACTGGCACGGTGCGTCGGCGCTGACGCTCGCGGCTTACCATAACGTCGCGCTTTCGTCGGGCACGAAGATCCGCAACACGGGTTCTGGTGACCTCACGCTGCGTGCGGACGCGACGGGCATCGATAACGGCGGCAGCGTGACGAACGCCGGCACGATCGACTGGTCGAAAAGCACCGGGACGGTCGGCGCGCTGTACGACATGAACGGCACCTACGCGCCGGGGACGCTGCTTGCCAACACGGCTTGGACGGCACCGTCCGACAGCGGACTGATCACGCAGATTACCGGCTACCGGCTCGTCAATTCGCTCGCGAATCTGGAAAACATATCGCTCGATCTTGCTGGCAACTATGCGCTCGGCAAGGACATCGACATCAGCACGCCACGATGCTGCGGCACAGGCGTTTATGTGCCGATCGGAACAGGCGCCACGCCGTTCACCGGGCAGTTTGATGGCATGGGCCGCACGATCTCGAATCTGAATGCGTGGCAGAGTGTTCCCGCCACAAGCGATCCGGCGAATCCCGAGGCAGCGAGTGGTCTGTTCGGTGTGATCGGCGCGACGGCCGTCGTTCGCAACGTCAGCGTAAATGGCTTCGTAAGCATCAGCGGCTATGGCTCCTTTGGCATCCTGGCCGGCGTCAACGACGGCCTGATCGTGCATGCCCAGACGAGTGGCAGCCTTTCGCCGTCTGAGGGTTTCGTCTCGGTGGATTCGATAAGCGGCGGCCTGCTGGGGTCGAATTACGGCACGATCACACGCTCGTCCAGCGACGCGGCGATGGTGAGCGAGGGCGCGTTTTTGGGCGGCCTCGTCGGATACAACTCCAGCACCGGCGTGATCCGGCAGTCGTACGAGGCGCAAAGCCCGGACATCCCGCCACCGTTTTCGGGCACCGTGAATGCCGTTGCTCACACTCAAGGCGCCGGCGGTCTGGTAGGCAAAAACGACGGTCTGATCACGCAGTCATATGCCACCGGCTCCGTCACCTTCACGCCCGACTACTGCGGTTTCAACGGTAACTCCTGCGGAGGCGGAAGCGCGGCCCTTGTCCAAAGCAACACCGGCACGATCGAGCAATCCTTCGCGACCGGCACAGTTACCCAGGTCGTCTCGCCCAGTCTCGGGCCGCCGTCGATCGGTCTTGCTCTCAGCAATACCGGCAAGATCGCCAACGACGTCTTCTGGGACACGCAGACAACCGGGGCCACGGTCGGCGTGGGCACGGGTACTCCCGTGCCGAGCGCGAATGGGCTCACCACCGCGCAGATGAGCGTGCCATCGAGCTTCGGCCCGACGTTCGACTTCAGTTCAACCGGCGTCTGGGCACTGCCGGCCGCGGCGACCCATCCGGTCCTGCGTTGGCAACTCGCTCCTTGAGGGCGCCGATTACTTCGACGCGGCTCTCGTTTGCCGTGGTATCGCCAGTGCGCGAAACCGGTTTCCTGAATGGCCAGATCCCGCTTGGCAACGGACGGCTGCAAATCCAAACTCGGATGTCTCTTTAGGGTCCGCGTGCTGCCGAACGCAGCCGTGCAAGAGCGAAGCATGTATGCCAATCGCATGAGTCGGCACCCGGCCAGGAGGCGACGGTCGACGAAGTGACTTGAATGGCCGAGGTTGCGCACGAAGCGCCCATTCACTTCTCTGGCCTAACCGCCCGCCACGCCAAGCCGCGCCGCTCACTAATGCCGGGATAAATCGCGATTCAGCCGTTTCACATCGCGGGCAACCTCGCTCGTGCGCGAATGGAAAGTGCCCCCTCGAAAAAGCTATCAACCCTCACAGTTGCGGCCTATCCACAAAGCATTTACAAAAACCTGATTGATAGGTACGCTCCAGCGTTTCGCGATGGCAACATCATGCGCCGGTGTCGATCCGGCGCAGATCCCGAGTGCCATGGCGACAGACTCCCTTTTCTGAACAGCTCGCAGAATGTGATTTTTCCAGTCATTGGCCAACACGATCTGTCACAGCGCCAAAACGGAAAACATCATGCATGACTTGAGCGAAATCGCGCACTGGCTGGAAAGCCACACGATTCACCACGTCTCTGACGTTCACGCGACACTTCCGGATCCCACCTTCATTTCGAACGGGCGTCAATTCGTTTCGTTCAGTTCGAACAATTATCTGGCGCTGGCGAATCATCCCCGGTTGGTAACTGCCGCCAAGCAGGGGCTGGATCGCTATGGCGTCGGTAACTGCGAGTCGCGGCTTCTGGGCGGCGATCTCGAGGTCTATCGCGAACTCGAGGCACGCCTCGGTGCACTCAAGCACAAAAGCGACGCGGTGCTCTTCGTGACTGGCTATATGACCAATCTCGGCGTGCTGTCGACGCTGGTCAAAGCCGCTACGTTGGCGCGCTTACACGGCTACCGCCCCAGTACTCGCCGCAAATATGCCTACTATTCGGATGAGTTCAATCACATCAGCATTCGGGAAGGCATCCAGATGTCCGGCGCGCTGCGCCACACCTACAGACACCGCGACCTGAATCATCTGGAGTCACTCCTGCAGGCGGGGGACGGCACCACACCAATCATCGTCAGCGACGGCGTGTTCAGCATGGAAGGGACGATTACCCCCCTGCCGGACTTGTTGGCGCTAGCCGAGCGCTATGGCGCCATCCTGTATATCGATGATGCGCATGCGACCGGCGTGCTTGGCGAGCACGGCGGCGGGACCTCGGAACATTTCGGTTGCTACAGCCCTCATATCATCCAGATGGGCACGTTGAGCAAGGCATTTGGCGCCATTGGCGGCTTCGTGGCGGTCGATCGCGAGATGGCTGACGTGATCCGGCTTACCAGTTCCGCCTATGGTTTTACCTGCCCGCCGCCGCCAGACCAGGCTAGCGCGCTACTGGCTGCGCTCGATCTGATGGCCGAAGAGCCGCAACGGCGGCAAAAGCTGTGGGACAACCAGCGGTATTTCATCGAGCGCATACGCTCGCTCGGCTACCAGCTGTTGTCGACCGAGACGGCAATCGTTCCCGTGCTGATCGGCGACACTGAACTGTGCCTACGCTACACCAAGGCTCTGCGTGAAGAAGGCGTCCACGTCGACTCAGTCCAGTTTCCGGCCGTGCCAGTCGGACAAGCACGACTGCGTTTCATGATGAATGCCGCCCATACCAAGCTGCAAATCGATCATGCCATCGCGGTAATGGAAAGCATCGGTGCAGAGACGGTGGCGAGCTTTCTGCCGCGGCGCCTCTCCTAGTGCCCGATATGCGCGTTATTGCGAACCCAGAACTTTCGTGGGATGACGAGGCGCAAAATGTCGGGGGCGACCGGCTTACTACCGGCGTCGCCATCCCTTCAATCAAAGTGTGGCTATGCTTTGTCCACCAGGCAGGATCGAATTTAAATTTTGCGATCACGATTCATTAGTCGAACTTGACCAAGTCCTTGAAGATCAGGTGACCCCAGTTCTTTCCGCGCGCATGCACAAGCAATCCACCTTCCGAAAGCACGCCAAGTTGGATCGGCGCGAAACCGAGATTTTTCGCAAGCGCACCAATCTCCGCTGCGGCGGCAGCATCGTCGCTCGCCAGGAACACGACTCTCCTGCCACCGTGTACAGCCGGGTCCTGGTCAAGAACGGCAGCAACCAGATGATTGAATCCTTTCACCAGGCGGGCTCCGGTGAATGCCTTCGCGACGAAGGCGGAGGACGGGAGACCGCCCAGTTCCTCAAGCGGGGCCTGCGTGTTCATCGCGTCGATGACGGTCTTTCCCTTCCAGTCGGGCAACGCCTTCGTGACCTCCGGGTGCGACTCGAAACGGACTGCCAGAAAGATGACGTCCGCCTTGACAGCTTCCGCCAGGGTTTTGGGAATGATCGTGGGCCCGATGGCGGCTGCATCGGATGCAAAGCTTGCCGGGTCGCGCGTGGTGGCAACGGATACTTCGAGGCCATTGCGGGCAAACGCCTTGGCCAGCGCGTGGCCAATCTTGCCGAAGCCGATAATTGCGTAGCTCATGAGATTCTCCTTCGGTTTTTCGGCGCGCTCAGAGCTTGTAGCCGCCGCTCGCTTCGATCGTCTGGCCGGTCACCCAGTGGCCTTCGTCAGAAGCCAGGAACGCCACGACGGCGGCGATTTCCGATGGCTCACCAAAGCGGCCCAGCGCGATTTCGGCCTCGACTGCTTTCACGAGTTCGGGATTCTCCCGGAAGGCGGCGTTCGCGTCCGTTCGCGTGTAGCCCGGCGCGACGGCGTTTGCGGTAATTCCGCGCGGCCCCAGCTCGGCCGCGAGCGCGTGGGTCAGGTTGTTGATGGCCGCCTTGGCCATCGAGTAGACGGGCGCGGCGGTCACCGGCTTCGTGGCGGCAGCGGACGAAATGTTGATGATGCGTCCGCCATCGGCGAGACGCTCCAGGGCGGCCTGAACGACGAAGAAGGGCGCGCGGGCGTAGACCGCCATCAAGGTGTCCCAACTGTCCGGCGTCGCGTCCTTGAAGCCGACCCAACCGGAGTTGCCGGCGTTGTTGACCAGAATGTCGAGAGCTTTGCTGCCGTTGCGCCGGGTCAAATCGTCGTCGAGCTTCTCGAACAAGGCCGGGATGGTTGCCGGGTCAACGAGATCCGCATGGATCGCGAATGCCGTGCCTCCCGCTTTCTCGATGGCCGCGACCGCCTCGTCCGCGCCGGATTTGCTGGTGTTGTAGGTCAGCGCGACCATCGCGCCATCCTCTGCGAGACGTTGGGCGATGGCTCGGCCAATGCCCCGCGATGCGCCGGTAACGAGGGCGGTTTTGCCCTTTAGTGGTTGTGCCATTTGATTTTTCTCCTCAGAGTTGCGCCAGGCCGCCGTCGACGGCGACCTCGCTGGCGGTCATGAAGCTGCTGTCTGACGATGCGAGAAAGGCGGCCACCGCTCCGATCTCCGCCGGATCGGCCATGCGTTGAAGCGGAGTCATCGCGGCAAAGGCCTTCTGGCCCTCCTCGCCCAGTGCCGCCTTCGCCAGTTCGGTCGCCGTCGCTCCGGGCGACAACACATTGACCCGGATGCCGGTACCTTTCAGGTCCTCCGCCCAGGTCCGCGCGAGGTTGCGCACGGCCGCCTTGCTCGCGCTGTAGGCGCTGAATGCCGGGGCACCCGTGGTGCCGGCGCTCGAACCGGTCAAAATGATCGAACCGCCTTCGCCCATCAGCGGAAGCGCCTTCTGGACCGTTAAGATCGTGCCCTTCACATTGGTGTCGAAGGTCTCGTCAATGTGCTCGGCGGTGATCTCGCCAAGCGGAAGCGGGCTTCCCGCTCCCGCATTGGCGAAGACGATTTCGAGCGTTCCGCGCTCGGCCTTCACCGCCGCGTAGAGTCGGTCGAGGTCGGTCTGATCGGAGACCGAGCCCTTCACCGCGCGGGCATGGGGCCCAAGGTCGGCCACAGCTGCGTCGAGCGCTTCCTGCCGGCGCCCGAAGATGAAGACGAAGGCCCCTTCCTCGATGAAGCGCTTTGCTGCGGCGAGGCCGATGCCGGTGGCGCCACCGGTGATCACGGCGGTCTTTCCATTCAGTCTGTTCATGTCACGCATCCTTGGAAACAAAAGCGACAGCCCCAATTCTGAATCGCTTGATTCATGAAGACAATTGACTGAATATGTATAGATATCATCTAATTTTTAGATACCTATGCTTGACAACGTCACCATCAACCAACTTCGGACCTTCGTTGCCGTGTGTGATCAGGGAAGCTTTTCGGCGGCAGCGAAGGAGCTGAAGCGTGCGCAGTCGGCGATCAGTCACGCGATCAAGGCGCTTGAAAGCGCCTTTGATGTGGTGCTGTTCGAACGCAATACCCGCAAAGCGACGCTCACCGTCGCAGGCCGCAGCCTCCTGCCTGATGCGCGTGGGGTCATCTCACGCACTGAAGAAATGAAGATGCGCGCGGTCTCGATTGCCGAAGCTGGGGTCCCACAGATCTCGATTGCCGTGGATACCTATTTTCCGCGAGCGCACCTGATTGAATGCCTGCGCGCCGTGCAGGCAAAGTTTCCGACGATTGCAATCAATCTGCGCATGACGACGATGCAGGGTGGCGAGCGCCTGGTTCTCGAAGCCACGTGCGCATTGGCGGTGACGATCATGGACGTGCCTGAGTTGAGCCCAGGTGCCATAGAAAGGCAGCATTTATGTGAAGCGCAAATGGTGACAGTCTGTGCGCCATCGCATCCGCTGGCCGCAGTCGCGGGACCGCTCACGCGGGAAGAATTTAGCCGGCACATCCAGCTCGTGGTAACCGACAATCAGTCCGATGCAGAAAAGACACAGCAGGGGGTCGCCGGTGAGCGCCAGTGGTGGGTGAATGACCTCGGGGCGAAACACGATCTGCTCAGGGGAAGCCTGTGCTGGGGGCACATGCCGCGTCACATGGTTGCGGAAGACCTCGCGAATGGGACACTTGTCGAACTCCAACGGCGCGCGTGGCACATGCGTCCTCTCACATTCATGATCTCGCACCGACGTGGCTACTCCTTTTCCGAATGCGAAATACAACTTGTCAAGCTTCTTGGCGATCCTAAGCGCTGCTCGAAAGATGCCAGGCAGCGCTCCGTCCCACGCGAAGGCAAAAAAAACCGGACGACCGGCCACACGTGAGCGACGGTCAGGGCTCCCGTTGTGGGCGCTGATGGCCGTTGGCTCGACCTGGATCGCCTACTGTGGCGATCAGCGGCGTTCTATACCTGATTACGGTGACGCTGTGGCCGCGTAACCCGATCTCGCCCGGTCGCGCTTCAGGGTTTTCCTTCGCCTCAGGCACGGCAACAATGCCGATGGTTGGCCCTCGGCGGACATGCTAGGATTTCTTTCAAACAACTCTGGAAACTGCTATGCCGTTCATCTGCGAAAACGTTGAATGTCGCGCCGTGCTGGCTCGCGGGCAGGTCAGATCCAATCACGAGGACGAGGGGTGGTGCTTCTACTGCCCGGACTGCAAAGTCAGGAACGAGTTGAAAGATATCGGCGTACCTGGCGGTCCTGTCGAGTTGGTTCAGCCAGAAAGATCCGACCTTCCGCACAAGGTAATAGCGACCGCTCGACCATTGGAGGACGGCAGGTACGCAGCGCAATTGCGCGTTCAGAGGGCACTCGGTATGAAAGGAACGTACGCGGTCGAAGAGCACTGGGATCAGCTCGGTGTATTCCTCGACGCGCATGAGGCCTTAGCGCATGCGAAGTCTTTCGCGACAGACCTGCTGGAGCGAAAGGCGTAGTCGCGAGTGGCGCGCTGGATTGCGCCATCCCTATCAATGCGCAGATCTTTGCGGCAGGCCCACGACCGTAGATCCGCGCGACAACCTGGTGCTGTACGGCGTGCATGCCGTGCAGAAAGCGATTCAGCTTTCAGTGCGCTCAAGAAGCGGTATAAGCAGATACCGCACCACTCCGAATACTCCACCAAATAGGATGTGACTGGCTTGAATTCAACCAGGCCTTAACTCACGATGCACCACTGGCAGCGAGCTTGACAAATAGTCTGGCTGCTTCGTTGCCATGGGACAAAGCGCGCAGTGCAAGGGAGAGCGCTAGCTGTGCGTCGTGGGAGGCCGCGCTACGATCCTGATCGAAGAGCTTGACGGCGTGGCGCATATGCTGCGCCGCCTGCGTGTGAAGCTCCACGGCCGCCGCATGATGTTTTGCCACGTCCGCGGCACTTGCGCCTGAGCCGGTCGATGGAGGCGTTATTGATGGCGTATTGGCGCTGTGCGCGCCAGCGTCGTGTGCCTGATCGATCGCATGCAACGTGTGGCCATGGGCCAACATCGCCTGATGTGCGGCGTGGGTAAAGTCTTGACCGTCATCGAAATGGCGCGACGCCTCGCGGTGATGTCGCGCGGCCTGCTCGTGGTGTGACGCCGCGGCTTCGAGATGACCTTTCTTGCTGTGCTTCGTGTTCATGCCGGCTCCTGTGCAACTTCAGGACTGACTCGGATGGCGACCGATTCGAAGACACAGTGGCGGGTCGCAACAATATCCTAATCTACACGCCCTTGCGCCTTCTGTGGCATTTGCGTCTCGCGGAGAATCGTCGCGCTGTGGCGATCACCGCGCGGTCAGCATCCGGAGGATTTTCTGCACGATGCGCTCATGCTGCTCCAGCGCCTCATCGAGCGTACGTGCTCCGTAGCTCGTGTTGTCTCGCGCTTCCATTCCGGCGACGCGCGTCACGAACAGCAAAACCTCCCCGGTTTTCGGTTCGGACACACCGCGGAAGCGGGTCGTGACCGTCACGCCGGATTCGTCCAGCAGCGTGCGGCGGAAGATCAGCTCGTTCTCAGTCATCCAGCGCGACCACGCGCCGTGGTCGAACACCTCGACAGGTCTGTTCTTCGCATCGAGGACATAGATGCGTTCCGAGCTGGACGGGACCGGTCGCGTCTTCATATTTCAATGCAAAGGCGTGAGCAGGAAGTCAGTCGCCTCCCGCCACCAGTTTTCGTTGACGTGGCCAATCCAGTCGTTATGGTCAGCCGCCTTCACCACGATCAGTTGTCTCGGTTCGGCCAGCGAGTTGTAGAGCGCTTCGCCGAAGCGCGGGGGGACTATGCTGTCGCGTTCAGCAACCACGACGAGAACAGGGCGGCCGAACGACGCCAGGTGGGTTACGCTGTCGTATTGGTCGCGCAGCAGCCACTTCACGGGCAGCCACGGATAGTGGTAAGCGGCGACGTGCTCGAGCCGATCCCATGGCGTGATGAGCATTAAACCGGCGATCTTGTCGCGTTCACGCGAGCCGGCCGAGGCCACCACGCCGGCCCCGAGCGATTCGCCGATGAGCAGCAGTGGCGCGCCATAGAGGCGATGCGCCAGCGCGATGGTTTGTTGGGCATCGGCGACCAGACTCTCTTCGCCTGGCGCGCCGTCGCGCGGCCCGTAGCCTGGATATTCGGCGAGAATCACGCGCAACCCGAGCCGGGTGAGCACTGCGGCATAGAACGAGCGGTGTCCGGCATGCCCCGCATTGCCATGAAAGACGATGACAGTGGCGCGCGCGGATCCGGCCGGCTCGGCCACGAGGCCCCGGAAAGCCTCAGGTGTCGGCCAGGCGCGAAGTCCGCCGGAAGCGACGTCCTCGATTGCGGCCTTCTCAGGGAAGTAGATAAAACGATCCTGCAAGATGGCGACTCCGGCGAACACGATCAGGCACGCGACGGTGAGACGGAGCATCATCCCGGTGAATTTCATCGCCTTGAGCCCGATCCCTCGATCTTTTCCGTAGCGCACCCAGTTTAGCGCGCATTCGCCACCGCTTATATCCATGCGTGTCGCCAGGGTAGGTCTGGTTCGCCGGGCGCGGTCGTGCGCTGCGGGAGCACGACCCCGCGCTTGCACAACGACCCGCGGAGCAGCCTCGTGCTGCATACTTGTGAATTACACCGCCGAAAGCATCGACATGGTTACCGACCTTGCACACTCCTGGTTGACCTGCAGCGCGCCTGTGGCCGCTGCACAGGCCGCCGGCCGCCCGCTCGTGGCGCTGGAATCGACCATCATCGCCCACGGCATGCCCTACCCGGAGAACGTTCGCACTGCGCGCGAAGTGGAGGCCTTGATCCGTGACCTGGGAGTTGAACCCGCGACTATCGCACTGATCGGTGGGCGAATCCACATCGGTCTTACGGACGACGAGCTGGAACTGCTCGGCCGCTCGGACCAGGTACACAAGGTTAGCCGCCGCGACCTGCCGGCCGTGCTGGCCGGCGGCGGGCTTGGCGCCACGACAGTGGCTGGCACGATGATCTGTGCCGCCCTGGCCGGCATCGAGGTCTTCGTCACCGGAGGCATTGGCGGGGTGCACCGGGGCGCGCAGCAAACCTTTGACATCTCGGCCGACCTGCAGGAGCTGGCGAAGACCTCGGTGGCGGTGGTCTGTGCCGGTGCGAAGTCCATCCTGGACATTGAACTCACATTGGAATACCTGGAAACGCACGGCGTGCCGGTGCTGAGTTGCGAGCAAGACAATTTCGCCGCGTTCTACACGCGCGACAGCGGCTTTCGCGTGGACTTCAGGCTGGACCACGCAGCGGAGCAGGCACGCTTCATTCGCACCAAGTGGGACCTGGGACTCGTGGGCGGTGTGGTGTTGAGCACTCCGGTGCCGGAAGCGGCAGCGATAGCGTTCGAAGAGATCGACGCGCTGACCCAGCAGGCGCTCGCCGAGGCCACGGCGCAAGGCATCACCGGTAAGGCGGTGACACCCTTCCTGCTGGCTCGCATCAAGGCGCTGACCGGTGGACGCAGCCTGGCGACAAACATCGCGCTCGTGAAACACAATGCCGAGGTCGGGGCAAGGCTGGCGCTGGCATTGGCATACGCGGGGCGCGGGGCGGGCGCGGCGTAGCCGCCGGGACGTCCGCTCTCCACCAAGCTTCGCGTCAGCTTCGTACGAACGCTTCTGGCGTGCGCCGTGCAAAGGCGGCATTTTCCAGCGTGCAAGTCCCGCCCGGCAAACGCCAACTTGCGACGGTCACTGTCCGGGCGACGGCGAGCGGCTTTGTCGCTTCATCATCGGACCGGACTCGGCCACTTTCGGTCGTTCGACATCATTGCTTAGATCTTCGACAATCAAGTGACTGTCGGCAGATGAGGGGCGATTGTCATGGGCGAAATCAATCTTTCTCAGGTATATCGGGGCTATATTGCCTGCTTGAACGGGCAGGACTGGTCGAAGCTCGGAGGCTTTGTTCGCGATGACGTGAAATACAACGGCCAACGGATCGGCTTGTCAGGCTATCGCGAGATGCTTGAGAGAGATTTCCGCGAAATCCCGGACCTACGCTTTGAAATTCAACTTCTCGTATGCGAGCCGCCGCGTATTGCGAGCCGATTGCAGTTTGACTGTACGCCTATCGGTATATTTCTCGGGCTGCCCGTAGAGGGGAAACGGGTCACGTTTGCTGAGAACGTCTTCTATGAGTTCCATGGAAACAAGATACATGAAGTCTGGTCGGTGATCGACAAGGCTGCGGTTGAGCGCCAGTTGTAGGGGAGCTATGCTCGAGCGCTGCGGGGCGGCTTCAACGGCGGCTCGATCCTGCGTTCTTCGAGCAGCGCTGCCGTGACCGCGGGCAATACGCTCGGCGGTCTGGTGGGTGCGAATAGCGGCCTCATCAACCAGTCGTTCGTCACGGGTCCTGTCGTATCGCTGAGTTATATCAATCAGGGCGGCGGTGGCCTTGTCGGCTCCAACCCCGGTACGATCAGCCAGTCTTATGCAACTGGCCCGACAACGCTTCAGGGCTATTGCCGAGGCGCTGCCGATACGCCGTGCGGCGGCGCCGGACTCGTCGTCATTAACGACGGAAAGATCAGCCAGTCCTTCGCAACCGGCCTCATGACACAGCCGTCCTACGGGCCGATCGGCATCGCGCGGACCAATACTGGCACGATCGCGAACGATTTGTACTGGGATACCAATACCACGGCCGCCACGATCGGCGTCAAGTACGACACACCGATTCCCACGGCGAACGGGCTGACCCCCGCTCAGATGAGTACGCCGGCATCGTTCGTGTCGTATGACTTCGGTCCGACAGGGGTGTGGGCAATGCCTGCCGGCGCGACGCATCCGGTGCTGCGCTTGCAACTGGCGCAATGACAGACGTGGAGTCAGTCAATAGGGCCGGTTCATGCTGCTCGGCGATCCGACGAAAGGCGGCGGACTGGTCCGGTCAGTGCGGTGACGAAAGGAGTTTGAAGCGCTTCCATAGCTTCTTCAATGTCTGATGGTCGGCAGCGACGCGCGACGCGAGGAAGCCGCGTGCGAACGATGCGCCCGACGCCGCCTCGGGCGACGTTGTCAGCAACGACTTCAGAAGCTGATCGGCGACGACCGCATCGTTGCGCCAGCCAAGATCATCCTGAAGCGCGGTGAGCGCGTCCACATAATTGCGGACGGCCCGCTTCGGGCACAGCGACGCGAAGAACTCGGTGGCGTATCGAACTTTCTTCGCCGCGATGCGGGCGCGGTGACGACGGTGATCGTCGAGATCGGCCAGGCCCTTGCCGCGTTTGATCAGTTTCTTGTGCCGGCGACGCAGCACTTCCGCGGCGAACGGCTTTACCGGGCCGCTGATCGCTGCGCGCTGTTCGTCGGACATGTCATCTCGCCAACCCTTTCGGTCCAACCACAGCGCGAACTGAAGCGCGAGCCGCGTGTAGCGAACCGACTCGACCGCAGCAGCCGCACGCTGCCGGTTGTTGACGGCAATCTGCTCGCACGCCTGCCGGACGGGTTGGATCTCGTTCGCATTGCCGTTCGTGCCGGCACGTTCAAGCGTCGCTCCCGCAAGCACTTCCCAGTCGCGCGCGGCGCCGAGTTCCGAAGCAATCCAGCGCAACTCCTCGTCGAATCCGGAAGAGGCGGGGATGACCTTCGCAAACAGGTCGAGAGCCGAACGCAAGCGGCGAAGCCCCACGCGCATCTGATGGACGCTCGATGGATCGTGGCCCGACACGACGCCCCGTTCATTCGCGTGGACCTGGTCCAGACAGTTGCGCGCAATCGCGCAGAATGCATCCTCGACCGAATCGCCTTTGTCGAGTAGCAGTGGTTGCGCTTTCACGGCCTCGCTGTGCTCGGCCACGAGCAGTGCATACCCGATATCGGCCTTGCTGCGATGATCGAGCCGCAGCGCAACAGTTTCGAGCATTTCCAGCGCGATGCGGTACAGCGCCTCCGGATTGCCCTGTTTTAATTCCAGTTCGACCGCGGCGATCTGCACCGAACCCGACTCCGCCTCGACAGTTCCTTCGTCTAGCGCAAGCTCGAGCTCGTCTCCGGACGGCTGGTGCAGCGGAAACGCCGATCGGTTGATTCGCGTGACGAACACCGGCTTCAGTCGGGCCGCAACGGTTTCGTCGCGAACCAGTTTTCCGCAGTCGCTGTCGTCGGGGATCTGGTCGCACAGCAACTTCAGATCGGGCGTGTCGCTATTCACGGGCATCTCGAACTCGTCCCGGTCGAACAGCCCCGCCTTCGCCGATCCTTCAAGCTTCAGCGTCTGCATTTTCTGCTTGCCGACGGTGCGCACGCGCAGCGAAGCCCCGCACCAGTGAAACGAAAGTTCGGGCGTATCGAAATACGTACTCATCAGCAGGTGAGGAGTTCCCACTTTCCTTCCTGATTGCGCAAGCATCGGCGCGTGACGCAATGTGCCGAGATCTTCTTTCGCAACGCGCAGTTTTAGCTCCCGTTCCATGCCCCCTCCGAAATGAGCACCAGACCGTCAGACTATACCGGATTCGCTGGCCCAGTTCGACCCGAATGCATCGCTGTCATCGGCACATCCGAACATCTTGATTTGGAAATGATCATTTCCTATAATCGCCGCATGACTATCCGCAACCATCGTTCCAGATATCCACGTGCTCCAGGTCGTCCACGCGAATTCGACATGGAAGTAGCCTTGGACGGCGCAATCCGGATTTTTCGCGAGCGCGGTTATCAAGGGGCGTCTCTGGGCGACCTTGGTTCTGCGATGGGGCTCACGGCGGGCAGTATCTATAAGGCATTTGCCGATAAACGAGCGGTATTCCTTGCCGCGCTCGACCGCTACATCCAGCTACGAAATGGACAGTTACAGAGCTTGATCGACGCGGAGCAATCCGGCCGCGACAAGGTGCGGGCCGTTCTGCAGTTTTATGCTGAGTCTGCAATTGGCGGTGAGGGCAAGCGAGGCTGTCTCGTAGTCGGAAGTGCAATCGACCTGCTGGCCTTCGATGATGAGATCGCAGGTCATATCGTCGCGGCTTTGCAGCGAATAGAGCGTCTGTTGTGCCGTTTGATCCGGTTGGGCCAGACGGACGGCTCGATCCCGTCCGCCGTGGATTCGGACGCTACTGGCCGCGCTCTGTTGAGTCTGACGCAAGGTTTCAGGGTCGTCGGCAAAGTCGGTCGATCCCGGGCACACATGATGGCGGCGGCAGATCAGGCCATGCGCCTACTGGACTAACCCACGGCAAGACATAGCATCGCATCGGCTAAACATGCTGTTCTCCATCTTAGGAAACAACCGTTTCCTAATCGACATTCAACGATGAAAAAGCCGTTCAGCGGTGACATCCGCCAATCCAAAGGAGTCTCGTTCGTGAAACCACATCACTCGCCCGCGCCATCAGGGACTTCCACGATGGTCAACGTGTTGCCGGCATCAAGACCCGTTCCCGAGCTAGCAGGATTCGAGCACAGATTCGCGACCGTAAACGGACTTAGACTGCACTACGTCACGGGTGGCAACCCGCAGGGCGACGTGGTTGTCTTGCTCGCGGGATTTCCCGAGAGCTGGTTCGCCTGGCGCAAAGTGATGGGACTGCTTGCAAAGACCTACAGAATCGTCGCACCGGACCTTCCTGGACAAGGTGATTCAGATCGTCCGATGGACGGCTACGACACACAAACCCTTGCGAGCCATGTCCGCGGTTTGCTGCAGCAACTCGGGGTGACCCGGTACTTTCTTGCTGCGCACGATATCGGAGCGTGGGTGGCATTTCCTTACGCCGTGATGTTCGGCGACGAGGTCCGGCGGCTCGCGCTGCTGGATGCGGGGATCCCCGGCGTCACGTTGCCCGATGCCTTGTCGACCGCGCCCGACCGTGCATGGCGCACCTGGCATTTTGCATTTCACGCACTACCGGACTTGCCGGAAGTATTGCTAGCCGGTAAGGAACGTGAATACCTCGAATGGTTTTTGCGGCGAAAGACGGCAAATCCCGATACTTTCACTGATTCTGATATCGATGAATATCTACGCGTTCTGCAGAAAGACGGCGGCTTGCGCGCCGGCCTCGCGTACTATCGCGCCGCGCATGTGTCAGCCCGGCAGAACGGAGAATTGAAGGAGCGTGGCATGCTGAAACTGCCGCTGTTGACGCTTGGTTCCGATCAAGGGTCCATCGCCGATATGGCGACCCCTCTGCGCGCCTTTTTCACCGATGTGCAAGGCCGGACCATTAGTCACTGCGGGCACTTCATTCCAGAGGAACAACCGCGCGCGGTCGCTGACGAACTTACAGCGTTCTTTGCGAGCGCAGAGGAATGACAGAGGGCGGGCGAATGCCTGCTTTCGCTACCGAGGCGGCATCTTCGCCGCAAGGCCGTGCGGGGCGCAGCATGCCGGGTATGGCTCAGGCGATGCGGCGCACTCTTATATAAGACATAAGACATTTGACCTTGGATGGGTATTGCAATTAAAATCGCGATCGAAGCAGTGCCCGGCACAGCTTGGAGTGCCTTAAAAGCCTTTTCCTGAAACGCACATACCACCAGGTTCCCATGCTTGAAAACTTTCGCGCTCACGTGGCCGCACGCGCCGCGCTCGGCATTCCTCCCCTGCCGCTGACGGCTCAGCAGACCGCCGAGCTGGTGGAACTCCTGACGAATCCGCCCGCCGGCGAAGAGCAGACCCTGCTCGAGCTGATCACCCACCGCGTACCCGCCGGCGTGGACGAAGCCGCCCGCGTGAAGGCAGGCTTCCTCGCCGCCGTGGCCAAAGGCCAGACCGCCTGCGCGCTGATCTCGCGCGCCCGTGCCACCGAACTGCTCGGCACGATGCTGGGCGGCTATAACATCCAGCCGCTGATCGAATTGCTGTCCGACGCCGAAGTGAGCACCGTGGCCGCCGACGCGCTGAAGAAAACCCTGCTGATGTTCGACCAGTTTCACGACGTCAAGGAACTGGCCGACAAGGGCAACGCCAATGCGAAGGCCGTGATGCAAAGCTGGGCCGACGCCGAATGGTTCACGAGCCGTCCGGAAGTGCCGCAAAGCCTGACCATCACCGTCTTCAAGGTGACGGGCGAAACCAACACCGACGACCTGTCGCCGGCCCCGGATGCGACCACCCGTCCGGACATCCCGATGCACGCGCTGGCAATGCTGAAGAACGCACGTCCCGGCATCACGCCGGAAGAAGACGGCAAGCGTGGTCCGGTCAAGTTCATCGAGTCGCTGAAGGAAAAGGGCCACCTGGTCGCGTACGTGGGCGACGTGGTCGGCACCGGCTCCTCGCGCAAGTCGGCCACCAACTCGGTGCTGTGGTTCACCGGCGAAGACATCCCCTTCATCCCGAACAAGCGCTTCGGCGGCGTGTGCCTCGGCGGCAAGATCGCCCCGATCTTCTACAACACGATGGAAGACGCCGGCGCTCTGCCGATCGAACTCGACGTGTCGCAGATGGAAATGGGCGATGTCGTCGAACTGCGCCCGTACGAAGGCAAGGCGCTAAAGAACGGCGATGTCATCGCCGAGTTTCAGGTCAAGTCCGACGTGCTGTTCGATGAAGTGCGCGCCGGCGGCCGCATTCCGCTGATCATCGGTCGCGGTCTGACCGCCAAGGCACGTGAAGCGCTGGGCCTGGCCCCGTCGACGCTGTTCCGCCTGCCGCAGCAGCCCGTCAACAGCGGCAAGGGCTTCTCGCTGGCCCAGAAGATGGTCGGCCGCGCCTGCGGTCTGCCGGAAGGCCAGGGCGTCCGTCCGGGCACGTACTGCGAACCGAAGATGACCTCGGTCGGCTCGCAAGACACCACGGGCCCGATGACCCGCGACGAACTCAAGGACCTGGCGTGCCTCGGCTTCTCAGCCGATCTCGTCATGCAGTCGTTCTGCCACACCGCCGCTTATCCGAAGCCGGTGGACGTGAAGACCCACCAGACCCTGCCGAACTTCATCAGCAACCGTGGCGGCATCGCGCTACGCCCGGGCGACGGCGTGATCCACTCGTGGCTGAACCGCATGCTGCTGCCCGACACCGTGGGCACCGGCGGCGACTCGCACACGCGCTTCCCGATCGGCATCAGCTTCCCGGCCGGTTCGGGCCTGGTCGCCTTCGCGGCCGCCACCGGCACGATGCCGCTGGACATGCCGGAATCGGTGCTGGTCCGCTTCAAGGGCAAGATGCAGCCGGGCGTGACCCTGCGTGACCTGGTCAACGCGATCCCGCTGTACGCGATCAAGCAAGGCACGCTGACGGTTGCCAAGCAAGGCAAGAAGAACATCTTCTCCGGCCGCATTCTCGAAATCGAAGGCCTGCCCGATCTGAAGGTCGAGCAAGCGTTCGAACTGTCGGATGCTTCCGCCGAGCGCTCGGCCGCCGGTTGCTCGGTCCACCTGAACAAGGAACCGATCATCGAATACCTGAACAGCAACGTCACGCTGCTGAAGTGGATGATCGCCCAGGGCTACCAGGACCCGCGCAGCCTGCAGCGCCGCATCAAGGCGATGGAGCAGTGGCTGGCCGATCCGCAACTGCTGTCGCCGGATGCCGACGCCGAGTACGCAGCCGTCATCGAGATCGATCTCGCCGACATCCATGAGCCGATCGTGGCCTGCCCGAATGATCCGGACGATGTGAAGACGCTGTCGGACGTGGCCGGTGCCAAGATCGACGAAGTGTTCATCGGTTCGTGCATGACCAACATCGGTCACTTCCGGGCAGCGTCGAAGCTGCTGGAAGGCAAGCGCGACATCCCGGTCAAGCTGTGGGTGGCCCCGCCGACCAAGATGGATCAGAAGCAGCTGACCGAGGAGGGCCACTACGGCGTGTTCGGCACAGCCGGTGCGCGTACCGAAATGCCGGGCTGCTCGCTGTGCATGGGCAACCAGGCACAGGTGCGCGAAGGCGCGACGGTCATGTCGACGTCGACCCGCAACTTCCCGAACCGCCTCGGCAAGAACACGAACGTGTACCTCGGCTCGGCGGAACTGGCGGCGATCTGCTCGCGTCTGGGCAAGATCCCGACCAAGGAGGAGTACATGGCCGACATGGGCGTGCTCAATGCCGACGGCGACAAGATCTATCAATACATGAACTTCGACCAGATCGAGGACTTCAAGGAAGTCGCCGACACGGTGACGATGTAAGTGTGCTGTGGGGCTACGGCGTGTTGTCTTCGTCGTAGCGCCACGGAATGGCGCCACAGGCTGAAAGCCAGCGGCGCCATTTTTTTATGCGTCGCTATGGGAATCAGTAGAGATCGCAGATTGGTCGGGACTCTCTCTCAAAATTGTCGAGACAGTCCGCTCCTGGCTTTTCCTTCGTCCTGCTTGACATCGTCTTTCACGGTGGTTACGATTCGTCCGCTTTCAATGATTGGGGCTAATGCCTTGGAACCCTGTAGTAGTCGATCTTCGAACAGTTTGACCGCCTGACCGGCAGGACGTCCGCCCCAACAAGCCGCCGTCCCGCCATCAGGCAGGACGGTGCGCGTCGCAGTATTACTCGCAGTACTCCCCTCGCACCCCTCAAATATCGACGCACAAACCGGCGTGATTGCGCTCGTTCGTGCTTCCCGCGTTGTGCGCTTCGATTCGCACGACGGTGTCCGTTCACGTCCGTACGATCCGTTGATCAGTACGGTCCGTGGCTGAATAAACGCACTCGAGCATCTGGCACGAGAAAGGAGCCCCTATGCCCGACAGTGACTCTTGTCCCTTACCTCGATCCAATTTTCCTTCCGCCTGAGCGGAGGCCGCACCGTTTCCCGTCATTCGAGCATCGAGCGTTGACGTCATGGTTCAGGCCTTCGGGCAGGCAAACCTGAACGACGTTCCGGGCCTTAGCCCGGACGGAGGAACATCATGCACTTCGCTCTTCTTGTATCGAACCTGCCTCATATTCAAGAGGCACGCACGTACTATGACTCGCTGCTAACTCTGCATACCAGCGAGCATCAAAACATCACATTGATCGGAAAGTGTTGGGCTGCAGTGCGCGCCCGGTTCTGCTGACTCTCTGCATTAAACATTAACTTTTCGAGGCCGCGACAGGGGTCGGCTCGCGCTTGCCCCTGCCCGGAAGATCTCATGAAAAATAAGCCCTCACACCGCCACGAATCTCGACTCAGGCAACGAGGCTTCCTAAGCGCATCATCGTCCAGCGATCGCAACAGGATTTCCGCGCGGATTGCCAGCGAAGCCGACAACAGTATCGAAGCGACCCTACTGCATACGCAGAGTTCACTTGACGGCCTGGTCGACGCCGATGCCGAACAGCGCCTGCGTAGCTCGGGGCCGAACGAGGTCGCGCACGACAAGCCGCCGCACGCGCTGATCCAGGTGCTGCATGCTTTCTACAACCCCTTTGTGATCGTGCTGCTCGTGCTCACGGGCATCAGCTATTTCACGGACGTCTACTTTGCCGCGCCAGAAGATCGCGACTGGACCGGCGTGAGCATCCTGCTCACGATGGTCACAGTGAGCAGCCTGCTGCGCTTCTTCCAGGAACACCGGTCGAACAAGGCAGCAGAACGGCTCAAGTCGATGGTTCGCGCCACGGCAACCGTCGTGCGCCGTGCCTCGAAGTCCGGGAAATCGCTCAAGCGCGAGATTCCGATGTCCAGTCTCGTGGTTGGCGATATCGTTACCCTGCAAGCGGGCGACATGATTCCCGCCGATATTCGCCTCATCACGTCGCGGGATCTTTTCATCAGCCAGGCCGCGCTCACGGGCGAAGCGCTACCGGTCGAGAAGTACGACACGCTCGGCGCCGTGATGCAGAAGTCGGCTCATGTCGCCAATGCGAGCCCGGCTGACCCGCTCGAACTGGCGAACGTCTGTTTCATGGGCACCAATGTGGTAAGCGGCACGGCAACGGCAGTTGTCGTCGCGACCAGTGCCGATACTTACTTCGGCGCACTCGCGAAGAACGTTACCAGTCGCAAGCGGATCGAAACGAGCTTCGATCGGGGCGTGAACAGTGTTTCGTGGCTACTGATCCGCTTCATGCTTGTCATGGTACCCGTCGTATTCCTGATCAACGGGCTGCTCAAGGGCGACTGGCTTTCCGCCCTGACGTTCGCGCTTGCCGTCGCAGTTGGCCTCACGCCGGAAATGCTGCCCATGATCGTTTCGGCGAATCTTGCGAAAGGCGCTGTGGCTATGGCACGGCGCAAGGTGGTGGTCAAACGCCTGAACTCCGTCCAGAACTTCGGCGCCATGGACGTGTTGTGCACCGACAAGACCGGCACCCTCACGCAGGACCGGATCATCCTCGAACATCACCTGGACATCCAGGGCCGTCGCGACGACCACATCCTCGAACTGGCGTGGCTCAACAGCTTCCATCAGAGCGGACAGAAGAACCTGATGGACATTGCAATCGTTAGCCATGCGCAGGCGGCCGGCGTGCCACCAACGCAGGCGCACTACGCGAAGGTCGACGAACTGCCGTTCGACTTCGTGCGTCGACGTCTGTCCGTGGTCGTCGAGCGCGCCGACGGCAGCCAGCTGATGGTGTCCAAGGGCGCGGTCGAGGAAATGCTTGCGGTGTGCACGCACGTGCATCAAGGCGATGTCGTTTGCGAGCTCGATGAAGCCGCTCGCAGTGCGATGATTGCCAGATCGCAGGAATACAACGCGGAAGGCTACCGGGTGCTGGTAGTCGCCACGCGCGAAATTGCGCAAGCCGAAGCGAAACCGCAGTACCGGAACGCCGACGAGGAGCGGCTCGTGGTTCGCGGTTTCCTGAGCTTTTTCGACCCACCGAAGGACTCGGCGGCACAAGCGCTACGCGCGCTGAACGAACATGGCGTGACCATCAAGGTGCTCACGGGTGACAACCCGATCGTGACGGCGAAGGTCTGCCGGGACGTCGGCCTCGATCCGGGCATCCCGGTGCTCGGGCGCGACGTCGAGCACATGAACGACGACGAACTCGGCGCGGCGGTCGAGCGCACGACAGTCTTCGCGAAGCTCACGCCATTGCAGAAGGCCCGCGTGGTCAAGGCGCTGCAGGCCAACGACCATACCGTGGGCTTCCTCGGCGACGGCATCAACGACGCGCCCGCGCTGCGCGACGCGGACGTGGGAATTTCGGTCGACACGGGCACCGATATCGCCAAGGAAACCGCCGACATCATCCTGCTCGAAAAGAGCCTGATGGTGCTCGAAGAAGGCGTCGTCAAGGGCCGGGAGACGTTCGGCAATATCCTCAAGTACCTGAACATGACTGCCAGCTCGAACTTCGGCAACGTGTTCTCGTTGCTGGTGGCCAGTGCGTTCCTGCCTTGGGAGCCGATGCTCGCGATGCAGTTATTGGTCCAGAACCTGATCTACGACCTGTCGCAGATGTTCCTGCCCTGGGACAGGATGGACCCCGAGTTTCTCAGAAAGCCCCGTAAGTGGGATGCCGGCAACATCAGACGTTTCATGATCTGGCTCGGGCCGACGTCGTCCGTATTCGACATGACGACCTTTTGGCTGATGTGGACGGTATTCGGCGCCGGCGCGGCTTATCACGCCCATGGCGGCGGCCAGATCATCATGAATTCCGGCTGGTTCATCGAAGGTCTCGTGTCGCAGACGCTGGTCGTGCATATGCTGCGCACGCATCGGATTCCGTTCCTGCAGAGCATGGCTGCACTGCCGGTCACGCTCTCGACGACCGTTGCGATTTTCGTGGGCTGCTGGCTGCCCTTCTCGCCGTTCGCATCGGCGCTGGGCTTCCAGGCGCTGGACCACGGCTACTGGTGGTGGCTCGTCGCGACCATCGCCAGCTACATGCTGCTCACCCAACTCGTCAAGACCGTCTACATCCGGCGCTATGGCCGGTGGTACTGACACGACGATTCCGCTGACATCCATGGGCATGGCCGTCAGCGGCCGATGCCAGCCGGGGCGGCAGTCCGCCGGCCCGTTCCATCCACAACTTTCAGGAAGATAGTTGCATGTCGACAACAAGAAACGCAGTCCCTATCAGATTCTCGGCTGGCGCAGTGGCGCTTGCGGCTTTTATAACTAACGCACACGCCCAGAGCGGCGTGACGTTGTACGGTGAACTCGACACTGGGCTTGCGTGGCTGAACAATGTGGGCGGTCATGCGCAGTACAAGGCAACAAGCGGTCTCATTGACGGCAGCTTCTGGGCACTCCAAGGCAGCGAAGACCTCGGCGGCGGCAGCAAGGCCATTTTTCTGCTCGAACGTGGCTTCTCGACTACGACAGGGGAGGAATTCGATGATCACCCGTCCTACGTCGGGCTGAGCAGTGATGCCTGGGGGACGGTAACGTTCGGCCATCAGTACGATTCGATCCACGACTTCTTCGCGCCCGTGACACTGACGGGCGCAGCGGGCGGCACCGCGTTCGCTCATCCCTTCGACAACGACAACGCCAACAACTCGTACCTCGCACGCAACTCGGTGAAGTACGCGAGCCCGTCATTCGGCGGGTTGACCGTTGGCGGTCTGTACGCACTTTCGAATGCTGCTGGTCAGTTCGCAAACAACCGCGCGTATAGCCTGGGCATCAGCTACCAGAATGGTCCGTTCAACGCCGGGGCGGCCTGGCTGCATGCGAACGGGCGCGGTGCCACCAGCACCGGTGCCTACGATGCGGTGAATTTGCCCGACGGTACCCGCAGCACGTTTGACGCACTCGTGCGGACGCAGAACACTTATGGTGCCGGGGCGAACTATGCGATCGGCGACCTCACGCTGGGAGCGGCGTGGTCACGCTCCACGTTCAGCGGTCTGGTCGATGCGGACACCGGCAACTCTGCTCCTTCGGCCGACTTCAGCAACTACGAGGTCAATGCCCAATATCAGATGATGCCCACGCTCTTGCTTGCCGGCATGTACACCTACACGAAGGGCTCGAACCAGCACTGGCACCAGGCCGGCTTGCAGGCGGCTTACCTGCTCTCGAGGCGTACCGATGCGTACGTCGAGACCGTCTACCAGCGAGCCTCGACGGACGCGCCGGCAGTGATCAACAGTGCGGAACCGTCATCCGGCCGTAACCAGCTGCTGGTTGGCGCGGGAATCCGGCATCGGTTCTGATTGAACTGGCGGCGAACATCACCTCCCAGGTCGACAAAGCGAGTCAGCCGTCCGACAATGTTTCGCGAAAGGCAGTCGAACGGGCTGCAGTCCAAACGTCTTTTGCAGCGCAGCGTGGGTGCCGGCGCCCGTTCGCGATTTTTTGGCGCCAGCTGTCCATCAGCGTGCGGCCCGCGCGTCATTGTGATGGCGGCCGATGTAATTCATCCGCCTCAACCCCATGACGGAGGCTCATATGGAATACCTGTTGATGATCTACTCGGAAGAAAACGGCTGGAACAAGATGACCGACAGCGAGCGGCAGCAAGGCGTTGCCGCTTATCATGCCTACACCGAATCGTTGAAAAAGGCGGGGGCGCTGGTGGGTGCCAACCGGCTACAGCACTCGAATACGGCCACCACGGTGCGGCTCGTCGACGGCAAGCCGCAGGTGCTTGACGGACCGTATTCCGATTCGAAGGAGCAACTCGCCGGCTACTACCTGATCGATGTGCCCAACCTCGACGCGGCGATGACGTGGGCGTCGCGTTGCCCCGGCGCGGCGCACGGCGTTATGGAAGTGCGCCCGGTCTGGACCGCCCCCTACGAAGCCCCATCTGCATGAGTTCTTCCAGCGGCGCCCGTCGGGACGACGGCGCCGCGCGTTCGATTGCCGAGGCGGTCGCTCGCCGTAGCTACGGTAAGCTCGTCGCGCTGTTGGCGATGCGCACGCGCGACGTCGCCGCGGCCGAGGACGCGCTCGCCGACGCATTCGCGGCGGCGCTCGCGGACTGGCCGGAGCACGGCTGTCCCGCGAGTCCCGAAGCGTGGCTGATGACGGTTGCGCGGCGCCGGGCGATCGATGGCGCGCGTCATCGCCAGGTCGGCGACGACGTAGCGAACCAGCTGATGATTCTCACCGACGAAATGGACGAGTGCGAAGCGGGCGTGTTGCCCGACCGGCGGCTCGCGCTGCTGTTCGCGTGCACGCACCCTGCGCTCGAAGCCGCGATTCGCACCCCGCTGATGCTGCAAGTGGTGTTGGGGCTGGAAGCGAAGACGATCGCGTCCGCGTTCCTGATGTCGCCCGCCGCGATGAGCAAACGCCTCGTGCGGGCCAAGACCAAGATCCGCGAAGCGGGCATTCCGTTCAACGTGCCCGAGCGCGAGGAACTGCCCGGCCGGCTCGACGCGGTGCTCGAGGCGGTCTACGCGGCGTATGCGGAGGGTTGGACGGACCCGCTCGGCGGCGATGCCGAGCGGCGCGACCTCGCCGACGAGGCGCTGTATCTCGCGCAACTGCTCGTCGAGCTGCTACCCGAGGAACCGGAGACGTTGGGTCTGCTCGCACTGATGCTGTTTGCGCAGGCGCGGCGCGATGCGCGACGCGATGCGGCTGGCGACTATGTGCCGCTGTCGGCCCAGGATCCGGCAACATGGAACGCACCGATGCTCGACGCGGCGAACGCACTGCTGCGGCGCGCGAACGCGTTCAACGCAATTGGGCGCTTTCAGCTCGAGGCCGCGCTGCAGTCGGCGCATGTGCATCGCTGCCGGACGCGTCGCCCGAACTGGGACGAGATCGTGCAACTCTACGACGGGCTGCTCGCCATCGCAGCGTCGCCGGTAGTGGCTGTGAACCGCGCGCTCGCCGTGGCGGAACGCGACGGCCCGCAGGCGGCGCTCGACGCGCTTGCGCCCTATGCGGACGACCCGCGGCTGGCCGACTACCAGCCATACTGGGCCGCGCGCGCCAATCTGCTCGCGCGTGCCGGCGCAATGGCGCAAGCACTCAGCGCGTACGATCTGGCGATCGGCCTTGAGCGTGATCCGGCCGTGCGCCGATTCCTGCAGCGCAAGCGAATGGAGCTTGCGCCGGCGAGCGGCTAGCGGCGCGCATTGCGTTCGCCGGATTCGCCAGCTTCGTGACGTCGCCAGCTGCGTGGCCGCGTCGCCATCGATATCTCGCGCCACCCGACTCGAAAATTCACGCATACCGCGCGATAAACATATCCGCCGCCGCTTCCGCGATCCGCTTCTGCTCGCGGGCATCGAGCGGCACTTGCCCCATCGCCACTTGTGGCCAGAAGGCAAAAGCCTTCACGAGCGCCTGCAACTGCAGTGCCGCGAAGACGGGGTCCTCGGTCTTGATGCGGCCGTCCGCGGCGGCCGCCCGGACCCACGCCGTCAGGTCTTCCTCGCGTTCCCCCATGCGAGCGACCATATCGCGCGCGCGGTCCGGCGAATGGATGCCGGCCCCGATCGCCACGCGTGCAAGCGACAAAAAGGACTCGTCGTGAAGCAGCCGCAGCTTGCGCTCCAACAGATCGAGCAACTGCGCCCGCAACGGTTGGTCGGCGCGATAACAGGGCGCATCGCCGTCGTGGCTCGCGTCCCACAACTCATGAAGAATCGCCGCGAAAAGCGCTTCCTTGCTGGGGAAATGGTTATAGACCGTGCGCTTCGAGACGTTCGCGCGCGCGGCGATACGGTCCATGCTGGTTGCGTCGTATCCGGCTGCGAGGAATTCGTCGATCGCGGCGGCGACGATCGCGACGCGCTTACGGTCGGTCAGACGTGGAGGGCGGGCACTGGATTCCATGCAACGATTTTACACTGGCCAGTTTACTTTTCTTGAAAACAAACTACACTGCCGAGTGTACATTTTCTCGGAAGATCAACTTCATGATGTCGCTTCCCGCCCTTGTCCGCCGAATGCTCGGCGTGAGCGCCGCGCAACGCAGCCGCGCGATGTTCAGCCTGTCGCCGCAGCATGACGGCGAACGCTTCCAGAACGTCAAGCCGCGTCCCGCGGAAAGCTTGCGCAAGACGCTCGGCCTCGCGTGGACGGTGCTGTTCAACAAACCGCGCGGCACCGCGCCGACCGACGCATTGCCCGTCGAAACGCTGACGCGCGCGCAACTCGATGCGGCGCCCGACCGCAGCCTGTATCGGCTCGGTCATTCGACGATGCTGTTGAAGTTGCGCGGCAAGTTCTGGCTGACCGATCCCGTGTTCGCCGAGCGGGCGTCTCCATTCCGCAATCTGGGTCCGAAGCGCTTTCATGCGCCGCCGATCTCGCTCGACGATTTGCCACCGCTGCGCGGCGTGATCCTGTCGCACGATCACTATGACCATCTCGATCGCGAGACCGTCCTCATGCTGGCGCAGCGTACGGAGGTATTTCTGACGCCACTCGGCGTCGGCGACCGGCTCATCGAATGGGGTATCGACGCGGCGAAGGTGCGGCAGTTCGACTGGTGGCAGGGCACGCAGGTCGACGGCATCGAGTTCACCGCGACGCCCGCGCAGCACTTCTCCGGGCGCAGCCTGTTCGACGGCAACCGCACGTTGTGGGCGTCGTGGGTGATCGTCGATCGCGATTTGCGCGTTTTCTTCAGCGGCGACACTGGCTACTTCGATGGTTTCAGCGTGATCGGCGAGCGCCTCGGACCCTTCGACGTCACGTTGATCGAAACCGGCGCGTACGACGCGATGTGGCCATACGTTCATATGCAGCCCGAAGAAACCGTGCAGGCGCATATCGACCTGCGCGGCCGCTGGCTCGTGCCGATTCATAACGGCACCTTCGACCTCGCGATGCATCGCTGGCAGGAGCCGTTCGAAAGGGTGACAGGGCTGGCGCTTGCGCGCGGCGTCGCGCTGTCGACACCGCGCATGGGCGAGCGGCTCGATCTGAGCGCGGTGCATCGCGGCGAACGCTGGTGGCGCGACGTCGCGCAAACCGTTGCCGCGCCGAAAGCGTCGTGGCGGATCTGCGCGTCGCGCGAGGTCGGGGGAGGGGAGTCTTCCTGAGGTCGACAGGGCATCACGTCGACGGCTGGGACGTGGCGTTCTATGCGGACCGCTGCGTTGATCCCCGGGTCAATTCTTCAGGTCGGCGAGAATGCGTTCCGCGAGAAAGTCGCATGGAGGCCGTTTAGAAGCGGCACTTCGCGCCAGCACGACTTCGAGCGTGCCGATTTCCGGCAGGCCGTTCGCGGCCCCCAGCAGCGAGAAGTGAGCCGGTACCGCGCATTTGGCCAGAGGTGTCACAGCGAGTCCGGCCTCGGCCATCGTCAGCAGACCGAGCAGACTCGGACTTTCATACGACGTTCGATACGGGATGCGCGCGCGTTCCAGACTCCGTATGGCTTTCTCCCGCGCGACGCTACCGGGCAAAAACACCGCGATGGGCAAGGGCCTTTCGCGCCAGATCTCGGTCGCGCCTGGCGCGGCGGCCCAGACCATCGGCTCGTGACGCAGGAACTCGCCGTGCAACCCTTTCACGCGCGTCGCGCAGACGAGATCGACTGTGCCGTCCTTCAACATGGGCTCGAGAGCAACGCTTGGCAGCCCCACCACCTGAATCTCCACCTTCGGATAGGTCGCCGAAAATTTCTTGAGGATGGGTGGGAACAGTGACGTCGCATAGTCGTCCGGTACGCCGATGACCACGCGTCCGGTCACGTCGGGCCGTACCACCGCTGCCCACGCTTCATCGCGCAGCGCGATCATCCGTCGTGCGTAGGTCAACAGCATTTCGCCGTCCTGCGTCGGCACCACACTGCGGGGCTTGCGAACGAACAGAGCCTTGCCGAGCGCCGTCTCGAGCGTCTTGATCTGCATGCTCACCGCCGATTGCGAGCGATGCACGAGCTGGGCCGCACGGCTGATCGTGCCGGCGTCCGCGACCGCGATGATCATCGACAGCACGTCCAGATCGAGCGCTTTCATTTCCGTTGCCATGATCATTGATATCAGAAAAGTAGATCGATTCCATCAATATTATGCGATTTTCTTTTGCGAGCACACCATCGATAGTGGCGCCAAAGGAGCACTGTGATGAATGCACGTACCAGCCCATCGATTCTGGCCTCGGCCTTTGGCGCGTCTGCGCCATCGTTTGTGACCACCGCATCGAGTCTTGCCATACCGTATGTCGAGCGCGGGCGTGGCGAGCCGATGGTGTTCGTGCACGGTTCGCTTTGTGACTATCGCTATTGGGACGCCCAGATGGCTTCCTTGTCCGGCCAGTTTCGCTGCTTCGCGCCTAGCCTCAGCCATTACTGGCCCGAGGTCGATGCGTTTGGACGCGGCGAGTTCAGCTGGGAGGCGCACGTCGAGGAGATTGCCGGATTCATCACCGCGCTCGACCTCGCTCCCGTTCATCTGGTCGGTCACTCGCGGGGTGGGTGCGTGGCGTTCCATCTGGCGCGCGACTATCCGCGCCTCGTGAAAACGCTGACGCTAGCCGATCCCGGCGGCCCGCTGCAAACCGAATCCAGGGGGCAGCCCGCGTTCATGCCGCCGGCGACCAACGTGTTGCGCGCACGTGTCGCGGAACTGATCGAGCGGGGGGAGTTCGACGCCGGCTTGTCGATGTTCGTGGACTCCGTGAGCATGCCGGGGTTCTGGAACAAAAGCCCGGAGAGCTTTCGTCGCATGGCGCTCGACAACGCGCTCACGCTGCCGAAGCAGTTGCTCGATCCGCTTCCCGCCTATACGCCGGAAGCCGCGCGCGACATCAGGTGTCGTACCTTGTTGATCGATGGCCAGAAAAGTCCGCGCATGTTCCGCAATACGGTGGACAAGCTGGAACAGTGGATCGAGTTTGCCGAACGCGAAACGATCGACGG
Organism: Paraburkholderia sp. WC7.3g; assembly: GCF_050436345.1. Lineage (NCBI taxonomy): Bacteria > Pseudomonadati > Pseudomonadota > Betaproteobacteria > Burkholderiales > Burkholderiaceae > Paraburkholderia > Paraburkholderia sp. WC7.3g. The sequence continues at coordinate 417,412 of NZ_JBNDMA010000004.1, forward strand.
CGCATCGCATGGAATGAATGTCGCGAGGCCGGATGCATTCAACAGGGCGGTCGCGCGTATCGCGGCGTAGCCCGACTGACATCAGGGAGCTCTGCGGCGGGTACGCTGCCCTGTTCACGCACCTCATTGCTCAATTCGAGCACGCGCAGAAAGAAGGTGTTATGCGATTCGACTGCAGCACGAACGTGCCGCTGCCAACCGTCTGCCGGATGAGCCCGCGCTCTTTCAAATCGGCGAGTACTCGCCGGAGGGCGCCGCTCGAAGCGCCGAATTCCTCGCTCAGATCGGGTTCGGGCGGCAGGCGCACGCCTTCGAGGAAGCGTCCGCTGCGAATCGCTTGTTGCAGATAGCTGGCGAGTTCCCGTGCTCCTTTCGCCCTGACTGTCAGCCTTGTATCGACGTCGCTCATACCCAGTCCTGCTGTGCGGCAAAACAGAACCAATTGTTTCTTGTTTTTTGATCGGCGGCATCGGTACAAATTGCCTGGGCGAACGGCAGCCTTCGCGTGCGTCGACATGCTGCGTCTGTTCGATGAGGCAGCCATCGACAGCCGGACACGGTTCTTGCTCGCGTATCCATCAATTCGGCTTGACCCGTATCGGCCTCGACCCCAAGGAGGACCTTCAATGAAAGACATCGATCTGAACCAGCGCATCGAAGAAATCGAACTGGCTTTATCGACGCTATTCGAATCGCCGAAAGCGCCCGCGATCAGCGTCTATGACGACGGCCGGACATTCTTCATTCAGGCATCCTGGGTGACCGAGTCACATGGCGACACGACGCTGGATGCGCGATGCGTGCTGACGCTCCACTTCTCGGAGTCGCAGATTCAGCGTTACGCGCAGATGGACACGGCACAACGCATCGTCGTGCGCGAACGCCTTTGCCAAATGGTCCGGGATCGACTTGCGCCGGGAGGCATTGCGCTGCCATTGCAGGGGGACCGCGCCGAAGATCTGCATGTGGAGGATCGGCTGCTGGATGTCGACGATCCGCTCTGACTCATCGCGGACGGCGTTCGTCCGCGACTTGCTCGCGAATATCCTCAATGGGGCGAGATCGAAACCGTGACTAGCATGATTCTTCACTCGGGACCGGAGGAGGGAGCGACTCGAGCAGCTTCGCCAGCCTCGCCTGCTGCTGCGGAGTCAGTCCCTGTGTAGCGCTCACCTGCTGCACGCGCGCGCGCCAGTAGGTCCGGCTGAACAATGAACCCGCACCATCGGAGGACAGGATCCGTTCAAGATGGGAAATCGCATCTCCGGCGGTCAGGGGTGTATAAGGGCTCTCCATGTCCTGGGGCCCTTTCTTGATTGTTGTTTTCATCCACTTCTCTCAGGTGGTGACCGGTTAGGTCCGGTCGTGTACGTTCGACTTCAGTTGGCCAGTCTGTGCCAAACAACCAATGCAAGGCGCGTTCGCCCGCCAGCTAGCTGGCGGGCGATCAAGCGTGACGCGGGCCGGCCGACGTAGCGACGCGACCCATCGCAAGCGGCACGGCCCCGGTGTTTAGCAAAGCTCCGCGGCGGCCACCCACGACATCGTCTCGAACTGACTGAGAACGGTGGACAGCGATCCGGAGAACCTGTCGGCAAACGCTATCGTCATGTCTTCGACATCACGTTTGCGGCTGGACGTGAACCGGACGTGCTCGATGGCATCGGCGACTGGCATCAACACCTGCCAGACCGCGGCAACCCGCATGTCGCCGCGCCTCGTACGAACCGTGATCTGATGGCCTGTGGCCTTTAATTGTCCGGGATTTTCCGGTGTCATTCTGCAGCCCTCTCGATGTATCTGATTTGTTATTGGCACGGACGATGCACTCACATCCGCCCGCGCGGTCGATGCCACCACTCGTGATGATCCAGATGTCGTAGCAGTCTTGCCCGTCTGCGCTCACGGCGATAGTGATCAATCACCATAAGCATTGCGATGCTGAGGGCCGAGCCCCCAATGATCAGGCCCATCCAGGTTTCACTCATGACACGTTCCTCTCTCATGGAAGCACAGGGGTGTTGCGTGAATGGTTCGCGCTGGCTCGTCCGATTCCGGAGCGTGCCCGCGCGGTGCGTCGCGTTACTGCATATGCTGGCCACCGTTGATCGCGATATTGGAGCCGGTCACGAAGCCGGCATCCTCCGAGCACAGATAGAGCACGAGCGCCGCGACTTCCTCGGGCTTGCCCAGACGTCCCATCGGAATATGCGGCAGGACCTTCGTATCGAGGATCTCCTGCGGAATCGCGGTGACCATCTTCGTGGCCAGGTAGCCCGGCGAAATCGTGTTGACCGTGACCCCTTTGCGCGCCACTTCCAGCGCTAGCGACTTGGTAAAGCCGTGCATGCCAGCCTTGGCCGCGGCGTAGTTGGTCTGGCCGACCGAGCCTTTGGAGCCGTTGACGGACGAAATATTGACGATGCGCCCCCAGCCTCGTGCGACCATCTCTTCGCACAGCGGTTTGGTCATGTTGAAGACCGAATCCAGATTAGTGCGGATGACCGCGTCCCAGTTGACCTTGTCCATCTTCCGGAGTGTCATGTCCTGGGTGATGCCCGCGTTGTTGATCAGGATGTCAACGGGGCCGACTTCGGCCCGAATCGTGGCCGCGCAACGCTGGCATGAGTCGTAGTCGGCCACGTCGACCGGGTAAGCGCGAAAGCGCCGGCCCTGAGTTTCCATGTCTGCCAACCATTTGTCCGCGCCGGTGTTGTTCGGCGAGTGCGTGACTACCACCGCGTATCCGGCGTCGTGCAGTTTCGTACTGATCGCTTCTCCAAGGCCGCCCATGCCACCCGTTACTACTACGATTCGCTTCGTCATCCTTGCCATCCGTGATCGTAATGTCTGCGAGGATCATGAATATCCAATGGCCGTCTCGCATAACCCGCCATTGCTTTGCCACAACATGTTGCCGCCTCCAGCGTGATGGGAGGAACGGCTTCAGCATTGATCGAACTGCGCGGGTTTTTATGGCTTGTTGTATTGCGCGAATGGAGCCGGGTGCGTCAGCGAGCAGAGATATGCCGCGCCGGCGCACTGCTCAAAGTTCCGGATGCCCCGAATGATGCTTCCGGCCAGGAGGTCAGGCCGGCGAGTTTCTGTGCCCTTCAAACGCTTCGCTGGCGATCCCAAACGAAAATCGACCCATTCGTTCGGCAGAATTTCAGCAAATCTTCGGACGAAAGGCGTTCCATTGCTTCTCCTGGCGAAGGTCGTCATTAGTAAGACTAACTAAGCGCGCCAAACACAGTTTGGCCGGTGTTGCGCTGTGGTATTCAATGTTTCAACTCCTTACCTGTCATGAAATGACATGACGACAGGTTTTAGAGGGTTCATTCTAACTTCAAAATGTTAAATTTTCGAGACGGGACCCTAGGTAAATACCCTGGTTAAAAACTCCCTTGAGGAGGGAGTTGTCGCGCTAACGCGACGTTTGAATGCCCGCATGAAGGAAGCGGACGGCCCGCATAAGATGGCTGCGCTGTCCGGTTACTTCCCGGGGCACCCAATCTGTCATGGCGATGGCCCAATGACGTGACAGTACAGCGCATGCATCATTGCACTTTATGCAAGAGCTGACAATTCGGCCGACCCCTGCCTTCGGCATGCATGGTGAATGCGTGTCAACCGCGGTGAGAGCGCGCAAGCGTAAGATGGAAACGATCGATCGATGAGTTTCAAGGAGGCGCGATGAAGGCGGTGTGCCCGCTGCACGGGCCAACGACCATCGTCGGCACGAACGCGTACGGGTTTCCGGTGTATGCGTGTTGCCGCGACGACGTTCCTTATGTGGCGCCCCCGGACGCCTGTACGCGTGAACCTGCGCGGCGCGGGCAGGAATCGAGGCCGCAACCGCGGCAACCTCCGGCAAACAAGGAACCACGCTGATGTTTGCGGGCAATGTCATTCCCGCAACGAAGGGTTATCGGCTCCAGTTGCGGTCGATCAACGCGTGGACGAGACGCCAGCCGTTCCAGTCGCAAAAGTCGAGCATAAGGGTGCCGCATGGCTCCAACCGAGCCGCGAGACGCTCGGCAAGCTGCTCGTGAATACCGCGATGCTGCGTATCGCCAAACGCCACGACTGCCGGCGGTGCCGCCATCCCCGTGCCGCTGCAAAAGTTGATGACCCAGCGCACGTCGCACAAACCGGGGGCGAGTTCCAGCAGCGAATCGATCGCGCGCCATTTGTAAGCGATCGATGCCGGCACCGGCACGCGAAACTCGTCCTGGATGGTGAACGGCGCCGGCACATCGTCGATATCAAACGTCGCGTTGTCGGGCCAGTCCGTCAGGTCGATGCCGAGCGGCTGCTCGCTCGTGAAGCGCCGCAGTAGCACGATGCCCCCGCGTACCGCCTCCAGCTGCGGCAGTTCAGAAGCAAGGTGCCAGCGCACATCCGCGTGTCGTTGCACATACCACTCGAAGGTCGCGCTGAACGTGCGGGCGCAGTCATGCGCGGGCCATTCGTCCTTGACAGACATGACGATGCATTCGCCGGGGTGACGCGCGAGAAACTGGGCGCATGTCCGCACCACATCGTCGAAAGTCAGACCCAGCGGGATGCCGCCGTGATGAATCGCAAAGCGATCGCGCTGATGGCGGCAGCGGATGTCGAGGACCCGCACGCCATGGTGCAACTGATCGTCGAGCGTGGCCCGTTGCGTGCGCGCGAGCCGGTCATCGACCGAATAGGCGCAGGTGTCGTGGCTGCCCGGCAACGTCAGTGCGGACAGCGATCGGCTGCCATCGATGGCTGACATCCAGTCAGCCGGTGAAGCTGTGCGATTGGTCAGGGCAGGGTGCAAGAAAATCTCTGGATAGGCAAAGCGTCTGCTGCAACGGCGGCATGGAATTGGAGTCCGCTACTTCAATCCGCCCGAGAAGCCCTGCAGCAAATAGCGCTGCACATAACCCGCGAGCAGAAGCGTCGGCACCGACGAGATCACCCCTGCGCTCATCAGTTCACCCCAGTCGATGCCGTTCTCGGTGACGTAACCCGCCATTGCGAGCGGCAGCGTGAAATGACTCGGCGACGAGACGAACAGCAGCGCTAGCAGAAACTCGTTCCATGCAATGATGAACACGAAGATGGCGGTGGCGACGAGGCCCGGCGCGCACAGCGGCATCACGATGAAGACGATGCGCTGCGCGAGATTGGCGCCATCGAGCGCCGCCGCCTCTTCGAATTCGATCGGCACGTCGCGCACGAACGGCAGCAACATCCAGATCGCCATCGGCAACGCATACAGCTGGTACGCGAGTACGAGGCCGAACAGCGAATCGAGCAGATGTAGCCACTTGGCCAGCGAAAACAGCGGTACGGCCACCGTAATCGGCGGCATCAGCTTCAGTGCCAGCACGAGCATCAGGAACATCAGATCGAGTCGCGCCGGAAACGCAAGTCGCGCGAGGGCATAGGCGGCTGGAAAAGCCAGCGCGAGCGCGAGCAACGTCGCGCCCAGCGCGACCCACACCGAGTTCAGCACCGACTGCGCCATGCCGCTTTCCCACACCGCCGCGAAATGCTCGACCGTCGGCGCGGAAGGCCACAACGCAAGCGGATGAGCGAGGCGTTCCAGCGTCGGCGTGAAGGCCGCGCCAACCATCCATACGCACGGCAGCACCGTCGACGTCCTTCGGTGCCCACTTCTTCAGGGCGAGGAGCATCTTCAGCGCGGCGAGCGCTTGTGGCGAATCGATCGTGGCCTTGCCGTTCGTGTCGACGACTTCTCCGCCATAGGCCCAAAGGATCGGCAGAAAACCGGTGACGACGGGGTTGCCCTTCACACCGCGAAACACGACAGCCGAAACGTCCTTGTCGGCGGTACCGATGGTCTGGGCGATCTTCAGCACGTCGTCCCAGCTGCGCGGCGGCTGCAGGCCGCGACTCGCCAGCAGATCCTTGCGATAGGCGAACATCTCGACGTTGCCGACGACCGGCATCGCGTACAAGGTGCCCGTCGACGCGCGTCCGAGGGAGACCGTGGAAGTCACCATGTCGGCATCCGCGAGCGTGGCGGGCAGCGGCTGAAGCCATCCGTTGGCGATGAATTCGGGGGACCAGGTGTCGTCCATCCTCACCAGGTCATAGGCGCGCGTGTTTTCGCGCAACGAGAGCTTCAGCTTCTGATAGAGATCGTTGTTCGGCAGCTTCAGCAACTCGATATCGACGCCCGGGTGCTGTTTCTTGTAGCCGTCCACCGCCTGCGCGAGTCCGCGGCCGTAGATGTCGTCGCGGCCCGCGATCACGAGATCCGCGGCATGCGCGCCAGGCGCGGCGATGAACACGCAATCCGCGCGGAAGCAAGCGAACAGGGTAGTCCGCTGGATCATTGAAGCCATGGCTCTTGAATTCCTCTTGGGGGGAAAGGCGTATGCGTACGATGAGTCCAGAGCAACCCACCCCGCTTTATTTTCATCGCGCGTGGCGTCGCGAAAAATAGATGCCAGATTGCGGCAGCGGGATTTGAGCAACCTATCATGACGTACATGTGTCAGCAAGCAGCGTTGCCGCGTAATGTTCGAACCCGCACGCGGGCGTCATGCGCTTACCTGGACGTTCCGAATTCCATTCGTTAAGGACGTCTTCAGGTTCTGAAGCTATCATCCGCCGTATTTTTCACGATTGCCCGGAAACGCTATTTTGACGCCACCCACGAACGACGTAACTCACGACAACTGGTCGAAATGGATTCTGAGCCTGCGCCATGGCGACGATCGCGCGCATGAGGACAGCGTCCGCGTTGAGATCACCAGATACGCGGACCGCGTGCTGGATTTCGTTCGCCTTCGTTCCGGCATGACCTTGGCGGACATCGGGACGGGCGATGGTCTCGTGGGATTCCGGGCGATCGAACGAGCCGGCGCCTCGATCCGGGTGGTGATGACGGATATTTCCGCGCCGTTGCTCCGGCACACCCAACAGACCGCCGGCACCCTGGGTGTGAGCGGGCAGTGTACGTACATACACGGCTCCGCTGAGAACCTTGCGGGTATTGCCGACGAAGCCGTCGATGCAGCCACGATGCGCGCGGTTCTGGCGTATGTGGAAGACAAGCCCGCGGCCATGCGCGAGCTTTACCGCATACTCAAACCAGGTGGCCGCTTCGCCATCGCAGAGCCCATCCTGCGTGACGAAGCACTCGAGGTTTGCATGCTCAAGCGGTTGGTCGATACTCGCGCGATCCAGACCGATGACCCATTCTTTCCTCTGCTGCTCCGATGCCGCGCGGCCCAGTTTCCTGACACCGAGGAAAAGGCGCGCACGCTGCCCATCACGAACTATGGTGAGCGCGACCTTGTCCGATTCGCCATCGATGCGGGATTCACCGACATTCATCTGGAATTGCACATCGATGTGCGAACCGAGGACTGTCTGCGTTGGGAAACGTTTGTTCGTACTTCGCCTCACCCATTGGCGCCGACCCTGGAAGAGATCTTCGACAAGCAATTCACGCGCGACGAGCGAGAGTACCTCGAAGGTCGAATGCGGGCGATTTTCGAAAGCGGGAAGCAGCTCGGCGCGGCGCGCATCGCATACCTGACGGCGAAAAAGCCGTAGCTGGGCGGCGCGGGCGACAGACTTCTTTCCGCTTTGCACGCCGACTCTAACGGTCGGACATCGACGCAAAGCGGAATCGGCCAGCCGCCTTCGTCAACAGACCCGTCTGCTCGGTTAGCGACGCGGCCGCGGCGGCTGCCTGCTCCACGAGTGCGGCATTTTGCTGAGACATCTGGTCCATCTGCGTAATCGCGCGATTGACTTCCTCGATGCCATCGCTCTGTTCGGCCGAAGCCGTCGCGATGTCGCTCATGATCGACGTGACGCGGCTGACGGCCGTCTGTACTTCGCCCATGGCCTCACCGGCGCGACCGACCAGCCGCGAACCGTCGGCGACTCGCGCCGTCGACGCGTCGATCAGTTCCTTGATTTCTTTTGCCGCTGTCGCTGAGCGCTGGGCGAGATTGCGTACTTCGCCAGCCACCACGGCAAAACCACGCCCTTGCTCTCCGGCGCGAGCGGCTTCGACAGCAGCATTCAAGGCCAGGATGTTGGTCTGAAACGCGATGCCTTCGATTACGCCAATGATCTCGCCCATCCTCTTCGCGCCGTCCTGAATGTCGCTCATCGCGGCGATGACCTGACGCACCACCTGCGCGCCCGCGCCGGCCGTCGCATTCGTCGCGTCGGCCAGTTCGCGCGCTTCACGCGCGTGCGCCGCGTTCTCCGTGACAGCATTGGTGAGCTGTTCCATGCTCGCGGCTGTTTCCTCGATCGACGCGGCCTGCGTCTCGGTGCGCGACGACAGGTCCGCGTTGCCAGCCGAGATCTGCTGGGTCGCGGACGCGATCGATTCGCTGCCGCGTGCGATCTGTTCGATCATCGTGCCGATGTCCTTCTGCATCTGCCCGACGCTTGTGACGAGGCGACCCATTTCATCGGCACTGTCGAAGCGCAGTTCCTGCGACATGTCACCCTGAGCGAGTCGCTCGACATGGCGCACCGTCATGTCGATCGGGCGCGAGATTGCGCGAAGCAGCGTGAAGCCGCATGTGACGCAGGTTAGAAGACCGACGGCGATCGCGATTCCGGTAATGGTCGCAAGCATGTCGTACCGGTCCTGTGCCGCCGTGTAACGCGCGTTGCCCTGCTCGTTGCGAAACTTGTCCAGATTCGCGGATTTCTGCGTGAGAGCCGCCGACAGCGGTGGCATCACGACCATCGCATCGTGATCGGCGGCTTCATGATCGCCACGGCTCATCGCATCCATCATCGGTTCGAGTGCACCATGCAGCATCGCTTGGCGGGCGTCGGCCACAGCCTTCGACAAGGCAGCCTCTTCGTCGGAGACGGACAGTGCGCGGTACTCTTTCCAGGCCATCTCAGAGACCGCGAGATAGTTGCGCGCCTTATCGATGAGTGCGGCTCTATCCGATGCTTCCGGGTGCAACAGCACGCGGTCGAGCGTGGTGCGCACTATGGTCAGGTTCAGATTGGACCTGCCGAGCGCGGTCGCGGCAGCCACGTCGTTGGTGTACGCCTGCGCAACTGCCTGGTTGGAACCACGCATGCCGGCGATACCCAGCGCGCCGATCACCGTCAGCAGGAACCCGAGCAATGTGAGTGTGGCGAGAAGACGGAACTTGATGGTGAGTTTCATGCTGAATCCGGTGGAGTGAGATACCGTTGCATTAACGGCATCCAGCCCGAAAAGTGCAGCTCTATCGATGATGATTCGGCTAATGCGCGCTGGAACGCACGGCCGATTCGGTCGCCGTTGCCGACGTGACTGCCGGTTGCGCGGCTGCACCGGGGGTATGCAAGTAAGCCGGGCTCTCGCGATTCAGCACCGCGCGCGCCATGTCCCTGTCGAGTTGCCCCTCCCAGCGAGCGACGACGACGGTCGCAACGCCATTGCCGATCAGGTTCGTCACTGCGCGCGCCTCGTTGAGAAAGCGGTCGACGCCGAGCAGCAGCACGAGGCCTTCCACGGGAATCTTGTGCATCGAGGCTAGCGTCGCGGCCAGTGCAACGAATCCCGCCCCGGCCACGCCGGCAGAGCCCTTCGATGTGAGCAGAAGCACGCCGAGCACGAGAAACTGGTCCCACAGGCTCAGGTGGACGTTCATCGCCTGAGCGATGAACAAGGCCGCCATCGTCAGATAAATCGCCGTTCCATCGGCATTGAACGTGTAGCCGGTGGGCAACACCATGCCGACGACGGGGCGAGGGCAGCCCATCGCCTCCATCTTGATCAGCATCTGCGGCAACACCGCTTCGGTCGACGCAGTGCCGAGCGTAATGAGAATCTCGTCCCTGATGTAGCGGAGAAACTTCCACAGCGATAGCCCGCACAATTTCATCACGAGGCCAAGCACGACGAACACGAAGAAGAACGAAGTCAGATACAGACAAAGCATCAACTCGCCGAACGATGCCAACGTACCAATGCCGTATTTGCCAATGGTGAAGGCCATGCCCCCGAACGCGCCGATCGGAGCAACGTACATCACGATCCGCACGATGCCGAACATGCCTTGAAGGAACATGTCGAGCATGTCGACGAATGGGGCGGCACGGGGTCCGAGCTTTGCCAGCGAGATCGCAAGCAGCACGGAAAAGAAAATGATGGGAAGCATCTCGCCATTGGCGAATGCGCCGACGATGCTATTCGGAACGATGCTCATGAAGAAGTCGAGCATTCCGTGTTGCTGCGCCGCGTGCGTATAGGCCGAAATCGCAGCGGCATCGATTTGCGAGGGATCGATGTTCATTCCGCTGCCAGGTTTGATGACATTCACGACTACCATGCCCGCTATCAGCGCGACCGTCGATGCCAGTTCGAAATACAACAGGGCTTTCACGCCCACCCGCCCGGCCAGGTGGAGGTCGTTCATGCGCGCAATCCCGACCACGACCGACGCGAAAATGATCGGTGCAAGCAGCATCCGGATCAGCTTGATGAACAGGTCGCCCAGCGGCTTCATCTGTGAGGCGATATCGGGGTAGAAGTGGCCCAGCAGGACACCGGCCACGATCCCGATAAGGACCTGAACGTACAGCTTGGAAAGTGCTCTTGCTGCTTTCGATACTGGCATGTCTGTCTCCTGTGCGTGGCGTCTTCAAAGGGAAAAATGCGGCCTTCCCGCGCACGAGCGTGGGAAGGCCGCATTGCGCCGGCTTTGTTCCGTCCTGTTATGAACCATTCGACCGAAAACGTTTGTCGGTGCGGTTGAGGGGCGGGCGTTATTCGGCCAACTTGCGCATCTCGGCAATCAGGTCGGATTTGCCTTCGAAGCCGATGCCGGGCAGCTCCGGCATCGTGATATATCCGTTATCGACGCGAACGCCGTCCGGGAAGCCGCCATATGGCTGGAACAGGTCCGGGTACGATTCGTTGCCACCCAGTCCGAGGCCCGCCGCGATGTTGAGCGACATCTGGTGCCCGCCGTGGGGAATGCAACGGCTCCTCGACCAGCCATGCTGATGCAGCATGTCGAGCGTTCGCAGATATTCGACGAGCCCATAGCTCAACGCGCAATCGAATTGCAGCCAGTCACGATCGGCGCGCATACCGCCGTAGCGGATCAGGTTGCGGGCATCCTGCATCGAGAACAGGTTTTCGCCGGTTGCCATCGGCTTGTCATAGTAGTTGCGCAGCGTTGCCTGCAACTCGAAATCGAGCGGGTCGCCCGCCTCTTCGTACCAGAACAGGTCGTACTGCGACAGGGCCTTCGCGTACCTGATCGCCGTATCGAGATCGAAGCGGCCATTGGCATCGACCGCGAGCTTCTGGCCGTCCTGCAGCACGCTCAGGATGGAGTCGATGCGCCGTAGGTCTTCGTCGAGCGAGGCGCCGCCGATTTTCTTCTTCACGACCGTGTAGCCCCGGTCGATGTAACTGCGCATTTCATCCTTGAGCTTTTCGTGGTCCTGGCCCGGATAGTAGTAACCACCCGCCGCGTAGACGAAGATCTTGCGGTTGGCCTGACCATTGCCGTACCGGTCCGCGAGGAGCTGGAACAGCGGTTTGCCGGCGATTTTCGCCACCGCGTCCCAGACGGCCATGTCGATCGTGCCGATGGCGACGGACCGCTCACCATGGCCACCGGGCTTCTCGTTGATGAACATCGTCGCCCAGATCTTGTGGGGATCCAGGTTGCCGCCGGCGTCATCGACGAGCGAGGCAGGGTCGGCCTCGAGCAGGCGCGGGACGAAACGCTCGCGCATCAGCTTGCCCTGGCCGTAACGGCCGTTCGAGTTGAAGCCGTAGCCGATCACCGGCTTGCCGTCGCGGATCACGTCCGTCACGACGGCGACAAGACTCAGGGTCATTTTGCTGAAGTCGATATAGGCGTTCCGGATCGGGGAACTGATCGGAACGGTTTTTTCGCGGATTTCAACGATTCTCACGCCACTGTCTCCAGAGATTTGAACAGTTATTGAGCCACCCCGGCTTCAATGTGGTGCCTAGCTTAGTCGCGATAGAGCTTGTTAGAATTCACCTACGTTCACTACATATTTCACTCCAAGTGAGTAATGCTCCCGCCTCCGACTTTGAATTTTTCATTCTCCTTGCAAAACTCAGAAGCATGTCCGGCGCCGCACGGGCGCTGGATCTCAGTCCGCCCGCGGCGACCAAGCGGCTGGGGATCATCGAGCAGCGGCTCGGCGCGCGTCTGGTCAACCGGACCACGCGTAGCGTCAGCCTGACGCCCGAGGGAGAGACTTATCTGCGCTATGCGTCCCAGATCGTCGGGCAGGTCCGCGAGATGGAGGAGGCCATATCCGGCGCTGGACGCGATCCGCATGGGCCGTTGCGCATCAACGCGACGCTAGGCTTTGGCAGGACGACCATTGCACCGCTCGTCTCTGACTTCGCGAAGCGTTTTCCGAATGTCGAAGTTCAGTTCGAGGTGACAGACCGGCCGGTCGATCTGGTCGAAGGCGCTTTCGACATGGCGATACGATTCGGCGAGCTACCCGACAGTCGCCTGAGCGCGAGGCGCATCATGAGCAATCGCCGTTTTCTTTGCGCATCCCCGAAATATCTGGAACGGTTTGGCACGCCCGAGCGCGTGGAGGATCTGCATCAGCATCGCTGCATCATTCATCGGCAGAACGATGATGCCTATGGCGTGTGGCGCTACATCGTGAACGACCACATCGAGGCGATCAAGGTCAAGGGCGCGCTATCGAGCAATGATGGCGACATTGCCCTTCGGTGGGCGCTCGACGGTCATGGGATTCTGATTCGCTCTGAATGGGATCTGGCCAAGTATGTGCAGAGCGGGCGCCTTAAGCTGGTGCTGCCGAATACCGTGCTCCCGTCGGCGGATCTATTCGTCTATTACCCCAGGCAGCGCAATCAGACGGCGCGGGCGCGAGCCTTCATCGATTTTCTCGTCGATCATTTTCAGGCGCCGTTCACACCGGTCGACGCTACCGTCGAAGTTTCGGAGAGGAAGAAGAGGGCAAAGTGAACGACGAGACGGTCAATCGCGTTCCGACCATTTTTTTCAGCACCTTGAACTTTGCAGTCAACCTAGTTCGAACGAACTCACCCCGAACACACGTTGCACGGGAATCGCCGGCGCGGCGCGAGTGTACATTCGCGCCGTTTCGAACGCGCTAACCATGCCATTGCGTTCAGCGAGCGCTACGGCGGCGGCGTTGATCTCCGGGACGTCCAACGTGATGACTTCGCCTGCGACGTTCGCGGCCAGTCCGTCGAACAGATCGTTGGCAATCTGTGCGTCGTCGGCAAAAAGCGGACCGATCTTGTAGCCGGTTCTGCAACGGCGCAGCACGCCGTATCCTCTTATCCGGGCGTCCCGCACATCCGCGAGAGCCAACGCCTGTGGTTGCGCAATCCAGTCCGCAAGGAACCGGGAACGGCCGGTCGAAAAACATGCGCTGTCGTAGGCGACCAGTTGCGCGAAGGGTACATCCCGCGCGTTCGTCAGGTTTGGCGTCGCCGCGGCTCGCACCACACCCTGGAAGCGGATGTTGCGATACGCGAGCTGGAAGCCGGATTTTTTATAGTTCTGCTGCTGTGCAACGACACCGTCCAGGCCAATCGTACGATCGCCCAGATAGCGCATGGCGTGCTGCCAGATGCGCAGACCGAAACCCCTCGAGCGATACGCCGGCTTGACGATATAGAGGCCAATGAAACCGAAGCGCTCATCGTAGGCGACTGCCGAGATGCAGGCCACTGGTTCTGCGCGCCAGGTACCGACGAAAAAGCCATTGGGGTCCGCATTCCTGAAGCATCGCGCGTCGTGCCGGCCTGGGTTCCACCCCTCCGCCGCAGCCCATTCGATCGCCAGATCGACCTCGCTGGACGACATGTTGCGCACAAGGAAATCGCTACGATCATCCATGATGACGTGATTGGCTACAAGGTCTACGCAGGTGTGAAGACGACAGCTCCATGCTCGGCAACTTGCGCGAAGGTCCGAACGAAGCGGTAGGACTGCCCTTCAATGATCAATTGATTGAGTCCCGACCGGGTGGCCTCCAGAAGCGCGCGGACCACGGTGTTCTGAATGGCCGCGCAGCTTGTCCAGTCGGCGTCTGGCTCGCCAGGATCACCAAGATAGACCTGGCAATTTTCGCGTTGCGAAAGCACTAAAATCAGGCTCTTTCCTTTGTCGAGCGAAAGTTCCAGGTATTTGGAGAGCGTAGCTACCGCCTCTGTCGCTACATCGAGCGGGTCGCGAGAGGAAGAATTCATAAGTGGCCTTTGTGGTCGTGCGTGGCATGAGGGTCGCCGGCAATCCGCGCTGGACCCAAAGGTAACAAAACACAGAACGCGGGGAAGATTATCAGTCCGGCGACTGCCCGGGCGCACTATCCAGAATGCGCAGCTTGTCGTCGATATCGGGAAGCTGACGGCCAGCCGCGCGAAGCTCGTTCACAAGCCGATGCGCAGTTGCACAACACTGCGCAAGCGTCTGATGCAGCCGTGGTTCGCCCCGCAGGCCTGTCACCGCCTTTTCCAATTCGGAGGGAGGCTCGCTTAGCAGGGCGGGCACGACCTCTTCTGGCGGAATCAGGGACCCGTGGCTCAAAAGCTGAGCGGTCCACTCGCATCCATACAGCAGCGTCCGTCGCTCAGCCCGTTTCGCTTCTTCCTGCTCCAGCGTCGCGAGACTGTGCCGGTTGTTGTGAAGCGAAGCGCGCCAGGTTGTGAGTATGTCGGCGCGCAACGCTGCGATTGCATTGCCGAGGGACGTACTCTGTCCGCCGACAACGAGCCGGCGTTCCTCGAGCCGGTCGACGTGGTCCCGGTATGCTTCGAGGAAGGGCTGCCAGTTCAACGGCAATTCGGTCGTCTCGGAGAATGAGCGGCCACGCTCATTAAGCTCGCTTCTGATGTCCTGAATGGCCTGAGCATCGGCAAGCCTTGCCTCATAGACGTTGTGAGCGGTCACCATCTGACGATGAAGCGCGAAAAGCGGATTGTTGTGGCGTCGTTGCAGGTGTCGCTCGGCAGCGCCGGGATGAGCGCTCCATCTCCAGTCGGGCAGCGATTTCGCGTCGAAGTCGACCGCGTCTATCATGGGCCGGAATACCGCCAGCCCTTCCTCCGTTGCATGGCGAAAACAGTCGGCCAGCTTGTAGTCATTGCCTTGCAGGTTGGCGCCTTCGGTTCCCGCATAAGGAGAGTCCGGTGCGAGCCGGAGGAAGGCTGTAGCGAGGAAAAACTCCGTCGGTAGCTCTACGGACAGATCCTCCAGCCTGAAGGTGCGCTGTCGAGCGGACAGGGCCTCGACAGAATGCGCCAGCCGGTTTGCGAGGTCGAGGAGCGAGTCGATCTTGTCACCGGACGACGGTTGCATCGCGTCGGCGAGCAGACACAAGGATTCACGCACCATTTTCGCCGCGATAGTGCCGTGCTTCTCGGCAAAAAGCCACAACCAGAGGGCCAGCTGATATCCCCGGACTCCATTTCGGCCGAGCGTTTCGACATCGGGCGTGAAGGTGATCCCAGGCGCGGCCCAGTTCGCAAACGGTGGCGAGTCGCTGCCCATGTACATATCCAGCAACTGCTTCAACGACTGATGCGTATCGCTCGGCCAGCTTCGCGTCTCGTCGTACCGCTTCTCGGTTTTCCACAGTTTCCAGGCCATCGTGAGCCTCGCAAGAGTGTGCGGGATACGCGTTGGTAAAGATACTTGCACACTCGGTGAGGGGCGTAAACCGGCGGTTGACCTTGTTGACTCGAAGAGCCCGCCGCGGCCCGACGGGTTTTAAAGCGGGTCAAAACGTGAAAGCGCCGCCCAACCCGGACGGCTGCTGACTGATGATGATGAACGTGCGGTGCGAAGGCGGCTCGTGGCCGGTCGAGGTTTCGCTCACGCGCAGTTAGTACTAGGCTAGAAGCCGGATCGGCGTTTTGCCGCGATCGAGCGAGGTCCACTATGCAATTGTCCGCCGTCAAGGTCGTCAAGCCCGAAGCGACCAACTTCATTCTCGGGCAAAGCCACTTCATCAAATCCGTCGAGGATATTCACGAGGCGATGGTCGGGACGGTGCCCGGCATCAAGTTCGGCCTCGCGTTCTGCGAGGCCTCGGGCAAGCGCCTCGTGCGCCGCTCCGGCACGGACGAAAGCCTCGTCGAGATGGCATGCCAGAACGCAACCAACGTCGGCGCGGGCCATGGCTTCTTCGTGTTTCTGGGCGACGGCTTTTTCCCCGTCAACGTACTGAACACGATCAAGGCTGTGCCCGAGGTCTGCCGCATCTTCTGCGCCACAGCGAATCCCGTCGAAGTGCTGATCGCTGAAACCGATCAGGGCCGCGGCATCGTCGGCGTGATCGATGGTTTTTCGCCGGTCGGCATCGAAAGCGCGGAAGACGTTCAATGGCGCAAGGATCTTTTGCGCACGATAGGGTACAAGCTGTAGCGGCTGCGCTTTCGCTCGCTTCTCGCGCGCCGCCGCGCCTGCCGACATCCTATGGAACAACAACGACGCCTGATTCCGGGTACGCTGTGGCCCGCCGTTCTGCGACAGACCGAACATGCACTGAGCTGCGGTGCACTGCAACCGATTCACACGCAACAGTCCGGGATCGGCAGCGGCGGCATCCGCTTTGTCGTGCGTCAGGTGTCGAGCCTGACGCGCAAGGAGCAGCAGCGCGAGCAAGCGCGAAAGCTTCAGACGCAACAGCGCCCTCACGCGAATCCATTTCTTCCCTACGAGCCCGATCTGTTCGTCGCCGATATCTCCGACACGCATGTCGCGTTGCTGAACAAGTTCAACGTGATCGATCATCATCTGCTGATCGTCACGCGCGAATTCGAACGGCAGGAAGCGCTGCTCGATCTTGCCGATTTCGAAGCGCTGCTGACGTGCATGGCTGAGTTCGACGGCATCGGTTTTTACAACGCGGGCACGCAAGCGGGCGCGAGCCAGCCGCACAAGCATCTGCAGATCGTACCGCTGCCGCTCGGGGAAACCGATCCGCCCGTGCCTATCGAGCCCTTGCTCAGTGCGCGCAAGCGCTTGTCGGGTCTGCCGTTTCGGCATGCGTTCGCACGCTTCGACGCGGATGAATGGCCGCGCGCGGATGCGGCCAAACGGGCGCTTTCCCGTTATCGCGCGCTGCTCGACGCGGCGGGTGTCGGCGCGGTCGAAATCGACCGTGCATCCTGCCACGCGACGCCCTACAACCTGCTCGTCACGCGGCGCTGGATGCTGCTGGTGCCGAGATCGCAAGAGCGTGTCGAAGGGGTCTCGGTGAACGCGCTCGGCTTTGCCGGTGCGCTCTTCGTGCGTGATGCGGCGCAGCGGGAGGTGATCGAAAGGCTCGGTCCGATGACGGTATTGGAACGCGTCGCGCTGCCTGCCAATATATAGCGCCGCGCGACACGATCGAGCGGCAGACTCACACGCGGTCCGACTGCAAGTACCTGTGCGCGAAAGCAATCGCCATGCTGCCCTCGCCGACGGCTGACGCGACGCGCTTCACAGGGCTCAGCCTTACATCGCCGCACGCGAACACGCCAGCGACGCTCGATTCAAGCAGGTAAGGATCGCGCTGATGCGACCAGCGTCCCGCCTTGACGACGTCGTCGCCGGTTAGAACATAGCCGCGCACATCGCGCGCGATTTCGGGCGGCAGCCATTCCGTCTGCGCATCCGCTCCGATGAAGACGAACAGACCGCCGCAGTCGTGCCGGCGGACTTCGTCGCTCGTCGAGTCGCGAATGTCGATGGCCGTCAGATGCGTTTCACCGTGCGCGGCGACGACCTCCGAGTGCAACCGCACCGCGACATTGGACTTACCCGCAAGCTGTTCGACGAGATAGCGCGACATACCCTTTTCGAGCGAGTCGCCGCGCACGACGAGCGTCACGCTGCGCGCATGATTGGCGAAGTACAACGCGGCCTGGCCGGCCGAATTGCCGCCGCCGATCAGATGGACATCGAGCCCGTGCGTCGCGCTCGCTTCGCTGCGCGCCGCGCCGTAGTAAATACCCTTGCCGATAAAGCGGTCGAAGCCGTCGATTGCAAGCCGCCGCCACGTGACGCCCGTCGCGAGAATGATCGTTCGAGCGTGCACGGCGTCGCCGTCATCGAGATGAATCTGCCGCGCTTGCACATCGATGCGCTCGACCGAGCGCGTCACCAGAATCTCCGCGCCGAGCCGCCGTGCCTGTTGCAGCGCGCGGCTCGCGAGTTCATCGCCGGAAACACCGTTGGGAAAGCCGAGGTAATTTTCGATGCGCGAGGACGTGCCCGCCTGTCCGCCCGGCGCCTCGCGCTCCAGCACCAGCGTGCGCAGACCTTCCGACGCGCCGTACACCGCGGCCGCGAGCCCCGCGGGTCCGCCGCCGATGATCGCGGTGTCGTATCCGGCATGACGCGGCTGGGTCTGAAGGCCGAGCAGTCCTGCCAGCTCGCGTGTCGCGGGTCGGCTCAGCACCGTGCCGTCGACGAGGCGCAAAGCGGGGCATTCGCTTTCCGTCGGACACGTGCCAGGCCAGCGCGCGGCAAGTTCGGGCGCATCCGGCGCCATCCAGTCGGCGCTGATCTGATTGCGGGCGAGGAACTGACGCAGAAGCGTGCACCTATTGTCCCAACGGCTGCCGACGATGGTCACGCGCACCTTCGGCGGCTCGGCGGAAAGGCTTTGCAGCCCGCCGATGCGTTCGCGCGCCAGCGCGCCCATCTTGAACGCCACGTCCGGCGATGCCGCCGCGAGCGCATAGTATTGCGGCGCATCGACGCGCATCACGCGCGAAGGCTCGGCCGCGCGATACGCGCCAGGAAACGGCGAACTCAGCGCAAGCGGCACTTCGCCGAAGATCGTGCCGGGCAGACGCCAGCCCAAGGTTCGCTCGATGCCGTCGAAAGACTTGATGACTTCCATCTTGCCCGACAGCACGGCGTATAGCGCTCGCTCGCCGCCTTCATGGACGGCGAACTCGCCCGCGCACAAATGCAGGTCGGCGCATATGTGCGCGAGGTCCTCCAGTTCGCTGTCGGGGAGAGTCGAGAACAGCGGCACAGCGCGGATGTCGTCGATCGTCAGCATGGCTTCGTCCTCCGTCCTGTCAGGCAGGTGACGTAACGCACGGTCCACCGGAATTCAGAGGCGTCATGTCCGACGATTGGACTCGCGCAAAGGCATGCGCAGACAACGCGCGAAGTCAGCAACCGCACGGACCCAGTATAGGATTTTCAGGTCGCGATGCTGCACTCACGCGTTGTCAAGGACGGCTTGTTGCCGGTCCACGACGGCCGGTCTGGCGAAGTCTCGGTCCGATCAGCAACCCGTCTGCTTTACGCGCTCGACCGCGAGGCCGAACATCGGTCGCAGCTTCGTGCCGATCACGTTGCCGACAAATGCCGCGACGAGCCACAGCCAGCCGTGCACGCTGCCCGACACGATGCCGCTGAAGTACGCGCCGATATTGCAGCCGTAGGCGAGGCGCGCGCCATAGCCGAGAATCAGTCCGCCGATGATTGCCGCGATCAGCGAGCGCAGCGGCAGACGCCACACCGGCGCGTAGCGGCCGGCGAGCGAAGCGGCAACCATCGCGCCGATCACGATGCCGATGTCCATCACCGACTTCACGTCGTGGCTGATCGGTGCGGCGAGGGCGGCCGCGTTCGGGCCGGTGCTCCACACATGCCAGCTCGCGACGTCGATGCCCATCGCGGAGAACGCTTTGGCGCCCCACAGCGCGAACGCCGACGTAATGCCCCACGGATGGCCCGACAGCGCGAGCGTCACGAAGTTGAGGATCGCGAGCACGACGCCGCCGGCGAGGAGCGGCCACGGGCCATGCAGCCACGGCGATGCGTTCGGTGCGCGATCCACGTCGCTGACGAGACGGCCGTGACGGCGCTTTTCGATCAGCACCGTCAGCGCGGCGATCGCCGCGAACACCGCGAGGTTCAGCGCGATCGCCGGGCCGACGCCGAGCGTCTGCACGAGCGAGATCGGCGGCAGATGCGGCAGCGCGGACCAGAACGGCATATGCGCGGTGCCGACCACCGAGCCGACGATGAACGCGATCAGCGTGACGATCATCCGCGTGCTGCCGCCGCCGACCGTGTACAGCGTGCCGGACGCGCAGCCGCCGCCGAGCTGCATGCCAATGCCGAACATGAACGCGCCGATCAGGACCGACGTGCTGACGGGCGACACTTCGCCGACGACCGGATGACCGAACAACGTGCCGGCGGAAAGCGCTGGGAAGAACAGCAGCACGCCGACCGCGAGCATCAGCAT
This sequence comes from Paraburkholderia sp. WC7.3g, assembly GCF_050436345.1. NCBI lineage: Bacteria > Pseudomonadati > Pseudomonadota > Betaproteobacteria > Burkholderiales > Burkholderiaceae > Paraburkholderia > Paraburkholderia sp. WC7.3g. Next base: position 437,674 of record NZ_JBNDMA010000004.1, read on the forward strand.
CTGAGCGCGCAGGCCGGCGCCGCGGCCATCGGCGATGAACACGCGCCATGCGGACGTGAAGCCGAACGCGGCGTGATAGAGCGTGATGCCGAGCAGCGCGCCGAGGACATACAGTGCGGCCTGCTTCGCGCTGACGGTCTGCGCGAGATAGATCGCGCCGAGCACGACGAGCGCGAGCGCGACGCCGAGCGGCTTCGGATTGATGTTGACGAGACGGCGCGGTGCGCCGAACGAGGTGGAAAGATCGGACATGATGAGCGGGGCGGACGCGCTTGTCGCGCGAGGGCGGCACGTCGGTGAGATGGCCGTCGCTGCGCGGGAGAAGACCGCGAAAGATCGTCTAGGGAAAGCTCGCGAGTATACCGAAATGTCGCAATGCGCCGCTGCCTGCCAAGGCTTACGCCCTTGAATGGCCAATCCGGGGCGCGCGCCGTGCAGCGAGCCTGGAAGGCCGGCCACACGGGGCTTTACGGGAATCGACGGCAGTTAAAGCCGCTCGTTTAATAACCAGCCGTCATAGCGATATTTCAAATTTGCCTTGAAATCGCCATCAACGTCTTCGTCGACTGTTTCCAGCTTCATAAGCGCTGCGGCAACGCAGCCGCAAAAAAGTCGGTGACCCGGCGCACGCGCGCAGGCACGAAACGACGCCGCGGCCAGACGATGCTCACATCACGGGCGTCCCGGAGGAAGTCGTTCAGCACGGTCACGATGTCGGGATCCTTGAGTTCTTCGGCGAGCGAGAGCTTCGCGAAGAGTCCGATTCCCACACCCGCGAGCACGGCCGATCGTATCGTCTCGACGCTGTTCGACGACAGGTTGCCTCGCACGGCGACGCTGAACCGGCCTTGCGGCCCATGAAATGGCCAGTTCGCCGATTCGGTCAGACCGCCGTAGAGCAGGCAATTGTGATGGGCGAGTTCCGCTGGATCTTCGGGTATGCCGTGCTGCTCGAAATAGCGACGCGATCCAACGCAGACCAGCGGGGTGCTCGCGATTCGCTTCACGACCGAATCGGGATCGTTGACCGGGCCTACTCGAATCGCGAGATCGATTCGATCCTCCACCATATCTCGCACGAAATCCGACAACACGAGATCCACCTCGAGACCGGGGTTCAGCGACAACAGCATGGGAATCAGCGGAAGCACATGAAGACGCCCGAACGTCGACGCGGTCGCGATCCGGATAGGGCCCGACACCTGCAGTGAATGGCTGGTGAGCTCGCTGTTAGCCTCATCGATTTCGCCGATCAGCGGCTTGATCCGGTCGTAATAGGTTTGCCCTTGATCGGTCAGTGTCACGCTACGGGTGCTTCGATTGAACAGCACGACGCCCAGGCGCCGCTCCAGCGCGCCCACAGCCTTGCTAATCGCGGATTGCGATGCGGCCATTCTGCGCGCCGCCGCCGAAAATCCGCCCGCTTCGACCACGGCGATAAACGCGTCGAGTTCGTAGAACCGATCCATCCTATTCCGCCGGGAAGTGAATCAACACCGAAATGGCGTCATTGTCGGCGATTTCGGGTCTTCGATCTATTCCGCTACAGAATCGGTCTTATGAAAAACCGGCTGATTATCAATCGTCTGCTCTCCCAATACCATGGGTTCGTGGCTGAACAAATCATCCCCGAAAGGAGAGTCTCCATGAGCTATTCGATCATTGGCTTTGGCGCGGTAGGCCAGGCGCTCGCCCGCGCGTTTGCAAGAAAGAACATCGACGTGACCGTCGCCAGCCGTCGCCCCCCTGAGACGTTGATGCAGCCGGCACGAGCGATCGGCCCGACTGTGGCGCCCGCAACGCTGCGGGATGCGATCACGTCCGACACCATCATTCTGGCCGTACCGTTTTGGGAGCACCGCGAGGTTGCGAAGCAGCTTGCAAGTTGGCAGGGCAAGACGATCATCGACGCGACAAATGCGTTCGGTGTTGCCGTCGAAGACCTGGGAGGCCAGCCGTCCTCCGCCGTCGTCGCCAAAGCGTTTACCGGCGCCAGCTTCGTCAAGGGCTTCAACCATCTGCCGGCAGCCGTTCTGGCTGCCGACCCGAATGTGAAGGGCGGTCGCCGCGTCGTGTTTCTGTCGAGCGACGACGACAGCGCGGTGGTGCCGGTCGCGGCTTTGGCCGAACGGCTTGGTTTCGCGCCGATCTCGCTAGGACCACTCGAGGAGGGCGGTTCGCTCGTTCAGGCGAGGGGTAATAGCTGGGCTCGACTGATCTTCGAGGATCTCGTCAAGTTCAAATAGTGGTGTCGCCTGAAACGCACACAAGGAGTACCGACATGATTGACAAAGTGATCTGGCCGGCCCGATACGACCCGAAACATTCGGCGATCTACGCGCTGAACGACATCGACCTCGCCCGTGCGGCGGAGGCCGAGGTTGCGCGCCAGGCTGCCTGATCCGGAGGAAACACGATCGAACGGCACGACTACGATCACTGCACGTCGTTACCCAGCATGGTTCGACGACATGCCGGCGCACCACAATGACACCGGTACTGGGCGCGAATGTCGTCGGTGACCGCGCCGTCTACTGTCAGACCGTAATTGATGAAAAGCTCATCGCCCGGTGCGATAGTGACGAGCGCATGAATGAATACCCGTTCGCCCATCTCGATTGCCTCGCAGTTGGGCGCGCACGCATGGTTCAGAAAGCGGGCGCTGTTGCCACCACGGCTGCCGTCGATCACACGACCATTGGACAGTCCAAACACGAACGTGTGGCCAGCGTCGACTCGCTGACGGGCGGCGGCGCGCCGCCAGCTGGTCACTTCCCCCTTGTACTCGATGACCCGTTCGCCCGCGGCGATCGGCTGCAGCGCGAACAGTCCCATGCCGTGCACGGGTGAGCGGCGTGCGCTGATGCGTCGTAATCGCATGATGTGGTTTCCTTCGCGACCCTCGGTCGTTGCATGTGGTTTATCGGCGATGCGAAGCATATCGCCACGCTGTCAGGCTGGCAACGGTAACGGGCATCACGCCGGTGTCACGAACGGGTCAGGCAAGTGAGCGGCTGGCCGCCGCTGCGCGCTTGCGCAACCAGTTCATGCACGCGAACAGCGCAACGGCGAACACCATCAGCAGGGTGGCCACGGCAAGGATCGACGGGTCGATCTGGTCCCGGATGCCGCTCCACATCTGCCGCGGCACGGTGCGCTGCGCGGGGCCGCCAATGAACAGAATGACGATCACTTCGTCGAACGATGTCGCGAATGCGAACACACTGCCAGTCGCGACGGCGGGCGTGATCAGCGGCAGCGTGACGCGACGAAATGCGACCCACGGCTGCGCGCCCAGACCCGAGGCTGCGCGAAGCAGACTTTGATCGAACGACAGCAGCGAAGCCGTCACGGTGATTACCACGAAGGGCGTACCGAGTGCCGCATGCGCAAGCACGACGCCAACATACGAATTCACCAGCCCGAGCGGCGAAAAGACCAGATAAAAACCTGCCGCGACGACAACGATAGGCACGATCATCGGCGACACGATGATGGGCATGATGATCGAGCGGTAAGGAAACTGCGCGCGGCTCAAGCCGAGCGCGGCAAGCGTGCCGAGAACCGTCGCGATCAGCGTCGACGCCGCGCCGATGCCGATGCTGTTCGCGAACGCGCGTTGCCAGTCGGGCGAACTCAGCGCCTGCGCGTACCAGCGCAGCGAGAAGCCTTGCATCGGGTACGAGAAGAACGAGCCGGAGTTGAACGACAGCGGCACGATCGCGAGGATCGGCGCGACGAGGAAAAAGAAAACGAGCGCGCAATGCACGCGTATTCCCGCGCCCGCGATGCGTTCCGACAGTAGCCGGGTTCGTCCGTCTTTCATCTGGGTCTGCCTGTTGATCAACTATACGAATGAGACACGAATGAGCGCCAGTTCCGCGGCGCATTAACCGAAGCGCAAGCGGTCGATACCAACCAGCCGGTTGAAGATGAAATAGAACACCGCTGTGAATGCGATCAGATAGCACGACAGCGCGCCCGCGAGTCCCCAGTTGAGCCGATCGTTGGTCTGCGACGCGATCAGCTGGCTGATCATCTCGTCGCCGGCACCGCCTAGCAGCGCGGGGGTGATGTAATAACCGAGCGCGAGCACGAACACGAGAAAACATCCCGCGCCGACGCCCGGCAGCGTCTGCGGAATATACACGCGCACGAAGGCCACAGCCGGATGCGCGCCGAGGGATTGCGCCGCGCGCATATACACGGGCGATACACCTTTCATCACCGAAAAGATTGCGAGGATCATGTACGGCAGCAGAATATGTGTCATGCCGATCAACACACCCGTGCGATTGAAAATAAGCGGTAACGGATGATCGATGAGCCCGAAGCGGGACAACGCGCTGTTGATTACACCACCTGGTTGCAGCAGCACATACCACGCGGTGGTACGCACCAGCAGCGAGGTCCAGAACGGTACGATCACGAACAGAATCAGCCGGTTGCTCTGGTTCTGCGGTAGTGTCGCGAGCAGATACGCGACCGGATAGCCCAACACCAGACACAGCAGCGTGACCGTCGCGCTGATCGTGACGGTGCGTTCGAAGGCCGCGCGGTAGACCGCACTGTCTGCCGCGACAGACGTCACCGAACCATCAGGCGCGACTTGCGCGTCGACGGCGTTCAGCAAATAGTCGGGTGTGGGCGAGATCGACGCGCGCGTGAGCAGACGCCAGGTTTCCGGCGCGCTCCAGCGTTCGTCCAGATCGATCAGGGCAGGCTTCCATTGCGCGGGCGTTTGCGAACGTATCGCGCGCGCCGTCTTGAAGAGCAGGCTGCGGAACTCCGGTTGATAGAAGTTCATGCGCCGCGCGATATTGCCGAGCTGGCCGTGATCGCCGGCGTCCTTCAGGTCGTGCGCGAGTGCGGCAAATGCCGGTTCGCCGGGTACGCCCGCGCCGTCCCATCCGGCCAGCGCCGCGCTCAACCGCGGCATGCCGGCGTGCACTTCAGGGTTCCGCACGCTGCGCACGAGCAGGCTCGCGATCGGTGCAACGAACGTCACCAGCAGAAAGATCAGTAACGGCAAAGCCAGCAGCAGCGCGCGCATCGCGGCCTTGCGGCGCGCAGCGCGAAACGACTCGCGGTTCGCGGCCTGCGGGCCGCGGCCAAAAGGGGCGGTGGATGGCAGCGGCGTGTTCATCGTGCTCGATCTCTCGGGTGACGTTCGTTCGATCTGGCGCTACTGCGTCAGCCAGTTCTGGAACCGCTTGTTGATCGCATCCGCGTTGTCGGCCCAGAACGTCGCGTTGATTTGCAGCGGACGCTTGAAGTTCGCCGGTGCCGTCGGCAGATCGTTCAGACGCGCTTTGTCGATCAGCGCAATGGCGTCCTTGCGCGGCGGCGCATAGGCGATGTACTTCGACAGGTCCGCATAGGCCTGCGGCGTCGAGGCCGACACGATGAACTTCTGCGCCGCGTCGGCATGCTTCGCGCCGTTGACCACGGCCCACCATTCGTAGTCGTACACCTGCGCGTCCCAGACGACCTTGAAGGGCTTCTTGTCCTTGTGCACGGCGTCGTCGATGCGGCCGTTGTACGCCTGCGTCATCACGACCGCGCCGTCGGCGAGGAGCTGCGGCGCCTGCGCACCCGCTTCCCACCAGACGATGCTCGACTTGATCGTGTCGAGCTTCTTGAACGCGCGGTCGACGCCAGCAGGCGTGGAGAGCGTCTTGTACACGTCCTTGGGTGCAACACCATCGGCGATCAACGCCCATTCCATCGCGACCTTCGGCGACTTGCGCATGCCGCGCTTGCCGGGATACTTGTTGAGGTCGAAGAAATCGTTGATGGTGGTCGGCGCGGATTTCAGCTTGCTGGTGTCGTACGCATAGACGGTGGACCACACCATCGCCGCGACGGCGCAATCGCTGATCGAGCCCGGCAGGAAGTCACTGGTGTTGCCGAGCGCCTTCTTGTCGAACTTCGCGATGAGGCCTTCGTCGCACGCGGTGATCGCGTCGTTGGTTTCGAGGTCGATCAGGTCCCAGGTCGGGTTCTTCGCCTGCTCCATCGCCTGAAGTTTGGCGAGGCCGCCATCGTAGGACTCGGTGGAGAACTGGTTGCCGGTTTTCGCGGTGAACGGTTCGAACCACGCTTTTTTCGCGGCAGCTTCGTACGCACCGCCAAACGTGACGACGGAAATCGTGTCGGCCGCATGAACCGTGGCGGTGGCAGCCACCCCGAGCGCGCACGCCGCGACGGTGGTCCTGAATAACGATCGTGTGGTCTTCATTTCTAGTTGGCTCCTGCGATAAGTGGCGAGGCGGACGAGGGAACGGAAACAGTGGAATAGTCGGCGCCGCCGGACACGGCTGCCGATGGCGGCGCGGCTGCCGCCGCGGGCAGCACCTTGCAGTCGTCGCGTCGCCAGGTCACGGCGGTCTGACGGCCGAGCGCGGGTAGATCATGGTGCTGTGTGTTCGGCACCTTGACGACCATGCTTTCGCCATGGCCGAGCTTCAGATGCACGCGATGATGATCGCCGCAGTACACGAGTTCCTCGACCAGCGCGTGCACGACGTTCATGTTCTGCCGTGTCGCTTCCTGCACAGCATCTGGCGTCGCCGCGATGTGCGCGCGCTCGGGACGTAGCGCCAGCACCGCCGTGTCGCCTGACGCGAGCCCGACGCCCGGGCGTCCGCACACCGTGCTGCCGTCGGCGAGCTGCATCGCAGCCCATTCCCCCCCGTCGGAATTGACGCGACCGGTCAGTCCGTTGTTTTCGCCGACGAAATTGGCAACGAACGCATTCGCCGCGTTTTCGTAGAGTTCGGTGGGTGCGGCGGCCTGCTGGATGCGTCCATCGGAAAAGACGGCGACGCGGTCCGACATCGTCAATGCTTCGTTCTGGTCGTGCGTCACGTAGACGATCGTCAGGGACAGTTCGCGATGGAGCCGCATGATTTCGTATTGCATGGTTTCACGCAGACGCTTGTCGAGCGCGCCAAGCGGCTCGTCCATCAGCACCACGCTCGGCTCGAAAACCAGCGCGCGGGCGAGCGCGACGCGCTGCTGCTGGCCACCGGACAGTTGCGACGGACGCCGCGCCGCCAGATGCGATAACTCCACCATGTCGAGCACGCGCATCACCCGCGTTTTCTGTTCGCTCCGGCTCAGCCTGCGCACGGACAGCGGAAACGCGACGTTCTCGGCAATCGTCATGTGCGGGAACAGCGCATAGTTCTGAAACACCAGGCCGATATCGCGCCGATGCGGCGGCTTGTCGTCCAGACGCTTGCCGGCGAGGCGAATCTCGCCGCGCGTCGGAGCTTCGAATCCCGCGAGCATCATCAGTGTCGTGGTCTTGCCGGAACCGGACGGACCGAGCAGCGAAACGAATTCACCGTGCGCAACGTCGAGATCGAGTCCCTCGACGACGCTATGCACGCCGTCGTAGGACTTGCTGACGCCTGCGAACGAAATAAATGGTTGGCTTGACATGGGTAACTCGGCAGAGTGTTGGCAGTCCACGTGACGCGGCAAATGACGCGGCAAATCACGTCCCCCCCAGGCGTCCCGCCAGATAGCGGGCGAAGTCGTAATTCGGCCGTTCAAGCGGGCTCAGATGGCCGGGCTTCGCGAGTGGCGCGTGCACGCCGCGAAACACCGCCTCGACGCCGCGCCGGTCCTCGGCGTTCACTTCGTCGAGCAGCGTCTTCAGCGTGGCCATGTAATCGGCGCCTTGCGGATCGTCGACGAATTCCGGTGCGAGACCGCCGCCGAAGCGGATATGCACGCGGCCGACGCCCCGCGGTTGCAGGATCAGATACCAGAAGTAGCCAGGCGTCAGCGTAATCAGATGTGTCGGGTAGATCGCCAGCAACGCGGTGGTACGGCGCCAATGCCCTTGCAGACGCGTATTGGACGGATGCGCATTGCCAATCGGCAGCGATGCTTCCTTGGTGATCCAGTGATAGTTGAACGCAGGCGAACCCGGCGGACATTCCATTTCTTCGAGCTTCGAGTGCGGTCCGACCGTTGCGCGATGCAGCATCGGCAGGTGATAGCTCTCCATGAAATTTTCCGCGAGGATCTTCCAGTTGGTGTCCCACACATGCTCTTCGTGGAAGGTCTCGACGTAGTCGCTCATACCGTACGGCTCGATCAGCTTCGTCAGTTCGGACAGGTGAGATTCCACCGCAGGCGTGTGCTCGTCGAGCGTGACGTAGATCCAGCCTTGCCACGTCTCGCAGCGCAACTCGGGCAGCCTGTATTGCTCCTTGCAAAAGCCCGGCTGCTGATCCATCAGCGGCGCGCCCGCGAGCGAGCCATCGAGCGTGTAGTTCCATGCGTGATAGGGACACACGATCCGGCGCACATTGCCGCGCCCTTCGAGCAGTATCGACATCCGGTGCAGGCAAACATTCGAGAATGCGCGCAACGCACCACTCGCATCACGCAGCACGAACACCGGCTGATCGTCGATTTGTGCGCTCAGGTAGTCGCCGCTCGTGGCGAGGGCGCTCGCGCGGCCCACGCACAACCACTCGTTGTGAAACACATTACGTTGTTCAAGTGCGAGAAACGCCTCCGACGTATAGACCGCAGGCGGCATTGCGTGTGCATCCTCGAACGGACGCTCGCAGTTCTCGCGCAGCGCGCGAACGATGTCGAGCTCAGTGTCCGCCGACTGAAGAATGGCTGCCATGTGCGCCTCCCGTCAGTGTGTACATCCGATGAGCATCAATCTAACAATCCAAATTGCTAGGTAAAATATTGTTTTTGGATGCAGTGCATAGTTTTAGCCTATGTCGTCACGCTTTCCGGGCTGTTAATGGATGTGTAGGCGCCGAATATACGTTTCACAAAATGCCGAGAAGCGTTTGACCACCTCACGCGCCTTGACGGTGCTCGACAGTGCAATGCCGAGCGTTGTCGCATTGACGTTTTCCTTGAAACGTTTAATCACGAAGTCTTCGCCGTCCACTGTCCGGGTCGACTTCAGCGGGAAGTTGAGTATGCTGTAACCCAAGCCGTTGGCGACCATGCCACGCACCACTTCAGGCTGTGACGACCGGAAAGCCGCGGTAGGGCGGCTGCCCACTGCGTCGAACAGCGCGGAAAAGTACTCGCGGCTATGCGGAAGGTCCAGCATCACATAGGGCTCAGGCAGCAGATCGGCCAGCGATACCTTGCGTGCCCGTGCAAGCCGGTGTGTCTTGGGCAGGATGACATACGGCGGCAGCGAAAGCAGCGGGGTAAACGCGATTCCATCGGTGATATCGAGGCTGTAGGTCAGCGCGATATCGAGCGAGCCGTCGTGCAGGCCGCTCAAAAGCGTGTCCTGATGCGCTTCCGTCGTACGAAAGGTGATCGCGGAGTAATCCTGCACGAAGCGGCTGATGATGCCGGGCATCAGCGGCGGGGCCAGCGACACCATGCAGCCCAGCGAGATGGAGCCCGACATCCCGCCGTCGATTTCCGTCGCGGTCAACTGCAATTCCTCGGCGTTCTGAAGCAGATTGCGAGCGTGGCCGAGCAGATCGCGGCCCGGTTGCGTGAGGGACAGGCCGCTGGCGTGATGGCGGATGAACAGCTGGACGCCGAACGATTCCTCCAGATCCGCGAGCGACGTCGAGATGGACGGCTGCGAAATGTGCAGCCGCTTTGCCGCGGCGGTGAACGAAAGCGTCTCGGCCGTGACGACAAAGTACCTGAGCTGACGCAACGAGTAGCGTATCGAGTTGCCGTCCATCAGTTGCTCCATGATCGGTCGAACCGATTGTCGCGCGCTAATTGTCGCTTGCATAGCGAAAAACGATGCAAAGCATTTTTAAAATATAGTTTTTGTTGTCCGCGACGCGGCGTAGATTCTGTCCGACCGCTTTTCAGAAGGAGAAGGCCATGGCGGCTGAAACATTGTCGATCGACACGCTGGTCATAGGCGCGGGTCAGGCTGGCGTGGCAATCAGTGAACACCTGAGCAAACTCGGCGTGCCCCATCTTGTGCTGGAGCGCGACCGCATCGCCGAACGCTGGCGTACATGCCGCTGGGATTCGCTGGTCGCCAATGGTCCCGCCTGGCACGACCGCTTCCCTAATATGGAGTTCGAAGGACTCGATCCCGATGCGTTCGCAGCCAAGGATCAGGTCGCCGATTACTTCGAAGCCTATGCGCGCAAGTTCAATGCGCCGATCCGCACAGGGGTCGAGGTCACGAGCGTCGAGCGTAAGAAGGGCCAGCCAGGATTTACGATCGCAACGTCCGATGGCGCGATCGAAGCCAGTCGCGTGGTGGTTGCGACAGGGCCGTTCCAGCGTCCCGTCATTCCCCCCATCGCGCCACAGGACGTCGACCTCACGCAGCTTCATTCGGCCGACTATCGCAAACCGGTGCAACTGCCCGAAGGCGCGGTGCTCGTGGTCGGCGCGGGGTCGTCCGGCGTGCAGATCGCGGATGAACTGCAACGTGCGGGCCGCACGGTTTATCTGTCCGTCGGTGCGCATGACCGTCCGCCGCGCGCTTATCGCGGTCGCGATTTCTGCTGGTGGCTGGGTGTGCTCGGCGAATGGGACAAGGAAGTCGCCGTTCCGGGACGCGAGCATGTAACCATCGCCGTCAGCGGCGCATACGGCGGCCAGACCATCGATTTTCGCAGGCTCGCGCATCGGGGTATGACGCTCGTCGGCACGACGAAATCGTTCGCGAATGGCGTGGCGACCTTCGAACAGGACCTCGCCGCCAATCTGAAGCGTGGCGACGAAAACCTGATGTCACTGCTTGATGCCGCCGACGACTACGTCGAGCGCAACGGCGTCGACCTGCCGGAAGACCCCGACGCTCGCGTTATTCCACCCGATCCGGCCTGCGTGACGCATCCGCTGCCGGAACTGGATCTGAAGAAGGCGGAGGTGAGCACGATCATCTGGGCCACTGGCTATGCCGTCGATTTCAGCTGGCTGCACGTGAACGCGTTCGACGATAACGGCAAGCCGCAGCATCAGCGCGGTGTATCGAAGGAGCCCGGCGTGTATTTCCTCGGCCTGCCGTGGCTGTCGCGGCGCGCGTCGTCGTTTATCTGGGGCGTTTGGCACGACGCCAGGCACATTGCCGATCACATCGTCACACAGCGAAAATACCTCGCGTATCGCGACGCGTCGCAGCGTCAGCAGGACGCGCGCGCTATGCCTGACGCGAATACAACCGCGAATGCAAGCGCGAATCCAACCGATACGGCGTGCGACGCATCGCACGCTCCGAAGGCCAAAGAAGTGGGAGTGAACTGATGCCTACGCATACTCGCATCCGCATGTTCAATACGAAGGAGACGTACCCGAACCAGTCGCTGGACAACGATCTTTGCCAGGCGGTTCGCGCGGGCAATACGGTCTATGTGCGCGGCCAGGTCGGTACCGATTTCGACGGCAACCTGATCGGTCTCGGCGATCCACGCGCGCAGGCCGAGCAGGCGATGAAGAACGTCAGGCAGCTTCTCGAAGAAGCGGGCAGCGATCTGTCGCATATCGTCAAGACGACGACTTATATCACCGATCCGCGTTATCGCGATCCGGTGTATCAGGAAGTCGGCAAGTGGCTGAAGGGCGTATATCCGATTTCGACCGGGCTCTGCGTCAGCGCGCTCGGCCAGCCGCAATGGCTGATGGAAATCGACGTGATCGCCGTGATTCCTGACAACTGGAAGCCCGCTGAGGCCTAAGGAGCCGCTCATGACATTCTCGATCGTCGGACGTTGTGGAAAGACCGGTCAGCTCGGTATCGCGATCAGTTCATCGAGCATTGCGGTCGGTGCGAGGTGTCCGTGGGCGCGCGCTGGCGTCGGTGCGGTGGCGACGCAGAACGTGACGTTGCCCGCGCTCGGGCCGCAGATTCTCGATCTGCTGGACAGCGAACGTATCGCGGCGGATGTGGCGCTCGAACGGGCGCTAGGCGCGAGCGAATGGAGCGAGTACCGGCAGGTGACGGTGGTCGACAGCGAAGGGCGAACCGCGCTTTTCACCGGCAAGGAAGCACTCGGCGTGCATCACGCCGTCGCGGGAAATCAGTGTGTGGCAGCGGGTAATCTGCTCGCCGGCAAGCCGGTGATCGACGCGATGGTGAAAGCGTTCGAGGGCGCACAAGGCGCGCTCGCCGATCGTCTGCTACACGCGATGCATGCGGCCGTAGAAGCTGGCGGAGAAGCAGGCCCCGTGCATTCGGCGGTTCTGAAGATCGTCGATACGCACGTGTGGCCGGTCGTCGATCTGCGGGTCGATTGGGCGGATGACGATCCGATCGGCAAACTCGACGCGCTATGGCAAGCGTATCGGCCGCAGATGCTGGACTACATCGCGCGCGCGTTGAATCCGACCGCGGCGCCGAGCTACGGCGTGCCCGGCGATCAGTGAGCTGTCGAGCCCCTCGCTCGAACCGTTCAGCGTGGGAAAAACCCGACTCAGGATTTTCTGACGTCTGGATCAGGCATTGCCGTAATCATTTGCAGCCGCTGACGACTGCGCGCTATCGACCGTTGATTCACCATCGCTAACTGTTGCGAAGATCGAAAGGCGACGTGCAAAATGATTGCGGACTTTCTGGACCGACGCAGGCGCTTGCAAGAGATCGATAGAATCTGCCTGCGCCTGTTCGACACGTGGTGCGAGGCGCGCAGCCTGACGCCATTGGCATACCTGCTGTGTTGCTGGCCGTTGCGCGACAGTCATCCTGCCGCGATACGCCGTTTGCAGCAGACGTTGAAGGAACTGCGCCGCTATCATGCGGAAGGATTCGATGCCGGCACGTTCCTGGCGCTAGACCTGCTTGTCGACTGCCTTGACGAACTGACCGATCGTGCAGACATTCCGGTGAAGTTTTCGCTAGTCAACTAGCCGGGCGCAAAGTGCGCGCCGCGACGCGTGCGAATGCGATCGCGGTTGGCAAGTATTCCCGCCATCGCCGTTACATCATTTCCGGTCTCGCCAGCCGGGTTCCATCGGTAAAGCGCGTCAATCGGTACGGCTGTATGTCGATCCCGGTCGCGTCATTCGTCACGATGCGGCTCACTAGCATGCCGGCGCCCGGTCCCAGTCCGAATCCATGGCCGCTGAACCCGGACGCGATCACGAGGCCGGGGGTGCTATGCACGCGTGACATCACCGGCACCAGATCGGGCGTCGTGTCGATCGCGCCCGCCCACGCATCAGCGATCCGCAATCCTGACAGTTCGGGAAACACCGTCGCGACGTTTTTCAGAGCACGGGCCGGCCACTCGGCATCGGGTGCAGGATCGAGAACCCGCGTCAGCTCGAACGGAGAAATGTCGTCGTTACGCCAGTTCGCACTCCCTTCGGGGCCGCCGAAAAAGGGCTGCGCCATCCGGAACTTGAGCTTCTTGTTGATTTTGCTGCGGAACATCTTGCGAAACTTGACCGCGTGCCGCAGGTTCTGTGGCGCGATTTCCATTCGTCCGTAGCCGGGGACCGCGATCGTATAACCGCCGTCGAGCCGCCGCCTCATCGCGAAGTTCGGGCCCGAGAAGCACCCGTCTATCACGGCCGGCGCTTCGGCCGTGCGCAGCGCGGTGCCGATCACGTTGAGCGCCGGCAGATCGATGCCATGATGCCGGCAGAACAGAGCACTCCACGCGCCGCCGGCCAGCACGACGCTGCTCGCGCCGATCAGGCCGCGCTCGGTCCATACACCGGCGACCCGGCCCGCGCTGATGTCGAGTCCGCGAACCGCGCAGGTCTGATGCACGCGCGCGCCGAGTCGTTGCGCGCCTCTTGCAATGGCGGGCGCAGCGATGGACGGCTCCGCACGTCCATCGGAATGCGACCACACGCCGCCCACCCACTTCGCCTGACCATTCGGAACGCGCGCTGCCAGTTCGCGAGCCGACAGCAACTGACTGTCGAAGCCAAGCGCACGCGCCTTGCCGAGCCAGGTTTCCCATTGCGCGACGTCCGCGGACTGCTCGCTTCCGTACAGAATGCCGGTTCGCCGAAAGCCGATGTCTTCGCCGAGTTCGTCGCTCAACTCGCCCCAGCGCGCGAGGCTCTGCATCGCGAGCGGCAACTCGTGCAGGTCGCGGTTCTGCTGGCGCACCCAACCCCAGTTGCGTCCCGACTGTTCCGCGCCAATGATGCCTTTCTCGAGCAGCGCGACCGATACGCCGCGCCGCGCAAGCTCGTAAGCGGTGCTGACGCCGATGATGCCGCCGCCGATCACTGCGACGTCGCAGCGATCGGGGAATCCCTCGCTATTCGAGACTTCGTCGATTCTTAGCATGTTCGAGCAACCGTGGATTGACATGACCGGCGAATGCCGGGTGCCTGTGGCGCAGTCAGAAGATCACGTAGATCTTGCGCAGCGTTTCGTCGATGTTCCAAAGCCCTTCCGTGTTTGCTTCGAAAAACAGCGTGTCGCCGGCGGCGAAGCGGATCGTGTCTTCTCCGTCGGGCGTGAAGGTGCCGCTGCCCTTGATGAAATGCATGACCTCCGCCTGCTTGACGGAACGCCTGTAGGTGCCGGGCGAGCACTCGAACACGCCGGTATCGACCGCTTCATGACCGGCAATCACGTACTGGCGTCCCGATACGCGCGACGGTTCGGTGCCGGGCAGACCGGCGGTTCCCCAATCATCGAGCGCGGTGACGTGCGCCGCTTGACTGATCTGCTGAACTTTCATGTGGCTTGTTCCTGTTGTCGTGAGCGCAGGTCGATACGTCGTTCGATGCGGCCTAGCCGGACCACGGTGACGCCGGCGCGCAACTGGCGCAGCGAGGGCATCACCAGCATGCAGTCGTCGTACGGAGTCGAGACCGGCTGGCCGTCGGACCATGCGATCACGGTGCCGGCTTTGTCGAAAGTTTCGAGCCCGGTGTAGGGACCCGCGAAGCGGAAATCCATGCTCTTCGCGACGACCGGTTCGGTCACGCGCACGATCAGCATTTCGTCGGGCAACGGCGCGATCCATCTGGACGGCAGGTCGGCTGCGTCGACGATGCCCGACAGCAACAGAAAACGTGCGGTGCAGTCGCGCGCGACCGTCACCGCGCTGGCTTCCCAGTGCTGGCCGCATTCAATCAACAGCGCATTCTTCGGACTCGCGTCGTCGCCGAAGCCCTCGTAGTCGCGCATCCGGCGGCCTTCGGGATGGCCTTCGTCCTGGATCACGGTGGCGGGCGCGCCGAGCCGCTCGGCCAGTTCGGCGCCTTTGCGCAGCGGGCCCGCAACGATCAGCGGCGCGCTTTTTTCATGCATCGAGTGCAAGTCGAGCAGCAGGTCCACTGTGTCGATCACCGGCCGCATCGCGCGCGCACGATCGAGCTCGGACGAGCGCGTCGCAACGTCGTCGAGCTTCGCGGCGGTCCATACGCGGTTGAAGTCCTGATCGACGAAACGCGCTTTGTCGGGTGTCGCCCGGTCGAACCGCGCGTAAGCGGCGACGTTCGCGAACGACAGCGTGAGCTTGCCGCGGCGCGGCCGCAGGGCGCTGCGCAACAACGCGTCGACGGTGATCGCGCCGCACACTTCGTTGCCGTGCGTCAGCGCATTGATCATCACGTGCGGTCCGGGTTGGCCGGAGTCGAACGTGTGCAGGTAAGCAATGCCGGTATTGCCGGCGGCGTGCGCCGAGAGGTCCGGAAATTCGACTTCGATCGGATAGGCTTGCATGTTCACTCCAGTCCTCCCTGACACAGATACTTGATCGACAGATAGTCATCCAGTCCGTACTTCGATCCTTCGCGACCGTAGCCGGATTCCTTCACGCCGCCGAACGGCGCCGCCTCCGAAGCGAGCGCACCTTCGTTGATGCCGACGATGCCCGCTTCCAGCGCGCGCGATACGCGCTCGATACGGCGCATGTTCTCGCTATAGAAATACGACGCCAACCCGAATGGCGTGTCGTTCGCGGCCAGCACCGCTTCCTGCTCGCTGTCGAACGGGAACAGCGGCACGACCGGGCCGAAGGTTTCCTCGCCGCACAATGCCATCGACGCGGTGGCGTTGCCTAGCACCGTGGGCGCGTAGTAGCGCGGCCCCAACTCGGTGAGCCGACGTCCGCCGGTCAGCACGACCGCGCCGTTCTCGAGCGCGTCGTCGACATGACGCGCGATCTTTTCCACCGCCCGTTCGTTGATCATCGGGCCGATCTGCGAAGCCGGATCGCTCGCGGGCCCGACCCGCAGCTCGGCCACTTTCGCGCACAGCAGCGCGGAGAACTGCTCGTAGACGCCGCGTTGCACGTAGACGCGGTTCGGGCACACGCAGGTCTGTCCGCCATTGCGAAATTTCGCAACGAGCAGGCCATTGACTGCGGCATCGAGGTCGGCGTCGTCGAACACGATGAAAGGCGCATTGCCGCCGAGTTCCAGCGACAGCTTCTTCAGCGTGCTCGCCGATTCGCGCGCGAGGTGTTTGCCGACGGGCGTCGAGCCGGTGAACGTGATCTTGCGCACGCGGCTGTCGGCGAGCCATTCACCGACCGTCTTCGCCGCCGCGGCGCGCGAGGCCGAGATCAGGTTCAGCACGCCATGCGGCACGCCCGCCTCGTGCGCCAGCATCGCGAGCGCGATTGCGGTGAGCGGCGTATCTTCCGCGGGTTTCGCGACTACCGTGCAGCCTGCCGCGAGCGCCGGCGCGATCTTGCGCGCGATCATCGCGAGCGGAAAATTCCACGGCGTGATCGCGGCGACGACCCCGATCGGTTCCTTGATCGCGCTCATCCGTTTGCCGCGCTGCTGCTGCGGAATCAGATCGCCGTAGATGCGGGTAGCTTCGTCGGCGAACCACGCGACGTACGACGCGCCATAGCTGACCTCGGCGCGCCCTTCGGCGAGCGGCTTGCCTTGTTCGAGCGAAATCAACGCGCCGAGCGCGTCGCGATTCGCGATGATCAGCGCGTGCCAGCGGTGCAGCACGGCCGCGCGTTCGCTCGCGAGGCTCGCACGCCATGCGGGCAGCGCTTTGGCGGCGGCGTCGGTGGCGGCTCGCGCGTCGCTGGGGCCGCTGTCGGCCACCTCCGCGATCAGCTTGCCGGTTGCCGGATCAGTGACCGCGAACCGGCGGCCGTTCGCAGCTGCGATCCACTTGCCGTCGATGAAGTTGTCCGTGCGGATCAGCGCACGGGCCTGCTGTTCGAGATTCGTGCTCATGTGATGTCTCCAGTGCGGTTGGGGTGCGGGGCAGAGCGCCCGGCACGCGCCGGGCAGTCATGCTATCCGCGCTGCGTGAGCAGTGTCTATTGACGACCCGCGCTGGCGACCCGCGCCGCGATTGCCGCGCCGACTTCCGCGGTCGATGCGCTGCCGCCCAGGTCGCCGGTGCGCGGGCCGTCCTTCAGCACCTGCGTGATCGCGGCGACGATCGTGTCGTGCGCCTCGCGCTCGACACCCGCGCCGTTGCCGAGGAAGTCGAGCATCATCGCGGCCGACCAGATCATCGCGACCGGATTGGCGATGCCCTTGCCGGCGATGTCGGGCGCCGAACCGTGGACCGGCTCGAACAGCGACGGAAAGCGCCGGTCGGGATTCAGGTTGCCTGACGGCGCGATGCCGATCGTCCCCGTGCACGCGGGACCGAGGTCGGAGAGGATGTCGCCGAACAGGTTCGACGCGACCACCACGTCGAAGCGATCGGGGTTCAGCACGAAGCGCGCGCACAGAATGTCGATGTGCTGACGGTCCATCTTCACGTCCGGGTAGCGGGCGGCCATTTCATCGGCGCGCGCATCCCACCACGGCATGCTGATCGCGATACCGTTGCTCTTCGTCGCCACCGTGATCTTCTTCGCGCGGCGCTGCGCGAGATCGAACGCGAACTTCATCACGCGCTCGGTGCCGTGACGGGTGAAGATCGACTGCTGCATCACGACTTCGCGGTCGGTACCCTCGAACATCGTGCCGCCCACCGACGAATACTCGCCTTCGGTGTTTTCGCGCACGATCATGAAGTCGATATCGCCCGGTTTGCGGTTCGCGAGCGGGCAGGGCACGCCTTCGAACAGGCGGGCGGGGCGCAGGTTCACGTACTGGTCGAATTCGCGGCGGAACCTGAGCAGCGACCCCCACAGCGAAATATGGTCGGGCACCTTGTCGGGCCAGCCGACCGCGCCGAACAGAATTGCATCGCAGTCCTGCAACTGCTCCTTCCAGTTGTCGGGCATCATCCGACCGTGTTGCGCATAGTAGTCGCACGACGCCCATTCGATCTGCCGGTAGTCGATGCCGAGGTCGAAGCGCTTGCAGACGGCATCCAGCACGCGCAGGCATTCGGGCATCACTTCGGTGCCGATGCCGTCGCCGGGAATGACGGCAATCCGGTATTTGCGGGTCATACGTTTCTCTCCTTGCGGTAATCGCGCGCTGTCTGCCGACACCGCGGGTTTCGCCAATTGGGGTTGCGTTCGGGTGTCGGGCCGCGCATGGGTATCAGTACCCGCGGGTCCGGTCGATCAGGCCGTTCATGCGCTCGCCCGCGCGATGAAGACGAAGGTTTTCCAGCACCGCATCGACAGCCGATTCGGGCCGCGTCGCGCTCGCGATATGCGGCGTGATGCGCACGCGCGGTTGCGCCCATAGCGGATGGTCCGCGGGCAGCGGCTCGGGGTCGGTGACGTCGAGCACCGCGCTGTGAAGCTGCCCGCCTTGCAGCGCGTCGAGCAGATCGCCGCCGACGAGTTGCGCTCCGCGCCCAACGTGCACCAGCGACGCGCCCCGGGGCAGCGTGTCGAATAGCCGGCGGCACAGCAGCCCGCGCGTCGCGTCTGTCAGCGGCAGCAGGCAGATCAGCACGTCGGTGCGGGCCAGCAACGCATCGAGCCCGGCGTCGCCCGCATAGCAGGCGATACCGTCGATCTCGTGCGGCGAGCGGCTCCAGCCCGCGCACGCAAAGCCGAATAGCCGCAAACGCCGCAGTACCGCCGTGCCGAGCATGCCGAGGCCAAGCACTCCGATCCGACGCGACGCCGCAGCGCGTAGCCGCAGCGGCTGCCATACGCGCGCCTGCTGTTGCAACGCGTAATCGAACAGATCGCGGTGAATCGCCAGCACCGCCTCGGTGACGTACTCGACCATGCCCTCGACGATTCCCGGTTCGAGCATGCGCACCACCGGCAGATGCGCCGGAATCTGCGACAGATCCAGTTGATCGACGCCTGCGCCGACCGAGAACACGACTTCGAGATTCGGCAGCGTGACCGCGAGGTCGCCGGGTTGCCACGCGACCAGATAGCGCACGGCCTCGGTATCGCCGATGTCCGGCCACACGCGGAACGGGATCTCGGGCGCATGCCGCGCAAACCGCTCGGCCCATAGCGCGCCGCGCACCGGATCGGCTTTGTAGAGGACGGCCATCGCCGTTTATGCCATTGCCTGGTTGATGATGCCGTACGCGCGCCAGGTCGCGTCGGGGGCCGCCTCGCGGGCGTCGGCGCAAGCGTTGCGCACCATCTTTTCGACGGAATCGACGCGCGTCATGCCGACGCTCGTCAGCCAGTCGTGGATGCCAGCATCGCCCGGCACGTCGATCCGCACGAAATCGCCGGCATGCTGTGCGAGCCAGTACGAGATCAGCGCGCGGGCGCGCAGATCGTCGGATGAGCGTTGCGCGACCACCGGTCCGATCGAGTAGCCGCGTCCGAACGGTCGGAACAGCGAGAAACCGAGCACTTCGCCGGCGCGTTCGAGCACCACGCCTTGCGCGAATTCGAGCAGCGACGGGATCGTCGCGCTGCGGTCGAGGCCGCTCGCACGCGATGCGAGTTCGATCAGCCGGGGCGTGTCCGCGGACGTCGCTGCACGCAGATGCTCGCCGGGCGGCGGCGCGACGGCGGCCACGTTGCCGAGCGGACCCTGATGCTGGGTGAGTCCGCCGCAGGCGACGAAGCCCAGCTTTTCGTAAAGCGGCTTGCCGGCGACCGTTGCATGCAGGAAGGTCACGCGGTTGCCGAGTTCTTCGAGCACCAGTTCCATCAGCTTGCGGCCGATGCCGCGTCCCTGTTCGTCCGGCGACACGATCACGAGGCCCAGCGTGCCCCGGTCCGCGCCGAACTTCCAGCACAGCGCGGTGCCGATCACAGCACCAATGTCTTCGGCGACGAAGCCGGTGCCGGCGTCGCACATGAAGCGCCAGTCCTCGGCGCGGTGCGGCCAGCGCACCGCAACGGAGAGGCCGTGCGCGGCGGCGATGTCAGCGGACGTGAGACGGCGGTAGCGGGGTGGTTTCTTCATGGTTGGTTCGGACACTGCAAACTCCTGCTGGCGGCGTAATCAGTCTGGACAGTCTAGACTTTCGCATTCCCTGTGCCCGCTTCATAGGACGATCTTTTTGTTATTGGCGCGCACGCATGGTCGCACCCGATTCGCTTCGGCCAGCCACGCGCAGCGCAACGGCGCAGGTATTTTTGTCGTTCACTCCGACGGTGCTATATTCAATATAATGATGAAAATTGCACGGCCGTTCATTGTAGCGACGGGCGTGCCTCTTCGCATGCCACGGGCCGTGCCCGGCACGACAACCGCAACGTCATCGACAGGAAACCCATGCAGCGAACACAGATCATCAAGAAGCGCGCGGCCGACCCGGGTCACGGCGACGTCGGCACTCGTCTGCGCGCGCTGCGCGTCGCGCAGGGTCTGTCGATCAACGAGCTGGCGATGCGCGCGGGCGTATCGGTAGGCACGGTCAGCCAGGTCGAGCGCAACAAGGCCAATCCGTCGGTGCGCATTCTCGAGCGCCTGCGCCAGGCGTTGGAGGTTCCGCTCACCGCGCTCCTCGAAGAAGACGACGCGGTCTCGGACCCGATCACCGGCGATTTCGTGCGCAAGGCGGCCGAGAGACCGCTGTTCGAAGTCGGCAAGAACGGCATGCAGAAAGAATTGTTGTCGCCGCACGGCGATCACGATTTGCAGATGATGATCATTATGCTGCCGGCCGGCGCCGGTTCGGAAGAAGTCCTGGTCGGCATCGGCGAGAAGGCGGGATTGGTGCTGGAAGGCACGGTCGTGCTGAATGTCGGCGACCGGCGCTCCGAGCTGCGCGAGGGCGACAGTTTCCAGTTCAAGAGCACGGTGCCGCACAGCGTGCGCAACGAAAGCAGGAAGACCGCGCGCTTGCTATGGATCATGAATACGCAGCCGCCCGTCATTCACCTCTGATCTGTCTGTAACGCGAGCCGCGTGTCGTGTTGTCGTGTGTGGCAGGCGGCTCTGTCCTCCCTCTCTTTGCGTCGCGTCGTTCTGATGCGTCGTGTCCTGGTCACGCGGACGGCGGCTGACGTCTACGCCTTTCTTTCTCTTTTTTGCCTCTTTCATTTTTGCGCTGCACGAGCGGGTGAACGTGTCGCGTGGCCTCGCTCGTGCGCCACAGCCGCGCGGGCTTGTTGCTTGCGCGCGCCACTGCGGCAGCGCCTGCTGCGCGGCCGGCAATGTATCGCAGCGCACAACGAATTTTTCGCAGAGTTTATTTTTGACCACTAGTATTTCATTCGATGTTCATTAAAATGAACTTCATCCGATGTTCGTTCATTCGGTGGTCGTGATGGGCGAACAGCAGTGCCGAGTGGTGCCCGGAGTCATCGGTGCGTTAGCGCACGCGGCACCACATACTTGAACTTACTGATCAGGCCGGGCATGTCCACTCCGTCACTCGATTTCGATCCTTCAGCCGTGCCGTTGCCGCAGGGGCATTTCGTTGGCGGTGCGTACTATTCGGCCGGCGAAGCGCAGCTCGCCGTTCATCGGCCGTCGGATGGCGCGCTGCTTGGCCATGTGCCGGACGCGTCGGACGCTACCGTCGATCACGCGGTGAGCAATGCGTTGGCTGCATGGAGGGCGAGCGGCTGGGGCACGCGTTCTCCGCGCGAACGTGCGAAGGTGCTGAGCCGCTGGGCCGAGCTGATCGATCGCGATGCGGTGAGCCTCGCGCAACTCGAAACGGTCAGCTCGACGCGTCCGGTGACGGAAAGCTACACGTCCGATGTGCCGTTCACCGCCGAGGCGATCCGCTTTTTCGCGGAGCTGGCCGACAAGCTCGGCGGTGATATCGCGGCCACGCGCCGCGATAGTCTCGGTTTTATCGCATCGGAACCGTACGGCGTGATCGGGGCGATCACACCGTGGAATTTCCCGCTGTCGATGTGTTCATGGAAGTGCGGCCCCGCGCTCGCGGCGGGCAACGCGGTCGTGATGAAACCGTCGGAAATGACGCCTTTCTCGACGCTGCGCATCGCGGAACTCGCCATCGAGGCAGGCATGCCGCCCGGTATCTTCAACGTGGTGAACGGCCGTGGCGCGACGGCGGGCGCCGCGCTGACGCGTCACCCTGGCATTTCCAAAATGAGCTTCACGGGTTCGACCCGCACGGGCGCCGCGATCATGAGCGACGCCGCGATGCACGGCACCAAGCCCGTCACGCTAGAACTCGGCGGCAAGAGCCCGCAACTGGTGTTCGAGCACGTGCGGGACCTCGACCATACGGCGCGCTGCATTGCACGCGGCTTTACGGCCAACGGCGGCCAGGCCTGCGTGGCCGGTACGCGGCTGATCGTGCACGAGCGCATGGCCGAGCCGCTGATCGACGCCATCCAGCGGCAACTGCAGCCGATCAAGCCCGGTCCGCTGTGGGACAGTCGCACCGCCTATTCGCCGATCATCAGTGCCGGCCAGGCGCGGCGCATCGAAGCGCTGATCGAGCAAAGCCGCGACAGCGGTGCGGAAGTGATCTTCGGCGGCGGCTTTTTCGAAGGCACCGGTGAAGGCTATTTCCACCGCCCCACACTGCTCGCCAATGTGACCGCCGAGACGCCCGCCGTGCGCGAGGAGCTGTTCGGCCCGGTCCTGACGGTACAGACATTCAAAGACGAGGAAGAGGGCATCGCGCTCGCCGCGCATCCGATCTACGGTCTCGCGGCCGGAGTTCATAGCAGCGACATCGGCCAGGCGCTGCGGGCGATGCGCCGCATCGCGGCGGGCACGATCTGGATCAACCGCTACGGCCGCAGCGGCGACATGATCATTCCGACGGGCGGCTTCGGCCAATCCGGCATCGGCAAGGATCTCGGCCGCGAGGCGATGGTGGCGAGCATGCGGCACAAGAGCGTGCTGATCGATTTCGAAGCGCTGTGAAGTACCGCCTTACACCGGCTTTACGCCAGCATCAACCGCACTGATTCAATCCGAAACTGAACCCGAGCCTGCGAACAGGTTCGCCACGACGACAGGATGTTGACCATGATCGATTTCGAGCCGAAGTACATCACTTTCGACTGCTATGGCACGCTGACCAACTTCCAGATGGGCCTGACCGCGCGCCAGCTTTACGGCGACAAGCTGGACAAAGCGAAGATGGATGAGTTCGTCGAGTTCTTCCGTGGCTATCGCCTCGACGAAGTACTGGGCGCATGGAAACCCTACCGCGACGTGGTCGAGAACTCGGTGCGCCGCACCTGCGAACGCACTGGCGTGCCGTTCGAAGCAGCGACCGCGCAAAAAATCTACGAAGCCGTGCCGAGCTGGGGCCCGCACGCGGACGTGCCGGAAGGGCTGTCGCGACTGGCCTCGAAGTACAAGCTCGTGATCCTGTCGAACGCATCGGACGACCAGATCCACAGCAACGTCGACAAGCTCGGCGCGCCGTTTCACAAGGTCTACACCGCGCAGCAGGCGCAGGCATACAAGCCGCTGCAAAAAGCCTTCGAGTACATGTTCTCGCAACTGGATTGCAATCCGGAAGACGTGCTGCACGTGTCGTCGAGCTTCCGCTATGACCTGATGACCGCGTACGACATGGGCATCAAGCACAAGGCGTTCGTCAACCGTGGCCACGAGCCGCTGAACCCGTACTACGGCGTCAACGAAGTGTCGGGCATTCCGCAACTGGCGTCGCTGCTCGGCCTCTGATCCACAGCACCGGCCTTCTCCCGACATTGCTTCGCGCGCGCCGGCGAGAGCGGCGCAACCAACCGACAGGAATGGATCACGATGAAGCTCGACTCCTACTGGCTCGACACCGCGCCGCGCTTTGCCCACGGCGCGGAGAGTCCGCTGCCGCAGCGGGTGGACGTTGCGGTGGTCGGCGGCGGCTTCACCGGATTGTCGGCTGCGTTGGAGCTCGCCAAACGCGGCAGGTCGGTGATCGTGTTCGAGGCGGGCCGGCTCGCGGCGCAGGCATCGGGCCGTAACGGCGGCCATTGCAATACGGGCGTCGCGCAAGACTATGCCGCTCTGTCCGCACGCATCGGCAGCGAGCGCGCGGCGGAGTTCTACCGCGCGTATGCGGGCGCCGTCGAGACGGTGAAATCGATCATCGCCGACGAGCAGATCGATTGCGATTTGCGCCATTCCGGAAAGATCAAGCTCGCGGCGAAGCCGCACCATTTCGCGTCGCTCGCGAAGTCGTACGAGGTGTTGCGGCGCGAAGTCGATCCCGATGTCGAACTCGTGCCGCCCGAGCAGATTCACAAGGAGATCGCATCGGACGGTTTTTTCGGCGGACTGGTGCAGCGCAACGGCATGCAGATGCACATGGGCAAATTCGGCGTGGGTCTTGGCGAGGCGGCGGCACGCCGCGGCGCGCGGATCTACGAGAACGCGCCTGTGAGGGACCTGAAGCCGCTCGGCGGCCACGCGTTCGACGTGCAGTGTCCGCTCGGCACGGTACGCGCCGAGCGAGTGTTGATCGCCACGGGCACGTCGCAGGTCGGTCCGCTGCAATGGTTCCGCCGCCGCATCGCGCCGGTCGGCAGCTTCATCGTCGCGACCGAGCCGCTCGGCAAGGCACACCTCGACACGCTGTTGCCGACGCGCCGCTCGTATGTGACGACGCTGAACATCGGCAACTATTTTCGTGCGACGCCTGACGAGCGTCTGCTGTTCGGCGGCCGCGCGCGCTTTGCGATGTCGAATCCGCGTTCGGACGAGAAAAGCGGGCGGATTCTGCGTGACGCGCTCGCACGTTATTTCCCGGAGCTGGCCGACGTGCGCATCGACTACTGCTGGGGCGGCCTCGTCGACATGACGGCCGACCGCCTGCCGCGCGCAGGCCAGCATGAAGGACTGTTTTATTCGATGGGCTACAGCGGCCACGGTGTGCAGATGTCCGTGCACATGGGCCGACTGATGGCCGACGTGATGTTCGGCGCCGCCTCGCGCAATCCGTGGCGAACGCTCGAATGGCCCGCGATTCCAGGACATTTTGGACGCGCGTGGTTTCTGCCGCTCGTTGGCGCGTATTACAGGTTGCAGGATGTACTGCATTGAATGGATCGACTGACCGCTACTGCCAGATGGCAGGGCAGCGCGCAGATTGAAAAATCACTATTCCCAGAGGAAATCCCCATGTTGCGTTTCATGTTCCAGCCTGCTTCCGCCGTCCGTTTCAACACGGTTCAACGCTTTGCCGCAGGCGCGGGCCTCGCGATGACGATGATGTTGGGCGCCGCCCACGCCGCCGAGACGGCGACGCTCACCGCGGGCTCGCCGCCGTCGAGCGCACCGACCACGTTCATGGACGTGAAGACGCAGAAGATCGAAGGTCTGATGCCGGATGTCGTCAAGGAGATCGGCAAGCGCGAGGGCTTTAACGTGTCGTACGGCGCGGTGCCGTTCTCGGCGTTGATCCAGTCGGTGGTATCCGGCAAGATCGACATCATCGTCGCCGGCATGACGCCGACGCCGAAGCGCGCCGAAGTGGTCGATTTCTCGCAGCCGGTGACGGCGTTTGGCGAAGGCATCATCGTGAAGGACACGAACAAGGCCGTCTATCACTCGGTGCAGGACATGAAGGGCATGACGGTCGGCGCGCCGACCGGTACCGACTACGGCGATCAGTTGAAGAAACTCGGCATCTTCACCGAAGTGAAGATGTATGACAGTCCCGCCGACATGACGCGCGATGTCGCGCTTGGCCGCATCGTCGCGGGCTTCAACGACTATCCGATCCTGAAGGCCCAGGAGGCAGCGGGCGCGATGGCCGGAACGCGGGTCGACGACGCCTACGTGCCGATGGAAAAATTCGACATCGCGATCGCGGTCAAGAAGGGCAACAGCGCGCTGATGGTGAAGATCAACGACGCGCTGACGAAGATGAAGGCCGACGGCACGCTCGACGCGATCCTGAAGAAGTGGCACCTCACGAGCTGACCCGCCTGTCGTGACAAGAGGCGTGCCCGCTGCGAGGCGGGACCCGCCCTGCGATGTCCGCCGCCCGGCGGGGCAGCGGACTGAACGAATGCAAAGAGCAACGGAAGGCACGACATGCACTGGCAAGATATAGCCGACTTTGTACCGATTTTGCTGGAAGGCGCGGTGATGAGCATCGTCATCACGCTGGGTTGTCTGCTGTTGAGCACCGCGCTCGGCCTGACCTGGGCGTTGCTGAAGATGTCGCGCTATCCGCTCGTCGTACGCGGGGTGAGCACGATGATCAACGTCGTGCGCGGTCTGCCGATGATCGTGCTGCTGTTCTACATCTACTTCGTGCTGCCGGAAATCCACATCCAGGTGTCGGCGCTGCAAGCTAGCATCATCGGGCTTGGTTTCGGTTATTCGACTTACATCGCGGAGATCTTCCGGGCGGGCATCGAGGCGGTCGATCCGGGCCAGTACGAAGCCGCGCAGTCGATCGGCATGGGGCGCGTGAAGACGATGATACGGGTGATCCTGCCGCAGGCGATCAAGGTCGCGCTGCCACCGTACAGCAACACGCTCGTGATGATGCTGAAGGACTCATCGCTTGCGTCCACCATCACGGTCGCCGAAATGACGCGCGAAGGCCAACTGATCGCGTCGTCGACGTTTCAGAATCTGACGGTATACACACTCGTCGCGCTCGGCTATCTGGCGATGAGCATGCCGTTGATGAGCATGACCCGTACGCTTGAGCGACGTTTCGGTCGGCACAAGGCCAGATAAGTGCGAAGTGAGGATGCGATGATCGAAATCACGAATGTGCACAAGAGTTTTGGCGCCGTACCCGTTCTCAAGGGCATTTCGCTAAACGTCCGCCACGGCGAAGTGGTCTGCCTGATCGGCGCGTCGGGCTCTGGAAAGTCGACCCTGCTGCGCTGCATTAACGCGCTGGAAGCATACGACGAAGGCGAAATTCGCCTGCTCGGCGAGCGCGTCGAACAGCGCGCGCGCAATATCAACCAGTTGCGCTCCCAGGTCGGCATGGTGTTTCAGCGCTTTAACCTGTTTCCGCACCGTACCGCGCTCGAGAACGTGATGGAAGGGCCCGTGCATGTCAAACGCCAGGCGCGCGCGGACGCGCAACGCGAAGCGTCGGAACTGCTCGACAAGGTGGGGCTCGGCCACAAGCTGCACGCCTATCCTCACCAGCTTTCGGGCGGGCAGCAGCAACGGGTGGCGATTGCTCGCTCGCTCGCGATGAAGCCGAAGGCGATGCTGTTCGACGAGCCGACCTCCGCGCTCGATCCCGAACTGGTCGGCGAAGTGCTCGGCGTGATGCGCACCCTTGCACGCGAAGGCATGACGATGCTGGTCGTCACTCACGAAATGGGCTTCGCGCGCGAAGTGGCAGACCGGGTGTGCTTTCTGCACGCTGGACTCATCATCGAGGAGGGCACCGCGCAGCAGGTGCTGGGTTCGCCGCGCGAGGTGCGCACCCGCGAATTCCTGCGTCACGTGCTGACCAATCGCAGCGACGCTCACGTGTCACCGGACGGTATCGCGGGAGCCGCGGCATGAACGGCAGATTCGTACGCGTAGGCGAGACGGCTCGCGCCAAAGTCGAGCTGACGATCAACGGCGAGACGGTCCAGGCGCTGGCCGGCGACACGCTGCTCACCGCGATGCTGTGCTCGGTGCGGCAGGTGCGGCAGTCCGAATTCGGTGATGAAAAGCGCGCCGGCTTTTGCCTGATGGGCGCGTGTCAGGATTGCTGGGTATGGACCGCGGACGGCGAGCGGCTGCGCGCCTGCACCACCGTCGTCGAAGCAGGCATGCGCGTCGTCACGACGCAACCGGAGGCGCAATGGGCGAACCTCGCATCGTAATCGTCGGCGCAGGGCCTGCAGGCGTGCGCTGCGCGGAAACCCTGCTGGCGGGCGGCATCCGCCCGATCGTCGTCGATGAAGGCAGACGCGATGGCGGCCAGATCTACCGGCGACAGCCCGAAGGCTTCACGCGGCCGTACGCGAAGCTGTACGGCACCGAAGCCGCGCGCGCGGCAGACCTGCATCGCACCTTCGAACGACTGCGCCCGCAGATCGATTACCGTGCGCAGACGCTGGCGTGGAACGTCGCGCAAGGCAAGCTGCATATCGTGCATGAAGGACACGCTAGCGCGTTGGGCTACGATGCGCTGATCCTGTGCCCCGGCGCGACGGATCGCCTGATGCCGGTCAAAGGCTGGCAGTTCGCCGGCACCTACAGCCTCGGTGCCGCGCAGATCGCGCTGAAGTCGCAGGCCTGCGCGATTGGCCGCCAGGTCGTGTTCATGGGGACCGGCCCATTGCTGTATCTGGTCGCGAACCAGTATGTGCAGGCGGGCGCCAACGTAGCAGCGGTACTCGACACGTCGAAGAGCGGTGCGCGCCTGCGCGCGCTGCCCAAACTGCTGTCGCGCGTCGACGTATTGCTCAAGGGCCGCGCGCTCGTCGCGGCGCTGAAGCGCTCGGGCGTGCGGGTCGAAAACGGCATCGAGCCGCTCGAGATTCTCGGCAATGCGGACGACGGCGTGCTTGGCGTACGCTTTCGCGATGCGCGCGGCAACGTCGCGCAGGTCGATTGCGACGCGGTGGGTCTCGGCTATCACCTGCGTCCGGAGACTCAGCTTGCCGATCTCGCGCGCTGCGCTTTCCGTTTCGATGCGCTGTCGCGGCAATGGGTGCCGCAAATCGATGAACTCGGCCGCAGTACCGAAAAAGGCGTCTATATCGCGGGTGATGGCGCGCGCGTGCTCGGTGCGGACGGCGCGGAGTTCGCCGGACGGCTC
The DNA here is from genome assembly GCF_050436345.1 of Paraburkholderia sp. WC7.3g. Lineage (NCBI taxonomy): Bacteria > Pseudomonadati > Pseudomonadota > Betaproteobacteria > Burkholderiales > Burkholderiaceae > Paraburkholderia > Paraburkholderia sp. WC7.3g. Next base: position 466,577 of record NZ_JBNDMA010000004.1, read on the forward strand.
GCCGCGTATGCTGCGTTGAGCGATCTCGGGCGCGCGGTTCCGGCCACGACGCTCGACACGTTGATGCGCGAACAGCGCAAAATGGATCGCTTCCGGCTCGGTCTCGCCGAGGCGTTTGGCTGGCCTGCCGAGCAGGCGGCCCGACTGTCCGACGATACGATCGTGTGCCGGTGCGAAGGCATCACCGCGGGCGAACTGCGCCGCGTGGTGCGCGACGAAGGCGCGCAGGAAGCGAACCGCGCAAAAGCGTTTAGCCGCGTCGGCATGGGACGCTGCCAGGGACGTTACTGCGGCCATGCGGGCGCGGAGGTGATCGCGGCGGCGGCGCACGTGCCGCTCGAGCAGGTTGGCCGGCTGCGCGGGCAGGCACCCGTGAAGCCGCTCGCCATCGCAACCGTGGAGGAGACCGAATGAACCGCGCACAAGCCGATGTTCTGATCGTGGGCGGCGGCTTCATGGGTGCCTCCGCCGCATTTTTTCTAAGGCAACGGGGCCGCTCGGTGATCCTGCTCGAGCGCCAGCTGGTTGGCCAGCAGGCGAGCGGTACCAACTTCGGCAACGTGCGCCGGCAGGGGCGTTTTCTGCCGCAGTTGCCGCTTGCGAACCGTTCGCGCGAAATCTGGGGGCGTCTGCCCGAACTGATCCAGCACGACGCCGAGTTTCTGATGTCAGGCCATGTCCGCGTCTGCTATCGCGAAGAGCAGGCCGACCAGTTCGAAACCTACGCGAAGGAGGCCGCGCACTACGGTCTCAAGCTCGATCTGCTGCGCGGCGACGCGCTGCGCGCGCGGTTTCCGTTTCTCGGTCCCGAGGTGCTGGCGGGCTCGTATTCGCAAATGGACGGGCACGCGAATCCGCGGCTCGCGGCGCCCGCGTTTGCCCGCGCGGCGGCACGGCTCGGCGCGCAGATCGTCGAAAACTGCGATGTCGTGACAGTGGAAAAAGAGGGCGCCGAGTTTCGCGCGACCAGCGCCGACGGCCGTACGTTCCATGCCCCCGTGCTGCTGATCACCGCGGGTGCGTGGGGCAATCTGCTATCGGAGCAGTTTGGCGAAGCGGTGCCGATCGCCGTCAACGGTCCGCAAATGGCCGTTACCGAACCCGTGCCATATGCTATCCAGCCGGTGGTCGGCGTGTCGTCGCCGCGGATCGAGGAGGTGGTGTACTTCCGCCAGGTCGCGCGCGGCAACATCGTGATCGGCGGCTGCGCGCGTGCGCCAGCGTATCTCGACGAACGTCGCGCGAAGGTCCTCCCGCAAAGCACGTTGCTGCAGTTCAGGCAACTGCAGCGCGTCGCGCCGATGCTGCGCAAGCTGAACATCATCCGGGTATGGAGCGGCGTCGAAGGCTATATGCCCGACGACAAGCCGATCATGGGCGCGAGCGGTACGACCAGCGGCCTGTTCTATGCGTTCGGTTTTTGCGGCCATGGGTTCCAGCTGGGTCCGGGCGTTGGCGACACGATGGCCGAACTGATCGACACCGGCGCCACCACCACGCCGCTCGAGCCGTTCGACATCCGCCGCTTCGCGGCCAGTCGCGATGCGGCACCGTCGGCTGCGCCCCCGTCGCGCGTTGCGTGAGCGCAGCGTCGATGCTGAGCCCGAGCCCAGCCTCATCATCATCATCCACGCCCGAGTTCGCGGGCGCGAACCGTCATACGACACGCGCGCCGGATCGCGTGAGCCGCGCCGTCCAGCGTGCGGTCAACTTCATCGATGCGTGTTTCGCCGAGCCGATCAGCCTGTCCGAACTGGCGGCAGTCGCGGAGTTGAGCATTTCGAGGTTTGCGGTGCGCTTCAGCGCGGAGATGGGCGTGTCGCCGCAGCAATATGTGAGGCTAGTGCGCGTACGGCACGCGCAGCGCCTGCTGCGGCGCGGCTTGCGTCCGTCGATCGTCGCGGCCGAGGTGGGCTTCTTCGATCAAAGCCATCTATGCCGGCACTTCAAACGCGTACTTGGCACAACGCCGGGTGAGTGGCTGAGCGCCAACAGCTGACAGTCACCGGCTGGCTGCGGCGACCGCTTCATTGATGCTGTTGCGAGAACAGCGCTTCCAGCGGGTATTCGGATTTCACGAACGGCGTCTTGATGATGACGTAGCTGAAATACTTTTCGATGCCGATGTCGCGCTCCAGCAGTCCTTCGATCACGCTCTGATAGTGATTGACGCTGCGCGTGACGAACTTCAGCAGGTAATCGTATCCGCCGCTCGCCAGATGGCATTCGATGATTTCGTCCACAGGCCGGATCGCCGCCTCGAACTTGGCGAAGTCCTCGCGGCGATGGTCGGCAAGGGTGACCTCGGTGAACACGATCTGCACGTCGCCGAGTTTCTGGAGCTGGATGTGTGCGCCGTAGCCGACGATATAGCCGGCCTTTTCAAGCCTTTTCACGCGAATCAGACAGGGGCTCGGCGAGAGCCCCACAGCGTCCGCAAGCTCGACGTTCGTGATACGGCCTTTTTTCTGCAGTTGCGAAAGAATACGCAGGTCGATCCGGTCCAGCTTCGTGTCGCCGCTTGTCGTCATGTATCGGTCTGCCCGTCGAAGGTTCTGCTTTTCGCTTTATCGCGCTTCGCCTGAGCCAGGCGCCGCGCAGGCCGATGTTATCACGCGCTCAGGCGGCTGCGCGGCTCGCGCCGCGCAACGCGGCGCGCACCTCCGCATGGTCGAGCACCTCGTCGAGCGTGCGCCGCAAACGGCTGAAAAGTTGTTCGAACTCCGCTTCGCCGAAGCAAAGCGCGGGTGCGAAACCGAGGATGCTGTCGCCGAATGCGCGGAACACGAGGCGGTTGCGGTAGGCCGCTGCCGCGATCCTGTCCGGCAGCTTCAGCGACGGATCGAAGCGTGCGCGCGAATCCTTGTCGGCGACGAGTTCGAGCGCGCCGAGCAGGCCACGATGACGCGAGTCGCCGACCAACGGATGATCGAGCAGCGCGTCGAGCCCGGCGGCAAAACGCGGCGCCTGCGCGATACCGTTCGCGAGCAGACCGCCCTCGTGATAAAGGCGCAGCACTTCGAGTCCGATCGCGGCGCTCACCGGATGCGCGGAGTAGGTCTGGCCGTGACCGACGACCGAGGTATCGCGCGCGTCGCCTGCAATGCCCTGGTAGATTTCGTCGGACATCAGCACCGCGCCCATCGGCGCATAACCCGAGGTCAGCCCCTTCGCAACCGTCATCAGATCCGGCTCGACCTGTTCCGCCTCGCATGCGAATAGCGGACCGGTACGACCGAAGCCCGTGATGACTTCGTCGGCGACGAACAGAATGTCGAGACGGCGGCACGCGTCGCGCATCGCCTTGAGCCAGCCGACCGGCGGCACGATCACGCCGCCCGACCCCTGGATCGGCTCGCAGAAGAACGCGGCGACGTTCTGCGCGCCGAGTGACGCCACTTTCGCTTCGAGCGCGGCGACGGACGCGGCGATCAGCGTCTGCGCGTCTTCGCCTTGCGGCTGACGGTACGCATAGGGCGACGGCAGGTGGTGCTGGTGCGGCAGCGGCAGGTCGAAGTTGCGGTGGAACGCGGGCAGCGCGGTGAGCCCCGCGCCGACGCTCGACGAGCCGTGATAGCCGCGCTCGAGCGCGATCATCTGCTTTTTCGCCGGACGCCCCGTCGCGTTGAAGTAATGGGTGATGAAGCGCACCGCCGAGTCGACCGCATCGGAGCCGCCGAGCGTGAAATAGACGTGCCGCAGCGAAGCGGGGGACAGCGCAACCAGTTGTTCGGCCAGCTCGATGGCAGGTTCCGACGAGAAGTGGAAGTAGGTGGTCGCGTAAGGTAGCTTCGTCATCTGCCGCGTCGCCGCTTCGACGATGCTCTGCTGACCGTAACCCACGTTCACGCACCACAGGCCCGCGAACGCGTCGAGCAGCTCGTTGCCGTCGATGTCGCGCAGATACGCGCCTTGTCCGGATTCGAGTACGGTGGTACCCCGCGCTTCGTGCGCGCGGTAGTTGATGACCGGGTGAATCAGATGCTTGCGGTCGGCGTCGATGAGCGATGATTTTGACATGATGGTATTTCCCCGCGGGTTGCGATCAGGTGAGCGTCACCCCCTGATAGTAGCGACAGCCGCGTGCAAGCCGTTCCGCCAAAAAAAAGCCCAAAGAGCGTAGGCGCAGCGTTTTTGACCCCACAGACAGCATTTTCTGCCGCACGTGCTTAATAGCGGCGCAAACGGGAATTCAGCCGTACGTTCGCGGCCGCGTGAGACTCGACGAAAGGCGTTGCATCGCGGTTGTTTTTTATCGCGTGCAGTTTTGCCCGCGTCAGGTCAGCGACTGCGTGATCACCGCAAACTGATGCAGCGAGTCGTCGGCGCGCTCGGGCTCGGGCTCGGAAATGGGCTGAGCGGATGCGATCCGCCGCATCCTGACGACCGTGTCCGAACGTGCGAGACCGAGGCCGGTTAGCCAGGTTCGCAGGCCGTGCCCGTGCGGCACGTCGATGCGCACCAGCGCGCCTTCGTTCAGCGCGAGCCAATGGCGGATCAGCGCCTTGGCGTGCACGCCGTCCGGGCTCGTACCGGCGACCACGGGGCCGATCAGGAAACCGCGTCCGAAGCGGCGGAACAGCGAGAAGCCGAGAAGTTCGCCGTCGCGATCGAGCGCGATACCGTCGGCCAGTTCGAGCAGCGGTGGCAGCACGTGGCTGCGGTCGAGACCGCTCGCGCGCGATGCCAGCGCGACCAGTTGCCCGGCATCGCTCGCGCCGAGCGGGCGCAGCCGCTCGTTGGCGGCCAGCGCGACGAGCGGCGGACGGAACGCCGCGCCCTGCATCTGGTCGAGTGCGCCGCAGACCTCGAAGCCGAGCGCGTCGCACAATGGCCGCGCAGCCTCGGTCGCATAGAGCGTGATGTCGCGCTTGCCAAGCTCGTCGAGCGCGTGCGCGAGCAGCGTGCGGCCGATACCCACGCCGCGATGCTCCGGCGCGACGATCAGCATGCCGAGCGTCGCCTGATCCGCGCCGAACTTCCAGCACACCACGGTGCCGATCAGCGCGCCTGCCGTCTCGGCGACGAAACCGATTCCGGTGTGCGCGGAGAACCCCCAGTCTTCACGGCGGTGCGACCAGCCGATCGCGGCGGACAGCCGTTGGGCAGCGGGAAGGTCGTCGGCTGTCAGGCGTCGGTAGGTGAAAAGTGCGTGCGTGGTTGAGTCGGACACGGGGCGCTCCGTGATTAGTCGGCCGTGCCGCGACTGTTGCACGTTGTTCGCCCATTGAATAGCACGAACTTCTCATCGTCGGGCGTGCCGCGCACCGCAGAAGTGCCGCTGCGCCGGGTTCGCGAATCAGGGTCAACGCCAGGGGCGGCAAATCATGCTGTTTGGACCACTCAAAACCATGTTTTCGAATGGTCGAATCCACCGATACGCGATCAACGCCATTTTTGGCAGTGCTTAAATCGATTCATTCAGTGCCGCCGCGCCGCGACCAGCACGCGGAGCGCCGTCGAACACCAATGCTGGATATCCCGCGGTCAATCACGAGTGAGGAGCAGTTAGCATGTACGACGACGAAATCAGAACGGGCGGTTTCAGCCGCCGCGACATGATGCGTTTGCTGGCCGCCGGCGGCATGCTCGCCACCGGCGCGGGGGGCCTGCTTGCGGGCGCTCGCCCGGCACTCGCGGCAGCCACGCCGAAGAAAGGCGGCAAGATCCGGGTGGCCAACGACGCCTCGTCGACCGCTGACACGCTCGACCCGGCCAAGGGTTCGGCAGGCGCCGATTACATCCGCTTCTTCATGTTTTACAGCAGCCTGACGCAACTCGACGGATCGCTGACGCCGAGGATGAATCTCGCCGAAGCGGTCGACAGCAGCGATGCGAAGGTGTGGGTGATCAAGCTGCGCAAGGGCGTGACCTTCCACGACGGCAAGGCGCTCGCGCCCGCCGATGTCGTCTACTCGCTGATGCGTCACAAGGATCCGGCAACGGCTTCGAAGGTGAAGACGCTGGCCGAGCAGTTCGTAGAGGCGAAGCAGACCGGCCCCAACGAAGTCACGCTCACGCTCGCGTCCGCCAACGCGGACCTGCCCGTGATTCTCGCCACGCCGCAATTCGTGATCGTCAAGGACGGCACGACGGACTTCACGACGGCCGTCGGCACCGGCCCGTACAAGCTGAAGACGTTCAAGCCCGGCGTCTCGACCGTCGGCATCCGCAACGACAGTTTCTGGAAGACCGGCGGCGGCCCTTACCTCGACCAGATCGAGCTGATCGGTATCGGCGATAACGCGGCACGGGTGAACGCGCTGCTGTCCGGCGATGTTCACCTGATCAATTCCGTCGATCCGCGCGCGACGCAGCGCATTGCCGCGACGCCGGGCTATGAGGTGCGCGAGACCAAGTCGGGTCTCTATACCGATCTGATCATGCGCCGCGACAATCCGCTGACCGGCAACCCCGATTTCGTGCAGGCAATGAAGTATCTGTTCGACCGTGACCAGATCCGCACCGCGGTGTTTCGCGATTATGCGGTGATCGGCAACGATCAGCCGATTCCGCCCGGACACCGCTACTTCAATGCGTCGCTGCCGCAGCGCCCGCACGATCCGGACAAGGCGAAGTTCCACTTCCAGAAAGCCGGAGCGATCGGTACGACGCTGCCGCCGATCTATGCGACCACTGATGCGAACGGCTCGGTCGAGATGGGTGTGCTGCTGCAGCAGTCCGCCGCGAAGATCGGCGTGAACCTGAACATCAACCGCGTGCCGGCGGACGGTTACTGGTCGACGCACTGGATGAAGCATCCGCTCGGGTTCGGTAACGTCAACCCGCGTTCGAGCGCCGATGTGCTGTTCACGCAGTTCTTCAAGTCAGACGCGCCGTGGAACGAGTCGGGCTGGAACAACCCGAAGTTCGACCAGTTGCTGGCCGCCGCCCGCTCGGAAACCGACGATGCGAAGCGCAAGCAGATGTACGGCGACATGCAGGTGCTGGTATCGGAGCAGGGCGGCATCGGCATTCCGACCTTCCTGAGCCTGCTCGATGCGAACGACAAGCACCTGCAAGGGCTCCAACCCGTGCCCACCGGCGCGATGATGGGCTTTAACTTCGCCGAGTACGTGTGGTGGAACGCGTAACCCACTGAAGCGCGCGCACGCGCCGGGCGGCCCGCGCCGCTCGCCGCGGGCAGCCGCGACGGCGATGAGCGGCACGGCGCGGCAACGAGCCGTCGTGCCCCCAACCCTCAACCGAGGAGGTCATGCCAATGAACGGGAATATCGCCCAGTTGATCGGCCGGCGTGTCGCCGTCACTGCGCTGACGTTGGTGATCGTCTCGATCATCATTTTCGTGATCACCAACCTGTTGCCCGGCGATGCCGCGCAGGCCGCACTCGGCCAGTCGGCGACGGCCGAAACGGTCGCGGCGCTGCGCCAGCAGTTCGGTCTCGATCAGCCGGCTTACCTGCGGTACTTCCATTGGCTCGTCGGTCTGCTGCACGCGAACTTCGGTGTGTCGCTGTCGAACAATCTTCCGGTCTCCGAACTGATCGAAGGGCGCTTGCCGAAGTCGCTGACCCTCGCGGCGATCACCACCGCGGTGTCGGTACCGATCGCGGTGTCGGCGGGCATTCTCGCGGCAGTCAAACGCGAGTCGCTGATCGACCGTATCGTGAGCCTCGGTACGCTGTCGCTCGTTGCCACACCCGAGTTCCTGATCGCGACGCTCGCGGTGCTGGTGCTGGCCGTCAAGCTGCACTGGCTGTCCGCGCTGTCGTACAGCGGTGACATCGACAACCTTCACGACTTTCTGCGCGCGTATGCGATGCCGGTCGTCACGCTGTGCGCGGTCGTGATTGCGCAGATGGCGCGCATGACGCGCGCCGCGGTGATCGAGCAGCTCAGTTCCTCGTATGTGGAAATGGCGATGCTGAAGGGCGCGAGCCCCGCACGCGTGGTATTGCGCCACGCACTGCCGAATGCGATCGGGCCGATCGCCAACGCGATCGCGCTGAGCTTGTCTTATCTGCTTGGCGGCGTGATTGTCGTCGAGACCATCTTCAACTATCCGGGCCTCGCCAGCCTGATGGTCGACGCGGTCAGCAACCGCGACTTCCCGCTCGTACAGGCCTGTACGCTGCTGTTCTGCCTCGGCTACCTGCTGCTCGTGCTGCTAGCCGACCTGTGCGCCATCATCTCGAACCCGAGGCTGCGGACATGACGATTCTTCGACCTTCTTCCGATTCGTCCCAGCGGCTCGGCGCGCTCGAACCGGTGCAGCGCAACAGCACGTTACCGCAGGGCGCGGAGCCGCCAAGATCGTGGCGCGGCGGAGGCAGCCCGGCGCCTCGGCCGGCGCGCCGTCGCAGCGTCGCGCAACGCATGAATCTGTCGACCGGCGGCTGGATCGGCCTGGCGATGGTGACGAGTGCGCTGTTCGTCGCGGCGTTCGCGCCGTGGATCGCGCCGCACCCGGTCGGCGCGATCGTCACGCCCGACGTATTCGCTGGCTTCAGCGCGAAGCTGCCGCTCGGCTCCGATTACCTTGGCCGCGACATGCTGAGCCGCATCATCTACGGCATGCGGCTGACGGTCGTGCTGGCGCTTGCGGCGGCGCTGCTCGCGGCGCTGACGGGCACGATGCTGGGGCTGCTCGCGGCCGTGGCCGGCCGCCGTCTCGACGAAACCATGAGCCGGCTGCTCGATGCGGTCACGTCGATTCCGTCGAAGATGTTCGCGCTGATGATCGTGGCCGCGTTCGGCTCGTCGCTGCCGTTGCTGATCGGCACGGCGGCCGTCAGCTACATGCCGGGCTCATACCGGATCGCCCGCTCGCTCGCGGTCAATATCGGCACGCTCGAATACGTGCAGGTGGCCCGGGCGCGCGGCGAAAACGCGTTCTACATCGCGTGCTTCGAGATGCTGCCGAACATGCTTCACCCGATGCTCGCCGACACCGGACTGCGTTTCACGTTCGTCGTGCTGCTTCTGAGCAGCCTGAGTTTTCTCGGTCTCGGTGTGCAGCCGCCGTATGCCGATCTCGGTTCGCTGGTGCGCGAGAACATGGCCGGCCTCGGTGACGGCGTGCCCGTGGTGATTCTGCCCGCGATCGCGATCGCGGTGCTCACGGTCGGCGTGAACCTGCTGATCGACGGACTGCCGCATCGGGGCCGCCGCAAGAGCATGCCTGACGCCGATGGAGGTCATTGATGAAGGCAGCTCTTTTCAGACGCGCCGATGCGGCCTTGACTGCCGTCCCGGAGACCGCGCCGCTACCGTCGTCCAATCTGGTCGAAGTCCGGGGTCTGCGCGTGGTGGGAAGCCGTCCCGGCGAGCCTGATACGACGATCGTGCATGACATCGACTTCGAGATCGCGCGCGGCGAGGTGCTCGCCTTGATCGGCGAATCGGGCTCGGGCAAGACCACGATCGCGCTGTCGCTGATGGGCCATGCCCGCAGTGGCTGCCGCATCGCGGGAGGCGCGATCCGGGTCGCCGACACCGACGTGCTCGGGCTCTCGCCGAAAGCGCTGGAGCGATTGCGTGGCCGCAAGGTCGCCTATATCGCGCAAAGCGCGGCGGCCGCGTTCAATCCGGCGCGCACGATCATGGACCAGGTGATCGAAGGCGCGCTGATTCACGGTACGCTCGGCAAGCGCGCCGCGCAGGCCAAAGCGGTCGAACTGTTTGGCGCGCTCGCGTTGCCGGACCCGCGCACGATCGGCCGGCGCTATCCGCACCAGGTGTCGGGCGGCCAACTGCAGCGGCTGATGGCGGCAATGGCGCTGATCACCGACCCCGCACTCGTGATCCTCGATGAACCGACCACGGCGCTCGACGTCACCACGCAGATCGACGTGCTGCAAGCGTTTCGCGGGGTAATCCGGCAATGCGGGATGACCGCCGTGTACGTGTCCCACGATCTGGCGGTGGTTGCGCAGATGGCGGATCGCATCGTGGTGCTGAGCAACGGTGAAATTCGCGAAACGGGCCGCACCGAGCAGATCCTGCATGCGCCGGCCCATCCTTATACGCAAAGCCTGATTGCTGCGGTGACGCCCGTCGCCCCCGCTGCATCGACCGCGGCCGTGCCGGGCGCATCGCAGTGGGACGCGGCCCCGCTGCTCGAACTGCGCGGCCTGACGGCCGGCTACGGCGGCACGGACGCGAAGGGCTGGCCGCACAAGGTCATTCTGCGCGACGTCGACCTCGCGATCGGCCGTGGCCGGACGGTGGGCGTGATCGGCGAATCGGGTTCGGGCAAAACGACGCTCGCGAAGGTGATCGCGGGGCTCGTGCCGATGGCGCGCGGCACTCTGCTGCTCGACGGTGAGCCGCTTGCCGCGAACCTGAGCCGCCGCAGCCGCGAACAGTTTCGCTGTATCCAGATCGTGTTCCAGAACGCCGACACCGCGCTCAACCCGACGCATTCCGTCGAGCGCACGCTGGCGCGCCCGTTGAAGTTCTATCACGGCATGAAGGGCGAGGCCGCGCGACGCCGCGTCGCCGAACTGCTTGGGCTGGTTCGCCTGCCTGCCGAACTGGCGCAACGGCGTACCGGGGAGCTGTCGGGCGGGCAGAAACAGCGCGTGAATCTCGCGCGGGCGCTGGCCGCCGAACCCAAGTTGATCCTTTGCGACGAAGTCACGTCCGCGCTCGATACGGTGGTCGGCGCGGCCATTCTCGAACTGCTGCGCGATCTGCAGAAAAAGCTCGGCGTGTCGTATCTGTTCATCACGCACGACATCGCCAAGGTGCGTGCGATCAGCGACGACATCGTCGTGCTGTACGCGGGGCACCGCGTCGAGGCGGGCAACCGCGACGCGTTGTCGGCGCCGCCGTACCATCCGTACTCGCATCTGCTGGTGTCGTCCGCGCCGGAACTGCGCGCCGGCTGGCTCGAAGAAGCGGGCGAGCGCTGTCATCAGACGCTGCCGCCGATCGGCGAGCAGGCTCACGAGCCGCAGCTGTGCACGTTTCTCGCGCGATGCCCGCTGCGCGTCGATGGTGTCTGCAATCTCACGCCGCCGGTCGCGCGCACGCTCGCGAGCGGCGCGCAGGTGCTGTGCCATCGCAGCGAAGCGGAACTGGAGCAATACCAGAACGGGCCGCCCGACGGCGCCACGGCGGCGGGCCGGCTCGCTCAGTCTGTGACGCTGCGAGTCTGATACCGAACTCGCGCTATGCGATGTCTACCGTGTCGTGCTTGCCGGCCATACCGCGATGACGGCATCTGCGTCGCCGAATCCGTGTCGTCGGAGCGGGGCGCCTGACATGGTGGCCCGAAGGGATACGACATGACTGGAGTCTTCGACTACGCCGCCAGCGATACGACAGTGGTGATGTCGCGCGCGATCAGGCGGGCTGTGGCCTTTATCGAAAGCTCGTTCGCGCAGCCGGTCAGTCTTGCGACGCTCGCGGCGACGGCCGGCTTGAGTGTCTCGCGCTTCGCGACGCTGTTCCGCAAAGAGGTCGGCATCTCGCCGCATCGCTACGTGTGTATGGTGCGGATCCGACACGCTAAACGGCTATTGCGCGACGGCGTCCCGCCGTGCGAGGTCGCTGCCGAAGTCGGGTTTTTCGATCAGAGTCACCTTGGCCGACATTTCCGGCGCGCGGTCGGTGTGACGCCGGGGCATTTCGTCGCTACTGCTCGATGAACATGCGCCACTCCGGGAACTGCTCGAAGAAGCTTTCGCTCACATAGACCTGATAGAGGATGGGCGTACTCGTCTTCGACCCGGTACCGGACTCACCGAACATGGAAAGCCCTGGGTCAATGCCGCTGGTGCTCGCCCAGACAGTCAGATCGTCTAGCAGGTCGCCAGCTTCGTCGCACGGCACTCGCAATTTGATGGGCTTCATCGCCATTCCCGTCGATCGTCAACATCATCGGATCAACATCATAATCGAAGCATCCGATAAGTCACACGCCTGCCTACGCCTGTCGCTCGGCCGCTCGCGCGCGGAGCCCACTCAACACAGGCGTCCATTTCCCATATATTGGGGAAAATCCCTGGCTCTTAGAACTGATAATCGGACTTAACAAAGTTAGAATAACTGCTCTAGGCGGCGTAAGACCGTCCGTCCGGCCAACGGCCCGGTGTGGAAACACCGTTCGAATTGCAGTGGCAGCGGCCGCCGTGTCAGCGAGAACCTGAGAGAGATCACGTGAGCACCACTCAAGAGATGCTATTTGCCGTATCTGTTCCGACCACCGTGTCGCAACTGCCCGACCAGTTCGTTGCCGGCCTTTGCGCGCTGATACGGCTGAACGTCGATACGTGCAGTTCCGCGGCCACAAGTGCCGCGCTGCATTGGGAAAGCGTATTGCGCGCCCAGACGCCTGAACAGTTCGTCAGACGTCAGGCCGATGTGATGCCCTGGCTTGCCCTGCAGTTCGCCGGATACACGCGCGGTTGGATGGACATCGCGTCGGAAATGACCAGGCCGCGCCACTCCGGCCGCAATCACGACGATGCGCATGAGCCCCAGGCGGACACCACGCCCGCTCGCATGTCGGCCTGCACAACGGGCGTGCCGCTGGAGGTGCAGCCCGATGACGAGTCTGTCGCCGAGCCTCACGTACGGGCAATGGTCCGTGACATTCTCGCGCGCGTCGCAAAGCCGACCCCTGATACGCCGAAACGCCGAAGTCCGCCGCGTGCGCGTCGCTCGTCGACCCGATAGGCGACAACCTTCCACACAACCTGCCGGGTTCGGTTTTCGCGTCCTGCCGATGCAGCCGTGACCGGATCTGGTTTCGCGTTCTTCGTTCCAGCCGGGAGGTAAACGACATGTTGAGCCCGCACGAAGTGGCCACGTTGTTGCTGTTGAAGGATGCGCCTGAACGGATTGATTCGGACCGTGCAGAGCTTGGCGCGCTCCGCGCACTGCAGTTGATAGCGAACGAGCCAGTCGACTCGGGCTTGCGCTTTCCTCGCGTGACGCCGCGTGGCGATGCCGTGTTGCGTGCGCTTGCACGGGTACGTTGACCGGTGCAGGGGCGACGGATTGAGATGACCTGTTCTCGTTGGGCGTGCTGCGTTCGCGGGCGGTCGCGATCCGGGGTGCGTCCCGCTTGTTAGCGGCACGCCTGTCTCCGTGTGCTCGGTACTTCACAGAGTCGTAGATGAAATCGCCCTTGCGATGGATCGGTGCGATCCTGGCAGCCTTTGTGGTCATCGCGCTGCTTGCCCTGCGGCTGCCTGAGTTCGTCAACCTTACGACGAAGATTGTCACCGGCATCTCGATCGAGCGACCGGACGCGGTCGTTTTCGACTACGTGACGACACCCTCGCACTGGCCCGATTGGCACCCATCGTCGCTATCGGTAACAGGGGCGACCGATCACTCGTTAAGCGTTGGCGAACAGGTTACGGAAGAATTTCGCGTCGCGGGTCGGCGGGGGAGCGTCGTGTGGACGGTGGCGGCGCGGGACCGTCCGCGCAAATGGGTCATTGTCGGCACCATAGATGGCAAGTCCGCCGGCACAGTGAGCTACACGCTGGCGCCCGCAGCATCCGGGACGCGATTCGAGCGTGAGTTCGTGTACCGCGCACCATCACTTTGGTTTGAGGCGGTGAATGTCATATTCGTGCGCGCGCGAATCCAGCAGGAATCAGACGAGGCAGTCGCGCGACTGAAGCAAGGTTTGGAAACGGGTGCCAGGTAGGGCGGCGAGATGCTCAGCACGCAGGCCGTCGCGCGCCCATGCCCAGTAACGCATCATCCGATATGCGCGAGCACGATCAGCGTCAGCGTAACGACGATCGCGCCGCCGATGCGCGTGGCGATCTGCGCGAAGGGCATCAGTTGCATCCGGTTCGCCGCCGTCAGGATCGCGACGTCGCCTGTGCCCCCCTGGCCGCTATGGCATGCATTCACGATCGCCGTATCGATAGGGTAGAGCTTGAGCCGGCGCGCAACCAGAAAGCCGGTGCCCATCAGTGTCGTCACGGTCGCGACGATCGTCACGATATTGGCGAACGTGAACGCAGCGATCAACTTGTCCCATGGCGTCATCGCGACGCCGATCGCAAACAGCAGCGGATACGTCACCGCGGTCGAAAAGAACTTATAGACGACGAATGCGCCCTCCTGTAACTGCGGCGAGACTGCGCGCGCCAGCTTGACCAGCACCGCGAGAAACAGCATGGCAACCGGGGCGGGCAGACCGAAAAGATTGCGGCACATCAAGCCGAGCAGGTACAGCGTGATCGCCGTGATGCCGGCCGCCGCGATATGCGTCACGTCGATATGACCGCGAATCTCCTCCTGGACAGGGTCCATTTCGTCGCTCTCGCCGGGTTGCAGGCGCCCCTCGCCGGTGAGATGAGGAAAGCGTTTGCCGAGCATGTCGAGCGCCCCGGCCAGAACGATGGCGGTGAGGCTGCCGAGCATCACCGGCGGCAAGACCTGTGCAAAAAGCTCGCCCTGCGGCAGATGCATGATTTCGGAATAGCCCACCGACAGCGGAATCGCGCCTTCACCGACACCCCCCGCCATGATCGGCACGACGATATAAAGCAGCGTATGACGCGCGCCAAGCCCGAATGCCGAGCCGACTGCGATTCCGACGATGCATGCGGCCAGCGAGCCCAGCGCGAGCGGTACGAAGATCTTGAGGAAGCCCTTGATCAGCACGCGCCGGTCCATGCTGAGAATACTGCCGACGATGATCGACGCGATGAACAGATAAAGGAAATTGCTCTGCTTCGTGAACTCGGTCGTGAGGCCGAGAATCGGCTTGGGCAACAGGTGATAGTAAGTCAGCGCGGAAGGCACGAACGTCGCGCAGATCGCGGCCGCGCCGATATTGCGCAGAAGCGGCAGGCGCTTACCCAACTCGGCGCAGGTGAAGCCGAAGAACGCGAGCACGGCGATCGCCATGGAAATCTCGCCCGGCAGCTTGCCCGTCACCGCGAACCCCGTGATTAGCGCAAGCAGAATGAAATAGACCGGCAACGGGATGATGCCGATCCGGTATTCCATCAGCTTCCACCAGCCTTCGGGCCAGAATCGGGTGGCGTTTTCGGACCGCTGAGCGGGCGCCGCCGGTGAGTGCTCCGGCGTAGATGAAGTGGTGGACACAGCATGTCTCCTTGATTGAGCGCGCCGGCAGTGCATGCCGGCCTCGCGTTTCGATACAGTTGAAGTGGGATCCGACGGGTGAACGGCACCGGGATGACGCATCCGCGTCCCGTACCTCAGTCATCGACGTGCCCTGCGGCAATGGTTTGATACTGCAGGCTGAAAGGCGCCCGCGAGCTTACCCGGGCACTACGCGGTGCCGGATCGAATAACGGATCAACTCGGAATTGTTCGCAATGCAGAGCTTCTGCATCATCCGCGTCTTGTGCGTGCTGAGAGTCTTCGCGCCGAAAATACCGCGGAAGCTTCCCCCCGACCGCTTGCATCTTCAACGCTGAGCCACACCTGTCCGTCGCACCGCGCGCAAACGGCGAGCTTTCTCGCATGTGACGCATCCGGACGAACTACGCGTGCACGGTATCCGCATGCTGCGCACGCGTATGTGTACCGCACTTCAGTGAGTGTTTCCATCAACCTTCTCCTGGCCGTCGCACCCGCCGCTTGGCTCTGTAGCAACGGTCGCGACAGTTGGACCGGCAACCCATGCATCCGATCCTTTGCCTTGCTTGCACTGCGACGTCACGCCGCGATTGCACCGATGGTGGGCGCTGAAAGCACGATGGGCACCGCGATCGATGATGGAATTCTAGGAGAGCGCAACCTTCTGAACGCTTTCAGCCACTGCACGTTCCGATGGGGGTTTTCCATGAGAGAACCTGCCGTATTCCACAGTGACCCCGGCACGGACCGCTGTCGTGCTTGCGCGCATAGCGAGGCTCTCTGATGGAAATCCCCTAAATAAAGGTGCTCGCCGTGAAAGCCGAGAGAAGGATTCGCGCTCCCACAATCGCGCCATCGATGCAGACAGGTGGCATTTCGCCGCCGACAATAATGGAGACTCTCGATGCAACCGAAGTTCAGTACGTTTCGTCATATTGCTGTTGCTTCCAGCCTGTTGTTCAGCCTTGCCTCACAGCACGCGTCAGCCGCGGATAGCAGCAAGATCACGATCATGGTGGGCGGCATCACCAAGCTGATCTACCTGCCGGCTCGCCTGACCGAACAGCTCGGGTACTTCAAGGACGAGGGGCTCGACGTTGAACTGCTGTCGCAGCCTGCGGGCGTCGATGCTGAAAATGAACTGCTAGCCGGTGCCGTTCAGGCTGTCGTCGGGTTCTACGACCATACGATCGATCTGCAAACCAAAGGCAAGGACGTCAAGGCAATCGTCGTGTTCGGGCAAGTGCCGGGTGAGGTCGAAATGGTATCGACCAAAGCGGCTGAAACCGTCAAATCGATGGCGGACGTGAAGGGCAAGACGCTTGGTGTGACCGGCCTTGGTTCTTCGACTAGCTTCCTTACGCAATACCTCGCCGGACAGCACGGCATTCAGTCCACTGAATACACGATGCTGCCGGTGGGCGCTGACGCCAGCTTCATCGCGGCGATCAAACAAGGTCGCATCGACGCCGGCATGACGACTGAACCGACCGTCTCGGCCTTGCAGAAGTCCGGCGACGCGAAGGTGCTCGTCGACATGCGTTCGGTCGAAGGCACGAAGGCCGCGCTGGGGGGCACCTATCCGGCGTCGAGTCTCTACGTGCAGGCTGCATGGGCCGATTCGCACAAGGCCGAGGCAACGAAGCTCGCGCATGCATTCGTTCGCACGATGCAGTTCATCCATACGCATAGCGCTGAAGAAATCGCTGCGAAGATGCCCGATGATTATCAGAAAGACAAGCCGCTCTACGTGAGCGCGCTGAAGGCGTCGCTGCCGATGTACACAGCGGACGGCAAGATGCCGGCCGACGGTCCGACCACGGTGCTCAAGGTGCTGTCGGCGTTCAATCCGTCGGTCAAGGGCAAGCAGGTCGAGTTGGGGAAAACGTATACGAACGAGTTTGTCGGCTCGAAATAGGTCGTTGATGTCGCGCGGACAGAAGTATTCCGAATAAGTGGTGCAAGCGTCATTGCGTATATCAGTAGAGTCACTGAGTTGTATAAATGACACGGGAAAGGAGCGTGAAGGATTGGGGTGACTAGCATGACGAATATTCGCATACCGAACCGGTTGCCGGGACCTTGAAACGGACGCAACCGTGAGTAGGGAAAACACAATTTCAACGCAGTAGTTTGAGGAGACGATCTTGAAGAAGAAGTATCTTTCGCTGGCTGTCGCGGTCAGCGCACTCGGGGCAGGGGGCGCACACGCGCAGTCGAGCGTGCAGCTTTACGGCCTGATGGACCTGAGCTTCCCGACTTATCGGACGCATGCTGATGCGAACGGCAATCACGTCATCGGCATGGGCAACGACGGCGAGCCCTGGTTCAGCGGCAGCCGCTGGGGCATGCAGGGTGCAGAGGACATCGGCGGTGGTTCCAAGATCATCTTCCGGCTCGAGAGCGAATTCGTCGTGGCCAACGGCCAAATGGAAGATCCGGGTCAGATTTTCGACCGTGACGCATGGGTCGGTATTGAGAACGACACGTTCGGCAAGATTACGGCAGGCTTTCAGAACACCATTGCACGCGATGCAGCGGCGATCTACGGCGACCCGTATGGCAGCGCGAAGCTGAGGTACGAAGAGGGCGGCTGGACGAACTCGAACAACTTCAAGCAGATGATTTTCTACGCGGCCAGCGCGACCGGCACGCGTTATAGCAACGGCGTCGCGTGGAAGAAACTGTTCAGCAATGGCATCTTCGCCAGCGCAGGCTACGCATTCGGCAACTCGACGAGTTTCGGCTCCAACGCCAACTATCAGGCTGCGCTGGGCTATAACGGCGGCCCGTTCAACGTGTCGGGCTTCTATAGCCACGTGAACCGCGAAGGCAACACGAACCAGTCGTTCTCGGTCGGCGGCAACTATACGTTCGGTATTCTGCGCGCCAATGCAGGGTACTTCCGCTACCTCGGCAATCAGGGCGCGCTGGGTCAGCGTCAGGATAACGCTTGGACGGTGTCGCTCAAGCTGTCGCCGAAAGGTCCGCTCGATTACCAGCTCGGCTATCAGCAGATGCGTGTGAAGAATGCCGCGTACAACACCGACGGCGATATTCCGAACGCGAACATCGGCGCCTTCGATCCGACCTCGGGCTTGCACAACGGTTACAAGGAAACGCTCTACTGGTCCGCGTTTTATCACCTGTCCAAGCGCACTGAAGTGTATCTGGCCGGCGACTACATGAGGCTGCACGGCGGCTATACGGTCGGCACCACGTTCGGCGCGACGAACCAGCTCGAACTGACCACGGGTGTGCGTACCCGATTCTGATCGGGAACACAGCCTCGCAGCGCATCCGTTTCAACGATGTTCTCCAGCTTGCGGCCGCGGACCATTCCGCGGCCGCTTTTTCTTTTCAGCAGGCGAGGGAGAGGCATGTTCAACAACACGACTATCAGAACCGCGCTCACGGTGACCATCGCCGGCTATACAGCCGCGTTGATGTTCGTGATTGCAATATCCGTCGCTGGTTTAAAGACCACCAACGCGGCGCTCGAAAAGATGTTCAGCGAAGAGACCGTTGCGATGCGCCACATCGCCGCGAGCGGCGAGGCACTGTTGAACGTGCGTGTCGATCTCGGCGCCTACGAAACGCTCGTCGCGCAGGGAAAGCCCACTGATGCGGTGCTCGCGCGCGTCCATGCCGGGCTTGCGGACAGCGATCGCGAACTGGCGGCCTATCTCACGCAGCCTGCGTCGAACGACGACGAGAAGGCGCTGACCGACGCGCTGCGCGCAAAGCGCGAGCAGTTGATGAAACAGGTGCTTCTGCCCGAAGTCGCGGCGCTCGATCAGAACGATTTCATCACGTTCCGGACGACGGAACGCCAGGCGCCCGATGCGGTGTTCAGCGACTATAAACGTGCCGAATCTGCGCTGCAGAACCTTCAGATGCAGCGCGAGGAAACCCGCTTCAAATCGGCCCAGCAGCATTTTCGCCTGCTGTGCTGGGTGTTCGCCGCAATCGGGCTTGTCGCGCTGGTGCTTGGCCTGTTCACGCGCTTCATGGTGAAGGCATCGATTGTTCGGCCGATCAACGCGGTAATCCAGCACTTCGAACGAATCGCGGCCGGCGACCTCACGGGGCGGATCGCCGGCGTGCGCGCCAACGAAATGGGTCGGCTGATGGGCGCGCTTGCCCGCATGCAGGAGAGTCTCGTTGCCGCAGTCAGTCAGGTTCGTTCCGGCACGGCGGCAATCGCGCAGGGCGTGCGCGAGATCGCGAGCGGCAATGCCGATCTGTCGACGCGCACCGAACAGCAGGCCGCGACGCTGCAGGAGACCGCCGCGAGCATGGAGGAATTGACGGCGACGGTCAGGCAGAACGCCGACAACGCGCGCGAGGCCAACGCGCTCGCCGAAAACGCGTCGCATACCGCTGCGCGTGGCGGCGAAGTGGTCGATCAGGTCATCGACGTCATCGCCGAGATGTCGTCGGGCTCGAACAGGATCGTCGACATCATTGGTGCGATCGAAGGTATTGCTTTTCAGACCAACATACTTGCACTGAATGCGGCCGTGGAAGCAGCGCGTGCCGGCGACGAAGGACGCGGATTCGCCGTGGTGGCGGGTGAAGTGCGTGCGTTGGCGCAGCGCTCGGCGGCTGCGGCGAAGGAGATCAGGGAACTGATCGTCAGTTCGGTGGAGAAGGTCGAGAAGGGATCGGAATTCGCGATTCGCGCCGGTGCGACGATGGCGGAGATCGTGAGCGCTGCGCGCAACGTGACGCGGATCGTGAGCGAAATCAGCGTGGCTTCGGAAGAACAGTCGCGGGGCATCGAGCAGATCAGCCGCGCGGTGACGCACATGGACAAGGCGACCCAGCAGAATGCCGCGCTGGTCGAGCAGGCCGCGGCTGCTGCGGCGTCGCTGGGAAGAGCAGGCGGGCGCGCTCGACGGCGCGGTCGCGGTGTTCCGGATGACAGAGCCGCTCGCCTCTGCCAGCCTGCGAACCGGGGAGCGGCCTGAGCCAGTTCCCACACTTTCGCTCGCGTGCGCATGACGGGTCGCACGATCTGGTAGTGCAACCTGTGCGGCAATTTAAAGTCCAACCGGACGAGAGTGATGTGCGTGGAGGTGCAACATGAACACTCGAGCGATGCTGCGCGGCATTGCGACCGGTCTGCTCGCCGGGATGGTGCTCTTTGGCCTGGGCGGTTGCGATGCGTTGAGCGGACCGCCCGCGCCGGAATGGCCGGGTCCACACGCACCGTATCCCTTCCCGGACGATGTTCCGCATCGAACCCAGTGATGACAACCACGCACCAGGCGAGTCATCAGGATTGGCCGTCCCTGTGAGCGGTACAGTGTTCCAACAGAAGCACTACTTTGCATCGCTCGCATCTCAATGCACGAGGCCGAAGAATGCAGTCGCGCCTTCGGCTGGCGTCAGTCCCGCCTTGAAATAGCCTTCGAGCCGGTCAGCAATCGCCGTGTCGAGCGTGAAGGGTGGATACACGTAGCCGACCCTGAACGCATGGTCGTACCAGTCGCTGAGCCACGCGCGCAGTTCAATCACGTACTGCGGCAGTGCGTCCGAAGCATCATCGAGCATGTGCGTCTCCGTCGGCTTGTTGAGCGATCAGGCCGCCTTGCGGTCTATTCCCATCGCCGGACGGTGCTGGCCCGGCGGAAATACGTGCCAGGCGCCGTCGGCATGGCGAAAGAAGAAGAGTGAAAATGACCCGGTCGGCCGGTCGATCTGAATGCATACCCGGCGTGTGCCGCCCGAGCGGGTGCGGTCCAACAGGCGCACGCACACCGCCTGGCCCCGCGTCGAGCCAATCAGTTTTTCGACCTGAGAACGCAGCGATCTATTGCCCGCCATGACTTTCCCCGCGATGCACGATGACCCTATGCTATGGCGATCCGTGCGCGCGCCCAATCGGCGGCGGCGGAATGTCGTCTCAGGAAGCGCTGATTTCGGCCGTCAGGATTTCCTGAGCCGAAAGCAGCATGAAGAACGGCACACAAGGGTTTTCGCCCAGCGGGGGCTTCTCTCGCGTGGATCGCATTAAGGATTTCCTGACGCGCGAATCAGAATGTCACACCCCAGTTTTCCAGCACTCGCTGAATGCGACCGAAACTCCGCTGGCGGATGATGTGTGGTCGAAACGAAGTGTCAACCCCAATGCAACATGATGGCCTATCTGTCGGAGCGGGAGAACCTCATCGAACAAGTCAACGCGATCTGTCTGCGGCTGTTCGATACCTGGTGCGAGACGCGCAACGTGACATCGCTTGCGTATTTGATGCACTGTTGGCCGTTGATCGACAGCACGCCCAACGCGCTCAGACACCTGGGCGAAACAATGCGCGATTTGCGGCGCCATCACGCGGATCAACTCGACGAACGCGGCTTTCGCACGCTCTGTGAAATGGCAGATCTGATCGACGAGCTGGTCGGGCGTCCGGCGCGCACGGTCCGGCTGGTGCGCGTGGGCGAAGTGCCGGAATAGCGAACGGATAGCGCAGGCAAAAGCAAAGAAAAGCATGCAGGCAGCGCGCAATGGCTGTGAGGCCGGAGCGCGCGGTGTTTCATCGGACGTTTAAAACCCGGTGAGGACGCGGTAGACCGGGGTTTGGCATCGAGTGCAGAATAGGACACCCACAACGTTGGCACTCGCGGGGAGATATGACTGTCGACAGCTTCTACGCATGGAGTAGCGGACTCCGGTACGTGCGGCGCAACGTGGAGCTGCGGCTGCACGCGGCGGTGCCCGTCTTTAGCTGCGCGATCACGCTGATGCTGACGGAACATCGGTCGGCGGCGATCGTGCAACTCGTTGAGCGGTACCTTGAAAGGAACACCGCATCATGAGCCGTCTCGCCGCTCCAGTTGCGCATACGGGAACGATCCTGATCGTCGACGATACGCCGGCAAATGTCGGCGTAGTCGTCGACAGTCTGGAAGCGCGCGGCATTCGCGTGCTGGTGGCGCTCGACGGTATCGAAGCGTTGGAGCGCGCGGCCTTCTCGCAGCCCGACGTGATCCTGCTCGACGTGAAGATGCCGGGCATCGACGGCTTCGAGACCTGTCGGCGACTGAAGCGCGATGAGCGCACGCGCGATATCGCCGTCATTTTCATGACTTCGCTAACGGGCAACGAAGATCGGGTCGAAGGCTTTTCGGCGGGCGGCGTCGATTATGTAACCAAGCCGTTGCGCGTCGACGAGATGTTGGCGCGCGTTGGCGTCCACCTCGAACTACGCGTGATGCACAAGCAGGTTCTCGCGCAAAACCGGCAACTGCTCGCGGAAGTCGCTGTGCGCAAGGAAACGGAGGCCGCGCTCTCGCAAGCGCGCGACGATCTCGAACGGCGTGTCGCGTTGCGCACCGAAGAACTGGAGCGCGCCAACGCGAACCTGCAAGCGCAGATCGACGAGCGGCGGCGCGCGGAGGCGCGCCTGCAGGCAAGCGAGGCACGCTTTCGCGCGATTGTCGAATCGAGTCCGGTGCCGCTATGCATCACGTCGATGCCGGACGGACGCATCCTGTACACGAACGAGCCGCTGCGCGAACTGTTCGGCATGAAAGAAGGCATGTCGGCCAATATCGCGGATTTCTACGCCGACCCGGGCGAGCGCGAAGACCTGATCCAACATCTGAGGACGGAAGGCAGCCTGCGTAATCTGGAGGTGCAGTTCCGGCGCACCGACGGCACGCAGTTCTGGGCGATGGCGACGGCGCGCGTGGCGACCTACGACGACTCCCCCGCGATATACGTGGGCCTGAACGACATCACGCAGCGCAAGCAGATGGAACAGGAGCTCGTCGAATCGCGCGAGCAGCAGCGTGAACTGTCCGCGTACATGGAGGCGATCCGCGAAGAGGAGAGAAAGCGGATTGCGATGGAGATTCACGACGAACTGGGCCAGTTGCTGACTGCGCTGAAGATGGACGTGTCGCTGCTGAAGATGCGCATCGCGGACGACCCGGAAGCGATAAAAAAAGCCGACGACATGCGCGAACTGGTCGAAGCCACGATCTCGATGGTGCGCAATGTCGCGAGCCACTTGCGACCGGCCGCGCTCAACTTCGGTATCGTGTCGGCGCTGGAATGGCTCGTCGATGAATTCAACCGGCGCAATGCCATTACCTGCAAGTTGCGCATCGAAGGCGGTGAACCCGCTCTGTCGGACGCACATGCGACGGCCGTGTTCCGCATCGTGCAGGCGTCGCTGACCAACGTCGCGCGCCACGCCGAGGCCACGCGCGTGGAAGTGATGCTGACCTCGACGGCGGCGAAGCTCGAACTGCACGTGCGCGACGACGGGCGCGGCTTCGATCTGCAGACGGCTCGCCGCGATTATTCGTACGGCTTGCTCGGCATGAACGAGCGGGCGCGGACGATCGGCGGATCGCTTTCGATCGACAGTGCGCCGGGCGCGGGCACCACGGTTTCGATCAACATTCCGCTCGATGGGGGACCTCGAACATGATCAGGGTACTCATTGCCGACGATCATGCGATTGTCCGTGGCGGACTCCGGCAGATCATCGCAACCACGAGCGATATCATCGTCGCGGCCGAAGCGGCACAAGGGTCGGAAGTGCTCGACAAGCTGCGCTCGTGCGCCGTCGATCTGCTGCTGCTCGACATGACGATGCCCGGCATCAGCGGCGTCGACCTGATCCGGCGTGTGCGGGCCGAGCAGCCCTCGCTGCCCGTGCTCGTGCTGAGCATTCACGACGAGGCCCAGGTCGCGTCGCGCGCTCTGCGCGCGGGTGCAACCGGCTATCTGACCAAGGACAGCGACCCCGAAGTGCTGCTCGCCGCGATCCGCAAGCTGATGGACGGCGGCCGCTTCATCGATCCGAAGCTGGTCGATGCGATGGTCTTCGAAACACCGCGCGGCGACCTGTCGCCGCATGAAGTGCTGTCGGACCGCGAATTTCAGGTGTTGCAAATGCTCGCGGCGGGTAAGAGCATCAACGAAATCGCCGATACATGTGCGCTCAGCGCGAAAACGATCAGTACGCACAAGATGCGGCTGATGCAGAAACTCGGGCTTTCAAACAATGCGGAGATGATCCGCTACGCGATCCGGCACGGATTGATCACCGAGTAGAACGAGACTTGCCCGGTGCGATGCGGGACGGAATCCGGTATCAGGAGCATTCCGTGGGTTCGGCTTCCCCGGCTCGAATCATCGAGTTTGGCTCGAGTCCAGATATTGCTCGACGAAGTTGAGGACCGCCTTGGACCGATAACCCTTCGCCAGCCGGCAAAGGTGGTCTGCGAAAGGACGATAGCGTTCGTCAAGCTCGGTCACATGTGTGGCGTATTGCACGATGGCACGCATGTCGCCGAGTCGCGCCAGGTGGTGCAGCGCTTCCATCTCCTGCGGCGGCGGCGCGATCAAGGTCCCGGTAAAAGGAGCGGTAGCGGTTGCAGCCGTTTGGCCCGGTCTTGCAGCTGGGGCTTCGTCGCTCCACTCGACATTTAGCAGAGCCGCGACCTGTGTCAATAGCGCACTGAGGTCGATCGGTTTGGCGAGAAAGGCATTCGCCCCCGCCGCCAGGCTTTGTGCGGCATCGGTCCCCGACGCGCGTGCGGAGACGGCGATGATCGGCAGCTCCCGGAACTCCAGCATCTGGCGCAAGCGACGCGTGGCTTCGAGCCCGTCCATCCCGGGCATCACGACATCCATCAGGACCAGCGCAGGATGCAAGGCTCTGGTTTTCTCCAGAGCTTCCGATCCGCTCGCGGCCTGGGCGATGACGAATCCGAGCGGGCCAAGCATATCGACCATCAACGCACGATTCTCCGCCACGTCATCCACGATCAGCACGGTCTTGCGCGGCCCCTTGTAGCCGCTGACGAGCCGTTCGGACGCGGCGACAGCCGCCGGAGGCGCCACCACCTGGACGTTCAGTTCAAACGAGAAGACGCTGCCGGTATCGCGGCGGCTCTCGACACGGATCTCGCCGCCCATCAGGCGCACGAGTTGCCGGCTGATAGCGAGGCCGAGCCCCGTGCCGCCCAACCGGTGGCGGGCGTCGCTCACTTGCTCGAAAGGTCTGAAGATCGCCTCCAGGCGCACTTCGTCTATGCCGATGCCGGTGTCCTGGACTTCGAAACGGAGCCGCGCGGGCGGCATGAATCCGACGCTAAGACGCACGCTGCCCTGGTCGGTAAATCTGATTGCATTGGAGAGCAGGTTGAGCAGCACCTGGCGCAGCCGTATTTCGTCCACCAGCACACCCGCGGGCAGATCGTGCGCCATCTCGCAAGCGAAGGCGAGGCCCTTCTCCGTTGCCTTCACCCGAATCGTCTCGGCGATGAAGTAGATGAAGCGTTCGAGCGAAACGTCGGACAGATTGAGCTCCATTCTTCCGGCCTCGATTTTGGCCATATCGAGGATATCGTCGATCAGCGTAAGCAGATGTTCGCCGCTGCGCTGGATTACCGTGAGCCCGTCGATCTGGCGTTGATCGAGGCTCTTGTCGCGTCTGAGGATTTGTGCGTAACCGAGAATCCCGTTGAGCGGCGTGCGCAGTTCGTGGCTCATGTGCGCGAGAAAGTCACTCTTTGCCTGGTTGGCCGCATCGGCATGGTCCTTGGCAACGGCCAGTTCCACCGTTCGTTCACAGATCATGTCTTCGAGGTGCTCGCGATAGCGCCGCAATTCCTCTTCCGCACGCTTTTGCTCCGTGATGTCGCGTGAGATCCCGAGCAGGTACTGCGGCTCGCCGCGCATATCGAAGATCGGGATCTTCATCGTGTGCACCACGCGCAGTCCATCGCGCGTATGAACCCGCTCCTCCGGCACATCGACCATCTGTCGCGACTCCAGCACGGCTCGATCCTTCAGCGCGAAGAATTCAGCCTCGTCCGCGGGAAACAGGTCGTGAACGGACCGGCCGATGAGTTCCTCCCGCCGGTAGCCGAGCAGTTGTTCCGCAGCCTTGTTGAAGCGCACGAACTGCAGGGTCGACGCCTCCTTGACGAAGACCGTGTCCGGGATGTTTTCGACGATGTTGTTCAGAAAGTTCTCGCTCTCCCTGACGGCCTCTTCCGCGTGCTGGCGTTCGGCGATCTCGGCCGCCTGGCCCGCCAGTGCCGTGCTGAGTTCAGCCGTGCGCTGCGCGACGCGCGCCTCGAGTCCGGCGTTGAGTTCCTTCAGTGCGTCCTCGGCCTGGCGGCGCCGGCGCCGGTCTTCGAGAAACTGCTCGACGGCGCGCGCCATGTCGGCAATCTCGTCGCCGCCTTGCACGGGGACCCCTGCTTGTGTACTTCCGGAATCGCCATGCCGCAGGAAGTGACTAACCCGGCGCAGCCGCGTCACGACATGGCGCCCCAGGAATTCGCGGGCAATCAGCCAGGCGAGCAGCAGGCTCACCCCGACTCCGACGCTCACCCATCTGCGGGTGCGATCTGCCTGATCGGCCAGACGCTGGACTGCTTCGCGGTAGTCGCGCGTCAAATAGTCCGACTGCTGATGAGACGCGACGGCGAGGCCGTCGGCCGCGCGACGCAGATCGCCGTCGAGGCTGGCCAACGACACGCCTGGCCGTTGCGCGGACGCCGGCCCAGTTCGGGCGTCGAGCGCGGTCTCGCGCACCTGCGCCTCGATGTTGACGATGTTGCGAAAGCGCTGGCTCGACCGATATAGCGCCAGCGCGTCGACACCTGGTTCGTCGCTTGCGGTCGCGGAGGCCAGGCGGTCCACCAGGCTGTCGAACGACGCCAGCTGTTCAAGCACATGCCGATGCGTTTCGCGCACGGCCTCGACCGTATCGTCACGCGACAACTGCAACGCGAGGCGTTCGATCGTCAGCGTGCGCTGCGCCAGATCCTGCGCATCCGCGAGGCGCGCCAGCCGCTCTCCGGCCAACTGGCGGATCGAGTGTGCCGAACCGGCCAATGAGTAAATCGTCGTGGCACCGACCAGGACCACCAGCGCGGCCAGGCACGAAACCACGAGCGCGAACTGCGCGGTGAGCGACTGTGGGAGCGGGAGTTTCACGGGCGTTGCCAGATCCGACGGTAGATGTCGCGATAGTCGTTGTCAGGGTCGTAGAGTAGACGATTGCCGCCGTCCCGGGCAATGTTGTCCGCGGTCACCAGATGCACCGGGCTCACGTAACGCGTGACGCTTTCCCCGGCGAAAAGTCTGTTCATTTCGTCGACCAGCTGCCATCCGTGCAGATTCAGGGGGTCAGCCACGGTGCCCGTCTGGAACGTGCCCGTGCGGATGCGCAGGAAGGCAGACTCGCTGCCGTCGCCGGCCGACAGCATGATCATTGCATCGTTTGGCATTCCCGCCTGGGTCAGCACGGGGACGGCATAGTCAAAGTAAATGTCGTTGATCGCCAGCGCACAGGTCCAGCGCGGGCCGTAACGCGCGAGCAGGGCGCGTGTCGCGCCAGGCATCAGTTCCTGGCTGTGTGAAATGGGCATGTCGCGCACTTCAAGCAAGGTGCAGCCGCTGCATGCGCGCACGATGGCAGCCATCGTATCGGCCTTGTCCCGTGCAATCCGGAAACTGCTATCGGTGAAGATGACGACGCCCGCATGCCCGCCGGACTGCACGATGGCCGCCAGTGCGGTCACGCGCGCGACCTCGAGCGGGTCCGTCGACACGTTCATCGCGACGGGCGTACCTGGCACGGGTCCGGGCTGGGTCGCGACATGCCAGCCGACGATCGGAGTGCTTCGCTCGGCAAACGGCCGCAGCCCCGGCAGCAGCACGCGTGCATCGCCGCCGGCGATGATCAGACCGTCGGGGCTGCTTGCCAGCGCATTCGCAAGCATCTTCAGCCGCAGGTCTGCCGCGCCGCCGGAGTCGAATATCTTCACGCTCCAGCCCATGACTCTGGCCGCCTCCAGTACGCCGTCAACCACACCGAGGATGCCACCGTTGCGCAAATCCTCGGCGACGACGGCGATGCGTTTGCCTGGTTTCGCGGGTGGGCCGTTGCGCGGCCCACTCCAGGGTGCGGCGGGTCGCGTAGCGGCGTCGACCACTCGCTTCGCCTGGGCAAGGAAGTCCTTCCCGTCGACCGGGGCTGCGGGCGTGGGGGCAGGAGACACACTCTGCATCGTGGCGACCGACAGCACACACCCGCATGCCAATGCCAGAAGGATGCCCCTCATGCTGTTCCCCATGGGCTCCATTGACGTCGATTGGTGATCATTGAAGGACGTACCGAAGCGGCGCTCACGGAGGAGCTCGTGAACAGGATATTACACCCCGATGCTCGCGTGTCATCGGTCACGCACCGGCGCGGACGACCGAAGCACCGGGAACAGAGCCCGGTTGCGAACCGCCTTCAAGTTTCATCCGATAATCGTTGCTCTATCAGTGATGTAGCTCTCGTATGTTCATGCGGTACCTTGTCCGCCTAGCTGACCATGAAGCCGCCGTCCGCAGCGATGATCTGACCGGTGACATAGCTTGAGGCAGGGCTTGCGAGAAAGAATACGCTCTGGGCAACCTCGATCGGGGCGGCCATTCGTCCCATCGGAATCCGTTCTGCGCCGACGATCGGCCCTCGAATCTTGAATGTCGCGCTGATGGTCTTGCCGCCCTCGCTGGCCATGCCGCCTGGAAGGATTGAATTGACGCGGATTCCGTCGGCCGCGAACTCGCTGGCCAGTGATCGCGTGATGCTGTCCACGCCGGCCTTCGCGGCGTCGTAATGGGCGTTGACGCCCCACAGCGTGGGTCGAAGCGCGCCAACGGAGGAGATGTTGACGATCGAGCCGCCGCCGCCCTTCGCCTTCATGCGCGTGATAGCCTCGCGGCAACACAGGAACGTGCCCCGCAGCGTGACGTCCTGCATCTGGTCCCATTGTTCGACGGACATTTCAAAGAATTCGGCCTTCGAACGGTGCGCCGCGTTGTTGATCAGAATGTCGACACCGCCAAACTTCGCATCGACGGCTGCGAATAGTGCCTTGACGGATGCTTCATCGGCCACGTCGACTTTGCACGGCATCGCAATGCCGCCGTCCGCATCGACATCCGACGCTGTTGCAGACGCGGCATCGGGGTTCAAGTCGGCAATCACGACATTGGCGCCCGCCTCGGCGAGCAGTCGCGCAGTCTCGCGGCCGAGACCTTGCGCAGAGCCGGTAACTATGGCGGTCTTGCCCGTGAGATTGAACATTTGCGCGAGGCGCACGCCGATCTGGGTTTCACTAAACATGGAATGCTCCGTTTTGCGTGTCGAGGAAGGTCGCGCTGTTCGGTTCGCTTAAGTCTTGCCGCTGCGGCCCAATCGTTTGTAGTTCATCGGCATTCACCAGACAGTGAAAATGATTGGGTGCGGACGTCTTCAGCTAATCAGAAATCCGCCGTCGAGCGTAATCGATTGGCCCGTCATATAGCGGCCTGATGGCCCTGC
The DNA here is from genome assembly GCF_050436345.1 of Paraburkholderia sp. WC7.3g. Classification (NCBI taxonomy): domain Bacteria; kingdom Pseudomonadati; phylum Pseudomonadota; class Betaproteobacteria; order Burkholderiales; family Burkholderiaceae; genus Paraburkholderia; species Paraburkholderia sp. WC7.3g. Next base: position 495,985 of record NZ_JBNDMA010000004.1, read on the forward strand.
GAGGTACAGCACCGCGGCCGCAATATCGGCGGGATCGCCCCATCCGAGCGGCAGACGTCGCTCCGCATCGGTCCCGGGTCCCGTGAGCTTTCCGGTTTTCAGGCGAGCCTGCATATCCGGATGAAACTGAACCTTGCCGGGCACTGCACCGGGAAGCACGCAGTTGACGAGAATCTGGTCGCGGGCGTAGTCCAGCGCTGCGGAGCGCACCAAACCCGCTACGCCGGCTCGCGCGGCACCGTAGGCGCCATTGCCATTCAGTACGGCATGCGTGGCTCCCATGGTCGTCACGTTCACGATGCGTCCACCCCGGCCTGCGGCGAGCATGTGCCTGATCGCTTCTCGCATGCAAAAGAACACAGACTTCAGGTCGATCGCCATCACTTCGTCCCAGGCGGCTTCGGAGAACTCCGTAAGCGGCCCGTTATTGGTCATGGCCGCGCAATTGACCACGATGTCCGGGGTACCCCAGGCTGCGCTGACCTGATTGAACAACGCAATCACGGAGGCTTCACGTTCCACGTCTGCCTCGATAGCGATTGCTTCGCCGCCCGCCGAAACTATCTTGTCGACGACCGATTGCCTATGCGCTGCGCTGTGATCGGCGACTACGACCCGTGCACCAGCCTCGGCCAGCACAGGGGCGATATCGATGCTGGAATTGCATCCCTTGTCAGTCACGACAGCGATTTTTCCGCCGATGCCGAATAGCCGCTCTAGCAAGGATATGGTCATCGAGTTGTCTCCAGGGAGCTATGTGTCGTCGTTTTTTAGGAATTCTAGCGACAACGTCCGACGCGCAATGGTTACCGTGGGGAACAATTAGAGTGAGCCAGTTTCACTAATCCGCGCGCTAACGAACGGCAGGAATGAAGCGACTGAGCGCCGTGCTAGCGGGCCTCATCGCAACGGTGAGCGAAAACACGTACGCCGTTCTAAAAACGCAACGACAATACCAGCCGGGATTTCCCTCGTTGCGGGTCTTCAGACGTGCCGCGCAACATGCGCGTGGAGAACGTCGGCCCGGCAATGATGATGTCGGCGCGAACGCCCATATAACTCACAGGAGGCGTCAAGATGAGTGTTGCGAAAAGAAGCCCCGCACAGATGGAATCGCACCGACCGCAGCCAGATACCGGCACGCTTCCTTTGCAGGTTGAGGACATCACTCGTTCGTGGCTGACGTCGGCGCTCGCGCGCAGCCATGAAGGGGTAGCCGTCGAATCACTGGACATCGACGAGGTGATGTACGGCACGGCTACCAAAGTCAGGGTGCGTCCTGCTTACAACGCAACAGGGCGCGAGCTTGGCTTGCCGGAGTCGCTGATCGTCAAGGGCGGTTTCGTTCCCGAGTATCGGAACTTGAACGCCTACATCTACGAATACGAGGCGAAGTTCTTCAGGGAAGTCCATCCCTGCTTGCATGCAAATGTGCCTGCCTGCTTCTACGCAGAGACCGAAAGTCGAAGCGGGCAGTCGATCGTGATCCTCGAGGATCTACGTTCACGGGAGGTGGAGTTCTGTCGCGTGCAGCGGACGCTGACGTTTGCGCAGGCGGCGGCAAACCTGGACGCGCAAGCGCGGTGGCACGCGCAGTTCTGGCAATCGCCTGCGCTCGAAAGCGATGGCGAACTGGCGTGGCTCGCGTCGCAAGACCCGCTGCCCGATGGCGAGTCCGGCACCTATCACTGGGGCCAGTTGAAACCCGAGGTGTTCGCCAGCTATACCCAGTTGCCGCGCGGGGCGGCCGTGCCTAAGCGGTTTCACGATCGTGACTGGATGGAGCGGGCGCTCCTCGATCTGCGCGCTTTCGACCGCATCGGGCCGATGACGTTTCTCCATGGCGATGTTCACCTCGGAAACCTGTATTTCGACCGCGACGGCACGCCCGGGTTTCTCGACTGGCAGTCATATCGACGTGGACCGTGGGCTCATGACGTCACGTACTTCCTGATATCGGCTCTGGATATCGCGGATCGGCCGAGATGGGAGCGTGCGTTGCTCGAATACTATCTTGAGCGGCTCGCCTTTCACGGCGTCGACGACCCGCCGTCATTTGAAAGCGCGCTAGATGCCTACCGGCGCCACATCGTCTATGGGCTGTTCTTCTGGCTCGTGAATCCAGTGGAGTGGCAGGTGGAAGTCAACAATTGTGCAGTTGCGCCAAGGTTCGCAATGGCGGCACTCGATCACGAGGTTCATGACCTCATGGGTCGATAACCCACCAGGCGTCGAGCGACACGCACTTGACGCCGCCATCTCCGCAGGAGTACAGTTTTACGATCGATATTCAAGAATGTGAATGCCGGGAATAATGTAGGAGGCAAAGCATGTCGGAAATGGTCGCTCGACGCAGCACAACCTGGCCCCGCGTGTATGCGTGGGCAGTGCTCGGTGCGCTGTTCGCTTTTGCACAAATCCGCGCCTACGTCGCATGGATTCGTTCGGAGGACTTCCGCCCCGTCGAGATGGGCGCGGATCCGCTACCGGAATCCGTGAAGGCGACGATCGACCATTACCAGTGGGTCAGCGTGCTGATCCTGATTCCCGTAGCGATCTGGTATGTGTACGGAATCGTCAAAAGTCGCCGCATCGACGCGGTGCGTTTGATGATGATCGGCTGGCTCTCGGCATATTGGCTTGATCCGTGGCTGGACTTTCTTCGCCCGATGTTCACCTATAACGCCTATGCGTTGAACTACGGCTGCTGGTGTCGCTTCATTCCATTCTGGCAATCGTCCCATGCTCGCATCGCTGAGCCTATCCTGATCGACGCGCCAAGCTACTTCTATACCTTTACAGGCACCGCCGTAGTGGCGTTGTGGGCGATGCGCGCGGTCCATAAGTGTTGGCCCCGCGCGGGCAACGTGCGACTCGCACTCGCTGGCTTTGCCGCCATCTGGATGACAATGGGGTTGCTCGACATCGCGGCCAGCCGCTTCATGGGCTTCGACGCGTGGCCGGGTGCGTTCCAGCGCGTCTCCTTCTGGGGCGGTCACTACTACCAGTTTCCGGTCTATGAGTTCCTGCTGTTTCCGTCTGTTTTCGTGGCGTCGGCTTTCCTTCTGCTAAACGTCGACGAAGACGGATATACGGCCATCGAGCGAGGTGTCGATCGGGTCGGGTGCCATCCAGCGGTGCGCACGGCGCTTCGGGTGCTGGCTTTCATCGCGTTTTGCAACATACTGAATCTGGCCTACACGACCGCGATGGGTGTGCACGCGGTGTACGCCGATCCGTGGCCGGCGGATATGCCGAGCTGGCTTGCTAAGAACGGTTAGGTAGGCGCACAGTGCCCGCCATCGTCGAACGCCACAGCGGATAACCGATGACGCATTGCAAGCCGCATCGCTTCGCCGACGTCGAGTATCGTGTAGAAGACGAAATCGCTATCGTCACGATGAGCCATCCGCCGGTCAACGGATTAGGTCTAGGCATCCGTCGCGGACTCGTCGCTGCGTTTGAAGCGGCCCGGCGCGATGCGCGGGTTCGCGCGATCGTACTCAATGGCAGTGGACGCGGCTTTTCCGCGGGAGGTGATATCCGCGAGTTCGGCACTTCCGCTGCCACAGCTTCGCCAGCGTTGTCGCTGCACGTTCATCCGGTGATCGAGGCGAGCGACAAGCCGGTTGTAGCCGCTATCCACGGGTTTGCCATTGGCGGTGGTCTGGAAACCGCGTTGGTGTGCCACTACCGTGTGGTCGCCGACAATGCGCAGATCGGTCTGCCCGAATGCAAGCTCGGCGTGATCCCTTTGTCCGGCACGCAGCGCTTGCCGCGTGTGCTGGGCTTCGCAAAGTCGATCGAATTCATTCTTGGTGCTCAAATCGTGCGCGCGGGAACCTTCCGGGGCACCGCGTTATTTGACCGGATCGTCAATGGCGATGAGCAGGAAATGTCGCGCCTTGCGATCGAGCTTGCGCGAGAGAAGATAGGCGGTACATCGTTGCCATTGATTCGCCGGTTGCCATTGCCTGATCGCGATCCGGTTTCCATTGTCGCTGAAGCGCGCTCACGCCTCAGTTGTAGCGATGCAATAGAAAGCCAGTGTCTGAATGCGATCGCCGCCGCAGCCGAGTCGCCCGATTTCGATGCCGGCATGGCCGCGGCGCGTGCGATCTACGATCGGCTCGTTTCGTCCGAACAGGTGTTGAGGCAACGAGATCGGTTTTTCAAGTCGCGCCGGGACGGCTCCGCTCGGTAAGCACCAGCCGATTTGCCACTACGCGGAAAGTTGCTTGCGCAGATCGCCTTTTCGCACCTTTCCCGAAGGCGTGCGCGGCAGCTCTGCAACGATGCAAAGTTGCTCGGGCGTCTTTTGCTTCGCCACGCCCGCGGCGGCAAAGTGGGTCTGGACTGCGCTCAGGTCGAGCGACGTGCGTTCGTGCAACACGACGACCGCACAGACTCTTTCGCCATATCGTGCGTCTGGCTGCGCCACGACGGCGACATCGCGCACGGCCGGGTGAGTGGCAAGTACTCGCTCTACTTCGAGCGACGATATATTTTCTCCTCCGCGAATCACGATGTCCTTCTTTCGATCCGTGATGGTCAGGCAGCCGTTTTCGTCGAGACGGCCGATATCGCCGGTCCGGAACCATCCGTCGTGAGTGAACGCGGCCGCATTGAGCGCCGGGTCGGTGTAGCCGACAAACAGCTCCGGTCCCTTGAGCAGAATTTCGCCGTCGCGTCCGGCAGGCAGGTCGCTGTCCAACTCGTCGACAACGCGCACCTGCGAGCCGGGTTGAATGCGGCCGTCCGTGCAGGCCCGGATGTCAAAAGGCGAATCGGCCCAGCCGACACTCACTGTCGAATGCTCGGTCAGTCCGTACGCGCGGGTTCCCGCGAATCCGGCCCGATCGGCCATGGCGACGTGCTCCGGCGTGACACCCGTACCGCCCAGACCGTAACAAGCGAGGGACGCCAGGCTGCGCCCGTCGCGGCGGGCGGCTTCGAGGAGCCCCTGCAGATGAAACGGTGTGCCACCCGAAAGGCGCACGCGATACTCGTCGACCAGTCGCGCGGCAAGCGAGGCGTCCCATCGGTCCATGAACACCATCTCGGTGCCTGTAATGAATGGACGCAACAGAAAATTGAAGCCTGCAATATGGCCAGCAGGGAAGGGCGTCAGATACGGCCCTGGCCCATCGATGAACGGAATCTGCCACTCCGCGCCTACTGTGCGATGAGAGTGCTGCACGCCTTTGGGCGACGTTGTCGTTCCTGACGTGTACAGCAGCAGGCAGATGTCTTCCGACGTTGGCGGGTCAGCAGGGCGGTGTTCATGCGTTGTCGCGGCGAGTCGTTGCAGCGCGCCAAACGTGATGCCGTTCGAGGGCGCCCGATCGCCAACGACGATAACGCGCTCGAGGTCGGGCGTGTCGCGGAGCGCGGCGACACGCTCCAGGTAGTCGGTTCGGGACCAGAAATCGGGCACGCACAGAACGCGGGCGCGGGATTGTCGAAGGATGAAGCCGACTTCGGCGGGACCGTAGATGTGTACGATCGGCACGAGTACCGCACCGATCTCCAGTGCAGCCAGATACAGAAGCGCAGTCTCGCGCTGTGTGGGAAGTTGTATCGCGATCACATCGCCTCGACGCAGACCGATGGCTGTGAGTGCCTTGCCAATCTCTTTCGCGTCGTGCAGCAGGGACTCGGTCGTGCAAGTGTAGGCACCGCCCTGGGTATGAAAATGGAGTGGCGTCGCTCCGTGCTTTTCGACGGCGCGCGCAATCAGGGCCGCGAGAGGCAAACCGCTCGACCACGGCGCAGTTTTCGATTCGCGCAGATTGGAATTCATGCTAACAAGGCTCGCAAGAGGCTCACCAGCGCGAGTGGCTGGTCAAGCATCATGTGATGGCCTGCGCGTGGCATCGTGATCGGACCCTTCGCGCCGGGAATCGCAGCTACGATGCGGCGCGCGCGATCGGCGCTGACCACGCTGCTGCACTCGGCGTGAACGTAGCTGACGGGAACCGCGATGCGGCTCAGCAGGTCTTCTTCGCCTTCGACCGGCTGGAGATTCCGCAACTTCGGGTCAAAGCGCCATACCCAGCCGTCTGCGGTTTGACGAAGTGATGTCTGCGCGAGATGCTCGAGCAGCCACGGCTCGCAATCTTGTTCCGGGATGAGTCGAAAGCGACTGACCGCAGTATGCCAGTCCGGATAGGGACGGGGCGGCGGGCGTCGTTCCACTACGGGCAAGGTTTCGCCGCGTAGCATGAAATACGAATCGAGCACGACTGCATGCGAGAGACGGTCGGAAAAGGTCGCGCACGCCTGGAGCAGACGCGATCCGCCGAAACTGTGGCCCACCGCGACGCACGGTCCAGAGCCGATTGCATCCACCACAGCGACGAGGTCGCGCACGAAAACGTCGGCGCTGTATTCCCGCCTGTACGCGCTGTCGCCCATGCCGCTGAAATCCAGAGCAAAGACGCGAAAGCGATCGGTGAAGAAGGGTGCAATGAAGTCCCACCAGTGCGTGTGCCCGAGAAAACCGTGTGTGAAGACGAGTGGCGGCTTACCGGTGTCTGCGGCGTTCCACGAGACATAGTGGACAGTCACCCCGCCGCCTTCGGTGAAGTGAGATCGACGCGGCTCGGCCAGGGCATGGTCGAACCATGAAGGGACACGGTCATTCATTGCGGATTTTCCATTGCCTGAGGCTTGCACACGCGGTCCACAGACCAGCTATGCGAGTACGATGTGCTGTCGATTCGCGTCGATCCAGTCCAGCATCGGGGTGAGCTGAACACCACGTTCGGAAAGCGAATCGATATCGACGCGATAACCGACCGCGTTGATCCATTCCTGTGCATTCACCCATCCGGTTGAGAGCCCCTTTGCTCGGGCTTCATCTGGTGACACGTGCGAAACGTTGATCTGTGCGCCCAGAACATTGTTCAGGCGATGCGCAACTTCAGACATCGTGAGCTTTTCCGACGCCAGCGGCACTGTCTCACCGTGCCACCGTTGCGGATCGCTTAGCGCGCTGGCCGCGAGCGCGCCCACGTCGTCGGCGGCAATCCAGTCGAGTCGTGCGTCGGATAGCAACGCGCTGAGCAGCAAGCCTTCGCGCAGGTGCGGAAACATCGCGCCCGCTTTCGGCTCAGCGAGATTGTCCATCATGAATGCCGGTTGCAAGACCGTCCACGATTCGAAACCCGCGGCGCGAACGGCCTCTTCCACGTCCCATTTGTCCGTCCAGTATTTTCGGTTCCAACGTTTCTCGCTCCAGCCAGGAAACGTCTCATGATTGCCGGCCTGCGCCACGGAGGTGTGAACGAACTGCGGGACCTCCGCGTTGCGCGCTGCGTTGACGAGCGCAAAACCCTGGCGGCGTTCCCTGTCGCTGCGATCAAAATCAGGCAGGAGAACGGAGAAGACGGAACCGACGCCCTCCATCGCTTTTGCGAGCAAGTGGCGGTCGTCCAGATCTCCCCGTAGCGCCTGCGCATCCATTTCGACGAGTGCCCGCGCAACCGGCGAGTCTGGATTTCGTGTCAGGAAGCGTACATTGCGTCCAGCCGCAAGAAGATGGCGAGCCGCGGCGCCTCCTTGTGCGCCAGTGGCGCCGATGACGAGTACCGCGCCGGATGAATCGATCATGACTTGTCCCGAGGTCGAACGTTAGACGTTGGCCAGGCGTGTCACGCTTGGGCAGCTTGCGCGTGATGCTGCTAACCCGGTGACAGTCATTGCAGGCGCGCGGCCTCGTGCCCAGCCAGCATTCGTTCCGATATTAGCACGATGTTCAGAAAACCGCGAGCAGCGGATTCGGTGATCGATGCTCCGGAATTGCCACGCCAGAGAGCAAGGCGAATGGCGCGAGGCGCAAAGACGAAGCTTCGTCTTTGCGCCTGACACGACGATCAATGCTGCGGGCGCAGCGTTTGAACGAGGCCGCCTTCATGCGCCACGATCACCTCGGATCCCGGCTGATAAACCCCGGCAATTTCGTCTCCGCGCAGGCGGTTGCCCTGGAGGCCGCGCAGATAACTCGTGTCGTCGAGTCGCAACACATGTTCACCCTGCGCGTCGCGCACGACGATCTGGTCCGATGCGATCGACGTTAGCGTGCCCACATAGGGCAAGCGGGGCTCAAACGGGAAACTTCCGCCGTGCGGCAGGATGCGCGTGTCGAGTGACAGACGAAAACGGTCCGAATGATTGCTGAGACCAGAGTGCGGCGTGCGTCGGCTCATCAACAGGACGTCGCCCAAGCGGTAGTTGGTGCGGCGCCATGCGTCTTCTGGCACGCTCGCGAGATCGATGGGGACGATTTTGTCGCCGTCCTTCCTGTGCAGGCACGCAAGCTTATGCAATCCTTCGGCCACGGCCAGTCCGCCGACTTGCGCATCGATATCACTCAGCGGAATCCAGCAGATGATGAAATCGAGGCGGTCGCTGTAGATCGCATCTTCATGAATGAAGTCGAAGCGGGTGCGGCTTTTGTCGATAGCGGGCGGCGACGTGCGGTATTCGGTGAAAGGTACCCAATAAAGCGGTACGCCGAAGAGCCGCTGAAAGAATGCACGAACTGCGGGGTCTGCCATCACGGTGCGTGCCGCACGCTGCTCGTTCATCGCCTTCACGGGAAAAAAGCTGAAATTTTCGCGGTCTTTGCCAGTCCATCGCACGTCCCGGTCGTTGCGGTCCACGAAGCCGTTGCGGTCGAGGTGATCGACTAGCAGACCGCGCATGCGCTCCAGCGGCTCGTGGTCGAGAACGTCGCGAAAGAACAGATAGCCGTCTTCGTTCCAGCGTTCTTGCAGCGCGGCGTGATCGTCGAGCAGATCGTTGGAAACGTTGAAGTCGCGCATCGTCGGCACGATATCCACGCTTGGTGTGCTCATCAATTGTCTCCTTTAGTCGCAGGGCGCTCTGATGTCGGCTCACAGCAACCCGCGTTCTTCCGAAGTGCGGGTCGTGGTGTCGATGCCAAGTTCCCGCAGCGTCTCCAAAACGGCCGTGGTAGCGGAGGCGACGGCCGGGAAGCCTGCATACGGAAGCGCCTGAATCAGCACCCCTTCGAGTTCGCGTGCGCTCAGACCGTTGCGCACGGCAATGCGGACGTGGTTCTTCAGTTCGAGCGTCTGCCGGCTGGCGATGAGAATGCCCAGCGTGACGAGGCTGCGCTGCTTGCGCTCGAGTTTGTCGTCGCCCCATACATCGGCGAACGCGTAGTTGATGGCAAGGCGTGAAATGTCGGAACCGAAGCCGGTGGACTCGCTTGCGGCACGTAAGCCCGCTGCCTTGTCTTCACCCATGATTTCGCCGAATACCTTTAAGCCATAGGCAAGTTTTTCTTCGAGGCTCTTCATTTGTGTCTCCTGTTTAACCGCGGCGGCGCGGCTATTGATAGCGGATGCGACTCCGTGTTCCCGCCGTTCCTGTCGCCGGCGATACCGACGATGATGCGTGCTAAGATCGCGGCGAAAGAGGATCAAAATCTGCATATTGGGGGATCGAAATTCGCAAGCCCACCGCCCCGACCGAGCCAGTGAAGGACGTTGCCGCACTCGTGCTGCCAGGCAGTTATCTGTCGAGCGTCGGCGCGCTGGTAGACGGATTCGCGCTGATTGCACGACAGATATTCACCCAGTTCGCACCCCCGTACCGGCACACGATGAAGACCCAGGTACGCCTTCTGGGCGCCGACGGAAACAGCCTGGAGTTCGCCGGCGGGCGAAGGATGGAGAGTGACGGGAACCTGCTCGGCGATACCGAGTACCGCATCGTTTATGTACCGGCTTTCGCCGTGGCCAGTGAAGAGGCGCTTGCAACGCTGCTCGACCACGCCGGGCCCGTGACGGAATGGTTGCGCTGGCAGCGTGCGCGGGGAGCGGTGTTGGCCGCGAGCGGCACGGGAGGAGCGCTGCTCGCGCAGGCGGGGCTGCTCGACGGCGGCGCAGCGGCGGTCCCGCGAGTGCTCAGAAGCCTGTTCCGGTCGCGCTTCCCAAAGGTGCGCGTGGACACTGGCTCCACGATCGCCGAGCACGACGGCGTGCACACTTGCAGCGTGCCCGCAAGCGAGTGGCAACTCGTGGCCCGCCTCGTCGATCGTGCAATATCTCCGCATACCGCCCAATGGCTCGCATCGACGACAGGAACGGACGGCGAGCGCGAGGAAGGCCGCCTGACGAGCGACGATCCGCTCGTGAGCAGCGCGCAATTCTGGCTCGCTCAGCGCTTCGCTCAGGACTTCAAGATCAGCGCGCTGGCGGACCTCCTCGCCGTCAGTCACGCCACGTTGCTGCGGCGCTTTACACGAAGCCTGGGCATGACGCCACGTGCCTATGCGAGCTCACTGCGCATCGAGTCTGCAAAGCGAATGTTGCGTAACACGCAGATATCCATCGAGCAGATCGCCGTGATGGTCGGCTATTCGGACGTGCGCGCATTTCGCAACATCTTTCACAAGTACGTTTCGACGAGTCCTTCTGCGTATCGGCGGCGCGGCACGGATCGCGAATGAAAGCGGCCAACGTTCAGGCCGAATATTTGTCGAGTTCCGCTTTGCCGATATCGGTTGTCCGAAAGCGTTCAAGGAGATAGTCCACGAAAACCCTGACTTTCGCGGGCAGATACTGGCGGTGCGGATAGTGCACGTAAATGCGTGGCCCCACACCGTCCGCCTCGTCTGCGCGCACCCTGTATTCGGGAAGGACGATCTTGAGTGCTCCGGAATGCAGATACGGCAGCACCACAGGCACCGAGGACGGCGTGATGCCGGCACCGCTGATCGCGGCGATGAGGCTGACATTCGGCTGACCCGCCACGGTGAGGCGGCCGCGGGGATGATGGATGAACGTTTTTTCCCTGCGCGCGGCGCCTTTTCGTGTGCTTCCGGGCAAGCGTTCGATATGAAGCGCTGCGAGTCCAAAAGGCATCCGGATGCCGACGAAGTCATGTTCCGCCAGTTCATCCGGTGATTGCGGCACGCCCTTGCGTTCGAGGTAGTCCCGGCTCGCGACCAGTACGATAGGGTAGCCACACAGCGGACGGCAGACATGGTTGGTCCCGCGTCCCCGCGCGTGCTGGATGCTGACGTCGACACCGTCATTGACCAGGCTTGGCGCAGTTTCGTCGTAGTTGATGTCGATTTCGACGAGTGGATAGCGATGAAGAAACTCCGCGATCACCGGAGTCAGACAATGCCTTCCGAACGTGGGCGTCACCGAAACTTTGATCAATCCCTCAGGATGCTCGGGGCTGCGCCGCACATCCGCGACGGCTTCGTTCAGTTGACTCAACAACGGCGCCACGCGTTGAAAGAACTGCCGCCCTTCGCTCGTGAGACTGAGCTTGCGGGTGGTCCGGTTGAAAAGACGCACGCCCAGCTCACGCTCCAGCGCGGCAATGCTCTTGCTGATGGCAGGCGGTGTGACCTGGAGCCGGGTGGCTGCGGCGATGAAGCTGCCGCAACGGACGGCCTGAACGAAAGGCTGCAGGTTTCGGATTTCGGGCATCGTCAATTAATGAAAAAAATTACATCAATCGACGTAATCGAGATTTGTCATGTTGTCGAACCCGAAGTTCTCTTGCCCCATACCTGTTCCAGCTCATCCGAGCCGCCTCGGTCATTGTTCGTATTGTAGAACGGCATTCTAAAGCGTATGTTGAACGGTGTTGGACGTCAAGATAGTGCGCACCCGATATGGCCAGGGTTCGTCCGCAGTGCACCGCAGCGGGACAAAGGCGATATGCTGGCGGCACCCGATATCAAAGCCATATCACGTCATGGAATTGCGGCATCTCAGACACTTCGTCGCGGTTGCGGAGACCCAGCACTTTGGCCGTGCGGCTGCGCGCCTGGGCATGGCGCAGCCGCCGCTCAGCCAGTCGATCATGCGGCTGGAGGAGCAGCTTGGTATCAAGCTGCTCGAACGTACACCGCGAGGCGTTTCGCTCACACCCGCCGGAGCCGCGTTGCTCGCGGAAGCGAAGCCGCTGATCGCGCAAGCGGAGCTGGCCGAGCGGCGCGTGCGGCAAGCCGCCGACGAACTGGCGAGCCTGAGCGTAGCGTTCGTGCCGATGTGTGCGCTGCGAATCATGCCGCTAGCCATCCAGGGGCTTCGCAAGCAATGGCCGGGCGTTGACGTCCGGTTGATCGAGCGCGGCAGTGCTTTGACCGTCGCCAGCGTGAAAAACGGCAGCATCGACCTGGGCGTGGTAGTCACCAGCTCGGCGGATGTCTCCGGTTTGGAAAGCGTGGTCATCGAGCGTCTGCGTGTGGTGGCCGCGGTTCCGGCGAAGTGGCCCGTCGCGGCGCAGCCTTCAATTCGTATCGCGGATCTCGCGCGATACCCGCTCATCATGTTCCCTCAGCAGATGTCGCAGCCGCTGTTCGCTGCGTTCGAGACAGCGCGCCGCGAGGCGGGGCTGTCGCCGCGGGTGACCCAGCAAGCGCGCCATCCATACACGATGCTCAACCTCGTGTCTCATGAACTGGGCATCGGTCTGATGCTGGACTCGGCGCGATACCTGCCCGTCGAGGGTGTCGCCTTCGTCGACATCGAGGATGTTCCGGCTTCAGGCGAAACTGAGGTGTCGCTGGTGTGGGCGGATAGGCCTCACAAGCCCTACCACCGTTCGATGCTCGACATCATGCGCGATATCGCGTCGCCGGCGGCGGGGTGATACGCAATCGCACTGCTCCACAGCTTCGTCCATGTTGCTCCTTTCGTCATCCGCTTCTCGTTCACCTTGACACGCCAAAGTGACGTGTTTATCTTTGCGAATGACGTTCAGAAAACAACCCGCTCGCGCGGCGAGCCAAAGGAGGAGCAATGAGCACGAATGTGGCGAGTCTTTTCAATCTCGATCAGAAAGTGGCGGTGGTAACCGGGGCAGGCTCAGGCATCGGTCGTGAGACGGCTTTGCTGCTGGCGTCGGCGGGCGCGGCGGTGGTCGCAGCGGACCTGAATGAGGAAGCGGCGCAGCAGACGGCCAAACAAATCGAAAGTGCGTCTGGCAAGGCTATCGCGGTCAAAGTGGACATCGGCGATGAATCGTCGATTCTTGCGATGTACGAAACGGTGCAGGCCAAACTTGGGCGCCTCGACATTCTCGTGAACAACGCGGGCATCTATCCGAAGACGCAATTCGTCGAGACGTCGGCGGAAAAGTGGGACAAGGTGCTCGGCATCAACTTGCGCGGCACCTTCCTCTGCATGCGCGAAGCGATCAAGCGAATGCAAGGTGCCAAAAGCGGCGGTTCCATTATCAATATTTCGTCGGTGGCTTCGCTACAGCCGGTGATTTTCGACAACGGTGACTACGGCGCATCGAAGGCGGGTGTTAACAACCTCACCAAGGTGGCAGCTCTCGAATTCGCAGCAGACGGAATTCGCGTGAACGCAGTGCTGCCCGGCGGCGTGGCAACCGAGGGCGCGGCCGCATCGACGAAGGTTCATCAGGCCCACGGGCCGATCACCCAACCTGGCCGAATGCCGCTCGGCCGCATCGGCGTCGCGTCCGATATCGCCAGGGCAGTGTTGTTTTTCGCGTCGCCGGCATCGGACTATGTCACCGGTCAGCTTCTCGCTGTCGACGGCGGCTTCCAGGTCTCCTGATCGCTCGTCTGCGTGTCACTTTCGAATCGCTAAGCTGCGTCGAGAACGCGGCTTAGCGCTGCCATTCCCTTTCCTCGATTGATTGCCGACCCGTTCGCACACACGTCCATGTGCGTAGCGGGCGCTCGCGCATGTGCATCGGTCTATTGCGTTGTCGGGTAGTGAAAACACCGACGTCATTAATTGAACGACCTGTTGCATAACCATATTCCATGGCCTAGGATGTCCATCAAGAGGCGCCATGCAAGCGCCCGAGAGGCATAGGCCTGATCGGAGACATGCGATGTACTTTCTCGACAGCGATTTACGTGGTCCTCTTGCGGACTATACGTACGACTATCGTCGCCAGCGCGCTGAAAAGCGCGCTCCGTCGTCGGACGAATCGGCTCGCGCAAAACCATCGAATTGGGCCGCGCGCGTGTTGGGCACGATGGCGCCTCGTATTCTGGGCAAGCTGCGGACGGAGGGCCGGGCGCGATGAAAACGCTGACTCGCGAGAGCGCTCGAGAAGCGCGTAGAGTATGGCTCCCGCTCATTCTGCTGTCGATTTCGGCGGCGGCGGTCTGGCTGCTGCAACGCGATCTGCGCATGGAAGAGCTAGGCCGGTCGGCACTCTTCGACGTCGTGATGATGTTTGCCGTGCTTGGGGCGACGGCATTGGCGGGCATCATCGGATGTGCGATTGCGAGCCGTGCGCGAGCGCAGGAAGCTGATTTGTCGACAGGCGAGGGTTATTGCTTCATTGGCGCCGTGATCGGTGCGGTCGTCTTTTTTGTCGCCATGACTATCTAACGGTAGAAACCATGAACGAAGAGTTGAGCACGCGCGTCGAAGCACTGTTGGATAAGCAGGACATACTCGAATGCGTGCACCGCTATTGCCGCGGCGTCGATCGCATGGACCGGGAATTGACGCTGTCGGCGTATCATCCGGACGCAATCGACGACCACGGCGCATTCGTCGGGAATGCAGAGGAATTCGTCGACTGGGCCTTTGCGTACCATGCCGAGCATCAGTTGTCGCACCACCATATGGTGTTCAATCACAGCGTCGAATTGCGGGGTGACGAGGCGCACGGGGAGACGTATTGGCTCTTCTTCGGAGAAAATCGCGTCAAGCCAGACACGCTAGCGGTGGGGCGCTATATCGACCGCTTCGAAAAGCGTGATGGCGTATGGGCGATTGCCGCCCGTGTCTGCATCTCCGAAGCGATCAACGAACTGACCCCTGCGGAAGTGCCCACTGCGTGGCGCGAAATCCTGATGGGTAATGGCGTCAGTGCACGAAATCGTGAAGACGTCTCTTACGAACGGCCTTTAAAGACGCGCCAACCCAGCGAGGTTTAAGGCCAGACGCAAGCCCGCAACGACGCTTGCCACGGATACCAGCATCGATTTGCCATCAGAGCCAACGTCGGCAGGAAGCCGACGTTGGCTTTCAGCTATTGGGTAGTGGCGCAATCGTGCTGTGACCGACAATCGACAGAAACTCGCGGCGGGTGGAGGGATCGTCACGGAATGCGCCCAGCATTCGACTCGTCACCAGCGATGCGCCGGGCTTATGCACGCCTCGCGTACTCATGCACTGATGCGCGGCTTCGAGAATGACAGCGACTCCCTTCGGCTGCAGCACGGTGTTCAGCGCATCGGCGATCTGAACGGTCATCTTCTCCTGAATCTGCAGGCGCTTGGCATAGACATCGACGAGGCGCGCGAGTTTGGAGATGCCGACCACGCGATGCTCGGGCAAGTAGGCAACGTGCGCACGTCCGATGATGGGCACCATATGGTGTTCGCAGTAGCTCTCGAAACGGATGTCCTTTAGCACCACCATCTCGTCGTAGCCATCCACTTCGGAAAACGTGGTGGCGAGAATCTGCATCGGATCGGAGTCATAGCCCGAGAAGAACTCGCGGTACGCGCGCGCGACCCGTGCAGGAGTTTGAATGAGACCTTCCATTTCGGGAGTGTCACCGGCCCATCGGATCAGCGTACGCACGGCTTGTTCCGCCTCGTCCCGGGTGGGGCGAATCGACGCTTCCTCAGCGCCAATCTGATTGTCTCGCTTGTTCATCAACTCTCCTGATCATTCATGCCTCGTGCAATCGCATCGGCGTCCGCGAGTGCGGCACACGAGTGTCGGCGATGTGGAGGAAGTGTATATAATTGCACGATGTTCGTAAATACAAACGACCGGCGCGAACCTTACACGCGACGTTCGAGCACTGCGGGGCGAAGAATCAGTTGCACTTACACAGGGATCAGCACATGAAAACACGCATTACACAGCTGCTTGGGATTCGATACCCCATTGTTCAAGGAGGCATGATGTGGGTGGGTCGCGCTGAACTTGCCGCCGCCGTCTCGAACGCCGGTGCGCTCGGCACCATCACCGCTCTGACGCAGCCCACGCCCGAGGCGCTGCGCAACGAGATCGCTCGGGTTCGCTCAATGACGGATCAGCCGTTCGCCGTCAACCTGACCATTCTGCCGACGATCAAGCCAGTGCCGTACGACGAGTACGTGCAAGCGGTCGTGGAGAACGGTGTGAAAATCGTCGAGACGGCGGGACGCAATCCCGAGCCGTATATGCCCGCATTCAAGGCTGCGGGAATCAAGGTCATCCACAAGTGCACGGCGGTGCGTCACGCGCTGAAAGCGGAGGCGTTGGGCTGCGACGCCGTGAGCGTGGACGGATTCGAGTGCGCCGGACATCCGGGCGAGGACGACGTGCCCAATCTGATCCTGTTGCCGGCCGCGGCCGCGAAACTGCGTATTCCGATGCTGGCTTCAGGCGGCATTGCCGATGCGCGCGGCATGGTCGCCGCGCTCGCGCTCGGCGCGGATGGGATCAATATGGGTACGCGTTTCATGGCGACGCGGGAGGCGCCGATTCACGAGAACGTCAAGCGCAGGCTCGTAGAGCATGACGAGCGCAATACAGCGTTGATCTTCCGCACGCTGAAGAACACGTCGCGTATCTTCAGGAATTCGGTAGCGGAGCAGGTGTTGGAACTCGAGCAAAAAGAGGGTGTGACGTTTGCGGATCTCAAGCCGCTGGTGAGCGGTGAGCGCGGTAAGCGAGTGTACGAGACGGGTGACACCGAAGACGGAACGTTTCCGGCTGGCCTCGCAATCGGGCTTATCGAGGATATTCCCACCTGCGCGGAACTCGTGAGTCGGATGGTCGCCGAGGCGCGCGCACTCATTCATGGCCGGCTGGCCGCGCTAGTAGAAGAGAGCTGAGTCCGCAAAAAGACGACCGTCGAGCAAGGCTGCCCGCGCCCACGGTTTTAGCGAGCGTGGCAGCCGATGCATGCGTTTCGATCGCAATCAAGCCTGCGAAGTCGGACGACGTTGTTCGTCGAGTCGTTCGAGGTGCGCCAGCAGCGACCGGGATGCCGCTGGCCAGAGCCTTTCGGGAACATCGGTATAAGCAAGACGCAGCCAGTCGTCGATCGAACCGGTCGGCAGTGCCTTTACCGCGCCGGCGATCTTCGCTTCCCGGGCGAGACGGTGTGCCTTGAGGCGGGCGATCTGGTCATGCGCTCGGTCCAGCACGTACCCATGTGCGGGCAGAATGAAGTCGATCTCACGTTCGGCGCAGATCGCGTCCAACCGGTCGAGTGACGTAAGGTACGCCGTCATGTTGCCGTCGGGAGGATCGATGATGGTCGTGCTGCCATTCAGAATGTGATCGCCGCTGAATAGCAGTCCGTCTTCCAGAAGGACCAGGCACACGTGGTTGCTTGCGTGCCCCGGTGTCGAGACGACGAGCAATCGATGCGTGTCGCCGTCATGCGCAAGTGTCAGCACATCGCCATCGAGCAATTCGCGGTCCGGAACGAAGTGATGGCTTGCCCTGTCGGCAGGCCCGGACGACCGACCGAGGACGGGCGGCTTGTGCGGACACATGGACTGCAGTGGCCTCGCCCCGGGTGCATGGTCCACGTGGGAGTGCGTGCAGACGATCATTCGAATATCGCCGCCCGTAGCTGCGAAGATGCGTTGAAGATGCGCCTGGTCGTCCGGTCCAGGATCGATCACGATGAAGCCGGTCGCCACCGTGCCAACGATGTAGCTATTCGTGCCTGGGCCCGTCATCAAGCCGCTGTTGCTGGCGGTCAACCGCATCACGTTTCCCAGAAGCGGGGCGGTTTCCGTCGATCGCCAATCCAGAGAGTGGAGCACCTGACCGTCGGGGCACACGAGACGCAGTTCCCCGTATGAGGGGTCACCTTCCATACAGCGCACGACACTGCCTGAGCTCAACCCACCGCGCGGACAACTGCTCCACAGCGACCTTTCAGACCTGCACGCCGTGAGCAGTGCTTCAACCGAGTTGAACGAGCGAAGGCGTTCGAGCGTTCGCACGGTCGGGAAGATCATCGTGAAGTCGCCCGAGGCGTGGCGCGCCAGTGCCTCGTCGGGACGGACCCACACGGGTTCGAACTGCTCGGCGCCGTCCGCGACAGCGGTTTGACCGACGGGCATGCGCGCCACGAAAAACTGCACGTCAAAGCGCCGCGGCAGATCGCGATCGGTGATCCAATGCGCAAACGGATAGACACGATCCGCGGCGAGTGTGAGGCCGTGCTGTGAGCAATGGTCTTCGATCGCTGTTGCCCGGTCTAGCCTCGCAATATCGTGGCCGTCGACGAAACCGCCGTCGTGTCGCCATGCCAGCAGCACGCCGAGCTCTTCGAATGTTTCCCGAATGGCGGCCACGGCCTGAACCGCTTGCGTATCGTCTTGCGTGGGGCGCCGTCGTACGCCGCCGGCGATTCGTCCATCGGACGGGTCGATTGCGCCACCAGGAAAGACGAACGCGCCCGGCGCGAAGCTCGCTTGCGCCGAACGTCGTGTCATCAGCACTTCAATGGTGCGCGAACCCTCGTATTGCGCGTCGCGTAGCAACAGCATCGTCGCAGCGGGGCGTGGTGCCACCGGCTGCCGTTGCGGGTGGAGTCGTTGTTCGGGGCGTACCACGGTTGTCCCTCTGGTTGAATGGATAACGCTGTGCGAAGCCCTAAATGCGCTCGAAGATGGCCGCGATGCCTTGACCTCCGCCGATGCACATGGTCACGAGCGCATAGCGCCCACCGCAACGATGCAACTCGTGAATGGCCTTGACCGCAATGACGGCGCCGGTTGCGCCGATCGGATGACCGAGCGAGATGCCCGATCCGTTCGGGTTGACCTTTGCGCTGTCGAATTCCAACTCCTTCGCCACGGCGCAAGCTTGAGCGGCGAACGCCTCGTTCGCTTCGATCACATCGAGATCCGCGACGGTCAAACCCGCGCGCTGCAGCGCCTTGCGTGTCGCAGGCACCGGGCCGATGCCCATGTATTGCGGATCGACGCCCGCGTGAGCCCATGAAACGAGTCGCGCAAGCGGACGAAGGCCTCGTTGTTCGGCGGTGCGACGGGCCATCAGCAGGACTGCAGCCGCGCCGTCGTTGAGTCCCGACGCATTGCCGGCCGTGACCGTACCGTCTTTCTGGAAGGCCGGGCGCAATTTGGCGAGATCGGCGATGGTCGTGCCCGACCGCACATGCTCATCGGTGTCAAAAACCGTTTCGCCCTTTTTCGTGCGCAGCGCTACGGGCACGATCTGCTCGCGGAAGTTGCCGTCATGAATAGCTTGCGCAGCGCGCCGGTGCGATTCGACGGCGAGCAGGTCCTGGTCGTCGCGCGAAATGCCGTACTTCTTTGCGACGTTCTCCGCGGTTACGCCCATATGGCAAGCGCTGAACGGATCGGTCAACGCGCCGGCCATCATGTCGATCAGGCGGATGTCGCCCATGCGCGAACCCCAACGCGCGCCGCTCGCAACGTATGCCGCGCGCGACATGCTTTCTGCACCCGCGCCGATCGCAATTTCCGTGTCGCCGAGCGCGATAGCTTGTGCAGCGGAGATGATTGCCTGGAGGCCGGAGCCGCATAGCCTGTTGAGCGTCAGTGCCGGTGCGTCCGCGCTGACACCGCCTTCCATCGCGGCGACGCGCGCGAGATACATGTCGCGAGGCTCGGTATGAATCACGTTGCCGAACACCACGTGGCCCACCTCTTCACCCGGCAGATTCGAACGCTCGAGCAGCGCGCGAACGACCGTTGCGCCTAGCGTCGTGGGCGGAATGCTCGATAGCGCGCCACCGAAGTCTCCAATAGCGGTGCGAACGGCAGCGGTGACGACAACCTCTTCCGACATGATGGCTCCCTGGTTCCGGTAATCGGTTACGATCCGGTGTCATGTTTAACAATACGAATAGCGTTCAGAAAGTAGCGCATTTTGTGTTTTCTGTCCACGTCGTTGTGCGATGCGCAAAGCTGCAATCGCGCCGGACATTGCGCACGTCATTCGCGCCAGATTGCGTACGTGCTATCAGGCCTTTCTTGTGGGTGACAACGGATAGACGTGGCTGGGATTTCGCGTTATTCTGGTTCAGCAAGATGATCGACGTTCAATTATTGGTTGAACTTGGCCCGCAACATTTCCAGGTATCGGAAGGCGATGCGAGCGCTCGCGGGACATGACTTGCCAGATAACAACAGGACGACTCAGATGGATGCAGGTACGGCTTCGCACGATGCCCTGATGGATGTGCCGTTTCGCCCGATTCGCGTCGGCAGCATGGACGCCATCGTCGAGCGAAGGCCAGACGGAAGCGTGGTGTATGAACTGAAGGAACCGCTCGAACCGTATCCCGTCCGCTTGACGGAGCGGCTCGAACACTGGGCGAGCGTCACGCCCGAGCGCGCGTTGCTTGCGCGGCAGACGCCGGACGGCAAGTCATGGGAATCTCTGACCTACCGCCAGGCGTTCGACGGTGCGCGTGCGCTGGGGCAGGCGCTGCTCGATCGAGGATTGTCGCCGTCTCGTCCGTTGATGATTCTCTCCGATCGAAGCTTTGAACACGCGCTCTTCGCGCTCGCCGCATTGCACGTCGGGATTCCCTATATTCCGGTGACGCCCGCGTATTCGCTGTTATCGCAGGACTTTTCGAAGCTCAAGCAACTCGCGGCGGTATGCACGCCCGGCCTCGTCTTCGCGGAGGACGGCGCGCAGTATGGCCGCGCATTGCGTGAGGTGTTCGGCGACGTGGAATGTGTCGTCGTCGGTCCGTTGCCGGAGGGTCGTGGCGGATCGCGCGTCGCGGAGTGGCTGAAGACGCCGGTTACAGCCGACGTCGACGAGGCGTTCAAGGCGGTCGGCCCGGATACGGTGGGCAAGATCATGTTTACTTCGGGAACGACAGGCGCACCGAAAGGCGTGATCTACCCGCAGCGCATGTTGTGCAGCAATCGACAGCAAGTCGCCCAGGTGTTCGCGTTTCTTCAGGACGGGCCATCGGACCTCGTCGACTGGCTGCCGTGGCATCACACTTTTGGCGGCACGCATAACTTCGGCATGGTGCTGTACGGCGGGGGGACTTACTACCTGGACCCAGGCAAGCCAACGCCGGAAGAAATTGGCCCGACGGTGCAGGCATTGCGTGAAATCGCACCGGCGGTCTACCTCAATACGCCGCAAGGGTTGGCCTCGCTCATTCCGCATCTGCAGGCGGACAAGGCGCTGCGCGAGAAATTCTTTAGCAAACTTGCGCTCATCTACTACGGCGGCGCAAGCCTGCCGAAATACATCTGGGCTCAACTTGACGAGCTCGCGGTGCGTACCATCGGCCAGCGTGTGCTCATCATGTCGGGCATCGGCAGCACGGAAGCGGGCCCAACGCCCTTATCGGCGGCCTGGGATCCGCGACGGGAAGCGATTGCGGGATTGCCCGTGCCCGGCGTCAAAGTGAAGGTGGCGCCGGTCGGCGCGAAGCTGGAAATCCGCTTCCTCGGCGACTGTGTGACGCCCGGCTACTGGAAAGATCCCGAGCGCACCGCCGCCGCGTTCGACGAGGAAGGCTATTTCTGCTCCGGTGACGCAGCAACGTTCATCGACCCGCAGCGCCTCGAACTGGGACTGCGCTTCGACGGACGGATCGCGGAAAATTTCAAGCTGTCCTCGGGCACTTGGGTCAACGTCGCCGAGTTGCGACTGTACGCGCTGAACGTGTTGGGCCCGTATGCGCGGGATATCGTGATTGCGGGGCACGACCGCGACTACTTGACCGCGCTCGTCTTCCCCGACATCGAAGCGTGCCGTGCGCTTTGCGACGACCTTCACGATCCGATGCCGGGCGCCGACCAGATCGTCAACAGCCGCGGCGTGCGCGCGTTCTTCCAGACCGGACTCGACCAGCTCGCCGCGCGTCCTGGCGGCAGCTCTACGCGCATTGCGCGCATCGTGCTCGAAAGCGAGCAGCCGACGCTCGATAACGGCGAATTGAGTGCAAAGAGCGCGATCAGCCAACGCAATGTGCTCGAGCGACGGCGCGGTGTCGTGGACGAGCTTTATTGCATGCCCCCCACGCCGCGCACACTGGTCGGCAACGCTGGCGCAGCAGCGGGTGCGGATCGAGGCGCGCGCCGCGGTTCAACGTACTGAAAACGCTGGAAGCTAAACAATGGATTTTCGCGTAGATCCCGCGGACATCGCGTTCCGCAAAGAAGTTCGTGCGTACCTCAACGAGCATTTGCCGGCCGACCTGGCCTTTCGCGGCCAGCAGGGCTTTTTGGCAGGTGACGACGACTCACAGCGCTGGACTCGCATCTTGCACGAAACGCGCGGGTGGTCAGTGCCGCATTGGCCGGTTGCTGACGGCGGCACGGGGTGGACCGCGATGCAGCGTTACATCTTCGAGGAAGAGTGCTATCTGGCCGGCGCAGCGATACAGAATCAGGCGGGCGTGTCGCTCGTCGGACCCGTGATTTGCGAGTTTGGCAACGAAGAGCAGAAGCGGCGCTTTCTTCCCCCTATTCAGCGTGGTGAAGTGTTCTGGGTACAGGGTTTTTCGGAGCCGGGCTCGGGTTCCGATCTTGCATCGCTACGTACGACGGCGGTTCGCGATGGAGACCACTACATCGTCAATGGACAGAAGATCTGGACCAGCTTCGGCGCCTACGGTCAATGGAATTTCGTGCTGGTCCGCACGGATAGCGAAGCGAAGCCACAAAAGGGCATTTCCTTCCTGCTGCTCGACATGTCGTCGCCGGGCGTTACCGTACGGCCGATCGCGTCGCTCGATGGCTGCCATCACCTGGCGGAAGTCTTCTACGACAACGTGCGTGTGCCCGCTGAAAACCTTCTCGGCGAGGTCAACAAGGGGTGGGGATACACCAAGTTTCTGCTCTTTAACGAGCGGGCATTTCTTGGCGCTGAAGCGCCTGCCCTCAAGCGCTATCTGCGCAAGATCCGGCACTACGCTTCGCGCGAACACATGGCCGGCAAGCCATTGATCCAGGATCCGACGTTTGCGGCGCGCTTCGCGCAGCACGAATTGGAGGTTCGCGCGATCGACATGGCGGTGCAGAAAATCCTGCATCAAGGGATAGACGAGCGCAGTGGCGGTATGGCGATCGGATCCATGCTCAAGGTGCGCGGATCCGAACTCCATCAGAAGCTCACAGAGATGCTGCTGGAGGTGATCGGCGATTACGGCGCCGTGTTCTACCCCGATCCGAATGAAGAGCGAGAGCTGCGCGGGGCCCGGTTCATCGGACCTGAATACGCGCCAGGCCTGGCGGCAGAAGTCTTCTATCGGCGGGCTTGCTCGATCTATGGCGGGACGGCCGAAATTCAGCGAAACATCATCGCCAAAGCACTGTTCGATCTTTGACGTTAGGTCGAGACGCGAACGGTCTTCGGTCCCCGAGACGTGGGGATCGCATCAATTGCCGGCATAAAGAGGGTGCAGCATGGACTTTGAGTTGAGCGACGAACAGCGGATGTTGCAGGAAAGCGCGCAACGCTTCTTGCAAAAGAGTTATACGTTCGAACATCGTCGCAATCTTGCTTCGCAAGGAGGCGGATTTTCGCGCGAGACGTGGCGCATGTTCGGCGAAATGGGATGGCTCGGTGTCGCGGTGCCGGATGAATTGGGCGGGCTCGGTTTCTCGTCGATCGAAAGCGCCATCGTGGCCGAGCAGATCGGGCGCGCGCTGGTGCTGGAGCCATACGTGATGTGTGGTGTGTTTCCCGCGTCGCTTGTCACGCGCTGCGGGCGAGACGGGCAGCGCGAGGCCATACTTGGCGAGATCGTTTCCGGCGAGACTGTCTATGCGGTCGCGCAAAGTGAACGTGAAGCGCGGGGTCAGGTGCACTACGTGACTGCAACCGCGAAGAAGACAGACGACGGGGCGTGGCGGCTGGACGGCCATAAGACGCTCGTGGTTGGAGCGCCCGTTGCAGACCGTCTGCTCGTCGTCGCTCGCGCGGCGGGCGCCGCCGATGCCACGGACGGCATCGGGGTTTTCGTCGTCGATCCGAAGCAGGCAGGCGTGACGCTGAAGACTTGCGCGTTGCTCGACGGCACGCCATCTGCCGACTTGCTGCTCGATGGTGTGATCGTCGCAGAATCGAATGTTCTGGGTGAGGCTGGGCGAGCGTTCGAAGGACTGCAGGCCGCCGTCGACGAAGCGGTCGTTGCGATCTGTGCTGAACTGGTGGGCGATATGGAAGACGCTATCGAGCTCGCGTCGGAATACTTGAAAACGCGCAAACAGTTCGGCGTGGCGATTGGCAGCTTCCAGGCGCTGCAACACCGGATGGCCGACATGGCGATCGAAGCGATGCAGGCGCGCGCGACACTGCACCGCGCGTTGCTCTCCATCAGCGAGGACAGGGAGAACCGGAGCGTGGAAATCTCGGGCTGCAAGGCACAGACCACGCGTAGCGCGAAGTTCGTCACGCAGCAGGGTATCCAGTTGCACGGTGGCTACGGCATCACGGATGAATACAAGGTGGGCCATCACTATCGCCGTCATCTGGTGCTCGACGCATTGTTCGGCAACACGGACTACCACCTGAATCGCTACGCACGCCAGATTCAGCACGAGGCATTGGCCGCGGCGGCGTGAACCCTTTCGAGGCATTGCCATGAACGCGAAAGCAACCGATCTGCTCGGCGTGCGGAGTGACGGAGCGGTTCTCACGTTGACACTGAACCGGCCCGCGGCCCGCAACGCACTGAACCTCGCATTGACAGAAGCGCTGGTCGACGCATTGCATCGTTTCGAAGCGGACCAAAGCCTGCGCGTCCTTATCGTGACGGGCGCCGATCCGGCCTTTTGTGCTGGGCTCGACCTGAATGATTTTTCCGCGCCCGATGCGCCGCGCACGCGGGTCGCGGACATGATCGATATGTGGCCGCGCATCACCAAGCCGGTAATCGCGGCGGTCAACGGCGCTGCCGTTACAGGCGGGCTGGAACTTGCAATGGGGTGCGATTTCATCATCGCGTCCGAGCGCGCGCGCTTTGCCGACACGCACACGAAAATCGGTGCGCTCGCGGGGGGCGGTATGACCGCGAGGTTGCCGTATATCGTGGGTCAGCGGTGGGCGAAGCAGTTCAGCTTGACGAGCGATCCGATTGACGCGGCCACGGCGTTGCGCATTGGCCTCGCGAACGAGGTGGTCAGCCACGATCAACTGATGGAGCGGGCAGCGTCACTCGCGAAGACGATTGCGAGCCGCCGCCCCGATCTCGTCGCGACGGTCAAGCGGGTGATCGATCAGGGTGCGCTAGCTTCGCTGGAAGAGGCGTTGCGGATCGAGAAGGCGGCATTGGCGCAAAGAAAGCAAAGCGGCGGCATGGCATGGCAGGTGGGGAAATAATCGCTTGCCTGACCGAAATCAACGGCTTGCTGTGTCGTGGCCGCTCTACACCGGTCTGCTGCGAGCGAAAGAACTGATCGCGTCGGCGTTCAGCGCCCAGCAGAAACGCAAGCAAGCCTGATCCTGCCCGGTGAACCCTGCTTTCATCGGCAAGCCTCCTTTTCTGCGGAGTACGTATGCGCTCATCGCTTTTTGACCTCACGGACAAGGTCGCAATCGTCACCGGATCGAGTCGCGGCATCGGCTATGCCAGTGCGCTCGGCATGGCGGAACACGGCGCCAGAGTCGTCGTTTCCGGCCGTAACGCCGACGCCTGCGAAACTGCCGCGCAAGCCATCAACGAAAAGATCGGAACACGGGTGGCCTTGCCGTTCGCCTGCAACATCGGCCGTAAAGCGGAATTGCAAGGTCTCGTGGCTGCGGCGAACGGCGAGTGGGGCAGGGTCGACATCGTGATGGCCAATGCCGCGATTCACCCGTGGATAGGCTCGGTACTCGACCTGCAAGACGAAACGTTCAACAAGTTCATGCAGGTCAACGTGCAGAGCAATATCTGGCTCGCGCAGATGACCATGCCCGGCATGACCGAGCGTGGCTATGGGCGCTTTATTTCGGTGGCATCCGTGGTCGGCCTGTTCGGCGATGCCGTGACGGGAACCTACGGTCTCACCAAAGCCGCCGACATGCAGCTCGTGAGAAACCTCGCGATGGAATTTGCGGCAAAGGGCGTCACCGCCAATTGCATCGCGCCTGGCACCTTCAAGACCGAGATGGCGCGATCGCAATGGGAGGACCAGGCGATGGTCGAATGGTACCGTGGTCGCAATCCATCACAGCGCTTCGGCGAGGTCGACGAGATCGCTGGGCTAGCCGTGATGCTCGCATCGCGTTCGGGCGGCTATATCAACGGCCAGTCGATCGCGGTGGATGGCGGCCACACGATCTCGTTTCGCTGACCCGCAGGAGGGAAGGACATCGTGCGCCTCCAGATGTTCAGGACGCGAATCACCGATCTGCTCGGCATTCGTCACCCGATACTTTGCGGCGGTCTTGGGCCGCGCGTGTCCGACGCACGGTATGTCGCCGCAGTCGTCAACGCAGGCGGCATGGGCTTTATCGTCGGCGCGGGCTTTCCCGATTCCGATGAATTCCGCAGCGAGTTGCGCACCTGTCGTGAACTCACCGGTGCAAAGAACTTCGGCGTCAATCTCTACATATCGCGGCAAGCGGGCGGAGTGGAGCGAGTCAAGCAACAGATCCGCATTCTGATCGAAGAGAACGTTGCCTGCGTGGAGACCGCCGGTGCGAGCCCCGAAGCGGTCGTGCCGTTGCTCAAGGAGGCGGGCATCAAAGTTTTGCACAAGGTGCCCGCTGTGCGCTATGCACATACGGCGGTGCGGATGGGGGTCGACGGTGTGATCGTCGTCGGCAATGAGTGCGGCGGCCATCCAGGCATCTACCAGATCGGTAGCATCGTGCAGGCAGCGCAGGCGCCGCGGGAAATCGGCTTACCGGTTGTGATCGGCGGCGGCATCGGCACCGGGCGGCAGCTTGCGGGCGTGCTGGCGATGGGCGCCGACGCGGTCATCATGGGTACGCGCATGATGGTCGCCGAGGAGTTGTGGATTCATCCTGAAGTCAAGGCGAAGGTGGTGGCGGGCGACGGCAGCGAAAGCGTCGTGGTCAAGTCTGCGATTCGCGATCATCACCGCGTGCTGCGCAACGAGAGCGCCGAGGCGGTCATGGAACTCGATCGCGCGCAGGTGAGGGAGTTCGAGCGGTTCCGTCCTCACGTGATGGGCGCACTCGCGCACCAGGCTTACGTGACTGGCGACACGCGCAAGGGCATGATCGACTATGGGCATGCTGCGGTTTTTGCCGACGCGGTCAGGAAGGTCGAGGCAATTTTCGACGAGATGATCGACGACGCGGTGGCGGCGTCGAACCGGTTGAGCAGGCTGACGACGTAGACGGCTGGCATGGCGACGGTTCAAGATTGGTGATCGTTGAGGCGGGCAGGCAAGTGCAGCGCGGCCGCTACGCTAGCCACGTCCTGATACCTGCGATGTAGTCGGCCATTTGCCTGCGAGCCTGCTCTTTATCGCGGGCAATGATCGCGCGCGCGATCTCGCGATGGTATTCCTTGATCCTCGCTACGACGCGGTCGCGGTCCGTTCGGTTTCGCCGATGAAACGTGGAATGCGCATCGGCAAGTTGCAGGACGATGCCGTCGAAGAGACGCAGTGCGGGATCGCCGCAAAGTTCAGCGAGCAGGAAATGAAATCGCAGCAACTCATCGGCGCAGGCACGGCCGTCGAGTTGCGCCTCGGCCTGAACCTGCTCGTGCACGTGTCTCTCACCTTCATGGTCGAGCCGTTCAATGACGAGATCCAGGACGGCCAGTTCGAGCGTGCGGCGCGTCGCGAGAATATCGCGCGGCGCGATGCCCGCGTACTCCAGATAGACGCTGACTGCCTGCATCGTCGCGCTCAAGTCCGGCTGGGCGACGATCACGCCGCCTCCGGTGCCGCGCTGCACCCTCACGATCGAGTGGTGCTCGAGCAAGCGGATCGCTCCGCGCAACGCAGCGCGACTTACTCCATGGACCTCCATCAATTCCTGCTCGGAGCCGAGCGGTAGTCCTGCCGGCCATCCCAGATCGATGATGTGCTTCAGCAGCGCCATGAAGAGCGTCTGCGCGCGTGTGATCGGTGCGCCGGTCGCATTGCGCTTGCGGCGCGGCTCGTCAGTTTGGGGCAGCGCAGGCGTCATCGCGGCCAGCATCGAGAGCCACTGCTGGCGCGGGGCCTGGCCAGGATGTCTGTTGTCGCGCAGCTTTTCGCGGCGTTGCGCGGCGAACTGGCTGAAGAGGGCGACGTCGGCCGCCGGGACGACCAGTGTCAGGCTCACCATGCCTTCGGCCTTCTTGCGGGTACGATAAGCGGCGACGCGTTCGGCAGACGACTTTGGCATGTCCGAGTTCAGTGTTAAACGCGAACATCGTTCAATATATCGCACACGATCGTTACGTGTAACGAAGCTTTCGTGCGCGAACGCAGCGCGCGTACGCGCAAAGGGCGACGCCGAAGCTGAGCGTCGCCCCGCCGGCATTTGCGCCGGTCACTTCACGTACTTTCGAAACTCAGGCTTGCGCTTTTCGCGGAACGCATTGCCACCTTCCTTCGATTCGTCCGTGTCGTAGTACATCGCAAGCGCCTGCATCGCGAACGCGCCGATGCCGCGGATGTTCTCGGTATCGATATTGAACGAGCGCTTGGCGAGCGCAATAGCGGTGGGGCTCATCTGCAGAATCTCGTCGCACCACTTCTTTGTTTCGGCGTCGAGTTGCTCCGCGGGCACGACGGCGTTGATGAGACCCCAGTCGAGTGCCTGTTTCGCACTGTATTTGCGGCACAGGTACCAGATTTCCCGCGCGCGCTTCTCACCGACGATGCGCGCGAGGTAGGCGGTGCCGAAGCCCGGATCGACTGACCCGACCTTCGGGCCGACCTGACCGAAGACCGCTGTCTCGGCAGCGATGGCGAGATCGCAGAGCGTCACCAGCACGTTGCCGCCGCCGATTGCATAGCCGTTCACGCGCGCGATCACGGGCTTCGGAATGTCGCGGATGATGCTTTGCAGTTCCTCGATCGGCAGACCGACGGTGCCGCGCCCGTTGTAGCCGTCGCCGGACTGGTCGCCGCCCGTGCAGAACGCCTTGTCGCCGGCGCCCGTGAGCACCACCACGCCGATATC
The DNA here is from genome assembly GCF_050436345.1 of Paraburkholderia sp. WC7.3g. Classification (NCBI taxonomy): domain Bacteria; kingdom Pseudomonadati; phylum Pseudomonadota; class Betaproteobacteria; order Burkholderiales; family Burkholderiaceae; genus Paraburkholderia; species Paraburkholderia sp. WC7.3g. Next base: position 525,048 of record NZ_JBNDMA010000004.1, read on the forward strand.
CTTGTTCCATCCCGCGAGGCCGAAGGCCTTGATGAGCTCCTCAACGGTGTTGGCGCTGAATGCGTTGTACACCTTCGGGCGATTGATGGTGATCGTCGCGACCCCATCCGCCTCCTGATAGCTGATGTCCTCGAATTCCATGTCGTATTCCAATGTTGTTGGTTGATTGCGTTCGCGGTGCCGTTTATCCGGCCATCGTCAGACCGCCCGACACGCTGATGACCTGACCGCTGATGAACGCGGCGTCGTCACTCGCGAGAAAGGCAACCACGCCCGGGATGTCGCCAGGTTCGCCCATGCGGCCGAACGGCACGGCCTTCACGAGGGCGGCCTTGATGCGCTCGCCTTTCTCGCCCTGCGCGAGGTTGTCGAGAAGCGGGGTCGCGGTCGGGCCGGGGCAAACGACGTTGACGGGAATCATCTGGCGGGCCATTTCGCGTGCCATCGTCTTCGTGAAAGCGATGAGTCCGCCTTTGCAGAACGAGTACACCGCTTCCATCGAGGAGCCCACGCGTCCCGCATCCGACGAGATGTTGACGACGCGGCCACGGCCACGTTCGGCCATCCGTCGCAGCACGGCATGGTGCATGTTCAGCGGTCCGTACAGATTGATCGCCACCACCTTGTCCCAGAACGGTTTTTCGGTTTGCAGGAAGAACGCACCCATGTCCCAGCCGGCGTTGTTCACGAGAACCTCGATCGGTCCCAGTTCTTCCTCGACTCTCGCCACCGCGGCATGCACACCTTCGTGATCCGTGATGTCGACGCGGTAGGCTCGCGCCTTGCCGCCCGCCGCCTCGATTTCCGCCGCGACACGCGCGGCGCCTTCTTCGTTCAGGTCGAACAGCGCGACGAGCGAACCTTCGTCGCCGAATCGTCTGCTGATGGCGCTTCCGATCCCACCTGCCGCGCCAGTGACGACGACGACCTTCTCCTTGAGCCCCTTCATTGATTCCCTCCGTGATGTGCGAGGCGCTGTCGCGCCAGTTAATCCTTGCTCAGCGCTTCCGATACGGCTTCGCCCCTTCCTGTGGCCCGCGCGAGGAGCGCGCTCGCTTCGTCCGCGCTATAACCCGCTTCGACCAGAATCTCGATGCTGTGCTCGCCGAGATTCGGCGGCAGATAGCGAACGTTGCCGGGCGACTCGGAGAAGTGCACCGGTATCGAGGTCATGACCATGTCGCCTTCGGTCGGGTGCTCGAAGCGCTGGAAGAACCCGGTCTCCTTGATGTACGTGTCGTGCATCAGGTCTTTCAGGTCGCGCACGGGACCGTGCGGCACGTCCGCCGAGGCGAAGATCGCATTCCATTCCGCAGTCGTCTTGTTGCGGATGGCGTCGCCGACGATGCGATACAGCTCGCTGATATTGCGCATACGCTCGGCCATGTGGCGAAAGCGCGGGTCGTCGAGCAGATGCGCCGCATCGATTGCGCACAGCACGCGGCGCCATTGCTCGTTATTCACGGCGAGCAGGCAGATATGCCCGTCTTTTGTCGCGTAGGGCCGGCGGTGCGGCGAAAACATGCGCGGATAGCCGAGGCCGGTTCCGTCATTGGAGCCCAGCGCACCTTCCCAAAGATGCTCGAAAAGATTGAATTGCAGCATCGTTTCGAACATCGGCACATGGACGAGCTGGCCGACACCGGTCCGCTCGCGGTGATAGAGCGCCATGCCGATCGACGACGCCAGCACGTAGCCGCAGAACTTGTCGACGATCACGGTGGGGAAGTACCGCGGCGAGCCGTCCGCGTCGCGGTTCATCGCGGCAATGCCGGTTTCACCCTGAATCACGTCGTCGAAAGCGGGGCGGTCCTTGTAGGGTCCGTCGATTCGATAGCCGGCACCCGACGCATACACGATGCGTGGGTTGCGCGCCCGCACGGTTTCATAGTCGATGCCGAGGCGCTCGGCGGCACTCGGGCGCATGCTGTGCACGATGACGTCGGCGGTCTCGACGAGCTTGAGCAGCGCTTCGCGGCATTCGGCCTGCTTCAGGTTCAGGATCACGCTGCGCTTGTTGCGGTTCATGATCGTATAGAACACTGCCATGTCGGGATTGCGGCCAGGGCCATTCTTGCGGTTCTGGTCGCCTTCGGGCGGTTCGATCTTGATGACGTCCGCGCCCATGTCGCCGAGTAGCTGCGTGGCGACCGGACCGAGCACGTTGATGGTCAGGTCGATCACGCGGACACCGGCTAACGGGCCGGTCGCCGGTTCGAGGGGTTGTTGGGGATTTTCCATGCTCAGGCCTTGTACTCATTGCCTTTAACGAGCCTGAGCGGCGTATACACCATCACTTCCGTGCCGTCCTGCTTGATCACGCGGTTGCGGGTGCGCACCAGCCCAAGTCCGGGGCGCCCCTTGCTAGGCCTGCATTCGATCACCTCGCATTCCACGTGAATCGTGTCGCCCACATAGGTCGGGCCTTTGATGTCGAGTTCCATGTTCAGGAACGCGAAGCCGACGCCCTGCATGGTGGCCTGCGTGAGCAGCCCTTCCATCAGCGTGAAGACCAGCGCGCCCGGCGCGACGCGCCCCTTGATGGCCGACTGCTCGCGAAGAAACTCGGTGTTGGTGAACAGAACTTCCAGCATGCCGGTCACCGAAACGAAATTCACGACATCCGTTTCGGTCACCGTGCGGCCCACGGTCTTGAACTTGCGTCCAACGGGCAGGTCCTCCCAGTGAATTCCCAGACCAACCGTTTCGATTTCTTCCATTGCCTGTCCTCTGTCGTTGTCGGCTCGGCTGGTAGCTGAGCTGTCGTTGTCAGTTCTTCTTGATGCGGCCTAGCACGCTGTCCGCGACGATGTTGCGTTGAATCTGGTTGGTGCCTTCGATGATCTGCACCACCTTCGCGTCGCGGAAATAACGGTTGATCGGATACTCGTTGGAGATGCCCGCGGCACCGAATAGCTGCACGGCGTCGGTCGCGACTTTCATCGCGACATCCGATGCGAACATCTTCGCCATCGCCGCCATTGGGGCGAGTTCACGGCCGCTAACGCCCGCATCGACGAGCGACGCCGTGCGATAGACGAGTTGGCGCGCGGCTTCGGTCTGGGTCACCATGTCGGCGATCATCCAGCGCACGCCCTGGAAGTTGCTGATGCTCTGGCCGAATGCAACGCGGTCCTGAATGAATTTGACGGTGTGATCGATCGCGCCCTGTGCAATGCCAACCGCGCGCGCGGCCACTATGGGACGGCTCGTGTTGAGCGCCTCCATGGCCACCTTGAACCCCTGGCCGCCTTCCGGCCCGAGACGGTCTTCCGCGCGGATCAAGGCATCGTCGAAATAAAGGGGGCACGACGCCACGCCGCGCGCGCCCATCTTGTCTTCTTCGTTGCCGATCGTCAGACCCGGCGTGTTGCGATCGACGATGAAAAGATTGATCCCCAGCGCCTGTCCTTCCTCGTCGAGCGTCCTGGCGGCGACGAGAATGAAGTCGGCGATATGCGAATTCGTGCACCAGATCTTCGAGCCGTTGAGCACATAGCCGCCGTTCTTGCGGCGCGCTGTCGTGCGAATGCCCGAGACGTCGGAGCCGCTTTGAGCCTCGGTAATGGACAGCGCACCGCGCAACTCACCGGAGGCGAGACCCGGCAGCAGACGAGCCTTCTGCTCTTCGGTGCCGCCTTCGAGAATCGCTCCGAAGGGCGTCCATTGCACGACCAGCAGATAGCCCGTGTTGTAGCAAACCCGCCCGAACTCCTCGACCGCGATGCAGGCCGACATCACGCTGCCGGCGCCGCCATACGCTTCAGGAAACGGCAACGTGAAGAGGCCAAGCTCCTTGAGCAGTGCGTACATGTCGTGCGGATACCCGGCCGTACGGTCGATCTCGTCGGCCCGCGGCGCCACGCGCTCCCTTGCGACGCGTCGGATGAGGTCGCGGATCTGAAGCTGGTCGTCTGTTAGTTCGTATGTCACTTCGAGCTCTCTTGCTAACGGTTTTTCCGGGCCGGCCCCCGAATTCGTTTCCGGAGTAGGGATACGCCGCCCCCGCCGACCACTCCCTGATCACATCCGAAGTCTTCAAGTTTATGAACAATGTTCGATAAATTAAACGAAGGGCCAGGTGGTCGTCAAGCGCTGAAACCGGCTCACGCGGGTTTGTCCGAGGTGCGCCGGGAATTTGGTCGGGATGTAGTTGCAGCCTTGCGCGGCGGGGCATGGCAGGGCTTTTCCGCCGTTGACAGCGCGCTCCCTGTGCGTTTAAGATTTGGAACAGTGTTCGGTTATTTGTTCCATTTTGGCCCGACAGAGCGGCTCGATTCGGCGCGAGCCCATGGCAAAACGATTTGGAGGAGCGGGAATGGACTTTCTTTGTCCTGAAGTCGATTATCAGAAATTCCTGGCCGAGGGCCGCTTGATGATCCAGCGCAGCCGCGGCAGCGGCCGCTATGTGTTCTACCCGCGGGTGGCTGAGCCGGTTACCGGGATGCGCGACCTGGAGTGGGTCGAAGCCTGCGGGAAGGGTACGGTTTATTCCACTACCGTGGTGCGCCAGAAATCGCCCACGCCCAGCTACAACGTCGCAGTGATCGATCTGGAAGAAGGTGTGCGCATGCTGAGTTGTGTGGAGGGCATCGAGCCGGAGGCCGTGAGCATTGGCATGCCCGTGCAAGCGAAGATCGTGTACCGAGGGGATGCGGCATTGCTTGTGTTCGAACCGGCCTGACGCCCGCTAACCCGCAGCCGGCCGTCAACAGCCGGTCACACCGATGAAAGGTAGATCGTATGGAATTCAACTTGCGCGGGCGTACCGCACTGGTGGCAGGCGCCACCTATGGGATGGGGGAAGCACCTGGCTTGTCGTCGCTGGACCTTGCCGCGCGCGCGTCCGTTGACGCGCTCGCCCAGGTGGGACTGACGCCTGGCGATGTAGACGGCCTTTTCGTGTGCACGCCGGACGACATGCTGTCGGGTCTCACCTTTGCGGAATACCTCGGTATTAACCCGAAGTTCACCGACAACAACCGAAGCGGCGGATCGGCGTTCGAAATCTACGCGCACACGGCGGCCATGGCGTTGTGTACGGGACAGATCGACGTCGCGTTGATTGCATATGGGAGCAATCAGCGCAGCGCGGCGGGCAAGCTGGTGCAGTCGTCGCGTCCTTCGCCGTGGGAGAGCCCGTATAAGCCGATGAATCCGGTGTCGTCGTATGCGCTTGCGGCGGCGCGTCATATGCATCAGTACGGCACGAAGCGTGAGCATCTGGCCGAGGTGGCCGTAGCCGCGCGCAAGTGGGCGCAACTGAATCCGGATGCGTATATGCGCACGCCGATGTCGATCGACGACGTGATGGGCGCCCGCCTCGTGTCGGACCCGCTTTCCGTGCGCGATTGCTGCCTGGTGACGGATGGCGCGGCAGCGATCGTCATGGTGCGCGCCGACCGGGCGCGTGATCTCGCCGACCAGCCGGTGTATCTGCTCGGCGCGGCTTCGGCCACTTCGCACCGCGAAATCGCGAGCATGCCGGATCTCACGGTGACTGCCGCAGCGGAATCGGGCAGGCGTGCGTATCAAATGGCCGGCGTGAAGGCGAACGATATCGATGTCGCGATGCTGTACGACGCCTTCACGATCAACACCATTCTGTTTCTCGAAGACCTCGGCTTTTGCCCTAAAGGCGAAGGGGGCCACTTCGTTTCAGACGGCGGCATCGCGCCGGGCGGCCGGCTCGCGGTCAACACGAACGGCGGCGGTTTGTCGTGCGTCCACCCCGGCATGTATGGGCTGTTCCTGATGGAAGAATCGATGCGGCAATTGACGGGCCGCGCTGGTGAGCGCCAGATACCCGGTGCGAAGCTGGCGATCGCGCACGGTAACGGTGGTGTGCTCTCGAGCCAGGCCACGGTGATTCTCGGGACGCAGGAAACCCTGTAAAGACACGCTGTAAGACACGCCGCCCGCCAGGGTCACTGTCAACAGCTTTGCATTGCATCGGAGTAAGCGCTAAAGCGCTAACTCTGATCGACAGGAGACGGACAGATGAGCGAAGAGACCAGCAACGATGCGGCAGAGATCGTACAGGTCCGGCAAGACGGTGCAATCGCGATCATCACATTGAGCTATCCCCAACGGCGAAACGCGTTTTCGCTAAAGATGCGTGAGACGTTGTACGCGCAGCTTTACCGCCTGATGCATCACGAGGAAGCCTGCCGTGCGATCGTACTGACCGGCGCGGGCAATACGTTTTGCGCGGGTGGGGACATCTCGGAGATGCAGACGCGCAAGGTGCTCGAATATCGACAGCGCAATGAACTGCCGCTCGATATTTTCAGACTGATGGTCGAAGGCCCGAAAGCGATCGTCGCCGCCGTCGAAGGGTTTGCGTTTGGCGCGGGTCTGTCGCTCGCCGCTGCTTGCGATTATGTCGTCACATCATCGGCCGCGCGCTATGCGAGCGCGTTCGTCAAGGTCGGGCTGCTGCCCGATACGGGGGCTTTATTGGTCGTTGTCGCAGCGCGTGGGCGGCGGCCTTGCACGCGAGCTCATGCTGAGTGCCCGGGAGTTCAACGGCGTCGAAGCGGGCGAGACCGGTTTTGCCAATCAGGTCGTCGAGCCCGGCGAGGCGCTGAACGCAGCCTCGAAGGTGGCGCAACAGTACGCGGAACTGCCCTCGGTGGCCACTGCGCACCTGAAGGCCGCGCTCGCGACGGGCATCCGTACGCTCGACGGCGCGATCGAAGCGGAAGTCAACCTGCAGCCCATCCTGCGCCGCAGCCGCGAACACCAGGAGGCCGTGAGCGCCTTCATGGAAAAGCGCAAGCCGGTGTTCGTGGCCGACTGAAGGAAGCCAACATGAGCGAAAAAGAAACGGCGGGAAACGATACGACGTCGCTGATCGAGGTGACCCGCGAGGGACCGGTCGCGATCGTGACGCTAAACAATCCCCGACGCCGCAACGCGATGGGACGTCAGATGCGTCAGTTGTTGCGCGACACGATGCATCGGCTGATGGTCGACGATCCGGACTCGCGAGCAATCGTCCTGACGGGCGCGGGCGAGCACTTTTGCGCCGGCGCCGACATCTCCGAGATGACGAAGCGCACGATCCTGCAAAGCCGCGAGATTCTGGCGGAGTCGTGCGTGGTAGTGCGTGAAATGCTGGCGGGACCCAAGCCGGTCGTGGCGGCTGTGGAAGGCGTGGCGTTCGGCGCCGGGCTGTCGCTCGCGGTCGCGACCGACTATGTGGTGGCTGCATCGAATGCACGCTTTTGCGCGGCGTTTCTGCGCGTCGGCCTGATTCCGGACACCGGTATTCTGTGGACGCTTCCGAAGCGCATCGGCATGGCTCGCGCGAGGGAGATGCTGTCGCTCGCCACTGAAATCGACGGAGACAAGGCCGGCACGATTCACCTTGCTAACGAAGTCGTCGGGCCGGGCACTGCGCGCGCAAAGGCAATCGAAGTTGCGCGCGGGCTTGCCGACTTGCCGCCGCTCGGCGTGGCGCTGCTGAAGGACGCGCTGACCAACGCGGCGACGACCATGGAAGGCGCGCTGCGAGCCGAGATCGACTATCAGCCCATCCTGCGTCAGTCGAAAGACCATCAGGCTGCCTGCAAGGCGTTTATGGAAAAGACCAAACCGGTCTTCACGGGTGAGTGAGCGTGGAGAGCAATGCGATGAGTAGCGAGCAGAAGGAACAGGCCGCGGGCGCCGACGAGATCGTGCAGGTGCGCCGTCAAGGCGACGTGAGCATTGTCACGATGAACTATCCCGAGCGCCGCAACGCGTTCTCCATGAGGATGCGGGTTGCGCTGACCGAGGTCTTGCACCGGCTGATGCACGACGATCCGCAAACGCGCGCCATTGTTCTGACAGGCGCGGGCGGCCATTTTTGCGCGGGCGGCGATCTGTCCGAAATGCACGCGACCACCGCGCAGTTGCTGGCGCTTCGTGAGCGTATCGCGGTGGGCGTGCGTCTCTTCAAGCTGATTTATACGGGCACGAAGCCGGTCGTCGCGGCGGTGGAGGGCACGTGCTATGGAGCGGGGCTGTCGCTGGCTGCTGCATGCGACGTCGTGGTCGGTGCCGATACGGCGAAGTACTCATGTGCGTTCGGCAAGGTCGGACTGCTTCCCGACACTGGAATTCTATGGACGCTGCCGCAAAAGGTCGGCGGCAGCAAGGCGCGTGAGTTGATGCTGAAAGGCGATGTCATCGACGCGGCCGCGGCGCGCCGCATCGGCCTGGTCAGCGAGGTGGTCGCGAGCGGCGGCGCGCTCGATGCGGCGATCGAGGCCGCGGCGCGCTTCGCGAGCTATCCGCCAGTGACGCTGGCGCTCCTGAAGGCGAGCCTCGTCAATGCGGGCAATTCGATCGAAGACGCATGCCGGCTCGAAACTGACCTCAATCCGCTGACCCGTCAAACGAGCGACCACGCGGAGGCGGTGACGGCCTTCATGGAAAAACGCAAGCCGGTTTTCACGGGCGCCTGACGCTGCCATTCTCCGTTGCTGTCTCTACTGGAAGTTCAACGCCTATGTTTACGCCTGACCTGCTGAAGAACAAACGAATCCTCATCACCGGGGGAGGCACTGGCCTTGGCAAGAGTATCGGCCTGCGCTACCTCGAACTGGGCGCCGATCTCGTCATCTGCGGTCGCCGCAAGGAAGTGCTGGACGCGACGGCCGACGAGTTTCGCGGCGTCGTGCCTGGCGCGCGTGTGACGACGGTGCAGGCGGACGTGCGCAGCGCCGAGTCCGTCGACTCGATGATGGAGACGATCTGGCGGGATGGTCCGCTCGACGTATTGCTGAACAACGCGGCGGCCAACTTCATCGCGCGCACCGAAAGCCTGTCGGCGCGCGCGGTGGATGCGGTGCTCGGCATCGTGCTGCACGGCAGCTTCTATTGCACGATCGCGGCGGGCAAGCGCTGGATCGACGCGGGTCACCCGGGCAACGTGATCAGTACCGTATCGACGCCCACGATGACCGGCTCGGCCTTTACCGTGCCGTCCGCCGCGGCGAAGGCCGGTGTTCTCGCCATGACCCGCAGCCTGGCGGTCGAGTGGGGCCCGAAGGGCATTCGCCTGAACGCGGTGGCGCCCGGACTGTTCCCGACGCCGGGCGCATGGGAGCAGTTGTACCCGCCGGGCTCGCAGGTCGAGCCGCAGGAGCGTTCGGTGCCGCTGAGGCGCTTCGGCGATCACGCGGAACTCGCCAATCTCTACGCTTATCTGGCGTCCAATGGCTCCGGCTACATCACCGGCGACCTGATCGTGATCGACGGCGGGCGCTGGATGCAGGGGGTTGGCGGCCCGGCTTTCCGCGCGATGCAGGACTGGACCGACGAGCAATGGGACGCGATGCGCGCCCACGCTCGCAAGGGTTGAACCATGGGTCCGCTTGCAGGAGTTCGAATCATCGAGCTGGCCGGCATCGGCCCGGGGCCCATGGCGGCGATGCTGCTCGCCGATCTGGGTGCGACGGTGTTGCGCATCGAGCGTCGCCAGCCGGTCAAGCTCGGTATCGAGCGTCCGCTGCGCTACAACCTGTTGCTGCGCAACCGAAAGACGATTGCGCTCGACCTGAAAGACCCGGCGGCCGTCGAACTCGTGCTCACGCTAGTGGAGCGCGCCGATGCCCTGATAGAAGGTTTCCGACCCGGCGTGACCGAGCGACTCGGGCTGGGTCCGCAGGCCTGCCTCGAACGCAATCTGAAGCTCGCTTACGGACGCATCACGGGATGGGGCCAGGAAGGTCCGCTCGCGCAGTACGCCGGGCATGACCTGAACTACATCGCGATCACCGGCGTCCTCAACGCAATTGGCCGCCGCGATCAGCCGCCGTCGATACCGCTGAATCTGATCGGCGACTATGCGGGCGGTTCGCTGTATCTTGCAATGGGGCTCCTGTCGGCGATCCTGCACGCGCGTAACGGCGGCGCGGGACAGATCGTGGATGCCGCGATCGTCGACGGCACGGCCAACCTTGCAACCACGTTCTTCGGCATGCAGGCTGCCGGAATCTGGCGTGACGGGCGCGGGACGAATATCACGGATTCGGGATCGCATTTCTACGACGTTTATGAATGCGCGGACGGCAAGTGGATCACGGTCGGTCCCATCGAGGACAAGTTCTATCTCGAACTGCTCCGCCTGCTCGACATCGATCCGCAAACGCTGGGTACGCAGCTCGACGCAAGCAACTGGCCCGCCGCGCGCGCACTGTTCGCGCTGAAATTCAAGCACCGCACACGCGAGCAATGGACCACGTTGCTCGCGCACACGGACGCGTGCTTCGCGCCGGTTCTGTCGTGGACCGAGGCACCCGAGCATGCGCATCTGAAGGCGCGCGGCACGTTCATCGAAGTGGACGGCATCGTGCAGCCCGCGCCGGCGCCGCGCTTCTCCGCCACCGTGCCCGCGAAGCCGACGGCGCCCGAGGCGCCCGACGCGACCACGATCGACGCCGCGCTGGCGGCATGGCTCGAACCGGGCCGCGTTGGCGAGTTGAAAGAAGCGGGAACGCTGGCCTGAGCCGCACCCGGCAGGCGACCCATAAAGACGAAACGAGACACTCATGGATCTGCGATATACCGACGAAGAGCTGGCGTTCCGCAATGAGGTCAGAGCCTTCTTCAAGGAAGCGCTGCCGGCCGACATTCGACGCAAGGTCACCTTGGGGCAGCGCTATTCGGCGGCCGACCTGCGCCGCTGGCAACGCATTCTCTACGAGCGCGGCTGGGCGACGCCAGCGTGGGACAAGGCGTGGGGCGGGACGGGCTGGAGCGCGGTGCAGCAATACATCTTCAAGGAAGAGCTGCACATGGCCCCGGCGCCCGAGACGCTGTCATTCAATGTGAACATGATCGGTCCGGTTTTGATCGCGTTCGGCGGCGAACAGCAGAAGCGCGATTTCCTTCCTCGTATCGCGAGCCTCGAATACTGGTTCTGCCAGGGATTCTCCGAGCCCGGCGCCGGTTCGGACCTGGCCGCGCTGCGGACCCAGGCGGTGCGCGACGGGGACCACTACGTGATCAACGGCCAGAAGCTCTGGACTTCGACGGCGCATCACGCGGACTGGATGTTCTGTCTCGTACGCACGGATTCGAGCGGCAAGAAACAGCAGGGCATCACGTACCTGCTGATCGACATGAAGACACCGGGCCTGACCGTGCGCCCGATCATCACGATCGACGGCCACCATGAAACCAACGAGGTGTTCTTCGACAACGTGCGCGTGCCGGTTGCGAATCGCATTGGCGAGGAAAGCAAGGGTTGGGACTACGCGAAGTATCTGCTCGGCAACGAGCGCAGCGGGATTGCGCGCGTGGGCGTGTCGAAGATGCGCGTGCGTCACGCGAAGGACCTGGCGAAGCGCGTGCCCTGTGGCGACGGTGTGCTATGGGATGACCCGCGTTTTCGCGAACGTGTCGCGGCCGTCGAGGTGGAACTGAAGGCTTTGGAGATGACGCAGATGCGGGTGATCGCCGAGGGCAGTGCGCAGCAGAGCCACGTGCCCGACCCGAAGACTTCGATTCTGAAGATCAAGGGTTCGGAGCTGCAGCAACTCGCGGCTGAATTGCTCCTCGAGGTGGCAGGGCCGGATGCTCTACCGCTCGATCTCGACTTCCTGCGTGGGCTCGCCGATCCGGTTCGCGAACCCGAATGGGCGCTCACCGTCGCGCCGAATCACTACTTCGCGCGTCATGTTTCGATTGTGGGCGGCTCCAACGAGATTCAGAAGAACATTCTCGCCAAGTCCGTACTCGGACTTTGAGGGACGGGCGAACTGCGGAGAACCATCAGATATGGACTTTGATTTCACCGATGAACAACGCATGCTCAAGGACAGCGTCGAGCGGCTCGTCAAAGACGAGTACGGGTTCGAACAGCGCGCGAAGTATCTCACTGAGCCGGACGGTTTCAGCCGCGAGCTTTGGGCGCGTTACGCCGACATGGGTCTGTTGGGCCTTTCGTTTGACGAGGAGTACGGCGGCAGCAACTGCGGCCCTGTCGAAACGATGATCGTGATGGAGGCGTTGGGCCGCGCTCTCGCGGTCGAACCCTATCTGGCGACGGTCGTGCTGGGCGGCGGCTTGGTGCGGCTTGGCGGCAACGCGGCGCAACGCGCGGCGATTCTGCCGCGGATTGCGCAAGGCGAGTTGCAGATGGCGTTCGCGCACAGCGAGGCGCAGGCGCGGTACGACCTCGCGGACGTTGCGACCACCGCACGGCGCGAAGCCACCGGCTGGGTGCTCGACGGCGCCAAGCGCGTTGTGCTCCACGGCGGCAGCGCCGATGTTCTGGTGGTGTCGGCGCGCGTGTCCGGCGGCAGGCGCGAGCGTGACGGCATCGGGCTGTTCGTGGTCAGGGCCGACGCGCAGGGCGTGACGCGCCACACGTATCCGACGCAAGACCGGCTGCGTGCGGCCGACGTTGAGTTGTCGGGGGTGCGCGTTCCGGATAGCGACGTTCTGGGCGTGGCGGGCGCTGCGTTGCCGCTGATCGAAACGGTCGTTGCGCACGCGATCGCGGCAGTGAGCGCGGAAGCCGTGGGCGCGATGGCCGCCGCGCACGAGGAAACCGTGGAGTACCTGAAGGTCCGCAAGCAATTCGGGGTGCCTATCGGATCATTCCAGGCGCTCCAGCATCGTGCAGTCGACATGCTCGTCATGGTGGAGCAGGCGCGCAGCATGGCGCTCTTCGCGACCATGATGAGCGAGGAGCCGGACGCGGCCGAACGCGATCGCAGTATGTCGGCGGCGAAAGTGCAGATCGGACGCTCGGGCCGCTTCGTGGGTCAGCAAGGCGTGCAACTGCACGGCGGCATCGGGATGACTGAAGAGTGCAGGATTGGCCACTACCTGAGACGCCTGAGCGTGATCGACATCCAGTTCGGTTCGACCGAACATCATCTGACCCAGCTCGCCAATGCCGGCGGACTGATCGATGCAGCAGCGTGAGCCGCGCGTCCAGTCAAGAAAACGGAAACCATTCATGAGCCGAATTTCCCCACCCGATCAATATCAGGAACTGCGCGACGCCTTGCGTGACCTCTCGAAGGCGTACCCCGACGAGTACTGGCGCCGCATCGATCACGAGCGTGTCTATCCCGAGGCGTTTGTGGACGCGCTGACGAAGGCCGGCTGGATGGCCGCGCTGATCCCTCAGGAGTATGGCGGTTCAGGTCTCGGGTTGACCGAGGCGTCTGTGATCATGGAGGAGATCAACCGCAACGGCGGCAACTCCGGGTTCTGCCACGGTCAGATGTACAACATGAATACGCTCTTGCGTAACGGCTCGGAAGCACAAAAGCGCAAGTACCTTCCCAGGATCGCGTGCGGCGAACTGCGCCTGCAGTCGATGGGCGTGACCGAGCCGACCACGGGAACAGACACCACGAAGCTGAAAACCACTGCCGTGAAGAAAGACGGCCGCTACGTGGTCAATGGCCAGAAGGTATGGATTTCGCGCGTGCAGCATTCGGACATGATGATCCTGCTCGCACGCACCACGCCGTTGTCGGACGTGAAGAAGAAGTCGGATGGGCTGTCGTGCTTTCTCGTGGACCTGCACCAGGCTATCGGCAATGGCCTGACCGTGCGGCCGATTCCGAACATGGTCAATCACGAGACGAACGAACTGTTCTTCGACAATCTGGAGATTCCCGAAGAGAACCTGATCGGCGAGGAAGGCAAGGGCTTCAAGTACATCCTCGACGGACTCAACGCCGAGCGCGCACTGATCGCGGCCGAGTGCATCGGCGACGGCTACTGGTTCGTCGAGCGCGCGTCGAAGTACGCCAGCGAGCGTATCGTGTTCGACCGGCCCATCGGCATGAACCAGGGTATCCAGTTCCCGATCGCCGAGGCCTACATCGACGTGCGCGCGGCGGATCTGATGCGCTACAAGGCCTGCGAACTGTTCGACAATCATCAGCCGTGCGGCGCGGAAGCGAACATGGCGAAGCACCTCGCGGCCACGGCTTCGTGGAAAGCCGCGAATGCCTGTCTGCAGACCCATGGCGGCTTCGGTTTCGCCTGCGAATACGACGTCGAGCGCAAGTTCCGCGAAACCCGGCTCTATCAGGTGGCGCCGATATCGACGAACCTGATTCTGTCCTACGTCGCCGAGCACGTGCTCGACCTGCCGCGTTCATTCTGAGCTTTGGAGGGATCTGATGCGCTTCGAGACCATTCTGTACGACGTCCAGGACCGTGTAGCGACGATCACGCTGAACCGTCCGGAACACATGAACACCTGGAACGACCAGGTGGCGACCGAAGTGTACGAGGCGATGCAGGCGGCGGGCTCGGACCATGGCGTGCGCGTGATCGTTTTCACCGGCGCGGGCAAGGCGTTTTGCGCGGGCGGCGATATTCACAGCTTCGGCGGCGACCCCGCCGCGCTGATGACGAAGTTGCCGCGCCCATTCGACATGCGCAAGCGCGCCGACTGGCAGACGCGCTGCTCGTATTACCCGGCCATACCGAAGCCGGTGATCGCGATGCTCAACGGCGCGACCGTCGGCATTGGGCTGATTCACGCGCTCTTCTGCGACATCCGGTTTGCGTCGGAAGACGCCACCATGACGACAGCATTCGCGCGCCGCGGTCTGAGCGCGGAGTACGGCATGGCCTGGATACTCGCACGCCACGTGGGCCAGGCGCATGCGCTCGACCTGCTGCTGTCGGGACGCAAGATCAAGGGGCGCGAAGCCGAACGGATGGGACTCGTGAATCGGGCGATTCCGGCGGACAAGCTGGCCGAGCAGACCTACGCCTACGCGCGAGAAATGGCCGAGTACTGCTCACCGCGCTCGATGCGCATCATGAAGGAGCAGGTCTGGGAGGTGCCGTTCCAGACGCCCCATGAGGCGGTGATGCACGCCGGGTTGGACATGCCGATCGCCAACCAGGGCGATGACTACAAGGAAGGCATGGCGAGCTTCCTGGAGAAGCGCAAGCCCAACTTCACCGACTATTGAGCACATACAGGACTGCCTCATGCTGAACTACGAAGTCGTCAAGAACTGGCCTATCGAAGATGTCACGCAGACGTACAGCGAGCGCGACGTGATGCTGTACTCGCTGGGTCTCGGACTGGGCGCAGACCCGCTGGACGCCGAACAGCTGCGCTACGTCTACGAAAAGGACCTGCAAGCGATGCCGACCTGCGCGGCCGCGTTCGCGTGGCCGAAATCGTGGATGCGCGATCCGCGCACGGGCATCGACTACCTGAAGCTCGTGCACGGTGAGCAGGACGTTCGTTTCGTGCGTCCGATGCCGGTTGCAGCGACCATCGTCAGCAAGACGCGCGTGAGCCGCATCTCGGACAAGGGCGCAGGCAAGGGCGCGATCGTCGAGCTCAAGCGTGACATCATCGACGCCTCGACGGGCGAGCAACTCGCCGAAGTGCGACAGGTGTCCTTTCTGCGCGGCGACGGCGGGTTCAGTGCGGAGTCGGGCACGAGCGATGCGCCGCCCGAAGCGCTTCCCGCTGTGCCGGAGCGCGCACCGGATGCGGAGTACGTCTTTTCGACCGGTGCCCACGCTGCGTTGATCTATCGCCTGTCGGGTGATGCCAACCCGTTGCATGCGGACCCGGAGGTGGCGTCGAAGGCCGGCTTCAGCCGGCCCATTCTTCACGGCCTCGCGACCTACGGTATGGCGGGTTATGCGGCGATCCGCACGTTCGCGGGCAACGATGCAGCGCGTCTGAAGCGACTCGCCTTGCGGTTGACTTCGCCGGTATACCCGGGCGAAGAAGTGCGTTTTCAGTTCTGGCGGGACAGTGACACGCGCCTGCATCTGCGCGCGCGCGTCGACGCACGCGATGTGGCAGTGCTGAACAACGGTATCGTGGAAATCGCCTGAATCCGCGCCCGGCGGCGCCAATGCGCTTTGCCGGGCCGCGACTGGAGCCTGACGATGGACCTGAAAGAGAGTCCCGCCGACAAGGAATTTCGCGCCACGGTGCGCGAATTCGTCGCGACACATTTGCCCGACGAGATTCGTGAACGGGTGCTGAACTTCCGCCATGTGCCACGCGAAGACTATGTGCGCTGGCAACGCATTCTGGCTGACAACGGATGGGGCGCCCCGGCGTGGCCGGCGCAGTTCGGCGGCGCCGCGTGGAACGCCGCGCAGCGCAACATTTTCGACGAGGAATGCTTCACCGCCGGCGCGCCGCGCCAGATGCCGTTCGGCCTTTCGATGGTTGGACCCGTGATCCAGAAATTCGGCACCGACGCACAGCGCGAACGGTTCCTGCCGCGCATCATCTCGATGGCAGACTGGTGGTGTCAGGGTTACTCCGAGCCGGGAGCGGGCTCCGATCTGGCGTCGCTCAAGACGCGTGCGGACCGCGTCGAGCGAGACGGTCAATCGTTTTACGTCGTCAACGGCCAGAAGATCTGGACCTCGTTCGCGCAATGGGCGAACTGGATTTTCTGCCTTGTCCGCACCGATGGCAGCGGCCGGCCACAGGAGGGTATCTCGTTCCTGCTGATCGATATGGCGACGCCGGGTATCACTGTCAGACCCATCCGCACGCTCGATGGCGGCCACGACGTCAACGAAGTGTTCTTCGACAATGTGGAAGTGCCGGTGAGCAATCTCGTCGGCGAAGAGCATCGCGGCTGGTCGATCGCCAAGTATCTGCTCGGGCACGAGCGAACCAACATCGCCGGGCTTGGCAACTGCAAGCGTTTCATGCGGCGTCTGAAGGAGATTGCCAGCACCGAGCGTAAGCACGGTAAGCCGCTCATCGAGGACCTCCGCTTTCGCGATCGCATCGCCAGGGTGGAAATCGATTTGATCGCTCACGAATGGTCGCTTCTGCGCGTCGTCTCGGCCGAGACCGCGGGACGCCCTATCGGACCGGAAGCTTCGGTGCTGAAGATCCGCGGGTCCGAGATTCAGCAGGAGTTGACGGAGTTGATCATGGAGTGCGCAGGCCCCTATGCGGTGCCCTTTGTGAGCGAAGCGCTGGAGGCCGACTGGCGCGGCGAAACCGCGAACGGCGAGCTGCTCAACGCGCTGGCCGCGCACTATCTGGACTGGCGGAAGATTTCGATCTACGGCGGTTCGACGGAAGTGCAGAAAAACATCATCGCCAAACAGGCGCTCGGCATCTGAGGACACGCCATGGACTTCACGCTGGTTGAAGAGCAACAGATGCTGGCCGACGTCGTCGGCCGTTTCGTCGAAAAGGAGTACGACTTCGAGGCGAGGCGCCGTCTCGCCGCCACTCCCGAGGGCTGGTCGACTGCGCACTGGTCTACGCTCGCCGAAATGGGCGTGTTGGCGCTGAACGTGCCGCAGGATCATGGCGGCCTCGACACGGGCCCGGTCGAGACCATGCTCGTGATGGAGGCCTTCGGGCGTGGACTCGTACTGGAGCCGTTCGTTTCGACGGCCGTAATCGGCGCGAAGCTGATCGGGCGCGCGGGACACGAGGCGCGCAAGGCGGCGTGGCTGGCTGGTATCGCGGACGGCAGCCTGAAGACCGCGCTGGCGACGCTTGAACCGGGCGCGCGTTTCGATTTGTGGAATGTTGCGATGAGGGCCGAGCCAACGCCCGACGGGTTCATCCTGAATGGGCGCAAAGGCGTCGTACTGCATGGCGATAGCGCGGACCTTCTGCTGGTTTCGGCGCGCACCGCAGGCGAGCAGACCGACAAGCACGGCATCACGCTGTTCGCGGTCGATGCGCGAACGCAAGGCGTCAGCGTCAAAGGTTTTCCGGCACTCGACGGGCAGCGTGTCGCCGAGGTGGTGCTGGACGGCGTGCGCGTCGATGCACAGGCTGTGATCGGCGCCATCGATCAGGGCTATCCCTTGCTCGAGTGGACCGTCGATCAAGGCATTTTCGCGCTGTGCGCGGAAGCGGTGGGCGCGATGTCGCGGCTGACCGATCTGACCTTTGAATACCTGCGCACGCGAAAGCAGTTCGGTTCGCCGATCGGCAAGTTCCAGGCGCTGCAGCATCGCGCCGCCGATATTTTGACGGCCGTAGAGCAGGCGAGATCGATGGTCTACTTTGCCGCGGCGAAACTTGGCGATGACGACGAGCTGGAAGCCCATCGTGCTGTGACTGCCGCAAAGGCGCTGATTGGCCGTAGTGCACGCTTCGTCGCGCAGCAAGCGGTGCAACTGCACGGCGGGATGGGCATGACGGACGAACTGGCGGTGGGGTGGTACGTGAAGCGGCTCACCTGCATCGACATGACTTGGGGAAACACCGAACACCATATCGAGCTGTACGGCGCGTTCCTCTAATTGCAGTTAAGCAAACCAGAACAACGGTTACGACGGCCCATACCGGTCGATTTGAAGAAAGGAGACAACTGATGTCAGTAGCTGATCATGGCGCGACTCCGGAGCTGACGCCGGTTCCCGCGCACGTATCGCCTGAGCGAGTGTTCGACATCGATATCTACAATCCGCCGGGTGCTGAAGACGACTACCATCTGTCGCTCAAGCGATTGCATGCCGAAGGCATTCCCGACATTCTGTGGACACCCCGCAACGGCGGACACTGGGTCGCGACGCGCGGTGATGACATCTATCACATCCTCAAGGACTACGAGAATTTCTCGTCGAAGCAGCTCACGGTGCCGCTGGTCGAGCATCAACCGTTGCCGCCGATCTTCTTCGATCCTCCGCAGCACACTGCCTATCGCGCGCTGATCGCGCCAGCGTTCATGCCGCAGGCGATCGGCAAGCTCGAGGAGAAGGCGCGCGAAATGGCGATCGAACTGATCGAGGGCTTTTATCCCAACGGCGAGGTGGAATTCGTATCGGGCTTTGCGCAGCATCTGCCGATCGGCATTTTCATGAACATGGTTGCGTTGCCCGCTGAGGATCGCGAGTACTTGCTCGGCCTCGCCGACAAGATGGTCCGACCGGTCGATGCCAACGAGAAGCTCCAGGCGCTGGGTGCGATTTTCCAGTACCTGGGAGTGAAGATTGCGGAACGCCGCGCGAACCCGGGTGACGACCTGATCAGCAAGATCGTCCATTCGAAAATAGACGGGCGCTCGCTCACCGACGAAGAAGTGCGCGGGCTTTGTGGTCTCGTGCTGATCGGCGGCCTCGACACGGTTGCCTCGGCAATGGGCTTTATCGCGCGGTTCCTCGCCGGCAGCCCGGCCCACCGCAAGCAGCTCATCGACAACCCCGATCTGACGCAGAAGGCCGTGGACGAGCTTCTGCGACGTTTCCCGGTGGTCAATCAAGGGCGGCGAATCACACACGATTTCGAGTACAAGGGCGTACCTATGAAGGCGGGCGACATGATCATCATGCCGACTACGCTGCACGGTCTGGACGACCGAAAGTTCGACGATCCGCTGAACGTCGATTTCACTCGCCCCACGCCGATTCATTCGACGTTCGGCAATGGTGCGCATCGTTGTCCCGGCTCGTTCCTTGCACGCGTGGAGTTGAAGGTTTTCCTTCAAGAGTGGCTAAAGCGCATTCCGGATTTCCAGATCAAGCCTGGCGAGAAGGCGGGCGTGCACGGAGGTGTGAACGGCACGCTGTACCACTTGCCTCTTGTCTGGGAGGTGGTCCGCTGACGATCGGTCGCCATGGCCTGAGTGAGCCGTTGCGTCTACCTGCGTATCTGGAAGGCGGTCAGCGGCTCGGTGCGCGCGTCAGATGGCGCGCGCCGACCGCTCCATTTGGGCGCGACCCTGGCCTAGGCACCTGCCCTGCAGTTTTATGGAGACGCTTTGCTCAACGCCCGCCAGACGACCTTCATGGCGTGACGGAATGAGTCCGCATTAACTGTGTCCGCGTCGGACCGGCGAAGAAAGACGACCAGACCTTGCAGATGTGAAAGGAGTAGGGCGCCGCGCAACGTGCATTCTCCCGACGGCAAGGTTGGGTTGATCTGCGCGATCAGTTCCGCCAGGAGACCCTGAAAATCCGCAGTAGATTTTGCCATCAGGGCATGCAGAAAGGGCTCATGCTCTGCCAGACTCCAGGATTCCAGCACAAAGGCGCTAACGCGATTTCCGCCGTTTGCCGTCAGTACAGAGAACGCTTCGTCGACGATGACATCCAGTCGCGCCTCCGGTGGTCGGGATCTGTCTTCGGCGATCGTCCGATAGTGCTCGAAATAGCGGTCCGTGTATGCCTCGATCGTGGCCCGCAATAGTTCTTCGCGGGTGCTGAAGTAGTGCTGCAAGGTCCTCAGTCGAATCCCTGCCTCGCTGGCGATGCGGCGTTGAGTGAAACCAGCGTTACCTTCGGATGCGAAGACCTCGATCGCCACTTCGATGATGGCGGGCACGCGGGTCGTTCTGTTCCCGCGCCGTTTGGGCCCGTCTGCTGCGGTGTTGCCGAGGTCTGCCGATGAGATGGTCAGGTCTTTCATCTGTTGTGCTCTCCTTGGCGTCTGCTGTCCTCGCGCTTGTTTGCCAGTCCGGGATGTGTATCTGCGGGCTATGCCCTACGTGATACGAGCGACGTTCGATCCTGATCGGGCAGCGCCGGCATTAATCTGATGATAGTCAGATGACGAATAAATATGCGTCTGCCGACTAATTAGCTTTTAGATAAAGTCTGATCACGTCACTCGCGACATCACACATCCTACCGGAATAAAGGGTAGGTTTGTCCATACCAGCATTTCCCCTGGTGTCATCTGGGCTTGATAATGGGTCGGCTGACTACTAGTATTTAGTCAACCGACACATTACGTCGGAACCCGGCCATTCCCGCTGTGTCGCAAGCCGAAGCAGCAAATACGCAGGGTTTGGGGTTGGCTGGTTAGCGTCGCCAATATGCGTTCGCGGTTGTGATGTCAGCAGCGCGCACAGGGCGGTAGAAGGAGCTGGACATGAAGCTTGGGGAAAGTTCTTTGCGTTCGCTGATCGACAAGTGGATTGCGCCCACTGCAACCACCTCGGTGCACATCACCCGATGCACTTTCGCAAATTCAGGCCAGACGAAATGTGTACTTGCGCGGTCGTCCGCCGCTGAGAACGCTTTCGCGATATTCTTCTTTCGGCACGACGACGGGGCATGGCGCGTGTTCCCGCCTCCTCCCCGCAAACCAGAAAGGCACTTCTACGCAGCAACGGGATAAGGGATTCGTCTGATCGCGGTCCATGACCAGCCTGTACAAAAGGACTGCCAAGGAAACTGATCCGATCGCACAAGCGTTTTCGGCTGCTTCCGCGATTCGTCCTGCTTTCGCGCTGCGTCCGGCCTGCCTATCGATTCATCATCCGCTCTGACGGTTTTCCGAAAGCCATCCATGGTTTGCATCGCCAATCTGCGCAGTCGAAGCGGACACCTCGCCAATGGAAGCGTCACCACTGTCTCGTCAGCGTCACGCGCTCCGCGCGCATTGGGCACCAGTGCGATTCTGGCCATGCGCGGACCGCTTCGAGTTCATCAACGAACTCAAATCCACGTTTACCCCGCATTTAGAAAGTCGTTCGGAAAATTGCATCACTTAGGGGTGAGCGAGCGTTGACAGTCGAGTTTCGAGCGTTTATCTTTCCGAACAGCATTCGCATTCTGGTGACGCGGTTGGAAGGATCTGAGACGCGATGCTGACGAGGTAGGGAGGCCGGTTTCGCTTCATTGCAAAAGTCTGCGGCAGTCCAACGGCCTTGGGCCCTTCCTGCGGCAGCTCGACAAAGACAAGAGGAGACGCATGAAACAGAAGACTCTAAAGCCAAGTGCGATCAGCCTTGGCGTGCACGCGACCTGCATCGCTGCAGCGTGCGGGTTGTGGAGCGCGAACGCCAACGCCTTCCACTTCGATGTGCCGAACCCGGACATCGACATGGAATGGGACAACACGTTGCGTGCGGACTACGACATCCGGCTTCAGAACCCGAGCCACTTCTACACGAACAGCCCGACCTACGACGAAGGCGATCTGTCGACACCGAAGTTCAGCACGATCCAGTCGATGCTGAACCTCTACAGCGAATTCGATTTCAAGTACAAGGAAACGACCGGCTTCCGCATCAGTATGGACGCGTGGTACGACCCGACGTTCAAGAATCACAATACGAGCAATCCTGCATTTCCTCCGAACTATCCGAATAACGAGTACACCAGCTACGTCAAGAAGTACTACCAGGGGCCGAGCGCCGAGCTGCGTGATGCGTTCGTGTTCCACACGTTTGACCTCGGTGGTCACTCGGTCAACGTCAAGCTCGGCCGGACTGCGGTCACCTGGGGGCAGTCGGCGTTTGCCACGCTGGGGGGCGCGAACTCGGTGGCCATCGGTCAGCAGCCGCTCGACCTGATGAAACTGACGCAAAGCCCGAGCGCTTCGCTGAAGGAAATCGTGTTGCCGACGGCTCAGGCCAATGTGACGACGAACATTACCGACACGTTCTCCCTCGGCGCACAGTACACGTTCGAATGGAATCACGATCGGCTGCCTGAAGGCGGCACGTATTTCGGCGGCGCGGATCCTATTCTTTACGGCCCTCCGATCGCCAGCTACCAAAACATTCCGGGGCTGGGCACATTCGCGATTCCGCGCATCGCGCCGACCAAAGGCCAGATCGGCGATATCGGCATCGACGGCAAGTGGCGCGTCGATTCGATCGCAACGACCTATGAATTCACATACCGCCACTTCGCGATGAAGATGCCATGGGCGGCGGTGCTACTCCCGGGTGCGGGACCGGAACTCTTCCCAGGCACCAACCTTCCTGGTGTTACGGCGAAGTACGGCAACGACGTGAACCTGATCGGCGCTGGCTT
Organism: Paraburkholderia sp. WC7.3g; assembly: GCF_050436345.1. Taxonomy (NCBI): domain Bacteria; kingdom Pseudomonadati; phylum Pseudomonadota; class Betaproteobacteria; order Burkholderiales; family Burkholderiaceae; genus Paraburkholderia; species Paraburkholderia sp. WC7.3g. The sequence goes on from NZ_JBNDMA010000004.1 coordinate 547,758, forward strand.
CAACAGTGCGATCGGCAGCGCGGCAGTGGCAGGCGAGCTGTCGTATCGCTGGAACATGCCACTGAACGCCGTCAACACGACGACCGTCAATGATGCGCCGACGGGTCGCACGCTGCACGGCCTGCTGAACGTCACGCAGTCGTTCGGCAAGACGCCCGTGTGGGACAACATGTTCCTGCAGGCGGAATTCGCGTTCAACCAGCTGCTAAGCGTGCAATCGAATGCGCGGAACTTTGCCAATTCCAGCTATGACACCACGGGCCAATGTTCGGCATCGGGCAACTCCGCGTTTAACAACTGCTCGACGCGCTTCTGGGCCGGGATCGGCATTGGTGCGAGCCCGCAGTGGTATCAGGTTTTCCCTGGGGTTGATTTGACGATGCCACTGTTCGTTAATCTGAATCTGAAGGGCTACTCATCTGTCATCGCGCCAGCGGCCGAAGCACAGGGGCAGAACACCTTCGTGATCGGGCTTGATTTCACGATCTACAACAAGCATGAGGTGGACATTACCTACACCTACTACCTGAACAAGAAGGGGTACTCAACGGCGGGAGCCGCGACGGCGCTCGGTGCACCGTACAGCGACAAGTCGTGGATCGGCATCACCTATCAGACAACGTTTTGATGATGGAGGCACGTGTGAAAAGATTCCCAAAGCTTCTTAAGGCGCTGGCGATACTCGCCGCGGTTTGGGCCTCACCGTATACGCTGGCAATCGAGAGTGGGACCACGCCGTTCGGAGCGGAAATTGCCGGCAACAAGGACGGCACGATTCCCGCATACACGGGGGGCATCAAGGACTTTCCGACCGGGTTCAAGGCCGACTCCGGAAAATGGGCCGACCCGTTTCCTGGTGAAAAGCCGGTTCTGCAAATCACGGCTCAGAACTATCAGCAATACACCGACAAACTGAGCGCCGCCTCGATCGAGCTGTTCAAGCGCTATCCGACTTACCGGATGGACATTTACCCGACGCACCGCTCGGTTTCGTATCCGGACTGGTACCTTCAGAACTCGGAAAAGGACGCGGAAAGTGCCAAGCTCGAAAAAAATGGCCTTTATGTCGATGGGGCGTTCGGCGGCAAGCCGTTCCCGGTGCCGAAAAACGGACAGGAGGCGCTGTGGGACTGGGAAATGCGCTACGTCGGAACGGCCCAGAAAAACAACGTGAAGACGTGGCTCGTCGATTCGAGCGGCACGCCGATTCTTGCTGCGCAGTTCAAGAGCTCGCTGCAGTTTCCGTATTTCGAGCCGAAGTACGAAGCGGAGTTTCGCAAGAAGGGTCCCCTCGCGATCTGGTATCAGGTATATAACGACTACGCGTCACCGGCCCGCCTGATTGGCGACACGTCGCTCTTCTGGTACTTCACGGATTCGGCCGATCACGATCAGCAATCATGGGAATACAACCCAGGCCAACGCCGCGTGCGCGTGGCGCCCGATCTCGCCTACGACACGCCGAACCCCGGCTATTCCGGCGCGATCACGATGGACGACATCCAGTTGTTCTACGGCAAGATCGATCGCTGGAACGCGAAGCTGGTCGGCAAGAAGGAAATGTACATTCCGTACAACGACTACAAGCAGCAGTACGACACGCCGGCCAGCAAGATCACCACGCCGCATTTCGTGAATCCCGATTATGTCCGGTGGGAGCTGCACCGCGTATGGGTCGTGGAGTTGACGCTCAAGCCGGGTGCGCGTCACATCTACAGCAAGAAGACGCTGTACTTCGACGAGGATGGCGGCGGGGGAATGATGGATGCCTATGACCAGTCCGGCAAGCTCTATCGTGCCGGCTTTGAGACCACGGTTCCAGCGTATGACTACAAGGTGCCGTATTCGCTCGGTAACTGGTTCTACGACTTCAACAGCGGCATTTATATCTTCGGCAGCCATCCGGCGGACTCGCCCGGGATTTTCTTCAACGTGAACTTCTCGAACGACTACTTCACGCCGGAGCGTATGCAATCCGCGGGTGTGCGCTAATTGCGCGCCGAGTTGAGGATGAGGTATTGAGTGATGCGTCCCGCCCGGCTTGCCTGGCGGGACGCATCACCAGCAGGGGCGGGTTTGAGTCGTGCGCATCGAAAGTAGTGTTGTTCGCTTTTGGTATTGGATCAATCTGGAAACGGAGACAGTTTTGAAGAAGCACCGGATGTTGATTAAGGGCACGAGGAAGGAGCGCAGCACGTGCGCCGCGCCGGCTATGGCACGGCGCACAAAGAAGTTTTCATAAACAAGCTCAGGACTGTTCGCGTGATCGATCGCCAGTTACTGTGAAGGAGACGCAATGCGCAAGACCCTGTTTCGTTGGCTGGCACTCGCCGCCGCGGCATGCGCCGCGAGCGGGTCGGTCTATGCCGAATTCGCCGACCCGATGCGCTCGCCCGCCGTCATCAACCCGCAGGCCGCGCATGAACCGCTGATGGCGCTGGCGCAGGCCGGACAGCGCCTGGTCGCGGTAGGTCCGCGCGGAGCAATTCTCGTATCGGACGACGCGGCCATGCACTGGCGCCAGGTACAGGTGCCGGTGAGTTCCGATCTGGTGGCCGTTACGTTCAAGTCGGCCGCGCTGGGCTGGGCCGTCGGACACGACGGCGAGGTGCTCCATACCACCGACGGTGGCAATAGCTGGGCGCGACAACTCGACGGCCAGCAGGCGGCCAGGCTGATGAGCGAGTACTACGCGAAGCAACAGGGCGATTCACCCGATCTCAAGGCATCGCGCGAAGAGGCCGAGCGCTTTGAAGCAGACCATGGAGGCCGTCCGTTCCTCGACGTCTGGTTCGATGACGAGCGTTCCGGCTGGGTCATCGGTTCGTTCAACATCATTTTTCACACCGACGACGGTGGCAAGAGCTGGGTGCCCTGGTTCGATCGAGTTGACAATCCCAACGCGTTGAACCTGCATGCGATGCGCCGTATCAACGGCACGCTTTATATCGCGGGCGAACAGGGGCTGCTGCTCAAGCTCGATGCCGACAAGCAGCGTTTCGTCGCGGTGCCTACGCCGTCGAAGGGTAGCTTCTTCGGTCTCGCTTCCACGCACAACGCGATGATCGTCTACGGTCTGCTCGGCAACGCGTATCGCTCCACCGACGGCGGCGCGACTTGGGACAAGATCACGCTGCCGACCGGCGCGAGCATTCTCGCTTCGGCTGAACTGCCGAACGGTCACCTTATTCTCGCGACCCAAGCGGGTGAGCTGCTCGAGAGCGTCGACCAGGGGGCAACGTTTCATACACTCGGCGCGAGCCAGCCGGGCGGTATCTTCGCCATGGCGCTGCGCGGCGACACCGCGGTGCTGGCCGGCGCGGCCGGCCTGTCACGGATCGCATTGTCGAAGTCGCACTAAGGGGGAGCAGACATGGCTGGCGGTAACAATGCCCAATTCGACAAGATGCCCGTCGTGGCAGATCTTGCCCAGTTCGATTCACAGTCAGGCAACGCGCTTGAACGGTTGATCTTCAACCGCCGTCCCTGGCTCATCTTCATATGCGCGATCATCACCGCGGTGCTAGGGTTTCAGGCGCTGCGGCTCGAGGTGAATGCGAGCTTCGAGAAGATGATTCCGCTGTCGCATCCGTACATCAGGAACTATCTCGCCAACAAGGCGGACCTGAAAGGCCTCGGCAATTCGCTGCGGATCGTCGTCGAGAATCCCTCGGGCGACATTTACGATCCGAAGTATCTCGCCGCGCTGCGGCGTATCAATGATGCGTTGTTCCTGATTCCGGGCGTCGATCGTCCTGGCGTGAAGTCGATCTGGATGCCGATTGTTCGCTGGAATGTGGTCACCGAGCGCGGCTTTGCGGGCGGACCGGTGATGCCGGACGGGTTCGACGCGTCCGCGCAGGCTATCGGACAGCTACGAACGAACGTCGCGCGCGCCAACATCGTGGGCAGCATCGTATCGAATGATCTGCATTCGAGCATGATCCAGCTGCCGCTGCTCGATCATTATGCCGATACCGGCAAACCGCTCGACTACGCCAAGCTTTCACACCATATCGACGAGGTCATCAAGAACGAGGGGCACGGCGAGGTGCACGTGCACGTGGTGGGCTTCGCGAAGCTGATCGGCGATCTGATCCACGGTCTCAAGCTGGTGGCGATGTACTTCGGCGTGGCCGCGGCGATCGCCCTCGGCGTGATCTTTCTCTACACGCGCTGCTATCGCAGCACACTGCTAGTGGTGGCGTGTTCGCTGATTGCGGTGATCTGGCAGCTCGGCATCATTCGCACGCTCGGCTATGTGCTGGATCCCTATTCGGTGCTGGTGCCGTTCCTCGTTTTCGCTATCGGCGTGTCGCATGGCGCACAGAAGATGAACGGGATCACGCAGGACATTGGGCGCGGAACGCATCGCTATGTAGCGGCGCGCTACACGTTCCGGCGGCTCTTTCTCGCCGGTCTTACGGCGTTGCTCGCGGACGTGGTTGGCTTCGCCGTGCTGATGGTCATCGACATTCCGGTGATCAAGGATCTGGCGTTCACGGCGAGCGTTGGCGTGGGCGTGCTGGTGTTCACGAATCTGCTGCTACTGCCGGTACTACTCTCCTATGTTGGCGTAAGTCCCTCGGCTGCACGACGTAGTGTGCGCGGCGAACAGAACGACGCACGCGGCACCTCGTCGGCGGGCGCGCTGTGGAATCTGCTCGACCGCTTCACTGAACGGCGCTGGGCCGTGGGTGCGATCGTTTGCGCTGCGGCACTCACGGTGGCCGGCTGGTCGATCAGCCAGCATCTGCAGATCGGCGACCTCGATTCGGGCGCGCCGGAACTCAGGCCGGACTCGCGCTACAACCTCGACAACGCGTACACCAATGCGCATTTCGGCCTGTCGAGCGATCTTTTCGTCGTGGTCGGCAAGTCGTCGCACGGCACTTGCGACGCCAACAACTTCCCGCTCGTGCTCGAAGCCGACCGACTCGAAACCACGCTACGCGGGGTACCGGGCGTGCAGACAACGACGTCGGTCGGCGGTCTCGCGCGCTGGGTAACGGCGGGCTTTTACGAGGGCTACCCGAAGTGGTACACGATAGACCGCGTGCCTTCGATCGTAAACAAGACTGTGTGGCAAATCCTGCTCGATCATCCCGATCTGCTGAGCCAAACTTGCGGCACGGCGCCCGTCATTGCGTATCTGACCGACCACAAAGCCGCGACGCTGTCGCGCGTCATGGAGGCCGCGGAAGAATTCGCGAAAGCCCACAGCGACGCCGATCACCAGTTCCTGATGGTTGCCGGCTCGGCGGGTATCGATGCGGTGACGAACGTGGTCGTCGCGAAAGCGAATCGCACCATGCTGTTCATGGTGTATGCGGCGGTGATCTTGCTGTGCTTCATCACATTCCGCAGCTGGCGCGCGGTCGTGGTCGCCGTCGTGCCGCTCGGGATCACTTCGGTGCTGTGCGAGGCGCTGATGGTCAAGCTCGGCATCGGCGTGAAAGTGGCGACGCTGCCTGTGATTGCATTGGGCGTGGGGATTGGCGTCGACTATGCACTCTATCTGCTGAGCGTGCAGCTCGCGTATCAGCGTGCCGGGCAACCGCTGCGCGTAGCATATCGGCATGCGGTGCAGTTCACCGGCAAGGTCGTGGCGCTGGTCGGCGTAACGCTGGCTGCCGGCGTCGTGACATGGGCGTTCTCCCCGATCAAGTTCCAGGCCGACATGGGCATCTTGCTCACGTTCATGTTCCTGTGGAACATGATCGGCGCGCTGATCCTCATTCCGGCGCTGTCGCATTTCCTGTTGCAAGGAATATCGCGTAAGGCGGTGGCGAAGAGCGCCGCGGCCGGTCCCGCGAACGTCGAAGCCCGTAACGGCGAGGTGACGCTGCGGTAATGATGCTGTAACGCGCGCCGCTTTGCGCGCGGCACCGTCCGCGGTGCAAAAGAACTGGCCCGCGATCCGCCGGGATAGCGGGCCAGTCTGTGTTCAACTCAATCGGCGCGTTAGGGCGAGCGCCTCTCGCTTTTCTACACGACGGACATCGGGAAGCTCAGGATCTCCGAAACCCCGCCGTCGACCATCAGCATTTGCCCGTTCACGTAGGAGCTTGCCTCGGAGGCGAGAAACACGGCGACGCCACCGAGTTCTTCGGGGTTTCCCCAGCGGCCAACGGAGATATGCGAGCGCACGATCTCCTTCATTTGCGGATTCGACGTAACGGGCTCGGCCATATCGGTGAGGAAGTAGCCGGGGCAGATGCCGTTGCAACGAACGCCGTGCCGACCCAACTCTGCGCCGAGCGATTTCGTGAGTCCGGCAACGGCGTGTTTGCTCGCCACATACGCTTGAAGCTTCTCGCGGCCGAGCACCGACACATACGACCCGACGTTGATGATGCGTCCGTGTCCGCGTTCGATCATGGGGCGCGCCACTTCCTGCGCGAGCAGGTATGCGGCCGTGACGTTGGTATCCATCGTTCGTTGCCACATGTCTACGTTCGACTCGAAAAAATCGCTCCACTCGCAAATGCCCGCGTTGTTGAGCAGTACGTCGATGCGTCCGTGGCGCGCAAGGACGTTGCGAACGCCTTTTCGGATTGCGTTCCGATCGGTGAGGTCGAACGGTTCGATATCGACGTCGCCGCCCGCTTTGCGAATCGATTCCGCGGCGGTTTCGAGGCTTGTGCGCGAACGCGCGCAGAGGATCACGGCCGCACCCGCTGATGCCAACGCGGACGCCATCGCAAAGCCGAGACCGCGCGACGCGCCGGTGACGAGCGCAATCTGTCCTTCCAGTGAAAACAGTTTCATAGTCTGACTCCGTGGATCATGCGAAGGCTGATTACTGGTGGCGAATGACGATCTTGCCGAAATGCTTCTGGCTTTCGAGGTGCCGCAGCGCATCCGGCACATGCGCAAAGTCGTAAGCAGAGTCGATGACCGGCCTGAGTTCGTGCAATGCGATTGCGCGATTCATCGATTCGAAATCCTGACGGGAGCCGACGCGGATCGGCGCGATCGATACCCCGCGCGTGAAGAACCCTTCGCCGGGAGAAGGGGCGCCGGTCAGCAGCCCCACGACGCTGATCCGCCCGCCGTCCCGTGTGGCAGCAACGGAGTTGCCGAATGTTTGCGCGCCGCCCACCTCGACGACCAGATCGACTCCACGGCCATCGGTCAGGCTCAGCACGGCGTCGTCCCAATTCGGCGTGTCGCGGTAGTTGATCGTGGCGTCGGCACCGAGCTCGGTCAGGCGCTTGAGCTTCGTTTCGCTCGACGAGGTAGCGATCACGCGCGCGCCGAACAGACGTGCCAACTGCAGAGCGAAGATCGATACGCCGCCGGAGCCTTGCACGAGGACGGCTTGGCCCGGCAGCAGGGGCGCATGCTGGCATAGCGCGTTCCAGGCGGTGACGGCGGCGCAAGGCAGCGTTGCGGCTTCCTCGTCGGAAAGATGAGGCGGAGCACCAACCAGCTCCTCCTCGCTTAGTACGACCTTGTCGCGGAGCATACCTTCGACAATAGCGCCGCGGCCTAGGGTATCTGCGTGTTGCGGGCGCGCGCCGCCGTGCCAGTTCTCCGCGAAATTGGCGATCACTCGGTCGCCGGGCTTGAAGCGCCGTACGCCCGGACCGACGGCAAGCACGACGCCCGCGCCGTCCGAGGCCGGAATGAAGTTGGGTGCCATCCAGTCGCGAAATGCACCGTTCATCAGCAGCAGCTCGCGGAAATTCAGCGAACTGGCATTGACCTGCACCAGTACCTGATGAGCGCCGGGCGGCGCCGGATCGGGTTCCTCGCATAACGCCAGGCCCGCAATGCCTTCAAAACGCTCGCATCGATAAAGCTTCATTTGTCGTCTCCAGGGTGTTGAACGAGAGCGTCGAATTCCTTGTCGAGCGACGCTTTCCTCATTCTTCTCGTTGACAGGGGCAAAAAGGTGAGTTCAGAATATGGAACATTGTTCAACAAAGCGTTCGGAGCGTCAAATTGAAGATACTGGTCGCGGTGAAGCGCGTGATCGACTACAACGTGAAACCTCGGGTGAAATCAGACGGCTCGGGCGTCGATCTGGCCAACGTGAAAATGGCCATGAACCCGTTCGACGAGATCGCGGTGGAGGAGGCGGTGCGCCTGAAGGAAGCGGGCGTGGCGAGTGAAGTCGTCGTGGTATCGGCGGGAACCGCGCAATCACAGGAGGTACTGCGTACCGCACTCGCCATGGGGGCGGATCGCGCCGTGCTCGTGGAGAGCAATGAAGATCTGCAGCCGCTCGCAGTTGCCAAGCTGCTGGCCGCCGTGGCCGCACGGGAAACCCCGCAACTGGTGTTGCTCGGCAAGCAGGCCATCGACAACGACGCTGGCCAAACCGGGCAGAAGCTCGCCGCAATCCTCGGCTGGCCGCAAGCGACGTTCGCGTTCAAGACGGAAGTGGACGGTCAACAACTACTCGTCACGCGTGAGATCGATGGCGGGCTCGAACGCATCGCGCTCGATCTGCCGGCCGTGGTCACGACGGATTTGCGCCTCAATAGTCCGCGCTACGTGACGCTGCCCAACATCATGAAAGCCAAGAAGAAACTTCTGGAGACGCTGAGCCCCGAGGCGCTGGGCGTTGACGTCGCGCCTCGACTGAAGATTCTCGAAGTGACCGAGCCGCCGGCGCGTAAGGGCGGCGTGATGGTTCCGGACGTTGCAGCGCTGATTGAAAAGCTTCGAAACGAAGCGAAGGTGATCTGATCATGACGACTCTCGTAATCGCCGAACACGACAACGCAACCCTCAAGCGCGCCACGCTCAACGCCATCACGGCGGCGGGCGCAGCGGGCGGCGAGATTCATGTACTGGTGGCGGGCCACGGCGCGTCGGCCGTCGCGCAACAAGCTGCGAACGTCGCCGGCGTCGCCGAAGTGCTCGTCGCGGATGCACCCGAATACGCGCACGGGTTGCCGGAAAATCTCGCCGCACTAGTCGTTTCACTGGCCCGCACCTATACACATGTGATCGCAGCGTCCACGGCCGTGGGCAAAAACTTCATGCCCCGGGTGGCCGCGTTGCTCGACAGCGCGCAGATTTCCGATGTCGTTGCGTTCAAGGCACCTGATATTTTCGTGCGCCCGATCTATGCCGGCAATGCACTCGCAACGGTGCAATCCTCCGACCCGATCAAGGTCATCACGATTCGTCCGACCGCGTTCGATGCCGCATCCACCGGCTCGGCCACCGCGCCGCTATGCGCGGTTGCGTCGGCACCGGCTTTCGACAAGGCCCGTTTTGTCGGGCAGGAACTCACGAAGTCGAGCCGGCCGGAGCTTGCCGCAGCGAACATTGTGGTGTCGGGCGGGCGCGGCATGCAGAACGGCGACAACTTCAGGCTGCTCGACGCGCTTGCGGACAAGCTTGGCGCCGCGGTCGGAGCGTCGCGTGCGGCGGTCGACGCGGGCTTCGCGCCGAACGACTATCAGGTCGGTCAGACGGGCAAGATCGTCGCGCCTCAGTTGTATATCGCGGTGGGCATATCGGGGGCCATTCAGCACCTCGCCGGCATGAAGGACTCGAAAGTCATCGTCGCGATCAACAAGGACGCCGAGGCACCGATCTTTCAGGTCGCCGACTACGGTCTCACCGCCGATCTCTTCGACGCTGTCCCGGCGCTGACCGCTGCGCTCGATTGACGTTCGCCCGGATTGACAGCAATCCGCGCGTCAGCCTAGCATCTGAACGCCGTTCATAGAAATTGAACATATAGTTGCATATAGACCGCCAACCGCGCGGCCGCCAGATAAAAAGCCGGAACCGGCGCCTACGCCGGCCACATCACGAAGGAGATATCAATGGGTAACAGAGGTCCCAATTCGGGTGAACACACTGTCCGCCTCGATTTTGTCCCGAAGGACAGTTACCTGTCGAAGCAATTTCTCGAGCGGGAGAACGAGCGCCTTTGGCCGCACGTGTGGCAGGTTGCCTGCCGGCTGGAAGAGATTCCCAACGCCGGCGATTACGTCACCTTCGACGTGGCCGGCGAGTCGATCATTGTGGTGCGAACGGCGGCGGATCAGATCAAGGCCTTTTTCAACGTCTGCCAGCATCGTGGCCGCCGCTTGACCAACGGCTGCGGCAAGGCCGCGAAATTTCACTGCGCCTATCACGGCTGGCAGTGGAATCTGGATGGCAGCGTGGCGCGCGTGCTCGATCGCGATGACTGGGCCGGCTGCCCGGATATGACCGACGGTGATCTGCATCTCACCGATGTTCAGGTGGACACGTGGGGCGGTTTCGTTTTCGTCAACATGGATCCGAACGCCGAGCCGCTCGCTAAATTTCTCGATCCGGTGCCGGAAATCACGAACTGCTTCGAGTTCGAGAAGATGCGCTACCGCTGGTACAAGTCGATTCGTCTGCCGTGTAACTGGAAGGTCGCACTCGAAGCGTTCAACGAGGGTTATCACGTAGCGGCAACCCATCCTCAACTGCTGGACGTCGCCGGAGACGACGTCACGCGCAGCTTCGCCTACGGCCGTCACGGCATGTTCGGCTACGCGACGGCCACGCGGATGATCGGCGCGCCTTCGCCGAGAACCGGCAAGCCGATGCCAGAGGACGTACGCCAGGGTCTCGTGAACTTTTTCCGTGTCATGGAAGAAACGCTGAAGGCGATCAATACCGCGCGCGACTACGAAGCGGCGAAGCGGCTGATGACCGAGATGTCTCCATCGGGTAACCAGTTCGAAGTCCTCGCAAAGGCGATGGATTTTCAGCGCGAAGCGGCCATCGCGGAAGGCGCGGGCTGGCCCGAGGTCTCTTTCGAGCAACTGGGTCGCGCGGGAGCGGACTGGCACGTCTTCCCGAACCTCATATTTCTGCCGTATCCAGACGGCGCGCTGTTTTACCGCGCACGGCCGGATGGCGATAACCCCGATTCGTGCATCTATGACATCTGGTCGCTGCAGCGCTTCGCGCCGGGCGCGGAGCCGCCGCTAAAGCGTGAGTTCTATTACGGCGTGGATGACTGGAAGGAGAACGCACATGAGAACTTCGGCCTGATCCTGTGGCAGGACTTCCAGAACATGACCAACGTGCAGCAGGGCATGAAGTCGCGCGGCTTCAAGGGTTCGCGCACGAATCCGCTGCAGGAAACGTCGGTATCGAACTTCCATCGCGCGCTGCGCGATTTCATCGCGCGGGAGGAGTGATGTCGACGAGCTGGGACGCAACCTACGACTTCGTGGTGGTCGGCAGCGGCGGCGGTTCGATGTGTGCGGCGCTTGCTTGCAGGTCGGTGGGCAAGGAAGTGCTCATCATCGAGAAGCAGGCGAAGGTCGGTGGCTCGACCGGATATTCGGGCGGCGTCTGGTGGCTCCCGAACAATCACGTGATGAAGCGCCACGGCGTAAGCGATTCATATGAGCGCGCACGCCAGTACTTCGACGCCGCGGTAACGTATCAAGGCCCGGGTACGTCGAATGCGCGACGCGAGGCTTACTTGCGCACCGGGCCGAAGATGGCTGAGTTTCTCGAGCAGCAGGGGATGCAGTTCGTGTACGCCGACGGCTGGTCCGACTACTACGACACGCTGCCCGGCGGCGAGCCGCGTGGTCGTTCGCTGCTGGCAAAGCTTTTCGACGTAAAGGAGCTGGGCGAGTGGGCGCCGCGTTTGTCGCGCTACAAGGGCCCGTCGATGCCTGCCAACTCGGACGAGTACCCGACACTGTTTCTGATGAAGCGGACGTGGGGCGGCAAGCGCAAGGCGATGCAACTGGGTGGCCGCATGCTCTACCAGAAGATCACCGGCAAGGAGCTCGTGGCCAACGGCGCGGCGATTCAGGGGCGCATGCTCCAGATGGCGCTCCGCGCGAACGTGCCGATCTGGACGGACACGCCGGTGCGAGAGTTTATCGTTGAAGAAGGGCGCGTGGTCGGCATCGTCGCGGTGCGCAGCGGCCGTGAGTTGCGCGTGCGCGCTCGCCAGGGCGTGCTGCTCAATACCGGCGGCTTTTCACACAACGCAGAAATGCGCCGCAAGTACCAGCCGCAGCCGTCGTCCGCGGACTGGACCAATGCGAATCCGGGCGATACCGGTGAAATCCTGCAAGCCGCAATCGCGCTCGGCGGCGCAGTGGACTGCATGGAGGAAGCGTGGTGGGTCGTGACGTCGCTCGGTCCGAACGAGGAACTGCCCGAAGGTGCACGCGCGCCGGATGGCTCGCCGCTGCCGTTCATGCATCACCTCGACCTGTCGCTGCCGTTTTCGATCATGGTCGATCAGGACGGCGAGCGCTTTTGCGACGAAGCGGGAGCGTACATGGAAATCGGTCAACGCATGTACCAGCGTCACAGGCAGACGGGTAAGGCCGTTCCCGCGTGGGTCGTGATGGACAGCCGGCAGCGTAAGTACTACCCGTGGGGCACGGCGATGCCGGGTCAGATTCCGCAGAGGTGGCTCGACAGTGGGTACATGATCAAGGCTGACACGCTCGAAGAACTGGCCGCGAAATGCGGTATCGACCGGGCTGGGCTGCTCGAGACCGTCAAGCGCTTCAACGGCTTCTGCGAAACGGGCGTCGACGAAGATTACGGTCGCGGCTCGCGCGCATTCGATCGCTGTCATGGGGACCCGACCATCAAACCGAACCCCAATCTCGGGCCGATCGAGGAAGGGCCGTTCTACGCCGTGCGCATGTATCCAGGGGATGTGGGCACCGCAGGCGGTCTCGTGACCGACGAGTTCGGACGTGTGCTGAAGGACGATGGTTCGCAAATCCTTGGGCTGTACGCCACCGGCAACTGCACGGCATCCGTGGTTGGCCGCTGTTATCCGGGCGCCGGCAGCAGCATCGGCGCATCGTTCGTATTCGGTTACATCGCGGCGCTGCATGCGAGCGGCGCGCAAAAGATCTGGTGACACAGGAGAGTGACGAATGAATGCCTATCAGCCGCCCAGCAGCGAAGTCCTGGTCGACATCTACCGGCGCATGGCGCTCATCAAGCAAAACGATGAGCGCTTTCGTGCCGTTATCAAGGCCGGCAAGCTGGTGATGCCGTACTACTCGCCGCGCGGCCAGGAAGTGATTCCGTCGGCGATGTCGGTGTGTCTCACCGACGACGACTACATCTGCACGATCTACCGCGGCGTCCACGACATGATCGCCAAAGGTGTGCCGCTCAAGGAACTCTGGGCTGAGCTCGGAGGGCGAGTAACGGGCACGTGCAAAGGCAAGGGCGGCCCGATGCACGTCACGCATCCCGCGTCGGGCGTCATGGTGACGACAGGCATTGTCGGCAGTTCGATGCCGATCGCAAATGGGCTTGCGCTCGCAGCGCAGATTCGTGGTGAGCCGCGCGTGACCGTGGCCTACTTCGGTGACGGCGCGTCAAACATTGGCGCCTTCCACGAGTCGCTGAACATGGCGTCCGTGTGGAAGTTGCCGGTGATTTTCGTCTGCCAGAACAACGGCTATGCCGAGCACACCAAATACGCGTATGGCACGTCCGTGCCGAACATCGCCCAGCGCGCCGTCGCGTACCAGATGCCCGGCATGACGGTGAACGGCAACGATCCGATTCAGATGCACAGAGCGGCGCGTGAGGCGGTCGAGCGCGCGCGCAACGGCGGCGGCCCGACGCTGATCGAAGCGAACACGTTCCGCTTTCAGGGGCACGTGTTCGGCGACCCGGACGCCTATATGGACAAGCACGAAAAGGCCGCCTGGGTCGCGAAGGATCCGGTGCCGCTGTTCCGTCAGTGGCTCATCGATGCAAAGCATGCGACCGAGGAGCAACTGGTTGCGATGGAAGCCGAACACGAGGCGCAGATCGACGCTGCGGTCGAATTCACGCTGTCGAGCGAATATCCCGATGTCGCGGAGCTTCGGCGCGACATCTTCAAGGACGAGGTGCTTGCATGAGCCAGCAGCCAACCAACATCAACACCATCCAGGCGGTCAACTTCGCGCTCGACGACGCGATGGCCGCCGACGCCAACGTAATCGTGCTGGGCGAAGACGTTGCCGACGGCCAGGAAGGCGGCATTGTCGGCGTAACGAAGGGACTGTCGTCGAAATACGGTACGTCGCGGGTGCGTTCGACGCCGATTTCGGAGCAGGCCATCATCGGTGCGGCAATCGGCGCTTCGATGGTCGGGATGCGTCCTGTGGCGGAAATCATGCTGATGAACTTCACGACCGTCGCGATGGACATGATCGTGAATCACGCCGCGAAGCTGCGGTTCATGTCGGGCGGACAGACCCATGTGCCGATCGTCATCCGCACCATGACGGGTGCGGGCTTCGGCACGGGTGGCCAGCATGCCGACTACCTCGAGGCCTGGTTTGCGCACGTTGCCGGCATCAAGGTCGTCACACCGTCGAATCCTGCCGATGCGTATGGCCTGATGCTGTCCTGCATCCGCGATGACGACCCCTGCCTATTCATCGAGAACATGCCGACCTACTGGAACCCGGGCAGTGCGCCGGAGCGCGGCGTGGCGATTCCGCTTGGCAAAGCCAACGTGATTCGCACGGGTACCGACGTGACGGTGATCAGCTACAGCCGCCGCGTGCAGGAAGCCATGGCTGCTGCCGAAGTGCTGGCGAAAGAGGGTGTCGCCTGCGAAGTGATCGATTTGCGCACTGTCTCTCCGTTGGATACCGACACTATCCTGACTTCGGTTGCAAAAACCGGGCGCGCCGTTGTCGTGCACGAAGCCGTCAAACCGTTCGGCGTGGGTGCGGAAATCGCATCCCGTATCTACGAAGCCCTGTTTCGCGAGCTCAAGGCGCCCGTGCAGCGAGTGGGCGCGCAATTCTGCCCCGTGCCGTTCTCGAAGCCACTCGAAGATGCGTTCGTACCGGGCGTGGCCGAAATCGAATCGGCGGTTCGCGCGACACTGAAATGACAAGCACGAGCACCCGGAATTCCATCATCAATAGAGCAAGGTCATGACCACACAAGTTCTGCTTCCCAAACTGGGCTTTTCCATGAACGAAGGCACGCTAGCCGAATGGCTGGCGGACGATGGCGCAACCGTGAGCGAAGGGCAGATTCTCTACGCGCTCGAGAGCGACAAATCGATTCAGGAAGTCGAGTCGCCCGCGTCGGGCACGCTGCGCATCGTTGCCCAGGTTGGCGAGGTGTATCCCGTCGGCACGGTGCTGGCGGAAATCGTCTGATTGGCCGCAGGCCGTCACGCTATCCAACCGTCGTTCGAAGAGGCATCCGCGATGAGTGTCGAATCCGTTACTACGCGAGCGCAGTCCAATGTGAATACCGGCCCCGGCGAGGCCGCAGTCCCCGCGTTCGGCGCGGATCTGCCGCCTTGGCCGCAGGTCGATTTCGCCGAATTTGGCGAGGTGGAAATCAAGCCGGTGTCGCGCATCCAGAAGCTCACAGGAGCCTTCCTGTCACGCAACTGGCTGACGATCCCGCATGTGACTCACCACGACGACGCTGATATTACGTCGCTCGAAACCTATCGCAAGGCCCGTAACGAGGCGGGCACGACGGTTAAGCTGACGCCGCTCGTCTTCCTTATCAAAGCCGTGGTGCGGGCGTTGCAGGAGTTCCCGCAATTCAACGCGTCGCTCGACGGTGACGGCAAAAACATCGTTCTGAAGAAGTACTTCCACATCGGGGTCGCCGTGGACACGCGCTTCGGATTGCTCGTGCCGGTGCTGCGCGATTGCGACAGGAAGAGCGTCGAAGAACTCTCGGTGGAACTTGCAGCAATTTCGCAGAAGGCGCGCGAAAAGGGTTTATCGATGGCAGAGATGTCGGGCGGTTGCTTTTCCATTAGTTCGCTCGGCGGCTTTGGCGGGACTGGTTTTACGCCTATCGTCAATGCGCCGGAGGTGGCGATTCTCGGCGTGACTAAAACCCGGCTGGCAGCCGCGCCGGCGGACGACGGCGGCGTCAGCTGGCGCAAGATGCTGCCCCTGTCGCTCAGCTACGACCATCGCGTGATCAACGGAGCCGACGCGGCGCGGTTCGCCGCATTCATTGGAACCGTGCTGGCCGATCCGCAGACGCTCGCTGGCTAACAGTCGATCTGACAAAACAACGACGGGATTGAGATGAGAACCCTTGGCGAGATGATCGAGCGAAACGCTCGCTTGCATGCCGATCACACGGCGCTCGTATACGCCGACCGGCGTCTGACGCACAGTCAGTTGGCGGAGCGTGCACGCCGCTTTTCGGGAGCGCTATATCAGCGCGGCCTGCGGCGCCAGGACCGGGTTGCGATCCTCGCGATGAATTGCGCGGAGTACTACGAGAGTTACCGTGCATGCGAGTGGGCCGGCTTCATTCTGGCAACCGTCAATTTCAGGCTGGCTCCCGCGGAGATTCTTTATATTCTTCAGGATGCGGCGCCTAAAGCGCTCGTATTCGAAGCTCAGTATGCCGACGTCGTGAACGGGCTGCGTTCGCAACTGCCGGAAATCGAGCAGTACATCTGCATTGGCGACGCGCCGGAATGGGCCGTTTCATTCGAGGCGGTGATGAAAGCCGGCCCAGTGCAAGGGCCGCCGATCCGTTCGAAACCGGAAGACTACGCGTACCTGATGTACACGAGCGGCACCACGGGGCGTCCCAAGGGCGTCGTGCGCACGCACCATGCCATGTGCGTCACTGCGGAAAGCTGCGCGCTCGTGACGGAGTTTTCGGGCAATACCCGCGTGCTACAGACGACGCCGGCGTTCCACGTCGGTGGGATTGGCTTCGTTAACTCGGTGGCCTGGATGGGCGGCACGACGGTCGTACATCGCGCGTTCGAGCCGAAGCAAATGCTCGAAACGATCGCCGAAGAACGCATCACCTTCACGTTCATGGTTGCCGCGATGCTTCAGGCGGTCCTCGATGTGCCCGAACTGTCGAGCTATGACGTGTCCAGCATCGAGAACATAGTCACGGCGGCAGCGCCGGTGCCTGCGCCGCTGCTGTCGCGCGGCATTCAGGCGCTCGGCCCGGTGTTTTCGGTCCAGTACGGCATGACCGAGAGCAACGCCTGCTGGTTGCCCGCGCATGAGGTCAAGCCGCTCGGGTCCCTGGAACAGGTACGGCGTCTCGCATCGGTGGGGCGCCCGTGCCCCGGCATTGATCTGCGCATCGTCGACGATCACGGCAACGATCTGCCGCAAGGCCAGACCGGCGAGGTCTGGCTGCGCTCGCAGACGCAGTTGAGCGGCTACTGGAACAACAGCGTGGCGACGGTGGAAGCACTGCGCGATGGCTGGTATCGCTCGGGCGACATGGGCTACCAGGACAAGGACGGCTACATTTTCCTCGTCGACCGCAAGAAGGACATGATCATTTCCGGCGGCGAGAACATCTACAGCCGTGAAGTCGAAGATGCGCTGCTCCAGCATCCGGCAGTCATCGACGTGGCGGTGATCGGCGCGCCGCACGAGAAGTGGGGAGAGTGCGTCAAGGCGATCGTCGTTTTGCGCCGTGGCGAGCAAGCGGGCGAAGCCGAATTGATCGACTTCTGCCGCGGCTTGATTGCGAGCTACAAATGTCCGAAAGCGATTGTATTCGTCGACGAATTGCCGAGGCTGCCGACGGGCAAGATCAGCAAGGTAAGTCTGCGCAAGCAGTTTGCCCAGTGAACGGCAATCGCCTCAATTGGAGAGAATCGACCATGGCCAAATGGCTGAAAACTTCGGAATGCGTGAAGTTTGAAGTGGCGGAACGCGTTGCGCATATCACGCTGAGTCGTCCGGACAAGCGCAACGCCATCAACAATCCGCTTCTGCAGGAACTCAAGGCGGCGTTGCTCGAAGCCGACGACCTCAAATCGGTGAACGTGATCGTGCTGTCGGGAGCTGGCCGCGATTTCTGCGCGGGCTACGATCTGGTGACGACGTATTCGGATCGGGTCGCGGACGCCGCTGATCCGGGGGACTATCGTGGAACGATTCGCAGCTTCGACGATGACTGCTGGTCGATGGAGCGGCAGTCGGAGACGGTCAATCTGATGGCCGATATCCACAAGCCGATCATCGCGCAGGTGCATGGCAACTGTCTTGCGGGCGGCACGGATCTCGCGCTGGCGTGCGACATGGTGATCGCCGCCGACAACGCAAGGATCGGCTTTCCCGCCACGCGCGCGAACGGCTCGCCGCCTGCGCATATGTGGTTCTATCACGTCGGCCCGCAATGGGCGAAGCGCCTGCTGCTGTCTGGCGACTCGCTGACGGGCCGCGACGCCGCGAAGATCGGGCTCGTGATGGATGCGGTGCCGGCAGAGCAGCTCGAAGCGGAGGTGGGCGAGTTGGCACGCCGTCTGTCGTTTGTCGATGCCGATCTGCTTGCGGCCAACAAGCGCATTGTCAACATCGGGCTGGAGCTGGCCGGTTCGCGCACGCTTCAGCGGCTCGCGGTGGAAAACGACTCGCGGGCCCACCAGAGCCAGGGGCCGCGCCGCTCGCAGTTCAAGGCGGACATGGAAGCGGTTGGCCTGAAAGAAGCGCTCAAGCGCCGCGACGAGCCGTTCGGCGACGGGATGATCCGCCTGCATGCTCGGGGCAGCTGAGCAGACCGTCGAACGGACGAACCAAACTCAAACGAAGATCCGAACATCATGGATGTTGAACTCACATTGAACGGCGCGGTTGCGACGCTGTGTCTGAACCGCCCAGAGAAGCTCAACGCGCTGACGCCGGAAATGCTTGATTTGATTCTCGGCCACCTCGATCGCATCGAAAACGATCCGGAGATTCGCGCGGTGATTCTCACTGGCGCAGGCCGCGCATTTTGCGCCGGCGCCGACATCAAGGGCAGCGGCGCCGCGCCACCGCAGATGAGCGTGGCGCACGCGCGCGCATCGATGGCGGTGTATCAGAAGATCGCGCTTCGGTTGTACAACCTGAACAAGCCAATGGTCGCGGCGGTGCGCGGGGTTGCCGTGGGAATTGCATGGAGCTTTGCGCTGTGCGCGGACCAACTGATCGTTTCCGATACCGCGCAGTTCATTCCCGCCTTCCTGATGCGCGCCACCTTGCCTGAAGGCGGCATGGTGCATCTGCTTGCGCGTCATTGCGGCGAGTTTCGCGCCAAGGAAATCATGTACCTGAATCGCCGGCTGAGCGGCAAGGAAGCACTCGATATGGGTCTTGCCAGTCATCTCGCCGAGGACGGCGAGCTTGACGCGGCCGTCGAAAAGCTGGCTGGCGAGCTGGCGGCCGGCCCGACTTTCTCGCTCGGGCTGACCAAGCAGTTGTTCAGGTTGAACACTGGTGGCATGGAAGAGTTTCTTGCGCAGGAACTGAACGCGGTGGCACTCGCGGTGAACTCCGAGGACGCGGCGGAGGGCCGGCTCGCCGCGAGAGAAAAACGCGCCCCAGCTTTCAAAGGCCGCTAGGTGGAGCACCCGCACGAGCGCGGCGCAGTGGCGCGACGGAGCAGACAAACGAGGGCGCAAGAGATTCAGGAGTCAGGCATGCATTTCGGCTATAGCGAGGAAGACGAAACATTTCGTCGGGAAGTCAGAACGTTTTTCAGTGAACATGCGCCGGCCGACATTTCACGCCGCTGGCGTGTTGGCGTGCATCCGCCTGCGCGCGATGACATCCGCAGATGGCAGCGCATTCTTTACGAGCGCGGCTGGGGTGCGCCCCATTGGCCCGTCGAACATGGCGGCACCGGCTGGAGCGCGCTGCGCAAGCATATCTTCATGGAAGAGCTGTACAACGCCGATGCCATGGACTATGGCTGGCAGTCGACGCAGATGGTGGCACCCGTCATCATCGCGTTCGGCTCGGACTGGCAGAGGGAGCGTTTTCTCGGGCCTATTCTGCGTGGCGACGAGTTCTGGTGCCAGGGCTTTTCGGAGCCGAACGCGGGCTCGGATCTGGCTGGACTGAAGACGACGGCCGTGCTCGACGGTGACGAGTATGTGATCAACGGCCAGAAGATCTGGACCAGCGACGCAACGATTGCCGATTGGGGATTCTTCCTCGTCAAGACCGATACGACCGTCAAGCCGCAACGAGGCATTTCCTTCCTGCTGGTCAAAATGGACACACCGGGCATTACGGTGCGTCCGATCGTTTCGATCGAGGGCGGCAAGGGCCTGAATGAAGTGTTCCTCGAGAATGTGCGCGTGCCGAAGTCGCATCTCGTGGGCGAGGCCGGCATGGGATGGACCTATGCGAAGTATCTCCTCGAGAAGGAGCGCACGGCGAGCGCGTTCCTGTACTTCAACAAACGCGAGCTGCAACGCGCGAAAGACATCGCGGTGCAGGAGCGGGTGGACGGCGTGCGGCTCATCGATACACCGGGGTTCGCGCGCAAGGTCGCGGAGGTCGAAGCGGACCTGTTGGCGCTCGAATGGTCGGTGCTCCGCATCCTTGCGGAAGAGAAGAGCGAGCGCAATCTCGATGCGGTCGTCTCCGCGCTGAAGATCAGCGGGTCGGAAATGCAACAGCGCGTGACGCAGCTGCAAATGGACGCACTCGGTCCCCGCGTGATGCGTTTCGACGACCACGGCGAGCCGCAGGGTGATCTGGCGGTCGATGAAAACTGGCCGGACTACATCGGCGGCCGCACGTCGGGCTATCTGATCGCTCGCGCGTCCACGATCTATGGCGGCGCGCGCGAAGTGCAGAAGAACATCATTGCCAAGCTGGTTTTTGGACTGTAGCCATGGACTTCAACTTCTCTGAAGAACAATTGATGCTAAAAGACGGCGCAGAGCGCTACGTTCAGCAGGAATATGGATTCGAGGCGCGCACGCGCATCGCGGCGGGGCAAGAGGGGTTCAGCCGCGAACATTGGCGCGCCTATGCCGAGCTTGGCTGGCTCGGGCTGACGATGCCGGAACACGTCGGCGGTCTCGGGTGCTCGTTCGTTGAAACGGCGATCGTGATGGAGGCGCTCGGCCGCGGTATGGCGCTCGAGCCGGTCGTGCAGACGGCGCTGCTTTGCGCCACGATCGTCGAACGAGGCGATGCGCCGCGCCAGCGTGAGACGCTGCTGCCCGCCGTCATCGACGGCACGCTGCTGCTGTCGCTCGCGGACAGCGAAGCGGGCAGCCGATACAAGCTGGGATGCCACGCGCAAACGCACGCGCTCAAGAGCGCCTCGGGTTACCTGATCAGCGGCGCGAAGACGCTGGTGATCGCCGGCGCGTCGGCGGACCAGCTGCTCGTGACCGCGCGAGTCGAAGGCGCGTCGCAAGGCGTGGGCGTTTTTCTTGTCGATCGCCGGGCCGCGGGCGTGACGTGCCGGTCGTACCGCTTGCTCGATGGATCGCGTGCCGCGGATATCGACCTGCACAACGTCGAGCTCAGTGAAGATGCATTGATCGTCGGACCTGAACGCTCGCTGCAGGTGCTCACGCAGGCAACGGAACTCGCCAGTCTCGCGAGCGTGGCCGAGAGCCTTGGCATGATGGAAGCCGTGATGGCGATCACTTCGGAGTACATCAAGGGACGCTCGCAGTTCGGCCAGCCTATCGGCAAGTTCCAGGCGTTGCAGCATCGCATGGCTGAGATGTTCGTCGCCACGCAGGAGGCGCGTTCGATGCTGTACTGCGGGATCGCGCACCTGAACGGCCCGGCGGCCGAACGCAGCCGCGTCATCTCGGCGGCCAAAGCCGTTGCCGCGCGCGCCAATCGCTTCGTTTGCGCGCAGGGCATCCAGTTGCACGGTGGCATGGGGCTCACCGAGGAATACCCAATAGGCCACTACTTCCGCAAGATGACGATGATGGAGAAGATGTTCGGCGATATCGACTTTCATCTCGACCGCGTTGCGGCAGGCGGCCAGACACCGATAACGGGCTGAGACGAGGAGCAGATCATGCAACGCGTGAAGCAAAAGATTGCCATCGTGACCGGGGCCGCATCCGGTATCGGCGCTGCCTGTGCCGCCAGGCTCGCGCAGGAGGGCGCCTTGCTCGTCGTGGCGGACCTGAATCTCGAAGGCGCGCAGGAACAGGTTCGTCGTATTAACGAAGCGGGGGGCCACGCGGTCCCGGCGCAGGTCGATATCGGCGACGAAAGTTCGATCGATGCATTGTTCGATCTGACGCTCAAGACTTGGGGCGGGCTCGATATCCTGCATAACAACGCCGCGGCCACATCGCTTTCCAGTACTGCCGATGCGGCAGTCGAGGCACTCGACGTCGGGGTCTGGGACGACACGATGCGCATCAATCTTCGCGGCACCATGCTGGCTTCGCGGTGCGCGCTGCCGCTAATGCGCGCACGAGGCGGCGGTTCGATTATCAATACCTCTTCCGGTGCCGCTCAGGCGGGCGCGCTGGGGTATAGCGCGTACGGCGTCTGCAAGGCCGGTATCGAGGCGCTGACGCGCTACGTCGCCGCGCAGCACGGCAAGGAAGGGATACGCTGCAACGCGATCGCTCCGGGCCTGATCGTCACGCCGGTGACCCAGGCGTACTACGCGGGGGAGACCGGAGAGATGATGCTGAGCCACCATCTCACGCCTCGCCTCGGGCAGCCCGAAGACATTGCCCATGCGGTGGTGTACCTCGCTTCGGATGAGGCGGCGTTCGTCACGGGCCAGGTGTTCAACGTCGATGGCGGATTGCTTTCACACCAGCCTTACTATGCCGACGAAATCCGCGCGCGCCCGGCCGCGATGGCCAACGCTACGAAGGGGAAGGCATGACGATGGATTCAGCGCTGCTCGCGCGCATCGAGCGCATCGAGGCGCAGTTCGCCATCCAGCAGTTGCCGGTCCGATACGCGCTCGCGGTCGATTCGCGCGATCTGGACAGCCTGGTGCAACTGTTCGCCGGAGACGTCAATTGCGGCCGATGGGGCGTCGGGCGCGCGGCATTGAAGACGTTCTACGGGTCCGAGCATATTCTGCGCGGCTTTTATCGCAGCATTCACCAGATCTGCGGCCACGTCGTCGATTTCATCGATGCCGACCATGCGACGGGAAGCGTCTATTGTCGCGCGGAGCACGAGGACAATGGAGCGTGGGTGGTGATGGCGATCTGCTACTTCGATCACTATGTGCGGCGCGACGGCCAGTGGTGCTTCGAGCGTCGCGACGAACAGCATTGGTATTCGACGGACTGGCTCGCTCGCCCCGGTGCGCCGCGCTTCCAGCACTGGCCCGGCAAGTATGAAGGCGACCGGTATCAGCCGCGCCTTCCGCAGGGATTTCCGACGTGGGCGGCGTTCTGGAGCACGAGCGAACAGCACGCGATCGACGCGTTGACGAAGGTGCCGTAAGCTCGGTCTCGTCTTTGGCTCTTGCCTGCTACAGCGCCGCTTCCCCACGCAAGAGCACGTCTGCACCCCCATCGACGAACGGGACTTGGCCCACCATGTAGCCATTGGCGGAACTGGCGAGGAATGCGAGGAGCGGCACGATCTGCTCAGCGGTTGCATAGTCGTGCACGGCCGTGGGTACACCGGCGGCAAGCACCTCGCGTCCCTCGGCCGTTTCCAGCAGCGGTGCGACCATCGGCGTCTTCACGATGCCCGGCGCGACGCCGTTTAGCAACACGCCCCCGTCGGCCCACCCGGGCAGCACCGCCGTGCGCCGTATCCATTGCGTCAGCGCGCGTTTGGATGACGCATAGCTTTGAGCGCCGATCTTTCCAGCCCGTTCGCGTGCGGCGGCTTCGTCGCCGTCGAGGCACAACTCGACGAGGCGCGCATCGACTGGATGAAGCGAGGCGAGCGATGAGATCACCACGACGCGTGGCTCGCTGGCGAGACGCAGGAGCGGCAACAGACGCGGCAGCAGATCGGTAACGCCGAAGTAATTTACCGACACCAGCGTGTCGCCGGACACGGGGGGCGACACTCCGGCGCAGGCGACCACCGCATCGATCGACGACGTGAGGCGCTGCACGCGCTCGACGAGCGCCGCGCGCTCCGCCGGGACAGTGAGGTCCGCGCAAACATCCGCATCGTGGAGATCGACGCCGATCACCCGTTCGCCGAGCGTCGTCAGATGCCGGGCCAGCGCCGCGCCCATGCCTGAGGCAGCGCCGGTGATCAGCGTCGTGCGGGAGGCATCTGTGCCCATTGCGCTCACCCCGCCGAACCGGGCAGACGCACCACCAGCCCGTCCAGTTCCGGCGTCATGAAGATCTGGCATGTCAGACGGCTGTTTTCGCGCACGTCCATCGCGCAGGTGAGCATGTCGACTTCATAGGATTCCGCCGCCGGCATGTGGCTGCTCCAGGTGTCGTCGACATACGCGTGACAGGTTGCGCAACTGCAGCTGCCGCCGCAATCGCCGAGAATGCCTGGGACCTGATTGTTCACCGCCGTTTGCATGACTGAATCGCCAACGTTGGCGCTTACCGCGGCCTCGCTGCCGTCAGGCTGGATGAATCGAATGAGCGGCATGTCTGAACCTCTGAAAAATGGGTTGGACTAGGGAAGCAGACTTTTCAACGGGATCGATTCGTTGGCGAGATCGGCGGCGCGGACGGGTATTTTCTCGGCAACGAAACGCTTGGCCAGCACGAATTCGGGTACACGGCTGACCGTATCGGCTGCCAGCATGACGCCGTCCTTGAGATAAAACGCCGAGAAAGAGCGGGCTTTGGGGTCGCCGCGCAGCACGAACTCGTCGTAGCCGACGGACAAGCCGACCATCTTGAGCTTCAGATCGTATTGGTCGGACCAGAACCACGGCACGCTGTTGTAGACACGCTCCTTGCCGCACAACGACGCAGCGGCGGTGCGGGCCTGCTCCAGCGCGTTAGGGACGGACTCGAGACGCAGGCGGCGACCGAGCGAAGGGTTGGGGTGGTTGGTGCAATCCCCGACCGCAAAAATGTCCGGGTCGGACGTGCGCGTGTGTTCGTCGACCATGATGCCGTTGTCGACAGCAAGGCCGGCCGCTTGTGCAAGTTCGGTGGCGGGCTCCAGTCCCACGCCGACGATGACGAGATCCGCGGCGACGCGCGTGCCGTCAACGCAGCACACGGCGGCAACGGCGTCGCCGGATGCGTCGAGTTCGAACTCACTCACGATCGCGTTGGTACGGATGTCGACTCCGGCTTCGCGGTGAACTTCCTCGTAGAACGTGGAAAGCTCGGGAGCCGTGACGCGCGCGAGGACGCGCGGCAACGCTTCGAGCACGGTGACGCGCAAGCCGCGCTTCACGGCTACCGCAGCCACCTCCAGCCCGACATATCCACCGCCGATGATCACGAGGCGCGAGCCGGCATGAAACTGGTTTCGAATGCGCGCGACGTGATCGAGCGTGCGAAGGTAGTGAAAATTCTGCAGCTTCTCGATCGCTTCGATACCCGGCAACGCGAGGCGCCGCGCGCGGCCGCCGGTGGCCAGAACCAGTTTCGTATAGCCGATTTCGCTGCCGTTGGACAGCGTGACCCGTTTCGCGTCACGGTCGATGCGCTGCACGCGCGTGTTCGGGATGAACTCGACACGCGCTTTGTCGTACGTGGACAGCGGTTTCAGGTACAGCTGCTCGGCGGTCGATTCGCCCGACAGGAATGCCTTGGAGAGCGGCGGCCGTTGGTAGGGCAAATGCGGTTCTTCTCCCACCATCACGATGCGTCCCGTCCATCCCTGGTCGCGGATCGCGGTCGCGCATTCTCCCGCTGCGTGACCCGCCCCGACGATCAGCGCGGTGTTCTCTGCGTCTCCAGCTGTCATGAGGCTAACTCCATCTCGCACAGCCGCAGGCTCGCTGCGGCCACAGTAAGTCTGAATAATGTTCTAAATTGTGAACGACGGTCGCTGCGACTGTCAATGCTCATGAACCCCGTTGGGCCGAGGCGGAGCTGACCATCGCCTCGATGCCGCCAACCGCGAAACGAATCAAATAGGTGCGCATGCGCTCGATATGTGCTGTCGTGAGTGCCTTCGCTCCGGAGCGTGCTTCCTGCGCGTAAAGCTCGTTGAGCACCAGATGAAACACCGACTCGACGAAATGCTGCACCAGTTCGACGGTCTCCCGCGTGACGCGGGGAAGTGCGTTGGCGAAGGCGTCACCGTAGCGCGCGGCCGCAGGCGCGTATTGGTCATAAAACGGCGCCGTGAGATCGGGGCGCTCCAGAAGACAGCCAATCTGGGTTAGCAGGCGCAGGTAATTTCGCCACCCCGGATCGCCGCTCTCCAGATGCGCGAAGGCCGGTGCGGAAAGTGCGGTCACGATTGCTTCCACGTCGGGACGCTTGCCTTGCAGCGCTGCCAGTTCGGCCTCGAGCGATTCGATGACCTGCCGGCTGATCACCGCTGCGCGGCGGCCGATCGCCTGCTGAAACAGCGCGTCTTTGCTGCCGAAGTGGTACCGCGCGAGGCTCAGCTCCATGCCACAGCTTTGCATGATGTCGCGAATCGACGTGCCGAAGTAGCCGTGCATCGCGAACAGCCGCTCGGCGGTATCGAGAATGCGTTCTGGCGTCGTGCTGCGCGCCGTGGCGCGCGGTTCATTGATGGCAGTCGCCCGTCTGCTGGCGGCGTGCGTGGTGCTGGACGGCATGGTTTCCCTTTGATGGCGGGGCGCGAGCCAGAAAGCGCGCGACATCCCTTTCCGCGAATGATAGATCGATCTTGCACACCTGTGCAAAATAGAACATAGTTCAAGTATTGGTACCTCGCGCAAAAACAGAGGTGCCTGCAAACAAACGATTGATGGAGACAGCAACCATGGCCGGCGCGCTGCAACTCGAGGACTTCGACGATGCTAAGTTCAACCCTTTTTTCGAGGATTCACTCGCTTACGGTGCCGATGCGGACCCTTATCCACGCATTGCGGAACTGCGGGAAAAGGCTGCGGTTCAGCAGGGTGACTACCGTGTGCTGATGGGCGGCGCCGCGGGACCTGACGATGTCCGACGTCGCGCACTATTCCGTATTCGGATACGACGAGGTCTCGAAGGTGCTTGGCGACCCGGCAACGTATTCGAACAAGTCGTACGAGCGCAATCTCGGCATCAGCTTCGGGCGCAGTATCTCGACGATGGATGCGCCCGAGCACTCGCGCTACCGCCGCATCTTCCAGAAGGCCTTTTTGCCGAATACCGTCGCGGCATGGGGCGATACGCTGGTCGACCCGGTGGTGAGCGAGCTGATGTCGAAATTCATGGATCGCGGACATGCGGATCTCGTCAACGAGTTCACGCTTCACTACCCGTTCAATATCATCTATCGGCAACTGGCATTGCCGCCGGAGGATGTGAAGATCTTTCACAAGCTAGCAATCGCACAGACGCTGGTTTCGATCGATGTCGAGCATGGCGTGGAGGCATCGACGAAGCTGGGCACCTATTTCGCGCGGCTTGTCGACGAGCGCCGCAGTCATCCTGGCGACGATCTGGTGAGCTCGCTGGCCACCGCGGAGGTGGACGGTGAGCGGCTACCGGACGAGGTCGTC
Organism: Paraburkholderia sp. WC7.3g; assembly: GCF_050436345.1. Classification (NCBI taxonomy): domain Bacteria; kingdom Pseudomonadati; phylum Pseudomonadota; class Betaproteobacteria; order Burkholderiales; family Burkholderiaceae; genus Paraburkholderia; species Paraburkholderia sp. WC7.3g. Next base: position 575,058 of record NZ_JBNDMA010000004.1, read on the forward strand.
ATTTCGTTTCTTCGCCAGCTGGTGAATGCGGGCGGCGACACGACCTATCGCGCGACCAGCGTACTGTTGCTTGCGTTGCTGCGCGATCCGGTACAGCTCGAAGCGGTGCGCCAGGATCGCACGCTGGTCGCGGCGGCGATCGAAGAGGCTCTGCGCTGGGACGGCCCCGTGCTGATGCAGTCGCGTATGGCGACGCGTGATGTCACGCTCGGCGGTGTCGAGATTCCTGCCGGCGCATTTCTCGACGTGCTGGCGGGCAGCGCCAATCGCGACCCCAGCCGCTTCGCCGATCCGGACAGGTTCGACATCTATCGCAAGGCTGGTCACCGGCACTTTGCATTCGCCTATGGCCCGCACGTGTGCATCGGCCAGCACCTGGCGCGCGTGGAAATGACGCGTGCGCTCAACGCGATTCTCGATCGCCTGCCCAATCTTCGGCTCGATCCGGCCGCGCCAGCTCCACAGATCAACGGGATCATGATGCGCGTTCCGCATTCGATTCCCGTCATCTTCGGCTAATAAGGTAGCGCTGGTCTGCACGCACGGTGGAGAACGCATAGATGACCGAGTTTGACTTTATCGTGATTGGCGCGGGTGCGGCGGGTTGCGTGCTAGCCAATCGTCTTTCGGAGAGCGGGCACCATACCGTGCTACTCATCGAGGCAGGTCCGGAAGATCGCAATCCGTTGATCCGGATGCCGAAAGGCTTTGGCAAGCTGCTGGGCGATCCAGCTCATGCCTGGTTCATTCCGGTGCAGCCCGATCACGGAAACGGGCATCGCAACGAAATCTGGCTTCGCGGCAAGATGCTCGGCGGTTCCAGCAGCATCAACGGCATGGTGTATATGCGAGGTCATCCCGAGGACTACGACGGCTGGGCCGAACTGGGTGTCGAGGGCTGGAGCTGGCAGAACCTGGCGCCTTGCTTCAGGCGGATCGAAGATCACGCGCTCGGCGCCGATGAGCTGCGTGGAGAGGGCGGCCCGCTGAAAGTGTCACCGTACCCGCAGCGCAATCGTATTGGCGACGCCGTACTCGAGGCGTGCCGGTCGCTCGGCGTGCGGCGCGTTGAAGATATCAACAGGCTCGATCATGAGGGCGTCGCCTACCTGATCTATACGATACGCAACGGTCGTCGGCAAAGCTCGGCCGAAGCCTTTCTGAAGCCCGCGAGGGCGCGCAAGAACCTCACGGTCGTGACCGGCACACAAGCCGCGCGAATCGTGTTTGACGGCACGCGCGCGGTCGGCGTGCAGTGCGAAAGCGCTGGGCAGCAGATCGCTTACCGTGCGCGCCGCGAGGTCGTGCTGTCGGCGGGCGCGATCGAGTCGCCGCGGCTTTTGCAGCTGTCGGGCGTTGGCGATCCCGGCCATCTGCAGTCGCTTGGCATTCCTGTCGTGGCGGCGAATCCGGGGGTCGGACGGAACCTGCGCGAGCACTATCTATATATGCTTCAAGCCCGCCTGCGGCATTGGCGCGATTCGCAGAACCGCCAGTTCGGCGGCATGCGCTTATGGCGCAACGCGATGCAGTATCTGCTGTTCCGCCGTGGCGTGATGTCGCTCGGCTCGTACCAGGTGGGCGGCTTCGTCAAGACCGCGGCGGATGCGATGCGTCCCGACGTTCAACTGATGATGGCGCCGTACTCGATGGATTTCGGCGCGGCCGGTTACGCGTTCGAGTCTTTCCCAGGCATGCAGCTCTTCAGCTATCCGCTGCGCCCGCGCAGCGAAGGGCACGTCAGGATCCAGTCCGCGGACCCCCGCGTGCCGCCCCAAGTCGTCGCGAACTACCTTGCCGATCCGTACGACCGGCAGATGGCTGTCAACGCCTTCCGGTTCATGCGCAGCGTGCTGGCCGCCGAGCCGCTTGCCAGCCTGCTGGCAGGGGAGACACGCCCAGGCCCCGCCGTCCAGACCGATGACGAGATTCTCGACCTCTACCGGCGTGAAGGCCAATCCGGCTATCACGCCTGCGGTACCTGCAAGATGGGATCGGACACGCTTGCCGTGCTCGATTCGCGGCTGCGCGTGCGCGGTGTCGAACGCCTGCGCGTGATGGATCTCTCCGTCACACCCACGATGATCTCCGGCAACACGAATGGCCCCATGATGGCGATGGCATGGCGCGCCGCCGGCCTGATCCTGGAGGACGCGCGATGAGCCGCCTCGAAGATTACAGCGGGCGTTTTACGAACATCGATTTCGAGCGACGCGACGGAGTTTTGCAAGTGCGCTTGCATACGGAGGGTGGCCCGCTCAAGTGGGGCGCGCTCGATCGCAGCATTCACAGCCAGCTAGGCGAGGCGTTCTACCAGATCGCACGCGACCTCGACAATCGCGTAGTGATCCTGACCGGCACCGGCGATTCGTTCTGCGACGCGATGAATTACGCCGAGTTGCCGTCGGAGCCGCTTGCGCAAGCCTGGCCGCGCCTGCAGCGCGAAGGGCAGGACCTGCTGATGCAACTGCTGGACATTCCGGTTCCAGTTATCGGCGCGATCAACGGGCCGGCACTCATTCATGCCGAGTTGCTCGTGCTGTCGGATATCGTGCTGGCATCCAGTCGCGCCGAAATCTCGGACCAGGCGCACTTCGTTCACGGCGTCGTGCCGGCGGACGGCGTGCAGATCGTCTGGCCGATGCTGATTGGCCACAACCGCGCCCGCTACTTTCTTCTCAGCGGCGAGCGCATCACGGCGCAGCGTGCGTGGGAGCTTGGCGTCGTCGGCGAAGTCGTCGCGCACGACACGTTGCTCGAACGTGCGTGGCAAATGGCGCACGAACTCGCGGCGAAGCCGATCGAAACGCTGCGATACACGCGCGCGGTCTTCACGCAGCCGTTCAAGCGCCGCGTGCTCGACGAACTGGGCTATGGGCTCGCGCTAGAAGGGCTCGCCGGTATTGCCGCGCAGTCCGGCAAGACATAGTCGGTCAACGCGAATGTTCACGAATGGGAGACACGATATGACCTTGGTAGTGCAAGCATCAACCGAGCGCAACGCGATCGTTCAGCAGGCGCTCGACCGTGCCACACGGGAAGGCGGTGAGATCGGCGTGCAGGTGGCGGCCTATCTGAACGGCAAGCTTATGATCGACGCATGGAGCGGCGTGGCCGATCCGTCCACCGGCCGTCTGGTCGATGGCGAAACGCTGTTCAATGTGTATTCGGTGACGAAGGCCGTTGCTGCAACGGCGTTGCATATCCTGGCCGACCGCGGGCTGATCGAATACGACGCGCCGGTGACGCGCTACTGGCCAGAGTACGGTGCGCACGGCAAGCAGAACACGACGGTGCGCGATGTGCTGACGCATCGCGCGTGTGTGCCGCAAATGCCCGAAGGCGTCACGCCGGAGCTGATGTGTGACTGGCAGTGGATGACCGGCGCCATCGCCAACCTTGAGCCGCTTGCGGAGCCGGGGACGAAAACGCTGTACCTGTCGATGACGTTCGGCTGGATCGTTGGCGAGCTGGTGCGGCGCGCCGATCCGAAGAAGCGCTCGCTGGGCCGTTTTGTCCGGGAAGAGATTGCGATGCCGCTCGGCATCGACGATCTGTGGATCGGCATTCCCGACGAAGTCGAACCGCGCATCGCACGTCTGACCGATGCAATGGTGCCGGTTCCCGCGGAATACCTGCCGCCGCTGTTCTTGCGCTCGATGCCGCAACAGGTCGCATTGACGCCGCAAGTGTTCGAGCGCCCGGACGTGCGGCGCGCGGAAGTGGCGGGCGTTGGCGGGATCTTCAACGCGCGCAGCGAGGCGCGCTTCTGGGCAATGCTGGCATGCGGCGGCGAGTTGGACGGCGTGAGGATACTCTCGAAGGAACTCGTTGCCACGCTGAACACGCCACGCGCCAATAGCGAGGAGCCCGACCCGGTGATGTTCGGCTTTCCGATTCCCATCACGATCGGTGGCTTCTGGTTCGGCGGCAACCATCCGCCGGTGACGGCGGCACGTTCGCCGCGCGCTTTGTGCCATCCGGGGCAGGGCAATTCGATCGGCTGGGCCGATCCGGATACCGGGCTCGCCGTCGCGATCTGCCATAACAAGCTGTTCAACCCGGCCACGCCGGAAGAAGATCCGCTGCTTCCGATCGCTGCGGCGATTCGGGACGCACTGGATCTGAAGTGATTGGCACGACGCTCATGGATATCGAGTATTTGCAGCAATGGACCGGGCGCACTGAGCAAGTGCAGGACCAGGTCACCTCCACGCCGATGGCGGCTCTCAGCGCCATGCTTGACCACGATGACGCGCTTTCAGCACGTGGCGATGACCTGCCGCCGTTGTGGCACTGGCTTTATTTTCTGCCGGTTCATCGCCAGTCGATGGTGGGGACGGACGGTCATCCGAAACGCGGCGGCTTTCTGCCGCCGGTCGATTTGCCTCGCCGCATGTGGGCGGGCAGTCAACTCGAGTTTCTACGGCCGCTGAAAGCGGGTAGCGCGGTCACGCGTCTTTCATGCATCGAGAGTGTTGCGCACAAGCATGGACGTACCGGCGATCTCGTGTTCGTGAAGGTCAAGCACGAGATCAGCGACGCTAATGGCCCTGCGATCGTCGAGCGCCAGGATATCGTGTATCGCGATCATCCGGCTGCCGGCGAAAAGCCCGCAGCATTACAGGCCGCGCCCATCGGCGCTCAATGGGCACGCGAGAGCAATCCCGATCCGGTGCTGCTGTTTCGCTACTCGGCGCTTACGTTGAATGGTCATCGCATTCACTACGATCGGCCTTACGCGATCGGCGAAGAGGGATACGAGGGACTCGTCGTGCATGGCCCGCTGCTCGCCACGCTTCTGATGGACTCGCTCGGATCGGAGCTGCCGGGCGCTCGCGTCGGAGCGTTTTCGTTCCGCGCGATCAAACCGGTGGTGGACACTGCGCCTTTCTATGTTTGCGGAAAGCAGGACGAATCGGACCAAAACAAGGTGAGCTTGTGGATCGCCGGCAGCGACGGATCGTTGCGCATGGAAGCCACGGCTACTCTGGTCTGATCGTCGAGCCGGTCCGCTGGCGGGGTCGCCGTAGCCGGACCGGACGCTGAATGGGAGACTTATGCGTTCGTTTCTTTTTGTGCCGGGCAGCAAGCCCGAGCGATTCGCCAAGGCACTCGCGGCAGGCGCGGATGCGGTGATCGTGGACCTGGAGGACGCTGTCGCAGATGCGGACAAAGCGTCGGCGCGTGCACATGTTGCCGGTGCGGTACGAACATTTTCGGCATCGCCGGTTCGCGTACTGCTGCGCATCAATGGAGCGGGTACGCAGTGGTTCCAGCAGGACCTCTCACTCGCAGCGTTCGATGGTATCGATGGCGTCGTGTTGCCCAAGGCGGAGAATCCGGCTGCTTTGACCGCTGTCGCGGCGGCAACGGCGAAACCCATCTTGCCGATCATCGAATCTGCCGAGGGCGTCTGGAACGCACTGGACGTGGCGCGCATGCCCGGCGTCGAGCGACTCATATTCGGTTCGGTTGACTTCGAGCTTGATCTGGATTGTGACGGTTCATGGGACGCGTTGCTGCTCGCGCGTTCGCGTATCGTGCTGGCCTCGCGTGTAGCTGGAATCCTGTCCCCGGTGGACGGCGTTACGGTAGCGATCGATGACGAACAGCAACTCGCGGGGGATTCGTCGAAGGCGCGATCGCTGGGCTTTGGCGGGAAGCTGTGCATTCATCCGCGCCAGGTTGCAGCGGTCAATGCGACGTTCAGCCCGAGCGCGGATGAAATTGCCAAGGCGCAGCGAATCGTCGACGCGTATGAGCGGGCAGAAGGCGGGGCGGTGTCCGTAGATGGACGGATGGTGGACTTGCCGGTATTGCTGAAGGCAAGACGCATCGTTGGCATGTCTGAGAGCGTGCGCGGTTCAGAGGAAGGGTAAGTGGTGTGGCGGGTGTGAGCGCCGCACCGCCCGCGCCACCACCGCATCAGGTGGCGCGGGCGTGACACGGTATCGCTTACACCGGATCCCAGGGCGTGAGCGCCATGGAGGGCACGTTCGGGAAGAAGCTCGCTTCGAACGCCGGCATCACCTGCTCGGCAATCGCCTCGGGCGTCCAGCCGCCGTCGCGATGCAGCGAGCGGATCATGCGGATCTGGTTGAAGAAGTAGATCTCGTTGGCGCGCACGCCGAAGATCTGACCCGAAACCTTTGCGGCCTGGTCGGACGCGAGGTAGACCGCGAGCGGCGCGATCTTGCGCGATTCCATGCGCTTGAGAATTTCGACCCGTGCTTTTTGCTCAGGCGTCTCCGAGGGGATCGAGGCCGTCATCGCGGTCCATGCCCACGGCGCGATGCAGTTCGAGCGCACGTTGAATTTCGCCATGTCGAGGGCAATCGACTTCGACAGACCGACGACCCCCATCTTGGCGGCGGAGTAGTTGGCCTGTCCGATGTTGCCGATCAGACCCGAGGTGGAGGTCATATGAACGAAGCTGCCGCCGTTTTGTGCCTTGAAATGCGGAGCCGCCGCGCGTGCCACGAAAAACGATCCGTTCAGATGCACGTCGACGACGGCCTTCCACTCGTCGAGGCTCATGTTGAAGAACATGCGGTCACGCACGATGCCGGCGTTGTTGACCACACAGTCGATGCGGCCGAACGTGTCCAGCGCGGCCTGCACGATCTTCTGCGCGGAATCCCATTCAGCGACGCTATCCGTCGAAGCAAGCGCTTGCCCGCCGGTCTCCTTGATTTCTTCGACCACGCGCTCCGCGGCGAATTGGCCGGTTTCGGCGTTGCGACCAAGGTCGTTGACGATGACCTTTGCGCCGTTCGCCGCGAATTGCAACGCGAAATCGCGCCCGATGCCGGCACCCGCACCCGTTACCACTACCACCTTGTCCTTGACGAAATCGCTCACTCTTGTCTCCGTTCGATAGGCGTTGATGTAAAAAAGCTCGCTTCGGTATAATATCAAAACTGAACGGCGTTGCATAATATGAACGCAAGCACGTTGATGCACAGTGTGACGACTCATCCATTCGAAGACGACTAAATGATAGGAGACGCGAGATGAACCCTACGAAAGACTGGACCGTGCCGGACCATGTTCCGCGAGAACTCGTGGTCGATTTCGACTATATGAATCCGCCAGGCGTGCAAGACGATGTTCATATCGCGTGGATGACGCTGCACACCGGGCCCGATATCGTCTGGTCTCCGTACCATGGCGGCCACTGGATCGCGACGCGAGGAGAAGACATCGAGGCGATGCAGAGGGACCATACCCGCTTTTCGCATCGCAGCGTCAACATCCCGCCGCTCAACGAGACGCGGCTCGTGCCGCTCGAACTCGACCCGCCCGAACATACCGCGTACCGTAACCTGATCACGCCCGCTTTCCTGCCGCAAGCGATCGCCTCGCTGGAGAACGACGTGCGCAACCTCGCAATCGAGCTGATCGAAAAGCTCGCTCCGCGGGGCGAATGCGAGTTCGTGTCGGAGTTCTCGAAGATCCTGCCGATCGTGATTTTCCTGCGGCTGGCAGATCTTCCGTTGAGCGATCGCGAGCAACTGCTCGAATGGGCGGAGTGGGCCGTGCGTGGCAACGTCGAAGAGCGCAACGAATCGCAGCACCGGCTCATCGGGTATATCTCCACCTGGGTGGAAAAGCGTCAGGCAGAGGCAGGCGGCGATCTCGTCAGCCTCGTCGCCAACGCGCAGATCGAAGGCAAGCCGATCAGCCCCGAGCGCATGTTTGGGATGTTTATCGTCGTGCTGTTCGGCGGCCTCGATACCGTCGCATCGATGATGGGTTTCATCGCGCGCTTTCTCGCCGAGAATCCGGCGCATCGGAGGCAGCTGATTGAGAATCCCGATCTGATGGTTTCGTCGGTCGACGAACTGATTCGGCGCTTTGGCGTGGCGAATACCGCGCGGCTCATCACACAGGACATGGAATACAAGGGCATCCAGTTCAGGAAGGGCGACCAGATCCAGTTGCCGAACTCCCTGTTCGGCCTCGACGACCGCAAGTTCAGCGATCCGCTCGCCGTTGACCTGACACGCAAGCCGGTGATTCACGCGGCTTTCGGCAACGGACCGCATCGCTGCCCCGGTTCGTTTCTCGCGCGCACGGAGATCAAGGTGTTCCTGCAGGAATGGCTCAAGCGCATTCCAGATTTCCGCATCCGCGAGGGCGAAAAGCCGCGCTGCGGTTCCGGCTCCGTCAACGGCATGCTTTATCTGCCGCTCGTCTGGGACGTAGCGCGCTGAAAGATCCCCCACCCTCAACGACTCATCGACGACTATGAAAAAGTGGCAATGCATTTTTTGCGGTTTCTACTACGACGAAGCAACGGGACTTCCCGCGGAGGGCATCGCGCCTGGCACGCGTTGGCAAGACATCCCGGATGACTGGGCATGCCCCGAGTGCGGTGCCACCAAGGCCGACTTCGTGATGGTCGAAGTGGCGGCCTGAGCGTGCGGGCAGGGTCTATCTACTCGAGCCACGTCCTGATGCCCGCAATATAGGTCGCCATCTGCGTTCGGCGCGCCAGCAGGGTGCCTGTCTTCGAGATGCTTATTACGGCGCTGCGCCGCGAACTGGTTGAACAGGGCAACGTCGGCCGCGGGGACGACAACGGACAACGTGACCATGCCCTGAGCTTTCTTGCGGGCACGATAGTCGGCAACTCGCTCAGCGGACGACTTCGGCATATCCCGACGCGGTCCGAGGTTAGAAATAGAACGATATTCAGAATATCGCACAGACGGCGTTACAGGTAACGAACTTGCGCCACGCTAAAACGATGCAGGAATCCGCATCGAAAAGGATGCCGACAAATCAATGCATTAGCTGCCGATGGAGGTTTCTGGCTTCGTGGCAAGCATGCTTCTGTTCAAGCCCACGAATCGAGCGATTTTTCCTGGGAACGGCAGAGGCCTATAGTGAACCGCACCAACAATTCCATCATCGTGACGAGTGCCTCCATCATGAGCGACACAAACCCCAAACTCCCGCGCCGTGGCGACTTCGGCTGGCAACCGCTGGTCAGCGCTTTCGAGCCAACCATCGAGGACATGATGTCCAACCGTGCTTACTTCGGCATGCCGCCCGAAGCGCTCTACCTGTGGGGAACCTTTCGAGACGAGGATGGCGAGATCTACTGTCCGATGCGCCGGATACCCGCAGGGCTGTCGACGGACGGCAAGGACACACGTCGTCGCTTTTATCTTTGCTCGACGCTTGGTCACGACGACGGTATGCATATGCACGCGGTCGGCAAGGAATCCGCGCCGAACGACGGCTTCTCGAGAACATTGGAAGGCGAGCGCATCCACTGGCGAAGCCATCCGCAGGCACCTGGCAACGGCCTTCACGTGACATGGACGCCCGACGAATGCAGCTGGTACGAAGACAATGGCATGAACATCAAGGGCAAGCTCGTCAAGCCGGGTATGCATTGGTATCTGCCAGGGCGCGACGCCGGCATGTATTACGTCGCGAACATCTTCGAGATGGAAGGCACGATCCTCGGCAAGAAAGTACGCGGCATGATTGGGTTCGATCCGATCTATATGTACGAGGGCGGCGAGATCTACAAGACGAAAGACGCACTCGTGCAACAGAAGCTGGAACTCGTCTGGTACACGTGGGCCACGCGTTACAAGGATGGCAGCATCGATTTTGGCCACTTCACACTCGGCAACGACATGTTCGGCTTTGCCATTCATGGCAATGAGAAGGGCGAGGTGCGCTACACGTATGACGTGACCGGCGAGGTCGATTTCGGCGCCAACGGTTATTGGCAAGAAGGCATCAAGTACTCGGCCTTCGGTGAACAATGGGAGTTCATGCCCGATCCGAAAGGACGTTTGGTCGGTCTCGGGACGCTGAAAAATCCACAGGTAGACGGTCGCTGGCGCCGAGTCGGCGACACGCGCGAGCCCGACGTTTGGTTCGCATGGGGCGAGGCGGCGCCTGAGCATGGAAGCCGTCCCGTGAATCGTCTGCCAGCAATGGGTGCGCGCATTGGCGTGAACTTCCGGAAATTTTGAAGCGGACGAACGCCTCCCTCGGAGCTTTTATGACAGACGTGATCAATGGCTACGCGGCGGCGGCCTCAGACACCGACCTCGCGCCCTTCCAGTTCACCCGGCGTCATCCGCGGGCCGACGACGTTGTGATCGATATCCAGTACTGCGGCGTGTGCCACTCGGATCTTCATCAGGCGCGTAATGACTGGGGCAATACGCGTTACCCGGTCGTACCGGGGCACGAGATCATTGGGCGGGTTATCAGTGTGGGCGAGTCCGTGACCCGTTTCAAAGCGGGAGATGTGGTCGGCGTCGGTTGCCTCGTCGATTCCTGCGGCGAATGCGCCCCGTGCTGTGAAGGCGAAGAGCAGTATTGCGTCAACCAACCGACGCCCACCTACAACGGCATCGACCGTCACGATGGATTAGCTACCTACGGCGGCTATTCGGAGCGTATCGTTGTCGCCGAGAGATTCGTTCTGCGCGTTCCCGACGGTCTGGACGCTAAAGCAGCGGCTCCTTTGCTCTGCGCTGGCATCACAAGCTATTCGCCGCTGCGGCACTGGAACGTAGGGCAGGGCGATAAGGTCGCGGTAGTGGGTCTTGGCGGCCTCGGCCATATGGGACTGAAATTCGCCAGGGCGATGGGCGCCGAAGTCACGCTGATTACGCGCAATCGGGACAAGGAACAGGAGGCGCGACGCCTCGGTGCCGAGCATGTGCTCGTATCCAGCGATGCAGCGCAGATGGCTGCGGCCGCCGGGCGATTCGATGTCATCCTCGATACAGTACCGACCGCGCACGATCTAAATCCTTATCTCGCGATGTTGCATTTGAATGGCACGCTGGTCCTGGTCGGGATGATCGGCCCCATCGCACCGCCTGTGCACAGCGGCGTGCTCGTCACCGGCCGCAGATCCATCGCAGGATCGGCGATTGGCGGGGTGGAGGAGATGCAGGAAATGCTGGATTTCTGCGCCGCCCACGGTATCTGCTGCGACGTGGAGATGATCGAGATGCAGGACATTAACGGCGCGTACGAGCGGTTGCTCAAAAGTGACGTCCGCTATCGCTTCGTGATCGATATGACAACGCTTAAGCGCTGATGATATTTGTACGGGCGATGGCACCGTTGCCCGTCGCACGAAGGTTCCATAATGCGATTCACACACTCGCGGAACGCTGGCTCGCGGTTATCAAGCAATGCGTTTCCGCCTTCGATATGAATACCAACCTTATGCTCGACGGTGCTCCGAATTTTCGTCATTTGGGCGGAATGCCCACAGGGGATGGTCGTCGCATCCGCAGCGGACGCCTCTTCCGTTCTGGCAGTCTTGCAGCGCTGACGGTGCGCGACCGCGACATTGTCGCCAAACTCGGGATCCGCCTGATTTGCGATCTGCGCGGCGATGGTGAGCGCACAGCGGCGCCGAACCGGTGGCGCCATGACCAAGGCGTGGAAGAGATGCACATGGACATCAGCGCCGATTTGCGTGCAGGCGACAGCACGCTGCTCGAAATTCTGAAGCGCGAGCCTAACGCGCAGGGCGCGCGTCGCATGATGCTGCAAACTTACCGAAACTTGCCCGCGGCGTTTGCCCGCCCACTGCGGGGACTGTTTACAAGGCTTGCCGATGACGACTGTTTGCCCGTGATCTTCCATTGCACGGCGGGCAAGGACCGAACCGGCTTTCTGGCGGCGATCATCCTTCATGCGCTGGGAGCCTCGCGCGAGACGATCTATTGCGACTACCTGTCGGGGGCTGGTAGCGAACGGCTGCGTGAATCCGCTGCGCAGGCGATGACGATCCATTTCGGCCGTATGCTCGATGCATCGATCATCGATGTGCTCGCCGGTGTCGACGAGCGCTACCTGGATGAGGCGTTCGCGGCGATGGCAGCAAGCCACGGCTCGGTCGATCGTTATCTCGAACATACGGCCGGGCTTGATCGGCCGCAACTATGCCGGTTGCGCGATATCTTGCTGGAATGAACCGAACGTCCGATCACTGATAGATGTCCGCTTGCCCCTCAACCTCGTTCCCGGCGCGTGCAGCCTCGATGGCTGGAAGGTTTGTCTCGGCCCAGGAGGAAAGCATGGTCAACGGCTCAATGACTGAGCGGCCGACCTGAGTGAGGCCGTGCGCTTCATCGCTCAGGATCAGGCGCGCTCGAACACGGCGGCAATACCCTGGCCACCGCCGATGCACATGGTCTCGAGCGCATAACGTCCTTTCCGGCGCGTCAACTCGTGCAACAGCGTTGTCATGATGCGCACGCCCGTCGCGCCAATCGGGTGGCCGAGCGATATGCCAGAGCCGTTCACGTTGAGCCGGTCGGTATCGTGCCAGTTCCAGCCTTTGAGGACTGCCAGCACCTGACACGCGAATGCTTCGTTGACTTCGACAAGATCCATCTGCTCGAGCGTCCGACCGATTCGCGTCATCAGCTTCTGCACCGCGCGGCACGGGCCCAATGCCCATGCGTGATGGCTCGCATCCGGCTGCGGCCCAGCCGGTCAGCCAGGCCATGGGTTCGAGTCCAAGCGCTTCGAGGCGGTCTTCCGCGACGACTAGGCAAGCGGCAGCGGCATCGTTTTGCTGGCTGGAGTTGCCTGCGGTGACTGTGCCGCCCGGCATCAACGCGCGAAGCTTGCCGAGGCTTTCCATGCTGGCGTCGGCGCGGAATCCTTCATCTTTGGAAAACAGAAGCGGCTGGCCTTTTTTCTGAGGAACGCTGACCGCCACGACCTCTTCGGCCATGTGGCCAGACTCCCATGCGGCGGCCGCGCGCTGATGGCTGCGCAGCGCGAACTCATCGGCGGCCTCGCGGCTGATGCCATATTCGGTGGCCAGATTTTCCGCGGTCTCGATCATGCCGGAGATAAAGCCGAAGCGCGCTTGCGGCTGTGAGCGCTCGCGGCCTCGCGCGAGCCGGTCGTGAAACTGGACGGAACCTGACCGGGCGCCCCAGCGCATGTCCGTGCTGTAGTACTCGATATTGCTCATGCTTTCCACGCCGCCAGCCAACACCACGTCGGCGGCGCCGGTCTGCACCATCATCGCGGCGGTGACGAGTGCCTGCAGGCCGCCGCCGCAACGTCGGTCAAGCTGCATGCCCGGCACCTCCACGGGCAGGCCCGCCTGCAGCGCAATCCAGCGGCCCACGCAAGGCGTTTCGCTGTTCGCGTACGCTTGCGCGAAGACGACGTCGTCGATGCGAGCGGGATCGAGTCCTGCGCGCCGGATCGTTTCATTCGCGACGAGCGCGCCGAGGTCTTCGACGCAAACGCCGCGCAGACTACCGCCAAAGGTGCCGACGGGCGTTCGTACAGGGGAGACAATTGCCGCGCGTTTCATCGGACGTTTCCTTACAAAGTTTGAAAGTTCTGATTCGGGCGCGGTTGCACTCAGCCAATGAGCGTCGCGCTTGCACAGCGATTGGAAGGCGGGATGCCCACCATCTGATCGAGAGCGCTGCGATGATCCGGATGGGCGATTGCCAGCATGCGTTCGCGCCTTTGGCGCAGCGTCAGGCCGCGCAAATCGGCCACGCCGTATTCGGTCACCACGATGGCGGCGTCGCTGCGTGGCGTGCTGACCGGTCCGGTCAACGACGCGACGATGCGGGTCGCGCCCTTGCCCGCTGTGGACGGCAATGCGATGACAGGAACGCCGCCACGCGAGCGCCGCGCGCCGCGCAGGAAATCCAGTGCGCCGCCCACCGCGCCCACATACACGCCACCGGCAATTTCGGCGTTGATCTGGCCACTCAGATCGACTTCGACCGCCGAGTTGATGGCGACGAAGCGGTCGATGCTTGCGAGCACGTTCGGATCGTGCGTGTAGCGGGTCGAACGAAACTGCACGGCGTCGTTTCGATGCGCGAACTCGTGTATGCGGCGCCCCCCCATCATCACGCCAGCAATGGTCTTGCCTGCGTCGATGGTCTTGCGCACATTGTTGATCACGCCGCTTTCCATCAGATCGGCGACTTTGTCCCCGATCGTGCCGGAATGGATGCCAAGGTCTCGCCGATCGCCGAGGCAAGCGAGGATCGCTTCTGGAATCGCGCCGAGACCGAGTTGAATGGTGGCGCCGTCTTCGATCAAACCGGCCGTGTGCTGTGCAATCGCCAGCTCCGTCGGGTTGACGGCGCTGGGCGAACTCTCGGGCAAAGTGCGCGACGTCGGGACGATGAAATCGATGTCGTTGTCGCGCAGATATCGCTCGCCGTAGGTCCAGGGTGCCTGTTCGTTGACTTCCGCAATGATGACGCGCGCGCGCCTGAGCGCCGGGATCAGATACTCATGCGCGACGGACAAGCTGTAGCGGCCATGCGCGTCGGGTGGCGCCAACTGCAGCAGCAGGACGTCGATCGATAGCTGACCCGACTCCATCATCTCTGGCAACTGCGAATAATGGCAGGGCAGGATATCAAGCGCGCCAGCCTTGGCCAGTGCGCGGTTGGAGCCGCTCCCGCAGTACGAAACGAAATCGATGCAGTCCGCGTGCTCAGGCCGGCACGTGTCGTAGTTGCTGGCGCCTAGAAAGACCCGGAACGCGCCGATGCTGTGCCGCTGCTGAAGTAGATTGCGCGTGAGCGCAAGGGGCTCTGCGTTCGATTGGCCCCATGCGACGGTATCGCCGGGGCGGATGATGGACGCGAAATCGACGGCGCCCGCCTCTAGCAGAAAGGGCATGATGTTGTTTGCCTCAAGTGGCGGGTTGCGCAAGGGCCAGGGCTTCGTCGTGCTGCCCACGTACCGCGCCTGTCGCGACGAGTTCCGCAATCCGTTCTTCGCTGTAGCCGATGCTCCGCAGCACGAGTTCTGTGTGCTCGCCAAGGTGTGGAACGGCGAGCGGTGGCGACCCAGGCTCCAAACGGAAGTGAATCGGGCTTGCAACGTGGTTGCGCCCGGACGGATCCGTCTGGACCATCCCGCGCTCGTGCGCATGCGGATGGTCGAGCGCTTCGGCGAGCGAGAGCACCGGCGCCACACTGATGTTTCGGCCTTCGAACCAGCACAGCCATTCATCGAGTGTGCGAGTCAGGAAGATTTGCGTCAGGAACGCCCGGACGCGTAACTGGCCTTCACCGGCTGGGCCGATCGCGTCGGCGACGAGATCCGGACGGCCCAGTGGTGTAAGCAGGTTGGTTGCGAAGCTGTGTTCCCGGCCGCCAAGGCAGAGCCACTTCGAATCGGCGGTCTCATAAGTGTCGAGCAACGCGAGCCCGCTGTCGCCTTCAGTCGGCCCAGGCAATTGGCTATCCGGCGCGTTGAGCAAGCGGCCGCTCAGATACGGCTGCGATGTGAGTGCCGCATCGAAAAGCGCCATGTCGATGTAGTCGCCGCGCCCCGTTTCCCGCGCGCGCAGCAGCGCTATCAACACGGCGGACAACGCCGTCAATGAACCGGCCAGCGCGGCGAGCGACGGCCCCGTGGCAATTGGGATTCCCCGGCCGTCGCGCGGCAGCGTACCCGCAAGCGATTGAACTACCGGATCGTGTGCGGGCAATTGACAGAGCGGGCCGGTTTGGCCGAATGCGGTAATCGCACAATAAACGACTCCCGGGTTCGTCCGGCTGATCGTGTCGTAGTCGATGCCAAGGCGAGCGGCCACGCCCGGCCTCGACGATTCGATCACGACGTCGGCCTCGTTCATCAGCTTGAGCGCGACCTCGCGTCCGTCCGGATGCTTCAGATCGAGCGCGATGCTGCGCTTGCCGCGGTTGATCGCGGCGAAGAACGCGCCGTCGGTGCCCGGTGCGCCGCGGGTGGGGTCGCCGGTGACCGGTTCGATCTTGACGACGTGCGCGCCGTGCTCGGCGAGGTTGACGGCGAGGTACGGACCCGGCATGAATTGCGACAGGTCCACGACGCGAAGGCCGGTCAGTTTCATGCCAGAGCAGAGCTGAAGCCGAGCTGGCGTTGCGCAATCGCGGCGGCTTCCTTCACGATGCGGCCGATCAATTCCGCACAGGTCGGCAAGTCGTGAATGAGGCCGGTCACGATACCGGCGGGGAAGGCGCCGCCTTCCACTTCTCCTGTCACGAATGCGTCCATCCAGCGCTGTGCTCCGGTCAGCGCGTAGAGGTCCGAGCGCGTCACGTTGCCGGCGCGCTCGAGTTCAAGCGCGGCGAGACTCACGCTGTTCTTGACCACCCGGCTTGAATCGCCGATCGAGCGGCCAACCAGCAGCGTATCGCGCTCGCTCGCTTCCAGCAGCCGTTGCTTGATCGCAGGGTGGACGGGGGACTCCTGCGTGAGCATGAATCGGGTTCCCATGTTGATGCCGTCTGCGCCGAGCGCGAGAGCCGCCATCAGCCCGCGCCCATCGGCAAATCCGCCAGACGCGAGAATCGGCACCTTCAGCTTGTCGGCGGCCGCGGGAATCAGGATCAGTCCAGGGATGTCGTCTTCGCCGGGATGCCCCGCGCATTCGAATCCGTCGATGCTGACGGCGTCCGCGCCGAGCGATTCGGCCTTCACCGCGTGGCGAACCGTCACGCACTTGTGCACGACCTTGACGCCCTGCGCCTTGAACTCGGCGATGTACTTCGCCGGATTGCTGCCTGCTGTCTCGACGACCTGGACGCCTTGAGACACGATCGTGCGCACATACGCGTCATAGTCGAGACCGACATTGGCGCCGAGAACGGTCAGGTTGACTCCAAAGGGCTTGTCGGTGAGCGAACGCACCCTGTCGATTTCGCGCGCGAGTGCATCGGCGCTTGCATGGGTGTGCGCGGAGATGAAGCCGAGACCGCCCGCATTGCCCACGGCCGCCGCCAGTTCGGCTCGCGCCACCCAGCGCATGCCGCCTTGAATGATGGGATATTGAATGCCGAGTAATTCAGTAATGCGATTGACATACGGTTTCATCGCGCGCCTGTAGCCTGGATAGGAAGTATGGGTGCCAGAGAAATGCGCGTGACGCGCGTGACCTGGCGGGCTCTGTTCGCCACGACTGCGTGGCGCTTTTTTTGCAATTCAACAATCGCGAAACTGAGGTTTGCGCTTTTCGGCGAAGGCTGCCATGCCTTCCTTTCGATCTTCTGTGGCGAAGGTCGAATACGCCATACGCCGCTCGAACAGGATGCCTTCTGCCAGGCTCGATTCGTAGGCGCGGTTGACGCACTCTTTGGCCATCGCTACGACGGGTTGCGAGTATCGCGCGATCTCATCGGCCGTTTTCAGCGCTTCCTCGACGAGCGTGTCGACGGGCACGATGCGGCTCACGAGGCCGCATCGTTCGGCTTCGGTGGCGTCCATCCTGCGGCCGGTGAGGATCATTTCCATCGCCTTCGATTTGCCGAGCGCGCGCGTCAGGCGCTGCGTGCCGCCGGCGCCGGGAATGGTCGCCAGCGTGATTTCGGGCAGGGCGAAGCGGGCGTTGTCGGCGGCGAGAATGAAGTCGCACATCATGGCGAGTTCGCAGCCTCCGCCTAACGCAAGACCCGCGACCGCGGCGATGACCGGCTTGCGGCAACGCGCGGTGCGTTCCCAGTTCGACGTGATGAACTGATTCTTGTACACGTCCATGTACGTCCATTCGTTCATCATCTTGATGTCGGCTCCGGCGGCGAACGCCTTTTCGCTACCGGTCATCACGATGGCGCCGATGGCGGGGTCGGTTTCGAGGGCGTCGAGTGCCGCCGTTAGCTCGTCCATCAACTGGTTGTTCAGTGCGTTGTAGGCTTGCGGACGGTTCAACCTGATCAAGCCGGTCTTGCCGTGCGTTTCGACGATGATCGTCTCGTAGGCCATGGTTCTTCCTTGAACGAATGAGGGTGAACACCTAGGCCCGGATGGAGCCTGCTCGCCGATGATTTACGTGTCTGCGGTGCGCCGTTCGACAGCGTCAGAGCGGATCGTGCGTTGCCAATTTTGTGAACGACGTTTATGATTCTGAATGTGCGACCCGGCTTTGTCAATTGAGCGCGAGGTCAGAATTGCTAACGGAAAACACCGCGAGGAGACACTGCATGACCACTCGTCACGAGGATGGACAGATTCGCGTTGAGCAGCGTGGGAACCTGCTCTTGATGGGCATCGACCGGCCGGAAAAGCGCAATGGTTTCACGCCGAAAATGTTCAGCGAGCTTGCCATGGCTTACACGCAACTCGAGAAGAGCAGCGATATTTTTTGCGGGCTGGTATACGCCGAAGGCGATCACTTTACGGCGGGGCTCGACATGCCGAAGATCGCGCCGTTGCGGCGCGAAGGGAAACCGCTGCTTCCTGAAGGCGAGATCGATCCGTTCAACTTGCGCGCGCCGCTGCGTACCAAGCCGGTCGTCATTGCCCTGAAGGGAATCTGCTTCACGGTCGCGGTCGAATTGATGCTCGCATCGGAAGTGGCAGTTGCAGCCGATAACTGCCGTTTCTCCCAGCTTGAAGTCAAGCGGGGGATCATGGCAGGTTGTGGTGCGACGTTCCGCATGGTGCAGCGAGCCGGCTGGGGCAACGCCATGAAGGTACTGCTTACCGGTGACGAATTCACCGCAGACGAGGCGCGGCACATGAACTTCGTGCAGGATGTCGTGCCTGCGGGGCAGGAGTTCGACCAGGCGCTCGCGATCGCCGAGCGAATCGCGGCGCAGGCACCGCTAGCCGTGCAGGCCACGATGCAGAACGCGCGCGTTTCGCTGGGACAAGGCTGGCAGGATGCTTACGCGACGATTCAGTCGACCCAGCAGTTTCTGTACAACACCGAAGACGCGAAGGAAGGCGTTCAATCCTTCGTCGAAAAACGTACGGCGAAGTTCGTCGGACGCTGATGCAAGGCTTCCGGCGCAGCCGGTGCGAATTCAAAGGGACCGTTTGCTATGACAAAAGGCGCATTGGCGGGTGTTCGCGTACTCGACCTGAGCCGCATCCTCGCGGGGCCTTGGGGGGCTCAGATGCTGGCGGATCTCGGCGCGGAGGTCATCAAGGTCGAGCGTCCGGGCAAGGGCGACGATTCGCGGCAATTCGGCCCGCCGTTCCTGATGGATCGGGAGGGAAAGGTCACGCGCGAGTCGACGTTTTTTATCAGCGCGAACCGAGGCAAGAAGTCGATCACGTGCGATATCTCCACGGCCGAAGGCCAGGCGCTGATCCGCTCGTTGGCGGCGCACTGCGACGTGTTGATCGAGAACTATAAGGTTGGCGACCTCAAGCGTTACGGGCTCGACTACGACAGCCTCAAGCTGGTCAATCCGCGCCTGATCTACTGTTCGATAACCGGGTTCGGTCAGACCGGACCGTATAGCCCGCGTCCTGGCTACGACTCGATTTTCCAGGCGATGGGTGGCCTGATGAGCGTTACCGGAAACGGCGACGACGTGCCGGGCGGTGGTCCAATGAAAACCGGGCCCAGTCTTGCGGACATCCTTTGTGGCCAGTACGCCGCTTCGGCGATCATCGCAGCGCTTTATCATCGCGACGCGGCGCAAGGCAGTACCGGGCAGGGGCAGTACATCGACCTGGCGTTGCTGGACGCGATGATTGCTGCCACATCGCACTATGCAAGCCAGTATCTCGTTTCCGGCCAGATTCCCGTCCGGCGCGGTACCGAGGGTAACGGTGGTATGCCGTCCCGCATGTTCCGCTGCGCCGATCGCGACATCATGATCGTGGCGGGCAACAACGAGCAATACGCGCGGATGTGTAACGTTCTGGGGCACCCCGAGCTCGCCAGCGATCCACGATTCAGCGAGATTGCGCTGCGCGTGAAGAATCGTCGCGCGCTGGGCGAAGTGTTCGAACCGCTGATCGTTGAATGGCAGAGCGATGAACTGCTCGCGGCACTCGACGCCGCCGGGGTGCCGGCCGGACCGATCAATAATCTGGAGCAGGTGTTCGCAGATCCGCATGTGCAGGCACGCGCGATGTGCGTCGAAGTTGCCCACCCGCTCACAGATAAGGCGGTTCGAATGGTCGCCAATCCGGTCAAGATGTCGGGCACGCCTATCGATTCGTACGGGGCGCCGCCGATGCTCGGACAACATACGGACGACGTGCTGCGTGATGTGCTGGGTATGTCGCAGTCGGATATCGATATCCTGCGCGAAAAGAAAGTTCTCTAGAAAGGACATCAACAGCGAGTTCGGCCAGACCGACGTCGATGATGGTGTTCGGCGATGCGAAAAAGGTGATCGACGAGATGGTGAAAGTTGCAGCTAAGGGGGAGTCGTGACGACTGAGAGAAGCAACAGCCGTATCGTATGTACAGACCACGCAGAAGTCGGGTGTATCCACTCCGGTAGGGACGCCGCAAATATCTCGCGTCCGCATCAACGTTCGGACACTCCCGCGCGCAGCGGAAAGTCACCTCATTGGGCGTGGGCGAACTGCCGCAGCGAGTTCGACTGGATGGACGTGCACTTACCGTTCTTCACGTCTGAATGGTCTTAAGAAACTTCTGAACAGGCGCGATCGAGTCCCAAAGGTAACGACGAAAAAACGCCTTGGCTCGGTGTTCCGCAGCCAAGGCCAAACTCTACACGCTCTCGCGAAGTGTGTGAGAGGAGAAACACCTGATCGCTCGTCAAGCTTCGTGGTACGCGCCTGGCGGGAAGCTCACTCCTCGGATCGAGGCTCGCGAAAATGCAACTGACCGTTTCATATATCGCACCGTGTTCAAAAAGACGCACTAAAGCATTGACTGTCCGCCGTCCACACTGATAGTCTGCCCGGTTATGAAATTAGCGTCGTCACTACATAGAAATGCAACTGTTCGTCCAATATCGAGTTGAGGATCGCCGAAGCGGCCAAGCGCAATCTCAGAGAGATAGCGAGTGCGTTCCTGAGGATTGGCTTCGAGGTAGGCTTCGGCGGCAGGCGTGAGCGCTGCCGGGCAAATGACGTTGACGGTAATGCCGTAGACGCCCCATTCGCGCGCGGCAACACGCGAAAGCCCACGAATGCCCTCCTTGGTTGCGGCGTACGCGCCGAATCCCTTGAGGCCTTCGATGCCGGTGCGCGAGCCGAAGTTGATGATGGCGCCGCGGCCCTGCAACTTCATCCGCGGCAATGCGGCCTGCATGAAGTACAGCGTGCCGTACAAGCCCGATTCGAGCGTGTTGCTCCAGTCATCGTCGGTAACAGACTCGAGCGGCACCCCCGGGCTGCTGCTTTGTGCGTTGTTGATGAGTGCGTCCACACGTCCGAATCGCTCGACGGCAAGCTCGACTGTCCGCACGGCGTCGGCACGATTGCGCGTATCACCGGGCACGACCAGCACTTGCGAACCGAGGGCGCTCAATTCCTCAGCAGCCCGCGTGAGTTTGGCCTCCGTGCGACCAGTGAGGACCAGATTCGCCCCCTCGGTAGCAAGCGCAAGGGCGATGCCGAGTCCTACGCCTTGCCCGCCTCCGGTCACGATGGCGACCTTTTCTGCCAGTTTTTTCGTGTACATGAGTAAATCCAGAAGTGAAGGTTGATGTTGCTGTTCGACACGCGAGCGTATTGCGTAAATGGTCTGGAAGACGATGCTTCTTCATTGCAGATTTTCGAACGACGTTCAAATATATCGCAAGCTGTGTGAGAGAGCGCCCTGGCGTATTCCCGAATTCGGGGGTGCAAAGGTGTGCCAAACTACGATCGATGTAAAACTATGTGAATAGTTCCCGTATAATCGATACGGTCAATTCATGGGGAAAATCATGTTGAAAGAGACCTCAGCGCCGGCGGACCGGGACGTGAGCGGGCCACGCTCGCTGACCCGACTCCTCGGAATTTTCGATGTGCTGGCGAAGTCTCCGGACGGGATGTCGCTAGCAGAACTGAATGTCGCTCTCGAGTCACCGAAGAGCAGCCTGCTCAATCTGCTGCGACCTCTGGTGGCGGAAGGGTACTTGATGCACGACGTAGGCCGCTATCGCCTGGGGCCGTCGATCTTCCGGTTGTCGGCGGGCGTGATGGCCTCGTGGAATTTTTCGAAGGTGCTGCACCCATTCCTGGTGGATCTCTCGAAGAGCACCAATGAAACCGTGTATGTCGGTGTCCTTGACGCCGAACACAAAGAGATCACCTATGTCGACGTGATCGAGAGCGAGCAATCGGTGCGCTATTCAATGCACATCGGCTTGCGTCGCCCGCTCTACTGCACGGCTGCGGGCCGCGTGCTGCTCGCCCATGCACCGGACACTTTCGTTACCGACTACATGAAGACGGTCAAATTCGAGCGCCGCACGCCGCAAACGATCGCAACGAAGAAGGCGTTGCGTGACGAACTCGATCACATCCTCGAAAGCGGCCTGTCGGTGAGTCGCGGTGAACTACTGCCGGATTCGGCCGGCGTGTCGTCGCCGATCTTCGGGCCGAATGGCAGTGTCATCGCGGCGATGGCAATTGGTGCGCCGCTCGAACGCTTCGACCGCGAACGTCACCGGCTGGAAGAGAACATGGTCAGAGTCGCCCAGCGGGCGTCTGCGTTGGGTCAAGCAGAAGAGGAGTGACTCGCCAGTCGGTCGGCGGCGCAGTGAAGCGGGTGCTTCACTGCGCCGCGGTCGCGGTGCGGTCGAAGAAGCGTTGCACCCACGCGCAACGGATGGGTCGCAACGACCGTCAGTGTGTACGACGCTTCGGCAGCATGGAGGCGACCAGCAGTCCGGCGATCGAACTACAGGCGATGTAGACGAATACCGAAACATAGCCACTATCGGCCGGAAACGATGCGCCGTCGTGTGCGGCCGTCGCGCTGCGCAGCAGCGCGAATACCGCCTGGGCGCCTACCGCGAAGAAACACGAGAAGAAAACGTAGAGCATGCCCGTTGCCTCGCCTGTCCGATGCGCAGGCGTCGCCTCCACGATCTGGTTGTACAGCGCCGTGCTTGCGAAAGCGAGGCCGAACGAGCACAGCACCGCACCTGGAACGAAGAGCAGCAGGCTGCGATGAAGCACGATCAGCGAGGCCCAGCCCAAGGCCAGTATGAGCATGCCAATCAAGGCAGCGGGCCGGGCCTTGTAGCGGGCCGCAACCCGGCCGCTCCATGGGCTCGCGACCAACGCGACGATGTTGATGCTGAACATCAGTAATCCGGCTGCCGTCGCGCTCAACCCGAATCCGGCGTGCGTGCCGGCTGGTTGTTGGGCGAGCAGCGAGAAGACCTGTCCTAGTTGCATGCCGCCTGCCGCGAGGAATGCCATGCATGCATTGGCCAACACGACTTCGCGCGTCTTCAGCAGACGCACATTGATGAGCGGATGACGCGCCCCGTGTTGATGGCGTGCCCAGAGTCCGAGCACGATCATCCCGCCAGCGATCAAGCCCCACAGCCGCAGATCGCCGAGCCCCCACGTGCGGATTTGCTGCACGGCGAAGAGGATGGCGCAAAGTGCTGGAGCGAACGCGAGACCTCGAACGTAGTCGATCCGTACGCCGGGATTCGGTGGCGACGGCGGTGCCCACGCACGTACCGCCGCGACGGCCACGACGCAAAGCGCGACTTTGAACCAGAAGCCGCCCTGCCACGAATAGCGATCCACGACAACGCCCGCGCAGATGTAGATCAGCCCCGCCGACACCATTCCTGCCGCGCTGATCAACCCCACCGCGGCAGGCAGCCTGGCGGGTGGCAGATTCTCACGAACCAGACCGATGGAGAGTGGCGTAATGCCTGCCGCGATTGATTGCATCGCACACCCCGCGACGAGCATGCCGACATCGGTCGCGCATGCGGCCACGATTGCGCCCGCCGCAGCGACCGACATCACCGTGAGCAGGATGCGGCGGTAGCCCAACAGGTCGCCGAGTCGCCCACTCACCGCGGCAAAGACGGCCGAGCCGAGCCAGTATGCGGTGACGGTCCAGCTCACGGAGTTCGACGCAGGAAAGGCCTTGTAGAGCGTGACCAGCACGGTGTAGATGACGGTGATGCCGGACGAGGCCGCTACCGCGGCAAGCAGGATCGCCATCGTGAACCCGCGCGGTGGACCCACTACGGGTTGCGCCCGGTGTGCCGGCTGGGACAGTACTTCGGCTTGCATAAACGTCTCCGGTTGCGTGTGTTCGTTTCAATTATACTTATATGCGAACGTCGTTCGGATAGGTGTTTACTCAAGAATCCCATGCGGGTCGCTAGCGTAGCGAGGCCACCGCCCGATATCAAATCGATATCGACGGTTTCGAGTTCGATATGAAAGTTTTTCGGTCGATGGCTTGACCCGATACTTCTCTGAAGGGCGCACGTTCTGCAGCGCTCCCCACAATCAGGAGACAGATCATGCAAACGTATCAAGGGAAGATCTACGACGCCGACACGCACTTCTACGAAGTCGAGGACGCATTCAACCGTCATTTGCCCGAGAAGTTCAGGAAGGACTGGTCTTTTACAAGCCGTATCACGGCAGACGGCAACCGCTGCATGTATGTGGGCGACCGGAAGGTGGAAATCAGCGAGGGATACACATCGGCCGAGGGGCACGTTCCGCCGCCGGGCAAGCTGCATGAATGGCTGCGCGCGATGAAGGATGGCAAGGATAACGTCGATATGCGGGTTTCGCCGACGCCGGACATGTTCAACCGCGACGCGCGCCTGAAGAAGATGGACGATTTCGGTGTTGAAGCCTGCACGATGTACATCGGCGAAATGGTCGCGTGTATTTCCTACCTCGACGAGCCCGTTGCGGCAAACGCGGTGTTACATGCGTATAACCAGTGGATGCTTGACGACTGGAGCTTCAACTACAAAGACCGCATCTACACGACGCCGGTCGTCACGCTCGACGATCTCGATGCGGCTGTCGCCGAGGCCAAGTGGCTGGTTGCGAACGGTGTGCGCGTGATCCTGATGCCGATGGGGCCGTTCAATGGCCGTGCACCTGCGGATCCGTACTTCGATCCGTTCTGGTCCATCCTCAACGAAGCGGGCGTACGTGTCACCTTCCATGTGTCGGAAGCGATCTACATGAAGGATCATATGGCGGTGTGGGGCGAGCCCGTGCAGCAGTCGCGCCAGCGTCAAACGGCCTTTGTCTGGATGCACGGTTACGGCGAGCGGCCGGTCATGGAAACGCTGTCGTCGTTCATCTTCTACAACTTCTTCGTGCGTTTCCCGCGCGTTAAGCTGTGCAGCGCCGAAAACGGTGCCGAGTGGGTGCCTTCGCTGCTCGTCAAAATGGACAAGTGCCGGGGAATGGCGAAGAATGGCTACTGGCCGTGCGGTCAGCTGAAGAAACGCCCGAGCCAGATCTTCAAGGAAAATGTCTTCGTGGTCGCGTATCCGGAGGACGACATCGCCCAGATCATCGCTCAAACGGGATCGTCGGACTTCCTGTTGATGGGCTCCGACTATCCGCACGCGGAAGGCGTGCCGGAACCGAAGGACTTCGCGTCGGAAGCATGCAATCGGCTCTCGGAAGAAGACACGCGCAAGATCATGTACGACAACGGCCGCCGGTTCATTCCGCTGCACGTGTAATCGGCCTTGCACCGGTCGACGGCGGCAGACGGTCGTTCCGTCCCGCGCGATTTCTTCATTATGAACAGGTTAGCCATGAATATTTCGGACTATAAGGCGCTATTGCTCGAACGCGAAGGCGGCGTCTTGACCGTTACGCTCAACCGCCCGGAAACGTTGAACGCGTTCGACGAGCAAATGGACATTGAGATGTCACGGCTCTTTCTCGATGTCGCCGAGGACGTTGAGACCCGTGTCGTGGTGTTGACGGGCGCAGGGCGGGCTTTTAGCGCGGGCGGCGATATCGAACATATGCAGCAGGTCATCGACAATCCCACGCTGTTTCTCGAAGGCATGCAGCGTGCAAAGAAAATTGTCTTCTCGATGCTGGATTGTCCGAAGCCGGTCATCGCCAAGATCAACGGTCATGCAATTGGTCTCGGCGCGACGATCGCGCTGTTCTCGGATCTGAGCTACGCGGCCAATCACGCAAAGATTGGCGATCCGCACGTGAAAGTCGGCTTCGTGGCGGGCGATGGCGGCGCGGTGATCTGGCCGCAGCTCGTGGGCTATGCGAAGGCCAAGGAATACCTGCTGACGGGGGATCTCGTCACCGCGGAAGAGGCGGCACGACTGGGGCTCATCAATCATGCCGTACCGGCCGACCAGCTGGATGCCGTGGTCGACGCGATGGCGAAGCGTCTCGCAAACGGCGCTTCGCGCGCCATCCAGTGGACCAAGGCGTCGATCAACATCGGCCTGAAGCAACTTGCGCATTCCATTCTCGACGCGTCGATTGCATACGAGGCGCTGTCGAACCTGACGGAAGATCATCAAGAGGCGGTCAACGCGTTTCGCGAGAAACGCGAGCCGGTGTTCAACGGACGTTGAGCCTTTACAATGTCCGGCGCCAGCGGTACAGGCGGCGCCGGGCGCGGCGAGGGAGGGATGCACATGCAACGGGTAGTGGCGATAACGGGTGGATTCGGCAGGCTTGGGCGCACGGTTGGTCGCGTGTTTGCTGAGAACGGCTGGAAGGTCGCGCTGATCGACAAGGCGCGCGAGCCGGAGAACGCGAGCGCGGAGCAGCTGCACGCATCCTGGTGGCGAGGAGGCGTCGAGCTAACTGATCTCGATGCGGCGCGCTCGGCGCTCTCCGCGGTCGTCGAGCAGCTTGGCAAGCTCGATGCGATTGTCAACGTAGCGGGAGGCTTCCGCTGGGAAACGCTGGCGGACGGCAGTCTCGACACCTGGGATCTGATGTACCGGACGAACGTGCGCACGGCGGCGACTGCGTCGAAAGCGGCACTCGACCACATTGCCGGCAGCGCGGAGGGCGGACGCATCATCAATATTGGAGCCGGCGCTGCGCTGAAGGCGGGCGCGGGCATGGGAGCGTATGCGGCCTCGAAGTCGGGGGTGATGCGTTTGACTGAGGCGCTGGCCGAAGAACTCAAAGGCCGTTCCATTACCGTCAACGCAATCTTGCCAGGCATCATCGATACGCCACAGAACCGCAAGGATATGCCCGACGCTGACTTTTCCCGCTGGGTGCGGCCTGAAGAAATCGCCGACGTGATTCTCTTTCTGGCGTCTGGCGCCGCGTCGGGGGTGACCGGTGCGTTGATTCCTGTCTCCGGGCGTACGTAAAGATCCCGAACCGGAAATAGCAGTTGACGCCCGAGTCAACGGTGCCAACTGCAAATCGCGTTTCAGGTGAGGTGTTCGAGAGAGTCGTTGCTGAACCCGAGGAACGGCTCGCCAAGCCGTGCGCGCCGCGCCCAGTTCGGATCATGTAGAAGCGAGCGTCCCACGCCAATAAGATCGAACTCGCTGCGTGAGAAACGATCGAGCAGGGCAGTGAGGTCGGGCTGCGCCGATGTCGCGGCCCCGGCCATTGAATCGTAGTAGCCCTTGTTAATGCCGATCCCACCAACAGTCATCGAAAGCTTGCCGGTTACCTTCTTCACCCAACCGGCGAGATTCATCTCTGAACCCGCGAATTCCGCCCGGTTGAAATAGCGGGTGCTCGCCTCGAAGATGTCGACGCCAGCATCCGCGAGGGGCGCGAGAATGTGCTCGAGTTCGTGCGGGTCGTTGGCGAGACGCGCGCGGAAATCCTGCTGCTTCCACTGGGAGAAGCGGAACGTGATAGGCATCGTCGCGCCGATCGCTTCGCGGATTGCACGGACAACTTCGGCGGCGAAGCGGCTGCGCGCCGTGAGATCCTTGCCCCATCGATCCGTGCGTTGATTGGTTTCCGCCCACAGAAAAGCGTCGATCAGATAGCCGTGAGCTCCGTGAATCGCGATGCCATCGAAGCCGGCGGCCATCGCATAACGCGCGCTTTGACCATAGGCTGCAATGACGTCCGCGATCTCGGCATCGGTCATCGGGCGCGTTGGCGGCATGACGCGCTCCATGTAACCTGCGTTGAGCGATGTGGTTCGTCCTTCCGGTCCCCACAGTCCCGATGGGCGCAGTGGCGAGGCGGCAGGGAAGGGGCCCGTATTCGCCTCTTTCATGGGTCCCATATGCCACAACTGAGGAAAGATGATTCCGCCGCTAGCGTGAACTTCGTCCGTCACGCGTTGCCACGCGGCAACTGATTCCTCTCCGGCGAGCACTGGAATCGAATTTTCTCCGAGTCCGGCTTCGCCGAGCGCCGCCGGATGATCGACGCCGACGCCTTCCGTGATGATCAGGCCTGTCTCGCCCTGCGCACGCCGCTTGTAGTAGGCGGCGACGTCAATACCGGGCAATCCGTTCGGCGAAAAGCCACGAGTCATGGGTGACATGACAATACGGTTGGCAAGCGTGACCCCGCGCACGGTGAGGGGCGAAAAGAGCGAAGCGGTATCCATAGTGGCATTCACATATTTGACTTGTGTGCGAATAATGATACGCTATGTTCTATCGATGAAAAAGCAATATTGGCGTCGTCGCGCAGGCGGCGTTGAACAGGAGGATTGCATTGGAGCAAGCAGACTCATTGGCGGTAGACGTGCTCGAAGACAGCGGCGCAAAGCTCATCCCGGAGGGCTTCGCATTGATGCCGGAGTTCGGTCCTTTCCATCGGATGTTCGGACCTACCTACTTTCGCAAGAGCGAACGCGGACACGTCGTCGGCATGTATGTTCGCGAAGCGCATCGCAACCTTGGCCAGATGATGCACGGGGGCGCTGTTTGCATGCTGGCAGACACCGCCATCACGTGGGCGAGCAAGTATTCGCGTCAACCAGCCGTCAGGGTGTTGACGACGGGCTTGACGGTCAATTTCATGGGAAACGCGGAGCCGGGCGACTGGGTGGAAGCACACGTCGACGTTCTACGTTCGGGAAAGCGGGTGATTTTCTCCGACTGCCAGATCTGGGCGAATGCAAAATGCATCGCCCAGGCGTCGGGGCAATTCCAGGTGATGGGTGAAATTGACAGCTAGTGCGTCGACGATACCTGGATGGCCGCGCGAACGTTACGGCATTGACCGGGCTCGAACCTTATCCAGTGCCGCACGGTACTTCCACGCTGTCAACAGAAGCCGATGAATCCGCTCAGCCCGGCGTTTCCGTTCGGAACGGGTGGTCTGAACCGCGAGGTGCACTTCGGGCGCGCCTGTGACCAGTGTGAGAAGATCGCGTGCCGCGGTCGAGGGATCGTCGATGGCGATCACGCCGCTGACCGCGGCGGCTTCCAGAACGCCGGTTAGCGGCTCCAGCATCGTCACCACGAACCGCAGAAACTGCTTTGCGACATCGGGAAAGCGAATCGCCTCGCCAATGACCATGCGTGAAGTGTGCATGCTGTCCGGTATGGCCATGTGTTCGACGAGCGCATCGATAAGGGATGCCAGGTTCGTCGAGAAATCGCGGCCCGGTTCCAGGTGCTCCGAGATCTTGCCGCGTAGATCGGCCATCCCGCGCCAGACGATGGAGCGAAAAAGCTCCTCCTTCGTGCCGAACTGGCGATAGACGGTCGTTTTGCTGACGCCAGCCAGCGATGCGATCTCCTCGACCCTGGCGGCGCCGAAACCCTCTCTGATGAACACGGATTTGGCGGCCTCGAGCAACCGCTCGCGCAACTGAACTGCATCGTCGTGGGTGGGCCGGCCAGCCGTTCGAGGTTTGTCCGCCGCAGCGAGCCGCGAGGCTCCGTTGGGAGCCTGAACTGACATAGATTTGTACATCGGGGAGTGTTTGATGACGGAATCAGGACATCAGTATACTCATGAGCCCCAGGGGGCGCCAGTGATGGCGCCCCCTGGGGCTCGGACCACGCGCAGCAGGGCTCAAACGTTGATCATTCCACGTACATACGACTCCATCGTGCCGGCGCACGAGAGCTTGTCTTCGCCTTCTTCGAGATCGGCGTAGCGGCCGACCTGACGAACCAGCGGCCCTTGCAGGCCGTCGGTGTTCCCCGCCGGTGAAAAGTCGACCACGACCTTGTCGCCAGTGATGAAGCCACCCCAGTAGCCTTCGGCCAGCAGGTCGAAAAACGCGAAGCGCCCCTCAACAACGCCCAGTCCATCCGAAGGATTCAGCAATTGCTCTCCCGCCTTGTCGAGGACGAACGGGACGATCCACGGGCAGATTGCATAGCCTTGCGCAACTTCCGACCAGGGGCCGGTTCCGATCATCTCGGACATGCCATAACTATTCTGGACGTTCTCGGCACGAATGCCGTAGAAGCGGATGATCTGCTCCCGATAGTCGGCGGGGGCCGAGGTGCCCTTCAATCCGCCACCGGTGGTGATCACTGTATCCGGATGGCAGATGCCATCGGCAATGCCGCGCTGGCGGGCGCGCTCCACGAGCGTCCAGTGCAACGACCAGTTGCCCTGGACGAGCACCGGAACTTCGCGCTGCGCGGTTAGCTTGTCGAGAAACCGGTCGATCATCCTGCCGGTATGGCGCTGGCGCGCCACCGCCTGCTCCTGAAACGCCGCGACCTCGCTCGGTTTCGCGGAGCCGTCGGCCATTGCGCGGCGCATGCGGCCCATCGAAATCGTTGCGGATGCGAGCACCGGTTCGTCGAACATCAGCGTGGTTTCCGCGCCGAGCCGTTGCGCTGCGTTCAGTACCGGTTCGATATGCCGATGCGCGCCGGCAGGCGGCATCATAAGGAAAGCCGGGCGCTTGCCGAAATCTCTTCGGATCATTGCGTTGCCGTAGACGCCCAGTTTCACGCACGACTCGGTGACATTGTCGAGATCGGCTTGCGTCTGACTGATGAAGCTGCACTTGCCGGATGTGCCGCTCGAGCTGAAAACATGGTGTCCCGCTGTGCGCAGACGGTCCATCCATGCGTCGACGTTGTCCGCGCCGTCCAGATCGACTTCAGCCACCCGTTTGCTCGATAGCGTTTGCAGCCATGCCGAAAGATGCTTCCAGCGGCCGGCGTCGATGAATGACTCGGGGTAGCTCTTGTAGATCTGATGCGCGAACAGCAGGGGCACCATATCTTGATGGCGGGCCACCTCGTTGACGCCGACATCTTCCGCTCTGCGGCGCAGTAGCCTGATCTGTTCGCGGCGCTCGGCGAAGCGCTCTTTCATGGCAGCGAGCTGAAGCTCGCGAAGGTTCTCGGGGTGATTGCGAAACGGGTCGCTTTCACCGCGCAGCATTGCGTAGAACGGGTCCAAAGCGGACATGTCGTCTCCAGGGCTATGAGATGCCAGGCGTCAGTGGTCGAAGCTGGTGGAACTCGACACGTCGAGCCACGCTTCGAGGTTCTCTTGCACGGACGAAAGTTTCTTCCGAACGACGTCGACGGCGTCCGGACCAAGTGGTAGCCGCAGCGGTGGGACGTCTGCGGAAACCGCGCGCACGATGGCGTCGGCAGCCTTGGCCGGATCGCCCGTTTGCGTGCCGTGGTAGCTGTTCATGTAACGGCGCATCTTGCCCACGGTCTCCGTATAGACGGGTGATTCGACCTCGCTCCACTTCAGCGATCCGCCTGCGAAATTGGTGCGGAAGCCACCCGGCTCGACCACGGTCACACGAATCCCGAACGGACTCAGTTCCTGAGCGAGCGATTCCGAAAGCCCTTCGATCGCGTGCTTCGAAGCGCAATAGAAACTGCAGCCCGCGATGCCGATCACGCCCGCGACCGACGAGAAGTTCACGATATGACCGCGATTGCGCTCGCGAAAATGAGGCAGTACGGCGCGTATCACGTTGACCGTTCCAAACACGTTGGTATCGAACAGCTGACGTGCTTGCGCGTCGGAGACCTCTTCGAGTGCGCCGAACAGACCGTAGCCGGCATTGTTGACGAGTACGTCGATGGCGCCCGCGCGCTCGATGGCCTGCGCGACGGCGCGAGGCACCGCTGCCGCGTCGGTCACGTCAAGCAGCACGCCGTGCGCGCGTCCGGGTGCGAGATTGTCGAACGGCGTGATCTGTGCGTCATTCCGAACGGTCCCGACCACTTTGTCCCCACCGGCGAGGACCGCCTGCGCAAGGGAACGGCCGAAGCCGGACGAAACGCCGGTAATGAACCACACGGCTGGGTGTGTCTTGGTTTCAGTCATTGTCGAATTGGGTTTCAGATCAGTAGGAAACATCGATTTAGTTGACGGTCCGGGCCTCGGTCATGTCGGCGATCTCTCCGCGGACGTAGGCGTCGATCGTTCCCGCGCAGGACAGCTTGTCGTCGCCGCCCGGCAAATCCTTGTAGCGCATCACGTCGCGAATGATGGGCGTGCGCACGCCGTCGATGCCGTGACCGAACTCCACGGTGACCTTGTCGCCGCTGATCACGCCGCCCCAGCGCCCATCCGCGAGCAGGTCGATCACGGCGAGCCGTCCCTCGACGATGCCTTTCCCGTCGGCAGGATTAAGCAGTTGTTCGCCGGTCGAGTCGAGCACCAGCGGGACGAGCCACGGCGGGACGGTCCACGCCTTCGCTTCATGAAACCATGGGCAAAAGCCCGATACTTCGCCCATGCCGTAGCCGTCGTTGAAGTTGGTCGCGTTGAAGTTGAAGAAGCGCTCGCACTGTTGCTGGAAGTCTTCTGGCAGGTTTGCACCTTTCTTGCCGCCGCCGATACTGATGATCGTGTCAGGGTGAAAGTCGGCGTCGGGAATGCCACGCTGGCGCGCCGTGGCGACGATCTGGTAAAGCATGCCCATCATGCCCATGATGAACATGGGCTCGTGACGGCGTTCGAGAAGTTGGTCGATGAACTGCCGGAAATCGGCTTGTACGCGTTCGCTGCGTTCTCGACTTTCGTTCTGAAAGGCTTCGATTTCACTGGGGAGCGCGGTGCCGTCCGCGATGGCCCGCCGCATGCGTGCCATGCGCGTGGTGTGCGCGGCGCTTTGCGGCACATCCGACATGTAGTGAATGTCTCCCGGCATCGCAATCGCTTCGGCGAATTTCGCCATGCGCTCCGTTCCGGTGTAAGAGCCG
Source organism: Paraburkholderia sp. WC7.3g (assembly GCF_050436345.1). Lineage (NCBI taxonomy): Bacteria > Pseudomonadati > Pseudomonadota > Betaproteobacteria > Burkholderiales > Burkholderiaceae > Paraburkholderia > Paraburkholderia sp. WC7.3g. The sequence continues at coordinate 607,844 of NZ_JBNDMA010000004.1, forward strand.
GAGGAGGGCGTCAGAAGGAACACGGGATAGCGACGCGACGGATCGCGCATGCCGCTCGCCGCCCAGCGAATGCCTTGGGAGAGGAGGCGCCAGCCGAGTTCGCGGTCGGCTTCGCTCTGGTAAATAAAGGACTGCTTGCCCGAGGTTCCGCTCGAGCTCATCACGTAGTGGCCGTTTCGACGCAGCGCATTGATCCAGTCGTCGAGATCGGCAATCGTGCCGTAGTCGACTCCGTCGATCTTGCGGGTTGTGAGCGTTTGAAGCCACGCTGTGAGGTGGCGCCATTTTCCCTGCTCGATGAACGAATCGGGATAGCTCTTGTAGACGGAGTCGGCAAAAAGCAATGGCACGGCGTCACTCATGCTCTTCACTTCCGTCACGCCGGCTTCGCTGGCCCGCCTGTCGAGAATGCGAATCTGCTGCCGACGCTGCATGAAGCGCTCGCGCACGGCTTGCAGTTGCGCGGCATGGAGGTTTTCCGGCGCGTTGCGGAAGGGGTCTCGAAGATCCGTGAGTTGGAGCAGCGCGGAAAGGGCTTGCATTATTGCGTCTCCTCCGGATTCGGGCCCGATTCCTCCGAGACCCATTTCATGAATCGATGGATCGGGAACATGCCGTCATGCGGATAGCCGCCAACCGCATCTGAAATAGACTCGCCCAGCGCCACGATGCGTTGCACGCCAGCGCACGCGAGCGCGTCGCGCACCTCTGTGACCCGGTGCGGCGGATAGATGCCGACCGTTTGCGTGGCGACGGTCGCATAGCGCGCACCGTCGCGCAGGCTTGCCACGGGAACGACGTTGACGGTCTTGCAAATGGGATGAAAATCGACCATTTCTTCCGACCGAATGACGAGCCCCTTGCCGTCGTATCCGCCGAACACCCGGTAGAGCGGCTCCATCTCACGCAGCACATCGACCGCTTCGCGAATATCGCTGGGCACCAGCGGGCCCTGACCGTCGCCATAGCGAAAGTCCTGGCCGAGTGCCAGCGCCAGTTGCTCGGCATAGCGGTCGGCGTCGTCCTCGTCGCCTTCGATGAATTGATACCGGCTCGCGTTGCACGCGTCCTGGTTGAACGACAGCACATCGGCTGCGCCGGCACGCGCGACGTCGCGCAGCACCTCGTCGGATGCAAAGGCATCACGGCCGATCAGCGAGATAGATACCTTCGGATCGAACGCGACCAGTTCGAGCCCGGGGCCAGCGTATCGCATCACATGCCGAACCGCGCTGTCGCCGCCCCACACGACAATCTTGTCGAAGTACTGCGGACGATAAAGAATCGACTCGACATTTTCGTCACCACCGCGCCAATACGCAGCCGAAAATGACTGGGTGACGGGATGATCCGGGTCGATGTCGGCCATCGTGCGCAGAATTGCAGTGGCCGTGAAGAGATCGTTCGAAGGCAGCTTGAGCAGGTGGACGCCTTTCGTCAGCGCCGCGCGCATGACCGTCATGGCTGCCACCATCGGCGAGTTGCCTGCGAGCACATGTACGAGGCGCGGTGGAAACGCGCGTAGACGACTCGGGCGCCCGCGCAGCGTGCGTGCCACCCAATCGTCGACGAGGCGCGCGTCGCCAAGACTTACGCGCAGCTCGTCCTCGATCACCTCGCGTGCGAAAAGGTTGGGAATGTCGCGATAGCAGTTTTCGAGAATCCGTCGCCCGAGCGGACTCACTTTGATCATTGACTCGAGCGCGGCCTGCATCAGCGGATTGACATCCAGATGCAAACGCGGCCCCAGTTCGACAAGAAAGTCGATGACCTCCGCAATCGGAATATCGAAAGCGGGACCGGGCTCGGCTCGCGGCCACACGAGGTCGTCAAGGTCGATCCTGGGGGTGCAGAAACCTTGGCCAAGATCACGCGACACGTGCCTGATGGCGCTTCCGTTGACAGTGCGACCGCGGTATACGTGAGGAACCGGCAGCGGCGCGAGGCCGGGCTCCTGCGCCGGATTCCCGCGTTGCCTTTCTGTTGTTTCGGGGTGCTCCATAAACGCTCCTTTTTAAATTTCGATACGCGTTGATTTGCGGCGCAGACGCTGGTCGATTCCGAGGTTGCTGTCGCTAGTCAGCTTAGGTTGACGATCATCCGATCGAGTAAATGTTTGACGGTTCGGACTTCTTCGACGGTGAAGCCGCGAAGCTGCCGATTACTTGCATCGACGATGTGCGGCAGGGTTCCGCGCAACAACTGGCGGCCGTTTGCGGTCAGAGTGAGCTCGACACAGCGTCGGTCGGAAGTGCTGCGAATTCGTTCGATCAATCGTCTTTTTTCAAGCGAATCGAGCTTGCGGGTCATGATGCTGCTGTCAGCAAGCAGCACCCGGCACAAGGCGGTAGGTGTGCGAGCGCGTCCGTCGTACAGTGCTTTCAGGATTCCCCACTGTATTGCTGAAAGCTCGCTCGCAGCGAGCTTTCCGTCGATCTCCGCGCCAAGCAGAAGACGAACCAGGTTCATCTTGAACGCGACGCTCTCTTCAGTACGGTATTCCTCGGGGGCAAGCCTCTGTGCGAGTTCGGCGCCAGCCGGTTCTCGCTCGAGCGTGATGGAGTCGGGTAGATTCATCGATTTCCTGCCAAAAAAGTAGCTGCATTTGCAAGCAACTATATGCACACCATTCGAAATATGCAACGATAGGCGAGGTGTGGTTTTCCCCATGTTGCGACGGGGAGCAGGTATGCGCGACGATGCGCACGCGTCTTTTTGTTTGCAATCTTCGGGAGGAACCGTGTCGGAATCTGGTGTGGTAAGTGACATGGCGTTGCCTGTCGCTGTTGAGGAAGTGACCGCAAAGTGGCTAACCTCCGCGATCGCGTTCCGCTTTCCCGGCGCCAAAGTAACTTCGTGCAGGCACGTGGAGGTATTGCCGGGTACGTCGACCAAGGTACGCGTCGCACTCGAGTACAACGACGCGGGACAGGCAATGGCGCTGCCGGCGCGCATGATCGTCAAGGGCGGTTTCGAGGATCACAGTCCTTCGATGAGCGACATGTATCGCAACGAAATGCGCTTTTATCGCGACGTACTACCGTTCATCAACATGAACGCGCCTAGATGCTTTTTTGCAGGCACGGATCCTGACGCCTGGCAATCGGTCGTAGTGATGGAAGACCTGAGCGAGCGTAACGTTCAGTTTTGCCGTGCCCAGCAATCGCAGGGCTACGAACAAGTCGCCCTGCGGTTGAGTGCGATGGCGCGCTATCACGCGCAAACATGGAACAGCCGGGAGTTCGACAAGGGCGGTCGGCTCGAATGGGTGGGAGAGCGCTTTTCGGACTGGTCGCTGGAATACCAGAACCGATACCTCGAACCGGACGTCTGGGCCCACTACATATCGCTGCCGAGAGGAGCGGCAGTAAGCCGGTATCTGCACGATCGGGACTGGATGATGGCATCTCTCGCGCGCATTGCGCGCGAACATAAGAGCAAACCGGTATGCCTTATTCACGGCGATACGCATCTGGGAAATCTGTACGTCGAAGCTGACGGGACGCCAGGTTTTTTCGATGCCCAGGTCAGTCGGGCGCCTTGGAGCCTCGAGGTCGCCTACCACATAGGGTGTGCACTCGATATCGAAGACCGTCGCTCATGGGAGCGGTCGCTGCTCGAACACTATCTTTCGCAGCTGGCGATTGGCGGGGTCGAGGCGCCCGATTTCGACGAAGCGTGGAACGACTATCGACGCGATCTCGCGTATGGATACTTCATCTTTGCGATTAACGAAACCCGCTTCCAGACCGAAGCAGTGAACACCGCGTATGCGGCACGCTTTGGCGCGGCATTGGTGGATCACGGCATGGTTGGCGAATCGGCATGATCTAAGCCAACAATGCAACCATATGTTGCATTGTTGGCTTCGCGAGACTAAGCTCGACCATCGGCAGCCTCCTGGCGAGTTATGGCTTGAACGTGAACGAGCAGGTGCTCGCTCGAACGTTCAAGATGACAATCGACTTTCATCAACCGATTACAGCATGCCTGCTCCGAAAATCTTTCATCAACGTTTGAGCGGCAAGATCGCGATCGTGACCGGCGCAGGATCGCTCGGTCAGGGTTTTGGCACAGGCAAGGCCATTGCCTGTCTTTTTGCGGCGGAGGGCGCGTCCGTCTGTCTCGTCGATCAGCAGTACGAGCGGGCGGCGCAAACGCTCGCGCTGATCACGGAAGCGGGCGGCAGAGCGTTCGTATCGACCGGCGATGTCACCGACGGCGCTGTCTGTGCGCGCATTGTCGAAGAGACCGTACAGCGGTACGGAGGCCTGGACATTCTCATCAACAACGTCGGTATCTCAGGCGCGCCGGGGCGATTGCAGGACGTCGACGAAGCGTCCTGGGACCGTGTGATCGACGTCAATCTGAAAAGTGCGTTCTTGATGAGCCGAAGTGCGGTGCCGAAGATCGTGGCGCGCGGGGGCGGGGCCATCGTCAACATCGGTTCGGTCGCAGGCATCCGCAGCCACGGGTCGGCCGCGTATGGCTCGTCAAAGGCGGCAATGGTCGGCTTTACGCGTGAACTCGCGGTGATGTACGGCCGCGACCATGTTCGTGCCAACGCGATTGCTCCGGGGCATATTTTCACGCCAATGGTGGAAAGCATGCTTGACGATAAGGCTCGCGAACGTCGCCGCAAGATCGCGCCCCTCCCATTGGAGGGAGATGCATGGGACGTCGCGGCCGCCGCGCTGTTTCTCGCCAGCGACGAATCGCGATTCATTACTGGCACGTGCTTACCCGTGGATGGTGGCGTGACGCAGGTTGCGGCGCTTGCGGCGTACGATCTGGTCCAGCAATAGCCACCGTATCGGGCGGGGTACCTCGCGCAGCAAAGCGTCACTTCCCGTTGTGCTTTGCTGACCTGATTTTCTGGTAACTTAGCGTGGCCGAAATTGACCCGCGTTACAGGAAACGGCACCTGTCTGGCACTGGCATGGCCGTCGAATTGCGGTTCATGCCAATCGCCCCTTTGCTCGGCACGCGTTTTTGCTATCCGAGAGGCGAGGGTCTCCACCGATCGATGATGGCATGACTGCTCGCAAGGCCGCAGATTCGCTTTTTGCCGCGTTAGCGGACGCTTCCAGACGACAACTGTTGACGCTGCTGAGCAAGGGAGCGCAAAGCGCAGCCGCATTGGCGCGTGAACTGAACATGTCACGTGCGGGGGTGACGGGTCACCTGAATGCGCTTGACGAGGCCGGCTGGATCGATGTTGCTGTCGATGACAATGGCGAGGCGTTCTATTCGAGACGTTCTCAGGCTGACGCACAATTCCTGACGGAATGCGTAGCGTTGCAGAAGTCAGCATGCTCCGAGGATGGCGATGCGTTGGACCAACAGGCCGTAGTGTGGGCGCGCGAGTGGCCAGCGGAGGATGCGAACATTTATCTGATCGGGCAACGACTTCTACGGCTATCTGCGCACATCGACCGGGCGCTCAAGGAAGCCGCTGCGAGTCAGGGACTGCTGGCAGCCGAACTATTGCTACTGGACGCGCTCCTGGTTTCAGGGCCGCCTTACTGCCAGTCTCCAACGCAACTTCAAAAACCGCTGGCGATGACGCTCGGCGGCATCACCAAGTGCGTCAGCAGACTTGAGCAGATCGGCTTGGTGGAGCGCTTGCCGGATCCGGCGGATGGGCGTGGAATTCTCGTGCGAATGAAGTCACGGGCGCGCAAGGTTTTAAGGAACATTCTCCATGAGGGGGCGTACGGCACCGACTGGGTGGCATCCAGTCATATGACGCCTGAGCGGCGAGCTGCACTGTCGATTTTGTTGCGGGAACTGCATCTCTTTGCAGATGCTGAGGCCGAACGTCGGAGTGCCGAGCGCGGCTGACATAGTTGCGGTGGTCACCGCCTCGATAGCAACGCCTAACTTATCACCATCGCCATCCCGGCTGGCAACAAGCGCGCAAGGCGCAAGACGCAAGACCAGTCACAGGCCGGCGTTCTCAGCTGGCCTTCTCCTCCGTCTTTTATTGCCTCCGACGCATCCGGTGGCAATCGACCACTCCCGCACAACGATATCTTCCCGATCGATAGCTCCGCAACAACGCATTGGAGCGCTTGCTTCTCGTGCCCGCTCGGTACAAACACCAGGATTAACCGAGATACTTTCCCAGTAAAGTACATTGACAGATGCTTGATGACGAGCAGGACATTCACGCCAAACGGAGATCCGAGCGATGAGGGCCGCGTATTTCACGAGGGTAGGTTTGCCGCTGGAAGTTAGGAGTGTTGCCGATCCAGGTCCAGCATCCGGAGAAGTCGTGCTGAAGATTCACCGCTGCGGTATTTGCGGATCGGATCTTCATATGACGGATGGGCACGCTCCGCATTTCACGCTTCCAGAAAATTCAACACTTGGCCACGAATTCGCTGGCGAGGTGATTGCCGTGGGAAAGGGTGTAGAGAAGCTGAAGGTCGGCGATGCAGTTACCGCGCTGCCGTTTGTCGGATGCGGGCACTGCGCGACTTGTCTTTCCGGAAAGCCCAACTTTTGCGCGGATTTCAAGGGCGCCGCCGCTGGATTCGCTCAGTATGCAGTCGTGGCCGAGCGCGTAACGACCAGGCTCCCGAAGACGCTGAGCATGGAGGACGGCGCACTGATCGAGCCAATGGCGGTTGGCTTGCACGGCGTTGTGCTGGCAAAACTCACGCCGGGTGCGAACGCGCTCGTGATCGGCGCGGGTCCCGTCGGGCTTGCAGCGACGTTCTGGGCCCGCCGCCTCGGCGCCGGACGCATCGTCGTCACCGCTTCCTCACAGCGTCGCGAAGCGCTTGCACGGCACATGGGTGCGGACGAGTTTGTGGTTCCGGAGGACGGGCAGGATCTGGCGGCGCTGGCTGGCGATGCGCTTAAGGGTTCACCAGACGTCGTTTTCGAATGCGCAGGGCAAAAGGATCTGATTGCGAAGGCGATTCATTGCGTCAAGCCACGGGGCGACGTCGTAGTGCTCGGCTTTTGCACGGTGCCAGATCAATTTATCCCCGCGGTAGCGGTATGGAAGGAAGTGCGAATTCAGTTCGCTGTCACCTACAGTATGCAAGAGTTCACTCATGTTGCTAACGTGTTCGACGCGGGCTGTGTCGAACCGCGCGCGATGATCACGGATCGCGTCTCTCTCGACGCGTTACCCGAGATGTTCGAGACTCTGCGCAATCGCTCGACGCAATGCAAGGTAATGGTGAATCCATGGCTGAGCTGAAATCCTGGCGCGACTATCTGTCCCAGTTGGCAAGCGCAGACAGTCTGCTCGAATTGACTGAAACACCCAGCGATCCTCAAACACGCGCGGAGCTGTATCGGCAGTTGCAGATGAATCTTTCGCTGGCCTACTTCATCTACTTCCAATCCGATCCGCTTCATCCTGACTGGCTGCCCTTCCTTAACTCAGTTTTCATGCTGCAGCCGAATCCCGACGATACCTATTTCGTCGCACCGTTGCGAGGAGACCTGCGATACCGGATAGTCGGAGAGCGCGGCAGCGTGCATTTGCTGACGCTCGATCTCGGCCGCGGGATCATGGGCACTACCGATGAAGCGCATCCGCCGCTCGGTCAGTTCGATCTCGACGACGTAGAAATTGGCGATGACGGCAGCTTCGAAATTTTGTTGAGCGCGCAGCGTCCTGCCGGGTACGACGGCAACTGGATCGAGCTGCATAGCGAGGCTGACTTCGCCATGCTGCGCCAGCGTTCTTATGCATGGGGAAGGGAGCATGACGCGCGAATCGCTATCGAGTGCCTCGATGCCCCGCCGTTGAAGCCGTCGATGGGCCACGAGGAGATCGCCAGGCGTACCGGCGAGTTGATGGACTACGCGAAGCGCTTGTCACGTCGCTGGCTCACGCATATGCAGCAACTGCGCACGCGAATCAATGTGAACGAGTTCGAATTTTTCGCTTTCGGTGGTGGGCTCGCGAAGCAGGCGTACTGGCAGGCGATTTTCGATTTCGGTGATGACGAAGCGCTCATTCTCGAAACCGCGCTGCCGCAGACGCGCCGCTACTGGAACGTGCAATTGAACGACACACTATTCAACGCGCTTGACTATATCGATCACCAAAGCAGCCTCAACGGGCATCAGGCACACGTCGACGACGACGGCTATTTTCGCGCGGTGATCGCTCATCGCGATCCCGGTGTCCTGAACTGGCTGGATACATGCGGCGTCAACCGTGGGACTGCGATAGGCAGATGGTATGGGTGCAGCTCGGAGCCGGTTCCGACGCTCAAACGTGTGCCGCTTTGCGAGTTGCGCAATCACTTGCCGGCAGGAACTCGATTCGTAGACGAAAGCGAGCGCGGCAGACTTCTGCGCGACAGACGCATAGGTGCGCAGTTGAGACGGCGGTGGTAGGGACAGAAATGGATTTCGGGAGACAACAGATGCCAGTATCGAAACGATTCACGGGTGCGGAGGACGAACTTCACGCGAGCGCAAGTGCGGCCGCCGGCTTGAAAGATTTCGGCTCCAGCGATGAGTATAGGCCGGGCCTGACACAACTTTTGAACGCGCTCGACGAAGATGGTCCGCGCTTCGCGCCGGGTGGACGGGAATTTGCGTGGAACGCAGTTGTCGGTGCTTTGATTTCGCGCCTGACGCTGGTAGAGGGGCTGCGCAAGCATGCCGATGAGTTGTCGCGGACACCGCGGCGCCCACTCGTCATCACCGGCATACCGAGAACCGGTACGACCGCGCTGCACAAGCTGCTTTCGGTTGATCCACAATTTCAGGGTTTGGAAAAATGGCTGACCGTCTTTCCGCAGCCGCGGCCTCCGCGCGATACGTGGACCAGCCATGTTCAGTTCCAGGCGACCGCGGCCGGGCTCGAGGCCTTTTTCAGGTCAGCGCCAGAGATGCGCGCGGCACACAATATCGTGGCTGACGAGGTAGATGAATGCCTCGAAATACTCAAGCAAGGCTTTTGCAGCAATCTGTGGGGCTCGTCGTTCCGTGTACCTCAATACGATCGCTGGTGGCGCGAACAGAGCGAATTGCCCGCATATCGCTACCTGGCAAAGACGATCAGCCTCATCGGTGCGCGCGACAGCGAAAAGACGTGGCTCTTGAAGAATCCCGGACACCTGATGCAGTTACCCGCGCTGTTCGAGGTCTTTCCCGATGCATGCGTGGTACAGACACATCGAGATCCAGTGGAGGCGCTGCCTTCGCTCGCGAGCGTGCTGGTGATGGCGCGTCGGATTTCTGAGGGCGAACAGGTCGACAGGCACGAGATCGGCAGGCGCGAACTGGATAACTGGGCGCACGCCAGCGAAGCGGCAATTGCGGCGCGCGCGTCCTTGCCCAACAGGCAGTTCCTCGATATCAGGCAGGCCGACTTCCACGCCGATCCGATTGGCGCAATCACGCGTATCTACGATCACTTCGGCTTCAGACTGACCGCCGAAACGGTGGAAGCGATGCGCCGACGCGTCAAGCAGAGTCCCGAACGCGCTTATGGCGCGCATCGATATACGCAGGACGAATTCGGCCTTGCACCGGCAGCGATCAGGGAGCGCTTCTCCCGCTATATGACCACTTATGGATTGCACTGATGAAAACGCCGTCGCTTTCCCCGTTTTCCGGCTTTCTGCAGATCGCGTACGTCACCACCGATGTGGACGAGGCCATTGAGCGCTTTCGCAGAGAACAGAAGGTGCCGACGTGGGCGCGCTTGCCGGGTATTGAAATAGAGTCCATCGCGGGACGTCGCTGCAAGCTGAACATCGCGCTCGCGTTCGTCGGGGCGGTTCAGCTGGAACTGATCGAGCCGCTGTGCGGCGACGACCGCGTGTATCGCGATGCCCTGCCTCGAGACGGCTTCGCGATTCGCCATCATCACATTGCGCAGCTGATCGAGAGCGAAGCGGCTTTCGAAACACAGCGTGAGGAAATGGCTGCCGCGGGCGTGCCCATCGTCATCGACGGCCAGTCGCATGGCGCCGCCCGGTACTTCTATACGGATCACCGGGGGACGCTCGGGCACTATATCGAGCATATCTGGTACACCCCTGCCGGTCTCGCTGCGATGGAACAGGTGCCTCGCAATGGAGTGGTCCAATGAACGCTGTCAGCACGGCGCTTACGGTTGACGACGATCACCGTCTCGCAGTGCACATCGCTACGGCGGCCGGCGGCGCCTTGAACGCGATGCGCGCGTCGGCCGTGCTTGCGGGCAAACCGTTGGGCGCAGCCGGCGATGCCACGGCGAACGAGCTGATTACAGAGATTCTCGCTCGCACCCGACCAGACGACGGCTTTCTGTCGGAAGAATCCGCGCCGGATCCAAAGCGGCTCGCTCTCGATCGTGTATGGATCATCGACCCGCTCGATGGCACGCGCGAGTACGGCGAACGACTCGAGGGGCGCGAGGACTGGGCGGTCCATGTGGCACTGACGGTTTGCGGCGAACCCCGCGCTTGCGCTGTAGCGCTTCCGGCTCGTGGGGTGACATTCGGAACGTTATCGCCGCCGGAGCTGCCGCCAGCGCCCGAAGGGCGGCTGAAAATTCTCGTGAGCCGTTCCCGCGCTCCGGAACTGGCGCTGAGGGTCGCCCAGCGACTGAACGCTGAACTGGTCCCCATGGGCTCGGCAGGCGCAAAGGCAATGGCGGTGCTCGGTGGCGAGGCTCACGCGTATCTGCACGCAGGCGGACAATACGAGTGGGATTCGTGCGCTCCAGTAGGCGTCGCGCTCGCGGCTGGCCTTCACGCCAGTCGCATAGACGGGAGCCCGTGCATCTATAACGGAACGGACGTCTGGATGCCCGATTTACTCGTATGTCGGCACGAGATCGCCGAATCGATACTGACCGCCATCGCGGCCGCGCAGTGAATCTGCTTTGCAAAAGGATGTGCTATGCCGACGTTGACTCATCTGCGGCGACTTGAAGCCGAGAGCATTCATATCATGCGGGAAATCGTCGCTGAGGCACAGCGTCCAGTGATGCTTTACTCCATCGGCAAGGACAGCGCCTGCATGCTCCATCTGGCAAAAAAGGCCTTTTACCCGGCGCGCCCGCCGTTTCCGCTTCTGCATGTGGATACCACCTGGAAGTTCCGCGACATGTACGCGATGCGGGACCGGATGGCTCGCGAGACCGGAATGGAGCTGATCGTTCACCAGAATCCGGAAGCGAAAGAACTGGGCATCAACCCGTTCGATCATGGTTCGCAGGTTCACACCGACATGTGGAAGACGCAGGGCCTGAAGCAGGCGCTCGACAAGTACGGCTTCGATGCCGCTTTCGGGGGCGCTCGCAGAGACGAAGAGAAATCGCGTGCAAAAGAGCGAATCTTTTCATTCCGTACGGCTACCCACCAGTGGGACCCCAAGAATCAGCGACCCGAACTGTGGCGCCTATATAGCGCGCGAAAGAACAACGACGAGTCGATCCGCGTGTTTCCCCTCTCTAACTGGACCGAGCTGGACATCTGGCAGTACATCTACCTCGAGAATATCCCCGTCGTGCCACTCTATTTCGCGGCGAGGCGACCCGTGGTGAATCGAGACGGCACGCTAGTGATGGTGGATGATGACCGCATGCCACTCAAGCCGCACGAGAAGGCGGAAGAGAAAATGGTGCGCTTTCGCACGCTTGGTTGCTATCCGCTTACCGGTGCAGTCGAGTCGAACGCCACGACATTGCCGCAAATCATCCAGGAAATGCTCTTGACGACGACCTCCGAGCGGCAGGGGCGCGTGATCGATCATGACGGCGCCGCATCCATGGAGAGGAAGAAACAGGAGGGGTACTTCTAATGGCACACGTCTCTGAGCTGATCGGGACCGATATTGAACGGTACCTGAAGCAGCACGAAAGAAAGAGCCTTCTGCGTTTCATTACATGCGGGAGCGTGGATGACGGCAAGAGCACGTTGATCGGCCGATTACTTTACGAATCCAGGATGCTGTTCGAGGACCAGCTTGCCGCACTCGAAGCCGATTCGAAGAAGGTCGGTACGCGTGGCGGGGAAATAGACTACGCGCTGCTGCTGGACGGCCTCGCTGCGGAGCGCGAGCAGGGCATCACCATCGACGTCGCCTATCGGTTTTTCTCGACCGACCGGCGCAAGTTCATCGTTGCTGATACGCCCGGGCATGAGCAGTACACCCGCAATATGATAACGGGTGCTTCTACGGCCGATCTCGCCATCATTCTGGTCGATGCTCGCAAGGGCATTTTGCGGCAAACGCGGCGGCACAGCTATCTTGTGTCGTTGATCGGCATTCGCAACGTTGTTCTCGCGGTCAATAAGATGGACCTGGTCGAGTACTCGCGTGAACGATTCGACGAAATTTCCCGCGAGTATTGCGAATTCGCCAGCAAGATTGGCATCCATAGTGTGACGGCAATGCCGATTTCGGGCGTAAATGGTGACAACATTGTTGAAAGGAGCACGAAGACGTCGTGGTACGAAGGGCCGTCCTTGATGCATCACCTCGAGACTGTCGAGATCGACGAAACGCATTTGCAGACGCAGCCATTTCGTTTCCCGGTGCAGTGGGTCAACCGTCCCAATCTTGATTTCCGTGGGTTTGCAGGCACTATTGCGTCCGGTGTGGTGCGTGTTGGCCAGCGTATACAGGTACAGCCGTCAGGACGGGAAAGCACTGTCGCAAGAATCGTGACGGCGGATGGCGATCTCGACGAGGCGTTCGCGGAACAATCTGTGACGCTCCTGCTCGCCGACGAAGTGGATGTCTGTCGTGGAGATCTGATTTCAACGACCGATTCGCCTGCGCAGGTTGCCGACCAGTTCGAAGCAACGCTCGTATGGATGAGCGACCAACCCATGCTCCGGGGGCGCAGTTACTTGCTGAAAATCGGCACCCGGACCGTCACGGCAACGATATTGCCGCTCAAATACAAATTGAATGTCGATACGCTTGATCGCGTGGCGAGTGAGACTCTCGCGTTGAACGAGATCGGTGTCGCGGAACTGGAGTTTGATCGCGCGATTGCTTTCGATCCGTACGAGCGAAACCACGAGACGGGCGGTTTCATAGTCATTGACCGTATGACCAACAGCACGGTCGGGGCCGGTATGCTGCGCTTCGCACTGCGCCGTGCGAACAATATTCGCTGGCAGACGCTGGAGGTCGACAAACGCGCGCGGCGGGTGCTGAACGGGCACCAGAGCGGTGTCGTATGGCTGACAGGGCTTTCAGGTGCGGGAAAATCGACAATTGCAAATCTGCTCGAGAAGCGTTTGCACGCGATGGGCAAGCGAACCTATCTGCTCGACGGGGACAATGTTCGTCACGGGTTGAACAAGGATCTCGGATTCACGGCCGAGGACCGGGTGGAAAATATCCGACGCATTGCCGAGGTGGCGAAATTGATGGCAGATGCGGGCGTGATCGTCATTACTGCGTTCATTTCTCCGTTTCGCGCAGAGCGCGCCCTGGCACGCGAGCTGATGGAGGAGGGTGAATTTATCGAGGTCTTCATCGACACGCCACTCGAAGTGGCCGAGGAGCGCGATCCGAAAGGACTTTATAAGAAAGCGCGTAGCGGCGAGTTAAAGAACTTCACAGGCATCGATTCGCCCTACGAGATGCCGCAGAATCCTGAGATCCATATCAACACTCTGACCGTTTCTCCTCAAATGGCCGTAGAGGTGATCTTCGAGAAACTCCAGACCGCGGGATTCCTTAACGTGTCGAGGGGTGCGCCGCTCTGAGAGGGCGCGGGGCGCTGCGCTTCGCCCGTTGGTGCCGTGCCATTGTTGGTCCTTTGCGTTCATATTGTTATACGACATTCATTTATGTATACTCCTCGCTGTCGGCTACGGGAGATGCTGAACGCAATTCTCGTGTCGACGGCGCCCTCGACGGGCGACAGTCCAACGAGTGTGTCGGCGTTTCGAGGCGTCAGGGAGGCAGTGGGGGATGGCGGAAAACAATCAGCAAGATCATGGACCGCGCGAGTCGATGGAATACGACGTAGTGATCGTCGGCGGCGGTCCCGCGGGACTCTCCGCGGCGATCCGCCTGAAGCAGGTGGCAGCCGAAAAAAGCGTCGAGATTGGCGTCTGCGTGCTGGAAAAGGGCTCGGAGATCGGGGCGCATATCGTCTCCGGCGCTGTCATGGACCCGCGCGCGCTCAATGAACTGATGCCCGACTGGAAAGAGCGGGACGCGCCGTTGAACGTGCCCGTGACCGAAGACAGATTCCTTTTCCTTTCCGAAACGCGTGCGACGTCGGTGCCGAACTGGGCATTGCCGGACACCTTCAAGAACCACGGCAACTACGTGATCAGCCTCGCGAACGTGACGCGCTGGCTGGGCCAGCAGGCCGAGGCGCTGGGCGTGGAGATCTTCCCAGGCTTTCCGGCCGCTGAAGTCCTCTACAACGGCGACGGCTCGGTCAAGGGCGTCGCGACCGGCAACATGGGCATTGGCAAAGACGGCGAGCCCACCGGGAACTTCCAACTCGGGATGGAGCTGCACGCGAAGTACACGCTGTTCTGCGAAGGCTGCCGCGGTCACCTCGGCCGCCAGCTCAACGAAAATTTCAAACTCGGCAAGAACGCCGACCCGCAGGTCTACGGCATCGGCATCAAGGAGCTGTGGGAGATCGATCCTGCGAAACATCAGCCGGGTCTGGTGATCCACACTGCCGGCTGGCCTTTGCAGTCGGACACCTATGGTGGCTCATTTTTGTACCACATCGACAACAACCAGGTGATGGTGGGCTTCGTCGTTGGTCTCGCCTATCAGAACCCGTACCTTTCGCCGTTCGAGGAGTTCCAGCGCTACAAGACGCACCCGGAAATTCGCAAATTTCTGGAAGGCGGCAAGCGCGTGTCGTATGGTGCGCGCGCAATCACCGCCGGCGGCCTGATGTCATTGCCGAAGCTCGTGTTTCCGGGCGGCGCGCTGGTCGGCGACGACGCGGGCTTCCTGAACGCGTCGCGCATCAAGGGTTCGCACGCGGCGATCAAGACCGGCATGCTCGCGGCCGATGCCGCGTTCGAAGCGCTGCACAATGGCCGCCAGCACGATGAACTGGCGGCCTACCCGGAAGCGTTCAAGCAGTCGTGGCTCTACAGGGAACTGTACAAGGCGCGCAACTTCAAGCAGTGGATGAGCAAAGGCTTATATCTCGGCACGCTGATGGTGGGTATCGAGCAGAAGGTTCTCGCCGGCAATGTGCCTTGGACGCTGCGTCACCGGCATCGCGATCACGAAATGCTCAAGCCCGCGTCGCAGTGTAAGCCGATCGAGTATCCAAGGCCTGATGGCAAACTCACGTTCGATCGACTGTCGTCTGTTTTCATTTCGAATACAAACCACGAGGAGAATCAGCCGGCGCACCTCACGCTCAGGGACGCGAGTGTGCCGGTGAACGTGAACCTGCGAACGTATGCGGGCCCCGAATCCCGCTTCTGTCCAGCAGGCGTCTACGAGTATGTGAAAGACGATCAGCAGCAGGACCGTCTGCAAATCAACGCGCAGAATTGCGTGCACTGCAAGACCTGCGATATCAAGGACCCGACACAAAACATCGTGTGGGTCACGCCGGAAGGCGGCGGTGGGCCGAACTATCCAAACATGTGAGTAGATGATAGCTGCTGCGCGAGGATGCGATGTGGCGGTGCATTACCACGAGGCGAAACAGACCGGCACGATGCGCGCCGTCGTTTCAGCAGCCTTACGTTTTCCGATCCGTCGCCGGCCCCTGGCCGCAACTTAGGCGAGGCTCGTCGCCACCTTGTTTCGGCCTGTCGCCTTGGCGTTGTACAAAGCCTCGTCGGCTGCCTTGATGATTGTCGTTACATCAACATCCTGCTCTGGAGCCCAGCTCGCGGAACCGATGCTGGCCGTTACGCGTCCGTATTCACTGCCTGCGTGTTCGATGGCGAGTTCACTAATGGCCGAACGGATCTTCTCGGCAATCACGGACGCGCCGTCCGGCGGAGTGTCGGGCAGGACAACGATGAACTCTTCGCCGCCGTAGCGGGCTGCGGTGTCGGCCGGTCGCCGAATGTTGTCGCCGATACAGCGGGCTACGGCAGCCAGTGCATCATCGCCCGCCTGGTGGCCGTATGTGTCGTTGTATGCCTTGAAACGGTCAATATCAACAAACAGCAGTGAGAACACGCTTCGCGTGCGCTTTGCCCTGCGCCACTCCTGTTCGAGGATCTCCCCCAGGGTGCGCCGGTTGTTGAGACCGGTGAGGCTGTCAGTTCTAGCGAGCAACTGCAACTCCGACTCGGCACGCAGGCGACGCTGGAGCTGTGTACCGAGTAGGAATGAGAGCGCGATGAATCCTAACGCGAACGCGCCCATCAGTGAACCTATCGTGAGCGCCCGCCGGTGCCACGCGGCATAAATATCCGGCTCCGCTTCGGCAACCATGATGATCAGCGGCAGATGCGGGAAGTTCTTGAAATAGTAAAGGCGGCGCACCCCATCGATCGACGCGGTGTCGGAAAAACTGCCTTCCGGCGCGGACCTGAACTGCCTGAAGGTGCTGGCCCTGCTGATGTCGCGCCCGACAATCTTCGAATCGTAGGGCTGACGCATGATCATGAGGCCATTGCCGGCGATCAGCGAAATGGCTCCGTGAGAGCCAAGCGACAGTCCTCCGAACAGATCGTGAAAATACTCCAGGTTAATCGCCATCAGCACGATGCCGGGCGAATGAGCCGTCCGGGTGCGATACCCGGCGACTCAACGCGATGCTTGGTGAACCGTTGCGCAGGCGGGAGCGGAACGGGGCGCTCACGTAGAGGCCGGCGTCTGGATTGTCGCGCTGGACCTTGAAGTAGTCCCGGTCGGCGAAGTTGCCCTTGCGCGGTGTATCGTTGCCGGCGTCGATGACGACGTTGCCCGACGCATCTAGCACTAGCATCGAACCCAGATTTTTTGCGGTCGCGGCCCGATCGAACAGGATCTGTCCTCGCAGATCAGGCGGCAAGGCCATCACCTTCCGATTGCCGAGCCCATCGACAACGGCCTGAAGTGAAAGCGCGTAAAGCTCGAAATTGCGCTCGATATCGCGTTCCGCGATGAGCGCGACGTTTCGCGAAGTTTCGCGCGCCCGGGCCAGTGCATCCTGCCGACTCTCGTATAGGGAGGTGGCGCATAGCGAGATCATAACAACAGCAATGATCAAGCCGCCCCAAAAAAGAGCGTGCGGTCCGATCAGCCATCCGAGCAAGTTTTTCTTATTGGGCAGTGACGGCATGTTTACCTTGTCTTTGCACAGTCGGAGCGCTGCGACAGGAGGCGAAAGAGGGTAGATCGGTGAATGCCGAAGAATGCCGCGATTTCCTGCATACCGGTATTGCCCTCATCGGCCAGACGATAGATATGGTCAAGCTGCGTCGGCGTGAGCGTCGGCTTACGGCCGAACCTGGTGCCGCGCGCCTTAGCCGCGGCCCGACCGCTGCTCGTGCGCTCAACGATCAGGCTGCGCTCGAACTCGGCCATACCGCCGAACACCGTCAACACCATGCTGCCGGCCGGCGTCGTCGTGTCGGCCCACAGCTCGGCAAGACTGCGAAGACCGGCGCCGGCCTCGCGGATGCGTTCAACAATGTCGAGCAAGTCGCGGATGCTGCGCGCGAGCCGATCGAGGCGAGTTACAACGATAACGTCGCCGGACCGCAAGTGGTCGAGCATGCGATCGAGCTGCGGACGCGCGCGCCTGGTGCCGGTAATTTTCTCGGCAAAAATCCGGCCGCAGCCGGCTGCACGTAACTGCGCTTCCTGGTTGCCGAGGTCCTGGTCGTCCGTCGAGACGCGCGCATAACCAATCAGGAATGCGCCTGTCTCAATATCGCGCGTGGCGATGTCGGCCGGGTCTCTCACTGGCGCTCTCGCGATTCAAACCACGACATGGCTTGGTTAAGGGCGTCATCGTGCGCGGACTGCTTCGTGAAGTCTTGGTGTTGATAGGTCCTCACCATTCAATCCTCCCGTATCGTTGGTCAAAAACACTTGTCGATGGGCCGCTTATTGGGCGGCAGGGTCGCACAGCGACGGCACGCCCATTTACCGCGCACTGCGTTGCAAATTATAGTCGCGTATGTGCACGTATACAAGACTATGTTTTGCAACATATCCTCCGGGCACGCCGCGTGCGCCGGCATGCACGGAGGCAGTGCGCAAAGCGCTCCCCGAACCGGAGACGATCATGAAGTGGATAGTGGCAGTAACGAGCGCAATATTCATCATTGCTGGCACCTGCGCGTTCGCGCAGACCGGTGCCGGCAACGCGAACACGGGAAACCAGGCCACTCAAAGTCCGCAGCCGGGAACGGCCGGTCAGAGCATGGGTCGCGCTGCAGACGTTGGCGGCAAGCCTGCGAGTGGGACCTTGATGCAGAAGCGCGAAAAAGGCATGTCGCCCCAAGGCGCGTCAGATACCAACGCAACGGGCAAGATCAAACAGTGACGGCCGAACGCCAGGAGCGTCATCGCGGGCCGGGCTTCTTGCCAGGTTTGTGGAGGATGAGGCCTTGCTCGCCAGGACGATCAGGAAGCGCGCGCAGCACGCCCAGTTTGTTGCGAAACTGGTGGAGTAGTCCGCCTAAAATCGCCAGCATCGACAAGATTCACGCCGCTCAAAGACCGTCTCAACAAGAGTTGGAGCGAGCAATCCTGATACGCGAGACGAGCGACGCCGCCAGTACGAACCACCCAGCCGCGACGACGAACGCGGCGACGTAGGCGGGTCCGGCACCGGCAAACGACTTGACCCATGACAGCATCCACCCGGTTGCGGCAGGGCCGAGGATCTGCGGTAGCACCATCGACACCTGCCAGATGCCCATGTCCTTGCCGCTGGACGCACCGTCCGGCAGCACTTGCAATGCGAGCGCCCAGTCGACGGCTTGATAGCTGCCATACGCGGCGCAAAAGACGAGCCCGACCGTGATCACCAGCCATAGGTTCGGATACAACGCCAACAGCACAAAGCCGATTGCGGCACCGGCCATGATCCAGCTTGTCAGGCGGACGACTGGAACGACGCCGTGTTGGTCGGCAAGCCGTGCGCCGAGCAGGCTGGCCGGGATCGCGAGCACCACGCCGACACCAAGCAGCCCGTTCAGCAGACCGGTCGGATGACGAATGCCGATCACGTCCTGCAGGTAGTACAACAGGAAGGTGAAGATTGACCAGATTCCCATGTTCCCGAACAGGCGGGTCACGAGCACCCAGTAGAAGTTCTGGTGGAGGCGTGGATCGAGATAGAACGAGCGGACGAACGCGAACAGCTCGAAGCGTTCGCGGAATCCGGCGGGCGTCGGCTCGCGCGAGCCGCTAATCGTCAGCCAGAGACACAGCAACATGATCGCAATGAACGTGGCCACCGTGGGATAAAGGTGGCCCGAAGAGTAAAGCGCTACCAGCACCACGTTGCCAGTGATGGTACCGAGTACGGTCATCACGTTGAGCCACGCGCTCGCGCGATTCGCTTGCTGTTTCGGCACGACATCGGGAACCAGCCCGGCGTACGGACCCGCTGCCCAGTTCCACCAGAATTGGAGATGCAGGAACGCGAGCGTATAGAGCCATACGCTCCCCGCGCCGTTGAATGAAGCAAGCCATAGTAGTGCGGCCGAGGTACCGAACACGCCGGTGATCAGAAACGGTCGCCTACGTCCTTGCTTTGCGGAGCAGCGATCTGAAAGTGCCCCGGCCAGTGGCGCCACGACCATCGCAACGAATGCGCCGCACGCAATGACCGAGCCGGCCACAGCTTCCTTTAGCGCGGCGTTGTGTCCGAGCATTTCCGCAACCTGTGCCGGCACGAGCACCGGGACGACCGTCATCCATTGGGTAAAGAGCGCAAACCACAGCGACGCGATCTGTACGTGACTGAGCGTCGACAGACGACGGGCCGGCCGTATGGTCAACCCGTTCCGGGCTGGACTGGATAGGGTCATGTCAGAAGTTGATGAGCTTCGCGGGCCGGTGCATGCTTTCTTCCTGGCGAGACTATCGAGAAAAATTAGAACACTGCAAGCAAAATAATCTGCTGCCAGAATATTTCACGTAGTTCGTGCAAACCATGCAGATTGCTGTCCACATTACGTTAGGCGTCTAAACGGAGGCAAACGATGACACGAGTTCGCGTTAACGGCTTCACCATTTCGCTCGACGGATACGGAGCAGGCCCGAGTCAGGACATCAACAATCCGCTCGGCGTTGGTGGGACGGAACTGCACCAGTGGCTAGTCCCAACACGCACGTTCCAGCGGGCCCTGTTCGGCAAGGACGGCGGAACGACCGGGGTTGACGATGATTTCGCCGCCCGTGGCTTTCAGAATGTTGGGGCCTGGATTCTTGGGAGGAATATGTTCGGACCCATTCGTGGGGACTGGCCGGACACAAACTGGAAAGGCTGGTGGGGAGACAATCCACCGTATCATGTTCCGGTCTTCATCTTGACCCATCATGCTCGTCCGTCCATCGAGATGGAAGGCGGCACGACGTTCCACTTCATAACAGCAGGCATTCGCGAGGCGCTCGACCGTGCACGCGAGGCCGCTGCCGGAATGGACGTGCGGATCGGCGGTGGTCCGGACACGATCAAGCAGTACCTTCGTGAGCGCCTCATTGATGAACTGCACATTGCTGTCGCGCCGGTCCTGCTCGGCCGGGGAGAATCGCTGTTCGACGGGGTCGACTTGCGGGCTCTGGGATACGAATGCGTTGAATCCGTAGCGTCGGAGAAGGCCACGCATGTGGTCCTACGGCGCCAAGGGCACACCGACGCCTAACCCCTCGCTGAAGGCCGACGTCTCACATTGAAAGCACGACGAGGACGGCGCACGTCTCGCCAGCAGAGGTGCGCCGCGTGCTCGATCAGAGGCCGCTTACAGTCTTGACCGTCACCCACTGGCCGTTCTTGACCTGATAGACAGTGGAGGAGCCGTTCTTAAGCGAGCCGTTCGGATTGAATTCGATATGGCCGGTGATGCCGTCAAAACTGATGCTTTGCAGCTTCGGGCGATAGTCGTCGGGCTTCGTCGAATTGGCTGCTTGCATCGCCTTGATGGCGGTCCATGCCGCGTCATAGCCGAACGGCGCGTATGACAGAACGTCCGCGCCATATTTCTGCTTGAAACGTTCGGCGAACTTCGCACCGACCGGCGTGCTGTCGAGCGGACGGCCGTATTCCCATGCCATCGCGCCCTCGGACACGTCGCCCGCGAGCTTGATGAAGTCGACGTCCTTCACGCCGCCGCCGCCCACGTATTGCGCTTTGAGGCCGAGCTGGCTCATCTGCTTCATGATGCCGGCCGCCTGCGGATTGAGGGCACCCACGAAAATGAGATCGGGGTTCTTGCCCTTGAGATTCGTGAGTTGCGTCTTGAAGTCCGATGCCTGATTAGTCGTGTATTCGCGATCGATGATGTCACCGCCGTGCGCTTTGACCGCCTTCACGAACTCGTCGGCTTCGCCTTGGCCGAACGCAGTCCGGTCGTCGATGACGGCGATGCGCTTGGCCTTCGTCGTCGTGACCGCATAGGCGCCCGCGGTGCCCGCGTTTTGCGCGTCGCTCGAGATCACCATGAAGATGTTCTTGAAGCCGCGGCCGCTGATGGTCGGATTGGTGGCGGCCGGATCGATGTCGGGCAGCCCTGCCTTCTCGTAGAGATCCGACGCGGGGATGGTCGTGCCAGAATTAAAGTGGCCGACCACGACCGACACGCCTTCGTCGACGAGTTTTTGCGCGACTTGCACGCCGACGCGCGGGTCAGCCTGGTCATCTTCGGCGACGAGTTCGAACGAGACGGGCTGTCCGTTGATTTTGACGCCTTGCGCCTTCGCGTCGTCGAGCGCCATCTTTACGCCGTTTTCCAGGTCTTTTCCGTAACTGGCGTTAGGTCCGGTGAGCGGCGCGGCAAAACCTATCTTGACCACCGTATCCGCGCGAGCGGCGAGCGGTGCGATAGCGAGAAGTGCACCAACTGCAATAGGACTTAGAGTTTTCGCAAAACGCATGTTGGTTTCCTTTGTCGGCAAGCGTGAGTTCACTACTATGGCGCGCGTGCCGGCCTTGCTCGCCCTGCGCGCTTCGGACGGCGGCCGGTGCAGCTCTGGGTTCGTATCGACTGCTTCAGGTTCCTCCTGAACGGGCTCGACATCGATAGCAGATCGCCGAAAGCCACTATAGGGAGCCGAAATTGCTCCGTCTTGTCGTTTCCCGACGAATCCCATGCGCATTTCGGCACAAAAGGGTCGATGGAGGCAATCAGGACAAATACGGCCGTCTGGGCGCGACACGCCAGTCAACGCGCGCGTCGTGACAATTAAAGGATTCATGATTTCTGCCGATAGGCAGAGTCAGGTCTATTGCGTTCAATCGCCCTATTCGTCGTCATGGCCAACTATCCGCGTTCTGGGTCTCACACGGTGTTCCCGGTCCGGTCCGCGGTTCGCTGGCTGCTATCCGGCCTGACCGGTTTGCTGCTGCTGTGTGGTTGCCACCCGCAAGACGCCTCTGACGCCAGTGCGGCCCCCGCGCATCGAACCAGCATTACGGCATTGATATGGGCGCCGGACTGGCCCGAACAGATGCTTCAGATCGCTGCCGAGTTCAGCAAACGCAATCCCGATGTGCACGTGGACGTTCAGTTCATGATCGGCAATTCGGTCGAAGAAAACATCAAACCCCGCGTCGCCGCCGGCACGCTGCCCGATCTGGTCAGCGTTAACCCCAACGCCTATTCGGCCGAGCTGGCCGATCAGGGCGTCCTCGCCGACGTCAGCCGGACATCGGCGTGGAGCAATATGCTCGCACCGCTCAAGCGGGACTGGACCAGCCGTGGCGGCAAAGGGTTCGGTATTTCGGGCGGGGTCGCGACAACCATGATCTATTACAACCGGGACATGTTCGCCAAGGCGGGGATCGACAAGCTGCCGACGAATTTCGACGAGTTCCTGCGCGTTTGCGCGCAGCTCAAGCGCGCGGGGTTCACGCCGATCATGTTGAACGGCGCTTTTCCGAACATGCTCGGAAATGGGCCGTTCGCTTCGGGCTTCGCCAACGGTGTGGTGGCGCACGAGCCGGACTGGAAAAGCAAACTGGCCGTCGGCACGCTGGATCTCGATACGCCCGAGGTCGCCGATATCTTCGCCAGGATCGCGCTGCTGCCTGAACGCGGCTACGTCCAGGCGGCGTTCATGACGACCGGCTACGACGACGGCATGCGTCTTTTCAAGGACGGCAAGGCGGCGATGGCTTTTCAAGGCAGCTGGTCGGCCGGTCTTCTGCTGCATGGCAATCGCTTTGCGGTCGGTGTGTTCATTCCGCCATGGAATGCGCGCGGCGAGCCGATGGTGCCCGTGCTCGGCAGCGAGACGGGCTTTGCCGTATGCGAGACGTCCAACAAGGCGGCAGCGATGCGCTTTCTGGAATTCATCGCCGGTCAAGGCTTTCCAATTCTGCAGCGAAAGCGCCACAACATCTCCCCGTTTCGGAGCAATGCGGGAATGGCCGTCAGCGACCCGGAAATCGTCGGCTACACGAACGCAGTCAGCCGCTATTCGATAACCGCGAGCCCGTATTATTCGACGCTGCCCTCGAACACGCTCGAGTCGCTGCATGGCTTGATGCAGGACGTGCTGTTGAAAAAAATGACCGCCAGGGAGGCAGCGAAGCGCCTCGATAAATCGGTCAAGAATGAAGCGAAGATGCACTACAAATGAACTCGATCCCGGCGTTGCTACGACGCGCTTCCGACTATTTGTCACAGGACTTGCTTCGCCGTATCGAGATCCGATATCGGCTGATTGCCGCTTTCATTCTGCTGGCACTGCTGCCGATCTTCATTTCGGGTTGCATTTCGTATGTGAAGTCGATCGCGGCGATCAAGGAAAACGCGCAGATATTCTCGAAGGAAGTGGTCAGGCAGGTATCGAGAAACATCGAGCTGCGCATGCAGCAGATCGAGACGGAAAGCAATCTGCTGGTGCTCTCCAACCGGGTTCAAGCCGCGCTGGCGAAGGCAGCGAGCGGCAACGCCAAGGAGCAAAGCGAGGCGCGCCAGGACATGGCGCGGCTACTCCTCGAGCATTACGGTTCGGTTGATTTCATTAACCAGAAATATCTGATCGACAGGAACAACCGGATCCTGGACACGCAGGCGTTCGCGCAATTGACCGGCGGCGTGACGAGCTTCGTCAAACGGGCTCAGGGCGGGCGTCAACGCGCTTACTGGGGCAGTTACGAGGACGGCGCCGGGCAACAGAACATCGGGATGGTGCGCGCCATCATCGACAAGAGCAGCAACGAGCAGCTCGGTAACCTGGTTCTGATCGTTCGCCCAGAGTATTTCTCGACGATATTCACCGACGCGGCCACGGGCAGCGGCACGCAAATCTACATTCTCGATGCGAGCGGCGGCAGGGTGATCATCCGGGCCGACGACGCATCGGCCAGCGCCGACGCGACGCCCGAACCCGGCCTCATCGACAACATCGCGCACAACGCGGCATCGGACGAGGCGCGAAGCTTCGTCGCGTTCGTGGGGAAGCGGGGAGAACGTTACCTGGCCGCGTACGCGAGAATCCCCGGCACGACGTGGTTCGTGGTCAGCACCATTGCAGAAAGAAAACTGACGGTCGAGGCGCAAGCGGTACGAAACCAGATCGTGCTGGTCGGCATCTCGGGGTTCCTGCTGTCGATCTTCGTCGCCTACTTCATATCGCACAGCATTACTGCGCCGCTCAGGGAACTGGTGCGCAAGGTGCACGATACCGGCGACGATGCCGGCGCCCACCTGGAAGAGGGGCAAGCTCAAGCAGCAGGCGGCGCCCAGGACGAATTGGGCCGGCTCGCGCAGCGCTTCGAAATCATGCGCGGCGCGATCGGGCAGAAGATTCAGAAGATCAATGAGATCAACGCTTCGCTGGAACAGACCGTCATCGAACGAACGGCGGAACTCGTCGCGCGGGAGCGCGAGTCGCGCACGCTGATCGAGAACTCGCCCGATACCATTGCCCGCTACGATCGCGAGTCTCGCCGCATTTACGCCAATCCCGCGTTCTGTGCCGCGGCGGGGTGCAGTGTCGCCGAAGCGCTCGGCAAGCGGCCCTCGGAGCTTCCGGGCGGCCCCAACGCGCTCGTCTACGAAAAGATCATCGGCGAAGTCATTGCCGGCGGGAAAAGCGCGCAATGTCGAGCTGAAATGGGCCGGCAAGGACGGACAGCAACAATGCACGCACATCCGCATTACGCCGGAGGTCGATCGTTGCGGCAACGTGAGCTCCGTGTTGGCCGTCGGTCGCGATCTGTCCGACCGCATGGCGTTCGAGACAACTATCTGGAAACAGGCCAATTTCGACGCACTGACCGGGCTTCCGAATCGCCAGATGTTCCATGAGCGTCTCGCTCGTGAAGCCAGGCAGTCGAGCCGCTGCAAGCAGCGCATGGCGTTGATGCTGATCGACCTCGACCGCTTCAAGGAGGTCAACGACTCCCTGGGTCACGACATGGGGGATATTTTGCTGATCGAGGCCGGCAAGCGGATCGGTTCGTGCGTGCGCCAATCGGATACGGTCGCCCGTCTTGGCGGCGATGAGTTCACGGTCATTTTTCCCAATCTGGACGACACCGCAACCATCGAACGGATCGCGAGGACCATCAACGGCAAACTGGCCGAGCCGTTCAAGCTGGGTGGCGGACGAGGCTTTCATATCCGCCAGCGTCGGCGTCACAGTCTACCCGGACGACGCTAGCGATCTCGACGTGTTGTTCAAGAACGTCGATCAGGCGATGTATACGGCCAAGAACGCCGGGCGCGATGGCTTCAGCTACTTCACGCCCGATATGCAGGTGCAGGCCGAAAGGCGGCTGCGGCTGACCAACGATTTACGCATCGCGTTGCCCGGCAAGCAGTTTCAGCTCTGTTACCAGCCCATTGTCGACCTCGCGACGGGGCAGGTCTGCAAAGCCGAGGCGCTGATCCGCTGGCTGCATCCGGAGCGCGGCACGATCAGCCCGCTCGATTTCATTTCTCTCGCCGAAGACACGGGTCTCATCGTGCCTATCGGCGATTGGGTGTTCCGGCAAGCCGTGCAGCAAGCCCGGCAATGGCGCGAGCGTTTCCATCCGTCTTTCCAGATCAGCGTCAACATGTCTCCGGTCCAGGTTCGTCAAGACAGTCTGCTGTGCGCGCGGTGGTCCGACTACCTCGCACGCGAAGGAATGCCGGGTCAGAGCGTGGCGGTGGAAATCACGGAGGGGCTGCTATTGCAGGCCGAATCGAAGATCGACGAGAAGCTGCTGACCTTCCGCCGCTCGGGCATTGCGATCTCGATCGACGACTTCGGGACCGGTTACTCGTCGCTCGCCTACCTGAAGCGCTTCGATATCGATTACCTGAAGATCGATCGTTCATTCGTCCACAACCTGAGCTTTGACGAAGACAACCAGGCGCTTTGCGAGGCGATGGTCGTGCTCGCGCACAAACTGGGACTCCAGGTCATTGCCGAAGGGGTGGAGACCGCCGAGCAACGGGATTTTCTCAAGGCCGTGGGTTGCGATTATGCTCAGGGCTTTCTTTATTCGACGCCGCTTGCGCCGGATGACTTCGAACTGCTGGTGTGGCCGCTGATCGTGGAGGGAGCCGCTAATGCTCAAGCGTGAGGGCAGGGCTCGCCTATGGGTTCAGTTGCCATCGCAGGAGGGGATGCGTGGCACCAGCCGGTATGATCCACGCGTCGGTCGGGCTGAAGTCCCATGATGCGTCGAAGCTGGCAGGGTTGCCCATCTGCGCAGTCGTCAGGCCATTTGACGGGGGCAGTTGTGGCATATCGCCGGTGTCCACCGTCCGCGTCGTCGTTTGCTTGTCCCAATACACGTTCGGCGCAATCGTTCCGCCGCCGTTGTACGCCGCGATCCCGCCGTAAGTGCCGTAGTCGGGACCTCGAAACGACGGTCCTTGAACCAGGCCGGATTCGAATGACTGCTCGATCCGGCCGCCATTGACGTACACCAATCCACCAGCCGCAAACGGCCCGTAGACCGTACCGGCCGAGTACGACTGCGATATGGTGCCCCCGTTGATGCCAACGAGGCCACCACCGATGCCGTGCTCGTTGGGACTGACGCTCCCGGTGGCAAAGGACTGGCTGATGGTGCCGTTGTTAGTGCCGACGAGCCCGCCGAGCACGCCGCCGGTACCCACCGCCGCGCTGCTCCACGACCTTTCGATCAGACCGTCATTCGCCCCACGAGTCCGCCGACCGTCGCTCCCTCGAACGAGCTGGAGTTTCGTCCGCCAGTGGTGTAAGCGTAGACAATCAGGCCCTCGTTTGCCCCGGCGCGTATCAACAAGAGTAGCAGTTGATGTCGCGGCGGCGCGACCGCAAATCTCAATCTTTCGCGCCTTCTACCAAGGGTTTTGGGCCCGACGTATCGACGCGTCTGAGCGATGACAGCGCCCCTCCAATACTTGCAGCGGGTATGGCTGGCGAGCAACATCTCGTCGTGGCCATTAGCGTGGAACTTTAGACCGAAAGTGCTGATACGCGATGCGGCACAGCGGTGTTCGCCGGCTGTAGGCGTCTGCGACAATGCCTGTGACCGCGAGCGCACCGGCATGCCATCAATGACCGCCATCTGTGATTCAGCGACCACCCCACCGTACCAAGGCACGATTGACTGCGGACGGTACCGGCAGCCAATCACAGGAGTCGTCATGAAAAATAGCTGGCTGAGGTCGCAGCGTCGATGGCATGACTCGCGGGCAGTGGCGCGCTTCGCACTGCCTGCCGCCGCGCTCGTCATGTATTGCTTCACGCCATTGCGCGCGCATGCGCAAGCAGCGGGCGCGTTGCCGGGCGGTGGGCATTTCGTTGCCGGGAACGGCTCCATCGTCGCGAGCGGATCGACGCTGACGATCAACCAGTCGTCGGGGCGCGGCGTTATCAACTGGGACCGCTTTTCGATCGGCAGTAGCAATCGGGTCGTGTTCGCCAACGGCGGCGGTGCGACGCTGAACCGCGTCACCGGTGGCGTGCCGTCAGCCATTGCCGGTACGCTCACCGCAAGCGGGACGGTCTATCTGATCAACCCGCAAGGCATCGTGATAGGCCCCAGGGGCGTCGTTACCACCACGGGGCGATTCGTCGCGTCGACACTCGATGCCGATCCCGCCACGTTTATGAATGGCCAGCCGCTCGTGCTCGCGGGCAATTCGGATTCACGCGTCGTCAATCTGGGCAACATCGCGTCGACGGGCGGCGACGTGTTTCTGATTGCGCGCAACAGCGTCGTCAATGGCGGCACGATCAGCGCGCCCGCCGGCACAGCCGAGCTGGCCGTGGGCAAGCAGGTATTGCTGCAGGATTCCGCGTCGGGCCAACAGGTATTCGTTCAGGCCGGAGCAGGCGGCGCTGTGACCAATCGTGGCGTGATCCAGGCAGCGCAGATCAGCCTGCAAGCCGTGGATGGCAACATCTATGCGCTCGCGGGCAACCACGACGCGATTCGCGCGACGGGCACGGCCACGCGCGACGGGCATGTGTGGCTCGTCGCCGACACAGGAAGTGTCGCGCAACGCGGTGCCATTGCCGCAAGCAATGCGGACGGCAGCGGCGCAACAGTGGAGACGCAAGCGGCGCAACTGAGCTTCGGCAAGCATGCAGTGGTTCGGGCGGCTCAGTGGAATCTGTCGACGCCCAAGTTCACGATCGATGGCGCCGCCGCGCGCGCATTGCGGCGCAGCCTGAATGCAGGCACGTCCGTGAACGTGCGGACGACGGGCGCTAACGGCAACACCGGCGACCTCGACGTCGCTTCGCCGATCAACTGGCAAGGCGGCGCATCGCTGACGCTCGCGGCGTTCCGCACGCTGACGGTGGGCCAGCATGTCACGCTCGCGAATCACGGCAGTGGCAACCTGACTTTGCGCGCGGATGCGTCGAGCGTCGACAACTCGGGCTCGATCACCAACGAGGGTGTGATCGACTGGTCGCACGGATCGGGCATCGTCAACGCGCTTTACGACATGAACGGCACCTATAGCGCCGGGACAATGCTGGTCAATCCCTCATGGACGCCCGCGCCGGCGAGCGGCCAGCTCACGCAGATCACCGCGTACAGGCTCGTCAACAACGTGGCCGATCTGGAGAGTGTCCGGCAGGATCTCGGCGGCAATTACGCGCTTGGCACGGACATCGACGCCACTGGCCACGCACTGACGCCGATAGGCAACCATACGACGCCGTTCACGGGCCAGTTCGACGGCATGTGGCATACCGTGTCGAACGCCACGATCAATATCGACGATTTCAGCACGGATTACTCATCGGGACTCTTCGGCGTGGTCGGACATGGCGGTGTGCTGCGCGATGTCGGTGTCGACAACGCTTCGGTCTCGACGAGCTTGCAGGGCAGCGGCATTCTGGCTGGCGTCAATCAAGGCGTGATCGCGTACGCGCACACGACGGGTCTTGCCGGCGAACAGACCCAGGAGGGCACCACGTTCGGCGGACTTGTGGGCAGAAACGACGGGACCATCGAGCGCTCATCGAGCAGCGCGACGATTTCGGGCTCCGACGCGAACGGCGGTCTTGTCGGTCGCAACGTCGGCTCGATTTCGCAATCGTATGCGACGGGTGCCGTCGATCCGGTGTACTCGACGGGGTACGGCGGGGGCCTTATCGGCGTCAATGAGGGTATCGTCAGCCAGTCCTTTGCGACGGGGCCTGTGCAAACCCGATTGATGCCAACGCATGGCGTCATCGGCTTCGGCTCAGGCACGCTCGCCTCGGACGTGTACTGGAACACGCAGACGACCGGGCAGGCGATCAGCGGCGGAAATCTGCCGCTGGCGAACGGCCTGACTACCGCGCAGATGAGCGACCCTGCGAGCTTTGCCGGTTACGACTTCGGGCCGAACGGCGCATGGATCATGCCGGCGGGCGCGACGCATCCGGTGTTGAGGGGGCCTGCCGGTCAATAGTCTGCGACGGCCCGTGGCCACGTCGCAACCGAATAAAGAAGGCGCGATATGCGGAGATCAGACTCATCCGCAACCGCACCGTCACGCAGACGGCGCGCTGCGTTGGGCGGTATCGATTGCCTGATGATCGCGTCGTGCGCGGCGGCAGTGACGCTATCCGCGCCGGCCGGAGCCCAGGCATGGCGCGATGTCGCGCCGCAACCCGCGCCGCGGTCGCCGCCAGGCGCGCAGCCGAAGCCGCCCGCGCAGACGCAGGCCGACGCGACACGGATAGCGGTCGAGCGGCTCACCGGGCTGGTCTTCGAACCCAGTGGCGCGTCCATAGCGGTCTCGCCGGACGAGCAGCATCGCATCGTTGCGCAAGGGCTGCCCGTTCTCGATGCGAGCTTCCTGCGGATTTTCACAGCGGACCTGGACAAGCCGCTGACCTTCGGACGGCTGGCCGAGATACGCCGCGCCGTCGTCGAGCGATATAGGGCAGCGGGAAAACCGCTCGTCGACGTGTATGTGCCGGAACAGGATGTCAGTTCGGGGGTTGTGCATATCGTCGTCGCGGAATTCAGGCTGGGCCGCGTTCGCACGAGCGGCAACCGTTATTTTTCCAGCGGACTGCTGGAGCGTGAGATGCCGCTCGAGCCAGGCGGACCGATCCCGCAATCGGCGGTTTCGTTGGGGCTCGCCGTGCTCAACGCGAATCCTTATCGAGCGGTCGATGCCGTCTTTGCCCCCGGCGAAGCAGCGAACACGACGGATGTCGTGTTGCAAACGGAGGACCGGCTGCCATTTCGCGCTACCGTGGGCTTCGACAATGCGGGCGTGCCGGACCTTGGGCGGGAACGATTTTTTGCGGGGCTTGGTTACGGCAACCTGTTCGGTCTCGATCAGCAAGTCGCCTATCAATTCACCGCCAGCAACGATTTTTTCAGCGGCAATCCGGATTCCGAAGGCCGCCCGAACCGTGCACGCTTCATCGCGCATGCGCTCAGCTACACGGCGCCGTTGCCCTGGCTCGACAGTATCGAGTTGTTTGGCGTCTATGCGCAGAGCACGCCGCGGCTGCCCGATACGTACGGGCAGACGGGCATTTCGGCGCAGATGAGTTTCCGCTACGACTGGCGTCTGCCGGCCATCAACGACACGACGCAGATGGTCCAGTTCGGATACGACTTCAAGCGAAGCAACAACGATTTGGAATTCGGCGGCTTTCAGGTATTCAATTCCAACACTCACATTCACCAGTTTCTGCTGGTCTACGACATCAGCAAGCCCACCGAGGCCGGCACGGCCCACGCATCGGCGACACTCGTCGCGAGTCCGGGCGGGCTGGACGGCAACAACGATGACGCAGCTTTCAATGCGGCGCGACAGGGCGCGACGGCTCGCTACGTGTACATGCAACTGACTGCGTCGCGCGCCTTCGCGCTCGGCAGCGGCTTCACGTTGGCGGCCAACGGCACGTTCCAGTGGACCCCGAACACATTGCTGCCGAGTGAGGAGATCGGCCTGGGCGGAGAATCCAGCGTGCGAGGCTACGACCCTTACGTCGTGCTGGGCGACCGAGGCTGGAATGTGCAGACCGAGCTACGCACGCCGGCCATTGCATTTGGCGCGAGCAATGCGCTCGTGCAACCCTTCGTTTTCTTCGATGCCGGACGTGTGTGGACTCGTATCGACCAGCCAGCGGAGAACAACCCGGGCCTGCTCGCTGCCATCGGTGCGGGCGTGCGCTTCAAATGGTCGCGTTTCGTCGATTTCCGTTGCTCGTATGCGGCGCCTTTGCGCGCCGCGACGCCGAACGGCTCGAAGGCGCCGATGGTGCTTGTATACGTGTCGATCGGGACCTGAACCGTCGATGGTTGAGCGCACGGGGCCGTCGTCGTTCGTATATGTGCTCAATGCAGAAGCCCTGGGTGCAGTTCAATCAACTCCATTGCACTGACAGCCGTCACGTCGCTGCCGCTCCCTGATGTATTTCGCCGCCCCGCATCAGACGTTGTGCGATATCGGCCGTCTGCAGCGTCGCGCGTTCAGTCGGTGAATGGGCCGCGAGATAGCGGACGACCGCAATCAGAATATGCCGGCCCTCGTCGGTATTGCCCCACACAGTAAACTGCCGGACGCCAGCCTCCAGCATCTGATAGGCATGGAACCCCGCATCTTCGCGTAGCACCGCCCGCGCAAGCGTGGCGATCAACGCCTGTGGCGGATAGCCGAGCGTGAGATGGCGCGCTACCAGCCTTGCCGCAAGATCGATCTGTCGCTGCCGGTCAAAGGCGTCGAGTAACGCGGTGTGGATCGACTTCTGATCGGCAGGGAGGTCGTCGAGCTGATCGTTGCCTTCGCCCGGGATGCGGGCCGGTGGCATATTCAGATAGCGAGCAAGGTAGAGCGCCATGGCGCCGTGCAAGATGCCGCGCGCGATCGCGACGTTACCGTCGATGCCTTCGGTCCCGATCCGCCTGAACATCTGGTGGACCGCGTTGGCATGGGTGAAGACGTGGTGCGCCGTTTCCCAGTCGGCGTGCTCGTTAGCATTGCCGAACCGGGCCACGCGCAGCGCCGCGCCATAAGCAAGTGACTGTCCCAGGTCTGCAGGAGTGGCGCCGGCATGGATCGCTTCCTTCAACGCATCAATGATCTTCGCTGGGTCGTCGTCGAGCAGTTCCCGGGCGAGCGCCGCGTGGTTGGACCAGCTTTGCAAGGTGTGACTGTCAGCCAGAAGTTGCGCCATCTGGCCGGCTGATTCCTCACACAGCTCGACGAGATCAACGGGCTGGCGCCAGGCGGTCGACTCCTCGGCGCCACGGGCGCCGACCATTTGGGCGACGATCGTGGGCAGTAAAGCTGATGCGTGCTCCCAACCGATCCGGTCGAGGCACTCGAACGCCTTGTTGATGAAGTCGAGCGAATGACCCGTGTCGGCGAACGCCCGTTCTGTACCGGCCGAAAGCAGGGCATCGGCGAGCACAGCGGGTGAAGCACCAGCGGCAATCGCCGTCAACAAGGTGCGCTCGGCCGCCTCGCGGTGGCGTACGGTTGTCCAAAGGCGTAGCCACCGCCGGAGCACGGCTGGCTCCGGCCGGCTGCCAAGCGGTGCACGTTCGCGCCGGGGCGCCTCGCCCTCGCAGTCCGCTGCCACACGACGTGCGCCGTGGAACAGGGCGAGATAGGCGTCGTCCGCGGGCAACACAGGCAACAGGTTGGCGAGCGCCGTGAGTATCGTGAGACCCACGCCCCAGCCGTCGCGGTTTTGCACCCCGAACAGCGCCACTTGCCGAACGATATCGGTCACTGGTACACCTGCCGTGAACTGACCATGCACGGCTTTGGCGATGACGAGTTCGAGGTCGTGTGCGAGACCGTCCGCAAGACGCTGACGCCAGTGCGCCGCGGGATCGGCGTGACCGAACGTGGTCGCCACCCAGACGTCGCCATTGCGCACCTCGACCGCGCAGCTCGGTACATCGTCCGCCCAGAGGTCGAAGGTGCAGCCGCTTTGCAGATCGAAGCGGGCATGGTGCCAGTGACAGGTCAGGATGCCATCCTCGACAGTGCCGCGCTCGAGCGGAAAGCCCATGTGCGGGCAACGATTGTCGAGCGCGAAGATGCGCCCGCGATCGTGGATGACGAGGATTGGACCATGGCCACCCTGCACAACGAGCCGCTCCTTCGCCCTCAGCTCTTCGAGGCTCCCCACGAGCACGAATTCGTTATTCGGCACATCCATGCGCGTCTCCCGCATTCGTCCCATCACGGACGTGGCAGATACGCCCGCCCGCTAGAAACACCAGCATACTCCCGTGCAACACACGAAGGCGCCGGTGAGGCGGCGATGCGCGCGTCGTTTCTTCGGCTTCGGTATTCGGCGGTTGTCCGTTGGTGGTCAGTCGCTGCACGTTGTCTCCGCCGTTGCCGTGTCGTGCGCGTCGAAATTCGCTGGCGCTTGCCCATTCACATTTTTCTCTGCCTATACTCACAGTCACCTGAACGGCTCACGCCCAGGTCCCACGCTGCACACCGACAAAAAGCCACGACGTCAGTCGAAAATTGGCACGCGAATCACATTCCGGAACCGCAGTTCTTACATATCAGGTGGGACCTCTTATGCTAAATCGTGCTTTTGGTGCTGCAATTTCATCGTTGCTCGTGGCAGGCGCAGCAGTTGCACCGGTCATCGCGCATGCCGACGACGGCTTCGCGCAGGACGACGGCGCGTCGCATGGCCGTCCGGTCAAGGTGATGATCATTTCGATGTTCGGTCCGGAAGGCCAGGTGTGGCTCGATCATCTCGGACCGTGGCAGGACATCTCGGTCGCGGGTCTGTCCCCTGACTACCCCGCCGTACACTGCAATCGCCAGGAGGTCTGCGTGATGACGACGGGCATGGGGCACGCGAATGCCGCCGCGTCGATCATGGCGCTGACGTTCTCGCCGCGTTTCGACTTGCGTCATACGTACTTCATGGTGGCGGGCATCGCTGGTATTGATCCGCTTCAGGGGACCGTCGGTTCGGCTGCATGGGCGAACTGGCTCGTCGACTTCGGGATTCAATGGGAGATCGACGGACGCGAAATTCCACCGGGCTGGAATACCGGCTATCTCGGCATCAACACGACGGGCCCGACGCAGAAGCCGCCGCTCGACTATCGCACCGAAGTGTTCCAACTCAATTCCGCGCTTTCGAACGCGGCATTCGCGCTGTCGCGCAACGTGACGCTCACCGACGACGCACAGGCGCAGGCTGCCCGTGCCAAGTACAGCTATGCGCCCGCGAACCGTCCGCCGACCGTGATCCAGTGCGACACGCTGGCGGGCGATACCTGGTGGTCGGGCACCGAGCTCGGCGAGCGCGCGCGGCAATGGACGAAGATCCTGACCGACGGCAAGGGCACCTATTGCACGACGCAGCAGGAAGACAACGCCACCTTCGAGGCGCTGACGCGCGCGGCGAGCGCGCATCGCGTTGACCTGAAACGTGTAGCGGTGCTGCGCGCTGGCTCGGACTTCGACCGGCCGTATGCGGGCCAGTCGAGCGCGGACAATCTGCTCAACTACGCGTCGCAGGGCGGCTTCACCATCGCGATCAACAATCTGTTCCTCACAGGCAATCCGCTCGTGCAGGACATCGTCACGCATTGGGGCGAGTGGCGCGACCGCGTACCGCAGCGGTAGCGCGTTTTCGCCAGTCATGCAATGCGCAGTGTTGTGTCGATGCGCGTGCCGCGCTTGATGAAGAGCGTGACCGGCGTCTTTTCGCAGATTTCGGCAAGGCGCGCGCGTTGCGCCTCTTCAAGCGGTCCGTCGACGGCAACGCCGCGGCGGATGTACTGGGTCCCGTCGTGATCGGCATGCAGGCTGACCTCAACGGCGATCGTGGCGGCCGGCCACGTCTTGCGCTGCATGTACATGCGGAGTGTGGCGGCCGTGCACGCGGCAAGCCCGGACAGCACCAGAGCGAATGGCGCGGGACCGCGATCCTGGCCGCCTTCGTGCGGGCCTTCGTCGCCGGTCAGCGCGTGGTGGCCAGCCTCGATGGCGACGACGTAGTTGGGCGCGTCGGCGGCAAGGCGGGAAGTAGCGGAGGCGAGCGGCACAAGTTACTCCTCGGAGTGGTGCGATCTTGCGCGCGAAATCAGCGCGAAACGCCCATCAAGATCCGGCAGTTGAAGTTCTTGAACAATATCATCGAACAAGTCCACGCGCGATCAAGCTGCGTACTCCTGGCTGCTCGGGTTCAAGTATCTCGGGTGCGCGCAAGCCGGTGCCAATGGCATCTATCGGCGGTTCGATATTCACGCCCGGCGTATCGTTTTATACGGCATCGTGTTAGTCAGTATCACTGATGTAATGCTTATGGCGATCTTCGCGATACTCTCAGAGTGGCCGATTGTTCTCTTCTTTCTTGTGCAGCGGGACAATACACAACGTGCACATGCTTGCTCTGTGCGTTAGCCCACATGTGAACGCTTCGCTGTGAATAGGTTGCCGCACGTGTTGCGACACATCTACGCCGAACGTTTCAGAAGTGTTTTTGCGCACTCGTGCATCGAGATGTTCTGGCTTATTTCCGTTCAAGATCGATTTCATCCGGTTTTTTCGACCCGTAGAAATGGCGTCGAAGCGATGCGATGTTTTCGCCGTACGCATCATCATTGATACGTGGCTGGTGCGCTGTATCACCTTTGAAACACTCGGATCTCTATTTCAATTGCATAAGCAGGCCATTGCTGTGCATCGGTCTGCGTCGAGCGAGCCCTTCGTGCCAACTGGCTATTCGCGTCCCTGACGTTGATTTCACGTTCTTCGAACCGTTCATCGATGAAACGAATATAGCGGCGGATGCCACGGCCACGCGGACAACGCAGCGTCTTTTGCGCCCCCGTTGACAAGCCAGTATCTTCTCAGCGATACCCGCCGACGCGGCGGCCCGCCGAGTCGTTACGATTTGGGCTCGTTCTGCCGTGTCCTGAATGTCGGCGTCGATCCGACAGGAATCGTGCTGAAGAAAGCGATGCCGCAATACACGTTCAGCGATACAGAATGCGCAGGGCTTTGGAGCTTTGTCACCGCCCGGTAGGGCTTCGCCCGCTGGACATGTGAAGTTTTCTCGCATGGCTCATTGAACTGGATGACGCATACACTCGAACAAACGCGCCAGATCTTCAGCGCTTCGGGTCAGTGTTTCAAATGCCCTCGCGCCAAGGACTATATTCAAACTTTGCCTTCCGGCTGATCGCCCGCTACGGGCGTCGACGGATCATTCCGTCGACTACTTGCGTCAGGACAGATCCAAGGGTGTGTGTCATGAGATGTCCCATTCGTGCATGGTTGGTGCGGCGGGCTACGCAGGTGACGGCGGTCTCGCGGTTCAGGCGATGCTGTCGGGTCCAAGGGGGCTCGCGTTCGGGCGTGACGGAGCGCTGTATGTCGCCGATGGTTTCAGGATCCGCAAGATCACCGGACTCCCAGGTCGTCACCGCTGGGATTGCCGGGACAAACGGCGCTACGGCCTTGACGGCAACGATGGTGACGAAGATTGAGGTCAGAGTTGCAGAGCAAAACAACGGGCATCGCTTGGCCCGGAGAAACCGAAGCTTCCAGGAGCCTGTCCGACTACAAACGTCTGTTGTTCCGGCTCAGATACATCTTCGGATACCGCACGATCGCGTTTCAGGCCGCTATGACCGCGCCGAGCTACGAGCTCGCGAGCCCGATCCTATATGGCGAAGAAGCTGCGTATGAAGCACCTGATCGGCATGTATGCGGACGGGCGGCCGAAGCTCTCCGTTGCGATGACGATGCTCAAGATCCATCCGTGGATCTTCTATTGCTTCGTGAGACGCTTCAATCATCACTGATCCTGCGAAATGCGCCATCTGGCACATAACGCAGAGCGCGTTGGAAGTATCCGTTTAACCCTCTGAAAGGCACGGCGTTTGCGTACCCCAACGGGCCGCGCCTACTGACGACGAAATCTGGTGACCCTGTGCGTATGACAGATATGATGGACTTATGCTTATGCCGCGCTTGTCCTGAACTTTCATCGAAGTATTGAAAACGGTCTAACCATGGCGAATCCACTCCGACAGAACATCGTCGCGCTGACCATCCTGCAGGCGGCTAACATGCTGCTGCCGCTTGCAACCGTTCCCTACCTGTTGCGCGTGCTGCGCCCAGAACACTTTGGCGCATACATCTTCGCACAAGCCATCATTGGCTACCTCGTACTGCTGACCGACTACGGTTTCAACTGGTCATCGACTGCCCACGTCGCACGGGTCCAGAATGACCGGTACGCGGTGTCGAAGATCTTCTGGGCGACGCAAGGCGCCAAGGCGCTGATCGCGGTGGTCTGCCTCGCGATGCTGCTGTTAGCGGCGTTGTTCGTGGCAAGACTGCGCGAATTGCTGCCGGTTCTGCTGGCGACCTATCCGGTCGTGATCGGAACGGTGCTGTTTCCGCAGTGGCTGTTCCAGGGCCTGGAGCAGATGACGCTGACTACCGTTTCGATGCTGAGCGCGCGGCTGCTGCTGCTTCCGCTCACGTTCGTCCTGGTGCACTCGCCGGCCGACACGTGGATCGCCTCGCTGATCAGCTCGATGAGCGTGGTTGCTGCCGGACTCGTCGCCTCGTTCCTGATCGTAAAAGACCGGATGATTGTCGCGATGGTGCCGGGCAAGGCGGAGATCCTGGAGACGCTTCGTGACGGCTGGCACACGTTCATTTCCACCGCAGCGATCAGTTTGTACACCACCACCAATAGCGTGGTGCTCGGATTTATTGCGGGGGATGCCGCTGTTGGCTTCTTTGGCGTCGCCGACAAGATCCGCAACGTCGCCCAGGCGCCGCTCGGACCGGTCGCCAACGCGGTGTACCCGCGCGTGACGGCGCTCTTTTCCGAAGACTCCGCCAAGGCGTTTGCGCTGGTGCGCAAGATGTTTTACCTGGCGGGCTCGTCCATGTTGCTGGCTTCGGTCGCGCTGTGGGGCGGCGCCGAGTTGATCGTTCGTATCGCGATGGGCTCCGGGTACGAACCGGCCGTGATCGTCCTGAAGTGGATGGCGCCGATGCCACTGCTCATCGGGCTGAGCGGTGTATTCGGCGTTCAGCTGATGCTGCCGCTCGGCATGAAGAAGAAGGTCAGCGAGATCCTGATCGTCGCCGGCCTGTTCAATCTTGCCATCCTCGTGCCGCTTGTATGGTTTTACGGCGCTCAGGGCGCGGCAATGTCAGCGCTGGCCACCGAGTTTCTCGTCACGGCCTCGATGGCGCTTTACCTGATCAAATGCAAGGTTCCGGCTTTCCAAACGAGGGTGCGCACAGATGAAATATGACTTCCTTATCGTAGGCGCCGGCTTTGCGGGCGCGGTCTGTGCCGAACGCCTCGCGGCAAGCGGAAAACGCGTGCTCGTCGTCGACAAACGGAATCATATAGGCGGCAACGCCTACGACCGGCACGATGAGAACGGCGTGCTGATCCATCCGTACGGTCCGCATATCTTTCATACCAACAGCAAGCGGATATTCGAATACCTGTCGGGTTTTACCGATTGGCGCTTCTACGAGCATCGCGTAAAGGCTTGTATAGACGGGGATCTCTATCCAATACCGATCAATCGCACGACGATCAACACGTTATACGGCCTCGATCTGAACGAGCAGGCCACCGTGGCGTTTCTCGAGTCGGTACGTGAACCGCGAGGAACCGTCTCCACCAGCGAAGACGCGGTGCTCAGCAGCGTTGGCCGCGATCTGTGCGAGAAGTTTTTCCGTGGCTATACGCGCAAGCAATGGGGACTCGATCTTTCTGAACTGTCCGCGGGTGTCGCTGCGCGAATCCCGACACGTTCGAACGACGACGACCGGTACTTCACCGATACGTATCAATTCATGCCGGCGCAAGGCTACACCGCGATGTTCGAAAGGATGCTTGGCAGTCCGGACATCGAGGTACGTCTGTCGACCGACTATAACGAGGTGAAAGCGAGTATCGAATGCGGACACCTTGTGTACACAGGACGGATTGACGCGTATTTCGGCTATCGCTTCGGCAAGCTGCCGTACCGCAGCCTGGATTTTCAGCACCAGCATCTGAGCGACCTGGAGCGCTTTCAGACGACAGGTACCGTCAACTATCCGAACGATCACGAATACACGAGGATTACGGAGTTCAAGCACCTCACCGGGCAGCAGCATCCGGGCACCTCGATCGTCAGGGAGTATCCGCGAGCCGAAGGTGAGCCGTACTACCCGATTCCACGCAAGGAAAACGAGGCATTGTTCCTGCGCTACAACGCGCTTGCGGAGACAGTTGCCGATATTACTTTTGTGGGCAGGCTCGCGCAGTATCGCTACTACAACATGGACCAGGTCGTTGGTGCGGCGCTTAAAGCTGCGGAAGGGCTCATCCAGGGCGCAGCAATCAGCGAGTGCTAGCGGGCACCTGAGAGCTTTCCTGGGACTGACTGGAAGATTCGGAGCATCGCATAGGGAGTTCGGAAGATGGAAAAGTACCTGGTCGTTCTGAGGTGTGGAGACCGCTCCTTGCATCCGCAATGGTTCAGCGGCGGAAAGACCCCGCGCTTTGACCTGATACTGAGTTACTACGGGAAAGACAAAAATTTTGCGGACGACTTTGCTAAAACCATACATCGATTCAAGGGATCAAAGTGGGATGGTCTTCACGACTTCATGTTGCGAAACGCCGAATTGGTTTTGCAATACCGCTACATCTGGCTCCCGGACGACGATATCCTGACCGATGTTCAAACGCTCAACGAGTTCTTCGACTATGTAGAACGGGAGAATTTCGCACTCGCGCAACCGTCTCTCGACCAGAGAAGCTACTTCAGTCACGCAACGACGTTGCAGAACAGGGCGTTCGAGTTTCGTGAAACCAATTTCGTGGAAGTGATGGTGCCATGTTTCTCGTCGAATGCCTTGCATGCGATAAAGGACAGCTTTGGATGGACCAGCACCGGCTGGGGTCTGGATTACCTGTGGCCCAAACAGGTCGCCCCGCTAGGGAAGGTTGGCATTGTCGACCGTTTTGCCGTGTTGCATACACGGCCGGTCGCCTCAGCGGACCACAGCATGGCGTGGTCGGAATTGCATCAGACGCTCGCGCAATACGGAATGCGCGCGTCGATGAAGGTTCTGCGGGGCAGAACACGCTACGTAGGCAAAACCGTGTATCCGCTCTACGCCGGCGTCGCGACACGCAACGACGCGCGTGAAGTGGCGCAGACGATCCGGCGCGATCTGCTGCGCCCGGGCGGCCTCGCGACGAGGCGGACCAACACCGCCAGCAGTGGGACGAACCGAACGGCTGGGCGCCGCTGCAATACCTCGCGGTGATCGGGCTGCGCCGCTATAGCGAGCCGGAACTCGCGCGCGATATCGCGACGCGCTGGATCCGCACCGACGTCGCGTACTACCAGCGCACCGGCAAGCTCGTTGGACCTCAAAGCACAATAGATGAATGCCCGCAGGGCTCCGTCCAGCAAGGGCTTCAGCCGAATGGAAGCGAAGGCTCGACCGCTGGTGTGCTACGCGTGCTGATGCAGCTCTATCCGGACGCGATGAGTTCGACGAAGCTCGATTGCCGCGAATAGATTTGCTGAATATAGCTAGTACGCCACAGGATAGATGAACCATGTCAACGAAAGCGCAAAGCGCGATAAGCAATACGCCACGAATCTATACATGCGCCCGTTTTTCGAGTTCACAGCAGGCAGACGGTAGCTCGATCGCGCGGCAGGATGCCTACGCGGAAGCGTGGGCCAAGCAGCACGGCCTGATACTCGATCGCTCTTTACACATGGAGGACCGCGGCAAGTCCGCTCACAAGGGCGAGCACGTAAAGAAAGGCGGCGCGCTCGGCGCGTTCATCGAGCGTATCAAGGCCGGTGACGTCGTACCCGGCGATACGCTGATCGTCGAAAACCTTGACCGCCTGAGCCGCCAGAGTGGAATCGGATAGTACGACTCGCCTTCGGCTCGCGGATACTCCCTGACGATCGAGGTTCCCTGATGCTGCTGCCCGGTGAGGTACTTGAACTCCGTAATCCTCGTGTATTCGTGATCGTTCGGATAGTTGACGGCATCAGAGTCACCGCCATGAACAAGCGCAGTGCGCACTCGATTCGATAGATAGCAGCGCGCTCCGCGTTATGTGCCAGATGGCGCATTTCGCAGGGTCAGCGGCTATTGAGGCTTCTCACGAAGCAATAGAAGATCCGGGGATGGATCTTGCGCATCGTCATGGCGACGGAGAGCGTCGGCCGCTCGTCGCATCGCGCTTGCCAGTCACGACATACCACGCTCGGCGACCGTTTTTCCACAGCGCGCGCACTCGCCGATAGATCGCGCGGCTCACACGCTTCGACGCTTCAAGCGTCCCCTTGGTGGCCTGCGGCGGGTGATCTTCGAGCCAGCGCAGCCGTGCTTCGATATCGCGTTCACGGTCCGCGTAGAGTGCAATCGGGAAGGGATGGCCAAGCCTCGCGTCGTAAAGCGCGCGAGCGGCATCGACGATGTCGCGGTTCTCCTCGCGCTGGGAGAAGTACGCGATGTGCACGAATGGCACGCTGCGCGCACAGACGATTCGCAACCGGTTTCGCGCACAGTAGACATGCATCATGTGCTCGTCATCGAGCCCACCGTCGTCGATCATGTCCCATAACCGCTTGCGAAAAAGAATGCAGCCGATCGAATAGCGCGATTCTGACGGCACTTCGCAAGGTTCGAGGTCCCGCGTGGCAGCGATGAAAGCATCAGGCTGAAGCGTGGTCCGT
Organism: Paraburkholderia sp. WC7.3g; assembly: GCF_050436345.1. Taxonomy (NCBI): domain Bacteria; kingdom Pseudomonadati; phylum Pseudomonadota; class Betaproteobacteria; order Burkholderiales; family Burkholderiaceae; genus Paraburkholderia; species Paraburkholderia sp. WC7.3g. Next base: position 650,094 of record NZ_JBNDMA010000004.1, read on the forward strand.
TCATGCAGCCAGCGCGCGATGTGCGGATAGCCCCATATCGTGCCATTGGTGCCGATCTCGATCTGCTCCGCAGGGATGATTCGCATCGGAAAGCGCTTGTCCCCGTCGGCTCCGACGAAATGGGAATGCGCCTGGCTCGTGAAGTACTCGCGCTCCAGGTTCATCACACGCATCACCTCAGGGAAGCCCCAGTTGTTGTTGTTGATCAGCGGGGTGACGTAGGCAAGCTCGTTCGCGCTTTCATTTTCCGCCGCGTCGTACGTGGCGAGCATCTTGTCGAGCCACTCGCCGGCGATCGGGAACGCGTCGTCGTCCACCTTGCAGATCAAGTCGATTTCGGCGAGCGCCGGTTGCGAGAGTAGTTTTTTGATCGTGCGATAGGGTGGGCCAGGCGGAATGTCGTCGACGACCCGAACGATGCCCGGAAAAAGTCTTGCGTAGCGCCGCGCGACGGCAAGCGTGCGTTCCGCGTCATAGCCGCCCCGGCAGTTCTGAAGCAGGATGAACTCGACGCCTGTTGGCCGGTACGCCATGTGACTGGCGAGGGTGAGTTCGAGCGCTGCGTAGTCGCGACAGAGCAGGACCAGAATGGCGACTCGCCTCGATGCCACGTTAGAACCGGATGCAGTCATGCTACTCCTTCGTAGGTAGCGACGAGCACATTGCCCAAGGAACATACATGCGAATATCGGAAGGCACCGAACCTGGCATCACGTGCATCACGAATATGCCAACACCAACGGTGCCGATGCTAATAACCGCGCCTCCGGTCGCAGCACCGATCGCGACTACTCAAGAGACAGGACGGAACACACCGGTTCATCATAGTACAAGCGAAGATGAAGTGAAGCCGTATTCCATAGCGCGTCGCTGTTCTAAGCCAATCAACTGCGGGGAGGACGTTTTATGAATTATCGGACATTTCAGTGCGCTAAAATCCGCCAAACCATCATGGCGGATGGCAGCAAACGCCGACTGCCGCCCGGAAAGCGTCGCCATGTGCCACCTCAACCGTTCCCGACCGCCTCCTACCCGTGATGCTACCCACGCTTCGGGCCGGCGACCCCTCCTGCAATCCGGATAGCAGACGCAACCCGATGTCAAAGGGCAAAAATCGATCTTCTCTACCCCAGACGATCAGTGTCGGCGCCTTGATCTCCGACAATCGCAGTTGGTAGTCTGTGAACTGCCTGGGGTTTGCTGCCATACTCGCCACCCAGTTTTCGACGTGGTGCTTGTTGGCTTGCAAGTTATTGACACGCTGTTGCAGCAGGTCATCGGTCAGTGCCGAAGGATCATAAACAAACACATTCATCATGCGTTTGACGTTTTCCAGCGTGGGCTCTCGATAAACGAAATTCAGTAGCTTGATCCCTTCTGTCGGCAGGGGAACGAACGTGCTGGTCCCACCGGTATCGGTTGGAGAAATTATCTTTTCAATCTGATTTTTAAGGAGTGCAGTCAAATCTGCGACGCTGTTATTCGTACATCGAAATATTTCTTCCATTTTCATGGCAGCCACAAAGTGAGCTAAGACGATAGGCTCGTCGAACTCGATGTCAGGGCACTGTGAATAAAGGACCCGAGCGCGAAGGAACGCGCTGCTATCAACTATTAAAAAAGATTCGCGATGTCGTGAAGCGCTCGCGGCAATGCCTGCGTCGACGACATCGAATTGCGATGTGTCCGCAGGACGCGCGCAGCGGCGCGATACTGCGAATCACTGCGCGCAATAAGGGCAGAGTGGTTACTCTTGCGAAAAAGGTACCGTATTCCTAACGAATTTAGCAGTCAGAGGCCATAGGCATGAACCACGTGGTCGCTACCAGCGACGAAGACTTGCCCGTTCACGACCATCGGCGACGCGAAGTTACCCTCGCCGGTTTGAACTGGCGTGTATTGGCGGTGGAACAGTATGGTCCCGTCCGCTGCATCCAATGCGTAAAAGTCGTTGCCCAAACCGTCTGCGTAATACACCACACCATTTGCGGCGACGGGCGGGATAGCCGGGTTGAACGAGGATCTGTTCAAGCCGACTTGCGCCTGCCACACGGGTTTGGGGTTCACAGTACAGTTGCTGTCGATCGACAGTGCAATGACCCCGTGTTGGTATAAGTTGTTGCTCCCCGAACCGCCAGGGGACACGACGTAAAGCCGATTTAGCACCGGGTCGAATGCAGGAAGGCCTATGTTGCTGCCCTCGACTGAACTGAGGGAAATAGTCAACTTTTCAATGGGGCCCTGCTGCTGAATAGTGGCTCGGTTATAAATGAACAGGCTGCCGGACTTGTTGTAGGCCGCGAGCATCGTCGGGCAGGTGGGACGCTGGAAGAGCAATGCTGTAGCGCCGAAGTCGGAGTCCGAGCTGGGCGGATTAAGCGGCGAGTTCGACGCGGCTACCGCCAGGGTCGGCGTGAGCTTCACGACGTGCTCCGCGAACGCGGCATTTTCCGGATTGGCGAATGCGTTGCCCGTGAGTGCATAGACGACCGTTCCATCAGGCGGAATCGATACGCCTCCCACACCCCATATACCGCCCCCGTCTGGCCCGCTTGCGCCGTCTGGGTACCAGCGTTGCAGAATCGCAGCTGGGTTGGTGGTGGACGCGCGGACGACCTGTCCATGGTACGGCTCCGTATCGCAGGGGTCGCCGGCTGTCGCCACGTATATCGACGAACTATCGGGACTGAGCGTCAAGCCGCCATAGACCATCGTTCTTGGAGAAGCGTTGGCTGCGTCTAGAAGTGGCAGGTTGAAGCCCGGGAGATCCACGCCGGTCTGGAGGTTGTACGCATGCAGGTAGCCTCGCCCGCTCGCAACGAAAATCCGGTTGTTGGCATGGTCGATGACGGGCGTGCCCTGCACCCCGATCTTGCCTTGGAACAGCCCGGTGCAGTTCGACGTCAAGATAGCTTGAGGGATAGGGGCGCTTTTCCAAATGACCTTCCCTGTCGCGGCATTCAGTGCCCATGTAGTGTTCCCCTCTGTCGCAACATAGACGATATCGGTTGGCATCCCGTTGATTATCACCCCGGTAGCCAGTACCGGCTGAGTCAGGATGGCACCGTCCAGGACAGGTGACGTCCAGTGCTCTTTCAACGTCGTCACGTTGGTCTGGGTGAGCACCGTCTCGACTGAGTTATACCCAGTCCGCTGCCTGTTCATGCCATACGTCGGCCAGTCGGTCGTCGTAAAGGTTGGCGCGGCGACGGCCCCTGGTGTCCGGCTCAATGTAGCTTTAGTCGCTGCTTCGGGAGCTTGGTACGGCGTATCCACCGCCGGCCCGGTATCGTCGAGGAATTTATTCGGATTGATCTTGTCTCCGCCGTTCTGTTTGTCTACGTCCGATCCATCGAGGGCGAAGGCTGGCGGCACTTTCGGTCCGACGCCAGACGGGTGCGTGCCATGAGGGAATGGGTTCAGTGCGTTTGACGACGCCTGAGCGGCTGTTGCAAGACCCGGCGCAGATGCCGCAGCCGGTGCCGCGTTCGAACTTTGCGCTTGTGCGCCCGAGGCCGCCATGCCGGCGAGGATCAAAGCTGCAACGAGCCGAGAAGCGTCGATAACGTTGTGTGCGTTATTCATGTAGCCACCTCTTGGAAATATTACTATTAGCATAACGTGAGGTTACTCCTAGGCCATCAAAAATCAAGCGCAAGAAATGTCCGCTAGGGACTACGATCTGGCGGACAAAGAACTGTCCCTATTGAGTAATGCAAGGCTCACACACCGTTCGGCTGCTTCATCCGAATGCGCGATTTCGCTGGAAGCAGATCGGCACACCCGGCGACCCCGTCCAGAGCGCTAGTCGCTAGCGCTTTTAAAGAAATGGGGCAATAAACACCCGCTTCGGCGGCGACGCGAGCGAAAAGTCCGCGGGCGGCGGCGAGTATCCGTTACAGGACGGTTTCGGCTGGACCAATGGCGTGCTGCGCGTGCTGATGCAGCTCTATCCGGATGCGGTGAGTTCGACGAAGCGGGCCGATCTGCCGGGCGGTGCGGTCGGGGTATCGGATGCGCGGCCGCGCCGCAGACGTCGCACAGTACGTCGCGCGCGGGCCATTAGTTATGGAGGAGGTATTAGCGATACCAGGATGACGGGTTGACTGCCTGATGGCACCGCACGCCGTTACGATGCTTTCGATAGCTCGACCGGCTTCTAGTCAACCTGGAAACTCCCAAAGATGAATCGCAAGCTCGACGTCCCATCGGCGGAACCGCTGCCGCCGCAAGCGCAGGCCACGACGGCCGACGAAGCCACCGCGCACTGGCAGCGCAATCTTGGCGTATGCGTGTTCGGCTCGTTCACGACCATCGTCGCGATGACGCTGCTGCTGCCGTTCCTGCCGCTTTACGTCGAGCAACTCGGCGTCAAGGATCACGCGGCGATCGTGCAGTGGTCCGGCGCCGCGTTCGGCGCGACCTTCTTCAGTGCCGCGCTCGTCGCGCCGCTGTGGGGCAAGCTCGCCGACCTTTACGGCCGCAAGCCGATGCTGATTCGCTCGAGCCTCGGCATGGCGGTCGCGATGTCGCTGATCGGCATGGCGCACTCGGCGTGGCAACTGGTCGCGTTGCGGCTGCTCGCGGGGCTGCTGGGCGGCTATGCGTCGGGCTCGATGATCCTCGTCGCGACGCAGACGCCGAAGGCGCGTTCGGGCTGGGCGCTCGGCGTACTGTCGTCGGGGATCATGGCGGGCAATCTGGTCGGCCCGCTGATCGGCGGCTTCCTGCCGCCGTTGATCGGCATCCGCGCGACCTTCTGGGCATCGGGCGCGGCGATCTTCGTGGCCTTTCTCGCGACGGCGTTCCTGATCCGCGAAATGCCGGTTCGCAAGCGCGCGGGCAGCGCGCCGAAGCAGGGCGCGTGGGCATCGGTCGACGACAAGGGGCCGGCCATCGCGATGCTGGCCACAGGTCTGCTGCTGATGGTCGCGAACATGTCGATCGAGCCGATCATCACCGTCTACGTCGCCCAGCTCACGAAGCCGCAAAGCGTGACGATGGTCGCGGGCTTCGTCATGTCGGGCGCGGCGCTCGGCAGCATGATCTCGTCGTCACGGCTGGGCAAGTTCGCCGATCGCGCGGGGCACTGGAATGTGATCGTCGGCTGCCTCGCCGTCTCGGCGCTGCTGCTCGTGCCGCAGGCGTTCGTCACCGCGAGCTGGCAGTTGATCGTGCTGCGTTTCCTGATGGGAATCGCGTTAGGCGGTTTGCTGCCGTGCATCGCGAGCGTGATCCGCCACAACGTGCCGGCGCACGTGACGGGCGCGATTCTCGGTTACTCGGTGTCGTCGCAGTACGCGGGGCAGGTGGCCGGGCCGCTGTTAGGCGGTTTCGTCGGCGGCCACATCGGCATGCGCGCGGTGTTTCTCGGCACCAGCCTGCTGATGGCGCTCGGCGCAGTCGCGAACTGGCGTGTGAAGTCGGGCAGGGCACAGGCGGGGGCGGCGCGCTGATGCCTCACGCATTGTTAATCAGTACCACTGATGTAAAGCTTATGGCGATCTTCGCGCCTCTCGGAGAGTCGCCGATTTGTTCTCTTCTTTCTTCCGCAGCGAGACAATACACAACGCGCACATGCTGTCTCTGTGCGTTTGCCCACATGTGAACGCTGCGCCGCCAGGACGTTGCCACAAGCATAGCGACACGACTTTGCGGCAAATGTTTCAGAAGTGTTCTGCGCACTTCAGCATCGAGATGGTCTGGCTTATTTCCGTTCAAGATCGATTTCATCCGGTTTTTTCGACCCGTAGAAACGGCGTCGAAGCGATGCGATGTTTTCGCCGTACGCATCATCATTGATACATGGCTGGTGCGCTGTATCACCTTTGAAACACTCGGATCTCTATTTCAATTGCATAAGCAGGCCATTGCTGTGCATCGGTCTGCGTCGAGCGAGCCCTTCGTGACAACTGGCTATTCGCGTCCCTGACGATGACTTCACGTTCGTCGAACCGTTCACCGATGAAACGAATATAGCGGCGGGTCGTTGCGCCGCAAAATCTTTCGGCAGTCGAATCGTTGCCGGTGAAGGATCGGGTACCGCCTGGTACGAACTTCGCTACATGCCTCGCCGCGCAAGTGGACCCGGTCGTTGCGAAGCAGTGACCGGATGCTGAATAAGACGCTGAACTTCCACGCCGCACGCCAGACCTCCGAGGCTCTCTGAATGTTCTCCATGCGTCATTTGCATGACGCACGGCCTCGATTTGTCTGAACGTCGGTATCGACAAACGAGGAACCATGAAAACGAAAAGCTCTAGCCGACGCAAGCACGCGGCAGTCAAGGCGACAGCCCTGCTGCTGATGCTGCTGATGCGCGACTACTGCGCTGCGCAGCCGACCACTGCGTCCGAAGCACCGGGGAACGTTGCGGAAGGGACCATCGCGAAAACCACGGTTGCACAAGGGAAGGTCGTGTCCGAACGCGACCAGCTTCGCCAACGCGTTTTTGAAGAAGCCAGCGCGGGCGCTCCGCAACTTGCGTTGCAGGAGGCGCGTGCCAGTGCGGATGCATTCTCCGAACATGATCTGCTGCAGATCGAAGCGCTCGTCGTTGAAACGGAAGTGCGTTGGGGACGTCAGCAATCGCTCGCCACGGACGAGCCCGATCGGCTTGCGCAAACCCGGGCCGCGCTTCACCACATCGACGACATGCTCGGTCGCATGCCGGCCGGCGAAGACTACGAGGACCTGCGCCGTGCGGTGCTCGCCGAACGTGTCGCGGTACTGCAAGGCGTCGGGCGCATGAAGGAAGCGGCGGCGCTGTACGAAGATCTCGCGCGCTCGCCGCAACCGATGCCTGCGCATACCTACGCCGCTGCGGGTGACGCCTACACCTATGTCGACGAGCCGCGCAAGGCCGCGCCGGCTTACGAGCGTGCGTTGCAGACGCCCGTCGAGCCACTCACGCCGTCGCTCGAACCGCACGCGCTCAAGCGCATCGACGTGCAGGAAGGTCTCTTCTTTGCCTACCTCGACGCGGGCCGTTTCGAGAATGCGCAGCAACTACTGAAGTCGATCACGGCGAGCACGCCGATTCGCGCGGATCTCGCCGAGCATCCGGAAGACGTCAGCGAAGACTATGGCCGTGTGAAGAAGCTGCAGGCGCAGTACCTGCTCTACACGGACCGCACGCGCGAAGGCGTTGCGGCGCTCGACAAACTGCGTCATGAAGCGCCGTTCGATCCCGCGTTGATCAGCGCACGAGCGGATGCAACGCTTGTGCAGCAGCGCCCGCATCAGGCGGAGCAGGTCTACGCGGGCACGCTCGTCGATCACCCCGGCGACGTCGAAACGCTTGCGGGCCTGGGCAGGACCGCGTTGCAACTGAATCAGTACGACCGCGCCGCGGACGTCAACGCGACGTTCGGCGACCGCTTCCCGGACAACAACACGGTGAAGACGTTTCAACGCGACTTCGAGGCGTACAGGAGCCCGCAACTGATCATCGCGGCGAACGGACAGAAGGGTAACTCGGTCATCGCGGACAACGACTGGGGCGTCGATACGCAACTCTATTCGATGCCGATCGCGAACTACTGGCGCGTCTTCGCGCATCAGTTCAGCGGACGCGCAAACACCGGCGACGGCAACAGCGTGAGCCGCATTCGCAACGGCATCGGTGGCGACTTCCGCTTTCATGGCATCGATGCAGCCGCCGAAGTGGACCGCTCGACGGGCCCGCAAGCGAAAACGGGCGGCGCCGGCAGTCTGCGCTTCGCGCCCGACGATCACTGGAAATTCTCGGCGGGCGTCGACAGCAACGTCAACACGCTGCCGTGGAAGGCCTATCAGGCGGGCGTAACGGGCCGCGCGGCGACGGGCGAGATCCGCTACGACGTGGACGATTACCGCTACTTCGAACTCGCTTACGGTGCCGCGCGCTACAGCGACTCGAACCTCAATCAGTCGTGGGTGGCGACGTGGTACGAGCGCCTGATCAACACGCCCAGCCACCTCGTCGCGACCTGGGTCGAGCTGAACACCAGCAGCAACACGCTCACGAACGCCGCGTACTTCAGTCCGCATCGTGACCTGACCGCGCAGCTCACTGCGATGTACCAGTGGACCTCGTGGCGCAACGCGGACCAGTCGCTCGCGAACCGCGCCTATGCAACGGTCGGTGGCTACCGGCAGACCGACATCAGCACCAGCATGCTGTGGGAGGTTCGCCTCGAACAGCAGTGGCAGTTCAGCGCGCACGCATCGCTCGCCTACGGCATCGGTGTAGCGAGCCAGCGCATGGACCGCGTTCGCGAGACCAGCAAGCTCATCTACCTGAACCTGAACATTCCTCTGTAGGCCATCATGGACAAGCTCACCCGCAGACGCTTTCTCGCTTTCGCCGCCGGGCTCGCCGCGGTTCCCGCCGCGCAGGCGCGCGTCGCTCTCGACCGTTTGCCGCCGCCGGACGCCGACGACGGCCTCACGTTCCGCGTGCTCGCCATCCACGACGTGCGCGACGACCTTCACGCAGATGTGTCGACGGTCGCCGACACTTGCGCGATCAGCACTGCGACGCTCAGCACGATCTTCGCGTGGCTGAAGGCGAAAGACTTTCACCCGGTCAGCGTCGATCAGATCGTCGCGTCACGCAACGGCGGCCCGCGCCTGCCGCCGCGCGCCGTGCTGCTCACCTTCGACGATGCCTATAAAAGCCAGTACACCCGCGCGTTCCCGCTGTTGCAGGAATACGGCTATCCGGCGCTGATCGGCGTCGTGACGCGCTGGACCGATACACCGGCCGGTCAGGCGGTGCGGATCAGCCACAAGTCCGTGATGCCGCCCGACTACTTCATGAGCTGGGACGATCTGCGCGAGATGGCGCAATCCGGTCTCGTCGAAATCGCGTCGCACACGCACGACATGCACCACGGCGCGCTCGCGAATCCGCAAGGCAACGAGCTGCCCGCCGCCAGCGCGCATCTGTATCTCGCCGATCTGAAACGCTACGAAACCGACGACGAATATCACGCACGCGTGCAGGGCGACCTGCAGCGCAGCGCCGATCTGATCAGGCAGAACACGGGCGTCACCGTGCGCTCCGCGGTATGGCCGTATGGCATGTACAACGCCGCGCTGATCAAGGCGTCGCAGGCGCTCGGCATGGCCGTGCACTTCACGCTCGACGACGGGCCGAACACGCCCGACGTGCCGCTCACGCAGATCCGGCGCCTGCTCGTGTCGTACGACTGGGACGTCGGCACGATGATCGCGCAGATGCGTTCGTCACGAGCGTATCGCGGCGAGCACAACCCGGTGGAGCGCGTCGTCAACGTATCGCTCGACCAGATGTACGACCCGGACCCGCGCAAGAGTGAAGAGAAGCTTGGCCGGCTGCTCGACCGCATCAAGGATCTCGAACCGAAGTCAGTGTATCTGCAGGCGTATTCGGACCCGGACAACACGGGTGTTGCGCGCGCGACGTACTTCCCGAACCGCCACCTGCCGATGCGCGCCGATCTGTTCAACCGCACCGCGTGGCAACTGATCACGCGCGCCGGCGTGCAGGTCTACGCCCGCATGCCACTGCTCGCGTTCGCATTGCCGCCGCAGCATCCGGCCTCGGGCCGTCTCGTCGAAGTGGCGGCCGGCAGCCCAAATGCCGCGCGCGACGTGCGCATGCCGCGCCTTAGCCCTTTCGATCCCGTCGCGCGCGCCGTGATTCAGGACCTCTACGACGACCTCACGCGCTATGCGAGCTTCAACGGCGTGGTGTTCGGCCCGGACGCGGCGCTCAACGCCTATGAAGACACCAGCGCTGCGGCGCTTGCCGTCTATCGATCGTGGGGCCTGCCGGCGGACATCGCGCAGATTCACGCATCGGACGAACTGATGCAGCGCTGGGCCGCCGGCAAGACCGCGTATCTGAACGCGTTCACGAACCAGCTCGCCGGGCGCGTACGCGCCTATCAGGGCGGCGGCAACGTGTTGACCGCGCGCACGCTGCCCGCCGAAGCCGTATTCGATGCGAACCCGGAACTCAACTTCTCGCAGAGCCTCGCGTCGTCGCTCGCGAATTACGACTTCGTCGCACTGGTCGCGGCGCCCCGAGCCGGTGAAGCGCCAGATGATGAATGGCTCGACGGACTCACGAAGGCAGTGAGGAAGCAGCCCGGCGCACTGGCGAAAACGGTGTTTGAGTTGCCGGCCGTCAACGGTCAGTCGCAACGCCCCGTCGAAGCGGGCGTGCTGCGCGCGCAGATGAAACGGCTCAATGCGGCGGGCGTCGTGCATCTGGGCTACGGGCCCGACGACTTCATCGCGAACCGGCCAGACACGACCTTGTTGCGCGACGTGATGTCGGTGCAAGGCACGCTGCGATCCAATCAGGGAATGTTGGGCTGAGCGTCGGCTGAAACCGCCACGCAAGCCCCACGCTAGGAAAAAACAATGAAAAATGTGATGAGCGTCATATCGAACTTCGTCTTTTACTATCCGCTGCTGATGGCGTATCTGTGGATGGTGGGCGGACTGCTGCACTATCTGCTGATCGAACGGAAGCACGCGAGCCAGACGACGGTCGGGCCGCTGCCGTCGTATCCGAAAGTGTCGGTCGTGGTGCCTTGCTATAACGAGGCGGACAACGTGCGCGAGGTGATCGCGTGTCTGGATCAGTTGAACTATCCGAACTACAACATCATCGCGATCAACGACGGCAGCCGTGACGAAACGGGCGCGATCCTGAACGAGCTGGTCAACGTCTATCCGAAGCTGGTGGTCGTGCATCAGCACCAGAACGAGGGCAAGGCGATCGGCCTCACGACGGCCGCGATGCTGAGTGATGCCGAGTATCTGATGTGCATCGACGGCGACTCGCTGCTCGACAAGGAAGCGATCGGCTGGATGCTGCGCCACTTCATCGACGACGCGTCGGTGGGCGCCGTGACGGGCAACCCGCGCATCCGCACGCGCTCGTCGCTGCTCGGACGCATGCAGGTGGGCGAATTCTCGTCGATCGTCGGCCTCATCAAACGCACGCAGCATATGTACGGGCGTTTGCTGACCGTGTCGGGCGTCGTGTCGATGTTCCGCAAGCGCGCGTTGCAGGAAGTCGGCTACTGGAGTTCCGACATGTTGACGGAAGACATCGACATCAGCTGGAAGCTCCAGGTGCAGGGCTGGCACGTGCATTTCGAATCGCGCGCGCTGAGCTGGATCCTGATGCCCGAGACGCTCCGCGGCCTCTACAAGCAACGTCTGCGGTGGGCCAAGGGCGGTATCCAGGTGCTGTTCAAGTATGCGGGCGAGGTGATGTCCCGCCGCAACATGATGATGTGGCCGATCTTCTTCGAATACGCGATCAGCATCGTATGGGCGTACTGCATGCTGTTCACGCTCGTGATGATGGCGGCCACGGCGATATTCACGCTGCCTGAAACGTGGCGCTTCGCGTTCGTGCCGCGTGGCACGGGCGTGCTGCTGTTCGCCACCTGCTGCGCGCAGATCCTGGTCGGCTGTCTGATCGACCGGCGTTACGACAAGAACCTGTTGCGCTATTTCATCGACACCGTCTGGTATCCGGCCGCGTTCTGGGCCATCAGCATGATTGCGTCGGTCATTGCATTGCCCGGCGTCGTCAGCCAGCGGCGCCGCAAGCGCGCGCGCTGGGTCAGTCCCGATCGCGGCATCCGCTCGAGCGGCGCCGTGACGGCCAATTCATCTACGGAGTTAGTCGCGCAGCCGCAGTTCGGCGGCCCGCTCGACGTCACGCAGTCCAGTCAACATTCCTGAGCAGGGTACACACCATGAACTTCCCGATCATCGATGTCTCGAAGCAGTCCGTCGCCCAGTTCGCAACCGAATGCAGCAAGGGCCGGGCGATGCGCACGGTCGCGTGGTATCGCGTCGTGCGGCCGGCGCTCGTGCTGTGCATGTGGGTGCTGGCGGCCGTCTACATCCGCTGGTGTCTTGCGAATGCGAGTCCCGAGGAGTTGTCACTCGACGCGTTCATGCCCGGCATCACCGGCATCGCGGCCGTTGCCGCGGCGATGACTGTCTGGACCATCGGGCGCCAGATGGATGCGATCAACACCCACCGCGCGCGCCGGATGCCCGTCAGCGACGACGTGTCCCTCGATGCCACACGCGAAATCGCCGTCGGCAACGCGGGCCGCTGCCTCGTCGCCTATCACGACGACGACGGCGCGGTCTCGCACGTCGTGTCGATGCCCGAGTTCGAGCGTCAGACGGCCTGAGCCACACGCAATTATCACAAGCTGTATTGAACGCACCACGGAGATCACCATGTGCGGAATAGTAGGAGCAGTGGCGCAACGCGACGTCGTCGCGGTACTCACCGAGGGTTTGCGCCGCCTCGAATATCGCGGCTACGACTCTTGCGGCGTCGCGGTGTTGCAGCACGGCGCGCCGCGCCGCGTGCGTAGTGTCGAGCGCGTCGCGAGTCTCGCGGCACAGGCCGAGGCGGCACGGCTGTCAGGCACGATCGGCATCGCGCATACGCGCTGGGCGACGCACGGCGCGCCCGTCACCGACAACGCGCACCCGATCTTTTCGCGCGGCGAGATCGCGCTGGTTCACAACGGCATCATCGAAAATCATGAGGTGCTGCGTGACGAACTGAAGGGGCTCGGCTACGCGTTCGAATCGGATACCGATACGGAGGTGATCGCGCATCTGATTCACTACACGCGGGAACAGGACGAATCGCGCGATCTGCTGACGGCCGTGCAACGCTCGTTGCGGCGTCTGCGCGGTGCGTATGCGATCGCGGTGTTCGCGAACAACGAGCCGGACCGCGTGATCGGCGCGCGTGCCGGTTCGCCTCTCGTGGTTGGCGTCGGCAAGCGCGGCACCTATCTGGCGTCGGATGCGATGGCGCTGTCGGGCACCGCGGAGCATTTCATTTTCCTCGAAGAAGGGGACATTGCGGTGCTGTCGTGCGACGGTGTGCATATCGTCGATCGCGACGGCGCGAGCGTGCGGCGCGAAGTGCAAACGCAGCACGCGAGCCACTACGCGGCCGAACTCGGCCCGTATCGCCACTACATGCAGAAGGAAATCTTCGAGCAGCCGCAGGTGGTCGCCGACGCCATCGAGCGCGTGCGCGCGATCGCGCCAGCGTTGTTCGGCGCGAAGGCAGAGCGTGCTTTCGGCGAGATCGATTCGCTGTTGCTGCTGGCGTGCGGCACGAGCTACTACTCGGCGCTGACGGCGAAATACTGGCTCGAATCGATTGCCGGGATGCCGACGCAGGTGGAAATCGCGAGCGAGTATCGCTACCGCGAGAGCGTGGTGAATCCGTGCGCGATGGTCGTCGTCGTGTCGCAATCGGGCGAGACGGCCGATACCCTTGCCGCGTTGAAGCACGCGCAACAGCTCGGCCACCACCATACGCTCGCGATCTGCAACGTGCCGCACAGCTCGATGATGCGGCTCACGGAACTGCAGTACCTGACGGGCGCCGGACCGGAGATCGGCGTCGCGTCGACGAAAGCCTTCACGACACAACTGGTCGCGCTGTTCCTGCTTGCGCTCACGCTTGGCAAGGAACGCGGCCACGTGCGCGCCGACCATGAAGCGTCCGCGTTGCGGCAACTGCATCATCTTCCGGCCGCGCTCAACAGCGTGCTCGCGCTGGAGCCGCAGATCGTCGCGTGGGCGCAGGCGCTGGCGCGCAAAGAGCATGCGCTGTTTCTGGGCCGCGGCGTGCACTTTCCGATCGCACTGGAAGGCGCGCTGAAGCTGAAGGAAATCTCGTACGTGCATGCCGAGGCGTATCCCGCGGGAGAGTTGAAGCATGGTCCGCTCGCGATCGTCACGAACGAAATGCACGTCATCACGATTGCGCCGAACGATGCGCTGCTCGAAAAACTGAAGTCGAACATGCAGGAAGTGCGCGCGCGCGGCGGACAACTGTTCGTGCTCGCGGATGCCGATGCGCAGATCGCGAATGACGAAGGCGTGCGCGTGATCCGGCTGCCCCGGCACTATGGGCCGTTGTCGCCGATCCTGCATGTGGTGCCGTTGCAGTTGCTGGCGTATCACACGGCCTGCGCGCGCGGCACCGATGTCGACAAGCCGCGCAACCTCGCGAAATCCGTCACGGTGGAGTGAGCGGACAGCATGCGAACGACCCTTGCAGTTCTCGCCGTGGCGGCCGCGTGCGGCCTCGCGTCTGGCCTCGTTCCGTGCGCTTCGGCGGCCGGGGCGAGAGCCAACGCCAAGGCCGCCGACGCGCCGCGCGTGCCGATCGGCGATCTGCGCGCCTATATGCACGGGATCGGCGTGACGACCGACGCGCGCGGCGTATCGACCGTGTTCTTCAGCAGCTCCGGCCTGCCGCCACGCGGCGCGGGCCGCGACAGGAACTGGACGCATGACGTGTACATCGCGCGCTGGACGCCGCAGAAGGCGAAGCTCGACAGGCCGCGCGTGTTCATCAGCCGGCCCGAAGCGCAGGAGCCGGTGTCGGTTGCGCAGAACCACCGTGGCCGCGTGATGGTGACGTTCGAGGACGGATGGAATACGCCCAACGAGGTGAGCCAGCGTTATGGCGTCTACACGTCGAATCTTCGGGACGTGCGGCCTTATCCTGTCGACGTGCTGTCGGGTGGTCATTCGGGGCACGTCGCGGCGGTCGGCTCGCGCTTCGTCGTGTTCTATTCGAACGACTGGATCGACGGAGGCGGCGTCGACAATCTGGGCACCGGCAACGGCGTCTACGCGAAGATTTACGACGGCGACGGCGCGCTGGCGCAGGCGGTCGATGTCGCGCCGCGAGTGCGCGAGTGGTGGCCGATGATTGCCGGTTCGCCGACGCGCGCGCTGCTCGTGTGGCAGCAATATGTGGCCGGCGAGACGTTCGCGCGGCTCAAGGCCGCGACGCTCGATCCCGCGACCGGCGCTCTCGGCGAGTCGCGTGTGATTGCGCCGCGCTTGCAGTACTACACGTATGCGGCGGCTTATGTGCCGTCCGTCGACCGCTTTCTGGTGGTCGCCACGGGGGGCGACGGCAAAGGCTTTGCGCAACTCATCGATCAGAACGGCGAGACGACCGCGACGCTCGCGTGCATGCCGGCGTCGGTGCGCGAAGCGGGCATTGCGGTGATCGGCGATCGTGCGTTTACGCCGTCACAGGACGGGCGGCTGCTGCATTTGCGGCTGACTGCGACATCGATCGAACTCGCAGGCACGCAGCCGTCACCGATCAAATGGACTTACACGGGGAGCATCGGACTTGTGCGGTCGCCGACGCAATTGCATTGGGTCGCGACGAGTCCGAAAGGGCTGCAGGAAGCTGAGTTCGATCTGAATGCGGTGAAGCCGGCGACGGCTGCGGATCGCTGTGAGACGCCGTGAAGAGGGCTGATCACCGGCTGCAAGAGGCCGCGTAAAGTTTAGGCCCGAGCCGTAGAACCGGCAGCGAGCCGCTTGGGCCAAGCAATCCAGCCGACAACAAGCGATAGTGTCGCCACGACAAGTGGCGCCACCCCATGTCCGTATTCGCCGTGGACTGTCACGGTTGCCAGCGCAGCCAACATCACGGCGCAGCCTAGCGCCGAGCCCCACAGCCGCGTCCGTGCTCGCGCCAGCAGAACGGCGGACATGAGTTCCAGCGAACCGGTCACGAAATGGAACCAGTGCGGATATCCCCACTTCAGGTATTCCTCAAAGATGGATCGCGGGGCGACGATGTTGCTGAGCGATCCCACGACGAAAAAAGCGGCAAGAACCAACGGTAATACCTGGCGCCAGGAAATCTTGGACATTCGTTCTACCTTCTCTGATGAGGGCGCAACCGAGGACCAGCGTCGCCGCCTGGTCGACGAGCCGGCCGATCTCCGCTGCTCATGCCGTAGTGGCCTTGTGGGCCGCCGCAAAGACATCGCGAGGGGACGTCGTGCCCGCGACGTGCTCCGTACCCGCGACGCCGAGGTCCATCCAGCCCGCGTTGACGGCATCGAACATCGCTTCGGCCGGTCCGGTCTGGCCCTTCGGGATGCCGAACTGTTCGAACGCTGCCGGCCACCCAGCCCGCGGGATGGCAAACGCCTTGACGTCGCGCCGCAAGACTTCGCCTAGCTGGGCCGCGACTTCATCCGCGCTGACCATCGAACCAAGCTCGACGACGCGATGCCCGGACCACGCCGGCCCGGTCAGCAGCGTCGCCACCTCGGCGCCGATATCGTCGGTCGCGACCATGGTCGACTTGCGACTCGTCGGGTCGTAGTAGACGGGTAGCGTGCCGCCCTGGGCGACGTGCAAGCCGTAAAGGAAGTTTTCGAAAAACCCGCCGGCTCGCACATAGGCGATCGGCAACGTCAGGTGACGCAGTCCTTGCTCCAGAAGCGACAGGGCCGTGATCATTCCCAGCCCGCTGGTTCTGTTCGCACCCATCGACGACAGCACAACCACCCGCGGCGGCGCTGCCCTGGTCAGCGCCTCGACATAGTTCGCGAGCACGCTCTTCGCTTCGCGGAAATCAGGCGAGGGTGCCCAGACAGCCGGCAGCATGACAAATGCACCTTCGACCCCTTCGAGCGCCCTTTCTACGGCGGCCGCATCATTCCAGTCGCCATCGACCAGTTCCACACCTTGATCCGCCCACGTCGTCGCGTTCTCGCGATTGCGGACCAGCGCCCGTACTTTCTTGCCTTGCGCCAATAGATGTCGGGCTGTTGCGCCGCCTACGCGTCCCGTAATTCCCATTACCAAAAACATGTGTTTCTCCTGAAATTTGTATTGCCCTTGAACGCCAACATTTCTGCGGCTGCGGTCCTTGTTTGAGGGCAGGTCTATCATAGAGACCTGTGCCTCGCGCCGGAAGGAGGCAGTTTTTTGTTACCAGAAGACTTAAAGGGAACCCGAATGAGCACCGCCCAGAATGCGATCGACAGATTCAGCCGATATCAACGTCAATTGAGCGACGCCCAGCCCGCACACTGCGCGGTTCGCGACGTGCTCGACCGCATCGGCGACAAATGGAGCATGCTGATGATCATGGAACTCGCGACGCGATCGCAGCGCTTCAGTGAGCTTCACCGAGCCATCCCGGACATTTCCAAGCGCATGCTTACCCAGACACTCCGCGATCTGGAGCGCGACGGACTCATCACCCGCCATGTTTTTCCCACCAGCCCGCCGAGCGTCGAATATCGCCTGGCCCCACTAGGCCAATCCCTGTTGGACCCGATGGCGGCCCTCATCGATTGGGCCGATCGTCGTTATCCCGACATCCATGCCGCGCGTGTCCGCTTTGACGACGCATCCGGTGATGTTGGTCCGTCGGATTGGCGGCGGGGCTGAACGGGAACCGGCATAGTTGCGACTGGACCGAGCATGCTCAATCGTGGCCGAGTGCCTCCAGCTAGGACCACGGATAAATACTTGATCGAGTTACGGACGGATATCGTTAGATGAAAGACGCTTTTGAACGACGCGCGTTGCTGCTGCATCTCGGCGACGCGTTGCAAGCAGTCGCTGCCGCGCTCGCAACCAACAACCCGCGCGACACAGTGCGCGATCTATTGGACGCTGACGCGACTCTCGCCACCCATGCATGGCTAGCCGCCGTACCGCCCGATATGGAGGTCGCGGAGTTCGCGAAGCGTGTTAGCGCGTCGTTTGCCGGTTGGCCCGCACAGTTGCTGGAAGCGCAGGTGGACTATAGGCAACTGGCACTTGCCGTACGGAGCAATCTGTTCGCGAACGACCCCTCAGGGTGGCACGCGTATGTCGGGGCAATAACGCGCGAGGTGGAATGGTTCGGCGATGCATTGCCCGTTGCTTCGGCGACGACCGGGCAATCACGTGAAGCGGGCGACGACGATTCGCCCACGTCGGACACCTCCGACATCGAGACCGCCAAAGCGGAGCGTGGCGGAGAAGCGGGCGACGCACAGCGGGAAAGTGTCGAAAGCAACGGACGTCTTTATCCGTCGTGGCCGTGGAAACCCGGCGGGTGATCTCAGCGCCGCATCTGACGCATTGGAGATGGCGAACCGTGCGCAAACGCTGTATGGGATTCAAGTTCACCTGTCGGCTGCCTCGCCGAGTTTGTAGCCTTGAAACGCCTCGCGCCAATCGATGACATCTGCGCCATGCATCGACGCGGAATCGACAGTCCGGCACAAGTAGCGTCCAAGGTCCGCCTGTTACTTCTGGAATGTGCCGAGCAGTTCGGTGTGTGCCACGACATGGCCTTCCATTGCCCTTTCCAACGCCGCCTTTGTGGGCTTGTGAAGATCGGGCAGCACGGTGTCGAGCGCATACAGCTTATGGAAATACCGATGACGGCCAGCGGGCGGACATGGGCCGCCATACGTGGTGCGATGGAAGTCGTTGGTGCCTTCGAGTGTGCCTGCCGGAAGCGCGCCCGCAGTGACGCCCTCCTGAACGCCCGGAGCCGTCGCCGGGATGTTGTAAAGCACCCAGTGGACCCATGTCATCTGTGGCGCGGCCGGGTCGGGCGCGTCGGGGTCGTCGACGATTAGCACGAGACTTTTCGCATTGGCGGGTACCCCGGACCACGAGAGCGGGGGTGAGAGGTCCGCGCCCGTGCAGGTGTAGCGCTGGGGGATTTCGCTTCCTTCCTGGAAAGCCTGCGAGGTGAGGGTGAAGGCCATGGTGCGCTCCTCGGCGTCAGCCCGCGTCGCCAGCTAGTGCTTGCGATGCATCCAGCTCATATGATGCGTGTCGAGCCAATGGCTCACGCTCTCTTCGGGGTGGTCGCGCCTGTAGCGCCTCGACAGGGCCGAGGCAACAACAGCGATAACCACAATGCCAACCCAAAAACTGATCATTGACTGAGTCATGGCAGCCTCCTTAGGGAATGCGACCATCTCTAGATTGTAGTCATTGGCGGCCGGACTGGCTCAACTCGAGAAGGCCGGGTTACAGCCCGAACGGCTGCGTCAACGAACGGCCACTATGTTGCACAACCGTGCGCCGTCGCTTCTGCTATCGCACGACAGTGGTGCTGCACTGCACCGTCGTCGTGCGTGACTACGGTTGTCTCGCATGCCGCACAACGAGTTCCGCGGTATGGCACGGCATGTGCATGTAGAGCCCGCATAGGATCAAAGTCGACCTATCTTCATTCGAATCAATAGCAGCATCCCAACAGGCTTTTGGACAACGGCGTCCCCTGAAACCGGTCATCTGACCCGGTTCGCGGGACGCTTTTTCATTTTTGGAACGACGATGACGGACAAGGCAACTCGCATTGAACTTTTCAGCCTGCTCACACCACCAATGCGCGCTTTCCATCTGACGTGGATGGCGTTCTTCGTCTGCTTCTTTGCCTGGTTCTCCTGTGCGCCATTGATGCCGCTGATCAAGAGCGAATTCGGGCTTTCCGTCGACCAGGTCGCGAATATCAGCATCGCTGCGGTCGCGGTGACGATACTCGTGCGGCTGGTGATTGGTCCGCTATGCGACCGCTACGGCCCGCGCAAGATGTACTGCGCCCTGATGCTCGCGGGTGCATTTCCGGTGCTGGGCGCCGCGCTCTCCACGGGCTACGAGAGCTTCCTGCTGTGCCGCCTGTGCATCGGCGCGGTGGGCGCATGCTTTGTCATTAGCCAGTATCACACCTCGATGATGTTCGCGCCGAACGTGGTCGGCACTGCCAATGCGGCGACGGCCGGGTGGGGCAACACCGGGGCGGGTGCTGCGCAAGTACTCGTGCCGCTGCTGCTGGCAGCGATCATGGCGCTCGGCGCTGGGCAGTCGTCGGCGTGGCGCCTTGCGCTGGTGCTGCCGGCCCTTGCGATGCCTGTTATGGCGATATTTTATTGGCGCTTCACGCAGGATTGCCCGCAAGGAAACGTTGCGGAACTGCGGGCGCGCGGAATCGCGGTCGAAGGTGGCAAGAAGGGCGGTTGGGCGAGCTTCCGGGCGGCCTGCGCGAACTATCGCGTGTGGATGCTGTTCATTACGTACGCGGCGTGCTTCGGCGTCGAGGTCTTCATCCACAACGTCGCAGCGATCTATTACGTCGATCATTTTCATCTGTCGCTGAAGGCTGCGGGCATCGCCGCTGGCAGCTTCGGGCTGCTCGCGCTGTTCGCCCGCGCGTTGGGCGGCTGGCTGTCGGACAAGGCTGCCGCGCATCGAGGCCTCGGCGTCCGCGCGACCTTGCTCTGCGTGCTGATGGTCGGCGAAGGGCTCGGCCTGATGTGCTTCGCGCACGAGGATAGCATCGCACTCGCTCTCGTCGCCATGCTCGTTTTCGGTCTGTTCACGCACATGGCCTGCGGAGCGACCTACGCACTGGTTCCGTTCATCGACCGTAAGGCGCTGGGTGGCGTGGCCGGCATCATCGGCGCGGGAGGCAATGTCGGCGCGGTGGCCGCCGGCTTTCTGATGAAGGGTGTCGGCAGTATCCAGCAGACGTTAGCGACGCTCGGCGTCCTCGTCACGGTGTCTGCGCTTTGCGCGCTGGCGGTTCGCTTCAGCAGCGAGCACAAGGCGCGCGAAGCGGCGCTGCGCGAGCGCGCGTTGGCCGCCGCCAGCACCCAAGGCGTGATGAATTGATGGACTCGCACGGGTGCACGCGCGGATGCCTCGCAGCGGACACGCGCCGCATGGCAAAGCAGCGCACGTCAGGTGCCGCTGCACGCAGAAGGTGCTGCGCCGCACCAACATTGCGCTCCGCCGCATCAGAATGCATCGCCCGCATTGAACGTTTACGCGCTGCAATACGCCGCCGCCCCTTGGCGGCGAGCTTGTTCAGTTATGGCACGGCGCTTGCATAAATGTGAGCGCGGATCAACGGTGATCCGGTCAGCACGCAGCAAAAAGTCTCGCTTCAGATCACAGGTTTTTGGACAACGGCGTCCCCGAATTCAGTCGCACTTGCGATTGCATCCGCGGGACGCCTTTTTATTTGCCGGACAAAACATGGCGCGAACCACGTTGGAAATGGATGAGACCCCGGTCACGAACGTTGTTGTCGTTGGCCACGGGATGGTCGGCCACAAGCTTCTCGAATGTCTGCTGGACGACCCGCGATCCGCGCTGAATATCACCGTGCTGTGCGAAGAACCGCGTCCCGCGTATGACCGCGTGCACCTGTCCGAATTCTTTTCCGGCAAGTCGGCGGAGGACCTGTCGCTTGTCGAACCGGGCTTCTTCGAGCGCGAGAACGTGCAGCTGCTGCTCGGCACGAAGGCAGTCTCGATCGACCGGGAGGCCCACACCGTCAGCCTTTCGAGCGGCGAGGCGCTGTCCTACGACAAACTCGTGCTCTCCACAGGTTCCGTGCCGTTCGTTCCGCCGACGGCTGGCGGCGATCGCCATGACTGCTTTGTCTATCGCACCATCGAAGATCTCGAAGCGATGCGGGCTTGCGGCGCGCGGGCGAAGTCGGGTGTCGTGGTCGGCGGCGGCCTGCTCGGCCTCGAGTGCGCGAAGGCACTGCACGATATGGGGCTGGCCGCGCATGTCGTTGAGTTTGCGCCGCGCCTGATGGCGGTGCAGGTCGACGAAGGCGGGGGCCGCGTGCTGCGCACCCGGATCGAGGAACTGGGCGTGCAGGTCCACACCGGCAAGCACACGCTTGCGATCGTCGACGGCGAGTCGGGCGCGCACCGCATGCAGTTCGCCGACGGCACGCATCTCGACACCGACATGATCGTGTTTTCCGCCGGCATCCGTCCGCGCGACGAGATTGCCCGCGCCTGCGGCCTCGAACTCGGGCCGCGCGGCGGCGTCGCGATCGATGCAAGCTGCCGCTCGAGCGACCCCGACATCTACGCAATCGGCGAATGCGCAGCGTGGAACGGCATGGTGTACGGGCTGGTCGCGCCTGGCTACGACATGGCGCGCGTCGCCGCGAAGCATCTGCGCGGTGATGACGCGGGCTTCACCGGTGCGGACATGAGCACCAAGCTCAAATTGATGGGCGTGGACGTCGCAAGCATCGGAGATGCGCACGGCAAGACGCCGGGCAGCCGCACGTACCAGTTCAGCGACGAACGCAAACAGGTCTACAAGAAGCTGGTGGTGTCGGAGTGCGGCAAGCAGCTGCTCGGCGCCGTCATGGTGGGCGATGCGACCGAATACGGCACGCTGCTGCAGATGATGCTCAACAGCATCGAGTTGCCCGAAGCACCGGAATTCCTGATCCTGCCGCAAAGCGACGGCAAGGCGAAGCCTGGGCTCGGCGTCGACGCGCTGCCCGACGGCGCGCAGATCTGCTCGTGCAACAACGTCTCCAAAGGAGAAATCTGCGCGGCGGTTTGCGCGGGCGCGACCGACATTGGCGGCGTGAAGAGCACAACCTGCGCCGGCACCTCGTGCGGCGGCTGCGTGCCGCTCGTCACCCAGGTGATGAAGGCCGAGATGAAGAAACTGGGCCTCGCGGTCAGCAACCACCTGTGCGAGCACTTTTCGTACTCGCGGCAGGAGCTGTACCACATCGTGCGCGTCGAACGCATCAAGACCTTCGCCGCGCTGCTGGAAAAGCATGGCCATGGCCTTGGCTGCGACATCTGCAAGCCGGCCGTCGCGGGCATCCTGGCGTCGTGCTGGAATGAGTTCGTGCTCAAGAAAGAACACGCCGGCCTGCAGGACTCCAACGACTACTACCTTGCCAATATCCAGCGTGACGGCACGTATTCGGTCGTGCCGCGCATGCCGGGGGGCGAGGTCACGCCGGAGGGTCTGATTGCCGTTGGTCAGGTGGCGAAGAAATACGGCCTTTATACGAAGATCACCGGCGGCCAGCGGGTCGATCTGTTCGGCGCGCGTGTCGACCAGCTGCCGCTGATCTGGGAAGAGCTAATCCACGCCGGCTTCGAATCGGGCCACGCGTACGGCAAGTCGCTACGCACCGTGAAGTCTTGCGTTGGCTCGACGTGGTGCCGCTACGGCGTCGGCGATTCGGTGGGGCTCGCCGTGGCGATGGAAAACCGCTACAAGGGCTTGCGTTCGCCGCACAAGCTCAAGTTTGGCGTGTCGGGCTGCACCCGCGAATGCGCGGAAGCACAAGGCAAGGACATCGGCATCATCGCGACCGAAACGGGATGGAACCTGTATGTGTGCGGCAACGGCGGGATGAAGCCGCGCCACGCCGAGCTGCTCGCGTCGGATCTGGATCGTGAGACGCTGGTGCGCTACATCGACCGCTTCCTGATGTTTTACGTGCGCACCGCGGACCGTCTGCAGCGCACCAGCGTATGGCGCGAGAACCTCGAGGGCGGGCTTGACTACCTGATCGACGTCGTCGTGCACGACAAACTGGGACTCGCTGCGGAGCTGGAGGCGGAAATGCAGCACGTGGTGAGTACCTATGAGTGCGAGTGGAAGAAGGCCGTGACCGATCCTGAAACGCGCAAGCGCTTCCGCCATTTCGTCAACAGCGACAAGCTCGACGAGAACGTAACCTTCGTCGAGGAGCGGGGCCAGATTCGTCCGGCGACGCCGGCAGAGCGGCAAGCGAAGCAATTCCCGATACCTGTGGTCGTCGAGACCGTCTGACCATTCACCACAACCTGACGTGAGGAACCCAGCATGAACAACGATCGACTTCCACAATCCTGGATGCCCGTGTGCGCGCTCGACGACATCGTTCCGAATACGGGCGTCTGCGCGCTCGTGAACGGCGAGCAGGTCGCGGTATTTCACGTGACCACCGGCGACGCGGAAGCGGGCATCTATGCGATCGACAACTTCGACCCGGGTTCGCAGGCGGCGGTGCTCTCGCGCGGACTGATCGGCAACCTCGGCGCGCGCATCGTGGTGGCCTCGCCGATCTACAAGCATCACTTCGATCTGCGCACCGGTGAGTGCCTCGAGGCGCCCGAAAATTCCGTCAACGCGTACCCGGTGCGCGTTGAGAGCGGTAAGGTGTGGGTCGCCGCATGAGACACGAATACGCCGGGCGAACCTCTGCAGGCGCATCGCCCAGCACGCCGGCGCGTGCGCGGCTGGTGGTGGTCGGCAATGGCATGGCCGGCATGCGCACAGTCGAGGAACTGCTGAAGCTCGCGCCGGACCTCTACGACATCACCGTATTCGGCGCCGAGCCGTACGGCAACTACAACCGCATCCTGTTGTCGCCGGTACTCGCGGGCGAGAAGCGTGTCGACGAGATCATCCTCAATACACGTGACTGGTATGCGGATAATGGCATCCGGCTGCACGCGGGCGACCCGGTAGCTGCAATTGACCGCAAGCGCCGCATCGTGCGCTCGCAAAGCGGCATCGAGGTGGGCTACGACCGGCTGCTGATCGCGACCGGCTCGAAGCCATTCCTGATTCCGGTGCCGGGTCACCAGCTGCCGGGCGTGATCGCGTTTCGCGACATCCAGGACGTCGAAACGATGCTTGTCGCAGCCCGCAGCCACCGTCACGCCGTGATCATCGGCGGCGGCCTCCTCGGACTGGAGGCGGCCAACGGGCTCATGCGCCAGGGCATGTCGGTGACGGTCGTGCACGACACCGACAGCCTGATGGATCGCCAGCTCGACCGGAGCGCATCGGCCTTGCTGTTGCAGACGCTCGAGCGCCGAGGCCTGCGTTTCCTGATGATGGCACGCACCGCCGAAATCGTCGGGCCGGAGCGTGTCACCGCGGTCCGTTTCGACGACGGCATGGAGATTCCCGCCGACCTGGTTGTGATGACGGCCGGAGTGAGACCAAATATCGAACTCGCGAAGCAGGCGG
The DNA here is from genome assembly GCF_050436345.1 of Paraburkholderia sp. WC7.3g. Lineage (NCBI taxonomy): Bacteria > Pseudomonadati > Pseudomonadota > Betaproteobacteria > Burkholderiales > Burkholderiaceae > Paraburkholderia > Paraburkholderia sp. WC7.3g. Next base: position 674,730 of record NZ_JBNDMA010000004.1, read on the forward strand.
GCTTGCACTGCGAACGGGCCATCGTCGTCGATGACACCTTGCAGACCTATGATCCGCGTGTGTACGCCGTCGGTGAATGCGTGCAGCACCGCACGGCGACATTCGGTCTGGTCGCGCCGATCTGGGATCAGGCGCGCGTGTGCGGCGCGCACCTGGCCGGTGCCGGTCACCGCCGGTATGTGCAGCGCGCGACGGCGACTAAACTGAAAGTCACTGGCGTCGATCTATATTCCGCCGGTGATTTCGTCGGCGGCCCGGACAGTGAGGATCTGGTATTGCGCGATCCGCGACGCGGCATCTACAAGCGCCTCGTGATCGAAGGCAACCGGGTAGTCGGTGCGGTCCTGTACGGCGACGTCAAGGACGGCGCCTGGTACTTCGAACTGATCCAGAACCGGACCGACATTGCCCCGTTGCGCACCCGTCTGTTGTTCGGCAAAGCCCTGTGCGAGGCTCAGCCCGCCTGAACCGGAATCGAACGTGAGTTTACCCATCGTCATTTCAAACCCGCCTGACGCCAGTCGTGACGCGGTCCGAACCACCTGTCCCTATTGCGGCGTCGGCTGCGGCGTACTCGCGACGCCACGCCCGAACGGCCAGCCCGAGATTGCCGGCGACGAACGTCATCCGGCCAACGCCGGCCGCTTGTGCGTGAAGGGTTCGGCACTCGGGGAAACGGTCGGGCTCGATGGACGCCTGCTGCATCCGAAGCTGCGCGATCCGGGCAACGGTGAACTGCGCAACGTGTCGTGGAACGATGCACTTGATACGGTCGCCGCCGGCTTTCGCCGGATCATCGATCAGCACGGCCCGGATGCAGTCGCCCTCTACGTCTCGGGACAACTGCTGACGGAGGACTACTACGCTGCCAACAAGCTGATGAAGGGCTATGTCGGCAGCGCGAACATCGACACCAATTCGCGCCTGTGCATGTCGTCTTCGGTCGCAGGTCATAAGCGTGCGTTCGGCGAAGACCTGGTGCCGGTGTGCTATGAAGACCTCGAACTCGCGGACCTGGTCGTGCTGGTCGGATCGAACACAGCGTGGTGCCACCCGATCCTGTTCCAGCGGATCGTCAGGATCAAGGAAACGCGGCCCGGGATGAAAGTGGTCGTGATCGACCCGCGCTACACGGCGACCTGCGAGATGGCCGACCTGCATCTGCCGTTGAAGGCGGGCACCGACGTCCGGCTGTTCAACGGGCTGCTCAGTTTTCTCGCGGAACACGACACGACGGATGCAGGTTTTGTCGACACGTACACGACCGGCTATGCGCAGGCGCTCGCTGCCGCCTCGGCCGATGCAGCGAACGGCTTTGACCTCGCGCAGTGCGCGAAGACCTGCAAGGTCGACCCGCACACTCTGCTGGAATTCTATCGGCTGTTCGCGCGCACCGAGCGGGTCGTAACGGTCTATTCCCAGGGCGTCAACCAGTCGACGTCCGGCACCGACAAGGTCAACAGCATCATCAATTGCCATCTGCTGACGGGCCGCATCGGCAAGCCGGGGATGGGGCCGTTCTCGTTTACCGGCCAGCCGAACGCGATGGGCGGGCGTGAAGTGGGCGGCCTCGCAAACATGCTGGCGGCCCATCTGGAACTCGACAACTCACGCCATCGCGACCTCGTGCAGACTTTCTGGGACTCGCCCGCGATCGCGGAACGGCCCGGGCTCAAGGCCGTCGAGTTGTTCGGGGCGATCGAAACAGGCCGGATCAAGGCCGTCTGGATCATGGGCACGAACCCGGTTGTGAGCCTGCCCGATGGCGATCAGGCGAAGCGTGCGCTCGCGCGCTGCGAACTCGTCGTCTGCTCCGACATCGTTGAAAACACGGACACCAATGTGTTTGCCCACGTCTTGTTGCCGGCGCTCGGCTGGGGCGAGAAAGACGGCACGGTCACCAACTCGGAGCGCAGAATTTCGCGCCAGCGGGCGTTCCTGCCGGCGCCGGGCGAAGCGCGCGCGGACTGGCGGATCATTTGCGACGTCGCCCAGCGCATGGGGTATGCCGGCTTCGATTTTTCGGCTCCGCATGAGATCTTCGACGAGCATGCGCGGCTGAGCGCTTATCGCAACGAGGCCGGCATCGGAGGCGAAACGAGTGTGCCGCGCCGGTTCAATCTGGGCGGCCTGGTCGCGCTCGGCCGCGAACGTTACGATGCGCTGCAGCCGATCCAGTGGCCGGTGCTGGCGACGAACGGCGCCGCGCCGCGCGGCACCGCGCGTCTGTTCGGCGATTGCCGCTATGCGCACCCGGACGGCAAGGCGCGCTTCGTCGCCACCCCGCCGCGCGCACCGGTCCACGCGCCGGACGGCGAGTATCCGCTGACGCTGAACACCGGCCGGGTACGCGACCAATGGCACACGATGACCCGCACGGGCAAGTCGGAGAAACTCGCCGGCCATGTGACGGAAGCCTTTGTCGATTTGCATCCGCAGGACGCGCTGTCGTGCGGCGTGCGCGAAGGTGAACTGGCGCGCGTGTCGAGCCGTTGGGGCACGATGGTCGCACGTGTGCAGCATGGCGGCGGCATGCCGCGAGGCAGCGTGTTCGTGCCGATTCACTGGAACGATCAGGTGGCGTCCGACGCGCGTGTCGGCGCGGTCGTGAATCCCGAGGTCGATCCAGTCTCCGGGCAGCCCGAGTTCAAACATACGCCGGTTCGCATCGACCGGTTCGACGTCGCCTGGCAGGGTTTTTCATTGAGCCGTCACGCTCCGGTGCTGGACGGCATGACCTACTGGACGCGTGTGCACGGCATGCAGTTCATGCGCTACGAACTCGCGGGGCGCAAGCCGCTCACCGATCACCGCGGCTGGGCGCAAGCGCTGTTCGGCATCGACGACCCGCACGCCGACTGGCTGGAGTACGAGGACAGGACAGCGGGGATCTATCGCGCCGTGCATCTGGTCGACGAGCGTATCGACAGTTGCATCTTCGTATCGGCGCGCCCCGAGTTGCCGTTACCGTCGCGTACGTGGCTCGCGGGCCTGTTCGGGAAGGACAGGCTCGACGAGGAGGACCGCGCCGGACTGCTGGTCGGACAGCCGATTGGCAAGGGTGTCGATACGGGGCCCACGGTCTGCTCCTGTTTCGGTGTGGGACGCAATACGATCTGCACGGCAATCCGTGAGCAAGGGCTGAAGACCGCGGCCGAAATTACAGCGTGCGTGAGGGCCGGCGGCAACTGCGGATCTTGCGTGCCGGAACTAAAGAAGCTGCTGGTCGACACCGAACTGGAAAGGTTGAGCGCAGCCTGAAGGAGACTCTGCGCGCTTACCTCGGACTCGCCGTCGTGTGATTTGCGGCAGGCATGCGGGCGGGGATATTCAGCAGCCGATTAATTCGGCGCTGAACGAAGAACTGCAGCAGAGTTATTGCCCTTTTTCCAGCGTGTCCTAGACTCAGACTGGCGAGTGTATCTACGGCGATAGTATTGAGGGGCCCAGGTTGGTCCAATTCCGACCGTGCCGGAGTCTTGGCAAACCTGGTTTGCCGTCGGGATATACCCTCGCGGCGAACCGCCAGGAGGCACGTGATGCTGCAGACGCCGATTGTCCAACGGGCGCTGTCCAGAGAACTACTCGATGTACTGATCCGCGCCGGACTCATTGCTGTTCTCGCCATATTCTGCTTTCGGATTTTTGTACCCTTCCTCAACCTGATGGTCTGGGCGTTGATCCTGGCGATCACGCTCGATCCGCTGCAAGCGAGGCTTCGAGCGAGGTTTGCCAACAAGGATGGGCTGATCGCCACGCTGATCATCCTCGTTGCGTTTGCGGTGATTCTCGTGCCGACGTATATGTTGGGCGTCGCGGTGGCCGACTCGGTCGAGAATGTGATGGCCGTCGTCAAGAGCGGCAGCTTCCGCATTCCGCCGCCTGCCGACTCGGTGGCCAGTTGGCCGCTGGTGGGCCGTAACGTGTACGACTTCTGGCAGCAGGCATCGACGGACCTCACCGGTCTCGCGCACAAGTTCGCACCTCAGCTCAAGGACGCTGGCCTTGCATTGCTCGGCACGCTCACAGGCCTGGGCGCGGGGCTGCTCATCTTTTTCGTCGCGTTGATCGTCGCAGGCATTCTGATGGCTCATGACGAGACAGGCCATAAAAGCGCCGTGCAGATCGCTTCGCGCATCTCCGGTCCCGAGAACGGCCCGCAGATCACGGATCTTTGCACAGCCACAATCCGCGCAGTGGCGCAAGGCGTGGTCGGGATCGCGTTTATCCAGATGTTGTTGATTGGCATCGCCTTTTTGGTGATGGGCATTCCCGGTGCTGGCCTGCTGGCGCTCGCCGTGCTGCTGATCGGCATCATGCAGTTGCCCGCCACGCTGATCACGGTGCCCGTGATCATCTTCGTCTTCGTCACGGAGGGCTTCAGCACGGCGACGATCATCTTCTCGGTCTATGTCTTTGTCGCGGGACTCGCCGACAACGTACTCAAGCCATTGCTGCTGGGTCGCGGCGTCGCCGTGCCGATGCCCGTCGTGCTGATCGGCGCGCTCGGCGGCATGGTGACGGGTGGCGTCATCGGGCTGTTCATCGGTCCCGTGATGCTCGCGGTTGGTTATCAGCTGTTCTGGCGATGGGTGGAGGAACAGCCCCGCCCGGAGCGGGCGAAAGAAAAGCAGCAGGCTTGATGCCGCCGGGGCCGGTCCGTGTCCCTCGTGTCCCCGTGCGCGCGCTCTTACTGGATGCTGCTCGGCGCCGGCTGCCTCAGTGGGTGCATCCGTGTGGGACCAGACTTTCATCCACAGCATGAGAGCTGGAGCGAACACTGGAGCACCGCGTCAATAGAGAAGGTCACGCACCAGGCAACACTGCCTGACATCCGTCAATGGTGGCAGATCTTCGGGGACCAGAACCTCGAAAGTCTGATCGCGCAGGCCGATGAAAACAATGGCGACGTGAAGATTGCCGGCCTGCGTGTGATCGAGGCGCGTGCCCAATTGGGTATCGCGCTCGCGGGACGCTACCCGCAGGTGCAACAGGCCAACGCCGACGTGCTGTACTCGGCGCGCAAGCGCTCGGACGGATTCAACCCCCGCTCGGGCGGCTACTGGCAGTATGGCCTGGGCCTCAGCATCGGATGGGAACTGGATTTGTGGGGGCGTTTCAGCCGCGCGATCGAGTCGGCGGACGCCGCGTTTTTTGCCACGCAAGCCAATCGCGAAGACGTATTGGTACTGATGCACGCGCAGGTCGCCGATACGTATTTCACGCTACGCACGGCCGAGGCGCGGCTGCGCATTGCGCGCGAAAACGCCCAACTGCAGAAGCGCAGCTACGAGATTGCGCAAAAGCTTTTCAAGAGCGGCGAAAGCGATGAACTGGATCTGCAGCAGGCGAAGACCCAGTATCTGGGCACGCTCAGCAGCATTCCCGACCTGGAGAGCCAGATCGTGCTCGCACGTCATGCGCTGTCGGTGCTGCTTGGCCGGCCGCCTGGCCCGTTGCCGGAGCTGGACGTGCAGCCGGGCAAGGAGGGTGTGGTACCGCTAGTCGATCGCGCCGTGCTGCAGGACGTGCCCGCCGATCTGCTGTTACGTCGCCCCGACGTTCGCGCGGCCGAACTGCAGATGGCCGCGCAGTCCGCGCTCATCGGTGTGGCGAAAGCCGATCTGTATCCGTCCGTGTCGTTGCTAGGTTCTCTTGTCTGGAGCGCCAGTTCGCTCACGGGCTCGCCGAGCACGCTCGCCGTAGCAGCCGGTCCGAGCGTCACGTGGAACCTGTTCGATCACGGCAAGATCACGAACAACGTGCGCGTGCAGGACGCCCGCCTGCAGCAGTTGAGCGTCGCCTACCAGAACACGGTGCGCGAGGCAGCCCGCGAGGCGGACGACGCCGCCACGGCACTCATCGCCGCATTGCAGCGGGACACGATCCTGAACGACGCGCAAGGGGCCGCGGGGCGCTCGCTCAAGCTCGCCAATACGATCTACCGCGAAGGGTACTCGGACTTCCAGCGGGTCCTCGATGCGCAGCGCGCGCTGTTCGCACAGCAGGACGCGTACGTCGTCAACCGCAGCAACGCGGCGGGCAGTCTGATCGCGCTCTACAAGGCGCTCGGCGGAGGCTGGCACACGGAAGAGCCACTCATCGATTCGGCCACCCGTCAGCAGATGCAGCGACGCACCGACTGGGGTCACCTGCTGAACGACGCGAGCGCTCCGTCCGCCCCAGTCAGGCAGTCCGAAGGTCCGTCCCGATGAGCGATACGCCTGAGCCCTCCCATGCCGCGCCGGCTCCGCCGCCTGCCCCGGCCACCGATCCATCAGGCAAGGCAGTGAAGTGGATCGTCGTCGTGATCGTCGTGAGCCTGCTCTGGTATCTGCTTGCCGACCGCTTTACCCCTTATACGCAACAGGCACGTGTCCAGGCCTATGTTGTACCTGTCGCCGCCGAGGCATCGGGGCGGGTGACCCGCGTGCTTGTGCACAACAACCAGGAAGTCAATGCGGGTGACCTGCTGTTCGAGGTCGATAGCGAGCAATACCGGATCGCCGTCGATCGCGCTCGCGCCGACCTCGAGTCCACACGGCGGCAGATCGGCGCGAGCACGGCTGGGATCGATTCGGCGGTTGCATCGTTGCACGCAGCCATCGCGAACGAGGTCAAGGCGCGCCAGGACAGCGAGCGCCTCGAAAGGCTGTACCGCGAAGATGAGGGGACGGTCTCGCTGCGGCGGCTGGAAGTGGCGCGCGCCACTCACCAGCAGGCCCAGAGCCAGGTTGCCGCGGCCCGTGCCGAGGTGGAACGCGCGCGCGAACAGCAAGGCGGCAGCGACGCGGAAAATGCGCAGTTGCGCAGCGCTGCCGCTGCACTGGAAAAGGCCGAACTCGATCTTGCCAATACCCGCATACGTGCACGCTCGGCGGGCGTCATCACGGACCTGCGCACCGAAGTCGGCCAGTTCGCGGCGGCGGCCAGCCCGGTCATGACGTTGATTGCGATCCACGATGTGTGGGTCAGCGCGGATATGACCGAGAACAACCTTGGACACGTCCAGCCGGGCACGCCCGTGGCCATCGCGTTGGACGCGTTGCCGGGCGAGATATTCGAAGGGCGAATCCGCAGCATCGGCTATGGGGTCGCCGTGGGACAGAGCACGCCGCCCGGCAGTCTGCCGACCGTGCAAAACAGCCGGGACTGGCTACGCCCCGCTCAACGCTTTCCGGTGATCGTCGAATTCGCAGCAGGTGAGCGCGCGCGCCTTCGGAATGTTCGAGTCGGCGGCCAGGCTGAGACGATGGCGTTTCCAAGTCCAGGGAATCCGCTCAATCCTCTCGGCCGTTTGTTCCTTCGCGTGATGAGCTGGCTTTCATACCTCTACTGAGACACCTATGCAACCCGGTCTCCAGTGCTTAGGTTACCGTGCACTACGCGTTGCCCTCGGTACGGCGCTGTGCCTCGCAATCAGCTTTGCGTTAGACCTGTCGATTCCCGTAGTCGCACCGGTATTCGCCGTATTCCTGCTCGCAACGCAGAACCGGCCGCTGTCGTTGAAGGCGAGCCTGGTATTCGCGATCGTCGTCGCATTGACGACAGGCAGCGGCCTGCTGCTCGTCCCGGTGCTTCGCTATTACCCCATTGCTGGCGTACTGCTGATCGGGCTCACGCTGTTCTTCGCGTTTCGCTATGGCTTGCGTGGCGGGAACAACCTTGTCGCGACCTTTCTGGTGGCTGGGCTGACGATGATTTCGGCAGCCGGTACGGCTGACTTCCAGATGGCCATGACCGTCGTGGGCGCGCTGGTGAAAGGGCTGTTGCTCGCCATATTGGTGTCGGCATTCAGCCATTGTGTCTTTCCCGAGCCTGTGAGCGAAAGGCCAAAGCCTCCCCATCGCATCATGTCGGATGACCACGCTACCCTCATAGCGCTGCGTGCCGCTCTGGTGGTCATGCCTGCCTGGCTGCTTGCCATGAGTGATCCAGCCAGCTATATGCCGATCATCATGAAGTCCGTCAGCCTTGGTCGACAAAGCTGCGGCACATCGGCGCGCGGTGCGGCGCGCGAGCTGCTTGGGTCCACGTTGTTTGGCGGCCTGCTCGCGATCCTGTTCTGGTTTTCGCTCAGGCTCTTTGTCAATATCTGGATGTTTTTCCTGTGGATGCTGCTCTTCGGTTTGCTGGTGGGACGCAAGCTCTATCGCATCAGCCAGACGCGATACACGCCGGGTTTCTGGTTGAACAGCCTCGTCACCATGATTATTCTGCTTGGCCAGTCGGTGCAGGACAGCGTGGCCGGCAAGGACGTTTATAGCGCGTTCGCAGTGCGTATGGGGCTATTTCTGGCCGTCACCGTTTATGCGTGCTTGATGCTTCAGCTATTTGAGCAACGTAGTCGCACGCGGTGACGCGACGCGCGTCCGCGCCCAGCTGAATCGCGGGGCGGTGTGTTGCCGAAAATTGCCGACTGTGGGTGCGCTGCAAACAGACAGCGCATGGCTGAGGACGGCGGCGCACAACGTCCGCATCGACAACGCGCATGCAAGGGTCAAGTATATTGACGGAGGTGCTCGAGATGAAAAACGCCACAAATGATGCGCCTGTCCCCCTTCGTGCTCGTGAGATTCTGCAGGGATTCGGCAGGACTCTTTGGTACTTGCGCGGGATCCTCGCTGGCCTCCTGGTGCTCTTTGTTCTATTGACGCTCGGAATGCATTACTTCGGTGGTCCCGTCGAGACTGTGAACCGAACGCCATCGCCGATCGGACAAACCTTGTACTTCTGCGCGATCACGGCGCTGACCATCGGGTACGGCGACGTGGTGCCCACCACGACGTTCGGGCGGATCGATGCAATCTTGCTTGGTCTGATCGGGTTGCTCATAACAGGACTGATCACAGCCGCCGCGGTGCGGGGTGTCCAGGAAGCCGCGCGCCGGTCTGGTGCTGAAGGTTAGCCTCGATATTTCCAGGTGCGCCTCTGCTTGCGCTTCGGTGCCTTTCGCTTCGGGGGAACGCCGAAGAACCGGGTAGACCAGTACCAACGATACTCGCGGGCTTCGCTAAGCGTCTAAAACAAAGGTTTGAAGAGCGCGCGTCGCAGGTCAAACAGTAAAGACACGCGTGTGTGCACCGGAAAATTCGGCCGTTGCTTGCAATCTGCGTTCAGTAACATATGCTTTTCTGAAGCTTCCTTTTGGGGCTATCTTTTCCGGAACCCGGTCGCAAAGGGCCGTCGACAGGCGCGACGCGGCTGGCAAAATGACGGCGCCGCCGCAGCGCGGCCAACGCCCATCTGAATCCTCCAATGGAAACCGGCGGCCCATCCAGCTCCGGCGTGAAATGCGAGGGCAGAGACCATGAACGATGTTTCAGTAGCACAGGCGGCTTCGAACGCGAAAGCCGCGTCGCGCGACGTGAGCGGCTACGCGTTCCAGCACGACGTGGTGAGGAATCTGATTTGCCGCGAGGGGCGTTATCCGGACATTGCGGGTCCGCACGACTGGTACATGGCGCTTGCCTTCAGCGTGCGCGATCGGATGCTGGCGCGTTGGGCCGCGTCGACGAAAGTCTATGCGGCGAAGGACGTCAAGCTTGCCTGCTACCTGTCGGCGGAGTTCCTGATCGGTCCGCAGCTCGGCAACAATCTGCTCAATCTCGGCATGCAGGACGAAGCGCGCGAAGCGATGCATGCACTCGGCCAGGATCTCGACGCGCTGCTCGCGATCGAGGAAGAACCCGGCCTCGGCAATGGCGGACTTGGACGCCTTGCCGCGTGTTACATGGACTCGCTTTCGACGCTTGAAATACCGGCCATCGGATACGGCATCCACTACGAGTTCGGAATCTTCAATCAGCAGATTCGCGACGGCTGGCAGGTGGAGGTAACCGACAAGTGGCTGCAGAACGGCAACCCATGGGAAATCGTGCGGCCAGATGTGAGCCACTACGTCGGCTTTGGCGGATACACGCAACACCAGACCGACGATCAGGGCCGCCTGCGTGTGAGCTGGATACCGGCGCGGCAAGTGAAGGGCGTCGCCTGCGATTTTCCGGTGCAGGGCTATCGCGTCGATACCTGCAATGTGCTGCGTCTGTGGAAGAGCGAAGCGGTGGAGTCGTTCGACTTTCAGGACTTCAACGCCGGCCAGTACTACGACGCGGTGCAGGAAAAAGTCGTGTCGGAGACCTTATCCAAAGTTCTCTATCCGAACGACGAACCCGAGGCGGGCAAGCGTCTGCGGCTCGCGCAGCAGTATTTTTTCGTTTCGTGTTCGCTGCAGGACATGTTGCGGCTGATGGCATTAAAGGGCACGTCGATCGAGCAGTTCGCGGAGCTGTTCGCAGCGCAACTCAACGATACGCATCCGTCGATCGCGGTCGCCGAATTGATGCGTCTGCTGCTGGACGTGCACGGGCTCGCGTGGGATACCGCGTGGGACCTCACGCAGCGCACCTTCGCGTACACCAATCACACGCTATTGCCCGAGGCACTCGAGACCTGGGGCCTGCCGCTCTTTCAGAGCCTGCTGCCGCGCCCGCTCGAAATCATCCACGAAATCAATCGCCGTTTTCTCGATGACGTTCGGCGCGTTTTTCCCGACGACGACGCGCGCGTGACGCGCATGTCGCTGATCGACGAACGCGGCGACAAGAAAGTGCGCATGGCGCATCTCGCTACGGTTGGCGCTCATGCGGTCAACGGTGTGGCCGCGTTGCATTCAGATCTGCTACGCGAGACCGTACTGCACGATTTCGCCGAGATATTTCCGCAGCGCTTTCTCAACGTGACGAACGGGGTGACGCCGCGCCGCTTCCTGATGCTGAGCAACCCTGGCCTCGCGGGTCTTCTGGATCGAACGATCGGCAGCGAATGGCGCACCGATCTCACGCGCCTCGACGCACTCGCCGCACACGCCGACGATGCCGGCTTGCATGAAGCATGGCGTGCGATCGGGCGTGACAACAAGGGCGCGCTCGCGGCACGCATCGCTAGCGCAACGGGCATCGACGTCGATCCTAACGCGCTGTTCGACATTCAGGTCAAGCGCATTCACGAGTACAAACGCCAGCATCTGAACGCGCTGTACATCATCAGTCTGTATCACCAGCTATGCCGCAATCCCGCGCTCGATGTCGCGCCGCGCTGCTTTATCTTCGGCGGCAAGGCCGCGCCGGGCTACGCGATGGCCAAGCTGATGATCCGGCTGATCACCGGGATCGCCGAAGTCGTCAATCAAGACCCGGTGATCGACGGCCGGCTGAAAGTGGTCTTCTACCCGGACTTCAACGTGAAGAATGGGCACTGGGTGTATCCAGCCGCGGACCTGTCCGAGCAGATTTCGACAGCGGGCAAGGAAGCATCCGGCACCGGCAACATGAAGTTCATGATGAACGGCGCGCTGACGATCGGCACGCTCGACGGCGCGAACGTGGAAATCCGCGAAGAAGCGGGCGCCGACAACTTCTTCCTGTTCGGCTTGACCGCGCAGCAGGTGGAAGAGTTAAAGCGCAACGGCTATCGGCCGTCCGACTATGTGCAGTCCAACGACGATCTGCGCGAAGCGTTCACGCAGATCGCGCAAGGGCGTTTCTCGCGCGGCGACCCGGATGTATTCAGACCACTCGTCGACAATCTGCTGCACTCGGACCCGTTCCTCGTGCTGGCCGATTTCGCGGATTACGTCGCGTGTCAGCAACGCGTGAGCGACGCGTGGCGCGACGCTCCGCGGTGGACGCGAATGTCGATCATGAACACGGCGCGCTCGGGCAAGTTCTCGTCGGATCGCGCGATCGGCGAGTATTGCGAGCGCATCTGGAACACACGTGCGGTGAGGATCGATCTTGCTCAGCCCTAACGTCGAAAGCACGCGCAGTTATCAGGCGCGGCCTGGCTCGCGATTTCCGCTCGGTGCGTCGGTCGTGCCGGACGGTGTCAACTTCTGCATTTTTTGCCGGCACGCGACGCATCTCGAACTGCTGCTTTACGCGTCGACGGATAGCATCGAGCCGTTTCAGATCATCGGACTTGAACCCGAGAGCAACCGCACGTTCTATTTCTGGCATGTGCTGATCGAAGATCTGCCGGCGCAGTGCTGCTATACGTGGCGCGCCTACGGAAATCATCGCGTGCCGCAACTCGACGACGAAGCCGCCAGCCGTTACGAGTTGCTCGATCCCACCGCGCGCGCAATCAGCGATCGCCACTGGCACCGCCAGCCCGCCGCCGGTGTGCACGAACCCGGGCATGCGTCCTTTCGAGCCATCGTCACCGAACCGCTGGACCTCCGCGAAGACGTGGCCGTGCGCACGCTCGACGACGCGATCATCTACGAACTGCATGTGGGTGGCTTCACGCGCGATCCATCGAGCGGGGTTCGCTATCCCGGCACGTTCGCGGGGCTGATCGAGAAGATCCCGTATCTGAAGGAACTGGGCATCACGCACGTCGAGCTGCTACCGGTGATGGCCTTCGATGAGCAGGACGTGCCAGCATCGGCAGTGGCGAAAGGGCTCGTCAATTACTGGGGCTACAGCACGCATAGCTTCTACAGTCCGCATCCGCGCTATTGCGTCGACCCCGAGCGCGCGCCGCAGGAGTTCCGTGCGTTGATCGACGCGATGCACGAGGCCGGCATCACCGTGCTGCTCGATGTGGTGTTCAATCACACCGCGGAAGCGGGCCTGAGCGGTCCGGTGATCAACTTCAAGGTGCTCGCCAACGAAGTCTTCTATCACGTCGATCCGGCGGACGGCGGGCGCTATCTCGACTACACGGGCTGCGGTAATACGGTCAACTGCAATCATCCGTTGGTGTCGGCGTTCATCCTGCATTGCCTCGAGTACTGGGTGCAGGAACTCGGCGTGGACGGCTTTCGCTTCGATCTCGCGAGCGTCTTCACGCGCGGCGAGGGCGGCGCGTTGCTGGGTACGCCGCCGTTGCCGTGGGCGATGGAAGCGTCGCCGGTGCTCGCGCGCGTGCCGCTAATCGCGGAGGCGTGGGACGCGGCGGGCCTGTATCACGTCGGCGCGTTCCCGGGCATGGCGTGGGCCGAATGGAACGGCCGCTATCGCGATGTGATCCGGCGCTTCGTGCGCGGCGATCCGGGACTGATCGGCCAGATGTGCACGTGCCTCGCGGGTAGCGCGGACCTTTATGAAGCGGACGGCAGACTGCCCGTGAACAGCATCAACTTTGTGAGCTGCCACGACGGCTTTACGTTGCGCGATCTCGTCAGCTACGACGCGAAGCGCAACGAGGCGAACGGCGACGACAACCGCGACGGCAGCAACGACAACCTGTCGTGGAACTGCGGCGCCGAAGGCGTCACCGATGATCCGTCGATCGTCGGTCTGCGATTGCGGCAGGCGCGCAACTTCATCGCGATCCTGCTGCTGAGCCAGGGCGTGCCGATGCTGCTCGCCGGCGACGAAATCCTGCGAAGCCAGCGCGGCAACAACAACGCGTACTGCCAGGACAACGCGCTGTCATGGATGGACTGGCATTTCGCCGATGGCGCGCTCGACATGCTGCGTTTCGTGCGCGAGATGATTGCGCTTCGCAAGCGTCACCCGAGCCTGCGCCGTCGCCGTTTCCTCACGGGCGGTGCCGAGCACGGTCGGACGCAGCCGGATGTCGCCTGGCACGGCGAACGGCTTGGATCTCCCGCATGGGGCGACCCGGGTGCTCGCCTGGTCGCGTTCACGCTCGCGGGACATGCGCGGGGCGAGCCCATGTTGCACGTGGTCCTTAACATGAATGCGGATGCGCGCGATGCGCAGCTTCCCGCCCTCGACGACGCGAACTGGCGGCGGATTGTCGATACGGCCGCGCAACCACCGTCGGACATTGTTTCGATTGTTGAAACAGCCCGCGTCGAATGCGGTGCCTGCCGTGTGGAAGCGCGCAGTGTCGTCGTGCTTGAATCGCGATGAATGGTCGCAATGAATGGTCGCAATCGCGCTGAACGGTGCGCAGCAAAGCGACTTTAATATTTACGTACTGCTGTGTTGCTTTGTCCATCACCAGGGGGCGGCATGGATGCAGTCAGAACCTTCGTCGAAAGTCAGCCGCTGTTCGCGCTCTTTTTGACCATCGCGGTCGGCTACCTGATCGGCGAAATCAATGTGAAGGGCGTCGCTTTGGGCTCCGGGGCCGTGCTGTTCGTTGGACTGGCGCTCGGCGCGTTCGCGCCGAAAGCCACGCCGCCGGCGCTGCTGGGCACGCTCGGTCTGTTGATGTTTCTTTATGGCATCGGCATTCAGTATGGCGCGCAGTTCTTTCGCGGGCTCACGAGCCGGGATGGCATGAAGGCCAACGCAGCCGCGTGTATCGGCGTGATCGTTTCGGGTCTCGTCGCGTGCGGCTTCATCCGTTTCGGCATCACGCTCGCCGATGCCCTCGGGATGTTCGCGGGCAGCGGCACGAGCACGGCGAGCCTGCAGGTTGCCATTGCGTCGATGAAGAGCAGCGATGCCGCCGTGGCCTATAGCGTTGCCTATCCGTTCGGCGTGGCTGGGCCGATTCTATTTATCTACGCGCTGCAGTTGGCCCTCAAAGTCAAGATACACAAGCCGCCTGCCAAGCTGCTGCAGACTGCGGAAATCGCGTTGCGCAATGCCAGTTTCTTCGGGCTCAGGCTGCCTGAGCTGTTGACACGTCTGCCTGCCGGTGTGGCAATCGCGGCCGTGCGGCGCGACCATCACAACCAGCTCACCACCGACGATTTCATTCTGCGCGCTGACGACGTTCTGCTCGTCACCGCCACCGACCACCGCCTGCTCGACGAAGCAACGGCGCTGTGCGGCGAATTGCAGCCCGGGCGAATCGCGAGTCATCGGGAAGATCTGGACTATATGCGGGTGTTCGCATCGAATCCGTCGGTCGTCGGAATGTCGCTTGGCAGTCTGCGCTTCCCGGACGGCGTGAACTGCGCGGTCGCGCACGTGCGGCGGGGCGACGCCGATCTGCTGTCCAGTCCAGACCTTATTCTCGAAGCGGGCGACCGGGTCGGCCTGCTCGTCAATCGCGCGCATCAGGCGAGCGTGCGCGCGTTCTTCGGCGATTCGATCAAAAGCACGGCCGACCTCAGTTTCATCTGCCTGGGCATAGGCGCGGCGGCGGGGCTGCTGGTCGGCGCGATCCCGCTGCGCTTGCCTGGTCTCGGCGCGTTCAGCCTGGGTCTCGCGGGATTGCTGCTTGTCGCGCTGTGCCTCGGCAAGGCGCGCCGCAACGGACCGTTCGTCTGGGTGATGCCGCTTTCGGCGAATCTGGTCCTTCGCAATCTTGGACTCACGATCTTCCTCGCGCAGGTGGGCATTGCTTGCGGACCCAAGTTCGTCGCGACCGTGGGCACCGCCGGGCCGCTGCTGCTGCTTTATGGCGCGATCACGCTGCTGGTACTCGTCGGCGTGACGGCTATCTGCTGCCTGTGGATCTTCAGGCTGTCTTTCGATACGTCGGTCGGCGTGATCTGCGGCGCTACCGGCAACCCGGCGATCCTCGCCTTTGCCAACCGCATCGCGCCGACGGATCAGCCCGACATCATGTACGCGATGATTTTCCCGTCGATGACCATCGTCAAGGTGCTGTTCGTGCAGATCGCCATAGCGATCGCAGCCGGCTAGACGCAGCCGCGCCGCAGCCGAACGAAATTCGAATGACGGATACGCAAGGAGCCCATCATGGAAGTGGCGATCTTCAGCTCGACGCGCTATGAACGCCGGTATCTCGACGAGGCCAACAGGAGCGGCGAGCACAAGCTGCATTACTTCGACGTGCTGCTGGACAGAGACACCGTCGGTCTTGCCGCGGGCTACGGCGCCGTTTGCATCTTCGTCAACGACAAGGCTGACGCGCAGATACTGAGCGCGCTGCACAAGGGTGGCACGCGTCTGCTCGCGTTGCGCTGCACGGGCTTCAACAACGTCGACCTCGAAGCTGCCGAAGGGCTCGGCATGAAGGTGGTGCGCGTCGTGACGTACTCGCCAAACTCCGTGGCGGAGCACGCGGTAGCGCTACTGCTCGCGATCAACCGCAAGGTGCACCGTGCCTACAACCGCACCCGCGACTCGAACTTTTCGCTCGACGGTCTGACCGGCTTCGACCTTTGCGGCAAGACGGTTGCGGTGGTCGGAACGGGCAAGATCGGCCGCGTGTTTGCGAAGATCATGCTCGGCTTCGGCTGCAGGGTGATCGGTTTCGATCCGCAACCCTCGGCGGAATTCGAGGCGCTCGGTCTGAGCTATGCGAAGCCGGGCGAGATTGGGGAGGAAGCCGACATCATTTCGCTGCATTGTCCGCTCACACCCACGACATACCACGTCATCAATTCGCAAACGCTCAAACGCGCGAAGCCAGGCGCGATCCTTATCAACACGAGCCGCGGTGGGCTGATCGACACGGAGGCCGCCATCGACGCGTTGAAGACCGGGCAGCTTGGCGGCCTTGGTATCGACGTGTACGAACAGGAGGGGAATCTCTTCTTTCGCGATCTCTCCAGCGAGATCATCACCGATGATGTGTTTCAACGCCTCGTCTCGTTTCCCAATGTCATCGTCACTGGACATCAGGCCTACCTGACGCATGAGGCATTGACGACCATCTGCGAGACCACGCTCGAAAGCGTCTCGGCGTTTGAACAAAATCGGCCTTTGCAGAACGAGGTGAAGCTCGGGTAGAGGCAAAGCCGGGTTCTCTGGAGCGCGTCGCGAAGGTGACCGCGACGATCGTCGGCATCGATCCCGCGACGCGCACTGCCCAGATCTCAAGCGGGCGCAACTGAAAGGATCCGTGCGCCGCACGACCGATGATCTTGCTCTGGGTCACGATAGGCGTTTGCCCATCGTTTCCGGCACCATCGCCAGCCCGAGAAGTGAGACCAGGCCGCAACCGATCACGTAGAAGGCAGGTGCGTTGGCATTGGCGGTCAGATGGATAAGGATGGTCGAAAAGAACTGCGAAAAACTGCCGAAGATCACGATCGCCCCGTAGTAGCTGACAGCCACGCCTGTGGCGCGCAGCCTCTGTGGCAACACTTCGCTGACCAACACGAGCGTAGCGGCCGAAGTCATCGCCATTGGCACTGCGAGGCAGGCGGCCACGATGAGCAGACGCACGAGGGTCGGTTGCCCGTTGAGCAGCACGAATGCGGGGTAGATCATGGCCAGCAGTGCGACGCGCGACCAGAACACGACCTTGCGTCGGCCGATCCGATCGCTGAGCCAGCCGGAGAAGGGTGACAACGCGGCGAGGATCAGTGACCCGACGAAGCCGGCCCAGATCGTCTGCGAGAGGGGCATATGCAGCTGGATGACCGCGTAGTTCGGAAGGTAGAAGACCACGATGTGCACGGCCGATGCAAGACCGATCATGACCAGAACGCTGGCCACCAGTTTGGGCCAGTGCTCTTTCAGCAGCTGCCCGGCTCCGCCCGCCGTCGCCGCTTTCGCATGCGCAGGCGTCAAGGTCTCTTCCAGACGCCGCCGGACCACCATGCTGACCGGAATCACCATGATGCCGATGACGAAGGCGACGCGCCAGCCCCAGCCGCTTAGGGCGCTCGGGTCCAGCAGATTGCTCAGCGTCAGCGCGACCAGCGCAGCGAGCACCGCGGCGAGGCCCTGACTGAACGGTTGCCAACTGGTGTAGAAGCCGCGCGAGTGCTCGTCGGCATACTCCAGCAGCATGGCGCTGGCAGGTCCCATTTCGCCGCCGATCGCGAAGCCCTGAAGCAGCCTGGCGAGCACGACCAACACCGGTGCCATCAGGCCGATCTGCGCATACGTAGGCGCCAGCACGAGGATCAACGCGCTCAACCCCATCAGCCACAGCGTGAGTATCACCGCTGGCTTGCGGCCGACTCGGTCGGCATAGCGGCCAAATACCAGGCCGCCGAGGGGCCGCATCACATAGCCGATGCCGAAGGTGGCGAACGATAGAAGCGTCTGTCCGAATGCATTGCCGATCGGGAAAAAGAGTGGGCCAATCAGGGTCGCGAAGAAGTTGTAGACCACAGAGTCGTACAACTCCAGGCCGCTGCCGATGGTGATCGCCGTAATGGCCCATGAGTTGGACAATGCCTTGCGTGGTCTCGCGTCGCTGGCGACGGTGTGAAGCGGTGCGCTTTTGGCTGAATCGTTGTACATGATGTCTCCATTGTGACGAGCTCGATACTCGTTCTGACTGTTGAAGCATGATTCGCACGGTAGTGTGCGGTGCAAAGCTCGGACTCGGTAACGGCGGCCATCAAATTCATGATCGGAAGTTTGATCGCCTGGCGGCTGCCTCCGCGATCTCACGCGATGCCCCTCCAGCCGATTGGAGGGGCACGTCACATCTTGCCCGCCTACGTCGCGCTCAGATTGAGCGTTCGCTCAAGCTCAGCGCCGGCGGTTTCGCCAACATGCCAGCGCGCCATCAAGCGATCCCACTTTGTCCGCACCGCGGCCAGGTTACGTGCCTTGACATGGCCGTAGCCGCGAATCTCTTCAGGCAGGCGCGCGATCTCAAGCGCCAACGTGAGGTTGTGGGTCGAGAGCGTCATGAGAAGTTCTTCGATACAGGCGCGGTATTCGCCAATCAATGCACGCTCCGTCCTGCGTTCGTCGGTGTAGCCGAACGGATCCAGCCCCGTACCGCGCAGGCCCTTGAGCTTGGCGAGTCCGCGAAAAGCGCGGCGCATCCACGGGCCAAAGGCCTGCTTGACGAGTTCGCCCTTCTCGTTGTGTTTGGCCAGCAAAGGCGGCGCCAGATGATGAACAAGTTTGTAATCCCCTTCAAACATCGCCGCAATTTTGGCGGTAAATTCTGGCGCGGTTTGCAGCCGCGCGACTTCGTATTCGTCCTTGTAAGCCATCAGTTTGAACAGATAACGCGCGACCGCCTCGGTGAGTTGGGTGCTGGCAAGCGGAGCTTCGGCAGCGCGCACCTTCTCGACGAACGAACTATACCGACTGGCGTAGGCACGATTCTGGTAAGCAGTGAGGAACTCAACGCGCTTGGCAAACATATCGGCGATCGATGGCTTTCTGACGAACTCGATCACCTTCGGGACCGCAAAGCTCGCTTGCACAGCCTGCAGATCGTGGGCGCAACGACGGCCCCACTCGAATGCCGCCTTGTTGTTTTCGACTTGCACCGCGTTCAATTCGATGGCTCGCATCAGCGCGTCACGCGACAGCGGCACGCGGCCTTTCTGCCATGCGTAGCCGAGCATCAGCAGGTTGGTGTAGATCGACTGCCCGAGTAGCGCGGTCGCGACCTGCTCGGCATCGAACATGCCAACGTGGTCAGCGCCGACCGCCGCGGAGATGGAGGTCATGCAACGGTCGACCGGAGACTGCCAGTCTGGATTGCGGATCGCTTCCGCCGTCGGCACGCCGTGGGTGTTCAAGGCGACGAAAGTGTGACCTTGACGCATCGTCGCAAGCGTCGTCTTGTTGGCGCCCACGATCGCATCGCATGCGATCACCAGATCGGCCATGGCGACGGCGACCTTGGTTGCGTGAAGCGCCTCCGGGTCGCGGGCGATCTGGATATGGCTCCAGGTGGCGCCGCCCATTTGCGCCATGCCAGTGGCATCCTGCGTGATTACGCCCTTGCCTTCCAGGTGGGCAGCCATGCCGAGCACCTGGCCGATGGTGACGACGCCGGTACCGCCCACGCCCGCCACGACGATGCCCCATGCCAGATCCGCCGCCGGCAACACCGGCTCCGGAATCGACGGGAAGTCGGTGTGCTTCGCCTTGCCTGCCGCCGCAGGCTTTCTGAGCTGCCCGCCCTCGACCGTGACGAAGCTCGGACAGAAACCTTTGACGCAGGAAAAGTCCTTGTTGCAGGTGTCCTGATTGATGCGCCGTTTGCGGCCGAACTCGGTTTCCACGGGTTGAACCGCGAGACAGTTGCTTTGCACGGAACAGTCCCCGCAGCCCTCGCACACGAGTTCGTTGATGATCACACGCTTCGCCGGATCCGCCATGGTGCCGCGCTTGCGCTCGCGTCGCTTCTTGGTCGCACAGGCCTGGTCGTAGACGATGACGGTGACGCCCGATACGTCGCGAAGCTCACGTTGCACGGCATCGAGATCGTCGCGGTGACGGACGGTGACGCCGGGCGCGAGGTTGGCCGTCCCGTCGTACCTGTCCGGCTCATCGGTGACAACGACGATCCGCTTCGTGCCTTCTGCCGCGAGCTCGCGCGTCATGGCCGGCACGTCGAGTTGCCCACCGACCGGCTGCCCGCCGGTCATGGCCACTGCGCTGTTAAACAGGATCTTATAGGTGACGTTGATGTCCGCAGCGATCGCTTGCCGGACAGCGAGCGACCCGGAATGGTTGTACGTGCCGTCGCCGAGATTGGCGAACATGTGCGAGCGCGTGCTGAACGGCGCCTGACCGACCCATGGCACGCCTTCGCCGCCCATCTGGCTCCAGGAGGTCGTCGAACGGTCCATCCAGACCGCCATTCCATGACAGCCGATGCCGGCCATCGCGATCGAGCCGTCAGGCACCTGGGTGCTCGTGTTGTGCGGGCAACCGGGGCAGAACCACGGCAGGCGATTGCCATCACTGCCGTCGTTGGCGACGAGTTCGCGTTCCTTGGCCTCGATGATTGCGATGCGCGCATCCATCCGCGCGGCGACGTCTTCAGGCACACCCAGCATCTTCAGGCGACGGGCAATAGCCTTGGCGATGAGCGCAGGCGTGAGGTCTGCGTTGGCGCGCAGCAGCCAATTCGCGCCAGGGTTGCTGTGACTCCACTCTCCGCCAAAGTGTTCGCCATCGCGTTCGTTGTACTTGCCAATTACATGAGGCCGAGCGTTGGGCGCACAGTGATAGAGCTCGTCCTTGAGTTGCTGCTCGATCAGCGGGCGCTTTTCCTCGACAACAAGTATTTCTCGCAGACCGTGTGCGAATTCGCGCACGCCGGTTGGCTCCAGCGGCCAGATCACGCTGACTTTGTGCAAACGGATGCCGAGGGTGCGGCACAGAGCGTCATCCAGGCCGAGGTCGGCCAGCGCTTGCCTCGTATCACTGAAGGCCTTGCCGCTCGCGATGATGCCGAAGCGATCCCGCGGCCCCTCGATCACGTTGCGATTGAGGCGGTTGGCGCGGATGTAGGCCAGCGCGGCCGGCCACTTGACCTCCATCAGCCGCGCTTCCTGAACCAGCGGTTCGTCCGGCCAACGGGCATGAACGCCGCCTGGCGGCATCTGGAAGTCTTCGGGCAGCAGAATCGGAACGCGGCCAGCATCGACGACAACTGACGACGCCGCCTCGATCACCTCCTGAACCGTTTTCATGCCAGCCCATAGACCGGAATAACGGCTCATCGCCAACGCATGAAGTCCGAGATCGAGAATCTCCTGAACACTCGCCGGAAAGAAGACCGGCATCCCGCAAGCGATCAGGGTCGGGTCGCTTTGATGCGCAAGGGTGCTGCTCTTGGACAGATGATCGTCACCGGCCACCGCGAGCACGCCGCCCAGCGGCGCGGTGCCAGCCAGGTTGGCATGCTTCAGTGCGTCTGCGCTGCGGTCCACGCCCGGTCCCTTCGCGTACCAGATCCCGAACACGCCATCGTACTTCCTGGTGGCGGGATCGAAATCAAGCTGCTGCGATCCCCAGACGGCCGTAGCGGCCAGTTCCTCGTTGAGGCCGGGCTGGAACACGACGTGGTGAGCAGCGAGATGTTTTTTCGCTTGCCACAGTGCCTGGTCATAAGTGCCGAGCGGCGAGCCCCGGTAGCCAGAAATGAAGGCCGCGGTATTGTGTCCCGCGCGTGCATCGCGTTCGCGCTGCAGCATCGGCAGGCGCACGAGCGCCTGGACGCCGTTCATGAACGCGTGGCCCGTCTCCAGCGTGTATTTGTCGTCGAGTGTGACGACTTCGAGAGCCTTGCGGGTGGCATCGGAAAGCGGGGCATTCATGTAGCGGTTACTCCGAAGTGGTGAGCGGGCGGCAGGCGAGAGTGCCCGGGCCGCTTACGTCGCGATTCATTGATCCCGACGGGTGTCAGTAGGTTGTGTCGTTGATGCCGGGAAGCTGATGCCGAACTGCTCACCCAGCGCGCGAAGCTCCTGCGCGATCTCGGGGGGCAGCATGATGCCGCGCTGCCGGCGCTCGCGTTCCATTGCGTCGCCACGGTGGCCAGGCAGCCTCGCGTCGTCGCCGCCCGAGTTCAGGTAGGTCCCGGTCCATTGCGACATGTATTCGTCAAAGACTCCCTGCGTGGCAAATGCGCCGGGTTTCACCATCCAGAGGAAGCCACCCTGTCGTCCTGCGGCGCCCGCCTTCTGAACATCGTCTCTTGCGGTGCCGAGCGAATCTGCGGTGGCGGTCAGTGCACCAGCGAGGCATTCCACCATCATCGCAATGCCGATTCCCTTGTGTCCGCCCATAGGCAGCAGCGAGCCACCTAGCGCGCGATCCGCGTCGGTGGTCGGCGTACCCGACGCGTCCAGCGCCCAGCCAGCGGGGATCGGCTTACCTTCGCGTGCGGCGAGCAGAATATGTCCGCGCGCGGCGACGCTGCACGCGATGTCGAAAACGAGCGGAGCCTGGCCAGGCACAGGACAACCGAAGGCAATCGGGTTGTGGCCGATGGCTGCGTGCTGGAAGCCTTCCATCGCGAGGATCGGCGGCGTACGTTGGCCGATCATGCTGAATGCACCCGCCTCGGCGCCGAGCAAGGCGTGGATGCCGAGCGCGCCGAGGTGGCCGCTCGATTGCACCGCAATCAGCACCGATGCGCTGGTTGCGAGGGCCTCGATCCCGAGTCGTACCGCGTAGGGGCCGGCGAGTTGTCCCATCGCGCCGTCTGCATCGAGCACGATCCCGCCTGGGAACGTGCGGTGGCGCATGGTTGGGCGCGGGTTGAAGTCGCCTGCTCGCAGACGCTCGGTATAAGAGGCCATGCGCGTCATGCCGTGTGTCTTATAGCCTCGCAGTTCGCTGCGCACCAGCACGGCGGCGGCTTCGACCGCCTGGTCAGCTGGCATGCTGCAGGCTTCGAAGATCCGCGCTGTCCAGTCCTCGAGTGCCTGACAATTCCATTGGTTATTCGCCATCGCTGTTCCTAACTCATGACCACGAGACGTTCTGAAAACGGCCCGGAATACACGCATTGGTAATATAGGGGCTGGTCGCGCAACGTGTAACCACGCAATTCCATGATGAAGCCGGGCGCGTCCGTCCTCGACTCGAGCTCGCGAGCGGCCGTGGCGGGAAGCGCCGCGAAGCGGATCCACTGGTCGACTCGCAGCGTGGGCAGCGAGAGCCGCTGGCCGAGCAGTTCACGCAGGTTCTTCTCGAGCGAAACGCGGTCGAGATCGCCCAGTTGCGCGAAGTGGTCCTCCCGCAACCAGAACTCGCTGTAGAGATCAACGCGTCCGCCGATGCTGATGGACCGCTCGATGCGGACGAACTCCTCGCCACCGAGGAACGTTGACCACGGTCCGTTGCGCTTCAGCCGCTTGACGGAGCGTGCATGCACGTAGGACGCCAGCTCTTTGTTCTCCGCGTCGCGAAAGCGCAGGTAGCGCACGTCAGCGGGCGCCACCTGGGTGCCCGAGACAAACGTTCCCCGGCCTTGCTCGCGGGTGATCAGTCCAGAGTGCACCAGCCGGGCGAGAGCCTTCTGAATGGTGCCTACGCTCACGCCGTGACTCGCCGCGAGTTCTCCCTCGGAGGGCAACTTGTCCCCCTCGCGGAGCGACCCGGATTCGATGTGACGGATGATGGCGTCGGCCACGCTGGCAAGCTTGGTCACTTCGGTATCCTCAAAGGCTGCGTTCGAACCGGCTGATCGCAATCTCCCGGACGTTCAGCACTTCGCTCGTGAGTTGCGTACCGGAGGCGACGTCCACTGCGTACTCGAAGAGCTGATCACCGAGCGCGGAAATTTTCATTCCGGCTTCGAGAATCCCGCTGACATCGAAATCGATATTGTCCGCCATCGTGCGAACCGTATTCAGGTTGCCGCAGACCTTGACTGTCGGCGCGATGGTATTGCCGATGGGATTGCCGACGCCGGTGCCAAAGAAGATCAGCTGGCAACCGCTTGCGGCCATCGCGGTCAGGTTTTCGACGGCAGCTGCCGGCGCGTCCATAAAGTGCAGGCCCTTGCGCTTCGGCGCTTCGCCATAGCCAAGAACGCCGACCAGCGGGCTCGAACCGGCCTTCGCCATCGCGCCAAGCGCCTTTTCTTCGACGGTCGTCAGGCCGCCGCGCTTGTTGTCAGGCGACGGTTGTGCGTCGCGCATGTCGACGCCGCGGCTGATCGCGACGTTCTCCATGTTGCGCACGGCGTCCACGAAGGCCTTTCTGACCGAATCGTCGGCGGCGCGTGCGGCAAACAGGTGGTCCGCGCCAATGAACTCCGACGTTTCCGAAATGATGACCGTGGCGCCCGCTTCGATCAGATGATCGGCCATGCGACCGATAGTCGGATTGCAGCTGAGCCCCGAGGTTGTGTCCGATCCGCCGCATTCCACGCCGATGATCAGTTCGGAAACGGGGCACGGCTCCCGTCTGGCCCTGGATGCGCCCAGCGCGAGCCGCGCGGCCCGCCGGGTGCCGTCGGCGATGCAGTTGATGGTGCCATCGGGCTGCAGGTGCACCGCTTCGACCGGCTTGCCGGTGGACCGGATGCGGCGCGCCACTTCCTCGGTCGACGACGGTTCCAGTCCAACCAGCAGCACGGCTGCGATATTGGGATTGCGCCCGAGCCCGGCCAGTGAATCGAAGGTGAAATCCAGGTCGGCGCCGAACTGTCCGCGCACGAAAAGCGTGGTGATAGGAACGCAACCGTTCACTGCCTGGGCAATTGCCCGCGTGGCCGGGTTGCAGTTGTCCATGACGGAAATCACCGCCACCCAGTTGCGTACGCCGACGGCGCCATTTTCACGCCGGTAGCCAAGAAATGTTTGCATCATCTGCTTACCCCTTATTCAGGTCGCCGCGCCCGCGGGCGGACTCAATGTTATGAACGTGGGTGTGCTCACCCACCTCGAGCGCACAGCTGGCCTTGCCGATGATTTGGCCGTACTTGAGCACATTTGCGCCTTGCGGGGTGTCGGCGACACAGACCTTGTGACCGAATGGCACATCCTGGAGCAGCGTGACATGGCCAGACGCCTCTCCCTGCAGGGTGCAGGCTTCTCCGGCGCGTCCGGAGTCGATCAGCGTAGCCACATTGTCGGACCGGTTAAGTACGATGGCGCGAGACATGATCAAAGTCCTATATAGAAGTGTGATTGAAATGTAGCGAGCGTGCGGCGCACAGTCAAGGACAATTCGCCTAGGTACTTGCACTAGCCGGCCGCATCGGAAATAACACCTATATAGAAGTTCTTGACGATGACGCACAGGGACGCCTATATTCGATACCAATGACGGTGCAGTTCTGCCGGGATCAACAGGAGACGCAGACATGAAGGTGGCTTCACACCTCGAGAAGATTCGGAGTCTGGAGGGGCTGCGCGCCCGGCTCGAACCGTTGGATGACTTCGAGCTGTGGTTCTGGGCAGGCATGACAGCCGGGACGCACGCCGTGAATGCCGCACTCCACCATGCAGCGGTGACGCGTGACGACGATGTGTTTCCGACTCAGCCTGGCGTCTATCTGGTTGCGCAGCCAGACGGATCGCTCAAGCCAGCTTTTCATCCGCTGGCAGATGTGCTGCACGTTGGCCGCCCGAAGGTGGAGGCGGCGGTGCCCGAAGACGTCGCGGCGATGATGCGCCAGATGGAGATCATCGAACGGCATCGCGACCCGTGCGTGCGGGATGGCGTCGCGCCCAGTGTGGCGATCGTGGATGAATGCGCTGCTGCGCTGGGCGAGTGTCTTCGGTTGTTGAACAAGCGAATGGAGGAAGGCGCCTCATGAATGCCGAGCACCACATGGAAGCGGCAGCGCGCATCGAGCACTCGCTCGAAAAGTGCCTTCCGCAAGACTGCGAGATGAAGATTGAAGGGGCGATGCTGGCCGGCACGCATTGGCTCAACGCCGAGCTGCATCGTTCGGGCGTGACGCTGCCAGTGAGTGACGTTATGCATACCTACCTTCTGACGGTCAACGAATATCGACGGCTGTGCGTCGCGGACGGCGAGATGGTTCGCGCACTGTCGGAGATCGAAGATTTGCGTGCGCCATTCGTGCGCGGCAACTGGCCGGGCGCGCAGGCGGCAGCGGACCGTGCGCTCGCGCTGCTAGCGGTGATTCGCACAAGGGTGATGGCGGGCGCCGGCTGATCGGGATCAGAAGCGCCCCATATTCAACGGAGGAGACAACAGTGAAAGCAGTACGCGTAGTACCGACGCCGGACGGCGGCAAGATCGAGATCCAGGACATTCCCGTTCCGCAGGTCGGTGCTGGACAGGTGCTGGTCAAAGTGCGGGCGGCCGGCCTGAATCGTGGCGAGATCAACCAGGCTCGCGAGCTCCGCTCGGGCAACGTCATCACCGCGGGCGTGGAATTCGCCGGGGAAGTGGCCGAGGTCGGCGACGGCGTGAACGGCTGGCGCAAAGGCGACCGCGTGATGGGTCATGGCCGCAGTTGTCAGGCGGAATACGTGATCTCTGACCCGCTTGCGCTGATGCCCATTCCGCAGAACCTGTCGTGGATCGACGCGGCAGCATTCGCGAATGTTTTCGTCACGGCACATGATGCGGTCGTGACCAACGGTCAATTGCGCAAAGGCGAGTCGATCCTGATCAATGGCGCATCAGGCGGCGTAGCGATGGCTGCGATCCAGATCGCGTCGGTGCTCGGGGCGAAACCTGTAATCGCGATGTCGCGCTCGGCTGCCAAGCTCGACAAGCTCGCGCGGTTCGGCGTTGACGTCGGTATCGATTCGTCGCGCGAGTCGCAGGTCGACGCCGTGATGGCCGCGACCGACAAGCGCGGCGTCGACGTCATCATCGACACGGTGGGTGGCCCGGTCTTCGAAGCGAATATGGAATGCCTCGCGGTCAAGGGACGTCTCGTCAATATCGCGCGGCTTGGGTCCGCCACCGCCCAGATCGATCTGACCAAGCTGTGGCTCAAGCGTCTGAAGCTGATTGGCGTCACGTTCCGCACCCGTACCGAGCAGGAACGGCTCGAATGCATCCAGGCGTGCGCGCGCGACCTGCTGCCGTTTCTCGAGGCGGGACGCCTTGGATTGCCGATCGACCGGACATTTTCGATTGACGCGATTGCCGACGCGCACGCATACATGCAACTCGATCAGCACGTCGGCAAGATCGTGCTGACGGTGGCATGAGAACCTCACATGAACAGCATCGCTAAACAGGAGACGCAAATGAGCATCCGCATTACTCCGCTGACTGGCTCGGTTGGAGCCCTGGTCGAAGGCATCAATCTGAACGAATCCGTCAGCCGCGATACGTTCGAGGTCCTGCATCGGGCATTCCTCGAACACTGCGTCCTCGTGTTCCGCGGCCAGAATCTGCAGCCGGCGGCGCACGTCGAATTCGCGAGGCTTTGGGGCAACCCGGCCCAGAGCAATCCGTTGGATCCGGCCGTGCCGGGCTACCCCGGCCTGATCCAGGTCACAAAAATCCCGAAAGAGACCGCGTCGACGGAAGCCTGGCATTCGGATTCGATCTACACCGCCGTTCCGCCAAAAATCTCGATTCTTTCAGCGGTTGTGGTGCCGCACGGCGGCGACACGATGTGGTGCAACCAGTACGTGTCGTACGACCGCCTGTCGCCGACCATGCAGCGCATGCTCGAGGGTCTGCGTGCACGGTTCACAGGGCTGCGTCTCGCCCGCATGAGAGGGATCGACAAAATTCCCACGGCCGTTCATCCGATCGTGCGCACCCATCCGGAAACGCACCGTCAGGCCCTATATGTCGGCCACCCCGAGACCGCCCAGCAGATCGAGGGCATGACGGTCGCCGAGAGCCGGCCGCTGCTCGACTTCCTGTACGAACATTCGACGCCCCCCGACAACGTCTACCGCCACATGTGGCAAGCGGGCGACGTGGTGATGTGGGACAACCGTTGCACGATGCACTATGCCGTGCATGACTACGGCGAGGCAGAGCGCGTGTTGAACCGGATCACGCTCGAAGGGGAAGTGCCGGCCTGACGCGCCTCGCTTCAGTCAACACATGGTAGGGCGTCGCGGCGAATAGCTGCTGGCTGTGTCTTTTTATTGATTGGTTCAACGAACCAATTGCGAAGCAAAAGCATATTGGGCGGAAAGAGGGGATCAGATGAAAAAGACAAAAATCGCAATGATGGCGGCGGCCGCGATCGCATCGGCGCCTGTATTTGCGCAAAGTTCGGTCACGCTGTACGGGATCGTGGATACAGGCATCGAGTTTTTCACGCATGCCACACCGACGGGCGGCTCCGTTGCGCGCATGCCAGTGATCGGCGGAGGGGACGTGCCGTCGCGCTGGGGGATCCGGGGCACGGAGGACCTGGGTGGCGGACTGAAAACGGTCTTTACACTGGAAAGCGGGTTTTCCGCGTCGAACGGTGCGCTCCAGCAAGGCGGACGTCTGTTCGGCCGGCAGGCTTATGTCGGCTTGAGCGGCCCTTGGGGGCAACTCACGTTTGGCCGGCAGTACAGCATGACGAACTGGGGGATGGTTGAATCGAACATCATCGGCTCGGGGGGATTCGGAGGCCTTGCGTCGTTCGATCCTTTTCTGCTCGCTGCGCGCTTCGATAACGACGTGGTGTACATGGGCACGTTTTACGGCGTGACGGTCGGAGCAAGCTACTCGTTCGGCCGCGATTCGAGTGCGGCGGCAAATTGCCCAGGCCAGTCCGGTAACGACTTCCTCGCCTGTCGCGCCGTCACCGGCATGCTCAAGTATGAAGGTAATGCCTGGGGCGTGGCCGCCACCTATGACGAACAGCGCGGCGGTGCAGGCGCGACGCCCGTCACCGTCGTCCCGGGTGCGCCGGGTGTTGCCTTCACGAAGTCCGGCGATACCGACCGACGTTATCAACTGGCCGCGCACGTCGACATCAAGTCGGTGCGGGTAGGCGCGGGATGGCTGCACAGGGTGGTGGAGGGCGACGTACGGTCGGCCAAAGTCGATATCGGGTACCTCGGTGCATCGGTGCCGTACGGCGCATGGATCTTCGATGCGCAGGTCGCACATATCAATAACGGCGACTTCGACGCCAACGGCACGATGGGCACATTGCGGGCGAACTACAACTTGAGCAAGCGCACCGCGCTTTACGGTGTATTCGCCTACATGAAGAACAGCGGCAAACAGGGCATCTATTCGGTGTCGGCTTCCAGTGCGGTGCCGGCGGCTCCGCACCCCGGTTCGAATCAGCTGGGCGCGGAGATCGGCATTCGTCATCTTTTCTGATCGAAGCGTCGGCGCGGTCACGTCGCACAGCGCGAGTGCGTGCAGCGAACGGTGATCGGTCGCGTTTCGACAAACATCGCGGATACGGGCGAGCGACGGTCGCGAAGGCGGCGGCCGTCCGGTTCGTCCACCAGATTGAAAAACGCTATCGCGCAGACATGCGTAATGTGAGGTTGTAAATGGAGATTGGAATACCCGCAGAGGCGAAAGGCCGGAAGGCACTGGTCGCCGCGACGCCCGAGACGGTCAAGACGCTCGTCGCCCAGGGGCACGGGGTCACTGTCGAGGCGGGAGCCGGCGAGTGTGCTCACTACACCGACGACGCGTATCGAAACGCTGGCGCACAGATTGGCGATGCGGCAGCGGCCTTCGGCGCGCAGATCGTCCTGAAGGTCGCCTCGCCAACTGCCGACGAGTTGCCGCTGATGAAACGCGGTGCCGTGCTGGCCGGCATGCTCGATCCCTTCAACGCTGAGAACGCGCAGCGCCTTGCCGCTGCCGGTGTGACCGCGTTCGCGCTGGAAGCCGCGCCGCGCTCGACGCGCGCACAGAGTCTCGACGTGCTTTCGTCGCAGGCCAACATCGCGGGCTACAAGGCTGTGCTGATTGCGGCGCATCACTATCCGCGGTTTATGCCGATGCTGATGACGGCGGCGGGCACCGTCAAGGCGGCGCGCGTGCTGGTGCTTGGCGCGGGCGTCGCGGGCCTGCAGGCGATCGCGACCGCCAAGCGCCTGGGCGCCGTGATCGAGGCATCCGACGTGCGTCCCGCTGTCAAGGAGCAGATCGAATCGCTCGGTGCGAAGTTCCTCAACGTCGCTTACGAGACCGACGAAGAGCGCGAAGCTGCGCAGGGTGTCGGCGGCTATGCGCGGCCAATGCCGGCGAGCTGGCTGCAACGCCAGGCGGCGCTCGTTCACGAGCGCGCGAAGCAGGCGGACGTGATCATCACGACCGCGCTGATTCCGGGCCGGGCCGCGCCGACGCTGATCTCCGCCGAAACGGTGCAGGCGATGAAGGCGGGCTCGGTGATCGTCGATCTCGCAGCGGGACGTGGTCCCGTCGTCAATGGGCACCGTGGCGGCAACTGCCCACTCACCGAACGGGACAAGGTCATCGTCACGGAGAACGGCGTGCAGATCGTCGGCTACACGAACCTCGCGTCGATGGTGCCGTCCGACGCGTCGGCGCTCTACGCGCGCAACCTGCTCGACTTCCTGAAGCTGATCATCACGAAGGAAGGCGCGCTCAATATCGATCTCGCGGACGACATCGTCGCGGCCACGCTGCTGGCCCGCGACGGTGAAGTTACGCGCAAGGCTTAAGAGGAGACGGGTGATGGAAGTCATCAACCACACCGTGATCAATCTGATCATTTTCGTGCTGGCGATTTACGTCGGCTACCACGTTGTCTGGAACGTCACGCCGGCGCTGCATACGCCGCTAATGGCCGTGACCAATGCGATTTCGGCGATCGTCATTGTCGGCGCGATGCTGGCGGCGGGACTGACCGTCGGCAGCGCGGGCAAGCTGTTCGGCACCGTCGCCGTCGCGCTCGCTGCCGTCAACGTATTCGGCGGCTTTCTCGTCACGAGGCGAATGCTGGAGATGTTCAGGAAGAAAGAGCCGAAGAAGATGGCCGGTCATCGAATCGCCGCAAAGGAGGGTGTGTAAATGAGCACGAACGTCGTTACGCTGCTGTATCTCATTGCGTCGGTGTGCTTCATCCAGGCGCTCAAAGGGCTGTCCAATCCGAAGAGTGCGCGCGCCGGTAACGTGTTCGGCATGGCCGGCATGACCATCGCGATTCTCACGACGATCGCGTTGATCGCGCAGCAGGCGGCGGCGCTGAAATGGAACCTTGCGCTCGGCCTGTCGCTGGTGTCTGTCGCACTGATTGTCGGCGGCGCGATCGGTTCATTCGTCGCGGCGCGCGTCGAGATGACGAAGATGCCCGAACTGGTCGCGGCGATGCACTCGCTGATTGGTCTCGCCGCTGTCTGCATCGCCTATGCGGTGGTGTCGGAGCCGGCCGCGTTCGGGCTTGGCGCTGAAGAGGGCATGCCCGGCTTCCTGCCTTACGGCAATCGCATCGAGCTGTTCATCGGCACGTTCGTCGGCGCGATCACGTTCTCCGGTTCAGTGATCGCGTTCGGCAAGCTGTCGGGCAAGTACAAGTTCCGGTTGTTTCAGGGCGCGCCGGTCGTCTACGGCGGCCAGCATCTGATCAACCTGATGCTCGCGCTCGCGATGTTCGGCTTCGGCATCCTGTTCTTCCTCACGCAGTCGTGGCTGCCGTTCATCATCATGACGACCATCGCGTTCGTGCTCGGCGTGCTGATCATCATCCCGATCGGCGGCGCGGACATGCCGGTCGTCGTGTCGATGCTGAACTCGTACTCAGGCTGGGCGGCGGCGGGTATCGGCTTCTCGCTGAACAATCCGATGCTGATCATCGCCGGCTCGCTGGTCGGTTCGTCGGGTGCGATCCTGTCGTACATCATGTGCCGGGCGATGAACCGCTCGTTCTTCAACGTGTTGCTGGGCGGCTTCGGCAATACACCTGGCGCGGCGGCGGCTGGTGGCACGGCGGAACAGCGTCCGGTGAAATCCGGTTCGGCGGACGATGCGTCGTTCATGCTCGGCAACGCCGAGACCGTGGTGATCGTGCCGGGCTACGGGCTGGCGGTGGCGCGTGCGCAGCATGCGTTGAAGGAACTGACTGACAAGCTGATCGAGAAGGGCATCGAAGTGAAGTACGCGATTCACCCGGTGGCGGGCCGCATGCCGGGTCACATGAACGTGTTGCTCGCCGAGGCGGAAGTGCCGTACGACATGGTGTTCGAAATGGAGGACATCAACGGGGAGTTCGGCCAGGTCGACGTGGTGCTGGTGCTTGGCGCGAACGACGTGGTGAATCCGGCCGCGAAGAACGATCCGCAGTCGCCGATCGCCGGCATGCCGATTATCGAGGCGTACAAGGCGCGCACGGTGATCGTCAACAAGCGTTCGATGGCGGCGGGCTATGCGGGGCTCGACAACGACCTGTTCTACATGGACAAGACGATGATGGTGTTCGGCGATGCGAAGAAGGTCATCGAGGACATGGTGAAGGCAGCTGCGTAAGAGCGCGCGGTCACCGCAGAACTCAGACGAGAGGATGTATGGCGGAACTCTATCTGGTCCGGCACGGGCAGGCGTCGTTCGGTAGTGGCAACTACGACCAGCTTTCCGAAGTCGGCGAGCGCCAGGCCGTGTGGCTCGGCGAATATTTTTCGCAACAGGACGCGATTTTCGACCGCGTGATCACGGGCACGATGCGTCGGCACAGACAGACCCTCGACGCGATCATTCAGGGCCTTGGCCGCACCGTGACGCATATCGAGCAGCATGCCGGACTGGACGAGTACGACTTTCATGCACTGTTCGAAGCACTGGGCCCGCAGCACGGGGCGCTGAAGGCCTTGCGGCATGGGTCGAAAGACGACTTCTTCAAGGGACTGCGGCAGGTGCTTCAGCTGTGGTCGGAAGACGGCATCGACGGACCCATTCCTGAAGCATGGGCGAGCTTTCAGCGTCGCGTGTCGGAGGCAAGGCGCGCTATTCAGGACGGTCCCGGAAAGCGCGTGCTGGCGGTGACCTCGGGCGGCGTGATGGCCGTCATGGCGCAGCAGGTGTTGAGGTCGCCGGCCGACACGGCCATCGCGCTGAACATGCAGATTAGCAACAGCAGCTTTTGCCGTTTCTTCTTTAACGAACGTGCATGGCAGCTTGGCAGCTTCAATTGCGATCCGCATCTCGATCGCGTCGACCGCCGACGCTATCAGACGTACGCGTAACGACAGGAGATGATTGAATGACAACTACGGATACCACTGATATCGATATCGGCGCACTCGCGCCGTATCTGGAGCGGTCGATTCGGGGCTTTAGCGGGCCTGCGTCCGCGCACAAATTCACCGGCGGTCAATCGAACCCGACCTTTCTGCTCAAGGCCGCAAGTGGCAACTATGTATTGCGTAGACAACCGTCGGGACCACTCCTGAAGTCGGCTCACGCGGTGGATCGCGAGTTTCGCGTGCTGGACGCGCTCGCCGCGACGGACGTGCCGGTCGCTCGCGCGTATCACCTGTGCGAAGACAAGGACGTGATCGGCACGATGTTCTATGTGATGAGCTTCGAAGAGGGACGTATTTTCTGGAATCCGGCGTTGCCCGAGATCGCTCGCGAACAGCGGCGGGACTACTACGACGCGATCGTTCGCGCGATGGCGACGCTTCACGACGTGGATATCGACGTCGTGGGTCTGACCGATTACGGCCGCGCGGGCAATTACTTCGAGCGACAGATCGGGCTCTGGACACGGCAGTACCGCGCCGCCGAGACAGAACGCATAGACGCGATGGAGGCCCTGATCAAGTGGTTGCCTGTTCATTGCCCCGTGCAACAGGGTGCGCCTTCTCTCGTGCATGGCGATTTTCGCATCGACAACCTCATCTTTGATCCGCACGAATGCCGTATCAAGGCATTGCTCGACTGGGAGCTGTCGACGTTGGGCCACCCGCTGGCCGACCTCGCCTATTTTTGCATGTGCCTCCGGCTTCCCGCGAACGGCCCGATCGTCGGGCTTCAAGGCAAGAACAGAGCCGCGCTGGGCCTGCCGGGTGAAAAGGAAATCGTTGCCCGATATTGCGAACTGCGTGGCATCCCGGTGATTTACGGCTGGTCCTTCTATGTCGCGATGAGTTTCTTCCGGCTAGCCGCCATCGTGCAAGGGGTCAAAAAGCGTGCGATGGACGGCAATGCGTCGCATGCAAACGCGCAAGAAGTCGGGGCGATGGCGCAGACGCTGGCGCGTATGGCGCTAGACGTCCTCGAGGAACAAGACTGATCCGTCAGCTCGTTGACGGACCGCCGGATCTATTCATTTAAAGAGTAACCATCAACATGAGCACTAATCTCTTCAATCTGACCGGCAAGGTCGCACTCGTCACCGGTGCAAGTAGGGGAATCGGTGAAGAGATAGCCAGCCTGCTTGCTCAACAGGGCGCGCATGTCATCGTGACGAGCCGCAAGCTGGAAGACTGCGAAGCCGTATGCAGGCGCATTCGCGAAGACGGTGGAAGTGCGGAGGCAATAGCCTGCCACGTCGGGCGCATGGACGACATCGCAAAGACCTTCGCTCATATCCGGGCAGTCCACCCGCGGCTGGACATTCTGGTCAACAACGCGGCGGCGAACCCCTATTTCGGCCACATACTCGACACGGATCTCGCGGCATTCGACAAGACCGTGGAGGTCAATATTCGCGGCTACTTCTTCATGTCGGTAGAAGCTGGACGGATGATGCGGGAACAGGGCGGCGGCGCGATCGTCAACACGGCGTCGATCAACGCATTGCAGCCGGGGGACATGCAGGGCATTTATTCGGTCAGCAAGGCGGCCGTCGTCAACATGACGAAAGCATTCGCGAAAGAATGCGGACCCTTCGGCATACGCGTGAATGCGCTCCTTCCAGGTTTGACCAGAACGAAGTTCGCCGGCGCACTGTTCGAAACGAAATCGATTTACGACGAATGGATGGGGCGCATTCCTTTGCGTCGCCACGCTGAACCGCGCGAGATGGCGGGCACCGTGCTCTACCTCGTGTCCGACGCCGCGAGTTACACGAACGGCGAATGCATCGTCGTCGACGGTGGATTGACCCTCTGACGCCCGCAATAACGGAGACATCATGCAATTCGACTACACGCCGAACGTCAGACTCATGCAGCAGCGGTTGCTGGCGTTCTTTGACGAACACATCTACCCAAACGAAGCGCGCTACCTCGAGGAGATACGGACGAACCGGCAGGCCGGCAATGCCTGGGTGCCGACTCGCGTCATAGAAGAACTGAAGCCGCTTGCGCGAAAGGCGGGCTTGTGGAATCTGTTCCTGCCGCGCTCGACGCGTGCGCCTGAGGGATTGACCAATCTCGAGTATGCGCCGCTGTGCGAAATCATGGGCCGGGTGCCCTGGTCGCCGGAAGTATTCAACTGTTCGGCGCCCGACACGGGCAACATGGAAACGCTCGAACGCTATGCGACCGAAGCACTGAAGGACCGCTGGCTGGAGCCGCTTCTGCACGGGGAGATCCGCTCTGCGTTCCTGATGACGGAGCCAGCGGTCGCATCATCGGACGCAACGAATATTGCCTGCCGCATCGAGCGCGACGGCGACCATTACGTGGTCAATGGCACGAAGTGGTGGTCGTCCGGTGCCGGCGACCCGAGATGCAAAGTCTATATCGTCATGGGTAAGACCGGTCCCGACGCGCCGCGCCACGCACAGCAGTCGATGATCGTCGTACCGGCGGATACGCCGGGCATCACGGTAAAGCGCTTCCTGCCGGTGTACGGCTACGACGATGCCCCGCACGGTCATATGGAGATCGAGTTGCGCGATGTGCGCGTGCCGGCTTCCAACCTGTTACTTGGAGAGGGACGTGGCTTCGAGATCGCGCAAGGGCGGTTGGGCCCTGGGCGTATTCATCACTGCATGCGCAGTATCGGCGCCGCCGAGCGTGCACTCGAATTGATGTGCACGCGCAGCCTGGAACGCGTCGCTTTCGGCAAGCCGCTCGGTGAGCATGGCGTCACGCAGGAACGCATCGCACAGGCACGGTGTGAAATCGAAATGACGCGTCTGTTGACGCTCAAGGCCGCATACATGATGGATACGGTTGGGAACAAGGCGGCCAGGGCTGAGATCGCCATGATCAAGGTGGTCGCGCCCAACATGGCCTTGAAGGTGATCGACTGGGCAATCCAGCTACACGGAGCGGCCGGCGTTTCGGACGATTTTCCACTTGCTTATGCATGGGCGAACCAGCGCACGCTGCGGCTTGCCGATGGACCGGACGAAGTTCACCGCAACGCGATCGCCAGGCTGGAACTGGCCCGCTACCGGCGCACACGATCCGCTTGATAGCGATGCCTGTCCGCATCACGAGCGTCGCTAGCGCAAGCTGCACGCATTCGCTGGCTGAAGGAGCAGTAATGCAAAGGGAAGTCGTCGTTGTGAGCGGTGTGCGCACCGCAATCGGCAAGTTCGGTGGCAGTCTCAAACACCTGCCACCGACCGAGCTCGGGGCACTGGTGGTGCGCGAAGCGCTTTCGCGAGCCAGCGTGTCGGGAGGCGAAGTCGGCCACGTGGGGTTCGGCAACGTGATCGCGTCCCGCTGACGCGCAGGGTCAATGGGCAGTCGACCGTGTTCGATACCGACGAGCACGTTCGTCTCCAACTCTTCACGATGTGCATTGGCGGAAACCAAGGCATCGCGGCCACATTCGAAAACGTTCGTCGCGTTTAGTGCGCGCGATAGCATACAGAGAGACAAGCATGGCAATCGAAACGATAGGTGTCGTCGGCGCCGGCACGATGGGCAATGGAATTGCGCAGACGGCGGCCATCGCTGGCATGAAGGTCGTGATGATCGACGTGACCGATGAGGCGCTCGCGAAAGGCATGGCCGCGCTGAGCGCGAGCATGGACCGGCTTGTCGCGAAAGAGAAGCTCGATCGTCCCGCGCGTGATGCGGCGCTTGCGCGCATCGAAACTTCGACTGATTATCAGCGACTGGCTGCCGTCGATCTGGTAATCGAGGCAGCCACCGAAAGCGCCGACCTCAAGCTGCGTATCGTGAAGCAGATCGAGTCGGTGGTGAAACACGATGCGATAGTTGCATCAAACACCTCGTCGATTTCAATCACGACGCTCGCTGCATCGCTCACCGATCCGTCGCGCTTCATCGGCATGCACTTCTTTAACCCAGTTCCGCTGATGTCGCTCGTGGAGATCATTCGCGGTCTGCAAACCAGCGACGCCACCGTTGAAGCCGTTCGTGAATTAACCGCGCGGTTGGGGAAGTCGCCAATCGGCGTGAAGAACTCGCCGGCGTTCGTTGTCAACCGCGTTCTGGTACCCATGATAAACGAAGCGTTTTTCGTGCTCGCGGAGGGTGTGGCCAAAGCCGAGGAAATCGACGCCGCAATGCGGCTTGGCGCCAATCACACGATCGGCCCTCTGGCGCTCGCAGATCTTGTCGGGCTCGACGTTTGTCTGTCGGTTATGGATGTCCTGCTGAAGGACTTTGGCGATCCGAAGTACCGCGCGTGCCCGCTATTGCGCGAACTGGTACAGGCGGGACGATTCGGACGTAAATCCGGTCACGGTGTGTACCGCTATCAGTGATTGTTGCTCTCTCTTAACCGGTACTAGAACTTCCGCAACATTTTCCTCAATCATTCAAATGCGACACGCAGCATGTGCTGTCGCTGGCGTCGGCGCTTGAGGCGTCGATTGTCAGTGCAAATGGCGGGGAGAGCGTGCTGGGTTTGTCGGCAGACCAGTTCTGAGGCCCCCGCTAGAAGGCAACAGCAGTTGCAAAAACAGGAGACACCCGAGGCCGCCTCCTGGTACGAGGACGATGAAGCCGTCAGACTTATGCCGCGTTCTCGCGCACGACCACAAGGCGTTCCGAAAACGGCCCGGAATAGACGCTTTGATAGTAAAGAGCCTGATCGCGCAGCGTGTAGCCACGCATCTCCATGATGAAGCCGGGCGCGTCGGCCTCAACCCCAAGCTCTCGAGCGGCCGTTGGTGGAAGTGGCCCGAAGCGGATCCACTGGTCGACTCGTAACGTGGGTAGTGACAGCCGCTGGCCGATCAGTTCGCGCAGGTTCTTATCGAGAGCCTCATTGTCGAGACCGCCCAGTCCAACGAAGTGCTCCTCGCGTAGCCAGAACTCACTATAGAGGTCAAAGTGTCCACCGACGCTGATGATTCTCTCTATGCGAACGAAACCGTCACCACCAAGAAATTCTGACCACGGTCCCTTGCGTTTCATACGCCTTACCGAGCGTCCGTGGACATAGGACGGCAATTCGTTACCCTCGGCGTCGCGAAAGCGCAGGTAGCGAACGTCCGCGGGGGCGACACGGGTACCCGACACAAACGTGCCGCGGCCTTGCTCGCGGGTAATCAGTCCCGAGTGCACTAGACGCGCGAGAGCCTTCTGAATGGTGCCTACGCTTACGCCGTGACTCACCGCGAGTTCGCCCTCGGAGGGAAGGCGGTCACCTTCGCGCAGTGACCCGGATTCGATGTGACGGATGATCGCGTCAGCGACGCTGGAGAGCTTTGTCATGTTTCGACGGCTGCGCTAGAACCGGACAATAGCGATCTCGCTGACTTCATGAGCTTGCCAGTGAGTCTGCCGACTGCCGGTGTCAAAGTGAATTTGGAGAAGACAGGTGGATCATACACCTATATAGGTGTGGAAGGGATTGGACTCAATGAGAACAGGTGGAGAGTTTCTCCGCGGCGCGCATTACTACGCCTTGACACCCCTTCGTCGGGGGCACTGGCAACACCAATGCCTTCAAGGAGCCGGTGATGCATTTAGGGAGTAATAGAACTGATCGGTTGCAGTGCGCCGAATTCGGTTGTCGCTCGTCTGGTCTTTCCGGATCATGTGCGCTAATTCGACACCCGAGAGGATGATGCAGGCGCAACGGAAACCCCCGAAGCCCATCATCGGTTTGACGATGCATTTGATGGCGCGATGGTCCTGCTCCACGATGTGATTCAGATACTTCGTTCGGCGGACCTTGACGGGTTTCTCGTGTCTGGCGTTGGCGCGCTTCGAGCGCGGCCAGACTAGCGCTGCTTGCGTCGATCGTCACCGTCTGCGGCAATCCATGCTGGTTGATAGATTTTTCGAAATAGCGTTGCGCTGCAACCTTGTCCCGGCTCGCCGGCAAAATCTTGATGGCCCAGCGGTGTACCGTTGAATGGTCGACCTCGATTCCGCGTTCGGCCATCATCGCCTCCAGAGGACGCAGACTCATTGGATACGCGACGTACCGACGGCTTCCAACATCTGATAACCGGTGGATGCAATGAACTTTGACTGCACACCCGCTATTGCGCTGCGGTGAGCCTGAGTCCCGGGCGCAGTTCATGAACAACGTCTTCCTGGCGCTTGCGCTGATCGGATACCTGTTCGATGCCTTGTTTAAAAACCGCTTCGCAAAACGCGATGCGTGAGCGGTAATAGTCCGCATGCATCTGCGCATCGAGGACACGCTGTTCAGCCTGGAACAGCTCCACACGCAACTCGCTTAACGCCCGTTCGGACCGCTTCTCGGGGGTAGGAGCGTGATGTGAAGCCCAGTTTGTGATCCACCTCAGCATGATGAAGCCCTCCTGTTTTTTTGGATGCTCTTCGACTGGTCTCAGGTCAGCGACATTCCGGGCACCTTCACCAAGATGCCTCCGGCGTCTGGTGCAGGAAAGACTACCAACATTGGGGCAGCATCTGTGTGGCCTTCCGCACCCGTTGTGAAAACGACTCAACGTATGTCGGGGTAGTGGTACTTTTCGACGATCAACCGCATGGTTTGCTCCCACCGTTGCGAGGCCGATCAGCCGACTCCACACGAAACCGGTGCGGCTACCCGAAGGACAAGCGGCCCTCGTTGTGAGCCGCCCGAACTTTTGCACGCTCTCTTGCATGGTTGGCGATCGCCCACCCTCGACATCCGTCGGCAATCGCAGAAGGTAATCTGAATCGGCGGCACCACAGGGACAAGAAGGGGGCAGGCGAATGGACGGGCGGATAAGGCGATGAGTGAATTGTCGTCACGAATGCATCCGATGCGTTGACCGAATGCACAGCCGATTTCTCCATGCTGCTCGTGCTGGCGGCCTGCCGCCGCGCGTCGGAATACGAACGGATCATGCGCAGCGGATGGGGCAAATCGTTCGGCATGACTGAGATGCTGGGTACGCGAGTGAACGGCAAGACACCCGGCATCGTCGGATTGAAGCGGTCGAAGCCATTGAGTCCTGGTGGCGCGTACCGGCCGACCACGGCGCACTCCCGGACGGGTGGACTGGATGCGGCGTGGCCGCTGCTCGCAGCTGGCGCGGCGGGCGCCCGCGAGGGTCGTGGCGTTGCTGCCCCATCTGTCGCAGTGCGGCACGACCCAATCTGCCCAATATGCGGGACGACCCGGATTGCGGCGCCCCGGAGCTCCCGCTTACCATCAACTCCCCGCGCCATTTTCAGCGAGTGCGCCACCGGCAATGCGCCGTCAAAAGCGAGCGCCTTTGCCCACGCAATCCATACAGCACCTACTCGAGCTATCAGGAGGCAAGCATGCTCAGCGCCCATGAATTTGCGACATTGATGCTGGTAAGGGACTCGGCCGACCACATTGCCGAGCGGGAAGAACTTGATACGTTGCTTGAACGCCAGCTCGTCGCCATGGAGAAGCTTGTCGGCGGGGGTGTACGGCCTCGCATTACGCAGGAAGGAAGTTCGCTTCTTCGTAACCTTGCGCGTATGCACTGACTTATCCAGCGTGACGACCAGGACGCCTTTGCGGAGGCAGCCATGCAGTTCGACTACAGAGAGTTTCACATCGACGCGTCGCCTCTCGATGAAGGCGGCCGATACTACGCGCGCGCGAAAATTTATCGCCGCGCCTCGGCGGGTATAGATGCCATAGAAGTGAAGTATTCGGGTGACCTCGGCGATTATCCCTCCGACGCGGACGCTATCGATGCGGCGCAGCGTTGGGCGATCCAGTGGTGCGACAACACACCCGCATAGGGCGCGCGATGGATTCCTCTAGCGTCGGTATCGTCCGGGGAGAGGTCCATCGTGGCAATCGGCGTCAGGCGTTTCTACTATGAGTTCGGCGAGAAGGCGGCATATGTCACCGTCAACGGCGTCCGGTATGCGATTCCGCGCGCCGACGCCTGGTCCGACCAGACCAGGTCGGGGAACGCTGCTGCGCCGTGGGGCAAATCGATGTCGATTCCGCTACGGGACGAAATGAAGGGCAGTGGAAAATTTTGCGGTGTGAAGACCGCCAGGCTCGCGCTCAACCCTGACCGCCCGACCTATCACACAGCGGTGCGCAGAGCGACTTACTACCCGGCAGATCACGTGACGTTCACGGCCGTCTCCAGGAAGAAGCCGCGCGCGGGCGGTTCGGCGCATGGCAAAACCGGTCGTGTCGGGCGCGGCAAGGTCGGCGTGGGCGGCATGCGTACCAAGTCGCACAGTTGACGGTGGGTGGGGCGAGTCGCAACTTCCCGGTTCGGGGCCTGGCGGGACCCGTCCCGCTTTTCTTTGAGCGCGTTCGCCTCTGCCGGGGCGCCTCCCAACTAGGCTTGTGATGCGCTTTTCGACTGCACGATGGTTACTTGCGGCAGTTGGAGGTCGCGCGTACATGCTGACGGCGTGATCGTCGAAGCCCGGTAGCCGGCGCGCGCCACGAGTTCCGTTAGCGGCGCATGCCGACGGGGAAGTTCAGGGCGGGAAGGTCGTACGTTTCACACGAAGCGCGGTGAGAATACCTGTCAGGATATCGGCGGGAGGTGGAGGACAACCTGGTATCGTGACGTCGACAGGCAGGAGGTTCGACAGCGGTCCACACACGGCATAGCTGTCCTTGAAGATGCCACCCGTGCACGCGCACTCGCCGACTGCGACCACCAGTTTGGGATGTGGCGTCGCTTCATACGCTTGCCGTACCGCTTCCTTCATGTTCAGCGTGAGCGGGCCTGTGACCAGCAGCATGTCCGCATGCCGGGGGCTCGCGACAAACCTGATACCCAGACCTTCGATGTTGTAGTACGGATTGTTGAGCGCATGGATTTCCAGTTCGCATCCGTTGCAGGAGCCCGCGTCGATCTCGCGAATGCACAGCGCCCGCCCGAGCACGTCGAGGATTTCCTGCTGGATTCGCTGCCCTTCGGCGCGCCATGCGTCATCGCCCTCGGGCAGGCGCTGAGTCGGCGCATCGGTTCTGGCGATCTGTGTGAGAAGTTGCCACATTACAGGTCGTGTCCGGCGTAGTTCAGATTGAATGACTTGTTGATCAGTGGGAAATCAGGAACGATATTGCCGATGATCGCGTGCTCCAGGGCTGGCCAGTCATGCCATGACGGGTCATGGCAGTGGCAGCGCGAAATGGTACCGTTGGCGCCGGTCTCGAGAGCGATCAATACGTCGCCGCGCCAGCCTTCGATCCAGCCCACCCCATGGGAGGGCGAACTGTCGCGTCCGATCCGCGTGACAATGTCACCACCGGGCAGGTCGTTCAAGAGAGCCCGGATCAGCCGGATGGACTCGTAGATCTCATTGAAGCGGACAGCGACCCGGGCCGCCACGTCACCCCGGTCATCGCTGACCATCTGCACCTGAACCTCGTGGTAGGGCGCATAGGGATGGTCAACGCGCACATCGATTTTCCGGCCGCTGGCTCGCCCGAGCAGCCCGCAGACACCAAAGTGCTCAGCCACCTTCACGGAGAGTACGCCCGCACCCGCAAAGCGATCCTGCAGCCCCGAGTGATCGTCGTAAATGCCTTGCATCACACGAACCTGAGCGCCAACCTGATCGCACTGCGTCAGCATCGCGGCGACGAGGCGCGCATCGACGTCCGTTGCAAGGCCACCGGGCACAATGCGGTCCATCAGATAGCGGTGCCCGAAAACCCGGTCGTTCAGTCGAAGCCAGTCTTCCTTGAGGCGGGAAAATTGCGCGAGGCCGTACGCAAATCCGGCATCGTTACCCAGTGCCCCAAGATCGCCCAGATGGTTGGCGATGCGCTCGCGCTCGAGCAGCAGCGCACGCAGCCACTGCGCGCGTGGCGGAATACGCGCGTCCAGCGCCCGTTCGACCGCCATGCAGTATGCCCACGAGAAAGCGACGGTCGTGTCCCCGGCGATCCGTCCCGCCAGACGATGCCCGAGCAGCAGCGGCGTCTGTTCGAACAGCTTCTCGATGCCCCGGTGCGCATAGCCCAGCCGCTCTTCGAGCCGCAATACTTTTTCACCGACGACCGAGAAGCGGAAGTGTCCCGGCTCGATCACGCCGGCGTGAATTGGCCCAACGGCGATCTCGTGTACACCGTCGCCTGCGACCTGCACAAACGGATAGTCATGTTCCCGGGGCTCGAACCGTTCCGTCCCGGAGGACTGCTTCTTCAGCGGGTGGTAGTCGGCGGGCCAGTTGCCGTGATTCAGCCACGGCCGCGTATCCTCGGCGCCGATGGCGCGCAGCCCAAGCAGATCATGGACGGCCCGCTGCATACGCGTCGCACACGGAAAGATGGTCGACAGATCGGGGTATCCGCCCCCGCCGTCCTGCCCCGTCTCGATCGGCAACTGAAGCCACAGGAGGCCGTCTTCCAGCGCGTAGGCTGCGGAGATCGTGAATGCGCCCGCGGCGGTTTCGGCGCCCCACAGGGAGATCAGCCGGCCGCCGGCTTCGCGCACCGTCGCGGCGGCGCGGGTCCAGGTGGCGGAATCGGTTCGCGCCAGAAAAGCTGACGACCTGCCGGTAAATGCGGACAGGCGGATCAGATCAGGAAACCCGAATGCCTCGATATGCATGTTTCACCCCGCGATCATGGCCGCCGCCTGCCGATACCACGTTGCAAGATACGGCGGAATGTAGAGTCCCAGCATCAGTCCGAAGCCGAGATGAACGAACACCGGCAGCAACGCTGGCGGGTGTTCAAGGACTTTCGCCGTCGTCTCGCCGAACACCATGCCCTGCACGCGCACAAAGATGGCCGCAAACGCCGCGGCAAGCGCGAACAACAGGAAGGGCGTCGCCCACGGCAGTTTGCTCATCGCGGTCGTCAGGATCAGGAACTCGCTCGCGAACACGCCGAATGGCGGCATACCCAGGATCGCCAGCGTCCCGAGCATCATGCCCCACCCAACGGTTGGGCTCACGCGTAGCAATCCCCGGATGTCGTCGATTGCCTGGGTGGCCGCCTTCTGCGCGGCGTGTCCGACGGTGAAGAAGATGGCCGACTTGACGAGCGAATGAACGGTCATGTGCAGCAGACCCGCAAAGGTCGCGGTGGGGCCGCCAAGACCGAAAGCGAAGGTCATCAAGCCCATGTGCTCGATCGACGAATACGAAAAGAGCCGTTTGACGTCTTTCTGCCGGAATAGCGAAAAGGTTGCAACCAGCACCGAGATCAGCCCGAACCCGACCAGCAGGTGCCCCGGCAAACCATTCTGAAGCGCGCCGTCGGCCAGCACCTTGCATCGCAGCACAGCATAGAGGGCGACGTTGAGCAGCAGGCCAGACAGTACGGCCGAAATTGGCGTCGGGCCTTCGGCATGCGCGTCGGGCAGCCAGTTGTGCATCGGCACGAGACCGACCTTGGTGCCATAGCCGATCAGCAGGAACACGAACGCGAGCG
Source organism: Paraburkholderia sp. WC7.3g (assembly GCF_050436345.1). NCBI lineage: Bacteria > Pseudomonadati > Pseudomonadota > Betaproteobacteria > Burkholderiales > Burkholderiaceae > Paraburkholderia > Paraburkholderia sp. WC7.3g. The sequence continues at coordinate 719,312 of NZ_JBNDMA010000004.1, forward strand.
ACATGATGGTCGGATCGAGACTCCCCTTGACCGCGTTCAGACTGGTCCAGAGCAGCGCATCGCCGCCGCCGAGCTGCCGGCTCGCGGCGAGATAGAGCAGGATCGTGCCGAATAGCGCCTGCGCGATGCCGACGCCGCAGAGAATGAAATACTTCCACGCGGCTTCGAGGCTTGCCGCCGTGCGATAGACGCTGACCAGCAATACCGTCGCGAGTGTGGCGGCTTCCATCGCGACCCAGAGGATGCCCATGTTGTTGGTGAGCAGCGCGAGCAGCATCGCGAAGATGAACAGCTGGTACATGCTGTGATACAGGCGCATGCGAGGGCCGGTCATCTTGCCGCGATCGCGCTCGATCCGCATGTAGGGTCTTGAAAAGATCGAGGTGGTCCAGCCGACGAAGGCGGTCAATGCGACCAGAAACACATTGAGCGGATCGACGAAAAAAAGCTTGCCCAGTGCGAAGGCCGGTCCGTGCGCCACGGTTTGCGCGGCGAGCAGCATGGCCGCGACAAAGGTCAGGAAACTGAACCCGACGTTCAGGCCCGGCGCGACATGGTGGTGGCCCGCAAGCGCAAGACACCCGCCGGCCAGAAGCGGAATGCCGAAAACCAGCAGCAGTACCCAGGCTTCAGTCATCTTTGAGTTTTTCGAGGTGGTGAATGTCCAGACTGTCGAACTGCTCGCGGATCTGGAACATGAACACGCCAAGGATCAGGATGCCCACCAGCACGTCGAGCCCGATACCGAGTTCGACGATCATCGGCATGCCGTTCGTCGCCGCCGCCGCGGCGAAGAAGAGCCCGTTCTCCATCGACAGGAAGCCGATCACCTGAGGGATCGCTTTCGCGCGCGTGATCATCATCATGAACGACAGCAGCACGCAGGCGAGCGCGATGCCGAGCGTGCCGCGCGCGACCGACGAGGCGAGCTGGCTGATCGGCGACGCCACATTGAACGCGACGATCACGAGCACGATGCCCACCAGCAGGGTCGCCGGGATATTGAGCAGCGGCTCGACGTCCGCTTTCACGTTGAGCCGCCGCACCAGCCTGTAAAGAATCCAGGGAATCAGCCCGACCTTGAGCACCAGGGTGAGTGCGGCGGAGACATAGAGGTGGGCGTCGGTTGTGACGAATCCGAGGATCAGATTGGCTGACACGAGTGTCATGCCTTGCAGGGTGTAGAGGTGGATCAGGGAGATCATCCGGCGCTGGCTGAGCATGGCAAACGACAGCAGCAGCAGGATGGCGGCCAGCAAGTTGATGATCTGCGTCGCGTAGCCGTGCATTCACGCCCCCAGCAGGAAGTGGACGAGCATCCCGATGACGGCCAGCAGGAACGCGGTTGCGAGAAACTCCGGCACACGGAAAATGCGCATCTTCGCGTTGCCCGTCTCGACGACCGCGAGCGCCGCGCCACCCACCAGCAGCTTGACGAACAGCGCCGGTATCGCGAGCAGCAGCGCCAGCGGATTGCCGGCTTCGGCAATCCCCCACGGGATGAACAGCGCGAGGCCGATGCAGGAATACGCGAACAGCTTGAGACTGGCGGCCCACTCCATCAGCGCGAGATGCCGCCCGGAATACTCGAGGATCAGCGCCTCGTGAATCATCGTCAGTTCAAGGTGCGTGGTGGGGTTGTCGACCGGCAGGCGCGCGTTCTCGGCGAGCGACACCATCGTGAACGCGATTCCCGCGAATGCGAGGCTCGGGTAGATCGCCAGCTCGCGATGGCTGAGCGTCGCGACGATGCGGGTCAGCAAGGTGGATTGCGTAATCAGTGACGCCGAAAAGAGCACCATCAGCAAGGCGGGCTCCGCGAGGAAGCCCACCAGCATTTCGCGGCGCGCGCCCAGTGTGCCGAATGCGGTACCGATGTCCATCGCGGCCAGCGAAATCACCACGCGGGCCAGCGCGAAGAGGCCCACCAGGGCGATCGCATCGGCGGCAGGCGACAGCGGCAGGTCGGTGGAAAGCGTCGGCACGATCGCGCAGGCAAGCGTCATGCACGCCCAGACGACATAGGGCGCTCCGCGGAACACGGGGCTCGCATGAGCGGCGACGACCGACTCCTTGTTGAACAGCTTGTGAAGCATCCGGTAAGGCTGCCAGATGCTCGGCGCGCGGCGGTTCTGCAACCGGGCACGGCACATGTTGACCCAACCCGTCAGCAAAGGCGCAGCGGCCAGCGCGAGCAGGATTTCAAGTCCCTGCGAGAGCAATCCGGAGAGTGTGATCATCGTCTCACCAGCATCAGCAGCACGATCAGCACGAGAAAGCTATGCATCAGATAGACGGCGATGCGGCCGGTTTGCAGTAGCCCGGCCAGTGCCGCGACGCGCCTGACCAGCCGCTCCAGCGGCCGATAGATCAGGCTCCACGTACGATCCGTCACGACAACGCTGTACACGGGTTTTTTGTCGAAAGGAGAGGGAAGCTGCCGCTCGATGCTGAAAAGAGGCGCGAAGATCTCGCGAATCGGCTGCCCGAACCCTTCGGCTGTGTCCTGCATGCGCGCGTTGACGAATGGATAGCCACAGGCCCATGGCGCGGCTCGCCGCAGACGCCCGTGATAGAGGCGGCGGACCAGCAGCCACGCGAGCCCGCAACAGGCGAAGAAGAACAGCAGGAAAACCGCTGGCATGTAGCTGGCCCGCTCGACGCTGATGGGTGCGAGCAGCAGCCAGCCATGCCGTGCCACCGCGGGTCCGATGCCTGCCCCCACCAGCAACTGCGTGACGCGATCCAGAACGACCACAAACTGCACCGGCAACAGACCGAGCAGCACGCATATCGCTGCCAGCCACACGAACCCGGCGCGTTCCCACGGGCTCGCGTCGCGTGCTTCGCGAAGCTTTGTCTCGCGAGGCTGGCCAAGAAAGACGATGCCGAAAAACTTGACCATCGTGTAGCCCGCGAGCGCGGCTACCAGCGCTATCAGGGCGGCGACGAGCGGCACCACCATATTCAGGAATGGGTCCGGCAAGCCCGGCGTGAACAGGAAGCTCTGCAGCAGCAGCCATTCGGAGACAAAGCCGCTCAAGGGCGGCAGGCCTGCACTGGTCAGCGCGCCCACGAGAGCCGCCCATGCGGTCCACGGCATGAAGCGGATCAGGCCGCCCAGGCGCCCGAGATTGCGTTCTCCCGTCGCATGCAGTACCGAACCCGTTCCGAGGAAAAGCAGGCTCTTGAATGTGGCATGGCTGGCGATCTGGTAGAGCAGCGCCGTCAAGGACAACGCCGCCAGCGCGTTCATGCCGTACGCGCGAAACAGGATCGCCAGTCCCATGCTGACGAACATCAGGCCGATGTTGTCGATTGATGAATACGCGAGCAGCCGCTTCATGTCCGTCTGGATGGCGCTGAACACGACCCCGAACAGGGCGGTAAAGAGCCCGAGCATCAGCATGAGCACGCCCCACCAGGCAATCTGCACGTGCAGCAGGTCGAACACCGTGCGCAGCACGCCGTACAGGCCGGCTTTCAGGACGAAGCCGCTCATGAGGGCCGATACCGGTGAGGGTGCCGCCGGGTGCGCTTCCGGCAACCAGACATGCAGCGGAAAGATGCCGGCCTTCGTGCCGAAACCGAACAGCGCCAGCAGGAACGCAATGGATGCCCAGACCACGTCCAGATGCTGCTGACGCATGCTGGCGAACGTATAGTCGCCGGTATTGGCCTGCAGCAGGCCGAAGCACAGCAGGAGCGCCAGCGCGCCGACGTGGGAGATCAGGAAGTAGAGCCAGGCGGCCCGGCGAATCTCCGCAATGCGGTGATTGGTCATGACCAGGAAGGTGGCCGACAGTGTCATCGTCTCCCACGCGACCATAAAGCAATAGGCATCGTCTGCGAGCAGCAGCACCGCCATGCTCGCGAGGCACACGTGATACTCGAAGCAGATGAGTCCGGGAGGCGTGCCCTCACCCTTGCGGAAATAGCCGGCGGAGAACGCGCTTACCCCCGTGCTCACCACGCCGAGGACAGAGAGGAAATAGGCTGACAGGCCGTCAAGCCGCAGATGAAACGGCAGGCCCGGCAACCCGAGCGGCAGGACGGCTTCCTGCGGGCCCGCGAACACGCCAGTCAGGCCCAGTCCGGACAGGAACAGGCCGAACACGGCACCCACTGGGAACAGGCCATGCGCCACCACGCGGGTCCGACGAAGGGCGACAAGCCCAAGCATTCCAACGACCAGCCAGCCCGCGACGACCAGCAGCACGTAATGGACGACCAGCAAATGTGCCATCGGCGTTGTCTCCAGTGCCGTCAGATGTCTTGTTCAACGGCCAGTGTGGCGGACGAAGGGTATCCCGAAACCGGTTCTACCCGGTGGTGACGTTCCATTTTTTTGACATACCGGCACAGGTCAAGCCCCATCGATTTCGTGATGGCTTCGGCGCGGACATAGAGGTCCTGCCATCCGGGTACGATCGCCTGTCTGACGCCGATGGCAATCGTGTTGCCTTCGCGTTGCGCCATGGTGCGGAACAGTTTTCCGTCGCACGCACGGCGTATCCGGTCGAGGTGGGTGGGTAGCTGCGAGTCGTTGTTGAGCAGGTTGGCAACCAGCACGCCTTCTTCACGCAGCGCAGCATGGCAGCAGTCGTAAAAGTGCTGGCTCGACAGGCTGGCAGGCAGACCAGAGGCGTTAAAACCGTCGAGCAGGATTACATCCGCGATGCCAGTTCTGTCCGGGAGATATTCGGCGGCGTCGGCGTGCACGATCCGGAATCGTTCCGAATCAGGCGGAATGTAAAACCACTCGCGTAGTGAGATCACTCGCTCGTCGATTTCCACCGTGGTTACCCGTGCCGACGGAAACTTGCGGAAGCAGTATTTCGACAGTGATCCTCCGCCCAGACCCACGATCAGGATGTCCCTGGGGTGGGGGTGAAAGAGCTGGAACGACATCATGGCCCGCGTGTACGACAGATCCAGTTCGAACGGATCACGCCTGCGCATTGAGCTTTGTATTCCGCAGGCATCGAAACACAGCGACCGCGTGCTCCGCCCCTCGTGTACTACTGGTTTTCCATACGCCTTTCCCCACCGCTCCTCCAGGGCCTGCCTGAACTGATTGTGATCGGCCGACAAGTCAATGTTCTCCTGAAACTGCGCAGATCAGGTGCCGCGAACCGGCGTCATGCAGCGCCCGGGTTGTCACGACAACCTTAATGTATAAGGCCGTGCGATGCGGGCGTGAATGCGGGCGCCGCGCCCACGCCCTGGCACTTCTCGAAACACGACAGCGCGTGCGCGAGCATGCGCGTCGCGCTATCGAACAGACCGTCGGGCTCAAGCATGACGGCTGCGTCAGCGAGTCGCCCTTGCGCGACGGAAATCTCGATTATCAGCGCAATGGCACGAAAGCTCGCATGCGCCAGCATCAACTGGTGAAGCTCGGGAGGGTCACCCCACCACGCCTGATCTTCATGAATCCAGCGCCCGGGTGCGCAGAGCCGCTCGTTGGCGAACGCGGACCTGACGAGCCGCACGCGCTCGAGCATGCCATCGCCCAACAAGACGTCAGCTAAACGGTGCTCTTCGAGAGAGTCGTCAAACGTCATGACACTTTTCCCTAATACGACGCACCCGGCGGGACAGGCATCCCGCCAGTTGCCGGACTTCGTTCTCTCGCCGCTACGAACCACAGTGCCCCTGCGTGGTCGTCACCGCGGACACCATAGCGGCATCCCTGCCGGTTATTGACCGTCTGGAGGCGTCGTCAGGAGCATCAAGTTACCAGTTAATGATAATTGCGTTATCATCCTAGCAGCTTTGTTGATCTGATTCCATACGCGATGATCCACCGGCGTGCCCGAAGAACGTGCCGCGTTCGCCCCAGGGTACCGAGGATGCAGGATTTCACCCTGCGTGTGGAAATTCAAAATCCCACCTGCGGCGCCGGTGCCGGCTTTTGTCCAGGCGCACCTGGACTGACGAACACACGGGTTGATACCTGATGCCAGCACACTATTTCCGGGCGCTGACCGGAAAGGACCGCAGTTCCGGGGCCGACAGGCAGCTTGGCTTTTCGCTCGCGTTCGTGGCTGGCGCAACCAATGCCGGCGGCTTTCTGGCGGTGAGGCAATACACGTCCCATATGAGCGGCGTGGTATCGGCAATTGCCGACCAGACTGCGCTGGGCGACCTCTCACTGGTCCTGGCGGGCGCAGCATCGCTGATCTCGTTTTTGCTGGGCGCCGCCTGTTCCGCGGTGCTTGTCAATTGGGGCCGGCGTCGGCGGCTGAACAGCCAATACGCGTCGCCGTTGCTGATCGAGGCGCTTCTGCTCCTCTGTTTCGGTCTGCTCGGCAGCCATCTCGCCCTGTGGGAGACCCTGTTCGTACCCGCGACCGTCGTGCTGCTGTGCTTCATCATGGGACTGCAGAACGCGATGATCACCAAGCTGTCGGGCGCGGAAATCCGTACTACCCACATGACCGGCATCGTCACGGATATCGGCATCGAGCTTGGGAAACTTTTCTACTGGAATTCCTCCAGCGTCGACCCCGCGGAGCCGTTTGTGCTGGCGAACCGGACGCGGCTGAAAGTGCACGGAACGATGCTGGTCATGTTCTTCGTCGGTGGCGTCACGGGGGCAATGGGATTCAAGCATATTGCCTACGCGTCGACGGTGCCGCTTGCGGGCGTGCTGATCGTGCTGGCCATCGTTCCTCTCGTCGATGACCTGCGCGCGCAGATCTATCGACTTGATCGTTAGGCTGCAGGCACAAACCGCACGGCAGACGACCATTCGGACCCGGCATGCGCCGTCAATCCGGAGTCACTCGACTTGCTGCGGCGCAACCACCCTTCAGGTCACGCACCTGCGCATTGGAGAATCGGCACACCGGCCGGCCGGATCCTTCAGGGCGAGTAGTGCAAAAACATGATAATATAATTATCATTAATTTATGCTGCTATGATAATGGTATGGTGGCTATGGGCCAGAATCCTGCTGATCATGTTGGAGGGCGGGCATGCGCGAAACTCGGCGAATGTCCGGGCGCGACAGGGAGGTCGACGTGATTGATGCAAGTGTTCCGCTGCTGTCCCACGATTATACGCACCGGTATCTGAGGGACGTAATGGGTCGTCGCGGACTGATCGTCATCGGCGTGGGCAAGGCGGGTGAACGCGGATTCCAGATGCTGTACCGGTTTTCTGATATCTGTGACCGCCTGGAAGCGTGCGGGGTGAACGTCATCTTCGTCTATCAGAAGCAATCGGCTCGCCACGTCCAGGACGCGACCTCGCTGTCCGGCGCGCGATACAGGCAGAGGCCATGTCTGTTTCTGGACGATGACGGTCAGTTCTTTGTCGGTCCACCGCATCCGAAATCGCTGCGCGTCGTGTATCTGGATCGGGACATGCGCAGGCTCGATACGGCCGAAATTGCAGTACGGGATGAAACGTGGGACGCGCTGCTGCGTGCTTTCTTTGCTCAGGTTATTGCAAGCGCGATGCACTGAGCGCGACCGCGTCGGGACATGGGGCGCTGGGTCACTGTTTGCGTACAAAGGGGAGCGGGGTTGGTCGAGGCATTGATTCAGATTGGTGGCCGATGGGGTTCAACGGGCGTGAGTCAGCGAGGCTTGCCGTTAGCGCCGCCCGGTTTGCGAGCGACATCGTCTGTATCGCGAACGGCCGGTCCGTCAATGCCAAGGATGTCATGTCGGTCATGTCGCTTCGCGCGAAGCCGGGCACGCAGATGCGCATTCTCGCGGCCGGTCCCGACGAGACTGCAGCGCTTGACGCGCTTGCGGCCATTCTTCATGTGCAGGAATCTTTCTGACGGACCGATGCAGGAGTCTGGCTCACGCCTGTCGATCCTCCCTGCATTCGAACTATTCAATCACGCACATGAAAAGAAAGAGGAAGGCGAGCAAGCCGGTGGTCATAGAGAATGACCAGGTCGTTTCACTGTTCTTTGATGCGCGCGGCGTGCAGAGCACCATGTTACGGCACGATCCCTACGCCCTTGCGCTGGGTTACACGCGCACCATGATGGGCTTCCTGCTCTTCCAGCCATTCCCGCGCCGCATTTCGATGATCGGTCTGGGTGGCGGGTCTCTGGCGAAATACTGCTATCGCCATTTGCCTGACACGATGATTTCCGTCGTTGAAATCAATCCCCAGGTGATCGCGCTGCGCGACCGGTTTCATGTGCCGCGCGACAGTGAACGCTTCAGGGTGGTTTGTGCCGATGGCGCGCGGTACGTCACGGTTCCGGATCACCGGCCCGATGTGCTGCTGGTCGACGGTTTCAATGCCGATGGTCTGCCCGCAGAGCTGGGCAGCAGGACGTTCTACGAAGCGTGCCGTCGCAGGTTGAGCGATGACGGCGTCCTGGTGGCCAATCTGGTGACCGACGAACCGGACTTCCATCGCTACCTGCGCTCGCTCAGGGAGGTCTTCGCGAACGCGGTGACCCTGGCGCCGTCGGAAGGCAGTGAACACAACGTCACGGTTTTTGCCTGGAAGGGCGCGGATGAGCTTCCGTCCTTCGCAACGATGCTCGACCGGGCGCGCGCACTCGGACCCACACATGCGGTGAATCTCCATGCGACGGCCACGCGCATCGAGTACGGCAAGAAATTTAACTGGCAACGATATGAACAGACGTGCTGAGCGGATGCATCGGTCGCTGGTGGATCGCAACCCCTGCACGCTCGTGGCCTGTTTGAGCAGGTGCATGCTCGAGGATGGAAGATGACCGCGGAACGTGACAACGACAGCAGCCCCCTGACCCATGCAGCCATCTGGGCGCTTGAGCGTCTGGCCCAACAGCGATACGGCCGCGACGCGCCCACGTTAAACTGGTCGGTCGCGCAGGAACTGCGTAACGCGGGGTTGGTATCCGTCCCCGCGAATAGGCGGGGCGGTGTGTCGATTACCCGGGCCGGACAGGATTTTCTGCGTGCCAGGGCGGAGATCTAGCGCACTGTCGCCGTGCGCTGTACGTCTTTGGCTTCCTGGCCGCCGAGCTGGTGGACATCGGCGATGCATGCGGGAATCGACGGCCATCGTGTGAGCCCGGCGCCACGAAGATGACTCGCGCCATACGATGTATTATAATTTAATTAACATACTTGGACTTCGCCCCCGTCATGGAAACGAAAAGCGCTCGACTCACGATTCTGATCGATCCTGTGAAGAAGGAAGGCGTTCGAAAAACTTTGCGCGGCGCAGGACCTGACTTCCTCACAGGTGGTACGGCAACTGATCCGCGACTACCTCGATCAGCATGGCGTCAGCTACCGGACCAAAAGCGCAATCGGCGCGCGTCCACGCCGAAAAACGGCCTGAGGTACGCCTGCCCCAGGTGAGCGACGTGATCCCACGCAGGCATCACGCTGGGCCTTGGTTTCACGGCAACGCAGGCCTCTTCGGCAGCCTGCTTCCGTGCACATCGGAAAGATCGCACGATGAGAGTAACGTGACGATGTCCGGCCGTCGCGGGCCGCAACGATAGGACAGGTCGCAGGATGCACCGACTTGAGACGAACGCAGAGTTGCTGCGCATTCTCACGTTATCCGGGATATTCGCCTTCCGCACCACCGGAGCGTGGCTGCCGCCCGATCATCTGGTTGAGAGCACGAGGATCTGGCTGCGTCGCCGCGATCACCATGCCGACTGGCGCCTGCGGGTTGAATTGAGTCGAATGGCCGCGGATCTCGCGCGGCAACTCGTGAAGGCCGGCGACATCGTGCGTCGCCAGCCGGACGCATCCTGGTTCTTCACCCGGGACATGCAGATCAACTTCGCATCACCGCGGGTGATCGTCGTCTACGCCCGATGTGTGGCTACCCTGAGCAGGGACATTAGCGGCGGTGCGGCATAGTCATGGCATTCACTGCTCCACCGATGCTGCCGGACCCATCCCGGGTCCCAGCACCCTGGCTGTCATGTCTTCCCGGGACCCTCGCATGAGGTGCCTGTATCGATCGTCGCGCATGCCTGCATGTTAGTGGGCACATCGCGCGGCGCTTCCGATCCGGCCGCGCAGATCGGGCGTTTGTCAGCCTTTTCGTCAGCCGGTCAGCTTCTGCCCGAATGTCCAGTCGGAAGCGAGCCCCACACCCTGCTTCAAACGGCGTGCGGCCCTGCGCAGGTTCAGGGGATGTGTCGCGGCCAGGGCGCGTGCACGCGCGAGGAGCTTATCCCGGGAGGGCAGTCCCGGCGCGCCCTTCCAGGCAAACAGCGTGTAGTTACAACTGTCCTCGGCCATGAAAATGGAAAGTGACTCACCGAACACTGAACGCACCTCTTCCAGGTAGTATGGAATATGGGGATCGTCGTCGACGAAATTGGCGACCAGCACCCCATCGTCCGCAAGCCGCGCATGGCAGGCCGAGTAGAAGGCGGCGTTGCCCAGCTGTGCGGGCATGCCGTGTGCCAGAAAGCCGTCCACCAGAATCACGTCCGGGCGCGCATCGTGGCTCTTGACGTACTCCGCCCCGTCCGCGCAGATGACTTCGAGTCGCTCGTCATCGGGTGGAATATGAAATGTGTCGCGCAACGCGATCACCCTGGGATCGATTTCGATGGCCACTATCCTTGTATCCGGCAGATGCCGGTAGCAGTACTTGGCCAGCGATCCTCCGCCCAAACCGATCATGGAAATTCTGGTGGGCGCTGGCTGCAGCAGCAGGAATCCCATCATGGTCCGGGTGTAACCGAGCACCAGCTTGTGGGGGTCACGCCGCGACATGAAGCTCTGCGTGGCCAGCAGATCGAAATGCAGCGAAAGCGCGTGCTCAGTTTCCAGCACCACGGGCACACCGTCTGCGGATGGCCCGGCAAGAAACTTCATATAGGCGTCGAACGACGCGTGAGAGTGATCCATGCTGCGGTCTAAACGAGGTTACTGTTCTATTCTTCGGTCCGCCCACCGCATACGATGACCGCTGCGTCGTCGGGCTGGATGGCGGCCCGCATCTGCCCTCCGGTTCCAGTCAGGGCAGACATGAACGCCTTGCCGCCGGGACCATTTACCCGAGACGGGACGACTCGCCCCTGAGAGCAATAACCTGTCTCACAGGCAGCCGGTGGATAATGATAATGATATTATCATGGCATGCGCTCCTCGTTTGTCTGATATCCAGATTCGGCCGGGTTACGATGCTGATCGATCCAGCGACCAAGGCGACCTTCGAGACGCATCCACGTTAATGCCGTTATGCGGGTGCCTGGCTCGTTCGCAGTCGGACACGGGCATGCAGGAAGGTGATGCCGGGACGGATGCGGGACCAATCCGGAAGCCCGCGGGCGATGGTGCGGCAATCGGAGGAAAAGCATGCGATATGCCGGCGGCGCACGTGGCGGCTGTGTACCTGCTGTTCATCGCCGGTGGCCAGGGCTGATATGAGACTCACTCAGGGACGTCCATCCTGACGGCGGCGAGATTCCTTCCACATTCTGACCGGTGTTATTCATGTTATTTGCACGGATTGTCGGAACAGGCAGTTTCCTGCCTTCGAACGTCATTTCCAACGCGGACCTGGTGTCGCCGCTTGCCAGCAGGGGCATCGAAACGAGCGACGACTGGATCTATTCACGCAGCGGCATCCAGTCCCGACGGTTCGTCGACCGTCAGTCGCAAACGAGCGATCTTGCCGTAGCGGCCGCGTCTCAGGCCCTGTCTGCGGCGGCAATCGAAGCGGATGCCATCGATCTGATCGTAGTTGCCACCACCACACCCGATGCAATCTTCCCGAGCACAGCCTGTATTGTCCAGCGGAAACTCGGAATACGAAACGGTGGTGCGGCGTTCGACATTCAGGCGGTGTGCGGTGGGTTCATCTATGCACTCACGGTCGCAGACGCGCTGATACGGGCTACTTCAGTGAAGACGGCACTCGTCATCGGGGCGGAGACATTCTCGCGACTCCTTGATTTCGAGGATCGCAGTACCTGTGTCCTGTTTGGCGACGGCGCAGGCGCTGTGGTTCTGAGATCATCCGGTGAGCTAGGGATACTTGGCGCAGCCTTGCATGCCGACGGACACCACTCGGAAATCCTCAAAGTGTCGGGCAGCATTGCCGGTGGATCTGTGCTGGGAGATCCGTTTGTGCGCATGGACGGGCCCGCAGTGTTCAAGCTGGCGGTCGGTGCGCTCCAGGCGGTAAGCGAGGAAGTCGCGGCACAGCGTGGCCTGGCGATGTCAGACTTCGCCTGGGTCGTGCCTCATCAGGCGAACATCCGCATCATGGAAGCCACGGCGCGCAAACTGGGCGTCCCGGTCGATCGCCTGATTGCCACTGTCCGTGAGCATGGCAACACATCGGCCGCTTCCATCCCCCTCGCTCTGGATCAGGCCTATCGGGACGGTCGTATCCGTCGCGGTGACAAGGTGTTGATGCATGCGGTCGGTGCTGGCGTAACCTGGGGTGCCCTGGCAATGCAGGCCTAGCGGTGCCGCTTGTGAGTATCAGGCCAGCCAGTGGCATTGTTCCGAAACGAATGCATTCCGTGCTGGTCCGGGTTTCCCTTCCAACGTTAACGCGGCACGCAGGGGTAGAGGAAAATAAATCTGTCAACGGTGCGAAAGTAATTGTGTCAACTCGCGCCCAGGTGGCGTCCGCGAATTCCGTGAGCCCCGCCGGGCAAGGCTAAGGACGACGCACAAATGAAAGCGTCGCCGGCCAAAGCCGGGTCGGGGGGCTTCCCGTGGATTCTCCTTGGCCCGTCCGATCGGGCAGGCCTCTTGCCGCTGCCGCGTCCAGCGGCGGCTCTGTGCGGCCACGCAGCTGGTCACACCTTCCTGACGAATTCCGATTTCAGGCTCATGGCGCCAAAACCATCGATCTTGCAATCGATATCGTGGTCACTGTCCACCAGTCGGATATTCTTTACCTTGGTGCCCATCTTGATCACGCCAGCCGAACCTTTCAATTTCAAGTCTTTAATGACTGTGACGGTATCTCCATCCTGCAAGACGTTTCCAGTTGAATCGCGATAAACCCTGTCAACCGTTTCGGTTGGCATGGCTGCCTGGGCCGACCATTCATGTGCGCACTCCGGGCAAATGTAGACGCCCGCATCTTCATAGGTGAACTCGGAATTGCATTTCGGACAGGAGGGTAACGTGCTCATGTGTAATCCTTGGTGCCTAACGAAGGCAAAAAAAAGCGCAAAAGTATAGCGCGATCCGGTGACTTGCTCACGGCTGGAGCGCGCGTCAGCTACCTGTCGAAACCTGTAGCGGAGCTTGCAGCAAGATGACGCGCTGTCAGAGATTCGCGTCGGGCGATTCGTAAACTGTTTGGCGAGCCGGTTGATGTTTTTTTTCTGTTAGCCAGCCTCGCTGATGTTGCGCACGAGCGCCGCGCCCAGACCCGTCCAGCATCACTCGCTCAATCGTCTGATACTCCAGGAAAAATATCTCATGCAGTAACCGGCGGCGAAACGCAAAGGAATCCCGCCGATAGCGACATGCGGCGCTCTTCCACGGAATGTCGTAGAAAACACCGGACTTGCAAGGCGAAGTCAACGCGGAAAAGGCGCTGTCCGGCCGCGCTCGCCCCCGACAGTTGAAACGTCACACCCGGGACGATGGGGATGCGGCACCTGCATCGGCGACGACCAGTGCAGTCATGTTGACGATGGCACGCACCGTGGCGGACGCGGTCAGCACATGCACCGGCTTCGCGGCACCCAGCAGCATCGGACCGATCGTGATGTTGTTGCCTGCGGCCGTCTTGAGCAGGCTGTACGCGATGTTCGCCGCATCAATATTCGGCAGGATCAGCAGGTTCGCGTCGCCTTCGAGCGTCGAGTCGGACAGCACTTCGCGCCGCAGATTCGCGTCGAGCGCGACGTCGCCGTGCATTTCGCCGTCCACCTGCAGGTCCGGCGCGCGCTCGCGCAGGATCTCCAGCGTGTCGCGCATCTTCTGCGCGGACGGCGCGTTGCTGGTGCCGAAGTTCGAGTGCGACAGCAGCGCGACTTTCGGCTCGATACCGAAACGGCACACTTCTTCAGCTGCCATGATCGTGATCTCGGCCAGCTGCTCGGGCGTCGGATCCACATTCACGTGCGTATCGACCAGGAAAATCTGGCGATTCGGCAGCACCAGCCCATTCATCGCCGCATAGACGTTGCGGCCTTCCTTCTTGCCGACCACCTGATCGATGAAGTGCAGGTGCCGATGTGTCGTGCTGACCGTGCCGCAGATCATGCCATCTGCCTCGCCCTTCTTCACCAGCATCGCGCCGATCAGCGTCGTGCGGCGGCGCATTTCGAGCTTGGCCATCTGCTCATCGATGCCCTTGCGAGCCATCAGCCGGTGATACTCCTGCCAGAAGTCGCGATAACGTTCGTCGTGGTCGGTGTTGACGATCGTGAAGTCGACACCCGGCGTAAGACGCAGGCCATAGCGCTCGATCCGGTGCTTGATGACCTCCGGCCGGCCGATCAGAATCGGCGTCGCGAGCTTTTCGTCGACCACGATCTGGATCGCGCGCAGCACGCGCTCTTCTTCGCCCTCTGCGAATACGATGCGTTTCTTCTCCGCCTCGACGCTGCGCGCCAGCTGGAAAATGGGCTTCATCGTCGTGCCGCTGTGGTAGACGAATTGCTGCAGGTGCTGCTCGTAGGAGTCCATGTCTTTGATGGGACGGGTCGCGACGCCCGAATCCATCGCGGCCTTCGCTACCGCCGGTGCGATCTTGACGATCAGGCGCGGATCGAAAGGCTTCGGAATCAGGTAGGCAGGACCAAACGACAGGTCCTGGATGCCGTACGCCGTCGCGACGATGTCGCTCTGCTCCTGGCGCGCCAGTTCCGCGATCGCATTGACCGCCGCGATTTCCATTTCACGTGTCACTGTCGTCGCGCCCGCGTCCAGCGCGCCGCGGAACAGGAACGGGAACACCAGCACGTTGTTCACCTGGTTCGGATAATCCGTGCGGCCGGTGGCGATCACCGCGTCCGGACGCACTTCGAGCGCGAGTTCTGGCAGGATTTCGGGCGTCGGATTGGCAAGTGCGAAGATCAGAGGTGCCGTCGCCATTTGCGCCACCATGTCAGCCTTGAGGACGCCGCCGGCCGACAGGCCGAGGAAAATGTCTGCACCGCCGATCGCATCAGCCAGCGTGCGGGCGTCGGTTTCGCGTGCGAAGCACTCCTTGTGTCCGGGTCCATCAGTTCGGTGCGGCCCTTGTAGACCACGCCGGCCAGGTCGGTGACGGTGATGTTCTCGAGAGGCAGGCCGATGTCGACCAACAGGTCCAGACAGGCCAGCGCCGCCGCGCCCGCGCCGGACGACACCAGCTTGACCTTCCTGATGTCCTTGCCGACCACCTTCAGACCGTTGGTGATGGCTGCCGCGACGACGATCGCCGTGCCGTGCTGGTCGTCGTGGAAGACCGGAATCTTCATGCGCTTGCGGCACTCGCGTTCGACAATGAAGCAGTCCGGCGCCTTGATGTCTTCGAGGTTGATGCCGCCGAAGGTCGGCTCGAGCGCGGCGATCACGTCGACCAGCTTGTGCGGATCGGACTCGTTCAGCTCGATATCGAACACGTCGATGCCGGCGAACTTCTTGAAGAGCACGGCCTTGCCTTCCATGACCGGCTTCGACGCGAGCGGGCCGATGTTGCCCAGACCCAGCACCGCGGTGCCGTTCGTGACGACGCCGACCAGGTTGCTGCGCGCGGTGAAACGCGCGGCGTTCAGCGGGTTCTCGACGATTTCCTCACACGCGAACGCAACGCCCGGCGAGTACGCCAGCGCGAGGTCGCGCTGGTTGATCATCTGCTTGGTCGGTGCGATCGCGATCTTGCCCGGCGTCGGGAACTCGTGATAATCGAGGGCGGCTTCGCGGAGTTTGCCTTGGACTGTGGTAGGCATGATGTCCCCTGGTTATCAATATTTGCAGCCAATGATAATGATATTATCACGTCAACGGCATGCACAGAGGCGCTGTGACGCCAGACTTCGCGGCACCATGCGCGCGCCTGTCGAGGCCCGGCAAGGCAAGACCGTCAGCAGAAATGGATTAGGGGAAAGCTCAGATGAATTCAGCTCCACGCAGCAACGACCTTGGACGTCTGCGCCTGCATCACGATCCGGTCAGCCCCGAAGGGCATCAGGTGCAGGCGCATCGCGACGTCATGCTGCAGGCATCACCCGACGGCAGAACCGTCGTGCTCATCGAGATCGAGGAGCGATACAGCGATCATCACGCGACGGGTCCCGAACAGGAGGTCCGGTATGAGATTTCGGTATCTGAACTGGTCCAACTGATCCGGGCGCATGGTGCGCGCCTCTGAAATGGCTATTCACCTCGCGAAGGCTGCCGCACGTGCAGCGCGCTAACCCTGACGTCATATTCAAAGGAACGACCGCGTGACGAAAAAGGCTGTGAAGAGGCAGACACTGGACGTGGTGCCGGGTGACCTCAACGTGAAGAATGGACACGCTGGCAGAGGCGCTACGGATCGCGCACGCGCGGCGGTCGCGGTGACACCGCGACCAATGGACTCCTCGACGCGGGACGGCGCGCGGGACACCGGGTCCGCGGTTGGAGCAGTTCCACCGGGGACCGCTCCACGCCGGACGAAAGCAAATGCACGTGTCAATGACGCCACTGCAGCGCTACCGGATGACTCCACCGGAGAAAATGAAAGTAGCCGCGCGGACCTGAGGGCGCTGATCAAGCTGGGAAATGAGCGCGGTTTTGTCATTCGTGGGGAAATCAGCGACTGCCTGCCTGAGCGTCTGGCGCAACCTGATGCGATCGAAAGCGTGATCAAGGCTTTCAGCGACATGGGCATCGCCGTAGTCGAGCAGGCACCGGACGTCGAGTCCATGGTGATGCACGATCATGCGGTCGCGGGTTCGTCCGATGAGCAGGTCGAGGAAGAGGCCGTGGCAGCCATCTCAAGCGTGGACGCCGAGTTCGGCCGCACCACCGATCCCGTGCGCATGTACATGCGGGAGATGCGTACCACTGAACTCCTCACCCGCCAGGGTGAGATTGCACTTGCGAGACGCATCGAAGAGGGCCGCAACGACATGATCCGGGCCATATCTTCGTGCCCGACAACGATCGCGGACCTGCTGGCGATAGCTGACGCTGTTGCCAGCGGCGCAACCCCGATCGAAGAGTTTGTCGATGGGATGATCGATCCGGCTGCGGTGCAGACGGATGACATGGTTGCCGTCGCGGAGGAAAGCGTCGACGGCGATCAGGTTCTCGGCGAGGATCAGGGCGACGAAGATGATGATGGTGCCGAAGCCGCGTCGGCCAATCTGCACAGCGAGACTCTGAAGCGTGAGGCGCTGGAGAGGTTCGCGACGGTAGCCGGGTGGTTTGGGAAATTACGCGACGCATACGAGACGGAGGGTTACGGATCCGACTGTTATCGCACGGCACAGGCGGCGATCGAGGCCGAACTGATGACGATCCGCTTCACGGCCCGCACGATCGACCGTTTGTGCGGCGCGTTGCGGGTATCCGCCAATGAGGTACGAACCATCGAGCGCGAAATTGCCCGGATCGCCGTTGACCGGTGTGATGTGCCTCGCGACACGTTTATCGCGCATTTCCGGGGCAACGAGACCAGCCCGGCGTGGCTACAGCAACTCATCGCGGCAGGGCGCCCGTTCAGCGGCGTGCTGGAGCGAAACCTCCCCGCGATCTGGCTGGAGCAGGAAAAGTTGCTCGCCCTGCAAAAGCGGGTCGTGCTGCCGCTCGACGATTTCAGGGATGTCTGCCGCGCGATGGCCGCCAGTGAAGCGAAAATGCTGGGCGCGAAAGGTGAAATGATCGAAGCGAATCTGCGGCTGGTGATCTCGATCGCGAAGCGGTACGTGAATCGCGGCCTGCTGTTTCTCGATCTGATACAGGAAGGCAATATCGGTCTGATGCGCGCCGTTGACAAGTTTGAATACCGTCGTGGGTACAAGTTCTCCACCTACGCGACCTGGTGGATCCGGCAGGCCATCAGCCGGTCGGTTGCCGATCAGGCGCGCACCATCCGGGTCCCTGTCCACATGATCGAGTCGATCAACAAACTGAAACGGATGTCGCGCCAGATCCTGCAGGAAACCGGACGGGAACCCGACGCCGCCGCGCTGGCGGAGCGGATGGGGATGCAGGAAAACAAGGTTCGGGCAATGCTGCGGATCGTCAGGGAGCCGGTTTCCCTGGATGCGTCCGTCGGGGAAAACGACGATACGTCGGTAGGCGACCTGATCGAGGACCCTGCGGCGATTTTGCCCGACGATGCAGCGCTTCAGGCCAGCATGCGGGATGCCGTCAGCGAGGCGCTCACGACGTTGACGCCACGCGAGGCGAAGATTCTGCGCCTGCGTTTCGGTATCGAGAGCAGCAGGGACCATACACTTGAGGAACTCGGACTGCAGTTTGAGGTAACGCGTGAGCGAATCCGCCAGATTGAAGCGAAGGCACTGCGCAAGCTGAGGCATCCGGCCCGGTCCGAGCGATTGAAGTCGTTCCTGGGCGAGCAGTAGAAACCTGTGGTGATACGCGGTGCTGCGGGGCCGGGTACACCGGATGAGAAACGGAGCGCTGCGTTGACGTGAAATCTCGACAGATTGCGCGACCGTATCAAGGCATTCGACGTGGCGGCTGCCGATGCCTCGGACGACAAGGCGTAGGCACCGGACAAGGTTCGGGCGAATATCAGGCAAGAGGCGTCGGTCAGCTGCAACCGGGTGGCGTCAGCCTCCGGATCACAAAAAGCGACGGCAGCGCGCGTTACCAACTCCCGCACCGGCATCCGAAGTCATCATCGCGCAGTCAATGCGTGAACAGAAATACCATGAGCACTGAAAAAATCAATCTCGATATTCACAGGATT
Organism: Paraburkholderia sp. WC7.3g; assembly: GCF_050436345.1. Lineage (NCBI taxonomy): Bacteria > Pseudomonadati > Pseudomonadota > Betaproteobacteria > Burkholderiales > Burkholderiaceae > Paraburkholderia > Paraburkholderia sp. WC7.3g. Next base: position 738,149 of record NZ_JBNDMA010000004.1, read on the forward strand.
CTCACGCTGCTGCCGCATCGCTATCCGATCCTGCTGGTCGATCGGGTGCTCGAACTCGAGCCGCACAAGCGCATCAGGGCGCTGAAGAATGTATCGATCAACGAACCGTACTTCATGGGCCACTTCCAAAGTTGTCCTGTGATGCCGGGCGTGCTGATTCTGGAAGCGCTCGCGCAAACGGCTGCGCTGTTGACGTTCTCGGAAGAGCCGCATGATCCGGCCAGCACGCTGTACCTGTTCGTCGGCATCGACAACGCGCGCTTCAGGCGCGTGGTGGAACCCGGCGACCAACTGATCCTGAACGCGACGTTCGAGCGGCATATGCGCGGTATCTGGAAGTTCAAGGCTCGCGCCGAAGTGGATGGCGTGGTCGCGGCAGAGGCCGGTCTGATTTGCACGGTCAGACAGACGGATGGGGACGGGCAGTAAGGTAGCTTCGGACGCTGAATCGGCCTCCAGACAACAAAAACGCAATGGACGCGGAAGCGCACGAGCAGGATCCGTCGTGATCCTGGCACCTCCAGTTCGGCAGTGGGAGCGCGTTCTGAATAGTCCTCCCGTAGGAAATCCCCTACACGTTGTCATCCCTGTCCTATCGACGATTTATCCGGTACTGATTTTTTTACGCAATGTGTCCTGCGATACTAGTCGTATGGCTGGATGGCTTTGGACCTATCGTGTTCGGTTGAAATTCAGCAACACGAATTGTTACCCTCGGTGCGTCACAGACATCACGTGAAAATGATCGACTTTCTGCGCACTTTGTCCTTGCGACGAAAAATTCGCGATCTGCCCACGATCAGCGTCAGGACCACGACGAACGACGCCGGATCGCCAACGTTGCCCAGTCCGGTTTGGGAAACCCGTCGCAGGTGAAAAGGTGGGGGAAGCGACTTACGGTCTGTCGCCACTCCGAGATCATCTGTACATCTATCGGCTTGTGGTACCAGAGCCGGTCCGGCGACGAGGTTACGGTCTCACGTTCCTGCTGCTCCTGCACAATACCTACCGGGTGCCGATCACTCCAATTGTTGAGGTTCATTGCGCAGAACAGTTCTGGGACGCTGCGCGAGAATGGCGGCAGGTCGGGCTGACGGTGACACCCGGGCGGGCGCGCGCCAGTGTGCTAGAGGGTGTTAGGCACTTTTGTTAAGGGCTGCAAAGTGAACAAGCATAAGCACGGAGAATACGACGAAGTGCAAACCGGCCAAGGTTTCAGGCAATCGCTCATAGTCTCTGGCCAGTCGGCGGAAGCGGTTGAGCCAGCCGAAGCTGCGCTCGACCACCCAACGGCGCGGCAACAGCACGAAGCCCTTTTTCGCCTCCGACAGCTTGATTACCTGAAGCTCTATTCCTTCGTCGAGTGCTGCCTGCGCAGGCTCTTCGCCGGTGTATCCCTGGTCCGCGAACGCCACCTTGACCGTCTGGCCGGTGGCCTGCTGAACCTGACGGGCCAGTTCTCCGACCTGCGCGCGTTCCTGTTCGTTGGCCGGCGTAACATGCACAGCAAGCAGTTGCCCCAAAGTATCAACCGCCATGTGGACCTTGCTGCCGCGTTTGCGCTTGTAACCGTCATAACCGGCGCGAGGTCCACTTTCGCAGGTCGACTGCAGCGTCCGTCCGTCGAGAATGACCGCGCTGGGTTGGCCACGACGCTGCTGCGCGATCCGGATGATCGAACGCAGGTCATTGACCATAGCCTCGAAACAGCCGGCCTGAATCCAGCGTTGCGTCTGCTGGTAGACCAGTTCCCAGGGCGGAAAGTCATTTGGCAACAAACGCCATGGTGCACCCGCGCGTACGATCCAGCGTAGCGCGTTGAACATCTCGCGCAGTTCGTAACGGCGTTGCGGTGCGTCCTTGTTCATCAAGGTCAGGTACGGAGCGGCGAAGTACCATTCTTCGTCCGACACATCCGTTGGGTATGGCCTGCGTTTTTTCATCCTGCCAGGATACCAGGTCCGACAAAAAGTGCCTAACACCCTCTAGAAGAGCTGGCCCGCTGGAGGCATATTCGGGCTGGTATTAACGTCTCCTTGCCGGGGCCGCCGATGACAGATTGATATATTGGGGCGCGCATTCGATGCGCGCCTTTGCGCTACCTGGCGAGCTCCTTGATCTGTTCAACAATCTCCGGATTGGCGAGGGTGGACACGTCGCCGGGATCCTGATGACTGGAAATCGCCGCGAGCACACGGCGCATGATTTTTCCCGAGCGCGTCTTGGGCATATCGGGCACGATGACGACACGGCGCGGCCGCGCGATGGCGCCGATCTGGGAAACCACCGATGCCGTGACTTTATCCGCAAGCTTCACGGAGGGCGCGAGTCCCGGTTTCAATGAAACATAGAGGTCAGGCACCTTGCCTTTTATCGGGTCGGCGACCGGCACCACTGCTGCCTCGACAACCTCGGACACGAGAAGAGCTGCCGACTCGATTTCCTTGGTACCGAGGCGATGGCCGGCGACATTGATCACGTCGTCAATGCGGCCGAGGATCCGATAGTAACCGTCCAGTGCCTGCACCGCGCCATCACCAGCCATATACGGCCAGTCGCGCCAGTCCTTACTCCCGGGATCCTTGCAATAGCGCGCGTAGTACTGGCTGACGTAGCGATCCGGGTCCTTCCAGATAGTCTGGAAGGATCCGGGCCAGGGGTTGCGGATGCAGATGTTGCCGGCCTTCCCCGAACCGCCTGGCAGCTCCTTTCCCTCGTCGTCGTAGATCACCGGATGAATGCCTGGAATAGCGGGGCCCGTGCTGCCGGGTTTCATCTTGTGGATTGCCGGCACCGTGCTGCAAAGGAATCCGCCGTTTTCGGTCTGCCACCAGGTGTCCACGATGACCGCCTCGCCCTTGCCGACCACAGCGTGGTACCACTTCCACACTTCAGGCTCGATAGGTTCACCAACGGTCGTCATGTGTTTGAAACGGTAGTTGTATTTCGCGGGTTCGTCAGGTCCGCTGCGTCGTAGCGCGCGGATTGCCGTGGGCGAAGTGTGGAAGATGTTGACGCCAAGGTTTTCAGCGATACGCCACGGTCGTCCCGCGTCCGGATACGCGGGCACACCTTCGTACATGACCGAGGAAGCGGCGAGCGCGAGCGGACCGTAGACGATGTAGGAGTGGCCGGTGATCCAGCCGATGTCGGCCATGCACCAGTAAACGTCTTCGGGATGGATGTCCTGGATGTACTTTGACGTCCACGTGACGTAGGCAAGGTAGCCACCGGTGGAGTGCTGGCAGCCTTTGGGCCGCCCTGTGGTGCCGCTTGTGTACATGAGGAAAAGCGGCGCCTCGGCCGGCATCTGCACGGGCTCGACCCGTTTGCCACGGAATTTCCCGAGGACTTCGTTGATGATGACGTCGCGTCCATCCACGAGCTTCGTGGGACTTGAGTATCTGCCCGGGTAGCGCTGCCAGATCAGAACCTTGTCGACCGGATGACCGGTGCTGGCGGCCTCCGTGACTGCAGCATCAGCCTTCTCCTTGTGATCAAGGAGCTCGCCGGCGCGGTAATAGGCGTCCATCGTGATCAACAGGCGGCTCCCGGAATCCGCGACGCGATCGCCGCACGCCTTTCCACTGAATCCGCTGAAGACCTGCGAGTGAATCACACCGAGCCGGGCGCAGGCGAGCATGGTGATGGGGAGCTCCGCGACCATCGGCATATGCAGGGTCACCCGGTCGCCCGTCTTCAGGCCACCGAAATCGCGTAGCAGGGCCGCAAACTCGTTGACGCGTACGAAAAGCTCCTGGTAGGTGAGGTGCTGTATCGCTTCACTCTCCGGCTCGGGCACGAAATGGATCGCCGTCTTGTTCCTGTAGCTGGGGAGGTGGCGATCCACACAGTTGTAACACGCGTTGATCCTGCCGCCGACGAACCAGCGCCAGAACGGGGGATGGCTGGCGTCGAACGTCGTCTCCCAGTATTTGTACCAGTCCAGAAGGTCCGCGAACTCCTTGAAGTACCCGGGGAAGTTGTCGAGGGAAAAGCGTTCGAACACACGTGGATCTGCCAGATTGGCCTGGGCAACGAATGGAGTCGGCGGCGGGAAATAGTCTTCCTCCGGCCAGTGCACGGCGATCTGCGCCTCGGAGACGTCGACCGTCTGTTGCTCGGTGGTAGCGTGGCGCGGTGACTTGTTACGCGACATGACAGCTCCTCCTTGATTCCGGGGCCCTTCCGGGCTCGACACTGCCAAACGGCGCGACAGCATGTTTTTCTGTTGCCATTCAGGGCAACCGCTGAGATGACGTACTGCATGAACCCATTTAAGTCCAGGCCGGCTGTGTTACCAAGTCAGGCGGGTGAGCGATCGACTTCCGCGGCGGACCGGCATCAACATACCCTGCGTCGACCATCAGCGTATTCCGCCGTCCGCGGAGTCAACATACCCGATTACGCGCGGCCCGCTTTTTACGTGCAGGTTCGGTTAATCAGGTTAATCGACGGGACGCAATATCCACGTGTCGATCACGCTGGCCTTGCCCGCCGGTCGCTCGTGAAGTAGATTTTCTTGATTGAGACGTAACAGGCGGGAGGAACTGCCATGGAACTGATTGTGGAACGGGTTGATGTCTGGGCAGCCACCATCGAGGACAAACCGGGCGGGCTCGCGACAGTATTAAGCGCCCTGCGGGATGCTGGGGCGGACTTGCAGTTCGTCGTTGCGCGACGCACGCCGGAAGCACCGGGCAAGGGGGTCGTGTTTGTCGCACCGCTGCAGGGGGACAGCGAGATCCGTGCCGCCGCACAGGTGGGGTTCAACGTCACCCCGAGCCTTCACTCCGTCCGTGTGATGGGGCTGGACCAGCTGGGGATCGTCGCGGAATTGACCCAGAAGCTGGCAGACGGGGAAATCAACCTCCGCGGTGTGTCGGCTGCTGTACTCGGCTCCCAGTTCATTGCCTATCTCGCGGTCGACTCGCTGGAGGATGCCAATCAGGCGATGGACATCCTGCAGAGGGCTTGACGCACCGCGTCAGGCGGTGCCTGTCGCGAACAGGTGAACACGCCCCTGGCGCGCTGAGGAGCCAGAGATGCCAGTGAGCGGCCGCTATGAAGCACGTAATGGTCGGATTCGCACGGGTCCACTACGGCCGCCGATGACGCGACGAGTGTGATTGGCGGGCGAAGGTCCGATAATTGCGCGCAGCCGACGTTTGAGTGCCAGTCTGAGGGCACGAACGAACGGCCGTAGATGGCCGCGCGCCGCCTCATGCAATTGACATATGTTGCTTGAACCTCGCGAGGCTGCGATCGGCAGCACGCGACCCACGGCCGTCGTTCGAAGGTCCGTCACCGCAACGGCAGCTTACTCGGGAACAGCGGTCATCCGACATCCCGCGCTGAGCGACATGAACTGGCCTTTTCGGCCGGCAAGACAACTCGTTCGGATCCGATGGCACAGGTCGCTGGAGGTGAATAATTGACCCGGCTTGATAAAGACGCCCGTGATGGGCCGGTTGTCGAAACGGAAAAACCGGCTCACGCTAAGGTCATACGCCGCGCACTGACACCCGTGCCGATGAGCGAAGCTGACGAAGGGACAGAGACATGAGCCTTGTCGATTATCAACTGATGGAAGTGGCAAGCGGCAAGGCCGTGAAGATGTGGGCGCAGGGCGTCGCGATTGAGGAGGCGGCTCGCCGGCAACTGAGAAACACGGCCCGCATGCCGTTCGTGTTTAGGCACCTTGCCGTAATGCCGGACGTGCACGTGGGCAAGGGGTCGACGATCGGCAGCGTGATTCCGACACAAGGAGCGATCATCCCGGCGGCGGTGGGCGCGGATATCGGCTGCGGAATGATGGCGGTTCGCACGACGCTGACGGCCGCGGAGCTGCCCCATTCGCTTTCGGGCGTACGCGGCGCGATCGAGCGCGCCGTGCCGCACGGCAGCGCGCAAGGGCGACGCGACCCGGGCGCATGGTCGCGTCCGCCGCCGGCCGTCGACGAGGCCTGGAAACTGCTGGCGCCCGGTTTTCAGCGCATCGTCGGCAAGTATCCTTCCCTCGCGCGCACGAACAACCACACGCACGTCGGCACGCTCGACACCGGCAATCACTTCATCGAGGTATGCCTCGACGAGGAGGACGACGTCTGGTTCATGCTGCACAGCGGATCGCGCGGTGTGGGCAATGCGATCGGGAGCCTGTTCATCGAGCTGGCTCGGGCCGACATGCGTCAACACCTTGCGAATCTTCCGGACAAAGACCTCGCGTACTTCAAGGAAGGTAGCCGGCACTTCGACGACTATGTTGAGGCGGTCGGCTGGGCGCAGGAGTACGCGCGCCGCAACCGTGAGGTCATGATGAGTGCCGTGATCGGTGCGGTGCGCATGACTATTGGCAAACCCTTCACCATCGACGAGCACGCGGTGAACTGCCACCACAATTACGTGCAGAAGGGGCGGCACTTCGGCGCCGACGTGTTCGTCACGCGTAAAGGGGCGGTGTCGGCACGAGTGGGCGAGCTCGGCATCATTCCGGGTTCGATGGGCGCGAAGAGCTTCATCGTGCGCGGTCTCGGCAATGAAGAGAGCTTCTGCTCATGCAGTCACGGCGCCGGGCGCGCGATGAGCCGGAAGGACGCCAAACGGCGCTTCACGGTCCAAGATCAAATCAGGGCGACGGCGCACGTCGAATGCCGAAAGGATGCGGGGGTCGTCGATGAAATTCCGATGGCCTACAAGGACATCGACGCCGTGATGGCCGCGCAGCGGAGCTTGGTCGTGGTGGTTCATACGCTGCGTCAGGTGGTTTGCGTGAAGGGTTAGGCTCTGATTGGCTTGCGACGGTCAGTCGATTCGTAGGAGGTGGATATGGCAACGGCAATCATCACCCCGAGAAATAACGGTCCGTATCACATCAAAGGTGATTTCACGATCACGACGCAAGGGGGCAGGCAGATTCAAGTCGAGAAAGATGAGGTCTGGCTCTGCCGTTGCGGGCACTCGAATAACAAGCCGTTTTGCGACGGGTCGCATCGGAAGGTAGAGTTTAAGAGTGATCTGGATGAGGGGGCGGGTAAAGAATAGATTTGCGCCGTCGCGGGACGCGCGTGAATGACTCTTTGCAGGGCCACTGAAGGTCTTTTTGCGACCCTGAGCCGCCCCTCGAGCAGGCGCAGACTGAGCGGCAGCTTTCAAGGATAGAACGGCCGCCGCTCCACTGGAGCAGGCGGCAACGTTGCGGTCGTTGCACTCATTTGCTATCGCCGTTGGTCCAAGGCCAAGGTTGGCCGCACTGGGACGCTTCGGTTGAGACGGATGTCGATCTCCGAGCGGCCATCGCGGATAGCGTCAACCTTCGAGACTAGTGCCTCTGTTGTCGCCTTGTCTCGAAGAATATCTTCCGGAACCGCGGCGAACCGGTACAGCGAATCAAACTCGAAACGTTTAACGAAGCTATTCGCGAGGAATCCGGCTCGCAGCTTCGCTTTACGGCACCGACACGAGCGACTACGCTGCTATGAGAGCCGCGCTGGTCGGCCCTGAAGTTATCGCAACACCTTGCGCCTTGCCTTGGAGGAGAGCACGCGGCGGACGCCGAACAACTCTATTCAAGTCTGGAGCTTCGTCGATGAACCCCGAAATCTATCAGCCGTCTATTGAAGCCTGCGATGCTTGTGCCGCTGCCTGCGATCGCTGCGCATCCGCCTGCCTCGATGAACCGGGCAGGGTGAACATGGCCAAATGTATTCGCCTCAACGCCGATTGCTCTTCGCTATGCCGCCTCACATCTGCGGCCTTGGCTCGACAAAGCCATTTCGCACCCGAGTTTTGCGAACTCTGCGCACGGATCTGCGACGAGTGCGCCGATGAATGTGCGCGGCACGCCCCCGAGCACTGCGGCACATGCAGCGATGCGTGCCGGAGATGCGCGGAAGCCTGCCGGGCAATCTAGTGTCTTGCTCAGCGTCAGCGCGCCCGCGAGGACGACGGCGAGCGCGTCGCGTATCGGGTCGGAATACTGTCGTACCCGGCTTGAGGATGTCATGGAACCTCGGCTCCAAATGCAGGAAGTCACCATTCCGGTGGAGGACGCCTCCCTGATGGGCACGCTCGCGCTGCCACAGGACGCTCAATGACTGGTTCTGCTCGCGCACGGCAGCGGCAGTTCACGGTTCAGCCCTCGAAACCAGTACGTGGCCACCGAACTCAATCGGGCCAGCATCGGAACGCTGCTGATGGACTTGCTCTCCGAGCAGGAAGACACCGGTCGCGCTGCCCGCTTCGACATCGAACTGCTGGCAGTGCGTCTCGCGCAAGCAACGGCCTGGATCGCGGCGAAGCAGACGACACGCCTCTCGTTCGGCTACTTCGGCGCGAGCACGGGCGCGGCTGCGGCGATCCGCGCGGCGCACGTGTCGTCGTTTCCGATTGAGGCGATTGTTTCGCGAGGCGGCAGGCCCGATCTCGCCGGACGCGACGTCCTCGCCGCGGCGCAGGCGCCTACGTCGCTCGTGGTAGGCGGGCTCGACGCCAATGTCATCGAAGTCAACCGGGAGGCTTTCGCTCTGCTCGAATGTCCGAAGGATCTTGTGATCGTCCCCGGCGCGACCCACCTGTTCGAAGAGCCCGGCACACTGGAAGCCGTTGCGCGGTACGCGGTGCAGTGGTTCGAGCGTTATCTCGGCGCCTAAGCGCCCGCACGCAGCACGAGCGTGTCGTTAGCGCGGCGCTCCATAGTGGCGCCCAATGGCTGACTCTCCCGATTCAGCGTTTCGTGTAACCATCGAATGCCTTCTTCAGGCGCCCGGTTGATTTGGAAGTGGCGTGTCTGCGTCGGCGTCATCGACAGTTCGGCCAGCGTGCCCGTTTCAAGGTCGAGCGTGGGAAAATACATCAGCGCAAGGTCGCTGCGAAACGCTTCCTGACCGCCGATACCTTCATAGTCGTTGATGAAGTCCCCGGCACCGTACAGGACGAGTTTGCCTCGATACAGCTCGATGCCCTTCACGTGGTGCGATGAATGGCCGTGTACGAGATTCACGCCCGCCGAATCGATGAGTTCGTGCGCGAAGTATCGCTGCGAAGCAGGTATGTCGAAATCGAAGTTCTCGCCCCAATGGATCGAGACGATGACGATGTCGGCTGCCTGCCTGACCGCTCGCACCTGCGCTGCGATCGTGCATACGGTGTCAGCCGAAAGATCAGAGAGCCGGTTCACGCCGGGGCGGCCCCGATCGGCGGCCCAGTCCGCGCCCACGCCGCTGCATTCCGTGGCAAAGGCGAAGATCATCACTCTGCCGCCGCCCGCCAGTTCGATCAAGGCAGGCGCGGCCGCCTCGACGTCGTCCTGCCCCGCGCCAGCCGTATGAATGCCGGCTGAACGCAAGGCATTCAGAGTTTCCTTCAACCCGCGATAGCCCCAGTCGAGCACATGATTATTCGCGAGCGCGCAGCAGTCGATTTTCGCGGCGCTCAAGACGGGCGCGTTGGCGGGATGCATGCGGTAGTGGATGCCCTTTCTGGGCCATGCGTCCTCGCTGGATGTGACGGCCGTCTCGAGGTTGATGATGCGCGTGGCAGGACTCATGCGCTCCAGTTCGAGCAGCGCATCGCCCCACACGTAGCCGAACGGGACACACTCCGGTAACGGGCCGGTTTTCGCTTCAGCGAGGCGCACATAGCCTCTCGCCGAACGCATATAGGGTTCGAAGAGATGGGGCCGGTTCGGATGCGGCAGTATCTGATCGATACCGCGTCCCAACATCACGTCCCCGCACAGAAACAGCTTGACGCAGTTCATCCTTCGGGAAAAAACCAATGTTCCCGGTGCAGCAAGCCACCCAAGACGCCTTCAAGATAGTTTGCTGGCACTTCGGCGTCCAGAGTTCGGGGCTGTACAGAAGCGCCTGCCGCGTGCAGTCACTGCTTCGCACTCGCGACGCAGGTTCTACAATCGTCCCGCTCTCATCGCTCACGACCGACGATGCGATCGCGTACCGGGGCGTTCCTGCGCCGGCCGGCGCCGGCCGCGCGCTGGACGGGCCCGCCGCGGCCGCGCGATTCCGCCGAATGGCGGCCGTTCGCGCGCGGCCTGACGGTCCGCTCCGCCGCGTATGCGCTCGCCGTGTTGCGCGCGCTCTTTGCGTGGCTCGCCGGCCAGCACCACGTGATCATCAATCCGTTTGCCGGCGTCATCGTGCGCGGCGACACTCCGAATTCTTGAGCGTTCGTGGCAGACGGGTTTGCGGCCCACGCTAACGTTCAATGTGCACATCGACCGCGTCGTGCGAATCTCGATGCGCAGTGCAGCCCATTCTCAGATGATTTTGGACGCAGCCGGCCGGAGCACCATATCGCATGGCGCCTCCTGAATTGCTATCCCTCTTTCACTGAGCGCCTAGCAGGCTGCGGAAATACACCCCTCCAAAAGCAACGTCCATCGCTCTGCGCGGCTACCGCCGCGCAATTTTCTGCATTACGAAATTTCAACGTGAATCCAGCTTATTTTTCGACAGTTTGAGGCCTGTTTTCGCCCTCATTACCGCAATCGCTGCCACTACGGGCGGACCTGTCCTAGCGAACGCATGCGCACGAGGTTGTAGGCGGCCATGTTCAACACGAACATCTGGTCGACTTTCTTCAACCCGCGCACCATCACCTGGCGCATGCGCCCCACGGTCTTCGCCCACCCAAAACCTTGTTCGATCAGCTTGCGCTTTTGCTGCGATATCGCGTAGCCCACACTGCGCGCAATCGCATCGGGCACCGCAGAACGGCGACCCGAGGTGTTCTGCGCCACGTGCGGCGTGACCTTCATCTGCTGGCAAGCTTCGATGAATTCCTGTGCGTCGTAACCCTTGTCTGCGCCCAGCGTGATTTGCGCAGCCGCTTCGTCCGCTGCTTGCCGCGCATCATTGATCATGACCTTGGCCGCTTCACGTTCGGCATGTCCGTCAGCACAACTCACGCGGGCGTTGACCACCAGTCCATGGCGGTTGTCGGTCAGCGTGTGGCCCATGTAACGCAATTCGCTGGCAGTCTTGCCCTTGCGGTAAAGCCGTGCATCGGGATCAGTCTTCGACTCGTGCGTCTCGTTGCTCCGCTTGCTGCCCTTGAAGTCGCCCGCGCCGCTGCCGCCGTCGTTATCCCTGTCGTCACCGTCCTTGCGCACAAAGCTCTTGTGTCCCGCCCACGCCTGGATCAGCGTGCCGTCCACGCTGAAGTGCTCGCCCGACAACCAGTTCTTCTTCTGCGCGATGGACAGCACTTCGTTGAAGAATTCGACCACCGCATCGTGCCTGATCAAACGCTCGCGGTTCTTCGTGAATACCGTCGGCACCCAGACCGAATCGTCCATCGACAGACCAATAAACCACCGAAACAGCAGGTTGTATTGCGTTTGCTCCATGAGCTGGCGTTCAGACCGGATGCTGTACAGCACCTGCAGCAGCATCGCCCGAAGCAGCTTCTCCGGCGCGATGCTCGGCCGACCTCCCTTGATGTCGGCCTCGTACATCCCGGCAAACACCCCATCCATCTTAGCCAGCGCCTCGTTCGCCATGACGCGAATCGAGCGCAGCGGATGCGAGGTCGGAACGAAATCGTCCAGCTTGCGCACGGAAAACAGACTCTCGGTGAACGTGTCGGTGCCGCGCATGATCTCCAGGGGGCGGGTGAGGTCCTTACATCAACGCTTTTGCTATCCGTCGCGATGACTTCAGCGCGAGGTATTTCCGCAGCCTGTTAGTAGCGGCGGAAGCGACTGACACGTGAGGTCCATGTAGTAGGTGTGGTAAGACCGCGCAACGTCGTGCCAGCCCTTTCGTTCAAGGCTCTCGAACGTTTCGATCTGATCGATGGCTCTGCTGTGCATCATTAGTCCCCAGATGGACCAGGCGCGCGGCGTCTAACACTCACGAGATCACCCCCGGCGGTTCGCGGGCAGGGACGGCCAAACACCTGGCGGCTGGCGGGTTGATACTTTAACGAGCCACCGGGACGTTCATGAGAAGCAGGGTGGCATCCAGACCGGATCCGCATTTGAAAGGTGGCCCACGCCGACAGCAGCCACGGGACGCAATACCAGAACGAAAAGACGGCCACGCCGAACGCGGTGTCGGCCGACAACAGTGCAATCGCGCGGCCGAGTGAGCCCAGAAAGACGAGCGCCGTGTGGCTGGGTACCAGTAACGCCTTTGGCGGGACCTTGGGCACTGGCGAACAGGTCGCTGGCATCCTATGCTCCTTCAATCGGCGGAATGGCAGAGTCAGCGTAGCCAGGGAGGCGTCGGGTCACACGACGATTGGCCGAATGAAACACGAAGATTTTCCGAAAACTATCGCGAGGCCAGCGGCCGCCGCAAGCGCCGGGGCGGAGGTCTTGCACTATCCCGGTTTCGACATCGATATCGCGCGCGGCGAACTGCGCGTCGCCGACAGGCCTGCGCCCCTCAGACCCAAGACGTTCGCGCTGCTGCTGCATCTCGCCAGGAATCCCGGTCGGCTGCTCAGCAGAGATGAGCTGATTGAGGTCGTCTGGCGGGACGTTATCGTTACAGACGATTCACTTGTGCAGTGCGTCAGCGAGCTGCGCGCCGCATTGGGCAGTGAGCACCAGCACGTCGTGCGCACCCTCCCGCGCCGGGGCTATATGCTCGACGTCGCGGCGGTCGGAACGCCCAACGACGAGCGGCTGCTGTCGACCGATGCTTGGCAACGCCCCGGTCTGACAGAGCATGGCGCCCCCGCGCCCAGCAATCTGTCCGCGGATCTGCCTCCACTGTTCGGGCGCGCGGAAGATGTCGCCGCGCTGGTCCGCATGCTTGGGATTTCAAGGACGGTGAGCGTGGTCGGCCCGGCAGGCGTTGGCAAAACGAGAGTCGCTCAGGCGGTCGCGCACCGTCTGCGCGACCAACCGTATGATGGCGTGTGGGTCGTCGAACTGGCATCGCTTGCCGACGGTCGGCTGCTCGTGCCGACTGTGGCGCGCACACTGGGCCAGCAGGTGGCAACAGATGGTGGCCACGCGTCGCTCGTGCGGCTGGTCAGTACCCAGCGACTCCTGCTGGTCCTCGACAACTGCGAACACCTGCTTGAGCACGTGGCTCCTCTGGTGGCGGAGATCATGGCCGGCGCGCCCGGCGTGCATGTTCTGATAACGAGCCAGGAACCGTTGCACACGGAGCACGAACAGGTGTTCCGACTGGACCCTCTGGGCGTGCCCACGAGTGACGACCCGGCGGCCGCGCTCGGCTTTGGCGCCGTCCAGATGTTCGTCGGGCGCGCGAAAGCCGCCGATCCAAAGTTTGGCTTCGACGCTCACAACGCGAGGGATGTCATTGACATCTGCCGCCGGCTCGACGGGATCCCTCTGGCAATCGAGTTTGCGGCAGCCCGCGTGTCGCTTTTCGGCGCGTTCGCACTGCGGCAGCGACTTGATGAGCGCATGAAATTACTGGCGGGTGGCATCCGAACATCGCTGCCTCGCCATCAGACGCTTCAGGCGGCCCTGCATTGGAGCTATGGATTGCTAACGCCGCCGGAGCAGTCAGTGTTCGACCGGCTCGGGGTTTTTATGGGAAGTTTTTCGCTTGGGGCTGCACAACGGGTGGCGAGCGACGAGACCCTGGACGAGTGGGCCGTGATCGAACAGCTCGCTTCACTGGTGGATAAGTCTCTTGTCGTCGTTGAAGGAACGCATATACCACGCTATCGCCTGCTGGAAAGCAGCCGCTTGTTTGCATTGCAGCGATTGACCGCCACTGGGTCGCTAGAGGCAACGCGCCGGCGCCACGCCGAAGCGATGACTGAATGCCTGACCGGTGAAGACGATTTCGAAGAACCGTTGGCCCGGACACGCCGTATCGCGCCGGAGCTGGATAACGTACGCGCTGCCGTCGCGTGGGCAAATGGCCCAACTGGCAATCGCCAGGTTGCAGTCGATCTTGCCGCGGCGACGGACATGCTGTGGGACGCACGCGGCTTTAATGATGAAGGTGCGCAGCTATACTGCGACATCGAGCCGTGGGTAGACCAGTCGGTGCCGCCAGTATCGGCTGCGCGTTTCTGGTTCGCAGTGGCTGATTTGCGCATGCGCACCGCGGCGAAGCGGCAGGCCGAAGCTGCATTGAAAGCGGCGGCGCTCTTTCGAAACCTCGGCGACCGCTTCGGCACTTTCAGATCGTTGACGGTGGCCGCGCATCAGTTCGCCTTGCTGGTCAATCGCGAGGGCGCGAGACAAGCGCTGGACGAAGCAGCGACATTGCTGGATGAGGGTTGGCCTGAATGGTGGGAAACATCTCTCGCTTTTGCCAGGGTGCTCTTCTCATACCTGGTCGAGGCAGACCATGCCACGGCGAAGAAGCTGGCCGAGGCGGCCATTGTGGGCCACCGCCTTGGCGACTCGTTTTATGCTGATCGTTGCGCGCTAATGCTTCCATCCTTCGATCTGGCCGCCGGCGACTTTACTTCCGCTCTGGATCGATGCAACGAGATCCTCGCCAGTTCCAGCGTCGTTGACAGTGTCCAGTTGCGATCCCAGACCCTCGTCATACGCGGTGCGGCGCTCATCAATCTTGGCGAGCTGCGGGAGGCAGACGCAACCTTGCGCACCGCTTGTACGCTATTGACGCACGCGATCGGCCCGAGCACCTATCCTTACTGCTACGCGGCGCATCTTCTCGCGTTGCAGGGACGCCTTCCTGATGCGGTAAGGACAATTGGCTGGATCGAGGCGCGCATGCGCCAGGCCGACCGCGACGGCATTCCGCCGCTTGCCCTGTCCAGTTACAAGGCGGCGTGCGACATTGTCGAATCAGCCCTCGGCAGGGAAGAACGGGACGGGTACGCAGGCGAAGGGGCGCTGCTTAATCTACAGCAGGTGACGCGCATTGTGTTTCCAGGTGAGTAGAGAGCGGGTTACGACTGGCTAGCCCCGGAGAACCTTTTTTGCTAAAGCGCCAGACGCCCATGACAAAGCGTTGCCACAGATCGCCAAAGGAGTGGCGAACCTACGTAGGCCGCCGCACCTGCCGGTGAATGAGTGCACTTCGGCCTGAGCCGTCATTCGAGCATCGGTGCCGGTCAGACGGGTATGGGGCGCTTTCCTGTCATTCACAGGTCGGTGGTCGCGAATGACTCGTCCCGCGGAAAGCGAACGAGTACTCGCGACCCACAACTGCCTTTCGACCCAATGCGAGGGCTATGGCAGGTTGCAAACTGGAACGGCCATTCGCGCGGCGTCTCGGCCGGCAAGTTGTCGGCCAAACCGGTCGTCCATGCGCTCCTACTTACACCCGCTTCTGCAATGTGCGGTTCTGGGCGACGCAAACGTCATCAAGCCTCCCGCATGTAACCATAGCTTGAACCGCGCCCTCGGAGGGCGCCGAGCATAGTGCCTGCGTGCAGCGGGGCTTGGTCAGGCCGACGGGGATGAAAACACCGTCTTGCCGTTGATCTTGATTTCCACGTCGACCTTGTACTCGACGAGGGCCTGGGGATCGACCTCGATCCCCAGGCCGGGCGCATCCGGCACATGGATCTCGCCGTTCGCATCGGGGACGATGTGATTGCGTGTCAGGCCAACCGCCACCTGCTGCAGCGTCGTGGGATACTCACAGATTCGGTGCTCCTCAAGGCCGGCGAAGGGCTGCAGAGAGGCGCTCAGCGCCAGATTCGAGGTGAAGGTGTGGTTGATATATGTCACGCCACGGCGCGCCGCGTAGTTGGCGACCTGCCGCGCCGGCCAGAGGCCGCCGATGCGACCACAGTCGATCTGGATATAGCCGACCTTGCCGAAGTCGATCAGATGCTCGGCCATGTACCGGTTGTGCGCTGCTTCGCCACCGGCGGTGCGCACCGTGCGCACCTTCTCGCCCAACTGACGATACGCCTCATAGGCGAAGCCGTGGAAGGGTTCCTCGAAGAAGGTGACGCGGTTGCGCTCCATGGCTTCGAGCCGGAGCGCCGCCGCGGCCACATCCGACCCGAAGATCTGCCCGGCATCGACGAGCAGGATGCCGTCCGGCCCCAGACCCTCACGGGCGGCATCGAGATGGGCGATGTCGCCTTCAAGCGAATATCCGAACGGGGCCCAGCCGAACTTGGCCGCGCGGAAGCCTCGGTTCCACATGTCCCGGGCCCGCTCCAGGGTCTGCTGTGGAGTGTGGCCGAACAAAACCGAGGCATAGGGGGTCTTGGGATAGCTTAGGTTATAGCCTAAAAGCTTCCAGGTCGGTTCGCTGCGCACCTTGCCCAGCAGATCCCACATAGCCATTTCGATGCCCGACCAGGTATGGGTAGCCTGCAGCAGGTCCATGCTGTTGTAACCGACATCGGCGGCCATGCGCTTGATATCGTCGGGTCCCTCCAGCTTCTGGCCCAGCACGGAGGCCGATACGGGGCGGCAGGCGCCATGCGACATCGGGCAGACGAAGGCCGCGATGGAAGGCAAAGGCGCTGCCTCGCATTCGCCCCAGCCCACATGTCCGCCGGCCGACACCCGTACCACCAGCGCGTCCTGGCTACCATCAGCCGCCGCCGTCACCTCCGGCATAGCTACGTAGAAGAAATCAATGCTATCGACCTTCATCTGCTTCCTCCTTATCGGGTTGCGGGGGCCGTCGGGTGCGATTTTCGGGGTAGTTCCGTTACGGTGTGCCGTATGCCGGTATAGGCGAGAGGCTCTAGCGGGGCGCCATAATATGGTAGATATCCAAGGCTTGCCCCTCAATGTTTTTATGATGGGTATCAGTAAGTCGCTCGTCCACCGGACAGGTCGAAAACAGCTCCTGTCGTGAATGAGTTCTCTGATGACACTAACCACATCACCATGGCCGCAATCTCTTTGACCTCGACGAAACGCCCGCGCGGAATCTTCGAGAGCATGTAGTCGATGTGCTGCTGCGACATTTGATCGAAGATTTTGGTGCGGGCTGCTGCGGGAGTCACGCAGTTGACGGCGATATCAAACTTCGCGGTTTCTTTCCCAAGGCTTTTGGTCAGCGCGATCACGCCCGCCTTTGCTGCGCTATAGGCCGACGCGGTCGGGTTGCCCTCCTTGCCAGCAATCGAAGCGATATTCACGATGCGTCCGTAACCCCGATCGATCATCGTTCGAACCACCGCCTGGTTCACATGGAATGTGGCATTCAGATCGATGTCGATAACGCGGGCCCATTCGTCAGCGGGGTAGTCCACGACCGGTGCGTTGGCTCCAGCTATACCTGCGCTGTGCACGAGCGCGTCGATCCGGCCGAACGTCGCGATTGCTATGTCGGTGGCCTGCTGAACTGCATCGCGCCGCGTAATATCGACTTTGACGGTCTCGACCTCGCCATAATGCGCGAGACTGATCTTCGCTGCCACGAGCGCGATATCATCGCAGTCCCACAGCACGACCCGCGCGCCTGCGTCCAGCAGACGTTCTGCTATTGCATAGCCGATACCTTGTGCGCCGCCGGTTACGACGGCACTGCGCTGTGAGAAGTCGTATGCGTTGATGTCACCTCCCTATGCAGATAAAAGCGTCCCGAAGCGCGCTTTCGCTTTTAGAACTGTTGATGAATAGCGACCCGGGCCATGAATTGTTTGCTGTTCAACGACGGAGCCCTTGCGGGACAACGCGGCCTCCATGCTCTAATGGCCTGCGCCAATCGCCTCGCCTTGATGGCGACGTTCTGCTACCTTTCTAGCCCGACGCCCCTTGATCCAGTGCGCCTGCGGATTGGCCCTCGCCGCGCACCGAACTTCGTAAGAAGTCTTTGGTCCGCTGTTCTCGTGGATTGACAAATATTTGCGAAGGGTCTCCTTGTTCAACGATTCGACCTTGGTCCATGAAGACCACGCGCGATGCGACTTGCCGAGCGAAGTCCATCTCGTGTGTAACCACGACCATAGTCATCCCTCGCTGTGCGAGATCGCGCATGACCGTCAGAACCTCCGAGACCAGTTCTGGGTCGAGCGCGCTCGTCGCTTCGTCAAATAGCATGACGACCGGCTGCATTGCCAGGGCTCGCGCGATGGCGACACGCTGTTGTTGCCCCCCTGATAATTCCGCAGGATAGGCCGCAGTTTTTTGCGCAAGACCGACAAGTGATAACTTCTCTAGCGCGTTTTTCCTTGCCTCGTCCCTGGATTGGTGCAACACATGAACCGGGGCTTCCATGACGTTGCCCAGTACTGTGAGATGCGGGAAAAGATTGAAATGCTGGAAGACCATACCGACACGTGCCCGAACCGCTGCAATTTCCCGCGCACTGTGCGGTCGATTTCGACCTCCCGGAGTGTCATTTCTATACGCGGTCACACCGTCAATTCGAATGCTTCCCGATTCGGGAACTTCAAGGTTGTTGATGCACCGGAGCAATGTCGATTTGCCGCTACCCGACGGGCCGATTATGCAAATCACTTCTTTGGGATAGATCGTCAGGTCGATGCTATCTAATACGTGGTGCGAGCCATAGTATTTTTGCAGGTTGCAAATTTCGACCATTGCCGCTTGCATTGTGTTTGGAGGGTAAGTTGACATTTAGTTTGGCCTCCGGAAATATCCACGCCGGGAAAAACGATCCAGATATCCAACAAAGCGGGCAGCAGGAAAACTTACCAGGAAATACATCAAACCTACGATCGTGTAAAGCGTGAAATACTGAAAGCTTTGAGCGGCCTGAATCTGTGCAGTGAATAATACTTCCTGTATTCCTACGACCGAACATAGTGCGGTATCTTTGAACAATTGAATGAAGTAATTCCCGAGCGTCGGAACGACGACACGAATAGCCTGCGGCAAAATAATGCGCCGCATTGCCAACGCGGGCGTCATGCCGAGTGCTGCTGCGGCGTCGTGTTGTCCGTGTGGAACAGCTTGAATTCCTCCACGATAGACTTCAGACAGGAATGCGGAATAATTCAGCGTCAAGCCGATCGCTCCCGCCGTGAATGAATTCAGCCGAATCCCAAACTCAGGCAATACAAAATAAATATAAACGAGTTGCAACAGCAGTGGGGTGCCTCTCATTATTTCGACGTAGGCGAGAACCAGCCAACGCAACACTACGAACCGGGATCGGCCAGCAAAAGTCACCAGCAAAGCGAAGATCAGGCTGCACGACATGACGATGAAGGTCAGTTCGATCGTCAAAACGAGGCCAGCTAGAAGTGGCCCCAAACTCTGCAGAGCCACTCCGGTTTGAAATAGATTCATAAGAGGCACCACAAGCGAGATATTATGGGTTCAGCTTGAACATAACCAGGTTGCGGTCAGACATGCCATCCTGCCGAAGGATCGCGCTAACTTGTCCGTTTGCACGCACTTCGGCTAGACCCTGTGTATAGGCAGCTCGCAGTGAACAGTCCTCCTTTCGAATCCCGAACCGGGCCATGCCGTAACCACCGCCGTGGATCAGGTCATCGGGAACCGGGATGTCGAACAGTCCAACTAGGGTGCTGTTAGGATTTCGCTTTCTAAATTCCGAAAAAATAATGTCGTCATCAAGCACTGCATCCAGGCGGCCCTGGGCCACGCTTTGCAGTTCAGATGTGTGATCTTTGAATGGAGTCGGCGTAGCCCCAATGGATTGGAGGAATGTCTCCGCTGCCGAACCTGAAACTGCCCCAACTTTCTTGCCTTTCAGATCCTGATAACTTTTAATGCGTTCCGGATTTCCCTTCTCCACAATGATGACAGGCCCATACCAAAATGCCGGCCCGGTAAAGCTGATAACCTTGTCACGTGCAGGCGTGTGGTGAATGTCGCCACCCACGACATCGATGCGCTTGGAAAGCAGCGACGGAATAAGACTGTCCCACGGCATCCACTCAACTTTGATATTTTTCACGCCCATCCAGTCAAGCGCGGCCTTATTGATGTCCCAGTCAACTCCAGCCGGTTGTTTCGTTGTCTGGTCAAGCCACACTTCGGGCGGATCTTCGGAGAAGCCGACGGTGATTCCATTTTTCACCGCATCCGCGTAAGACGAATCCCCGCAGTTGTCGAACATGGGCTTCGATTCGCTGAAAAATTTCGATTGCGGTTCAGCAACGGCGGCGTTCGTGGCGAACAGGGCTGAAGTCAAAAGGCAGGCTAAAATCGAAAGGCTGGTAGTACGTCGCATGTCATGGTCCCATTAACAGTAAGTTGATTAACTTGACGATAGCCGCCAATTCAGATGTCATCGTCTATGCCAACCGATTGACATGCAATGAACAATGTTCTGGACAACTCCATTTCAACACCTTGACTTCTTAATACACGGAATAGGACCATCGCAGAAGTCGCGCCAGCCCTCCAATTACGAGTTCACCTCTGGAATAAGCTTCTGGGGTCAGCGGTGAATTGCGCCAATTTGTGCGGATCGAGCTCGACACCCAAGCCAGGCGAATCCGGAATGGTCAAGTGTCCCTCGTCGTCGAGCGTAAAAGGTGCGACTGTAATGCCGTCGACGTACGGACTTCCACCGATAAATTCAACGTAGTCGACGTTGGGAAAAGCCGCCGCCATCTGGAGGTCTGCAGCAAGACCAAGCGCGGTGTTCCAGCCATGGCCAACGTACTTCACGCCAAAGTCGTCGGCCATCCACGCGATTCTCCTCTGCTCGGATATACCACCAGCCTTGGTGACGTCCGGTTGGACAATGTCGAAAGCTCCTTGAGCGAGCCAGGGAAGAAAAGATTGCCGGCGTGTCAGTACTTCACCGCCTGCAATCTGTACTGGACTTGCTTTGCGCAGTTCGATGTAGTCGGCCAGGGCGTCGGGACGCAACGGCTCTTCGAACCATTCAACCTCGTATTTGCTCAGCATGTGCGCTGTACGCAGAGCCCACTTCAGGCCGTGAGGCCAGTGAGCGTCACTCGCGCCGGCATCGACAAAGAGTTTCGCCGTGGGACCCGCTGCTTCCCGCGCCGCCGCGACGATCGCCTCGTCGAGCTTATGGTCGCGGGCGCGACCGAATGGTCCCCAGCCGATTTTATAGGCCCGAAACCCGCGGTTTCGATAGTCGCTAACTACCGCATGCATTTTTTCCGGTTCTTCCATCAATAGGGAACAGTATGGTTGAACGCGTTTGCGATAATTGCCACCCAAGAGCCTGCTCACGGGCATCCTGGTAGCTTTCCCGAGGATATCCCAAAGCGCGATATCGATACCGCTGATGGTGTGCGTCAGCGTACCTCCACGCCCCATCCAAAATGTGTTCTGACGTAGCTTTTCCGAAACACGCTCGGGTTCAATCGCGCTCTCACCTCTGAAGAGAGGTTCAAGAACGAGCAGGCCCGCCTGGACTAGCCTGCCGTCGGTAAACACACTCCCGTAGCCGGTTATACCTGCATCCGTATGAACCGCGATCAGCGCATGAATCGAATCTTCCGGCTGAATCTCTGCAGACCATCCCCCCTTGGGACTTTGCCCGAGCAGAGGCTCTGCCACTATTGATGTGATTTTTATATCAGAAAGGCTCAAACGCTGCGTGCACATGGTTTCTGTGTTCATCATCATTCTGTCTCATAGGGTAAAAGCAGACGACTCTTTCGCATCTCTCTTCGTACTGCTGATCTAGTCAACCTGGCGGGGAAGCCCGCGCGCAGTGCGTGGCAAACAACTAAGACGCATCCGTATCCGGTATAAACGTATACAATCATGTTGGGATACAATCTGTCAACATGGACAAAATACTAGCCCGCGGCAGGCACTTGCAATGCGACTTCGACTGAATGGAATTGAACACTTATGGCTCTGACACCGAAAACCAAAGCGTCGACCATCCAAGCGGCGGCGAGCACAGAGGGCTGGAAGCCTGTGCGCGCTCGAACACTGGTGGATGAAGCGGTGGACGCGATCATTGCTGCGGCAGCCCGGGGGCTTGTCCTGCCTGGCGACCGAATCGTAGAAACCGAGATTGCGCAGAAACTGAACATCAGTCGAGTCCCGGTTCGGGAGGCGCTACGGCTCCTGGAAAGTCAAGGGATCGTCATTAGCGAACCCTACAAGGGCATCCGCCTGGCGCCGGTAACCCGCGACCGCCTGGAGCAGGTGCTCGAGGTACGTGTTGCTCTTGAATTGATCGCGGTTCGACGCACCGTTGCGCTCGGCCGCCATAAGGACAGTGCTACTGTGAGGCGCCTGGAGCGTTGTATTGATGAACTGGAGTTGATGGCCGCCCGCAAGGATCCCTATGGACTGGCGCAGGCTGACGTAGCGTTTCACCGTGAATTATGTGACATCAGCGGCAATGATTTTCTCCGTACCATATGGGAAGGGGTGGCTCGCCAGCTAACAATCGTTGTCGGTCTTTCAACGCTCGACAAGTCGATGAGAGACATCGTCAGGGAACACCGCACGTTGCTGGAGGCGGTAACCACTGGCGACATTAAAAAGATTGAGAAGGCGCTCGGAGAACACATCCGCGATCAAAATGCCTGCGTAGATCTGGAGAAGATCATCGAGGACCGACGGAGGGCGTGCCCCCCCGGCTGACTTCTACTCGGGCATCGCCAGTCAGCGGATGTCCCGGCTTCCGAAAGCAGCCGTTGGAGAGTACGTCCTACGCGGTGTCGAATGGCAGCAACGACCGATTTGCTTCCATCGCGCATCCGGCAGGTTTCGGGAGTACTGCAGTCATTCCAACGGCAGGATTCCCTGCTCGCCGAATGGCAGGTCATGGCCGAACCCGGACCGATAGCTGAATTGAGAACCGCTTGCCGGCCCGCAGCGGATGATCGTCGCAAGTCGACCCACTGCGGACACACACCAGCCTACATTGAGCACCGCAAAGCTGACGTTGAGGCAGGCCCTCAATCGTGCGTGGATTGCCCACTTCGACCGTGCGCCAGCGTGCTCGACGGCGTCTCTGTGAAGCGCAGCCGGTACTCCACCGAGAATCGCCCCATGTGGATGAAGCCGCAACGCATCGCGATCTGGCTGACCAATTCGCCCGGTTGAGCATGGCGCAATGCGTCGCGTATACTGAACGCAAGGGTCCAGGCGGCTGTGTCACGCTGCTTGTGCGCTTGTGCGCTTGTGCGCGCCAGATGCGTACATAGTCATCCCGGCGCTCAAGGTCTACCCTGCGCACGAGTATGAGGGGCGCAGCCACTCGACGATCGCGGGGGAGTTCGCATCGAATCATGTCGCTGGCGCAAGACCGGAATGAGCTGGCGTGCCGCTTCGGGAAGGACGCCGAGTTCGCACGTTCAGACGCGATGCGGGACCTGGAGCGCAGCGTTTGCGGCTGCGACTACGGAAGTACCAGTTGGACGACGCGCTTGGAAGCAGAGCGAATCGCCGAACTGCTCGAGCTTCGCCCCGCCGCAAAGCTGCTTGATGTGGGGGCCGGGTCGGGATGGCCGGGGCTTTATCTCGCGCAGCTCGCCGGCTGCAACGTTGTGCTGGTGGATCTTCCTCTCGTGGCCCTTCAGGCTGCACGCGAACGCGCTACGGCAGACGGCCTGACGCAGCGATGCGAGGTCGTCGTGGCGGACGGTGCGGCGTTGCCCTTCGAGCACGCGTCATTCGACGCGCTGAGCCACTCCGATGTCTTGTGCTGTACGCCTGACAAACTAGCCGTCCTGCGGGGGTGTCGCCGCGTCGCGCGCGCGGGCGCCAGGATGGTGTTCACGGTCATCGCGCCCGCACCCTCGTTGGCCGACTCCGAGCGCCAAATCGCGATCGAGTGCGGCCCGCCGTTTGTTGACGTCCCGGATGACTATGCGGTCTTGCTCGATCACTCGGGATGGTGCCTGCAGGAGCGGATGGACCTGACAGCAGAGTTTTTGCAGTCCATGCGCACCCACCTCGAAGGCATGCAGGCCCGTGCTGGCGCGCTCGCCGCGGTGTTCAGTTCGGACGAGCTCACTGAGCGCATGAAGCACCGGCAAGCCACGATCACCGCCGTCGGCGCTGGACTCCTGAGGCGCGAACTGTTCGTCGCCCGGACCGGCCATTGAAGACTGCACGAGAGGTCGAGTCACGTGGGCGACTGCCATAGCGTCCAGCACAAGAAGAGGCGCCCCGAAACCAGTCATTCGCGAAGGGCGGCAACTGGCCGCGCTCTGCCTGTCGCGGCCGACGACAGGCGTCCCCGCTTCTGCCGATTGTCTGAGATCCACGACTGGCCGTTTCTCTGCGCGATGGACACTGTTGCAAATCGGCTGCTTTGCGCTGCATCAAAGCGGCTTGAACGCAAGCATCTGCCACGCCCAACGCGGGCATACCGTGGAACAGCTCCTTGGCGTTTCAGGCAACCGGCTTGCGCCACACGCTGGCTAGCCACGGCTGCCGCTCACGCGGCAAGCCGGCGGGCCGGTAATAGTGCTCAATTTCGACGAAGCCTGCGTCCGCCATATATCGGCGCCATGTTTCGAGATCATGGAAGACGCCGTAGCGGCCGTGGCTCCAGCCTTCCTGATTCGTGCCGCGCGGGTTGGAGCTGAACAGTACGCCGCCGGGCTTCAGCGTCGCGTGCAATTGCCGCAACACGCGCGGCAACGCCTGACTCGGGATATGGAACAGCGCGGCGTTGGCGAAAATGCCGTCAGAGTGCGCGGCCGGCAAATCGAGATGCAGGACATCCTGCTGCCAGACGTCGCAGCCAGTCGCGTCACGCGCCATTGCAACGAAGCGCTCGGCGCCATCGAGGCCGACCGCGCAATGGCCGAGTGTAGTGAAGGCCTTGAGATCTCGCCCCGGCCCGCAGCCGAAATCCAGGATCGTAAGAGGCGGCTCGACTTCGATATGGTGCAGCAGCGCCGCGATGTTCTGCGTGACGTCGTGGTCGGTGAGCGTGAGGCTGGGTGCCGCCGTGGGCACGCGACCCGCGAGGCGAATGCGCTTGCAGAACGCGCATGGGCACGCCTCGCGCAGGCGGCTATGGGCGACGCGCTGCGTTCGGCCAGCCGCCCAATGCAGCGTGAGCGCGCGCGCCGTGACGTCGTTGCGGATTTCGTCAGGCGTATTCCGAGCGTGGTCGCCGCTTCTTCGCGCACCCGCCACACGCTTTCTGATATCGATATCGCGTCGAGCGGTGGCGACAGGATGACGCCGGTTCTGCCGTTTTTGCGAGTTGCGACGGCAGGTCTTTTCGATTCCTGGCCGTGGCAAGGTTTTTACCTTCCGCTCGCACGCCATTGCGCTCTCACGTCCCACGCACTTTAAAATGGCTTAATCGAATTACCGACGGATATCGTTAGATGAAAGACGCTTTTGAACGACGCGCGTTGCTGCTGCATCTCGGCGACGCGTTGCAAGCAATCGCTGCCGCGCTCGCAACCAACAACCCGCGCGACACAGTGCGCGATCTATTGGACGCTGACGCGGCTCTCGCCACCCATGCATGGCTAGCCGCCGTACCGCCCGATATGGAGGTCGCGGAGTTCGCGAAGCGCGTTAGCGGGTCGTTTGCCGGCTGGCCCGCACAGTTGCTGGAAGCGCAGGTGGACTATAGACAACTGGCATTTGCCGTACGGAGCAATCTGTTCGCGAACGACCCCCCAGGCTGGCACGCGTATGTCGGGGCACTGACGCGCGAGGTGGAATGGTTCGGCGATGCACTACCCGCTGCTTCGGAGACGACCGGGCAATCACGTGAAGCGGGCGACGACGATTCGCCCACGTCGGACACCTCCGACATCGAGACCGCCAAAGCGGAGCGTGGCGGAGAAACGGGCGACGCACAGCGCGAGAGTGTCGAAAGCAACGGACGTCTTTATCCGTCGTGGCCGTGGAAACCCGGCGGGTGATGTCAACGCCGCATCTGACGCATTGGAGATGGCGAACCGTGCGCAAACGCTGTATGGGATTGAAGTTCACCTGTCGGCTGCCTCGCCGAGTTTGTAGCCTTGAAACGCCTCGCGCCAATCGATGACATCTGCGCCAGGCATCGACGCGGAATCGACAGTCCCGGGCAAGTAGCGTCCAAGGTCCGCCTGTTACTTCTGGAATGTGCCGAGCAGTTCGGTGTGTGCCACGACATGGCCTTCCATTGCCTTTTCCAACGCCGCCTTTGTGGGCTTGTGAAGATCGGGCAGCACGGTGTCGAGCGCATACAGCTTATGGAAATACCGATGACGGCCAGCGGGCGGGCATGGGCCGCCATACGTGGTGCGATGGAAGTCGTTGGTGCCTTCGAGTGTGCCTGCCGGAAGCGCGCCCGCAGTGACGCCCTCCTGAACGCCCGGAGCCGTCGCCGGGATGTTGTAAAGCACCCAGTGGACCCATGTCATCTGTGGCGCGGCCGGGTCGGGCGCGTCGGGGTCGTCGACGATTAGCACGAGACTTTTCGCATTGGCGGGTACCCCGGACCACGAGAGCGGGGGTGAGAGGTCCGCGCCCGTGCAGGTGTAGCGCTGGGGGATTTCGCTTCCTTCCTGGAAAGCCTGCGAGGTGAGGGTGAAGGCCATGTGGTGCGCTCCTCGGCGTCAGCCCGCGTCGCCAGCTAGTGCTTGCGATGCATCCAGCTCATATGATGCGTGTCGAGCCAATGGCTCACGCTCTCTTCGGGGTGGTCGCGCCTGTAGCGCCTCGACAGGGCCGATGCAACAACAGCGATAACCACAATGCCAACCCAAACACTGATCATTGACTGAGTCATGGCAGCCTCTCCTTAGGGAATGCGACCATCTCTAGATTGTAGTCATTGGCGGCCGGACTGGCTCAACTCGCGAAGACGGGTTACAGCCCGAACGGCTGCGTCAACGAACGGCCACTATGTTGCTCAACCGTGCGCCGTCGCTTCGTACGCACCGTTGCGGAAATCTTCCGCGTGCGCGTCGTAGTGCTGCAACGTGACGGCACTGATTTTATCGAGGTCGCGGGGGTCGAGTTCCATGCGGGAAGTATATCTCGGGGAATTTCCCGCACGACTACGTCGGACTTCCGGTGTCATCGGTCGTGGCCGGTTGCGTGCCGAACAGGATGAACAACGCGATTCCGTGTGCGCAACTGATTCCTCTTGGGTTTCCGAGGAAAGCGCACGGTATCAGGCGAACGGCTGGAGATGGCCGTACCTGGCCGATCGTCGTGCGATCGACCCGTGCGTGCCACGAGCGGCAGCACGCGACCCACAACTGCCCTTCCACCCGAAGCGAGCGCCGTGGCAACCTGCCAACAGGAGCGGTCATTCGAGCAACCCGTCTAGCCCGGCGAATTCTTGGTACATGAGAACGTTCGTCACGCGCGGTATTGTGCACGATTCTCCGTTTCCGAATCGTTCTGCGTTAGACGGTGGCGACGGTGAAAGCAAGTTGTGAGAGCACCCGCAATGGACCAATCGGCGAATGCGCTTTCGACCTCGCCTTACGCAGCAAGTCGCAGCGTATTGGACCCGCACCGTGCGTAGTTGAGTCAATGCGCCAGGCGCCGCAGGGACTGTTTGTCGCCGCCCTTTTGTTTGGCCTTTTCGATGGCTGGTGTCTGGTCAACGTGGGCCTCGGCCAAAACTGACTCAGCAGTCGTGTCCGTGCCCGGCATGTGGTTTGGGTCCATGAGCTAAAGTCTGAAGACGTGGACGAGTGAGCTTATGTTTCCGGAGCTATCTACCCTCCCGTCGGCCGTATATAAATGCCTTCTGACAGGGCCGGACAGCCCTGTCTCCGCGGCTAAACTTGTTTGTGGTCCTGATGCAGGCGCGCCCTTCGACAACACCGGGTAGAGTTTCAACGCACTTTCATTAATGGTCAGTGCACCTTTCTTCGGAAAACTTAAATCTGCTACTTCTTCTTGCGCGAGTACCTTCTTGCCATCAATGTAAAAATAATGCGTTGGAAAAATAGATCCGCAGCCAAGCAATTTAAAGATCCCTCTATCATAGGTGAGGAGGAGTTCACACCATACCCACGGAACATGAAAGGGAGAGCCAACATCGTCGCTCACTCCGATTCCATCAGTATGCGAACCAGCTCTGAACTTAATCAGTGCATTTACGCAAACCACTTCATTCTTTGGCGTGGGAGGCAGCACAGTATTTGCGTGTCGTGCGCGTGTCTTAACTAGAGAGATGCTACTGGCCTCTCCAGGATAAAAATTTGGGTCACTCATTGACGAATTTTTCATCAACTTTGTGCTGCTGAACTTCGATTTATCAAAAGGCGGCGTCCACCCCGGATCGTGTACGGCATCAAGAACATTGAAGCTGCCTACTGCGTTGGTGGTCGGATCTAGTTCAACGGTGAAACGGCAGTACAACAACGCTCGAAATTGCTTCTGAGCTTGGAAAGACTTGAAGTCAGCAATCTCGTTCGGAGGTGTCGGATTGGCCGTGGCGGCCAATCCGATATAGGTTTTCGGGATCCAGTGCGGTGTTTGCGTAAGGGCTTGGAACGCAAATGATACCGGGTGCGAATCGGCGTGAATCCAACTGATGGAGCCAACGGCAACCTTATATAGCATCGCGACCTCCTAAGCGAACAGTTGTTTCGAACGATGCCGATGCGCCATCGGCCAACAGTGTCTTAACTGTTGAGATACTTGTCGACCGGCGCGATGCGCGTGTCCAAAGTATATGTCTCGTAGCATTCGCTACAAACCGATTTGGCGGGCCAGACCTTAAACCAAAGGAACCCGTGAATGTCGGTTTCGATCGGCCATTCAACTCATATGACGTGAACACGAGTGTCCGGTGTTTGGATGGTGTGGACTTCCGAGCGTCTTCCTAAAAGCATGGGCCAACGTCTGAAAGTGACCGAGGCCGTGTGAAAACGCGCTCCGCACGAAGCCTTCTCAAAAGTCGACCCTTCAGATCGCCGCGTATCAGCCTGGTGGCGACTCGGGAAGGGTAAAGCGACACCCGAAAACCGAGTACTTTTCCGTTTTCACACGGCCTCGGCCGACAGCCGCCCGACGTTGGCGACCGGGACCAACCTTCTCGGCCGCATTAGCGATTCCGCATCAACCCGCCTTCAGCCGCAGCGCGGGGTTTATATATGCCGAGCGCTGACACGCGAGCCTTGGAATGGTTGACGACCTATTCAAGGCGATCGATCTGTTGAAGCGCCGAAGTCAAGCGCGACTGATCCAGCGCAACGGCGGCAGGTTAATATCGCCGCGCGCCGACCCTGCGTCGTCCTAAAATTGTAAGTACGGTGTGGGGGCAACATGAAACATGGACTGGTACTTGGGCTGCTGAGCGGTGCGCTGCTTGTCGGTTGCATGTCCGCCGGGGTCGAAGTGAGGCCTGAACAGATGGCGATCTTCAGGCGTGGCGTGACGACGCTTCAGGAAGTGACAGCCACGCTCGGCCCGGCATCAGTGCAGACCGCGCTCGACGATGGTTCGATGCTGCTCGTGTACACGTATGTGACGTCGAGGCCGCACCCCGAAAACTACATCCCGATTATCGGGGCGCTGGTTGGTGGTGCCGACACGCACACATCGGCGGCGGTGTTCCTGTTCGATGCGCGCGGCGTCCTCAAGAGTGCGAACACCACCACCTCGAACGTCGGAACGGGCCTGAGCACCGAACTGCAGCACAGAGCCCCCGCGCCAATTGTTGAGGCGCCCGTCCCGGGCAACAACAATCCGCCGGCCGCCGTGCAGAGCGTTGAGCGGCCCGTCGTGGTCAAGAGCATTTCGCCGGCCGCCGCTGAGAGCGTCGAGCCACTTCCGGAAGAAGAGGGCCAACCAGCACCGGAAAACAGCGTCGAACCGCCACCAGAACAAGGCATCCAGCCGTCTGCGAGCAGCTAGCGCCGAACCTCGGCCGTCCACGACGCGCGCTGAGCGTTCTGTCGTCATGCCGATCGCAGCTGCGCGGTCGAAGGCATCGACGCGCGGGCAGGCGAGCCTTCCTGCTGTCGATGTCCACGTAACGTTGAACTTCACATACCCACGATATGAGGCTTTGCGGCGAAACCGTCCAACGAACGCCGAATCCGCGGTTCATTTAATTTTGAACTATCCAGACTTGGTTCATGATGCCAGCGCAGAGACGCGCGAACGTCTCCGGTCGACCCCAAAGAGACGGTCGGTTTTGCGGAAAGCCGCCGTTCAAAACCGTTGCAGACTGTCCGCCAGACGATGGGACGAGTTACCGTGGCGATCTACTGGCTGACCGGCGTTGATGTCTTCTCTTCATGCGACGCTGTCGAACGTTTCCCAGTCTGCGCCCTCGACCGTCACCGGCGAGTCAGCGCGCCGCGGTATCGGCGCGGGGACTTTCGTGGTTGATACGGCACGCTCGGCCACACGGACGGGCCGCTTCGCTGCTGGCGGCTTCGCAACAGACAGCGGGCGCGCGGCTGGCGCGGCGATATCGGCCTGCGCCGTGCGGAACACCGCCACCGCAGCGCGCAACTGCTTCGCCTGGTCCTCAAGCGAGCCAGCCCCTGCCGCCGCCTCTTCGACCAGCGCCGCATTCTGCTGCGTGACCTGGTCCATTTGGCTGATCGCCTGGTGCACCTGTTCAATGCCGCGGCTCTGCTCGCTCGAAGCCGACGCGATCTCGCCCATGATGTCGGTCACGCGCTGAATCGCTGTGCCAACCTTGTCCATCGTCTCTCCGGCCCGCGCGACCAGGTCGGTTCCGGCTTGCACGCGGCTGCCCGAGGTCTCGATCAGCTCCTTGATTTCCTTCGCCGCGACCGACGAGCGCTGCGCCAGAGAGCGCACTTCGCTGGCTACTACCGCGAAGCCCCGACCCTGCTCGCCCGCACGCGCCGCCTCCACTGCCGCATTGAGTGCGAGGATGTTGGTCTGGAATGCGATGCCCTCGATCACGCCGGTGATTTCGGCGATCTTGCCCGCGCTTTCCTCGATGCCCGCCATCGTCCCGACTACCTCCCCGACGATTGCCGAACCTTCTTTGGCAACAGCATGCGCACTGTCCGCGAGGCCGCTCGCCTGGCGAGCGTTCTCCGAGTTCTGCTTGACGGTGGCCGTGAGTTCCTCCATGCTCGCCGCCGTTTCCTGCAGCGACGCCGCCTGCTCCTCCGTGCGAGAAGACAGGTCGATGTTGCCCTGCGCGATCTGTCGCGCGCCCGTCATTACCGACTCGGCGCCCATGCGGATCTCGCCGACGGTGTTAGACAGGCTTTCGGTCATGCTGCGAAGCGAGCGAAGCAGTTGCCCCGTCTCGTCCCTGCCATCCGCGTCGATCCGCGTGGCCAGGTTGCCCTGCGCAACTTTCTCAGCCGCATCGACGGCTACATGCAGCGGCCGGACGATCGAGCGCGTGACCAGCAGCGCGCAGGCCCCTCCGACCGCCAGCGCGAGCGCCGCGAGCACCAGTACGAGCAGGCGAGCGTTGGCATACGATGCGCTCGATGCGTCGTGCTCGGTCGCCACCTGGTTGCCGACATAATCGATCAGGGCTTGGACTGCGCCGAGATACTGGTTCTCCAGCGGCACCTGTTCGCTCAGTAACTTCTGGCGTGCCCCTTCGGCGTCGCCGGCCTTGATCTGCGCGATGACTGCCGCCCGGTCGGACAAATACGCCTGACGGGCGGACGCTACATTGGCCCAGAGCTCTTTGCCCTGGTCCGTGTCGAGGAGTTGCTGGATTTCTTCGACTGCCTTGGACACGATATCGTGACCATTGCCGATCGATTGCAGATTGCCGCTTACGACCTCCGACTGGTTGCCTGCCAACGCGGCCAATGCGTCGCGTTCCATCACCGCCTGCCCGCGAGTGATTTCGAGCAGCTTGTGCAGATCCCACAACACCGGCATGCGCGAGCGCGTGACGTTATTGACGTCCTGGTTGAAGCCACTCAGTCCACTCAGTGATACGGCTGCAAGTGCGAACGTTAGAAGCAACGTGACTGCGAACGCCAGCGCGAGGCGCGCTCCTATTTTCATGTTGTTCAACCGCATATCAGAGTTCCATCTTTCAAGATCTGCCACCTGGTCACCGGCTTGCCGGGCAATTCTGTATAACGACAAGAAGGACGGAAACTTAAGGGTTAATACTTATAGTTTGGCTGCAAAGTAGCCGATTGTCCGAATGCGACCGTCCACTTAGCGACCGATGGTCAACTGCCCCGAGCTCAGATTGCATTAAATCCGATCGGGCTCATGTCGTTTAGGGTTGTTCGATGCCTGCCATCGTCCGCAGGGATGTGAATGCGCGACCGCGCTTCGCTGGCAGGCGTCGAACGAGCCTCGATGGAGGAAACCGCGGAGTGCCCCGATGCGGTCGGCGTCTTTGAGGCTATGGCGATTGATAGGCCGGGATGGCCAGCAATGTTGGTGGATGGGTGGTGCGGTGGGATGCTGGATGCGCGCTGACGCAATGATGAAGCGGTGCAGTGGCGCAATTGCGGCGGTGAAGCGGACGTGCGAGGGACTGCGCGAGGTGACAGGCGCAGACGTCCGCTCGTGGGCCGCGTTGCCGCAAAGCCGACGGTCGGGTTGGAGGTGCCGGAAGCGTTACGCTCATGTCTCGACTCGTCGCATGGGTGGTGCGCGAATGGGCGCCGTGCGTTCCAGTATCTCGATGACGATCATTGGCGCACCGCAGTGCCGGCAGACGAAGACCGGCGCGACGGCAATCTCCGGATCGGGCTGGATGGTGAGCTGGGGCACGACGTGCAGCAGCTCACGCACCCTGGCGAGGCTGGCGCGACGCACGGGGTTGGCGAGCAGGCCGTAGTGGCGGATGCGATGGAAGCCGGTGGGCAGCACGTGCAGCAGAAAATGAAATGAACGCGTCCCACCCGTGAGCGCAAAGGAAGGTGGATCCTCACAGGCCAACGGCATCGATGTGCCCACGTGGAAAATACGAAGTTTCCAGACAAACCGGAGGATCCGTCGTGAAGCTTACGCCAGTTGGGATTGACATTGCAAAGTCGGTGTTTCAGGTCCACTACGTCGATCAGGAAACCGGAGAAATCGTGAACAAGCCGATCAAGCGGGCAAAGTTTCTCGAGTACTTCGCGAACCGGGCTCCGTGTCTGATCGGCATGGAGGCGTGCGGCGGATCGCACCACTGGGCCCGGCAACTTACGAATATGGGTCACGTGGTAAAGCTGATGCCGGCGAAGTTTGTGAAGGCGTTCAACATCCGCAACAAGAACGATGCGGCAGACGCCCGTGCAATCTGGATGGCTGTGCAGCAACCCGGCAAGGCCGTCGCGGTGAAGACCGAGATACAGCAGGCGATGCTGGCGCTACACCGTATGCGGCAGCAGCTGATCAAATTTCGCACGATGCAGATCAACAACCTGCGTGGACTGCTGATGGAATATGGAGAGATCATGAGCAAGGGCCGGAACAAGCTGAACAAGGAGATAGCGGTCGTGCTCGAACGGATCGCGGAGCGCCTGCCCGCCGTGCTGATTGATACGTTTCGCGAGCAGTGGAATGGACTGGCGAAGCTGGACGAACAGGTTGCCGAGATCGAGCGCCGGATGCGCGAGTGGAAGAAGGAAGACAAGGCGGTGAAGGCGGTTAGCGAAATTTGCGGCGTCGGGCTGTTGACGGCAACGGCAGCCGTCTCAATGATGGGTGATCCGAAAGCATTCAGTTCGGGGCGGGAGTTTGCCGCATGGGTTGGCATCGTGCCGAAGCAAACCGGCTCGGGCGGAAAAGTGAACCTGCACGGGATCAGCAAGAGAGGCGATACCTATTTGCGCACACTGCTGATCCACGGCGCGCGTAGCGTAATAGAGCACGCAAAAGAACCCGGCGAGTGGGTCGAGCAGATGATGAGGCGGCGGCCAAAGAATGTGGTGGTCGTTGCATTGGCGAACAAGATGGCGCGGACGATCTGGGCCGTGCTGGCCCATGACCTGCCGTACCAGAAGGCCTACGTGAGCGTGAAGCCCGCCTGAATGGTTCACGCCAAGCAGAAGATCAACGTTTAACACAGGGTGAACGTCGAAAGGTTGCGCAGCAATCGAGTGTGATGACAAACCAGGTAGGACCGGGACTCGCTAAACCTGAATGCGCCGTCGAGCTTCGAGCTCGCGCAGGAAATGAGGTGCGAGTCAGCGTATTTCATAGAGGCCCGCAGCAGCAATACCGGCTGCAACAAGGCCGGATATAAAGCTGCAGCCCATCCCGTCTGTCTGAACACACGAAAACTGTTGCAAACGGGACGCGTTCATATAAAGCGGCGCATGAACTCGCCGGCTTCGAGCGTCATGGTCTTGTAGCGCGTGCGTCCAGTTGCACGGTAGTCCTTCCAGCGGAAGGTGACGCCGCGTTCATCGAATGCGACCAGGCGCTGGTTGGAGATCGCGACGCGGTGCGTATAGCGTGAGAGGTACTCGAGTACCGCTTGCGGTCCTGCAAAGGGACGCTTGGCGTAGACCACCCACTCGCAGGTGCGCAGCGGCGCAAGCCACCGCGCAAAGGCAGCCGCATTGGCAAGCCCCGTGTACTCGCCGAAGAACTGCAGCTGGCCGCGTCGATGTGCGTCTGCGAGTGCTTCGAGGAAGCGCCTGCGGAACAGGCGCGAAAACACACGCACCGGCAGGAAGAAGCCGGGCCGGCAGGCGATCCACCGCTCGCCGTCGGGCGACAGGCCACCGCCGGGAACGATGCCATGCACGTGCGGGTGATGCGTGAGCGCCGAGCCCCAGGTGTGCAACACAAGCGTGGCGCCGATCTGTGCGCCCAGGTGCTTCGGATCGGCCGCGATGTCGAACAGCAGCCCGTAGACCACCCGCTTGTTGTACCAGGCGATGCCGCTGATGACGGCGGGCAGTGTGAAGACCACGTGGTAATACTCCACGGGTAGCAGATCGGCCTGGCGCGCCTCGAGCCAGCGATGTGCGGCACTGGCCTGGCACTTCATGCAGTGCCGGTTACGGCAGGAGTTGTACTCGACCTCGATATGGTCGCACCCCGAACAGCGCAGCACATGCCCGCCCAGCGCCGCGGTGCGGCACTGTTCGATGGCCGACATGACCTTCAGCTGCCCCAGGCTCAGGTGTGCGGTTGCCCGCCACGCTGGCCCGCGGCTGCGGAAGATATCCGCAACCTCCAGCATGAGGCGCTACAGCGCGCAGCTTACTCGGAGGGCAGACGGTCCAGCGGACTGGTGACCTCGTGCAGCAGGTCGGTGGCCACCTGGACGTAGAGCGCGGTGTTCTCGAGCTTGGCGTGGCCGAGCAGTACCTGGATCACGCGGATATCTACCTTCTGTTCGAGCAGGTGTGTTGCAAAACTGTGGCGCTTATATCGCTGGGTAGATAAAGCAGAGATTTTTTTGGTTGGCGATCGCGGCTACTGACGGGTGAACAGCCGAGTCGGGGCCAGTCCGCGATCGGTAATCAAAAAAATGTTTGTGCTAAACCGCTCCGCAGGCGCCGGCGTTTATGGGCATTGAATGATCGTCGCGGTGATTTGTGATGCCCGGCGCACGGGTGGCGCGCGGCAATCGAATGGTTGGCCGGGCCCGTCGCGCGAAGACAGCGGAAATGCGGGCGTCAATGGGCAAGGAATGCGGAGTTTCGCGGCATTCTGTTGTGCCTGGGAATCGGACGCACGAGTCCGCTCGCGTTGGTCCCATCGGGAACGGCCAACGTGGTGGAGGGCAATGCGGATGCGGGTCAGTCCACATGGGTCGGCTCAGGGGGAGCCCGCGGCAGGATGCCAGGCGCACCGCCTTCGATGCGAACCATGTGGCCCTTGCCGCACACGGGGCAATCTTGAAGGGATTTGCCGGTGAGCCGCAGGTAACGGTCGCGGTAGTCTTCGCCCATGACGGGTGACGCAGTGGCGGGCGGCTCGACGCCGAGCAGCCGCCGGCAGGTGGCAAGTCGCTCTGCCCGATGACAGTTGGCGAGCCACCCGTAGCTGCGGATACGCTTGAAGCCGTCGGGCAGCACGTGCAGCAGGAAGCGGCGCGTGAACTCGTCGGCCGTGAGCGTCATGGTCCTGTGCCTGGTTTCGTGCCGGTAGTCTTTCCACCGGAAGGTGACCGAATCGCCATCGAAGCACAGCAGCCGGTTGTTCGAGATGGCGACGCGATGGGTGTAGCGGCCCAGGTAATCGAGTACGTGTTCAGCACCGCCAAAGGGTGGTTTCGCATAGACGACCCACTCCGCGTGAGCGGCGGGTGCGAGCCAGGCGGCGAACGCTCGCGGGTCACGCAGCGGCTCGAGCTGGCTGTGGAAGCGCAGCACGCCGGCGTCGAACGCACGGCGCAGCTGGTCGAGGAACAGGCGGCGAAACAGGCGCGAGAGCACGCGCACGGGCAGGAAGAAGCCGGGCCGGCAGGCGATCCAGCGCTCGCCGTCCGGGGCGATGCCGCCGCCGGGTACGACGCAATGCACGTGCGGATGGTGCAGCAGGTTCTGCCCCCACGTGTGCAGGACCGTGATGAAGCCAATCTCCGCGCCCAGGTGTTTCGGATCGGCGGCGATCGTGCGCAGCGTCTCGGCGCTGGTGCGAAACAGCAGATCGTAGAGCGTCTTCTTGTTCTGGTACGCGAGTGCGGCGATGGGCTCTGGCAGCGTGAAGACGACATGGAAATATTCCACCTCGGGCAGCAGTTCGGCATGCCGGCGCTCGAGCCATTGAGCGCGGGCGAGCGACTGACACTTCGGGCAATGGCGATTGCGGCACGAGTCGTAGGCGATGCGCTGATGGCCGCACGAATCGCACTGCTCGACATGACCACCGAGCGCGGCGGTGCGACACAGCTCAATCGCACTCATCACGCGCCGCTGGGCACGACTGAGCCCGTCGGCATGGGTGTGCCGGTACTGTGGGCCGCAGCGGCGGAAGATGTCCGCCACTTCGAGCACCGGTCGCATCGCCGGCGTCAGAAGTATTCGGGCGCAGGCGGCTGGGACGGAATGGGTGCAGGATGCGGCAGCAGATCGAAGGGGCTGGTGGTGGCGCACACAGTACTGGTCGCCAGCTTCAGGTAGCGGGCCGTCGTAGCCAGACTGCGATGTCCCATCAGAAGCTGGATCCTTCGCACGTCGGCACCCGTTTCAAGCAGGTGAGTGGCGAAGGCGTGACGCAGCGAATGCGGGGTAACGGGTTTCGTGATGCCGCTGCGTTCACGCGCAAGCTGGCATGCCTCGCCCACGGCATGGCGGGTGATGGGCCGCCCTGGAATGCTGCCTGGAAAGAGCCAGTCCCTCGGGTGTGCGTTCTGCCAGTACAGTCGCAAGATCTCAAGCAGTCGCGGCGAGAGCATTACATAGCGGTCCTTACGGCCTTTGCCCTGGTTCACACGGATCATCATCCGCTTACTGTCGATATCAGTGACCTTCAGGTGGATGACCTCCGACACACGCAGGCCAGCGGCGTATGCAGTCATCAGGATGGCACGCTGCTTCAGGCTGGGAATCGACTCGAAGAAACGCGTGACTTCATCGAAGCTGAGGATGATCGGAAGCTTCACGGGCCGCCTGGGCAAGGGAAAGTCCTCGTCGCTCCAGTCGCGTCTGAGCGAGGTTCGATACAGGAAGCGCAACGCGCCGACGGCCAGTTGCACACTCGCTGGCGCAAGCTCGCGTTCGTTGGTGAGGTGGATGATCCAGGCGCGAATCTCTTCGGGGCCGAGTGCCTCCGGTGAACGCTGGAAGTGTCGGGCGAAACTGGAAACCTGCAGTAGATAGGTCTTCTGCGTGTTGAGCGCAAGGTTGCGGATTTGCATGTCGTGCAGCATGCGTTGGCGCAGCGGCGTCATGGCGAGCCTCCTGGAACAGTGGACGGAATACCCGATCGGGCATCTCCATCCTGCTCCTGGTGGCCTTCCCGCCAGTTCGCTGTGGTTCGGCATCAGGCAACCGCACGAGGCGAACGCGAGGCACGGACTCTTGCTCTCCCCCCACTACCGCGTCAGCGGTTTAGTACAGGCGTCATTATTTACCCTTCCAGATTATTGTTTACGCCGACCGAAAATTCAGCCACATGTAGGGATCGCGCCGACTGAAAATTGAGCCGGGCAATCAACCTATCCTGCTAGTTTTTCTGGCAGGGTGTTTGGGGATGATCCCGATGACGATGATTGGCAAGGTGCGGCGGATGTTCCACCGCCAGAACAAGTCGGTACGCGAGATAGCACGTCTCACAAGCCTGTCGCGCAACACGATTAGTAAATATCTGAACATGGATGTTCAGGAGGAGCCGAAGTATCAGCGGCGCGCCCAGCCGACCCGGTTGACGCCGTTTCATGAGGTGCTGGTGCAGGCGCTCAGTGTCGACGCGCGGCGACCGAAGAAGGAGCGGCGCACCGCCTGGATGCTGTTCCAGGAGATCAAGGCCGGCGGCTACGACGGCTGTTACTCGCGGGTGACCGATTTCATCCGGGCCTGGCGGCAAGGCGAAGGCAAGGCGGTTTCGAAATCGGCGTTTGTGCCATTGCGATTCGAGCTGGGCGAGGCATTCCAGTTTGACTGGTCCGAGGAAGGACTGGTTGTCGGCGGCATTTACCGCAAGCTGCAGGTGTCGCACATGAAGCTATGTGCGTCGCGGGCGTTCTGGCTGGTTGCCTATCCGAGCCAGGGGCACGAGATGCTGTTCGATGCCCATACGCGCTCGTTCGCGGCCTTCGGCGGGGTGGCCCGCCGGGGCATCTACGACAATATGAAAACGGCCGTAGACAAGGTTCACAAGGGCAAGGGTCGCACGGTCAATCCGCGTTTCGCAGTGGTGTGTTCGCACTACCTGTTCGATCCGGACTTCTGCAACGTCGCCAGTGGCTGGGAGAAAGGCGTCGTCGAAAAGAACGTGCAGGACAGCCGTCTGCGCATCTGGATTGAGGCGCGTGCGCAGCGCTTCGGCAGTTTCGCTGATCTGAATGCATGGCTGGCGACACGGTGCCGGTCGTTGTGGGATCAGGTGAAGCACCCGGACTATCGTGACCTGAGCGTCGCCGACGTGTTCGAGCAGGAGCGCGCCCATCTGATGCCGATGCCGACACCGTT
This sequence comes from Paraburkholderia sp. WC7.3g, assembly GCF_050436345.1. Taxonomy (NCBI): domain Bacteria; kingdom Pseudomonadati; phylum Pseudomonadota; class Betaproteobacteria; order Burkholderiales; family Burkholderiaceae; genus Paraburkholderia; species Paraburkholderia sp. WC7.3g. The sequence goes on from NZ_JBNDMA010000004.1 coordinate 776,924, forward strand.
TGACGGTTATGTTGAGCGTGCGGCACGAGTCTCGTCGACCTGCCTGGTGGTGATTGGCCGCAATCGCTATCCGGTGCCGCTAACTTCGACGGCACAAACGGCTGGCGCAGAGTTATCGAAGGGAAAACGGCGGCCTCGGGCGTCGCCGACCGTCGATATGGGCTTTTGCGTATTCAATGGCAAACGTACATGCTGCGTTCTCGGATGCGAAGTAACCAAGAATGCCAAATGTTTCCCGTTTGCCGTTCCGGTGCGTGACTATCGCTGTTGCTGCGTAGCCAGGCATGGAAATCGGGGCGAGAGGCATGATCGTAGATGTCTTGTATTCCACGGGATCAGCGTGCATGGCATGTCGCTCCTTGTCGTGGCTCGGCGAGCCGAGTGTGAGGCTCAACTACCAATCCTAGGACAAATCTGCGACGTTCAAAAGGAGCAGAGCCTTCCTTATTGAGTCCCGGTAGCTGTAGCATTGGAGGTGTTCATGAAGGCGCGATCTGCGATGATGTTTGCGGCGCTCGGCATAGCCGCGTTGTGAAGCGCCGCGTGCCGTGCTGCGCCGCCCGACGCTATATACACGACGAACGGGACGGATCTGGTGTATGCGGTCAATCCGCCAAGCGATGCACAAGGCCTGCCTGCGCCGTTGGCGCGGAAAGAACAGCGCGAAGCTGAAGTGATCGCGACCTACCGGTTCGCCTGCTAAGCGGACCGCGCTCCGTCCAGACGAATGAATGCACGAATGTCTCGATAAACTTGGGCAAGGCCACTCGGCCCGCTTTTCAGCTCGCCATTTAGCGCTTAGATAGGAAAATCGACTTCATGGCGCGGTCCCTGCCTAATGCACGAAATTGGATGTCGTAACCGACATGCGAAACGCGCCATACCTCAAAAGCCGGTTGCTGATCGTCGCGGCGTTCGCGTTGCCCGCGTTCGTGTTCATCAACGGCTGTAAGTCGACGGAGACGCCATCCGTGACCGCGCCGGGGGAGATCGCCGCAGACGACGCTGCGCTCGCCGCCCGGGTGAAGCAGGCGCTCGTCGCGGACCCGGGGCTGAGATCGTTGCCGATGAGCGTCGCGACGTATCGAGGCGTCGTGCAGTTGTCAGGATACGTGGATTCGGAGGTACAGATTCAGAAAGCGCTTGCCGTGACGCGCGGCGTGCCGGGGTGTGACGGCAATGTGCTGCAGCATGCCCTTGACCAAGGCATCGAAGGTAACCCGGCAGCGTGGGCTATTGCGCTGATCGGTGCATCATAATCCAGGTGTCGAGTTGGAGCGAAAAGCAGGAGGAGCGTATGGCAAGCGATGATCGCAGCGAGGAAGCGCAGGCAGGCATGGTGCCTCAAGTCGCAAACCGCGGGATCATGCGGCCGCCTTTTGTCTACCTGGGAGCGATCGCCCTTGGCCTGTTGCTGCATTTCGCCTGGCCAGTGCGGCTTGTGTCTCGTACAGTGAGTGGGCCGCTCGGGAGCACTGCAGTGTTGGTCGCTGTCGTGCTGTTTCTCTGGGCTGTGCGCACGTTTCGGACCGCTGGCACGCCGGTGCCGGGGAATCGTCCCACCACCACGATCGTGCGCACAGGTCCCTATCGATACAGCCGCAATCCCATCTATCTGTCTTTCTCGCTGCTCCAGCTCGGCGTCGCATTCTGGGTCAACAGTTTTTGGCTACTGGTCACCCTCATGCCAGCGGTGGCGCTGATGTCGTTCGTGGTCATCCCACGAGAGGAGCACTACCTGAAGAGCCGTTTCCCGTCGGAATACCTGCCCTACAAGGCTTCTGTGCGTCGCTGGCTGTAGGCAGCCGCCGAGCAAGGGCATAAGCCGACGCGCAGGAGCGCGCGGCTCATGCCTGGCGTTAGATGACCGCTTCAGGAAAAGGCAACTTCCGCTTGGATTCGCGTGCTGCCGGTCGTAGTCGTGCAAGGCCAAAGCAAATATGCCAATCGCATGAGGCGGCACCCGGCCGAGGTCGTGTCAAAACGCAAAATATGACGGTTTTCGGGGGTGACTTTACCTCTCGCGAGGTTCTCCGAAGCCCGCGTAGGGCGTTCTCGAAGGCCAATTTTTACGAAGCCGTTGGCGGCCACGTGTTTTGACACGGTCCGGGCCATGATCTGCCGTTCGCTATCTCCGTCACGCGGTCATTCGAGCGGCGGCTACGCTCAAACAGCGGACCTTCACCGTGGGATGGCACCAGGCCAGTCCCGTCTGCCTTTGACGACGCACACGTGTCGGCGGGGGGCGTCGCTCCAGTTTCATGATGTCCTCTCCTCTTCGAGCAAACGACACGACACGGCCGGAGGGCTAACGGCCAACGAGCAATGCGATACAGAGGGCCACCCCGAACGCGTAGGTTCCCAACGCCCCGATAGCACGGGCCGGATTGGGCTTCGACATGGTGGGCCAGGCAAGTAGCGAAACCACCAGGAGCAAGCGGCAGGCCGTTGCACCTGCCATGCACCAGAGCTGCCAGTGAGGCGGATTCTGAGAGCCGAGATACAGAAATAGCACCGCAAAGAACGGCGCGTACTCGGCGGTATTGCCGTGAGCGCGAACCAGTTTGGTTAGCAGCCGGTCAGGTTCAGGCGCGTAGCCGCTCAGCAGCCCGACGCGAGAGCGCACGACCGTGATGGTGAGTCCAAGTACGAACAGAAACAAACCGAGGACACCGGTGCAGGCCAGTGCGATGCTGTTCATTCCATACCCCTTGCTTGACAGTCGAAATCAGTGATTCGGGGACGCCTTGCGGGCGATGGTGAGTGACAGTGCGGACACTCTTCCTTGCTCTTGGTGCTCTTGGGGAGGATGGCGGCACCCGAAAATATATCTCAAAACCGACACCGCACGATACGCGCACCGAACGCCGTTCGCACGGCGTCGTCCGCACGTTTGATATCAGCGCAGCGACCGGAAGCTCGCGCGAACCTCGTTCAAGAACGCTTGTGGCTGCTCCCAGGCGGCGATGTGTCCGCCTTTGGGGAGGCGGTTATAGTGTGAAGGTGGGACATGAGGCTCTTCTCGCGCCAAAGGTGGGACTCAGCCGAACGTAAACGCGTAAGCCAGCACGCCAGGGTCGAGAAACGTGATTTCGAAGGTGCGTTCGCCGCTACCATTGGCCTGCCGCACGAGCTGGTAGAGACGCTGCCCGGTGACCGTGCCGTAGCCATACGCATCGATGTCCGTGCCGCGGTCGGCGCCCGGCGCCTTGCCGTCGATCAGCACGCGAAAGCGCACGGGCTGGCCGTCGCGGCCGGGCCCCAGCACCAGGTGCAGGTCGCGGCCACGGAAGCGATAGACGATACGTCCGTTGGGGCTGTCGAGCCGCGCATTTTCGTCGCTCACCGACCAGCGCCCGTCGAGCGCCCACTGGTTGGCCATCAATGTCGGGGGCGCATGATACGTCGAGGTCGCGTCCTGCGCCATCTGGCCGCCGGCGAAGTTCTGCGCGCGTGCGTAGCCGACGTAGCTTTCCGGCGAGCGATTGGCATCGCCTGAGCCGGCGGCGGCCTGCGCGCCCTGCGCGTTCGGTTGCACGTAGCCACCGGGCAGGTCCTTCTGGCCGACCTCGGTGAGCAGCCGGCGGATCACGTCCTCGCTTTGCTGGTAGTCGCCTTCGCCAAAGTGGTGGTGACGAATATGCCCCTGCGGGTCGATGAAGTAATGCGCAGGCCAGTACTCGTTGCCGAAGGCCTTCCAGATGGCGTAACCGTTGTCGATTGCGACCGGGTAGTCCACGCCCAGCTCCCTCACGGCGTGGATGACGTTGCCCGGATTCTTCTCGAACGCGAACTCGGGCGCGTGCACGCCGATCACCACCAGGCCGTAATCCCTGTACTTGTCAGCCCAGCCCCGCACGTAGGGCAGCGAGCGGATGCAGTTGATGCAGGAGTAGGTCCAGAAATCGACCAGCACCACCTTGCCGCGCAGCGACTGCGCCGTGAGCGGCGGGCTGTTGAGCCACTGGGTGGCGCCATCGAGCGTGGGCAGATCGCCTTCCACCGGCAGCGTGTCGCCGGCCTTCACAGCGATCTGCACGAGAGGCGCAGGACGCACCGCGTCGATCAGCTTCTGTTCTATGCCGCCCGTGCTGGCCAGCGACACGCGTGTCAGCAGCCCGGTATCCAGCCCCAGCGCGATGGCGGCCACACCTGCCAGCACCAGCACGCCCAGGGCGCGGCGCACCCATTCGCCGGCGCCCAGCGAGCGCTTCATCAAGGCGAAGACGCGTCCGCCAATCAGCAGCGCCAGCGCGAGCGAGGTCGCCGCGCCCGCCGCGTAGGTCAGCAGCAACAACGTCGTCTGGACGCTGGCGCCCTTGAGAGCGGCGCCCGTGAGCAGCAGGCCCAGGATCGGGCCCGCGCAGGGCGCCCACAGCAGCCCCGTGGCCACGCCCAGCCCAGCCGCCGAGAGCACCGAATCGTCCTGGCTCCCGGTGTGCTCGGTGAGCTTGTTGCCAAGCGCCACGAACGGACGGGTGAACCATTCCGAGACGCGCCCCGAGAGCAAGGTCAGGCCAAGCACGGCGAGCACGGCCAAGGCGACGAAGCGGCCGTACTGGTTGGCGCGGATGGCCCAACCGCCGCCAACAGCGGCCAGCGTGGCGACCACGGCGAAAGTCAGCGCCATGCCCACCAGCATCGGCAGTCCATTGCGCGCGAACGGGCGGTCTGCTCGCGAAAATACGAAAGGCAGCACCGGCAGGATGCACGGACTGAGGATGGTCAGTGCACCGCCGAGGTAGGCAAGGATCAGTAAGAGCATGGTGGCGACATCCGTGAAGGGTTAGGGGTATGTGCCGAGCTGAGCGACATCCAGCCGCGATTGCCGCGATTTGACAACCCACGTGGGATTTGACAACTCACGTGGATATCTGCGATGGGGGCGGCCCGACTGGCGACGGTGTCGGCCGTCGGCGCCAAGCCGACAGGTGCCCCATCGAGACGATTACCGGTCAGTTCGTCGACTTCGCGGCAACCTCAATCACTCGCGCGACCGCGGCCGGCTGCGAGATAAAGACAGCGTGGCTTGCGCTCACCTCGGTCACCTTGGCACCCGAGCGTTGATACATCCAGCGCTGAAGCTGGGGGCTCACCATATGATCCTGGGTAGTCAGGATGGCGTAGCTGGGCTTGGTTCGCCATGCCGCCACAGACACCGGTGCGCCCAACGCTTTCTCGGCGAGTTGATCCTGCGAGTCCGCCAGGAATTGCGCGTCCGATGGCGAGACGTCCGCTGCAAAGTTCTCACGGAATTTCGCCGGCGGGAGGAAGAAATACTTGTCCGGCGTCGCTCGCATTGCATCGTTGGGCGCGGCGAACTTCTGCAGCAGCTGGCCGCTGGCTTCGCCGGCGTCGGGTTGCAGTGCGGCCACATAGACGAGCGAGCTGACCTTCGGGTCCGCACCTGCCTCCGTGATCACGGAGCCGCCATAGCTATGGCCGACCAGCACAACCGGGCCCTGCTGCTGATCAATGACGCGCCTGGCGGCATCGACGTCTTCTGCAAGGCCCGTGAGCGGCTCCTGCACGATCGCCACATGGTAACCATCCTTGACCAGGATGTCGTGGACGGCCCGCCAGCCGGAGCCATCCACCAGTGCGCCGTGAACAATGACAACATCTTTCGCAGCCGCCTTTGCCTCGGCGTGAGCCATCGTGGCGCCCAGGGCAATCAGGGCGGCAATCGCCAGGTTCTTTCGCAGTGCAAACATTTTACTCTCCAGGATTGTCTGTCGTTGCCCGTCGTTTCGCGCAATCACGCTTGACGGGCGAGGATTGATCGGTGATAGATAACCGGGAATCAGGCCAGCTCGTGCTTCATAGCCAGAACGTCGATCAGCTCGACCGACGGCGGACTTGCCAGCATCTCCCCGACTCGCGCCATCAGCGAGTTGGCCATGTCGCCGGCAAGGTGTGCCTGGCGATCCTCTTCGCTCGCAAAGGCGTCGAAGACGCCGAACGTCGTCGGCGAGAGCTTCAGGGCGAACCAGATCGGTGTGGTCGCCTCCTGATTTGTCATCTCAAGGCCGGCGTCAAGGAAGTCTGCTACCGCCTGCTCCTTTCCAGGCTTGGCTTCAAGTCGTACGAATAGTGCTTTCTTGATCATCTTTGCTCTCCGGTATCCGCGTGATCCATTCACCCGGTGAGTGACACTTTACAAACGGAGCGCGCCGGGAAATACTGTCGCAATCGACAACTTTGGTATCGATTCGGCCATGCGGATTTTTGTCCTTGCGCTCGAGGGGGTGTTCGACACCGGCCTCACCACCGTGCTCGATGCCTTGACGACGGCCAACGAACTCGCGCGCGCGACCGGGATGGCCACGCCGGGCTTCGACATCACCGTGGCCGGGATGCGGCCAGAGGTGCGCACCGCGCTCGGGCTGCAGGTGCCCGTCCGCGATACGACAGACGGACCCGCCCCGGATTGGGTTGTTGTACCGGCTCTCAACAGGACGACGACGGACCTGCTCGTGCCTTCGCTCGGCCGGGCCGACGTGATCGACGCGCTTGGTGCATTGCGCGCGTGGCACAGTGCCGGCGCACATATCGGAGCCGCCTGTACGGGTACCTTCGTGCTGGCCGAAAGCGGCTTGCTCAATGGGCGTGAAGCCACCACCACCTGGTGGCTCTCACCGGTGTTCCGGCAGCGGTACCCTCAAGTGCACCTGGATGTGCATCGCATCGTCGTTCCCAGCGGCGACACGGTGACGGCGGGGGCCGCCCTGAGCCATCTCGACCTGGCGCTCTGGCTGATCCGCAACAACAGCCCGGAGCTTGCGGCGCTCGTGGGCAAGTACCTCGTATTCGATTCGCGGCCGTCGCAGTCTGCCTTTGCGATCTCCGATCACCTGGCCCATTCGGACCCGCTCGTCGAGCGTTTCGACCGCTGGGTGCGCGAACACCTCGACACGGCCATCGCGCTCGACGCCGCCGCGGACGCATTGGCGACCAGCAAGCGAACGTTGACGCGACGTCTAAACGAGGTGCTCGGTAAAACGCCCGTCGAGTATATTCAGGATCTGCGGGTCGAGCGCGCCGTCCATCTGCTGAAGACGAGCAAGCTTAGCGTGGATCGCGTCGCCGAGCAGGTCGGCTACGCCGACGGCGTCACATTGCGCACGCTGCTGCGGCGGCGGATAGGTAAGGGGGTCCGTGAGTTGCGGGCGTCGTGAGTCGTATCGACTATTGGAGTATGCCGGTGGCCGTGCTCGACCGGTTCCACGGGAGGATTTACCAGCTAAAGCGAAGGGGCGAATGACGGCTTCGCCCTGGAAAACAGCCGTCATTCAGACGTAAGCAGGTAAGACCGCTTCGGGTCGCGTGCTGCCGATCGGTGCCTTGCGAAGTTGAGGGTTCGTATGCGTATCGCCTAAGGCAGTGAGCGGCCACTTTCAGTCGTTCACCCGTTCGCTCAACCGGACATTCAACCGGCCGCTTCTCCTGAGACAACGGCCAATCACTCTTTGGGAGTTGTATATCGCGGGTCCCGGTAGAAAGATGTCCAAAGCCCATCGCGTGGGCTTCTTTAGCGGTCCGGGTCAGAATGGCAGAAGCGCATGCTGATCAGCGCAGCCCGTCACCGTAATGAGGCGGCCGAGTTCGATGACTTTGCGTTTGTGGTCGTCACCGACCGCCGTCACTCAGACCGACGCGAACAGCGTGGTTACCCAGTCGACAAACACCCTAACCTTGGTGCTGTACCGGCGGCTCGGCGGATAAGCGATGTAGACGTCGATAGGCGCGGGCCGCCATTCCGCGAGAACAGGCACAAGCTTCTTCTGCTTGATAAAAGGGCGCACCATGAAGTCCAGCGTGTGAACTATCCCGAGACCGCTAAGCGCAGTCGCGAGATGCGCGTTGCTTTCGCTAACGAGCACGTCGTTGCGTGGACGATCCAGCGTAACAGTCTCCGCACCCCGACAGAATTGAAGCGGCTGCGTAAGCCCGGTGCTCGCGGAAAAGTATCCAACCACTGGCATGTTCCTATCAACGATCTCGCGCGGATGTTTCGGCGTGCCGTGCTCTGCCAGGTACGCGGGACTCGCGCATGTGGTCCATGAGAGCGTGCCGATCGAATGCGTCACCAGAGCGGGATCATTGGCCGTGCTTCGAATCGCGCAGTCGATGTTCTCAGCGATGAGATCGGCAGTGCGGTCGGTGACGCTCAGTTGCATCTGTATTTCAGGATATCGCGCGCAAAAGGCCGGCAATGCGGGGATGATGATGCCGCTGGCGGTCGATCCGCCAGCGTCGACCCTCAAGGCGCCGCGCGGGCTTGCCTGATCCCGGCCAAGCGTGGCTTCGATGTCATCGAGTTCGCTGAGCAGGTGACGCGTACGTTCATAGTAGGCAGCCCCATCGGTCGTTACGCTGACGCTCCTCGTGCTGCGTTCCAGCAGCTTCACGCCGAGATGTTCTTCGAGCGATTTGATCCACTTGCTCACCGTGGCATTCGGCATGTTCAAGGAAAGCGCGGCTCGTCCGAAGCCGCCTGTCTCGACAACCCGGGCAAAGATGCGGATGGCCTGCAAATGATCCATTGATTCACCTCGCAAATTATTCACCGCGGAGAATAGCGTTTAGGAAACGGTCTTGCCTGGGCGTCTCGGTTGCGCCCGATACGGTTTCTATTATCCACAATCATGGATAAAGAAACCACAGGTACCGTATTTATCTCTGTTTGAAATCTATATACGCTTGAGTCATCGATCAACCCCGCTCGACAAGGAGCCCCAGATGACTACTCCTCTTCACGCCAACATTCACGTCACCAAACACGCCGGCAAGGTTGCGCTTGTCACCGGCGGCAGACCCGGGATCGGCCTTGCCGCCGCAAAACGCCTTGCTCGCGAAGGCGCAACGGTCTTCATTACCGGACGACGCCAGCCGGAACTGGACGCAGCGGTGGTGGAGATCGGGCACGGCGCACGTGCGATCCGGGGCGATATCTCTTCGACGGTCGACCTTCAAAGCGTTATCGATACCGTGTCGGCGGCGCACCAGAAGATTGATATTCTTTTCGCGAACGCGGGCGGCGGCGAGTTTGCGCCGCTCGGCAGTATTACCGAAGCGCAATTCGAAAAATACGTCGGCATCAACATGAAAGGCACGTTGTTCACCGTGCAAGCCGCACTGCCATTGATGCCGCCAGGCAGCGCAATCGTGATAACCGGATCGATCGCGGCAATCCAGGGCACCCCCGCGTTCGGTGTCTATGCCGCAACCAAGGCAGCGTTGCGTTCGTTCGCGCGCACCTGGGCATCCGACCTCAAAGGCCGTGACATTCGCGTGAACGTGGTTGCGCCCGGCGTCGTGGTTACGCCTGCCTACAAGTCCGAACTCAGACTGACTGACGAGCAGATCGACGCGTACAGCAAGGAAGTCGCGGAAACGACCCCGCTTGGGCGGGTTGGTACCGCCGACGAGATCGCCAAAGCGGTGTCCTTCCTCGCTTCGGACGATGCCAGCTACATCACTGGCATCGAGTTGTTCGTCGACGGTGGACGCGCGCAGGTCTGACGCTTCAGCACCTCGCTTCCATCCTCCCGCAGAGCAGCACAAACCGGAAAAACACGATGAATATGCAAGAAAACATTCGCCTCGCGCAGCAGTTCCTCGAAAAGATCGGGTCCGGCGCGAGCGGCGTCGAGATTGCCGCGTTATGCACACCGAATCTCGATTGGAACATTCCTGGCGACTCAGGTGTGTTGCCTTGGGTTGGGCACAAAACCGGGCGCGAGGCCATGTCCGACTTCGTCAGGGACACCCAAACCACGATTGAGCGCGTGCGCCTTGATATCAAGGATGTTCTGGCAAGCGACGAGCGGGCCGTCATCCTTGGCCATCTCCAAACCCGGATCAACGCCACGGGAAAGCTGATCAATAGCGCGTTCGCAATCATCCTGACTTTCGCGGATGGAAAGATCGCCAGCTTCCTGATGCTCGAAGACAGCTTCGCCACGTCGATGGCGGCTCGGCATTGACTCGCCGTGCCGACTGATCGTCTATCGTGCAGTGCAATAAGCGGTAGGAATTCACCCCGCGCTCCATCGCATCAAGAAACATGCGCGTGCGCGAGCGCCGATACGTGAGGTCACGGCTCAGCGACTGCGCTGGACTTATTGATGCCTGTCTTTACTTCGCAAGCGGCCCTTCAAGTGTTGACGGCGTGAAGGACAGAAACGGGTCGTGAAGAGCCCGTCGTGTCGCCCGGGAACAGACATCGGTCGGCGCGTGCGCCGTTGGCCAGATCTCGCTTCCTCAACGACGACCTTGCATTGTTTGGCCGGCTCCCTGCGCTGCGCGCTTGATGGAGGCAAAGCTGGGGGGCGCAACGGGCGTGCGCCCGCGGCCAGCAGCTCTGGCAGGTCCGCATGCGTGGGCCTATGATTGCCCCATCCGCTACCGTGAGTGACTGCGCTCCATGAGCCGTTTCCTGATCGTCGTTGGCATACTGTGCATTCTTGCCGGCCTCGGATGGCACTGGCTCGCGCGCATCCCGTTCGGCCGGCTGCCTGGCGACATTCATATCGTCCACGACGGATTCAACTTCCACTTCCCGATCATCACGTGCATCGTGATTTCGGTCGTGGTATCCGCACTGTTGTGGTTCTTGCGGCGTTGAGAGCGGTGCGCGTTGGAGCACACAATGACGCCGATTGTGTAGGCGCGAAGCGGTCGGAAAGTGGATCGCGCGCTCAGTTGTTCGGAAATCTGCGGCGCCAGCGCCGACGGCAAATTCCGAATCACCGATTCGGATTTTTTCGCTCCAGCAACTGGCTGAGACCTTTCCGCTTTCCTGGACGCACTATGTCCACCTGATGCGGCGTACGCGTTCGCCTTAAGAGCGTCGCCTTTATGAAGCCGAGGCGTTGCGTGGCGGTTGGAGCGTGGGTTAGCTGGACTGGCAGATTGGCAGCCAGGTTCCACACTCGCACGCTAATGTCCCAAAACAAGCGCGCGATGCTGGAGAAAGGTAGCATCGCGCAGCACGGCGATGCAGTCACGCCCGAAGAAGCGATCAAGGATCCGTACGTCCTCGAACTCGTCGACCTGAAAGACGAATATTCGGAGACGCGGCTCGAGGAAGCACTTATCCACCGGCTTGAGGACTTCCTGCTCGAGCTCGGTAGCGACTTCGCATTTATGGGCCGCCAGCGACGCCTGCGAATCGGTGACAGCTGGTTTCGCGTCGACCCGTTGTTTTTTACCCGCGCTTGGGATGCCTCGTCATCATCGATCTCAAGCTCTAGTCTCATGGTCAGCGACCGCAGGAGAATACATGGAGGACAGACAGGTGACAGTTCCAAATCCAGATCACCGTCGTGCCCGAACTGGCCGATTTGTTGCGGGCGCGTGGGCAGCAAGAAGGGTGCGATTTGCTCGATGCCGTCTTGCGTCAGCGCAACGCCTCGTTGAAGTGCCAGTTCGACGTATTCGCCGATTACGTCGAGGAGGCGGAGCATGCGGGTCGGGACCAGTATCCGCTGTATCAATGGACGAAAGATACGATCGGCAACCCCCAAGAAAAAGGCGAAGTCGTTTACGGTGTACGTGGGCGGCGAACAGGTCTACGACAAGGAAACAGCCGACTGGCTGCATGCAAAGCTGTCGGCAGTCCCGCCCCTGCCCGCGAGCAAGTCACGAAGGTCTCGCGTCACGCAGGATCGCGGTTCAATAGTGTGGGAATTGACGTTGGGTGCGGTGCGGTCGTTAGGCCTTTCCCGGTGTCCAGATCGACCGGGTGCCTCTGGTTGGTCTACTAAACAGGTCCGAACATGGCCGCTGTCCTTCTGACTGGCGCAAGCGGTTTTCTAGGTGGGCATTTGTTGCGTGAACTGCTTGCTGCGGGCCACGAGGTGCGGGCGCTTTCCCGTCGAATTGATTCCGACGCGATCATCGCCGAGCAAGGCGGTGTGCCAATTCGCGCCGAGTTAGCGGATCCCGCATCCCTGAATGTCGTGCTGGCCGGTTGCGAGGCGGTGTTTCATGCAGCGGCGGATACCAGCATGTGGAAGACGAGGGCAGCGACGCAGACGGCTACCAATGTGCAGGGGACCGAAAACCTGCTTAGAGCGGCCGACGCGGCCGGTGTGCAGGCCTTTGTGCACACGTCTTCGGTCGCGGCGTACTCGCACCTCGCGCGCGAAACGCTCAATGAGTCAGTGCCGCAGCGAGGGGCCGAGAGCTGGATCAATTACGAGCGCACCAAGTTCCTCGGCGAACAGGCCGTGCGGCGCTCCAGCGTGCCGTGGATTGTCTTTAACCCCTCCCACATCCTGGGTCCGGGCGACCGTCACAACTGGGCCCGTCTCATCTTGATGGTGGACCGCGAGGAGCTACCGGGCATACCACCGGGCAGTGGTTCTTTTGCCGATGTACGAGAGATCGCCAGGGCTCAGGTGCGTGCTTGGCAACGGCGGCGGTTTGGCGAAAGTTATCTGGTCGGTGGCGAGCATGCAAGCTACGTCGACCTCGTGCACCGCGTGGGCGCTGCATTGTGCAAGCGCACACCTGGCGAAGCCACGCCGGCGTGGGCATTGATGGCATTCGCTCACCTCGCCGAAGCATTGTCGTGGCTCACTCGAAAGGAGCCTGACGTGACGCCCGAAAGTGCGACGCTGGTCTGCGGAACACTCCGCGTCGATTCGACGAAGGCCATGCGTGAGCTGAACTACGTTGAAACGCCGTTGGACAGCCTGCTTGCAGATACAGTTGCCTGGATGAGGAAAGAAGGCTTGGTCGGGCGCTGATTGCAATCGTCTCGTGGGCAGCGATCGGCCACGAAGGGATAGTCGCGAAACGTCGCCTAACGACCGTTGATTTGGCCATACCGGCCGGTCGCGGAACGCGGGCAAAGGTCGATCTCTTTGCAGCGACGATACGGCGCATACTGGCGCGGACGCGTGCGGGTCCGCGTGTCGCAGTTTTCCTTCCTGGAAAGTATGCAAATTCAGTTCGTGTAGCTGCGCCGAAGCTGACTCTAGAGAAAGGACCCCGGCACGGTGGCCGATATGTAACAACTCCACAACAAGCCCGGTCCCCAGCCGGCCATTCGGGGCTCCCGTATGGGCTGCTTCCCGCGAGCATGGACGGCTCACGGGCACGACGCTCGGCGCCGCTCCATGCTGGCGTCACCATACAGTCACATTTTCGACCTACTACGTTTCATACCCGGCCATTCATCAAGTCAGCTTCGGGGGAGTCCACTCTGCGCCTCGCGCTTTCCCAAACCGTGTACACGTTTCAGGAGACGAACATGCCGAGCATTCGACCTGTCTACGCAGTAAGCCGCATCAGTTGCACCGCGTTCATCGCAATTTGTTTCGCGGCTGGCGGCGCCGACGCGCACACCTCGGCGAAGCCGGTGGTCACTCCGGGTTTTAGCTTAAGCGTCTTCACGACTGGTTCCGGTGGGTTGTTCAGCGCACCAGACTCACTAGCGGTGCTCGACGATCACGTCTGGGTCGGCTATGCAAACTCCGGCGCACCGGATGGCTCGAATGGCGCGATGAGCGAGATTGTTGAATACGCGCTGGACGGCAGTGTCGTGAAGACTTATGAAGTGGCGGGACACAACGATGGCCTGAAGGTCAATCCGTACACTCGCGAGATCTGGGCGATGCAGAATGAGGATGCGAATCCGAACCTGGTCATAATAACCCCCGCGACCGGCCAAGCATCCAAGCCCTATTCCTTTGGCAAGACGCTGCACGGTGGCGGTTACGATGACATCGTGTTCAAGGATGGTCAGGTCTACTTCAGCGCGTCCAATCCCACCCTTAACAGCAGCGGCCAGAATAGGGGTCCCGCAATTGTCCGCGCGCACCTTAATCCAAACACCCACATGGTCGACGTCTTTCCGGTATTGCGCGGCACACTTGACGCCAGCAACATTCCGTTTGACACGGTGGCAGATCTCAACCTGACCGATCCGGATTCGATGACGCTGACGCCGTCGGGTGATCTACTGCTCGATGATCAGGGAGATGGTCAGCTTGTCCTCTTGCGCTCGTCGGGCGGTGAACCGCGAGTGCAATATCTTCCACTTCTCGGCCACGTGCAGGTTGACGATACGGTATTCGCCACTGCCCGACGGGGCTTCCTGCTGGTGGCCGACACGAAGGCAAACACGGTGTACAAGATTAGTGCTGACGTCTGGCAACGCAATGCGGCATTCTCGGCGTCCACGGGCGTAGCCACTACTACGCCGCCAGTGCCGGGTTATGTCGGCCAACTCGATTTGCGCAGCGGAGCGCTCCTTCCATTGGTGACCAATCTGGTCAGTCCGCACGGCATGGCCTTCGTACCGGCAGAGGACGACCGGGAGTAACGCATTCGCGTTGCTTGCTGCACGACGCGGTCGCCGTTAGCAATTCCGCGGCGATTGCGTCAGTCGGTGCGTGCCTCCCCGATGACGTCTGCGTGGCTCGCCAAACGGCTGGGGCGTTTAGCAACGCTTTGCCGACTCGATCGGGCTGCCCGCCTTTGCCGCGGGGGCCGCCGTTGCCGGAATACCCACCTGCTGTGCCACGCATGCTTGCGCGGCCCGTTCGCCGGGGGCGCGAGGCCGACCCGGGATTTTGAGCGGGACGGCGAGATAGTGCGGCTGGATCCTCCGTGGCCGCCCGTAGTCAGGCCCGGCGCGGCAGTTGAGCTCGCAATCAGTACTGCGGTAGCAGGGGTGGGCGTCATTCACATTTTCGAGGGTGTGCTCCGCCCGCATTTCGATAGCGGAGCATTGGAGCTGAACCTGCAACCTTGGTGGCAGTGGTTTCCGGGGGCCATTTCTCCACTATTCACAGCGTGGATCCACCGGCCAGGAGCGATCTTTCTCTATTCTTTGTGCACGTCCGCTCATGAGGGCAACAGACGTTGAGTCATTGAATCTGAATGGCCCAAACGGGTCGATTTGCGACGATCGTTCCGTCGCTACCGTGCTTGTTTTCCGTTTCTGAAGCGTCCTGCGTCCCCAGGTAGATGTCGTCCAACCGCGGTTTTGCCTCGAGGTGCGGCGGCGGCGTCCGCCGTCAGCAAGCACAAAGTTCGGCGTTGAAAGTCATCCTGGCACGGAGCAGCCCTGCGCGGTCACCGACGCGAGTTGAACAACCGTAAAAGCTCCTCGCGTAGCTCGGAGATGTCCAGCACATGCTGTGCGCGCGTCACGGCCACGTAAAGCAGGCGCATCTCGTCCTCGTCCAGCGTCAGGCGCCCGTCAACGGTCTTGAAGCGAAAATCATTGGCTACTTTCACCCGTTTCCATTCCAGTCCCTTCGCGCGGTGCACGGTCGAGATCACGTAGTCGGCGCCTGACTCGGGCGTAGCTCGCTGCGCCAGCGCCCGCAGGTAGGCGGTGCCACACTCGTCGACGATTCGCACGATCGGTAGTAGGTCGCGCCCGACCGCGCTCCGGGCAAACGATTGAGCGTCCTTCCACGTTTCGAACAGCGAAAATGCCGCTGGCCGGAAAGCTCGCTTGCCGGCCAGCAACTGATCGGCGCCGTCTGCAAACGCTACGATCTCCGTGGGACTCATCCGGATCGCGGGCTTATGACCCGCTTCGACGCCCGCGGCCAATTGCCAGATCGCCGTCACATTCTTGCGACACAAGATGGCATCGACGGGCGGTGAGATATTCGGATCTTCCACCAAGATCGAACCGATGTGGGCCTGGCCGCGAATGGGCGTGCGCTCGCCAAGCAGAGCGAGAATACGACTGGCGAGCGCCGCGAACGTTGGTCCGAAGCGGAAGGATTCGGTTAGCGCACGCTCGGGCGCGTCGATCTGTGCCATCGCATTGACCGCGCCGCGCCACTCATAGATTTGCTGGTAGGGGTCGCCGACGTAGATGATCTGCGCGTGGCGCTGGCGGCCAAGCACCGAGAGCATGACGCCATCGCTGTCCTGCGCCTCGTCGAACAGGATGAAGTCCGAATCGATACGCGGTTCTGTCTGCGCCCAGACTTTTAAATAGACGTCCGGCGTAACGGCGCTGCGCCCGCGTGGGTCAGTGCTCTCATTCCACAGGCGCACTACGCAGGGAAGCAACGATTCGCGCAGCCAGTCGGCCGCCTTGTCATGTACCTTTTCGTCGACAGGGATGTGGAAAGCCTCCGGCCGCAGCTGCGCCGAGCGGCAGAATCTGCCCAGGCCGTCGGCAACCATCCGGCCAATTTCGAACGGCGTGACTTCGACGGTTTTGCCGGTGATGGTGGGCACCTGTATCAGTCCGAGGCCATAGCGGGCAGCTAATTCGTGCGGTGGCTCGGCCGGGAGATTCACGCGCGCGGTCAGGGCGGGAGCAACGGATGCATACGCGAGCGAATGCACCGTGCGCGCGCTGACATTCGGCGGAAAGCCGCGGCGAGCGTGCCCGGCGATTTCCTTGTTGAAGGCGAGATAGCTGCCGCGGTTACCGGCGAGATGATCGGCAACCAGCCGTAGCGTCGAAGTCTTGCCCGCGCCGGCATACGCCTTAACCTTCAGGTCGCCGCCGCCAAGAACCCCATCTACGACGGCGTGCTGTTCGGCGGTAGGCTTAAACGAATGGGGCATGGCATGTGAGGCTGAGCGAGGATGCCCGTAGTGTGCCGGAAATTCGCGTATGGGCAAGCTGCGAGGCTCCGCAAGGGACGGTCGCGACCGGGATTCGACCGTCTAGCCGTCGACGGCACGGAGCCCGGTTGGGCTCTGCCGATCGCCGTCAGGCAGAGGCCGGCCATGAAGAGTCATTCGCTTGCACCGTCGCTCGGACGTTCAAGCGTCGGTTCCACTCAGGAATCGGCCATTCAATTCGCGACGGTGAAGTGTTGCTTGTCGGCCAAAGCCGTCATTCGCAGATGCGCCATGAGCGGCGAAATGGAACACCCGCTTTGGGCTGCCTCGATCTTCAGAAAATGATCGCGGTTTCGTAAAGGACAATTCAACCTCGCGAAGCGCGGCCAAAAGGATACCGCTGCGCCTGCCGTCGGGAATGCTGTCTTTGCAAAACGGCTCTGTCGATCTTGTAATTTTCGATTCACGACCGATTAATTTTCCACGCTCATCATCCGTCCAACGTGAACGCAATTGAAAATCGTCTGGAATACTGTCTTGGCAAACTGGCTCTGTCGATCTTGTAATCTTCGATTCACGACCGATTAATTTGCCAAGCTCATCATCCGTCCAACACGAACGCAACCGAAAAAGCTGACGAACGGCAACCCGTTCCTTGCGGTGGCGTTATGAACAGGAGTCAAGGGATGGATCTGGCATTGCCACTGCGCCGAGCTGGAAAGGCCGCTGGATCGTTGTAGGCGTTTTCGAGACTCTGGGATGAGGTGAACGATGCTGACTCAAAAGTACTCCTTAGTGAGTTAAGCGAACTTCGTAACGTTCATTTTTTCAAGCATGAATGCGGATCGAAATGCCGCGACGTGGGGTGCCACGTTGTGATCCGCGACATAAAAATGCCGCGGCGGTCGACGATCCTGTCACCCGCTGCGCGGCCAGCAAATAGTTTGGGATTCTATAAAATGAAATTCAATCAGTTTCTCGGTAGCACCGCAATCGCAGTAACTTGCCTCATGGGTCCGGCAGTCCACGCCGCAGAACCCGCCGTACCGGTCCAATTGATCAAGACCATCCCGCTGCCTGACGTCACTGATGGCGATTTCGATCATTTCGCCGTCGACCTCAAGCGCAACCGCCTCTACGTCTCGGTTGAAAAGCACCATTCGATCGAGGTGTTCAACCTCAAGACCGGTGAGCATCTGGCGAGCGGCGGTCCGGTCACAACGCCGCATACGCTGGCACTCAACGTCGAAAAGAACGAGCTGTTCGTGGCCGATGGCGGCGAGAACTCGGTCAAGGTCCTCGACGGCGCCGATCTGCACCTCATCAAGCGGATCGACCTGAAGGCCGTTCCGGATGCCGGCGTCTATGACCCGAAGACGGGTTACTTCTATGTCGGCAACAGCCTTGGCGAGAAGGCCGACTATTCGATGATCACTGCTATCTCGACCAGGGATGCCACTGTGAAAGGCGAGATCCGCGTCGAGGCAAACAACGTCGAATCGATGGAAATCGACCAGGCGACTAGGCGCATGTTCGTTAATCTCCGCGACAAGTCCACGGTCGGCGTCATCGATCTGAACAAGGACACCGTCGCGCGGATCTGGTCGGTGCCGGATCTCAAGCTGAATACACCGATGGCGTTCGACGCCAAGGACCACCGGCTGTTTATCGCCGGTCGCAAGCCGGGCAAGCTGTTCGTCCTCAACTCTGACACCGGTGCGACGATCGCGACCTACGACTGCGCGGACATCGGTGACGACATGACCTATGACGCGCGAACAAAGCGCATCTATGTCAGCGCAGCCGAAGGCCTGATGGCCTATCAGCAGGACGACGCCGACCATTATCATGAAATCGCTCGGGTCGATACCCATGGCGGCAAGACCTCGGTCCTCGTGCCGAGCCTGGACCAGCTTTATGTTCCGCATACCCGCACCTCGGCTCCCGATGCAGGCCTTGAAATCTACAAAGTTCAGGGCTGATTCGTAGTAACCCCTCGTCGTGTTCTGAAAACATCATTGGGCCGTGTTCACGGCGCGTGCTGTCACGCCCGACGTGGACACTACAACCCCGCATGGAGTAACGCTGTGTTCGCTGTTAGCCGTAATGCTCGACCCGGCCCCGCACCGGAGGCCGCTTTGACAAGTCATCATCCGCAAGCCGTCTCCAGGAAACGCCGAGGCGCAGGAAACCATGGATGGAGCTGCCGGAAGTCCGTGCTGTTGCTTGGCGGAGTCACCACCTCTGTGGCGCTCTTCACGCCCACGATGTCCTTTGCCGCGGGCGACGCGACCGATATCGGCACCGTGAGTGCCAGTTCTGCGCCGAATAGTCTGCTCACGCCGCCGGACCCGAATGATACGCAGAGCGCGCCCTATCAGGCGCCGACCAAAACACCGCTGACCGCAATGCAACCGACCGCGGTAATCAGCAAGCAGTATCTGGACAACAACGTCGCGCCGTCGGCTAATTACGACACGGCCATACGCATCGCTCCTAGCGTAACCAGCACCGAGCCGAATGGTCCGGGCCTTTCCGAAGGCAAGGGGCTGACGATTCGGGGCTTCCAGGACGGCCAGTTCAACGTCACCTTCGACGGCATTCCCTTCGGTGACGGCACGAATTTTGCGCATAACAGCGCCGCATGGTTCATGACGAACGATCTGGGGCAGATCTCGGTTGATCGCGGCCCGGGCACGGCATCGACCATCGGTGATGCAACGTTCGGCGGAACAGTCTCGCTGCTTTCGAAAACGCCTGACTCGCAGTTCCAGGTCACGCCGTACGGCTCAGCGGGAAGCTACAATACCTTTATGGGGGGCCTTCAGGTCGATAGCGGCCGCGTGCAGTCGCTCAATGGCGGCAGCGGCTTCATAGATGCAGAACACATCAATTCTGACGGAGCCCAGAGCAATGCCAGCGTAAGGCGCACGAACATTTTCGGGAAATGGGTGCAGCCGATCGGCAATGACACGCTGCTGACGTTTGCCGCAATGTACGACAACATCAGACTGCACACCCCGCTCGGCGCGACCAAGGCGCAAATCAGTAAGTACGGCCCAAGTTACGCGTGGTCGAACGATCCGACGAAGCAGAACTACTACGGATTCAATTACGACAACCTCAATAACGACTTTGAGTATATCGGTATCGACTCAAACCTTGGGAGTGGGTGGTCGGTCCATAACAAGGTCTACACATATGGCTATTATCGTGACAGCTTGAACGGCTCCGACCCAATGGGCACGAGCCCCAATGGCACTTTCTATAGCAAAACGAACGTCCCGGGGCAAACTTCGGCGAGCTACTATCGGGCGTTCGGTGACACGCTTAGTGTACAAAAAGATACATCGTTCGGAGCGCTCCGCGCAGGGTTCTGGGTAGAACGTCAGTCCAATGACCGGAATGCGTTCAATGTCGATCTTACCCTGAACAATGCGCCGAACCCACCCAACAACCCTAGCAAGCAAATCAGCCAGTTATATAACACCACGCTTACCACCATTCAGCCGTTTTTCGAAACCGAATGGAACGTGACAGACCGACTGAAGGTTATTGGAGGTGTCAAGGAGAGCATCTTCATCCGCGGCATCGATGCTCAGGTGAATAAGAGCAGCAAGAACGCGCTTAACTTTTCTCAGACCTACAGCTCACCGCTTCCTTCCTTGATGGCGCGCTACACCATCAGCCCGGTCTGGTCCGCTTATGCGCAGGTTGCCCGCGGGTTCCTTGCACCGCAGTCAAGCTACTTCAACGTCGTGGATCCGACGCAGAGCAAAATATCGCCGCAGACAACGTGGAACTATCAGGTCGGCACGACCTGGCAGGCGCAGCGTCTCTCCGCGTCGGTTGATGGATACTATATCGATTTCGGTAATCTCATCGGTAGCCGCACCGCCGGCAACAACACGGTATTCTTCAACCAGGGTGGCGTGAACTATCTCGGTGTAGAGGCGGAAGCGACCTACTACCTTGAAAACGGACTAAGCCTATACGGAAACGGCAGCCTCAATAGCGCGAAGAACAAGCAAACCGGTCAATGGGTTCCGAATGCGCCCAAGGCCACTGCCGCCGGCGGACTCATCTACAACGCGCACAACGTCTATGCGTCGTTGCTCGATAAGTGGGTCGGTTCCAGCTATGGCGATGTCAACCAGACCCAAGGCATCAATCCGTATAACTCGCTCGATGCGGGTTTCTCATACACGTTCAGGGATACGGGGCTTGGCCTGAAGAATGTCAAGCTGACCGTCGACCTGAACAACATACTCAACAGTCGCAGCATCACGCAGTTCAGCGGCTACACGGCGAGTGGGGACGGATTGTTCTATACCCAGTCGGGACGGAGCGTGTTTGCAACGATCAAGGTGCCCCTGATCTAGGCGCCTCGCTGCGGCGGGGACGTCGTTCCCGCGTTGCCCGATCTGCATCAATTCTATGTCGTGCTACGGCGGACAACGGTATCGCTGCCGGTCTCGATCGCTACGAGGTGAGCGAGGCCCATTAACTTAAACGTCCGCAACTCTGCATTCTAGTTTTTTTACATGAAAGGTTGTCACATGAAGAGAACACGTATTTCCGCAAGCATCGCACTCGCCGCTACGCTTCTCGTTGCAGGGTTCTCTACCGCGCAGGCGCAGACAGAGCAGGCGCAGACACTCACCTTGAAGCGCAGTGTCGTCCTGCCCGAGATCACCAAAGGCGATTTCGACCACTTCGCCGTCGATTTCCTTCACAACCGTCTCTACTCGAGCGCGCAGGGGACGCACACGATCGAAGTTTTCGATCTGTCCTCCGGAGAACATCTGCGCTCGGTGGGTGGCCTCGACAAGAACCACTCGATCTTCTTTGCGCCGAGCCAAAACGAAATCCTGATTGTCGACGGGGGAAGTGAGACTAATGCACCGGCCGTCAAGGCGATCAATGCCGACACCATGCAGGTGGAGCGCACCTATTCTGTCGGTACGGGACCGGACGCGGCATATTTCGACGAGAAGAGCCACCGCCTCTACGTCAAGAGCGGCGGCAAGGCGAATAAGCCGCAGCCCATGGCTACGTCGGTTCTGCACGTAATCGACGTCGATGCGCACAAGGAAATCGCGCACGACACAATTGACTCGGACAATATCGAGGGCATGGTGGCCGACGACCGGACCGGCACGCTCTTCATGAACCTGCGCGACAAGAAGACCGTTGCTCTGTTCGACTTGAAGACGAACAAATTCATCAAGAGCTGGGAGATCCCCGGTCTCAACCAGAATACGCCGATCGGATTGGACGCCAAGAACCACCGCCTGTTTGTGGTTGGCCGTGCGCCGGGCAAATTGTTCGTCATCAACAGTGACAACGGCCAGCTGCTCTCGACAGCGGATGTTGCCGACATCTCAGACGACATGACGTACGACCCCCACGGGGATCGGATTTTCGTCTCCGCTGACAAGGGATTCACGGTTCTGGCACGGGTGGACAAAGATCACTTCGCGCCGGTTCAAATCAATGATCAGGTCGGCGGGAAGAGTTCGGTCTACGTTCCCAAGCTGAAGCAGTTCTACATCGGCCGCACGGCGGAAGAGGGTCATCCTACGTCGCTTGACGTCTACACGGTGTCGAGCAAGAACTGATTTCTAAACTGCCACACAGGGGCCAATAAGGGGGAGTGGGCCCAACCCACTCCCTTTTTGGAATGAACCGCAACACCCGGATGGATTTCGATGCCGCCGATCGCGAGCTGTTCGTAGCGGGTCGCGATCTCGGAAAGTTCTACCCCATCGAAAATGTCGCAGACCATCTGATTTGGGACGGCGCGTCCGGGCGAGTCTTCAAGTCTGGAGACGAAGGCATCATCGTCTATAAACGCCAGCCCGACGGGACGTTTATCAAGGTCACGGATTTCTCGAGTTCGGGCAGCAAGCGCAGCCTCTATATGTCGTCTCAGCAGAAGCTGTATGCGCGCATGCCATGTGCGCTGGTTTTGTGAAGTTAAGTTTTGCCTGGGCTGAATCTTGCCCACGCTGGAGAGAGTGAAATGAGACAGTTCCCGCAACGCAAGCAGAAACAGTCTCGCATCGAGATCATCCCTATGATCGATGTGATGATGTTTCTTTTGGCCTTCTTCGTATTGATCAGTATGAATGTTCTGCCCGCGCTTGGACTGAAGGTCGCACTGCCACATTCCAAGCAGACCGAGAAAGTGGTCAACCAGAAGAAAATCACGCTGACCATCGCCGAGGATGGCAAAACCTATCTTGACGGACAACTGGTCGAGATAGCCGCTCTTGAGTCGCGGCTGCAGGGACTGGCGGGGCAGGAGCAAAAGCCGACCGTGATTATCGCAGGTGACGGCGCGTCCAAGCTGCAGAACCTGGTTGATGTGCTCGACACACTGAAGAAGGCCAATATTCCCGCGGCGTCGATCATTGCTAAGGGGCAGTGACTGTGAGTACGGTAAAGCCCTTTTCTCTACGCGCTGCAACTTTACGGCGTCGCGTTCCAGAGCGCGACCTTATGGAGTTCGTACCAACGGGCCTGGCTCTCGCAGCGACAGGCGTGCTGCTGCTGGTTGGCCTGCCACGCATGCCGGAGCCGACCCCGCCGGCGCCGCCGCCCGCACCGGCCGTTACCGTCACGCTGGCCGATAACCCGCCAGCGGCTTCGCCTGCCCCTCCACCTCCGCCGCAAGCTCAACCAGTGCCGCCGCCGGAACCTGTGGAGCCGCCGCCGCCACCGGCGACGAACGTGCCCACAATCCCCGTCCAGGCTCGGCCGCCGAAGATCGTGCGGCCGCGGCCGCACTATCACGAGGAGCCGAAGCACATCGTGGCACCTCACCCGCCGCAACCTGTGCAGCAGCCGCCCGCGCCGGCCACGCCCCAGGTGAGCCCGCCAGCACCGCCGGCAACGTCCCAGGTCAGCCCGCCAGCACCGCCCGTCGGCTCTCCAAGCGTCGAGGGCGCGTATGTAGGCCGGCTGCGCAGCTACATACGGACTCTGACCCGCTATCCAACCTCGATGGAAGCTCGAATGGAGCGTCTGCAAGGCAAGGTAATGGTGCAGTTCGTATTGAGCCGTGCCGGGGACATCAGCGACGTCACCGTGGTCGGCAGCAGCGGCTCTCCCGTACTGGACCAGACGGCGGTAAGCGAAGTTCGCGGCGGCGCCTATGGCGCGCTACCGATCCCTGCGGAGGCGTGGCCTGGTTCGCCTAGCCACACCTTCCAGGTTCAGATGACCTTTAGCGCGCCTGAATAACATGCGCTTTCTTGACCACGCGGTTACGACCGCCCAACCCGCGAGTAAAAAATGACGTTCGACAAAACTACCTTACACAATCTCAGCATCGACCTGCTCTATGCAGGGATCGTAGTTGTTACCTTCGTGATCATGGAAAGGCTTCTTTACTACATCTATCTCAGCGTGCAGTCGAAGCGGATCGCTCGAGCAATCCGCTTGACGGAACGCGATACGGCGACCTCCATCCGCGGCATCACCTCCAAGGACGTGCTGGTGCGCTCGATGGTCGAATATATCGACGTTCAAGAAGCGCCTGGCGTGCAGCGTGCCCGGGTCGAGGATGTGTCCGCGGCACTGTTCCTGCGCGTCGATACCAAGGTGAATGCGCGTCTGTGGTTGCTCGACACCATCGTGACGGCGGCGCCGCTGCTGGGTCTGCTCGGCACGATTCTTGGCATCATGGACACGTTCAACGCACTGTCCGCGGGTGGCATTTCCGATCCGGGCGCGGTCAGCCGGGGCATCGGCTCCGCGCTTTTTGCGACCGCCATCGGCATTGCAACCGCGCTATACGGACTGCTCGGTCACAACATCCTCCACCGTCGCGCTGAGGGGCTCACGGACGCCTTCAAGAGCTACCTGCTTGAGGCAACGTATTGAGAAATGCCCCAGCCGGCGAGCCCAGCCGCCAACCGGAAGGTGGCGGCCCGGGCTGTCAGGACAACTCCGGTCCCCCAAAAGCCCTCCAGTCGACACCGTCAAGTTAACGTGTTGCCGGATAGTGTCTCAGTTTGAACTCGCCTTCGCTAATCTCGTTGTGCGAGCCTTATAGGGGTCACGCGCTTTCGGCGCCCCCGGTGACTATCCGTAAAAGCAGCACTCTCAAAACCAGGAGAGCCATGAAGGGCATTCACGGAGGCGTAGCAAAAGCGGAGTTGTCGACTGAGGCCAGTCGCGCGACGCGACGTCGGGCCACGCGGGCCGAAGTAGATTCGAATCAAGCAGCCAGCGGCGTGAAGGACATGGAGGCGCCGCCTGTCACCTCGAACCGCAGGAAGCGGTCTGCGATCAAGGCTTTGCAACGCATATCCCGCGCCGAGCGCCAAGCGCGTGTGCTTGCGAAGGCGGCCGAGTACTTTTCCGAGCACGGCCTGGATGCCCAGACACGAGCGATTGCGAAGGCGTGCGGCGTCTCGCAGCGACTGCTCTATAGCTTGTTTCCGAACAAGGCGGCGCTGATCGGAGAGGTCTACAACCGTGAAATCGCTGGCATATTCAAGGCGATATGGTTCGCCAATCTCAAGGATCGAAGCATACCGCTGGAGGCGCGTCTCCTCGCTTTCTACCGCGATTATTACGAGAGCTTGCTCACGCGCCACTGGTTGAGGTTATTTCTCTATTCGTCGCTGGCCGGCTTGAGAATGGCACCGAGCTACACGGACGCAATGGTGACGCACGCTCTCGAGATTGTTGTGACCGAGGCAGCGCACGACGCGGGACGGGCCGTTCCGCCGACTATGGACGCACTCAAGGAGGTCGGCTGGCTCCTGCATGGCGCGGTATCGCACCTCGCGATCCGCCGGCGCGTCTATGCGAACGAAAACTCGACGCCAGCGGAAGAAGTGATCGCGATGACCGTTCGCGCCTTCCTCAACAGTGTTTCGACACTACTCCCACCGTTGCGGTCGGCGTGACGCCGCCGCTTCTCGCCAGGCGGCCGGCGGCAGCAATTGCGACAAGCCCCTCACCTTGTGCGGGGCCGTTGATCTATGGGTCACGCTTCTCGCGTAGAGTAATTCTCAAGACTCCGGGAGCAATCAGTTAAACGAAGCTGCCTCCATAACAATCACAAATGAGCCAGCGAACTTCGTAGCGCTCATTTGGTGCCTTCAGAGACGCGTTGCGCGTCATACCAGTGTCACGTCCAAGATGCATTCTCAATTGATCTTGTTTCCTGCCGCATAAAAGAATTGCGATCTCGCAGATTCCTTCACAGCAACCCAAGCTTACGTGCATACCATCCGTGCGTTAAGACGGGGTTTCGTAAAGACTGTTTGGCTCTCTGTAAGTGGTTTCAGCAGATCAGGCAGCAGCCAAGATCGAGGAGCTTTATGAATGTCAGCGCAATATCCAAAACGAAGCTAATATCCCTCAATGGTTTTTTTGAAACGATCTCTAAGGCGCACGACAGCCTTTCGTGTCGCAATTGCTTGTCTCTGCTTCTTCGGAATGGTCGCGGCTGGCCTCTTCAGCTATTTGTATTTTTCCATTGGAGGCTTTGCCGTCCATACGTTTGATAGAGAACTAGTTCGCGAGCAGGGCAGCGTAATGAAATTGGAGCCGGCGACGGTCAGCTCCTACTTCGACCACCACACTCGCATTGACGAGCTGGGCATGCGTCCATTTGGTCTGTTTGACAGGAGCGGGAGACTGTTAGCTGGATCGTTTCCAGATGCTATGCCAGACGTGCCAGGATACGGCCGCGTCTTCGCGCTCCGTACGGGCACGTCCTCGAATCATCGGGAATTCCGATGCATCGCTTCGACACTAGCCCTCGGTCGTCTTGGCGTGCAATGCCAGGATGTTCGAGAACTTGATGACTTCCGGGAACAGTTGCTTGGCATCCTTGTGAGTGTGGGCAGCGCTACTGTGCTAATAGGCTTCCTCACGGCGGCCTTCGCGGGTGTGTCGTCGACACGCAGGATTCGCGAGGTAACTATTACTACTCAGGCAATCGTGCAAGGAGACTTAAGCCGCCGCCTGCCAGTACATGGTTCCTTTGACGACATCAATCAGCTCAACAGCATTGTGAATTCGATGCTTGACGATATGGAGCGGCTCGTCCACGAAGTCAAGGACGTATGCAACGCCATCGCCCATGACCTTCGTACGCCACTAATGCGTCTTCTCGGAGGGCTCGAAGGATCGCTCGCCCGTGGCACATGCGCGAAGAGTTATCAGCAGGCGATCGAGGATGCGATCGAAAACACGGGCGACGTCCTTTCTCGCTTTAATGCGATCATGCGAATCGGCGAGCTTGAAGTTGCCCTACGTGAGGAAGGGTTCGAAGCAGTCGACTTGCGGGACGTGGTGCGAGAAGTCATGGAGTATTACGAGCCCGTTGCAGAGGAGCGACGGATTCATATCACAACTTCTGATTGGAATGAGGTCCTGATTTTGGGAGACACCAGTCTTCTATTCGAAGCGATTGGGAATGTGATTGAAAATGCTATCAAGTACTCTTTTGAAGGTGGCGTCGTCACAGTGCGCATATTGGATCACGGCGCAAATTTCTCGCTTGAAATTGCCGACCAGGGGCCAGGCATTCCTGTCCATGAACGAAGTCGTGTTTTCAAGCGCTTTTACCGCGCAACGCTCTCCAGGGGGGCGACAGGTACTGGGTTAGGTTTGAGCGTGACTGCCGCGATTGTCCGCATGCATAAGATGACGATCGGGATACCCGACACCGCGCAGGGATGCACTTTCGTCATCACCGGGCTCACTCTGGATTCAAAGGCTTCAAAGCAGAAAACTAACTCTTCAATACGGTCATGCACATGAGTGGTATCGAATCCGTAATAGTAAGGAATGAGGTGAGTGCTCGCGCACGCATTCTGCTGATCGAAGACGACATCAAGATCGCGGGTGAGACAACGAATGCACTGGAAAAACGTGGATTCAATGTCACTCATGCGGCTACTGGAAGTCAGGGGTTGACGCTGGCGACTACCGGAAGGTTTGACGTCATTGTCCTTGATCGGATGTTACCGGAAATCGACGGTCTCTCTCTGCTTGCGACCTTCCGCAACGTTGGCTTGGCGACACCAGTTCTGATCTTGAGCGCATTGGGCGCGGTTGACGAGCGGGTAATGGGTCTTAGAACCGGCGCCGATGATTACCTGGTCAAGCCATTTCATTTTGTCGAACTGATCGCCCGACTCGATGTTTTGCTTCGAGCCAAGGCCCCGATCGTTTGGGACCTTCAATTATCTCATGGCGACCTTAAACTGGATCCCGGATCGCCGCACATCATGCGCCGCGGGAAGACGATAGAACTTACCCAGCGTGAGAGAACTCTACTCGAGTTTCTGGTTCGATCGGCCGGGGAAGTCGTCACGCAACGCATGCTGCTTGAAGGCGTATGGAACCATAGGAATGACGCAACGCGCAACGTCATAGACATCCATATTGGCCGTCTACGTCGGAAGGTTACGCTAGATTCTACGCTGCCGCAGATCATCCATACAGCGCGTGGCGTGGGCTGGTTTTTTCGTCCAGAAGAAGAATTGTAAATACGCCGTATCGTAATGGCATGGTCCTCCCCACCCGACAGTGAGTTACGCTGGACGGGTTCATCAACCGGAGAATCAAGCGATGCAAGATGTGGCACTCATTGGAATCGATCTCGGCAAACGTTCGTTCCGCTCCACGGCCAGGACAAGTCTGGCATAGCGGCGTTTCGCAGGAAGATATCGCGCCAGCAACTGATCGCAATTCGTACGGCCTTTCGTCAATGCTAACAAGAACGATTTTGTCGACGCCGAAGCAATCTGCCAAGCCGCCTCACGACCAGCCATTCGATCTGTGACGCCAAACACGGAATCGCAGCAGACGCTGTCCGCGCTACTCCGGGTACGTGATTCACTGATTCGCGATCGCGTAGGCACAACGAACCAGATGCACATCGCGGGGACATGGAGCGCGCGGCGCCGCCGACCGCCGATGAAGTAAGAGCGTGGTTAGAACGACACGGAGCCGAGAAGAAATATTTCACGTTATCTGAGGAAGTTCGGTTCCCGCACCGGCGCATAGAAGGCTCACAAGCGTTGCAAGATCGAACTGTTGCAGCCGACGAGCGCAGTAGTTGGTACTAGGTGAAGATTTCGAGCGAGTCTTTGTCAGCCATCGATCAATCCGCTATCCGGTAGGTGTTGTAGAAAATCATGTCGTCCACGATGAAAGTGTCATCATCAAGGAAGCCCGCCAGAGTTCCGTGAGGGCTTGCTATCAAGCTCAGAGAACCTTGTTTGTCCTGTGGTTCATCCGGCCAGATGAGCTGTGCTCTGCGTTCCCCACCAGGACCACTGGGATCGAAACTCACGCCGTTTGCTTGAACGCTTTTGATCGGGCGCGCAATCCCCTTGATTTCATCAGGAAGTAGCATGTCATTAGCCTTGAGTTGAGATGAGACCAGGGTGATTGTGACTCCGATCTTCGCCCGGCGCTTAATGCCAGCCAAAGTTTTTTCCTTCTTTTTGCAGTTATTGCCAAAAAGCCTCTTTAGGAGTGTCATTTTTGTGTCCCCGGAATCGGTCGGAATCGAAAATTACAAGATCGGCAGAGCAAGTTTGCAAAGACAGCATTGCCTGACGATTTTCGGTTGCGTTCACGTTGGACGGATGATGCCCTTGGCAAATTAATCGGCCGTGAATCGGAAATTACAAGATCGACAGGCCCTTTTGTGAACGCCGCATTCCAGACGGCAGGCGCAGCGGGATTTCTGAGACCGAGCTTCGCGAGGTTGAATCGTCCTTTGCGAAACCGCGATCATTTGCTGGAGATTGAAGAGGCCCAAGCAGTCGTTTCATCTCGCTGCTTATGGCGCATCTGCGAGTGACGGCTTAGGCAGACCACCAGCCAGCTAATGCGACCGACTGAATGGCCGTTGTACATTGGAAGCGGCCGCCAGAGCCGCGCTGGGTTGAAGGACGGCAACGGGTCGCAAGTACTCGTTCGCTTTCCGCGGGACGAGTCATTCGCGACCACCGACCTGTGAATGACAGGAAAGCGCCCCATACCCGTCTGACCGGCACCGATGCTCGAATGACGGCTCAGGCAGACAAGCAACACTCTGTATCGCGAATCGAATGGCCGTTTCCAAGGTATCGACAACAGCTGGCTCAGAGTCGACTTCAACCGATCTCCCCACGCGAAACGAAAACCAACCCGGCCTCCTTCATCCCGCGCGATTATCCAGCCCCGGGTGGCTTGACCAACTGATCGGGTTTCGAATTACCGCGTGCAGCTCGCGTCCCGCAAAGGCTCACCTTGAGGACTTGAGTCAGCCATATGGATGCAACTAACAGTCTGGCTTCATCGCATCCGTATCAAAATCCAAACCCAAACCCTGCCTGCAAAGGCAGCGGGGCGGAGTTTACGCGACGGTTTATCTACGTGGCGGAAATCAGCGGCGCATCCGTCTTCCGTCTGTTCTGTAAAATTGAAGACAGGCGACAGCAGCTTAAAGGCCCCTGGTTGAACTCACGAGGTGTAAAAAATGGACATGATTGACCTGATGCCCGACGTCGCGACGGACCGATATGAAATCTCGTTTCGCCTGGCCGGGCAATGCAGTGAGGTCGCCTGTGTGATCACGCGGGAAGCGCTTGAAGCGCAATTCTGGCTGCCCGGAGACGCTGATCAGGTCCGTATGCTCAAGGCATTTGCTGAGGGACGGCGTCGCATTATCGCGGTCGCCGAACGAAAAAATCCGCCTGCGTCCGGGCAGACCGGTCAGGCTCACTACTCAGGATTTCGAGGCCGGAGGTTAGTCCTCCGGCTGCCGCCCGTCACCAGTCAATGCGGTGTTTCTCATCAGTCTCGCGGTGCCGGCGATCATCGTCCACGTGCAGATACTGACTGGTTGTCGTCAGGGACGCATGTCCGAGGTTGTCGCGCACGAGTCGCAGATCCAGTTGCTGGTCTGCCATATGTGAGCCTGCGCTGTGACGCAGCCAGTGTACCCGATGCTTGCTCGAGACGATCGGCGCGCTGCGCATGTTTTTCGCCACGCGCGCAACGCTTCATCCGTGCCGCCGAAGACGTCCTTCATGATCCGGTGCAATTCGGCGGGCGTGAGTGGCTCGAGTGACTGGCCGACCGGCAGCACGAGTGGCATGTCCTCGCCCGGAGAGGGGAGGGCCGGCAGTCCGCGTGCCAGCCGGTACCTGCCGAGTTCCGTCATCATCTCCGCGGTGGCGCGAACCAGCCGCTCCTTGCCACCTTCGCCCATCACTTCAAGCCACCAGCGATCTTTCCCGTTTTCGTCAGGACGACGGAAAAAACGTCCCATCGTGCTCGCACCCACGTCCGTAATCCGTAGACCACCAAGATAAGAGGTATGGCCGGGATTCGTTATTACCTGCAGATTAAGCTAATCGCAAGTGCTGGCCGACCCTTATTGCGTGCGTCGCTCTACCGAAAGCAACTCAGCGAATGCTTCGCCACATGGCATCGTTTCACCGAGCTCACCCAAAAATCCGTCCGGCTTTTAAGGAAGGGGCCCGTTGATCGCACTACTGCGACGCAGACACTCATGTAACAACGCCATCCCACTGCATGCATGACGGCACCGCTGAGCGCGTCACGGTCCGCTGCAGAAAATGGCCGTTAGCAAGAGGGGAAC
This sequence comes from Paraburkholderia sp. WC7.3g, assembly GCF_050436345.1. NCBI lineage: Bacteria > Pseudomonadati > Pseudomonadota > Betaproteobacteria > Burkholderiales > Burkholderiaceae > Paraburkholderia > Paraburkholderia sp. WC7.3g. The sequence goes on from NZ_JBNDMA010000004.1 coordinate 808,119, forward strand.
AACTTGACGAATGACAGCGCCGCTGCCGGTCTGGCGCGCGTGCGCTTCTACTGAATCGGTGGGGCCGATTACTACTACCCCATAGGCTGAGTCCGTGACGGGCCGACCATCTCCGCGTTTGAACAGTGCATCGTCGTGTTCATACCCGAGGACGGCGTAGACGGGAAAGCCAAATGCCGTCAACTTGCTGCCGTGCGCCGGTCGAAAGGCGTTGACCGAGTTTGCTTCGACGCGCATCGGATTCGGATCGATATACTGGCTCTTTAGCAGCGGGGCGATGAACGCGTGTGCGTTCGATCTACAGTCGAGTTGCGGATCGAGTGCGTGGGCGTAGGAAGAGCCCGAAGGGAGCCCCGCGGCGATTGCAGTAAGCACCGTTACCCAGGTGTAAATTGCGGAAACCTTCATCAGTCACTCCACTCAATCGAGCTTGCTCACGGTCCGGGACCAGCACGTCCTGCACCCGCTCCGGTTTCATGGCCAGCGCTCAGAAGCGGATTCCAGGTCAGCGCGAGGGCCTCCCTGGTGGCGCTCCGGCACCATGTCTTCAAGGTGACGAAGACTCCGCGCACAGGCCTCCCCGACACGGAGACCAATCGGATTCCTCATCATTCGCCAATGCCGACTCCAACGCATGAACAAAACGCTGAAACGCATCCAGGGTTCCATGGACGCTGCGGTACCCGGTGCAACCGGTCCTGCCATCGAGTACGACCAGCATTCCGGCATTCCCCGCCAGTTCCAGGATGTTCATTCCGTTCTCCTCAGATCGTCCGACTATCGACCCGTCGCTCACGCCGCAAGCCGGTAAGCGTGCATCGCGGACCTCCTGGGAACATAGGGAAGTGCCCAGCCCGGAACGGGACGATAAACATGCAGTTCCATGCGCGATAAGCGCAGTGCGCGTTGAATACCTGCTCATTGGACAGGTCCCAGGTTCGCCGTACTGCCAGGACCCTCACAACGCCCACCGCGCGCCCACTGCTCCAACACGTCCCGCACGCCGTTTCATCGCAGTCCCCTCCGAGGCAGGATCTCCTTGGCGCTCGCTATCCGCACAGTATGGCGAGCACCAGGCAGCATTTAAGGCCGGGCGATTCCAGACACCCGTAACGCGAAACCGCGGCTTGTACTAAAAATGCGAGCCGGGCCGGCCAGACTTTCCATGCTGAGGTGCCATGTCTGTCTATCCAGTTCACGGGTAGGCAAGCATCACTGGCCGTCTGGACGCGGGCGGGAACACGCGCCACGATCCATCATCGTGCCGGAAGAAGAAAATGGCCAGCGAGCCGTTCGTTCGCAACGACTCCACACGCACGCAGCGTCTGTGGCTCGAGTTTGCACGACCGTATCGGGTCAGGCGGACCGGCATGGCCGGCGTTGGCGCCAGCCATTTGTCAATCAACCATCGCAAGGACTTCTGATCGGTGTTCATCTGCTGCTCCTTCAACCCCATGGCCGTTGATCGGGCGCGCCCCTTGCCTAACGCCGTCAGGGCGCCACGCCCTCGAGGACACCGGTGTGCAAGTCGGCGGCCGATTCGTTGCTGACGTGCGATTCGTGCTGATAGATCAGGTCACGAAGTTGCGGATAGATCGCGGTGCGCCAGGCATGGCCCGAGAAAATCCCGTAGTGGCCGCAGCCGCGGGCCGTCACCCGGTGTTTGAGCAACGCGTCGAGTCCCGTGCAAAGATCGTGAGCCGCGTGGGTCTGGCCCCGCCCGCAGATGTCGTCCCGCTCACCTTCGACGGTGATCAGTGCAGTGGCCTTGATGGCGTCCGGGCGGACGTGTTCGCCGCGCACCTGCCAGGTGCCGCGCGCCAGGCAGAACTCCTGAAAGACCACCCGAACCGTTTCCAGATAGTATTCGGCCGCCATGTCGAGCACGGCGTTGTACTCGTCGTAGAAGCGGCGATGCGCGTCAGCCGCTTCGCTGTTGCCGGCTGCCACGTCGCAGTAGTAGCGCCTATGCGAATCCAGGTGGCGCTCAGGATTCATCGCCACGAAGGCCGCGTGCTGCAGGAAGCCGGGATATACCTGGCGGCCGGCACCGGGATAGTTACCCGGCACGGTCTCGGTCAGTTCGCATGCGAACCAGTCGAGCGGTTTGCTGACGGCGAATTCGTTGACGGTCGTCGGACCGCGACGCGCGTCGATCGGGCCGCCGATCAGCGTCATGCTTCTCGGCGTCGTCTCGCCATGAGTCGCCATCAGCGAAACAGCGGCGAGCACCGGCACGGTCGACTGGCAGACCGATACAACATGAACGTCCGATCCCAGGAAACGCAGAAATTCGCGCAGATACGCGACGTAGTCGTCCAGGTGAAAGGCGCCCTCGGCGAGCGGAACCGTGCGGGCATCGCGCCAGTCGGTGATGTAGACGTCGAAATCCGGCAGCATCGCCGCCACGGTGTCACGCAGCAGCGTTGCGTGATGGCCCGACAGGGGCGCGACGACCAGCGCGACGGGATGCCTGTGGGGCGTGGCGCGCTCGAAATGCAGCAGCCGGCAGAACGGCCGGTCCAGCACGACGGTTTCAGTCACCGCGACCTGCTGACCGTCGACGACGGCGTCGGTCAGGCCGAATTCCGGTTTCGGGTAGCGCTTGCAGAGCCGCGCCAACAGCTCGCAGCCGGCCACGAGCTGACAGGCGGGCAGTGCGGAAGCGGCGTTGCCGGAACCCGCAAGTAAGCTGGCGGTGGCCTGCAGCCAGGGAAGGAACGGCGCCCAGATCGCAGTTTGCAACTCGCGCAGGGGGTAGGACATCAACACGTCAGCTTCTCCTTGACTACGGCAGCCGCCTCGACGCATTCAGCAACAGACCCGCTGAAATAGGTCTTATGACCAAATACTAGTAGTCAGTAGACCAATAATCAAGACCAGTAAGGAGGGGAGAAATACCAATAAGTACGAGGATTTAGCGACGGTTCGATGGGTCAGACCCAAGCAGTTGATCATGAAGCGTGTGATGGACAGTATGTTAACTGTGTTTAATTGGTTTCTTCACCTACCATACATAGGTCGGATGACAGGAAGGGACGGCTGCTTCGGCTTCCCGGCGGCCCGCAGACACTGACTGAGGAATCCCCTCATGAGCCAGGCGCGAGCCGAGTCAGGCGCACCAGAGTCAGGCGCACCATTTCGGCGGCCGGAAGGAACTGTCCTGCGGAGATAACCCGTCATGAGGAGTTGGGCGCAGATGAAAGAAATGACGATCACATCGGCGGAAATGCTAGGCTCGAGCGCGCTAGGCGAGCCCCGGCGGCGAGGCAACAGAACAACGCGCGTGCCGGAGATCCTCGAGGTCGCGATCAGCGTTTTCGCTACCGAAGGTAACGCAGGGTTCACCCAACGCCGTGTGGCGAGCGATGCGGGTATTCGCCTGAGCACCTTGCAGCACTATTTCGGTACCCGGGAAGACCTGTTGCGAGCCACGTTGAGAGCGATGGCCAACCGCTACCTTGAGCTTTATCGAACGCTCGCCAGGGATAAGCTGCGATCGCCGGAAGCCCGCCTCGATGCGATCGTCGACGAGGCGTTTGCTGCACTGACGCGGCCTGGCACCAGCACGAGCGCCTTCGCCCTCGAATCGTGGAGTTTGGCCGAGCATGAGGAGTTTGCGCGCGATTTGACGGCGGAAATCACGGGAGAATTCCAGGAAATCTTTGCGGGTCTTGTTGCGAAAATAAACCCGGCGCTGACGTCTGGGGAATGCGCGCTCCGCGGTGCTTTGCTCGTCTCGCACTTGCAGGGCTTGGTCGTTTTTATCCGTCGAGCTGGAGATAACGCGCCTGATCTGGGCGCATTTCAGACCGCCGCAAAAGTAGTTTGGAAAGCGCTAAGCAAGGCGCAACAATAAGGCCACAGTCTTAAGTGTTCCTTCTATGGGGCAACGAAAGTCAAGCCCTTTAGCGATCCTGTTCCCGTCACCATTCTCCGCCATTTTGAGCCGATTTGAAGAAGGATCCTTGGGAGAGGGGAAGGTTGTCCACTGCCGGGCCAGCAGGTCGCCTGTCTCGACCACGACGCTCACCGGCGGTGGACAACCTTCCCCCCAACAGATACGGAGGCCACCACTCATGATGTTTCGGTATCCTTCGCATAACACGAACCTTTGACAGTACTGATGTCCGGGGTGGTTTGCCCGGGTCACCTTCTAGCCGTGTCGACACCAGGCCGGTCACCACATACCAAGTGTTGGGAGCGTCAAGCAGCACGACCGGACAAAGCCATTGTCGCCGCCCACAAATGCGCGCGAAGCGCTGGAACCACCCCAGTTACCGGCGCGGCTCATCTGGTAGACGGCTACCAGTAGGGGTAGCCCGGAACACTTACGGGCGTGCTGCTCGCGGGACGGCAGGTTAGTCGAATCATCGGGCTTCGGATTCACTCGTCGTCGCCAACAGATCGCCCATCCGAAATTTGACATAAAAGAAATTAGCATTTTATTAGTTAGTATAACTATGTATTGTGCGACATATAAAATCCCGCCTGCGGACCGGAGAAGCCTCGTCAGGAACTGCTCAGGTGGGTGAGCTGTAAGACCGCAGGTTTTTGCACAGCGATAGCGCTGATCCTGGAAAGTGCCGAATGACGTGCCCGGGGGGATGCCGCGCCTAGTGGATGTCACGCATATCCGCGATGCCGAGTTCACCGGCGAGCTGGGCGAGTCGTTTGTCCAAGGTCCAAAGTGACGCACCGGGAGTCATCAAAGTTGACGCAAGCAGCGTAAGGTCGCTGCTGCCGCAGCCTCGCCCATAAAATTGTCTTGCCTCGATAAACTCCATCACCTCAGTCCATGTCGCGTGCGTCGCATGTTGCAGCAGCCCGATGTCGTGGAGCGTACGTGCGCGGGGTGCAGGCGGAGTGCCGCAGGCGAGCTCAACAAGCACAACTGGATGGGTGAGCGCCTGATCGCTGGTGATCAGCTGGACCAGTCTCGCATTCGCGCGACGGAAATGATCGACCCACACAGATGTATCGATGAGGACGCTCATTGAGCCGCAGGCTCCGATCGGCGCCGCGGGATGTCGGGCATACCGGGCTCGGTGCCGCCCAGCGACGCCAGACGCTTACCAGCCTGAACGCGAACAAACGTCTGCATCGCCACTCGAAACAGGTCGGCCTTATCCATGTCAGGGTCGGCGAGCTCGAGAGCGCGCTCGTAAAGGTTGTCGTCGATCGTAACCGTGGTTCGCATTTGACTTCCAGTTGATGCTGAATTGCATCAATTATAGCATCAAATATTTGACGCTTCTTCCTGCACGAAAGATGGGGTAGGCCGCACGGGAGTGTCGAAGGAGCTGTGTTGCGTGCAACGCGCCGGATCCACGGCGTGCTCACTGCGTCACTGTGGCGCGACCATCCGCAACGACTCGACCAGCTGCTGCAGCGACGGGCTCCGCGGAGAAATCGCGCTTCCACGCGATCAAGTTTTCGAGAAACGTGCCGAAAAACTGCTTATCCCCAGGCTTGGCTTCGCGCTGCCAGAGATCACCGCTCACACCCAGGAATGTCATAGCTTGAACTCATACACCTACAAGCCAGTGCAGCGGCGCGAGTGTTACTCCTCGACGACGATAGGCGAACTTTCGGTTCCTGCGAGAAAATCCCTGAGTTGCTCTTCGGCGTGACGTACCGCATGCAGTGGTGCGCGGGCAAGTTGCGCGTCATACAGCGCTATCAGTTCTTCAAAGTCACCGATGACGTCCGGCGTCAGACGCCATTCGCCCGTCCCATACGCGTGCGCCAGCGCCACCTCCACAGCGCACTCGGCGACCTTGAAGTGCGCGGCGGGATGCCTTCCGTAGCCCGCGCGTTGCAAGAAATAAGCAAGATAGACGGCGCGCATCAGTTCGTTGATCAGGTGACTATTGGCCTGGCACTCACGACAAGCGACCAGCGCCAGATGCAGCCTCAGGGACTGTTCGCTAGCGGACGCACGATCCATCGGTAACAACAGCGCCTTTGTCAGCGGCCGGCGTGGCTGGCCAGTCCGAGACCGGTTTCGTTTGACGGACATCTACTCGAAGCAGGGTGGTCTGGGAAGATAGCCCGATTATAGCGAAGCTGTCTGCCGGATCAGTTTCGGTGGTCACACCACCGACTTATGCGTACAAGTATTGGAAAGGGAGTGCATCCGCAAAAAGGTTGTGAAGAGGCCGTGCTCCTGGACGTCAGTAGTTCGGCAGCAGCTCAATCAATCCTGATTTCTCGCAATCGTCCCGCGCTTCCGTAGACCGCCGTGAATCTGTCACTGTTGCGACAATCAATCCGTTACGGGCCACGCCTCTTGTCCCCCTAGGCAACCACTCCGGCCGTGTCATCGAAGAGGTGCCGGTCGGCCGGAAAGATACCGTCAGAAGGAACAAGCCGATCGACCGCCTCGGCTCGTTCCGGCCGACCGCATCAGGCAGTAGCCGGCCAACTTCCGCCGTTCGACGGGGCGATCTGCCGCCACTCCAACGGCTTAGGTATGTCGGATAGCGGCCGTTCGAGCAACCGACAGAGAACGGCCCTTGCGATGGCTGAGTCTCCGAAGTCGACAATAAGTCATGGTCCTCTTACGACGCCGCGTCTGGCTGTCTGCTCGGATGCGCGTTCTGAAAAGCCTGTAGTGCGCTGCAGGCCTCGACGATTTCCAATAAACGCGGGCATTGGGAGAGATCGACCTCGAACCGTCGCGCATTAAACAACTGAGGCACCACGCAACAGTCTGCCAGCGTGGGTCGATCGCCATGGCAGAAGCGCCCGGATGAACCCATATCCACCAATAGCGTTTCCAACGCCTCGAGTCCGGTCGTCATCCAGTGGCGCATCCAATCTAGCCGTGCCGCCTCGTCGACATGTATCTCGTGCTCCAGATATTTTAGAACCCGCGGATTGTTAAGCGGATGGATTTCACTCCCGATTGATAGCGCCAACTGCCTTACCTCTGCACGCGCAAATGGTGCGTCGGGCAACAACGGCGGGTCGGGGCGGCATTCCTCGAGGTATTCGATGATGGCCAACGATTGACGGATGGTTCGACCATCCTCGCGGTAGCTCGGCACGAAAGGATTTACCGCGCGATATTCGGGTTGATGTTGCTGTCTGCCGTCACGAAGCAAGTGGACGGGCACTGTACGGTAATCGAGACCCTTCAGGTTGAGCGCAATGCGCACCCGGTACGCCGCAGAACTGCGGAAATATGTGTAAAGGACGCGATCTGAGACCGCGGCATCCGGCTTGTTCGAAACTGTCATCGGTGGCTCCTTTTTAGGCCAGGACGGTGCCACGGACTTCGCCGAGTCCGATGCGAACCGCGCCGGGACGTTCGCACCATCCACGCAGAATCAGCGTGTCGCCGTCCTCCAGGAAGGTCCGCTGCTCGCCATTGGCCAACACGACGGGCTGCCTGCCGCCCTCGGTCAATTCGAGTAGCGAGCCAGCCTCATTGGCGGCGGGGCCCGACAATGTACCGGAACCAAGCAGATCGCCTGGCTGGAGATTGCAGCCGTTGACCGTGTGGTGGGTCACCAGTTGTGCCGCGGTCCAGTAGGCAGCTGTGCCAGCGTTGCCCAGCGTCAAGCGCTGAGGTGGGAGGCCTGACCCGACCATGCGCTCCGTTAGGATCAACACCTCAAGTGTGATGTCGAATGCGCCTTCCTTGCGATTACGGGCGGCGTCGAGGTAAGGGAGCGGCTGCGGGTCACCGTCGGGACGCGTCAACGGCGCGCGGAAGGGTGCCAGTGCCTCGGTCGTGATTAACCACGGAGAGACGGTTGTCGCGAAGTTCTTGGACAGGAACGGGCCGAGCGGCTGGTACTCCCACGCCTGGATGTCGCGCGCGGACCAGTCGTTGAGCAGTGTCACACCGAAAAGATGATTCTCCGCGTCTTCGATGGAAACGGGTTGCCCCAAATCGTTGCCGCGACCGACGAAGTAGCCAAGTTCGAGTTCGTAGTCCAGTCGTCGGCTGGGACCAAAGGTGGGTTGCGCGGCGTCCGGCGTTTTGGTTTGCCCACGCGGACGCCGAAACGTCTGGCCGCTCACGCGAATGGATGAAGACCGACCGTGATAACCAATCGGCATCCATTTGTAATTCGGCATCAGCGGCTGGTCGGGCCTGAACAGCTTGCCGACAGACATGGCGTGGTGAATGCCCGTATAAAAATCTGTGTAGTCTCCGATTCGGCAAGGCGCTGCCATCTCCGCCGCGCTCTGGTTGATAAGCAGCGTCGACCATGCTTGTTGCTGCTCGCTGCCGTGCGCCAGGCCTCGGGAAATGGCGCGGCGCAACTCCAGTCGAGTTGTTGAATCAAGTGCCATCAACGCGTTCATGTCCGGACTGTCGATCAGGCCTGTGCCCTGCAGACTTAAAATCTGGTCGCCAATGGCTACCCCAATCTTGAAGTCCTCGTCCGTGCCCATCGGTCGATAACGACCAAATGGAAGATTCTGGATTGGAAAATCGCTCCCCGGTCGGTTTGCCTGTTCCACCCAACTTTTCAGAGCCGGGCTGTGCGTCTCGTTGATCAACGACATGTGATTTCTCCAACGTCCTATCAGGCTTGTGCCGGGTTGAAATGCTTCTTGAGGCCCTGCCAGCACCGGTAATACTCGCCTTGGAGCTGCGACGATTCCAGCGCATGGCGCGTCGGCCGGATGACGGCGGGCGTTTCGAACATGAACGCCAGCGTGTTCGTGATGTGATCAGGCCGGGTCGTGTCTGCGGTGCTCGCCCTGGCGAAGGTTTCGGCATCTGGGCCATGACCACTCATGCAGTTGTGAAGCGACGCACCGCCGGGCGCAAAACCTTCAGCCTTCGCGTCATACGCGCCATGAATCAGTCCCATGAACTCGCTTGCGAAATTTCGGTGGAACCATGGCGGACGGAACGTGTTTTCCATGGGCAACCAACGCGGCGGGAAAATGACAAAGTCGATCGAATCGACGCCGGGGGTATCAGTGGGGGACTGGAGCGCCAGGAAAATCGAGGGGTCGGGATGGTCGTAGCTTATTGAACCAATCGTGTTGAAGCGCCGCAGGTCGTACTTGTACGGCGCATAGTTTCCGTGCCATGCGACGACGTCGAGCGGCGAGTGGTCGATCCGGGAGCGCCAGAGATTGCCTTCGAACTTCGCGATCAGTTCGAAGTCGCCTTCCCGGTCTTCATACGACGCGACCGGCGTCAGAAAATCACGCGGATTCGCCAGGCCATTGGAGCCAATGACGCCAAGGTCGGGCAGCTTGAACAGCGCGCCGTAGTTCTCGCACACGTAGCCGCGCGCCTCGCCATCGGGCAGTTCAACCCGGAAACGCACGCCTCGCGGGATGACGACGATCTCCTGCGGTTCGACTTCCAGCAGTCCCATTTCGGTTGCCACGCGCAGCCGTCCTTGTTGCGGCACGACAAGCAACTCACCGTCGGCGTTGTAGAAAAATCGGTCGGTCATGGAACAGTTCGCGGCATACAGGTGGATACCGCATCCTCGCCCTACATCGGGCGCGCCGTTGCCCGCCATGGTTACAAGACCAGCCACGAAATCGGTCGGTGCATCGGGCATCGGAAGGGGATCCCAGCGCAACTGATCCGGTGGCGTCGGTACTTCGTCGAAGCGGCTCAACAGGCGCGAGTTCTCGATACGCTGGAATGGCGAGTGCATGGCCGCTGGCCGGATCCGGTACAACCACGAACGCCGATTGTTATGGCGCGGCGCCGTGAATGCAGTCCCTGAGAGTTGTTCTGCGTATAGGCCATAAGGCACGCGTTGCGGAGAGTTACGCCCCACGGGAAGGGCGCCCGGCAGCGCCTCGGTGGCAAACTCATTGGCGAAGCCGGTTTGATAATTGACGGTCATTGTTTCGCGTTCCTGCGAAGGATATGGGAAGCCAGAAAAAGCGCTACGAGGCGGGCTTGTGGATTGGAACCCTACCGCGGCGCTGATTCAGTCATTCCTTCGCTTGCGTCGTCGATTAAATTCAGTGCGACGGCGGGGTCGTCGATCCTGTCGATCGCGAGCATGGCGAAGCGCGCGAGGAAAAGCGAAGTGTTCGGCTGACCCAGTTGAGTCATGGTCCTGCACAGCCGGGTATAAACGATGTCGAGGTCGCTGTCGGTCATCGCGTTCTCCTTTACCGGTTTGGTGATCACATTTGAAGGGCGTGGTGGATGGCGGCCGCAACATCTGCAGCCGCTGCCGCATGCCAGCGTCCCAGGACATGGCCGTCCGGGCGAACCAGGTATACGGTGCCGGGTCTGGCGTTGTACATGGCGAACAGCCGACCTGTGTGGTCCCAGTTGTGATTGTTTTTCGTCTCGGGGTGAAGATGCGAAGTCACGGGGATCAGCTTGAAAGGCAGCTTTTCCTCTTGAAGCGTTGCTTCGAGTTCGGCAAATTCCACCGGTACGCGTCCGTCTTCGCTGAAGTGCAGAGCGGTGAACCTTGGAGTGATCAAGTCCGTCAGATGAGCCTCCCTCGCGCTGCCGCCCTCGACGATCGTCAGTGGGCATTCGGTCAACACGGCCCCCGGCGCAGGACCAGCCTCAAACGCGCCCGACTGTGCTTCAGGCGTGTTGAGCGGCGACTCCGTATAACTGATGGCCGAAGTCTGCCGCGGGTTAATCAGAGAACGCACGCGTTCATGCCTGATCGCCAGACTCAATACGGCCTTGCGCATCAACTCGAAGGCGAATGAGGGCGGCGCCATGAATTCGGTGCTCTTGGTACCGTAACTAAGGTTTTCGTGGGCCGCAAAGACGCGCTCGTCTGAATAGCTGTCGAGCAATCCTTCGGACGCAAGGCCACGGACGACGAACGCCAGTTTCCACGCGAGGTTGTCCGCGTCATCGATTCCTGAATTCGCGCCGCGCACGCCAAAAATCGGCACCAGATGGGCTGCATCGCCGCCAAACAGCACGCGATCGTGACGATAGCTTTCCAGGGTCAAGGCATTGGCCTTGTAGATCGTGATCCAGATGGGTGCCCAGGCGCCACGTTCGCCCATCATGTCCAACAGGCTTTGCACCCGTGGCATGACATTTTCAGGCTTGACTGCCTGTTCGGCGTCCTCGCCGTCCCGCAATTGGTAATCGATGCGCCAGACATTGTCAGGCTGCTTGTGGACCAGCACAGTGGAGCCCGGGTTCGACGATGGATCGAAGTAGGCAAGACGCTCGGTCGGCCGCTCGCTCTCGAGCTCGATATCGACGATGACGTAACGGCCCTCGTAGCTCGTCCCATTGAGCTGCAAGCCCAATGCCTCGCGGATCGTGCTGCGCCCACCATCGCAGGCGACCACCCAGTCCGTATTGAGCGAATAGTCGCCTTCGGGAGTCGCGAGGCGAAGCGTGGCGCCGTCCGTACGCGAATCGATGGCGGTCACCTTGGTCTGCCAGCGGATGTCGATCAGATCAGACTTCCGTTGCGCGGCGTCCAGGAGAAACTGTTCGATGTGATATTGCGCGACGTTCACCATCGGAGGCAGTTTCTGGTTGTCGTCCTGCGGCATCTTGAAGTGCAGCACTTCGGTGTCGCGATAAAAACTGCGCCCACCGTCCCACGGCAGTCCGGTCTTCAGAAACCCGTCCACTGCACCCAGGCGCTCGATGATTTCCAGGCTCCGACGCGAGATACAGATGGCCCGGCTGCCATAGCATACGGAATCATCGGCTTCGATCAATACCGAAGGAACGCCGTGATTGGCGAGGCCAAGTGCCACGGCGAGTCCGACAGGGCCACCGCCGACGATCGTCACTGCACGTCGCTTTGTCTCGATGCCGTTGTCAAGATTCGGCATCTGGCCAGCGTACTTTTTTGCAGTGAAGGGATAAGCTTTGAATTCCATCGTTTGCTCCTTAACGAATTCTGGTAAGCGGGGGGCCACGCATGAGCTGCGCCTCGATGCTGCCGTAACGCCATCGGCGTATTCGCCCAAGTAGGGCAATCCGCACTAACGTGCGTTGCTAGATAGTTCCGCGTCGCGGGAGCGCTTGGGCTGAACGGGCAGCACTGCCACTACGATGGCGCCGATCACGAGCAATGCCGCTGCATAGAGCAATCCGGCCGAGAAGCTATGGGTGAGATCCTTCAGCCATCCCACGACCAGGGGGTTCAGCGCCGACCCGATGTTGCCGGTCGCGTTGATCACTGCGATCCCAACGGCACGGGCCCGGAGGCTCAATGCGTGATCAGGGGTTGTCCAGAAGATCGACATGGCGGTGTACGATCCCGCCGACGCGAGGCAGATGCCTAACATCTGAATCACGGGGTTGGTGGAATAGGCGGTGCAAAGCCAGCCAGCAGCGGAAAACAGCATCGGCAACATCAGGTGCCATTTGCGCTCCTGTTTGCGATCAGAGCGTCTTCCCCACCAGATCATTGCAACGATCGTGCAGATTTGCGGGATCGCGGCCAGCAGGCCGACGGTCCGATTGCTCGCGTCAGCGCTGAAGCTTTTGACGATCAGGGGCGTCCAGACGGCAACCATTGCTAGCGTGTTGACCAGACAGAAATAAGCGAGCGCAAATTTGAGGACCGTTGGCGAGAAGAGCTCGCTGAGAAGGCTTCTTTCGTCGGTGGCGGGCGAATGCGGCACGGGGTCGGCGTTGTGCTCGGCCGCGAGGGTCTTCGAAAGCGTGCGCTTCTCATCGGCAGTGAGCCAGTGCGCCTTCTCGGGAACATCGCGCAGATAGCCGAATACGGCCAGACCCAAGATCGCCGAAGGCAGACCCTCCAGACAGAAGAGCCACTGCCATCCTTTGAGGCCAAGCGTTCCATCCAGCGCCAGAATGTATCCCGAGAGTGCGGAGCCGACCGCGGCCGTGACGGGCATCGCGATCATGAACAAAGCGTTGGCCCTCGCGCGATATGCGCTCGGAAACCAATACGTCATGTAAAGCAGGATGCCTGGTAGAAAGCCCGCCTCGGTCACGCCGACGAGGATTCGCAACAGGTAAAGCGTTCCCGGACTCGATGCGAACATCGTCGCTGTAGAGGCCAGACCCCAGGCGATCATGATAGTCCCGATCCATTTCCGCGCGCCGATGCGCGCCAGGACGATGTTGCTGGGAATGCCGAACGCGATATATGCAATATAAAACAACGTGGTCGCCAGACCGAACTGGACGCCGGAGAGGCCGAGATCCTTCATCATGGTAAGGCCGGCAAATCCGATATTGATCCGGTCCATGAACGAGAAGAAGAACAGGACGAAGAGAAACCAAAGAAGGTGCCGGGAGACCTTGGCGATGACACGCTGCTCTCGCATCGATTCACCAGATCCAGCACCGTTTGCCGGACCGCCAGGAAGCGGACTGCGGTCATCCAATGGGGTCGTTTCCATACGGGTCGTCTCCAAACTCAGCTCTATGTCGAGCGCCACAGCACTCAATGCAATCGCGTCAGGCTCGTCAGGGCGGCGAGGTATGGCGATGAGTGGAGTATGGAGATTCGCCCGCGCGCGCTGTCCCCAAAATGGGTACGACTTGACGGGTGAAATGGATTAGGAAAAACCCTCAGTGCCAGGCAAGCAGAAGATCGGGCACGGTCAGAGAGATGACGCAGTGCGTGATCATTCTCGGCTGGTAGCCAGGCACAAGGCAAACAACTGACGCTGGCTCGAAATGCCGAGGCGGCGAAAGGCCCGCTTTTGATAGGTCACGACGCTGGAGGCTTTGACGCCCATAAGTTCTCCGATGTCTTTCGCGGTACGGCCCTCCAGAACGCCGCATAGGACATCGAGTTCGCGCTTCGACAACTCGGGGCAGATCCCTCGAATACGCACCAGCATCAGTTGCGGAATGCCGGTCTGGATCTGGCCGCATAGCACGTAATGATGCTTGGCGGTCTGGGCGATGAGCGGCGCAAAGGCCTCGATCAGCGCGATCTCGTTCGCGTGGAAATGGCCGCGCCTGCGGTCGCGGTAGAGATTGACGGAGAGCCAGATGTCCTGCGAGGGCTGCAGCAAAAGGGAGAGTCGGCCCGAAACGTCCGGCTGGTGATAGCAAGCGGCTCGATACCCTTCATGCGAGATGTCTTCGATGGCCTGCTGGTGGAGCAGGACGGCCGAGTCGAGCTTCTGAGGACGGGCAGAGGAGATAATCGTCTGATTTCCGTCCAACGCATAGAAAGTCTTGGCGTAGGTATCCGCGACGTTGCTCAGATATCGACCGCCACGGTGGTCTGCGACCGAGACCGTCCGAGGACGATTGTTGAACTCGTAAGCAAAGACGGTGCACTGCGATATGCCTGCGGCATCCTCTAGGAGTTTCAGAACTTCCGCGGCGAAGGCGTTCGCATCGTTAGACCCGATGGCCGAGACCAGGCTCGTTGCCCGTGACAGATCCAGATGGCCGGAGAGGTTGGGACGATCAAGCCGCCATGAGCGCATGATTGGCCTCGGAGAGTGCCGAAAAGATGATTTTAAGCGACTCTGCGGCGGAAGATCGCTCGCTTTTGTTCCCATCAGAACTTGCGGCAAAGAGGAGGAGGCGACGCAACGCGATGGCCAAAATACTAGCCTTCGCGTTCGTAGCACTGACCGAGCGTCGTGGTTGATTATTTCTTGAACATTCGTCGGGAGATTAGCAGATCCGGTGACCGTTGCAGGACCGGATACAGACAATCATTCTGCGTTGGGTGTACGGCCTATATTGGGTCGGTTTCGGGCGACCGCATCGGATCGATAGGACTTATTCGCCAGCACGCTGGATTCCGACCGCCATCCATCGACCGACGGTGGCCACGAAACGCCCGGGCGTCTAACTCGTCCATTGCCGCCCAACTCCAACCGCTAGAATTGCGGTTTCAGCCCGAAATACGCCCATGTCTTTTGCCTCGCTTGGCCTGATCGATCCCTTGCTGCGTAATGTGAAGGACCTCAATTACCAGATACCTACGCCGGTGCAGGTCAAGGCGATTCCTGCTGTGCTCAGTGGCAAGGACGTCATGGCTGCGGCACAGACCGGCACTGGCAAAACGGCGGGTTTTGCGCTGCCGCTGTTGCAACGGCTGGTGCAACACGGCCCGGCGGTGTCCAGCAACCGCGCCCGCGTTCTGGTGCTGGTACCCACGCGTGAACTGGCCGAACAAGTGCTGCAAAGCTTTATCGATTACGGCAAAGGGCTCGACTTACGATTTCTGGCCGCCTACGGCGGTGTGAGTATCAACCCGCAGATGATGACGTTGCGTAAAGGCGTGGATGTGCTCGTTGCCACGCCGGGCCGTTTGCTGGATCTCAATCGCCAGAACGCAGTGCAGTTTGATCAGGTACAAACGCTGGTGCTGGATGAAGCCGACCGCATGCTGGATCTAGGCTTTGAGCGCGAACTCAACGCCGTCTTTGCTGCCTTGCCCGCTCAGCGCCAGACCCTGCTGTTCTCTGCCACGTTTACCGATGATATCCGCGCCATGGCGGCAGGCATTCTGCGCGGCCCGGTCAATATCAGCGTCAGCCCGCCCAATGCCACGGCCAGCAAGATCAAGCAGTGGGTGGTGCCGGTGGATAAAAAGAACAAGCCGGTCCTCTTCATGCACCTTGTGGCTGAGAACAACTGGGAGCACGCGCTGGTGTTCGTCAAAACCCGCAATGGCGTGGATTACCTGGCGGCCATGCTGGATGAAGCGGGCTATGCGGTCGACACCATCCACGGCGACAAGCCGCAACCCGCTCGCCTGCGTGCGCTGGAGCGCTTCAAGACGGGCGAAGTACATATGCTGGTAGCCACCGATGTGGCTGCGCGCGGGCTGGATATCGACGACCTGCCGCTGATGATCAACGTTGATCTGCCGATCGTGGCGCAAGACTACGTGCACCGTATTGGCCGTACTGGCCGCGCGGGCGCCAGCGGCGTGGCGGTGTCCCTTGTGTGTGCCGATGAAGCGCCGCAACTGGCCGCGATTGAAGCGCTGATCCGGCAAACGCTGCCCCGTGAAGAAGAGCCGGGTTTTGAAGCCGAACACCGCGTGCCGCAAACCAGCGCGACGGGCCAGATCATCAAGAAACCCAAAAAGCCTAAGAAGCCCAAAGTGCCGCAAGCTGCGCCGCGCGCCATGCAGGTGCTCAGCAAAAAACCGCGCCCGCAAAGTGGCGAAAACAAACGCAAGCCTGCGGCGCAGCGCGCTGTGGCTGCGGGTACGCGGTGAGCGCGACCGCATGCACGTGGTTCACGTGCCATCGGCGCAGGACGAAGCGTCGCGGCACCTGATGCGCGATCGCGGGCAACTGCAGAAGAAAGTGCTGCAGCACTGCGACCGCATGCGCAAACTGCTGGCCACGCTCGGCTGCTGGGATGAGGTGGATCACAGGCACTTCGCCGGCCGGCTCGCCCGTGACGAGGTGAAGTGTCACGACGGCGCGCCGTTGCCGCTCTCTATATAGGAAATCGTGATCTAGTTCTGATAGCAATAATTAACCGACCGACCGGACGGGATATCATTATACTGCGTCATCCGGTCACAGGAGATTTCCATGTACACCCAATCCCTCGATATCCCTGGCAACGTTCAGCCGATCGACCCCTCGGCTGATACCAGCACGTCCGCCGAGCAAACGCGCTTCGATGCAGTAATGCAAGCCGACGGCAAGGTCGAAGCGCAGGACTGGATGCCCGAGGCTTACCGTAAGACTCTGATCCGGCAGATTTCGCAGCACGCGCATTCGGAGATCATCGGCATGCAGCCCGAAGGCAACTGGATCAGCCGTGCCCCAAGCCTGAAGCGCAAGGCGATCCTGCTCGCCAAGGTGCAGGACGAGGGTGGCCACGGTCTCTATCTGTATAGCGCGGCCGAAACGATGGGCGTCTCGCGCGACCAACTCGTCGACGCTCTCCACGCCGGTCGCGCCAAATACTCGAGCATCTTCAATTACCCGACGCCTACCTGGGCAGACGTCGGCGTGATCGGCTGGCTGGTCGATGGCGCCGCGATCATGAACCAGATTCCGCTGTGTCGCTGCACCTACGGGCCGTACGCCCGCGCGATGATCCGCATCTGCAAGGAAGAGTCGTTCCATCAGCGGCAAGGTTTCGACGCGCTGCTCTCCATGATGAAAGGCACCGAAGCGCAGAAGGAAATGGTGCAGCAGGCGGTGGACCGCTGGTGGTGGCCGGTGCTGATGATGTTCGGCCCGAGCGACAAGGATTCCATCCATAGCGGCCAGTCGTTTAAATGGGGCATCAAGCGGATATCGAATGACGATTTGCGGCAGAAATTCGTCGATGCCACCGTCGAGCAGGCCAAGATTTTGGGCGTCACGCTGCCCGATCCCGATCTCAAGTGGAACGAAGAGCGGCAGGCGCACGACTATGGCGAGATCGATTGGGAAGAATTCTGGCGTGTCGTGAACGGCGACGGCCCGTGCAATAAGGAACGCCTCACCACGCGAGTGAAAGCACATGACGACGGCGCCTGGGTCCGCGAAGCCGCGCTGGCCTACGCCGAAAAACAAGCCGCGCGTGCTCATAAACAAGCCGCCTAACGCATTCAGGAAGGAGACGGAAATGAACAAGGAATGGCCGATCTGGGAAGTGTTCGTACGCAGCAAGCAGGGGCTCGATCACAAGCATTGCGGCAGTCTGCACGCGCCGGATGCGCCGGCCGCGCTGCGCATGGCGCGCGACGTGTACACGCGTCGTCAGGAAGGCGTGAGCATCTGGGTAGTGCCGTCGTCGGCGATTACGGCGTCGAACCCTGCCGACAAGGAAGAACTGTTCGAACCGGCCGGCGACAAGATCTACCGTCATCCGACCTTTTTCGTGCTGCCCGACGAAATCAACCACATGTGAGGCGAGACGTAACTATGACCACGCCCCAACATTTGTCCTACGTGCTGCGCCTGGCCGATAACGCGCTGATCCTCGGCCAGCGCAACAGCGAGTGGTGCAGCCACGGCCCGGTGCTCGAAGAAGATATTGCGCTGGCGAACATCAGTCTCGATCTGATCGGTCAGGCACGTCTGCTGTACTCGCACGCGGCGACGCTCGACGAGCAGCTCAACGGCACGAAGAAGACCGAAGACGAGTACGCGTACTTCCGCACTGAACGCGAGTTTGCGAACTACACGATCGCGGAGTTGCCGCATATCGGGCCGCTTGCGGGTACGGCCAAGGCGGATCGCGACTACGCGGTGACGATCGTACGCAACTTCCTTTATTCGGCGTTGATGGCGCACGTGTGGACGGCATTGCAGTCTTCCACAGACGAGCATCTCACCGCAATCGCCTCGAAGTCGATTAAGGAAACGCGCTATCACCTGCATCACGCAAGCGACTGGCTGATCCGTCTCGGTGATGGTACCGACGAGTCGCATCGACGCGCACAGGCCGCGCTCGATTACCTGATGCCGTACACGCACGAATTTTTCTCGAGCGACGCGGTGGAAGCCGCGATTGCTGCCGAAGGCATCGGACCGCTGACGGCAGACCTCGAAGCCGCTTGGCGTGAAGACGTCGAAGCGACGCTCGAGGAAGCCACGCTGAAGACGCCGGAACAGGCGAACCACATCACGACCGGCAAGCACGGCGAGCACTCGGAACATATGGGCTTTCTGCTCGCCGAACTGCAAAGCCTCGCCCGCCAGCATCCTGGCGCTAGGTGGTGAGCACGATGAACGCAACGCTGAACGCCAACGCCACGCAGAAGACCACCTCAATGATGAATGCAGACGCCACGTTGGAACGTGTCTGGGCCGTGCTTGAAGCGGTGCCCGATCCGGAAATCCCGGTGGTGTCGATCCGTGAACTTGGCATTCTGCGCGACGTGCGCCGTGCCGCCGACGATGCGCTGGAAATCGTCATCACGCCGACTTACTCGGGCTGTCCGGCGATGTATCAGATCGCGGAGGACATCGGTGCGGCGTTGAATGCGGCGGGGTTGGCGAAGCATCGCATCGAGACGGTGCTCGCGCCCGCGTGGACCACCGACTGGATGACAAGCGAAGCACGCGAAAAGCTGCGGCGCTACGGCATCGCGCCACCGATGGGCAACTGCGGCAGCAATCACGCGCCGCAAGAAAAGACCATCCGCTTCGTGCCCCGCGCTGCGAATAACGACAAGCCGCCCTGTCCCCACTGCGGCTCCTCGCACACCGAGCGTCTCGCGCAATTCGGCTCGACGGCGTGCAAGGCGCTGTATCGGTGTATCGATTGTCGCGAGCCGTTCGACTACTTCAAACCGTACTGACCTGGACCGAAATCATGGCGACTCCGCAATTCCACCCGCTGCGTATCCGCGAAGTACGGCCTGAAACCGCCGATGCCGTCACCGTCTCGTTCGAGGTGCCTGAAGGGCTGCGCGATGCGTTTCGTTTCACGCAAGGGCAATTCGTCACGCTGAAGACGCACCTCGACGGCGAGGAAACCCGCCGTTCGTATTCAATCTGCGTGGGCGTGACCGACTACGATCGCGATGGCGAATTGCGCATCGGCATCAAGCGGGTGCGCGGCGGGCGTTTCTCGAACTTCGCGTTCGATACCTTGCAGCCGGGGCACGAGATCGAAGTCATGACGCCCGATGGCCGCTTCTTCACGCATCTGAACGCTGATCTCGCGAAGTCTTACGTGGCGTTCTCGGGCGGCTCCGGCATCACGCCGGTGCTCGCGATCATCAAGACGACACTCGAGATGGAGCCGACCAGCCGCTTCACGCTCGTCTATGGCAACCGCAGCGTCGACGCGATCATGTTCGCCGAGGAACTCGAAGACCTGAAGAACCGATTCATGAGTCGGTTCTCGCTGTATCACGTGTTGTCCGACGATTTGCAGGACGTCGAGTTGTTCAACGGCGTGCTGGATCAGGCCAAGTGCGCGGCATTTCTGGAAACGCTCACACCGGCCGCTGAAATCGACGAAGCGTTCATCTGTGGTCCCGGGCCGATGATGGATGCGGCGGAAGCAGCTTTAAAGACAGCAGGCGTGGCGCCGGAAAAGGTTCACGTCGAACGCTTCGGCACACCGCTGCCGCAGGCGGGCGTGCCGCCCATCGAGATCACTGACGATCTGCCGGCCGCTGATCTGGAGCTGATCATCGACGGCAAGAAACGCAAGCTGCGCCTGCCGTATGAAGGCGTAAGCGTGCTGGATGTCGGCCTCAAAGCCGGCCTTGCGCTGCCCTACGCCTGCAAGGGCGGAGTGTGCTGCACATGCCGGGCGAAAGTGCTCGAAGGCGAAGTGAAGATGGAAAAGAACTACACGCTCGAACAGCGCGAAATCGACGATGGCTTCGTGCTCACGTGCCAGTGTCATCCGATCTCGGATCGGGTGGTTGTGAGCTACGACGAACGGTAATCGAAGGACACCAACCCTTATCAAGCGGCGGCTCACGATGAATCATTCTCTCTTTGATAAACACGAAAAGACGCTCGACAGCGCACTGAACGCGATCAAGACACGCGGCTATTGGAGTCCCTTCGATGAGATGCCTAGCCCGCCCTATGGCGAAACCGCCAGAGCCGACGGCGAAGCGGCATTCAAGTCACAACTCGAGCGGCCCTTCGAACTCCATCAACCCGGCAGCAGCGGCACCGTCGGCGAGGAGCGTTCGCCATTCGGCTTCGCACTGAATATCGGCTATCCAAAAGTGGAACCGGATGCGTTGATCGCAGCGGCACAGAAAGCGCAGACACAATATCGTAAGGCCGGTCCGAAGGCGTGGGTCGGCGTCAGTCTGGAGATCGTCGCGCGACTGAATCAAGCGAGCTTCGAGATCGCGCACAGCGTCATGCATACCACCGGGCAGGCGTTCATGATAGCGTTCCAGGCCGGTGGCCCGCACGCGCAGGATCGCGCGCTCGAGGCGATCGTCTACGCGTGGGACGCGATGCGCGACATTCCCGAGACCGCGTACTGGGAAAAGCCACAAGGCAAGAATCCGCCGCTCGCCATGGAAAAGCGCTTCACCATCGTCCCGCGCGGCATCGGCCTCGTGATCGGCTGCTGCACGTTTCCCACCTGGAACAGCTATCCCGGGATGTTCGCGGATCTCGCAACCGGCAACGCCGTCATCGTCAAGCCACATCCGGCCGCGATTCTGCCGCTCGCGATCACCGTTCGCATTGCGCGACAAGTGCTGAAAGAGGCCGGCTTCGATCCGAACGTCGTGACCCTGCTTGCCACAGCCCCGAACGATGGCGCGCTTGTGCAGTCGCTGGCCACGCGTGACGAAATTCGCCTGATCGATTTCACCGGCTGCACCGCCAACGGCGACTGGCTCGAGACACATGCCCGCCAGGCACAGGTCTACACCGAGAAGGCGGGTGTCAACCAGATTGTAATCGATTCGGCGGATGAACTGAAACCGGTGGTCCGCAACATCGCGTTCTCGCTTGCGCTGTACTCCGGTCAGATGTGCACGGCGCCGCAGAATATCTACGTGCCGCGTGACGGCATCAAGACGGCTGCAGGCACGATCTCATTCGACGCCGTCGCCCAGTCCATCGCTGAAGCTGTGCAAAAGCTGACCGCCGATCCGGCCAAGGCAGTCGAACTGACGGGCGCGATCCAGAACAACGGCGTGCTGGATCGGATCGAGCAGGTCGCCACGCTCGGCACACCGCTCCTTGACAGCCAGAGCCTCGTGCATCCGGCGTTTCCGGACGCAAAGGTCAACACGCCCATTCTGCTGAAACTCGACGCCGACCGCGACGAAGCCACCTTCACGCAGGAATGGTTCGGCCCGATTGCGTTCGTGATCGCAACCGGCTCGACCGAGCATTCTCTTGAACTTGCCGGCCGCATCGCTCGCACGCGCGGTGCACTGACGCTGTCCGTCTACAGCACGGACGAGCAGGTGCTGGACGCGGCCGACGAGGCTGCGGCTTTTGGCGGTGTTGCGCTGTCGATCAATCTGACGGGCGGTGTCTTCGTGAATCAGTCGGCGGCGTTTTCTGACTTCCATGCCACAGGAGCAAATCCTGCAGCCAACGCGAGTCTTTCGGACGCCGCGTTCGTGGCCAACCGATTCCGCGTCGTGCAAAGCCGCCGCCATGTCCCGCAGCGCGAGCCGGCGTGAGCCGCGCGCAGGCCGGCGCGAACCCGACCCATCACCATCAAATCAATTCAGAGGCAATCAATGACTGAAGCTTTTATTTGCGACGCAATCCGCACGCCGTTCGGACGCTACGGCGGCGTTCTGAAGGACATTCGTGGCGACGATCTCGGCGCCGTTCCCATCCGCGCGTTGATGAGCCGCAACGCCTCGGTGGACTGGGGACAGGTAGCCGATGTCCTGTACGGCTGCGCCAATCAGGCGGGCGAAGACAACCGCAATGTCGCGCGCATGTCGGCGCTCCTCGCGGGCTTACCTATCGACGTGCCCGGTTCCACCATCAACCGTCTCTGCGGCTCGGGCATGGATGCGGTCGGCAACGCGGCGCGCGCCATCCGCGCCGGCGACGGCGATTTTTATGTCGCCGGCGGCGTGGAAAGCATGACGCGCGCGCCGTTCGTGATGGGCAAATCGGCTACGGCGTTTGGCCGCCAGGCTGAAATCTTCGACACGACCATCGGCTGGCGCTTCATCAACAAGAAGATGCGCGAGCAGTACGGGGTCGACTCGATGCCGGAGACGGCGGAAAACGTGGCGATGGACTTCGGGATTGAACGCGATGCGCAGGATCGATTCGCGCTGCGCAGCCAGCAACGCGCCGCTCGCGCGCAGGCGGACGGCACGCTAGCGCAGGAGATCACCGCCGTTCAGGTGCCACAAAAGAAGGGCGAGACGGTCGCCGTCGAACGCGACGAGCATCCGCGCGAAACCTCGCTCGAAACGCTGGCGAAACTCAAGGGCGTGGTACGTCCGGACGGATCGGTGACGGCAGGCAACGCTTCGGGCGTCAACGACGGCGCGTGCGCGTTGTTGATCGGCAGCGAAGAAGCAGCGCGCCGCAACGGGCTCACGCCGCGCGCCCGCATTCTCGGCATGGCGACCGCTGGCGTTGCGCCGCGCATCATGGGCATCGGACCGGCTCCGGCCACGCAAAAACTCCTCGCGCGCCTCGGCATGACGCTCGACCAGTTCGATGTAATCGAACTCAACGAGGCATTTGCTTCGCAAGGGATTGCGGTGCTGCGGCAACTTCGGTTGGCGGAAGACGATCCGCGCGTGAACCCCAACGGTGGCGCAATTGCGCTTGGGCATCCGCTCGGCGCGTCGGGCGCCCGGCTCGTCACCACCGCGATGTACGAACTCGAACGCCGCAATGGCCGGTTCGCGCTCTGCACGATGTGCATCGGCGTCGGACAGGGAATTGCCATCGTGATCGAGCGAGTCTGAGGGGAGCGAAAACATGAAAACCGCTCTGGATCAAGCGTGTGTGGTGGGCGTGATCGGCGCCGGCGCAATGGGGGCCGGCATCGCGCAGGTGGCGGCGACGGCAGGCCATCCGGTCGTGCTGTTCGATATCGACGCACAAGCCGTTGAGCGGGCGCTGACCGGCATCGCCGCCGCGCTCACGCGGCTGGCGGACAAAGGCCGTCTAAGCCCGGACGCGGCACAGGCCGCAATTGCGCGAATCCGCGCGGCCGTGGGTCTAGCCGATCTTCGCGACGCTGGCCTCGTGATCGAAGCCGTGGCCGAGCGGCTCGATATCAAGCAAAAGATTTTCGGCGATCTCGAAGGCATCGTGGGAGAGCAGTGCATTCTCGCCACCAACACCTCGTCCATTTCGGTCACCGCGATCGGCGCTTCGTTGCGCAATCCGGCGCGGCTGGTCGGCATGCACTTCTTTAACCCCGCCCCGTTGATGGCGCTGGTGGAAGTGGTCAGCGGACTGGCGACCTCGGAGGAGGCGGCGCAGCGCGCCCATCTGACGGCTGCAGCCTGGGGCAAGACGCCAGTTCATGCGAAGTCGACCCCAGGTTTCATTGTCAATCGCGTCGCGCGGCCGTTTTATGCGGAAGGCTTGCGTGTGCTGACCGAGCAGGCGGCCGATCCCGCTTCCATCGACACCGTGATGCGCGATGCGGGCCAGTTCCGCATGGGACCGTTCGAACTGATGGACCTGATCGGGCACGACGTCAACTTTGCTGTGACGGAGTCGGTGTTTCGCGCGTATTTCTACGATCGCCGCTTCACGCCGTCGCTGATTCAGCAGGAACTGGTCAGCGCGGGCTTCCTCGGTCGCAAGACTGGCCGTGGCTTCTACGACTATGCAGCGCAGGCGGCCAAGCCAGCCGCGACGATCGAGGCCCCGGCGAGCGCGCCCCGGAAAATCAGGCTCGGCAAGCCGGAGAAGCCGTTCATGCCGTTACAGGAGAGACTGTCGCGTTCGGGGCTGGACGTTTCGACGGACGCTGACGACGACGTCGCCGGTCTCGTGGCGAAAATTGACGATGCGGTGCTGCTCCTCACCGATGGCCGCACGGCGACGCGCCGCGCTTGCGACATCGGCCGTGACAATGTCGTGCTGGTCGATCTCGCGCTCGACTTCGCCACCACGAAGACGCTGGCGCTCACTCGCGCTCTGCAATGCAGCGACGCAGCGTATCTGGCGGTCGTGGGCGCGTTGCAGCGTAGCAGTTACGCGGTCGTGCCGGTTGCGGACACCGCGGGCATGGTGCTGATGCGCACGGTCGCAATGCTCGTCAACGAAGCCGCGGACGCCGTGAATCAGGGCGTCTGCACGGCTTCGGATCTCGATCTGGCAATGAAGAAAGGCGTCAACTATCCGCTCGGTCCGCTCGATTGGGCCGACAGCATGGGCGTCGAATTGTTTTACCGGGCGCTTGTGAACCTCGCGGGGCATTACGGCGAAGACCGTTACCGCGTATCGCCACTGCTCGCGGCGCATCACTGGGCCGGCAAGCCGCTGCGCGGCGCCGCCGTTCCTGCCATCGCCTAACCCTATTCAGTCACGTCATTCTCAGGAGACAACCGTGGTCCAGCCAATTCCTCAACGGGGCGAACTCGAGCCCATCGAACTAGCCAGCCGCGACGAGCTTCAGGCGCTCCAACTGGAACGGCTCAAATGGTCGCTCAGGCATGCCTATGAGAACGTGCCGCACTATCGTCGCTCCTTTGACGCAGCCGGAGTCCACCCCGACGATCTGCGCCACCTGTCCGACCTGGCGAAATTTCCGACCATGTCGAAGAAAGACCTGCGCGACAACTATCCGTTCGGACTTTTTGCGGTGCCGAAAGACCAGGTCGTCCGCGTCCACGCATCAAGCGGCACGACCGGAAAGCCGACGGTCGTGGGCTATACCGCGAACGACATCGACACCTGGGCCAACGTCACGGCCCGTTCGATCCGTGCGGCCGGCGGTCGGCGCGGCGACACGCTGCATAACGCTTTTGGCTACGGCCTGTTCACTGGCGGCCTCGGTATCCATTACGGTGCGGAGCGACTCGGCTGCATGGTCGTGCCAATGTCCGGCGGCCAGACTGAGAAGCAGGTTCAATTGATCCGCGATTTCGAGCCGTCGATCATTCTCGTCACGCCTTCTTACATGCTCAACCTGATCGACGAAATGTCACGGCAGGGCATGAATCCGGCGGAGTCGTCACTGAAGCTCGGCATCTTCGGCGCGGAGCCGTGGACGCAGGGAATGCGCAACGAGATCGAGACGCGCGCTGGCATCCAGGCCATTGACATCTACGGTCTCTCGGAAATAATGGGCCCGGGCGTGGCGTGCGAGTGTATCGAAAGCAAGGATGGGCCGGTGATCTGGGAAGATCACTTTTATCCCGAGATCATCGATCCGATAACCGGTGAAGTGCTGCCCGACGGCAGTCACGGTGAACTGGTGTTCACGTCGCTCTCGAAGGAAGCCGTGCCGATGATCCGTTACAGAACACGCGACCTGACTTCGCTGCAGCCGCCGACATCGCGCTCGATGCGCAGGCTCGCAAAGATCACGGGACGTTCGGACGACATGCTCATCATTCGCGGCGTCAATGTGTTTCCGAGCCAGATTGAGGAACTGATTCTCAGCATCTCCCGGCTTAGCGGGAACTACCAGTTGTGCATCACGCGCGACGGGCACATGGATTCGCTGTCCGTGTCGGTCGAGGCGCGGGCGGAGATTTGCGACTCGCTCGTCGATAGCGAGCGCGCCCAGCTTGCACGTGAGTTGCAGCATCGCGTGAAGACGATGGTGGGCGTATCCACGGCTGTGCGCGTGCTGAACGCCGGCGAGATAAAGACGACCGCCACCGGCAAGGCGCAACGCGTGCTCGACTTGCGGCACGTCAACGCATGAGGCCGAGGCCAGGCTCCGTTCGCGGAGCCTGGCTGCGCATTGAATGCAGCGGCACTTCGCTGCGATCTGTTCAGGTTCCACGATGCAGCGTATAAACGCGCGGGCCGCACGGGGTGAGGTCTCGTGGACACCGTCTTTCCTGTGAAGGAGGAGGCGCCATGATCGATACCGCGGTATGTGTCTTTCTAAATGATGGAAATATCGTGCCTCAACCGTCCCGCCTCTCACGGCACGCATGCGTATTGGCGTTTTTCTTGGCCTTTGCTGCGCTTGCGCTCCCGCTGCTACCCTCCACTGCGCATGCGACCAGCACGGCGACACACCAGGTCGTGATCAAGCGCGATGAATACGGCGTGCCGCAGATCTACGCGGACACCACGTACAAGCTCTTCTATGGCTACGGCTATGCGGTAGCGCAAGACCGCCTGTTCCAGATGGAGATGGCCAAACGCAGCACACAGGGCACGGTGGCCGGAGTGCTCGGCGAGAAATTCGAGAAGTTCGACGAGGCGACGCGCGGCAACTACTGGCCCGCGTCGATCGAACAGCAAATCGCTGCATTGCCGAAAAACGAGCGCGACATTCTCGACGGTTACGCGGATGGCATGAACGCCTGGATTGCGCAGGTGCGTGCCCACCCGGCCACGCTGATGCCCAGGCAGTTCAACGACTTCGGCTTCACGCCGTCGAACTGGAGCGCATTCGATGTGGCGATGGTATTCGTCGGCACAATGGCGAACCGCTTCTCCGACAGCACGAGCGAAGTGGACAACCTTGCGCTGCTCACGGCGTTGAAGGACAAGTACGGCGACGTACGCGGCATGGAACTGTTCAACCAGTTGAAATGGCTGGTGAATCCGGATGCACGCACGACCATCGCCCCCGACGAACGCACCTATCCGGTCAAGCTGGGCGCACAGGTGGGCAGCGGCACGCTCGCCTATACGCTGCCTCGCTACGATGGCCCGCCACCGATGGCCGAGCGCCTCGCGCGCGGTGCCGACGGCATGCTGCTCGCGCTCGATCCGGTTGCCAACCGCGACACGGTGCTGGCGCAGTATGCGGCGAGCGGCGCCAATGGTCTTGCCGGCTTTCCGACTACCAGCAACATGTGGATCATCGGCAAGCATCGTGCGCGCGGGGCGAAAGCGATCATGCTGAACGGCCCGCAGTTCGGCTGGTTCAACCCGGCATACACCTATGGCGTCGGGTTGCATGGCGCAGGCTTCAATATCGTGGGCAATACGCCGTTTGCGTATCCGTGCATGCTGTTCGGCCACAACGGCCGGATCTCGTGGGGCTCGACGGCCGGCTTCGGTGACGATATCGACAATTTCGCCGAGCGCATCGATCCTGCTCGCGCCGATTTCTACTGGCACAACGGCGCATGGGTGCAGATGGAAAAGCGCACGGAGATCATTCACGTGAAGGATGCCGCGCCCGTGACGCTCGACGTCTACCGCACCGTGCACGGCATTGTGATGCAGCGCGACGACGCCACGCATACCGCGTATGCAAAAGCGCGCGCCTGGGACGGACTCGAAGTCCAGTCGCTGCTCGCGTGGACCCATCAGGCACAGGCGCACGACTGGAAAAGCTGGACCGACCAGGCCGCGCGCCAGGCACTGACGATCAACTGGTACTACGCCGACCGTGACGGCAATATCGGCTACGCGCATACGGGCAAGTATCCGCGGCGTCGCGCGGGACACGATCCGCGCTTACCGGTGCCTGGAACCGGCGAATGGGACTGGCGCGGTCTGTTGCCGTTCTCGACCAATCCACAGATCTATAACCCGCGCAGCGGCTACATCGCGAACTGGAACAACTCGCCGGAGAAGGGCTATCCCGCATCGGACCTGTTCGCGTTCCTGTGGGGTCAGGCGGACCGCGTCGATGAAATCTCGCGGCGCATCGATGCGCACGCCACGCTGGATACCGACGACGTCTGGCAGATCCTCAAGGAAACGAGCCGCGCCGACCTGAACGTGCATCCGTTCCTGCCGTTCATCGAGCGCGCGACTGCAACGCTACCCAATGACGATCCGCGTCGCCGCCTGGCCGATTCGCTGGCGCACTGGGACGGCATCAACGACGATCCGAAAGACACTGGCAAATACGCGCAGCCCGGCTCGGCGATCATGAATGCGTGGCTCACGTCGATGCTCGGTCGAACCGTCGTGAAGGCCGTTCCCGCACCGTTTGACAAGTGGTACACGGCAAGCGGTTATGAGACAACCCAAGACGGCCCGACCGGCTCGGTGAACTTGAGTGCGGGCAGCAAGATCCTGTACGAGGCGTTGCTCGGACCGCGCTCCGGGGTGCCGCAACGCGTCGACCTTTTCAACGGCGCGCAACCTGACGACGTGATCCGCGCCGCGCTGGACGATGCATGGAAGTCGCTGTCCCAACGCTACGGCGACGACATCACTCAATGGAGAACGCCTGCTGTGACCCTGACGTTCCGCGCCAATAACTTCTTCGGCGTACCGCAGGCTGATGGGTCGGAGGCCATCCATGTTCCCGAATACCAGAATCGCGGAACGGAAAACGACCTGATTGTGTTCGGCAGCGAGGGAGCAGCAGGCAAGGTCCAGGCATCGGATGTGGTCGCGCCAGGCCAGAGCGGCTTCGTTGCACCGGACGGCACACGCTCGACGCACTACGCAGACCAACTCGAGCTGTACACGGGCTTTGGCCGTAAGGCGCTATGGCTCGACGACGCCGATGTGGTGCAGCACACGCGGCAAGTGGAGAGGCTTGACGTGGCCGAACCAAAATAGTGAGGCAGACTGAGGAAGTCTATAGTCACCCCGTCGCGACCGGCAAGCTGGCCACGACCTTCCGATGTACAAACGGCACGCGTTGGCTGAGGTATCTGTCGCGGCGGCATCCGGAGAATCGCGTCTTTCAGGGCTATTTTTATGTGTTCAATGCCCGCATATAGATTGGCCGAAAAAAACGATTGTCCAAATGCGGGCCGCGATTCCCCGTTGCGGAAGCATTCCCATGGCGAGAAGCAAGGGGACGGATGCTCGAACGGAAGGCGCCGTCGGCAGAATGGCTGTCGAAACCTGAGTCACCCCACACAGCGCTTCAAAATGAAGCTGGCGCGCCCGACAAATCGGCGGCCGCCGTCGCCTCGTCAAATGACGACTCGTCGCTCTTCAGCAGACGTTCGCCATGCGACTGCGAAGGACTAGCCCCCGAGAGTGTTTACCCTTCATGTCGAAAATCGAGAGTAGTTTGTCGCAGTCGATAATTTTCTGATTCATTGACCTTCTACTATTCGCTCACACTACTGGCGTTTTTCACCAAGGAGCGAGCGCATGAAACTGGAAAATCTGATTCGGATTGAGAATGGCGAGAAGGTGAAGCACACCTTCTCGGATGCGGAGTATGCGAGCCGCCAGGGCAAGCTGCACGCATTGATGTCCAACGAGAATATAGATGCCGTGCTGTTCACGTCGTATCACAACATCAACTATTACGGGGACTTCCTGTACTGCTCGTTCGGCCGCAAGTACGGGCTGGTCGTAACGCCGAACAAGGTGGTGTCGATCTCGGCAAATATCGATGGCGGCCAGCCGTGGCGTCGTACGGTCGGCGACTACAACGTGGTCTACACCGACTGGCAGCGCGATAACTTCTTCCGTGCCGTGCAGCAGGAAATCGACAACAAGGGCCGCGTCGGTATCGAGTTCGATCATGTCCCCGTGGATGTGCTGGAAAAGCTCAAAGCCGCGCTGCCCTCTGTCGAATTCGTCGATATCAGCGCGCAGACGATGCGCTTGCGCATGATCAAGTCCGCTGAAGAAATCGAGGTCATCAGGCATGGCGCCAATGTGTGCGACGTGGGGGGAGCGGCGCTCGCGGCGGCGGTACATGAAGGCGTGCGCGAACATGAAGTGGCACTGGCTTCGACCCAGGCGATGGTCCGTGAAATCGCCACGCGTTTCCCCGATTCAGAGCTGATGGACACGTGGACGTGGTTCCAGTCGGGGATCAACACGGACGGCGCCCACAATCCGGTGACCACGCGCAAGGTGCGGAAGGGCGACATCCTGAGCCTGAACTGCTTCTCGATGATCGCCGGTTACTACACGGCACTGGAGCGCACGATGTTCTTCGACCACTGCTCAGACGAGCACCTGCGTTTATGGAAGGTCAACGTCGAAGTGCATGAAGCTGGGCTGAAACTGATCAAGCCGGGCGCACGCTGCAGCGACATCGCCCACGAACTGAACAGGATTTACGCGGAGTACAACCTGCTGCAGTACCGCACGTTTGGCTACGGCCACTCGTTCGGTGTGCTCTCGCATTACTACGGCCGCGAAGCCGGGCTCGAACTGCGCGAAGACATCGACACGGTGCTTGAGCCGAACATGGTCATTTCGATGGAACCGATGATCATGCTGCCGCAAGGCCTGCCTGGCGCGGGCGGTTATCGCGAGCACGACATCCTGGTGGTGGGCGAGAAAGATGCCACCAACATCACCGGATTCAGGTACGGCCCGGAGCACAACATCATCAAGGCCTGACACTGACGCTTTCGGTTCAACCGGAAGACTACCTTAGCTCCGAACATTCTCGAAGCATAGGATTCGGTGACCCCGAGCGCTACGGCGGCACGGTCGCCGCCGTTCTCGTAATCGACGTCGTTTTGCCTGTGTTGCTGGAATGTCGAAAATGAGAAGCGATTTGTCGTGAATGGAAACATGTCCGCATTTTTAGGCTTCTACGATAGGTCTGATTGCGGCTGGTTCGCGTGGTATCGACATAAACAGAAACAACGGTAAGGAGGAGTATTTCCATGGAAAAAAGCGTGGTAATAGGCGAGCTGGCGTGGCCCGAATACGCGCGCCGGGTGAAAGGGCAAGCGCAGCCCGTCCTGATTCCGATTGGTGCGCTGGAGCAGCACGGCCCGCACATGTCGATGAACCCCGATGTGCTGCTGCCAAGTGCCATTGCGGTTGCAGTAGGGCGGCAAATCGAGGCGCTGGTGGCCCCCGCCATTGCGTATGGCTACAAATCCCAGCAGAAGAGTGGCGGCGGCAACCATCTGTGTGGCACAACCAGTCTGGATGGCCACACGCTGTCGTTGACGGTGAAAGACGTCCTCAAGGAGTTTGCCCGTCACGGCGCGCGGAAGGTCTGCCTTGTCAACGGACATTTCGAGAATTCCATGTTCGCCGTCGAAGGTGTCGATCTGGCGATTCGTGAGCTGCGCTGGGAAGGCATTCACGACTTTCAGGTTGTGATGCTGTCTTACTGGGATTTCGTTACGGAAGAAACGATCGCGCGGATCTATCCGGACGGTTTTCCAGGCTGGGCAGTGGAGCACGGCGGGGTGCTGGAGACCTCGTTGATGCTGCACCTGTATCCGCATCTGGTCGACATGTCGTGCGTACCCACGCATGGGGCGGCAAGCTTTGAGCCTTACGACATGTTTCCGCCAATTCCGGAGTGGACGCCATCTTCCGGCTGCCTGTCATCGGCTGCGGCCGCTTCGGCGGAAAAGGGTGCGTTGCTATTCGATGTCTGTGTAGAAGGCATTTCGCGTGCACTTCGCGAAGCCTACGATGCGCGCGCTAAAGCGTCGCGCGCCTGAACCATCCATCTGGGGAACACAATGGGATACTACGATAGCCGTAACCCGCACGCCGAGGTCGAAGCCGACAAGGCGTGGAGCATCGAACAGCACGCCATCGACCCGATTCCTTTAAAGGATCGGCATGGCACTCCGGCCGAGTTGTTCAAGATGTGGATTGGTGCGAACACCAATTACGTGGTGGTCGTGACTGGCGCGCTGGCGCTGTCTCAGGGATTGTCACTGTGGCAGGCGCTGGGGGCGATTCTCGTCGGTAACCTGCTCGGCTGCTTCGTGCTGGGCCTGACCACGATCATGGGGCCGCGTACGGGCACCTCCGGCATCATGACCTCGCGCAGTTCGTTCGGGCAGTTGGGTTCCTTCCTGCCGAAGGCGGTTAGCCTCGTTTCCGCGCTCAGCTGGTTTTCGATCAACTCAGTGGTAGCCACTCAGGCACTTGAGACGTTGCTGAAGATGGGTGGCTTTCAGAGCCACGGGGTGGTCTGGGTTTCGCTAGCCATCATTCTGGCTGCGGAAATACTGCTGGCGATCTTTGGACACGCGACCATCATCGCCGCGGAAAAATGGATTGCGGTCGTGCTGGCCGTTCTGTTCGGCGGGCTGACGGCATTCGTGTTGCCGCACACGAGTTTCGCGATGGCGTCGGCGATCAACCACGGCGGGGGGTCCATCAGTACATGGCTGATTGCGATGGGTATCATCTTTTCCTATCCGATTGGCTGGGCAAACTTCGCCTCCGACTACAGCCGCTATTTCCCTGCCGAAACCAGCTGGAAGAAGATCGTGCTGGCGGCCGGCGGCGGACAGTTCGTCGCGCTGATGTTCTGTGAGGTGATCGGCGTGCTGTTTGCAACCGCACTGGGTGGTTCGCTCGGCGACGACCCGGTCAGCCAGCTTGGCCGATTTTTGCCGACGTGGTTCATCGTGCCGCTGTTGTTTTCGATCATTCTCGGCGGTATTGCGGCGAATGTGCCCAACGGCTATACGGCTGGACTCGGTTTGCTTGCGTTGCGCATTCCAATCAACCGGATTACGTCGTTGACCATCATTGCGCTTTTCACGCTCTGTTTCCGTGTGGTGACGGTGTTCTACGGGAAATTCTTCGACATGTACCAGGTGTTCCTGAACTACATGGTCTTCTGGACTGCACCGTGGGCCGCTATCGTGATCGTCGACTACTTCATGCGCCGTGGCCGATATCAGGCGGATGCCTGGATGAAGTGGGGCAGCGGTGCGTACTGGTACGACGCAGGAGTCTTCTGGCCGGGTGTCATCGCGCTGTTGGTCGGCATCGTGGCGTCGCTCCTGTTCTCCAATTCACCGACCTATGTCAGCCCATTGATGCGCGACTACCTCGGCTGGGGCGATCTTAGCTTTGAGTTCGGTCTATTCTCAGCGGGCCTGACCTACTTCACGATGGCCCGGCGCAGCCCATACTTCCGAGCCACAGTGGACGCCGTCGCTCAAGTGGCGAGTTGAACTCGGCACGATCTTGTTTTCCTGGACCACCCGCGTCAAACCTCGACGGGATACCGTCGCCGTTGTGAAGCGCGGGTATTTTTTGACGCATCAGCTGATTTCGTCGACCACTGCAAATTCATTGAGGCAACATGTGTAAAAGGTCCCTACTCGCGGTCACGCTCTTTTGCGCCTTTACAGTTTCGGCGCACGCGCAAAGCAGCGTGGCCCTCTACGGTCTGATCGATACCGGCCTAATCTACACAAACAATCAACTCGGGCATAGCAACTGGCAGGAAGTAACCAGCTCGACGCAGAACACGGTGTTTGGCCTCAAAGGAACAGAAGATCTGGGCGGTGGCTTTCGCGCGCTGTTCAAACTTGAGCAATCCTTTCTTTTGAATAACGGCGCCCAGGCTTTTGCCGGTAGCGCGTTCGGTTCTCAGGCATGGGTCGGCCTGCAAAGCGATCCGTACGGCACCCTGACGTTTGGTCGCCAGTTTGACGTGGTGAACGACTTGGTCGGACCGCTCACGGCCGGATACAACACGTGGGGTGGCAGTATCGCCGCACATCCGTTTGAAAATGACAACCTCGCCGCCAACTCGGTCGTCATCAACAACTCGGTCAAATACGCGAGCCCGACGTACCGCGGCGTCATGTTCGAAACGATGTATTCGTTCAGCAACAAGGCAGGCGACTTCGCGAATAACCGCTCGTACGGTTTCGGCCTGTCGTATGCCCAAGGCCCGCTGAATCTCGCCGCCGGCTACCTGCAACTGAATAACGCAGGCAATGGCACCGGCGCGGTAACCACGGGCGATACGAGCGCGAACTTCGTCGCGGAACGCCAGCGTATCTGGTCGCTCGGCGGCAACTACACCTTCGGGGCGGCCACCGTCGGACTGGTCTGGAGCCATACGCAAATCGACAACGTGGCGGGCGTATTCTCTTTCGGCACGGGCAGCTATCTCGGCGCGAATGACAGCACTGCCGGCACCCTCGCCGGTTCGCTGCGCCTCGACAACTATGAAGTGAACGCGAAGTACGCTCTTATGGAGGCGTTGAGCGTATCGGGCGCGTACATCTATACGCATGGCGCCTACAACGGCTCTTCGCCCGGATGGAACACGGCCATGTTGCAGACCGACTACTCGATCAGCAAGCGCACAGACTTCTATCTCGAAGGTGTGTATCAGAACGTGCATGGCGCGCCAGCGGACTCCGTGCTGTCGCATGCGATGATCAACACGCTGTCGCCGTCCGCGACGAACACGCAAGTGGCGGGTACGGTAGGCATGCGTCACGCGTTCTGAGCGCCCGCTATTAAACGACCAGCGGCGACGTCTGCCTTGGCCTTGCCAGGCAGACGCCCATTTTGACCACGTCAAAGCCTCGGGCCGCCCTCGTTATTGCGCCGCTCGCGGATCGGCGGACTTCACTGGAAATGATTGCGTGCTGGAGGTAGGATGCCAGGAATCCGTCGACCGAAGCGTTTGTGGGCGAGGTAGCCTGCAGGCGAGCCGGGTCGTCGCTGACCAGAACCCGCCTATGCCAACTCGCCCTATCAAGCTCGAAGAGCGTCACGCTGACGGACTTCATGACCTCGGCGTCAGAAAATATGGATTTCTGCTGCTCGACAATTTCTCATTGATTGCGCTGGGTGCCGCGGTCGATCCCTTGCGGATCGCCAACATGATCGTCGGGCGCCGTGTCTACGACTATCAACTCATCAGCGCGAGAGGAGAGTGTGTTCAATCGAGCGACGGCATCCGCGTACTGCCTGACGCAACGATCCGGGACCCCGGCTCGTTCGACGCCGTATTCGTAGTCGGGCCCAATCCGATTCCACGCAAGGGGATCGGCGCAGTGCTGGATTGGCTACGACTGCATGCGCGCGGCGGCACCGCGCTGGGCGGTCTCGATACCGGCAGTTACTTTCTGGCCCGCGCCGGTTTGCTAAACGGCTATCGGTGCACGATTCACTGGGAAGATCAGGACGTGCTGATGGGCCAGTTCCCAAAGCTCATCGTCTCCAATCGCCTCTACGAAGTGGATCGGGATCGCTACACATGCAGTGGCGGTGTCGCGCCGCTGGACCTGATGGTGCATCTGCTTGGCATGCCACCCGGCAGCCGCTCGCTTGCCGCACGCGTGCTCGAATTGCTCGTTGCAGAACGACGCAGTCACGAGCAACAGCAGCGGACATCGCTTCGCCAATACATGGGCGCAGAACATACGAAACTCGACGAGGCTTTGCAGATCATGGAGAGCAATGTCGAGGAAGCGCTCTCGGTCGCGGAGGTAGCTTCGTATCTGGGCGTCTCACAGCGCCAGCTTGAGCGCTGGTTCAACGATCGGACAGGTAAGACGCCGGCTCAGGCCTATCTTGAGATTCGCCTGCTCCGCGCCCGCCAGTTGCTATACCGGACGGGCAAGCCGCTCGAAGAGGTCTGTTCACGAACAGGCTTCACATCGCTGACGCACTTCGCGACGCGTTACAAAGCACAGTTCAAGATTTCGCCCATGGCGGACCGTCGGCGATACCAGAACGCATTGTAAGGCAGCACCTGCCACACAGTTTCCTTGCTCCGGCCCACGCGCTCGATCGCTGCGTGCGGAGGCGCACGCTCGTTGAACAAGCCAATCCGACGGCAAAACGGGCTCACGGCGGTAAACCCTCAATGTCGAAATTGAGGATCGTCGTGTCGTTTTCGAAAACTTTCGAATCCACCAAACTTCTACTATTCGCTCACACCTACTGGCGTTTTCACCAAGGAGCGAGCGCATGAAACTGGAAAATCTGATTCGGATTGAGAACGGCGAAAAGGTGAAGCACACCTTCTCGGATGCGGAGTATGCGAGCCGCCAGGGCAAGCTGCGCGCATTGATATCCAACGAGAATATAGATGCCGTGCTGTTCACGTCGTATCACAACATCAACTATTACGGGGACTTCCTGTACTGCTCGTTCGGCCGCAAGTACGGGCTGGTCGTAACGCCGAACAAGGTGGTGTCGATCTCGGCAAATATCGATGGCGGCCAGCCGTGGCGTCGTACGGTCGGCGACTACAACGTGGTCTACACCGACTGGCAGCGCGATAACTTCTTCCGTGCCGTGCAGCAGGAAATCGACAACAAGGGCCGCGTCGGTATCGAGTTCGATCATGTCCCCGTGGATGTGCTGGAAAAGCTCAAAGCCGCGCTGCCCTCTGTCGAATTCGTCGATATCAGCGCGCAGACGATGCGCTTGCGCATGATCAAGTCCGCTGAAGAAATCGAGGTCATCAGGCATGGCGCCAATGTGTGCGACGTGGGCGGCGCTGCGCTTGCCGCCGCTGTTCATGAAGGTGTGCCCGAACACGAAGTCGCGCTCGCGTCGACCCAGGCGATGGTCCGTGAAATCGCCACGCGTTTCCCCGATTCAGAGCTGATGGACACGTGGACGTGGTTCCAGTCGGGGATCAACACGGACGGTGCCCACAATCCGGTGACCACACGCAAGGTGCGGAAGGGCGACATCCTGAGCCTGAACTGCTTCTCGATGATCGCCGGTTACTACACGGCACTGGAGCGCACGATGTTCTTCGACCACTGCTCAGACGAGCACCTGCGTTTATGGAAGGTCAACGTCGAAGTGCATGAAGCTGGGCTGAAACTGATCAAGCCGGGCGCACGCTGCAGCGACATCGCCCACGAACTGAACAGGATTTACGCGGAGTACAACCTGCTGCAGTACCGCACGTTTGGCTACGGCCACTCGTTCGGTGTGCTCTCGCATTACTACGGCCGCGAAGCCGGGCTCGAACTGCGGGAAGACATCGACACGGTGCTTGAGCCGAACATGGTCATTTCGATGGAACCGATGATCATGCTGCCGCAAGGCCTGCCTGGCGCGGGCGGTTATCGCGAGCACGACATCCTGGTGGTGGGCGAGAAAGATGCCACCAACATCACCGGATTCAGGTACGGCCCGGAGCACAACATCATCAAGGCCTGAATCTAAGCCTGTTCCGGTCTCATTCGAATCACCCTGCGGCTACGGCCGCAGGCACCCCAGGATGTTGCAGGAGACGTTTCAATGTTTTCAAAGGAACAAACCATTGCCGGGTTCGATCCGGAACTGGCCGACGCGATGCGCCTCGAGCGCCAGCGTCAGGAAGATCACATCGAGCTGATCGCATCAGAAAACTACACCAGCCCGCGGGTGCTCGAAGCGCAAGGATCGGTGCTCACCAACAAATACGCCGAAGGTTATCCAGGCAAGCGTTACTACGGTGGCTGCGAACATGTCGACGTAGTGGAGTCACTGGCGATCGCGCGTGCGAAGCAGCTCTTTGGCGCAGATTATGCGAACGTCCAGCCGCATAGTGGCTCGCAGGCGAACGCCGCGGTCTATCTGGCATTGCTGAGCCCGGGCGACACGATTCTCGGCATGAGCCTCGCGCACGGCGGCCATCTTACGCATGGCGCGAAGGTGTCGTTTTCCGGCAAGCTCTATAACGCGGTTCAGTATGGCGTCGATACACACACTGGTCTGATCGATTACGAAGAAGTCGAGCGCCTCGCCGTCGAACACACGCCCAAAATGATCGTGGCGGGCTTCTCCGCCTACTCGCGCGTGCTGGACTTTGCACGCTTCCGTCAGATCGCGGACCGCGTCGGCGCCTTACTCTTCGTCGACATGGCACACGTGGCAGGACTCGTGGCGGCAGGACTGTATCCGAATCCTGTGCCGTTTGCGGACATCGTCACGACGACTACCCACAAGACGCTGCGCGGCCCTCGCGGTGGGCTGATTCTGGCCAAAGCCAACGCCGGGATCGAAAAGAAGCTCAATTCGATGGTCTTTCCGGGCACCCAAGGCGGCCCGCTGATGCACGTGATCGCGGCGAAAGCCGTCGCGTTCAGGGAAGCGCTCGGCTCCGACTTTGTCGAGTACCAGAAACAGACGCTGGAGAATGCGCGCGCGATGGTTTCGGTATTCGTCGAGCGCGGCTATGACGTGGTGTCCGGCGGCACGGACGATCACCTGTTTCTTGTCGACCTGGTCGCGAAGGGGATCACTGGCAAGGACGCGGACGCAGCACTGGGTCGTGCGCACATCACGGTGAACAAGAATGCAGTGCCGAATGATCCGCAATCACCGTTCGTGACCAGCGGGATCCGCATCGGCACACCTGCCATTACGACACGCGGATTCAGGGAAGCCGATGTCGTGCTGACTGCCGCGCTCATCTGCGACGTGCTGGACAACCTGGGCGATGCCCAGGTCGAGGAGCGCGTGCGCGAACAGGTGGCGAAGTTGTGTGCGCGCCTGCCGGTATACGCTGGACTTTAACGGGAAAGCCATGAACGTCAGCACCTTCGATCTTTTCAAGATCGGCATTGGGCCCTCGAGTTCTCACACCGTCGGGCCGATGATCGCGGCTTGCCGGTTCGCTACCCGCATGCGCAACGCCGGAAAGCTCGGTGAGGTGAGCGCGATCCGGGCGGACCTGTACGGCTCACTCGGCGCCACCGGAAAGGGACATGGTACGGACAAGGCTGTACTACTTGGGCTCGAAGGGAATCTTCCCGATGCGATCGATCCCGACTACGTGGAAACCCGGCTGGCTCATATTCGCTCAACGAAGTCGATCGAAGTCGCTGGAGTCCAGCAGATTGCCTTCGACGAGAAGACGCAGATGGTGTTCCTGCGCCGCGAGGTGCTGCCGTTCCACTCCAATGGGATGCGGTTTACCGCGTTCGACGCAAACGGCAAGGTGGTCGGCGAGCAGGCCTACTATTCGGTTGGGGGCGGCTTTGTTGTTGACGATGCAGGGGAACGCCTCAACGGCCAGGAAGGTGCCACGCGGGTTCCTTATCCGTTCAGGACAGGTGTCGACCTGTTGCGCATGTGCGGCGAGAGCGGCCTGTCTATCGCAGGGTTGATGCTCGCCAACGAAGCAACCTGGCGCACGCCCGAAGCCGTGCGGCTAGGGTTGCTGAAGATCAGGGACGTGATGTCGGCGGCGATCGCACGCGGCTGTTCGATCGAAGGGCACCTGCCGGGGCCCATGAAGGTCAGGCGACGCGCGGCCGAACTCTTTCAACAGTTGAAAGCCCAGTCGGAAGAAAGCCTGCGCGATCCGCTGTCGATGATCGACTGGATCAATCTGTATGCGATGGCGGTGAACGAGGAGAACGCCGCGGGCGGGCGCATCGTGACCGCGCCCACCAACGGCGCCGCGGGGATCATCCCGGCGGTATTGCAGTACTACATGAAGTTCGTCTCAGGTTCGAGCGACGACGGCGTTGTGAGCTTCCTGCTGACGGCTGCTGCCATCGGACTGCTCTACAAGGAGAATGCCTCGATCTCCGGCGCGGAAGTCGGTTGCCAGGGCGAAGTCGGCGTCGCATGTTC
The DNA here is from genome assembly GCF_050436345.1 of Paraburkholderia sp. WC7.3g. Classification (NCBI taxonomy): domain Bacteria; kingdom Pseudomonadati; phylum Pseudomonadota; class Betaproteobacteria; order Burkholderiales; family Burkholderiaceae; genus Paraburkholderia; species Paraburkholderia sp. WC7.3g. The sequence goes on from NZ_JBNDMA010000004.1 coordinate 847,773, forward strand.
GATGGCGGCCGCCGCACTCGCGGCGGTCATGGGTGGCTCACCGGAACAGGTAGAAAACGCCGCTGAAATTGGCATGGAGCACAACCTGGGCATGACCTGCGATCCGGTAGGCGGTCTCGTCCAGATTCCGTGCATCGAGCGCAATGCTATGGGGGCGGTGAAAGCGGTCAACGCCGCCCGCATGGCACTGCGCGGCAATGGCAAACACTACGTATCGCTGGATAAGGTCATCAAGACGATGCGCGAGACAGGCGCCGATATGAAGACCAAGTACAAGGAAACCTCGCGCGGGGGCCTTGCGGTCAACGTGATTGAGTGTTGAGGAGACAGATGATGAGCCGGTATTCGATATTCAGTTTGTTGCGCAACGGGTTGTCGTATCACGAGAACTGGGAGCGCGCATGGAAGAGCCCTGAACCGAAGAAGGAATACGACGTGGTGATCGTCGGCGGCGGCGGTCACGGTCTTGCCACGGCGTACTACCTCGCGAAGGAACTCGGCGTGCGTAACATTGCGGTCCTTGAGAAGGGCTGGATCGGCGGAGGCAATACCGCGCGCAACACAACGATCGTGCGCTCGAACTATCTGTGGGACGAGTCGGCCGCGCTGTACGAAAAAGCTCTCCAGTTGTGGGAGGGGCTCTCGCAGGACATCAACTACAACGTGATGTTCAGTCAGCGCGGCGTGATGAATCTCGCGCACACGCTGCAGGATGTGCGCGACACCGAACGTCGCGTCAATGCGAACCGGCTCAATGGCGTCGATGCTGAATTCCTCACCCCCGAGCAGATCAAGGAGATCGTGCCGGTGATCAACCTGCATAGCCGCTATCCGGTGCTGGGCGCCTCATTCCAGCGCCGCGCCGGGGTGGCCCGGCACGATGCGGTCGCATGGGGCTATGCGCGCGGCGCGGACCAGCATGGTGTCGATATTCTGCAGAACTGTGGCGTGACCGGCATTCGCCGCGCCAATGGCGCAGTGGTCGGGGTCGATACCGTCAAAGGCTTCATCAAGGCGAAGAAGGTCGCGGTGGTCGCAGCAGGTAACAGCAGCGTCCTCGCGGAGATGGCGGGGATCCGCCTGCCGCTTGAAAGCCATCCATTGCAGGCGCTCGTCTCGGAGCCGATCAAGCCGATTGTCAATACGGTGATCATGTCCAACGCGGTGCACGCGTACATCAGTCAGTCCGACAAGGGCGATCTGGTGATCGGGGCTGGTGTCGACCAATACACCGGATATGGCCAGCGCGGTAGTTTCCACACCATCGAAGGCACGCTCCAGGCGATTGTCGAAATGTTCCCGGTGTTCTCGCGCGTGCGGATGAACCGGCAGTGGGGCGGGATCGTCGATGTGTCGCCGGATGCGTGTCCGATCGTCAGCAAGACAGACGTGAAAGGACTGTACTTCAACTGCGGCTGGGGCACGGGGGGCTTCAAGGCCACACCGGGTTCCGGGTGGGCCTTCGCTCACACCATTGCCAACGACACACCGCATCCGCTGAATGCGCCGTTCTCGCTGGACCGGTTCTACACCGGCCATCTGATCGACGAACACGGCGCGGCAGCGGTCGCGCACTAACCAGGGAGAGATCCATGTTGCTCATTCAATGCCCCTGGTGCGGGCCGCGTGCCGAGTCCGAATTCTCGTACGGCGGCGAAGCCGAGATCGTGCGTCCACTCGACACCGAGAAGCTTACCGACAGGGAATGGGGCGAGTACCTGTTCATGCGCAAGAACACGCGTGGCTTGCACCGTGAACAGTGGAACCACGCGCAGGGATGCCGCCGCTGGTTCAACGCCGAGCGCGATACGGTGACGTACGCGTTCAGGTCGGTCAGCAAGATCGGCGTTCCGGAAGAAGGAGAATCAGCATGACCCAGCAGAACCGTTTGCCATCGGGCGGGCGCATCAATCGCGCGATCCCGCTGACGTTCACGTTTAACGGCCGCACGTACCAGGGCTTTCAGGGCGACACGCTGGTGTCGGCGCTGCTTGCCAATGATGTGCATTTCGTTGCGCGCAGCTTCAAGTACCACCGGCCGCGCGGCATCGTGACCGCGGGCGTCGAGGAACCGAATGCGCTGGTCCAGCTGGAGCGCGGCGCCCACACGATCCCGAACGCGCGCGCTACCGAGGTCGAGCTCTATCAGGGGCTCGACGCGACAAGCGTGAACGCGGAGCCGAGCCTCGAACACGATCGCATGGCGATCAACCAGAAGTTCGCCCGGTTCATGCCGGCCGGCTTCTATTACAAGACCTTCATGTGGCCGCGCAGCTTCTGGCCGAAGTACGAGCAACGCATTCGCCACGCCGCGGGTCTGGGCAAGTCGCCGGAGGTGAACGACCCGGGCCGCTACGACAAGCGCTTTGGGCATTGTGACGTGTTGATCGTCGGTGCGGGTCCAGCGGGACTGGCTGCGGCACGAACGGCGGGCGCGAGTGGCGCGCGGGTAATTCTGGTTGACGACCAGCCCGAACTGGGCGGAAGTTTGCTGTCGGGCACAGAAAAGATTGACGGCAAGCCGGCGGGCGACTGGGTACGCGCGATCGAGGCCGAGCTTTCGGCTATGCCAGATGTGACCGTCCTTAGCCGTAGTACTGCTTTTGGCTATCAGGACCATAACCTCGTCACGGTCACGCAACGTCTGACCGACCATTTGCCCGTTTCAACGCGAAGCGGCACGCGTGAACGGCTCTGGAAGATCCGCGCGAAGAAGGTGATTCTCGCAACGGGCGCGCATGAGCGGCCGCTGGTCTTTGGCAACAACGACCTGCCCGGCATCATGCTGGCGTCGGCGATCTCGACGTACCTCAACCGTTACGGCGTTTTGCCAGGCCGGCGTGCGGTGATCTTCACAAACAACGACGAAGGGTATCGCGCCGCACTCGATCTCAAGATACACGGGGCAGACGTGACGGTTGTCGATCCTCGCGGCGCCAGCGCGGGTGCGCTGCCGCAACAGGCAGCGCGCAGCGGGGTCGCCATCGTCAACAACGCCGTTGTGATCGACGCAGGCGGCAAGGAACGTGTGCGCAACGTCACTGTTGCCCGCTATGCACAGGGACGCGTGGGGCAGCGCATTGCGACGCTCGGCTGTGACCTGGTGGGCATGTCGGGTGGCTGGAATCCCGTGTTGCACCTCTTTGCGCAGTCGGGCGGCAAGGCACTCTGGAACGACGACAAGGCGTGCTTCATTCCGGGCGCGGGGGTCCAGGAAGAATGCAGCATCGGTGCCGCGCGCGGTGCGTTCCAGCTGCCGGAGACGCTCGATGATGGCGTCAAGGCTGGTCGACGGGCTGCCCAGTTCGCGGGCTTACCAGATCCTGCCGTGCAGCAGTGGCAGGCGAAGGTCTCGAATGAACAACCGCTGTTGCCGCTCTGGCTGGTTGCGAACTTGGATAAAGCATCGCGCGGCCCCAAGCGGTTCGTTGATTTCCAGAACGACGTGTCGGCGTCTGACATTCTGCTCGCTGCACGCGAGGGCTATCACTCCGTCGAGCACGTCAAGCGCTACACGGCGATGGGTTTCGGCACTGATCAGGGCAAGCTTGGCAACATCAACGGGATGGCGATCCTCGCCCAGGCACTGGCCAAGACGATTCCCGAGACCGGCACAACGACGTTCCGGCCGAACTACACACCGGTGACGTTCGGCACGATCGCCGGGCGTGAACTCGGTGACTTTCTCGATCCGGTCCGCAAGACCTGCATCCATCCGTGGCACGAGGCGCATGGCGCGGCGTTCGAGGACGTCGGCAACTGGAAGCGCCCGTGGTACTACCCGAAAAACGGCGAGGATCTGCACGCGGCGGTGGCGCGCGAGTGCCTCGCGGTACGCAACAGCGTAGGCATTCTGGATGCGTCGACGCTCGGCAAGATCGACATTCAGGGCCGGGATGCAGCGACGCTGCTCAACTGGCTGTACACGAACCCTTGGAGCAAGCTGGAAGTCGGCAAATGCCGCTATGGACTGATGCTCGACGAGAACGGCATGGTCTTCGATGATGGTGTGACGGTGCGCCTTGGCGAACAGCACTACATGATGACCACGACCACGGGTGGCGCCGCGCGCGTGCTGAACTGGATGGAGCGCTGGCTGCAGACGGAATGGCCGAATCTGAACGTGCACCTGAGCTCCGTGACAGATCACTGGGCGACCTTCGCGGTGGTCGGGCCGAACAGCCGCAAGGTGTTGCAGAAGGTGTGTAAGGACATCGACTTCGCGAACGCGGCATTCCCGTTCATGACGTATCGCAACGGGACGGTATCCGGCGTGGCTTCACGTGTCATGCGAATCAGCTTCTCGGGCGAGCTGGCGTACGAAGTCAACGTGCCGGCGAACTTTGGGCGCGGCGTATGGGAAGCGTTGATGAGCGCTGGGCGTGAGTTTGAAATCACACCCTATGGCACGGAAACGATGCACGTGCTGCGTGCGGAGAAGGGCTACATCATCGTCGGTCAGGATACCGATGGGTCGATCACACCGTTCGACCTTGGCATGGGTGGCATGGTCGCGAAGAAGGACTGCCTCGGCAAGCGCTCGCTGTCGCGCTCGGATACACAGAGTGCGGGACGCAAGCAACTCGTTGGGCTGAAACCGGTGGACCCCCGCGTCACGCTGACCGAAGGCGCGCAGATCGTAACCACACCTGCGACACAGGGCATCACGCCAATGCTCGGCCATGTAACGTCGAGCTATATGAGTCCGATCATGAAGCGGTCGATTGCACTGGCGGTCGTCAAAGGCGGCCTCGAAAGGATGGGGCAACGCGTCTTTGTGTCGATGTCCGCCACACGCTGTGTCGAGGCGGAGGTGTGCAGTCCTGTTTTTTACGATCCGGAAGGGGTACGTCAGCATGTTGAATGATCTGGTTCAGGAGTCGCCGCTCGTCGGTATTGAAGCGCGGATTGCCGCTGCATCCGGCGGCATATCACGACGCTTTCGGTTCACCGAGCGGCCGTTCGTGACGCTTCTCACATTGCGCGGCAACGGTATCGCGTTTGATGTGGCCGTGCAGCGCGTGCTGGGCGTCCCATTGCCGAAGCAATCCGGTGGTCGCGTAACGGCAGGTGAACGCGCAGTGTGGTGGATGGGGCCGGACGAGTGGCTGATCCAGTCTACCCAGGATATGGCCGTTGAACTCGAACGCGCCTTGCGCGAAGCGCTTGATGGACAACACTACGCGGTCGTCGACGTCAGTAGCGGTTACACCGTAATCGACATTTCGGGGAGCCATGTGCGAGAGGTGCTGGCAGGCGGCTGCCCGCTCGACCTGCATCGACGCGTGTTCGCAGACGGGCAATGCGCCAGTTCGCACTTCTTCAAGGCAGGCATCACGCTGTGCCGTGACGGGGATGACCGGTTCCAGATCATCGTGCGGCGCAGCTTTGCCGAATACTGCTGCCTGATGCTGCTCGATGCGGCGCAGCCGTATCTTGCATAACAGGCGCGGCGGTTGTCCCACGGCATACAGAGGAGATTGTTCGATGAAACATCCGGATGCAGGACTGACCGTCGAATGGGAGATCGTGATCGACCAGTTGCGGGCACAGACGCGAATCGGGATCCACAATCATGAACGCGTAGCCCAGCCGGTGGTGATTGATGCGGTACTGCATTGTCGAAGTCAGGCGCTCCCGGAGGAGATCGGTGAGTGCCTCGACTACGACGCGTTCTGCCGGATGCTGTGCGCTTACCTTGACGCGCAGACACACACGGACCTGGTCGAGCAACTCGCCGCAGATCTGCTGGCGTTGGCGTTCGACCGCTTCGAGATGCTCGAGGACGCCATGCTCACGCTCTACAAGCCGCACGCAGTGCGCTCGGCGGCGCAGGTGGGCGTGCGCCTGCGCTGGAGTCGTCACGACTTTCTGCGCCGGCGTGCCCACCTGGCTGCCGCACACCTCGCCGAGACCACGCACGCCTGACATATGCCACATACGGAGTCGCTATGACTGAAACCACTACGAAGCGCACGGATCACGCGCAACAGTTCGCGCTGATCGTCACCTGTCCCAGCGCGCCGGGGCAGGTCGCTGCGCTGGTGCGATTTCTCGATGAGCGCGGATGCTATATCGACGAGTTCGATGTATTTGATGATGAGTTCACTGCCTGTTTCTTCGTGCGATGCATTTTTCATGCGGCATCGATACAGCGGCTGGACGTTGCGTCGATGCGTGAAGAATTTACGAATGTTGCTAACCGGTTCGACATGGCGTGGAAGATCCACGACATGTCAGCGAAACCCAAAGTACTGGTCATGGTGTCGAAGCTCGACCATTGCCTCGCCGACCTGCAGTTCCGCTGGCGCATGGACGAACTGAAGATGGACATTGTCGGGGTGGCCTCGGATCATCCGGATCTCGAACCTGTTGCGGCTGCAAATGGCATCCCGTTTCACCATCTACCGCTGACGGCTGACACGAAGCCGAAACAGGAGGCGCAGGTACTGGCCCTGGTAAAGCAGACTGGTGCTGAACTTGTCGTCCTCGCACGTTACATGCAGGTTTTTGTCCGCCGGGCTGAGCGCATCCCTCGCCGGGCGCGCAATCAACATTCATCACTCGTTCCTGCCCGGATTCAAGGGCGCGAAGCCTTATCACCAGGCGCATACGCGCGGGGTGAAGCTGATCGGCGCGACAGCGCATTTCGTGACCGATGATCTCGACGAAGGGCCAATCATCGAACAGGTCGTGGAACGCGTCACTCACGCGTATGGCCCTGACCGGCTACTCGCAACCGGACGTGATATGGAGTGCCTCGCGCTGGCGCGCGCCGTCAAGCTTTTTACCGAGCATCGAATTTTTATCAACGGTAACCGAACCGTCGTACTTCAGTAGCAACTCGCCGGTGAAGCGGACTCAAGAGCCGCAGCCGAAAACGCAGCAATCTTATGATTCATGTTTGGAGACAACAAATGAGTAACAGGAAAGCGGTTTCAGGGCGGCAGGCAGCAGCTGGCGTCATCTCACAGGCCGGGATGCCGTCCTCGTACGCTTCTGACAATCGTCAGGCCGCGCCGGTGCCAGACGGGCGTCTGCTTAAGCGTGCGGCGATGGCCAGTTTCATCGGCAATTTTGTCGAGTGGTTCGATTACGCGTCCTATGGTTATCTCGCGACCATTATTGCGATTGTCTTTTTCCCCAAGACTAACGCTGCGACGGGGCTGCTTGCCGCTTACGCCGTATTTGCGATCTCGTTTATCGTCCGACCCATCGGAGGCATCGTCTGGGGGCATTTCGGCGACAAGATCGGGCGCCGGACAGCGCTGTCGCTGTCGATCCTGATCATGTCGGCTTCGACCTTCGTGATCGCGTTCCTGCCAACCTATGCGCAGGTTGGCGTCATGGCACCGATCCTTTTGCTGCTGGTTCGACTTATCCAGGGGTTCTCTGCTTCCGGTGAGTATGCAGGGGCATCAGCATTCCTCGCCGAATATGCGCCAGAGGGCAAGCGGGGCGTCTATACCAGCATCGTGCCGGCGAGCACGGCGGCGGGCCTCCTGTTCGGATCGATATTCGTGGCGGTTCTGCACGCTGTGCTCACGACTGAGCAGCTCCAGTCTTTCGGCTGGCGCCTGCCATTTCTGCTCGCAGCACCGTTCGGACTGATCGGACGCTACATCCGGGTGCGCCTGGAAGATACGCCGAAGTTCAAGGCACTCGAAGCGTCGCACCACGTTGCGCGCGCGCCGGTCACGGAATTGCTGACTGTACATCGCGGCAAGATGTTGATCGCGTTTGGGGTCACGTGCCTGAACGCGGTGGCGTTCTATCTGGTGCTGAGCTACATGCCCACCTACCTGTCGACCGAGATGGGGATGGGGGAAACGCAATCCTTTATTGCGGCCACCATCTCTCTTGCCGCCTACATCGGCTTCATCTTCATTATGGGGGCGCTGTCGGACCGCGTCGGTCGCAAGACGATGCTGATCGGTGCTTCGGTCCTGTTCGCCCTGTTGACAGTACCGCTTTTCAAGGGACTCGTCGGTGCCAGCTTCATGACGATCGTGCTGATCCAGATCGCGTTTGGCGCGCTGCTGACGATGAACGACGGCACGCTACCGTGTTTCCTGTCAGAGATCTTTCCGACGCGCGTGCGTTACAGCGGTTTCGCGTTCTGCTTCAACGCAGCAAACGCGTTATTCGGCGGCACGGCACCGTTCGTCGCGACCTGGTTGATCCATGCGACCGGCAGCAAGCTGGCTCCGGCGTGGTATATGGTCGGCGCGGCAGGCGTCGCTTTGATAGCCATGCTCGCGAGTCGGGAGACATCGCGCGGGCCGCTCGCCGACTGAATGCCATCGGACTGAAGTCACGCCCCGCTCGCTTCGATTGGCTCTGCCTGAGCGGATCGAAGCGAGTCGGCCGGTTGCGTCGCAGGAGGAGTTGGGCAGTAGAATTCCGAAAAAAATCGCTCATGAATGATGTGTTGAAGACGCTAGCGACGTGCGTTTGCATCTGACGCTGCCGGCCACGGGGGCAGTTGCGGGCCGACGATATCGTCTCAATCGCCTCGGTGTACTGGTGGCCCCATAAACCTTGCCATGAAGCAGACAGGAGAGCGTAGTGCCATATGTGGTGTTGGGCAGGACGCCACCGATTCATTCAATTTGACATAAAAGCAAATTGCCAACGAGTTGATAAGGAATGCAGATGGAATTTCACGAATTCCAACCTGCATCGCCGACCATGAGGACGAGGCGGAATAGGTAGGTCGGGAAGTGCGCGCGGGCGAGCCGGGCCTTAGCCGTGAATAACCCGCGCCATCACAATTCGTGGGGCGAGCTTGCAGAGCGCGATTCGTCCGCGATTGCAACAGGAGTTGTAGGCGACCTCGATCTGTGCGTAGCCGGAACAGCGCAGCAAGTGTCCCCCCAGCGCCGCGGCTGCGGCACTGTTCGATGGCCGACATGACCTTCAGCTGCCCCAGGCTCAGCGACACCGTGCGTCGCCATACTGGCCCTGGGCGCGGAAGATGTCCGCGACCTCCAGCATGGGGTACTACACTGCGCCCACGTTACTCGGAGGGCGGACGCTCCAGCGGACTGGTAACTTCGCGCAGCAGGTCGGTAGCCACCTGCACGTACTTGAAATGTGCTGCAGCGCATTTCATCTACCTGCACGGCGATGATGTCAAGCGGGCACGACAGATGGCTGGCATTCGGCACCAGAAAATGAGGTTGCGGACGTTCGAGGGGCGAAGTCCACAGACGGATCATCGGCCAAACCCGCCATTCGGGTGACCATAAACTTTACGCTCGTGAGTGGCAGCTTACGCGAGGACCGTATGATCTGATCGCCGTTGCCCCACCTCCGACACTCGAGAGAATCGACAACTCGATGCCGCAGAGCAGCCTTTGAGCGACCGCTTACAGGTGTCGGCATTGTCGTTGGCCCAACGCGGTCTGATCTACGACGCGCGCCAAAGCGCGTGACGGAACCCATTGGCCTCCCTGTGCAATGAATCGGGAAGTCGCGTCGACGATCGTTTGGTTGATGTCTTCATCGAATACGTCAAAGACAGGTGCGACGACCGACTCCGCGAGGGCAAATTGCTGCTTTTCGAATCTGCTCGCGTCGATGCGACCTTCCGCATCGAAAGTGAGCATGGAAAACGTGCTCCGAACGACGCGCACCGGGTTTCTGGCCACGAGTTCGACTACGACGCTGGCCATTCGCGCTCGTTGCCCCGCAAAAACGGGCAGACTGTGGCTTGCCGGATCTCGCAGCATCCTGTTGAACCTGGTGCCTGAGAGCCGCGAGAGGGTATCGTCGCGAGCGATCAGAAACGTTCGGCAAGAAAATCCCATGGTTCTGCCCCTTGCATTAACGGTGATGCTCACCACGTCCGGCGAGATTCCGCAACGCGCATCCGAGCAGGCTATTCGCCGCTGTACCTTACACCGCGCGCGTGACCAGGCTTCGGGGCGTCCCCGGTCGATGCCCGGCTCCGGAGGTTCAAGGAGCAGCGTTGAACGTCCGCAGGTCGGTCCAACAGGACACTCTGCCATTTGGTCGTTTGTAACAAGCGCAACTGATTTTCGGCGGGCGGGTGGGAGCGCCATCGGCATCCCATCTCGTATGAGTCAGGTTTTGGTACCCTTTCATCGTGAGCCCTGTTTCTCCTGGCCGGATTCGAAAATTCACGGGGACCGCCGTGAAGGTTGAAGGTCGGTCAGCCGGTGGCAGAGCAGGGGGCGAACTTCTGTGAGTTAATACGTAACAATCAGGTTGTCCTACAGCAGATGAAAAGACAGTTCACAAGACATGCTCAACGCAGCGACCAGGCATACCCCGGACGCTTGGCCCACCCCACAATCCCGGCGAACCAGGCGCAGACGGAACTTCGCCCAGTTCGCACTGGGCCGGCGGGCCTGCCGGTTGATTCCGAGGCCGCTTTCCTTGAAAACAGGCCGCTTCAGCGCTTGTTGCAACAGTGCCATGAGGACGGGCGTTTTTGACTGCTTCCGACATTCTCGCGCCACACCTGACGCCCGGTGGTCACCTGCTTGCAGTTCCAGAGGACGACGCGCCACTATTGGCGGATGAAATACGACCGCGGCTAGGCAGTTCTTTTGCGCTTGGCGCAGGACATGGCCTGCTGCATCTGGGAACGGCGGAAATCGGCCGCATTTTGCCGCCCGCCTGGGCCTGGTGGCGAGATTTTGCCGTGCGCTATGTCACCGCCTTGTGCGCCACACCCGAGGGCGGCGAGATTGCGGTCGTCACGCCCGCTGCCAAGGACTTCGATGCCCTGATTGCCGATGCGCCGCCGATGACGGGCGGGGAGTATCTAACGCCAGATGTGCTAACCACGCTGTGGGGCGAGATCGATACTGCCTTGCACCAGGAACTGGCGACCGCAATGGTCTCGCTTCAGGATTTCCTCAAGTTGCGCCACCCGGCCTGGAATCTGGTCGGCCGTGTGCATTTCAACCTCGCTGAGAACCGCAAGGACACGGAGTCACCGTTCGCCTTCCTTGCGACTTACACCTCGCGCCTGTCGGCCCATGGCAAAGCGCAACACCAGCCACTGTCGCAAGCCCTGGCGGAATTTTCGGGAGCCAGGAGCAAGGCGCAGCTCCTGTCATTACTGCTGCCGGTGCAGCGCGCCGCGGAACACTGCGATTGGCTTCGCGAAATGGTGGATACCGGCGAGATATACCATCCGCTGCGCTGGACGCCGCTCGACGCCCATCGCTTTCTCTCGGACCTGTCCAAACTCGAAGCGGCCGGGATTGTCGTACGCACGCCAGGCGTCTGGCAGACGGGCCGCCCTGCTCGCCCCGTTGTGAAAGCCAGCGTCGGAGCACGACCGCCTTCGCTCCTGGGCAAGGATGCGTTGCTCGATTTCAGCATGGAGGTCTCCCTCGACGGCGAGCGTCTCAGCGCCTCCGAGGTCAGGGATCTGCTCAAAGGCGCCGATGGCTTGCAACTCATCCGTGGTCGCTGGGTCGAGGTGGACCAGAAAAAGCTCGGTCGCCTCCTGAAGCGATTCGAGGCCATGGAAAAGGCGGCGCAAACCGGCCTGCCCTTTAATGAGGCCCTACGCCTTCTGGCGGGTGTTTCGCTCGACGATGGCGCCGACCCCGCTGACCGCGACTGGTCGCAGCTTGTTGCAGGGCCCTGGCTGGCCGACATGCTGCAGGAGTTGCGTCAGCCGGAGGGGTTGGCGCAGATCAGCCCGGGACCGGAACTCAAGGCCAGCCTGCGGCCCTACCAACAGGCCGGCGTGCGGTGGTTGTACCTGCTCACCCGACTCGGATTGGGCGCTTGCCTGGCGGACGATATGGGCCTGGGCAAGACCATGCAGGTACTCTCCCTGCTGCTCGTCTTGAAGCGCGAAAGCGCCGAGGCGCGGCCCAGCCTGCTGGTCGCCCCTGCATCGCTGCTGGCCAACTGGGCGGCAGAGGCCGAGCGTTTCGCCCCGGGCTTGCGCCTGCTGATCGCCCATCCGTCGGTCATGCCGGCGGTCGATTTGCGTGCGCTGGACGCCGCGCGGCTTGCGGACATCGATCTCGTCATCACCAGTTTTGGCTCGCTGCTTCGCCAGCCGGTACTGGGGACCATCCAATGGCGCCTTGCCATCGTTGATGAAGCACAGGCGATCAAGAATCCGGGCGCCAAGCAAACGCGACAGGTCAAGCAACTCCAGGCACAATCGCGCATCGCGCTGACTGGCACCCCCGTGGAAAACCGCCTGTCCGACCTGTGGTCCATTTTCGATTTTACCCACCCCGGTTTGCTGGGCTCGGACAAGGTCTTTGCCAACTTTACCAGGCGGCTGGCGAAGGCCGAGCACTTCGGCCCGCTGCGAACGCTCGTACGGCCCTACATCCTGCGCCGCCTGAAGACCGACAAGCGGGTAATCGACGACCTTCCGGACAAGACCGAGCTCAAGGCCTGGTGCCACCTGAGCCCGACCCAGGCGGCGCTTTACCAGCGTGCGGTGAAGGATCTGGCCGCCGCGCTTGAGGACGCCGAAGGCATCGGTCGCAAAGGTGTGGTCCTGAGCTTCCTCATGCGCTTCAAACAGATATGCAACCATCCGTCGCAGTGGTTGGGTGACGCGGCCTGGAAGGCGGAAGACAGCGGCAAGTTCGCCCGCCTGCGCCAACTGGCCGAAGTCATTGCCGCCAAGCAGGAAAAGGTGCTGATATTCACCCAGTTCCGCGAGACCACTGAGCCGCTGGCGGCATTTCTGGGTTCGATCTTTGGCCGCGAAGGTCTGGTGCTCCATGGCGGCACCCCCGTGGCCCGGCGCCGGGAGCTGGTCAAGCGATTCCAGGACGATGAGTTGACGCCCTTCTTCGTGCTCTCGCTCAAGGCCGGTGGGGCGGGGTTGAATCTCACCGCTGCTTCGCATGTGATCCACTACGACCGCTGGTGGAACCCGGCCGTGGAAAATCAGGCGACTGACCGTGCGTTTCGTATCGGCCAGCAGAGGAACGTCCTGGTGCATAAGTTTATCTGCCGTGGCACGATCGAGGACCGTATCGACCAGTTGATCGAAGTGAAGCAGCAATTGGTGAAGGATGTGCTGGAGGGCGGCGCGGAACTGCTGCTCACCGAGATGAGCGATCGTGAATTGCTCGATCTCGTGAAGCTCGACGTTTATGCCGCGCAAGAAAACTGATCGTCAGGAGAGAGGAAGCGCAATGGGTTACGGTTACGGGGGATGGAAGCCCTATGTCTCGGTCGCCGAGCGCAGAAAAAAGGCTGAACGGGCCGCCGCGAAGGCTAGGAAGGCTGGTGCGGTCCTGTCGCCAATCGCGTCGTATCGAGGCGCCATCGCCAGGACCTTCTGGGGCAAGGCCTGGTGTGACAATCTGGAAGGCTATAGCGACTATGCCAACCGCCTGCCGCGCGGCCGTACCTATGTGCGCAACGGTTCCGTGATTGACCTCCAGATTACGGCAGGCGAAGTGCGAGCGCAGGTAATGGGTTCGAGCCTCTACATGGTCGGCGTGAGCGTGACGGCGTGTCCGGCAAAGCAATGGCGAACAATTGGTGCCGACTGCTCGGGGTCGATCGATTCGATGGTAGAACTGCTGCAGGGCAAATTCTCGACTGCCGTGATGGAGCGCATCTGCAAACCCGGAACGGGTCTTTTCCCAGTGCCGAAGGAAATCAGGTTCAATTGCAGTTGCCCGGACTGGGCGTCGATGTGCAAGCACGTAGCTGCCGTACTCTACGGCGTCGGCGCGCGGCTCGACCAACAGCCGGAATTGCTCTTCGCCTTGCGCCGCGTCAATGCCAATGATCTCGTCAGGCAGGCCGGCGCTGGCCTACCCAAATCCACAAAACGACCCGCTACCAGCAAGGTGCTCGACGACGCGCTGGTGGCCGATGTGTTTGGCATCGAGATGGCCGACGCCTACTCACCGCCGAAGCCTGTTGCCGGACGTAACAAGCCACCGGCAGGTAAGGTGACAGCAAGGAAGGCGACCAGGTCGGCTGTCTCGACAACCCGCAAGCCACCGGCGAACGCAAAGACCGCGGAGGACAATAAATCGGTAACAAAGAAGTTACCAGTCAAGCCATCCGCTGGGCCACGTAAATCAACATCGGGCAACATCGTTGCCGGTAAAGCAAACGTGGCGAACTCGCCTGCAACCCCGAAAGAGGCTGCAACAAGGAAACGCGCCATTACTAGACCGGTGAAAGGTACGTCCCGCTAAACTCGGATTCCATCTCGCATGGCTACGCGCGAAGCGATTGACGTCGATGAATGAAATTCTTTTCATCGATGCATCTACGACTGCGCATGGTCATCGCGTCAGCTGACCTGATCTCATAACTCGTTAGACGCCCAATAGCCGAATCCGACCATCATAGTTCATCTGGATGAGCACCTCTCGCATGGCCTTGACCTCTCGCTCGTCGACCTTTCGAATATCCAGATCATAGTTCCGCAGGCTGGTTGTCAGGCGCACTACGGCTGATTTTCTGTCAAGGTGGAGTTCCTCCAGCAATTCCTCCTCGTCTTCCACATACCGTTCAAACGAAACTGTCACCCCTCGCTCCCAAGGCGGATTCAACCGGTCGTTGCAACATCTCCTAACGGAGGTGTCACATGGGACGACCACAGGGTTGGGGTTCGGAACAGACGGGAAGACCAATAATGCGATCGCCTGGCAGGCCAGGTGTCAATCAACTAGAGACAAAGCGAGCCTTCTGGAACTGTATCGCGCAGGGCATGGAGACTGAAGCTGCCGCACTGGCATATGGCGTGTCACAACCTTTGGGACCAAGATGGTTTCGTGAGGCGGGTGGAATGCGGCCGATCGAACTGGCGCCGGGCGCGGGGCCCTATCTGTCTTTTTCTGAACGCGAAGAAATCGCGCTGCTGCGGGCACAGGATTGCGGGGTTCGTGAGATCGCGCGAAGGTAGCTATACTCCAACTCGACGAGATCCTGAACCTGCAGGGGGAGATTTTTCCTACCCGTAGATCAACTTCCGATAGTTCGAATCGACTTCCCATGACTATGCTGCCAATTGCCGACCGTTGGTTTGAACTGAAACGCATCAATGACGAAATCACCCTGCTGTGGGAACCTCATGTCGTGCCACTGATGCGGTGCAATATCTGGCACGTGCGGGGCCGCGACCGGGACCTGATGATCGACACCGGAATGGGCATTGCCAGTCTGCGTGACGCGGCCCGGCATCTGCTTCAAAAGAAAGTGACCGCAGTCGCGACACATACGCACTCGGATCATGTGGGCGGACATCATGAGTTCGAGCACACGCTTGTCCACGAACTAGAGGCCGACAACCTGCGCTCGCCGCGCGAGCGCGGCACGCTCCTGGCATCGGTATTGGGCGATGCCACGATTCGTCGATACCACGAATTTGGCTATCCGTTCGATGGCGATCTGATCACCGCCCTTCCGAAGGCCGATTACCAGATGTCCGACTACCGCGTGCGAGCTGCGACCGTCACGGAAATCGTCAAGGAAGGGAATATTGTCGATCTCGGTAACCGGCATTTCGAAGTCCTGCATCTGCCAGGTCATTCACCGGGGAGCATCGGTCTTTGGGAGCCGGCCACCGGCACGTTGTTTTCCGGCGATGCGATCTACGATGGCCCGCTGCTGGACGAGATCGGCGGTGCCGATATCCCGACCTATGTGCGTACGATGAAGCGTTTGCGCGAATTGCCCGTGCAAGTCGTCCACGCGGGACACGACGCGAGCTTCGGGCGGGAACAACTGGTCGCGCTGATTGACGCCTATCTGGCGAAACGCGCATGAACGTTATCGAAAAATAGTGTGGGACGACGATCAA
Source organism: Paraburkholderia sp. WC7.3g (assembly GCF_050436345.1). Classification (NCBI taxonomy): domain Bacteria; kingdom Pseudomonadati; phylum Pseudomonadota; class Betaproteobacteria; order Burkholderiales; family Burkholderiaceae; genus Paraburkholderia; species Paraburkholderia sp. WC7.3g. The sequence goes on from NZ_JBNDMA010000004.1 coordinate 863,566, forward strand.
CCATCACCATCGGTCCCTTTCGGCCATCAACGGCCGTTCGACTTCGTCCACAGACAGACACTCGAACGTCAGCTCCGCAACCAGACACCGGGTATTCGCTGCGTCAGTAACAGCGTCGCATCACAGGCAACGCGATCTGCATCGACAGACCAACCCGGGCTGATCGTTTTCGGAACGGTTCGCCGGCACCAGCGCTTCTCTCCTTCCGCCGACAAGGCCTTTACCGCCCGGAATTAACCGTCCCCTGACCATGTCTGGAAGAATCAGACAATGCGACAGCCAGTCCGACGCCGGCAGCGGAGGCGCGGCGAGCCCGGGCGATCAGGGAGTCCAACGATAAACAATGATGCTGGAGCCGTTGTAGTTATCCTTCGTAATCACGTACTCCCCGGTCAACCGACGATACGATCGAAGCCCGTACATCGAATCCACGTCATTGCCGACGTACACGGTATCGGGGCTGCTGTTGATCAACGTGGTGTCCAGGCTACCTGAGTTGAGATTGAAGGCGTCGATGTTGGGTACGGTGTGCACGTATCCAACGAAGAGGTAGTTGCCCACTGCCGTGATCGACTTGGGATTGGCGCTGTTGATGTTGATCACCGGATCAGGAGCGGAGGTGTTGCCTGCGAGCCAGCCGTGATACACCTCGACCCTCGTTCCGATCGCCGTCCAGTCCGTGCTTCCAACAATGCCTTGCGCGAGAATCATGGTGTCGCTTTCCGGCAGGTAGATGATTCGCGTCAGTGGTGCAATAGTACTCGGAATGGGAGTTGGAGTTCCTGCTCCCCATGTTGGCTGGGCGTCGGCATCAAAGCCGGTCAGCCGGTAGTGCCAGATGGCGTTCGTCTTGTCCAAACCGGCCCAGACGTCGCCCTTGCTGTCAAGGCAGAACCCATTCCTGATCCTTGCTGTCGTATTGAACGCAGGACCAGGAATCGTGGCGTCCGGTATGGCAATGTAGCCATTCGCAGCGTTGAAGTGAAAGAAGTAGAAGAAGTCCGGATTCTGACCGGCTGCGACAAGGATCCGGTTTGCACCGACCGCAGCGAGTTGACTGAAGTGCTCACCGCGGCCCGGATCGCTCATGTTGATACGTGGATCGGACGGGTAGGTAAGAGGGTCGACGGTATTCGCTACGAAGGTTCCACCAGCGGTGCCAGTGTAGATGTTGGTTCCGCCGAAGAAGTACGTGCCGTCAGTCAGCGGGTCGGGCGCAGCGATCCCCTCGAAGTTCAGTGACTGCAGCGCGTAGCGGAAATTACCTGCGTAGTCGTAGACGTGCAGGTCCGTGCCACCATTCCGGCCGAGATCCCACGTCCCGCCCCACGGGTTATTCAGTACGTAGAGGTTGCCAGCGGCGTCCCTGCCGAGGCCCGTTACGCGCGTGAACCGCTTCGGTCCCACCTCGCCCTTCGTTCCCGTCGTAGCGTCAAGATATCCGCCCGTGACCCCGAACGTTCCTGTCAGGACAGGCGCAGCCGACACGTCGTAGGACTTGACGTTCATGTCCGGCCCTTCGTCCCCGATCATGAGGTGCTGGTTCGTCGGGTCGAAGTAGAGCGCTGACGGACGCGCCGCAGTGCCAAGGTCGATGGTGCCCAGCACCGTACCCGTGGGGCTTAGGTGGAGCAACGTACCAGCAGCCTCTTGAGCGATCCACAAGTTGCCATGCCTATCGATAGCGAGTGCACCAGGACCCGTGACGGCGAGGTCTCGCACCCAGGTCCCCGCGGTGGTATAGATCCGGACCCGGTTTCCGGGGAAGTCACTCGCATAAAGAAATTGACCCCACGTCGCGAGCCCGGTGATCACGTCCGCCCGCCGTTCGGTCGTGTCCGCGCTGACCGCGATCATCAGGTCACGGGCATGGGTTGCGCGGTTGTAGCGGCCGACGACCCCGCTGCCGTAGGTCTTATTGAACTGTAGCGCTGCGAAAATGTAGGTGCTATTCCCAGTAAGAGCGCCACCCTGAAACTCACCGTGAGCCCCTATGGTCCCCACGCTTTGACGGTTCTGGTAGATCGCGATACCACCTTCGTTTTCGTCCCACATGGAAGCCGTATAGATGACGCCCTCGGGCGCTACCCACATGGAACGCGCGACGTTACCCACGCGCATGGCGTTGGTTCCAAAAGTGTTCGCCACCCAGTCGGTGGTGTACTGTCCATGACACTCCGATGCAACCGTGGCGATCAGGACTGCGGCAAGGAATGCGGCACGGATTCCCTTCATGACTTAGCTCCATTTGCACCACGTGCAACGGCTGCCATCACGTAACCGGATGGCTTTTCGTCGTAGCGGCGGGATGCGGTCCGACGCAGTGGAATCAGCGGGCCGTTCAGGCCTGCGTGTTCCGCACCGGTTTTGTCAGTCAATCGACGTGCGTTAAAAGTAGTGCTCCGGGCGCAAAGCTCTAAGACGAAACCGGGCGTTAGTGTGCGATTGGGCACATTGATGGCTTCGAACGGCCCGCCATGGTGGAGGCGGATTGGATGCGTCGCCCGGATTTCGTGCAGGGAAAAGAGTGAACTGGACCAAGTCGCGTTTTGTTGGGCTGGATTGACCACAATTCAGTGGTCAACGCTTATAGCACTACCCGCACCGTGCGGTTCGTTAGTGAGCGGTTTGCCAATTCCCGCAAGCGTTCAGCCTTGGTCAAACAGTCCGGGCCGAACAGCGTACTCACGGCAACCGATGCCTTGACGGTGTTCCGCCAATTGGAGATGGGCCGCTGCTGCCGCAAAGCGAGATGGAAATTCAATAGTGGAAGTTTTCATAGCACTGTCACATTGGCGGGAGGTACCGCCGGCGTGATCGACCGAATGACCAATCCAGTTTTCAAAGCTGCCTATAAGGACCTTCCAGTTTTTTCAAGCTGGGTTTATTGATTCATATGTTTGATTCCTGTATCGGTCAGTGAGGACTACAACGACAACGATTGGCGGCGTGACAGACTGCATGCCTATAAACGGCCTTGTTGGGCGCCATCACAACCGCGCCCGGGCCTGGATAGTAACCGCGCAGCAGGACTCCATCCGTTGGACGGCGAATACATTTCGTGTAGCGCCTCACAGCTTTTCGAGTTCGCCCGCTGCCGGTCTGACCTGTCGCTATCCTTGTCGATTACGTCCTGGACTATGGAATCAATTTATGGCGATGTCGTTTGGGGTATCAGGCGCCCGTCGCCCCACCGGTGCGGACGGGCGCGTAGGACGGATCGAATTGCTCCCCCTTGGCGAGCACCGCCCACAGAATGCGTGCATGCTTGTTCGCCACGGCGACCAGTGTCTTGTAGTAGCCCACGCGCGCCTGTAACTGAACAATCCAGCGCGAGAGCCGGTCGTCACGTCGGTGCGCCGTCAGGACCGCTGAGCGGGCACCCTGGAACAGCAAGGTTCGCAGATAGTCGTTGCCCTGTCTGGTGATACTCCCGAGCCGCTGCTTGCCTCCGCTGCTTTTCTGTTTGGGCACGATGCCGAGCCAGGCGGCCATCTGCCGGCCGTTCTTGAACTGGCGGGCATCTACCACCGTCGCCACTGCGGCCGATGCCGTTAGCCGGCCCACGCCGCACACGTCCATGCAGCGTTGCGCCTGCGGGTCGCGGTTGGCATGCTCGGCAATCTGCCTGTCAAACCAGGCAATCTGCTCATCCAGTACCTGCCATTGTTCCCAGCCGCGCAACAGGGCCAGCCGCGCCGGTCCTGTCAGCTCATTGCTGCCGTCCTCAACGCGCTCAATGAGGTGCTCGTGTAGCGGGCGGGTGCCTTGCGGCAGGAACACCCCGAACTCGGCCAGTAGCCCGCGCAACCGGTTCGCCAGCGCGGTACGCTCTTCGACAAATCCGGTACGCATGCGGTGCAGCACCAGCACGCTTTGCTGCGCAGGTGACTTGACCGGCACGAAACGCATGTGCGGGCGGCTCGCCGCTTCGCAGATGGCTTCGGCATCGAGTGCATCGTTCTTTACACGGGCGCCGCCTTTGCGATAGGGCGCGACAAATTGCGGGGGAATCAGCCGCACCTCATGCCCGAGCGCGTGTAGCTTGCGTGCCCAATAATGCGCCGCACCGCATGCCTCCATGGCGATCAGACACGGTTCCAGATTGGCAAACCAGCTCACAAATCGCTCCCGCGGAATCGCTTTACGTACTACGACGCATTCGGCGCTGTCGACCGCATGAATCTGCATCACGTTCTTCGCCAGATCCACGCCAACACGAGTAATCCTGTCCATGACTTCCCCCTTCCCGGAAGGTTGTAGCACGAGCCATGATGGCACCAGACGGTGTCGATCCTGCAATCGGGGAGGTCCTTACCAATTCGTCGGGGCGGCGTCACGGTGAATGTCAGAAGCGGGTCGTCTTCGGAAGTCGGGTGATCAATCTAACGGCGTAAGCATTTACCTACTGAAGGTCAAGGTCTAATGCCCGCCGCATGAACTCCCGGCGCGAGTTGCCGGCGAACACGAATATCCCGCAGAAGCCCCCAAACGCTCATCTCCTCGCGCCGCTTTCAACACCATTCGCGACGGAATAAGGTCCGTTCGTCGCATGCTCCTCGAAAACAATCCGACCGCCGCACAGACTGCAGGCATCGAGTCCCGCTCATCCTGCCATGGAGAGCCAGCATGCCTGCCATCATCGCTGTGCATATCGCCGCTGCAACCCTTTCTGTCATACTCGGAAGCACCGTGCTTCTCGCCGAAAAGGGGACGGCGCGCCACAAGTGGCTCGGCCGTCTCTGGGCGGCGGCGATGTTCGCCACGGCGCTCAGCTCGTTCGACATCCGCGAACTGAACCCGGGACATTTCTCGTGGGTGCACGGCCTGTCGTTGCTGACGTTTGTCAGTGTCGGACGAGCGATATGGGCGATCCGGCAAGGCAACGTCCGCGGTCACCAGCTTGCCATGCGCGGGTCGTTTATTGGTCTCGTCGTGGCCGGTATCGCTGCAGTGGCGACGCCGCACCGCCTGCTGAATATCATCGTGACGGGGTGGATCGCATGATTCCTGGCAGTAACGTCAAATTCCCCGACGCGTCCGCCGGGTTGCCAACCCCGACGAAACAACTGCTGGCCGAGTATGCCCGCGAAGCGGTGCTCGTCGTCATCGGCAACGCAGTGATTGCGGCTGGCCTCACCGTGGTCGGCATCGGGAAGAGCCTCGGGGAAAACATTTCTTCAGCGAGGCGATCGGGCTATCGATCATGCTGCTGCTCCACGTCGGCCGCTTTCGTCTTCAGCGGAAGAACACGCTCACTGCGCCAAGGCTGGCCGTGGTGATGGTTGGCGCGATCATCGCTGGCGCCGCGCTCGGGCGCGTCATCGCAAGCGTGCTGCTGGGCCTCGACATCGACAAGACGTTCGCTGCCAAAGACATCGCCACGACCGGCTGGATCGCACTTGTCGCAACGCTGCTGGTCACCTGGTATGGTTGGTCGCGAGCCCGGATCGCCGGTCTGAGCGAGCAGGTGGCCCGGACTGCGTGGCTACAGGAAGCTGCCGAAAAAACCGCGCTGCGTGCCCGCTTGCAGGCATTGCAGGCGCAGATCGAACCGCACTTTCTGTTCAATACGCTCGCCACTCTGGACAGCCTCATCGTGTCCGATCCTCCACGTGCACGTGAACTGCTCTGGAGCCTCAACCGGTTTTTGCGGGCAACGCTGGAAGCGTCGAGAGCCGAAAGCGAGACGCTTGCGGATCAGTTCGCGGTGCTGGATTCGATGCTTGCCGTGCACGCGATGCGCCTCGGCCCGAGACTCACGTATTCGCTCGATCTGCCTGTCGATTGCGCGGACCTCGCGGTGCCACCGATGCTGCTGCAACCGCTTGTCGAAAACGCACTGAAACACGGTATTCAGGCAGCGGTGGCAGGTGGTCGGGTCGAGCTAAGGGCAAAGCGCGGCGAACAGCACGTCGAACTCACGGTCACGGACACCGGTCCCGGTTTCGGTGCGACGCCGGCTACGCAGGGCACGGGCATCGGACTTGCGAACGTGCGGGACCGTCTTGCAGCGCTCTATGGCGGACGCGCTTCGCTGACGCTCATCGAGAGCGTGCCGCACGGTACCGTCGCGAGAGTTCTGCTTCCGGTGGAAGTTGCTGATCGACGGGAGGGAGATCAGAAGCCATGAAGATCCGCCAGTCGGGCACAGCGGCACAGAATGACGACGGCAAGACCCCTTCGCCGGAGATGTCTCGCGCGCCGACCGCGCTGATCGCCGAGGACGAGCCGCCGATTGCGGCCGCGCTTCAGCGGGAGTTGGGGCGGGCATGGCCAGCATTGCAGATTGTCGCGACCGTCGGCAACGGCCACGATGCCATCGAGCGTATCGGAGCATTGCAACCGGACGTCGCGTTCCTCGACATCTCTATGCCGGGCGCGACCGGTCTCGATGTTGCGCGCGCGTGCGCGAATCTCGCGACGCCGCCGCAGATCGTGTTCGTAACCGCGTATGACCAGTATGCGTTGGACGCCTTCGATGCCGCCGCCATCGACTATCTTCTGAAGCCTGTCGATGCCACGCGGCTCGCGCGCACAGTCGACAGGTTACGCACGCTGCTTGCGCGCGCGCCATCGGATGCGGCGCCCGGTGCGCATGTGCAGGCGGACCTGCAACGGCTCCTCGGTCAGCTGGAGCAGATCACGCGCAACGTTCAACTGCGCTCGCAGGACAGTGCACGCAGTGCGCCGCTACGCTATCTGCGCGCATCCAGCGGAAGCGACATCAGGATTGTGCCGGTGGACGAGGCGTTGTACTTCGAGGCTGCCGACAAATATGTTGTCGTCACGACGCGCACAGGCGAACTGCTGATTCGCACGAGCCTCAAGGAACTGTGTGCGCAACTGGACCCGGCGCGCTTCTGCCAGGTGCACCGAAGCACGGTGGTGAATGTTGACCAGGTGGAAAGCGCATCCGTCAGCACGTTAGGGAAAATGTCGCTCAAGCTGCGCGGCCACAGTGGCGAGGTTGCCGTGAGCAAACAATACGCGCACCTGTTCCGGCAGATGTGAGCCGGCAGGCATCGCCGGTGACACGTCGAACGCACAGTGACGGATCCGTTTCAGTAGCGGGAGTCAGTCGCGATGTACGGGCACAGTACGCGTCGCATTCGCCGGCGAACTGCGAACGCAGCCGTGCCTCTTCCGTGTTGATGTATGGTCCCCAAGCCGCCTTGATCGCTGAATCGTTCACGGGGCGGCTGCGTTACAGCGGCGCATCGCTCGGCTACCAGTTGGCTTCCGTCATTGCCGGCGGCCCTGCACCGCTGATTGCCACCGCGCTCTCCGCCTACTACCATTCGGCTACGCAATCGCGCGCTATGTCCTCGCGTGCGCGGTGCACAGCCTGATCGCCGCTTCGCGACTGGGCGATTAAACGAACAAGGACATTTCGCGGGAACACGACGACCCGCGAGCGATGGGCGACGGCGGACATGCTACCCCGACTGCGTGATCGATCAGTGTGGCGCCGCAGGTCGGACACGGATCGGTCGAGCAGCGGCCTTCCCCTTGCAGCGCCTGCAATTGGCGCAGGTCTGCGCGGTTTCATATGCTTGTCCACTTTTCCAGCATCCGTCTTGTAGCCAGGCGTCTGCGCGGGCGGATCGTTGTCGGCCAGCGCTCTGCCCGTTGTCGGCCAGAAACGGCCCGTCACGATCTGTTCGCGAACGTCAACTAATGAGGAGCGAGCCGCCCTTCGACGCGGCGACGCCTCGATCGGTAGCTGCGCCTGAAAGCGGTCGATGAGCTATCAATGCCTCGACGAGGCTCGCCAGTGACGCCGATCATTTACCGTGGCGGTATTGTGGGCATAATGTCATTCGTGCGGCCCACCAGCCCCAACTTTGAAAGAAAGGTGAATATGGCGGCCCCTGAAAAAATTGTTCAAACACTTTTCGCGAACCCTCCGTTACGGAACGGGAGAAGGGGCCTACGTCGAAGAATTGATTTCGTAGAGTGCGAGACAGCGGGGTCACAATTCAAATAGACAGATGAAAAGAATCTATACGTACAAAGGCTTCGAGATCGCGGTCGAGCTTGAACCAGTGTGGGAAGCGTCTGGCAACGTTACATTGCTGCCACCGCGTGGCTTCATCGCCGTCGTGCACATTAGAACGGCGGGCGCTACTCGGCTCATGATTGCGCCGATACGGCTGACAGCAGATAACCAGCAGCCTTTCGCGACGGAAGTCGCCGCGCTCATGGCAGGGTTCAGCGCTGGGCAGCGGGTCGTAGACGACACACTCGTCCAGTGAGTTCGCCCAATCGCGATGGATTGAAGATTGGATGAAGGTAACGGCGGAAGCGGTTTGGCTTGCGCTTAGTATCGGTTTTGTCCGCAGTATCGCGTGAGCATGACCAAGCTGATTCTGGCGAACGCTAAAACTGGGGAGTTCTCGGCGATCATGCAAGACGAAGATGTCGACGCTGACCAGATCAACAAGCTATCAATACAATCACCCCCCGTACCGCAACAACAGGGGGCGAGCGCAGAGATTCAATGCCGGGCGCTGCTCCAATCCCCCCAGTCGCGATGGTAATCCAGCCGTCTAAGCAGTTTTCGGCGCATTTGCTCCCGGTGATAGTGAGCGGCGACGAACGCTGTTGCCGTCACCAGCACGAATGAACCTACGACGATTGCCACTGCTTCGCTCATGGGAACCTCCATTGCGGATCTCTCGGGTTCACTGCAGGTGCTGCCCTCCATTGATCGCGATGTTGGCGCCGGTCACGAAGCCCGCCTCGCGCGAGCACAGGTACAGCACGAGTGCGGCGACTTCGTCCGGCTGCCCGAGCCGGCCGACCGGAATCTGCGGAATGATCTTCGTCTCGCGGATGTCCTCGGGCACCGCCATCACCATCTTCGTCGCGATATAGCCGGGCGAGATCGTGTTGACAGTGACGCCTTTTTTCGCCACCTCGAGCGCCAGCGATTTCGTGAAACCATGCATGCCGGCCTTTGCCGCCGCATAGTTGGTCTGGCCGAACCCACCCTTGGAGCCAATGATCGACGACACGTTGATGATGCGGCCCCAGCCGCGCTCGACCATGCTGTCGCACACCGGCTTCGTCATGTTGAACACCGAATCGAGGTTGGTGCGGATTACCGCGTCCCAATTGACCTTGTCCAGTTTTTTGAAGCCGGCGTCGCGCGTGATGCCGGCGTTGTTGATCAGGATGTCGACCGGTCCGACTTCCGCTTGGATCTGCGCCAGGCATTTTTCGCACGAGTCGTAGTCGGCGACGTCGACCGCATACGCGCGGAACTGTCGTCCCTCGGCTTCCTTGCGTGCGAGCCACTCGTTCGCACCGGTGTTGCCCGGCGAATGGGTAACTACGACCGCATGACCGGCGTCATGCAACTTGATGCTGATCGCCTCGCCCAGTCCACCCATGCCGCCCGTTACTACCGCGATCTGCTTTGCCATCGAATCGTCCTCACAAATACCGGCGGCGTGCCCGTCTGGAGCAACACTGCCTTCAGTCAAGAATTGGATGCATTGAAATGCCGGATCCTTACCCAGAATAAATAAAAGGAATCCTACATATAGATATGGAACCGATAACGCGGGCATCGCTGCCCGCCTGAGTCTCAGTGCTTCGCGCTCGCGACCACGGCAGCCGACTCGGCGGCACTACGTTTGGCGGCCTTGGACGCTGAGGCCGTGACGGCTTCGAGACTGGTCCCGGCCATCTCCGCGGCCTGCTGCCCCGTCTTCTGCAGCGATTCGCACAGCGTGGTGGTGGCGCTGATCGCGGACTTCCACGCGGCGATCGCCGCTTCGGAACCCGCGGGAGCACTCTTCGCCGCTTCCTCGATGAATTCCTGCATGCGTGCGTTATACCGTTCGTACTGCGTCTGTGCGAGTTGCGCGATCTCAGCCTGCGTGGTTGACGCGATGTCGAAGAGTTGACGGCCGTATGACAGTGATTTCTCCGCGAAAGGCGCGGTGAAACCGGCTTGCAGCGTCAACCACTGCTGCGGGTCGGTTGTGCCGGGCGCCTTCGTCAGGTTCTCCTGCGACGCCGCCAGCGTGGACCTGACGACCTGCAGGTTCAGGGCGACCAGTTTTTCGACGCCTTCAAAGGCCTTGCCGGTCAATCCGAAGAATGCGTCGAGGCCAGCCTTCTGCGATGCGGCGATTTGCTCGGGACTCGATAGAGCCATTATTGAAATTCCTCAGGATTCAGTCCGCCGCACGGAGCCCCGAACGACCGGGTTTCGCGCGACGAATGGCGATAATGGATGGACCGAAGCGCAAGGACGCCTGCCAGGCAGCAAGCGTCGCGAATACTCGGAGGGTCGTTACAGCAAGAGGCACTACACATTAAAGTCCCTCAAAAGCTACTTCGCTTAGTTTTTCTTCGGCGCGCTCGCCGCGTGGGGCAGCGGCACGCGCCGCAATTCCCTAGCGCCTTCGCGCGACGGCCTTGAGAATGGAAGCGCCTTCGCTTGTGACATGAGGACGTGGATGGCCCGAGGCGCGGCTTTCCAGTGATATGAGTTGACGCTCCAGCAGCGTGTCGAGCTCGGCGCGGCCCAGTTCGATCTGATCCGGCGCGTCCTTGATGAGCATTAGGGTGGCGAATTCATGGGGACTCAGCATATCGTCTCCTCGATTTAGTCTGTCTGCGCCGCGAGCATTAATTACCCTCTTCACGGAGAATGGCGGCAAATATTTCCCTTGCCAGGCAAAGCGAACGTTAGGGAAATCCTGACAGAGACGTCATCATAACCGCTCAGTTTTCAATTGCAATATGCGAGTACTTTTTTGATTTGTCTGCTTATTTAGCCTGCATGGAAGGCGACGCTTGCCATTCCCCTGCCGGCGAGTGACCGTGGAAACCTTGATGGGCTGGGCCCGGGCCGATCTGAACGCCCACCTCGATGTCTGAATTGGCAGTCCAATCAATGGCGCCGTGCAGCGCCCCTATTCATATTTGAATATGGCGTTTATAGGCAGTGTCTTTTTCAGAGATGGCCGCTTATAACCTGATATTGAGAAATATTTATTACATCCCATGCGAGTCGCTTATTCTCAGAATTCTGACCAGCGTAAAGGCTCCAAAGCATTGACTTCTCCCGCGGCCTCCAGTTACATCCGACGGGGCGGCGGGGGCAGAACGGCCGCTCTGGAGCGCGGTGGTGACATTCGCAGAAACTAACTGAGTGGCAGGAATGGGTCGGGTACCGCCAATCGCAACCGGCGGTGCTGAGCCCCCGCACAGAAGCGCCGGAGCCGTGCCTGGAACATGAATCTGTGCTCTGGCGCGACCTGGCTGTAGATCGGCCCCGCCTGAAATGCTCGTGTCGATTCTTGCCGAATGACAGCGGCGAAGAACGGCGTAACGTTGCCAACGCTATTGCAAATGAAGGCGCTAAAGGAGCGCGTGAAATTTCACGAAGCGTCGGCTCCTCTTGCAATATTCACGGCTGAAAACGGCCAGTACTTCCCGGCGCCGCCTCGAAGGGTCAATACCCTTTCGTATAGAGCGTCAGATGGTTACTCACCGACGTTACACCCGGCACGCCCTTCGCCACTTCCGCGGCCTGCTGGATCTGAGGACCGTCCGACACGCTGCCGGATAATGTCACGACACCTCCGCGCGCCTTGACGAATACGTTCGACACGTTGAAGTTGGGCGCTTTCGACAACGCCTTGCGTACATCCCGAGCCAGCTTCTTGTCCGCTGGCGTCGCCTTGCCTGAACCTGCAGCCGGACCCGAGCCCATCGGCATAGCAGTGCTGGCTTTCGCGTAGACGTTCGACGTCAACGTCACGCATCCCACGACGACGAGCAGATTCACGACGTTCCATGCTTTCATGATTGCCTCTCTCGTTCGGCCTTGCAGATGGTGAGTCAAAGATAGCCAACATTCCGCTTCTAACAAAGCTGCTTGCACGATTAAGGGAAAGCCCGTATCCAGACGCGCGCCCGCTGGTAGGCCGATCATCGGGCGAGTTCGCGAATGAGCAGCCGCGGTATCGCTGGCGAGGCTTCACCGCAGATCCGAACGCGTGACGCATTGGAAGCCACCTCACCACGTGCACGATCAGCGTGCTGAAAGGTTACGCCTCAATGCGCTGCACGGAGGCGCCCGACTCCAGTACACATGGCAAGGAACGCTGAACGCCTCAACTGGCGCGTGTTTGCGCTCCAGCTAGCGCCCGCGTGATTATGACGCTCCTAGTCTTTGTATCGGACATTGAAGCTGAGTACTTCGAGGCAGGCGGTCAAGGCTCTCTCCTTTTGACCGTCGCGCGCGCCTTGTGTGGGCATAGACATCCGCGTGAACAGCCGCTACTTTGGAAGTTGCTGCTGCGGTCTTGCCAAGTCGAAGGGCAGAAGTGGCTCGCGTGCCGTCGTCGATCGACGTCGGACAAAGATCGGCCATGAGCGGTCACGCACCGCGGCGCTAAACCAGCCATCCGATTGACTGATTTCGACCGGCGGATTCAACCGATCGATGCAGTACCGCAGCAGACGTGTCCGTTCAATGGTTCGAACCGGAGGCGAAAGATGATCCCGAGCCGCAAAGCCGCCGCGCTGGTGTTACTCGCTGCATTGTCGCTGTGCATGTATGACGTACACGCGCAACACACTGACCAGCAAATCGCCGCCATCCTCATGGTCGCGAATCGAGCCGAAATCGAGGCGGGCAACCTCGCGCTAAGCCGAAGCCAGAGAAGAAGCATCCAGAATTTCGCTGGACAAATGATCGCAGAACACAGGGACTTGGATCAATCAGCCGTCGAATTGACGCAGAGGCTGATGCTCTACCCCGAAAATAGTAGGATGAGCGAGGCGTTTCGGAACGAAGGGGATGACAACCTCGCCAGGTTGAATGCGGCCGATGAGTACGCGTTCGACGGAGACTACCTCTATCAAGAGATCGCATATCACCAGCAATTGGTTCATGCGGTGGACAACACGCTGCTTCCCGCCGCGAAAAACGCGGAACTGAAGGCGCTGCTCGTCAGAGCGCGGGTGATTTTCATCTTGCATCTCGACTATGCGATTCGACTGCAATCGGCTCGGGTCTGGTAATCCCCAGGGGATTCGGGTGAGCCACCCGGCCATTTCTTCAGCCTGACCAGAACAAGGGTGCAGCAACCACCCGCAGCCATAATGGAGGCAATGGCGAAAGCCCAGCCGAAATACAGGCCGTGATCAATGAGCGCCCCCGCAACAAGTGGCGCAATGACGTTGCAGACCGCCATCAGCGACGTATTCAAGCCCATGATTGCACCCTGCTGCTGAGGTGACGATGTCATGGACAACGCGGCCATCAGTGTTGGCCTGGTCATCGCCGTTCCTACACTTGCCATGACAAGGCCGACGGCCAGCGGCGCAAGCCCTGGTAGAAAATTGAAAATGCTCAACCCTATGGAAAAAAAAGTAGCAGGCTGACAGCAGCAAGCAGGTTCTCAGGAATCACTTCATCGAGTTTTTTCATCGCGACGGTCTGAACGATGATGTTGATGGCCCCGGACGCGGTGAAGATATAGCCCACCTCACGCGGTCCAAAAGCGGCTCCGTTCCAGACGTAGTGCGCCTGAAGAAACAGCGCGAACTGCGAGACGTACATGGAAAAGCCAAAATAGAACAGTGCCAGCACAAGAAGCACCGGCGCAGAGCGCGGAGTCCGAAGCGTGCGCCATAGGGACAGCACCTGGCGCTTTCCCTTACTCGGCGCTGATTTATCGTCGGCCGGCAGGAAGATCAGGTTGACCGTCGCGCTCAACGCCGACAATAACACGGCAGCCAAGATCGGAGCGGAGATCGAGATACGCGATAACCCCGCTGAGAGTGACGGGCCAACCATCATACCTACCCCGACGGCTGCGCTGACGAGTCCGATAGCGCGACGCCGGTTTTGTGGTGAGCTGTGATCAACCGCATAGGCACTCGCGACCGAGAGATTTCCAGAAGTGATGCCGTCCAGGATATGCGCCAGAAAGACAATCAGAAGGTTGCCTGCGCAGGCGAGCAGCACGACGCTGACAAACGTGCCGATCTGGCTACCCAGCAGGACCAGTTTGCGTCCAAAGCGATCGGAAAGTCTGCCGAGCATCGGGGCGGCGATGAACTGGCCGAGCGAAAAGATGGCCACCAGCGCGCCGAGGGCGAACGGGCTGGCGCCAAAGTGCTGCGAATAGAACGGCAGCAGCGGCAAAATGACCCCCATGCCTGTTTACGCCGACCGAAAATTCAGCCACATGTAGGGATCGCGCCGACTGAAAACTGAGCCGGGCAATCAACCTATCCTGCTAGTTTTTCTGGCAGGGTGTTTGGGGATGATCCCGATGACGATGATTGGCAAGGTGCGGCGGATGTTCCACCGCCAGAACAAGTCGGTACGCGAGATAGCGCGTCTCACAAGCCTGTCGCGCAACACGATTAGTAAATATCTGAACATGGATGTTCAGGAGGAGCCGAAGTATCAGCGGCGCTCGCAGCCGACCCGGTTAACGCCGTTTCATGAGGTGCTGGTGCAGGCGCTCAGTGTCGACGCGCGGCGACCGAAGAAGGAGCGGCGCACCGCCTGGATGCTGTTCCAGGAGATCAAGGGCGGCGGCTACGACGGCTGTTACTCGCGGGTCACCGATTTCATCCGGGCCTGGCGGCAAAGTGAAGGCAAGGCGGCTTTGAAGTCGGCGTTTGTGCCGTTGCGATTCGAGCTGGGCGAGGCATTCCAGTTTGACTGGTCCGAGGAAGGACTGGTTGTCGGCGGCATTTACCGCAAGCTGCAGGTGTCGCACATGAAGCTGTGTGCGTCGCGGGCGTTCTGGCTGGTTGCCTATCCGAGCCAGGGGCACGAGATGCTGTTCGATGCCCATACGCGCTCGTTCGCCGCTTTCGGCGGAGTGGCCCGCCGGGGCATCTACGACAATATGAAAACGGCCGTAGACAAGGTTCACAAAGGCAAGGGTCGCACGGTCAATCCGCGTTTCGCTGTAATGTGCTCGCATTATCTGTTCGATCCGGACTTCTGTAACGTCGCCAGTGGCTGGGAGAAAGGCGTCGTCGAGAAGAACGTGCAGGACAGCCGTCTACGCATCTGGATTGAGGCGCGGGCGCAACGCTTCGGCAGTTTCGCTGATCTGAATGCATGGCTGGCGACGCGGTGCCGGTCGTTGTGGGATCAGGTGAAGCACCCGGACTATCGTGACCTGAGCGTCGCCGACGTGTTCGAGCAGGAGCGCGCCCATCTGATGCCGATGCCGACACCGTTCGACGGTTATGTTGAGCGTGCGGCACGAGTCTCGTCGACCTGCCTGGTGGTGATTGGCCGCAATCGCTACTCCGTGCCATGCGAATTCGCAGGCCAGATGCTTAGCACGCGGCTCTATCCTGGTCGTGTTGTGGTGGTGGGCGACGACGCCGTGGTGGCCGAACACGATCGACTGGCCGACGAAGGACTGGTGCGATACGAGTGGCAGCACTATATCCCGCTGATCCAGCGCAAGCCTGGCGCGCTGCGCAACGGTGCGCCGTTCCAGGATATGCCCGAGCCGCTGCAACGCCTGCGTCGGGCGTTACTACGCGAGCCAGGTGGTGACCGGGTAATGGCGAAGGTTCTGGCACTGGTCCCGGAAAGCGGTCTGGATGCCATAGTGGTTGCAGTCGAACTCGCATTGGAGCAGGCGCCGCCCTCCGGGCGCGTGAGCGTGGAGCATGTGGTGAACGTGCTGTCGCGCATGCGCAGCGTGCAGATGCCGCCGAAGATCGATACTGCGCTGCAACTGACGACACCGCCGTTGGCCGACACATCGCGCTACGACGGGCTGCGCCCGGCGCTGCAACAGCCGGAGGCCGGTCATGCGTGATCTGATCGTCGAACTTAAACACTTGCGGCTGCACGGCATGGCTGCCGGCTGGGCCGAACTGCTCGAACAGGTGAATGTCGAGGCGGCGTCTTCGCAATGGCTGCTCGAACGGCTGTTGCAGGCCGAGGTCGCGGATCGGGCCGTGCGTTCGGTCAGCCACCAGATGAACGCGGCGAAGTTCCCGGTGCATCGCGACATCGCCGGCTTCGACTTCGATGGCTCGCCGGTCGACCGCCAGCTCGTCACGCAACTGGCCGGCATGACGTTCACCGAAGGCGCGCACAACCTGGTTCTGGTCGGCGGCCCGGGCTCGGGCAAGACGCATCTGGCGACCGCCATCGGCGTGTCCGGCATCATGCACCACGGCAAACGGGTGCGCTTCTACTCGACCGTGGATCTGGCCAACGCACTGGAGCAGGAGAAGGCGCAGGGACGCGCCGGGAGGATCGCGGCGAGCCTGCTGCGCCTCGACCTGGTCATTCTGGACCTATGTGCAGTGCCCCGTTATGTGGAGTGCGACCGGTTGAGGCATAGTGATAGCCGGTAGCCCGGACGCGACCTCCACATAAGTATCAGAGCCGCTTCAACCAGTCGATAATCGGCAAGCGTTCGAATGTTCGGCGGTCGGTCGGCGCCGTCGTCAATATGTCCGGGAACACTTGCAGGAGCGCCTGGCGCTTCATGTCGATGTCTGCCCTCGCATAGCGCATGGTTGTATCCAAACTCGCGTGACCGAGCCACTGGCTGATGGTTGCGAAGTCGACGCCAGCCTTTAGCAGGCTGAGTGCAGTCGTATGTCTAAGGGAGTGAGGGTGGATGCGCTTCTCGCGGAGGGTAGGCACGACCGCTTCGGCGGCGATCAGATGCTTGCGAAGCAGGTAATGCACCCCAAAGCGGGTGAGCTTCTCGCCGCGACTATTGACAAACAGTTCCTCGGTCACGTCAAGCGGATGCTGGCGTTCGTCAACAAGTCGCCGCAGCAACCTGGCAGTCTGCGGCCAGATCGGACAGGTGCGCACCTTGTTCCCCTTGCCTGGCAGTCTGACCTGGCACGGCCGCTGCAAACGCAGGTCGCACAAACGAAGGTCGAGTACCTCCTGCACCCTTGCCCCGGTATTAAACATGAGCGAGAACAATGCGTAGTCACGCCGTCCAGTGGCAGTAGTTCGATCGATCGCATTCAGCAGCGCCTCGACCTCGTCCTGCTCGAGATATTCGATCGGCGCTGACCGGGCACCGCGTTTGAATGGAATGCCGAGAATTGCCTGCGACGCCGCCAGATGTTCAGGACGTTCAGTTGCCAGGAACCGCGCGAATGTATGAATCGCGGCAAGCCGGGCATTGCGCGTCGCTATGCCGTTGTGCCGGTCTCGCTCGAGAGATGCCAGGAACTGTCCGACCGATTCAGCGGTGATCGCTGCAAGATCCAGACGTTCAATGCCGCAGTGTCGCTTCGCACTGAGAAACCGCAGCAGGAGCAGCAGCGTGTCGCGATAGCTATGGATCGTGTGCCGGCTCATCCCTCGCAACGTGGGCAGATAATCCTGGAAGAACCGGACAAGACTCCGTCCGAGCTCATCGGAGTAAGAACGCGGTTTCATCTTTGCTCTCCGTGGACAAGATAGCCGAATCGTTTCGCGAACCGATCGCTCGCCAGTTCCTGGAGTTCCGGAATCCAGCGCAAATAGTAGGCCGTCGACACAATTGATACATGACCCATATAAAGCGCGAGCTTCGGCAGGTTTGACTGGACGTCCGCGCCCTGACGATACCAGCGCATCAGAGCTTCAATTGCAAAGGAATGCCTGAAGTCCTGAATGCGGGGAACCCGTCCGTCGACATCCCGTATGCCCGCGCCTAGCAGTAATCCCATGATCCCTTCACGCAATCCTCCTCCGGTGTAACCTCGCAGACCATGGCTCAGATTGCAAAGTAACGGTGACGACGACGAGGTGTCGAGCGGGGTGGCCAGGCGGCGCACGAGGTAGCGGCGTAGTTCCCGCCGGGCACCGCGCGACAGCGGAACCCACCTCGATTTGTGAAACTTCGATTCCCGTACGCGCAGGACCCCGGCCTGCGCGTCCGCATCGGCCAGCGTCAACCGTAATAATTCCCTTCGCCTTAGCCCAGCGGTGTACAGCAGTACAAGCGCCAGGCGCAGGACATACGGTCGTAGCGGCGATCTCGCCGTGGCCTCGCGCGTGCCGGCAAGTTCGAGTAGCTGCCCAACCTGCGCGGGAGTCAGGATTATTGGTGCGGCGTGCGGTCGCGGTCGCGCGAACCGGTTGATGTCCGGCACAAAACATCGAGGCTCGGTACGTTGCCGGTAGAGGCAGAAATTGCGCACGGCAACTTGACGGGCGCGGCGCACGTTTGAGGTAAGGGAATGGAAGGTCTTGCACCACGATTCGAACGACCTGCTACTCAGATCCGATTCCCCAACCCGGACGAGAAAGTCCGTCAGCGAGTGCAAGGTACGCTCCTGATTGCCGTACTGACGTCCTAGCGCTCGGCGGTGGGCAAGGTATCGACTGATGACCGGATCAAGCGCAGTTGATGCGATATGGGCGTTCATGATGCCCCCTTCGTCGAGGCGTGGCCACAACAAGGGACTGGTAAGGCAACCTCGCGCAGCGCCTCGATATGCAGGCGAAGATAGACGCACGTGCTCTCAAGGCGGTGGTGACCGAGCAGATCGCCGATCGTCTTCACGCCGACGCCTCGCTCTAGCAGGCGCATGGCAAAGCTATGCCTCAGGCAGTAGGGACTGGTCTGCCGAATGGGCAGACCACTGAGCCGTGCGCGCTTGGCGTAGATGTCGTCGACCGTTGCAGCCTTGATCGGACCAGCCGGGCACCGTACTCTGAGGAACATCTGCCGCGTGCCCGTCAAGGGTGGGCGTCGGCGTAGATAGCGCTCGAGCACGCATCGCGTTCGACCGTTGAGCGGCAGGATCAATACCGAGCGGGTCTTGCACTGGTTCACTCGCAGGGTTTTGTTCTCCCAGTCTATCGAGCCGAGCATCAATCCGGAAACTTCTGTTGGGCGCAAGCCATAGTAGGCCATCAAGGAGAGAATCGCGTGATCACGGCAACCCTCAACACTCGAACGGTCTATCGAATGCAGGAGCTTGCATACCGTCCTCCAATCGAGCGCCCGCGGTGGAAGTTCTCCGCGATAGGTACGGGGCGTGTCGATGACGTCGAGCCGATTCGTCGTATAGCCTCGATCGGCGCAGAACCTCAGAAAGGCGCGAAGGTGTGCAACCGTATGCTGAAGACTCTGACGGCAAAGACGCTTGCTGGTTTGATTGATAAAGCGCTCGACATCCTCGGATCCAACGCTCGCAAGGCGCCTACGCCCCGAACAGGCGCTCGCCAAGAAGCCGGTAACCGTGCTCAGGTGCTGTTCGACCGTGGAGGAAGACAGCCCACGCAGATCAATGAGGTGCGAACGGTATTGTGAAACGAGCGGGTCGAATCGGCCGGGCTTTGCGACCGGAACGAAGAGGCCCCGATCGGTTAGGAAGCGCGCTGCCGCTCGCTGCGTGGCGCGGTATAACGTCTCGTGCGACCACGGTGCGAACCAGCGGAACAGCGCAGTCGAGGTAATCGGGAGGCCGGTGCCAGCGGCGACATGGTTATAGGCAAGGACCTCACGGAAACGGTGCACGTGGCGCTTTGCGCAAATGCGCGTATAGCCGCGCTCGACGACCCACGCCGAAAAATTGCGGACTAGCGGTCCTTGCGGGCCGGCAGCATAGTGCGGCCAATCTCGGGGAAAGAGAAATTCCAGCATGTGAACTCCCATTCAAGTGAACGGAAGAATCACAGTAGCTCGTTCCAGTTATGTGTAGTACTGCGGCCTCAAAGCCCCAGTGTACTGTGGCCGCGGCGGCCGACTGCACATAACGACGTGCTGCACATAGGTCCAGTAACGTTTTGCAAAACGTTACTGGACGAACTCGGATATCTGCCCTTCAGCCAGGCCGGCGGGGCGTTGCTATTCCACCTGCTGAGTCGTCTGTACGAGCATACGAGCGTAGCGGTCACAACGAATCTGGACTTCGCCGAATGGTCCAGTGTGTTCGGTGACGCGAAGATGACCACGGCATTGCTGGACCGGTTGACGCATCACTGCCACATCGTGGAAACCGGCAACGAAAGCTACCGTTTCCGCCATAGCAGCGCCAGTGCAAAGAAGCGTATCCGCTCGCGTGAAGCAGTGCGCAGAGCCGACGGTGCGGGCGCGAACGAATCAGCCTGATCGTCGCTTGCCGCGCAGTGGAAGCCGCTACGGGCTACGCCCTTCGCAGCTTCCACTGCGCAATACATCCTCACACAAAGGAGGACAAGCACTTCGCAAACCCATACACTTATCCACAACCGGTCCTGCTTCGGACCGGTCTCCACCCCGGCTCAAAGCCCGGTCGGCGCGGTGGCTTAAAATTCATTCGGCGCGGACAGACGATGTTTCAAAAAGAGCTACGGCTACTGTTAACTCAAACGCAAAGCTGTTAACCTCGACCGTTGTGACGAGCGGAGCGAGGAGATGGCCAGGCAACTCATCGACGACGAATTGTGGGCATTGATCGAACCACTTCTACCACCAGCAAGGCCGAGACGCTTCCGGTATCCGGGGCGCAAGCCCGTGGCCAATCGGGCCGCGCTGACCGGGATACTGTTCGTGCTCAAAAGCGGCATTCGCTGGAACGATCTGCCCGCCGAAATGGGGCTGTGGATCGGGTATCAGTTGCTGGCGGCGCTTGCGCGACTGGCAGCAGGCCGGCGTCTGGGATCGGCTCCACGAGATCCTGCTTGCAACGTTGCGTGCCGCCGACCGGATCGACTTTTCCTCGCGTCATCATCGATTCCGCTTCTGTTCGAGCGGTTGGGGCGGCCGAAAAACTGATATGACTTTCCATGTCAATCTGGATCGGTTTTTGGTTTTGCATTGGACATTTGAATTCCCTGAGGGCGGCGTAATCGTTGATGGGCATTCTCACGTGTCGTGCGGGCAAGGTGGAAGTGGCCGGTGTCGACGTCGCAAAACTGCCGTCGTTCGAGCGGGTCGCGCGAGGGATTGCGTATGTGCCGCAAGGCCGGATGATTTTTTCGACGCTCACCGTGCTCGAAAACATCAAGACGGGCTTGCCGAAAGCGGCGCAGGGTAGGGTGCCGGCGGAAATCTTCGATCTCTTTCCTGTTTTATACGATATGCGCGATCGCCGCGGTGGGAATTGTCGGGCGGGCAGCAGCAGCAACTTGCCATCGCGCGCGCTGGTCACCAATCCAAAAGTACTACTGCTCGATGAGCCTACCGAAGGAATTCAGCCCTCCATCATCAAGGACATTGCCTGCTCGCTGAAAGAAATCCGGGATCTCAGACAACTCACCATCATCGTTTCGGAGCAAGTGCTGAGTTTCACGATGGAAATTGCGGACCGTCTGCTGGTGATCGAGAAGGGCCCAAGGTTGACCGCAGATCCATTGCAACACGCCGCGAAAAAAAGCCGGGCAAGGGATGAAAGCAGTTTCATTTTCCCGACGCCGTTCGGGTAGGTCGCCTCGGCTAGTCTAATGCCATCCCGCTGCATTGTTCGCGGGACGACTCGGACCTTTTCGTGGATGGAATGAAAAAGAGGCTTACAACGAAAACCTTTGTCACCGCCCTTCTTCTGATCGGCGGCGCGTCGGCGATGGCCTCGCAAGACTGATACAACAGCAATGCGACGACTACTCATTCGAACAGTTGAAAGGCGAAGTGACAGCGGGAGTCACAGAAGTTGCAAGCCGAGTATCGCGCGGACTGTATCCCGGCTGCAGCGCGCCTCTCCCCCAGCGCCCCGCAAACGACAGCCGGTGTAGCGCCCGCGCAAGCGACGAATCAGCCGGCCGGTTGACGCGGGTCAGCGTCAATGTGCCGAGGGTAAGCATTTCGATTTAACAAAGCAGCGGGCACAACGTCATGCGTCTTGAGCGGTTCGCTGCTCGGGCTCACGCTCGGGTAATTCAACAATGTGATGGAGTGGGCTATGAAGATTGTAACCGGCAGCATTGGGGTGTCGATGTCGGCGCTCGTGGCGGCGCTGATGCTCGGTGCGGCGGGCGTTGCTTATGCTCAGCAGCCAGGCGACATCGGGGGCAGCATGAGCGGTGCGGGCGCCGCAGCAGCGGGAACGAGTGTGGGCACCGGGGCCGACCCCAGCCCAATTCCGGGCGCGGGAACCTCGCTCGCCGCCACAAGAGGCATCAGCTCGGGGCCGGCGCTTAACAACATGCGGGCAAACGGCACGAGCCTGTATATGAACCCCGACCCACGCGCGCCGAATGTGACCGGCAGGGCCGCGCCGCCTCGATAGGCTCGGCTTGGCTTGGGGATGGAGTTAGGTGGCGGGTTATAGAACTCGCGGAACGAATAACTGAAGATTGCACGCGAAAGTAAAGTAAGCGTCTCGCCGTGGCCGTTCTGGCGTGCTGATTGAGGTTTTGGGTAGTTTGGTATCCACCAAATTATGGTGGGTACCAAAGTGGACAAGACATGGGGCGATGGCGCCGCAGACGGCGCATATAAGCGGCCGAACTTTCCGACCGAGTTCAAACGGCAACTGGTTGAACAATCTCTCGAGCCGGGCGCGTCGGTGGCGTTGATCGCGCGCAGCAACGATATCAATGCAAACCTGTTGTTCAAATGGCGACGGCTTTATCTGGCAGGAGAGTAACTTCCGCAGCGGACCTTCATGTGCAGATCATGTCAGTCGCGTACCCGGTCTCATGGAAGAACAGGAAGGTGCACGGTGATCGCGCAGCCGTTTCCCGGTGAACTGACAACAACGATCTGACCACCCAGCATCAGGACGCGCTCTTCCATCCCCGCCAGTCCGAACGATCTTTTTCTGGTCGCCAGAGGATCGAATCCTTGACCGTCGTCCCGTACTTCCAGCACACAGGAATCCGGCGTTCGCTCGAGCGTGATGATCACCTGGCTGGCCGCAGCGTGACGGGCAACATTGGTCAGCGCCTCCTGGACTACGCGAAACAGCACGATGGCGCGGTCCTCGCTCAGTACAAGGTTTTCGTCCGGCACGCGGAGGAGACACACCGTGCGCGGGTTGCGGTTGAATTCTGCAGCGAGCCACTCGAGCGCAGCCCCAATGCCTGCGTCCAGTGCTGCAGGGCGTAGCGACGCGATGACACCCCGGACAACCCGCATGGTGTTGTCCACCAGCGCCGTCAGTGCCTGGGCCTGTTCGGCCAGCGCTGGGAGGTCCTTGCCAAACTGCAGGGCTAACATCGATGCCCTCATGCGAAGCGCGGTAAGGTGTTGTCCCAGTTCGTCGTGCATTTCCCGTGCAATGTGCTTACGCTCTTCCTCTCGAGCCGTCTCCCGACGGGAGGTGAGCTCTCGCAGCATCTCGTAGGACTCACGCAAGCGGTGCTCTGCTTCCTTGCGTTCCGTCAGATCGAGCACGAACGCGACACCCTCGTTTCCGCCCTCCTCGAACGTGGCGACGCCGATCAGCACGGGCACGCGGCTGCCGTCTTTGCGGAAGTACTCCTTTTCGAAGGGTTCCAGACGCCCAGTCACTTTCTGCTGTGGTATCCATTGACTCAGGTCACGGGCGAGCCATTCCGGTGGCGTGAGGTCCATCCAGCGTAGCCGGCCCGCCATGAGGTCATCGCGGTCGTAACCCACGATGCGCAGAAACGCGTCGTTGGCCTCGAGAATGTGACCCTCGAGATCCCATATGAAAATACCAATGATGTTGGCGTCGACCAGGCGCCGGATCTTGGCTTCGCGGTGTTCGAGGCCGCGGTACAAGCGGGTATTCTCGAGTGAAGTCGCCGCCTGCGAAGCAAGGAGCCGGAGCACCACAACCCGGGCCGGCGCGAAGACGCGCGTGGTCAGATTGTTTTCGAGGTAGAGCGCGCCGATGAGCGTGGCCTGATTGATCAAGGGCAGGCAGAGAACAGAACGCGCCCTCCGATGGTGGATGTAGGGGTCCCCGGCAAACGATGGATCGAGTGCGGCATCGTCAAGAACGAGGCTCTCCCGCGTGCGCAGGACGTGGAAGAGGACTGACTCCGGCAACACCGCGGTGCTCACTGGAACGTCGCACAGTTCCACATGAGTCGAGTCGAGGCGGGTCGTAGCTTCTGCGGCAACGTGCTGTTCACCGCCGCCCAGCAAAATTAGCAGCCCACGCTCAGCACCGGCCTGTTCAATCGCTGTTCGCATTAGCGTTTTGATCAGCTTCTCAAGCACGATCTCGCCCGACACGGCCTGCGATACCTTGATCATGGTGGCGAGGTCGAGGTGTTCGACCGGCGCCGAGATTGTGCTCGTCGGGGGGGGCGCGGACTCTTCCGTCCTAAGGTACGGATACTCCTCGTCTAGTTGCCGGACCTTTCCGTCGGCTCCCCAACGCAGGTAGCCGTAGCGGGCGTCCTGCAAATACACGCGGGCAATTTTCTCAAGACCGTGCGCCGCGTAGAAGCGGGACGCGAGTTCATTGGCAAGCGCCTCATGGTGGACAAAATCGTTTGCCTGCGCCGAGTGGATGGCCTGCTCGTAGAGCCGCATCGCGTCACCATCGCGCCCTTCCAGGCGGGCGATCTCGGCACCGACCAGTGCGGCGCGGTTCTCGAAATTCTCCGGACCATTCACCGCCCACAGTTGAAGTTGCCTGTGATGCGCAACCACGGCGTCAAGGTGCTGCTGCCGCTCGCCCGCTGCTGCGCAGTCGCACCATGCGGCTCGCGCCAGTGCGCCGTAAAAGTGATATTCGGCCTCCTCAAAGAGTGAGGATGAGGTCCAGAGCAGCCGTTGCGCCTTCGATGCGGCGTCCAAAGCCGTCGCATAGTCGCCGGCGATGTAGCGTGCCTGCACTTTCCGGATCCAGTACCAACATGCAGCGATCGCCAGAACCGGGTTGTTGGACAGATGGTATTCGGTGCGAAGTTCATTGAACTGCCCGTCGTCAAAGCAACCGAATTTCGGCGTCAAGCCGCGCAGCGTGCGGATCAGCGAGAGTTGCGTGGTGATGATGTCAATGACAAGGCCGAACCGCGCCTTCTCCGCGAACGCAAGGCTATGTTCGGCTTCGCCTTGCACGTCAGGCAGCGGCTCGCCGGCGAAAAGCAGGTCGGAGTTGAGGCTGCTGCACGTGTATGCCCCATGCGTGAGGTCTCCGATCCGGTTCGCCGCGTCGAACGCGCGGCGCATCAGATCACGGCAAGCCCGCACGTGTTTCGTCCAGAACACGACAAAAAGCGCGAAGCAAAAATAGGTGCTCGCCTCGAAGCGATTTAGCTCGCGTCGTTCGACCAGTTCGTAGCCGAGCTGGCCGAATCGAAATCCGGCCTGGTAGTCGCCAAAACGCGGTCCGGCAATCTTGCTGAGCTGGACATAGGCGAAACACGATGCATCGCAGTTGCCACGCTCAAGGCAGAGACTGACCGCCTTGCAGACCGTCAGCGAAGCCAGGTTCGCATCCGTAAAGAAGGCCGGCGGCAAGACCCTAACCAGGACGGCGACGGTCGCGAGGGATGCCGGGTCTTCCATCGGCGGCAAATCGATGAGTTCCTCGATTGTCCGGCCCGCAAGCCGTGACCCGATGCGCTCGTATTCGCGTCGTACCTCATCGTCTTGCGGATGGGGTGCCCAGTCGATACCGACGTGCCGGAGGTAGTCGAGACAAACAGCGACCGCGCGGCCGCTTTGATCGAGGGTCGTGCAGACATCCATGTGCAGGCACGCGACGCTGGCCTTTTCGACCGTTGTCGTGGCGCGATTGGACAGCGCCGCCAATCGCGCCTCTGCGACCAATAACTGGCCGGTCAAAAATTCGCATTCGGCCCGGTTCAGCTCCAGCGCAAAGATCAGCTCGCGCCGGCGCGCCCAGCCATCTTCCGCCAACAGCGCCGCACCGGCATTGAGATAGGTGAGCGCCGCGGTGTAGGCGGTAGACCCCTTGGCGCGCTGGCCGGCGAGCAGGTTGAGCTCGGCGAGGTGCTCACGTTCTTGTTCAGTATGCAGTGCGGTGCCGCGGTTGAGCTGACCCACGATCTCGAAGATCGACGCCTCCCGTTTCTCGGCAGGCGTGTGCGTCAGCAGCAGCCTCCCGATTCGAAGATGGACCTCAGCGCGGGACGCTTCCCGGATCAGCGAATAGGCGGCTTCCTGAACCCGGTCGTGAACAAACCGGTAGGAGCCCTCCAACCGCTCAACCAATTCCTGACGAAGCGCCTCCCACAGCACCGCGTGGACCTGATCCTCCGAAGCTCCCAGAACGATCGAAAGCATAGCGATCGTGGCAACGTTGCCGAGGCAGGCGAACTGCTGCAACGCCTGCTGCGTGTCGGCCGGCAGGCGCGTCAGCTTGCCGACCATCAGGTCGACGACATTCTCGGTATAACCCTTGGCATGGATGCGATGGAGATCCCAGCACCAGCACGCCTGCTCATGATCGAAGGTGAGTAAGTCCTCGTCAGCGAGCGCGTACAGAAACTGAATCACGAAGAACGGATTGCCGGCGGTCTTCTCCTGCACCAGTCGCGCGAGCGGCGCGGCGCGCTCCGGCTCGCAGTGAAGCGCATCGCCCGTCAACCGATCGATTTCCTCCTGGGCGAGCGGCGCAAGCGTGATCTCCTCGATCTTGGTGCCGGCGTTTTTGATCGATTCAAGCTTGCGCATCAGCGGATGGCTGGCATCGACCTCATTGTCGCGGTAAGCGCCGATCAACATCAGGTGCTGCAGCTCCGAGCCGGTCAGCAGATCCTCCAGCAGGTCGAGCGTCGCCGAGTCGAGCCACTGCAGATCATCGAGAAACAGCGCGAGCGGATGTTCCGGTTGGGCAAAGACGCTTATGAATCGGCGGAACGCGAGCCGGAAACGCCTTTGCGCCTGCTGCGGCTCAAGTTGCGGGACCGGCGGCGGCTCACCGATGATGAGCTTCAGTTCGGGGATGAGGTCGGTCATGAGCCGTGCATTGGGATCCAGCGCCTCCAGAAGCGCGCCGCGCCAGCTCGCCAGCTCGGCGTCGCTCTTGCCAAGCAGCGGTCGCACGAGACCCTGAAAAGCCTGCACCAGGGTCGAATAGGGGTTGTCGCGCTTGTACTGGTCGAACTTGCCGCAGGCGAACAGCCCCCGTGGCGGCACTAACACCTGGTGCAGCTCATTGACAACCGAGGATTTGCCGATGCCGGAATAGCCCGAGACGAGCACCAATTCGGGCGCGCCGCCCGTCACCACGCGGTCGAAGGCCGCAAGCAGAGTGTCGACCTCGCGTGCCCTCCCATACAACTTCTCCGAGATCAGCAGCCGGTCGGGCGTGTCGTGTTCGGCCAGTTGGAAGTCATCGATGCGGCACTGACGCTGCCATTCAGCCAGGCAGCGCCGAAGATCATGCTCGACACCGGCGGCAGTCTGGTAGCGCTCCTCGACGGTCTTCGCGAGCAGCTTCATGGCGAGCTGGGAGAGGGCAGCGGGGACCGTCTCCAACCGCGCGCCGGGCGGCACCGGCTTTCGGGCGATGTGGCAGTGCACCCATTCCATCGGGTCAGCGGCCGTAAATGGCAACTCGCCGGTGAGCATCTGATAGAGCGTGATGCCGAACGAATAGAGGTCGCTACGCGAATCGATTGAGCGATTCATCCGACCAGTCTGCTCGGGCGCCATATAGGCGCGCGTACCGGCAATGGTTTCAGGCGGCTCGGGTGCCTGTCGCTCACGCAGGAGCCGCGAAGCGATGCCGAAGCCGGTGAGCCGCGCCTGTCCGTCCGCGCAGTTCGCGAGGATATGGGCGGGCTTGAGGTCCTTATGGACGAGGCCACGCTGGTGCAGCTTGCCGAGCGCTGCAGCGATGCAGACCGCGAGGCGCAAAACACTTTCCACCGGCATGGGCGCGCCGAGCAGCCGCGCGAGTGGCTCACCGCCCGGATCCTCGAGCAACAGCAGCATCCGGCCGCCTTCGCGCACCAGCTCCAGCGGCCGCACGGCCCACGCGCCGTCGAGTTCGTCCTTCAGCCCGAATTCGTGAGCGAGGCGATCGAGGCTGGCGGGTGGCGGATGCTCGGCGGCGGGCCGCGCAACCAGTACGCTGTGGCCGCCGCCATGGCCCGGATGCCGCCCTCGACACAGGATGCGCTCACCATCGTCCCACAGAATCTGAAGGCTATTACTCATCGGCACCCATACCTTCTGTTGCGCGTTCGCGTTGTAGCGGCAGTGCATGAACGGTTGCTCGCCTGAGCATGAACCGACGTGAATCGTTGCAGATGGCGCGCCGACTTGGAGCGCCGCATCACCTTCTCGCGCACGCGTGTGGGCTGGTGCGAATGCTCCGCCCGGTTGTTCAGTCCTTTGTGCTGCCGATGCCTGACGTTCGGGCCCAGTTCCTTGTTCGCCGCCGCGTAGCTGCGCTCGCGCAGCGGTCGACCGAAGAAATCTCCCTCCGTCACAAGCGTCCTCGGACTCATCCGCACCTCCTCGAAAAATGCAGGATTCTCACGTTAATATACAGAGATGGACCCGACGCTCCCTTCGGTCCACACTGACCGCCCAACCTGGCCCGGTTGGAGTTCATCATGGTAATCCACATTGTCGGCATTGATCTGGCCAAACAGGTCTTTCAGTTGCACGGTGCCGACCGTCGCGGTCGCGCGGTGCACCGGGCGAAGGTTTCCCGAGGCTCGTTGCTGGAGAGCGTCAGGACGCTGAAGCCACACATGGTGGTGATGGAGGCATGCAGTACTGCTCATCACTGGGCACGCCGCTTCCAGTCGATCGGCACTGAGGTGCGACTGATCAGCCCGCAGTACGTCGCACCATTCGTTAAGACAACAAGAATGACCGTAACGATGCCAAAGCCATCGTCGAAGCCGCCTGCCGACCGACCATGCGCTTCGTGAGCATCAAATCGGTCGAGCAGCAGGATATCCAGGCCGCACACCGCATGAGGGCGATCTGATGCGCCATCGTGCCGCTCTCAGTAACCCGATGCGCGGGCTGCTTGGCGAACGAGGTCAGAGCATTTCCCGTTCACCACAAGCCTTCAGACGAGCGGTCCCCGAGTTGCTTCGCGCCTCCAGTGACGAGCTGACACCGTTCTGCCAGACGCTTGTAGACGCCCGTCAACCTAACAGAGCCAAACCGCAGATCGCACTGAAGAGTGGGCGAGGCGTGCTTCCACACCTCCTGAGCTCAGTGCGATCAACGAAGGCTGCCCGGACGTGATGCGGAATGCAAAACGCCACTCGAGTATCGCATAGGGAGACGCGTCCTCTACACTTTAACGCAAGTACTTGGCGATGGACCTACCTGCGCTCGTAGATTGATACCTCCGTTGCATACACGAAGAACGATTGAGCCGGACGGTAGAACGAACATGATGCATCGGCATTGAACGCGACCAGGGCGCGCTCGTAGGCCCGGAAAGCACCAACATTGGCTACATCATCAAACCAGAGGCTGGCCACACCCTGGTAGATGGGTGCATCTTTCGCGCTGAAATATGCCCGCATGGCTTGAACTCCGGGATTTGCCTGTTGTGTACGCAGCGACGCAGGGTGGCCGCTGCAATCGGCTCGGCGGCGAGCGCATGTTCGTGCGCCTGCGCCCACCGCTTGAAGAACACCGGTAGCGCGAGTCCTTCAACGGCCCGCAAATAGTGCAGTACCTTGGCGCCGCAAGCCCGGCCCGGGTGATGCGGTGGTCCATTGCCGCAGCGAGGCGCAGGCGCAGGAGGTCATGCATGCCATTGCCTCGCGGCTGGCGGAATGCGGGTTGCAGATGCATCCTGAAAAGTCAAAGATCGTGTATTGCAAGGACCGAAGTCGCAACCAAGCCTACCCGAATGTGAATTTTACATTTCTGGGCTTTCAGTTTCGTCCGCGAAGGGTGCTGACGAGGTCCGGGCGGCTTTCCACGAGCTTTCTGCCCGGCGTGAGTCCTGCTGCCCTGAAACGGATGAGACAGGCGGTGCGGCGGTGGCGGCTGTCTCGTCAAACGTCAGGGTCACTGGTCGATCTGGCCGAGCAATGCAATCCCACGATACGTGGCTGGTGGAACTACTATGGGGCTTTCTATCCGACGGCCATGCACGGACTCGGTCGGTATCTCGACCGCAAGCTCGTGCGCTGGGCTCAGCGCAAGTACAAGACACTGCGACGGCACAAACGGCGCAGTGAGGAGTGGTTGCACAAGATGAAGAAGGCCTACCCGCGACAGTTCGTACACTGGCAGTTTCAAGGGGCACAGGTTGGATAGCGGGAGCCGTATGACGCGCGAGTGTCACGTACGGTTCTGCGAGAGACTTCGGGCGCAATTCCCCGGGGTCTACTCACCCCTACGTCAAGGTGGGCGGCCAGTGGAAGTACTTGTATCGCGCGGTGGACAAGGCCGGTAATACGCTGGATTTCCTGTTGCGGGCGCATCGCGACAAAGCTGCCGCGCGCCGTTACTTCGAGAAAGCCATCGACCGGAACGGTATACCCGAAACGGTAACCATCGACAAAAGCGGCGCCAATCTCGCCGCGCTCGAAGCGATCAATGCCGATCGTGAAGCGCCCATCAGGATCCGCCAGTCCAAGGCAGTATGACTTTCCGTGAGGCAGGGGCTGGCCAGCCGTGACGAATCAGACGCGGGTTAGCATTGCTGCCAGAGCCGCACGGTGTGGACAGCGCCACACCCGGCGATTTCCGGCACGGAGGCCAGCATGGAAAACGATAGCACGGTGTACGTCGGTCTGGATGTTCACAAGGATTCGATCACGGTCGCCTACGCGATCGGCATGGGCGACGTGGAACTGCTCGGCAAGATCGGTACGACGAAGGCCGATATCGACCGCCTGTGCAGGCGCCTGCAGTCAAAGGGGCCACACGTGCACATCGTCTACGAAGCGGGTCCGTGTGGTTATGGGCTTTACCGGCAGCTCGTCCAGAAGGGATTCGACTGCATCGTGTGTGCACCATCGCTGATTCCGAAGAAGCCCGGCGAGCGCGTGAAGACGGATCGGCGCGATGCGATCAAACTGGTGCGAGCGCTGCGCGCCGGTGACCTGTCAGCGGTCTATGTCCCGGGCGTCGAGGATGAGGCATTCCGGGATCTGGCGCGGGCATGGGCCGGTGCCAGAGACGATCTGAAGCAGGCGCGGCAGCGGCTGAAGTCGTTCCTGCTCTCGCATGGCGTGCACTATACCGGGAACGCGAACTGGGGCGCCGCCCATCGGCGCTGGCTCAGCGCATATTCATTCGGGCACCCGTGGCGGCAACTGGCGTTTGACGAACACCGGCGCACGATCGAGGACCGACTCGCGCAGTGTGATCGCCTCGAAGCAGCGCTACGCGAGGCAGTCGTCAACTGGCGGTTTTATCCAGCCCTGCTGGGACTGCAGGCGATGCGGGGCGTGCAGTTCGTCACGGCCGTCGGGATACTGTCGGAACTGGGCGACCTGTCACGCTTCGAACATCCACGTCAACTGATGGCATGGCTGGGGGTGACGCCGTCGGAACATTCCTCGGGCGACAAGCGACGTCGGGGTAGCATCACCAAGACCGGCAACAGCTACGCCAGAAAGCTGCTGGTCGAGGCGGCCTGGAGCTACCGGCATCCTGCGCGCGTGAGCCGCGACATCCAGCGTCGGCACGAAGGTATTCCGAAGGCCATTATCGATCGCGCCTGGGACGCGCAGGTCCGGTTGTGCCGGCGATACCGGAAGCTGGCAGTGCGCGGCAAACACGTCAATATCGCGACGGTCGCCGTCGCCCGTGAACTAGCGGGCTTCATCTGGGACATCAGCCGCCTGGCGATGTCGCTTGCCACGTCACGCAGCGCACAGACCGCGTAAGCCGCCCGCCACTCAACGCAAGACAACAAGTGGAGGAGTTTCCTGAAGGCGGCGTAGCCCGGCACTCGAGTAACCCGCGAAGATATTTCGCAACGGGCATCACCAATTTGCGGCCCAAGACAGCGGCAGGCTCATGAGGCGGACCTCTGTAATGCGGTAGCCAATCCGCGGATATCAGTGTGATCCACCGTCGACCTTACTGCTACGCCGCCCTCAGGGAATTCTCGCGCCTATGAAAAAGCGAAAAATCAACATCGCGATTGACATGGAAAGTCATATCAATATCTAAATAACCTGGTCGAGCAGGATCATCGGGCGATCAAGCGACGAACCGGGCCCATGATGGGCTTCAAGGATTTCCGGTGTGCCCGCATCATCCTGTCAGGCATTGAGACGATGCATATGATCAGGAAAGGCCAGATGAAGGACAGCGGCGTTCCCCGAACCGCCGCCGATCAGTTCTATTCGTTGGTGGCGTAAGGACTCCTTGTCATTGCGGAACTTTCTTGCCTTACCAATCTTATCGCGACACAACCGTCCTGACCTGATGCGCAAAACTGGCGCCGAACTTGTCCGTCCACCGCCGGATCGATTCATGGCTGGCAACCACGCCGCGCTCGAACAGTAGCTCCTCGATGTCGCGAAGGCTGAGTTGAAAGCGGAAATACCACCGAACCGCGTGGCTGATGACTGACGCCGGGAATCGATGGCCATGGTAGAGCGATTTCGTCTTCTTCATCACGTCATCTTAGCTGACCAGCGCGCTAACGTGACAACGCCATCCGAACACTAGCTGCGTGGCGTCCGGATCTGTCCGACTATCGCAACCTGACCTCTGCTTGCCGAATTGCACTGAAGTCACTGGGACGTCGGTATCTAGAGTTGCACGACGAGATTGCCGACCTCGACGTCATGATCGCGACGCTTGTGGACGAACTCGCGCCCGATCTTGTCTCGCGAAATGCGATTGGTTACGAGTCGGCTTCGCAACTGCTACTGACCGCTGGCGACAACAGCGACCGGCTTCAGTCAGAGGCCAGCTTCGCCGCCCTTTGTGGCGTGAGCCCCGTCCCGGCGTCTTCCGGTAAGGTGACGCGACATCGACTAAATCGTGGTGGGGATCGCGCAGCAAACAGCGCCTTGCACATCATTGCCATCGGTCGCTTGAGAACCGACGCTCGCACAAAGGCCTATGTGGCCAAACGCGTCAGCGAGGGGCATTCGAAACTTGAAGCGATCCGCTGCCTCAAGCGCTATATCGCCCGGGAGGTCTATTACGTAATCCAGCAACGCAACCGCCAGATCACACAGACTCAAATTGCCCCTTGACCTTTAGAAGGGCGTCAACGGTGGTCCGATGAAGGGTGCCACGATGCTCGCTCCCTGCAGGCCCTAGCAGGTTGCGGAAATACCTCGCACGGAAGTCATCGCGAAGGATGGTAAAAGCGTTGATCTAGTAAGTTCACCCACTGGCCAGGAGATCATGCGCGGCGCCGACACGTTCACCGAGAGTCTGTTTTCCGTGCGTAAGCTCAACGATTTCGTTCCGAGCTCACATCCGCTGCGCTCGATTCGCGTCATGGCGAACGAGGCGCTGGCGAAGATGGATCGGTTGTTTGCCGGGATGTACGAGGCCGACATCAAGGGAGGCCGGCCGAGCATCGCGCCGGAGAAACTGCTGCGGGCCATGCTGCTTCAGGTGCTGTACAGCATCCGGTCTGAACGCCAGCTCATGGAGCAAACTCAATACAACCTGCTGTTTCGATGGTTTATCGGTCTGTCGATGGACGATTCAGTGTGGGTGCCGACGGTGTTCACGAAGAACCGCGAGCGTTTAATCCGGCACGATGCGGTGGTCGAATTCTTCAACGAAGTGCTGTCCATCGCGCAGAAGCAGAACTGGTTGTCGAACGAGCACTTCAGCGTGGACGGCACGCTGATCCAGGCGTGGGCGGGCCACAAGAGCTTCGTGCGCAAGGATGGCGAGGATGGGGATAACGACGGTGGCAGCGGCGAGAGTGACTTCAAGGGTAGCAAGCGAAGCAACGAAACGCACGAGTCGAAGACCGATCCCGATGCACGGCTTTACCGTAAGGGCAAGACGGCCAGTGAATTGCGTTATATGGGCCACACGCTGACTGACAACCGCCATGGGCTGGTGGTCAACGCCCGTGTGAGCCGGGCTGACGGACATGCAGAACGTGAAGCGGCCAAGGTCATGATCAACGACGCGCGGCAAGTTGCGGACGATGCCGCTGCGCAAATCACGCTGGGGGCGGACAAGGGTTACGACGCACAGGAATTCATCGAAGCTTGCCAGCAGATGAAGGTCACGCCGCACGTGGCGCAGAACACCTCGGGTCGGCGTTCGGCGGTGCCCGATGCGATTGCGCGCAGCGTGGGCTACGCGATATCGCAGCAAAAGCGCAAGCTGATCGAACAAGGTTTTGGGTGGGCGAAGACGGTAGGCCGCATGCGCCAGGTGATGGTGCGCGGGTTGAAGAGAGTCGACCAGATGTTCGTGTTGAACATGGCGGCCTACAACCTCGTGCGCATGCGCTCTCTGGGACAGGTCCGCCCGCAGTAGCCAAAATCGCGGTAATGGGGCGAAAAATGCGCCTCAAGCCGTCGAAAAAGAGCGGAACCGGCGTTGAAATTTCGCAATGCATAAAATCTGTGGCTGTAACCGCTCAGCAAGAGGGACGTTGCTTCTGCTGGGGTGTATTTCCGCAGCCTGCTAGGCGTGATGCCGTCGTTGAGTCGCCCGGGCGTGAGCAACGACAACCCTTATTCGGAATCGCTGTTCAAAACCCTAAAGTACCGGCCCGCTTATCCACTCAAGGCGTTCGATACCCTGTTTGCGGCCCGCACATGGGTCGCAGAACTGGTGCGCTGGTACAACCACGAACACCGCCACTGCGTGATCCGCTTCGTGACACCGGCCCAGCGCCATGCCAATCTTGATCAGGCCATTCTCGAGCGCCGCAAGATGCTCTACGAGGCTGCCCGCGGGCGTCATCCGCTCCGGTGGAAAGGCGACACGCGGGACTGGCAGCGCATTCTTGGGTTCATCTAAATCCCGATCTTGCTGCACCAAACAGCGCAACCTCGCAACCCCGAAACCAGGAGCTAAAAGCAGCTTGAATTGCAATCGTCGAGGCGACAACTAGCTTGAAAACTTCCGCCATTGAAGCTTTCCGACCTACTTCCTCTTCTGGGGGCCGCGTGCTCGTCCGTCTGTTCCGCTCGGCGAGAGCCGACCGTAATCGATTCATCGCGCTGTATCTCAGCATGGGCTTTGGCCTTCTGGTTACTGCTACTCTCTTTGTGTATGAGGCTCGCATCATCATCGTCGCCGACGGCCTAGGCGACGAGGAAGCGTTTGCCGTGCTGGGGACCGCGAACCGCGTTCTGAATGGCCTGGAAAATGCGGAAACCGGCCAGCGCGGTTACCTGTTGACAGGTGACGAAAGCTATCTGCAGCCGTATCAGCAGGGAGTCCGTGACCTCGATGACACGGTGCTGCGGTTACATCAGGTGGTAGTCGGCGACCAAAAATCTGTTGAGCTTGTGCGTCGCCTCCAGATTGCGAAGACCGACAAGGTCACTGAACTGGTGCGCACCATCGAGCTTGCTCGCAGCGGCAATCGCAATGCCGCCATCGCCCTTGTTCAGACCAACGAGGGCAAGCGTTACATGGAGGGGCTTCACTCCGAACTTGACTTGTTGCTGGATGACTGGCGGCAGAAGTGGAAGGTCGCTGTGCAGGAGGCACACCAGCGCCTTTTCTTCGGAACCGCCGCCCTGGCGGTCATCGCCGTGCTTGTGTGCTGCCTGATGATGTACACGGTCTTCGTTCAACGTCGGGCATTTGCAAGAATGCATGCTTACTCGGCCACCCTCGACCAACAGGCGACGCAGGACGCCCTGACTGGCCTGCCTAATCGCCGTCGGCTGCTGACTGCCCTTGACGCACTTGGCGCACTCGCTGAGCCTGGATTCCGGAGAACCGTGCTGCTCTATCTTGATGTCGATGGCTTCAAGAGCGTGAACGACGCACTTGGTCATAGCGCCGGCGACGCATTGCTGCGTCGGCTTGCAGAATCGCTTCGCGCAGCGACGCGTCAGAATGATGTGCTGGGGCGCGTCGGCGGCGACGAGTTGGTCCTGCTGGCACCTGATTGCAGCGACGACGGAAAACTACGGGAACTGGCGGGACGCCTCGTATCGTGCGTTCGTGCTGTCGGTAAGAACGAGTTCGGCGGGCGCTTCCCGATTGGCGTCAGCATCGGCATCGCGACGTACCCTGCTTCGTGCCATAGGTGCAGGTCGAAAATTTGTGTGAAGACGTGGCGCGCAGCGAATGCATAAATTACTAAATTAACTTTCATCTGCGCGCTATCAATACGACAGCGTGGTCCGCGTAGGCTGCATTCGTCAATTTCCTCGACGGAGAATCCATCGTGAAAACTTTTCACCGTGCCGCTATCGCTAGCCTATTGGCCGCTGCACTCGTCGTCCCGATCGTTTCGTATGCACAGACCGATGGTCCCAAGACTCGCGCGCAGGTGCAGGCCGAACTGGTCCAGCTCGAAAACGCTGGTTACCATCTGGACGGCGGCGACGCCGCGACTTATCCGGCGAAACTGCAGGCCGCCGAAGCCAAGGTCGATGCGCAAGAACAGCCAGCCGCCACGAGTTACGGCGGTACGTCGAACGGAGCGTCGCAGGCTGGCGGCAGCCGCGTTTCAACTGCCGACTGGAACGCGATGTACAACCACCCGTGATGCCCGAATCCACCTAAGGTGCAGTCACGCATTTGCTGATTTGCTGCGTGCGGGCTGCAGCAGAAAGACAGACTTTCTGCTTCGGGTTTGCGTCGTCACGACAGGCGTTTTCGGACAAAGCAATTTTCCTCTTCCGTAATGGGCGCTTCCGCCCATCGCGCTACTGGCGTTCGTGGCTGACCTTACTGATGTGCTGGTCGGATTGCTGCTGTGCCTTATGGAACCGCTTGTTTCTGTTGCCTGGTTGCGAAAAAACCTGACGCGACCGGACCTGATCATCCTGGAAGCAGGACTGCCAACGGCCGTATCAGCCGGCGCGGCACCGCCGACTGAGGACGAGGGAATGCCCGGTTCTATATACGTTGATCTCAATAAGTATTTCGCAGACGAGGATCAAGTTTTACCTCACATGCTGGCGGCACCCTGCAAGTTTTCGGAGGATGCGCGGGCGTTAGGCGGAAACCGCGACGATACGATTGTCGTATTCGATAAATTTGGCATTTACGCAAGCCCGCGGCTGCGGCTGGCATTCAAGGCTATGGGCCACGACAAAGTCGCGGTGCTTGATGGCGGCTTGCCTGCTTGGCGAGCGACCAGTCCCGCCGGCTACCCTCGTGCATCTGACGCGTACCGACAGCCGGGCAATTTCGTCGCAAACTTTCGATCACAAGTGTTTTGCGACGCAGAATTTGTTTGCGAAGCGATGCAATCCCCCGACTATGCGATTGTTGATGCGAGGTCTTCGGGACGATTCAAAGGAACGGCTCCTGAGCCACGAGCGGGCTTGCGTGGCGGACATATTCCTGGCGCAGTAAATATGCCCTTCGACTCGGTACTCGATCAAGGAGTTATGCGTTCTGCGGACGAATTGCGAACTATCTTCGATGGGCTTTCTTTGGCATCAAAGCGACTCGTTTTTAGCTGTGGTTCCGGAGTGACGGCGTGTGTTCCCGCTCTAGCGGCAGAGGTGATCGGAGTAACTGACATCAAGGTTTATGACGGGTCTTGGTCTGAATGGGGTGCCCGACGTGACCTGCCAATAAGCGTCAACTGATGTGGCCCAGTCCCGTTTACATCCCAGGGGAAGCGGAAGGCTCATTGGTGAACTTCAGAGTCGACTCGAGCAGAGGTGGCCATCACGCCGGCCGAACGTCCGTATAAGAGAAATGTGAGAGGCTGTTTTGGGTCGACGGCTGCCCGATCGCGATCAACGGCGGACCACACGGCCTGATCTATGTCGGTGACCGCACTTGCTTAGCAGGGAGCGTAACGTCGTCCGTGGGCTCAAATAGCATGGTAGCGTCTGGTTGCTGCTGCGGAAGGAACCATTGAGGTGCGGGGAATGTCGTCGTTCTATTGGCCCACACCCTGATGTGCTGCCGCTATGGCAGCATCACGCTCTTTTTTGGCTGCTGCCTTTTTCTCATCGAAAACTTTTTGTGCAGCGGCTACGTGCTTGTTATAGACACGATTGGCTGCGGCCACCTGTTGGTGCATCCTCACGATTTCGTCGGGATGCTCTGCAGCCGCCGGCGCACTGGTTGCGGAATTGTCTTGAGCCCAAACGGACGCGTTTGAAAGCACTGCAACGAAAATGGCCGAAGTGGTAACCACGAGAAATTTCATGATGAGCTCCCGGAGATATTGCGGATATGTCGCCGTCCAAACGTCGACGGATTTTTCACCCTACTCGGCCAGGCGGGTGAGACCAATGGGACCAAAGTCCGATAGCGGCCCCGGAACTCCGTACTCCCACCGCGCTGGACCCCGGCCCCATTTGAAACCATATGCGCAGCGAGCGGCCGACAACGCTCACGTCAAAGGCGAGTGCGCAGCCCCTTTCGCGGCATGGTCCTTGCACGACTGTGCAAACGCCTGGTTTCGGAAAATTGAGGCGGGACTTGTCAGCCGGCGGACTGGCAGCGGGCTGACCTGCCATTAGCGACAGTTCAGAAGCCACAGACGTGGAATATCGGTGACGGTGAAAGATGACGCAAAGGAGAAAAATAGGTGCCGGCAAGAACGATTAGCAAGGGCAAACACACCTACCGGATTGAACCGATCCGACTGGCTGAAGGCGGGTACACATTTGAGATCGTCCATATTGACCATACTGGAGACGCGATCAAAGAAGTGCGGCACGAACCGGGAATCACTTACGCGACAGAAGAGGCCGCCATGGACAATGGACTTCATGTGGCGGCAGAAATGGCTGAACAGCAGGACGACTGAACTCCGGAAGTTGTCGAGCTTGGCGGCGGGACACCCGCCCGCCGCCCCACGGATGGAATTCAGGAATGCTTCCCCTCACCCTTGAAGGGCGTTGTCACGTTCGCGCGCTGGTCAGCTAAGATGACGTGATGAAGAAGACGAAATCGCTCTACCATGGCCATCGATTCCCGGCGTCAGTCATCAGCCACGCGGTTCGGTGGTATTTCCGCTTTCAACTCAGCCTTCGCGACATTGAGGAGCTATTGTTCGAGCGCGGCGCGGTTGTCAGCCATGAATCGATCCGGCGGTGGACAGACAAGTTCGGCGCCAGTTTTGCGCATCAGGTCAGGACTGTCCGGCGCAAACCGGGCAGCACATGGCATCTCGACGAAATGTTCGTGACGCTGCGCGGCGAGCCCTGGCTGCTGTGGCGTGCAGTCGATGAGCACGGCATTGAACTCGACATCCTGCTTCAGAAGCGCCGCGACAAGGCCGCTGCCAAACGCTTCTTCAAACGGGTGTTGGCGGCCTGTCCTGCGGGGCCGAAGAAAATCGTCACCGACCAGTTGCGCAGCTACCCGGCCGCGAAAACAGAGATCCCTGAGCTGGCGAATGTGAAGCATGTGTTCGTCAAGGCCTGCGCGCGCGTGAATAACCGCGCTGAAAACAGATCCTATGAAGCATCCAGGTCGTCGACTGGCTAACGCCTAAAATCGGCGTACCGAGGTTTGCTCACGGGAGAGCATCATGCGTACAGATCAGGGATACACGCGTACTGCGGAACCGGCGCTGGCGGTGTCACTCGAACTCGCTGCGGCGAAGTGGAAGGTAGCGTTGCACGACGGGCAGCGGGAGCAGCCGGCGGTGTACACCGTAGCGCAACCGCAAGCCCCCGCGCGCCTACAGGCCGTGCTGGAAGTGATCGAACAACAGAAGCTGAAGTGGTCGCTGCCCGCGGGCGTGCACCTTGTCGTGAGTTATGAAGCCGGCCAGGACGCGTTCTGGATCTATCGGGCGCTACGGGCACGCGGTATCGAGTGTCATGTGGTCGATCCAGCGAGCATTCCGGTCGAGCGCCACAAGCGGCGTGCCAAGACTGACCGGCTTGATGCAATCAGGCTGGTGATCAGCCTGCGCGCGTGGCTGCGCGGCGAGCGCGACCGCATGCACGTGGTGCACGTGCCGTCACCGCAGGACGAAGCGTCCCGCCATCTGATGCGCGACCGAGGGGAACTGCAGAAAGAGGTGCTACAGCATCGTGACCGGATGCGCAAACTGCTTGTCACGCTCGGCTGCTGGGATGAGGT
Organism: Paraburkholderia sp. WC7.3g; assembly: GCF_050436345.1. NCBI lineage: Bacteria > Pseudomonadati > Pseudomonadota > Betaproteobacteria > Burkholderiales > Burkholderiaceae > Paraburkholderia > Paraburkholderia sp. WC7.3g. Next base: position 903,555 of record NZ_JBNDMA010000004.1, read on the forward strand.
TGACCACAAGGCCTTCGCCGCCCGCCTCGCCCGTGACCAGGTGCGGTGTCACGACGGTGCGCCACTGCCGCGCGAGCTGCGGGAGCGGCTGCTGCGCGAGTGCGAACGGCTGGCGCTGGCCGTGCAGCAACTCGCGGCACTCGAGAAAACGCAACACGCTGGCCTGCCCGCACCCGCACGCGAAAGGATCGATCTTCTGACGCAGCTAAATGGCATTGGCCCGGTGGGTGGCTCGCGTCTGGCGCTCGAGCTGTTCTGGCGGGACTTCCATAACCGGCGCGAAGTTGGGGCCTGCGTAGGGCTGGTTCCACAACCCTACGACAGTGGCGAGAGCCAGGTGGACCAGGGGATCAGCAGGCAGGGCAACCGTCGCGTGCGCGCACTGCTGATTGAGATGGCGTGGTGCTGGATCCGTTACCAGCCTGGCAGTGCACTGGCGCAGTGGTTCAACCAGCGCACGCAAGGCACGGGACCGAATCGCCGCGTGCGGCGCATTGCGATCGTCGCAGTAGCACGACGCCTCGCGATCGCGCTGTGGCGCTACTTGAAGGACGGCGTGATACCCGAAGGCGCACAACTGAAGTCAGTCTGAGCCCGAAAGGTATCGCGACAACGCAATCAAGGGTGGAACGATACCTGTCGATCGAGAGTTTGAAGTGAACATGCCCGTGTTGATGGCGGGTTGCTAACGCGACCGATTAAACAGATGGGGCATGCTCCCGGAACAGGTTCCGGCGTAACGCGCATAAAGGATGAGGCTGGCCATACGCCAGCGGATAGATGCTATGAAAGGGACGCGATAACGCGGAGCCCTACAATTCCCACATCGCATCGGTTCGCGTTAAAGGAGGGCATCATGCGAAATTCCGCTTACGCAGCTGGCAGAGAGGAACTCATACTGGCGGTATCACTTGAGCTTGCCACGGCGAGCTGGAAGATAGCGTGCCACGACGGTCGCCGTGACAAACCCGCGGTGCACACCCTCACCGATCCGCAGGCCGGGGCGCGCCTGCAGGCCGCACTGGATCTGATCGAGCGCCAGAAGCAGCAATGGTCGCTGCGCGCCGGCGTGCGCACCGTTGTCTGCTACGAAGCCGGACAGGACGCATTCTGGATCTGTCGTGCACTGCAGGCGCATGGCATTGAATGTTACGTCATCGATGCCGCCAGCATTCCGGTCGTACGCCACAGGCGGCGCGCGAAAACGGACCGGCTGGATGCCATCAAGCTCGTGCTCAACCTGCGCGCGTGGCTGCACGGCGAGCGCGACCGCATGCACGTCGTTCACGTACCCTCAGTACAGGACGAGGCGCTGCGTCACCTGACCCGCGATCGCGCAGAGCTCCAGAAGGAGGTCCTGCAGCACCGCAACCGGATCGGAAAGCTGTTGCGCACGCTCGGCTGCTGGGACGACCTCAAACATGGGTTCGCCAGCCGGCTTGCCCGGGGGGAGGTCAGGTGCTACGACGGTTCCCCACTGTCCCCCGAAATGCACGACCGGCTCCTGCGCGAATGCGAACGGGTCGCCCTCGCCAGGCAGCAGCTCGCTGCCCTGGAGAAGGCGCGTCACCAAGCCCTTCCCGCCACGGTGCGCGAAAGAATCGATCACCTCACACGCCTGAAGGGAGTGGGCCAGATTGGAGCGTCCCGGCTGGTGCTTGAACTCTTCTGGCGGCAGTTCGACAACCGCCGTCAGGTCGGTTCTTGTACCGGTCTCGTTCCGCAGCCGTACGACAGTGGCGACAGTCACACCGATCAGGGCATCAGCAAACAAGGCAACCGTCGCGTACGGTCACTGCTGGTCGAGATGGCCTGGTACTGGCTGCGCTACCAGCCTGGCAGTCCGCTTGCGCAGTGGTTCCGCCATCGCACTGAGGGCATGTCACGGATCGGCGTAAAGGCGCCGGGGATGATCGCCGTAATGGCGCCAGTTGGAAGTGGTGTCAAACGCGGATTCGAACGGCCTCAAGAATGCGGTTTTTTACTGGATTTTGCAACGGCGTTCTCGCCGTTTTCAGGCATGGGTTTAGGCTTGCGGAAGCTCTCTCCCTCGATGACGATGCGGTAGGCACCGTGGCGTAGCCGGTCGAGTGTCGCGGCACCGAGAACCCGGTTGTCGGGGAAGGCATCACCCCATTCGCTGAGATCGAGATTGGATGTCAGGATGGTAGCCGCCCGCTCATACCTGGCCGCCACCAGGTCGTGGAAGTCTTCGTCGTGAGGTGCGCGCAGGGGTTTGAGCGCGAAGTCGTCAACGATCAGCAGCGGCACGCGCACGAACTGCTGGAACTTGCGCTCGTAGAGGCCCGTGGCGCGGGCTGCATGCAGTTTCCTGATCAGATCGGTTTGCGTGACGAACAGCACGTCGCGCCCCTGACGCGCAGCGCAGTGGCCCAGCGCCTGGGCAATGTGGGACTTGCCGACGCCTGTTTGACCGACCATCAGGATTGCCACCTTCTCGTCGATGTAACGACCGGTGGCGAGATCGTGGATGTGTGCGCGGTTGAGCTTCGGCAGCCGGTCGAAGTTGAAGGTCTCCAGTGTTTTGCCTAGCCCGAAGCCGGCACGCACGAGACGCGCGCCGAGCTTCTTCTGGTCGCGCCGCGCGACTTCATCATGCAGGAGCATGGCGAGGAATTCGGTGTAGGCGAGCTGTCCGTCGATCGCCTGGCGGTTACGCTGCTCAAGCGAGTCGAGTACGCCGGATAGGCGCAGTTGTTTGAGGATCGTATTCAGTTCGGGACTCGGATTCATGGTGTTCAATGCAGAAGAAGGGAATGGAGGTCACGACCGAAGCGGCCGCCGTTCAGATAGGTGTCAGCAGGCGCCGCCGACGTTTGTGCCGCTGCGGGCTGGCTGTCCAGTCCCTTGTCGAGGATGGTCTTGACAGTGCGGTACTTCGGGCTTGCGAATGCAAGCGCACGCTCGCACGCGGCGTCCAGTCGCTGATCGCCGAACTTCTCGCGCATACGGACGATGCCCTGCGCGCCACGCAGGTTCACCAGCACCGTGTCGTTGAACATCGCGAGAACCAGGGCGTGACAGGATGGCCCGATCTCCTTCGCACGAGCCAGGCACCACTGCGGATCGTGCTCGAGCCACGCCTGCGCCGCCGGCGGCTGGTGGTCACGCACCGTGTGACGATCACCGGGCTTGCGCAGTCGCGGATGGGTTGCAATGAGTTCGTGCTGATGGAACAGCTGTACGACCGTATCGGTAGATTTGAGCCAGAGGCTCTTGCCGACCAGCGTGAACGGCACGGAGTACAGCGCCTTCTTGTAGACGATGTGTCCGTCCGTATGCACCTTGACTTCGCTCCATACAGCCAGCACCGGCGCAACGTCAGGCAGCGTCGTGAGCAGCGGCTTCTCGATGGCAAAGCGCGCCAGCGGTTGCTCGCGTGTCGTGCCGTGTTCGCGCGTGCTGGCCTGTTGCATGATCCATTCGCGCAACTGCCGGTTGGCATCGGTCAGGTCGCGGAACGTGCGCAGCGGCACAAAGGATTTCTTGACATACTTGACGCCCGACTCAACGATTCCCTTCTTCTGCGGGTCGTGCGGCGGACATGCGTCGATCCGGAAGCCGTATCCCTCAGCGAGCGCGGCGTACGAACGCTGGACCTCCGGACTGTACATGCAGGCTTTGGTGATCGCGCACTTCGCGTTGTCGATGATGACGCGACCCGGGCATCCGCCGAACCACTCGAAGGCGCGACGGTGACAGGCCAGCCATGTTTCGACAGTCTGGTCGAGCACGAGCTCGACATATTGATGCCGCGACCAGCAGAGGGTCATGACGAAGAACCACGTCTTGATCTGCGCGCCCGATTCATGTGCCAGTACCGGCCCGGCGCCGAAGTCAATCTGCGCGCCCTCCGCTGGCGCAAACTCAAGGATCGTTGTGGCCGGTACGCCGCGTTCGGCCCTCAGGCCCAGCAGGATACGGCGCACCGCCGAGTAGCTACCTGTGTAGCCATGGTTGCGCTTCAGCGCGTGGTGAATCGTCGTGCCCTGCACGCCGGCGTCAAACCAGTCACGGATCTGCTCACGAAACGGCTCGAGCGTGGACACGCACGTGCTCGGCAAATGTGGAGTGCGGCCAAACACGCCGGCAATGACGGTATCGTCAGGCAACGGCTGCCCGGGAATCAGCCAGCCGCGCTCGTCGGCCATACGACGAACAGCGGTCAACTTCTTGCGACCCATCAGGCCGCTACGCCCAATGTCGCGATCAGAATCGCCTTGCCGCATGCGGACAAGGACTTGACGGTACTCAAACAATTCGAACCTCCGGTTGGTCATGGACACTCCGTTCAGAAAGAACGGAGCGTACCCATCTGGAAAGTTCGAATCGCGTTCAACACCCGGCGCCGGTGGCGCCTATGCGCCGATCATCGACTGGCTCCTTTACGCCGGTCATGGACTGGCGCCTATGCGCCGATCATCTGGTGGCGCCAATACGCCGATCCCGGAATGGCTCCATAACGCCGGTCAGTGACAGGGCACCGGCGCCAACCGCCGCGCGCGACGCATCGCGATCGTCGCGGTGGCACGGCGGCTGGTGATCCTCCTGTGGCGCTACCTCGAGCACGGTGTGATCCCCCAGGGAGTACAGATGAAGCCGTCCACATAGCCAGACACACGTCGATAGCCGCAACCCTCACTAACGGTCATACTGGCTGACCATCAGGGTCATGAAGCGGAAGTACCCGTTCACCACCGTGGTTGTTCATGCAACCGATGCTGATAGATGGGGTACCTCCCCGGAACGCTTTCCGGCGCACTGCGCATACTGCATCAGGCTGGCTCCACGCCAGCGGATAGAAGAAGGTCGGGACGCCATGTCCCACGCGCGCGACAACCGGCTTCACGTTTGCCCAGGCAGTGCCAGGGAGGTGCGCAGAATCGGACGTGTCATGGCAAGCACGGCTACACGAATGCCGCCTGCATGGTGGCAGGCGCAATAACCCACGCGCCCGCCACCCCGTACCAGCGTATCGCGCTTCGCAGCGTCAAGGGGGCCGCTGACGCCAGGCTTCGCCTGCCCTTGACGCTTGCTACGCGCTTTCCTGACAAGGGACCTCGTAAACTTGATGACGTCTCAGGAGGGATCTGTGCAAACCGGGCCTTGACAATTACTTACCCTTCATAGAAGAAGTTGGTGAGACGTTGCTGTCTTACGCGCGCGATAAGCGGCTTCAGGCTAACGACGTTGACCGGACTGTAGCCATGGTTGAAGTTGAGGGCGGTGGGAATCCGCCGGACTATGCCGCGAAAATGCGACTTGTATGGCGGCGAGCGCCATCACTCGCGCTTGCCGCCATACGCCAGCATGTCACCACTTTGCAGCGAGGAGAAAGAGACTTGACCCATCCTTTGTAAGCCAGTTCGCAAATGGCCTTGACAACTTTCTGCTCATAGAAGCCATCAACCCACGCGTGAACGCGAGCGCCGGATGCGAGGTTTTTCGCTTGCCCGAACGCACGCAGTCATTCCTGTCGTGCTTCGGTCCGATCCGCAGCACTTCGCGCTCAAGCGTCATCTGCTGAGCGCCTCGCTCTGTCGCAAACAGCTCGCCGCGCGATTTGAAGCGTGGCGTCTCTTCACCGGCATTGCCCAAGCTCCGTCCACCGTGTTCTGAGACACGACTGTCCTTGCCGATATCTCGTCATGGAGTCAGCAACGTGACAGAGCCCATCGACCTTATGTATCGACCTGTGGGACGCCCCATTTCGGTGGCCATATAGAGCGCCTGAACCGGATTCTCATGGAACGGGTGCGGGGCCTACCGGGGGCGATCGGATCGCCCCCGAAACGTCGCAAAGCGCGACAGTCCGAAAAGACGGCCGCGCCCCCGCTGTATCAATTTACAACTGCGCGCGACACCCGACGGTCGAGGAAAGCAGCTTCGCCCGGACCGGTGCACCGGTGCTCAAGGCCTGCGATGTTGGACCACACCCGACGGAACCGACTAACAGAGGTCTCGCAGCAAGCACGGCGTGGGCACGAGTCCGAGTGCGAAACAAACAACGTGGCGGTCACGGCTGAGGCGCTGCCGGACGCATTACAAACAAAAAATCACGGATATTTGACCAAAATTGGCTATTGCTGCTTTTTTTTCCGCTTTCTAGAATTCCACCACGGTCATTGCACCTATGAAACATCGGGTCTCGGATGGCAAGCGCAGGCGGGCAAAAACTTGGAAGCCAGTAGGTGAGCGTTGAATCGCCTCGACGAGCGTCTCGCGCGTGTTCGGATGCAAGCATACTCAAGGGCTTGAGCTAGTGCCGAACGTCAGATTGCACCTCTATTCGGTATACGGATGCAGTTAAGGCCCGGGTATGCTTTTGATGACCACGCGAATACGTCCGCTCTTACCGAGAAGAGAGTGCTCTCGGAAAGTACGGGGATTCTTTCGCGACTGAATTTTACCTAAAAAGAAAGTAACCGGAGCTTAACATGATTATCGAAGAACGCGATTACCGGATCGTTACCGGCCGAACGCGGCAGTTCGTCAGTCTTTATGAAGAGCACGGGTTGCCGCTGCAATTAAAATACCTTGAGCGGTTGCTTGGCTACTTTATTAGCGAGATAGGCGAACTGCACCACGTCGTTTCTTTGTGGGGATTTACCGGGCTCGACGATCGGATGGAAAGACGGGATCGAATGCAAGCGTCGGACGAATGGAAAAACTATCTGAAACGTGTTGACGGCTTGGTCGATGTTCAAACTAGTCGCATCCTTCGTCCAACCAGCTTTTCGCCGATCAAATGAGCCGCCTAGGAGTTAACACTGTGAAGCCAAATGTTGCGATAGTAGGGTCCGGAATAATTGGATGTTCTTGGGCGTTTGTCTGGGCGCGTGCAGGCTATCGTGTGCATATTTTTGATGCTGACAAGCAAAACCGCCTAAGTGTGGTGGAAAAGCTCGAGGAGTTTGCATCCGAATTCCGTGAGGCTGGTTTGGCCGTCCCGTCGAGCTTTCATGGCCTGATTAGCGTTGTTAACAATGTGCGCGATGCCGTCCACGACGCGTGGTACGTCCAAGAGTCGGTTTCGGAGACGGTGCAGATCAAAAGTTCTGTCTTCGAGGAACTGGAGCGTCACGCGCCGTGCGATGCTATTCTCGCAAGTTCCACGTCTGCGATCCCTCTTGCCCGCTTCACAGAGAATTTGCAGACAAGGGATCGTTGCATCGTCGCACATCCGGCGACTCCGCCGCATTTGCTTCCGGTTGTAGAGGTCGTGCCTGGTCCGTGGACACGCCAGTCGACTTTAGATGAAACATTCTCCGCGATGCAGGATCTTGGCCAGACACCCGTGCTTGTGAAGAAAGAGGTTCCGAATTTCGTCATGAATCGGTTGCAGGGTGCGCTTTTAAACGAGATGTTCCGGCTTTTGCGCGACGACGTCATCTCGGCCGACCATGTGGACAAGCTCATCAAAGACGGGTTTGGACTTCGCTGGGCATTTCTGGGTCCACTTGAAGGGGTCGACCTTAACGCGCCCGGGGGCATTGCAGACTACCTGCACCGTTTTGGAAAGCAGTTTGATGCGATGGCAATGGAGGAGCAAGAACGCGTGCCGATTGTGACACCGGAGCTCGTAGATATGCTGCAAACGGAGATGCGTTCGAAGATTCCACTGAACCAACTCGATCTTAAGCGGGTATGGAGAAATCGAAGAATTGCAGCGCTGCGACACCTGCGCGACAGCATGGAAACCTAACGACAGCAATGCTGAATCCTAATCGCGACTTGTCACGCTTACCGCCGACGCTGTGGGCTAAATCTGCCCCCTCGGCACCGCAAACCCAACAAATACCTCCGGGTGAGCATGATGCTGACCTTGTCGTCATTGGTGGGGGGTTCACTGGATTGTCAGCCGCGCTGCACGCTGCCAAAGCGGGTGCCCGCGTCATCCTCCTTGAAGCCGCGGAAATAGGATGGGGAGCGTCTGGGCGCAATACCGGCTTGGTCATTCCGGCGATGTCCCGGGCAGATCCGGAAGCAATAGTCAGCCATTTTGGTGAGCGATACGGAGAGGCACTCGTAAGCCGGATCGGTCATTCCGCATCGTTTGTGTTCGACCTTATTCGCGAATATGGCTTAGCTTGCGAAGCTACTCAGTCTGGATGGATTCAACCGGCCCATCGTTTGGCGAGAATGGAGCTAGCGAAAGCCCGATATGGCCAATGGCATCAACGCGGCTTTGATGTGGCACTGCTGGATAGAGACCAGTGCGAGTCCATTGTCGGCTCTCCGTTCTGGTTTGGCGGGTGGGAAGCACGCACCGGCGGTCACGTTAACCCCCTCGCGCTTGCACGTGGGCTGGCTCGTGTGGCGATCGCACACGGCGCAACGATTTACACAAAATCTGCGTCTACCGACCTTTACGCGACACCGAACGGTTGGACTCTGCAAACAGAAGGAGCAACAATCCGCGCTCGATCCGTCATCCTCGCAACCCACAGCTATAGCGGAATTACGAACCCAGATCCTTGGAAAGGGCTTTCTCAGACTATTCTCCCAGTACGGTCTTATCAATTTTCCACCTCGCCTTTGCCTGCTGCCATCCGAAGAGCGATATTGCCTATGAACCATGCTATGTCGGATAGCCGCGGCGACCTTCATCTTGCACGGTTCGATGGAGAAGGGCGTCTGATCAGTGGCTGCGGACTCATCTTTCCATATGCGTATGAGAAGCGCGTCGTTGAAAGGCTAACCTCCAGGCTTCAAAGAATGTTTCCGCAGCTCACTGCCCAGCATGTTGAGGTCGAGCACGTCTGGCACGGTGAATTTGCCGTCACGGTCGATGCGATGCCCCGGTTCTACAAGCTTCAAAGAGGATTGTATGCCTGGTTGGGATGTAATGGCCGTGGAGTGGCACTTTCATGCGCATTGGGCCCGGCTCTTTCGCATGCGGCTTTAAACCCGAATCAAGATAATGAGCAATTGCCGTTCACGCCCATGCAGAAGATAACAGCGCATTGGTTCGTTAGCAGGGTATCCGCCGCTGCGCTGGCAATGTATCGAATGCGTGATGTGAAAGACCAGCTCTAACGCATTGAAACGAGCGGATTGCATAGTCTAAATTTTAGGAGAAGGGCAATGGTCGCGGAAAATGGTGGTTCAGCAAAGGAGTTGGGCGATGTTTTGGTTATTGGACCAGACGACGGAAAGAATTATTGGCAGCCCGTTCCTGCAAACGGGCATATATCGGTGCGCATAGATCCAGAATCACTGAAAATTGAAAGTCCTTTCAGTCTAGGCACGCAGACCATTCCTCCAAAGAGTTACGTTCGCGAGCACTATCATCCGATCCACGATGAAGTGCTTCATTTCATAAGCGGAACAGGCAAGGCGCGTATCGATGGGATTGAATACGCCGTAGAACCAGGAGTCACAATCTTTGTTGGCCGGAATCGGCGGCATATGTTTATCAACGATAGTAAAAGTGATCTTCATTGGTTGTGGTTCATCCAACCTAACGGTCTGGAAATTTTCTTTCGAGACATCGGCCAGGAAATGCATGCGGGCCAGCCGGCACCGGAACCATTTCCGCGTCCGGTGAACGTTCTAGATGTAGAAAAAAGCACTGCGTTCGGACCACCTGTTAAGGATCCCTTCATTCCCACATTCGAGTGAGGCATATGGCGCTGTATTGACGTCAATGTCGCGAGCCTCAACGGGCACCCCGGCCCTTAATCCGCTGATGCATCTGCTCGCGTTGCGACCAGAGGGCTGGGATCAATGACATGCGACAGGTGAATCTGCGACATGCAACGACCTCGCTGGACAGGATGCTCACGACGAAGCCAAGTCCACCGGAGTCGGTTGTTGCCTTCAACGGGCGTTTTCACGTCACTATTGGCCTGATATTGGCGCGACCGCTTTCCGGCGGTATCCTGAAGCGGCGCCCTGAAAGAAAAAAGCCGACAACTTTGTCAATCAGCGTCGGGTTGCCGCTCGAAAGTGGGTCGAAACCGTCAGTCACTCGCCAGCTACGAAGGTGTCATCGAGCTACTCCACGCGAGTCTTGACGGAACAAATGGAGGATCATCCGCCGGTCTTTCGCTCGCGGACGACAGCTTGGTCGGTTGAGGCGGAAGGCGATGTCTGCTCCGAATCTGCGCGTCTGATTTGGCTTGGACGTCCTTCGCCCCGAGGTGGACCGAATCAATGTCTGTATCGTGCCAGTCTGCTGGCTAATATGTCTCCCTTCCGATTCTTATGCAATGTCCTGCGGGCGGATACAGCGCCCGCGGTGTTGCTCCTTGTCGGTGCCATCCGCAGTGCTATTGAACGACGACAAAGGATGAAGGCAGCGAGCCCGCCGCAACGGCAGGAGGTTGGGGTACTCCTACCGTCAGCTCCTGCCAGTTGTAGATAGTTGACACATTACGATCAATTTTCCGTTTTCGATATGCATTGGAACGAAAATCGGCATATCGGACCGGAGAGTTCGAATTTTCATCGCATCCACGGTGGCACCGGATCGAATTTCTCGAGCAAATAGTCTACGAGAGCTCGACACTTCAAGGACCGATTGTCGGTTGTCATGTAGACGAGATAGATGGAGCGTCCGTCATCGGGCGCGTAATCTGCGAGCAACCGAACCAAGCGGCCTTCGCGGACGTCTTGCTCGGCGAGAAATTGCGGTATTCGGGCGATGCCTACCCCGTTCAGCGCGGCGGAATGAATGGCCGTTGCCACGCTGCCTAGGTTCCCCTTTACCCATACAGAAAATCGGCGTTGCTCTTCGCGAAACATCCACTCAGCCTGCGTGACGCCTCGCCCGTCCATGGTAAGGCAATTGTGCCGCCCCAAATTTTCTGGTCTATCTGGCTTTCCGTGCTTCTCCAGATAAGCCGGTGCCGCACAGATCACTAGCGGATTGTCCGCGAGCCGGATACTTAGATGATCCTCGGAGGGTGCAAGGCCCGAGCGGAATGCCAGGTCGACGCTCCGGTCATCTGGTTCAATTGGCACCTCTCCGGCGACGATCTCCACTTGTAGCTCCGGGAAACGGGCAAGGAATTCGGGCATGAGCGGCACGAGCTGCTTGTCGACAAAGCCGGTAGCGGCTCGAATCCGCAGCACGCCGTGCGGGACCTGTGGTCGCTGCGCGGTAGCCGCTTCCGCCGCCTCAATTTGCTCGACCATTGACTTGATCTTCGAATAGAAGAACTCACCCTGCGCGGTGAGGGAGAGTCGCCGGGTCGACCGAACGAAAAGCTTGGTTCCCATTCGGTCTTCCATCCGCGAGATCACGCGGCTCACACCCGAGGGCGTCAGACGGCATTTCTCTGCTGCCGACACAAAATTCCCATGCTCCACGACTGCCGTGAACACATAGAGCTCGCTGCCTTTGTTCATCGTCCACTCCGTGACCGTACCCAACCAAAAGGGGAAAGCTATTATCGATAATTTCTCACGAATATAAGTCAAAAAAGAGGAATTGTTCGTAAAATTTCTGCTATTTACAATCGACTGCAATGTTGGTTCAAGCCTCGCACCGTGCAAGACGCGCAGACGGCAGTTTTGGCCTGTCCACCGATTGTTGTTCAACCGTCCGGCGTAGCGCGATACCGTTCTCATTTTTTTTTGCAGGTAAGCAAGTGACCAAGCAAACACTGACTATTGCGATTGTCGGCGCGGGCGTCATCGGTTGTTCATGGGCGACGGTGTGGGCGCGGGCCGGACACCGCGTCGCGATTTACGATTCGAACGCGGGTGTCCTCGATTGTGTTTCGGAGCAGCTGACGCGCTACGTGCGGCAGAGCGAGTCGGCTGGTCATGCTTTATTGCCGGGGCTCGAGTCCCGCGTGACGTTGCACCTCAAGTTGGAAGGTGCACTGGCACACGCAGACCTCGTGCAAGAGTCCGTGGCCGAAAACGTCGAGATCAAGCGGGATCTGTTTCATGACTTGGATCGCCTGAGCAGGCCTGAAGCGATCCTCGCAAGTTCAACGTCGGCGATCCCGATGTCGCGGTTCACAGAAAGCCTGGAACATCGGCAACGTTGTTTGATCATTCACCCGGCGACGCCTCCTCATACGCTGCCGGCGACGGAGGTCGTACCCACGCCATGGACTAACCGTGCTGTGGTTGAACGAACCATTTCGTTGCTTAAAGAGGTGGGTCAGTCGCCCGTGCTGCTGAAGAAAGAACACCCAGGCTTCGCTCTGAGCCGCCTGCAAGGAGCGTTGCTTATCGAGATGTTCAGGTTAATTGAAGCGGGCGTCATCACGGCCGTTGATGCCGACACGCTCGTCAGGGACGGCTTCGGTCTGCGTTGGGCCGTTCTCGGACCTCTCGAAGCGATAGATCTCAACGCAGACGGTGGTATTGGAGAGTACCTAACAGGTTGCGGAAATACCTCGCACGGAAGTCATCGCGAAGGATGGTAAAAGCGTTGATCTAGTAAGTTCACCCACTGGCCAGGAGATCATGCGCGGCGCCGACACGTTCACCGAGAGTCTGTTTTCCGTGCGTAAGCTCAACGATTTCGTTCCGAGCTCACATCCGCTGCGCTCGATTCGCGTCATGGCGAACGAGGCGCTGGCGAAGATGGATCGGTTGTTTGCCGGGATGTACGAGGCCGACATCAAGGGAGGCCGGCCGAGCATCGCGCCGGAGAAACTGCTGCGGGCCATGCTGCTTCAGGTGCTGTACAGCATCCGGTCTGAACGCCAGCTCATGGAGCAAACTCAATACAACCTGCTGTTTCGATGGTTTATCGGTCTGTCGATGGACGATTCAGTGTGGGTGCCGACGGTGTTCACGAAGAACCGCGAGCGTTTAATCCGGCACGATGCGGTGGTCGAATTCTTCAACGAAGTGCTGTCCATCGCGCAGAAGCAGAACTGGTTGTCGAACGAGCACTTCAGCGTGGACGGCACGCTGATCCAGGCGTGGGCGGGCCACAAGAGCTTCGTGCGCAAGGATGGCGAGGATGGGGATAACGACGGTGGCAGCGGCGAGAGTGACTTCAAGGGTAGCAAGCGAAGCAACGAAACGCACGAGTCGAAGACCGATCCCGATGCACGGCTTTACCGTAAGGGCAAGACGGCCAGTGAATTGCGTTATATGGGCCACACGCTGACTGACAACCGCCATGGGCTGGTGGTCAACGCCCGTGTGAGCCGGGCTGACGGACATGCAGAACGTGAAGCGGCCAAGGTCATGATCAACGACGCGCGGCAAGTTGCGGACGATGCCGCTGCGCAAATCACGCTGGGGGCGGACAAGGGTTACGACGCACAGGAATTCATCGAAGCTTGCCAGCAGATGAAGGTCACGCCGCACGTGGCGCAGAACACCTCGGGTCGGCGTTCGGCGGTGCCCGATGCGATTGCGCGCAGCGTGGGCTACGCGATATCGCAGCAAAAGCGCAAGCTGATCGAACAAGGTTTTGGGTGGGCGAAGACGGTAGGCCGCATGCGCCAGGTGATGGTGCGCGGGTTGAAGAGAGTCGACCAGATGTTCGTGTTGAACATGGCGGCCTACAACCTCGTGCGCATGCGCTCTCTGGGACAGGTCCGCCCGCAGTAGCCAAAATCGCGGTAATGGGGCGAAAAATGCGCCTCAAGCCGTCGAAAAAGAGCGGAACCGGCGTTGAAATTTCGCAATGCATAAAATCTGTGGCTGTAACCGCTCAGCAAGAGGGACGTTGCTTCTGCTGGGGTGTATTTCCGCAGCCTGCTAAGCCGCTATGGCCACATTTACGACAGCATGGTCCAGGAAAAGCATGACTCGGGGGCGGTCCTCAACCCGTCGCTGGTTGCCGGTTTAGTTGAACAGATGCGTGAGAAGTTGTCACTCGAGCAGATTGAAGCGAAGAGGTCGTGGCGCGATCAACGGATCGGCCTGCTGAAGCGACTTTTGGCAAAGAAAGACAACGTCGACTAACGCCGCGACCCGCTCCGCGGATGACAATTCCCTCCGCGCTGCGCCGACGAAAACCAAGGACTCGTAGATGAGCGTTGTGACTGATCCTTTGATTGAGATGGCCGCTGACAAGGTCCCGTCGGGCGTGGTAGCTATCATTGGCGGTGGCATTGTGGGCGTCTGCTGCGCCCTCTATCTCCAACGAAGCGGTTACACGGTCAATTTGATCGATCCTGCGAAAGCAGGCGAGAGCACTGGCAAATGGAGCTGCGGACAACTCGCGGTCGGTGAGGTCGTGCCTCTTTCGAAGCCGGGCATCCTGAAGAAAATTCCGGGATGGCTAATGGATCAAGAGGGACCTCTCGCACTGCGGCCGGTGGCGCTTCCCGGCGTGCTTCCGTGGATGATGCGTTTTATTTCGTGCGGCCGCCAGTCGCGACTCGTTGAGATTTCCCGTGCCCTGGCGTCACTCACCCGGCGGGTATTCGAGGATTATCAGCTGCTTCTGGACGCGTGTCCCAATGAGGTTTTGCTGAACCAACGTCCAGTGCTGCAAGTCTTTGATTCTGGCAAGGGGCTCGAACAAGACTTGCGTCATGCGGATCTACCGCGCTCGCTCGGCTTCGCGTTCGACAAGCTTAGCGCCGGGGAGATTGGTGAGCTCGAACCAGCGCTTGCCGGAAAGTTCGCATACGGCATCCTTTTGTCCGACTGGCGTTTCGTGACGGACACCGAAAGATTCATCGTGGCGCTCACTGAAAGTTTCTTGTCGCTCGGGGGGCGTCGGTTGCAAGCCGGCGCGAATCGGATCAACGCGGAGAACGGCCGCGCGACTGGTGTCCTGTTGTCGACTGGAGAGTCAGTCGCTGCCGATCACATCGTTGTTGCTGCGGGTGTCGGATCACGGAAGTTCTTTCCTCAGCTGGACGTCAACGTTCCACTTGAGGGCGTAGCAGGCTATCAAGTCCTGCTGAGGGACCCGGGTATCACCTTGAAGCATTCCGTGATCTATGCGGATGGTGGCTTCTGCCTCGCTCCGATGACCCGCGGTTTGCAGGTGGGAGGCACAATCGAATTCGCACAACAAGAGGCGGCACCGAACTTCCGTCGGGCAGAGATCATCCTCAATAAAACGAGAAGGATCTTTCCGGAGTTACGGACCAAAGATCAGGAACTCGGCGTTGGGTATCGCCCCCTGCTGCCCGATTCGAAACCTGTCATTGACAGAACGCGCAAGCTGCCGAACGTGATACTCGCAACGGGGCACGGCCAACTCGGGCTGACGCTCGCTGCGACGACCGGAAAGCTCGTTAGCGATCTTATATCGGGGCGCAGCCCGCCGGTGGATCTGGCTTCGTTCAGTGCATACCGGTTCTAACTTTCACAAGACACCAAACATTCTAAGGTAACCGATGCGCTGGAAAAAGACATTGCAGGTAGTCGGGGTGCACGCCGAAGGTGAAATCGGCAAAGTCATTACGGGCGGAGTCGGAAAAATTCCGGGTGACACCATTCTCGACAAGATGAACTACGTCAATGAAGTTGATGATAGCCTTCGCCGCCTCGTGGTGTTGGAGCCACGCGGTGCATTGGCAATGTCGTTCAATCTGCTGCTTCCGCCAACACGGCCTGAAGCGCACGCGGGCTTCTTCGTAATGCAAGCAGACAAGGCGCATCCGATGTCGGGCAGCAACTCGATCTGCGTCGTGACTGCGCTGCTAGAGCTCGGCATCATTCCGATGCAGGAGCCAGAAACAACGGTGGTCCTCGATACGGCGGTTGGACTTGTTACTGCGCGTGCAAAGTGTCTTGAGGGGCGCTGCGAGAGCGTATCGCTGGAAATGATGCCTGCCTTCGTTGAGCAGCTCGACCTCGAGATCGACACGCCAGAGTTCGGGAGAATCAAGGTCGATATCGCGTTCGGAGGCGTCTACTACGCGCTGATCGACGTCGATCAGGTGGGAATGGCTATCAACGCTACGAATGCGCGTCGGCTGGCCGATCTGGGCGTCAAGCTCGCCGATGTCGTGAATGGTCGTGTGCAAGTCCGACATCCGCTCTATCCTGCGATCAACAAGATCGCCTACGTGATGTTTCGTAATCGCGTCGCCGACGACATCTACGAGACGTGCACCACTTTGGTCCCGGGAAGAATCGACCGGTCGCCCTGTGGGACCGGCAGCTCGGCCAATCTGGCCACGCTCGCGGCACGCGGCTTGGCGGAAGTCGGCAGTCGTCTGGTCTCCCGTTCGGCAATCGGAAGCGAATTCAAGGTGGAAATGCTGGGGCGAACCGAGATCGGTGGACGGCCCGCGATTCTTCCCAGAATCGAAGGACGAGGCTGGGTTTTCAGCGTGGAGCAACTGGGCGTAGACCCGAGCGATCCGTTTGGCAATGGCTTCATGGTCAGTGACACGTGGGGCGAGGGATTTCCACAGAACTAGATGGAACCGTTGCTGAAGAACGACTTAGGAGAACATATGAAGATGACTGATACACGGAAAAGCATCAAGGGTGGTAACTTTTTTCTCACACGGCCCGAAGATGCAGAGCGCTACTGGCAGCCGCTTCCAGCGAACGGACACGTGGCGCTCCACGTCGCGCCCCATCTGACGAAGATGGACGCACCCCTAGCCGCAGGCACCCAGACGCTCGGCAAGGGCTCTCACGTGCGAAACCACAGCCACGACAACAATGAAGAAGTGCTTCATTTTTTGCGCGGCGAAGGCAAGGTAGTCATTGATGGGGGAGCTACTTATGAAATTACCCCCGGCACGACGCTTTTCCTTGGAAAGGGGTGCGCGCACACCTTCATCAACGAAAGCGCAGACGAGGAAATGCACTGGTTCTGGTTTATGAGTCCCGCCGGACTTGAATCGTTTTTCCAGCAAATCGGCCGTCCGCGAGTCCACGGCGAGCCGTCGCCTGAACCTTTTCCAAGGCCCGAGAACGTCGCTGAAATCGAAGCGAACACTGTATTTGCAGCGCCAAAGAGGGATCAGGAATGAGACGGTTCATGACCGATGCCGGAGTAGCAGGCGAGACCGCAGGTAATGGTCCGGCGATACTTCTTATTTCAGGTCTCGGTGGACGCGGCTCTTTCTGGCATCGCGTCATGGAGATCCTTTCCCCAACCTATAAAACGATAACTTTCGATCATCCGGGAGTCGGCGAAAGCAAGCGGGTTGGGAAACAAAGCATCCCCAACGTAGTTGCTGCAGCGTTGGACGCGCTCGACACCCTCGGTGTTGAACGAGCGACTATCGTTGGCCATTCCACGGGAAGCCTCGTGGCGCAGGCAATTGCGCTCGAGTTTCCACGGCGCTGCAAGCAACTGGTGCTGAGTGGGGGATGGGCTCGGCCGGACGGAAGGTTTCGTGACTGCTTCGTCGTGCGCAAACATGTGTTGATGAAGGCAGGAAGTGTCGCTTATGGCCTGCTGTCCGACCTCCTAGCCTATCCCAACGCTTGGTATAACAGCGCGATCGCTCGACCACACCAGCCGGCATTTAATGAACCCCATCCGGCAGATGTGGCGATCGTGGCGGATAGGATCGACATGCTATTGCATTATTCGCGCATAGATGAGCTGCACCAGCTCGATCTTCGAACGCTCGTCATTGGTGCGCGGGATGACATGGTTGTGCCGATCGAGCATAGCAGGGAGCTTGCGTCACTGATACCGGGCTCGTTGTTAATCGAGATGGACGGTGGACATTTTTTCCCGAGAGTAGAGCCCGAGCAATACGCGCGTTACCTCCTTGAGTTTGTAGGCGAGACATGAAACATACCGGTTTTCGGATTGCAGTGATTGGCGCGGGCGCGATAGGGCAGACCTTTGCAGAGTCTCTATTGCAGGGATCAATTGGGGAAATCGCTTTCATGGATCTGCGCGAGAAGCCCGACTTTCTATCGGATGAGCGATACGGCCGACTCACCAGTATTCACGAGTTGGTCGCCTGGCGTCCGAACGTAGTAGTCGAATGCGCAGGCCACAATGCCGTGACGACAATCGTTCCGAGCGTGCTAAGGGAAGGTTTTGATGTGGTTCTCTCGTCGGTCGGGGCGCTCGCCAACCCGAAAATCCGCACGGCTTTGTGCAGTAGTGCCGTTGCGGGCGGTTCGCAACTTGTTCCAATCGCTGGGGCGGTCGGCGGCATCGATGCGCTGTCCGCCGCCGCGCGCAGTGGGCTGACCGAGGTGATGTACACCGGGCGAAAGCCGCCAAGAGCCTGGAGCGGAACGGCGGCAGCGCAGGAAGTCAACCTCGATACGCTGACGAGCCAAAAGGTGATATTCGCCGGTACCGCCCAGGAAGCTGCGCTGAAGTATCCAGCCAATGCGAACGTCGCCGCCGCGATAGCGATACATGGTCTTGGTTTTGAAAAAACGAGGGTAACGTTGATTGCCGATCCCGCCATTCGATTGAACTGTCACGAAATCTACGCGAAAAGCAGAAGCGGCGAACTGCGAGTCAACATGTCTAACGAACCGTCGCCAGGAAATCCTAGAACTTCATGGCTTGCTGCACTAAGCCTTCAGCAAACCGTATTGAATAAGGTGTTAGGCGCGCAATGGGCCGCATAGTGCGAGCCGAAAAAAGGATGTCCATCGGTAGTAACAGTGTCAACGAGAGTGCACTTCCCCGAAGTTAGTATGACGTAACGGCCTTGACGACTGAAACTATAAGCGTACTGGCATAACGATTCAAAAAGCCGGTTTCTTGTTGACGACCGCCGTCGAAACGCGGTGCGTCAAAATCGCGGCTACGTAATGGACTCTGGTCTCGTCACGATGTCCGGCGATGCAAAAGAAATGCTCAATGATCCGAAGGTGCGCGCAGCGTATCTCGGCGAGTAGGTCCGTGTAGCGCCTTGCGTCCAACACAAGAGCGCATAGGAAACAAAAGCGACGTTTCAACCGGGATAAGCCCGAACTTCACCGCCACTCTGGGAGTAGCACATGCGTAACTTCAGTAGTCGTTTCTTGCCTAGTCTAATTGCCGCGGGAATGATCTCTGCAACTCCGATCATTGCGTTTGCCGACACGACGGTGAAAGTAGGATTCGCGGCACCATTGACGGGTCAATATGCTAGCTATGGCAAGGACCTGCAATATGGTGTTCAACTTGCACTGGAAGATGCGAAGGCGAAAGGCATCAAGGTTGATGGCAAGGCGGTGAACTTTGAACTGATCGCCGAGGACGATCAGGGCGATCCGCGCGTAGCAATGCAGGTGGGCCAGATGCTCGTTGACAAGGGTTCCAACTTCATTGTCGGCCACTTCAATTCAGGTACAACAATCCCCGCTTCAGCTCTCTACGAAAAGGCCGGTATTCCGGACGTCAACCCCACTTCAAGTAACCCGACTGTGAACCAGCGCGGATTCAAGAACCTTTTCTCGACAATTACAAACGACGCTCAGAACTCGGGAGCCGCGGCGCGCTACGCGGTTACTGTGCAAAAGGCGAAGCGCATCGCGATCATTGACGATCGGACAGCGTTCGGACAGAACCAAGCCGACGAATTTGAACGTACCGTTAAGGCTGCAGGCGGCAACGTAGTAGCGCACGAATACACCTCAAACACCGCCGTCGATTTCCGTCCGCAACTGACGACGATCAAGGGGCTCGCCCCTGACTTTATTTTCGTTTCGAATAGCAACCCGCAGGCAGCGCTAATCTTGAAGCAGATGCGTTCGCTCGGCATACGCGCAACATATGTCGGCGGCGGCGGCGTGAATACGACCGCCTTTATCGAACTCACGGGAAGTATCTCCGAAGGCGCTTACGCTTGGGAGCCGGGCCGTCCGCTTGAGTCGAACGCGGCGGGAAAGGACTTCGCTGCTCGCTTCAAGAAGCGCTTTGGGGTCGACGTTCTAGCTTACGCCCAGTTCGGCTACGACTCCGCCTTGGTTGCAATCAAAGCAATGCAGGAAGCTAACGACATTTCGCCGGCAGCCATTCGCGGCAAATTGCAGACGATCCAGTACGAAGGCGTCACTGGACCGATTAGCTTTCACTCCGACGGCTCAAGAAAAGATGCAGCGTCGACGGTGTATCAGGTTAAGGACGGAAAGTGGGTTCCGGTCCATACGGAAACAGCTGGCTCTTAATTCAGCCGCGCGATGATTGTCATCGCGCGGACAAATAGAACAACGAAGCGAAATAATAGTGCGACGCGCGGGCGTACCGCCCGGATGACAAACGATACTTCATCGGGCCAAGCAAACCCGTCAGGAAGGCAAAGACAGAAGCCTCGGCAGGCGCTTAGGGACGGTTGCCCGGGCGAGATGTCTCGCGCCCGATGCCGCCGGCCGAGGATCGCAGGACCGAAGGTGTCCTCTGGAGCGCTGCGCGGCGCTGCTGGCTTGTTAGCGTCGAAGGACTGCACGCTCAGGCGCTCACGGTCGGTCGATCACGGATGGAGGTGTCTCATGGGCACTAAAGGTCTGCTCGTCAGGTTGGAAGTCAAGGCCGGCTACGACGACGCCGGGGCAGAAGAGGTCCTGCGCTCAGCTCTCGCGATGGGTCGGGCGGAAGCAACGACCGCGTGGTTCGCGATCAGATTCGGGCGATCGGAGTATGGCATCTTCGACGTGTTCCCAGACGATGCCGGCCGCGAGGCGCATCTGGCGGGGCCAGTTATACAAGCGTTGTTGGATGCCGGCGGCAGCGTGTTTGTCGGGGCGCCGCTGATTCAGGAGTTCGAGGTCCTGGCCGACAAGTTGCCTGCAACATCATCGGGCGAGCCGGTCACGAAGGCGCTGCTCCTCACGTTCAAGGCAAAGGCGGCCCATGAGGCGCAGGTCGCGCAGTTCCTTCGCGACGCGCAAGCACTCGTGGAGCAGGAACCCAAGACCGTTGCCTGGTTTGCCATCCGCCTTGACGAGAGTCACTTCGGCATCTTTGACGTCTTCCCCGACAACGGCGGTCGGTTTGCGGACTTGACGGGTCATGTTCCTCGGGAACTCGCCAAGCATTCGCAGTCATTGCTGGGCAGCGTGCCGGATATCGGAATGCTCGACGTGGTCGACGCAAAATGGGCCGACCAGTCTGCGGGGGCGCGGTGATCCTGATAGGGACCCTTCCCCAAAGGTCGGAATCTGCCTCCGGTCGTATCATCAGGGCAGCGCCCTTGTAGCCGAGCGCCCGCGCCGCGACCGGGAGTGGGACGTCGACGGTCGCAGCTTTTCCCTCGTATATCGTAGTCGGCGGGCAAGGTGATTTCATAATGCATCGCATACATGGTCGGGCTCCAGGTTTCGCTAAAACCAGGCGAGAGACATCCATTGCGAGGCTGCCGCCGCCCGCGATCGTCGCTGATCGACCCACTGCGGCCGGACGACACAACGCGACATAAAGGGCGGCTTTCAAGGTACAACGGACGTTCGTTTAGTCGCATTCGAAGACGGGAGTTCGGCCAATCCGGTCATTCGAGCTTCCCGCGATTTGACTGTTTCTGCACGGCTGGTTTCGGAGAAATCGAATAGGCGCTATTGATCCTGATGACGCCAGTATCGGCTGGTTTACGATTCCGCCGGCTCTCTTCGTCGATGTAGGCATCCAACCTCGATAATCACGTCCCTCGCGAGCATCTGTTGAGAGGCATCGATTACTCCCTCGTCCTTCCACTGCGCCTGCTGTCTAGATCACGGGGCCTTCAGCTTGTTGAGTTGGCGCGCAACGGGTCACTTCTCCCTCGCTTTCGCTATTTGCAACTCAACCGGCGTACCTTTCCTGCGAAAGGAACGCTTGTAACAATGCGGACCTTTACAAACAATGAGTTCGGTTCGCCATCACTTTGGAGCGTCTGTGCTTCGCGTTCCTGCCTGGCTCCTGCCGCTTTCACGCGGCGATTTCGTTTGAACAGAATCGCTGCCTGTCCCGTTGGCTCCACAGGGTTCGGGCCGACTCAGTGATAATTGAAGGCGACATGCCGGCACGCCGGCCACCGCCGCGCGCGAATCGCCACGTCGCCCGGGCGCAGAAACGCGATGCGCATCAAAGCCAGGCGGCGCTGAGCTAAACCGTTGCAAAACACTAGTCGTCGTGCGACGATTTGCTCGCATGGAAATGTGCGCGAGCAGAACATGGGACAGTCATGAAATCGATAACCGGACATCCTGCGAAACCGGGGATAAAGACCGAGGAGAGCCAGACAATGTCAAACCAGGCCGCCCCCGCGAGGCCTCCAGCAAAACGGCCATCCAGGAAGGCGCCACAACGGCTGCCCCGCGCGGCGCGGCAGGCACAGGTGCTCGCGAAAGCGGCCGAATATTTTTCAGAGCACGGCCTGAACGCCCAGACGCGCGCGATCGCGCAGGCCTGCGGGGTCTCGCAGCGGCTGCTCTACAGCCTTTTCCCGAGCAAAGCTGCGCTGATCGAAGAGGTTTACAACCGCGAAGTCGCCGGCCTGTTCAAAGCGATGTGGTTCGTCCAGTTGAAGGATCGCAGCGTGCCGCTGGAGATGCGCCTCGTCACGTTCTACCGCGAATACTACGAGTCGCTGCTGACGCGCCGCTGGCTGCGACTGTTCCTTTACTCGTCGTTGGCGGGGCTGCGTATGGCGCCGACCTACACCAACGCGGTGGTCACGCACGCGCTGGAGATCGTTGTCACCGAGGCCGCGCATGACGCGGGACGCGGCCTGCCGACGAACATCGACGAACTGACCGAGATCGGCTGGATGCTGCACGGCGCGGTGTCGCACCTGGCAATCCGTCGCCGCGTCTATGCAAACGACAATACGACACCAGCCGAACAGGTGATCGCGATGAACGTGCGCGCGTTTCTTGCCGGCATTCCAGCGCTGCTGCCAGCGCGGCAGGCCGCCTGACGCGCCCGCCGCACGCCATCAAAGCGGCGCGACGCACAAGCTCCAGACCGCGCGCCGTGCTGCGCCGACGTCGCTCCTCCCGCTGATCCTGACACCCGGGCGGCGTTGCAGCCGCTGCAACGCCGCCCGCTCACTCCACCTGATATCGCAACGCGAAATCTTCCGTCGCGCGCCGGCAGCAGCGAGACTGGCCATGACGCCCGAAGTGTCAGACTCAGCCACTCTTTGTCGTCGGGTGACGTCGTATGGATCATCAGAATGATGGAAGAGTCTTGGCTCTGAGGTGGCATGAGCCTCTGTAAAATAACAATAAAATGAATTGACCTGTCGAATTCCCAATCATGTCGGATCATGTAGAAAAATTTATGTCTTCAATTGACGATTTATTTTGACGTGAATATTGTTCGTTCCGAAGCGGTCAGGGAAATTTGGCCATCACCAGAAGGGGTGCCGCAGCGGCGGCCGGGAGCGAATCATGAGCGAAGTGATGAAGTTCGGCGGTGGTCGTCGTCGTTTTCTGCAGATCTCCGCGGGCGCGGGGCTGGCTGCGGCCGGTATGCTCGGCGGACTGCCGCGCGCACGCGCCGCGGACGTCGTCAATCTGTACACCTGGTCGGCGGGAGTCGATACGGTCAAGCGCGAAGTTGCGGCGTTCCAGAAGGAAACCGGGCTTGCGGTCAACTACAACAACCTGCCGTTCGCGCAGTATCGCGAGGCGATGGTCACCAAGTTCGTCGGTCAGGCGCCGGTCGATGCGCTGTGGGTCTCCGACGGCTGGCTGCCTGAGTGGGCCGACGCAGGCTGGCTCGCGCCAATAGACGCATATCCGCAACTGCTGAAGTACAACAGCGACGTGCAGGACTTCTGCACGCAGTCGACGCGGTACAAGGGTCATCAGTACGGGATGACCTATTACACCGACTACATGGCGTTCCTCTATGACGCGAGCATGCTGGCGAAAGCCGGCATCTCCGCGCCGCCCGCGAGTTGGGATGAACTCGTCGACCAGTCGCTAAAGATCAAGAAGGCCGGCCTCTCGAACTACCCGCTGATGCTGTCGATGGCGCGCGAGAGCTGGCTGATCGAGTTCATGTCGTCGCTGGTTTTTTCGCACGGCGGGCGCTTCGTCGACGACAGCGGCCGCGTCATGATGGACGATCCGAAGCACGGCGCGATCAGCTCGTTGCAATGGATCGTCGACGCGGTCAACAAACACCACATCGTGTCGCCGGCCTGCGTTGAACTTGGCGAGCTGAACGGCTTCAAGGCCGTCGCCTCCGGCAACCACGCGTTCGCGCTGCTGCCGCGCTACCGGATACAGGCGCTGAACGATCCACGCCAGTCGCACGTCGCCGGAAACATCAGGCAGGCGCTGATGCCCGCCGGTCCGAACGGTTCACACGCAACAGTGGCCTGGATGCGCATGCACGCGATGAGCGCGGCCGCCGGCGCAAACAAGGCGCGCGCGGCGAACGCGGTACGCCTGATCGAAGCGTTCGGCGGGAAGTTCGACGGCCAGTACGCGTTCCAGAAGGCGATGTTCCTCGACACAGGCACCGCGTTCGGCGTGAAGCCGCTGTTCAGCGATCCGGAGGTGCGCGCCGCATATGAGAAGTACGGCGACTTCGCGATGTTCCAGAAACAGCAGGAACTCGCGCGCAAGAAGGACGTGATTACGCGCTGGTTCGGCGAGTGGGACGAAGTCAACAGCAGCGCGTGGCAGGCCGCGATCCTCGGCCAGTCGAGCGCCGCCGAGGCGTTGAAGAAATCGGCCAGCAAATGGACCGAACTCAGCAAACAGGCCTGAGGTTGCGATGAGTGCACCTGCTCCAACCCGACGCTGGCTCGCGCGGCACCCCGTGTCGGCGGCCGACCAGCGCAGCGCGATGCTGCTGCTGCTGCCGATGTTCGTGGTACTGCTCGCGGTGGCCGTGTTCCCGGTGCTGTATTCGCTGTGGACGAGCCTGTTCGACATCCACCTGACGCGCATGGACGCGCCTTTCGTCGGACTCGGCAACTATATCGCGATTTTCCGCGACCCGGACTTCTGGGCCGCGGTCGGGCGTACGGTGTGGTTCACGGTGGTGTCAGTGCTCGCGATCATGGTGATCGCCACGCTTATCGCGCTGCTGCTCAATCGGGAGTTTCGCGGCCGCCGCATCCTCTCGGCCGCGCTGCTGATTCCGTGGGCGATTCCGTACGTGGTCAACGGTCTGATGTGGAAGTGGATCTACGACTCCGGCTACGGCGCGCTGAACGGCCTGCTGTTGCAGCTCGGCGTGATCGGCCATTACATGGTCTGGCTCGGCGACACGCACAAGACATTGCTGCTGATCGCCAACGCGTTCGTCTGGAAGGAAGTGCCGCTCGCGACGATCCTGCTGCTCGTCACGCTCAAGTCAGTTTCGCCGGACCTCTACGCGGCCGCCCGTGTTGACGGCGCGACAGCGCTGCGCCGCTTCGTGCATGTGACGCTGCCGTCGATGCGGCCAGGTTTCATGCTCGTGATGATCTACGAGGCGATGACGGCGGTCCGTCACTTCGACCTGTTCTTCATCCTGACCGAAGGCGGTCCGGCCGACGCATCCCACGTGCTGTCGTGGCACATCTACGTCGAGACGTTCCGCAAGCTGTCGTTCGGCAGCGGCGCGGCGGTCGCCTACGTGCTGGCGCTCGCCACGTTTGCGATGTCCTACACGATCATCCGTCTGCTCGGCAGGAGGCTCTAGGCATGTCATCCGCTCCGTTTGTCAAACGCATCGCACTGTTCGCCGCCGCGGCGCTGATGCTGGTCTACGTGCTTGCGCCGGTCGCATGGCTCGTGTCATCTTCGCTGCAGCGGGAGGCCGACATCACCTCGATTCCGCCGCACTGGATTCCGCACCCGGCGACGCTCGCGAGCTTCCGCGCCATCGTCCAGGCCGGAACCGGCACGCTGCCGGCCGATGCGTCTTTCGTGCCGTCGAGCGCACAGTATCTGCTGCCGGCGCTGCGCAACAGCCTTGTCGTCGCGTGCGCGGTGGTCGTGCTAAATCTCGTGGTCAGCGTGCCGGCCGCCTACGCGATGGCGAAAATCCGCTACGTCGGGCGCGACCTGTCGGTGTACTTCATGCTTGCCACACGAGTCATTCCCGACATCGCATTGATCGTGCCGTTCTTCCTGTTCGTGCGCAAGCTCGGGCTGCTCGACAACGTCGGCGCGCTGATCATTACCTATCTCGCACTGACGGTACCGTTCAGCGTGTTCATGCTGCTCAGCTATTTCGAGGGTCTACCTGACGAGCTCGACAAGGCCGCGCGGGTCGACGGCTGCTCGCGGATCCAGGCGCTCATCAAGGTGTTTTTGCCGCTCGCGTTGCCGTCGCTCGTCGCGGTGATCCTGTTCACCTTCCTGACGAGCTGGAACGAGTTCCTTTTCGCACTCATGTTCACGCAAACCGCCGCGTCGCAGACGGTGCCGATCATCGTCGCGTCGTTCACGTCGGATTTCACCACCAGCTTTTCGTTCATCAACGCGGCCGGCGTCGTCGCGATCATACCGCCCGTCATCATCGCCGTGGTGTTCGAGCGCTACATCGTCTCCGGCCTGACCGCCGGCGCGGTCAAGGGATAAGGGGATCGAAACATGGCCCAAATCGAGTTTCAACAAGTCGCGAAACGCTATGCCAACGGGCATGTAGCGCTGCACAACCTGAACCTGCGAATCCGGGACAAGGAGTTCCTGGTGCTGCTCGGGCCGTCCGGCTGCGGCAAGTCGACGACGCTCAACATGATCGCCGGCCTCGAAGAGGTTACCGAAGGCAGCCTGCGTTTTGACGACACCGAGGTGAACGACATGCCTGCCCACAAGCGCGATGTCGCCATGGTGTTCCAGAGCTATGCGCTTTATCCCCACAAGAACGTCTATGAGAACATCGCGTTCGGGCTGCGCATGCGCAAGTATCCGCAGCACGAGATCGACTCGCGGGTACGGGCAGCGGCCCGTTCGCTCGAGATCGAGCACCTGCTCGAGCGGCGGCCCGGCCAGTTGTCCGGCGGGCAGCGTCAGCGCATCGCGCTGGGCCGCGCGATGGTGCGCCAGCCGTCGGTGTTCCTGATGGACGAACCGCTCTCCAATCTCGACGCGGCGCTGCGCGTGTCGATGCGCGCCAGCATCAAGGCGCTGCATCAGTCGATGCAGACCACCTTCGTCTATGTGACACACGACCAGGCCGAGGCGCTGACGCTTGCCGACCGGATCGTCGTGATGTGCCAGGGCGTTGTGCAGCAGATCGGCACACCGGATGACATCTACGAACGGCCGGCGAACAGGTTCGTTGCCAACTTCCTCGGCAGCCCGCCAATCAACTTCCTCGACGGTGTCCTCGAAGACGCGGGCGCAGGCCTGTGCTTCCGGCGCGGCGGTCTGTCGCTCGCACTTGACGAAGCCACGCGCCGGCGACTCGCCGCACGCGCCGGCCAGGCGATCACGCTCGGCATTCGCGCTGAGGATATCGACGAGCACGCGCACGACGGGGACTGCCGGATCACAGGCGAGATCACGTCGCTGCTACCGGTCGGTTCCGATCAGTTCATCGGCCTGTCCAGCGACGACCAGCAGATGTTCTTCCGCGTCGGCAAGGAACGCTCGTTCGCGGTCGGCGAGCGCGTGTCGGTCTCCGTTAACCGGCGTCGCCTGCATCTGTTCGATCAGGCAAGCGGCACCAATCTCGCGGCGTGAGTCCATGAAACCATCCGTCTTTTCATACCACCGGCCCCACTCGCTCGACGACGCGCTCGCGCTGCTCGCCGAGCACGGTTTCGATGCGAAGGTGATCGCCGGCGGCCAGTCACTCGGGCCGATGATGAACATGCGCTTCGCGCAGCCCGCGCATCTTGTTGACCTCAATGCGCTGCCGCAGCTTGCCGGCATCGAGCGCAGCGGCAGTACCCTCAGGATCGGCGCGCTCACGCGCCACCACGAGCTCGCGACCAGCCCGCTTGTACGCGACGCATGCCCGCTGCTCGCGCTGGCGGCCGCAACGGTCGGGCACTACGCAATCCGTCAACGTGGCACGCTCGGCGGCAGCCTTGCGAACGCGGATCCGGCCGCACAGCTGCCGCTGATCGCGCGCACGCTCGACGCGCGCGTCGAGGTGGCCGGTCCGGGCGGGACGCGCGAAATCGCGGCCGCGGATTTCCTGCTAGCGGCGATGACGACCGCGCTCGAAGCGGACGAGATCGTCACCGCGGTGCGCTTTCCGTGCGCGCGGCCCGACGAGGGCCACGGCTTCGAGATTTTCAGCCGTCGCCACGGCGACTTTGCGATTGCCGCATGCGCGGTTAGCGCCATCGTCCATGCGGGGCGCTTTACGCATTTGCGGATCGGCGTGGGCGGCGTTGGCGACGTGCCGGTGTCGCTCGATGACGTCGCGGCGAACTTCATCGGCGCAACTGCCGACGACGCGACGATTGCGTTCGTTGCCGGACGCGTGGCCGCCGCGATCGATCCACACGACCAACCGGGGATCAGCGCTGCGTATCGGCGTGAGCTGGTCCATGCGCTGAGCGCGCGCGCACTCGCGCGCGCCAGCAGGTACACCTTGCAGGACATCTGAACGATTTATGGAAAAGACGGCGATTCATCTCCAGGTCAACGGTGCGTTGTACGACGTGCGCTGCGAGCCTCGCAAGCTTCTGTCGGACGTGCTGCGCGAGGACTGCCGGCTGACCGGCACGCATGTCGGTTGCGAACACGGCGTGTGCGGAGCATGCACCGTGCAGGTCGACGGCCGGCCCGTGCGCGCGTGCCTGACCTATGCGGTGCAGGTCGACGACGTGCCCATTACGACGATCGAATCGATTGCGGCTGGCGGGCAGTTGTCAGTGCTGCAGCAGGCACTGCACGAATGCCACGGGCTGCAATGCGGCTTCTGCACGCCGGGCATCGTGATGACGTTCGAGGCGTATTTGCGCGAGAACGCTAAGCCTACTGAAGCGCAGGTGCGCGACGTGCTCTCCGGCAATCTGTGCCGTTGCACCGGCTACCAGAACATCGTGCGCGCGGTCATGCTGGCTGCCGAACGCCTGCGCGCGGAGGCCGTTGATGTCTGAGGCACACTTTCGCTACCTGAACCGGCCGGTGCCTCGCACCGAGGACTACCGGCTGCTGACTGGCCACGGACGCTATCTCGACGACATCGAGATTCCGGGCGCGCTGCATGTCTGTTTCGTGCGCTCGCCCCATGCGCACGCGCGCATCGTGTCGATCGACGCGAGCGCGGCGCTCGCGATGCCCGGCGTCGTCACGGTCGTGACCGGCCGCGATCTTGCGCAGTGGACACGGCCGCTGCGCGTCGCGCCGCCGATCGAAGGACTGCTGCCGGTCGAGATCGAGACGATGCCAGTTGAGATCGTCCGATTCCAGGGCGATCCGGTCGCGTGTGTCGTCGCGGCGGACCGCTACATCGCCGAGGATGCGGCCGAACAGGTGCTGGTAGAGTTCGACGCGCTGGCCGCCGTGACCGACATGTGGCAGGCGCTTGAGGCCGACGCGGTGCAGATAGATCCGATGGTGCCCGGCAACCTGGTCTCGCACCAGACGTTCACGCACGGCGATCCCGCCGGGGTTGAGGCCACCTCGTATCGCATCGTCGAAGCGAGCTTCGGCCAGCAACGGCAGACCCATGTGCCGATCGAGACGCGCGGCTGCGCGGCGGTGTGGGATCCGGGCCGCATGCATCTGACCTTCCATATCGGCACGCAGGTGCCACATCCGCTGCGCACGCAACTCGCGGCGCGTCTGGCGCTCGACGAGTCGCAGGTCACGGTGATCTCTCAGGACGTTGGGGGCTCGTTCGGTCAGAAGATCGCACTGTATCGCGAGGAGCTGACGGTCGCGGCGCTTGCGCGGCACCTCGGACGACCGGTGCGCTGGCGCGAGGACCGGCTCGAAAACCTGACGGCCGCCGCGAATTCGCGCGAGGACTTCTGCCGCACGCGCGCGGCAGTAGATCAGCACGGCACGCTGCTGTCGCTCACGCTCGAGATGCGCGAGGACTTCGGCGCGTACTGCTTCTTTCCGGCGAACTACCTGGCGCGCGTCGTCGCAATGATCCTGAGCGGGCCGTACCGGCTCGACCATTACGCGTTCGACGTGAAGATCGTGCTCAGCCACAAATGCGGCAACGCGCCGATGCGCGCGCCGATGTCGATCACGAGCTGGGTGATGGAAGGAACGATCGACGCGATCGCGCGCGAACTCGAACTCGATCCGGTCGAGGTCCGCCGCCGCAATCTGATTGCGCCGCAGGAACTGCCGTACCGGACGCCGACCGGCGAAACGCTTGCCGATATCACGCCAACGGAAACCTTCGAGGCGGTCCTGCGGGCGGTCGACTACGCCGCGTTTCGCACGCGCCAGCGCGATGCGCGCGCACGCGGGCGATATCTCGGCCTTGGGCTGTGCAACGTCGTCGAGCCGACCACCTACGGCTCGCGCTTTTACAAGGCTGCCGGAATTCCCGGTTCGGGCCACGAGGCCAGCTGGATACGGATTGAGCCGAGCGGCATCGTTAACGCCTCAGTCGGACTCGGGCCGAGCGGCCAGGGCTACGATAGCGCGATGGCAAATGCGGTCGCCGAAGGGCTCGGCGTCGAGCCGTCGAAAGTGCGCATCCACATGGGTCATACGGACATCGCGCCATACGGGATGGGCAGCCGCGGCGCGCGTAGCGGCACTGCCGGCGGAGGCGCGCTGTTTCTGTGCGCGCAGGATGCCCAGCGCAAGGTGCTCGCCATCGCCAGCACGCGACTTGACGTGCCCGCCGAGGCGCTGCGCCTGGCCGATGGCCGCATCGAGCAACGCGAAGGCGATGCCTGGCACGGCACCGCGCTCACGCTGACTGACATCGCGCGGCAGGCGTACATGGACCCGACGTCGCTGCCGCCGGGACTCTCGCCTGGCCTCGAGTTTCATCTGACCTACGACCCGCCGGCCATGACGTACTCCAATTCCGCGCACGCGTGCGAAGTCGAGCTTGACGTGGCGACTGGCGCGCTGCACATCGCGCGCTATGTGATCGCCGAGGATTGCGGAACGCTGCTGAACCCGACAGTCGTCGAGGGCCAGCAGCACGGCGCGATTGCGATGGGCCTTTCGGGCGCGTTGTTTGAGGAGGTGATCTACGACGAGACCGGTCAGAACACCACCGGCTCGCTTGCCGAGTACCTGATCGCGACGGCAACCGAACTGCCCGAGATCGAGATCATCCCGATGCATACGCCAAGCCACTCGACTGCGGCAGGTATCAAGGGCATGGCCGAGGGCGGCGTGATGGGCGCGCTCGGCGCGGTCACGAATGCGCTGAATGACGCGCTCGCGCCGTTCGGTGTGGTCGTCGAACGGCATCCGCTGACGCCAATGTTCGTACGCGACCTGTTGCGCGAATCGCTTTGACTGGACGAACTGACATGAATCAGGTTTCAACCCAACCCGCGGTGGGCTTCATCGGCCTTGGCATCATGGGCGGCGCGATGGCCGCCCGGCTCGCCGCAGCCGGCTATCCACTACATCTGTACAACCGCTCGCGCACGAAGGCGGAGCCGTTGCTGGCGGCCGGCGCGCACTGGCACGACACGCCGGCCTCGCTCGCCGCCGCCGCCGAGATTGTCGTGACGATCGTCGGAATGCCGGCCGACGTGCGCGCGCTGTATCTTGGCGAGGCCGGGCTGATCGCGCGTGCACGGCCCGGCGCGGTGCTGATCGACATGACCACGTCGAGCCCCGCGCTGGCGCGCGAAATGGCCGGCCGAGCAGCGGCACGCGGCATCGACATGCTCGATGCGCCGGTGTCCGGCGGTGACGTCGGCGCTCGCGAGGGACGGCTGTCGATCATGGTCGGCGGCCACGCGCCGGTGCTCGCGCGCGTCGAGCCGATGCTGCGCTGCCTTGGCGCGAATATCGTGATGCAGGGTGGCCCGGGCGCCGGCCAGCACGCGAAGCTGTGCAACCAGATCGTGATTGCGTCGACCATGCTCGGCGTTTGCGAAGGACTTGCGTATGCCCAGAGCGCTGGCCTCGATCCACATACGGTTCTCAGCGCGATCGGCGGCGGTGCGGCGGGCGGATTCCTGCTGAACAACCTCGGTCCACGCATCGTGCGCGGTGACTTCGCGCCGGGCTTCTTCGTCGAGCATTTCATCAAGGACATGCGCATCGCATCCGAGGAAGCGCGCGACATGGGCCGCGCGTTGCCGGCTCTTGAACTCGCGCGCCGCCTGTATGGACAACTCGCCGACGCCGGCCACGCGAGCTCGGGCACCCAGGCGCTCTTCAAAGTCTATGACGAGGAGGGCGCGCAATGAAGTTTGCTGACAGTTGCTCGCTGCCCGCGCCCCCGGAAGCGGTGTGGGCTGCGCTGAACGACCCGGAGGTGCTGAAGGCGACGCTGCCGGGCTGCAAGGCGCTCGTGATGCGCGACGAGCGTCATTTCGAAGCGACGGTGCAAGTTCGTGTCGGCCCCGCTGCGGCGACGTTTCGCGGCGAAGTTGAACTCGCCGATCTCGAGCCACCGCGTGCATACACGATCATCGGCCAGGGCAATGCGGGTCCCGCGGGTTTCGCGAAGCTGACCGCGCGGGTGAAACTCGAAGGCCTGGGCGACACGACACTGCTCAGCTACGAGGCCGACGTCGAGATTGGCGGCAAGCTGATGAGCGTGGGCTCCCGGCTGATCCAGTCGGCTGCGGCGAAGAACCTCGAGTCGTTCTTCGGAGCCTTCAGCGCGCATATCGAACATAGCGTTGCACCTGCGGTGGAGCAAGCGCCGGTGGCGGACGAAGTTGCTCCCGGCGCCGCGCCAGCCGCCGCCCCCCCCACGCGCGAGCGGGCGCCCAGCCCCGTATCGCCCATCGGGCTGGGCTGGGCGCCATGGTTGGTCGCTACGGCAGCCGGTTTCGCGGGTCTCTTGATCGGTTTTCTGGTCGGGCACTCGGTCTAGCTGCGGCCGGCAGTTTAAGTCTCATCGTCGATTCAGTCCCGAGTTTCGCAGTCGTTAATCCGTTTGGTGGGCTCCATTTACTTTTGAAGAGGTTATTGATGAACAAGAAAATAGTAGTCCTCATTGCATTGGCGGCCCTCTCGGATGCCGCCTTCGCACAAAGCAGTGTCACCCTGTATGGCGTCGCGGACGACAGCATCACGTATACCAGCAACCAGGCGGGCCACGCGGCTTACCAGACGTTCAGCGGTGGGCTCGGCGGCAGCAAGTTCGGCTTCCTCGGCAGCGAAGACCTGGGCGGCGGGCTGAAGGCCGTGTTCCGTCTCGAGAGCGGGTTCGACATGAACAGTGGCAAGCTCGGGTACAACGGCCGCCTGTTCGGCCGTCAGTCGTACATGGGCCTGTCGGGCGACAACTCCGGTACGCTGACGCTCGGCCGCCAGTACGACTTCATGGTAACCAACCTGCAGGGACTCAGCTCCGCGCAACTGTTCGGCGGCTCACTCACGACGCATGCGGGCGATGTCGATGGGATCTGGGGCTCATATCCGGTCAGCAATGCGATCAAGTACGTGAGTCCGGTCTACCGCGGTCTGTCGGCCGGTGCGCTGTACAGTTTCGGCGGCGTGCCGGGCGCGGTGGGAACATCGCAACAGTACGGTTTCGGCGCGAGCTATGCGAACGGGCCGCTGAAGGTTGCCGCTGCGTTTTTGCAGGTGAACAACCCGGCGGTCGCGCGCTTCGACGGCGGGGCCGCGGCGACGCCCGGCGGTCCGTTCACGAACCCGATCACGAACCCGATCTACAGCGGCTATGCGACCGCGCATTCGATGCGCACGTTGGGCGCGGCGGCGAACTACACGCTCGGCGCCACGACCTTGGGCGCGACCTACACGAACACTGCGTTCAATGATGCGGTCGCAACTGCCAGCACCACGTTCAGTGGTTCAGCGACACTCGCATCGTACGAGGCGTTCGTTGCACATTACTTCACGCCGGCGGTCATGGCGGGCCTTACGTACGACTACACGTCGGCGCCGCACGCCCACTACAACCAGCTTGCGGCGGGTGCCCAGTATCAGTTCTCGAAGCGCACGTTCACGTATCTGGTGGTCGCGTGGCAACGCGCGAGTGGCGTCGATTCGACCGGCCATGCGGCAGTCGCGGATCTCACTTACCTGACGCCTTCGGCGACCGCGAACCAGGTCGCGGTGCGCATCGGCATCCGCCACAGCTTCTGAGTGTGGCATAGCGGCGCCATCTGTGACGGCACGGGGTCCGCTCCGGTTGGCGCCGGTTGCGGCCGCGCCGCCCACTTTCGTTCGAGGATAAATCATGTTGGTCGAAATGCGTACCTACCAGATCACGGCGGGCAAAGTTGGCGAATTCCTGGCGATCTACGAGCGCGAAGGGCTCGGCATCATCACCCAGTATGCGCAGCTGCAGGGCTGCTGGACCAAGGATTCGGGCACGCTGAACTCCGTCGTGTTCTGCTGGGCTTACGACGATTACGCGCACCGCGCCGCGCAGCGCGCGAGGTTGGCCGCGGATCCGCAGTGGCAGGCCTTCACGCCGCGTATCCTGCCTTTCCTGGTGCATCAGGAGTCGGTGTTTCTCGCGCCGACCTCGTTCTGCCCGGAGACATCAACGTGCGCGGGGTCAAAAACCGTTGACTTGCCAGTGAGGCAAAAATGATCGATGCCGAACTGATCGCCAAGATGATGTCGTGGCGCCGCCAACTGCACGAACACCCCGAGACCGCTTTCGAGGAAGTGTCGACCTCGGAACTCGTGGCGTCGGTACTGCTCGATCTGGGCTACCAGGTCCACCAGGGGCTTGGCAAGACCGGCGTGGTCGGCACGCTGCGACGCGGCAACGGGCCTGCGCTCGGCCTGCGCGCGGATATGGACGCGCTGCCGATGCGTGAGTTCAATCAGTTCGAGCACTGCTCGCGCAACCCGGGCAAGATGCACGCATGCGGGCACGACGGCCATACGGCGATGTTGCTCGGTGCGGCGGCGCTGCTCGCCCGCGACGACGGCTGGTGCGGCACCTTGAACCTGATTTTCCAGCCGGCCGAGGAAGTCGCCGGTGGCGGCCGCGCGATGATCGAGGACGGCCTGTT
Organism: Paraburkholderia sp. WC7.3g; assembly: GCF_050436345.1. Taxonomy (NCBI): domain Bacteria; kingdom Pseudomonadati; phylum Pseudomonadota; class Betaproteobacteria; order Burkholderiales; family Burkholderiaceae; genus Paraburkholderia; species Paraburkholderia sp. WC7.3g. The sequence continues at coordinate 938,387 of NZ_JBNDMA010000004.1, forward strand.
CGAGCGCTTCCCGTGCGACGCGGTGTTCGGCCTGCACAATTGGCCGGGGTTGCCGCTTGGTCAGTTCGCGATCAACGATGGCGCGATGATGGCATCGTTCGACACGTTCGAGATCCGCGTCGACGGCAAAGGCTCGCACGCGGCAATGCCGGAGGAAGGGATTGACACGCTGGTGTGTGCAAGCCACATCGTGGTCGCGTTGCAGACGATCGTTAGCCGACGCTTATCGCCGAAGGAAGCGGCGGTCGTCAGCGTCACACAGATTCACGGCGGCGAGGCGTGGAACGTGCTGCCGGACCAGGCGGTGATACGCGGCACGGTGCGCTGTTTCTCGAATGAGATGCAGGCGCGCATCCGCGCGCTGCTCGCCGAGATCAGTACGACGACCGCCCGCGCGCACGGCGCGAAGGCGAGCTTCGAGTACTACGACGGCTATCCGGCGACGATCAACGCGGCACATACGACCGGCATCGCGCTCGCGGCAGCGCGCGCAACGGTGGGTGCCGATGCGGTGACGCTAGGGTGCAAGCCGTCGATGGCGTCCGAGGACTTCGCGTTCATGGCACGCGTGAAGCCGGGCGCGTATATCTGGATGGGTGTCGACGGCGCAAAGCCGAGCGCGCCGCTGCATAACCCGCATTACGACTTTAACGACGAAGCTCTGGCGATTGGGGCCTGTTATTGGGTGAACGTGGTGAAGGGGTTTAAGGGCTGATGTTTATCCACATCTCAGAGCCGCGCGGAGATAACGTTGCTGCGCCGGGCTTGTAAGCGGGCATGGCGATGTTTTGCACCGGTGGCTCTTTGCGGTGGTACTCGATGACGGAAGCACATGATGTTGACGACTGGGCGAACGACGAATTTGACGCGGCTGATCTGCGCGATGTGCGTCTGATGCAGCGTCTGGTCGCGCTAGCGCGCCAGTTGTCGCATAGCCCGCAGTGCTCGTTCCCGCAGTCGCTTGTTGGTCCCGAACCAATGACACATTCAATTGCGCTACGTCCGTAGCGCGATAAGTCAGCGCAACGGGGACGAGTCGCTCACGGCGAATCCCGACCATCCGTGCACAAACTGAGAATTCGTCGAACAGGCCACGCGTAACGTGCGGACGTCGCCCGCGGTCGCAACGGAGCCTCCGGCGTATCGTCAGTGGAACGTGCTGCCGAGCCCGGTCGCCTCGCGCGCATACGACACCGTGCCTTGAACCAGCAAGTGCCTCATCATCCTGCCATGCTCGACCGACGGTCGAGCGCGCGCTGTATCGACCGTTCGCTTACGTCTCGCTGCGAGTCGGGCAGCCACCATCTCGCGATACCGCGAACTGTATCTGCTGCGTCCGGCTGACGGGCGAGGTAGAGCCGAATCGCATCACACAGGCTCCCAAGCATGACTTCGTCGGATTCCACAGTGCACCGGATTCTGGTGTTTTTGTCGCGACTGTCGAGTTCAAGCAACACATAGGCCCTATTGGCGAGTCGCAACGACAAGCATCCCCGGTATCGATCCGGCACGGATGATCGGTGCAGCTGCGCGGATCGGGCGCGGCGCTTACGATGATACAGGCGGGGATAACAGCGTGCCTTTCGGGAACAATCGGATCCGGCTTGCGCTGCTCTGCAGCGCTCGCGCTACGGTCCGGGGAAGGCAGGCATGCCGCCATTAAGTGGAGTCGTTGCTTGCGATGGATTCAGCAACGCAGGCTGCAGCCGCCCGATGTTCGTCGCGACACTCTGCTACTGCGTGTAAGAAATGAGTGTTGCGCCGATGTCTGCAATCATCACCGTTCTGTTCGTTGTCGCGTGGAGTCTGGCGATGTGGAGTCTTCATCAGTTCAGGAGATGCGACCTATGGCAAAACGCTGGTGCGCCGCCGGAGTGAAGTGGCTGACTCACGGTCTGGCGGCGTACCGCGTCGGGTCTTTCCCGTCCACCTTGAGGTGTCAAGGAGCTGCGTAGCACATACCTGCTCGAACAGGCCGCTCACATTGGTCAATTGAAGCTGCAAAAACACTGTTATGTGCCTGCCGCTTACGAAGGATCACTCGGTTTCTGTTCAAAATATTGAGCGGCCGCTTTGGTGATGTACGACCATCCGTTCGGGATCGGTCCAAGGCTTTGCTCGAAAGCCTTCATTCGCCTACCGAAACTGGGATCGAGGCCGGATGACCGCATAGACCGATGACCCGGCGTTAGAGGGTTTTTCGCGAACGGCGGCTGTACGCCTTACTGCTGCCGTTCATTTTGGTGATTTCGTCGATCAGCGAATGTCGGCACTTGGCCGAGAACACCAGTTCAATGAAGGTCCTGTAGAGCGACCCGTTGAAAATCGTCGACGGCCGCTTTCCGGCGGCTTCTGTGGATGAGTACTGTCGGCCATGAGCCGTCGTTCGGCAATGTTAATTGCTCGACGTCTGACAGGCCGCTGAGCACTCTGTAGCCGACGTTCAAGCGTCCGGGACGCAGAAAAACTCTGGCCGAGGCCACGGTTTAGTCGCTGATCACTTGCTCGATCCGTTCCAGAACGACCACACATCAGCCGGACGCGTGCGAGCATCGGTGCCTCAGTCGGCCAGCGAGGCGCTGTCAATGACGAAGCGATACTTCACATTGCCTTTGAGCATGCGCTCGTAGGCGTCGTTGATCTGATCAGCGCGGATCATCTCGATGTCGGAGACGATGCCATGCTCGGCGCAGAAATCGAGCATCTCCTGCGTCTCCGGAATGCCGCCGATCATCGAACCGGCCAGCCCGCGCCGTTTCATGATCAGGTTGAAGACTTGCGGTGAAGGATGCGGCGAAGCGGGCGCGCCCACCAACGTCATAGTGCCGTCGCGCTTCAAAAGGGCGAAGAACGGATCGAGATCATGCGTTGCCGCAACCGTGTTGAGGATGAAGTCTAGGCTTTTTGCATGCACGGCCATCTCACCGGGGTTGCGCGACACGACCACCTCGTGTGCCCCAAGCGCTTTCGCTGCGTCTCGCTTCGACTCCGAGGTGGTGAATGCCACCACATGCGCACCCATTGCATTGGCCAGCTTGATGCCCATATGACCCAGCCCGCCGATACCCACGATGCCGACCTTGTGCCCCGGTCCGACTTTCCAGTGGCGCAACGGCGAATAGGTGGTAATGCCTGCGCACAGCAGCGGCGCAACCGCGGCGAGTTGTGCTGCGTCGTGCCGGATGCGCAGGACGTAGCGTTCATGCACCACGATCTGTTGTGAATAACCGCCGAGCGTGTGTCCGGGCGCGTCAGCCGTCGGGCCGTTGTACGTGCCGACCATGTGGTCGCAATAATTTTCCAGCCCTTAGCTGCAATCCGCGCAGTGCTTGCAGCTGTCGACGATGCAGCCGACTCCAACTAGGTCGCCCTCTTTGAAGCCCGACACATGGGTGCCGACTGCCGACACGCGCCCGACAATTTCATGTCCCGGCACACAAGAAAAGAGCGTGCCGGCCCACTCGGCACGTACCTGATGAATGTCGGAATGGCAGACGCCACAGAAGGCGATGTCGATCTCCACATCGTGCGCGCCCGGTGCGCGCCGGACGATGTCGAGAGATTCGAGAGGTTTGTCGCCGGCATAGGCGCCATATGCTTTTACAGTCACGTTGAATCCTTGAGAAGGATTGTTCAATTCGCCGACGCAGTGTCGAAGCGAGAGGATGCTTGGGAAGCGAATCGGCCCGGGACGCGCGCTTTAGCGCATGATGAGTCCACCATCCACCGATATGGACTGCCCCGTCACATAGCTTGCCGCCGAGCTGCACAACCACAGCACGGCGTCGGCGATCTCATCCGGGCGGCCATGTCGATGCATTGGGATGCCTTCCACCATTGCATGCAGTGCCTCCTTCTGGCCAGAGTCGGCCATTTGTTGCACCATCGGGGTCCAGATCAGGCCAGGGCACACGGCGTTGACGCGGATGCCCCGCGTAGCGTATTCAAGCGCGGCACTCTTGGTCAGACCGAGAACGCCATGCTTAGCTGCATGATAAGTGCCTCGTTCGGCACCGCCCACCAGCCCACCGAGCGAAGAGCAATTGACGATGGCGCCGCTTCCCTGATGACGCATCTGCGTCAGCTCGTACTTCATACAGGCCCAAAGACCGCGAAGGTTGACGGAGTTCATGCGGTCGAAGTCTTCGGCCGTGGCGTCAGCGGTTTCCGCGAGGGCATTTTGGATACCGGCGTTGTTAAATGCCACATCGAGGCGACCGAAAGCGGCGACCGTTTCCTTGACCATCGCCTCGACCTGTTCAAGATTTGCCACGTTGCAACCGATACTGATGGCCTTGTATCCGGCGGCTACGATCTGATCGGCTGCTGCGCGCGCACCCTCTTCATTCACATCTGCCAGAGCGACAGCAGCGCCTGCTGTGAACGGCTGTGAGAATCAGACACTAAACGGCGGCGTCGATCAGAGATGCGGAATGGTCATGCTCTGCTGAACGGTTTGGGAATGGTTTGCGCGGAGAGCGAGAGGCGCTACCCGGTGCGTCGTAAGGAGGGTTCTGTCGCAATAAGAAAAAGTGCGTTGAACAATGGCCCGCATGATTAGGAATACTTATACGGCTAACGAGTAGAACTGCTCCGCGGGAGTCTGTCCGATGCCGCAGTCTTTCATCTGCCCTTTGGCGATCATATGCATAAGTTCAATGCCGCTTAACAAGATGCGCGTACAACGAAATATCTTGAATCCCAACATGGGTCGGGTACGGCGCTTTATCGCCCGATGGTCTTGGTCGGGTAGCCGTACCGCATTGCTGCGGTACGGCCCCCTAAGAACCGTACGTGCGCCTTTAGGAGCATACGGCTCAAGCCTCTACAAAGGGATCTGTCGATACCCGGTGGTGCAACTGCTTTTTCAGGCGTATTGCGGAGTTCTACGGCAATTGGGATGGTGCACCTGGAGGTTGCTTGCTGCATCCGTCCCGCCGTCAGTTCGCTTCACAATGTGCATGACATCCCAGCGGATGTTCATTGTGAGGGGCTGCTGACAGTGGGGACACATGCCATCTTGCCTTGACCAGACACGGTACACCTTGCGGCGACCTCGCGCGGAGTTCAGCATCTTCTGGCCCCATCGGGATTCGAAGTACCGCGCCCATTGCGGATCGTGCGGATTGGCGGCCGCCTTAACAGGCTGCGGAAATACACCCCTCCAAAAGCAACGTCCATCGCTCTGCGCGGCTACCGCCGCGCAATTTTCTGCATTACGAAATTTCAACGTGAATCCAGCTTATTTTTCGACAGTTTGAGGCCTGTTTTCGCCCTCATTACCGCAATCGCTGCCACTACGGGCGGACCTGTCCTAGCGAACGCATGCGCACGAGGTTGTAGGCGGCCATGTTCAACACGAACATCTGGTCGACTTTCTTCAACCCGCGCACCATCACCTGGCGCATGCGCCCCACGGTCTTCGCCCACCCAAAACCTTGTTCGATCAGCTTGCGCTTTTGCTGCGATATCGCGTAGCCCACACTGCGCGCGATCGCATCGGGCACCGCAGAACGGCGACCCGAGGTGTTCTGCGCCACGTGCGGCGTGACCTTCATCTGCTGGCAAGCTTCGATGAATTCCTGTGCGTCGTAACCCTTGTCTGCGCCCAGCGTGATTTGCGCAGCCGCTTCGTCCGCTGCTTGCCGCGCATCATTGATCATGACCTTGGCCGCTTCACGTTCGGCATGTCCGTCAGCACAACTCACGCGGGCGTTGACCACCAGTCCATGGCGGTTGTCGGTCAGCGTGTGGCCCATGTAACGCAATTCGCTGGCAGTCTTGCCCTTGCGGTAAAGCCGTGCATCGGGATCAGTCTTCGACTCGTGCGTCTCGTTGCTCCGCTTGCTGCCCTTGAAGTCGCCCGCGCCGCTGCCGCCGTCGTTATCCCTGTCGTCACCGTCCTTGCGCACAAAGCTCTTGTGTCCCGCCCACGCCTGGATCAGCGTGCCGTCCACGCTGAAGTGCTCGCCCGACAACCAGTTCTTCTTCTGCGCGATGGACAGCACTTCGTTGAAGAATTCGACCACCGCATCGTGCCTGATCAAACGCTCGCGGTTCTTCGTGAATACCGTCGGCACCCAGACCGAATCGTCCATCGACAGACCAATAAACCACCGAAACAGCAGGTTGTATTGCGTTTGCTCCATGAGCTGGCGTTCAGACCGGATGCTGTACAGCACCTGCAGCAGCATCGCCCGAAGCAGCTTCTCCGGCGCGATGCTCGGCCGACCTCCCTTGATGTCGGCCTCGTACATCCCGGCAAACACCCGATCCATCTTAGCCAGCGCCTCGTTCGCCATGACGCGAATCGAGCGCAGCGGATGCGAGGTCGGAACGAAATCGTCCAGCTTGCGCACGGAAAACAGACTCTCGGTGAACGTGTCGGTGCCGCGCATGATCTCCAGGGGGCGGGTGAGGTCCTTACATCAACGCTTTTGCTATCCGTCGCGATGACTTCAGCGCGAGGTATTTCCGCAGCCTGTTAATCTTGACATGCCGTTTTATTGGCGTGTCCGATGCCTTCAGCAAGGTGACCTCTCTCGTTGTGCCATCCTCCTCTTTTTCTGTGGCGGCAAAGACCCAGTCCCGGAGACCCTTGGCCTTGAAGTATTTGATTTTTATCCATCGGGCGCCTTTTTTAGGGTGCCGTCTTGCCGCCCATCGCCATAGCATTGACCAGACCTCGTGATCAACCCGATTGAAGGCTTTCTTGGCGACTACATGGCTGTGGTAATTCGCCCATCCTCGTAAGACAGGATTGAGCAGCATTATCAGGTTCGCCTGTTTAGCCGTCCTGTTGGCCTTGATGATTTCACGGACTTTGTCAAGATGTGCTTTGACGTTCGCTTTCGACGGTTTCATCAAGAGCTTGCCGTTGTACTTGCGAATGTTCCATCCGAGGAAATCAAACCCGTCCTTGATATGCGTTATCCTGGTCTTTTCTGGCGATAAGACCAGCCCGCGTTCCGCCAGAAATTCAGCTACTGCCGGCCTGACCTCATGTTCCAGCCACTCTTTCGAATGGCCGGTGATAATGAAATCGTCCGCGTAACGCACCATGTTCACTTTCAGTCCTCTCTGCCGGGCTCGCGGGAATCTCTCCGCGAGCATCGCTTCGAGGCCATCAAGCGTCATGTTGGCTGCCACCGGTGAGATGATTCCCCCTTGCGGGGTGCCGGCGTCAGTGGGGAAGAGTTCGTTTTGATACACGTAGCCCGCTTTGAGCCACTTCTTTAGGATCACCTTGTCCGTAGGGATATTGGCGAGCATCCAGTCGTGGGAAATTTTGTCGAAGGAAATCACAACAGACTACCCCTCACCACGACCTTCCTGAATCCGTCGTCATCACGCGAACGGGCCACCCGTTCGAAGGCCAGCGCCTCCCGGTCATCGGCCGACGGCAATACATCGACCGGCTGCATCTCCTGCTGATTCTCCCCGACCAGTCACGCAGACTGGTTCCCGTCGACTGGACGGATTTCGCTCCTGGCGCCGTCGCCACGGCCGAACGAAGCAGCCCTGCATCCGACGCGCTGGGCTCACTTGCCGACCTGCTCCACGCTCGCCTGATCATTGACGCTTTACTGCGCCAATCGGAACAGGAGAACAACGATGCAACTGCACCTGGCCTTCGCGGACGTGCCGTCGGACGACGACAGTCTGTGGGAACAGCTCGACCCAGCGGCACGCGAAGCGGCGATCGACCGACTCGCTCAGGCAATCGCAAAGGTCGTAACCGACAACCATCTGAGCCTGCGGGAGAACAATGATGAGTGACGTCACCCTCAAGATCGCTCCCAGCCATTTGCAGCGCGCCGCATTCGTCTACATCCGTCAATCCAGTGCCAGCCAGGTCGAGCACAATCGTGAGTCGACACTGCGCCAGTACGCACTCGCCCAACGCGCCATAGCCCTCGGCTGGAGCGAGCAACAGGTCAGTGTGGTCGACGAGGATCTGGGACTCTCGGGGGCCAGCGCCGCGCATCGTAGCGGCTTTGCCCGTATGACCGCCGAAGTCGCGCTCGGACACGTCGGCATCATTCTCGGCCTCGAGGTCTCGCGTCTGGCGCGCAACAACTCCGACTGGTACCGGCTGCTCGATCTGTGCAGCATGACCGATACACTCATCGGCGACGCCGATGGCGTGTATAACACGGCGCTTTTTAACGATCGGCTGTTGCTCGGATTGAAGGGCACCATGAGCGAGGCCGAACTGCACATCCTGCGTGCCCGTCTGGACGGGGGCATCCGCAACAAGGCCGCCCGTGGCGAATTGCGCCGCGGCCTGCCCACCGGCATGGTGTGGGGCGAGGCTGACGGCGAGGTCAGGCTGCACCCCGACGAAGCCGTCGTCGGAGCATTGCGCACCGTGTTCGCACGTTTTAGTGAGTTGGGCTCCGCCCGCCGGGTCTGGCTCTGGTTTCGTGAGGAGAATCTGTCGTTCCCCTTGCAGATGCATCATAGCGAACAGATCCGCTGGGTTGCGCCGACCTACATGGCAATCCATAGCGTTCTCGCCAATCCGGTTTATGCTGGCGCCTACTGCTATGGAAGAACACGACAGGAACGCTATGTCGACGAACAAGGCATGCTCAGAAAGCGGATACGGCGGCTGCCCCAGTCGCAGTGGGCCGTGTTCATCCGGGACCACCACGAAGGCTATATCGACTGGGCGACCTATGAAGCCAATCAGGCGCGCCTAGGCGCCAATATCAAGCCGAGGCCCCATGAAGCCGGAGGCGCCGTGAGAGAGGGTACAGCCTTGCTGCAAGGCCTGGCCATCTGCGGCCACTGCAGCCGGCGGCTCAGAACCCACTATCGGGGTGCCAATCAGACGCCCGGCTACCACTGTTCGAACAAAGGCATCGAGAATGGCCGCGGCGTCTTCTGTCTCAATGTCGGTGGTTTGCAGATCGACGCCGCAATCACAGAGGCCTTTCTGCGCGCTGTTGAGCCCGCTGGCCTTCAAGCGGCTGTACGGGCCGCAGAACAACTCGAAGCCGATCGCGACGCCGCACTGGCGCAGTGGCGTCTGAGCGTCGAGCGGGCACATTACGACGCACAGCGTGCCGAGAGACGGTACCGCGCCGTCGATCCGGAGAACCGTCTGGTGGCGCGCGGCCTCGAAGCGCAATGGGAGAAGCATCTGCACGAACTTGAACAGGCGAAGCAGGAACTCGCCCGACGCGAGCAGCTCCGGCCCCGCACATTGAGCGCTCAGGAACGACGCGGCCTGCTCACGCTCGGCAAGGATCTCCAGCGCCTGTGGCATGCACCAACGCTCACCGTGCGTGACCGGAAGCAGTTGCTGCGCACACTGCTGGAGGAAGTGACGATTACCGTTCATCGCGAACAATACCTGGCACATCTGAAACTGCGCTGGCGAGGCGGCAAGCTCACCGAATGCGACGTTGCGTTGCCTCGCTCGCGACCCGCCACCATTCGCACCGACGAAGACACGCTGGCGTTGGTCCGTCGACTCGCGCAGCACTATCCGGATGCGACCATCGCCGGCATCCTCAACGCGCAGGGCCCTGAGCGCACAAGGCTTGCGTTTCAACCAGAACCTCGTCGGTAACCTGCGTCGTCATTGGAAGATTCCATGTTTCGAACCGCCCGCTGAGCTTCCCGAGGGAGAGTTGCTCAGCATTCGTCAGGCGGCCCGTGTGCTGGGTACGGCACCGTCGACGCTACATCGCTGGGTCAACGATGGCTTCATCGCCGGCGAACAACCGACGCCCGGTGCCCCATGGCGCATTCGCATCACTGACGCCCTGCGTAGCCGCTTCGTCGATAACAGTCCCGACGGATATGTCGTCATGCAGGCCGCAACGCGGCGACTTGGTGTTTCCCGTCAAACGGTGTTGCAGCGTGTAAAGCGCGGCGAGCTTGACGCCGTGCTGGTTCGTCGCGGACGATGCAAAGGCTTGCGCATCAAGGTCTCCAACGATCAGCCGGACTTCTTCGAACACACTTCATGAACCAGAGGGCATTGCTATGAGAGATCGAACCTTCACCATACGCGACTGCAGCCTTCTTACCTGACGTTGAACATCGGCCCAATTGATGCCGTCCCACGCCACGCCAGAAGGTGCACGCGCCCGTGTTGCTGCACTCATTTGCTTTCCTTCCGTATAGATGGTTCTGCAAGCTCTCTGGTGAAGAGAGACCACGAGGAAGTCTGCCCGCTTTCGCGTCGGGTGATGTTGCAACCCGTATCCCGTCCATTACAGCCGGGCATTCGCTTTTTCCCCGATCCTGTGCCCGCACCGCCATGAGCAGACCTCGCAGCCTGCTGTCCCCGAAGGGAGCGATACGGGGTTTCCACGTTCCGCTTATGGAAGTACGTCGGGTTAGGTGCCTGCTCTGGGCCGGGAGGTAAATGGATCACGAAAGCGTAATAGAAAGACGCTGTTCCCACCTCCGGTACCGTTTTGGTTCGAGCGCGATAGCCATTTCCGCTCGTTCAACATAACGACCCTATTGCAGATTCAAATGTTTTCACCATACCGACTATCTGGCACTCATCCGGCTTATGGCTGCCAGAAGGGTACGCCTCTCGCGATTGATACCCCACGCCTTGCAGCGCTTCGTTACGTTGTCAGAGCCGCTCTTGATTCAGGCTCCTAGATTCACCGGGTGACACCGGTGGTTCACTCCTTCTATACGGCGAGAAGGGTGAACAACTTCTGTAAGCGACTTCGTGTCGCACTTCCACGATATTGTTGAGATACTGATATGACTTTCCATGTCAATCGCGATGTTGATTTTTCGCTTTTTCATAGGCGCGAGAATTCCCTGAGGGCGGCGTAGCAGTAAGGTCGACGGTGGATCACACTGATATCCGCGGATTGGCTACCGCATTACAGAGGTCCGCCTCATGAGCCTGCCGCTGTCTTGGGCCGCAAATTGGTGGGCGCCTGCACAGGCGGTCGATATCGGCCTTCGTCGTACCGATCTTGCCGAGCAGTTCCACGTCGCCCATGCCGATCGCGTAGGCGACCGTGATCGAATCCTTGTGAACATCCAGACCGACGTACACCGTGCTATCGTTTTCCATGCTGGCCTCCGTGCCGGAAATCGCCGGGTGTGGCGCTGTCCACACCGTGCGGCTCTGGCAGCAATGCTAACCCGCGTCTGATTCGTCACGGCTGGCCAGCCCCTGCCTCACGGAAAGTCATACTGCCTTGACCTGGCGGATCTTGATAGGCGTCTCACGCTCGGCGTTCACGGCGTGCAGCCCGGCCAGATTGGCACCACTCTTGGTTACGGTTTCGGGCACGCCATTCTGATCGATGGCCTTCTCGAAGTACCGTCGGGCCGGCTTTAGTGCGGCGCGCCAAACAAACCGGTCTGGCTGTCCTGAACTCCAGGATGCGCGGTGCTGAACGGAGTTCCAAAGCATGGCGGCAATTTTTTTCATTGGCGTTCCTGGTGCGAAAAACAACACTCCGGTAGGGTTCGATACGTTATAACATACCAAATGTGGTGTCCAGCGTTCCCAGCGGACAGACTGATCGTACCGGGACCGTGGCATCAGCGAAGCGGGCTGTCACCGCATGGGGGCAACTCGACCGTAACCATTTGCTCAGCGCCCTGGCACCTCGGTGGGCGAACATGCTTGAGCGCGGGCCGCTCACAGGAGAATGCAATGCAAGATGCAACCGGCTTCCAGCGTATCCCGACAACCATCCTGACCGGCTTCCTCGGTGCCGGAAAAACGACCTTGCTGAACCGCATCCTGACCGAGCATCACGGCGGACGCGTTGCAGTCATCGAAAACGAGTTCGGCGAAGCGGGCATCGACAACGAATTGCTGGTACAGGACGGTAACGAGCAGATTGTCGAAATGAACAACGGCTGTATCTGTTGTACGGTGCGTGGCGACCTGGTGCGTATTCTTTCGACGCTCGCCGCGCGACGGGAGTCAGGAGAACTCGCGTTCGAGCGGGTCATCATCGAGACAACGGGACTTGCCGATCCGGCGCCCGTCGCGCAAACGTTCTTTGTCGACGATGTCGTGCAGGAGAAATACCTGCTCGACGCCATCGTGACGGTGGTCGACGCGCGGCATGGCGGCGAGCAGCTCGACGAACATCACGAAGCGCAGGAGCAGGTCGGATTCGCGGACCGTATCCTCGTATCCAAGGTGGACCTCGTTGGCGAAGAGCAGGCGCAGCAACTGATGCGCCGGTTGCGGCAGATGAACCCGCGCGCGACGATCAGGCCAGCACATTTTGGCGAGACGGACCTGAAGCAACTGCTCGACATCCGCAGCTTCAGTCTGGATGCCATTGTCGACATCGAGCCCGATTTCCTTGAAGACGTTTCGCACGAGCATGACGACGATGTGACGTCCTTCGTCTACCGCACTACTGCGCCCCTGGATCGGGACAAGCTCGAGGCGTTCTTCAGCGCCACGGTTGCGATCTATGGTGCCGCGATGCTGCGCTACAAGGGTGTGCTGAACCTGGCGGGTGTCGACCATCGCGCAGTGTTCCAGGGCGTACATATGATTTTTGGCGCGGATATCGGTAAGTCCTGGGGCGCGAATGAAACGCGCGAAACCCGGATTGTTTTCATCGGCAAACAGTTGCCACATGATCTTTTCAAGGCGGGCCTCGACAACTGTATGGTTGGCGAAATCCTGCAGAACTGACACGAAGGATCGCAAGCCCGCTTGCCGCACACACATCTCGGCCAGCAGGCTAGCCGTGTCGATTCATGCGATCTTCTTCACCACGTTTGAGGCTCTAATTTTTCAATGCATAAGCTCCCCGTCACCGTACTGTCCGGCTTTCTCGGCGCGGGCAAGACCACGCTCCTGAACCACGTCCTGAACAACCGCGAAGGCAAGCGGGTGGCCGTAATCGTGAACGATATGTCGGAAGTCAACATCGACGCTCAACTGATTCGTGACGGCGGCAGCCAGCTCTCGCACATCGACGAAAAGCTCGTCGAAATGAGCAACGGTTGCATCTGCTGCACGTTGCGCGAGGACCTGCTGATCGAGATCCAGCGGCTCGCGCGGGAGAAGCGCTTCGACTATCTGCTGATCGAATCCACGGGCATTTCCGAGCCCTTGCCGGTGGCGGAAACCTTCACGTTCCGCGACGAACAGGGTCACAGCCTCTCGGATATCTCTCGCCTGGACACGATGGTGACGGTCGTCGACGCCTATAACTTTGTGCGCGACTACGGTTCCCACGACTTCCTGGCGGATCGCGGCGAAACGATGGGCGGGGAAGACCGCCGCACCGTGGTCGATCTGCTGACCGAGCAGATCGAGTTCTGCGACGTGATCGTGCTGAACAAGACGGACCTTGTGAGCGCAAGCGAGTTGGAGTTGCTCAAAGGCGTGCTGCGGGTGCTGAACGCCCACGCGAAGATCGTCGAAAGCCGCTTTGGCCAGGTGCCGATCGGGCAGGTTCTCGATACCGGCCTGTTCGACTTCGAAGCCGCTGCGCAAGCGCCTGGGTGGCTCAAGGAGATGCGCGGCGAACACATTCCCGAAAGCGAACAATATGGCATCACCAGCTTCGTCTACCGCGCGCGCAGTCCGTTTCATCCGCAGCGTTTCTTCGACTGGATTCAGAGCGAGTGGCCGGGCGTCGTGCGCTCGAAGGGGTACTTCTGGCTGGCCTCGCGCAACCATGCGGTCGGCGAATGGTCGCAAGCCGGCGCGATCTCGCGTCACGGACGGGCCGGGACCTGGTGGGCGGCCGTGCCCAGGCACGCCTGGCCGCAGGAGCCCGAAGCACAGGCGATCATCCGAAGCCGCTGGCATGAGCGTTTCGGGGATCGTCAACAGGAGCTGGTCCTGATCGGCACCGGAATGGACGAGGCAGGCTTGCGCGCGTCCTTTGATGCCTGCCTGCTAAGCGAGGACGAACTGGCCCGTGATGAAGTCGCGTGGCACAAATTTACCGACCCGTTCCCTGAGTGGACACAGTAACGTGTGTCCACCCAGGCAGTAACCTGGCACCATGCATACTCGATCGCATTGAGGTACTTCGCCTGCCTGGTGCGGGGCACTCAGGCGAGTTCAACCGGGCCGTGGTCGTCGCAATGATCGCCGTGCGGATGGTGCAGGTGGCCGTTGACCAGGTAGTCGACGTGATCGCCGTGCGGTACCGCATCGTGGCCGCATCCCGGCCCGTGGACATGTCCCGGCTCATGACCGCCGCAGTTGGAAGTACATTGATCCGGATTTTTTGCGCTCACCTCCAGCCGGTGTTCGTCCACGTGATCGCCATGGGGATGATGCAGGTGGCCATCGTGCAGATAGTCAGTGTGATCGCCATGCCTGATCGCAGTGTGTCCGCAGTTCGGACCATGCTGATGGTCATGATGGGCATGATGCGGTTCGTTGCAGGTGCTCATAGCGGTGCTCCTCGACTCACGTGATAGTGAACGCATGACGTGGGCTTCGCGGCGTGCCCCAATGGGCAACGGTTAATCCGGCCAGATGTTAAAGCGATCCTCCTTACGCACGCCGAAGTCAACGCCCTTTGCTTCCGTCTAGATGATGCCATACCCCCGATGAAGTGAACGCGTCTGTGCTTTAATTAACCGGCGCGGTGGGTTCGATAGCAGGAAAACATCGGGGCTTGCCTTGCAGGTCAGCTGCAAAACGCGTCATTCCTCCTTCGGTGGCTCATCAAATTCGGACGGCGGACGCTCACACACATGCTCAGCCATGTCGCTGATGACACGCTTCACGTGCTCGTCAGCTGCTTCACAGAAAATCTTCAACGCGTCACGCGGTCGACGCCGACCACATTGCAGCGATCGACAATACGACGCGCAAACTGATGCAGGGCGGAAAACGGCCGGTTGCGGTGGGGTTTGTCTTCGCTGGGTCATTCGACGATCGTCATCGCGCTGTCGATTGCCGTTGCTTTCGCGGCGGTTGCGCTAAAACACGCCTCGAAGACATGAAGGCGATCGGCAGCGTAAAAGCACCTCCGTTTCAGGGCTCTGGTGCAAATAGCGCGGGGGCAAATCGGTTAAGGTATCGGGCTGAACGAATTGAGAGCCGACGATGAGCAAGCCGAAGTGCCTTGACGAACTGTTCGCAGGCCGTCACTTTGACCGCGATGTGATCATTCTGTGTGTTCGCTGGTACCTGCGCTACAAGCTTAGCCTGCGCGATCTGGTCGAAATGATGGCGGAACGGGGTCTGTCGCTGGCGCACACGACGATCCTGCGCTGGGTGCGGCGCTTTGCGCCGGAGTTCGTCAAACGGTGGAACCGCTTTGGTAGGCCTACTGGCCAGACGTGGCGTGTCGACGAGACTTATCTCAAGCTGCGCGGCAAGTGGGTCTATCTTTATCGAGCGGTGGATCGGGTGGGCCAGACGGTAGACTTCATGCTCAGCGCCAGGCGCGACGTGAAGGCGGCAAAAGCCTTTTTCAGGAAGGCAATCAAACATCAAGGCCAGCCACCGAAGACCATCACGCTTGATGGTTACGCGGCATCGCACCGCGCCGTGCGCGAGATGAAGGCCGACGGCTTGCTGCCTGAGGACTCGAAGGTCCGATCCTCTAAGGCAGTATGACTTTCCGTGAGGCAGGGGCTGGCCAGCCGTGACGAATCAGACGCGGGTTAGCATTGCTGCCAGAGCCGCACGGTGTGGACAGCGCCACACCCGGCGATTTCCGGCACGGAGGCCAGCATGGAAAGCGATAGCACGGTGTACGTCGGTCTGGATGTTCACAAGGATTCGATCACGGTCGCCTACGCGATCGGCATGGGCGACGTGGAACTGCTCGGCAAGATCGGTACGACGAAGGCCGATATCGACCGCCTGTGCAGGCGCCTGCAGTCAAAGGGGCCACACGTGCACATCGTCTACGAAGCGGGTCCGTGTGGTTATGGGCTTTACCGGCAGCTCGTCCAGAAGGGATTCGACTGCATCGTGTGTGCACCATCGCTGATTCCGAAGAAGCCCGGCGAGCGCGTGAAGACGGATCGGCGCGATGCGATCAAACTGGTGCGGGCGCTGCGCGCCGGTGACCTGTCAGCGGTCTATGTCCCGGGCGTCGAGGATGAGGCATTCCGGGATCTGGCGCGGGCATGGGCCGGTGCCAGAGACGATCTGAAGCAGGCGCGGCAGCGGCTGAAGTCGTTCCTGCTCTCGCATGGCGTGCACTATACCGGGAACGCGAACTGGGGCGCCGCCCATCGGCGCTGGCTCAGCGCATATTCATTCGGGCACCCGTGGCGGCAACTGGCGTTTGACGAACACCGGCGCACGATCGAGGACCGACTCGCGCAGTGTGATCGCCTCGAAGCAGCGCTACGCGAGGCAGTCGTCAACTGGCGGTTTTATCCAGCCCTGCTGGGACTGCAGGCGATGCGGGGCGTGCAGTTCGTCACGGCCGTCGGGATACTGTCGGAACTGGGCGACCTGTCACGCTTCGAACATCCACGTCAACTGATGGCATGGCTGGGGGTGACGCCGTCGGAACATTCCTCGGGCGACAAGCGACGTCGGGGTAGCATCACCAAGACCGGCAACAGCTACGCCAGAAAGCTGCTGGTCGAGGCGGCCTGGAGCTACCGGCATCCTGCGCGCGTGAGCCGCGACATCCAGCGTCGGCACGAAGGTATTCCGAAGGCCATTATCGATCGCGCCTGGGACGCGCAGGTCCGGTTGTGCCGGCGATACCGGAAGCTGGCAGTGCGCGGCAAACACGTCAATATCGCGACGGTCGCCGTCGCCCGTGAACTAGCGGGCTTCATCTGGGACATCAGCCGCCTGGCGATGTCGCTTGCCACGTCACGCAGCGCACAGACCGCGTAAGCCGCCCGCCACTCAACGCAAGACAACAAGTGGAGGAGTTTCCTGAAGGCGGCGTAGCCCGGCACTCGAGTAACCCGCGAAGATATTTCGCAACGGGCATCACCAATTTGCGGCCCAAGACAGCGGCAGGCTCATGAGGCGGACCTCTGTAATGCGGTAGCCAATCCGCGGATATCAGTGTGATCCACCGTCGACCTTACTGCTACGCCGCCCTCAGGGAATTCTCGCGCCTATGAAAAAGCGAAAAATCAACATCGCGATTGACATGGAAAGTCATATCAATATCTCAATAATCTGGTCGAACAGGACCACCGCAACATCAAGTCCCGGACGAAAGTCATGCTCGGCTTCAAACGTTTCAGGAACGCAGCGATCACTCTCTCAGGTATTGAGTTGGTACACCGTATTCGCAAAGGCCAATTCAGTCTCGGGAAGCTCGGCCTCAAAGATACCGCTGCACCCGCAGTCTGGAAGGCCGTCCTGTCTGTTTCATGAGGTATCCTTTCTATACGAAAATCTTGTCCACACCACCTATTTGCACCAGAGCCATCGGCGGAATGATGCTTCCAGAAACTTCACGAATGTCCTTGCAAGATGTGGGCACTGACAACGACCCAGCTGTAGGTGAGATGCTCGGAGCGCAGCGACCGGTCAGATAGCCAGGATCGTTCGAAACTTTCCCGAGACTACGTCGACGATTTTTTGGAGATACCCCTGAACGCTTGCCGGCAGTTTTCGCTCATTGAGCGTTTCCTGCTTGTTACTCAGAAAGGTCGTCCATTCCTGATAACCGCTGCGGGCAGGCCAGTCAACGCAGGACAACTTTAAGACCTATATCGACAACGTGCTGGCCAACACACAGGCGCTCGGCGAGGTGCTGAAGGCGGGCGGCGTCGATCTCGTCACGGGCGGCACGGACAACCACCTGCTGCTGGTTGATCTGCTTACGGAGCATCGAATGAGCAATCTGCATGAGAACAGCATCATCATCGACGGCCTGAACATTTCGAAATTCGACCGCTCGGTGTTCGAGGACATGAGGAAGGGCGGCATCACCGCGGCCAACTGTACGGTGTCGGTGTGGGAGAGCTTTACGAAGACCGTCGACAACATCTCGTTGATGAAGCAGCAGATCCGCGAAAACAGTGAGTTGCTGACGCTCGTGCGCACCACCGAAGACATCGCGCGTGCGAAGAAGGAAAACCGCACTGGGGTGATCCTGGGCTTTCAGAACGCGCATGCGTTCGAGGACAACCTCGGCTATATCGAAGCCTTCGCCGACATGGGCGTGCGCGTCGTGCAGCTTTGCTACAACACGCAGAACCTGGTCGGCACCGGTTGCTATGAGCGTGACGGTGGGCTGTCGGATTTCGGCCGCGAAGTGATTACCGAAATGAACCGCGTGGGGATCATGGTCGATCTGTCGCACGTTGGTGGCAACACGTCGTCGGAGGCCATTGCGTTCTCGAAGAAGCCGGTCTGCTATTCGCATTGCCTGCCGTCGGGTCTCAAGGAGCACCCGCGCAACAAGTCCGATGAACAGCTCAAGGAAATCGCCGAAGCCGGCGGCTTCATCGGCGTGACGATGTTCGCGCCGTTCCTGAAGCGCGGAATCGATGCGACGGTCGAGGACTACATCGAAGCCATCGACTATGTCGTCAACCTGGCCGGCGAAGATACGGTGGGCATCGGCACCGATTTCACGCAGGGCTACAGCGTCGACTTCTTCGACTGGCTCACGCACGACAAGGGCCGCTATCGCGTCTGACGAACTTCGGCAAGGTCTTGAACCCGGAAGGCATCCGCACGATCGGCGAGTTCCCGAACCTCACCGCGGCCATGCAGCGCGCTACCGCAGATGCCAGCGGACGCGCCATCCAACGCGCCAGTTTCGCCGTAGCGCTTTTTCATCAGATCAGGCCAGGCAGCGTGACGGGCGATCGATTGCGGGCTCGTGCCTTCAACCGAGAGGTGATGTCGCGTTCGCGGCTGCGACCGCCCGCTGCTGGACAAGTGCGGTCGCTCAACGGTAGGAGTCGAAAGGCTGCTCCGGGTCGTGAGCGGGAGTTCGCCCCGGGGGCGCGGGCGCTCAGATGCTCCCAGTAATCACAGGTCCGAGTGCGGGCATGAACGGTTTCTCGCTATCCATTAGCGGGCGTCTGCTGACCAGCGGGCGGGGCGCGGTCATACTGGATGCGAGCGGCGCTCTCAAGCTGTCCGGCTGACTATCGTGCGCACCAATCTTATGTGGGAAAACCCAAAGTGATGAAGAAGACGAGAATTTCGATCATTCTGTTCGTGTTGGCCGTGCTCAGCCCGCTGGCGCATGCGAGCCTGGCTACAGGTGCCCACGAGTTCAAGAACGATGTCAAGACGGCAGGAAAGAGGAGCGGGCATGCTGTGCGCGATGCCGCGCACGCGGTCGGCCACGGTACGAAGAAGGCCGGCCATGCCCTTGCCGATGCAACAAGGCACGGCTATCACGCGACGAAAAAGTTCGTGACAGGGCACGGATAAGGGTCGCTTCGCGGCAACTGAGGCGGCGACTGCGGATCCAGAGCGCACAGCAGGCTGCTCGTGTCATGGACGATCGCCACTCTTGGCTGAATCGTATCAACTGCGACAGCGCGGTCGTTCTGCCGCCCGGCGCTTGCCTAGCCGTTTTCCCACGCTAACTGCCGTTACCGCAGCCTTGCAGCGAGGGGGAGAATTGTCGCCGGACGACCCGCCGGCGACAACCGCCCGACCGCATCCAGCTTTCGTGGCATTAGGGGTTCAGCTGCTACGTCACGTGGGGTGGGACGCCCGGCAGTTTGCATTTGGCGTCATCGGGCAGAAGCCGGCCATCAGGCGACGTTCGGGCATTGCCGTCGAGTGGCCGTTCATCATTCGATGCTGTTGAAAAAGTCGCGACATACGGGTTGTCGAGCAACAGCGAAAAAATCGACCTCTCAGATCGGCGTACAAGCCGCTCGCAGCCCTTGAGTAAGGGTAAAGCGACCCATGAAAACCTCGCGATTTAGACGGTGGCCGACTTTTTCAACAGCATCCATTCGACAGCAGCCAGTGCGCTTCGATTCAACAGAAGCGGGAGTCGCCCCATCGACAAACGGGGGGCCACCTCTACGCGCCTTGAACACGTCGTGCCATAATCGCGCACCATGACGACCGTGTCGCTCCAACCGCCTGACCCATGCTCGCGCGTTTCCATCTGAAGATTGGCAGCCTTTTGGGATTGCTTGCGATCCTGATGGCGACTTTCGCGCCTGTGGTGTCTCAGACGCTCGCTTCGAGTCGCGATGGGATAGCTCTTTCGGCCTCGCTTTGCTCCGCGCAATCGATGCCAGACGACGCGCCGAATAACCAGGACGCTTCCCACTCACTGGCTTCCCACGGGCAGGCTTGCGGGTACTGCAACCTGCTTGCCCACATGCCGGCGATGCCAAGCGTTCAACCCGCTTTTGCCATTACGGTCTGGACAACCCAGCATCGCATTGCAACCCGGTTCAAGAGCGTTCGGCGCGTCCTGCCATTCACTGCTGCCCAGCCCCGCGCCCCTCCAGTCTCATCCTGATTTGAGTCTTACCGACGCGATGCATTCGCTGCATCGCAGTGTGTCGCGCGTCTGTTTCTGGACGTGCGACGGCATTACAACGACCTCAAACAAGGATGAACCATGCACACCATTTCAACGCGCGGTGGCAAACCGCTGCTCACGGCAGCAATTGTTTCGGCTGCCACGAGTTCACTTCTGCTAATCCCCTCGCTCGCAGCAGCTCATGCTATTGCAGGCGACCGCGTCTTTCCGGTGACCATGGCAGTGGATGACCCCGGTGTAGGCGACGAAGCAAATCTTGTGTACGGCCACCAGCGCGTCCCCGGCGACGATGGCGATCAAAGCATCAACACCTTCAATTTCGAGTACGACAAGCTGATCACGCCAAGGCTGGCCTTCTCGGTCACCGGCTCCTATGAGATGCAAAATAACCCGACCGCCCGTGGCTTCAATAATTTTGGTGTTGGCCTGAAATATCTGCTGTACGTCAACGACGCGCACGAGTTCATGACGTCCGTCGGCGTCAATGCCGAGTTTGGCGGCACGGGAAGCCGCGCGATTGCCGACAACTTCTCCACCATCTCGCCGACCATCTATGTCGGCAAGGGCATGGGAGACCTGCCTGATTCGCTGGCATACCTGCGTCCGATCGCGATTACCGCCGAAGCTGCGCCCGCCCTGACCACGGGCGCGGGACAGCCTAACGCCTTCAACTATGGCTTCACGTTCCAGTACAGCCTGCCCTACCTGCAGCAGCACGTACATGACCTCGGTTTGCCGCAACCGCTCTCGAACATCATTCCCATCGTCGAGGTGCCGTTGTCGAGAAGCCAGGGACAGACAACCGGCACGGTCAACCCTGGCTTCATCTGGATCAACCGCTATGGTCAGTTCGGCGTCGAAGCGCAGATTCCGGTGAACCGCGCGAGCGGCTCGCACGTGGGCATTCTTGTGCAGGCCCATATTTTCTTCGACGACGTCGCGCCCACAACGCTCGGCAAACCGCTGTTCCAGTGACGAAGGAGACCACGATGAAACAGAATCGAAGCCCCTGGAAACGGGGCATCGCGAGCGTGGCCGGGCTCTTCGCCGGGCTTGTTTTCGCCGGCGCCGCGTTTGCGCACGTGTTTCCGCAGAAGCAGGAGCCGGGAGCCGGCGCGAGCGTTGCTGCGCCGTCGCAGGTGAAGATCATCTTCGACGGGCGGCTGGAGCCGGCATTTTCGTCGCTCACGGTGACCAATGCCGTCGGAAAGCAGGTCAACGCCGATAAGTCCGTGGTCGACGCGCCTCAACCGGATGTGATCACCGTTCCGCTGCCTCCCTTGCAGGCCGGGCACTATACCGTGCACTGGGTGGCAGTTGCCTCAGACGGGCATCGCACCCATGGCGATTACGCGTTCGAAGTAAAGTAGGCGTCGGTGGCGTCGCGGCATGTTGAGTTCTACGTCGTGCGGTTACCTACCGCACGACCTTTAAAGCGGTGATGGCAAGACATTGCTTTATCGTTGATTGACTCGTTTCGATCGGCAAGCAGACACCCGCCACTCCTAACTGAGAGGCGGCAACGGGTCGCAAGTACTCGTTGGCTTTCCGCGGGACGAGTCATTCGCGACCACCGAGCTGTGAATGACAGGAAAGCGCCGCCTCATACCCGTCTGACCGGCACCGATGCTCGAATGACGGCTCAGGCCGATTCGGGTAAGAAGACCGGATGGAACCGATGTGGCGGAAAAATATCGGCAGACAATATATTTCCCATCAACTCAAGGGGAGTTTGTCATGGGAAGCATTCAAAACCGGGAGCCTTGGAACAAGGCCAAGCTGATCGGTCAGAAGCCGCCGTTGAAGCCAAAAGACGTCTGGGCAATCCGGATTCACCTGCAGAACGCGCATGCGGTTCGCGATCTTGCGTTATTCAATCTTGCGATCGACAGTAAGCTGCGCGGTTGCGATCTCGTCAACCTGCATGTCCGCGACGTGACTCACGGCAATCAGATACTGCCGCGTGCGATGATCATGCAGAGCAAGACTAAACGGGCCGTGCAGTTTGAGGTCACGGAGCCAGCTCGCACTGCCGTTGCTGCATGGATTGAGAAAGCCAAGCTGAGGTCCGATCAGTACCTATTCCCGAGTCGGCTTTCTCGCTCGCCGCACATTTCAACGCGACAATACGCCAGGATGGTTCATCAGTGGGTCGCTGCAATCGGTGTTGATCCGACCGCTTACG
This sequence comes from Paraburkholderia sp. WC7.3g, assembly GCF_050436345.1. Taxonomy (NCBI): domain Bacteria; kingdom Pseudomonadati; phylum Pseudomonadota; class Betaproteobacteria; order Burkholderiales; family Burkholderiaceae; genus Paraburkholderia; species Paraburkholderia sp. WC7.3g. Next base: position 960,980 of record NZ_JBNDMA010000004.1, read on the forward strand.
GCACGCACACGATGCGCCGGACGAAGGCCACCTTGATCTACAAGCGGACGAAGAATCTTAGAGCCGTTCAACTCCTGCTTGGTCACAGCAAATTGGAAAGCACTGTTCGATATCTCGGGATTGAGGTCGACGATGCCCTCGAAATATCTGAGCAAACTGAAATCTAACATCGGGACGTGGCTGCGCGACAGGTTGCTCGCCGCCAGCCGCGCTTGCGCCACGGCTAAACCGCGCTTTTCGACCAAGATCCGTCACCCACCGCTAAGTTCGCTGGCCCCGCAGCCGGAACGCCCGGTGCACCATGGCCTACCTCGCTTTGTTGCCGGTGGGCGACGCAAAGCGCACGCGGATCAGAAAAGAGGCAGCCCTGCACGTCCGGTCGGCTATCATGCCAATGCTCTCCGAAGTAGCTCCTTATGATTTCCGTCCGTAATCTCACGCTGCGCCGCGGCGTCAATGTCGTACTCGACCGCGCGTCCGTCACCTTCACCCCCGGCGAAAAGATTGGTCTTGTCGGCCGCAATGGCGCCGGTAAATCGTCCTTCTTCGGCCTTCTCAACGGCACGCTGCACGAAGACGGCGGCGAGTTCTCGATTCCCGCTGCATGGAAGATGGGCCAGGTCGCGCAGGAGATGCCGGAGACCGAGCAGAGTGCGACCGACTTCGTCATCGAGGGTGACACCATACTGCTGGCCGCGCAGGCCGAAGTAGCGGCCGCTGAGGCCAGCGACGATGGCATGCGCATGGCGCACGCCTACATGGCCCTGCACGACGCCGGGGCACACGATGCCCCCGCACGTGCCCAGGCGCTGATCCAGGGCCTTGGCTTCAGTGCTGCACAGCTTGGCCAGCCGGTCAACAGTTTCTCCGGCGGCTGGCGCATGCGACTGCAGCTGGCGCGCGCGCTCATGTGCCCGTCGGACCTGCTGTTGCTCGACGAACCGACCAATCACCTCGACCTCGACGCGCTGGTCTGGCTGGAAGCATGGCTCAAGCGCTATCAAGGAACCCTGGTAGTGATCAGCCACGATCGCGAATTCCTCGACGCGGTGACGCAGGTGACGGTGCACGTCGACAACGCCAAGCTCGTGCGTTATGGCGGCAACTACAGCAAGTTCGAAGAGATGCGCGCCGAGCAACTGCTGTTGCAGCAGGCCGCGATGGCCAGACAGGCGGACAAGATCGCCCACCTCCAGAAGTTCATCGACCGTTTCAAGGCGAAGGCCTCGAAGGCGAAACAGGCGCAGAGCCGGGTCAAGGCGCTCGAACGCATGGAGAAGATCGCACCCGTGCTTGCCGACGCGGAGTTCACCTTCGAGTTCAAGGAGCCCCTCAACGTCCCGAACCCGCTGTTGTCGATGCTGGACACGAGCTTCGGCTACCCTGCGCCGGCCGGCGCACTGCCGGGCACGCCGCCCACGGTCATCGTGCGGGGCATCAACCGTTCGGTGCTGGCCGGGCAGCGGATCGGCATTCTCGGTGCCAACGGCCAAGGCAAGTCCACGCTGGTGAAGACGGTGGCGCACGCACTGGCGCCGATTGCGGGCGAAATCAGCGAAGGCAAAGGCCTGAACATCGGCTACTTTGCACAGCAGGAGCTGGACGTGCTGCGTCCTCTCGACACACCGTTGGAACACATGATCCGCCTTGCCAGGGACACGCCGGCGCACCTGCGTGCCCCCGGGCCAGAGTGGCACCGAACAATCGCTTCGCACCTTCCTCGGCACCTTCAACTTCAGTGGTGACATGGTCCATCAGGCGGTCGGCACGATGAGCGGCGGCGAAAAGGCGCGGCTCGTGTTGTGCATGATCGTGTGGCAGCGCCCCAACCTGTTGCTGCTCGACGAGCCTACCAACCACCTCGACCTGGCCACACGCGAAGCGCTAGGCATGGCACTCAACGAATTCGAAGGCACAGTGTTGCTGGTCAGTCACGACCGGTCCCTGCTGCGCGCGGTATGTGACGAGTTCTGGCTCGTCACCAAAGGTGGCGTCGAGCCCTTCGACGGCGATCTGGACGACTACCAGCAGTTCCTGCGCGACGAAGCCCGTCGCATGCGCGAGCAGGCTGCCGCGGAGCAGAAGGTCATCGCGCCGTGCGTTGGTATTTCCGCTTTCAGTTAAGTCTGCGCGACATCGAAGAGTTGCTGTTTGAGCGCGGCGTGGTCGTGAGCTACGAGACAATCCGTTGCTGGTGCGACAAGTTCGGCAAGGGCTTTGCGCACCGCGTGAAAGCCGCTCGGCTTAAGCTTGGTAGCACATGGCACCTCGATGAGATGTTTGTCACGCTGCGTGGCGAACAGTACCTGTTGTGGCGTGCAGTCGACGAGCATGGCGCCGAACTCTACATCCTGGTGCAAAAGCGGCGCGACAAGGCTGCGGCCAAACGCTTCTTCAGGCGGGTGCTGCGTTCTAGCCCGGTGCCGCGCAAGATCGTCACTGATCAGTTGCGCAGCTACCCGGCGGCCAAAGCCGAGATCCCGGAGCTCGCGAGCGTGAAGCATGTGTTCGTCAAAGCTGCAGCCCGGCTGAACAACCGGGCCGAGAACAGATCCTATGAAGCATCCAGGTCGTCGACTGGCTAACGCCTAAAATCGGCGTACCGAGGTTTGCTCACGGGAGAGCATCATGCGTACAGATCAGGGATACACGCGTACTGCGGAACCGGCGCTGGCGGTGTCACTCGAACTCGCTGCGGCGAAGTGGAAGGTAGCGTTGCACGACGGGCAGCGGGAGCAGCCGGCGGTGTACACCGTAGCGCAACCGCAAGCCCCCGCGCGCCTACAGGCCGTGCTGGAAGTGATCGAACAACAGAAGCTGAAGTGGTCGCTGCCCGCGGGCGTGCACCTTGTCGTGAGTTATGAAGCCGGCCAGGACGCGTTCTGGATCTATCGGGCGCTACGGGCACGCGGTATCGAGTGTCATGTGGTCGATCCAGCGAGCATTCCGGTCGAGCGCCACAAGCGGCGTGCCAAGACTGACCGGCTTGATGCAATCAGGCTGGTGATCAGCCTGCGCGCGTGGCTGCGCGGCGAGCGCGACCGCATGCACGTGGTGCACGTGCCGTCACCGCAGGACGAAGCGTCCCGCCATCTGATGCGCGACCGAGGGGAACTGCAGAAAGAGGTGCTACAGCATCGTGACCGGATGCGCAAACTGCTTGTCACGCTCGGCTGCTGGGATGAGGTTGACCACAAGGCCTTCGCCGCCCGCCTCGCCCGTGACCAGGTGCGGTGTCACGACGGTGCGCCACTGCCGCGCGAGCTGCGGGAGCGGCTGCTGCGCGAGTGCGAACGGCTGGCGCTGGCCGTGCAGCAACTCGCGGCACTCGAGAAAACGCAACACGCTGGCCTGCCCGCACCCGCACGCGAAAGGATCGATCTTCTGACGCAGCTAAATGGCATTGGCCCGGTGGGTGGCTCGCGTCTGGCGCTCGAGCTGTTCTGGCGGGACTTCCATAACCGGCGCGAAGTTGGGGCCTGCGTAGGGCTGGTTCCACAACCCTACGACAGTGGCGAGAGCCAGGTGGACCAGGGGATCAGCAGGCAGGGCAACCGTCGCGTGCGCGCACTGCTGATTGAGATGGCGTGGTGCTGGATCCGTTACCAGCCTGGCAGTGCACTGGCGCAGTGGTTCAACCAGCGCACGCAAGGCACGGGACCGAATCGCCGCGTGCGGCGCATTGCGATCGTCGCAGTAGCACGACGCCTCGCGATCGCGCTGTGGCGCTACTTGAAGGACGGCGTGATACCCGAAGGCGCACAACTGAAGTCAGTCTGAGCCCGAAAGGTATCGCGACAACGCAATCAAGGGTGGAACGATACCTGTCGATCGAGAGTTTGAAGTGAACATGCCCGTGTTGATGGCGGGTTGCTAACGCGACCGATTAAACAGATGGGGCATGCTCCCGGAACAGGTTCCGGCGTAACGCGCATAAAGGATGAGGCTGGCCATACGCCAGCGGATAGATGCTATGAAAGGGACGCGATAACGCGGAGCCCTACAATTCCCACATCGCATCGGTTCGCGTTAAAGGAGGGCATCATGCGAAATTCCGCTTACGCAGCTGGCAGAGAGGAACTCATACTGGCGGTATCACTTGAGCTTGCCACGGCGAGCTGGAAGATAGCGTGCCACGACGGTCGCCGTGACAAACCCGCGGTGCACACCCTCACCGATCCGCAGGCCGGGGCGCGCCTGCAGGCCGCACTGGATCTGATCGAGCGCCAGAAGCAGCAATGGTCGCTGCGCGCCGGCGTGCGCACCGTTGTCTGCTACGAAGCCGGACAGGACGCATTCTGGATCTGTCGTGCACTGCAGGCGCATGGCATTGAATGTTACGTCATCGATGCCGCCAGCATTCCGGTCGTACGCCACAGGCGGCGCGCGAAAACGGACCGGCTGGATGCCATCAAGCTCGTGCTCAACCTGCGCGCGTGGCTGCACGGCGAGCGCGACCGCATGCACGTCGTTCACGTACCCTCAGTACAGGACGAGGCGCTGCGTCACCTGACCCGCGATCGCGCAGAGCTCCAGAAGGAGGTCCTGCAGCACCGCAACCGGATCGGAAAGCTGTTGCGCACGCTCGGCTGCTGGGACGACCTCAAACATGGGTTCGCCAGCCGGCTTGCCCGGGGGGAGGTCAGGTGCTACGACGGTTCCCCACTGTCCCCCGAAATGCACGACCGGCTCCTGCGCGAATGCGAACGGGTCGCCCTCGCCAGGCAGCAGCTCGCTGCCCTGGAGAAGGCGCGTCACCAAGCCCTTCCCGCCACGGTGCGCGAAAGAATCGATCACCTCACACGCCTGAAGGGAGTGGGCCAGATTGGAGCGTCCCGGCTGGTGCTTGAACTCTTCTGGCGGCAGTTCGACAACCGCCGTCAGGTCGGTTCTTGTACCGGTCTCGTTCCGCAGCCGTACGACAGTGGCGACAGTCACACCGATCAGGGCATCAGCAAACAAGGCAACCGTCGCGTACGGTCACTGCTGGTCGAGATGGCCTGGTACTGGCTGCGCTACCAGCCTGGCAGTCCGCTTGCGCAGTGGTTCCGCCATCGCACTGAGGGCACCGGCGCCAACCGCCGCGCGCGACGCATCGCGATCGTCGCGGTGGCACGGCGGCTGGTGATCCTCCTGTGGCGCTACCTCGAGCACGGTGTGATCCCCCAGGGAGTACAGATGAAGCCGTCCACATAGCCAGACACACGTCGATAGCCGCAACCCTCACTAACGGTCATACTGGCTGACCATCAGGGTCATGAAGCGGAAGTACCCGTTCACCACCGTGGTTGTTCATGCAACCGATGCTGATAGATGGGGTACCTCCCCGGAACGCTTTCCGGCGCACTGCGCATACTGCATCAGGCTGGCTCCACGCCAGCGGATAGAAGAAGGTCGGGACGCCATGTCCCACGCGCGCGACAACCGGCTTCACGTTTGCCCAGGCAGTGCCAGGGAGGTGCGCAGAATCGGACGTGTCATGGCAAGCACGGCTACACGAATGCCGCCTGCATGGTGGCAGGCGCAATAACCCACGCGCCCGCCACCCCGTACCAGCGTATCGCGCTTCGCAGCGTCAAGGGGGCCGCTGACGCCAGGCTTCGCCTGCCCTTGACGCTTGCTACGCGCTTTCCTGACAAGGGACCTCGTAAACTTGATGACGTCTCAGGAGGGATCTGTGCAAACCGGGCCTTGACAATTACTTACCCTTCATAGAAGTCTCAGGAGGGATCTGTGCAAACCGGGCCTTGACAATTACTTACCCTTCATAGAAGAAGTTGGTGAGACGTTGCTGTCTTACGCGCGCGATAAGCGGCTTCAGGCTAACGACGTTGACCGGACTGTAGCCATGGTTGAAGTTGAGGGCGGTGGGAATCCGCCGGACTATGCCGCGAAAATGCGACTTGTATGGCGGCGAGCGCCATCACTCGCGCTTGCCGCCATACGCCAGCATGTCACCACTTTGCAGCGAGGAGAAAGAGACTTGACCCATCCTTTGTAAGCCAGTTCGCAAATGGCCTTGACAACTTTCTGCTCATAGAAGCCATCAACCGACGCGCGAACGCGAACGTCGCATGCGCGGTTTTCGCCACCCGAAACGCACACAGGAATTTCTCTCGTGCTTCGGGCCGATCCGGCAACACTTTGCGCTCAAGCGGCACCTGCTGCACGCTTCACTTTATCGCAAAGAGATTGCTGCCCGGTTCGTCTCCTGGCGTGAATTCGCCGAACTCGCCCAAAATCCGTCCTACGCTTTCTGAGATTGCTCTTCCTGCCGTTCTTATGACCCAGCCTCGACAAGTTGACAATGCCCATTGAGCATCTCATTGGCATAGCAGAAATGAATTGACATCAATCCGTCCGGATCAGCCTGATGAAACTAGGCACCGTAACCGGCACGCGAAGCGCCAATGCGCACATGAGTTTGTATCCAATCGTGCCTGCAGCGGACGCGACATCGTCAATCTTCACCTGCTCACCCAGAGCTCGAATTTTCGAGCCAATTCCCACAGACGGGCAGGGCGTCAGTTCCACGGTTACATATGCATAGAGACGCGGGGCACGAGTTGATTCACGCGTGAGTTGCTCGGATGCCGATGACGCTGATTTCGGACGCCGATCTCGCGTACGGGTGCCTGAGTACGCTCGTGGTGCGCACGGGTTCATTCGGGGATGTCAGAAACCAACCCCGACACCGACGCCTACGCCCCCGCCGAAGCTGCCGCCTCCCACGCCCACACCGATGCTGGTGCTAGGCGCGTAGTAGCCGGGACCATATCCATACCCCGGATAGCCGTACGGCTGGGCGATGACACACCCCGCGATGCCAGCCCCTAGAGCCAATATGCAGAAAAGCCTGACCATGGTTGTCTCCCATGCATAAATCGATCAACGCAACATTCGGTCCCTGAGTCGGGCGGATCATCTGCCCCGTGGTCGGAAGGATATTCTTGCGAATGCCGTCTACATAACTAAAGCATAGCGAATGCGCGTGTTTTTCCCTATGCATCCGCAGATGGGCGTGGGCATCGGCGGTGGTCGTTGTTCCGTTGTCGGCCGATGGTGTTGAAAAACTCGGTGTGGACGTGGAGCGCAGCACTTCTCAGTTTGTGGTGCGGCGCGGTTGATCCTGGAGCATCCAGATGACGAGGACTTTCGCTCCTCTTTTCACTTTAGACCGCCATCGCAGTCATCGCTGCGTCGCGCGGAGCGAGCCTCCGGACCATTCGTCCAAAGTTTCTGGGCTGTTGCTGCCAACAGGAATTCGTCCTGCGCACACAGGCTTGATCAATCATGCACTCGCCAAGCGGTTAGCGCAACGCGACAGCCCCAGTCCTGCCTGATAATCTCCAGTCATGTCGCATACGCCCTACCAGTGAAGGGCTTTGTCACGTTAAATCGCTGACGGCGCAAAAGTGCAGCTCGCGCGAGACTGCTCAGAAAGCAGACGGAGTTTGGGCCAACCCAGCAAAGCGATGCCACATGGCAAAGCGTTCGCCAAGTTGTTTGCGCTTGAGCGACATATGCTGCGCGCTTCGCTCTATAACGGAAGGCTCGAATGACGGGATTGATCGAGTCGATGTCGGCGAATTCGGTTCGCCTTTGATCGCCTACCGCCTTTTCATGTATTTCCCCAGCACAAAGCCCGCCAGTAAGCCGGTCCCAAGAAGGACACTTCCTACCCACCACGTCGCCGGTAGCGGCATTGCGTCGGATTGGCACTTCGCGGCAACGACAGCGGCGATTTCGCGCGCAGTGATTTGCGTCATGTTCGAGATCTCGTTGATCCCATAGACGCAGATCTCGCCAGTCGGGAGCGCGCAGAACCGCTCAGCAGGGCATTGCGTCAGGATCTTCTGGGCGGCTCCCTCACCGCACACCGCACCCGCACCTTTCAGCACCCGGAGCGTCACGTCTGGATACTGATATGACTTTCCATGTCAATCGCGATGTTGATTTTTTTTGCTTGATTTTTCGCTTTTTCATAGGCGCGAGAATTCCCTGAGGGCGGCGTAGCAGTAAGGTCGACGGTGGATCACACTGATATCCGCGGATTGGCTACCGCATTACAGAGGTCCGCCTCATGAGCCTGCCGCTGTCTTGGGCCGCAAATTGGTGATGCCCGTTGCGAAATATCTTCGCGGGTTACTCGAGTGCCGGGCTACGCCGCCTTCAGGAAACTCCTCCACTTGTTGTCTTGCGTTGAGTGGCGGGCGGCTTACGCGGTCTGTGCGCTGCGTGACGTGGCAAGCGACATCGCCAGGCGGCTGATGTCCCAGATGAAGCCCGCTAGTTCACGGGCGACGGCGACCGTCGCGATATTGACGTGTTTGCCGCGCACTGCCAGCTTCCGGTATCGCCGGCACAACCGGACCTGCGCGTCCCAGGCGCGATCGATAATGGCCTTCGGAATACCTTCGTGCCGACGCTGGATGTCGCGGCTCACGCGCGCAGGATGCCGGTAGCTCCAGGCCGCCTCGACCAGCAGCTTTCTGGCGTAGCTGTTGCCGGTCTTGGTGATGCTACCCCGACGTCGCTTGTCGCCCGAGGAATGTTCCGACGGCGTCACCCCCAGCCATGCCATCAGTTGACGTGGATGTTCGAAGCGTGACAGGTCGCCCAGTTCCGACAGTATCCCGACGGCCGTGACGAACTGCACGCCCCGCATCGCCTGCAGTCCCAGCAGGGCTGGATAAAACCGCCAGTTGACGACTGCCTCGCGTAGCGCTGCTTCGAGGCGATCACACTGCGCGAGTCGGTCCTCGATCGTGCGCCGGTGTTCGTCAAACGCCAGTTGCCGCCACGGGTGCCCGAATGAATATGCGCTGAGCCAGCGCCGATGGGCGGCGCCCCAGTTCGCGTTCCCGGTATAGTGCACGCCATGCGAGAGCAGGAACGACTTCAGCCGCTGCCGCGCCTGCTTCAGATCGTCTCTGGCACCGGCCCATGCCCGCGCCAGATCCCGGAATGCCTCATCCTCGACGCCCGGGACATAGACCGCTGACAGGTCACCGGCGCGCAGCGCTCGCACCAGTTTGATCGCATCGCGCCGATCCGTCTTCACGCGCTCGCCGGGCTTCTTCGGAATCAGCGATGGTGCACACACGATGCAGTCGAATCCCTTCTGGACGAGCTGCCGGTAAAGCCCATAACCACACGGACCCGCTTCGTAGACGATGCGTACGTGTCGCCCTTTTGACTGCAGGCGCCTGCACAGGCGGTCGATATCTGCCTTCGTCGTACCGATCTTGCCAAGCAGTTCCACCTCGCCCATGCCGATCGCGTAGGCGACCGTGATCGAATCCTTGTGAACATCCAGACCGACGTACACCGTGCTATCGTTTTCCATGCTGGCCTCCGTGCCGGAAATCGCCGGGTGTGGCGCTGTCCACACCGTGCGGCTCTGGCAGCAATGCTAACCCGCGTCTGATTCGTCACGGCTGGCCAGCCCCTGCCTCACGGAAAGTCATACTGCCTTGGTAATTTGTTCAGGCATCGAATCGGCTCCCTTAACCATTGCGTGATATAGGCATCGGCTCATTCACGGGCGGCACCAGACGCCCGCGGAACCTGAATTGAGCACTTCCGCTTCAGCGTGACGGTGGGCGAGAGATCCCGTCAGCCAGAATATCCGTCGCCAGTCTCGATTGAAAAACGTTATCGGTCCGCATCCACGCACGCATTGAGCCTTGAATTCTCGCGGCTGACAGCTAGGCTGAAACCATCGAGCGGCGACACGACGCTTTTACTGTGACCGTGACCGTGGGCGGGCGAGCGGAAATCCGCGCATCGCACGCGTCGACACACACCGAACCGCCCAGCTGCAACCGGTCCAGCTTCGAGTCGATCACGACGTGTGCGGAGGAAGTCGTATGCGGACTGCGAGCGTGTCCGACCTGACTGCGGCGTTGCAACGCCATGTGAACATCCTTGCTGGAGACATTGGCGAGCGCAACGTGCTCCGCCCCGCTGCGCTGCACGCTGCTGCCGACTATATCGAACGGCAATGGGCGATACGTGGCTGTGCGGTGACGCGCCAAAAGTATCTGGTACGGGGCGTCCAGTGCGCGAACGTCGAGGCGGCGCTGCCAAGCTGTCTTGAGCCTGACGAAATCATCGTACTGGGTGCGCATTACGACACGGTGCCCGGCAGTCCGGGGGCCGACGACAACGCCAGCGGCGTCGCGGCGCTGCTCGAGACGATGTTCCTGCTTCAGGCGTTTGCGCCCCAGTACTCCATACGCTGTGTCGCGTTCGTGAATGAGGAGGCGCCGTTCTTCTTCCGCCGCGACATGGGAAGCCTGCGATATGCGAGGGCGGCACGTCTGCGCGGGGATCGCATTCGCCTGATGCTGTCGCATCGAGATGCTGGACTACTACCGGGACGAGCCAGGCACCCAGGCGTATCCGCCGCTGCTGCGATGCTTCTATCCGTCAAGCGGTAATTTCATCGGCTTCGTTTCCAACCTTCGCTCGGCGCAGCGACTGAGATGGCTAACCAACGCGTTTCAGGCCTCGTCGGATTTTCCGCTGCAACGCGCGGCGTTGCCGTGGTGGGTGCCGGGCGTCGCGCTGAGCGATCACTCAACTTTTTGGCGCGAAGGCTTTCCGGCTGTGATGGTCACGGACACCGCGTACCTGCGCAACCCACACTACCATACCGCGCACGACGTCCCCGCGACGCTCGACTATGGCCGCATGGCTGCCGTGACGCTCGGGCTCGCAGCGAGCGTCGCGTCGCTCACGCCCGCCGGACCCGGCATGCGGTGAGTCCAATCCTGCTCGGGAGCACGCGGGCCCGTTGGAAACCACGCCGAATCAAACCGGATCATGCCGGATCAAGGATAGGCAGCCGCCGCAGCAAGATAGAGCAAGACCGCTATCACGACCACTGCGGTAAAGCCCAGATGAATTGCCAGTACCGTCGCCAGAACCGCAGCCATCACGGAAGTGCACGCGTTGACGCCCCAGGCCCACGGCACGAGCATTTCGGCGCCGGCAGCAACGCGGCTGAGCCCCAGCGGAAAGGGCATCCCCATCGCAAACGCGAGCGGCGCGACGAGCAGCACGGCGATCACGATCCTGGCCGGATCGGATAGCGGGATCAGCAACGGGAACAGAGCGGGGAGCACAAGCAGGTAGAAGGACGAGATGGCGGAGATCGCACCGATGGCCGTCGCCGCGACCGACCAGCGATTCGTGTTCTTGCACGGCTGCGGCGCGTAGCCGGCCAGGAGCGCCTCGCGGCCCTGCAGGTGTTGCGTGTACCGGCTTCCAAGTCCCGCGAACGAAAGGAACGCGCATAGCACGACGGCGACAGCGTAGAGCGGGTGACTCAGGAGCAGGATGAACTTCTGGATGAACGCGATTTCGATGAACATGAAGGCGAAGCCGATCGCGACGAAATATATCGCGACCCTACATCCGGAAATCGCCGCCACCGAAGCAGCGGCGTTACCGCGGGAGGTAGCCTTTAAGAGCGGCGAACCATGCGCCGTGCGCTGGCGGCGCGTCATTACCCAGAGAGGAAAGAGGATCAATGCCATGGCCGTCAACGTGGCCTGAAGCAGCGTCGCGATCAGTACCGGATAGCCCCATTCCAGCAAGGGCAGGCCACCTCGCCCCTTCAACGCGAGAAACTCAGGCAGCGACCGCCATTTGAAGAAGTGAAAGAAGTACGGCTTGTCGTCCGTGGCGGGGCGGACGTCGAACTTGTAGCGTGCCCAGAACGTGTCTCGCCCGGGGCTCAGCAGAGCGCGCGCGGCTTCGAAGAAGTAGGGTCTTTCAAGCACATTGTAGCGATTCGCTTCGTCGGCCTGCATCCCCGGGTAGTATCCGACGTCGAACGAACGGGCGCGGCAGAAGGTGCCCAGCGCGGCGATGTCCGCGTCATCGAACTCGCCGTTCTTGACCAGCAGCGTCGCGGTATTCCAGCCGCGGATCAGCACGAGCCGACGAAACGGTTGCGTCACGCCGGTGCTCTCCATCGCCAGGACACCCGTCGCAAACAGCTTCAGGACGTCGCGCGGGGGCAGCGTGACCCAGCGCGTGATCGCCAGCATGCCACCCGGGTTGAGATGGCGCAGATAGTCCTGAAACGCCTGCACGGTGTACAGGTAACTCTCGGAAAGTGCGTAAAGGCCGGCCGAGGAGGCGCTGAACGAATCCAGCAAAGCGACCTGGATGAGATCGTAGCGCTCGCTGCTCGCGGCGACGAAACCCCGCGCTTCGCCGATCATCATGCGAACGTTGGATGCGCTGTAAGGCTTGCCGGAAAAATCGGCGAAGCGGCGCTGCACCGCGTCGACTATCTGCGGATTCAGTTCTACCGCGTCGATTGCGCTCGCTTCGTGGTACAGCGCCTGCAATACGTCGACTCCAGCGCCGCTGCCAAGCACGAGGACTTTGGGCCGCCGCAGCAAATGATAAGGAAGCGCGGAGGTCAGATAGTCAAGGTAACCGAGCGGTTCCCGCCGTCCGTCATAGCGATTGAGCGCGGACAGTCCGTCGCCGTCGGTAAACACGCCGAGTTGCGGCGGCGGCTCCATCGTCGCGTTGAGGCTCAGCCCGGGCGCATGCCGGAAAGGAATCAAGGGGCTCTCCACCACCGTGACGAGACCCAGCGGGCTCGAGCTTTCGGCGACCACGTGCGCGTCCTTGATGCGCAGGGCCTGGCTCAATTCCTTGTACTCCGACGGCCGCAATGCGAGCCAGTCGCGCGGCAGGCCGACGGCCAACACGGTCGCGGCGCCGAGCAACAGGGCCGGCAACCACGGCCGGTGCCAGCGGCATTCGACACATGCCAGCGCCGCTGCCGCAATGCCCGCAGCACCCAGTAACCGTAGCGCATCCAGTGGCCGGAGCGCGAATAGCACGCCAATGATTGCGATGCTGCCCAAGCCCGCCCCGCCGATGTCGAAACTGTAAATGCGGGGAATCTGATCGTTGAACCGCGTGAACGTGAGACAGACGCTGGTCGCGGCGCAAAAGAAAGGAACGAAGAGGAGCAGATAGATCAGGAGCAGGCGCAAAGGTTCGCGCGGATCCCACAGAATCTCCAGCGGGTTGAACGCGACACGCTGAGCGAAAGCGAACGAGGCAACCGAAAGAACGCCGAACAGAAATGCGCTGCCGACGAACACGGCTGCGAACCGGGGCGCGAGCCAGCGTTGCGCCAGCGCAACCATCGCGCCGGCTGCTCCGTAACCCAGCAGGGCGACGCTGATCATCATGTACGCGAAGTGATGCCATTGAATGATCGAAAAGAGTCGCATCAACAGGAGCTCGTAAGCAAGCACTGCGGCCGAGAGCAGGGAGAGGGCGAACAACGGCGCGGCGGGCATGATTGCGTGTACCTGAAGGGGGTGGAGGACGGGGACGCTTAGCCCATGCTGATGGGGGGGCGCGTTGTCCCTTTGCGTCGCCTGATTCCCGCGCAGAATCAGTGCCCGACGAGCGGCACGAAGCTGACGGGCAGAATCTGTCGGGTGGAGACGGTCCCGTCGTTCGCCTTCGTGATCAGCAGCAGATACTGTGTCAGAAACGGCGCGCCTACCGGAATGACAATCCTGCCGCCCGGCTTCAACTGCCGCACGAGAGCAGGAGGGACATGGCTCGCGGCGGCCGTGACGATGATGGCGTCGTAGGGTGCGTGGGCTTCCCACCCGTAATAGCCGTCTCCCACCGTGGTGTTCACCCGCTTGTACGCGAGCCGCTGCAGGCGCTCCTGTGCCACCTTGCCCAAAGGCTCGATGATTTCGATCGTATATACTACTCGCGCGAGTGTCGAGAGGATCGCCGCCTGGTACCCGGAGCCGGTGCCGACCTCCAGCACGACATCAGTGGGCTTGATCATCATCAGGTCGGTCATCAGCGCGACAATGTACGGCTGCGAAATGGTCTGGCCATAGCCGATGGGAAGCGGCCGGTTCTCGTAGGCGTCGCGCTCCTCGCCAGGCCGGACGAACTGGTGGCGGGGCACTTGGTCCATCGCGTCGAGCACGCGCGGATCGATGGCGGGTCTGCCGGTTGCGGCGAAGGTTTCGGCCGTGAGATCCGCGATGTCGTTGATCATTTTCGCACGAAGGGGCGCAAAATCGTCGGCCGCGTGAATGCCGCAAGACATCCACACCAGAGCAATCGCTGGAATCAGGGTGCGCAGCCAGCGCAGCATGACTGGTTTCACCGTGCCGCCCCTGTTGCCTGACGTGCTGCAATTCTACGCCCGCGCACGCGCGGTCGGACAGGGCGCGCCCGGCCCGCCGCGTGTCAGGCGCAGCCCCCGAGCTCGTCGCCCAATGGCGGCGGCATGCGCTGATACAGCTGACTGACGTCTGAATGAGGATGCCCGGCTCGGGCCACTTCACCGCATGGAAGTGGCTACCAGCGCGCGTCGCATTAACCGTCGCATTAACGATGCAATGGCCTTGATTCCGGAATGCGCGAGCGCATCGCTTCACAACGAAAAACCTCGACACCCGTGAGTGCCGGAGTGTAGCGCTTGCCGCGTGTCAGACATCATCGCTGCGAGCTCTGCGCAACTTCCGACGTCAAGAAAGACCCGCCGGTCTAACAGAAGAGATCTGTTGTAACACTCAAAGCGCCGAACGACTATTGGACCTCGCATGGGATTCGCCCAATGGCGAGCAAACAGGAAACCGAATGGCCGGAGAGCCGTTGAGAGCGGTCTTTGATCTCTCGCAACCGCATACGTCCGTTCCGGGTCGATCAGGGACGCTCGGGACGCACGCCCTGAGCGCTTGGCGTACGAAAAAATCCCTTGATTGACGGCACCCCTGATGGCACATGGCGTGATCCTCCGAGATTCGGCCCGCTGGTTCAGCATGAACGATTCGTGCGCGAATTTAGCGGTGCAACGAAGGCACGTGTGAATACCGAAAGAAGACTGGCAAGCCTTTCGGCGCTTTCCGTGGATTGTTTATAGTCGACACGCCAGCACGCAGCCTGTTTATGATGAATTGAGCCAGTTGCGGATGCCGACGCTGCTGCTGATCGGGCAGAAGGACACCAACGCGATCGGCAAGGACGCTGCGCCGCCGGAAGTGCGTGCGAAGCTCGGCCATTATCCGGGGTTCGGCAAGGCGGCCGCGAAAGCGATTCCGCATGCAACCCTCGTCGAATTCGCGGGGTTGGGGCACGCGCCGCAGATGCAGGACCCGCAAGCGTTTTATCAGGCGCTGCTGGATGGGATCGCGGCGGTGCCGGCGAATCGGTGAGCGTTCAAAAGGCTTTCTGTCCCGCCCCCGTACTCCGACGTCGTTCACCGCTAGGCGAAACTTCTTGGCGGCTACTTTATGGTTCTTCGCGGATTTCAAGGGGGACGCTCGCGGACAGGCTGTAGTCCTTCGGCCACCTGCGGTCATCCATCGGCCGTAGACGCCGGACATTCGATGGGCTGTAGCGGTCTCGATAACGGACATTCCTGGTGAGTGCGGATCGCATAGGAACGCGCGTCCACATCTGAGAACAGCCTGTTTGAGCCGCCTCATGCGCCGTTCGCGACCGCCTGCACGTCGCGCGCATACTGCGTGGGCGGCCGACCGACGTGCCGCGTGAAAGCGACGCTGAAGGTGCTGGCTGAACTGTAGCCGACGCGCTGCGCAATCTCGGCGATGCGGCCTTCATGACGACGCAGCAGGTCCTTCGCGAGTGCCATGCGCCAGGCGAGCAAATATTCCATCGGCGCGATGCCGACCGTGCGACTGAAGCGCTCGAAAAAGGCCGAGCGCGAGAGTGCGGCCTCCTTCGCGAGTTCAGCAACGGTCCAGGCGCGTGTTGGATGTTCGTGCATCCCGCGGATCGCGGCCACGAGGCGGCCATCGGAAAGTCCGCGCACCAGGCCCGGCGACGCATTAGTCTGTGCCGCGGACCGCAGCGCTTCGATGAGCAGCACTTCCAGCAGTCGTGCGAGCACGACCTCGCGCGCGGGCCGCTGCTCCCGTGTTTCCTCTCGCACCAGTTGCACGAGCGTGGCCAGCCGTTGTTCGCCGCGCACATGCACGAGTTGCGGGAGCAGCGAGACCAGCAGCGATGCATCCGGTGAGCCGAAACTGCAGTGGCCGGCCACCATGCGCGCGTCGATGGGGCGATCGGGGTCGCCGATTCTGAATTCGCCGTCGCCCAGCGCGGCGGGCGGCCGCGTCTCGACGCCCGGCGACGGCGGCTCCAGGCTCGACATCGCTACGCCGTAAGCCGCGGGAATCAGGACAAAGTCGCCTGACAGGAGTTCGATGGCCTCATGTCCGTCGATCGCGATGCGGCAGCCGCCCTCGAGAATCACGCAATAGAACGGCTGGCCGGCGACCGAGCGGCTAATGTGCCAGGGACTCGCGCCGTGGACGAGCTTGGAGAACCGGGCGCCCGGCTGCAGCAGCGTCACGACTTCGGCCAACGGGTCAATCATTGCCGGACTCCTGCAAATGAAATTCGGATGATCGATTGTAGCAAGTACGGCCTTGGCGATTTATCGTACGGACACACGCCCTACAGGAGTCCCCATGAAAACCGTACTGATCACCGGCTGCTCTTCCGGATTCGGCCTCGAGATCGCCCGTTACTTCCTCGCGCGCGACTGGCACGTCATCGCCACAATGCGCGTGCCGCGCGCGGATGTACTGCCGCCCGCCGACGGTCTGCGCGTGCTTGCGCTCGACATCACGGACCCGGACAGCATTCGCGCGACTGTCGAGGCCGCAGGGCCGATCGACGTCCTCGTCAACAACGCGGGGTTCGGCGCGGCGTCCCCGGCCGAGCTAACCCCGATCGCCACGGTACGCGAAATTTTTGAAACCAACGCCTTCGGCACGATCGCATTGACGCAAGCGGTGCTGCCCCAATTCCGCCAGCGCAGGGCTGGTGTGATCGTGAACGTCACGTCGAGCGTGACGCTGAAGGCCCTGCCCCTGATTGCCGCATACCGCGCGAGCAAGGCGGCGGTGAATGCATTCAGCGGACGGGTAACACGAGAGGCCAATATGCGCCAGACCAAACACCCACCACCGGATGTCATCAAGTGAATATCGGGTTGTAACTTCAAAGTGGCCGTCGGAGCGGCACCGCGTCGAGCGGCGGTAGTGGGTCGACTTGAGCCGGTCGCCGTCGCCGGCATCGTCCGTTCGACAGCCCGGCCTGACTGGGTCCAGGTTACACGGTCGCAGGGACATGGCTATAAAGATTCTCTTCTTATCTCAATGGCTGTATTTCGCCCGCCAAGTCGCCTTATGCAAATCAAGCCGCTGCAATGGATCTGACAGCGCGAGTTGACGATTTTATTTCCAATCCGAACGAAATAAAAACGTCTAATTCGCCTCAGGATCAAAGGTGTCACTTCGCATCGCGCGGCTTGAAATATGTCGCAATGCACTGTTTTGTCAAGAAATTCCTTTGCAACAAGGCCGCTTGTCAAAAAGCTGAAGGAAGTCTTCCCAGAAAATTGCATGGGCTCGTAACCGATGCACCTGGGAAAGTACAACACATTGAAGATCGCCTATTCAGACTGCGTAGTTGGCGCTGCACCGTCCGGCACATCATTTCCCTTCGCGCGCATGCATTCCAGGTACGCGAGATAGTATCTTTGCTGCGCATTCAGTTGTGCCCGTGACACGTTGGCATCGCTCTGAGCGCGGGGGTCCACGCCGCGCGCCAGCTGCTCTCTCGCATACTGTTTGCACTGCGCATCGTCCCGCAGAAAGACGGTGAATGGCTTGTCGCGCCCCGGCTTCACAGCTACCGCCGGCCCAATTGGCTGCGACACGCATCCGGTGACAACCCCGGAAATCGTTACGGCAATCTGGACTCGGCAGAGAATACTCACGGCGTCCGTCCTTATCCGAAGCTCAAAAAGCATCTGTAGCCCAGTACACGCAATAGTGATAGCAGGACCATCACCATTGCAAGTCCCCTGGCTGCCATATCCGGGGCCCTGCCAGCCGATATTGACCCATCACCGCGTTGCGGGCTCTTTCCGGCAAGTTGCTGACGTTCAGCCGCATCGAGCGGTGGACATTCAAGTGGCCGATCCATTTAGACAGCGGCCGTTCGCAGAACGGCTTATTGCAACGCGCGCTTTCATTGCCACATGCTTCGCGCGACGCAGTGGCTTCACCTGGTTTTCTGGCGCTTGCGTTAGCGTGCGATGCCGCCGACCGTATCTCTTCCTCAAGCGATTCTCAGCGCCTGCAATATCGGAAGATGTACTTCAGCGAAGCGATTCGCTTTCGCAATCAGATCGCCGCTGGTGTTCGGCGGGCTAACGGAAACGCCCTCCATGGCGTGAACTGGCGCGGGACTCGTGCGCAAAGCGTCAAGGCGGCCCTGGACGCGCAGAGCGCAAGCACGCGATAACGCTGCACGGCACTTTAATGCGCGATGCCACCGCTGCCCCTTGCGCGCAGCGGTGGTAGTCGCGCCGTGGGAGGGTTTCATGAGAACCTTGCAACACTGGCGCTTGCGTCCAGCGGTCCTGTCGCACCTCGTCCTCCTCGTTTTATCCGCAGTTGCAGGCGTTCTGCTGCACCCGGTTACGCCCGCTGCCGCGGAAGAAGGAGTCGATGGCCTGCCACTGACGCATGTCGCCGACATCCCGTTGCCGGGTCGGGCCACCCGGCTCGACTACGAAAGCTACGACGCCGCTCGCCATCTGCTGTTCATCGCTCACCTCGGCGACGGGGAAGTGATCGTCTTCGATGTGGGTGCGTCGCGCGTGATCGCACGCATCGCTGATGTCTCATCCGTTCACGGCGTGCTCGCCATTCCCGAACGTTCACGCGTGTTTGCTTCAGCGACAGGAACGGACGAAATCGTCGCCATCGACGAAGCGACGCTAAAAATAGTCGCGCGCATGCCAGGGGGGCACTACCCGGACGGGATGGCTTACGCGCCAGAGGTGCATAAGCTCTACGTATCAGACGAGACCGGTAACACGGAGACCGTCATTGACGTCCGAACCAATCGGCGTATCGCGACCATTCCACTCGGCGGTGAGGTTGGCAATACGCAATACGATCCGCGATCGCATCACATCTTCGTCAACGTTCAGAGCCGCAACGAACTCATCGAAATTGACCCGACCGTCGACAGGATCGTTGCCCGTTTTGGGCTTCCGGGAGCCAAACACAATCATGGGCTGCTGATTGATTCGCAGGATCGGCTCGCCTTTATCGCTTGCCAGGGAAACGATAAACTGCTCGTTTTCGATCTGGGTGCACGGCGAATTATCCGGTCGTTCGACATTGGCAGCGACCCCGACGTGCTCGCGTTCGATCCGGCACCTGGCACACTGTATGTGGCGGGCGAAGCTGGCATCGTTTCGATGTTCAGCGTCAGAGGCGCGAATATCAGGAAGATCGGTGAGGGCCGTCTCGGGCCAAATGCGCATGTCGTCGTTATCGATCAGGCTACACACCATTCGTTTTTCGCGCTGAAAGACGTCGGCGGAAGTCCGGTGCTTCGTATCATGTCATCGCAATGACGCTACCACCTTTGGTCGGCGCAAGCTCCGCGGCGCCAGCGTTGCCAGTCGTCCTCCTGTATCGCAAAGGACCCAAGGTGGCGCCACGTGGTCACGAAGCGGACACACTTCGGGAACTCGCGCGACAGATCGCGGAGCTGAAAGGCACGCAGCTTGCGGGCGAATTCGATGAAGCATGCGCCTATCCGGCGCATCGTTATCTCGTTCCCGACGACACGCTCACCGTTGCGCTCGCGCACAAGCTCGGCGTGCGGTCCGTACGCGATCTGTATGGCGGCGTCGTGCCGTTTCCCTTTGTGGCGACGAAGCTCATTGCGCACGGCCTGCCCGACGGTGCAAAAGCTTCACCCCCTGGCTGGTCCCATGCGTTCAGTTCGCATACCGCGTCACTCGTGTTGCCGGGCTACTCGGCATTTTCACGCGAGGATGCGTGCAACGCCGCGCGCATCCTGTGGGAAGGCGGCCGCGTGCGCGTCAAGCGGCCCTATGGAATCGGCGGCGCTGGACAGGCGCTCGTTGAGAACCTCGACCAACTGGAGGCGGAACTCGATGCGCTCGGCGACGAGGCGTTGCGAGCAGAAGGCATCGTCATCGAGCGGCATCTGGATGGGATTGAAACATTCAGCGTCGGCCAGATCGAGATCGACGACATGAAAGCGAGCTACTATGGCGTGCAGCACCTGACCGTCAACAATCGCGGCCACCATGTTTATGGCGGCACGGATCTGGTTGTGGTGCGAGGCGGCTTCGATGCGCTTGTGCGGCTCGAGCTTCCGGAAAACATACGGGAAACCATCGCGAAGGCGCGCGCGTTCGATGCCGCTGTGCACAACGACTACGCCGGGTTCTTTGCATCGAGGCGAAACTACGACGTGGCGCGCGGTTTCGATGAAGCGGGCGTCCTTCATTGCGGCGTGCTTGAGCAGTCCTGGCGCGTCGGTGGCGCAACGGGTGCCGAGATCGGCGCACTGCGCACGTTCAGAGCCGAACCGGACGCGCATCTCGTGTACGCGTCGACACGCGAGATCTATGGAAAAAATGTACGGTTACCCGCTGGGGCGTGTGTGGTCTACCGTGGTGTCGATGCGCACGCTGGTAAAATCACGAAGTATTACACGCCAGGCAGGGAACCCCGCAAAGGAGCGTCGATTGATGACAGCTGACCGTTACGAACTGCAGATCAAGGTCGAACACGGCCATCTCGACGGCACCATGCTTGTGCCGAAAGCGACCGTGCCCGGCGTACTTTTCGTGCACGGATGGGGCGGCAACCAGGGACAGTATCTCGAACGCGCGAGGCAGGCGGCGGCCATGGGCTGCGTATGCCTGACGTTCGACCTCACAGGGCATGCGCGTACGCAGAGCGAACAGCAGACAGTGACGCGCGAGACGAACCTGAACGACCTGATTGCCGCGTATGACTCGCTGGTTGCACATCCGTTGATCGACCGCAATTCGATCGCGGTGATCGGCAGCAGTTATGGCGGCTATCTCGCGGCCATCCTGACGGAGTTGCGCCCCGTGCGGTGGCTCGGTCTGCGCGTGCCCGCGTTGTATCTCGACGACGGCTGGACCACGCCGAAACGCGCGTTGCATGTCGAGCACGATCTTGTGGAGTACCGCAAGCGCATCGTGCCGGCGACGGAAAACCGGGCGTTGCGTGCCGCCGCGAGCTTCAATGGCGACGTGCTGCTGGTCGAATCGGAACACGATGAGATTGTTCCGCACACGGTCATCGCCAGCTATCTGCAGGCATTCCTGCGCGCGCATTCGCTGACGTATCGCATCATCGAGGGCGCGGATCACGGCCTCTCTGACGACGGCAGCCAGCGCGCGTACACGGCGCTGGTTGTGAACTGGCTAGGCGAGATGGTCGCGGGCTTGCGCGCCGGCAGCAGCGGCGCGGCGCCGGATCGCACAAGAACCTAGGCGCGAATTCGTTGCCGCGAGCGGCGACGCGTCATGGTTGCGGCCTCCGTTCGAGGCACTCTGTCACGCTTTTTGGGAAGCGTAGAACGTATTAAATGTGTCTCTATCGCGTAATTAAATGTGTCACTTCGCGTCGGCACCGTCGAAGTGCAACTAACCGTCATTCGCCGCAACCCATTTCCACTGCTTCGCCATGAACCGGTCAGCAAAGGGAGGGTGATCTCCTACCCCGCGGCCGGCACCGAAACGCGGCGACTACCCGTTCGACACACCCGAGGCATCAGTGCCTAGTCGTAGAAGTACTCGATTGTGGATCGCAAGGCGGTCCTGCCGTCGCATCGCCGGCGTCATCGAACGGACCGGAAGGAACCCATAGCAAAGATGTGAACGACACTAGGCGCATCGGAACGGCCCCTCGATCACGCTGCTGTTGATAATGAATGGACTCTCGCGGCGGCACTCCGGACAGCGCGTCTCGAGCGATTGTTGATGCGCCGGACAGCGATCTTCTTCCTCAAGCTGATGCAGCAGACCGTGGTAACCGTGCGCCGCGCACTGCCGACAATACCGGAAAACCGGGTGATACCGTTTGTGCAGCGTCGCATCGAGCAAGGATGCGTCCAACACTTTCCTGGGGAGTCGTATCAGACGACGCAGGTGCGTGAGATCGATGGCGTTCCCGCAGTGGTACCCTTCACGCGGATCTACATCGGGGCTCATCAGCCGCCCACGGGTTCGAGAACTATTCGACCCGGCCGTTCGATGCGCGAACGCTACCGCGAGATAGCGAACATCGCTCACGCCCAATGTCTGTGATGCAGATTACCTGGCTTTATCCACCGCTCTTGCTGTATTCAGTGAGCAACTCAGCGCTGCTTCCCTCAACGACATCGCGAAAGCTGACGCCCGGATGCTTGAGGGTCTTCTTGTTTCGGAGCGGGCGACGCGACAGGTTAAAGAGCTGGCCTGAAGGCTTTTCGTCGCCTGGCCCGCTGCCGTCGGATTCCGTCGCACGGCAGTGGGGCTTTCAGCCCGGGCAAGAAGTGTCGTGCGCCATACTCCGCGCTGTAGGCGAAAGCGTTTTACAGTCGTAACTCTCCGAAGCGAGCCCCCTCCCCGACGACTACTGATGAATGGCCGACGTTTCGCGACAGTTTCCGGCGGCCGCAACCAGATGCGCATGAACCCCGCGACGCTAGGCATTCTGCTTGCTGAAGTAAGCCAACTGTATTAAAGGCGCGGCGCAAGTTACTAACCAGTGCGTAAGTAAGCGAACATAAATCGACGCCATGGTCTAAGCTTTAAGGGGCTTAGGGAGAGGCGAGATGCGCGAGGACGACGGCCGGCAGCTTTCACATGCAACGCTGGAAGAGATCCGCATTCGGGCGGTCAAGCGTGTCGAAGCTGGCGAGTCGCCGGAGGACGTGATCCGCACGCTGGGATTCTCGAGAGCGCGTATTTACGAGTGGTTGGCGGCCTGGCGCGAAGGGGGGATCGAGGCGTTACGAGCCAAGGCAATCCCTGGTCGACCGATGAAGCTGCCGTCCGAGGCTATCCGCTTCGTCTATCAGACGGTCACAACGAAGAACCCCATGCAGATGAAGTTCGAGTTTGCATTGTGGACGCGAGACATGGTGCGGGAGTTGATTCGCGATCATTTCAACGTCAGGCTCTCCGAGGTGTCGGTCGGTCGACTGCTGCGCAAGCTCGGGCTTTCACCCCAGCGTCCGCTTGCGCGTGCTTACCAACGCGACCCTGAACTGGTCGAGTCATGGATGCAGAACGAATACCCGGCCATTGCCGGGCAGGCCAAACGCTGCGGGGCACAGATCTTCTTCGTCGACGAATCGACGGTGCGATCGGACTATCACAGCGGCACGACCTGGGCACCGGTCGGTCAAACACCGGTAGTCGAAGTCACTGGCGCGCGCTTCAAGGTGAACCTGATCTCAGCGATCAGCCCGCGTGGCCAACTTCGATTCATGTGTTTCGAAGGCAGCTTCAAGATCTCCGTGTACGTCGACTTCGTCAAACGACTGATGCTCACCGCCGATGCGCCTGTCTTCCTGATTGCCGATGGTCATCCGGTACATCGTTGCAAAGCGATCCGGCAGCTTGCCGCGGAATCGAATGGGCGCCTTTGTCTGTTCTTCCTTCCTGCTTACTCGCCAGATCTGAACCCGGACGAGTTGGTATGGGGTTATCTCAAACATCACAAGATCGGCAAGCTTGCCATTAAAGGTCCGGGGCATCTCAAGCAGCGAGTTCGAGCGGTTCTGCGCTCGCTGCAGAAGATTCCGGCCTTGGTCCGATCCATGTTTCAACATCCGTCAGTCCGCTTCGCGGCTTGACCCATGTTCGGTTACTTTGTTTCGGCTTAGTAAATTCAACCTTGATAAGCCACATATTGGCGCCACCGGGATAAACGTTGGTGACATCCCAACCGACTGCCAACATTGCAGGCAGAACTGCGTTGCTCGGAAAATTCGGTATAAGCGGATCTCCTGCCAAGAGATTCGAACCGGCCGGATCTGCGGCATAGACAATGACGAACCTCGCGTGCAACTGGTTGCGGGTTTTCGACGGCCGTGAAATTTGTCTGCAAGCCGCGCCAGGACTGGATTTCAGGTCAGAGTAGCCAGATCGGCTAAAGTCCAGATTTCTGGACGCAGCGAATGACCCGAAGCCCATACTGGCAAGAGATTCCAACAAGATTGCGCCTGGAGCAGTTCGAGCAATTTGTCTGGCCGCATCTGAGCTTGGGCCGTCGCGGACCTCCCCCCACGCTGGCCTTGCACAAGATCTTCAACTACATCCTGCAGGCACTGTACATGGGTTGCCAATGGAAGATGCTGCCGATCGACAGGAATGCAGAAGGTCACCCTGAAATTCACTATACGCGCATCTACCGCACGTTTCGTCGCTGGCAGGCCGATGGTTGCATCGATGCCATCTTTTCGGGCTCGGTGCAGCAACTTCATCAGGACCAGCTGCTTGACCTTTCGGTCATCCACGGCGACGGCACCACGACGGCGGCGAAGAAAGGCGGCGACAATCTCGGGTATAGCGGGCACAAGCATCTGAAGGGCGACAAGGTGGTGGCCTTGTGCGATCGCAACTGCAATGTCATTGCTCCATTCATCAGCGCTCCCGGCAACCGCAACGAATCACCGCTGTTGCGCGACGCGCTGCCCAGCCTTACCGCCATGGCCCGCGCCATTGGCGCGGACCTGCACGGTTCAATCGTCAGCCTGGATGGCATCTACGACTGCAGGGCCAACCGCAAGGCGATCTTCAATCGCGGCATGACCCCGAACATCCCCGAGAATCCGCGCGGACGCAAAATACCGAAGCGGGGCCGCAAGCAGCGCTACGATCCGGCCATCTTCGAGGAGCGCTTCAGGACCATTGAACGGGTCTTCGCCTGGGAGGACAAGTTCCGCCGTCTGCTGCTGCGCTTTGAACGTATCAGTGACGTTCACTACGCGTTCAAGACGCTTGCCTATACGATGATTAACCTGCGCCACTACTGCTGAACCAGCGCGGGGCTCGCACTTCACTGACTGCGGTACGCGCCGTGATTGCTCACGCCTGTTGCATTCGCATTCCTGATCATAATGCAAACTCCGATATCGAGATACCAGTCGCTTTTCACAACGATGTTCCTGGCTTCGCACGATTACCAACGGTCATCGTAGTTCTTCCGTTCGCAATGGACGGAAACGCGCAACCAGTTGTGTGGAAAGCCGCCATTCAACGTTTAAGCGTGGCCCGAGATCCGTCACGGCCGATAGACATGCCTGCCACGAAGTGTGGGCGCCAATTCCCGTTGAACCTCTAGGCGCCAATTTTATAAGGGCGGGTCATGACCTCAAGCAAATGACCGTCAGGATCGTCAAAATACACTCCCCGGCCACCGTTGTGCAGATAGGTTTCGCCGGCACGTTGTTTGCCAGGGTCGGCCCAGTACCGAAGCCCTCGGTCACGAATACGGGAGAAGACCTGTTCGAATTCGTCTTCACTGGTCAGAAACGCGTAATGCTGCATGGAAATCGTGCTGTCGCTCTCGAAGAAGTCGAGCGAGACGTCATTTGCGAGCCGAACGACCAACATCTGCCCGAACTCGATAGGACTCGGCAGCCCTAGGATGTCCATCAGGAACTTTGTCGATTTCTGCTTATCGCGACACCAAACGATAGTGTGGTTTAGCTGTACGCTCACGTTTCGACCCTCACTGGTTGTGACCGAATATGCCCTTCTGCCCAAGAACGGCTTCTTTTCTCGCCATGGATACAACATAGTCGACACCTGATGGCATTCAAATGAATTGAAACTACGACCGGCAGCTGATGGCCGAACCCGGTCCCATGATGAACTTCCGTAGACGACCCAGAGCTACCCATTTCCGAAAGCGGCCGTTCAACGTTCGAGGATATGGGCCACGAAGAACCGTCTTCCTGCGAGCCTTGTGTGTCTGAGCATAAGCCAACCACCAGGCGGCGGCCCAAGCCGCGCGCAACCCGTTTCGATAACCATCACAAAAGTGCAGCCGTGCTATTTGAATTCAGGTCTTGGAATAGCTGCCCTCGTGTTTCGGCAGTGCGTCAGATACATGAACCCACGGCAACTTCCTTGATGTCCAAGTGTGATGCTCGGGAGGAACCAGGTCCGGCACGTCGAGACTGCATGTCGTGATGTCAATCTCGTCGGGGAAATCGTCGTGTTGATAAGTCAATTGCGTGCCACAGTCCGGGCAGAAAGTTCGCAAAACCGCTTTACTGCTTGCGAAGCTCCTTGGTTCGCCATGGACGAACCGAAACTCGGATCGCTTGACGCTAAACCAGGCGACGAACGGGGCCGCAGATGCGCGGCGACAGTCTGCGCAGTGGCAAACTGTGGAATCGAAGGGTATATTCAGCACTTCATAACTGACTTCTCTGCAAAAACAGCGGCCTTTGAGCATTGCTCCCTCCGTGGCGTGACAGTCGCCCGATCGTATGCGCCCGGCCATGATAGAGGTCCGCGCTGAAGATCTCGCAGGGTCGATCGCGCACGTGGCAGTCGAACCAGAGGATAGCGCCTCGGTCGGCTGTTTCCTTTCCAAGGATAGCGGCGATCGACCGCTTTCGGCTACCAGCGCCGAATGACCGTTCCTGACCGGCCTCTGCCCGCCGGTGATCGGCCGTACCCGGTAGAGTCATGCCCTGAGTGTGTCTGTCAAGTTTTCTGTTCGACATCTGCGTCTCGCTATGACGTTCATTCCGCGCCCGCCCGTGGACAACGAAGCTGCCCACAGCACGAGGCTGTGGACAGCCGCCTGACGGCGGTTCCCTCGTTGCCCACCGTCTCCCCGCGAGCTTCGCCTTCGGCCTGACGCGCCGCTGCGCGGCTTGCCCCAATCAGATAAAACAGCAGGACCCGGTCTCGACCTAAGTGCCCACCTTGCCGGCAAGGAGCGAACCGCGTTTCCTGAGCACGTTGAGGTAACCGGTCTCGTTGTACGGCGTGCGCGTCTGCCAGCAGCGATACAGGACGCGAATCCACTTGAATGCAAGGGCCCTCACGGCGATGTGGTGTGAGCTGCCCTTCGCGCGCTGCTGCCGGTAGTAGGCACCAGCCCACGATGACCGGGGGATGGTCTGGGCGGCCCATTCCACGAAGGTCTGGCGCAGGAATTTCGGGCACTGCAGGCGCCAATGGACCCAGCACGGCTCTGTCGCAGTAAGGTCAATGGGTCAAGCAGCGGTGATATGCGGAGGATTGCTTATGAAACGAGCGAGTAGAACTGCTGTGCGGGAGACAGCGGAGTCTCGCCCCGACATTTCATCTGCCCTTTCTTGATCATGTGCATTAATTCGACGCCACTCAGAATGACGCGCGCGCAGTGGAAATCCTTGAAGCCCAGCATCGGTCGGGTGATGCGTTTGATGGCCCGATGGTCCTGCTCGACCACGTTATTCAGGTACTTGACTTGACGAATCGTGATGGGCGTCTCTCGCTCGGCGTTCACCGCGTGCAACGCAGCCAGATTACAGTAGAGCCGCTTTTTTCGATGGTTACCGTCTCGGGTACACCGTTCTGAGCGATCGACTTTTCAAAGAAGCGCCGCGCTGCGACCTTGTCGCGCTTGGCTCTGAACAGGAAATCGATGGTTTGGCCCGCCTTGTCCACCGCCCGGTAGAGGTACTTCCACTGGCCTTTGACTTTGATATACGGGTGAGCAGACCCCGGGAATTGCGCCCGAAGTCTCTCGCAGAACCGTACGTGACACTCGCGCGTCATACGGCTCCCGTTATCCAACCTGTGCCCCGTGAAACTGCCAGTGTACGAACTGTCGCGGGTAGGCCTTCTTCATCTTGTGCAACCACTCCTCACTGCGCCGTGTGTGCCGTCGCAGTGTCCTGTACTTGCGCTGAGCCCAGCGCACGAGCTTGCGGTCGAGATACCGACCGAGTCCGTGCATGGCCGTCCGATAGAAAGCCCCATAGTAGTTCCACCAGCCACGTATCGTGGGACTTTTCAGGATGCATCTGCAACCCGCATTCCGCCAGCCGCGAGGCAATGGCATGCATGACCTCCTGCGCCTGCGCCTCGCTGCGGCAATGGACCACCGCATCATCGGCATAGCGCGCAAAGAGACATTGCGGAAAGTGCCGCTGCATCCATGCGTCAAATGCATAGTGCATGAACAGATTCATCAAGATTGGGCTGACCACCCCGCCCTGAGCTCAGGATTACCCACATTTCTGTGAGTGAAGAGGGGATTTTCTGCTTGTAAACGAGAGGGGGCGCTTGTGATTACCCACTTCTTTCGTGAATCCTGGTAACCTGGCTTGCATCACGACGATGCGTGCGAGAAGAATGGCCGGGAAACGACAGGTAGAAGATCAGGCGTGGTTTGAGCGGGAACTTGAAGGAAGCGAATTCCGGGACGCGCGGCTACGCAAGCGGTTTGGAACGCTGTTGGAGCAACTGTGGAAGGGCATGGGGCAGACCATTCTGCTTGCCTGTCAGGATTGGGCCAGTACAAAGGCCGCCTATCGCTTCATGGACAATGATCGTGTCTGTGAACAAGACATTCTGAGCGGGCATTTCCAGGCAACCGCACAGCGCTTTTTCTCGACCGATGGACCGGTTCTTGTCCTTCAGGACACCACTACGTTTTCGTACGAAAGGGAGCGTCCCGAACTCATCGGTTACGCTGGCAGCGCGATAACTTCCGCCCAGCGGCGAGGCCGGGCGACGCCGAGCCCGCAATGCGGCATCCTGATGCATTCAAGTCTCGCGGTGACAGCGCAAGGCCTGCCGCTAGGAGTGGCCGCCATCAAGTTCTGGAGCCGCAAGGAGTTCAAGGGTACTGCGACCCGGCGTAGCAAGGTCAACTTCACTCGCATACCGATCGAGCAAAAGGAAAGCTTTCGCTGGATTGAGAATCTGCGGCAATCAACGACCCGACTCGGCGATCCGGATCGCTGTGTACATATCGGCGACCGCCGCCGCACGTTTTGACACACCCTCGGCCACAACCAGCAGCTCGCGGCCGGTTCGTGAGTGTCCGTTCACGAGCGACCATGTGCCCGTTCGCAGCGCCGGGGGACCGACAGTTCGTCGGCCCTTCCAGGCGACCGCAGATTGGGGGCCGAGGCCGACCAGCACCGTGACGTGGCCGTCGCTTCCGGAAACGCAGAGGGGGCACTTCCAACCGATTCCGGTCGATCACGTGTTCCGAAAACACCCCTTCAACGTTATGGATCTGAGTAGAGCGGACGCGCCTGCCGTCTACGCGCGGGTTGGCCCTGTTTGCAGTCCGCGCCCGGATCGAACTCGCACCGACACCCTGATCACCGATGCGGATGTAACGGGCGCTGATGCTCTTGGTCCTCCTTTCTCTAATCAAACGTCACGCGATGTCGTCAACGTGGCCCAGCGTTCGACAATTTTCCGGTTCGCAAACCGCCACAGGACAAAGCCGTGAAACTCGATCTTTTTCCCGGAAACCGCGTCGGTGGCGCGCCACGTGTTTCTAACCATCACCTTGTCACCTTCGGCGATCATGTCTTCGATGGTGACGTGCAAGTCCGGCCACTTTTGATAAGCCGCCTTCATCATGGCCATTGCGGCCTCGGGACCGACTTGAGGACCCGACGGTTCGTCGTGGTCGAGGAAATCCGCGCTAAAGTTCAACGATGCAACTTCCGGTTTCTTGCGGTTGACGAAGTCCTCGAAGTGATCGGCCACCAATCGCTTCATCTCTTCCAGCGTCAGACCGGGATCGCCTTTGCCCGGCACTTGAAGCGGCTGCATGGCTCCCCCTTAGTTCGTCAGCATCTTGAACGCATGCTGCCAGTCGTTCCTGAGGAATCCCGGCAGGCACCACAGCATGCACAGCGGTTCGATCGCGCGTGCGGATACGATGCTTCCGCAGTCGTAGGGCTCCCATCCGAACTGCCGGATGATCTCGCCAACCTCGGCCTTCGCATCGTCGCTGTTGCCACACAAAAACATGGTCGGCGTACCCTCAGAAAAATGCGGGTTCACCATGAGCGCATTCCCGACGCTGTTAAAAGCCTTAACCACGTGGGCCAGGGGAACCTTCGCCTGAATCCACTCGCCGAGTGACTCGTTCGGTCCCGTCGTATATTTCAGCACCCCGCTGACCGGCGGCTCGTCGGCAAGCGGGTTGGTTGCATCGATGACTGTCTTGCCGGCGAGATTCTCTGGCCGTGCAAGCTCGATCACGCTCTCAGCGATCCGGCCGAGAACGGCGAGCACGACGATCTCGCCGAACCGCGCAGCTTCCTCGAACGTCCCGTCCCTGGCTCCGGTTGTATTGCGGACCCAGTCCTGTACCTCCTGCTTTTGTGGATCTCGCGTGCCCAACATCGTGTCATGGCCATGCTTGACGAAGCCGGCGGCCAATGCCCGACCGACTTCACCCGATCCCAATACGCCTACGTTCATCTCAGCCTCCTCGACCAGTCATAGCCGGCCATAAGTCAGTACTTAGGAACGCGTCTCATGAGGCGCGCGCAACTTTTTAGTGGAGTAGCGACAGCCCGATCCTGGTGCCGAACCCGTGTGCGTAAGCCAGTTGCACCAGCAGCATGGCCGCCGGTTCCGTGTAGCGCGCAAGGGTGAGCGGTCCTGCGTCGATCGGCTCGGCGTCGATGTCGCCGACCAGTGTTGCGACCACGGCCCGCGCATCGCTGTCATCGCCGCACACGAACACGCCCGCGCGGTTGCCGCCTATCAGCATGCTGGGCGAATGCATCAGCTCCGCGAAAGGCGGGATGGCCTTGACCACCGTCGCCCATGGCGCAAGCCTCGCGATCTCTTCGGCGCCCGAGGTGGTTGTCCCGACGAGCAAGCCGCTCATGTCAGCCTTCAGTGCATTGGTGCAATCCCACAGGATCTTTTTCTGGGGTGCCCTGCCAACCTGCTCGAGTGCTTCAGGTGCGGCAGTCCACGGTGTGGCCAACACGACCACGTCGGCGAACTGAACCGCTCCGGTGACTGTGCCAACGCTCGCGCCCAGCTCGGCTGCGGTCGTTCTGAGTTTTTCGATATCGAGGCTGAAGCTCAGCATCACGGAATGACCTCTGGGGACGAGATGCTTCGTGAGACCGGTTCCCACGTTACCGGCACCGATGATTCCGATTTTCACGATTGAGCCTCCTTCAACGTTTCATGGTCTGCCAATGGAGCGGGGTGGCGATCCGGCGGCGAGCCGGTGCTGTTCTCACGCAGTGTTGACCCATAGGGGTTTTGTACTGCGTGTAGCTATCGAGCGCCTCCGCGCCTTGCTCGCGTCCGTAGCCGGACATTTTGTATCCGCCGAAAGGCCCGTTCGGATGGTACTTGTGCCACGTATTGATCCAGACAGTGCCCGCGTTGATGCGGTCCGCCAGGCGAAGCGCCCGGCCCAGATCGCGGGTTTGAATGCCGGACGCGAGTCCATAGGGCGTGTCATTCGCAATGCGTACGGCCTCGTCTTCGCCATCGAATGGAATGACCGGAAGGACCGGCCCAAAGATCTCCTCGCGGCCGATTTTCAGGTCATTAGTGGCGTCAGCAAAGACCGTGGGTTCGATGAACAGGCCTTTGCCGTTGATCTTGCGCGTAGCGCCGCCGGCGACCAGGCGGGCCGTCGACGCCTTGCCAGCCTCGACGTATTGCTGCACCTTGTCGAATTCCGCCCTGGAGGCGATTGGGCCGATATGGGTTTGCGGCTCAAGCGGATCGCCCAACACCGCCGCCTGTGCCATCCTGGCCAACTTCTCGACGACCTCGTCGTAGACCGGACGCTCGACCAGCAGCCGTGAGCCCGCGACGCAAACTTCGCCCTTGTTCCAGAAGATCCCCCAGAACGCCGCCTGGACCGCGGTATCCACGTCGGCATCGGCAAAAATGATGTTCGGGGACTTCCCGCCAAGTTCCATCGTCGTGTGCTTCAGCGTGTCCGCCCCATTGCGAATAATGGTCTGCCCCACGCTCGTGGAGCCAGTAAAGGCGATTTTGTCGACTAGGGGATGTTTCACTAGCGCGTCGCCCAGCGATCCCCCCGGTCCGGTGATCAGGTTGTAGACGCCTTCCGGCACGCCGGCATCGAGTGCCACCTGAGCCAGTGCCAGCGCTGTCAGCGGCGTGTCGGAGGCCGGTTTGTGCACGATCGTGTTGCCGGCAGCCAATGCTGGGGCCACCTTGGAGCAGGTCAGGGCCAAGGGGAAGTTGAATGGCGTGATAGCCGCTACCACGCCGAGCGGTTCTCGGCGGGTCAGAATCCGCGTATGCGCTTCGTATGAGGTGCGATAAGCGCCATCCATCGCGTGCATCGCGAGACCGCCGAAGAAGCGGAACAGTCCTGCGCAGTGCGGCATGATGATGTCCACGAAGTCGCCGTACGGCATGCCCATATCCATCGCTTCACGCAGCGCGAAATCCTCGGCCCGCTCGTCCAGCAGATCGGCCATCCGGAACAGGATTCTTGCGCGCGCTTCATGATGCATGCGCGGCCAGTCACCCGTTTCGAAGGCCCGGCGCGCAGATTCGACCGCTGCGTTGACATCCGCGAGGGTCGCCTTCGCGAAGTCCGCTATCTTCCCCTCGGTGGTGGGATCGACGGTCGAAAGCGTCGCGCCGTCTGACGCGTCGCGCCACTTCCCGTCGATTAGAAGCTGTCCGCGCGAAAGGCTCTTTCGCTGCGGTGACTGTGCCGATTCGTGGTCCATGGTCGACATCCTGGCGGTTGCAAGACAAGGGTAATTCTCGGCGCGACGACGAGGTTGGTCTATGCTACAGGGCAGGAAAACAGTTGTGAGTTTGGGGAAAAGATGAAGACCGAAAGCGGCGGCTCTCTCGACCTGCTCAGGGCCTTGAAAATGTTCGAGGCAGCGTACGAGTCGACGAACTTTTCGGCGGCAGGCCGTCAGCTAGGCGTAACACCTGGCGCGGTAAGCAAACAGATCGGCATGCTCGAGGCGTTGCTAGGTTGCCGACTGTTCCAGCGCACCACCCGTCACCTGTCGGTCACCGAGGAAGGGCGTCGCCTATACGCAATGGTGCAGCAGCCCGCGCAGCAGATCGAAGACGCGATCGCGGCCGTGTCGTCTAAAGAAACCCACGTCAGCGGGCTCGTTAAAGTGTCGTTGCCAATCGCATTCAGCCGCGTCACGTTGCTACCGGTGTTGAACAGGTTCAAGGAGCGCTTCCCGGATGTCACGCTCGACCTGCATTTCGAGAATCGTCATGTCGACCTGATTTCAGAAGGGTACGACTGCGCGATCGGACAACTGAAGGACACGGACTCCAGTGTGGTCGCGCGTCCCCTCGCACCGCTGACGCTCATCCTGTGTGCGGCACCTTCTTACTTGGAGCAGCACGGCGAGCCGCGTTCCGTCGAGGAACTCGAGCGTCATGAACTCATTTTGTTCCGCTCGCCGAACTCGGGAAGAATTCAGACGTGGCGACTGCAAGCGCGGAACAAGGAAGTTGTGTTCCAGCCTCACTCCCGGCTCGTCGTGACAGACACCGAAGCGTTGACGGAACTCGCGGTCGCCGGATGCGGGATCGCGTTGCTCGGCGTACACCACGCCCTTCCTCTTATTGCGGCGAGCAAGCTGAAGTGTGTGTTAGCGCGATTCACCGCGCGACGCAGCGACATCTGCATTTACTACCCGGCAAGGAAGCATTTGCCGCCGCGCGTCACGGCCTTCGTCGAGTTCGTGGTCGGGGAGGTCCGGGAGAGCGAGGTCGTGAAGCGCTCCAGAGCGCTCGTTCGACGCAAGGAACCCGCTGTCACCGGAACGGCATCGCCGCGGCCAGCGACCCCTGCCTGACCTCGCGGTACGGCTCTCACATGCGGCTTCCAGGCACAACACCAAGAAGCGCTTTCCAATCACTTCACTTGTCACGTAATCCTTGAAGCGCTGTGCGCGGGAGGACTCAAGAAAACCGGTTTCCAGGATTCCCGGGGCGGTTCAGTGCAGGCATTCTGTTGGCTATTCGTTGGTAGATCGGTAGCGCAGCGTCATCAACTCTTCAAGTGTGAAATATATGGTTAGAAACTTCCTAATGAAGTCCTTCAATCCATATGAACCCGAAAAAAATAGCTTGTGTTGCTGGTCTCATCTCGACGCTCGCGGGATGCGGTGGTGGCGATAGCGTATCGCCCACTGGCACAAGTGCGGCATCTGGCATCGCTGTTCCCGCATCGGTCGCCGCGGCGCTTGCGGGCTACAAGATTTCGGTTTTCGCCCAGATGCCCGGCAAACTTCGGCCTGACGATCTTCTTCTGCACGGCAGCAACATCTTCGTGATTGCCCAGGACAACAATAACAATCCCGATGGCACAGCCGTCGCCGGCACCTCGCCGCAGAGCGAGGTCATCGAGTACGACCTGAATGGCAATATTGTCGGGACGTTCAAGGTTCCGGGCCATCCGGATGGGTTGCTCGAATACGATTCGCATACCGTATGGGTCAGCACGAACGAAGACGCGAACCCGATGCTGATCGTGATCGACACGACGGCCAATACTCAGCAAACCCTCACCCCGGATACGACGCCGATACATAGCGGGGGGCTCGACGACATGAAAATGCTCAACGGTGTCGTGTACGCGGCCGCCTCCAATCCCACGGTGGGCGCCGCGACTGCGACCGCGCCCAACGGCGTGAGCTCAGTGCCGTCGGTCTATACCGTGACGCTGAATTCGGATCATCAAACGTTCCATCTGACGCCTGCGCTGATGGGCAACGCAACGGCGACGAATATCCCCACGAATACGCAAGTGACGCTCAACATGACGGACCCGGATTCGATGGCGATCGATCCGAGCGGAAAACTGGTGGTGGATAGCCAGCAGGATTCGGAGTTGGTGTTCGTGACGAACCCCGGTGCGAATCAATCGGTGAGCGTGCTGCCGCTGACGTTGTACGGCAATTCGTGGCCGGTGGATGATACGCGCTGGGCTCCGTCAGGCAATTCGTTCATGCTGCTGTCGGACAATACGGCGCAAATGATCTATCGCATCGACGCGACTGCGGGCTTCACTGCGGGCACGGCGTACAGCGCGGGACAGGGCACGCTCTTGACGGTCAACACGTCGACAGGCGCGATGACGCCTGTCTTTACCGGGATGAATACGCCGCACGGGCTCATCTTCGTCGGCGACTAACCCAGCTCACGTCTGTTCATTCCGCTTGGTCGATGAGCGCGTAGTGTCGGGTAGCGTGGCAATCATTCCCGTTATCCGACGCCGATATCGTGCAGAGTTACTGTCGTGGTCAGGAGCTGGCGGTTTAGCTCCGTACTGTATCAATCAATAGCACGGCTGCACTCGCAAGAAGTGTGGCGTTGAAAAGGTTGATGCTTCCGGCAACGTGAAGCTCGTGTTCACTGCAGACGGATTGGCTTCCTCGAGATCACGCATTGGGCGTACTGCGCCTGGGCAAGTATTATGACCGCGACGCACCGGAGGGCGTGGACCCGCACCTCGGTGATGATGACGTGGAGTCGCCCGGCGACTAACCGCATGGCCGTTGCCCGCTTAGCGCGCACCCTCGTCAGGTCGTTCGTCGGCATTGCTTGGATACCTGGACTGTCCGTAACGAATCAGCAGCACACCTAGCGCTATCAGCAAGATGGCGCCAGCCGAGGCGACAAGATGCAGTTCGGTATTTGCGCCAGCGCGCAGGATGACATCGCGGGCGATCGAGACCATGGCTATGTAGAGCGGAAAGCGCACGGGCAACTGCCCCGCCTTCAGGTATTGCCCGACCATCGCAAACACTTCGAGGTATAGAAACATGAGGAGCAAATCAGTCAGCGTAACGCCGCCGGAGTCTGTCATCTTCCAGATCAGATGCCCCATCGCCAGCGCGGTCCCGATGCCGATGGCCAGCAAGCCCACCAGTTCGGCCATCTCTATCACTTGTTCGAGCCGCCTTTTGATGCTCCGGTGCAGAGCGCCTTCATACTTCATCCACACTGCTCCTTTGAAACGTTGAAATGAATATTTCGACATAGCTGCTCATCGGCGCAAGTATGGCTGCACCGATTGCCTGGCATGCCCGCAGCGGAGGCAGCGGGACCGGGCAGGCCGTGCCGTTGAGAAGATGATTGGTGGCCAATGGCGATGAACGCGGCACGGGTCGCGAGCTTCACCCGGATCACACGGGCACGCCCATTGATAACTGCCTCCCGTTCATTTTGAGGAACGGCACGCCAGACGCTAGCATATTGGCAATGGCGCATCGATGCGTCACAGCGTCGCCACCGGTTTGGCACCGCGACACTACGAACGCTGCCTCATCTCCTCAATGCGGCCATACGCCGGTCACGAAGGGAGCGGCGGCTCAGGGTCGCGTGCCGCCGATCGCCGTCAGGCAGAGATCGGCCAGGAAGCGTCATTCACCTGAGAGCTCACGCGAACATTCGAACGGCTGGTCCACTCCGGTAGCGGAGCTTGGCCCATCAATTGGGCTCGTTGCGTCATCGACCGGACCGATATGAGGCAGTCACGTCGGTCGCGCAATCCTCTTCAACGCACGGGTAGAGCTTCGCCGAAATCTATCGGCTCGTTCAGCGATACAATGGGGCGGAGTGCAATGTAGGCCACTCCAATTGCTGCGAATGGCGGAACGGTCGTTAAGGGCTTGATCAGTTGTCTCGAAGTGTTTTGCTGGCATGGGATGCCGGTCTCGTAGAAGACGAACAACACGGCACAACAGACAGAAGTGTGTCATGTGCGTTCGGTACGCTGCGTGCCAGTTTGCAATCGGACGAACAAATGGCGAGGTCGTTTGACAATGCCTGCACTCTGGACGCATTGGTCAAGCTGCGCATCATGGGCGTGTGCCACTCTGGCCTTGGCCATGCTGCCCAGCCCGTCGAATGCGCAGGTCACGCCGGGCCAATTGTCGGGCACGACCGTGGTCGGCGGCAATGTGAAGCAGCATGCCGACGCCGTGCTCGCGATCATGACTTACACGACAGTACCGGACGTTACTACCAGTAACCTGTCGGTCAATAGCGGCACCACCGGTAATCCCGGCTTCGGGCAGACGCAGTTTGGCGGCGGCTTCACGATCAGCAGGTCCTTTCCGTTGTACCTGGAGGGCACGCTCGCCTATAGCCGTTACGATCCGATTTTCATCGCTACGAATGGCTCCGGGCAGCGTGCGATACCGACAAAATGGAACACCGTCAGTAGCACGGTCGGCATTGGCTGGGACTTTCGGATCACGGATGAACTGGTGTTCCGTCCGATCCTGAACGGTACGCTTGGCCGCGTCTCGAGTGATCTGAAGGTGGGTCAGACGATCTTCAATCGCGTCACCGACGCCAACCTCCAGTTTCTCGAGAATGGGTCGCTGGACGCGTATGGCTACGGCGGCTCGCTGATGCTCGACTACGAACACTACCGCGAGAACTATGAAATCGACGCCGAATTGCGCGCTACCGACATCTACCTGCGCAGCTTCGGCGGTTCTTCTGAGGCCGTTCAGGGTTCAGCCATCGCGCAGCAAGTGAGCCTTTGGACACGCTGGCGTGCGCCTACCGGCTGGCATGCGCTGGACCGGCCAATCCGCTATGTGCTCGAAGCCGCTTACTCGCACTATTTCGGCGACAGCGCGGGGGTGCTGGGTTTCAACGACCTCACGTCGTTAGGAGTCGGCCTTGAACTCGACAGCAGCAGGTATCCCATCGTCATCACTCGCACGCGCGCGATGGTGCGATACGTGTTCGGACACAATGTGCACGGCGTGTCATTCGGGTTTGCGATGAGCTTCTAGCCTGTCCGGAGCGCGGGCCACCTTGGATTCTGGGTTGTGAGTATCATCCCGCTGGCGCCCGCTTGCGTCTCCGAAAAGCAGCCCATCGCACCAGGCCTTTTGTGTGACAGTCCGAACGCTAGGCACGCGTCGGCCAACGTGAGTAACATGGATGTCGAATGGACAGTTCCAGAAATGGACCTAAACTTCGAAAGGGTGACTCAGCCGCCGACCGTTTTTCTTCGGTTCCACGGTGTCGCCTCTCATCGTCGTTAGAAGCTGCTGCGATCGACAGCTCGCGCGGGCGGATCTTCATTTGGAGAGAACAGCGCCCCGTGGTCGAGGAGTCACGGCGTCTGACTGGCCGCGTACTGAATCCGCGACGACACAGGCGTATGCCGACTGTCGTACAAGTTCCAGCAGGAGACCTTGATGCGCGCCTACCTCTCTCTCCCCCTGTTTGTCTTGCCATTTCTGGTTGTCGGCTGCAACACACCACCAATTCCCCCTGGTAAGCCTGTCGATATTCCAACCGCCTTGAATCAAGTCCTGGAGGGTTTGTGCAATTTCAAGAAGGAACAGGCGGCACGGAAACAAGACTGGGGCGTTGATATCGACTCGATTACCGTGGAACTTGACCTGACCGTTGATGGATCAAGGAATCCTCCCGTGGCGGTTGCTCCGGATATTCAGTTTATCCCGACCGTCAGTTATGGGCAGGTTATCACCGCGAACAGAGGAAGCAGACTCACGCTTTCGCTGAAGAATACGGGCACCAGCAGCGCGCACGCTGGCGAGTGCAATATCTCTAGGGCAGAAAATTAGGTAGGGGGAAACCGCCGATCAATTGCAAACGACCGCTGCAGCCGAGTGCGGAGCCGATATGCTAGTACGGATGACCGTTGTACCTTGGAAGCGGCCTTCCGCCTGTCGCGACCGCGTCTGGCCGCTCAGGGTCGACCGGAGCCCTTCCCCGAACGCCCGCGCTGAACAGAAAAATCCCCAGGGTGTAAGCCCCGGGGATGTCGAAAGAAACTGCCGCACGCCGATCAGGCTGCTGCGGCGAAAAGATCAAACTGCGGCGCCGCCGGCTTAAGCATCGCCGCGTGCTGCGCGTCACTCACGCTATTCGCAATCAGGTGCATGTCCAGCTCGTCGGGCGTCAGATTTAAACGCTGGGCGAGCCTGCCGAAGTACTGCCCTCGCTTTGCCATCTCCTGATATCGCTGCGCCATGCCGACCGGCAGCTTCACAATGCCTTCGTTCAGCCAGAAACGCGCTGACTCCATCGCATCATGGTGCTGAGTTCTCAGCATGAACGCGGTGTCGTACGTGCAAGTCACAAACTCACATGCGGCTTCGGCGTCGACCCCAAACTGCGAGGCCTCCTCAAAATACACCGTTTGCTCGCCGGCCGACGTACGCGCGTACCACCCTGCACGCTCCGGATGCCGATAGCGATTCCACTGTTCCGCATCAACGTCGCGGAGGCCGATCGTAGGTGCCTCACGGTCAACTGGTTGCGCGTTTCAAGCAGGCTCGGCGCAGCGCGGTTGGACAAGCCCATGGGATGGGAAGGAATCGCGGCGGCTAGGCGTGCGATGCGACCATGTGTGTCGTTGTGCGAAGGTATCGGCATGGTGCGGGCGAGCGTGACCACGGCGCGATGGCCGGCGATGAAACAAAGGTCTCGAAGCAAGTGATCAGCTTCGTCAGTAGTGTCGAAGATTGATCATCGTGTACGCGAGGGTTTTCAATGCGTAGTGTAGGTGGCTGAGTCGCTCGAAGCGCAGCAGCAGGCGCCGGAACTTATCTTCCCACGCGAACACCCGCTCGATTGTCCTGAACCGTTCTTTAAAGATGGCCGGATCGAACAGCGGCTTGCGCCCGCACTTCGGTCCTTTTCTGCCGCGCGAATTAGGGTTGATGTTAGGCACCATGCCGCGATTGAAAATGGCTTTGCGGTTGGGCCGGCAATCGTACACGCCATCCAGGCTCATGACCGTGCCGCGCAGATCCAGCCCCACCGCACGGGCGATGCTCGTGAGGCGCGGCAGCGCTTCTCGTAACAGCGGCGATTCATTGCGATTGCCCGGTGCTCTGACGAACGGCGCGATGACGTTGCAATTCCGGTCACACAGGGCAACCACCTTGCAGCCCTTGAGCTTCTTGTGGCCGCTGAAGCCGAGATTGTCGCCGCCTTTCTTCGCGGCGGTTGTGGTGCCATCGCCATGGATGATGCGCGTGTCCAGGCGGTGATCGCCATGAAGCCTGAACACCGAAGCCTCGAAAATGGCATCAAGGCATCCGTCCGATTCCCAGCGCCGGAAGGCGCGATAAATGCGTGTGTAATGGATCTCGGGACGGCCATGCCAATCCTTCTCGATGGGCAACTCCTTCCACTGGCAGCCGAGATAGAGCGCCTTCAGGATGTAGTTGAAAATCGCATGCGCGCTGAGCTTTCGCGCGGGTCCGCGACGGCCCTTGCTCAGATGCGGCCAGACAAATTGCTCGAACTCTTCGACGCTCAATCTCGTTGGAATCTCTTGCCACGACTGACTTTCGGCCATTTCGACCTTCAAAGCATCGGGATTCTAGCCGATTCGTGCCAGGCGGGTAGAACCCAAGCACGGGGGGCCTTTCAACCGATTCCGCCAGTTGGAAAAAACCCGCAACCAGTTGCGATCCTCAACCGCGTCGGGGTGTTGCCTGTCGTCAGTTTCCTGCTGTTCTACCAGGTGCAGGTGTGGGTGAACGGCTTCGTGGTCGATCACGGCTACATACCGCCAACGCTTGAGACGTTGATACCGCCGCTTCTCGGACATCCGGTCATTACCTTCATCGCGTACGGGCTGATTCTGGACTGTGCCGATTACTGGCGTCACCGCCTGTCGCACTCATACCGTAGCTGGTACGCACTGCATGCGTTGCATCATGCGCAGCGACAGATGAGTTTCTGGTCGGACGACCGCAACCATCTGCTTGACGACCTGGTCGCCGCAATCTGGTTCGGCATCGTCGGCCTCGCGATCGGTATTCCGCCGCTGCAGTTTCCGCCGCTGTTCCTGTTCATGCGCTTCATCGAAAGCCTGAGCCACGCCAATATCAAGCTTTCGTTCGGCTGGCTCGGGGACCGGTTGATCGTCTCGCCACGCATTCACCGGTTGCATCATGGCCTGCGCGCGGCCGGCCGCAATTCCTGTAACTACGGCGCCGTGTTCCCGATCTGGGACATCGTGTTTGGTACAGCAGACTTCTCCGCCGAGTACCCAGCTACAGGCGACCGGCGCGCACCGGAATCGATGGCCACGGGCGGCTACATTGCACAGCAACTGGGCGGCTTGCAGTTTTTCCTTGAACAATGGCGGCAACCGGCAAAGGCTCGCCGCAGTTCCTCCTGAGAACATCCCTGCATTGCGCAATGCCCAAACGGGCCGGTTCATGTGCGCCTGGATTTGGTCCGGACCGGCTGGTGCAAAGAACCTGTCAGTAGACCGTAAAGCATCTGCTCTGTGCCTTTGAACCTGAGGTGCGATAATTGCAGTTCACGGTTCGAAGACAGGCTGGTTGCTGGTTTCAGAATGCCCGGATACCGGCATCTACCCGCTCTATCCAGCTATCCTCAGTTCAAAGAGTTCGAAGTGGTAAAGACTGTCAAGCAAGGATCAGGGCAAATACACGTCGCGATACGGCCTGCGCTCCGGCAACATGGGGGGCCGTCTCTCCCC
Source organism: Paraburkholderia sp. WC7.3g (assembly GCF_050436345.1). NCBI lineage: Bacteria > Pseudomonadati > Pseudomonadota > Betaproteobacteria > Burkholderiales > Burkholderiaceae > Paraburkholderia > Paraburkholderia sp. WC7.3g. The sequence goes on from NZ_JBNDMA010000004.1 coordinate 1,002,400, forward strand.
GACGCGACGCGCCCGTCAAGGCGCCCATGGAGTGAATGATGTTGCGCAGAACCAGTTCCTGGTTTGTGCGTTACACGCTCCGCGCGCGCGTTCGCACGCTCGCGCGTAAAGCGATCGGGCTGGCAATTTTTGTCAGCGGTTCCGCAGTGATTGTCGTGTATCTGCTACGACGCGTCTCCGATGGCTAAACGTCAAAGACAGGCGTGGCGCATCTGATTTCCAGGCAGTCCCGCGATGCAAACGTCGGGCGTCTGGAGCTACAGAGCAGCGCCCTCGCGGCTGGCAGCCCGACGCTTCGACTTCCTTTCCCTGGTGTTCAGGCGCGATCACCGAAGGCACAACGCAGCCGTAGTGTTAGAACGGGCAGCGCAGGTGACGCAGTGACGTACCTGCTAAATCTGGTTGGCGATGACAGTTACGGTATGGCCGTGAGTGCCGCAAACTCGGTGACAACGTCTGTCACTTGAATGGCCGCGTTCGCGGAGTCAGCGGTCGCTCGCGTAATGCCGTTAGACGTCTCAAACTGGCCGGCCTCTGCCGCTTGGGCGGTCGCGATACCGGTATGCGTGGTCCAGCGCAATTCCATTCGGCGTTGATCGGGCCGGCCGAGCGCCTTTACTCGCCCTTGCGTGCACCGAAGAGCGGCAGCATCCAGAATGGTTTGAGCCACTGCGCCCAAAGGGGCGCGGCCTCATGCGGAATGCCCCGTTCGGCGTTCGACGGCTCGCGAGCGAGCAGTTGTACAAGTGTTGCTTCCGCTATCCGGCGCCCCTCCGCAAAGCTCATAAAAGCCGGCACCAGTGCGTTGAGTGCAATCGGATCCGCGAGCAGCCCACGCAATGTCTGCTCGTCCATCGCTTCGATCTGCAGTTCGTACTCGATTTGCAGCGTGCTTTGCAATTCGGCGAAAGTCAGCATGTCCACCTCCCGGTTGATCGACGAAAATGGTTCGAAGCGCTTCGCGCATACCGCCTGCATAGCTCGCCATTGACGATCGGAAGCGGCCGCCGAGGTCTCACCATGCTGCCGCCCGAGCGCATGCGTGCTGCGTATCCGTTCCGTTGGTGAATAGTATGGCGCATTTGTGCAGAGCAGCAAATATCATTTGCATGCCGGGTCGCACTCCAGTTGAAGAACCCCTTCTGATCAACATTCAAGGGCTTTCCCGCATAACGTTCACAATGTTGAATCAAAAATTAGACTGCTGCAGCGCACACAAACACAATATGTCCTTTCGAGATTGTCCGGACCGCAATGGCTCCCAACTGCGCCTCACCCGGTGCGGTTCACTCAAATCCGCACAGTCTACCTATTTACCTAACCTCCCTTGTGACCAGACGTGTGCGCGACAATCTACGGTATGTGAGGCAGGATACGCACTGAGCGGCAGGACCCGACATTTAACGAGGAGTATGGGGACGCTGAACGCGCAATCCTTCGCCATGTTCCAGGCCCGTCTACTCTCTGTTGAGTCTGGCTGCGAACTCTTTTCGAAGAACCCGTGGCGGCGAGCACCGATTTAACGTCGGCGGGAATACGTCGGCGGAAGCTTCACGTTGTTTGCTCAGTTTGCTCAGATGGACCACGCCCACGGACATCGAAGGGAAAACCGGGGAACCGATTTTCTCCGCATGCCGACAAGAGACCCTCCTGCCGCGATTGTCGGCGTTCATGCGCTGCTCGCCGACGCGCGCCTCAACCAGCTGACGCGTACCGACCCTGTATGCCGCCTCTCAGAACGCCGCCGCGAGCGTCCCATGATGGACGAAGACCGGACTTTGCTTTCTCGGAATGATTGCACTGCGCCAATGACCAAGGATCCGCAAGCAACCAGAAACGGCCGCGCTGATTCGCGCAGCCATCACGCACTGACCGGCTATAGCCGACGAGGCATTCATGACACAACGCATTTTGCTGATGAGTAGCTCGCGCAAGGACAACCTTGGCTACCTTGAACACGCTCCCGAACAGATTCACGCGGTCCTGCGCCGCGAGAAACGCAAGATCGTCTTCGTTCCCTACGCGGGCGTGACGTTCAGCTTCGATACCTACGAACGGATCGTCAAGCCTGTTTTCGAAAAGCTCGGTTACGAACTCGAAGCGATCCACCGCAGTCCGGATCCACGCAAGGCTGTGGAGCAGGCCGACGCGATTGCCGTCGGTGGTGGAAATACGTTTGCGCTGCTTGAACGTATGTACGACGCCGGCATCGTCGACATCATCCGGGAAAAGGTGAAATCGGGCACGCGGTATATCGGATGGAGCGCGGGAAGCAACGTAGCTTGCCCGACTATCCGTACAGCGAATGACATGCCCATCGTCCAGCCACCTACGCTGCGCGCGCTCGGACTTGTGCCTTTCCAGATCAATCCGCACTTCATCAGCGGCAAGCCGGTGGGACACAACGGCGAGAGCCGGGAAGAGCGTCTCGCTGAATTCCTCGAGATCAATGTTCCCGAGCAGGTTTTGGCACTTCCCGAAGGATCTGCGTTGCTCTCTGATGGGTTGACCGGCACTGTGCTCGGAGAGCGTGGCGCACTTCACTTCGTCGACTCGACGACGACCGTCAACATCGCATCAAACGAGTCCTTCCCCCTCGCGCGGATCAAGGGACCGGTTGTTGCCGAGGGCTGGCCGGACTTCAAGAAGTAAGGATGTTCAAAAGACAGGTAATCAGGGAGAACACTACAAATCATGAAGCAATGCACCGCCATCTCGCTGACCATGGGCGCCAGTGTGCACGCGCATTCCGCTGTGACGCTGTATGGGGTAATTGATGAGGCGGTGAGCTATCAGACGCACACTAATCCGGCCGGTGATTCCACCTGGTCGCTCCAGCAGGGCAATGAGGGCTTTCTGGCAGGCAGCCGGTTTGGCCTTTTGGGCAACGAGGATCTCGGGGGTGGCTGGAAAGCGGGATTCAGGCTCGAAAACGGCTTCCTTGCGAAAAGCGGCAAGCTTGACCAGCAGGGACAGCTCTTCAGCCGCCAGGCGTACGTGAAGCTCGGCCACGATGGATACGGCGAACTCGCGCTCGGCCGCCAGTACACGACCGCAAACACGATCCTGTACTACGTGGACCCCTTGGGCGTCGGCGCTGCGCCGACTAACTCATGGCAGGTATCTCTCACGGGTCAGCGCTCTTGCCTCTGGGCAGATGATATGAGGGAATAGTGGTCGCTCGGACAGCTGCTGCAGTCGCTCGCGTATGGGTCTTCCGATCGGGCGCTAAGAGAATTCAACGACATCTGGAGAGCGAAGAGGTATGTCCCGCCGCTCCAACCTCCCAACCTCCTCACACCTCCGCCCTTTACAGGATATAGATTCGCTCCACCTAGCATCGTGAGCACTACGTGTGCCACTTACTTCATGCGTCGCAAATTAGGCTTCTTTCGAATCTCGAGTGGGTGGTTGCCGGGTCAAGTGCGGGCGTCAGCCCGGCGAAGCGAACACTTGACGCGCGTGGCGCAAGTAAGCTGGCATAGGGCTGGTTGCGGCAGAATGCTGCAACCAGCCCTGCAAGACAATGCGAACAATGACGAACCAAACCCAACTCTTTGAGGCGGCCCTGGGAATCAACGCGCCGTGGTATGTGCAAGGCGTCGATTTCAGCACGGAACTGACGATTGCCGTGGACTTTGTCGCGGGCAGCCGGTTTGCCTACCCCGGGGTGCCGGGCGAACACCCGGTGCACGACACGGTCATCAAACGGCTGCGCCACCTCAATTTCTTCCAGTTTGACTGTTATCTGGAGGTACGGGTGCCGCGTGTGCGCTTGCCGGACGGCTCGGTGCGGCTCGTGGAGCCTGACTGGATGGGTAAGCTGGATGGCTTTACGCTGCTGTTTGAAGCGCTCGTGCTGACGTTGTGCCGGGAGATGACATTTGCGGCTGTGGCTCGTCTGGTGAACCTGTCGTGGCATCGCGTGAAGGCCATATGTGATCGGTACGTGGATATGGCCGTGGCCGCCACTGACTTGTCCGAAGTCACTGCGGTGGCCATTGACGAAACCTCGTGCCGACGTGGCCACGACTATGTCTCGCTCGTCGCTGACATGGATGGCAGGCGCGTGGTCTTCGTCACGCCAGGCAAGGATGCAGGCGTCGTCGAACGCTTTGCCCATCACCTGGAGCAACACAACGCATCGCCTGCGCAGATCAAATCGGTCAGCATCGACATGTCCCCCGCCTTCATCAAGGGCGTGGACGAGCATCTGCCCGATGCACGTGTGACGTTCGACAAGTTTCATGTGGTGGCGCACGCGTCCAAAGCACTCGATGGTGTGCGCCGCGAGCAGCAGAAGGCTGATCCTGCACTGAAGGGCATGCGCTGGTCGCTGCTCAAAGATGCTGACAAGCTGAATCTCGCGCAACTGACCGATCTCGAAGCGCTGATCAGCCAGTACACCACCAACCGCACCGCCCGTGCCTGGATGTACCGCGAGCAGCTGCGCGAGATACTCGATCGCAAGCAAATCCATGTAGTCTCCAAGATGTTGCGCCGGTGGTGTAGCAACGTCATGCGTTCCAAGGTCGAGCTCATGAAGGACGTCGCACGCATGATTCTTCGTCATTTCGACGGCATCGTCGCGTGGGCCCAGACGCGCCAGACCAATGGTTTCATTGAAGCGATCAACGGCTTGTTTCAAGCTGCCAAGCGCAAGGCGCGCGGATACGCCAGCTTCAAAACCATGCGGACCGTGCTGTTCCTGATCGCAGGCAAGCTCGACTTCTCGGCCTTCAATCCACATGCCTCGTGAGCCGCATTACCCACTCCACTTTTGAAATAGCCCAAATTAGCTTGATTGACCAGCGGAAGGCGACTTTACATGAACACATGTCCGGTGCCTCCAGAGGCCTTTTCTCCGCATTCAAGGAAGCGTTTATATCTGACTGCGCGGCAGCTGAGTTAACCAACGGCGGACGCCTACCCACCGAAAGGTAATCGCATGGCAAGGATAGCAATCGCTGGCTTCTTGCATGAGACGAATACATTTGCCTCCACGCGGGCCACGTTCAGAACGTTTGTTCAGGCTGATGCGTGGCCGGGTTTGCTCGTCGGGCGCGAAATGTTCGATGCGGTAGCTAACGCCAACCTTGCCGTCGAAGGATTTATCGCCGCGGCGCGATCGTCTCACGAACTGGTTCCGCTATTGTGGGCGTCGGCGAATCCGTCCGGCATGGTAACCGAGGACGCATTTGAAGCCATTTGCTTCATGCTTTGCCGCATGATCCACGATGCAGGGCCGCTTGATGGTCTCTTCCTCGATCTTCACGGTTCTATGGTGGCCGAGCACGTGGACGACGGAGAGGGCGAGTTACTCCGACGCTTGCGTGAGCTGGTCGGGGCAAAACTGCCGATTGTCGCAGCGTTGGATCTCCATGCGAACGTCTCGCCGGCTATGGTCGAAATTGCGAGCGGCCTCGTTTCCTATCGCACCTTCCCTCACGTCGACATGGCGCAAACGGGACATCGGGCGCTGAAGCTGATGGCCCCACTGCTCGCGGGTCTTGACCTGTACAAAGGCTATCGGCAACTCCCTTTCCTGATCCCTGTTCCATGGCAAAGCACCTTGACCGAACCGATGTGCAGTCTGTCCACTCTCGGTGCGACCATGGAGTCGGTTGATCTGGTCTCCGCCGATTTTTTGCCGGGTCTTCCGCTCGCGGATACCTATGACAGCGGCCCGAGTGTCATTGCTTACGGATCCGATCAAAGGGTGGTCGAAGCCGTCGTCAACCGGTTGAACGAAGCCGTTCTAGAGAAGCGCAGCGGTTTTTGCGGACGCCTGTACACGCCGGCAGAGGCAGTCGAATTGGCAATGCAGTACGCTAGCCGCCCCGCTGCAGGCGCCGTGATACTTGCCGATTCGCAAGACAATCCGGGCGGAGGTGGTAACGGCGATACAACTGACATCTTGCGTGAGTTAGTACGAAGGGGCGCCAGACGGGTTTGTGCTGGTGTGCTGACCGACGCTGAATTTGTACGGTTGGCCACGGAAGCTGGCGTCGGCGCGGTTCTTGATGCGCCCTTGGGGGCAGCGGACAGCACGACAGGTGCTCCGCCTTTGCAGGCACCGTTTGAAGTCCTTGCGTTGGGCAGCGGCTCCTTCCTCGGTACAGGTCCATTTTATCGCGGCTGTCGAATGAGCCTCGGGCCGATGGCCCGAGTGCGATGCGGGGGCCCCGACGCCGTCGAGATCGTGGTGTCCACCCGTAAGCAGCAGGCAGGCGACCGGGCGATGTTCCGGCATGTCGGTGCCGATCCGGCGGAATATCGCATTCTCATGCTCAAGAGTACGGTGCAATTCCGGGCCGACTTTGCTTCACTGGCCGATGCGATTCTCGTTGTCGCCGCTTCGGGACCCAACATTGCTGACTTGCACCAGCTTCACTATGAAAAGCTGAGGCCCGGCGTCGAAGTGCTATAGACGACGTCCTACCAGCGCCCCCCTGCACTGTCCATGTGCGATCGCGTCGTTTTATCGAGGATTCCACTGCTTCTGGCGCTATACGACGCCCGGTGTTTGATGCCTTCGCAGGGGACTCTAGCGGCGCAGAGATAAACCCGTTGGGAACTTTGGGCAGGCAACCTTTGGAGACACTAACATGGAAGAGGATGCATTCAGCGCTTTCGAAAGACAAGGCTGGGAAAAGCTTGCCCAACCATATCACGCGTATTACGCGACCTTAACAGATCAATCGATTAAAGCACTCCTTGATGCGCTCAATCTCCAGCCCGGCATGCACCTGCTTGATGTCGCGACAGGTCCCGGTTATCTCGCTGCGGCGGCAGCGGCACGAGGGGCGAACGTTGTCGGCGTCGACTTCGCAGCCGCGATGGTCGAGCAGGCAAGAAGACTCTATCCCGCGCTCGCATTTCGTTTCGGAAATGCTGAAGCGCTGCCGTTCGCCGACCAGAGCTTCGACACGGTAGGCAGCAATTTCGGATGGCACCATTTCCCCCATCCCGAACAGGCGCTTTCGGAGGCATATCGCGTACTGCGTCCGGGCGGAAGAATCGCTTTCACCGTCTGGGCCAGCCCGGAAAAGTGCGCCGGAATCGACATGGTCCTTAAAGCGATAGCAGCACACGGCAACCTAGACGCTGATCTTCCGCAGGCGCCCCCGTTCTTTCGCTTCAGCGACTGGCGTGAATGCGAGCGCGTACTGCTCGAAGCCTGCTTCGTTGAGCCGAAGGTCGAGGACGTCGCCCAAATCTGGCGTATTCGCGCGCCAGAAACCCCATTTCACGCCCTAATGCGCGGTGGAGTGCGCGTGGCCGCAATCCTGAAGGCGCAAACGCCGGAAGCGTTGGCGTTAATTGAAGAGGCAGTGTCTGAAAGCGCGGCGGAATATCGAGTTGACGGAGAGGTTCGGGTACCGATGCCCGCCGTGCTGGCTTCTGCGCGAAAAATCTAGAGACTTCGCCGCAACTTCCGGCTACCCAAGGTTCATAGGCACACTGGCATAACGGCGTTCGGGCATGCTGCGAGGATCGCAAGATATCGCACATTCCGCCCCCCCTCCGGCGTAACGAATGTCCGTAGCCTACCCTATAGCGGTCACTGATATTGCCTAAGTGAGCGTCGGGAGTTGGCCGGCTTCTGCCCGATGACGCCACATGCAAACTGCCGGGCGTCCAACCCCACGTGACGTAGCAGCTGAACCCCTAATGCCACGAAAGCTGGATGCGGTCGGGCGGTTGTGGCCGGCGGGTCGTCCGGCGACAATTCTCCCCCTCGCTGCAAGGCTGCGGTAACGGCAGTTAGCGTGGGAAAACGGTTAGGCAAGCGCCGGCCACCGTCTGGACATCACAGATTGGCGGCAGAACGACCGCGCTGTCGCAGTTGACACGACTCAGCCAAGAGTGGCGATCGTCCATGACACGAGCAGCCTGCTCTGCGCTCGGGATCCGCAGTCGCCGCCAACTGGTTGCGCGTTTCCGTCCATTGCGAACGGAAGAACTACGATGACCGTTGGTAATCGTGCGAAGCCAGGAACATCGTTGTGAAAAGCGACTGGTATCTCGATATCGGAGTTTGCATTATGATCAGGAATGCGAATGCAACAGGCGTGAGCAATCACGGCGCGTACCGCAGTCAGTGAAGTGCGAGCCCCGCGCTGGTTCAGCAGTAGTGGCGCAGGTTAATCATCGTATAGGCAAGCGTCTTGAACGCGTAGTGAACGTCACTGATACGTTCAAAGCGCAGCAGCAGACGGCGGAACTTGTCCTCCCAGGCGAAGACCCGTTCAATGGTCCTGAAGCGCTCCTCGAAGATGGCCGGATCGTAGCGCTGCTTGCGGCCCCGCTTCGGTATTTTGCGTCCGCGCGGATTCTCGGGGATGTTCGGGGTCATGCCGCGATTGAAGATCGCCTTGCGGTTGGCCCTGCAGTCGTAGATGCCATCCAGGCTGACGATTGAACCGTGCAGGTCCGCGCCAATGGCGCGGGCCATGGCGGTAAGGCTGGGCAGCGCGTCGCGCAACAGCGGTGATTCGTTGCGGTTGCCGGGAGCGCTGATGAATGGAGCAATGACATTGCAGTTGCGATCGCACAAGGCCACCACCTTGTCGCCCTTCAGATGCTTGTGCCCGCTATACCCGAGATTGTCGCCGCCTTTCTTCGCCGCCGTCGTGGTGCCGTCGCCGTGGATGACCGAAAGGTCAAGCAGCTGGTCCTGATGAAGTTGCTGCACCGAGCCCGAAAAGATGGCATCGATGCAACCATCGGCCTGCCAGCGACGAAACGTGCGGTAGATGCGCGTATAGTGAATTTCAGGGTGACCTTCTGCATTCCTGTCGATCGGCAGCATCTTCCATTGGCAACCCATGTACAGTGCCTGCAGGATGTAGTTGAAGATCTTGTGCAAGGCCAGCGTGGGGGGAGGTCCGCGACGGCCCAGGCTCAGATGCGGCCAGACAAATTGCTCGAACTGCTCCAGGCGCAATCTTGTTGGAATCTCTTGCCAGTATGGGCTTCGGGTCATTCGCTGCGTCCAGAAATCTGGACTTTAGCCGATCTGGCTACTCTGACCTGAAATCCAGTCCTGGCGCGGCTTGCAGACAAATTTCACGGCCGTCGAAAACCCGCAACCAGTTGACAGAATTATCTGGCCGCTTAGGGTCGCATGCTGCCGCTTGCGGCCTTGCGAGGTTCGCGAGCGGCAGCGCCTGATGGTCGGGTCGTCGCAACTGGCGTTGGGCGCGCTCGGGTTCAGCATGAGGAACATCGTCTGCCCACGGTCGTCGAAGGGTGCGTCGCCGGCTCGCGGTATCGGTAAGTGACGAAATGGCTGATGGTTGCGCTCATGCTAGGATTTCCCCAGCAAGGGAGGAAAAGAAATGACAGTCCATGCTATAACGGCGGTTCGGATGGACGGGAATTCGCACAGGATCACACACGTGCTTTGGGGGCAGGTGTCCTTGAGCGGAGAACAATTTGAGGTCGCGCCGTACGCATCGCCTGTAATTGAAGTGGTAGACGCACTGGCCAAGGGCGACACTGTCGTAACAGTCTTTCCGCTTGATGGACAGCGCGTCGCTGGTCCAGAGGTCCGGCGCGTCGTCGACGAGGCCGGACGCGTAGGCATCGAAATGGTGGTCGGTGATTCCGATGCGGGCCGAACGCTCGCGGACCTGCCACGGCTTGATCACGAATAGAGCGCTCATCGGGTCGGCTCTATTGGGCAAAATTTAACCACCTGCACCCACGGATCGACGCCGAGAACTTGCCCCAAGGCTCGCGCACATCAAGGCCGGGCCGTCTGGCTTGTCAAAAGGGCAGGTGATGTGCTTCGAGTCTAGCTCGGACATGGGCATCGTCAGAACACGCGGGTGGGCTTGTCATCGCGCCGATGGATTGGCTCCGGCGAACTACTTGCTTATGGTGTCAGTTGCCACTTGACGAAGTCGTCGACGATCGCCTTCTGAGCCTCAACAGCGCTGTGTTATCCACATACACGCCACGTCTGAAGATCCGCGCGGGCATTGATAATCGTCCTATGGCATGACGTTTCGTCAAGGTTATGCACCGAAAAAGTTGATGAGCCTGTGGATAACCGCCGGCGAATCCCACGCAAGTCCATGATCTTACGGGCTTTCGCTGCGTCGCATCACGGGAAGGCACGCCGGACAAGGCGTCGGCGCACGTGTTGCTTGGTCTGGTCGACAGGCAGGGCAGGGCGGCGCAGCGACACCGCGACGTTGCGAAAACCCATCCGTTAGGTTTATCATCGGCGTATGCCCACAATAGCAACGATCAACGGCTACCGCGTGGTGATCTACACGGCGGACCACCGACCAGCGCACGTCCACGTGATCGGCGCCGGCTTCGAGATCGTCTTTAACCTCAACTGCCCGAACGGACCGCTGGACGTCAGGAACATCGCCGGGAAGGTTTCAGACCGGACGATATATCGCATAGCGAGCCTCATCGAGCCCGCGATCGTCGCCTTTTGTGCGGCATGGAGAAAGCATCATGGCCATTACTAAAGAGTTGATCGCCGCCGCTCGCAAGGCCGGCAAGGAACTAGGCCCGCGCGCCGTCGCCGCGCGCTATCGCCCGTCTGTCGGGAAGCTCGAGGTCGAGTTCGACAACGGCGTGACGCTCGCGGTACCCGCACGCCTGATTCAGGGGCTTGCGCGCGCCAGCGCTACGGACCTGAGCAAGATCGAGATCACGCCGGCCGGATGGGGCCTGCACTTCCCGCGCCTCGACGCCGACGTGTACGTGCCCGCGCTTTTTGAAGGCATCTACGGTTCTAAGGCGTGGATGAAGCAAGCCGCACGCGTGGCGGGCGCGACACGCTCCGCAGCGAAGGCGGCCGCCGCGCGCGAGAACGGCAAGAAGGGAGGACGTCCGCGCAAAGCCCAAGAGGTGCACGCATGACGAACAGTCCCAGTAAGCACATTGGCGGCAACTTCGACGATTTCCTCGTCGAGGAGGCAATGCTCGAGGAAGTCGCGGCGACGGCCTTGGAGCGGATCAGCGTCTATAAATGCGTGCTCGCGTACGCGGCGCAGGCGAAGATCGCGATCGACGGCTTCGGCGTGCACAGCCTGCGCGCGACCGCCGCGACCAACGCGCTCGAGCATGAGGCCGACATCGCGACGGTGCAGGAATGGCTCGACCACGCGAACATCGCGACCACGCGGATCTACGACCGACGCAAGAGCCGCCCCGAAGAGATTCGCCGACGTTTAAAGTGACATATTGACTCGAACGGCGCCGCGGCGGCGAAGAAGCGCAGGACGGACAGGCACGCACGCGGGGCCGTCGAACCGGACCCGCGATCGCAGGCGCTTGCTGGAGAATCCATGAAAGACGAAATCGCACCCACATTGCCGCTGAACGAAACAGAAATCGATCAGCTTGATGATTTCCTGACCAGCGATTCCGCTCCCGATGCGGCAATGGACGTTTCGATGATGGACGGGTTTATGACAGCGCTCGCCTCGGGGCCAAACCTGATGATGCCTGGCACCATGCTGGGTTGGATCTGGGATGCGGAGCATGGCCAGGACCTGCCGACGTTTGCCAGTGCTGACGAGTCAAAAGGCATCGTCGGGCTGATCATCCGGCACTGGAATAGCGTCAACGACATGTTGAACGATGCCTCCGCCGGGTACGAACCGCTCATCCTTGAACACGAATCAGATGGGCGAGTGATTTCGGTCATCGACGACTGGTGCGAGGGGTATTACAAAAGTATTGCCGTCGATCGGACAGCGTGGGCGCCGGTGCTCGCGGAGCACCCTGAATGGTTCACGGTGATCATGCTGTACGGCACGGAGGAGGGTAAGCGGCTCGCGATGCTTGCAATTACCCACATTTTCGCCGAGAAACCTGGTAACCTGGCCGACATCACGTTTCATGTGCGAGCGATATGGCCGGCAAACGACAGGCGGACGAACGAAGTTGGCTCGGCGAAGAAGTTCAGGCAAGCGAATTTCAGGACACCAGACTACGGAAGCGTTTTGGCGTTGTGCTGGAACAGTTGTGGGCGGGCATGGGCCAAACGATTCCCTTCGCTTGTCAGGATTGGGCCGCGACCAAAGCGGCGTACCGGTTCCTGTCTAATGATCGCGTCAGCGAACAGGACATCCTGAGTGGTCACTTTCAGGCGAGTGCAGATCGTTTCAAGGCAACGCCAGGCCCTATTCTCGTGCTGCAAGATACGACAACGTTCTCGTATCAGCGCGAGCGCCCGGAACTCGTTGGCTACACAGGGAAGACATCTGTTCAGCATGGCCGACATGGTTTGTTGCAGCCGCTCACACAATGCGGAATCCTGATGCATTCGAGTCTGGTTGTCACCGCCGAAGGATTGCCGCTGGGTCTGGCAGCGGTGAAGTTCTGGACCAGGCACAAGTTCAAGGGCACGGCGGCGCTCAAGCGGCACATCAATCCTACACGGGTACCCATTGAGCAGAAGGAAAGCTATCGCTGGCTGGAGAACATGCGTCAGTCAACGGCGCTGCTCGGCGATCCTGTGCGCTGCATTCACGTGGGCGATCGGGAAAGCGACATTTATGAACTGTTTTGTACGGCGCATGAACTGTCCACGTACTTTCTCGTGCGAACCTGTGTTGACCGGCTTGCTGGCGATGGCCAGCATACCATCGCGCACGAAATGGAACAGGTTAAGGTTAAAGGATTGCATCGCGTCGAGATTCGCGATGCGAAGGGGCGCCCAGCGACAGTGACGCTTGAGCTTCGTTACCAGCGAATCACAGTGCTACCGCCTATCGGCAAGCAGAATCGTTATCCCGCGCTGCAGCTCACAGCAATCCACGCGCATGAGCGCGATGTACCGCCCGGGCGCGCCGGCATTGAATGGAAGCTGCTGACCAATCTCCCCGTCCAGTCGCGTGCGCAAGCAATCGAGAAGCTCGACTGGTATGCCATGCGCTGGAAGATCGAAACGTTCCACAAGATTCTCAAGTCGGGATGCAAGGCGGAGGACTCGAAGCTGCGCACAGCCGATCGGCTGGCAAACCTGATCTCGATATTTTGCATTCTCAGTTGGCGCATATTCTGGCTGACCATGATTAGTCGTTGCGCGCCACAAGCTTCGTCTGAGACGGTGTTCACATCAACCGAAATTGAACTGCTCGAGCGACTCATCCCAAACCTCCCGCCTACGGCCCAGGGGCCACCGCTCTTACGAAACCTCATCCGGGTCGCACGCCTTGGCGGTTATCTGGCCAGAGCCAACGACGCGCCTCCCGGCAATACTGTTATGTGGCGCGGCATGCAGCGCCTTACCGACATTCAACTCGGATATGAGCTCGCCCGGAACGGATGTGGGTAATTGCAAGCATCGCGAGCCGCTTACCGTTCGGCCCGGCAGCGAAGGACACCTCCGTTGCGTTCGACGCCAGGCTGCAGCGCACGCTCACAGCCATCGCTCCGCAGCAGCGCGCCGCTTGATGGATTGGGAAGCTGCACCAGCTGTGCGCCGGGCCCACCCGCGCGAAGAGCATGTGCTGCCGCTGATAGTCGCCGTCGGTGCTGCCGAAGACGACATTGCCATGGAGATCTACCGCGAGGCCAATTTTTCTGGCGGCGTTAGCGTGTCCAGCTTCATGTTCGGCGGAGTCTCCGACCGAAATTTGGCCGTCCGTGGCGATTGAGTTCGGATTGCCCGAAACGAGGCGTTTCTCCACAGAACCCGATGGATTGTCCACGGGATTTGAACCACAACCGCAAGTGACGGTCGCCGCCTCACACTTTGTCGGCAGTCCCCAGCCGCATGACACACCCGCGAACCGAGCAGAACTGCTCGGCGCATCTGCGCATCTCCTCCAGATTCGTCAAACTGGGCATGATGCTCGTCGCCTTCATCAACCTCGCGCTTATTGCACGAGCGGTAGATTGGGTTCGGTTACGGAAATACGAGGATGCGCAGGTTGCGGTTTGCGGTACACGGCGTGACCCGGAGTTATTGCGCGGCGCGCTGCGCCTGCTGGGTCCCCTTCAGGCGCTTCTTGACCTCGTCGTCGAGGTCGAAGCTCGATTTCACGCCAATGTCATCGAAATGCGCCTCGATCCACCGATCCGCGGCGTGCACACCGGCCTCGCGGAGTGCGCGGAAGAAAGCCAGCGATGGCGTGTCCTTCGAGGCTGCCCCGATCTCATTCATGAGTGCATCGTCCCGAATCACATGCAAGCGCTTTTGTGTGTAGCCGCCGCCCGTGAGAAAGCCTCTGGCGATCAGGTCGTTGACCAGCCCGATCTGCCGGACCGCCAGCACCCAGGAGGCACCAAAGCTGACCTCGTTGATGCGGTTGACGATCTGGCGGGGCCACGTCGGCGGCCCGTCGGTCACGAGTGGGTCGATCAGGACCGTGAGCAGATCGTCGCCGTGAGCAAGCAGTGGATCGAGCGCCGGGTTCGCCATGTAGCCTCCGTCCCAGTAGAACTCACCGTCGATTTCCACCGCTTCGAAGAGCGTCGGAAAACAGGTGGACGCCATCAACGGCGCGGACGAGGAGAGATCGGGGGGGCCGAATATGCGCAGCGCGGTGCGGTTCACATTCGTAGCGGCGACGAAAAGCTGCGGCGCCTGCCCGTCTGGTTGCTGAAGCAACCCGTAGTCTCCAATTACTGTATCCATGATCGTGCCGATCTGGTCGCGCAGCCAGGGCGCCAGATAAGGTGAACTGACCTGCTGGGCCATGCCCTGGACGATCACGAACGGGTTGTAATCGACGTTCCACTCGCGCGGCGAGTGGAACGTCGAAACTGGCCAGTTAAGCACGGGCGACCAGTGCGAGTTCCCGGCGACGAGCTCCCACAGCTGCGTCAGGCTCGCGCGCGCGTGCGCGGTACTCCGGTTCAGGCCGGCTGTGCACGCTGCGCCGTTGAGCGCACCCCCGCTCGTGCCGCTAATGGCGACGATGCGCAGCCGTCCGGCCTCGACTTCGTCGAGCAATCGGTCGAGCGCACCCCATCCGAACGCGGCATGTGCGCCACCGCCCTGCAGGGCAAGACATACCGTCTTTGGAGGATCATTTGCTGGCATCGTCTGCCTCCGTCGCGGCGCCATTGGGGCGCACCTTCGTGAGTAAGATCAACTGCGTGGGGTAGGATAACCCTCGCGAGTGTCAACGGGCGCGTGCAGCCGCCGCTGTCTTTGACAATGTGACAGATGCCCGCCTGGACTTTAGTGTTTCTTACCTCGATGAACCCAGCCGGGTAGGAGGCCAGGTAACCTTGGTTGCACATTTTGCGTGGCTGGTCAGAACACGACCTGATCAGGAATAGTGTCTTGCCTTGAGCGACTACGTGTCACAGCTTACTCAGCTCCGGTTAGATTCGTCATCCTGACGATATTCATTTGCCGCGTCGTGTGGTTCAGTTGCACTGGGCCGGTCGCGGGAGGCGCGAGGCGATGTCTCTCCCACCAAGCGCATGGTGTTCCCCGGCCGGCGCGTCGCTGCCCCTTGGATTAAGGTGCCCCATTCATCTTGAGACGACCGGTGCGATCCGCAGGCGCCCACGCGAACGTGCCGTGACCCTCGCAAACATCTGGAACGGCAAGAAGAAAGGGTGAAGGCAACGCAAAGAACTGCAACAAGTATCTCTCCTGGGCTTTCATCGAGCCTGCCGCCATTGCGATGCGCTGCTGTCCGCAGGCGTGGCGCTTCCATGAGCGCGAAAAAAGCCTGGCGCATGGCCGCGGTCGTCATGAAGGTGCTTGCGCACAAGCTCGCGTGTGCCGCCTTCGACATGCTACGTCACGGCAAAGCCTCTGAGGTGACGCAATGTTTTGGTTAGATTCGGCAGGCGCACCGTTTTCAGGCGATGCGCCGGTTTTTACGCCCGCGCGACGTGGTCGTCGCCAGGGTTAAAGTTTGACGTCCCCTCGCTCCGGCGACGCCGGTGAATCCGCAACGCTCTCACCGATCCGCATATCGCCGCGCTCGTCGACGGGTGCTTCCGCACGGCCTCTCCAGTATGGCTCGCTGCCGTAGTACGCATGCACGGTGGTGGCCCATTCCGGATCGGCCATCGCCGGCCAGTTATGCGTGTCGAAGCCCGGAGCATTCCTGATCTGCTCGGACGATGCCGACAGCACAAAACATTCGCGTGATGTGTCGAGCGTCAGCATGCGCCAGGGGATCGCGAGCAGCTTGCCGCCGATGCCGAGAAAGCCGCCGCTTGCCAGCACCGCGTATGCGACGCGGCCGGTGCGCACGTCGAGCATGATGTCCTTGATCTTGCCGACATCGTCGCCGTCCGCACTCAGCACGGTATTGCCGTCGAGCGTCGCCGCGGCCATCACATCGGGGCCCGGGCCGTCGGCCGGATCGCCGCTCGTGCGCGCGATCTGTGCACCGCCTTCCGTGGCGGACTGATTGGTCAAGTTCATGATAGGCCTCCTGCTTATCAACAATGGCTTGATGAAACTACGCTACGCGGTTGCGTGACGCTAATCACGACGACAACTATTGCGTTCTCGAGATCTGCCGGGAGACTGCGACCGCGCGGTGGTAATTCTTGTCGGGCAGGTCGTTGAGCTGATCGACGATGACTTGATTCGCGCCATTGCGGCGCGCAGTCTCCAGCGGTTTCTCGCGTGTCCTCGTCGGAAAAAGCTTGCGCCGCCCCCACGGGATTCGGCTCGCCCGGATGATGATGGTCCTGCGCGCGTGTGGCGTGGTGCGGCATCGGTTCGTGGACGGGGACAAGATATATTGACCGCCGCATCACGCGTGCCTGGGCGCCTGCATCCCGCGCAGGAAAGATACGCAGGAAGCGGGTCTACTTCTGTGTGTTTTTAGATAACCAACGCCCCGATCGCACATGGTATTGCCGCCTTTTGCCGCCGGCGGTCACGGTCAGCTCGAGGCGCGTTCCGTCGCCGTCGTAATACCCGCCAAGGGCCTGCGGTATCGACGATCTCCTGCGTAAGCAGACCGGCACTCATGAAGCTGCCGCCAGCGACAAAGCTACCCACGCGTTCATCACCCGATGAAGGTGCTGTGGCTTGAGTGGGTGGCGGTACTGCAGACGCTCGTCGTTCTGCTGCGCGACGTAGCGCATCCACGCATCACGTTGCGCCTGCACGGTCCGGGCTGCTTCTTCGCGATTCTTGCGGGCGCGCTCATCGCGCAGGGCTGCGGCCGCAGCGCGCGCTTGCTCGAGTGTGATGTCTGAGACGTCGCCGATATACGTGGGGCGCGCGGTGCCGTCGCGCAGCTCATACCACGCGTCGAGATCGGTGACGACCAGCCACAAACCGCAGTCGTCCATATAGGCGCCGGGAGATGCAATGTCGGCGAAGCCTTGCGAGAGCATGCTGTTCATCCGCGTGAGAGTGGTGTTCATAACTTCAATCGTAGTTCGACATGGCTTCACTGTGAAGTAACGACGAACGCGGCACCGCACGGAGTTGTACGAAACGACCGGTTACGTACGGCCTTCAACGCACTGTACAAAAATAGGCAAAACGTCTTTTGTACACACGGAAAGATTCGCACGCCTGTTTCGTATACGTAAGGGTGCGACCGACCAGACTCGAACCGGCCCGTTTCCCGTAGCAGTCAGTGCGCAGACGAAAAAAGCCCGTTCTGGTCGGACAGAACCAGGCGGTGGGCTAAACTCACCAGCCTCATTAGTGAGTGCCCCACCGGGGGAAGGGGGCTATGAACTGTAAAGTTGCAGAGCAGCCGTCATAGAACGCGAAGGTGCGCACGTGCGAGCCGATCCAGTCCGCAAGCTGCTGGGTCCAGGTGAGCTCCGCGAAGGTATAGCCGGACACGCCGAGCGCAGCGACGAACAGCTCGGCCACGCGGATTTCACCGGTGTCCGGGTTGATGATGCCCAGCTTCTTGCCCGAGTAGTCGACGAACAGCTTCTGGCCCGGCACGTGCGTTTGCCGCATCGTGACCGGCAGCCGCTGCGCCCATTCCTGGTAAGCCTTGCAAAACCAGCTGTAGCCGCAGCCGTCCGGATGCTGCGCCTTGTATTCCTGCCACAGCAGATCAAGCGTGACGCCTTTCCTGCCGATCTCGCGATGCACCGTCGGCCAGTCCGGCATGCCGCGCGTTTGCTCGCGCCGCGCCGGCGGCGGATACAGCCTCGCCTCGAGCGCCGCGTCGTCCGTTAGCAGTTCCGCTGGCAGCGGCCAGCTCAGCCCTGCCAGCCGCGTGCGGCGCAGGTAATGCCACACCGTTGTTGTCGAGGCGCCGACCGCGTCGGCGATCTCCCTCTGGTTGCGGTCGCACTCGAAATGCAGCCGCAGCACTTCCCTGATTTTGCGCATGGTCAACCTGACATTTGCCATTCGGCACTCCCGACAAAACCGTCGATCGTGCCACCGTTGACCCGCATCGCCGCCACCCCGAAATCCTGTTCGCGATGGCGTGGAAACTCTGTTCTTTTTGCCGTGGAATCGGCATTAACTTTGCCGTGGAATTCGTGTTCTTTTTGCCGTGGAATTCCTGGTCACTTTGGCCTGGAATATTCAAGTAAATGGGGAAATTGCGCGGAACGGTCCGCAACGAGAGCGCATGCGTCGCAGGCGCCTGACCCATGCCGATGCAGCCGTTGCAGCCTGCCTGATGCAAGCGCGCGCCCGCGTGCAGCAGGCTGCCGATATGTCCGTCGCGCGCGAGCATCTCCAGCTGCGCGCGCGAGGTCGGGTTCACGTCGAATGAGACCCGGCCGTGTACCAGCCGATCGCGCACCATGGTCGCGGCCATCGCGAAGTCGCGGTACCCGGGATTTGCGGATGAGCCGATATAGGCCTGGTAGATTGCCTCGCCTGCGACTTCCCGCACGGGTCTCACATGGCTCCGGTGCAAATAGCGCGCGTGCGAATCGGTTAAGGTGTCGGACTGAACAAATTGAGAGCCGACGATGAGCAAACTGAAGAGCCTGGACGAACTGTTCGCAGGCCGTCACTTTGACCGTGAAGTGATCATTCTGTGTGTTCGCTGGTATTTGCGCTACAAGCTTAGCCTGCGCGATCTGGTCGAAATGATGGCGGAACGAGGTCTCTCGCTGGCGCACACGACGATCCTGCGCTGGGTGCGGCGCTATGCGCCGGAGTTCGTTAAACGGTGGAACCGCTTTGGCAGGCCCACTGGCCAGTCGTGGCGCGTCGACGAGACTTATCTCAAACTGCGCGGCAAGTGGGTCTATCTTTATCGGGCGGTGGATCGGGCAGGCCAGACGGTAGACTTCATGCTCAGCGCCAGGCGCGACGTGAAGGCGGCAAAAGCCTTTTTCAAAAAGGCAATCAAGCATCAGGGGCAGCCACCGAAGACCATCACGCTCGATGGTTATGCGGCCTCGCATCGCGCTGCGCGCGAAATGCAGGTCGATGGCTTGCTGCCTGAGGGGACACGGTCCGATCCTCGAAATATCTCAATAATCTGGTCGAGCAGGACCACCGCAATATCAAGTCCCGGACGAAAGTCATGCTCGGTTTCAAACGTTTCAGGAACGCAGCGATCACTCTCTCAGGTATCGAATTGGTACATCGTATTCGCAAAGGCCAATTCAGCCTCGCGAAGCTCGACCTCAAAGATACCGCTGCGCCCGCAGTTTGGAAGGCCGTGCTGTCTGCTTGATGAGGTCTCCGTTCTACAGAAATCTCGTCCAGACCGTCTATTTGCACCGGAGCCGTCGCTCGCTGGTCGCGTGGTCATCCATGCAGCATCGAATCGGAGGCTAGCGGGACTTATCTTTCGCCAGCCGCGCGCCAGGACGCTTCGGTGTTACCGTTGCTTTCGGCGTTGCCGGCGGGTTCGTCGCCCGTGTCTTACTTGCAACGACGTTGCTAACCGATTTTCGCGGCCCGGCAGACGGCTTGACTGGGGCTTTCTTTATTGCCGCTTTACTGTCGGTCGCGGTTTTCGCAATCGGAGATGGCTTGCTGGGCGTCGCCACAGCCGACATGGTAGCCTCCTTCGCTGTCACCTTACCCGCTGCCGGCTTTTTATGTCCGGCAACAGGCTTCGTCGATGGGAAAACGTCGGCCATCTCAATACCGAACACGTCGGCCACTAGCGCGTCGTCGAGCACCTTGCCTGCAGGCGGTCGCTTTCCGGATTTGGGCAGACCGGTGCCGGCCTGCCTGACGAGATCATTGGCATCGACGCGGCGCAAGGCGAAAAGCAATTCCGGCTGTTGGTCGAGTCTCGCGCCGACGCCGTAGAGTACGGCAGCAACGTGCTTGCACATCGACGCCCAGTCCGGGCAACTGCAATTGAATTTGATTTCCTTCGGCACCGGGAAAAGACCCGTTCCGGGTTTGCAGATGCGCTCCATCACGGCAGTCGAGAATTTGCCCTGCAGCAGTTCTACCATCGAATCGATCGACCCCGAGCAGTCGGCACCAATTGTTCGCCATTGCTTTGCCGGACACGCCGTCACGCTCACGCCGACCCTGTAGAGGCTCGAACCCATTACCTGCGCTCGCACTTCGCCTGCCGTAATCTGGAGGTCAATCACGGAACCGTTGCGGACATAGGTCCGGCCGCGCGGCAGGCGGTTGGCATAGTCGCTATAGCCTTCCAGATTGTCACACCAGGCCTTGCCCCAGAAGGTCCTGGCGATGGCGCCGCGATACGACGCGATTGGCGACAGTACCGCACCAGCCTTCTTCGCCCTGGCGGCGGCCTGTTCCGCCTTTTTCCTGCGTTCGGCGACCGAAACATAAGGTTTCCACCCTCCATAACCCATTGCGCTTCCTCTTGGTGATCAGTTTTCTTGCGCGGCATGAACGTCGAGCTTCACGAGATCGAGCAATTCACGATCGCTCATCTCGGTGAGCAGAAGCTCCGCGCCGCCCTCCAGCACATCCTTCACCAATTGCTGCTTCGCTTCGATCAACTGGTCGATACGGTCCTCGATCGTGCCACGGCAGATAAACTTATGCACCAGGACGTTCCTTTGCTGGCCGATACGAAACGCACGATCAGTCGCCTGATTTTCCACGGCCGGGTTCCACCAGCGGTCATAGTGGATCACATGCGAAGCGGCGGTGAGATTCAGACCCGCCCCACCGGCCTTGAGCGACAGCACGAAGAAGGGTATCAGCTCGTCTTCCTGGAATCTCCTGACCAGTTCGCGGCGCCTGGCTACCGGAGTGCCGCCATGGAGCACCAGACCTTCGCGACCAAAGATTGACCCCAGAAATGCCGCCAGCGGCTCAGTGGTCTCGCGGAACTGGGTGAATACCAGCACTTTTTCCTGCTTGGCGGCAATGACTTCGGCCAGTTGGCGCAGGCGGGCGAACTTGCCGCTGTCTTCCGCCTTCCAGGCCGCGTCACCCAACCACTGCGACGGATGGTTGCATATCTGTTTGAAGCGCATGAGGAAGCTCAGCACCACACCTTTGCGACCGATGCCTTCGGCGTCCTCAAGCGCGGCGGCCAGATCCTTCACCGCACGCTGGTAAAGCGCCGCCTGGGTCGGGCTCAGGTGGCACCAGGCCTTGAGCTCGGTCTTGTCCGGAAGGTCGTCGATTACCCGCTTGTCGGTCTTCAGGCGGCGCAGGATGTAGGGCCGTACGAGCGTTCGCAGCGGGCCGAAGTGCTCGGCCTTCGCCAGCCGCCTGGTAAAGTTGGCAAAGACCTTGTCCGAGCCCAGCAAACCGGGGTGGGTAAAATCGAAAATGGACCACAGGTCGGACAGGCGGTTTTCCACGGGGGTGCCAGTCAGCGCGATGCGCGATTGTGCCTGGAGTTGCTTGACCTGCCGCGTTTGCCTGGCGCCCGGATTCTTGATCGCCTGTGCTTCATCAACGATGGCAAGGCGCCATTGGATGGTCCCCAGTACCGGCTGGCGAAGCAGCGAGCCAAAGCTGGTGATGACGAGATCGATGTCCGCAAGCCGCGCGGCGTCCAGCGCACGCAAATCGGCCGCCGGCATGACCGACGGATGGGCGATCAGCAGGCGCAAGCCCGGGGCGAAGCGCTCGGCCTCTGCCGCCCAGTTGGCCAGCAGCGATGCGGGGGCGACCAGCAGGCTGGGCCGCGCCTCGGCGCTTTCGCGCTTCAACACAAGCAGCAGGGAGAGTACCTGCATGGTCTTGCCCAGGCCCATATCGTCCGCCAGGCAAGCCCCCAGTCCGAGCCGGGTGAGCAGGTACAACCACTGCACGCCGGCCTGTTGGTAGGGCCGCAGGTTGGCCTTGAGTTCCGGTCCCGGGCTGATCTGCGCCAACCCCTCCGGCTGACGCAACTCCTGCAGCATGTCGGCCAGCCAGGGCCCTGCAACAAGCTGCGACCAGTCGCGGTCAGCGGGGTCGGCGCCATCGTCGAGCGAAACACCCGCCAGAAGGCGTAGGGCCTCATTAAAGGGCAGGCCGGTTTGCGCCGCCTTTTCCATGGCCTCGAATCGCTTCAGGAGGCGACCGAGCTTTTTCTGGTCCACCTCGACCCAGCGACCACGGATGAGTTGCAAGCCATCGGCGCCTTTGAGCAGATCCCTGACCTCGGCGGCGCTGAGACACTCGCCGTCGAGGGAGACCTCCATGCTGAAATCGAGCAACGCGTCCTTGCCCAGGAGCGAAGGCGGTCGTGCTCCGACGCTGGCTTTCACAACGGGACGAGCAGGGCGGCCGGTCTGCCAGACGCCTGGCGTGCGTACGACAATCCCGGCGGCCTCGAGTTGGGACAGGTCCGAGAGAAAGCGATGGGCGTCGAGCGGCTTCCAGCGCAGGGGATGGTATATCTCGCCGGTATCCAGCATTTCGCGAAGCCAATCGCAATGTTCCGCGGCGCGCTGCACCGGCAGCAGTAACGACAGAAGCTGCGCACGGCTTCTGGCTCCCGAAAATTCCGCCAGGGCTTGCGACAGTGGCTGGTGTTGTGCTTTGCCGTGGGCCGACAGGCGCGAGGTGTAAGTCGCAAGGAAGGCGAACGGTGACTCCGGGTCATTGCGGTTCTCAGCGAGATTGAAATGCACGCGACCGACGAGATTCCAGGCCGGGTGACGCAACTTGAGGAAATCCGGAAGGGAGACTTTTGCGGTCGCCAGTTCCTGGTGCAAGGCGGTATTGATCTCGGCCCACAGCGTGGCCAGCACATCTGGCGTCAGATACTCCCCGCCTGTCATTGGCGGCGCATCGGCAATCGGGGCATCGAAATCCTTGGCCGCAGGCGTGACGACCACAATCTCGCCGCCCTCGGGCGTGGCGCACAAGGCGGTGACATAGCGCGCGGCAAAATCACGCCACCAGGCCCAGGCGGGCGGGAGAATCCGGCCGATTTCTGCGGTCCCAAGATACAGCAGGCCATGCCCCGCGCCGCGCGCGAAAAAACTGCCTAGCCGCGGTTGCATTCCCTCCGGCAATAGTGGCGCGTCGTCCTCTGGAACCGCAAGCAGGTGACCACCGGGTGTCAGGTGTGGCGCGAGAATGTCGGGAGCAGTCACGGGCATACGTTCTCGTTGAGCTGTTGCAGCAAGCGCTTAGGTTGCGCGTTTACCCAGCGAGTAACTTCGGAATCGACCTGCATGCCTCCCGACCCAGCGCAAGCCACGCGAAGCTGTACTTGCAGCCGGACCGGTGAAATTATCGGCTGGACCGAGCGTAGGGGGTTTTGTGGCTCGCTGCAGCGTTGTGCATCTCTTGTGAATGGTCTTTCCATGTGCTGTAGGTCAATCTGATTGTTTCGCCTCAGCGCACAAAGTACGCCTGCGGCTCTGCCGGGGACTCGCCAACGTTTGACCTTTACGACGCTCCCGGAGAATTTCCGACTTCTGCCGGGAACGAAGATTCACGACGAGAGAGTACCGGAGCCTAAGTCATCAGAGATGGGATGGCAATGGCGCCAAGCCGCGCTGACACCGAGGTTGGCAGTTCGGCCAGCGGACGGTCGAGCTTCGGCGTCGATGTGCGATATGAGGTCCAGGTTCGGAGCGACGGCCCGTTCAGCGGCGTGTCAATCCGCGCGGTCGGTTGTTGCCGCCGGACCGACGACGATAATTCCGACATACCTGACCGCCGCAACGATGAGTCCGTCGTCATGACGTCACTTCAGGGCAGTGGGAATGGATATCCTCCTCCGGTGCGGCGACTGAATTAAAACGTGCGCTTGCCGCATTGCCCGCGATCAGTGTTGATACTCAGCCGCGTTTTCGCCGGTCATCGGTGAAATAATGCGTAAATCACCCGCTGGCCTACGTCCCCCATGCAGTCACGGCACGCTGTGCCCAGCTAATGTCATTGGCGGTCTGAATGCTCACTGCCGGCCTGCCTGGTCGCATGAAAGGAAACTGCGGCCACCCGAAGCTCGCCAGGCGCAGTAGCACGAGGCGGCGGGTTCAACTCTTTGCTGTCGGGCGGACCGCCACGGGCGTGGAAAGTTGGTACGCTTTGCTTACGTGGACAGCGCGGCCCCGGTCACGCGGCAGGGCTGCACGAGGAGAGTTCATGACATTCAAGACTCAGTGGTACCGAGAGAAGTTCGCGAAAAAACGCGACAAAGGCTTCTGCGGCTACCCGGTGGCGACAGTCGCCTTCTATGGGCCGGACGACGCCCGCGCGACGAAGGTCTCTGTAGGCATCGTCACCCACGAAGATGCTGACGCCGATCCTGTTGAGCGGTGGTTTTGCGAAACAACCGATGCGAGAATTGATCCAGACGTCATCGAAGCAATCGTTCGATTCATCGAACAGCATGGTGCCAAATCGGTGGCAGCCGTCGATCGCATCATCGGGTGTCCGCATGAGGAAGGGATTGACTATCCGGAAGGCGAAAATTGTCCGCAGTGCCCGTTCTGGGCCAACCGTGATCGTTGGAGCGGTGAAATCATTCAATGATGTTGCAGGTCCAGGCCCTTCCGTCGAGCTGACTCCTGTCTTGCCAGTCTCCTTCCGACAATATTCGTGTATGGAGAAGGTGCGACGGGATAGCGCGCAGATATTCGTCTAGTTGAATCCAGTTCAGGATGTGTATCCGCAACGCAGCACACTTTCGAGACGGGAAATCAGTTGCCCCTGGCAAGGCCAGCCCGTGGCGGACTTTCACGCTACCGTAACCGCGTGCTCCACTCACTTCGACGACACCGGCGTCATGGCAGCGAATAACAAATGCCCAGCGGAGCCGGCCATCGACCAGGACGACACGATCCGCTCGTCGTGCTCGTGGTGTAGGGTACAAGGGCGAATCTGCAGCTGGCAAGGCTGGTTGTCGAAGCATACCGAGGGCGGTGAGATTCACAGCTGACACACGCGGGCAACACCATGGGTCTTTCTTGCCGAAGGTTTCTCATTGCGGGTGACGATACCGTCTGGCGGCTGTCGAGCGCCAGGTTCGACCGGATGCTCCGAGATCCGGCAAGCGACTGTTTGCCCGCCTTTGCGGGGCAACGAGCGCGAATGGCCGACGTGGTTGTCGAACTCGTAGACAGAGAGCCGGTTCGCGTGGTTAGAAACGTGTTTTCCATTCTCACTTTCGATGCCGAAGGCCCGCGCGTTTCCGCTGCGCGAGCACGGCTTGCGGCCAGCGCCGCGCATTCTTCTATTCGGCGTACCGACATCCACAGGGCGTCTTCCAGGTCGGCCTTTTGCATGGCGTCCAGCGAAGCTTCAGAGAAAGCGTGCCCGGTATGGCACCGGTACCGAAGGGGTGCGGCATCGCCTACTTCCCAGATGACTCCCCCACAGTCAGGACAGGTGAGCGTGCTGCGCCGGCCCAGTTCGTCCAGCTCAGCGGGCGAGGCAATTCCAGTGAGAGCGATCTGTGTTTCGATCTCTATGGGCCGCGTGTCGTCGACTCGCATGGGAACTCCTCTGATGGGCCGGTGAAACGAACCGATCAGACGGTCGTGCAGGTTAAGGATCTCGTCGGTCAGCGTCGGGGCTATGTCAAGCAGGATCGCGACCAGCGTCGCGTGACGCCGATCGGTCTCATATTCTTCGAGGTGGTAGACGGCCGTCTGTCCGCCTTCCCGCGCCAGGCGTAGCAGCCGGTTTTGATGCACGAGGTGCCCGATGTCAGGTGGCAGGCCGAGCGATCGGATCGCCTGCAGGCGTTCGATATGGGGTGCCGTCAAGACTCGGACGTTTACGTACGCCAACGGCCAAAACCGTCAGATTTGGCTCTTAGACGTTGATGCAAAGGTGTCAATGAACGGCGAAATCGACTCTATTCTGACGCGCGTTGCACGAGCCCCCGACGTCCGGCTGAGATACGCAGCAGAGTAGTCATTGTAAAGAGCGTTCTAAATGAAGCATCAGCGACGTAGAAGGAACATCGAGTGGGATCGAGGAAGGGAATAGCGCTGTTGCTCAATGACGAGATCAGGTAAGGCAACGGTGTTTAGTCCAGCAGGCGTTCGCCGCTCCGAACGTGACCGCGGCGCTGGCGCTAAAGCATGGAGGAGATGGCCGCGAGCGGCGCACTACGACGACTACGCCACCATACATGCATCGGCATCAGCGGTCGTTTTGGTCCGCATGCCACGAGACGGATCAACTGGTACTTGAGTGGGCCAACTCAATTTGTCGTTGCCTCTGCCTAAGCGACCCCGCTGACTCTCGCGCAAGGCTGGGTCGCTGAACCACCGCCATATACTGATTGGACTTCCTGCGCAGACATCAATGTCTACCTGTCTATCGCGCTTCGGGCACAGCAGTGCCGCTGTCCTCGCGGCGGCGCCCCGATATCGGCTCAGACCCGAAAGTCCGTCGACGCCGACAATGCCTTCCATGTTTCCGTTTCAGCAGTCACATAGTCGTTCTGCACCTTATTTGCGAATCGGAGCCGCCGATGAACGACGTCCGCGCGATCTCCGATATCGATGTTTGCCCGCGCTGCGATGCTCGGCAATCCGCGCGTCACGAACGCGCCAGAGCCAGCTTCTGGCGCGCTCGTGCCCGTGGGCTTGCTTGCTCAAGTGGACAAAATGGTGACGAGAGCGACGGCGGAATCGCCGGCCAGTTGTCCGCCGTTGTTTTCGGCAAGCGCCACCTTCGCTCCAGGGCGTTGCCGCGCGCCTGCCATGCCGCGCAACTGCTGCGTCAGTTCGACGATCTGTGCGACGCCCGTCGCGCCGACGGGATGGCCGCGAGACAGAAGACCGCCGCTAGGATTGATCGAGACGCGGCCACCGATGTCCGTATCGCCCGAGCGAATCAGGCTGGGCGCATCGCCCGGAGCGCACAGGCCGAGGTTTTCATAGTGAATGAGTTCAGCCGGCGCGGATGCATCGTGCAATTCGACCACATGCACATCTGACGGACCAATGCCGGCTTCTTCATACGCGGCGTTCGCCGCGCGGATCGCGACGAGTTCGCCTGAGCCATCCGCCTTCGCCGATACGATAGAACTCGCGCGAATGAACACCGGACGGATGTCGCGCGTTTTCGCATAGTCCTCCGAGCAGATGAACACGGCTGCGCCGCCGTCGCCGATTGACGAGCACATGAAAAGCGTCAGCGGATCGCTGACCATCCGGCTCGCGAGCACTTCTTCAATGCTAGTTTCGTTGCGGAACTGCGCATGAGGGTTAAGCGAACCCGCACGGCGACTCTTGACCACGACACGCGCGAAGTCGCTTGCGTCGGCGCCCGTCTTTTCCATCCATTTGCGGGCCTTCGCGGCATAGAGATCCATGAAGAGCGAGCCGGTGCCCGTTGTCACACCTTCTGGCAGTGGCTCTTCGAGATCAACGGCCTTCGCGAAAGCGCCGAACGAGATCGTCTTGTCCTCGTGCGTGAGTTTCTCGACGCCGACGACGAGTGCCGTTTCGCTCTGCCCGGAAGCAACCGAGAGCCACGCCAGATTCAGCGCCGAACTGCCGGACGCACAGGCGTTTTCGATGTTGTACATCGGTTTGCCGTCGAGCCCTGTATTGCGAAGCGACGACTGCGCACGGATCATTTCCTGTCCAGTCACCACGCCTGCCGCCGCGTTGCCGAAAAACACGCGCTCGACGTCGTTCACGGTGACGCGCGCGTCCTTCAATGCGCGCGACACCGCTTCTTCAGCGAGCGACTTCAGATTGCGATCGAGAAACTTGCCAAAGGGCGTCATGCCGACGCCGCCGATTATCACCTTGCGCATTACTGCCTCCAATGGTCAACAACTGATACCTTGCGATGACGGTTCGCCCGCGCATCGCGCTCAATCGAGAATCTTTCCGCGGGTCTCCGGCATGCGCGCGTAGACGACGAAGCCGATGGCGCATACGACCACCACATAGACCCACAGGTATTGCAAGAGGCCCGAATTGGACATCGCGGTCACGATGTAGGGCAGCGTGCCGCCGAACAGCGCCGCCGACACGGCATAAGGGAGTGCCACGCCCGTAGCGCGTACCTCGACTGGAAACTGCTCGGCCATGACCGATGCGCAGGTGGCAGCGAAGCCCGACGAAAGCAGCATGCCGATCGTAACGATCGTCGTGGCGCCCCAGAAGTCGTTAGTCAGCAAATGAAGCGCCGGCCATGCGAAGAGTGCGGAGCCGCCCGCAAACACGAGCAATACGGGCTTGCGGCCAATGCGATCCGACAACATGCCGATAAGCGGAATCGCGACGAGCGAGACGATGATCGAAATCACGCTTGCGCTGAAGCCGTCATGCAGCGAAAGACCGGTGCGCAGATGGGCCAACGTGGGGAACAGTACTAGCCAGAGATAGTTGCAGAGATTTCCAGCCATCGCGATGCCGATCACGCGCAGGGCTGCACGGCGGTGGTCGCGGACGATCACCATAAACGGGTGGCGCGTGCGTTGATGAACTGCAGTGGTCTTCCTGAACGCGTCGGTTTCCGCGACGGCGAGCCGGACCCACAGCGCGATGAATCCCATCAGTCCGGCGACGGCGAACGCAATTCGCCAGCCCCAGCTCGCCATGCCGGCGGGTTCGATGAGCGACGTCAGGACGGCACCGATCAATGACGCTACGAGCACACCCGCATTGACCGCAAAGTGCTGCCACGAGCCGGCGAAGCCCCGCCGCGACGGCGCGGACGATTCGATCAGGAATGTCGACGCGGAGCCGAATTCGCCGCCCGCCGCGAATCCCTGGATGAGCCGCGCGATAACGAGAATGAGCGGCGCAGCCATGCCGATCGATCCGTAGCCGGGACACACCGCGATCACGAGCGAGCTTCCCGCCATCAACGCGACCGATAACGCGAGGCCGTTCTTGCGGCCGTGCCGGTCGGCAAATCCGCCGAGCAGCGCGCCGCCAATCGGCCGCATCACGAAGCCGACCGCAAATACCGCAAACGCGGAGAGCAGCGAAACGCGGTCGTTGTGTGCCGGAAAGAAGTGTCGCGAGAAAAGCGGTGCGAAGGTCGCGTAAATGAGCCAGTCGGTGAATTCGACGATCGTGCCGAGCGTCGCTGCGACGATGGCCTTTCTCTGCGCACGTGTGAGCGGTGTCGCCGATGCCTGAGCAACGCCCGGAAGGGTGGTATCCATGTTGTCTCCTGTCTCTTTGTGATGAACGCGCCGGCTACGCGACGCGTGCTGAACGTACCTGGCCGGGTGCACTGCAGAGCGCAAACGAACAGCCGGCAGGGAACATGGACGCATCGTAGGTTTCGCAAGCCACGCCGCGCAAACGACTTTTTGTGCGCTCTCGATTGACGGAAAGTCAATCGAAAGCGCGAAAAATGTCGTTTGAGCGAGGGCTGTCAAGCGTCATAGCATCGGACCTACAGCTTTTCTATTTCACGGAGACACGACATGAATGCTTCACCCCACAAACAGGACGCGGAAGTTGCCATCGTCACGGGCGGCGCGAAGGGCATCGGCCTTGGCATTGCGGCCGCGCTGGCCCGCGGCGGCCGGCGCATTGCGCTGTTCGATCTCGACCGCGCGGCGCTCGATCAGGCGGCAGGCACGCTGGCCGCTGCGGGGGCGGACGTCATCGCGTTGCCCGTCGATGTGACGAATGGGCAATCCGTGAACGACGCAGTCCAATCGGTTGTCGAGCGCTTCTCTCGCATCGACGTGCTGGTGAACAACGCCGGTATCGTGCGGGACAAACGCATCACGAAGATGAGCGAAGACGACTGGGATGCCGTCATCGGCGTGAATCTGAAATCGCAGTTTCTGTGCTGCCGTGCCGTGCTTGCGCACATGATTGCCGCCCGCTACGGGCGCATCGTCAACATCTCGTCGCGCGCGTGGCTGGGCGGCGTCGGACAGTCGAACTATTCGGCTGCGAAGGGCGGCGTGGTAAGCCTCACGCGTAGTCTGGCGCTGGAATGGGCGAGTGCCGGCGTCACCGTCAATACGATCGCGCCGGGCATCGTCGATACGCCGCTCTTTCGCACCTTCGATGCGGACTTGCAGGAGCGCCTGAAGAAGTCCGTGCCCGTGCAGCGCATTGGCACGCCGGAAGACATCGCGCAGGCCGTGCTGTTCTTTGCGCAGCGCGAAGCGTCGTACATCACGGGACAGACGCTCTACGTATGCGGCGGTCGTTCGCTGTCGTCGCCGAGCGTCTGAAGGAGCACATCATGACTATTCACTACAGCGTATCGGACCATGTTGCGATGGTCAGCCTGGACCGCCCGGAAGCGCTCAACGCACTCGATGTCGACAGCCTCAAGGCACTACGTGAAGCGCTATGCGCCGCGCGCGACGACGATGACGTGCGCGTGATCGTGCTCACCGGCGCGGGACGCAAATCGTTCTGCGTGGGCGCCGATCTGAAAAATACGTTGCCGCCTTCGACGAATTTCGGTTCGTCGTTCGTCCGTTCGATCGACCGCGCGGCGGCCGAGGGCATCTATATCCGATGGATGGACCTCGGTTCGCTGCGCATCCTCAAGCCGATCATCGGCGCAATCAACGGCTACTGCCTGGGCGGCGGCCTTGAACTTGCCTTGCAGTGCGACTTGCGGATCGCGTCGAACAACGCGGTGTTCGGCTTGCCCGAAGCTGTCGTTGGGAGCATTCCCGCCGTGTGCGGCATTCAGGCTCTGCAAAAGGCCGTACCGTCAGCGATCGCCATGAAGATGTTGCTGACGGGCAGCAAGATCGACGCCGCGTACGCGGAGCGCGTGGGCCTGATATCGGATGTCGTCGAACCCGACGCGGTGATCGACAAGGCGCTCGAACTCGCGGGCACCATCGCGGCGAACAGTCCGCTTGCCGTGCAGATGATCAAGAAGGTGGCCGAGACGAGCAGCAACGTGCCGCTTGCGCAAGCGCTCGAATTCACAGAACTGGCGTGGGGCGCGATGCGTGATTCGGAAGACCGCGTCGAAGGCCGCCGGGCGTTCGCCGAAAAGCGTACGCCCCGGTTCAAGGGGCGCTAGACGATGCACGGCGCGTCAGCCGCGCGCTTCGTCGAGAAGCCAGGTGCGGAACGCCGCGAACTCCGGGTTCGACAGATGCTCGCGCGGATAGACGAGGTAATACGTGAACGCGCCGAGATCGAGCACGAACGAAAACGGCGCCACGAGCGTTCCTTTGCGCAACTGATCGGCGACGAGCACCCGCTGCGCCATCGCGATTCCGTGTCCTTGGGTCGCGGCGAAATAAGCGAGAACTGAGCTTTCGTAGCTTAGTCCGCTTAAGGGATTGACGCCGCGCACGCCCGCGGCGTCGAGCCACTTCGCCCAGTCCTCGCGGCGCGCCAGTGAATGCAGCAGTGGCACATTACGCAGGCTTTCCGGCGATGCGTCGGTGAGGTCCGGATGCGCGCGCAAGAACTCGGGGTTGCACACGGCGACGAGCTCGTTCGGCACGAGCCGGTCCGAACCGATATCGGACGAGGGTGCATGCGAGAGGCGAATCGCCGCATCGACATCTTCAGCATTGAAGTCGACGGGCTGCAGCGATGTCGTGAGGCTGACTTCGATATCCGGATGGTCGCCATGAAACGTCGAAAGACGCGGCAACAACCAGTTCATCGCGAACGTCGTGTAGCCACGAATCTTCAGCGTGCGGCGGCGTCGCGCCTCGGTGAGGTTGACGGTCGCCCTGCGCATCGTCTCGAAGCCGCGCACGACGTCGGTCAGATACCGTTCGCCCATCGGCGTCAGTGAGATCGCGCGATGTCCGCGCTGGAACAGCTGCACGCCGAGCTGGTCTTCCAGCAGCTTGATCTGCCGGCTCACGGCCGCAGGCGTGACGTTCAGCTCGTTGGCCGCGAGTTGCACGCTGAGCAGGCGCCCGCATACCTCGAAGGCTCGCAGCGCATTGAGTGACGGAAGAGTTCGCATTCGAAAATGTTAGCACGTGCATCGCGTCGCGCATGGCGGAGAAGCTGATAGAACGAGGGCATCCGACTCGCTTGAGCAAAAGTCAATTGAGTGCGCAGGAAATGTCGTTTGTCCGCGCCCGCTTTGAGCCGTATTGTTAATTCGAAGACATCTGAAAAAAGGAGACGACCATGCTGGACGGTGTGCGAATTCTGGCCTGGGGCACGCGCAACGCTGTGAGGCTCGGAGCAACGCTCCTCGAACGCGCCGGCGCGCAGATCTCTTTTGCCGACGCCGCATTGCCCGATGATCTTGCGCATGACGTGATCATCGTTTCGTCGGACGTATGCACGGATAAGCAGAAGAGCGTCATTGCGGAGTTGAAGGCCACTGGCAAGCACATCGTGTGCGATATCACCGCGATGGGGTCGCAGGGCTCGCGCGCGGGCACGGCCTTGTCCGATGCACAGATTCAGGCGATCAGCGGCCTCACGGATACGACGGGCTTCGCGCAGGGCGAGCCGGTAAAGATCGGCGTACCGTTCGCGGAGATATCGGCGGCCCTGTATGCAGCCGCCGCAATTGCCGCGGCGCTGCGGGTCAAGCGTTTGCGTGGCATCGTCCAGAACGTCGACGTCACACTGTTCGGCTGCGCGGCGAGCGCGCTCACAACTTTTCTGCCAGCGGCTTTTTCACGCGGTACGGTCGGTCGCGTCGGCAACCGGCATCCCGCGTGCGCACCGTGGAACGCCTACAGAACGCGCGATGGGTGGATACTCATCTGTACCAGTACCGAAGGGCAATGGCGAAAGATCCGGAGCATGACTGGCGTTCCGCAACCGGACGCGCCTCGCTTCGACATATTGCGCGAGCGCGTGAGCAACGTCGATGAACTCGATGCGCTGATCGAAACCTGGACGACCACGCTGACCACCGATGAATGCTTGGCCCTGTGCGAGCGCGTCGGCGTGGCGGCCGGGCCCATCGTGACGGTCGAGGGGCTCTGCGCCGAGCCGAATTTCCGCCTGCGCCACGCGGATGCAGCAAGACGGATCGACGCCGAGGGCATCGACGGCGAGACATACCGGCAGGTCTCCGTGTTCCGCATGTCACGGCTCGCAGATGGCGCGTACGCTGCATTGCGGGCAGCCGGCGATAGCCACGTCGCCGCGCCCAATGCAGGCCCGTTGGCGGGAATCAAAGTCGTCGAGATTGGCCAGTACACGACAGCGCCGCTCGTGGGCAAGCACCTGGCCGCGCTCGGCGCGGAAGTCGTCAAGATCGAGCCGCCCAATGGCGAGGTCGCACGATCGTGGACACCCGGGCAGGGCGGCACGAGCTATTTTTTCGCGCTCAACAATACAGACAAACAGACCATCTCGCTCGATCTCAAGCAGGAAGCCGGCCGCGCGTATCTGAGCACGCTGCTCGCCGACGCGGATGTGCTCATTGAAAACCTGCGGCCCGGCGTGCTCACACAGCTCGGCTTCGGACGTGAGGCGCTCGGCAAGATCAATCCGCGTCTGCTCTATTGCTCGATCTCCGGCTTCGGCATCGAGTCTGCATATCCCACGCGGCCCGCATTCGATACAGTCATTCAGGCCATGGGCGGTCTCATGGATCTGACGCGCAGCAACGGCGAGCCGGTCAAGCTGGGCGCGTCGGGTGCGGACATTCTCGGCGGACAGGCGGCGCTGCTGGCGATCGTCGCCCATCTCGCCGGGCACTCGCAACAGGCGGGAACGTTCGCCGAAATATCGATGCAGGATGTGGCCGCGTGGTGCGCGCTGTTTGCATTGGGCAATCCCGAGCCTGATGGACTCGCCGTCTCATGCGTCGACGGCCATGTGTGGCTCGAAAGCGATGAGCGCCTCGCCGGAGCTGCACTCGCGGTCCGCGCGCAGCGGGCGCGATGCGGCTCGTTGACGCGAACGTCCGCCGTCGCCGCACTTGCGGAGATGGACCTACGCGCGGTGCCGATTGTTCGTGTGCACGAGCTGATCGAAGACGGCGATTTTCTTGCGGATGTGTTGAGCGTCGCGCGCGACGCGAAGGGGACTTTTTGGCCAGTCCTGAAGGTGCCGTACCGGTTTTCAAGTACGCCTGCCCGTATTCGTACCGTACCGGGCGCGCCAAGGTCAGCGATGGTTTCGACCGGGTGCGTCAGCCCGTCGCAAATTGGCCAGCACACGAATCGCCGGCCTGGTTGACGAGCATGATTGATTGAAACGGCCGGCCGGTGACGCTCAAAAAGAACCGTGCGCTGGTCGCGCGAACCCCGCGATGTTCAATGTGGCGATACCGCATTTCATCGACGGTAAGCGAGAATCGAGCGGTCACCGCACAAAGAAACTAGGCACGTCCGCTCGCCGCGCGACCCCGCGGCAGTTGGCGACCAGCGCCAAGCTCGGACGGGTCGAGAAAGAAGTTCCTGTTGTCGGCCATGCGCTCGATCATGAAGTCGATGAAGGTCTTCATGCGCTGCGGCTGCTCGGTTCGATGTCCGTAGTAGATATAGATCGTGCCGTACTCGCTGACGTGCTGCGTCAGCAACGGGATGAGCCGGCCGCTTCTGATGTGAACCGTGGCGTTGAAACTGCCCAACTGCCCGATACCGAGGCCCGATAACACCGCCTGCGTTTCCATGTCCGTGTCGTTGACGCAGATGACGGGCGGCACGTCGCGATAGATGATCTCTTCGCCGATCCGGAACTGCCATTGTGCAAGCTTGCCCGTGTTTGCGCGCCGATACCCGGTGCAGCGGTGCTGAGCCAGTTCCTCAATGGTCCGCGGCGCGCCGTTGCGCTCGATGTATTCCGGCGACGCGCAGACGATCAACTGAATCGGCACAAGCCGGCGGGCAATCGAGCCTCCGGACGGCGTCGGACCACCACGGAACCCTACATCCGAGCGCTCCGTCACGAGATCGGTGAAGTGATCGTCGAACTGCACTTCAAGCTGCACGTTCGGGTAAAGCTGCTGGAACTCTTCAAAGTACGGCCACAGGACCGGAAGTCCGAGCGCCCGCGGCGCGCTCACGTGCAGCACGCCGCTCACCTCTCCCTTCGAGCGCCTCGCCTCCTCGAGCGCGGACGAAAGAATAGAGAGCGCCGGCTTCACACTGTTGAGAAGCCGCTGGCCTTCCTCGGTCAGGCTCAGCTTGCGGGTGGTCCGGTGAAAGAGCCGTACGCCCAATTCTTTTTCCAGTTGCATCACCGCATGACTCGCGGCCTGCGGCGAGATGCCTTGGTCGACCGCCGCGCGCCGCAGGCTTCCGAGCGTCGCGGCGCGCACGAAGGTGGTGATCGCACGAATTTCGTTCATTGCCCGCGCCTCCGATTCGCAAATAAAATTTGATTATCAGTCTATCAATTGACGTCTAGTCTGCGTCAGTCGTCCCTCCTACCATGGCATCACTTTCACAAACACACGAAGGAGAACATCATGGCTGACATCCAGCACGGCGGTTTCAAACGCGTATGGTTTATCACCGGTGCGTCGCGTGGCATTGGTGCGCTGATCGCCGAAGCCGCGCTCGCGGACGGCAACGCGGTCGTGGCAGCGGGGCGCAACGTAGGAGCGATTGTCGAGCGCCTCGGCATTTCGCCCGGTCTGCTGCCGATTGCGCTGGACGTGACCGACGAGGCACAGGCAAAGGCGGCGGTGCGGGCAGCCGAGGAAAAATTTGGCCGCATCGACGTGTTGATCAACAACGCTGGCTTTGGCTTGATGGGCGCGGTAGAAGAATCCGCCGACAAGGACGTGCGCCACATGTACGACACGAACGTGTTCGGCCTGCTGAACGTCACGCGGGCCGTGCTGCCGACGATGCGCGCGAACCGCTCGGGCCACGTGATTAATATCTCATCGATTGGCGGCTATCGCGGCGCAGCAGGATTTGGCGTGTACTCATCGACGAAGTTCGCCGTCGAAGGCATCACCGAAGCGATGCATGACGAGTTAAAGCCGCTCGGCATTCACGCGACGGTCGTCGAGCCTGGCTACTTCCGTACCGACTTTCTGGACGGGTCGTCGCTCGTCGTTGCGCCCGACGTGATCGACGACTATGACGCGACCTCGGGCGCGGTCCGCCGCATCGCCGCGCAACTGAATCACAAGCAGCCTGGCGACCCGACGAAGCTGGCGGCCGCGATGGTCGCGCTGGTCGGCGCGCCGAACCCGCCGTTGCGGCTTCCGCTTGGCACCGACACACTGGCCGCCATCGCAGCGAAAAACGATCACGTGACGCGGGAAACGGAAGCATGGAAGGATCTGTCGGCATCGACGGATTTCCCTGCCTGAGCGGAGGAAAGCGGTGACTAGCACCGCGAACCGGCGCGCTCACGCAAGCGGGTTCACGGTGCGTTGCGTCTGCTGAAAATCAGCCAATCGCAAAAAAAATTGTTCGAGTTCTGGCGATAGCGCAGTTCGTCGAAAAAAGCAGGTCACTTCGTTCGCTCGCGTGGCACGAGGACTGGACTAGGTGGCTACTCCTTAATGATGCTCAACGGCCGCTTCATTGGCCGAGCACGCGCTCACGGACGTGTCGGCGAGAATGGCCGTTGCACCTTGAAAGCCGTCGTTGACTATACGGCGCTCAAAGGGCCGCAAGGGGTCGCGTGCTGCCGACCGCAGCCCTGCGAAGCTCGGGGTGTGTTTGCCGCGTACATGAGGCAGCAACCGGCCATGTTCCGCCGGTCGCCCGCTCACTCGGCCAGACATTCAGAAGTCGCTTTCAATGCTGAAAGCTGCCGCTCGCTTTGCTCCGTGACCCGGAAGAGGCTTGCCGTTGACCCTCCGACTATGGGTTGTGTGCGCTTCCGTCGACAACAGTTAGTCTAGGCGGCTTGGCGAGTATTCACATCGCTGCTGCAGCGAGCGTCTTCGATGACCTGCATGAGTGCCTCGCAGGAGAACGGCTTCAGCAGACAGGCATCGAAGAGCCGGGCAATGTCTCCCTGACTGTCAACGTCTCCCGTCATCGACACAAGAAAAGCCACGGACCGAATCGGCGTTTCCCTCAGCGACCGTGCGACAGCACTGCCTTTGATGTCGGGCAGGTTCTCGTCAAGGAAAGTGATTTCAAAAGCGCCGGAATGAAGGAGCGTGAGCGCAGTTTCGCCATCGTAGGCCACAGCAGCATGGTGGCCATAGCAGTCCAGCAGGAAAGCGAGACTGTCCGCGACAGACTCATTGTCGTCAACGACGAGCACGTTCATCCAATATTTCCTATTACAAAAAGTTCGCGGCGCTGCCAAGAAATTCTTCTTATGTAATATGCATTATTAAATGATAAATGGCGTTGCCCGTAGTTGACGATGACTCACCCTGTCATCACCCGATCCGTGCCGCTGTGCATAGCGCCGTCGAAGAGGGTTTCAAGGGGATTCAGAGATTCGGAAGCGGGAGTACTCACGCCTCTTTCCCATTTGCTACGTGTCACCAGATCAAACCAGCCCTAGCCTGCGTCGATTCGATCGCGAGGATCCGCGAGCCCGCCCGGAA
The DNA here is from genome assembly GCF_050436345.1 of Paraburkholderia sp. WC7.3g. Lineage (NCBI taxonomy): Bacteria > Pseudomonadati > Pseudomonadota > Betaproteobacteria > Burkholderiales > Burkholderiaceae > Paraburkholderia > Paraburkholderia sp. WC7.3g. The sequence goes on from NZ_JBNDMA010000004.1 coordinate 1,040,042, forward strand.
TGACTTTGTGAACTATAGGCTTCTCTATCAAGTTTGATTGCATCATTGCAAAGTTGACAAATCAATTATATAGGATATTGAAAGCAATCTGTAATGCGTCAAGGCGTCGCCAATGCCCGTTTAATTAGCGCAGTCCAGACGGGTCAGCCAACCATGACGAGTAGAGTGAGGCGCTTCCGAAAAGGTTGCCGATGCGCCCGCAATCTTGGGGGATATGCAGCGGGCTGTTGAACTCCGGAAGCAGCCATTGATGTCCCGACAACCTGAGCGGCCGATGTGGGTCGATCACGGCCCGTCGCGTCAGATACGCAGCTTGAACGGGCCAATGCAAGCTGAGTCCTTCGTGGCGCAATGCCGCCATCAGATTGTGTCCAAATATTTTGTCGCAAGATTTCTGTCTCAGTCGCCGCGAAGTAGGTTTGTGGCTAACTGTATTTCTCGGGAACATAGTCGCGACCTTCGCTAGGCATTTGATTTACATGGGTGTGTCGTGTCAAAGTCTATTGTCGCTTCACACCGAGCCTCTGGAATCCGGGTCGCGAGGTGGCTACATCGTCGACCTGGACTTCGAGTAGGAAAAGCCGCGAACGCGGCGCAACGATACAAAAGGACGAAGAATGATTATCAGGATTGAAGTTTCGGACGCGGACCTTCAAGCGATGGAATGTGACTCGCTCGATGAATTCGAGGAACAGATTCGCAACCAACTCGATAACGGCGTTGTGACAAGCGACGGCGGCGCTGGAGCCGACTGGATGGCTGAGTACGATCTTGAAGTTATCAAGGTCGATTGAGTCGGGTAGGAAACCAAATGATGAGAACGCGGGGCGCCGTAGGAATGGACTCATTCGCCGGGATGGCATAGGGGCAGGGGAGGCTCACCCATTGGAGCGCCGCCATGCGCTTAGGTGACGGATAACGGCTTGCGTGTCCCCTTTCTGCTCGTGCAACTCGGTGAGGTGGCGCAACGCTTTCTCGTTTCCCGGGTTGATGTCCAGGCAGCGGGCGTATGCCTGCTTCCTCGTACCGCATGAGCCTCTCAGAAGCAAAGCATGCTCGAAGGCTGCTTGGTCGTTTTTCTCGTTGATTTCGACGCAGCGCAGATAGCTGGCGGCCGCATCTTCGAGCCGGCCCATTTCTTCAAGTGTATTAGCCTGGACCGGACCTGACAGGTAGTCGGCGAGCGAATACCAGTCTTCCGCCTGCTTTCTCCGTGCGCTCTGGCTGGCTGTCCAGAAAGGTCACGTCGCCTTTTACGTCCGCAACCTCGAAGTCCAGCAGGAGTTGTCCCGATACAGCATCCCACTGTGCCGCACCCGCGGTGACGGCCACCGCGTCACCGACTTGCGGCTTGACCCCATCCGCATGATCGACTGCGGTGGGGGAATCCCACCAGTTCCATTTCCAGGTCCGACTGCTGGGCGACCGGGTCGCTCTGGATGCCTTTGAGCTCCGGGGCGATCTTCCCGCCGGCTACCGGTTCCAGTTGATCGGCGAGTGCGACGATGATGTGCTCATACTGCTCGGGCGCCTCGTCGAAAAGATACGCCGTGCGTTATCGGTCCTGCACATTGATTTTCGCGAGCGCCAAATCATCGACAGCACGGTACGCGGCCGCATCGAATGGGACGAGTCGCAGGAAGGGCGCTTGCCACTCGTGGTGGTCGACGGCAAGGAGGTCTCGTGGAACGATCTGGGGCGAATGCTGATGAGCATGGAAGGATGGCAGTTTCGGCTTGACATCGCCGACCCGAGCGAAGAGCTTTGAGTCGCGGCACCGGCGCTGCAGAACTGCTGCCGCGCCATGGCTTACAGGCGTCCGCACGGTCGTTGCTCCAGCGCGGCCTCATCAATCGCGCGCGCCAGGGCGGGCGACGGAGTCCACCGCCCCCCTTGCGCGATGAATCGAGCTGTCGCGTCGACGACAGGTTGGTTGTTCTCCTCCGCGGATGAAGCAATGACGGGGGCAACAACTGATTCCACGAGTGCAAATTGCTGCTCTTCGAAGCGGCTTGGGTCGAGTCGACCTTCAGCGTCGAAAGCAAGTACCGAATACGTGGTTCTCATGACGCGCATCGGTTCGCTGGCCACCAGTTCAACGACCACGCTGGCCATTCGCGCCCGTTGTCGTGCAAAAGTGGGCAAACTGTGACTTGCCGGATCTCGAAGCATCCGGTCGAACTTGCTCGTTGAGAGCCGCCAGAGGGTATCGTCGGGGGCGACGAGAAACGTGCGAGAAGAAAATCCCATAGTGGTGCCCCTTGCTTCACATCAACGCTGAGACGTCATGCTCGGCACAAGATCGCCAACGTGGCGGCACCCGTGCAGAGCCGGTTCCAGCAATCGACGATACGCAGCGGACGCTGAGTTGGCAAGAGGACACGTCGTTGGATCGCAGATCGTTCGCCCACGGGGCAGCAACCGGCCGCCAGTTGACCTTCGACACAGTTCCCCGAATCGTCGACCATCGCCCATCGACACATCCGCGCCATGAGGACTTGCCGACAATGCTGGTTTGGGCTATTTCGCCGAACTGCGACCGATAAATCCGTTTCCCGGTTCGGAGGTGCGCGGGTACATGGCACATGTCGATAGTCCCGACATGGACCACGTGCTACAGGTGTCGGCTGTTTACTAAGGGCTCGGTGCGGTCCATTTGGACGCAAGTCGGTGGTCCGGATCACCGTTTGACGTTCACCACCTGCGTGCCTGGAATGCGTTAATCCCAAACATGCCAGGAACAACTTGCATATGCAGGGCTCCGAGCTAGACTGGTTGCATTCGCGTCAACTAACGCCCGGGGGTTGATATGCGCTTGACCATTTTGATCAACGGGTCCGATCCGACGGTGAACCGCGATTACGCCGTGCTGTGGCTCGATACCGAGCAGCACCGGTGGTCCAGGGAATCGCATCAAGGGATCGACTTTCCACCGTGGGGCGAACTGCGTGACGTCGACGGCGTCACAATGATCTGCGCTCCTGGCGCCGATGCGCCGCTGTGCACGCTGCGCGGCCTGCATGTCGATCGGAAGCAACACGTGACTGCCGCGGAGGGCTCGGCAGCCTGGTCGAGCGCGCCCACGCGTTCACCGACGCACGGCTACTGGCTGCAGGCCGTCGATCGTCAGCCTGTGCACGCCGAGCACGGCGTCTTCGACAGTTGACACACGCAGAAAAGGCGCATTGACTCATCAGAATTGCGACTCGCGCGGACCAGCAGCGATGGGACGAGCCGGCTTGATGTGTTGATCGAGCCGAGCGTGCGAGCCAGTGAGACTGCGTGAATAGCGGGAGAGGCTTTATAGCCGCTACAGGAGGGGAAAGGCTGCGGCCTTTCCCTTTTTCCTTTTTCATAACTCAGCCGGCATCATTGCCCCGGTTCATGGGACGGAACTGAAGGAGATACGCGCTGTAGTAGCGCAGCAGCGAGCAGAGCAACGGCAGTGACCGGCTTTTGTAGAAAGGAATCGTATGGTGGCGGCCTATTGTCATCGGGCGACCTGAGCGACGAAGCCAGAATAATAGGGACGGTCCTGAGCATCGGATCGTTGCGAAAGTTGATACAAAGGGCGAGGCCGTCTAAGCCCGGCAATGTTCCAGTCGGTAATGAGCAGATCGTGGCGAGCCTGCCGCGCGAGCGTGAGCGCCGTTACGCCGTCGGGCACCCGAACAACGTCCCAGCCATTCATCCGCAGGATCGCGGACATGCGGCGGCGCTGAGCTGGTCGTCTTCCGCAAGGAGGACCACCGGACGCCGTGTGTTTTCCTCCACGGCGGGACGAAGGAGCAAAATTTAGGCCTGGAATCGCGGCGCGTTGACTGTTCGCACTGATGGTCTGAAAAAGCTTCTGGGCGAATTGATATCGGGTTTCGTCGGAGCTATAAAAATCGTTCGGAAGGGGCCATTGCAGTGATATTCAATTGCGAGCCACCTGATCGCCCATCGCCCAGATGCGCGTCGACAGGAGTCAGTGATAAAGGAACGAATCAATCGTTACGCGCATTAACTGGTTGCCAGATCGATAACTCACCATGAAATAAAAAATTAAATTCATCGATAGCGAATTCAATGATTAATTCCAATTGCGTTATGCGTTCGCGGGTTCTCGCCTTCATCCTGTGCTCGACGACATCCTTCTTCAAGCGCAGGGCATCTGCACAGCTTCCGTCTCGCGGACTGCCAGCGCTGGACCATTGGGGTTTAATTGATTGCGTGGCATCGACTTATCATCTGATGTAATCAGATCTATCAATGGAGAAGCATCCATGGATTATATTGATCTCGGATCAGTCCTCATTCCATATTAAGATAGACGGCCCGGCGTTAGGAGCAGATTACTGAATTCGCAATACCGGAATAAAAGACTGGAAGAGCTACCAAATACCGGCGTGGTTTGGCGCAACAGCGGTAATTTTTGCTTCCCGGCAACGTTAATTCAGAAAATGTGAGAGACAAGCATGCTGAGCCCCCATGAATTCGCCACCCTGATGCTGGTCAAGGACGCGCCCGACCAGATCGACCTGAACCGCACCGAGCTTGACACCCTGCTGGAACGCCAGCTGGTCGCACTCGAACAGCTGGCGTCCGGACGCCAGCGTCCCCATCTCACCCGCGACGGCGATTCGGTGCTTCAGGCCGTTGCCCGAAAACGCTGAGCGCCATCCGCCGGCGTCCTGTCATCCGGGGTCGCGCTGCCGGCACCGAGACGCATTGCGCCGACGGATGACGCGGGGCGCCTGCCGCCGCCCACCTGGATTGACCACCGGCAAACCGCCGGTAATGTGCGTGCCGCAGATGGCGCGCATCCCGGCCCACTCACGCGATTCCGCTGCACCACGTGGCCCGCCCTCAAGGGTGCGGCACCCGGCCGGATCGCCTTTTCAGGAGCTTCATCATGCTGACCCAGGAACAGGTCACTGCGACCCAGAAGGCCAGTCTCGACATCCTCTTTGGTTTGACCCGCACCCTGGTCGAGGGCACCGGGAAGCTGGCCGAACTGAATGTGCAGACGATCCGGTCGATGCTGGCCGAGTCCCAGGAGCATGCCCAGAAGTCGCTGTCCGCCCAGGGGCCGCAGGACTGGCTCACGCTGCAGACCAGCCTCGCTGCGCCGTTGGCAGACAAGGCGCAGACCTACAGCCGCCAGCTGTCCGGGATCGTGTCGGCCACCCAGGCCGAATTCGCGCAGGTTGCACAGGCGCAGTACGAAGCGTACAGCCAGCGGGTGCAGACGCTGGTCGAGGATGTTGCGAAGAGCGCACCTGCGGGTTCCGAAGCCGCCGTCGCAGCATGGAAATCGGCGATCAGCTCGACCAGTACGCTGGTCGAAACCCTGCAGAAAACCGGCCAGCAGGCGGTGCAGGTCGCCGAAAGCAATTTGGCTACTGCCACCGCCACTGCCTCGAAGAATGCCCGGCGCGCCATCGAGCAGGCGTCGCAGACTGCGAAGCGATAACCACTGCCCCCGGCGCCGGAAAGATGATGCAAGGCCGTGTCATAGGAAGGAATCCTCCCTATCTGGATTACCTGTTCGCGAATGAACGGCAACCGTTGCACGGGCACCGGGGGCATGAAGATTCAGTGGAGCAAAGCGGACCACGAGCCGCGTGGCGCGTCATCGACGGCACCCGGATGAGCGACGGAGCCGGTCATCGCGGTGTTGAGGATTCAGGTATTGAAGGGGGTGACGATGGACGAAGGATGGGTGGGCATGGTGATGGGTTCGGCGGCGCTGGTGATCGCAGCCATCTTCGTGGTCGGCCACTATCGCCGCGAACATCGCCGGGCGCAACTGCTGCGGCGACTGGACCCGCCCGGCTGGCCCTGGCACCGTAATTGACGCGACGCGCGTGGCGGTGACAGGCTGCGGGCGGGTACAGGAGAGAAACTGCCACCGCTTCGGCGCAACATATGGCTTCTGCTGACGTCCCGAATGCTGGCGAGCGCACAACCGGCGGCGTCGCGCTTTGGCGGGCCGCGTGACGCGACGCAAGAAACTCCGGTGGAGGCAGTGTGTCGGACACATAGGCGGACAAGCGTGGTACGTCACGCTGTGGAACGTCACTCATCGTGATGCTCTGCCGTTGCATCCGCTCTACCCGGAGCAAGCGATGAAACTGAATGTTGCGCAGAAGCTCATTCGATCACACCTCGTCGAGGGTGATTTCCAGCACGTCCAGCCCGGTGACGAGATTGGCATCTCAATCGACCAGACGCTAACCCAGGACGCCACCGGTACACTGGTGATGCTCGAGCTGGAGGCGATGGGTCTCGATCGCGCGAAAACCGAAATCAGCGTGCAATACGTCGATCACAATCTGATCCAGGAAGACTACAAAAATCCCGACGATCACCTATTTCTACGCAGCGCATGCCTGCGCTTCGGACTGTGGTATTCGCGCCCCGGAAACGGCGTTAGCCACCCGTGTCACCAGGAGAACTTTGGCAAACCGGGCAAAACGCTGTTGGGTTCGGACAGCCATACGCCGGCCGCCGGCGCGCTGGGTATGCTGGCGATCGGTGCCGGCGGGCTCGAAGTGGCGCTCGCGATTGCAGGCGAGCCCTTTTTTACCCGCATGCCGCAGGTCTGGGGCGTCAAGCTTACCGGGGCATTGCCGGAGTGGGTTAGCGCCAAGGACGTGGTGCTTGAAATGCTGCGTCGCCATAGCGTCTCCGGCGCTGTCGGACGCATCATCGAATATTACGGACCGGGACTCGACGCACTGAGCGCGATGGATCGCCATGTGATTGCGAATATGGGCGCGGAGCTCGGCGCGACCTCCACCGTGTTTCCTTCCGATCAGGAGGTACGGCGTTTCCTGCGCGTCTGGCAGCGGGAGACCGATTGGGTCGAGCTGGTCGCCGATGCAGGCGCAAGCTACGACCTCCACGACGAGGTCGATCTGGCCACACTCGAGCCGCTGATCGCCATGCCGTCCAGTCCCGATAATGTGAGACCCGTGCGGGAAGTTGCAGGCGAGGCAATTTACCAGGCCTATATCGGCTCGTCCGCAAATCCCGGGTACCGCGACTTCGCGATGGCCGCGACCATGGTGCGCGATCGGCTGGTACACGACCGGGTCTCGTTCGACGTGAACCCGACCTCGCGCGCGCAGCTGGAAATGCTCGCACGCGACGGACATATCGGCAGCTTGCTGCACGCGGGTGCGCGCTTGCATCAGGCAGGCTGCAACGGCTGCATCGGCATGGGCCAGGCGCCTGCTACGCATGCGCTCTCGTTGCGGACCGTTCCGCGCAATTTCCCGGGACGCTCGGGCACGCCGGAAGACAGGGTTTGCCTGGTCAGTCCGGAAACGGCGACCGCTTCGGCGCTCACCGGCGCCATTACCGATCCTCGCGCGCTCGGCATTCCCTACCCACACGTAGCCGATTCCGACATGCCGATCGTGCACCGCGACATGTTCGTCGCGCCGCCGAGCGCTGCGACCGCCTCGACCGTGGCACTCGAGAAAGGCCCGAATATCGCGTCGTTGCCGCCGTTCGCGCCGCTGCCGGATGCCATCGAGGGAGAGGTTATCCTCAAGGTCGCAGATAACCTGTCGACAGACGAGATCCTGCCTGCCGGCGCGCGCGTACTGCCATATCGCAGCAACATTCCCCGGATCGCCGAATTCTGTTTTCAGCCCGTTGATCCCACCTATGTGGAGCGGGCCAAGGCGGTTGCCGGACATATCGTGGCCGGAGGATGGAACTACGGGCAAGGCTCGAGTCGCGAGCACGCGGCCCTTGCCCCCCGGTTTCTCGGACTGCGCATCGTGCTGGCCAAAAGCTTCGCGCGCATCCATGCGCAGAACCTGATCAATTTCGGCGTGCTGCCGCTGGTGTTCGTCAATCCGTCCGACTACGAAGAGATCGAACCGGGTGAGATCTTACGGTTGGACGATGTCCGAAGCCGGTTGACCAGGTTCAGCGAACTGACGGTCGAATTAGCGAAAGCGAACCGCGTGCTCGCCGTGCGCCACTTCATGTCGCCACGCCAGATCGAGCAGGTACTGGTCGGTGGACTAATCAACTGGATGAAAGAGGCGTTGGCGCGGCGTGCACAAGCGTTACACGATCCCCGGGACACCCAGCAGGTCCGATCATGAAACGGACGATTCAGGAGGCCCACCCGTATCCGGAGGTTGGCGTACCGCTGTTTTGGCCTTTCGGTCTGGCCCTCGGGATTGAAGAAGCCGCGCTTCAGACCGCGACGAAGTCGCTTCAATTCTTTGGCGAAGTCGAAAAGACCCAGGTGGTCCGTGAGCCACCCCAATGGACGACCGATAACCGCATCGCACTTGATCTCTACACGATGGCCCTGCGCGACTTCTCGCGCGCGAAGAGCGGCGCGCCGGTCCTGGTTTTGTGTCCCTACGCGGGTCATGCGTCGACGATTGCGGATTTTCAGGCAGGCCAGAGCCTGATCGAGACATTGCTGGACAACGGATGCTCCCGGGTGTTTGCGACTGACTGGCGCAGTGCAACTCCCGAGATGCGCTTCTACAACGTTGGTAACTACCTCGCCGACATCGATCTGTGTGTCAGCGAACTCGGCGACAGCGTGTGTCTCGTGGGCCTCTGTCAGGGCGGATGGTGCGCGGCGATGTATGCCGCGCGCTTTCCGAAGAAGGTGGCACGACTGGTGATCGCCGGGGCGCCGATCGATACCGACGCTGGCGACGGCGCAATCAAATGGGCGGCGCACACGCTGCCGATGCGCTTCTATGAGGATCTCGTTCGACTTGGCGACGGTTTGATGAAGGGTACGTTCATGCTCGAGGGTTTCAAGAATCTGCATCCCATCACGCAGTATTTCGACAAGTTCGTCGACCTCTACGAGCATCTCGACGATCCCAGCTATGTCACACGTTTCGAATGCTTTGAACGCTGGTACGAATATACGATCGACCTCCCGGGCACCTGGTATCTTCAGGTAATCGAGCAGTTGTTCAAGCAAAACCGTCTCGCCAGGGGAGATTTCGTGGCACTGGGCAAGAAACTCGAACTCAGGAACGTCCGCTGTCCCGCTTATCTGCTCGCTGGCGAGAACGATTACATTACGCCCAAAGAGCAGGTTTTCGCTGCGCAATCATTGCTGGGCACCGAGCCTGATGGGATCCTCACGGCCATTGCCAAAGCCGGGCATATTGGGCTTTTTATGGGGCAGAAGGCCCTGCGAGAAAACTGGGTTCCCATCGCACACTGGATGTCCGAAGACCATTGAACCTGAACGTTGCGGATTGATCGCCATCACCCGCCAAGGGCGACGGGTGATGGCACGAACCTGCGTTCTTGCGAACGGTGCTTGCTTGCACGTAGACGGCGGGTGCGCCGTGGCAACTCAATAGACGACCTTGAACGTCGGGCTTCTTGCCTTTATCGCGCACGTTGAGGGCGAAAAGGTGGCCGGAAAGGTGCAATCGCGTGCGGAATACTATCCGGCGACCACAAGATATGGAGATTTCGAGCGTCACGCCAAGGCGCCCGCTTATGTGAAAGATGGAGTCCTGCTGGCAGATTAAAGCCAACCCATTCGGTGCCAGCGAGAGTTCTTCAGCCCAGCAACACTTAAGAAACAGCAGAAACAACGGAAATCGCAAAGGAGATTGCATCTGCACTTCTCTGGGCCGCCGACTTGATCAACGAATGGCCGCTATGGAGAAATCTGAGTGTCCCTTGAGGGTGGCGAGTGCGGACGCTTAGCGCCGCCGTCCTCGGGTTAGACTTTGCGAGACGCCGCACTCGACACCGGGGTGCCCACCGCCGACTCAAAATTTCTCTTGTTGATCAATGCATTAAACCATTTTTGGCGAAAATTTCACGAATACCGGCCGACCCTCTATCTGGCGCGCGAGCAGAACGATGTACCTCGATGTAGCGATACATCGGAACGAGAACTAGCAAAAGTCTTATCGCACGAGGCTTTCGAACTCGTGAGACAAAAACTACGCATCGTTATGGTAGCGGCCCACAAGGACGGGTGTGTATCTTCAACGTTTTTTGGCAGGAGGCGCCCCAATCGATGGTCCGCAAAACTCGGGCACGGTCTAAAATCCGCCCCTTATTCAAAAAACATATTGCGACCCGGCTAGAAAACGAACTGAAGCACCTTGAAATGGTTCTGCCGCATGCCGGTAAAGGGCCGTTCCCGCACTCCTACTGGCAGGTGGATAGCGTCAAGCAGGAAGTCCGGTTTACCGACAAACATCTTGGCCGGCGTGCCGAGGTGATTGTCGCTGCGTCAGGGGGTCATGGTTGTCGCTCCGGTTCGGGTTGTCAGTGGGTAATTGACGGCGGCGCTCTTTCTGTTTGTCGCTGGCTGTGCGGCGCCGATAGCTTTCGACATTCAGCTCGAAGATCGTCGAGTGATGGACGAGCCGGTCGATGGCGGCCACCGTCATGCCGGGGTCCGGGAAGACGTCATGCCAGCCGGAGAATGGCTGGTTGGCGGTTATCAGAAGACTTTTCCGCTCGTATCTTTCGGCGATCAGCTCGAACAGCACGCTGGTTTCGGCCTGGTCCTTCCTCACATACGACAGATCGTCCAGGATGATCAGGTCGAACCGGTCGAGTTTGGCGAGCGCCGAAGGCAGTTGCAAACTTTGACGTGCGACCTGGAGCTTCTGCACGATTTCGCCGGTCCGGGTGAACAACACGCGATAGCCGGCATCGATCAGGGCATGTCCGATTGCGCTGCCAAGATGACTTTTCCCGCCTCCAGGCGGCCCGAACAGGAGAATCGTGGCGCCTTTCTCAAGCCACGAATCGCCGGTGGCCAGCGCCATCACATGCGCCTTTGAGACCATAGGCACAACACCGAAGTCGAAGGTGGCGAGCGTCTTGGTCGGATCCAGATGTGACTCGGCACGATGACGTTCGATTCTTCGTTTGGCGCGCTCGGCAAGTTCATGTTCGAGCAATGCACCTAGTAACCGCGACGCCTGCCAGCTTTCCTTGTCCGAGCGTTCAGCGAAGTCCGGCCACAACCGGCCGATCGTTGGCAGGCGCAGTTCGTTGAGCATAAGTGCGATACGGCCAGTATCGTAGGCGGCGTTCATGCGAGCACCTCCTCATCGAGCAACGTGTCGTAAAGCGCGGCGGACGGCATCTCGACGACAACCACCGGACACTCGGCCTGGCGCGGCGCGAACTCATCGAACAACACCTTCAGATCGGGCAGTTCACCGAGTTCGAGCAATGCATCGAGCCGCTCGGCCAGTTGCGCCTCAACGCCGTGGTGCCCGGCGAGTTCAAGCAGGCCCACCATGGTCTTGCAGGCGCTACGCGGCGTCAGTGCCTGATCCAGCCGTTCCCAGGTGCGACGATAGGCTTCACGCGGAAACAGATCGTCACGGAACGCGAGACCCCTGAAGGCCTGCGGCTTGCGTTTTGAGCGAATCGATGAAGTGCCGGTAGTCGATGCCGCGACCGCGCCGCTTGCTGGTGTGCGTGGCCCTCGTCGTGCTGTGCACGAGCGCGCCGGACAGATAGCAATCGAGCCGGTCACTGTAAAGGCGCACCTTCAGTCGATGGCCGATCAGCCGCGACGGCGCGCTGTACAGGACGCAACGTACGGTGAAGGTTCCGCAACGGGTCACGCGCGCCTCTTCCTCAACGAAGTCGGTGGTACGGTGCTCAGGCAGATCCAGCAGGTGTTCGCGCTCGATCTGGAACGCTGCAGCATTGCGCCGGTTGCGGCGCATTACCACCCCGCGCACGAAGTCGTCGTACGCGGCGCGGTCTGCGAAGTCGCGGTGACCGCGCAACTCCAGAGCCTGATCGACCTGATCCTTCAGATAGCGATGCGAGGATTCGACGCTGCCATTCTCGTTTTTATGGGCTCGAGTCCATAATCACGATTGTACTAAACCGCTGACGCGGTAGTGGGGGGAGAGCAAGAGTCCGTGCCTCGCGTTCGCCTCGTGCGGTTGCCTGATGCCGAACCACAGCGAACTGGCGGGAAGGCCACCAGGAGCAGGATGGAGATGCCCGATCGGGTATTCCGTCCACTGTTCCAGGAGGCTCGCCATGACGCCGCTGCGCCAACGCATGCTGCACGACATGCAAATCCGCAACCTTGCGCTCAACACGCAGAAGACCTATCTACTGCAGGTTTCCAGTTTCGCCCGACACTTCCAGCGTTCACCGGAGGCACTCGGCCCCGAAGAGATTCGCGCCTGGATCATCCACCTCACCAACGAACGCGAGCTTGCGCCAGCGAGTGTGCAACTGGCCGTCGGCGCGTTGCGCTTCCTGTATCGAACCTCGCTCAGACGCGACTGGAGCGACGAGGACTTTCCCTTGCCCAGGCGGCCCGTGAAGCTTCCGATCATCCTCAGCTTCGATGAAGTCACGCGTTTCTTCGAGTCGATTCCCAGCCTGAAGCAGCGTGCCATCCTGATGACTGCATACGCCGCTGGCCTGCGTGTGTCGGAGGTCATCCACCTGAAGGTCACTGATATCGACAGTAAGCGGATGATGATCCGTGTGAACCAGGGCAAAGGCCGTAAGGACCGCTATGTAATGCTCTCGCCGCGACTGCTTGAGATCTTGCGACTGTACTGGCAGAACGCACACCCGAGGGACTGGCTCTTTCCAGGCAGCATTCCAGGGCGGCCCATCACCCGCCATGCCGTGGGCGAGGCATGCCAGCTTGCGCGTGAACGCAGCGGCATCACGAAACCCGTTACCCCGCATTCGCTGCGTCACGCCTTCGCCACTCACCTGCTTGAAACGGGTGCCGACGTGCGAAGGATCCAGCTTCTGATGGGACATCGCAGTCTGGCTACGACGGCCCGCTACCTGAAGCTGGCGACCAGTACTGTGTGCGCCACCACCAGCCCCTTCGATCTGCTGCCGCATCCTGCACCCATTCCGTCCCAGCCGCCTGCGCCCGAATACTTCTGACGCCGGCGATGCGACCGGTGCTCGAAGTGGCGGACATCTTCCGCCGCTGCGGCCCACAGTACCGGCACACCCATGCCGACGGGCTCAGTCGTGCCCAGCGGCGCGTGATGAGTGCGATTGAGCTGTGTCGCACCGCCGCGCTCGGTGGTCATGTCGAGCAGTGCGATTCGTGCGGCCATCAGCGCATCGCCTACGACTCGTGCCGCAATCGCCATTGCCCGAAGTGTCAGTCGCTCGCCCGCGCTCAATGGCTCGAGCGCCGGCATGCCGAACTGCTGCCCGAGGTGGAATATTTCCATGTCGTCTTCACGCTGCCAGAGCCCATCGCCGCACTCGCGTACCAGAACAAGAAGACGCTCTACGATCTGCTGTTTCGCACCAGCGCCGAGACGCTGCGCACGATCGCCGCCGATCCGAAACACCTGGGCGCGGAGATTGGCTTCATCTCGGTCCTGCACACGTGGGGGCAGAACCTGCTGCACCATCCGCACGTGCATTGCGTCGTACCCGGCGGCGGCATCGCCCCGGACGGCGAGCGCTGGATCGCCTGCCGGCCCGGCTTCTTCCTGCCCGTGCGCGTGCTCTCGCGCCTGTTTCGCCGCCTGTTCCTCGACCAGCTGCGCCGTGCGTTCGACGCCGGCGTGCTGCGCTTCCACAGCCAGCTCGAGCCGCTGCGTGACCCGCGAGCGTTCGCCGCCTGGCTCGCACCCGCCGCTCACGCGGAGTGGGTCGTCTATGCGAAACCACCCTTTGGCGGTGCTGAACACGTACTCGATTACCTGGGCCGCTACACCCATCGCGTCGCCATCTCGAACAACCGGCTGCTGTGCTTCGATGGCGATTCGGTCACCTTCCGGTGGAAAGACTACCGGCACGAAACCAGGCACAGGACCATGACGCTCACGGCCGACGAGTTCACGCGCCGCTTCCTGCTGCACGTGCTGCCCGACGGCTTCAAGCGTATCCGCAGCTACGGGTGGCTCGCCAACTGTCATCGGGCAGAGCGACTTGCCACCTGCCGGCGGCTGCTCGGCGTCGAGCCGCCCGCCACTGCGTCACCCGTCATGGGCGAAGACTACCGCGACCGTTACCTGCGGCTCACCGGCAAATCCCTTCAAGATTGCCCCGTGTGCGGCAAGGGCCACATGGTTCGCATCGAAGGCGGTGCGCCTGGCATCCTGCCGCGGGCTCCCCCTGAGCCGACCCATGTGGACTGACCCGCATCCGCATTGCCCTCCACCACGTTGGCCGTTCCCGATGGGACCAACGCGAGCGGACTCGTGCGTCCGATTCCCAGGCACAACAGAATGCCGCGAAACTCCGCATTCCTTGCCCATTGACGCCCGCATTTCCGCTGTCTTCGCGCGACGGGCCCGGCCAACCATTCGATTGCCGCGCGCCACCCGTGCGCCGGGCATCACAAATCACCGCGACGATCATTCAATGCCCATAAACGCCGGCGCCTGCGGAGCGGTTTAGCACAAACATTTTTTTGATTACCGATCGCGGACTGGCCCCGACTCGGCTGTTCACCCGTCAGTAGCCGCGATCGCCAACCAAAAAAATCTCTGCTGTATGGTGTGGTAAAAAAAATGTCGCGGTGTCTCTCGATGACCCTGTATTGCCTCCCAGGTCGACGCGTCCATGACGACATAATTTCAGGCTGATACTGATATTCCACTGATCAACATTGGGGGAACATCATGTTTGAGACTCTCTTTACGCGTCCGCATGCTCTTGCTGCCCACACTCTCGCGCCCTGCGTGGAATCCAGGAAGCGCTTCCTCATACATTGTCAGGAACTGGGTTATCCGCCTAAGTCGATCCGCAAGATCGCGTGGATCCTGCTGGTTTTTTCACAGAGCATTGATCTGTCCCGCCCGCGGTTAATAACGCACGAGGAAATCGCGTTTGCGGTTGACCATCGGATTCGACTTCTCCGAAGTGAGCGCACGAACGAGTCCCGCAGCTCGCGGCTTCTGTTCATCCATACCGCCACGGCCTGGCTGCGCTTTCTGGGGCTTCTGGAGGAATGGCGTCCCATGGAAGAACCATTTGTTCGCTATGTCGAACACTACGTCGATTTCATGCGTGACCAGCGGGGACTTTCCCCTGCTACGGTTTCAAACTGTCGCGATCAGATCGGTCATTTTTTGGCAACGGTCTGTCGCCCTGACAAGGAACTCGCTGCTCTCACTATCCACGATGTCGACGCTTATCTTGCGTACGAAAGCAACCATGGTTGGGCCAGAGCTTCGTTACACGCGCTTGCGAGCACGCTCCGTAATTTCTTCCGGTACGTAGAAGGACAAGGGTGGGCTACCAACGTTGCGTCGGGCATTGAAGCACCAGTGGTGTATAGAGAGGAGGGTTTGCCGCTCGGGCCGGATTGGGAAGATGTGCAAAGATTCGTCTCCAGCTTTGTCGGCGACAGCACGATCGATCTACGCAACCGTGCGATGATCATGCTGCTGGTTGTCTACGGACTGCGGCGCGGCGAGGTAGTGCGGCTCCGCCTGGAGGATATAGACTGGTGCGGCGAGATCCTTCATGTCAATCGTCCCAAGCAACGTTGCACACAGCAATACCCGCTGGTGGCGACAGTTGGAAACGCCATTCTGCACTACCTGAAGGAAGCGCGTCCACGAAGCGCCCATCGCGAGCTGTTCTTGTCTGTCGAGGCACCGATCCGACCGCTATCACCCGGACGCGTAAGTAGCATTGTCCGCTCGCGTCTCGCGACGCTTGGTATCGATATCCCGCGACGTGGCGCACATTGCCTGAGGCACGCAAACGCCCGGCATTTACTCGACGCTGGTTTTGCCCTGAAGGAGATCGGCGATCATCTCGGCCATCGCAGCGCTTCGTCGACGAGAACCTATGCGAAGGTTGACCTGATCGGACTGAGGTGTGTGGCGGAAATCGATCTGGGGAGTCTGCTATGAAGCTCTCCGAACTTGTCGCCCAATATGTGAGCCACAAACGGGCGTTGGGCATGCGCTTCGAGTCCGAGGCGGCCACGCTTGCCTCATTCTGCCGCCGGGTTGATGGCAACATTGATGTGGAGTCGGTCACAGTCGAACAGGTACAGGACTTCCTGACTGGCAACAGGCCGCTGACTAACCATTGGGGTAAGAGAAGGTCAGTGCTTGACTGCCTGTTTCGTTTTGCCCTCTCGCGTGGACATGTCACGGCTTCGCCGCTTCCTCGCTACAGTCCGAAATTGCCGCCACCGCTGACACCGTATATTTATTCGCAGCAGGAATTAAAGCGCCTGCTCGACGTGGCGTCGGCGGCATGCAGTCCGTACGGTCTGCTGGATGCATACGTTTTGCGTGCACTCATTCTGATTCTGTACGGCGCTTGCCTCCGCCATGGCGAAGCCTTGCGGCTAACCATGCAGGACGTCAATCTCGACGAAGCCGTCCTGCACGTGCGCGAGAGCAAATTCTACAGATCGAGGCTGGTTCCGCTAGGCGCAGATCTGAATAGTGCAATGCAAGCTTATGCCCGGCAACGCGCCCAGAGATTTGGGCAGGCACCGGCTGCGCCGTTCTTCTGCTTACGCGATGGTCGCCCCCTGAGCCAGAAAGCTGTGTGCAGGGCCTTTCAGCGACAGCGCACCCTGGCAAATATCCAACGCGAAGGCGGTGCGTCCTGCCAGCCGAGGCTGCATGATTTGCGGCACTCAGGCGCAGTGCACCGGCTAATCGCCTGGTATCGCTGCGGCGCGGATTTGCAACTGTTGTTGCCGCAGCTCGCCACCTATCTCGGCCACATTGATCTCGCGGGCACCCAACGCTACCTCACCCTGACGCCCGAGTTGCTGAATGAAGCTAGCACGCGCTTTGAAACTTACGTCCTTGAGGTGCAACATGAATAACTCATCCCTGCTGGGTCCGTGGATCCGACGTTTCCTGATCGAGTATCTGGTGGGCGAACGTAACCTTGCCATCAATACGCAAAGAAGTTACCGCGACATGCTCGTGCTGTTGCTTCCGTATCTGGCCGCCAAGGTCGACAAGCGTATCGACCGCCTGACCGTTGATGATCTCTCCGCGCAAATGGTGCGCCTGTTCCTGACGCACATGGAAGAACAGCGCCACTGTACGGTCAGCACACGAAATCAGCGGCTCGGCGGCATTCACGCGCTGGCCCGCTTCGTCGGCGAACATGCACCGGAATACGTCGACTGGTGGGCGCAGATTCATCTGATCCCCGTCAAGAGAACCAGTCGGCCGGAGATCAGCTATCTTAGCAAGCAGGAAATGGACGCTCTGCTTGCTGCCTCCGACGTGAATACGGCGCAAGGGCAACGCGAACATGCGTTACTGCTGTTCATGTTTAACTCCGGAGCGCGTGCAAGCGAAGCTGCGCATTGGCGACGTTGACTGGCACACGCGCTCGGTCAGCATTGTCGGCAAGGGGAATAAACATCGCCGGTGCCCGCTCTGGAAATCCACGCTCGATGCGTTGCGCTCACAGTCCGGGGGAAGGGACGCCGCCGCGCCGGTGTTCCTCAACCGGTTCCACCAGACGATGACCCGCTCCGGCATTCATGCACTCGTCAAGCGCTGTGCTATCCGTGCCGCCGCCAGCGCGCCGTCACTTGCCGGCAAGAATGTGCACCCACATGTGATCCGCCATACTACCGCCTCGCAACTACTCCAGGCTGGTGTCGACATCAACACGATACGCGGCTGGCTTGGGCACGTTTCGTTGGAGACGACCAATATCTATGCCGAAATCAATCTGGAAACGAAGGCGCGGGCGCTGGCGACATGCGAAGTGGAAGGCGTTGCCGGAGGACAAAAGCAATGGCGCGACCAGCCCGACCTGATGACCTTCCTCCGCACCCTGTAGCCGAATAATATGTGCTGTTCGATTTCCGCAAAGATGCTGCCCTAGCCTCGCTGGCAAGCGAGCGGCACATATTTTTTACCACACCATACTCATGACCCATGCCACGGTTGTTGCGCGTGCCTTGCATCCCGTAATGTTCGAGCAGCGCTGCATAGCGAACCGTGAAGTCTTCCTCTTCCTGCAGGTTTCTGAACGCCGCCGACAGACTGTCGGAACGGTGTTCGCGTGGGCAGCCGCCGGCCTGCCAAAGCGCGTTCTGCAGTCCCGTCGCGAGCGCCTGGAAGCTCTCACCACCATCAACCACGCTGGCGTATTCCCAGCGCGAGAACGCCAGCACGAAGTGATACAGCAGGTGGTTGAACGGGATGCCACCAATCGTTACGCACAACTTGTCCATGTGCGTGAAGTCCGACAGGCCTCGCGCGCCTGGTTGATACGTTTGAGGGAAGAACACTTCCTGGTTCGGCCCTTCGAGCGCGCGCCACTGGCTGACATGCCGCTCGAACGTGCGACGCATGCTGTCCGGAAAGCGCTCGGGATGGTCCTCCTGCAATTTGCGCAGCAGGGTGATCGCCTTCAGCTTTGGCGCAGCGCGTAGCAATGGGACCACTTCGCTCTCCCAGACATCGGCGAACGGATCAGGGCGCGAGCGCCAGTAGCGCCGGGGCTGCTGTGACGGTAGCCCGGCTTCGTGTTCGACACGCCGCGCCGTGCGCTCGCTCATGCCTGACTTCGCCGCAGCGAGCTTCTGCGGATGGTGTTTGCGATGGTTCATGTAGAGGCGGACCTGCTGGTCGGTGATACGGCTTCCAGACATGGGCTGACCGCCTCTTTTTAGGTTCAGTCAGCCATCCTAAGCCTCGCCGATCCGGCGCCGCCGGCAGTTCGTCGTCTCCGGCGGCTACGCCGCCTCCGACTCCTCACTACCGGCCAAGATGAATCTCGGTACACCGGACGAAATCATTGTCGCCCCCCAGGCAGGACCGGGTTGCCGCGCTCCCCCCGGCCGACACGAATCGGACTTACCGCTCCCGCGTTGAGCGGCTGAAAGACATCCTGTCGCGCAATGAAACAACTACATGTACGCGACCGACGTCAGCGTCGCCGGCCTCGCGAGTCAACTGCATGCCATCGCCGTCCTGTTACTAGGATGTAGGGACGGCGATCGATTGTGGGCGAGCACAAGGCTGCAGAGCGACGCTAAGCGTCCTGCCCGGCTTTCTCGATCTGGCGATGCAGACAGGCGCGCATGTCGTGCGCCGCCTCGGCGGCCGTGCCGGCGTAGCTCCTGAACATCTCCTTCGTCGTCGGTCAGCGCCGGGACTCGTGGCCACGGCCACGGATAGACGGCCCAGTACGGCGGTTCATCGATCAACTTGAAGTCGTACTCCTGCGGCTCGTCGAAGATGTCGCCGAAGGTCTCGTTCAGTATTTGTTGCATGTACTCAAGGTCCGGCAAGCTCATGTAGTGCCATTCCTTGTAGTAGCGGTGTTCGCCGGCGATGACTTTTCGGGCAGGAAGGTCGATCAGTATTCGATGCGACATGCACGGGTGGCTCGCCCACAGGGACTCCCATCGACCGACGGCGTAGCGGCGAAGCGGCGCACTCATCGAAGCATCCCCGCGACGCCGGCGCTGACAGGCTTGCCTCCCTCGCGATCGACGTAGAAGGCCACCGAACCTCCGACGACGTCGAGCGAGCGGATATGAATTGGCTGATCAGCCGTTGGCGCCGGCCGCTTCTCTGAATTGCCGGGCCGCGCCAGATCCAGCGCGTTGAAGGTGATGGGGTACTCGGTCATCTGCGCATCAACCTGAACGACCAGCCGGAGGCAGTCGTGGCGCACGCCGACCAGGTCTGCATCAATGATCCGGTTCAGAACGACGTCTCGAGCGTGGTGTCGATGTCAGTGGACTGTGGTTGCGTGGGCTCGTTGGCTACGAGATGAACGATCGCGCGAACCAGTCTGGAATTTTTCGTGAGCGCTATGCGGTATCGCGTGACGCATGGCTCCCGGCTTTGCGCCGGATAGATGATGTCCTTGAACGCGCTTTTATAGATCATGGCTGAGCCCGGGAAAGTGTAGCCGTACCCCGTGTACGGTTCATACGCCAGGCTACGCGGTGGTGGCCCAAGTCAAGGACGCCCCCCGGCACGCATGGGACTTATGCGGCGCTTCAGGCCTCGTCCTCTGCCTGCTGATCGTCCATTTCACCGGCGTTGTAAATGGTCTCGCGCAACCGCGTAGCCGTCCTGTGACTGGACAGGCCCATCAGGTTACTCACCTGTTCGTTGGTTTTGCCTTCAAGGAGATGCCTGCGACCATACGTATTACGCAGCAACCGGGGACTCTCGTCGGCCGCCGCAGCGCCGGCAGCGCGTAACGCACTCCGAACGCACTGCCCGAGGGTGGCGGGCTTCATGGGCTTTCCGTCTGCGGTTGCCATGAAAAGGAGGGTGTCCGACGCCGGCATCGCTGCACGCGCTGTCGCGTACTTCCGCACGATCTCAAGCGCGAACGCGTCGACGGGCACGCGGCGCGCGATGCGCGGCCCGCGCTTTCTGACGAAGACGCTGACTCTTGATCCTCTGTCGAGATCGTCCACGCTCAGCGCGCTGAGTTCGGCCGCCGTGATGCCGGTGCCGAGCAGGAGCGCCACGATCGCCCGATTACGCTGTTCCTTGAACGACTCAAACGTCTCAGTGCGGCAGACGTCCTGAAGCCGCGCGTCTTCGTCCGGCCAGAGAAAGACGGGCACCGGCTCATCGTCCGGCCAATGTTCACGAGGCAGGAGAGAGGCGGCGGGGTTGTCGGTGCGCAGACCGAGCAAAGCGAGGTGGCGCGAGAGCCGGTCCATCAGTTTCAGATAGCGCAGGCGCGTCGATGTGCCCGGCTCGCAGTCGCGAGCGAGGTCAGCAAAGAAGCCGTCGATGTGGTCAGTGCCGAAGTCCGTCACCGTAATGCCGCGGCCCTCGAGATATCGATGGAAGCGGGCAAACATCGAGCGGTGCTGAACGATGGAGCGCTCTGCAAACGCGCGCCTGTCTGCACCGGTCGCCTCAGCGCGTTGCCATTCGGCATAAGCCGTTTGAGGGTCCCACAGCCAGAGTTCGGAATCCATAAATGTATATACTGAAAATGCGCTTACCCCAATCATAGCGAAGCTCGCGCTTCGCCAGAACCCCGCCAACAGAAGGAAGGGGTGCCTGAGAGGTCGAGGGAAGGGCGGGGTGTCGGTTCATCGGTAGGGGCGGTGGGGCGCGGCGGAAGGTCTTACGCCTATCGTACCGATCGCCGACCCATGTCAAGGCGCGGCGAATATCAACGAGACGGGGAGTCTCATGACCGAGCTATCGCACCAGTGTCGAACGCTGCTTTACCGGATGACGTGGCAGACGACCGATGGCGTCGTTGACGCGTTTGCGCTCTGCGCTACGCGGGAAGAGGCGAGGCGGCTTTTCTACTCCGCGATATCGCTACTGTCAGGTATTCACCAGGACGAACTCGAACTGTTTAACCTCGAGTCGTTCGGCGATCTCGTGAACGCTGGCGTCAGCAATGACGAGGACGTGCGCCTGATCCGACGTTGATCGCCAGATGGGCAAACCTGCGCGCGGATCTCGCTGCGGCACAGGTCAATTCGATCATCTCGCGCGTCAGCGGGCGCGGATACTGATCGATAAAAAACGCAGCGGACGCGTCAGCCGCCGAAGAGATCGGGCGTCGAGCCGGCCTGCAGCAACTCAGGCACTTTGCCCTGACGGATCTTCGCGACGGTCGCCTCTGGTAGCCACGCTTCTTCCATCGCGCCGATGCCTTGCTCGATGATCTGCTGCAGAAAGAACGACTGTTTCCGTCCGGTTGTCTCCGCGAGCAGCCGCAGTCGGTGCTCGATCTGCGGATCGATGCGGACGGCCACCACTTTCAGCTTGTTGTCGGCACTTCTTTTCATTCAGGCTCCCGCCATTTCCAACGACTGTGCCCTCGCGACTAAACTTTTTTCGGAGCGACCTTCCATCCGTCGTCGGTCAGGATCAAAAACGTCTCGCCGTTGAACTGGTTGTTCGTTGTTGCCGCCAGTTCGATGTGACCGACAAGAACCGATTCGTCATCCCAGGCCGGCCGGTCAAGGAGCTGTGCGACGTAATGCACATACACCTGATCCCCCGCCTTCGCCTTTACGCCCGCTGAAGGCGCGTCAATGTCCATCAGTTTCGCTTTTCCGCCGCAGAACCGGTTGCCGAGGCCCGACACTACACCTCTCGACGCCTTCTTTCCGGCGTCCGTCAGCGTGTACCGGGCGCCAGGCAGGCTTTGACCGAAGTCACGCACCGTCGCCGGCTCCTTCGCCAGCAGTCCCACCTTCACAAGCTGGTCTGCCTGCTGCTGCTGCCAGGCGCGAACGTTCGCATATTCAAACGGTGCAGGCGCCGCGCTCCAGACGCAGACAGCGTCCGTGGCATCGAGGTACTGTTGCACAGCCTTCGCATAGTTTTCTTTTGTCGTAGCCGAATTGCTGTCACACGCGACGAGGGTGATGGTCAGCAGCATGGCGGCAGAGACCCGCGCAATTTCCGACGATTTCATTGTGCCGTTTTCTAAAGACGGGTTGACAAGAGCGCGCGCCACGATCAGTCCACGTCGGGCAGCACGCTCCGCTGTTCAGGCGCCCCGTTGGAAGCCTTCGCGCGGCGGTGAGGCGACGCGCGCTGTGCGACTCTCGCGATGCCAATACTCCCGACATCGAAGCCGATTTCTCCGGCGGCTCTAACCGCCGCATCGAGCGTCTTGAACTGGCGGACCTTGCGGGTGTCGAGCTCGCGAGCGGTGCGCAACTGGATCTGCATCTGCCTGCCCTGACGACCAACGACAAGCAGGGTGAGCACCCATAGATCGCCACCGACGTTCCTGACGAGAAAATCGTCCACCATCCCGGCGCGGAAAAACGCTTTTGCCTGAGCCGGCGTCCACGTCTCGAATTCCTGCTCGAACAATTCGCCTGATGCCGCCATGCAATCGTCTCCGTCGATCGAGGCGGCAGTGTACCAGGACGTTTCTGGAAAATGTCGGGCCGCAATGTAAAAATGTTGCGCGAGCCCCGCCGCACGCTTGCAGAGAGGGGCGCCAACTAGTCCGGCAAGTTCCCGGGCACTGGCCAACGTCTAAAATAGCACGCACGCTCTATTCAGGTCCCCCTCGCGTGCGGCTACCGTTTCCTCGGGGAAACGCAATGATGAAACCGGCCACCTATGTCACGGTGTGACATGTTGCGCCTTGGCGGCCGGCGCGACGAGCCATCGTTTCCAGGGCCGCTGCACCACAGGATCCTGCCGGTTTTTCCGATGACGCGAATGAGTTCAAGGCTCTCTGGCGCGTTTGCCTGTCGGCGCGGGCAAACTTCCTCGTAATGACCGAGAATTCAGCACCAAATTTTCGGAGATTACACGATGGCAAAGCCTCCCGTTA
The DNA here is from genome assembly GCF_050436345.1 of Paraburkholderia sp. WC7.3g. Taxonomy (NCBI): domain Bacteria; kingdom Pseudomonadati; phylum Pseudomonadota; class Betaproteobacteria; order Burkholderiales; family Burkholderiaceae; genus Paraburkholderia; species Paraburkholderia sp. WC7.3g. Next base: position 1,063,286 of record NZ_JBNDMA010000004.1, read on the forward strand.
CCGAACCTAACCAGCTTCGCCACGCGCTCAAAGTCGCGGCCGTGACGGGGCAAAGCCCGACTCGCGACGTGGCGCTTCTGCTACTTTTCTGTGGTACGGCCTAATGCCGAATGAGGCGGCGAAGCTCCTTATCTCGGACTATCTGGAAGCGAACGGCTCTGTGCGTGTCGATTCGACTGTTCGTGCCGAAATTGCCTTTAACGGCAAGGCTCGACCCTTGGTGTGGGCGAGCGCCAAGACCTGTCGAGCGATTGACGACTACCTGGCGTACCGACTCGTGGCTCGCCACGGAGTTACGACCTCCCCGGCCGCGTATCGCGGGCTGGACCCGCACGGCCCGCTATTCAGGGCGAGTGACGGAGACTCGTTCACTTTTACGCGACGCGTAACGGGCAGCGGCGCGATCAGCTATTCGTGCGAAACGCTGACGGAGATTGTGCGGCGACTGCATCAGCAGGCCGGGATCGAAGGCGGTAACGCATCCGCTGCTCGGCGGACGTTTGCCGTGCGGCTGCATCGCGACGGTCGCTCGCTGAAGCTCATTCAGGAGCTGATTGGAGTTTCCTCATTATCTGCCGTTAGGAACCTTGTCGAAGGTGATCCGGTGCGCCTGTCGGCAATTGTTAGCGGGGTGCTTTGAGGGCTGCGAATCGCGCGGCGGATGTCCATTCTGCCCTTGCATTTTTCTTCGCCTTACCATAAAGTAAGGGATACATGGAGGGTCACAATGACAGCAGCAACCATCACATCGAAGGGCCAGGTCACGATCCCGGTGGACGTGCGCAACCAGCTTGGCCTGGAATCCGGCGACCGGATCGAATTCAGCTTCAACGAGGAAACGGGCCGATACGAGGTCTATCCGGCCACTCGGTCGCTCGCGTCGCTCAAGGGCATTGTCAAGAAGCCTGCCAAACCGGTTTCGATTGAGGACATGAACCGCGCCATCGCCGAGCAAGGAGCATCGGCGCGATGATCGGACTGGATACAAACGTGTTGGTCCGCTACTTCGCGCAGGATGACGCGGCGCAGTCGAAGAAGGCAACGGCGCTCATGGAGTCCCTTTCGGCCGAGCGACCCGGCTATGTTTCGCAGATTGCGCTAGTCGAGGTAGTGTGGGTGCTGGGGCGCTGCTACGGCGTCGAGCGAGAGCAGATGAAGGACATCATCGAATCCATGCTTGGCACGAAGGAACTGGTTCTGGAAAGTGCGGACACGGTGCGAAAGGCACTTCGCGTCTTCGCGGCGTCAGACAAGGCGGATTTCGCGGACTGCCTGATCGAGCGGTCCGGTCATGTCGCCGAGTGCGAGTACACGGCCACCTTCGACGTGACGGCTTCGAAGGTCGTTGGGATGCAGTTGATCAAGTAGTCACGGCGCGAGCCGATAAACGGGAAAAGCCGGCCGGTGCCGGCGCACAGGAAAACGGAGAACTAACAAGAATGGAATCGATTAATGTGCCGGGGAAGATCAACTCTCTTTCCCACGATGGATGCCTCGCGACTATCGGGCCGGTCACGGCGTCGATGACCTGCGCAACCCTGCAAGCGATGGTGAGCGCGGTCGAAGAGATCGAAGGCAAGATCGGTTCGTCCGCTCTTGCAGTCGTCGGCCCAAGTGTCGAGCTTCGTAACGGATGGATTGCAGTTGGCTTTGATAGAGATCGGAAGTGCTACATCTTGAACCTGCGCGGCGTGGCGTGGGACGCGTCGCGCAATGATGTTGTTTCGTTCGTTCGCGATGGCGCAATACCGTTTCTCGCCCGTGGAACGACGAGCAAGCTGCTCCAACGCATGGAAGGCTTGATCGACACGGGTAACGACTGACATATCCGCAACGGGGAAAAGCCGGCCAGCGTCGGCACACAGGAAAACGGGAAAAAGTCCGCTGCCGTTCATCGTATGCCAACGATGCTGCGAACGGCAACGGGTAGCGGGCAGCAGGAGAATGCGCCGGCCGAAAGGATCATGATGCAACTGCGGCCCACGACCTTCAATCAGATAATTCGGAAAACGATGAAAGCCTACACGTACGAGCAAATCACGGAGGCGGCCAAGCAAATCGTCACAGATGAGTTGGCTCGCGCGGAGAATGAACCTGATCGGGAGTCGGCTCGCCATCTTCGCGGCTACGCAGCGGGCGCTTGGCTGCTGTGGCAGACCGTTACGCGCGATCAGGTAGCCAGTCCGGCTCGACGCGAGGACAGCAAGGTATTCAAGAAGCTCCTCGGCCTGCCCGATTGACTGGGTGACGACGGATAGGAAAAGCGGCCCATGACGAATAAGCGTTTCGATACATCATGCATGTTGATTGGTGTCTGCTTACTGCTCGCCGTGTCAAATGCCTGCGCTCAATCGACGGCCTGCGTCAGTGCGCAGCAACACGCGGAATCCGAAGCTCGTATCACTGCCATGACTCAAGGTTTTGATCCGGCGAGGCTCGGTCACAACCTTTCAGACGCGGGGCAGCAACGGATGGATGCGTTGGATGCAGTGAAAAAATGCCAATCGGGAGCGGTGCTCGGCATGGGCTGCGGTCGAGAGATTGACTTGTACAACCTCGCTGACGAGGAATACAAGAACGCGACTCAGGCCATCGACATGTATCGGATGCTTGTTTCGTCTCAGCTTACTGCCCGGTCGATGGAATCGCCGGTATGTCGCTAACTGTTCGGAAAAAAGGGAAAGGATCAGGCAATGCACCTTTACGCGCTTGTGCTCGCCGTTGTCGGATTTGCATTCGGCATTGCGGCCGCATGTCTCTGGTGGAAAGCGAGTCGCGTTTCGCCCTCTCCAGGTTGGGAAGGTGACTTGGCGCCGGTTATTCCCGAACTTGAACAACTTGGTTGGAACGTCGCCTTTATCGAGGCGGCTCAGAAGTCGGGCGCATTGAATAGCACCGCAGCAATTCTGACAGCGATCGCGGTCGTGTTGACGACCGGCTCAACGGTCGTTGGGCTGTTGCCACTATGACGGAGAGCGGGCAGAGAAGCATCGACGCACCGACCGGAATCTAGGGAAAGCGCGTGAAAGGTCGAACACTCTTCTCGGCATCGGAGGCAGACCGCGTGCGTGCGCTGCTGCGTCAGGTTCGTGACGCGGATCGTGATGGACAGAAGGCGCTTCGTGACCGCCTGCGCAAAGAGTTTAGCTTTTATATATCCGACTTTACTAGATCTAAGGCTGGCTTCACAGTGGCTGACTTTGATAGCCTAGTGATACGAGGAACGGTCAAGGTCGAATGACAGGGAAAACGAGGGCAACCCAATGAAGGTATTCGTTGTTATTGATGACGTAATGGGCGGGGATGTGTTTAGCAGTGTTCATCGCACTCGACCTGAAGATCGGCAGGGAGCCAAGGTTCGTGAAGTCACGGTAGTTGGCGCACAGACTGACTCTGAGTTCGTGTATATCGCACAGACTTATGACGGCACGATGGACGTCCATCGCTTTAAAGGCGCTTACGGCGATTATGAAACCGCGAAGCTAGCGTCGGGACCACAAGGCGTGCAACCTCGCTTCGAGATTTGAGCCAAGGAAAACAGCGACATGGCAACGCAACAATTGAAAACGTGGAATGCTCGCGTGCACCAGGACAGCGGTAGCAAAGAGCTTGGCCAGGTGCATGAGACGAGCGAGGAACAAGTGGATGAAGGCACGAAGCGCGCCGGAATATATCCCTCTGACGACTTCGACGTTTCGCCTGCCTGAGAACGGAAAACGGGAAAGATCATGCCTGCATCCAAAGAAGCGTTCGTGCGAGTTGACGAAGAAGACCTTCAGATATGGGTGACTCAGAGAGCGACGACCGTGTGGGAAGCGCATGGACGTTTCCGGGGCAAGCAGATAGTCGCGACAGGAAGCTCTGAATCAAGCGCGATCGCAGCCTAGAAGCGGCAGGCTGACCACGCAGCCAAAGCATAAGAAAAGCGAGGTACGCAGGCAATGAGCAACGACACAGAGATGCTGGTACCGGACTATGACGATCCCAAGGAGGTGTGGGCCTACTTCGGCCTTGCGTTCTATCGTGCGAATGTTCTTGAGCGCGGTGTGCATAATCTTGCCATCGGGATGCTATCGAAGGAGGTTCCGGGGTTGACCAGCATTGACGTCGAGTCATTGTATGCGTCGCATGACTCGAAGACCTTCGGGCAGGTGATTGGCCTCGCCAAACGGCTGTTCGATTTCGACGAGCAAATCGAGCATGACCTACAGCGCGCGCTTGATGACAGGAACTATCTCGCACATAGCTTCTTCGAGAGCCATGATATTGACCTGCTCTCCGAGCCGGGCCGGAAGAAAATGATCGATGAGTTGGTGGCAATCGCGATTCGCCTGAAGGACATTGACCAGCGAATGGACCCTATCTGGATGTCGGCATGGCGTCACTTAGGCGTGACATCGGAATGGATCGAAGACCAAATGCAGCGGTACGTTCAGTCTCACCGCGGTGACAGATAGTCGACCTGACGAACTGACGATCGCAAGACGGGAAAAGCGCTCACGGCGGTCGCGCGGGGCAACAGGGAAAACCTCGGCTATGCCGGCAAATTGGAAAATCATGGACAAGACTGACAGGCGTTGGCGCGTGGGGCTCTACAAGAGCGCGAACGATCATTTGGGCGACGTTGTGACGTCGCAGAGCCGTGGCGCGCTGCAATTGGTAAAGATCGAGGGCGATCCGGCACAGGCAGTTCCCGTAGGCGAACCTCTGCCGGGACCTGGCACCGCAGACCGTGCGGCCGCGATCGCGCGACTTGCTATCGATACCGCTATGACCAGGTAGCACGGAAAACGAAGAGCGAGGCTAATGATGCACAGGACGTTGACTCCGTACGACAAACACTCGGACGATGGCTTCGGCGCAATGGCTCACGCCTTCCAGGCTAGTGCGGAGGCGCTCATGGCGGCAGAACGTGACTCCATTGCTCAACGCGAGCTTCCGACCTGCTTTTTACTTCGTCACGCGGCAGAGCTGTACATCAAATCGGTGCTTATCGTCTCCCATCGGTCGCTTGTCGTAGCAGACAAGTCGCTCCCCACCGTGCAAGTAGATGGGAAAGCCAAACCGTTAACTAGCATCCACAACCTCGGTGTTCTGTACCGCGCTTTCATAGACTTGCTCAGTTCGAAGCGCGTGGAGCTTGAAGCGCGCGCAAAAACCGCATGGCTGCCACCGCCTCCAGAGTTGGACCAAGCTATAGCTGAGATTGATGTAATGGACCAACTGGGGGTGTTCTTTCGATATCCGACGGAGAATAACTCAACGAAGTCGACTAACAAGCCGATGCCGCTGGAAGAGGTCCGAAGCTGGCAAACTGATCAGCAAGGCTTTTTGAAGGCCTTCTTCATCGTTGACGACAACGATGAAGTAGTCGAAGCCTTTCGTTACGACAATAATCTTTTGCAAGCGGAACTCGCAACGCTAAAGACGGCATGTGAGTGGCTGACATGCTTCCTCGTTGGACTCCGCCACGAATTGGCGGGCGGATGGTAAAAATCTATCGGAAAAGAGGCCAATGGTGAAGCGACAAAATACGCCTAAGAATTGGATCGATATCGCCATCACGATCAATGGCGTTCAGGTAACAGGTTCGTATAGCCTCGACAAGGATGACTGGATGATGGTCAGGATGAACGGGGGTGGCTCAAAGCCCGCTCGCGGTGGTCTCGCAGCCGAGAGCGTCGCGCGCATAATTTTTGGCGAGTTGTACGCCGAGGCCAATCGAGCGAAAGAATAGGAAAACGGAACATGACGCAAAACGACAATACCAACGCGATTGCTGTTGAGACAAAATAAAGTTGTATAGTGGATTCGTTGATTTAAAAGGGTTTTTGCTAGTCCGGCTGTTGTTTTAATGAAAGGTTGTATAGTGGAATTGTTGATTTAAAAGGGAAAAGCACCGAAAGATGACGGTGAATTTTTTGATTTAACTCGTGACTGCTCTTCGACTTCGACGGTGAGGGTCCACAACGCCGCACCAAGACCGCCGTCATTTGGACTGCGCCGGGCCGGCCGGCAAGGGGGGCGCTAGCGAATGCCACACCAGCGCGTTTCGCCGCCGTCTTTTCCGGAGAAATCGGCGACACCGAGTTGGTCGGGAGGTACCGGTGCAGGCGCGCGCGTTCCGTGGCCGGCACAGAAAGGCATCGACGCGACGTGCTGGTCATACGTCATACAGCCTGAGATGGCTTCCAGAATTCGAGCGACGAGGACCTGAGCCGCACGTCATCGGGCTCAATGCGGCCAAGCGCAGCCTGGAGGCATTTACGCTCCGAAGTAGTCGAGTTCGAGCGTCACGCGCCGAAGATCCGCAGCCGAGAGCGTTATGCGCTCGCCAGTTGTTGCAGATGCTGCTGCATATTGTTGCACGTTCCTTAGAATTCGGCGTTTGTTCAACTCGAACGCGAGTCGCACCTGCTGTACAGTCTCGTTGCGAGCGCCAAGCTCTTCGCAAATGACTTCAAATGGCAGCGCGAAGGCGCGGTATCCCCAGCCGAACCCATATGCGGAAAACCACACCGCCGAGTCGGCGCAAAGGATGGGGGTAATGACAATAGGTGGCTGATCCATCGCATTCACCTGCGTCGACGATAGGGTGACATCAAAGTGTTGCACAGCGACCTTACATGCGGGTTTCTGTCGACGCGACGTTACCACTCCGCCGAGATGATCGTCTTGTATCGGAGGTGTGATTTTGCGAGTCGGGACTGACTCGAAGCGGGCCGTGTCCTGCGGATACCCAACAGGCAAGACCCGGCCAGTTTCAGACAGTGGCAAGCTGCACGGAAAGGGCCGCTTAACGCCTCAGAGCGGCGGACGCGGCCTGGTCATGATGCCCATCGGCACGACTCACCACGGTGTGACTCCTGAAGAACGGCCGCGGCGTGAGATCGTTGGCGGTATGGTGGAACTGTCCGCAGGTCTGGAGGATGCGGGGGGAAACTGGTTGCTGAACTGAAACAGCCTATGGCCTGACGCTAGACGGCGGCCGCAGTCTCGACGGCGAGACCGGCCGCCTTCCATTCGGGGAATCCATCCTCGAGACGCATCGCCTTGAAGCCTTTTGCCCGCAATGCGGCGACAGCCTCGAAGGCCAGCACGCAGTAGGGCCCTCGGCAGTACGCGACGATCTCAGTGTCGGTCGGCAGCTCGCCCAGGCGACGTTCCAGCTCGGCCAGTGGGATGTTGCAGGCCCCGGGCAGATGACCCTCGGCAAACTCATCCTGCGGCCGCACATCCAGCACCGTGACCAGGCCATCGGCAAGACGCCGGGCCAACTCCTCTCGTGACACGGCTTCCATCGAATCTCGCGAATGGAAGTAGTCGTTCAGCGTCTGGTTGACTTCCGCGAGGTTTCGCTCGCCGATCCGGCCAAGGGACTTCATCAGACCGACAATCTCATTGTCGCCAGCAAGGCGATACACGATGTGCTTGCCTCGTCGCTCGGTGTCCACCAGGCGCGCTCGCCGAAGGATTTGCAGATGGCGCGAGGTGTTCGCGAAGCTCATGCCCGACAGCGCGGTCAGATCCTCAACGGACCGTTCGCGCTGCGCGAGGTGCTCCAGTAACTCAAGCCGGCCTGGATGGCCGAATGCCTGCGCTATCTCTGCGAGGCGCTCAAAGATCGCTTGCTTCGGTCCCACGCTTGACACTCCACCCTCATTGGTAAATCATTCTCGATAATGATTGAATGTTATCACCCCCATCAGTGAGGAGCAATCTGATGATCGTACGGCAATTCCTCCATTCCGATCCCGTTGGGATTTCGTACCTCCTGGGCTGCGGCGGCAAGGCGACGGGCGTTGTGATCGATCCGGTGGCCGAGCCCGGCATCTATCTGCAAGCGGCCGAGGCCACGGGGATGATGAAGATCAGCTACGTGATCGACACGCATGTGCATGCCGATCACGTCTCTACCGGGCGGGCCGTCGCCGATGCGGCGGGCGCTGAATATGTGCTTTCGGCGAAGGCCGACATTGCAGTGCCCTTCAAAGGCGTTGATGACGGCGACGAGATCCCGCTCGGCAATGTCGTCCTCAAGGTGCTCCACACGCCCGGTCATACACCCGAGCATATCTGTCTGCTTGTGACAGACCGCACGCGCGCTGATGAGCCGTGGCTGGTCGTAACCGGTCACACACTCATGATCGGCGACCTCGGCCGAACTGAACTGGCCGTGAGCGCGGCAGAGGGCGCGAAAGACCTTTTCCGCAGCGTGCAAAAGCTCAGGGCGCTTCCTGACTACCTGGAAGTCTTGCCCGGTGCCTACGCGGGTTCGGCCTGCGGCCGCAGTCTTAGCGCGAACCCGACCTCGACACTAGGCTTCGAGAAGCGGCACAACCGGGCGTTCGGCATCGAGAGCGAGGAAGAATTCATCCGCTTCATGCTAGACGATGTACCGCCGCCACCGCCTGAAGCAGCCCGCCTGCGTGCGGTCAATTCCGGCCGCAGCGCCGCTGGAGCATAGCGTGATGAGAGAGACAGCCGTTTCGTCTGCCCGGCTCTCAGTTCGGCTAGGGCTCAAGGAAAACTGGCGGCAGTTCTCATTGCTCGTGCTGGTCAATGCATTCGTGGGGGGCATGGTTGGCATCGAGCGGACGGTCGTACCTCTGATCGGAGCGAAAGAATTCCACCTCGAGTCTGCGACGCTCATTACCTCCTTCATCGTCAGCTTCGGGGTGGTCAAAGCCCTCGCCAACCTAGTTTCGGGACAGTTAGCCGACACGTGGGGCCGCAAGCGTGTGCTGGTCGTCGGCTGGCTGCTTGCGCTTCCCGTACCCTTCATGATCATTGCCGCGCCACACTGGGAGTGGGTGGTCGCGGCCAACGTCCTGCTTGGCGCCAGTCAGGGCTTTGCATGGTCCATGACCGTGCTCATGAAAGTAGATCTGGTTGGCCCGAAAGGGCGCGGACTTGCGGTCGGCCTTAACGAGTTTGCAGGCTATTTCGCAGTTGGTCTGACCGCGTTTCTCACTGGCTATCTGGCGAGCCGGTACGGCCTTCGACCTATCCCGATCTACCTGGGGATCTTCTATGCGGCAGCCGGCCTGATGCTGTCGGTCCTTGTGGTGCACGATACGCGCGAACATGTTCGGCTTGAGGTCGCGGGCAAGCCCAGGGAAGCGTCGTCACTCTCGTTCCGCGATGTTTTCCTGCTGACCACCATCGGGGACCGCAATCTGTTCGCGGCGTCGCAGGCCGGATTGATCAACAACCTCAACGACGGCATGAGCTGGGGCATTTTCCCATTGTTTTTCACGGGACTCGGACTCGGCGTCAAACAGATAGGTATCCTCAAGGCTATTTATCCGATTGTGTGGGGCGTCTGTCAGGTTGTCACCGGCCCGTTGAGCGACAGGTGGGGCCGCAAGGGCCTTATCGTCATCGGCATGTGGGTTCAGGCCGCCGGACTCTTGCTGACTGCGCTCACCGGGCAGTTCTGGTGGTGGCTGGTTGCGAGCGTGTTGCTCGGCCTCGGCACCGCGATGGTCTACCCGAGCCTGATTGCAGCAGTATCGGACGCCTCAGAGCCGAGCTGGCGGGCTCGATCACTTAGCGTATACCGGTTCTGGCGAGACCTCGGTTACGCGATTGGCGCGCTTTCGGCGGGCGTCATCGCTGATCGCTTTGGTTTTGCCGATGCCATTCTGGCAATCGCCGTCGTCACGTTCATGTCGGGCGTTGTCGTCGCGATCGCCATGCGAGAACCATCATTGAAGAATTCTGCGGCGACTCGCACGCTCTGATACCGCGTGGGGGCAGACAAAAGTGAGAGGCCGACGGGAGCGATTGATGGCCGCTTCCGGTTGCTTTTGAGTCATTCGTATTAGCTGATCGGTGCTGCCCCGCGAGAAGGATAGAGGCCGGCACGACTCAAGGCTCGCCGGACGATCTTGGAAACCGCGCTCGAGTCTGAGAGTGGCCCCCTCGGCGGAATCGCTTGCAGAAATATCGCCCTCTGCGACGACGAAGGACGTTCCCCTTTGACGTACGCCAGCAATGCGCGGCCGACGTCACGGAACAGCGGCAGATCACGATCGCGACGAGACTTGGCCCCACGGATGTGAATGACGCCGTCGGCCCAGTCGATATCATCCAGGCACGTGCTCAACGGGACGGTCGTGCGTCTCGACGTGAGCGTCGACGACGACGGCGTGCATCTGAATCGCAGCACGCAGATCGCCTCCGGATACGCGTTCCGCAGCGATCCGGCGGCGCTGGTCGTTGGACCGACCGGACTCGCCTACGATCCGCAACGCGACGTACCCTATGTCGCGTCGACCGCCGATAACGCGATCTTCGCCGTCTTCGGTGTGGGTAACTCGCAGCACGATGGCGGCAAAGGCGTGCTGATCTACGCGGACAACGCGCATCTTCGCGGTCCGATCGCAATGGCCCTTGGACCGAACGGCCATCTGTTCGTCGCGAATGGCGATGCGGTCAACAGCGATCCGAAGCAGCCGAGCGAAATCGTCGAACTCACGCCGCAAGGCCGCTTCGTCGCGCAGCTTTCCATCGACCCGGCGCCAGACGGTGCCTTCGGACTGGCGTTCACGCCGCCGCATCAAGAGTTCGTGCGCTTTGCGGCGGTCAACGACAATACGAACACCGTGACCGTTTGGCAGTTGCCGTTCGAGAATGCCGGGCAATGAGGTGTGAATCTGCGCACTGCGCATCACGCAATGAGGTCGCCCGCTGGCGGGCTTCACACAGGTCGGAACCGCGTTTAACTACGCGAAAATGGGACGGATATGCCGCATCGAGAAATGTCAGCGCGGATCCGACGTGTGATCGTGACGCTCAAAATGACGTGAAGCTGCTGAAAGCTGCCGCTTACGTGATAAGGCACGTCGTGGTCAGTTTCATGGATATAGGTCATACGCGAGCGGTGGCGGGTCAGCCCGCGCGCGTTTTGCGCTGCTACGCATCGATCAGGGGCAATGCGCCGTCGCCACGCAGCCACGCGTGATCGGCAAGCGCGAGCATTTCCCGGTCGCCCCGGCTGTCGCCACACGCATACAGCACAGGTGGCTGATCACTGCCAAACCATTGCTGTAGCCGCCGCACCTTCTCGGGCCCCCAGCAATTCGGCGACGCCAGGCGGCCAGCAAACCGACCGTCCCGGAATTCAAGCTCCGTGGCGAGCACCGCGTCGAAACCCGCGCGGGCGGCCCAAACCGTCAGGTACAGCGACGGAGACGCGCTGACCAGCACCAGCCGGTGGCTGCGGCGTTCATGTTCCTGGGCTCTCGCGACCATCTCCGGGCGGATCAGGGCGGGCAGTCTTTGAGCGGCGTAGTCCTGCGCCGCCCCTCCAGCTCGCACGCCGTCATGCCCGCCGACGGTCGCGGCAAGAAAACGCGCTTTCGCATCACCCCGGTCGCACACGCCGAGCAGCAAGCCGGCGAGCCATGGCGCCGCGCGTACCGCTCCGGCAGCCAATCGGCCAGTACCGACCGCATAACGGATGAAATCACGCAGGCTGTCGGAGGTGGTGATCGTGCCATCGAAGTCGAAGGCGGCAACGACGTGATGGGTGTGCATCGGTCGGTCAGGGGCGCAGCCAGCCGAGGCTGATCGGCCGCGCCAGGAGTTTGCGGTATAACGCGACCATCAAGTGCGTCACGGGTGTGCCGCCGAGTTGCCAGAGCGGCGCGATCGGCGCGTAGGCGACGCATGCAACGGCGACGGCCCCGATCATGTCGAGCGGAAAATGCACGCCCAGAAACACGCGCGCCCACGCCACTGTGGTACCGATCAGAAGCGTGAGTCCGCCGAGCCGTCGCATCCCGCCCAACAGCAGCGTCAACGCAACGCCGGCGAACACGGTGGCGTGATCGCTCGGAAACGACGAGTCCGGCGCGTGCGGCAGGAACGTATGGCCGAGCCCGATCATGAATGGCCGTGGATGCTGCCAAACCATTCCGATGAGCTGATTCGCGCCGACGCCGAGCATCGCTACAACGCACGCACGGATGGCGAGGCCGCGCTGCCTCTCGTCGCCCGAGAGCCATATGCCCACGAGCAGCAGCGGAATCAGCCAGATCAGGTAATCGGCGATCACCAGCGCCGTGCCGACTTGCCACGCTGGTGTCGACGCCGTTCCGTTGATCATGAGAAAGAGAGCCTGATTCAACGCTTCGAGTGTTGTCATTGCAAAGGTTTATGGTGAATAGTTGATCAGGCGCGATGTGCGACCCGTCGTGGCGCAAACCAGCACAGGCATAACGGCACGACGACGAGCGCCGCGCCTGTCAGAAAGGTCGTCGGCGCGCCAACGTGGTCCCACAGCCAGCCCGCGAGTGCGCTCGCGAGCAGCATGCACACGCCGCTGGCGAGATTGAACACGCCGAATGCGGTGCCACGCAACGTGACGGGTGATGCCTCAGCCACCATCGCCGCGACAATGCCCTGCGTAAAACCCATGTGCAGACCCCACATGGCGACGCCGATGAACATGGAGGCAGTGGACTTACCCAGCCCCAGCACCACATCGGCGGCGATCAGCAACGCGAGACCGAGTGCGAGCAGGACCCGTCGATCCAGGTGGTCGGAAAGTATCCCGACCGGATACGCCGAAACCGAATAGGCGACACTCATCACCACCATCACGGCGGGGATCCACGCGAGATCCAGCCCGGTCTGCTGGGCGCGCAGCACGAGGAACGCCTCACTAAAACGCGCGAGCGTGAAGGTGGCGCCGATGACAACGATGAACCAGTAGCGCGCCGGGAATTCGCGCAGTGCGCGCCTGTGCAACGGGAACCGGAAGCGACGCTGCGCCGGGGCGTGCTCCGGTTCGTCGACGCCAAATGCGATCAGGGCGATCGCGATGAAGGCCGGCACGACCGCAAACCACAGGACAGTGCGAATATGATCGCTGAACCAGAGCATCAGCCCGATCGCGAGTAGCGGCCCGACAAAGGCGCCAATGGTATCCATCGACTGGCGCAACCCGAAGCACGCGCCGCGGATTGCAGGCGGCGCCACGTCGGCCACCAGCGCATCGCGCGGGGCGCCGCGAATGCCCTTGCCGACGCGATCGAGCAGGCGGGCCGTTGCCACCAGCGCAGGTGTGCTCGCGAGCGGGAACAACGGCTTTGTCAGCGCGGCCAGCCCATAGCCGAGCAGCAACAAGCCCTTACGCCGCCCCAGCCAGTCGCTGACTGGCCCGGAGAAGACCTTGACGATCATCGCAGTCGCTTCGGCCGCGCCTTCGAGCACACCGAGCGCGGTCACGCTCATGCCCATCGTCGTCACGAGGAAAATCGGCAGCAACGCGTGTACGAGTTCGGACGACAGGTCCATAAAGAGGCTCACGAAGCCGAGCGCCCAGACCGTGCGCGGAATCGTGATCCTCGTGACGGAAGATGTGTCAGGGATCATAGGTTGTCATGGGTAGAGGTAGTCTGATCGCGACGCGTCTTCGCCGCTCCTGCAATGCTGAACCGAAGAACCAGAGCGGCGTTGCACTATTTGCCTCGCGAGGCATGGCCACCTGCACTGCAGATAGCCTTTGCGACGGCGTCAATTTTCGTTGCCACGGGAATCGGCTGAAGTTCGCCCGCCGGTTCATCGAACTGCCGGAGCACGTTTCCGTGGACGTCAAGAAATTTGCCGCCGACGACGCCATAGCGCGCGTCGGCGCAATCCAGCACAAAGCGTGTCATGTCGGCGGCATACTGTATCCCAACCGCGGTCTGCGGCACCGTATAGAGCGTTTTCGTCCAGACGCTGATGAATCCACGCGAATCTTTCGCCAGCGATCCGGCATCCACGAAGACCTGCTCGTCGGGGCTCGAGGCAACCCGCACCCATTCGGCGCCTGCCTGCGTGCCGAATGTGGCCACGACCAGGGCAACGGCGAGCACCAGTCGCACCCGTCGCACCAGTCGCGTATCCGGCAACTTCCCAGCTTCCGTTGTGGCAGCCGTCCAGGCCCGCCGCGCAGTACATTGCGTCATGATCGTTTGCGGCCCAGCGTTTCAATGGGGTGGTGCTTCGGGGACGGTCGGCAAGACCAGCACTGCGCGCCGAACCGACCCGCCTTCGAGCGTCGAGCGGCTCAACAGCGGCATTCCGGTGGGCAACAGATGGGGGATCGCGGACGCATCCGGCCAGGTCGTGGTGCTGCCGATCGTGACCAGTTGCCACGGCCGGCGAAACGTTTCCTGGTACAGTGCACCGTACCAGATCGGCGCATCGGCCATGCCATTGGGCGTATTGCCGGCCATCAACCGGTAATGCGATCGCCAGAGCCGCAGCAGCAACCGGGTCATCGGCCGCTGCGGATCGAGTTTCATGAACGTCAGCTCAGCGCTGTTTCCTTCGGCCAGCTTCGGCAGTACCGGCAAGGCCTCCACCGATGCTGCCGGCGACAGCCACAGCAAGGCAGACCTGGCGGACCATGCCGGCGCAACGTGCCAGCCCGCTGGTTCGAGACTGTGTGCAATCGCATCGGAACTCGCGGCCCACTGCAACGGGAAGGGCTCTTCCTCATCGCCGCTGATCTCGGTGCGTCTTTCCGGTAGCGCGCGCCAGGCACCGCTGGTCCACTGATCAAGCGTGAGCACAGTCTGGTGCGTTCGGGGCGCGTACCGGGCGAAATCAGCCTGAAAACGCTCAGCGCTCGTCCAGGGACCGAAGATGGCGAGTAACGCGATGACAATGACAGCCAGAAGTCGAGGCCGCACGTCGTCACGCACCTGCCGGTACGTGTAGGCGCCCGCCAGTACCGCCAACCACGCGAGCCCCAGGCTCCAGCCGCCCAGCACGTCCGCGAGCCAGTTTTCCCCGAGATACAGGCGGGCAAACCCGGTCATCACCACCCAGATGGCGACGACCGCGAGGACGGTACTGCGCCAGAGGGGCGGCTGCCGGCGCACCAGCAGCCAGCCAAGAAAACCGTACACGAGCAGGTTGAAGGTGGCATTGCCGCTGGGCAACGGTGCATGGGCAGCGCCCGTTTGCCAGTTGAACGGCCGCACGTAACCCACCCCGGGCTCGATGACGGGACTCAAGGCAGCCGCTACACCGACCGTGAGAAGCCACCAGGCCGCTGTGCGCCAGCATCGCTGCACGACGAGCCAGATCAGAACGCCGGCGGCCACGACGAGACCCACACCGTACCCGCTGAACCTGGCCATGGCGAGCATCACGCGGTCGGTCGGTACTGTCCGCAAGGTCTGCAGGAAGCTGTAGATGATGGTGTCGGCCTGCACCAGCGGATCACGTGCAACCACGTCCTGCAGGATGCCCAGAAACAGCCACACGCTGCCAATGAAGAGCAGCCCCAGCACCAGAAGTGTCAGCGACTCCGGCTTGCCCGGATCGACGATGCTCGCTAAACGGCTCGCCAGGCGAGGATGCCGACGGCTGAGACGCTGTATCGCCCGTTGGGAAGCAGTCTTGACGAACGGCACACCGCGCCGGAGCCCCAGGCGTGTCAGCCGCACGACAAGCCAGAGCAATGCCGCCAGCATGAGCAGCATCGCGGCCAGGCGGCCACTGACGGCTTCGGCGAGTTGCGCCGACGCGCCGAACACGATCCCCGGGCCGATATGCGCCGGCGACCAGGCCAGTGCCGACGCAATGTTGATTGGGTAGAACCTCAGCCTGGTCATGCGTGCGGCGCCGACGATCAGCGGCACGATCGCGCGCACCGGCGCAAAGAAGCGGGCCAGCACAATGCTTTTCCCGCCATGCTGTTGAACGAAACGCTCACCGCGCGCATAAGTGGCTTCGTGTCCCTTCGCTTGCCACCACGCGTGGACTTCGCCGTGATACCGACGACCCAGTTCATAGCTGATACCGTCGCCGGCAATCGCTCCGAGCGCGGCCACGGCCAGCGTCACCCAGCCGTCCAGCGCACCGGCTCCGATCAGCGCACCCGCTACGAACATCACGATGCCCGCGGGAACAATCGTACCGACGACGGCCAGCGACTCCGCGCAGGCGACGACGAAGACGATCGCGAGCACAAGATGCGGATGGGCGCTGATGCTACTGAGCCATGCGTGCATGTGCAATCCCGGTAACAAAGGGTGGCGGCCGGGTCGGCACGGGATGCTCCTCGTCGCGCGTCATCGGCGTTGTGCTGGCTGTCATGGACGCGGACATGTCAGCGAGTCCTTCGCGCACAGCAGCACCACACGCCGATCCCATGTCTTGAGCGAATGGTCACCACGCGTGACCACCCGGGCGTCCGGGAACTGTAGTGCGACCGTCATACCCGTCGCATCAAAGTCGTCTGCTGGAGCAGGACCGGAAAACGGAAATGCGCTGACATCCGCTACGCGCTCACGTGTAACGGTACCGACCCAGATCGGGACGCTATCGGGTGCTCCGCTTGCACGGCTGATCACATAACTGCTCGGCCACAATCGAAGCACCAGTAGCGTGTCGGGCAGCGCTGCGACAGACTGGACGAAGACTATTCTCGCGACGGATCCGTCATGAAACTCGAGCTGAACCGGGGGCGACGCCGATGAAGGTGTGAGCCCCAGCCAGGCGTCCAGTATCGCGAGCGGTGACCAATGCGCGGCGGGCGTCCATCCCGCAGCGCTCAACGCGTTCCCGATCGTTGCAGCCGTGCCGATCCACTGCACCCTGAACGGTTCGGCGATCCTGCCCGGCATGACCACACACCCACACCACCACCCGGCCGACAGGCAATGCCTGCCATCCGGTTGACGCCCACTGGGTGGCCGTCATTTCCTTATGGGTGCGTGAAGGCGCGTAGAGCGCCAGGTCCGGATCGTGTTGTTGCGCGATATGGAGCGAACCGCCTGCGAGTACCGTGGCGGCGACGATCAGCAACAAGCGTCGCGAGCCAGGGTTCTCGCGTACCCGCAGCCCATACGCGATGGCCAGTACCGCAATCCACGCAAGTCCGAGGCTCATGCCGGCGAGAACATCGGAGACCCAGTGCACGCCGAGATACAGCCGCGATGACGCGATGAGTGCAATGCCAATCGCCGCAGCGACCACGATCGCGGTCCTCGCGCGGTGGCGCTGGTCGTGGCACAGCAGGAACGCCAGAAAGCCGTAGGCGACGACGCTGAGCGTGGCGTGGCTGCTCGGGAATGAAAAACTTTCCGCGCCGACCGAGTACGGATTCGGACGCGGCCGGTGAAGCGCCAGCTTGAGCAGCTTCACGATGATCCCGGCGCCGCCAATGGCTGCGAGCCAATAGATCGCCGACTGCCAGAGCCGGCGCCAGATGAACCACGCCAGCACGGCCAGCACGACCGGCAGAATCACGGCCGCGTCGCCAAGCTCCGATATCGCCACCATCACCGAATCCAGCGAAGGCAGCCGCACGTCCTGCAGATATCGATAGACGACGAGATCGAACTGGACGAGCGGATCCTTCGCGAGCACGTCTTCCAGCACACCGAGGAACAGCCAGGCGCTGCCGATGATGAGAAGTGCCGCCGATGTCGACAGCACGATGTGCCGGCGCCACAGCGAAAACAGCGCATGGGGAATGGACCTGATGCGCCCGGCGTGTCGGTCCTCCGCAGGCGGCCGGGCAGTGCTCACCTGCTTCACAATCCAGTACATGCCCGAACAGGCGATCGCAGTAACGCCTGCGACCCCGAGCCAGATGTGCAGCGGCAAGACCTCGAGCGCGAAGAAAGCGCTCAACGCAGGCAGTACTGCGATGGACGCGAACGTTAGGGCCATCGCGGCGACGAGCGTGAACCGCAAGGGTGTCAGCGGCCGCGCCAGCAGCAACAGGATCCACAGGGTCACGCCGAACAGCACGGTGCCGGCCGCGCTGCGGGCTTGATCGAGCGTTGCGCCGAGATAGCCGAGCGCGATCGAATACGAAGCGAACGTCGCGATCGCAGCCAGTACGCCGGCCGGCACCGCAAAGCGCAGCACCCGTTCGACGAACCCGCTGCGCGCCCGTTCGGCGCTGGCCTCCAGCGACAGAAAGAACGCCGGGATGCCGATCGTCAGCGAACCGACCAGCGTCAGATGTCGCGGCAGAAACGGAAAGGCAAGATCGGCCACACCGACGGCGAACGCGAGCAGCATTGCATACACGGTCTTGGTCACGAACAGATTGGCGAGCCGCTCGACGTTGCCGATCACGCGCCGGCCTTCATCGACAATCGCGGGCAGGCTGGCAAACCGGTTGTCCACCAGCACCGCCTGGGCAACGGCCGCCGCGGCGCTGCTGCCGCCGCCCATCGCAATGCCGATGTCGGCTTCCTTGAGCGCGAGCAGGTCGTTCACCCCATCGCCGATCATCGCCACCACATGTCCACGGGCACGCAGCGCGGCCACCATCGCTTTTTTCTGTTGCGGCGAGACGCGGCCGAATACCGATGCCTGTTCCATCAGCTCCGCCAGGTGCGCCGGATCGTCCGGCAATTCGCGCGCATCGACGCCAGCGTGTACGTCCGTCATGCCAGCCCGTCTCACCACCTCCGCCACCGTGCGGGGATGTTCTCCGGAGATCACCTTCACGGTCACCCGTTGAGCCGCAAAGTAGGCGAGCGTCGCCGCGGCATCGTCCCGGATGCGCTCGGTGAGCAGCACCAGGGCGACCGGTGTCAGGTCCTGCGGCATCGTCTGGCCGGCCAGCGTGCTGCTCGCCTGCGCGAGCAGCAGCACCCGGTGCCCCTCTGTCGCGTAGTTCGCGACCGCCAGCCGCACATTTTCCTCTGCCGCCATGCCGGCCAGTATCACGTCGGGGGCGCCGAGGATCCAGGTCCCGAATTCCCCAAATGATGCGCCGGCCCATTTTCGGGCTGACGAAAACGGTACGGCGACCGAGGCCGTCCATCCCAACGGCATCGAATATTGGGCGGCAATGGCGCGCAACGTCGTGTTCGGCGCAGGATCGCCCAGTGCCAATGCGGCCAGCGCATCCAGCGCGTCACGGTGCTCGACGAGAAGCTCCACCCGTTCCATCGTCGGCTCGCCCTCGGTGAGCGTCCCGGTCTTGTCAAGGCAGAGCACGTCGATGCGCGCCAACGTCTCGATCGCGGACAACTCCTGCACGAGCGCACCGCGTTGTGCCAGCCGCATTGCGCCCACAGCCAGCGCGACGCTGGTCAGCAGCACCAGGCCCTCGGGCACCATGCCCACGACCCCGCCACTCGAGAAGAGCACCGCCTGGGCGAGGGGGGCCTGCCTCAGGAGCTGGCTTAACAGGAGCAACGCAGAAACCGGTGCAATCGCCCAGCCGACGTAGCGGAGAATGCGATTGATGCCGGCGCTGAGTTCCGAGTGTGGCGGTACGAAGTGCTGCGCCTGCGCCGCGAGCCGGTGCGCATACGCATCGGGGCCGACGCCCGTTGCGCGATAGAACCCATGACCGGCGACGACAAAGCTGCCCGACAGTAGCCGTTGCCCCGGCGCTTTCGTTTGTGGCTCGGATTCACCCGTCAGCAACGATTCGTCGATTTCCAGCCCATCGGCTTCGCCAAGAACGCCGTCCACCACGATCTGATCGCCCCGGTTGATCTCGATCAGGTCGTCCACCACGATGTCGGCCATGTCGATCTGGATTGTTTGACCCGAGCGCCGCACGCTAGCACGCGGCTGTTGCAGCAACGCGAGGCGATCCAGTGTGCGTTTCGCGCGCAGTTCCTGAATGATGCCGATCAGTGAGTTCGCAACCAGGACGCCACCGAACAGCGCGTCCTGCCACGGACCGACGGCCAGTACGATCGCGCACAGCGAACCCAGCAGCGCATTGAATCGCGTCAGCACATTGACGCGGACGATTTCGCCGAGGCTGCGGCTGGTCCGTCGTGCAACGCGGTTCACCTGGGCGCGTTGCACGCGCGCTTCGACATCCGATCCGCTCAGGCCTTCAAGGGGTGCCGCCACGATCCGCTCCTTACCTGCCGCAATGCAAGGTCCACTGGACGACCTGTCAAAAAATGGAGTCTGCGGGCGTGCCGTTGCGTAACGGCGGCAACCCTGCGAATTGGCTCCGTTTATCCGTTCGATGATGCGGCTTGCGGCTCGGCCAGCGTGTCCCGCTCAAAGCGGCCGTAACGCAGCGCAAGCGTGGGCAGCACGATCAGGTTCAGCACGGTGGAGGTAATCAGCCCGCCCAGAATCACGATCGCCATCGGCCCCTCGATCTCGTTGCCGGCCGCGCCGCTCGTCGCAGCAAGCGGCAGCAGCGCCAACCCGGTCACGAGCGCGGTCATCAGGATCGGGATCAGACGCTCGGACGCACCGCGCACGGCGGTGTCGGCACCCCAGGCCATCCCGTCGACGTGCACCAGGTGTTCGTAGTGGCTGATCAGCATGATCGAGTTGCGCAATGAAATACCGAACAGCGTCACAAAGCCCACCATGCCGCCCAGCGACAGGTTGCCGCCCGTGAGCACCACGCTCAGCACCCCGCCCACCAGCGCGAACGGCAGATTCACCATTACCAGCACGACGCCGCGCCGGCTCTTCATCGCGAGGAACAGCAGCAGTGCGATACCGATGACGGACATCGCGCCGTACGCGAGCAGGTCGCGCTGCGACTGTGTGCGCGCCTCGCTTTCTCCCGAGAACACCGCGTAGGTGCCCCTGGGCATCGCGATCTCGCGATTGACGCGCGCCTGCGCCTCCGCCACGAAATCGCTCGCTGCGCGGCTGCCGAGAGTCACGGAGACGCTCTGCATGCGTCGCCCGCCGTCATGCGTGATCTGGTATCGGCCGGAGACCTGGCCGATGGTCGCCAGTTCGCGCAACGGGACGGCGAGGCCCTCAGGATTACGCAGCATCAATGCACCCACGTCGCCCAGACTCTGGCGCGCACCGGGCGCCAGGACCACCGTGACGTCGTAGGTGCGGCTGCCTTCATAGGTTTGCGCGACGGTTGCGCCCTGGTACGCGCTCTGGATCGCGTCGAGCACCTCCACTGGCCTGAAGCCCCAGCGGCTCAACTGGTCGGGTTTTAGTCTGACGTCGAGCTCGGGAATGCCCGGGGGCGATTCCACCTGTACGCTCGCCGCGCCGCGGATCGTCCCCAGCAGGCGGGCGATGTCCTGCGCCTTGCGGTCGATGACGTCGAGGTTGTCGCCGAACACGCTAACGACGACCGGCGCCGTCGCACCCGAAATGGTCTCGTTGATGCGCTCGACGAGAAATGTGTTGACCGACGTGGTCAGGCCGGGGAAGCGCGCGAGCATCTGCTGGACCCGACGAAGTGTTGCGCTTTGCCCGGATGCGCTCATCGGTTTGAGATCGACCTCGAACTCGCTCAGTTGTACCCCGACCGGATCGACGACCTCGTTGGCGCGGCCGGCGCGCTGCGCGACGAGGCGCACGCCTGGCACCTGCATCAATGCCTGCGAGACCCGCGTGCCGATGCGCATCGACTCGGCCAGCGAGGTCCCTGGCGCCAGCCCCATATGCACGATGTAGTGGCCCTCGCGCAACTCCGGAATGAAGTTGCCGCTCATGAACGGCAGCGAGGCCAGCGCCGCGACACACAGGAGCGCCACGATTACCATGATGGTTTTCACGCGCTGCTCGACCTTCAGCAGCAGCGCGGTATAGCGCGCCTTCAGCCAGGTGAGCAAACGGGGCTCGTGCGCAGGCAGCGGCCCGTGCGCGAGCAGCGCGAGCGCCATCGCCGGCGTGAGCGTGAGCGCGACGCCGAGCGAGGCCAGCACCGCGAGGATGTACGCCACGCCGAGCGGCGCGAACAGCTTGCCGCCCACGCCCGAAAGCGTCAGCACCGGCAGGAAGATCAGCGCCACGATGAAGGTCGCGAACACGACCGCGCTGCGTACCTCGAGCGACGCGCGCAGCACGACCCGGAAGGCCGGCAGTGGCGCAGGCCGATTGCGGTTCTGGCGCAGCCGGCGGTAGATGTTCTCGACATCGATGATGGCGTCGTCGACGACCTCGCCGAGCGCGATCGCGAGGCCGCCGAGCGTCATCGTGTTCAGGCTCACGCCGAACGACGTCAGCACGATGATCGCGATCAGGAGAGACAGCGGAATCGCGATCGCCGAAATGACGGCGGTCCGCACATTGAGCAGGAACAGGAACAGCACCGCGATCACCAGCACCGCGCCGACCAGCAGTGCCGTGCGCAGGTGGCCGACCGATGCGTCGATGAAGTTGGCCGGCCGGAACACGTCCGCGTTCAGGTCGATGCCTTGCTGGGCCAGTACCGGCTTGAGCGTGGCGAGCGTCTTCTCGATGTCCTTCGTGACGGCTAGCGTATTGGTGCCGTACTGGCTTTCCAGCACCAGCATCACGCCGGGTTGGCCCATGATCGATGCTGCGCCGACCGCCGGCGCGCTGCCCCAGGTGACGGTCGCGATGTCGCCGAGCCGGACGGCCGCGCCGTTGCTCCAGCGCAGCACGATGCCGGCGAGCCTGGCCGGCGTTGTGATCTGGCCATCTACGTTGACCGCGATGCGCTGATTGTCGTTCTCGATGAAGCCCGCGCCGCGCACG
Organism: Paraburkholderia sp. WC7.3g; assembly: GCF_050436345.1. NCBI lineage: Bacteria > Pseudomonadati > Pseudomonadota > Betaproteobacteria > Burkholderiales > Burkholderiaceae > Paraburkholderia > Paraburkholderia sp. WC7.3g. The sequence continues at coordinate 1,085,726 of NZ_JBNDMA010000004.1, forward strand.
CCGGTGGACAGGCGTGCGGCGGCGATCACGTCCTGGATCGACAGGCCATAGCGCATCAGCTTCGCCGGATCGGCCTGGATCTGCAGCTGGCGCGTGTCGCCGCCGAACACGATCGCATCGGCCACGCCCGGCACGCTCAGCAGTTGCGGCTTGACCGTCCACTGCGCAATGTCGTACAGATCCATCAGCGAGCGGGTCTTTGACGTCAGGCCGATGGTCCGCACCACGCTCGTCGTGGTCGTGAGCGGCAGCAGCCTCGGCGGCTGCACGCCCGCAGGCAGCATCGCGGCGAGCGCGTTCGCGCGCTCGGACACCAGTTGTCGGACCTGCATCACATTGGCGTGAGCGTCGAACACCAGCGTGACCGCGGACAGGCCCTGCAGGGACCTCGAGCGCATCGACTGCAGCCCGACCATGCCGCCGAGCGCGTTTTCGATCGGCTGCGTGACGAGCGTCTCGACCTGCTCGCTCGTCAGGCCTGGCGCCTCCGTCTGGACGATGCTCATCGGCGGGGCGAACTCGGGAAACACATCGAGCTTCGCGCGCGTCAATGTATAGAGACCATAACCGGCCAGGAGCACGGCCAGCGCGTAAATGACGCCGCGAAAGCGCAGCGAAAACCGGATGATCGCGTTGAGCATGAGCAGTGTCTGGGTTCGTGTTGTGCGGGGCAGAGTCCCGGGTCAGTCATCGCATTCAGGCGGATCCTTGCACGCCGTCGCAATGCCCTGCGGTCGCAGCTCCTCAGAGAGCAACAATTGCGCGCCGTGCATCACCACCGCGTCGCCGGCATGAAAGCCGCTGGTCACGGCGAAACCCTGGTAGCCTGCGGAAGCTGCCGGCACGTAGCGCCGCGTGAAGCGGTCGGGCGCGGTGCGCACGTAGGCCCACGGCTGTCCGCCGTACCACACGATGGCCCGCTCGGGGATCACGAGCGCGGACGTGCGCTGGTTCGATGACGGCACGTGCGCGCTCGTCCGGGTGCCAACCGGCAGCGCGCGCCCAGCGGCGTAGAACCAGGGGTTGCCCTGGACCGCCGGGTCCCCCTGGGGCGAGGCCGAGAGCTTCTGCGCCGCCACCGGCTGGCCGTCCGGTGCATCGACCGTGATGCGCGCGGGCGCGTCTTCGTTGTGATCGGCGGGCAGCGTGACGCGCAACACGACAGCGCGGCCGGTCATCAGGCGCTGGAACAGCGCGGACCCCGGCGCCATCGCGGCACTTGTCAAAGCGTCGCCGAATTGCTGCCGTAGCGTCGCGGCCAGCGCGCCCTGTGCAGCGTCGGCCGACTGCAGCCTGGCCTGCGCAGCCTGCATGGACGCCTGCGCGTCCTGCAGGCTCTTCTGCGAGATGTTGCGATCGTCCGCGTACAGCACGCGGCTGCGCTCATACTGCGCACGCGACGCGGCGGCCTGCTCGCGTGCGCTGTCGCGATCCGCGAGCGCCGCAGCCAGCCGGTTGCGCAGGTCGAAGAGCGGTTGCAGGTCGATCACCGTCGCATACGCGCTGCTGTCGGGCTGCACCGACACGGCCGCAAGCGGCGCGACGTCGATGTGGCTCGCGCGCTGCGCGTCGGCGCCGACCACCACCACCGTTTCGCCGTTCACCGTCTGCACGGTTGGCTGGGGCGCCGCTTGTGCTGGGGTGCTTCGCGCTGGCGGGCTTGAGTAGAGCGTCTGGTAGATGTACCAGCACGCGCCGGCAAGCAATGCCAGCGTGACGGCGCAAAACAGAAACAGTCGGTATTTCATCGCCGGATCTCTTGTTCGGTCACCGTTGTGTTCGCTACGTCGGGTATGAGGGGCCGCTGCATCGCGTCTTCGAGTGCGCCGGCCGCCTGATGTGCTGCCACCAGCGCATCCAGATGGGCGATCCCGCTCGCCTGGTAGTCCGCCCTGGCCTGCGTGAGTGCGAGGCGATCCGTGTTGCCGGCAGCGAAGCTGGCGGCCTGGCTGTCGACTTGTTTGCGCGCGGCGGTCAGGTGGGCTTCGGACAGTTGCACTGCATCGAGGCTTGCCTGGTAATGCGCAAGCGCGTGATCGAGGTCGCTGAGGATCGCGTCCTGCAGCGCGGCGGTGCGGGCGGCCGCCTCCTTGCGCTTCGCCTCAGCCTGCGCGATGCCCCCCTGGTTCTGGTCGAAGATCGGCAACGAAATGCCGGCTAGCCCGAATGCGATCTTGTGGGTGCCGGTGTCGTACGTGTAGCCCGGCCCCAGATGGATGTCCGGATATTGCTTCGCGACCTCAAGCTGCACTGCCGACTCAGCGGCCGCATACTCGGCAAGCGACGCGAGCAGGTCGGCCCGATGGAGAATCGCCTCGCGCTTCACGTCAACGGCGGGCGGCGCCAAGGGAGCCTCGCTGAAGCCGTCGAGATCGAGCTGGATTGCATCGAGTGCCGCGACTGGCACGCCGATCGCCGCGGCCAGTTGCGCGCGCGCATCCTGCTCCGCACTGCGAGCGCCGGCTAGGTCGGCTTGCGCCTGCGTCGACGCCAGCACGGCCGCATCGACGTCGGGGCCGGCGTTCTCGCCAACCGCGCGGCGCCTGGTCACCATCCCGGTAATCTGCTGCTGCGCGTCAGCCTTGCGCGACAGGAATGCAACGCGCTGCTTCGCGGCGGACACGGACAGCAGCGCATTGCGCACCAGGGCACGCACCTTCCACGCCTCATTGCCAATGTTCAGACGCGCCACTTCCGACAGGTGCGATGCCTGGTCGATGCGGTAGCCGCGCTTGTGCGCCGTCTCGATCGGAATGTCGAGAGAGGGGCCAGTGACAAAGGGCCCTCCCGGTCCGGGGTTGGGCGTTGCGTACTGGAACGGCAGTTGCAGCACCGGGTTCGGAATCGCACCGGCGACGTCGATGCCCGCTTTCGCGGTGCCCCATTGGGCGCGCGCGATATCGAGCACCGGACTGTAGTAGTACGCCGCGAGCGTGAGCATCTCGCGGTTCCAGCGGGGCATCGGCCATCCGATGTCGTGCCCCAGCTCGTGCGCGAGCCATGCGTGTAGTCCATCGCTCGTGAGCGAACGTTCCTCGAAGTCTTGCGTGAGCTGCGTCGGCTCGATGGGCTCGGGATGGTAGGTCGCGCACCCGGCCAGTACGACACAGGCAAGCAGCAACGGTCGGCGCATGGCGGCATCCAGTGGTCTGCGCGCGCCAGATTCGGGCGCGCTGGCGGACGTCGCATCGGGTCGATGCAACAACAGACGCGGATGCTACTCGCCGGGGTGTGAAGTTTTCGTCAAGAAGACGTCAAGTTCTTGTGAAGTCGGGGAAATTTCAGTCGAGCAGTGGCAAGTGCAGCGACACGCGGGTGCCTTTGCCGGGCTCACTGTCGAGCTTGATCGACCATTGATAGCGATCACAGATCTTCTTCACGATCGACAGACCGATGCCGAAGCCGCGACTCGCTACCCGTGCAGGTCTCGCCTGATAGAGCCGCTCAAACACATGGGGCAAGGATTCCCCGGATATGCCGCGACCCGTATCTTCGATCTGCAGCCAGCCGTCCATATAGCTGAAACGGACGCTACCGCGGTCGGTATACCGGACAGCGTTGTCGATCAGATTGGACAGAACGATCGCAAGCGCCGAGCGGTTGACCTCGACGATGAAGCCGTTGCCGACGTCAATAACCGAGTCGATACCTTTGGCAACCAGAACCTCGGCAAATGGGTCCAGCGCGTCCTCTACGGCGCTGACGAGGCGTACCGGGCCAACATCCGCTGGCGACGCTTCCCGCGCGAGCAGCAGCAAGGCGTTGACCAGTTCGACCATATTGTCGGCCGCGCGATCGATCTGTTGCAGCCGCGTCCTGGACTTCGCGCTGATGGCCGTGTCCTGATCGAGGAGCTCGCAGCTGGTCTTGATCGCCGTGAGCGGCGTGCGCAGTTCGTGGCTGACATTGCCGGTGAACTCCTTTTCCCGCTCGATCATCTCCGCCATACGCCGGTGGTAATCGTTGAATACTTCGGCCAGTTCAATCACCTCTGCTTCGTCGTACCGGGCGGGATTCACGGCCGTGGCGCCACCGTGCCTCAACGCCTTGACCTCGCGGGCGAAACCGGCCACCTGCCGCACCAGCAGGCCCGACAGGCCGAATGCAAGCCAGAACGCAAGCAACGCGAATATGCCCGTGCCGACCATCAGCGCATTGATGACCTCCCTGAAACGCTGCTCGTACGCACTGAAGTCGTAGACCCGGTATATCCTCGCATCGCCGAACGGTACGATCGCGACGTGGATCTCCCGGCCGTCCACGATGATTTCGTGCGTGCCGTTGCGTAGAGCCTTGACCGAAGCGGGGAGCGTAACGCGTGCAGTGCCGGCCGACGCAACGTGGCCGCCAAGTCGCGGATCGAACGGCGGCACGAGGCCCGGGTCAGTCCGGTAGCTCTGCAGCGCGCTTGCTGTGTCGTCTTCGATCAGCGCGCCGATGAGCCGCTCTTCCTGCGCCTCGGCGAGTGCCTTCACGCCGAGTGCCTGTGCGACCAGCAACAGGATCGTCAGGGCTGAAAAAACCAGCGCGACCTTGAAGCGCAGGCTACGGCGTGTTTGCATCGCTCACCGCGAGACGGTAGCCCAGACCGTGGACCGTATCGATCAGATCGTTTTCGCCGTGCGCGGTGAGCGCGCGCCGCAGCGTATAGACATGCGCGCGCAACGTATCGCTGTCGGGCAACTGCTCGCCCCAGATTTGCGTTTCAAGTTCGGCGCGACCTAATACGCGGTTGGGGGACTGCATCAGGATGCGCAGCAGATACAGGCACTTCGGTGGGAGCTTGACCGGTCGCCCGGCCCGTTCGACGGTGAGCGTGGCCAGATCGAAACGCACATCCGCGCACCGTAGCTCGGCCTGCGTCACCTGGCCGTTGTAGCGCTTGATCAGCGCGGCGAGCCGCGCGCCCACTTCCTTGAGTGAAAACGGCTTGACGAGGTAGTCGTCCGCGCCTTGCCGAAACCCGTGCAGCTTGTCCTCGAGCGTGTCCTTTGCCGTGAGCATCAGGACCGGCGTGTCCCGATGCGCTTCTTCGCGCAGCTTGCGACAGATCGTCAGGCCGTCCATGCCTGGCAGCGACAGGTCGAGCAGAATCGCATCCCAGTGCTGGGTCGTGGCCAGATGCAGCCCCATCGCGCCATTGGATGCGATGTCCACCTGGTAGGCGTTGCTCTCCAGATAATCGTAGAGGTTGGTCGCGATGGCTGCGTCGTCTTCAATAATGAGCACTTTCATGGCTTTCCGGGGTGTTGCTTTTTCCTCATCGCTGGGATCGACGGTGCGCGACAACTAGCGGTGGGATTGGTCTTTTGTGGGCGCGTTGACGCGCCGTGTCTCGCTTCGGGGCAGACGGCTGCGCGATTGACACCGCTTCGTCGAAGAGGTCCGCGAGCGCCTCGAACGCAGGGCTGCCAGCGCCAAACGCCAGCCATTGTCGCATCGGTGCGCGAACCCGGATCACCGATCCCTCTCCTCCCAGGATTCGCGGCGCGTTTCGGGCTGCGCCAGACGATGGATACGGTGGGGGCCTTTCTGGGCCCGCTGATGGCGGTCGGACTGATGGCCTGGTTCGCCGACCACGTCCGCACGGTGTTGATGACGGCAAGCGACACGCGGCGGCCGCGCCCGGCTTTTCATTTGCGCTTCGGTCCGGCCTTGCCCTTTCCGCCGCCGGCAGGCGGTTCTTCCGCAGCGCGTGCCGCACGCTGCACTGCCTGTGGTGCAGGGCCGGCGTCGGTGACTGCCGCGCCGCGATGGGGTGACTGAACCGCTTCCAGGCGCGGCGCTCCGGCCACGCGAGCCAGTGAAGCGAAGGTGGGCGCGCGTCCCGCGTTCAGATGCATCCGCTCATCGGGCGCCGTTGCCCGGTTCTGCGCCGAGTTCGCCTGCGCGGCACCGCCGCTCTGGGCCGGTGTAGAGAGGTCGAAGGTCTTTAGCCCCTGGGACGGCTCGTCCGTTTCGATGGTGATACGCATGGTCATCTCCTCGTTGGATCTTTATGCGTTCATGATCGCATAACGTGCTTCGATATTGACGGGCTGTGACGTGACGTTGCGGATCGTGATCCAGTAGGTGATATCCGCGGCGGATGCCCGCTCGACTGCGACGTCCCAGTCTACCTGCGGCGCGCCGGGACGAGGCGATGTCGAGACCACGGTCCACACCACGTCCCAGCTGGCGGGCCAGTTGAATGTATACCAGCGGTGAGTCGTGTTCGGATTCACTGTCCCGGTAAATTGCGTGCCGACGATCATGGTGCTCTCCTTAGTCTGCCGCGAGCACGACATAGCGTGCCTCGATGTTCACCGGCGCAGCAGTGAGGTTGGTGATGCTGATCCAGTACGTGATCTCGTTGGCCGAGGCGCGCTCGACCTGGACCTGCCACGTGATCTGGGGCGCACCGGGATGCGGTGTGGTAGGCACTACGGTCCAGACCACGTGCCAGCAAGCAGGCCAGTTGAACGTGTACCAGCGATGCGTCTGACCGGCAGCGACCGTGCCGGTAAACTGTGTGCCCACCCACGGGCCCAACTGCATTGGCTTCGCGGTGAAGATCTCCTGGATGCCGGTGCGCGTGTCGGTCCAGAACGGGAAGAAACCCAAGGTGCTACCCGCCAGGCCGAAGTAATCGCCGATGAACGTCGTGCCCGGTGCTCCATGGGACAGGGGCGCGTCTACAGTTGGATCCCACGGCCGGTCCGTGACCGTATCGCGACTCGTAAACGACGCGCCGTTGTCGGTCGACGTCGCCAGGATCACGTCAATCAGCCGCGCGCCCCCTTTCGGACCGAATTCATAGAACGCGCACGCGATCTCGCCGTTGGGGCGGCTCGCGAGTTGCGGGTGAAAATCATGCTGGTCGGTTCCTGAGGCAAGCCATGCCGGCAGCAGCGGCTGACCCGATGCCGGACCCTGCCAGATGGCGCCGCCGTCACCCGAGTTGCGATAGTAGACCCGCGAAACACCATCGCGATAATCGGCCCACGCGACGACCAGATTGCTGCCCGCGCCGCAACACGCTGACGCAATCGTCAGCACGCGAAACGTTCCGCCGGGTAGTTCCGGAAAGCCGTCAGGAGCCGGCAACGGCGGCGATTTGAGCTGGGTAATACCGCTCGCCACAACCTGCGGCGCGGAAAAGCTCTGGCCGCCGTCGGTGGACATGACGAATTTGATCGTGTTGCCGAACTCTTCCCCGGCGACCCACACGATATACACCGTGCCGTCGCGCGCCACCGTGACTTCCGGCGAAAAGGAATCCGTCACGACGGTGTCCAGTCCCGCGCCAACCGGATGGGCGCCGACACCGGTCCAGGTTGCCCCATGGTCGGTCGTGCGTGCGAAGGCGAGGCGTGAGCCATTGTCCCAGGCGGCATAGACGTTGCCAAAGTGAGGGCTGCCCGGCGTGCCGTCGCCCGCGGCAGACTGCTTGTCGTCGCCGGGGTTGGGGTGAATGTAGTTCGGCGCGCTCCAGGTTCGCCCCCCGTCAGTCGACCTGTAGACCGCAATGCCGAGCGTCTCGTAGGGACTGCTCGGGCTGGGGAACGGCAGCGCGACGATATAGCAGTTTCCCAAGTTGTCCCACGCGACGGCCGGATCGGACACACCGGCCCACACCTTGTTCGGATCAGGATCCGACAGCAGTCCGAGCGGCAGTGCCTCGGTCCACGTGTAGCCGCCGTCGAATGTCGCGTAGGCACTCAGCGAGAAGTCATAGGTGGCGGGATTCACGAAGCGCTTGGAGGAACCCACCATGTTGTAGGGGTTGAGGGGGTTCACGGCCAGCCAGGATTCGCTTCGGTCGTTATGGGGATCGCTATCGACTGTGACCTGAATATCGCAGTACATCGAGGCCTCCATGAGGCAGCCAGGCCGCCGGTTGGGTTTCGCTTCGATTAACGGTTCAGGTTCAGCGCTTCTCTTCGCTGCCGGAGCGGCCGATCGTAACCGGCGCGCGTCAGCGAGGCGCATGGCGTGCGTCCAGAGCAATGCGAACCCTTTCCGCGGGTCGGCCAGCACATTTGCTAATGAAGGCCAGCAACGGGTAAACGGCGAAGGGGTTGCCGCTTTTTAACGAATACACGAAAACAAGCTGTTGCAACTGGTGAGCGGTGTGGGACCGGCACACGCTTTTCGTAGACTGCATTAAAGAAGTCAGTCCGGCTGGATTGCAGGGGTTCGCTTCGAGCGTCGCGCCAAATTTCAGAGGCTTCGCGAACGACGTAGACGCCGACGAGGAGCCCAACAACCAGGTCGGCCTAACGCACGTCACTCGCGTCGATACCGATATGTGAACGGGTCTTGGTGCCGCAAGGGGCGGCAGTCGGCCAACTGCGGCCGCTGGCGTGCGATTTGGTCTAGTCATTCGAACGTCGATACTCTCCAGGTAACGGACGTTCGCGTCGGTATGATCGCAGAGTTGTTGGAACTGTACGAGGCCCAAGGCCATTATTGCTGCTATTGCGGCAGCAGTGGATGGTGGGCCGTGCTTCAGTGCAGTCTGGTGCGGTCTCGCCGGGCTGCCAGTCAAGGCTGCGCGGACGGCGGCGCGAGGCTCGCGCGCACCCGGTACAGCAGTGAAGGATCCTCGCCGACGATTTGCCAGTTGACCCATTGACCCTCCGGCACGACCAGTCCCGGATGGCTCGCATGCACCAGGATCGGCTGCGGCGGCAGCTTGCAGCCTGCCGAGGTTTTGGGTATCGCTTTCGAGCGTTTCCTGCGCCTCGATTGCGAGAACCGACCCGGTCGGGTCCGCCCGCAGCGGCGAGACCGTGATGGTGCGCTGCAGGTCGATACTGCCCGCAGGCTGGTCCTTGCAGCCGACTTTGTGCGTGACAACCTTGTGATGCTTGTTGGTCCGAGCCTGGCCGACCGCGGTCGTTCCATCGAATGAGTCGACCTGCTGGCCGTCGCGGATTACCTGCAGCGTCCAGTTGACGACGGGCTGCACGGCGGGTGGCGCGTAGGGCTGAGGCGCTGGCACTGGTTGTGCATAGGGCTGAGGTGTTGGCTCTGGCTGCTCCGCGGGCTGCGACGTTGGCGCTGGGAGCATAGGGGGCTGGCTGCACGGTGGGCTGCGGAGCGGCCTTATGAGTGGACTCATGGGCACGCCTATGTACGGGCTTATGAGCCGGCTTATGAGCCGGCTTTTGAGTAGGCTTTTCAGCAGGCTTTTCAGCAGGCTTTTGAGTGGGCTGTGGAGCGGACGCGGGAGGGCGAAGAGGAACGGCGCGCACCACCGGTTGCGAGGCCGGAACCTCGGGCTGCACCACACCCTGAAAACTGCGTCTGCGCGCTCGCCGACACGAACGCGGCGGCAGCAGCGGACAGAGCAGCGGCGAGGCAGTTCTTCCTCAACTTCATGTCCGCAGGCTCCATGCGCCGTGTACCGTCGCAGAGGCGCCGCACAACGCGTGCCCGGACGTTTGTTGGCGAGGAGGCAGAGCACTCATTCCATTTCGCTGGGAACTCGCACAGATACCTCTTATTCTGCTACAACGCGCGCAGCGGCGCAGGCTGGACGCCGTCGACACTGACGAATGTGTACTGGACCAAATCCTATTCGCGCGGTCGGTCGCTAAAACTTTCGATATGAGCGTTCTCCCCCGGCTTTCCCGGACGGGCGAACGCAGTTTGGTTCCTCTGTTATCGGGGGCTTCATGCGGCGGCATTGTGGCGCTAGACGCCATAGTTTTAATTAACATAAGGAATGCATATTAAATGCATCGCCGTCTGTGAGGTCCCAATTGTGGATCTGCGTCGTCGGCTTAAAGATGAAGCGGCGATCTATGAGGTTGCATTCTGACCAAATGACCGTAGCCGCATCGGCCGCGCCCCCTTGCGGCCACAAGCAGGAGCGCGGACGTCTGAAGCACGCTATTCTACGACGTTCCGCTCACGGAATTGCAGCGTCAGCTGCTCGGGCTACTCGGCGTCCCGGAAGACGCCTTTCGCCAGCCGGACTAGCGACGAAATTCGCGCCAAATTGTGTCCTCGACGTGCGGAATGTACTAACCAGTGCATAAGTAGGCGAACGTAAATCGACGCCATCGTCTAAGCTTAAAGGGTCTTGAGAAAGGGTCTTGAGGAGAGACGTGATGCGCGAGGACGACGGTCGACAGCTTTCACACGCAACACTTGAAGAGATCCGCATTCGCGCGGTCAAGCGTGTCGAAGCTGGCGAGTCGCCTGAGGACGTGATCCGGACATTGGGATTCTCGAGAGCGCGTATTTACGAGTGGTTGGCGGCCTGGCGCGAAGGAGGTATTGAAGCCTTACGGGCCAAGCCTGTTCCGGGCCGGGCCGACGAAGCTGTCGTCCGAGGCTATCCGCTTTGTCTATCGGACGGTCACAACGAAGAATCCAATGCAGATGAAGTTCGAGTTTGCGTTGTGGACGCGAGACATGGTGCGAGAGTTGATTCGCGAACATTTCAACGTCCGGCTCTCTGAGGTATCGGTCGGCCGGCTGCTCAGGAAGCTCGGACTTTCACCGCAGCGGCCGCTGGCGCGTGCTTACCAACGCGACCCTGAACTGGTCGAGTCATGGATGCGAGACGAATATCCGGCGATTGTCAGGCAGGCCAAACGCTGTGGGGCACAGATTTTCTTCGTCGACGAATCGACGGTGCGCTCGGACTATCACAGCGGCACGACCTGGGCACCGATCGGTCAAACACCGGTAGTCGAAACCACTGGCGCTCGCTTCAAAGTGAACCTGATCTCGGCGATCAGTCCGCGCGGTCAACTCCGTTTCATGTGTTTTGAAGGCAGCTTCAAGATTGCGGCGTACGTCGATTTCGTCAGGCGACTGGTACTCAATGCCGATGCCCCCGTCTTCCTGATTGCAGATGGTCATCCAGTTCATCGTTGCAAAGCGATCCGCCAGCTTGCCGCAGCATCAGATGGACGCCTTTGTCTTTTCTTCCTGCCTGCTTACTCGCCGGATCTGAATCCGGATGAGCTCGTGTGGGGTTATCTCAAACATCACAAGATCGGCAAGCTTGCTATCAAAGGTCCCGGGCATCTTAAGCAGCGTGTTCGAGCAGTTCCGCGCTCGTTGCAGAGAATTCCGGCTTTGGTCCGATCCATGTTTCAGCATCCGTCAGTTCGTTACGCGGCATGATTCATGTCCGGTTACTTTGTTTCGGCTTAGTAAGTCTTAAGGCGAGCGAAGCGGTCATTGGCGCATATCGCCTATTCTCTCTCACGCGTTGACGGCTGCCAGCGCACACGAATGGCCCGAATTTTCGCGAGCTAAACAGACGTCATCTCGCCAATGGGTCCCGCCGTATTCGCGGACGCGGTATCGATTTGCGCCATATGACTCTTTCGCCATGCAGCCGGCGGCATCCCGAATTCGCGCTTGAATGCCCGATTGAACGCCGGCTCCGACTCGTAGCCGACCTGCTCCGCTAGCGCGGCAAGCGACTTGCTTCCGATCAGGAGTTCATGCGAGGCGAGTTGCAGGCGCCACCGCGCCAAGTACTGCATTGGGGGCTGTCCTAACAGGTCAGTGAACCGTTTCGCTAACGCCGAGCGTGATAACCCCACTTTTCGCGCGAGTTCATCAACGGTCCAGGAGTGTGCTGGCTGAGCGTGAAGCATCGATAGCGCAGGCCCGACAAAGCGATCGCGCACGCCCGCTAGCCATCCCTTCCGGTCTGCGGGCAACGTATCGATACAGCGGCGCACCGCCTCGACAAAGAGTAGTTCGGATAACCTGGCAAGGACAATCGCACTGCCAGCGCGCCACTGCGCCGCTTCGGCGACAGCGAATCGAAGTGATGATTCAAGCCATGCCGATTGAGGATCGTTGCGCATATCGATCTTGAAGAGCCGCGGCAGCGAGGACAGCAACGGGTTCCCCAACGTACCGTCGCAGGCCAGAAAGCCGCACACCACACGCGTTGGTGGCCCGCCCCCGCCATAGGAGAGTGTCATCACCTGGCCTGGTGCCGTCTCCAACTGAATGGCCAGAAGTGGGCCCGCGAGCGCAGGAGAAAGGTCTAATGCGCTTCCGAAAATATGTGGTTCGCCCTGTGGCACCACCAGCAGTTCGCCAGCATTGAGGTGAATAGCCGAGCCGGGGTCATCTGCCAGTCGCGCTGAACAACTGCCTTCGGTGATCAGATGGTACGAAACCACGCGTTCTGATCCTGGCAGGAAGGCGGCGCAGAGGGCCGCATCCGCCTGGCCAAACAGGCACCAAGGTGTAGTGAAGTCTCCGTTGAGGTACACGGCACCGCTTAGCCGCACAACCCGAAGGACGTCGGAAAGGGCATCCATTAACAGCGTCCGCTAATCCCGGCGTCCTACACAAGAGATCTGGACGCCTGGTCATTCATCGATATGACCTACGAGCTGATACTAGCACCCACGTGATCGCATAACAAACGCCTTTCAGGGTTTCGACGACGGAAGCGGAAGATTCAATGCAAACCACCAAGACGACACATCATGAGTAACGAGAGCACTTACAAAGGCGGTTGCTTTTCTGGCGCGGTTCGATTCACGGTCATTGGTGAGCCAGCCCCACTGGGCTATTGCCATTGCGGTTCATATCGGAGCTGGTCGGCGGGACCTGTCAACGGACATCTATGCAGCGGCTATTCAAGACTTCCCTTACGACGCCGGCGTCCATGTCCACTATCAGCAGACGAAACTTCGAATGAAGGACGGCCTGCCGAAGATGAAGGACGTTTCGAAAGAAATGGGTGGCTCGGGTATCACGGCAGCCGAATAGCCCATTTGACGCATCAAGCGCCATTATCCGAGCGGCCCCAGTCGCCGTCCTGCCGGCTCTTCTTTGCAGGCCATAGCCAGCAAGACAGACAAAGGTACCGCGCTGCCGTACGAAAAGCAGGTTCCCGTCCAAAACCACCAGGAGTACAGTCATGTCCGCACTCGCATCCATTTCCTCACCCGCTGTCGATCTCGCCGCAGTCAAGACCCGCCAGCAAGCCGCCTGGTCCACAGGCAACTATGCTGTCGTGGGAACCACCCTGCAGATCGTCGGTGAGCAGTTGTGCGAAGCACTCGATCTGCGCGCAGGCAGCCGCGTGCTCGATGTCGCGGCCGGTAACGGCAATGCCACCCTCGCCGCCGCGCGTCGCTGGTGCGACGTGACCTCCACCGACTACGTGTCCTCACTGCTCGAATCCGGGCGGATGCGCGCGGAGGCCGAAGGCCACACGATCCAGTTCCAGGAGGCTGACGCCGAAAACTTGCCGTTTCCCGACGCGTCGTTCAATGTCGTGATGTCCACCTTCGGTGTGATGTTCACTCCGGACCAGGACAAAGCCGCCGGCGAACTCGCGCGCGTGTGCAAGCCCGGTGGCAGGATCGGCCTTTCGAACTGGGCGCCGGAGAGCTTCATCGGACAACTGTTCAAGACGATCGGCAAGTACGTGCCCCCCGCGCCGGGCGTCAAATCGCCGGCACTGTGGGGCACGAAGGCAAGACTCGAAGAACTCTTCGGCGAAACCGCGCAGGAAATCCGCACGACCCGCCGCGAGTTCGCCTTTCGCTACCTCTCGCCGGCACACTGGATCGAAGTGTTCCGCGCCTACTACGGCCCGTTGAACAAGACATTCGGCGCGCTCGATGCCGAGAGGCAAGCTGGCTTCACCCAGGACTTGCTGACTCTCATGGGAAGCCACAATCGTTCGGGCGACGGTACGTTGGTGCTGCCGAGCGAGTATCTCGAGGTGGTGATCGACCGGAAGTGATGCCGCGCTGTCGTCGCGAACGGCCTTACCGTATGTGCCGACCGTTCGAATGGCTCCGAACGGGATTAACGGCGCCTATCGGCCACGCAAACAGTCGACACGTTCTGTCTGTGGTGCCCGAACTATTGCTAAAAAGCGTGAGTGAACAGACGACACTTTTCCCTCGCATCGTCAGAGGAGGCCAACACGGCCATCAGCTAAGGCTTTGAAAAGAGCCGCATGGTCGATGCGGAAGTTCGGCGGTCAAATTGTGTAGTTACCCGAAGTCTGCGGCAGCCGCCACCGAGACCGGAACCGAGCTACTGGAGTAGACCATGCTTGCATTCCTTGCCAAGACGTTCCGCAACTTGCTTGAACGCGCTGAACATAGTCGCCGTGACGCATATCTCGAGTCCTCGGTCGATATATGCGACTTGGAACGCCGCATGCGCTCGATCGAGACCAACGGCTAGCGAAACAACAAGGCCGTAGCAGGACCAGCGACAGCTCCTGGCCGTACCACGACCGACGGCCGACATGTTGCGCGGCAGACGTTCAATCCAGTCTGCCAACGACTCGGGATGCGCGAGCAAGTATGAGCCGGCGACCGGTGATGCATCGCACGCGTGCTCAGCGAATAATGGGTGCGGTCGATACGACTGCATCTGACCTTCCACTTGTTTTAAGGATAACGAAACATGACTACGCCCGCTGCATGCACGCCGTCAACGAAACGGCCGCCGGTTCCCGCCACGCCAGACAACGCGGCTAGTCAGCCTGAGCCATATTTCCGTGAAGCAGGAGTTGGCCCGGGCGTCGTATGCTTACACTCGAACGCAAGCACCTCCGGGCAGTGGCGGGCCCTGATTGATCGGCTGGCGCCACAATTCCACGTTTTTGCTCCCGACTCTTATGGTGCCGGCAAAAGTCCACAATGGCCTTCGGACCGGGTCATTAGCCTTCGCGATGAAGTGGAACTCATTGAGCCGGTTCTCTCCAGAGCCGGTTCACCGCTGGCGCTGATCGGTCATTCGTACGGCGCCGCAGTGGCGTTTGTCACGGCGCTGGCCAATCCCCGTCGTGTACATGCAATGGCCCTGTACGAACCAACACTGTTCTCGCTCATCGACGCACAGACGCCTGCGCCGAACGAGGCCGAGGGAATCCGCAACGCAGTAGCTGATGCAAGCGTCGCCCTCGACGCGGGACACCAGGATGCCGCCGCCGAGCGGTTCATTGACTACTGGATGGGAACGGGTAGCTGGAAGCAGACTCCAGAACTACGCAAGTCTTCAATCGTCGCGTCGGTGATAAATGTGCGTAGATGGGCGCACGCATTGTTCACCGAGCCCACACCATTGACGGCATTCCGGTCGCTCAATATTCCGGTCCTCTACATGGTTGGCAAGCGCTCGACGCCCTCGGCTCAAGGTGTAGCACGGCTTCTTACGGCTGCGCTGCCGCGAGTCGAAGTCGTGGAGTTCGAGAATCTTGGCCATATGGGTCCAATTACGCATCCGGACCTGGTGAATGATGTCATCGCGCGATTTCTCGAACGGGTCTAACTCTAGTCGATCGCAGGAGGGGCTCGGGACTCGAAGCTCCGCTATGGGGGCGGGGATTAGTGCTATGCGCATGACCGCAATTGGCCAAGCCATGTAAAAAAGTTCGATTCCGCAGGTTCATCGTGGACCCTGATGCCCCCGATGGGACCTTCGGAGTTGCGAAGGAATCTGAAACCTGTTTGGGAAGCAGCGCGCCGAACGAATGCACTTCCGACAGATACGACAGCGCCGGCAGCATGTGCCCGTCGTGTGCATGATCGAGCCGGGGATCGTCGAAGGCATAGGCGAATATGTCACGCAGGCCGACGCCGGGAGGCTCCCGTTAAAGGCCGCCCGTGCTGCTTTAGAATGTCAACTGGTCGCGCGTTTTTTCCAGTGATCGAATGTGTCTGCGAGCCTTGCTGTTGGTGTTCACAATTGGCGCTAGCCGTGTCGTTGATTCTGCTAGCGCCGAATTTTGCATAAAACGTCGTAAATCCCGGCCGGACAGACGAGAGAATAGCGATTTCACGGTGTTCTAGCGATACAACAACTGAGAGGCACGTTGTCCACTAACGTTGCTAGCGTGGGTTTCATGTCCTTTAATGCTGCTAGCGCGTCCTTTCTGCGTGTCGGAGCAGACATGGCTTCCTGGGAAGAGATTGAAACCCGGGCAGCGAAGATAGGGCTCGACGTTCACAAGGAATCGATCACGGTTGCCTATGCGCTGGGCGTGGGCGAGGTCGAACTGCTCGGCAAGATTGGTACGACGAAGACGGATATTGACCGCCTGTGCAAGCGCCTGCAATCGAAGGCGCGGCACATCCGCATCGTCTACGAGGCGGGCCCGTGCGGCTATGGACTTTACCGTCAGCTGGTGCAGAAAGGTCATCGGGCCGTTCGTACGCAATGACCACCCGCATCCATGGCGGTCTCCCGCAACACGGTCAATCGCGGGGCGGGGGCGAGGTCGACTGGTCGCGCTGATCGATGCCTATCTGGAGAAACGGGCATGATCGTTATCGAAAGATAGCGTGGGACGTCGATCAACGATCGGTCTCTGTTCGGCTCATCACCAGCCATTCGCCATGAAGCGTGCGATGGGCACTCGAATGGCCGGTTCAGGAATATCGGATCATTACCGCGCGCGAGGCGGGGAATTCCTCTGAATCGCACTCTGCCCGAGATGGCCTCTTGTGCCGCACCTCCTGTTCGCAGTTACGCAGCGAGACTGTCGACAAATTGCTTGATGTTGTCCAGGACGGGTTGCTGATCGCCCGCGAAGGGCCAGTGATCGACGCCGTCGAGTTCGATGAATCGCGCCTGCGCGATGTGGCTTGCGAGATGCCGGCCGGCGCCGATGCGAACGGCGCGGTCGTCGTGGCGGTGGAGCACCAGCGTCGGAGTGGAAATACGGCCCAAGAGATGCCGCACATCCATATCGCGCAACGCCTCGAGCACGCCCTTGATGGCTCCCGGGCTCGACGCGGCCCGGAGCAAGCCTGCCCACCAGGCTCTCGCCTGAGGATCGCCAGACAGGCTCGGCGCGAATGTCTCGATGCCTGCTGGGCCGCCCCAGACTGCGATGAGCTGCTGCAGCCACATGTCATACTGACTCGCCTGAAGTGCGTGGGGATAGTCGTGCGTTGTGGTTCCCTTCGCCAACGAGGCGAACAGAATGAGGCCGGCAACGCGGTTGGGGTGATCAACGGCAAACTTGATACACGCTGGCCCACCCTCTGACGCGCCGAACAACACGACCCTTTGGCTGCCGGCGGCGTCTAGCACGGTGCCGATATCCTGCGCGGTCGCGTCGACGTTGGGATTGAACCCGACCCGGTCGGAAAGCCCGACGCCGCGACGATCGAGCAGGATGAGACGGCCCATCCCGGCGAGAGAAGACAGGAACGCGCGGCACCGGGGCTCCTCCCAAACCCGCTCGACGTGTGATACAAAACCGGGCAGCACCAGAACGTCGAGGCGGCCGGCGCCGTAGGTCTGGTACGCGAGATGGACGCCGCCACTGCGGACGTAGCGCGTCGACGGCGAGTCCTCGATGGGCGACGTTGCTCCGGCATTCATCAGCGCGCGGGTCTCGATTTCGGGGGCCACGTCGAGCTCATTGCGAAGGCGCTGCGTCAGGGCCTCAAGGTGGCGCTCGGCCGTTGTCCGGTCTCCTGCGAGCAGGAGATTGCGGATGAGATGCCGACCGTACACTTCGCTGAGCGGATCGAACTCAACAAGACGGCCGGCGTGCGCGGCCGCGACCGCGTAGTCGCCGGCCGCATTCTTGTCGTGCACCACTCGCTCGAGCGCCTGGATCGCCCGGCCCCGCAAGGCCTCACGACGGAAGAAAGCCCACTCGTCGAACTGCGGGCAATCGCCGGGCGAAAAACCTTCGAGAAAGTCGCCGGGATAATGGCGGCACGCCCGCTCGAACTCGCTGCGGTCGCAGGCTTGCTCGAACAGCTGAGAATCCACCTCCACTGCGATCGCTTCCGACCATCGAACCGTCAACCGGTCGGTAGTGAGAACGTCGTCGCCGAGCGTGAGCTGCAGGCGGTGCAACAGACGCCGCAGGCGCGCCCGTACAACCTCTTCACAGCCTTCCGGCCACAACATGGTGGCAAGGACGTCGCGCCCGACTGAGCCCTCCGCTTCGGCCAGGTAGGCCAACAGGGCCAGGCCTTTGCGCAAGGCTAGCTGGCACGGCCGGTCGTCCCGACGGATCTCCGGAAATCCAAGCGTCCGCACGCTGAACAGAGCCATGGCGAGCGACCCTCAATGACGGCGTCCAGGGGACGCTCAGGGGACGAGGCAATCCTACCATTCCCTGCAGACGATGGTCGCTGGACTCATCGCGACGGATTGAACTGGAGGATTGCCATGAAGAACCTGGGTGAGCATGCGATCGTGATCGGCGCGAGCATGGGTGGGCTGTTGGCCGCCCGCGCACTAGCGGATTTCTATACCACAGTCACCGTGCTCGAACGCGATGCGTTTCCGGCACCAGACACTCCGCGCAAGGGCGTCCCGCAGGGTCGCCACACCCATGGGCTTCTTGCGCGCGGCAGCGCGGTACTCGAGGAATTCTTCCCAGGCTATAACGACGAGGTCGTCGCGCAAAGCGGCGGGTTGCTTGGCGATGTAGCCAACGATGTGACCTGGATAGGTCGCAACGTTACGCTTGCTAATGGCAAGAGCAATCTGATCGGCCTACTTGCGAGTCGTCCCGTGCTCGAAGGCCATCTGCGCCGACGACTCCTGGGATTGCCGAACGTGCGCGCCGTAGAGAATTGCGGGGTGCTGGGTCTTGCCATCGATCCCGCTCGCAAGAGCGTGACCGGTGTGCGTGCACGTGTCGAAGGCAAGCCAGAAGAGACCGTCGACGCGGACCTTGTCGTTGATGCGACTGGCCGCGGCTCAACCAGTGCGGCGTGGCTTGAAGAGATCGGCTACCAAGCTCCCGCCAGCGAGAAGGTCGAAATCGGGATCGGCTACATGACCCGTACCTATCGACGTCGGCCGACTGATCTTGACGGTAAGCTGGGCATAGTTGTCGCCGGTAGCGGGCCGAACTGGCGGAACGGCGTCATGCTCGCGCAGGAGCGCGACAGCTGGACCGTCAGTGCCGGCGGTTTTCTTGGCGATGACGCACCCGACGACGATCAAGGCTTTCTCGCGTATCTGGCGACGCTGCCGACCATGGAGATTCACGACGTTGTCGCAAGAGCGGAGCCGCTAACCGATTACAAGCGCTACCGCTACGTCTCCAGCCTGCGCCGGCGGTACGAGAAGCTTGCGCGCTTCCCTGAGCACTACCTGGTTTTCGGTGACGCCATGTGCAGCTTCAACCCGGTCTACGGGCAGGGCATGACGGTCGCGGCGCAGGAGGCGCTGACGCTGCAACAGTGCCTGCGCGCGGGCTCGAACGATCTTGCGCGGCGATTCTTCAGGGCGGCCGCGAAGATCGTCGACATTCCGTGGGGCATCGCGGTTGGCAACGACCTCCGCCATCCGCAAGTCAAGGGTGCGCGCCCGCCGATGCTGCGTTTCATCAACTGGTACATCGGCAAGCTTCATCGTGCCGCGACGCGCGATAGCACGCTGTCGACGGCATTTCTGAAGGTTGTAAACCTGATGATGCCGCCGGTGTCTCTTCTCAGTCCTGCGATTGCCTGGCGGATCTGGCAGGGCAACTGGAGGTCTGCGCTACCGGCTCCCTCGCCTGCAATCGAAGCAGCGACGCCGAAAAATTCGTCGTCGTGACCGGGCTTCACGGTGTTGACCGGCGCAGGCGCCTGAAGCGCGCTGGCCACGACGGCGCACACGATATCCGCAGCCTTCGAAACCGAACGTTCATAGCAGCGGGTCCGGCGAACGTCCGGAAGACGGCTTCTTGCCACCACTTCATGGCCAATTCTTGAATGTTGGCAACGGCCGAAAAGCGAAAGGCAATCCCGGGCGAGCGAATGGCCGTTGGACCTCGAGAACGGCCGTAGTCGTCGCGGCGACCTGAATGGCAGCAACGGGTCGGCCCCGGTCATCCAGCAGAGGCGCAACGCGCTCGTTCGAGTACCACGGCGGCCATATCTACAGGCGTCGGCACATTGTTCGAACTCGGCCCTGCGGCATGGCGAGTGGTGGTCCCGGTGCACTTCTTGACGTAAGCGCGCCCTGGCCTTGCAAATGTCTTGTCCGGGCAGGGGCCTTCCCATTTCAGGTCGATACCGTGACCGCGCAGGAGCACGATGATCTGACCTTCGCGAAGGTGCGTTACCTGCGTGAGTGAGCGCGCCCGAAAGTACGCGTCCAGTTCAACGAACTTGTAGTGCCAGATGCCGGCCTGCTGCCGGACTTCTGATGCCGACGCCGCATCCGGAAGATGCGCGAGCGTCCACAGATATCGCCGGGCATAGAAATGCCACTGGGTCTCAGCGAACCCGTCGAGGACTTTGTTGCATTGCGGGTAAGCGGCGCGCGAGGACACCACATGGGCGAGATTTGCGGCTCGCCCGATGCTGTACTTCGAGATTCTCGCCGGCCGATCGGTGCTGGCATAGAGTCTTAGCGCGGCCTGTCGAAGCTGGTCGGCCCTCTCGCCATCAAGCCGATGTGGCGAAATCACCCGCGCGGCGACTGGTTGCCTGCTGCGCGACTTCTGTGCAAGGTCGCGAATTTGGGCGAAAGCCTTTCGGTCCCATTTCAGCAGGCGTGTAAGCGTGCCCCGATACCGGCTCCACAGGTCTTCCAAGGTATAGCGCGGATTTTCCTCCAGCGTCCGACGCAGTTCGCCCACCGCGCGACTCACCTTGTCATTCGGCTTCCGAGCGTCGCCTGCAAGGTCCAGGGTGGCCCGCGTTGGCATGAGGGCTTCCGCGGCGGCCGTGTCGAGCGTCTGAACAAACCGGCCTGCGCCGACGAACAGGAAATGCGCGGTGAGTAGATGGCGGTTGAGGGGGACATCCGGCGTGCCGCTTCTGCTTCCCATGCGAAACCATTGATCGCGTTTGCCTGCGGCGTAGGCGGGGTCCATCTGCCCGAGCAGGTCTGAACCGTAGTAGTCTTCCAGCAACGTTGCGGCTGCGTGACGGTCGATTCCCCGTTGTCCACGGGAAAGGCCCAGTTCCACCAGCTTTTTCCGGCACGTCGAGGCGATTACCGACGCGGAATACGAGCCCGGGGCCGCGAGCAATAGATCCCTGACGAAGACGGCATAGCCCCGCGCGGCGTCTCCCCCTACGGTCGCCTCGTCTATGGGATCTACGTCACTACCCAAGCGATAGCCGCACGGGCATGGCTTCCAGGGAACCTCAAGGAGTTCCCGCGGTTGCTCGAACGGGCAGGAACACTCCGGGCACCGCTCGATCAATGACGTCCCGTGTCTCCAGCAGCAGATCACGCCCGGTGCCTGATGTGCACGGTGAATATAAGTCGATCCGTGGGTGTTGAAATCTTCCCGCAGGCAGTGTTCGCATATCTTTGTCAGGCCTGCGAGGCCAAGTGTACGCCGCCGTATCGTGGCCGGTGTGGCTGCGGCGCCGAGCCAGTCCGTCGGCGGCGTCCAACTGTTGAAAAGCGTGGCGAGCGGAAACATCGTATTGTCGTTGAGCAGCCGTTCGAGGTTATCGCTACTGTCGCCCGGCAGGCGCAATGCCAGACACGGGATGTCGGGCGGTACAATGTCGGTGAGCGCTGTGCGCGGCTTGCCGAACAGCTGCATGAAGCTGTCGCGGGTTTTGCGGTTGCGCGTGAGAATGTGATAGCGGCTCACGCGGGAGACAAGTGCTTCATCGGGCAGTGACGCGGGGAAGAGGAGCAGGTTCGAACCGGAGGTCATGTGCGGGAAACGGCTGTGATTGACGGGTGAACACGATTCACGGGCACCTCGATCCGCGTTTCGTTGAAGCGTACAGCGTGGCTAATCGTCGGCGGCATCCTTACCCATCGCGAAAATGTTGACCGGGGTCAGGCCGCGTTCGCGCAGTTGCTCGTGCAGGTTCCGTGTGGCTTCCAGATTCCGCAGATCGCGGGGATCGTCCGATGGTTGCGACTGACCTTTTCGGGGACCCGTATTCTTCGCGCCGCGCTTTGACGACTTACGCGGTTTTCGCGTCGTTACAAAATCCAGAACCGCACGGTCAAGGTTTTCAACTGCCTCTGCCCAAGCCTTGTCGGTGGCAAGATCATCGAACTCGTGCATGCCATCGGCGCTGCCTGACCGAAGTACGCGCAGTGCGGCCTGAAGGGGGGCAAGCTCGCCCAGCGACACACTGTCTAGCGTATCGGTTGTCAGCGGTTCACCGGCTGCGAGGCAGCGAAACTGGGCGAGGATGAAAAGTGCGATAACGATCGCCGTAATCCCATGCGTGTGATAGTAGAGCGCGGCCCTGAAGGCGGAATCATCCGGAATGGCGTGATCGGTCCAGTTGTATTGTGTAACCGTTCTAACGAAATCGGCCCACGCGTCTTCGTCTTCGGCAAAGCGCTGGAATTCGTAGTAGCCCATCGCCGCTGCACGACGCGCATCCTGCAGCGTCTTGCGAAAGACCTTCGTGACACCGGGCGTTCCGATGCCGATGATCGGGATGCCGATCTGTTCGACCATGCTGCTCAGGAACGTCAGGAACCCTTCATCGCCCTGTGTCTTCGCGCGGCTGAGATTCTGGAGTTCGTCGATGATCAGCACGCCAAGAAAATGGTTTGCGGCAACCGCGGCCATCTCCTCAAGGAGCATGGCGAGCTTCGGCGAACGACCGCTTGCCGGAAAATTGTTGCGCGCGTAAGAGGTGCCGAGCGCCTTGTCGACAGCCGTGAAGAACCGCAGTGCCAGACCGGACAATGAACCGTTGTGCGGACAGTCGATCTTGATCCAGACGAGCTGGGGATGAATGAACTGCTGGTCGTTGTACCGCGTATGCTGGATAACCTGCGGATACGTTTGCAGCAGCCGGTTGATGAACGTTGATTTACCGGTTCCGCTCAGGCCGGAGAACAGGATGCCAGATGATCTGTGCGCCGCCGGCTCTGGAGCGCCATACGCGTCTTTTCCGCCGCTGTTGACGTAGTGAAGATGCTGCCAGGTTTCGGTTCGCACCGGGTTGCGCGTCGTGTAACCTTCGCGCAGCACAACGGAAAAGATCGAACTGTACAGCCCATATTCGGGCAACAGATAGACGAGCTTTCTGATCGACGGCAACGAGTGGATACGCAACTCGGCGGGCGTCTTGCGATCGGCGTCCTGCGGTGCTGGAGGCAGCCACTCGATCATCGACGCAATATCGGCCGTCGAACAGATCGGCGGCAGTGCCTCGATCAACGGATTCCCTTCGTAGGCAATCACGCCGGTGGGTCGGTAGATAGCCTGCATCAGCGGTGCGCGCGACATCAGGCTTTCCCCGGTTTGGGCATTGATCGCCGCATGGCAACAACCTTGTTGCGCCGTGAGCGCATCTCGCCGCGGTGCTTTGTGGCGGCCTCGCGCTCACGCTCTGCGAGACTCTGCAGGGTGGATGACTCCGTCGACAGCAGGACGTTCTGCATCGCCACTTCCCTCTGCCGGTTGGTTTTGGTGGAATTCAGGTATTCCCTTTGGGTCGGAGGGCGCGGCGCCTTGCGTTTTGCTGACTTCGCGCCCGCCACAATGGCTTGCTGCTTCTGCTTCCTGACAGCCTTTTGTACATTCTCATGGTCGGCAGCGTCGTGCGCCGCAAACTGAAGCGATGCATGGACCTCCAGCATGTCCTCGAACCGCAACCGGGCGTAGCGCGCCGACGACGACGTGTTCAACTGCCAGCGAGACCATTTGCCCATGGTCGGATCAATGACATGGACGAAATCCGTGCAGTTGTCGTCATAATGGATGGTGACTGACCGGCGTGACCGCTTCGCCTGCGCGAGCAGCAACTCATGGCTACCTCCTTCAGGCAGGTAATACATGTCGTCGACTTTCAGGCCGCTCTCGGTGATCGAGCAGCGTCGGGATGGCAACAGGCACCGGTAGAGCGCCTCCGGATCGGAATGGCGAGCACGTTCGCCGGACTCATGTTCGAGGCCCCAAAGATAGATGTCGCGTCGATAGGGCTTCACCCCGGCCTGGATCATTTCCTTGGTGAGGAAATCCGGGACCGCGATCGCATTGTTGTGATAGAGAACTTCGTCGATGAGCACCTGGGTGAATTCCCGAAGCGTCAGGGTGGCGTCCCAGCGCAGATCGAGATCATTGCGCGCATCGTGTTCGAGCGCTCGCGCTTTCCAGGCGCCGGGCACCCATGCCACCGACTCGTTGACCGTGGCGAACTTGTTCTCGACCGTGCCCTTGGCGACCGGCAGGCCAACGGGATTGATGTTGCAGTCGATATGCAGCAGGTTCTGCAGGGATTTCTCGGCATGCCGGCTTAGCAGTTCAGCATTGTCGGCAACAATCAGATTGCACAGTTCCTGCGCCGGCCAGTCTTCGGGACGGATCGTGATGCCATACTGTGCACAGAAGCTCACCTTGTCGCTGAATGCGCAGTGCAACGCCATGCGCGCCGCATTCCACGACGGCCCGATCAGGCCGACGTGCAGCCCGACGATCATCGTTGAGCGACGGTCGACCACGAAGTAAATCACGGGTCGGCCGATGAGGTGATTGCGATGGAATTCCGAAACCAGATAGAAGTTTCCGACCGTTGCATCAATCTCGAAAATATCGGCGGGCCCGATCGTCGTATCCCGGGCACGACCTGCGCGACCACGGAGTCGCTTGCGCCATAGCAGGTCATCGAGTAATTCCCGCTGAAGGCTCATGTCGGCCATCAGCCTGGCGGCCCAGTAGCGGTACGTGGGGAGCTGGATCAGCCGGTTCGAGGGAAACGGGATCTTGCGGACTTCGCCGTCGAACAGATCGCGCGTCGAATAGTGGTGCAGCACCATCTCGTCATAGCTTTCCTTCAGCGTCATGCCACGCCGGAGATGAAAGACCTTCACGGACAGTGCGATGAATTTAAGGTCGTTGGGGGTGACATTGACGCCGACGGCGCCCGGGTCGTGCCCTGCGGCCAGCACCTTTCGCGGTCGCCCGCGTTTGCTGCCCTCGACTGATGCCCGCACCTTGCCAGCGCCACCGCTGTTTGAATAGGCAGGGAGCAGCGCATTGGGGATTTGCCCGAACTGCCAGTATCGCTGTAGCACGCGGTACAGGTAGGCGACGGTGACGTTGACTTCGGCTGCCCGCAGCGTCAGCATCTTCCAGCGATAGCCCTCGTCGAAGATCAGCCCGGCGTCCTCGCCGGTGACGAGAGGCTTTATCGCCGCCCATAACGTGTCGCGCCTCGTGCGATGTGCGATCGGTATTTCGCTATCGGCGCGACGGGTTCTGGTGCAAATTCGTGGTGAGCTAAAGTAGAGGCTTTAGCGGCGGTGAATAAGGATGGAGAAGAGGCTCCGGGATCTGGACGAACTGTTCAAAGGTCGGCACGTTGAACGCGAACTCATCATTCTCTGCGTGCGCTGGTATTGCCGCTACAAGCTCTCGTATCGGGACCTCGTCGAAATGATGGTGGAACGCGGACTACACGTCGCACATACGACCATCATGCGCTGGGTCCAACGCTACGTGCCGGAGTTCGAGAAGCGTTGGGCCCGTTATGCGCGCAAAGCCGGCCGCTCGTGGCGCGTCGACGAGACGTACGTCAAGGTGCGCGGCCGGTGGGTCTACCTGTACCGCGCCGTTGATCGCGATGGCAATACGGTCGACTTCAGGCTCAGTCCGAAACGTGACGTGTCTGCGGCCAAAGCGTTCCTGCGCAAGGCGCTCAGGACCCAGGGCCGGGCTCCCACCAGCATCACGCTCGATGGCTACGCGGCATCACATCGGGCAGTGCGCGAACTGCCCGGCGAAAATCCGGTGTGGCGCAACACGAAGCGCCGCTCGTCGAAGTATTTAAACAATCTGATCGAGCAGGATCATCGCGGCGTCAAGTCGAGGACTGGCCCCATGCTGGGGTTCAAGAACTTCGACTGCGCGGCGATCACGCTGGCCGGCGTCGAACTCCTGCATCGCATTCGCAAGAACCAGTTTGCCATCGGTCGCCTACGTATCAAAGACCAAACTCCGTCTGCAATCTGGAGTGCCGTGCTCGCGGCGTGAAGCGACTGGGTTGCACACACTTCGCTCGCCTCCGATCCAAATTTTTGCACCACAACCACAATGGCGACCATCAGCCACGGCAGCGCCGCACGCAGGCGCCACATCCAGTAAGTCATGCGAGATCCCGTGACGGCGCGGTCATTTCGCCGTCGACGGCTGCAACGACGCCGTCAGATCCACCTGGCCGTCGTCTTTCAACGCGGTCACGTGTGCCTCGGCAATCTGCACCTTGAACTGCTTGCGCACGTCGTCGACCCACGTGGTCCAGGCCGGGAACGCCACGTTTTTCATCTGCACCTGCACCGCGTTGCCGACGAACTGCACCTGCGTCGCGGCGAGGCCATGCTCGCCCAGCGATGCGCTCAGCGCGTCCTTCAGCGCCGCACCGGTCGGCGCGACACCTTGCGCGGCCGCCGACAGCGAGCGTGCTTCGTTGGCCTGCGCGGTCATCTGCGCGAGCTGCCGTTGCAGGCTCGGTAGCGATTCGCGCAGATGTGCGCGGCCTTCCTGCGCGGGCGCCCACAGCACCGACCACGCAATCGCCACGGCGAGCGCGGCGCCGCCCCACGTCAGCAGCGCTTTCTCGCGATCGGTGCGCTGGTCCCAGAAGGCAGCCCATGTTTGAGCGAGTTCAGCTTTCATTGTCCGTTCCTGATGATCCACTTGCCGGTACTGCTGTCGATCGCGCCGGTGAGGCCGCTGCGCGCAAGGCGCTTGGCGAAGTCGGGGTCGACCTTGATCGCAGGTTTGAAGGTCACGTCGAGGCGGTGGTCGTGATAGTCGAGCGCGGCGATGCCATTGACCGGCAGCGGCGACAGCGAGCGAGCGAGACCGTCGGCGAGCGACAGGAAATCCTCCGGCGACAGCTCGCCCGCCGCGACCCGCAGTTGTTGCAGTTGACGCGCCATCTGATCGGGCGCGTCGAGCACGACGGTGGTCTTCGGGAACGTGTTGAGGAACAGTTCCGTCATCTGCGTGTTGATCGCGTCGCGCTGACGCGCGAGCATCAGCCACTGCACGTTCGCGCCGACGATCGCGACAACGAGCGCGGCGAGCGCGAGCGCGATCGGCAGGCGCAGACGCCGCAGCGTCGCGCGATCGAGGCGCCACGGCTGCGAGGCGAACTCGAACTGGCACAGGTCGAAGCGGCATTCGAGCGCGCGCCGCGCGAGCTGTTCGAACGGCAGCGGACTCGCGCCGTGGATATGCGCGGCGAGCCGCGCGGGACTCGTCGCGGCTTGGCTCGGCTCGTGGCCGGGCACTTCGGTCAGCATGTACAGCGACACGGGGACCGCACCCGCGAGCGCGGCGAGCGTCGCGTTCACCGCATTGGCCGGCGCCGCAAAGCCTTCGCCCTGCACGCCGCGCGCAATCGCGAGCTCGACGCGCGGCACGCCGCTGTCGAGCGCGCCTTCGACCAGCAGCGCGGGCGCGGTGGACACGACCGTGCCGAGCACCGCGGCCACCATCGGCACGACCGCCGGCGCTTCGGGCGCCACCACCGGCGCAACGCCCGGCAGCGACGTCGCGACGCTCGCCGCGCCGGCCATTACCGGCTCGCGCACTTCGACTGTTTCATTGGCGCCCGCGGCCGCTTCGGCCACCGGCGCCTGCGGCAGACAACGCGTGACCGGCACCGCGCGCAGACTGCGATGACCGGCCGCCGTGAACGCCTCGCAGATGAAACGGAACCAGCCGCGATCGATGATCGCGAGCAGGTGCCGGCTATCGCCGAGCCCTTGCGGATCGACCGCGATATGACAGGTCTGGGGGTCCTGGATCAGTTGATCCTCGACGATATTGGGCAGCGCCTGGCGCAGCTTCGGGCCGCGCAGCGGCGGCAGCGTCGCGGGCATCAGCAGCAGGTCGCGCGCGGCGACCATCAGCACCGTCGTGCTCGCGCGCGGCAGCAGCGCGAGCGCCGAGCGGCCGGCGCGCTGCGTGCGCCCCGCCTTGTCGAGCAGCACGAACGGCAGCTCGGGCAGTTGCCATTCCTGCGAGGGCACCGCCGGATCACGCGGCGGCAATAGGACAATCAGCGTGCTCAAAGGCCACTCTCTCTGTCGATTGCGTTATTCATAGTTGGTCTTGTACCCGTACGATACGCGTGGCGTGAGTCAGCGGATCGCGATAGACGAGCGTCGTGCGATCCACTTCAGCGCGCTCGTGCTGCACACTGCCGTGGACTAAAAAGTAGTTCGAGTTGACGTCGAACTGGTTAGGATCGATCGACACCGATTGCACGCCGGCCGCGGTGAGCGCGAGCTGCACGTCGCCGACGTTGCGGAAAAACACGGTCTGCCGCCGCGCGACCAACGCCTGCGCCTGCGACACGGTCATGCCCGGCACCACCGCTGCGATCACTTCGGCCGACGCGGTGTTCATGTTGATCGCGGTGGTCGTAGGCAGCACGGTGACGAACGGCCGCAGCTTCGCGACGATCTCCGGCGTGTAGCCCGGAATGTCGAGCAGCGAATCGACGGCCGTCATCATGAGCGGCGCGACCGCCACGTTGTCGTCGCCGTCTTCGAGACCGGGTTTTTCGGTGAAGCTGCCCCCGGTGGCGCCGCCCTGGATCTCCGGGGTCGCGGTCGTGCCGCTGGTGGAGGTGACGGTCGGGAAACGGGTCGCCGATTGCGAGAGGC
Organism: Paraburkholderia sp. WC7.3g; assembly: GCF_050436345.1. Classification (NCBI taxonomy): domain Bacteria; kingdom Pseudomonadati; phylum Pseudomonadota; class Betaproteobacteria; order Burkholderiales; family Burkholderiaceae; genus Paraburkholderia; species Paraburkholderia sp. WC7.3g. The sequence continues at coordinate 1,114,259 of NZ_JBNDMA010000004.1, forward strand.
TGTTGCGCACCTGGACGGCGGTGGCTTGCGCCAGTTGGTTATTCACGCCGAGCGACACGAGCAGGCGCTGATACGCGCCGATCTGCTCCAGGTTCAGTTGCATCACGCCGGGCGCGGGGCTCGACACCAGATTGCGGAGGTTGAATTTCGCCTGGGCGTCTTCGATCGAACCGGACAGGTAGGTTGCCGCGCCTTGCTCGGCTCGGACCTCGCCGATCTGGCCAAGGAAATCGGACAGGCGCGTCTTCGCGATCGGCACGCCCCACCCACCGCCCAGGTAGGTGATGCCGGCCGATGTATCGCCTTCCGAGCGCAGGATCAGACGCGTCCAGTCCAACGCGCCGCGCCCGACCCATTGTGCCTGCGACAGCAGCCGCTGATTTTCGATCCGGCGAATCTGGACCTCTTGGCGCCACAGCATGCCGGAAACCAGAATCGCCGATAGCGCGACCACGAGCAGCGCGCTGATGATGGCCGCGCCTTGCTGTTGCCCGCGAGACGCGCGGCGGTTTGTCTGTTTGCCGCAGCCACGCGCATCGACAGACAACGAACAAGATGACGACCGTCGCGGAGATGACCAAGAGAAGAATTTCATTTCATTCTCCGATCAGAAAAACGCGCGTGACCGGCCGCGCGAGTGACGTCGCACCGATGCTGACCTCGAGCCCCGTCACCGAGCGCGGCAGCGGCGCATTGCCCAGTTGCGGCACCTTCAGATTGTTGTCGGCCTCGGTCATCGCGGTCTGTACGTCGTTCATCTGCGTGGTCCAGCCGAGCTTCGGCACGTACATGCGCGCCGAAATCGAGCCTACACCGCCCATCAGCGGCACCGCGTTCCAGCCTTCGTCGCTGCCGTGCAGCGCGCGTCGCAACTCGCCGACGTTGCCAAGCGGCGGCGACGCGTAGCGCACCACCCGGCCGTTCGAGATCTGATAGCGCACCACCTGCAGACGCGGCGCGGTGCCCGGCAGCACCATGTGCCGCACGATCTGCAGCGTGTTGCCGGTGATCGACACCGCGGCCTGGCTGGATTCGTCGTCGCTGGCGGCCTGACGCGCGTCGATGCGCATCTGGTCGAATAGCTGCGCGAACACGCGCTCGTCTTCCATCGCGTTCGTGATCGTCGTGCGGCCGCGGATGATCTGATCGAGCCCGCGCCACGACAGCACGGCGATCACCGCGAGGATCGCGATCGCGACCAGCAGTTCGATCAGCGTGAAGCCGCGCGCGCCGTTACGGCGGCGGCGCTCACAGCGAGCGGTTGTTTTCATTCGCGACCACCGTGACCATCTGAGCGAGATTGCCGGTTTGCCCAGGCATCGTCACCATCACTTCGACACGGCGAAACACCGGATTCGGCGTCGCCGTCACATGCTCGGTACAGCGCAGCTGCAGATTGCCTTGCGAGCAATCGAAGCTCGTCGAGCCGATGTTCGGCCATGCATGCTTCAGATGCACTTGCGCGAGCGCGTTGTCCGCGCTCCAGCCGGCGAGCAGGCGCCGGTGCAGATCGGTTTCGCCGCTCGCGAGACTGCCGACCGCGCGCAACGACGCGGCGAGCGCCACCGCGATGATCGCGAGCGCGACCAGCACCTCGATCATCGTGAAGCCGCGCCCCTTGCGGCGCGCCCCGTAGCGCATCATGAAAAGGGAAGGGGCTCTGGCGGCCCTGCCATAACGACGCATTGGCATCTCAGCGCACCTTGTATCGGCCATTGCCGGTACCGACGATCGGCGCCTCGCCGGCCGCAGAAAACAGCGTGACTTTCACCGGCACGTCGATCGCCTCGGTACCGAACACGATCCGATCGGCTTGCGAATCCGAGCCCGGATAGCTGATCGCGACACCGGTCACGCCGCCTTCCCATTGACGTGGTCCGAGCAGATCGTCGCGCAGGGGACGCCAGCCGTCCTGAGTGCGCTGATCGAAACGGAAGCCGCCTTCGAATGGCTGCCACGCGATCGGCCGCGCGCGCACCTGCGCTTCGTCGCCGGCGGATTCGAACAGCAGCGCAAGACGTTGCGCCTCCTCATTCAGATCGGTGCGTGGATTACGCGTCATCGTCACCGCGGTCAGCGACACGAGCAGGCCCACGATCACGAGCACAACCATCATTTCGAGCAGCGTGAAGCCGGCCGCGCGGCCGCGACCCAGGCGGGAGCGCGGCCGCGAAGCCGTACACGGAGCGTTCACACGGGACTTGCAAGCGGACGTGCGCATAGTGCCGGCCATCGACGATCAATGGAAATTCAAACAACAATGCATCGGTAAAGCACGCGCGCTTACTGCCAGGATCCGACATCGGCATCGTTGCCTTCGCCGCCCGGTTTGCCATCGGCGCCGTAGCTGAACACATCGATCTCGCCGTGCACGCCCGGATTCAGGTACTGATACGAATTGCCCCACGGATCGTTCGGCAGGCGCTCGAGATAGCCGCCGTCCTTCCAGTTGGCCGGCACCGGGTCGGTGGTCGGCTTTTCGATCAGCGCGTGCAGGCCTTGCTCCTGAGTCGGATAGCGGCCGTTGTCGAGGCGATACAGCTTCAACGCCTGCATCACGGTGCCGATATCCTGCTTCGCGGCGACGCGCCGCGCTTCGTCCGGACGGCTCATGATCTTCGGCACGATCAGCGCGGCGAGAATGCCGAGAATCGCGATCACGACCATGATTTCGATCAGCGTGAAACCGCGTTGACGACGGCTTCGCGAACCCGCGTTGTTAGCGCGGCGAATGGTCGACAGTTGCATAGATTACTACCTCTTTTCAGGTGAATTTTTCGGTCCGGGCCGTCAGATTGAACACGCCGGGCCGATCATTTTAATGTCATGCAGTTGAAGGGTTTCAACCCACCGCAATTTTCACAATAGTCCGTACAATGTGCGCATGAACGCCATCCAAATCCGCCTCCTGTCGCTCGCGCTGTTCGCCGCTTTCTGCGCGACGCTGACCTACTGGATCATCACGCTGAGTACGATGTCCGGCGCGCCGTTGCCGGCTGCCGCCGCGCATGCGCAGGTCTCGACCGATCAGGCCGCGACGCTGTTCGGCGGGCAACTCACACGCAACGTCAATCAGGACATCCATCTCTTTGGCATCCTCGCGTTGAGCGAAGGCGCCGCGGCGATCGTCAGCGTCGGCGGCGAGCCGCCGCATGCGGTGTCGCTCGGCGGCACGCTGATGCAAGGCACGAAGCTCTCCGAAGTTCGCGCCCGCTCGATCATCATCGACCGCAACGGCGCCCACTCGGAAATCTTCCTACCCGCCAACTCCAGCGGCCCCACCATTTACGTGCGCTGAAACCCGAAGCGGTTGCGCGGCTGATACCGCACGCCGCGTAATCCTTTCTGTTCCCGCCTCGCGCTACGTCTACGCCTACTGCACGAGGTTGTTCAGCTCGATGATCGGTAGCATCACCGCGAGCACGATCACCAGCACTACGCCCCCCATCGCCAGAATCAGCAGCGGCTCGAGCAGGCTCGTCAGGAACATCGTGCGACGCTCCAGTTCGCGCGCTTCGCCGTCGGCCGCGCGGTCGAGCATCGTCGTCACGTCGCCAGTCGCTTCGCCCGAGCGGATCAGGTGCACGAGCACCGGCGGAAATGTCTTCGTGTTGCCGAGCGCGCGCGACAGCGACGTCCCTTCGCGCACCCGCACGATCGCGTCGTCGATGTTTTCACGCATCGCGTTGTTGCTGAGCGTTTCGGCCGCGGCTTGCAACGCGCGCAGAATCGGCACGCCCGCCGCGGTCAGAATGCCGAGCGTGCTCGCGAAGCGCACGGTGTTATAGCCGCGCACGAGCTTGCCGATCAGCGGCGCGGTAAGCAGCCAGCGGTCGAAGGCGAGACGCGGCGCCGGTTGCCTGAGCGTCGCACGCACCAGATAGGCGACCACGATCACGCCGATCAGCACCGCCCACCACCAATGCCGGACGAAGCCGGACAGCGCCATCATCACGATCGTCAGAAACGGCAGTTGCTGCTTCGTGCTCGCGAACACGTTGACGACCTGCGGCACCACATAGCTGAGCAGGAACGTGACGATGCCCAACGCGATGATCGTGACGATCGTCGGATACGTGAACGCGAGCACGATCTTTTGCTTCAGCGCATTGCGCTGCTCGATGTAGTCCGCGAGCCGCGACAGCACCAGTCCGAGCTTGCCCGTGTGTTCGCCGGCCGCGACCAGCGCGCGGTAGATCTCGGGGAAATCCTTCGGATGCTGCTGCAGCGCATTCGCGAGCGAATGACCGCCGAGCACCTCGGCGCGAATCGCCGCCATCAGCTCGCGGATGTAGTCGCGCTCCGACTGCTCGGTGAGCACCGCGAGCGCTTCGTCGAGCGGCAGGCCCGCGATCAGCAGACTCGCGAGCTGCCGCGTCAGAATGGCCTGCTCGCGCTGTGACAGACGACGCCCGAGCGCGAGCCGCTGATTGCGCTCGCCGCGCGTACGCGACGCCGCCGGTTCGACGACGAGCGGGGTGAGTCCCTGCGAGCGCAGGTTGGTGCGCGCGCCGCGCGCACTGTCGGCGTCGAGCACGCCTTTTTGTGCCTTGCCCGCCGCGTCGATCGCTTCGAAACGGAATGCCGGCATGCGCTTATGCTCCGCCCGTCACGCGAATCACTTCTTCGAGCGACGTCAGTCCCGATGCGAGCCAGCGCTCCGAATCGTCGCGCAGCGTGCGCATGCCCTGCGCGCGGCCCGCCTGGAGAATTTCGGCGTCCGCCGCGTTGCGGTGGATCAGCGCACGGATCGTTTCATCGATCAGCAGCAGCTCGTAGACGCCGCGCCGTCCCGCGTAACCGGATTGGCCACAACGGTCGCAGCCGACCGGATGCCAGCGCTTGCTGCCGTCCTCTTCGGTGCGCTCTTCGCGGCACACCGGGCACAGGCGCCGCACGAGCCGCTGCGCGAGCACGCCAAGCAGCGACGAAGCGAGCAGATACGGCTCGACGCCCATGTCGGTCAGACGCGTAACGGCGGATGCCGCGTCGTTCGTGTGCAGCGTCGCGAGCACCAGGTGGCCGGTCAGCGACGCCTGCACCGCGATCTGCGCGGTTTCGAGGTCGCGGATTTCACCGATCATGATGATGTCCGGGTCCTGACGCAGAATCGAGCGCAACGCGCGCGCGAAGCTCATGCCGATCCGCTCGTTGACCTGGGTCTGGCCGATGCCGGACAGGTCGTATTCGATCGGGTCTTCCACCGTCATGATGTTGGTGGTCGCCGTCTCCAGTCGCGACATCGACGCATACAGCGTCGTGGTCTTGCCGGAGCCGGTCGGGCCCGTCACGAGCACGATGCCATGCGGCTTGCCGATCAGCTTGTCGAACTTGCCGAGCGTGTCGGATGCCATGCCCAGCGCTTCGAGATTCAGTCGCGCCGCGTCTTTTTCAAGCAGCCGTAGCACCGCGCGCTCGCCGTGGCCGGTGGGCAGCGTCGACACGCGCACGTCGACCGGACGACCGCCGACGCGCAGCGTGATGCGGCCGTCCTGCGGCAAACGTTTCTCCGCGATGTCGAGCTGCGCCATGATCTTGATCCGCGAGATCAGCGCGCCGTGCAGCGCTTTTTTCGGCCGCACGACGTCGCGCAGCGTGCCGTCGACGCGAAAGCGCACCACAGACGCATTCTCGAACGGCTCGATGTGAATATCCGATGCCTGCTCGCGAGCCGCTTGCGTGAGCAGCGCGTTGATCATGCGGATAATCGGCGCGTCGTCTTCCGATTCGAGCAGATCCTCGACCTCGGGGATGTCCTGCATCAGACGCGACAGATCGACTTCACCTTCCACTTCGCCGACCACCTGCGCGGCGCTGCCGTCCTGGCGCGCATACGCGTGGTTGATCGCCTGCGCGAGTTCGTCGGCGGGCACCCGCACCACCGATACCGTGCCGTAATTGCGCGCGACTTCGGCAAGCGCAGCTTCGCTCGTGCGCTCGCTGATCCAGACTTCAAGGCTATCGGCATGCTGATGCGCGACCAGAATCTGGCCGCTGCGCGCGAAGCCGTATGGCACGAGCCGGGCGGCGAGCGGCGAGGGCGCCGCGCGCTCTCCGGCGGCGGCCTCACCGTTCAGCAGACGTTGCGATGGCGCGGCTTGCGCGGGCGTCTGCGTCACGGACGCGCTCCCGGCGACACCGTGCTCGGCATCGCGCCGCTTGCCGGATTTGCGAGCGCCGGTTGCGGCGCGGTTTGCGGCATCGTCTGCGGCACCGGTTGCGTCGTGGGCTGCACGGAGGCTTGCGGCACGGCCTGCGGCGGTACCTGCTGAGGAACCTGTTGGGGCGCCTGCTGCGGCATCATCTGCTGGCGGCGCATCTGGTTCAGGTCGAACAGGTTCAGCGCCGGCACCCCGCCCTGGCTCGGGCCGAGCGGCATCGGCGGCACGACCGGATCGTCGCGATCCTTCATGATGTTGTTGTCCGAACGGTACGCACCCTGCACACCCTGGATGTAGTCGTAGCGGTTCGCGGTGACGGCCTGCGTGGTGCCGTGGTCGCTCAGGATGACCGGGCGCAAAAATACCATCAGGTTAGTCTTGTTGCGGGTCTTCTGCTCGGAGCGGAACAGCTGGCCCAGCCACGGAATGTCGCCGAGCAGCGGCACCTTGCTGTTGTTGACCTGATAGTTGTCCTGCATCAGGCCGCCGAGCACGATGATCTCGCCGTTATCGCACAGCACGCTCGACTGGATCGAACGCTTCGTGAATTCCGGGCCCGCCGGGTTCGTCGCCGCGTTGTTCGTACCGTTCACGATCGCCGAATCTTCCGTGTAGAGCTGCAGCTTCAGGATGCCGCCGTCGGTAATCTGCGGCTTCACGTGCAGCGTCAGACCGACGTCGACACGGTCGAACGTATTGAACGCCGCGCTCGTCGTGCCGCTCGTCAGGTTCGAGTACGAACCGGTCTGGATCGGCACGTTGGTACCGACGATGATCTTCGCTTCTTCGTTGTCGAGCGTGATCAGGTTCGGCGTGGACAGCACGTTCGCGTCGGCGGTCTGCGACAGCGCCTGCAGCAGCGCGCCGAGACCTTGCACGCCGAAAATGTTGTGAATCCAGCCGACGTTGAGGCCCTGTTGCAGGCCCGAGCTGGCCAATGCCGTCGCGAGGCCGCCGGTCGAGCCAGCCGCCGCGGCTGCCGCGGTCAGGTTGATGATACTGTTGCTCGAGCCCGTCTGGAGGTTCGTGCCCGCAAACACCGAGTTGTTCGCGACCTGCCACTGAATGCCGAGGTTGCCGCTCGTATTCGAGTTCAGCTCGACGATCAGTGCCTCGATATACACCTGCGCGCGACGCGCATCGAGCTGGTCGATCACCGCGCGCAAGTTGCGGTACACCGCTTCAGGCGCCGTGATGATCAGCGAGTTGGTGGCGGGATCGGCCGTGATCATGCCGCCGCCCTGGTCCTCGCTCTTTTCCTTGTCGCTGCCGAGAAAGCCGCCACTACTACCGTACGAGCCCGAGGCGCCACCGCCCATCGGTGAGTTCATCGAGCTGCCGCCGAGGCCGCCAGACGGCAACGGCGGCGTGCCCGACGTGCCCGTCGCATTGCTGGTGTTCGACAGACCGCCGCCACCACCACCACCACCACCACCACTGGTGTTCTGGTTGAACGAGTTCGCCTCGTTCGTGCCGCCCGACGAGCCTTCGCCGCCGCCCTTGCCGAGCATGTTGCGAAGCGTGCGCGCGAGCTTGGTCGCGTCCGCGTTGCGAAGCGGCACGACGTGAATGTTGCCCGGCATCGTGGTCGGCACGTCGAGCTGTTTCGCGAGCTCCCTTGCCGCCGCGAGACGGGCGGTGTTCGACGCGCGCATCAGCAGCGAGTTGGTGCGCGGATCCGACGAGATCGACACCTTCAGCGTCGCATCCGTGCTGCCGATCGAGCCCGGGTCCAGCATCTTGTTCATCTGCTGCGCGATGTCGATCGCATTGGCGTTCTTCAGCGGCACGACTGCGACCGACTGGCCCGCCGCGCTATCGACGCCCGCGATGATCTGGGCAATGCGCCGCACGTTGTCGGCGTAATCGGTGACGACGATCGTATTGTTGGCGGGGTACGCGGCGACGGTGTTGTTCGGCGAGATCAGCGGACGCAGTACCGGCAGCAGGTTGTTGGCCGATTCGTTCCTCAGCGTGAAGACCTGCGTGACAATCTGGTCGCCGCGCGCCGTCGGCGCGTTGCCGACGTAGGTCGGCACGCCTTGCAGCTTGGCGTCGGCCTCGGGCACCACTTTCAGCACGCCATGATCCTGCACGAGCGCGAAGCCCTGCATGCGCAGCGCTGACTGTAAGGTTTTGAGTGCCTGATCCTCGGGCACCGCGTTTTCGGACACGAGGTTCAGTTGCCCCTTCACCCGCGGATCGACAATGATCGTCTTGCCGGTTGCAGCGCCGATCGCTTTCGCGACCTGGTCGATGTCGGCGTTGACGAAGTTCAGTGTCACCTCTGCCTGTGCTGTCTGCGCGGTGATCAGTCCAGCGACCAGCAGCGCCGTTGCCACGCGACGCAAACCCATACAATTTCTTCTCATGGAATGTGATATCGATGCCGGCAGCCGCAGCCGTCGACCGACTTTGTCAACCTGGCCAAATTCCCGAAAATTTTCACCGCGAAAGTGGGAAATTGCTGCACCGAGTGCGGGAAAAGCCAGATACATAGCCCATGTCGGCGCCCGCAAACGGCTGCGGAGTGGGATCTGCTTGTGAGCGGTTTCGCCAGGTTGACAAAGCCTTCTGGAGCTTCATGAGCATGTCGCCGAAGGCGCTTCATAACAGCTGGGGCCAGTGGCCCCAGCTGAACGCTAATAGCGCTCAATCGTCATCGTCATCAGCGGTCGAAGCCTGTTGCGCCACCGCCAACGGCATCAACACCTTTGATTCGCCCGGATAGGGCCGCTTGAATCCAGTAGCCGAATACCAGATTGCGTGGTTGAGCATATTCGGGTTCTCGGAATCGGGTTTGGCCTGCTTACCCGCAAACATCTTCGTGGACGCCAGGGACCACGCACGTTCGATCTCAAGCTCAGCTATTGAACCAGGGTTCATCTGGTTCAACGGAATCTGATTCTGCAGCGCGGTGTACGGAGTGAAGTCGGGGTAGTCCGTAAAGACAGTCGACATCGGCGTCGCCGATTGATCGAACTGAGTCATCGGCGTAATACCGAGAATTTGCTCGATCGTGCGATCGACGTTGATCTGCGTGTAGTACGTGTGATCGATGAACCCTTTCCGCTTTGCGTAAGGGCTCGCCACGAGCACCGGCGAACGGTGGCCATCGACATGGTCCACGCCATTCTGTGCATCGTCCTCCTCGATGAAGATCGCGGAGTCCTTCCAGAACGGGCTGTGGCTGACCGCGTCGACGAGCCGCCCGATCGCCAGGTCGTTGTCCGCCACGTCCGCTTGCGGCGTGGGCGAGTTGGCCGCGGTTCCCCCCGTATGGTCCTGGGGCAGCGTCATGACGATCAGCTGCGGGAGGTTGTTCTGCTGAACGAATTTCTTGAACTCCATCAGGAACATATCCATGCGGTATTGATCGGGAATACTTGTGTTGAAGCCCGGAAACTGATGGTCGAGGAGGGCATTGAGCGAGGGGATCTGCGTGGACTGATAGAAGCCGCCGATCGGCACGTGAAGGCTACCTTGCTTTTTGCCTTCGAGGATAAGCGAGTCGTTATACCAGTCTTGCCAGCTACCAGAGCTGTACCCGGACTGCACGGTTTCCTGATCCGAATATTCGCCGTAGACCCGAACGGACAGATGCTTCTTCAGTGCGGCGTTCCAAAGGAAACCCTTTGGACCATAGACCATGCTGTCGCCACCGTTATACGGATAGCTGCGCACGAAATCGGCACCGCCCTTTTCGATGTAGTCGGGGGCAATTCCTTGCACGATCCATTGGTGACCGTCCGCGGACTGACGGCCTCCCACGTAGAAATTATCGAGCAACGGAAACTGGGTGGCCAACGCGTGGTGGTTCGGCGTGACATTGGCGCCGAAATCCACGAGCGATGGATCGCTGTTGCCACGGCCGATATCGCCAAGTACCTGGTCGTAGGTGCGGTTTTCCTTCACTACGAGAATGACGTGCTTGATCAGCGAAGGCTCACCGATGACATCCGGAATTGCATGCGAACGAGCATTCTGATCCGGCCGGTCGCTGCCGTCGCCGCTGTGCCAGCCGTTGTTCTTGAAGACTTGCTTCGTGTAGCTCGCCAATGTGTCGTTCGACGGCACCGGGATCACCGAAGCGGTTCCGGAATCGGCATAGGCGCTGTGTCCAACATGATCGAGGATTTGTCTCTGCGCGCCGAGCGAACCGGTGCCTTTCACATTTCCGACGAGCAGCTGATTGGTCGCCGGGTCGTAGGCAATACTGCCCGGAAACCAGCCGGTCGGGATCAGTCCTTCGAGGCCGAATTGGCCGCGGTCGCCGTTACCGAAAGCATGTTCGCCGGCGGCTGCGGCAGCCTTCGCAGCCTGCCAGTCATAGACCGCGATCGCATTGTTGGTTCCGAGCGCGACATACAGCTTCTTTTGCGGCGTCATCACCAAACCGTTTGGCGAACTGCCGAACGTGGCACCGTCGAATGGCCGAATGGGCAGCGTCTGCACGACCCAGTTCGTCCGCGTGTCGATTACCGAAACCGAATCGCTGTTGGTGTTGGCGACGAACAGGTAGGGGCCGTCGACCGTCATGGACGTCGGGTGAAGCCCGACGGAGATGTTCTGAATCGTCCGCCCGTTATTGAGATCGACCACCGATACCGTACCGGTAGCGGCGGCGCCGGTCTCACGATCGGCAACGATGTTCGTGCCGGATGAGTTGACGGTGAAGTCACCTGAAGTAGCCGTCCGGCCACCTTCATTGCTGACGTACGCTCTGTCGCCCACCACGACGACGCTGTTCGGCGCGTTGCCGACGGCGATCTGCCCGACGTACTTCTGCTGAGTCAAATCGATGACGCCGAGTGCATTGTACCGATTTATTGCCACATACAGCCTGGTGCCATCAGCAGACAACGCCAAGCCGGCGTTGTTCGGAACGGTATACCCATTGTTGTTGAACGCCGCGTCGTTCGGAACCGTAATCACGGTGTTGGACGAAAGGGTTCCGTCTGCGGCGACAGTGGCAACTACGATGTTGCCGCCGTCCTGCGAGGCATACAGCGTCTTGCCATCGGCCGAGTAGAGCAGCCCGGCGATGGCACCGCTAGTGCCACCCTGCGGTATGAATTCCTGGATTTCAGTGCGAGTCGCCAGATTCATGATCCGGATCGGCGCTCCGGAATCCATGGTCAGTGCGGCGGCGGTCCTGTTGTCTGGCCGAATGGCGACGGCGTTGACACGGGTCTGCGGCAACGGGATCTGCATCCCGGCCGGGGTGATGACCTGGTTGACCGAGGTTACGACAGAGCCATCTGTCTGAACGCCAACCTGATAGGTCGCCACAGCAGAATTCTCTAGCAGTTGCGCAGATGCTTGCCCTGCCACGCCAAGCGCCAGCAGCGCTGGTAAGAAAGTCGAGTTTTTCACTGAAGTACTCCTGGAGGGGAACGACAATCCATCTCACCGATGATTGCAGCCTGCAAGCCGGAATTCCTATAGAGCGAACATTGGATGTGCTCGCGTTCGACGCGAGAGACTTTTTACGCAATTGGTGTGACGCTGCCGTGTCATGCGGGGAGGAAATGAAAACTATGTCGTCAAGCGACGACAGACGTTCACAACAACGTCCGTTAGGCTAGTATCGGAAATGACGTAGCTCGTTTTTCTGTCCTTTGGAGCGTTTATTCAGCATCGAGTGCGACGAAGAAAGCAGCGATGAAGTCGTCACCTGAGGACATATTTCGGCGCCGATGGGCGACAAGTGAGACTCACACGCTGACTAATCAGGCTTCCGTTCTGCACTTCGTCGCCGGGCACGCATGAAACAGGATTTTGTTCGGATGGGGGTATTGCAAAGAGAACGCGACTTGCGTAGAGCGCTAACGATGAAAAACAACCCCCAGCTGAAGCTGGCAAAATTCCGCCGGCAACAATAACAAGTTGCTTACACAACCAGTTAATCCGCATTTCTTCGCCACACGTTGATTCACGTTTCTGACATGCGCAAACGTTAAATTTCACTGGCTGAGGAACAGGAAAGCTCAGTACAAGAAGCTCCAATATTAAGATCAGGGCCAACAGAACAGATCTGAGAAGGTCAGTTCAGGAGCAGAGATTTCAATTCTGATTGTCTTCTGGAGATACGAAATGAAAAAATGCAGTGCGATTCAGTCTGGGGTTACATTAGGATTACTGATTGGTGGCGTACTTTTCCCAAGCCTTCAGGCAGGCGCAGCACCTCAAGGCAACATGGAACTGTTGCCTACCGGCCAGTTCGTCTCCCCCCGAGCCATTCCGGGCGCCGTCCAGCAGTTGCTGAACCCGCAACTTTCGGCCAAGCCGACTCAGGTGGTCAGCGGTGCCATCAAGTCGCAGCTCAGCCCGGACGGCAACACGCTGGCCGTGATCACCGCTGGCTATAATACCGTCTACACCGGCGCGAACAACGGCACACTGGACAACGGCGACTCGACCCAGTACATCTTCATCTACGACGTGTCGGGCGCGAGCAAGGCGAGCCCGAAGCTGGTGCAAGCCATTCACCAGAACAACGCGTTCGATGGTCTCGCCTGGAACGGCAACCAGACCCTGTACGGCACCGGCGGCGCTGACGACACGGTCTATGTGTACAACCGCGCGTCGGCTGCGCCGTCGGCCCAATGGTCCCAGACCACGGCCATCGCGCTGAACCACACCATGGGTATCGGCTCCGGCGTGAAGCCGAACGCTGGCGGCCTGGCTGTCTCTGCTGATGGCCGGACCCTGGTCGTTGCCAACAACTACAACGATTCGATCTCCATCATCGACACGGTCTCGAAAACGCTCGTGTCGGAATATGACCTGCGTCCGTTCAACACGTCGGGCCAGCAAGGCGTCGCCGGCGGCGAATACCCGTGGGCGGTTTCGCTGAAGGCCGACGGCACGGCGTTCGTCTCGTCGGTGCGTGATCGTGAAGTCGTGGTGCTGAACCTGGCGAACCCGGCTGCGCCGCAATTCATCACGCGCATCCCCATGAAGGGCAATGCGTACGGCATGACGCTCTCGCCGGACCAGTCGAAACTCTACGTCGCGGTGTCGAACGCCGACCAGATTGCCGTCATCGATACCGTCAGCCACAACGTTGAGAAGACAATCGACATCGCCAGCCAGTCCGGCGACGGCAACGACCCGGGCGGCGGCAACAACAAGAAGTACAGCGGCCGCGATACGGTCAATGTGACCGTATCGAAGGACGGCAAGACCCTGTATGCCGTCAACAACGGCGACAACTCGATCGCTGTGATCTCGCTCACTGGCGAGAACGGCTACCATGTCAACGGTCTGATCCCGACCGCCTATGCGCCGAAGGACATCACGCTGAGCGCCGATGGCTCGCAGATGTACATCATCAACGGCAAGTCGGTCACTGGCCCGAACCCCCTCTACACGGCAGGTACCAAGGCACAGTATCAGTTCGGTCTGGAACAGAGCAGCCTCGTCAGCGCCCCGGTCCCGACGGGCGATGTGCTTGCCGGGCTGACCACCCAGGTGGACGAAAATAACCACTACTCGATGAAGGAAACGGATAGCGATCGCGAGACGATGAACTTCCTGCGCGCTCGCATCAGGCACGTGATTTACGTCGTCAAGGAAAACCGGACGTACGACCAGATCCTCGGCGACCTCGGGAACGGCTCGAACGGCGATCAGACGCTGACGATGTTCGGCAAGGCCACCACGCCGAACTTCCACAACATCGCCACCAACTTCGTCACGCTCGACAACTTCACCGATCCGGGCGACGGTTCGATGGACGGCTGGTCGTGGGTGCAGCATGCGCACGTCACACCGACCGAGGAAGTTTCGCAGCAGGAGGACTACGCTGGCGTCAGCCGCGGCATGGCGTATGAATCCGAAGGCGACAACCGCGGTCTGCCGGTTGGCCTCGCGACCACCGCCATGCGCGACTTCGCCACGAATGGCAGCTACACGAGCGCTACGTCGGCGCTGCCGGGCGGCGCGGCCAATGCGCTGCCCGGCATCGCCGACGTGACGGTGCCGGATGCGCCGTTCGGCTATCAGAAGGCGAGCATCTACGACGCGGTTCTGCAAGCCGGCGGTTCGGTCCGCAACTACGGTGGCATGGTCAACAACGTCGGCACGATCGGCACGATCGCCAACCCGCTGCTCAACCCGGCCGGTACCAACAACGTCCAGGCTCACCCGCTCAAGCCGTCCCTCGTGAACCTGACGGACCAGTACTACCGCGGCTTCGACCAGGCCTATCCGGACACCTTCCGCGAACTCGAATGGAACCGCGAGTTCCAGCAGTACGTCGCGAATGGCCAGCTCCCGGCGTTTGAATTCGTCCGCATGGGCTCCGACCATACCGGCAGCTTCGCGCAGAACGTCGGCCAGATGGGTTCGGTTGAGCAGCAAGAAGCCGATAACGACTTCGCGGTTGGCAAGCTGGTGGAGACGGTCGCGCACAGCCCGTATGCGCAGGACACGCTGATCGTGGTGGTCGAGGATGACTCGCAAGCCGGTTCCGATCACGTTGACTCGCACCGCTCGACGGCTTACATCGTCGGCGCGTATGTGAAGAAGCACGCCGTCGTCAGCACCGCCTACAGCCAGGTCAACGCGCTCCGCACCATGGAAGACGTGCTCGGTACCCAGCACATGGACCTGAATACGGCCTACGCCAAGCCGATGACCGACCTGTTCGACACGAAGTCGGACGGTTCGTGGACATACACGGCCGCTGCTTCGACGATCCTGAAGGGCACGAACGTGGGCAGCGTGGCCAGCGGCACCGACGGCAACCAGTTTGCCCAGGGTGAAGACATTCATCCGCTGCATGACGCGACGTACTGGGCGAACGCGACGAAGGACTTCGACTTCTCCAAGGAAGATCGTATTCCGCCGGAGCTGTTCAACCGTGTGCAATGGAAGGGCGTGATGGGCGACAAGCCGTATCCCGTCCCGCACTCGATCTACTCGAAGGTCGCGGCTGACGGCACGAAAACGGTCGCGGCTCTCGACGACGACGACGACTAAGCAGGTCGTCGCATTGTCAGGTTCGAGCGCATCGGGCAGCTTGCATTGCCTGATGCGCGAGATCCGAAGTAGCCAGTCACGGCGGGGCGGCTGTCCCTACGGACGGCCGCCCCGCCGACTTTCTCACTACCGTCTAAAAGAATAGCCAGCACCGCGTGAAGCCAACGAACTTATCAAGGTCCCGAACCACAATTGCCGTATCGACGCTATTTGCCGCTTTGTCATTCCCCCATGCGGCGAAGGCTCAACAAGCTCAACAGGAGCAGCCTCAGCAAGCACAAGGTCAACAGACGCAAATCCCGCAGACGCAACCTGCGGGCACGCTCGGTGAGATTTCCGTCAACGCAGCGACGGCCGCAGCCGAGCGCGACCATAACGTCAACGACCCGTATCAGGTCACGGGCGTCAGCAAGACGGGTACCGCGCTCGGCGACCTGCCGATGAGCGTGCAGGAAATTCCGCGCGGGCTGCTCACCGAGCAGGGCGCGACCAGGCTGCAGCAGAGCGTCAGCAATGCGAGCGGCGTGAACGTCGGCGGCCCCGACGCCAAGGGCTTCTTCGATCACTTCATGATTCGTGGACTGCAGGCGCAGGTCTACACGGACGGGTTCTCCGACGGCGACCAGGTGAACGGCGTTGTTCATTCGCTGAACGGCGTCGAGCGCGTCGAGATTCTGGAAGGGCCGGGTTCGGCGCTGTTCGGCAGCGGGCCGCCCGGTGGCACGATCAACATCGTCCACTACACGCCGTCCCCCCAGTTTCATTACGGCGCCGATGTGCAGGCCGGCTCGTTTGGCACGGTGACTGGCAGCACATACGCCACCGGGCCGACGGGCATTCCCGGTCTCGACTATCGCGTCGACGCGACGGGCGCGACCTCGGACGGCTTCCGCGATCTCGCATACTGGAACAAGGAGATCCGGACGGCATTTCAATGGAAGCTCGGCGACCACAAGTTCGACTTCTCGATCGAGGCGCAGGACACGCGCTCCACGCCCGATTCGTACGGCCTGATCTATCTCAACGGCACGCCGATCCATGGCGTGCCGATCGACGCAAAATATTCGACGCCGTTCGCTTTTGCGCGCTCGAATTACGTGCGCCCAACGCTGACCGACGCGTGGCGGGTCAGCGACTTCCTGACGATCAACAACCGCCTGTCGTTCCTGCATCGCAGCCTCGACTTCGATGGCAACGGCGACAGCTCGAGCACGAAAGTCGTCGGCGATGAGGTCGTCCACCGGCAGTTGCGCGACCAGAACGATTCGGACAACACGTTCGACTACCAGTTCGAGCCCGTGTGGAAGTTCAAGACGGGCAGTGTCGGCCATACGCTGCTGACCGGCTTCGAGTACATGCATCAGACGATCAATACCGATCGCGCGACGGCGGACCTGCCGAACATTCCGGACGTGTTCGCGCCGGTGCCGCCCGAAACGTCGATCGCGAGTCTCACGTTCCTGTGCGATTCGAAGCACTCGTGCGACAACGATCATCTGGTCGGGAATTTCTACAGCCTGTACGCAACCGACCAGGTGGACGTGACCGACCAGCTGAAGCTTCGCGCGGGCGTGCGCAAGGACTGGTGGGACACGGCGCTCACGCCGAACATCACGGTGCCCGGCCGCGTCGACAACGAAGGCCAGCCGGTACTCGCGGGCCACACCTACACGCGCAACGACGCGCCCGTGAGCTGGAATATCGGCGCGCTGTACAAGCTCACGCCGTGGATGTCGCCGTATTTCGGCATCTCGCGCAGCTACCTGACGAACTTCAACTCGGAAAACACGCAGACGGGCATCGGCGAGCCGGAATCGGCGCTGCAATACGAAGTGGGCATCAGGTTCTCGTTTCTCGACGACCGATATGTGCTGAACACTGCGCTGTTCGATGTGTCGCGTGACAACGTGGCTTCGCCGCTGACGCTCAACGGCATCGAAACGGTCGTGTTCGACGGCCAGAAGTCCCGGGGCGCCGAGGCGTCGCTCGACGCGAGCATCATGCGGCAGTGGCACGTGATTGCAAACTTCACCGCACAGCACGCCTATGTCACGGACAACCCCCAAGGCGTATCGGCCGTCGGCAACAATCCTCAGGACGTGCCCGCGTACATGGCGAACCTGTGGACCACCTACGACTTCTCAATTTACGGCGTGCCCGGCTTTCATGTAGGAGCCGGCGTCAATTACATGAGCCGTGTCTACAGCGACATCACGAACATCAACTCCGTGCCCGCCTACGTGATCGCGAATGCGGCGTTCGGCTATCGGGCGCAGCACTGGGGCGTGGACCTCAACGTCCACAACCTCACCAACCGGCGCTACTTCGTCGCCGCGAACATGGCGGGCGCTTATGTTGGCGAGCCTTTGAGCGCATACGTCACCCTGCATGCGGATTTTTGAGGAGGACCGAATATGTCGATGGATACCCTGTTACGCGTTGCCCAACATTCCGGCGGTGTGCTGTATGTGATCGCCGCGCTGCTGTTCATCTCGCTGACCGTCGTCATCGAGCGGCTGTGGTTCCTGCAGCGGGTCACGCGCCATGCGCATGCAGCGCTCACAGAGCTGGACGGATACAAGGCACTCAACGCGAGGGCGCTCGCGGCCTGGGCTCAACGGCACGACGGGCTGCCGACGGGCAGCGTGATTGCAACCGCGGGCCGGCTCGCCGGACGCGCCGATCGCGACACGCTCGCCGCGAGCCTCGAGGAAGCGGTGATGCGCGAAGCGCCGCGCATCGACCGCTTCCTGTGGGTGCTCGATACCGCCGTCACGCTTGCGCCGCTGCTCGGCCTGTTCGGCACGATCGTCGGCATGTTCGACGCGTTTCAGGTGCTGTCGAATCCGGGCAACGCGCCGACCCAGGTGACGGGCGGCGTCGCCGAGGCGCTGATCGCGACTGCGTCGGGCCTGTTCGTTGCGATGATCGGACTCGTGTTCTTCAATGGCCTGCATAGTCGCGTGCGACTCGTCGTGCATCAGCTCGATACGCTGAAGACCGCGCTCGTCAATCGCCTGACCAGCGGCATCCCGGATGTCCACGTCGCGCGGGACGCGGAAGCGGAAACCCCGCACGGGGTGATCGGGTCGCTCGCGCGGCGGGGAGCATGACGTGAGGTACTTCGAGGCACGCAAGGCGCGCATCGAGATCATTCCGATGATCGACATCATGTTCTTCATGCTGGTGTTTTTCATCATGATCACGCTGCACATGATTCCGAACGCGGGCCTGCGCATGCGGCTGCCGTCGAGCGCGAGCGCGCAGAGCGTGCCGCCGCCGAAGGTGACGGTGACGCTCGCGGCCGACGGCAGCGTATCCGTCGACGGACACACGTTCAGCACTGCGGACCTGACGGCTTTGCTCGCGAAGCGCCCCGATCCGGCGCATACGGTGGTGACGATCGAGGGCGCCTGGGACGCGCAGTTGCAGAAGCTCGTGAACGTGATGGATGCGTGCCGCGCCGCCGGCGTGACGCAGGTGTCGCTGGCCGCGCAACCGGAAAAGGTGGATTGACATGTCGTCGATGCCGACCGACGCACAGCGTGCACCGGATGTCGGCACGCGCGCGCCGCTCTATGTGTCGGCCATGCTCGCGCTGGCCGTCGAGGCGCTGCTGCTCGCGGGCGTCGGCGCGTGGCTGATTCATCCGCGCATCTCCGCGCCAAGGCAGCCCGAGCCGATGACGATCACGCTAGCGTCGCCTGCGGCCCCGGCGCCGAAGCCCGCGCCCATCCCCGCGCGCGCAGTGTCGAAGCCGATGCCGAAACCGGCCGTGCAGCCGCGTCGCGCTCCTGCGGTGCATCAGGCGCGCGTCGCGCACGCGGCGCCGCCGAAGCCGCAGCCGGTCACGCCACCGTCCGTGCCGGCTACGGGGCCGGACACCATGCCCGCACCGGGAGCCGCGCCGGCCGAACCCGCCCCCGCACCGGGTCCCACGCCAGCCGTCCCCGCTTCGGCCCGCCCCGACGCGAGTTTTGAGGCCGCTCTGCGCGCCGCGATCGAAGCGGCGCTGCGCTATCCAGAATCGGCCCGCATGGAAGGGATAACCGGGCGGACGCTCGTCGGGTTCGTCTATCGCGACGGCGCAGCGTCCGACATACACGTCATGACGTCCAGCGGCATGGGCCTGCTCGACCACGCCGCGCTCGCGGCCGTTCGCGACGCCGTATGCCCGCCTCCGCCGCATGGGCTTGGGGGCAAGAGTCTGCCAGAGCAGCTGTGGGTCGATTTCACGCTCGACAGCAAGGGGTGAAGACCGTTGTTAGTCCATTGAACGGCACCGTCAACTTGGCGGACTCCGTCTCCGCCAATTGCGGTCCAGGCAAATCTGCCTGGTTCCATCGGACACTCCCAAAGCCTCAGGGCAGCGAGGTTTTGGGGGGTGTTTTTCTTCTTGCCGTTTCCAGTTCATACCGACACAATCGACCCATCCAGTAGGGGTGAGAGTGGGGGTCAGAAATGGCAGCATCCCAATCCAGGCAACTTCATCGGCTGTCCGCGCTGCGCATCGCGAAGCTGATTGATCCGGCTATTACGCTGTAGAGCGTGGCCGCCATCGCCACCCCGAGCCCAACCCATGCCGCAAAGAGCGTCACGAGGCTTCCCGCGTGCGACCCAGAGAACCAGCATGACCGACGCGAGCAGCGAACCCGCCGTCATGACCGTGCGGCCATGCCCGTGATCAATCCACTTCCAACCGGGTACGCGGCGGCCAGCCCGGAAACCAGCAGGCCGAGCGAGAGGGCTGCATTCGTCGATGCCCGGCTCCATCCAAGCTCTTGCTCCATCGGCACCACAAAAAAGCGAAAACGCGTAATAGACCGCCCCCCACGCAACAAGCTGGGCGATCGCCAGCGCCCATGTCGCTGTATTGCTTTCAGACGTGCGATCAGTAGCGGAAAGCTGCATGAGTCAGATACTGGCCTGGTTCACGCGCTTCATCAGTTCCTCGGCGCTTTCCTTGCGTTCGCTATAGCGATCGACCAGGTACGGACCGATATCGCGCGTCAGCAACGTGTACTTCACCAGCTCTTCCATCACGTTCACGACGCGATCGAAATAGGCCGAAGGCTTCATGCGGCCAGCTTCATCGAACTCCATGAACGCCTTGGCCACCGACGACTGGTTCGGGATGGTCAGCATCCGCATCCAGCGCCCGAGCACGCGCATCTGGTTAACGGCGTTAAACGACTGCGAGCCGCCGCTGACCTGCATCACCGCCAGAGTTTTGCCCTGCGTCGGCCGCACTGCGCCAGCTGAAAGCGGAATCCAGTCGATCCGCGATTTCATGATGCCGGTCATCGCGCCGTGGCGCTCAGGCGAACACCAAACCATGCCTTCCGACCACAGCACCAAGTCGCGCAGCTTAGCCACTTTGGGATGCGTATCGGGCGCATGGTCCGGGAGCGGCAGGCCACTCGGATTGAACGTGCGTACCTCCGCGCCCATCGCCGTGAGCAGGCGCGCTGCCTCTTCACTCAACAGGCGGCTGAACGAGCGCTCGCGCAGCGAACCATACAGCAGCAGGATACGGGGCAGATGCGACGAGGCTTTCGTGGCCTGCAGACGCTGGATATCAGGTACGCGGAACAGCGCCGGATCAACCTGCGGAAGGTCAGTCGTGAGATCAGTTACCGGATCGGACACGCTTGCCCTCCGCATCAATGACCACTTCGCCGTCTTCCTTCGTGAACGCGCCGCGTTGAGACTGCGAGGCTTCGGCCATATCGATCTGACGCCGATATTTCCAACGTTCTGTTGGCTGCGTCGCGCGCGGCGTTGTGGTGGTTACGCAACCTACCTGTAATGCTCGGGATCGGTGGCGTGCCCGCGATGCAGCGCCGATGGTCTACACCAGCGTAAGCTGCATAACGACATGCAATTGCACGAGACACGCCATGGAAAACAGAAACAGCAATTCGTCGGCCATCACGGAGAACGCCGTGCCGAGCCGTAGGTTCGTAGCATTGCTGATTTATGTGTTCGAACAGGTCATGCCTAACCCGTCCGTGCTTTCAATCGGCTTGACGCTGGTGGTCTACCATCTGGCCACATTCTTCGCGCCGCGTGCATCGCTGCCGACGATGCCCACTGCCTTGCACGGCGGCACATTCAACATCCCCGGCCTCGCGTTGCAGATGATTCTGATCCTCGCGACCGGCTACGCCATCGCCGATGTGCTGGGCGTGCAGCGCCGGCAACGCGCCCTCGCCGCGCACATCCAGACACCGGCCGCGCCCGTGTTGAGCTGACGGAGATCCCATGTCCATCGAAGAACCCCGCGCACCGGGCGAGCTCAATCCAGAGTTCTACCGTAGGCAGGCCGACGTCTGTCGCACGGCGGGCGACGAACTCGCCGCGCTCGCAAATCTGATCGCCGCTCGAATGCTCGACGCTTTCGCCGCGCAACCGTCCGTCGCACAAACGCGCAATCTGTGTGACGTCGCCACCGGCTATTTCATGAAAGGCGACTACGAGGCCGCTGCGCATTGGTATCGTCTCGTGCTCGATATCGATCCCGATACCGCCGTCGCTTGGTTGAACCTGGCGGCGATCTACGCCGAACAGGACGACGAACACGAGGCCGCGGCATGCCGCGAGCGCGCATACAAGTCTCAGCGCGTGTTCATCGAACAGACGGGCGGCGAGACGCGCCGCGTGTTGATTCTTTGTAGCGGCAGCGGCACCGGCAACGTGCCGTTCGCAGCGTTGCTGCCCGGTACGGTCAATTGCCGCATTAAATACGCAATCGATCACGCCCTCGACGAAGAAGACGCTAATCTTCCGCCGGATGATCTTTATCGATGGCGAGCCGTTCGCGTATCACCTCGCGATCTCGCCACACTGGATGGTCCACTACTTCTCGGCGGATATGGAGGCGCATGCGTGGAAGCGCGATGAAGAGCGCCGGTTTCTCGCCGATCCGCGTGGCGCGATCGGCGACCGCGCTTTACGTGCCATCGCGAAACATCGGCGAACGGCTCGCGCTCGATTACGCCGGCATCGACTTCACGATCTTGCCGGACGGCCGCGTGTTCGTCTTCGAAGCCAATGCAACGATGCTGGTGCATTACGAACGCGACGACGGTCCGCTGAAACACAAGAACGGTCACGTACAACGCATCGTGGACGCTTTCGAGCAGATGATGATTCGCCGATCCCTCTCTCATGCAGGCCCGCGTGATTTACGTCGTCACACAGAGTCGACATGATCGGGCACCGCACCACCTTGGCCACCGTGGCAGCCCCGTCGGGCCTGCTCGCCGAACTACAATGCTGCGAGTTGCGCATAGAGCGGCAAACTGACGGGCAGTTCGGCCTACTATCCCGTCAAAGCATACGAGTCGGTGCAACGAAGATTGGCGTCTGTTCCAATGCCGGATCAACCGGCCGCCCTTCAATATGCAAGTTGCACGACGTGGGACACAAGAGATTATCGGGCGGTCTCAAGTTGGCCGATCGAATATACGACCTGTCAAACCTAAACTGAATCAACGTACTGAGACCGGGTGACTCATGAAGCGATTCGTTGAAGGCGATGACCGCAAGCAGGTCGCACTACTACCCGAATGCGTAGATGACTACATCGGGCAGGACAATCCGGTCAGGGTCATAGATGCCTTCGTCGACGAACTGAACCTTGTGGAACTTGGTCTCAACGGTACTATGCCGGCGCTCACGGGGAGCCCGTCCTACCACAAGAGCGTGATGCTCAAGATCTATATCTACGGGTATCTGAACCGGGTGCCGTCCAGCCGGCGTCTTGAGCGCGAATGCCAGCGCAATGTCGAGCTGATGCGGCTGACAGGACGTCTGCCGCCAGACTTCAAGACGATCGCCGACTTTCGCCGCGACAATGGCCCCGCCATTCGCAACGTATGCCGTCGTTTCGTCGAACTGTGTCGCGGACTGAAGCTGTTATCCGGCGACATGGTGGCAATCGACGGCAGCAAGTTCAAGGCTGTGAACAGCTGTACAGGAACTATACCGCAGGCAAGATCGACAAGCGTCAGCAGCAGATCGAGGAAAGCGTGCAGCGATATCTCGACATGATTGAAACCGCAGACCGGACTAGTCCGGCAGGTTTCGATGTGAAGACCGTGCACCAGTACGAGAAGATCGCGCTGTTGCGCCAGCGGATGCGCGAGCTCGAGCAAATCAAGGAGCAACTGAAGACGCAACCGGATAGACAGCTATCGCTGACTGACCCGGATTCCCGCTCCATGACCAGCGGCGGCAAGAGAACTGGCACCGTCGGCTACAACGTGCAGACCGCCGTGGATACGAAGCACCATCTGATCGTGGAACACGAGGTGACGAATATCGGGGGCGATCAAGGGCAACTCTGCAGGATTGCGAGTTTTGCGAAGAGCGCGATGGGCAAGCTAAAGCTGAAGGTGTTGGCTGACCGCGGCTACTTCAGTGGTCCGGATATCCGTGCCTGTGAACTGGCCGGGATCACTACGTATGTCCCGAAACCACTCACCTCGGCGTCAAGGAAGAAAGGGCTCTTTACCAAACGCGACTTCATCTACGTTCCATCTGAATCCCGATCAGACGGACAACTTCGAACCCATCAAACGTAACCACCAACAGGAGCAAAAAGCCGCCTGAATTTAATCGTTGAGGCGACATCTAGCTTGAAATTTACCGCAACGGGTGTATGAGATCAGGTGTTATGCCAATCAGGCGCCTCGGCCGGATGAATAACTCCGGCCGAAACTGGCAGACATCGGCTCGTAGCAGGAACGCTCGATGCGCGCTCCCTATCCACGGTCGGACCTGACCGGTTCCTTATTTATAAACGGAGGTGCTATGACGCAAATGACCAGGGATGAACCTGACGATTCCGGAAATAGAGGGCAATCAGGCGACGCGGGCCGGGCGGACGAACTCACCCCGGAGCAGGCCGCGCAGCGAGCACTGGATGAAGGCGACAACGAAAAAATCGACAGGGCCCTTGATGAGCTTGACGTTTCAACAACCGAGTCGGGCAAGGATCAAACTTCCAAACCGGATACCGAAGGGTCCAATTCCTCGAGTAAAAATCTTGACGAGCAGAACGAGTGAAAGGGCGGCACCCACGGGTGACCGTAGAGGCGGCGTCTCGATTTACCCGCTGACACTGGCGGCGTCCCAATAAGCCCCCGCTGGCCGCGTATTGAATGACGGACAATAACTGATGAGAGGCGGGCGTTGACGGGCTTGGGCCGAGTGTCGCCAAGGGGTGAATCAGTGCCATCGAAACATCACAGTTCGGAACGCTTAACGTGCTAGTTCCGGTCGTGAGGCGACCCATATTGTTTCAACGGTCACAAGGTGCTGGCGGATGATTCATAGTGGCCGTACCGGGTCATTCGACGGCGAGTGTTCCATCAGCGATCAGCGACCACCGGGGCGGAACCAGAAGGCGCACACTGTTGCCTAGCGGTGGCTCGACCGCGCGAGCGGGCTTCCGGCGAAGGGGTCGTTTTTCCAGTCCGCACCGGTGCGCGTTGCCGGTTGGGCGAGCGCTCCGCACGGAAGCTCAAAGTGCCCGATTGATTGTCCCGCGTTAATAGCCTGTCTAAGCCATTGAGGCATCTCGCCTTCACCGCTCCAGGCATCACCACCCGCGCTACGATAGCGACCCATCTCCGATCCCGCAGGCTTAGTCGCCAGGAAGGTAGCGAGGTCATCGGGGCTGATGCCGAAATCATCCATGCGGTGGCGGAGATACGCAATCATGCTGTCCCGTTTCCGTTCGTCCATAAGGCGTTCCTGTAAAGTATTTTGTTGGCGCTTCTCGTCCATCAGAGGCCGGCGAGGTGCAGGGGTGAAAGGGGCGACATGAAACTGGGCCATGAAACCATCCGCGCCGACCGTGAGAAAGACGCCGTCAAGGGTTGCCTGAAGCCAGCTGGCGCGGAAGAACAGGGAAAGCACGTGTTATTTGAGACTCGCCGCTTCGCATTTCGGTGAAATATCGTCTCCAGCTGCGCCCTGGGTAACGCTTTACAGATGCTGAACAGCAGTCGCGTAGGACTTCGCGGCTTCCTTCAGCAGCCCGGCCGCGGCCTGAACGCGCATGGGCAGCTCGCTCAGCGCGAGCAGGGTGTCCGCACCGTCCAGCCGCCTGCGAAGCTCGACCACGAGATCCATGACGCTGGCGTCACCCACCCGCCGGCGATTGCTTTGTCTGGATCTCCCGGCGACACCAACACCTGACCGGAAGGCAGCATCTTGGGGACATGAGATCCGGCGGTCGAAGGCCGGCGATAGGGGTACGCGCATCACGACGGGACAGATTTCCATCAAACCGGGGGGCGCCACGCATGGCCGCTCGTGCGCTGCAGGCCATGCCAACTTAACCGCGACTGTCGACCCAGCCGCGCGCCCATGCCGTAGCGTGCCCCACAGCCTGTGTTTCGCTATCGAAATAGTCGAGCGCATCAAACTTGTAGCCGACTGGCGCAGCACTGCGGGCGTCACTTCTTGTGAGGAGCAGATTTGCAGCAAACCAGCCGTCAGGTAACCGGTGAGCGGATGGGGAGATCGAATAACCGTTGTACTGGTGAACAGGTTTATTATCTTGCATAAGCGATAACCGACCGCACGACATCATGTCGTACAGGCGACGTAATTAAAAAATGGGGCGAGACGGATCGTGTCGAAAAGACAAATGATGCGCGGGTCGAAACGCGGCGATCAGATCGGGAGCGCATGGCTCCGCGAAGACGCTAGTCAGGCTAACAAGCAAAGGGCCGGTAGACCGGCCCTTGAAATACTTACTGCGGCGAGATGTTCGCGGCCTGCATACCCTTCGGACCGCGCTTTGTCTCGTAGCTGACCTTCTGGTTTTCTGCGAGCGTCTTGAAGCCGTCGCCCCGAACTTCCGAGAAGTGAGCGAACAGATCGTCGCCGCCAGCGTCAGGAGTAATGAAGCCAAAGCCTTTGCTATCGTTGAACCACTTGACAGTACCGGTATCCATGAGAATTCCCTGAAATAAAAATAACAGCTCCGGTGCGGAGCGACAAAAACTTCAAGGAAGAAGAGAGGACAGCGAGTACCGCGCAGAAGAGGCGGAAAATGGTGATCAGCAATCGAGCTTCTTGAATATTTCTGGGTTCACAATATAGTGCCGGAGTGGGTCTGTCAATGCTTTTCGCAATGGGCTCCTCTCTCATTAGACGGTCATTCGACGCAACGTGGTGGAATCTTCATGTTTGGAGGTCAAACGGCCATTCCATCGCGATGACCGGTACGTAATGCAAGATAGGGGTGGTTGCGAGCGACTCTGCGCGTCGACCTTATGGAGCGTTGCTCAAAGGAGGGCGGGACATCGCCGTGCCGCCGCCTGCATACCACTCATGTCCGTTTCGCAATCAGACCTAGAACCGCTTCGCGAAGCCTACCGTCAAACCGTGCGGGAGAATCTGCACGAACAGGGGTGTCTGCCACGTCGTGCTCAAGTATCCTACCGCCGTGCCCAGTGCCCAACCGGCGAGGACGTCGGTCTGCCAATGCGCCTGGCTTTTCACGCGTGCGATCGAATCATAGAGCGGCAACACCTCGAGTGCCCAAACCCACGGATCACGCATCACGCCGACCATAGTTGACGATGAACGGCGTTACGAAACTCGCCTGAAGGGTGACTTCGCCGCTGGGAAAACTCTGTCCGCCGCTGAACCATTGGTTAGGTCCCTGGCCGGCGTTGGGCCGCTGGCGACCGA
The DNA here is from genome assembly GCF_050436345.1 of Paraburkholderia sp. WC7.3g. NCBI lineage: Bacteria > Pseudomonadati > Pseudomonadota > Betaproteobacteria > Burkholderiales > Burkholderiaceae > Paraburkholderia > Paraburkholderia sp. WC7.3g. The sequence goes on from NZ_JBNDMA010000004.1 coordinate 1,141,123, forward strand.
ATGCGTACTTCATACCTTGTGCAGCGACCGCTGATATCGCCGAGGCATCGGCCGTTTGCCAGAATGTATGGCCCAGTTCGTTGTCGTTCCCAAGCCACAGAGCTCCCCCCGCCGTCGTGGCGATCACGGCGTATTCAAGTGCGAGCTGAACGTTGCGGTTCCATATGCCGCTCTGATCGAGTGCGACTTCGTGATCGATTCCGCCGGCATGTGCGCCCGAAAAAGCGAACGCTGCGATCGCGGCGGCTCCACACCGTCTTCCTGTCACCCTGATTCCAGAAGTCATCGATCTCATTTTCTGATCTCGCGCCGGGTTGTAGCAAAAGGTTCGCAGAACCAACATCCCTATTTACCTTAAGAGGCAAAAACGTGAACGACGATCCGCCGCCCAGACGAATCCGATCAGCGGACCTGCAGGACCGCCAGGCGACGCCGCCGCAACGACAACATCTCTTGCATTCGAGGTTCGTGTCATGTTTTGACGCTGTTGCCGGCGAGCATCCATAGCAAGCTGCGAGCCTGTCTTTTCCGGGAACCGCTGCGCGGGAGCGTAATCGGAGATGCCGGGGACTAGAGCGCCCCTTGGCGAAGGGGCCTTCACGACCCGATGCGTCGCGTAAGCGGAACAGCATAGAAAGTTCCGTCCGGACTTCCTGCTTCGATGAGGACCGACATGCGACTGGCCAGTTTTATCTTGCACATATCGTTTAAAACACCCGGACGCTTCGGATCGGTTGAATCAAGGAGCGGTCGCGAAAATCGTCGAAATCCCGACTTCAAAAGGGCGCAGTAAACTAAAGCTGCGTTTTGTCCGATGTGACACCGGGAAGTACACCGCCCGTTACGCTAGAACACCAGCTACCACCTCAACGGGAGTTACCATCGAACGGCTTCATCAGGAAACCGTGAATCAGCTGGCCGACCGCTGGGCCGTGCTGATCAATGACCTCAATGGGTGGGGGAAGGGCCATTACCCCGACCTGCCATGCGCCTATGCGCGGACGTCCGTGAAACCGAACGGCTGGTCATTCCTGATCCGGCCCGCAGGTTTTACCGTGTCGCGCCTCCCCGGACGGGCATCTGATGGCGGCGGCCGAGTAATGCGCCGACCTGATGCAGCAGGCGAGTAGCATGCAGGGGACAAAAGCTGAACTGGCGGCTTTCCGCCTTATATAAGGGACAGGCATGCGACTGGCGGACCTTATCCTGCGCGACGTGGATGGAGATGGCTCGTCTGTCGAATCGTTGATCGCCGTCGCTTTGCCAAATGGCGGCTCGTCACTCATCAGCAGACGCATGCCGACATCTCGGTGCTTGCCCTAATATACCCTGCTGCCTCGTTGGCGTAAGCCAGTATTGACGAGTCTGTTTAAGCGCGCAGGTGAGTCATGAAGAAGCTCTGGGTTTGGCTAATGTCGATCGCGATGCTGAGTAGCGTGGTGGCATGCGGAGGCGGCCACGACGATCACAGCGCCCGAAGGCCGTTTGGGGTTGCCGGCATCATGGAGGGAATCTGGAACGGCAATCTGCACTCGAACTTGACGGGCCGCGATACGGGCATGTTCGTGATCGTGACAGCTGGTGGCGCGTTTAGCCTTATCACCGACGACTGTGGGCAGATCTCTGCAAACATCGCCGCGGACGGATCATTTTTCTCTGGTGCCGGCACGACCTATTTGCAGACAAATTGCGATGGGGTAGATGTCACGGCGGTGCCGTTTACCGCCAGTGCGGGTCCTGTGCAGCCTTTCCAGATCGCTGGAGAGTTCGACGATCGTACCGGCACCGCATTCGCGAATTACACCACTGCCAATGACAGCGGCACGATCTCGTTCCTGGGCTTCTATCAGGACTACTTTGAGGAGTCGGGCACGCTACCGCGCACCACAGGGGCTTACTCTATCTCTCGGACACTCACCGCTCTGAGTATCGATGCCAACGGAAATCTCTCTTACCGGGATGCGGCCGGGCAGATTTTCCCCGGCACGTTGTCCATTATCGATCCGACGGTCGATGTCTATCGCATGACCCTGCACGTGGGCAGCCAGACACTGACCGGTATGGCTACCCTCGTCGATGACGGGCATGGCAGGAACAACGACTTCCTGTTTGCGGTCGCCAATGGTGCACTGGCGTACAACGCAGAGCTAAGACGCAACTGAGTAAAACCAACACCATTTTCGCGACCAAAGACTGGCGGCGGCTACAGGCTCCGCGCCCGTTGAACGATCGAGAGCGGGCTTTTGCCTACAAGCTTCGAACGGCTCTTTGTCGCCGAGTCTTGCCTGTCTCGACTAGTTGAGATCGCCGCTGGGTCGCCGAAGGTCTATAACAGTATCTGAAGTCCGAGATGAAGTCTGTCCAGTTGCCGAGGCGCGGATGCCCTGCGTACTTCTGCCCAGCAAGGAGGTTTAGCGATTACGACCGGATGAATCTATGCTTTGCCTTTCCAATCCCGATTAGCCCGAGTATCGGAGGTAATCATGAAGTGCGGATACCGTGGGTGGATCATTGACGCGACCCCGGATTTCTCCCTTGGGAAATTTTTCGCACATGCGCGGCTGGTCCGCATTTCGCCCGACGATGATGTTGACAGTGAAATGCACATCGAGCGTGATCTCGCCTGGTTCGACACTGAAGACGAGGCGATCGAGGTTGCCCAGCAGTGGGCGTTTGCATGGATCTGCGAGCGTGACGCCAGCGTCGGTGGTCGGCAGAACGAATCGCTGACATCCCGGAGCGACATTTCGGCCAAAACTCCAGCGAGATGAACGCCGGGGTTGCTTTGCTACACATTTGCTATAGCAGCGACACGAGGCCTTGTTTGACGGGGCTTGCGCCTGTCATCCCATCCCCTGAACTATCGCCTACGTGAAGGGGCAAAGCAACTTTGAACATCCCAGTTCGACCCTGAAGCGACATTCGCTCCGGAGGGCCTGAGTGTCCGTGATCAACGGGTAGAGTCGACGCCAGTGTAGCCGAGCGACGGTGCGAGTGAGCGGCTCCTCATGGCCGAGGGCGGCATCCGACCGAGTCCGGTCAGACGCCCCCCGGCCGCGAACTTCTGTAGTCGGCCCTTTCCGCACCTTCGCCTCGGGAGAAATCACCCGCTTGCAGTCCACGCTTGCCACCCCGAACCGCCAGTTGGCACGTGAACGCTCATCCACCTTGCGGACCGGCTGAAAGCGCTGCTTGGGCTGTGGTCTAGCGCGTTTGCCTGTACTGGAAACGCGAACAGCTCAACTTTTTCCGCGCCTCGCCGATATACCACTCGAACGCAGGGTTGAGGTGGACAGACGCGACACTTGCCGGAGCGGCGAGTAGACAAGGACGTTTTCCTGCGAAACGCCGCTCACCGAACGGGCGAGCGGCGCCGGGCACGCTTCGACGACGACCCTTCCCGATCGAAGAATCTTCCAGCCCCATAGCGCGCATGCCAGCACGACACGGAAGGCCGCCACAGGAACCGTCAGTCGGTCCCCACGCAAGGCCCATCAGATCGTCAACGCTGCGGGCATGGGCCAACGCGCAATCCCCCAATTCCGGTGCCTCAGGAGGGCACGCTCCACGATCATGAAACGAATCTATGCCACGTTCCTTGCCGCACTGCTGATCGCTACACTTGCGCCGGAGTGCCAGGGGCAGTACACCACCGACTGGGTGGCGAACACGTTTGGGACCAACGCTACCCGCGTGGGTAGCGTCGCGCGCTCCATGTGGATAGCGCCCGAGGGCGTCATCTACACGGCTTCCATGTGGGACGAAAACGAAGGTGGTGTCGCGATATACCAGAACGGCCAAAGCCTGGGGTCCATAGGAGGTCACGGCGATTTTCAGGGCAGCGCCATTACGGGTAATGCAACTTCGATCTTCGCCGCTCTGCATTTTAATACTACTTACGGCAGCGGCACGGTGGCGCGGTACAACCGAACCACCCGAACTCGCGACGTTCTCATCCCGGTCAGCGCGATGACGACTGAGCAGCGGGCCGATGTAATCACGGGACTCGCGACGTCGGGTTCGCTCCTTTATGCGAGCGACTTTCCTGGAAATCGCGTCCGCGTCTACACCACCGACGGCGTCTGGCGGCAGGATATCGCCGTCGCATGCCCTGGCGCGCTCGCGGTGGACAGCGCAGGAAACATCTGGGTTGTGCAGAAGAGTGCGGGTGCGATCCTCGAATTCAATCCGGCCGGCGTGCTCGTGAACACCATCCAGATGTCTGTCGCCTCTCGACCGTCCTCGCTGTATTTCGATTCGTCGACCGGGTGTCTCATGATCGGCGACCAGGGCCCCGACATGAACATCAAGATCTATAACATCCTGGGCATTCCATTTCCGGTCAGTACATTTGGCATTCAGGGGGGATATCTCGATACGACAACGGGAATCAAAGGCCAGGTTGGCGATAAGCGTTTTACCCGAGTCACCGGCATCGGCAAAGACGCCGCCGGCAACCTGTACGTGCTCAACAACCCGTGGGGCGGAAGCTGGGATCTCGGCCGCGACGGCGGCACCGACATTCACTCCTACAACATTTTTGGCCACCTGCAATGGCAGCTTCAGTCTCTCAACTTCGAGGGGGTCGCCGCTCCGGACCCGAGTACTGACGGCACATACTTTTATGGAGGTACCAACATCTACACCGGCTCCGCTGGGGGAAGTTTCGTAGCGAACACGGTCGATCCGATCGACTATCCATCCGATCCACGCATCAACATCAACGATCGCTCACGGGATGAGCACTTCGGTCAACTTGCCACCGTCGGCGCCAACCGGATCCTCGTGGCGTCCGGCCAGAATCCCGATACCTTCTACTTCTTCCACTTCAATGCTGCGAATGGCTACATCGCAATACCGGACGCCACGCTTCCCGGTACGGCGTTCAATACGGCCGCACCGGTCAGGGACGGATTCTGCCTCGACAGCAAAGGGGACGTCTGGGCCGGTTTGGACAAGACGAATGCCATCTGGCACTATCCGCTGACCGGCTTCGATGCCAACGGTCAGCCGGGTTGGGGAGCAGGCATTGCAACGCCCATTCCAGGCACGATCACGCCATTGACGCGGATCATCTACCTGCCGGAAAGCGACACGATGATCCTGGCACAGGGAGCTGTCGGGAGCACGGACTGGACGTCGATCGGAACGCGGATCGAGGTGTATCACGGCTGGCTCGCAGGCAACACAACAGTTCCCAATCCGGTGGTCAACCTCACCAGCGCCAATCCCAAGTCAATTACGGCAGCCGGCAACTATCTCTTCGTCGGATACGTACACACCGTGCCCAACATCGATGCCTTCAATCTGACCACAGGCAGCCTGGACACCACGTTGATCAACAGCAACCCCAACACCGTGTACGTCGGCAATGACGTGGATTCGATGTACGGCCTTAGATCGTACCGTCGGTCGACCGGGGAGTACGTGATCACGAAGGACAACTACAACGGGACCAGCGTCATCATTTATCGCTGGACACCCTGATCAACAGTGCTCGTCGCGGCTAGTGGTGCTCGGCAACGCCTCGATCCTTCACAACTTCGATCAGGAAACAATCAACCGATGGTTTTTCGAACATCGCATGGTGCTGTTCTATCTGCCGCCCTACAGCCCCGAACTGAATCTCATCGAAATCCTCTGGAAGCACGCCAAGTATCACCGGCGCCGCTTCGTCACCTGGACCAAGCAAACCATTGATGCCAAGGTCAAAAAACTGCTCGACGGATTCGGCTCAGATTTTCAAATCAGATCTTCGTGAACACGGCTCCGTGGTCAGAAGGCCCAGTTTCACAGTGAACTGCACCCCAAAAGTCGGCACCGGTTGCAAAGCCGGATTCATTGCCGGCGAGCCAGGAAACAATTGAAGCAATTTCCGACACCTCTCCGAGACGGCGCACCGGAATGCCCTGAATGATTGCGTCCAGTACTTCAAGGCGCACGGCACGAACCATATCTCCCGCGCGGAACTATGTCCTGAGACGCGCGAGGTCCACCGCATGGCGGCACACGGCGGCACGCGTTGCAGGACATAGGTTGGGCCTGCAAGCTCCTCAGGAACGCCAGCAATCGTTCCTCTGGCCGCGAACCGCTGCATGCCAACGCGCCAAGGGGCGCCATGACGTGCTCAGTCGTTGCATGTTTAACGGTGCGGACGAGCGCTTCGCCGTTCTCGTAAGAAGGTCCCTCGGTCCAGTCAACAGGACCTGCAAAAGAGAATTTTAATGTCCAGCGCGCATGCGGCGACTCCGCAATGCACTGGGCTTCCGATTAAACACTGGACATAGTCCCGCGCGGGAGATAGTCGAGCTTCCTGTGACCGAGCAGCACCTGGATCACGCGGATGTCCACCTTCTGTTCGAGCAGGTGTGTGGCGAAAGGAACCACAATGGCCGAGGACAAGGTTTGTGCGCCGCAACTTGAAGCCGCGATCGCGGTCGTGCCCGGCCTGTGGCTGGACCAGCTCAACATGACTGTCATGGCGGTCGAGCAGACGGAAGTGGATCTGCACTTCGGCATGTACGAGCGGATGCCCGCCGGAAAGTTGGGCACGGCCCCGCCCATCCAGTGACGCGACCGGAAGGCCGGGTCCAGGTAAGGGCCATCGGGCTGCCGGGCGGTTCTTCACACGACGACGAGACCGTCGGTACGGGCGCTCGCGAAGAACAGGACGCGACGGCTTGACATGAATTAATCAACCACATCCGAAAAGGTGGGGTGCGGAATGGATGTCTGCGAGTGCGTCAGCTGGAGCTTGAAATTTTCCAGAAGTAACATTAAGTTATATGCAGCTCAGGCAGTGTGCCCGATCGTGAACCGGTCGCACACTGCGTGTTTCGATTTGTTTGCCCGCAGCATGGCAGGCGAACTGGAGCGCGCAAGCCCGTTCTCTTCCTTGCTGCGTTGAAGGAGATGGCCATGAGCGACCTTCATTCGCGCTCGACCTGGTTCCGTCTGCCCGAGCGCTTCCACCGCAAGATCAGCGCCCTTTTCGGCGTCTTCCGGCCACTCGCGGAGCGTGTCCATCGCGTGCTGTCGGACGGATCGCGGCGATGCAGCAGACGTTTCCCCCAGCTGTCGACGCATACCCGCAGGCATTAGCAGCGCATGGCCTGCGGTTTCGGCATGGCGGCGCTATGCCAGCGATCGTCCTCTCCCGCAGGCGTCGGGCAACCAGTGATGAAACAACGGTGCGCTCCAGCCGCAGTGGCATTCGCATCGGTGTCGCGCGGACGCGGCGATAGAGGCGATCGCGCATGAAGTAAGGGTAACTCACAGAGAACCGGCACATTCGTCGCAATCCTACTTTCTGATCTACCGAGAGGAAGCCATGACAGCCAAAGACGTGAAGTTTCATGATTCTGCACGGCAAGGCATCGTCAAGGGTGTCAATGTTCTGGCCGACGCAGTGAAGGTCACGCTCGGCCCGCGCGGGCGGAACGTCGTGCTCGAGAAGAGCTTTGGCGCGCCGACGATTACAAAGGATGGCGTAACGGTCGCGAAGGACATCGAGCTGCGCGACAGGTTTGAAAACATGGGCGCGCAGATGATCAGGCAGGTCGCCGCGAAGACTTCCGACGTCGCCGGTGACGGTACGACGACGGCTACGGTGCTCGCCCAGGCTATCGTTCAGGAAGGCATGAAATACGTGGCCTCGGGTCTGAACCCGATGGACCTCAAGCGAGGTATCGACCAGGCCACGGCGGCCATCGTCGACGAACTCCGGAAATTCTCGCGGGCAGTGACGACGGGCAGGGAAATCGCGCAGGTAGGTACGATTTCGGCCAATGCAGACGAGGAAATCGGCAGGATCATCGCTGGGGCGATGGAAAAAGTCGGCAAGGACGGCGCAGTCACGATCGAGGAAGGCAGGTCACTGCAAAGCGAACTGGAAGTGGTCGAGGGCATGCAGTTCGACCGCGGCTGGCTTTCGGCCTATTTCATGACGGATCCGGACAAGCAGCTGGCCGTACTCGAAGAGCCATACATCCTCGTGTATGACAGGAAAATCAGCACCATTCGCGACCTGCTGCCCGTGCTCGAAGCCGTTGCCAAGGCCGGCAAGCCCCTGCTCATCATCGCCGAGGACGTGGAAGGCGAAGCTCTGACCACGCTCGTGGTCAACGCATTGCGCGGCATCCTGAAGACGGTTGCGGTGAAGGCACCCGGCTTCGGCGACCGCCGCAAGGCCATGCTTGAGGACATCGCCACTTTGACGGGTGGGGTGCTGATCTCCGGGGAGACCGGCAAACAGCTGGAGAAGGTCGCGCTCGAAGATCTCGGCCGGGCCCGACGGGTGGAGGTCGAGAAGGAGGCCACCACCCTCATCGACGGCGCAGGCGATCGCAAGGCGGTCGACGCCCGCGTCCAGGCCCTGCGGCGCCAGGTTGAGGAAGCCACGAGCGACTACGACAGGGAGAAGCTCCAGGAACGCATCGCCAGGCTCTCGGGCGGCGTCGCGGTGATCAAGGTGGGCGCGGCCACCGAGGTCGAGATGAAGGAAAGGAAGGCGCGCGTGGAGGATGCCCTGCACGCGACGCGCGCGGCAGTCGATGAGGGGATCGTGCCGGGGGGTGGCATTGCGTTGCTGCGTGCCCGTGCGGCGATCAGGGACCTGCGCGGTGCGAATCCAGACCAGGATGCGGGCATCCGTGCTGCGCGCACTGGAGGAGCCGCTGCGCCAGATTGCAATCAATGCAGGCGAAGAGGCGTCAGTCGTGCTGAACAGGGTACTCGAACAGCCAGGCAGTTTTGGCTGGAACGCTGCGTCGAATACGTTTGGAGATCTGATGGAAATGGGGGTGGTCGATCCAACCAAGGTCGAGCGCACGGCACTGCAGAATGCGACCTCCGTCGCGGGCCTGATTCTCACGACCGACGCGGTGATCGCAGAGTTGCCGAAGGAGGAAGCGCAATCCCCCGGGCTGCCGTCGGAGATGGCGCATTGAACGGGTTGACCAGGCGTGCGGAGCGCGGCGCCATATCTGGGCCGCGCGCGCCGGCCGCAAGAACCTGCAGGGGGCATCATGGGCAAGATCATCGGCATCGATCTCGGCACCACGAATTCATGCGTGGGGCTGATGGAAGGCGGGCAGATCAAAGTGATCGAAAACTCGGAGGGCGCCCGTACGACGCCCTCAGTCGTCGCGTATCTTGACAATGAAATACTGGTCGGTGCACCCGCCAGGCGCCAGGCCATCACCAATCCTGAGAACACGCTCTTTGCGGTGAAGCGCCTGATCGGCCGCCGCTTCGACGAGAAGGAAGTGCAGAAGGACATCGGTCTGATGCCTTACGGGATCATCAAGGCCGACAATGGGGATGCGTGGGTCGAAGCTCGCGGCAGCAAGCTCGCACCGCCGCAGGTTTCAGCCGAAGTCCTCCGCAAGATGAAGAAGACGGCCGAGGACTACCTTGGTGAACCCGTCACGGAAGCCGTCGTTACGGTACCCGCATACTTCAACGACAGCCAGCGCCAGGCTACCAAGGACGCCGGCCGCATCGCCGGTCTGGAAGTCAGGCGGATCATCAACGAACCCACGGCGGCGGCCCTCGCGTTCGGTCTTGACAGGCAGGAAAACCGTGACCGCAAGATCGCCGTATTCGACCTCGGTGGCGGCACCTTCGATATTTCGCTGATTGAGATCGCCGACCTCCACGGCGAAAAACAGTTCGAGGTCCTCTCGACGAACGGCGACACGTTCCTGGGCGGCGAAGACTTCGACCAGCGCATCATCGACTACATGGTCGGCGAGTTCAGGAAGGAGCAGGGCGTCGACCTGTCGAAGGACGTGCTCGCGCTGCAGCGCCTGAAGGAAGCCGCGGAAAAGGCCAAGATCGAGCTTTCGTCGAGCCAGCAGACCGAGATCAACCTGCCCTACATCACGGCAGACGCTTCGGGTCCCAGGCACTTCAGCCTGAAGCTCACGCGCGCGAAGCTCGAGTCGCTTGTCGAGGACCTGATCGAGCGCACGATAGAACCATGCCGCACTGCGCTCAAGGATGCCGGCCTGTCTGCGGACAAGGTCGACGACGTGATCCTCGTCGGCGGCCAGACGCGCATGCCAAAGGTGCAGCAGAAGGTCAGGGCGTTTTTCGGGCGGGAGCCGCGCAAGGATGTCAACCCGGATGAAGCGGTCGCCGTGGGGGCGGCGATCCAGGGTGCGGTGCTGTCCGGCGACCGCAAGGACGTACTGCTGCTCGATGTGACGCCGCTCTCGCTCGGCATCGAAACGCTTGGCGGTGTGATGACGAAGATGATCGAAAAGAACACCACCATTCCGACAAGGTTCTCGGAGGTTTTCTCGACCGCCGATGACAACCAGCCGGCAGTCACCATCAAGGTGTACCAGGGCGAGCGCGAGATGGCGGGCGGCAACAAGCCGCTGGGCGAGTTCAGCCTGGAGGGTATCCCGCCAGCGCCTCGCGGCATGCCGCAGATTGACGTGACATTTGATATCGATGCGAACGGCATCCTGCACGTGTCCGCCAGGGACAAGGCAACGGGCAAGGAAAACCGGATTACCATCAAGGCGAACTCGGGTCTGTCCGAGAAGGAAATTGAACAGATGGTGAGGGACGCCGAAGCGCACGCTGCGGAGGACCACCGGCTGCGTGAACTGGCCGAGGCGCGCAACCAGGGCGACGCCCTGATACACAGCACGCGCAAGGCGCTGGGCGAATACGGCGAGAAGCTCGGTGATGGCGATAAGGCGCAGATCGAAGCCGCCATCCGGGACCTCGAAGCCGCGCTCAAGGGGGCGGACAAGGACGCTATCGACGCCAGGGTACATGCGCTGGCGACGGCGTCGCAGCAACTCGGGGAAAAGGTCTACGCAGACGTGCAATCACAGGGAGGCAGCACGGCTGCCTCGAGCGGACCGCAGGAATCCGCGGGCCGGGAGCAGGACGAGGATGTTATCGATGCCGAATTCAAGGAAGTGAAGACAAAGCGGTGACGCCCGGACGAGCAGCAGGGTAAGAGGTCGTTGTCATGAAAGAACGGTTGTATGTACTACTCGCGGTGGCAGCGGTAATGGTTCTGTTGCAGTAAGGGGCCAGGTTAAAATTGAGCAGCAAATTTTTTGAGCTGTTCGATGAAGAAGACGAAGACATCGCGATCTGCGCTTGCCCCGGGCCTGGCGAAGGTCCTGAAGCGGCTTCACTACCCGCTTGAAGTGATTTTGCTGTGCGTACGATGGTACGTGGCCTATTCGTTAAGTTTGCGCAATCTTGAGGAGATGATGGACGAGCGAGGTATCGCGGTTGATCATTCGACGGTGTACCGCTGGGTAATGAAGCTATTGCCGCTATTCGAAAAGACGTTCCGCAAGCACAAGCGTCCGGTAGGGAAAAGCTGGCGAATGGACGAGAGCTATATCAAGATCAAGGGCGAGTGGAAATATCTTTATCGGGCAGTGGACAAGGCGGGCGACACGGTCGACTTCCTGCTCAGGGCGAGGCGGGACAAGGTTGCCGCTCGGCGATTCTTTGAAAAAGCGATCGCCCGCAATGGTGCGCCAGAAACCGTGACCATCGACAAAAGCGGCTCCAATCTGGCCGCGTTGAATGCGGTGAATGCCGATCGCGAGACGCCGATCAAGGTGCGCCAGATCAAGTACCTGAACAACATCGTCGAACAGGACCATCGGGCTATCAAACGCCGGACCCGGCCGATGCTGGGGTTCAAGGATTTTCACTGTGCGAGGATCATTCTCGGCGGCATCGAGGTAATGCATATGATCAGCAAAGGACAGATGAAATGTACGGGCAAAGCCCCGTTGTCTGCTTCCCAGATGTTTTACTCCCTTGCCTCATAAGCAATACTGACCATATCGACATTTGTCGCCTCGTCACGCTTACTGCAACAGAGCCGTCGCACGCGGCCGATGCTGGGTTTCAAGAATTTTCGTTGCGCCCACATCCTGTTGAGCGGCATCGAGCTCATGCACATGATCGCCAAGGGCCAAATGCAAGACCGTGGCATCGGATACACTCGTGCCCAGCAGTTTTACTCACTGGCAGTATAAGTAATCCTACTTATACTGCCGTTTGTTCGCCATCTTGCCCTTACCGCGACAAAATCACTTGAGACGTAGGTCGCCAAGCCGGCGCTCGACTTGAACGACCGGATGGCGCGGCGTGCGGCGCTATTTCGGGGTTGCGCTAAAAAGGTGGCAAGCTCAATCGTCCGGCTGGCGCCGAACCGACAACCACGTGCCCGCCGGACAACCGAGGCAATAGCCGCTCCACACGCGGCCGCGCCACCGCCAACGCAGTCCCGATCCCGCCCACCAGCCCCACCCCGTACAAGGCTAGGAAGCCCGTATAGGACATCGCCGGGGCGATAAGGCGCGCCACGCCTACAAAAGACGCATAGAGCCACGACACCGAACTGATGGCCCCCAACAAGACGCATATCGTCGCCGCCCGACGTGGGCGACGCTGCGGTGTGGTCAGCATCGGAAACGCGACTCGATGCAGCAGCAAGCCGTTCGCCGTCAGCAGGCATACCACTGTCAGCTTTGCAGCCAGCTTCGGCTTGGAGACCAGCACAGCCACGTGTAAGCCGGTGCCAAGCAGGATCATAACGACGCCCGTTATCCAGAGCAGGCCGAGCAACCCTGCAATGGTACGTCCGGTGGTTTGCAGTCTGACGGCATCAATGCGCCGAGCTGTGAGCAGCGCCACGTCTTCCCGCAATACGTGCACGATGGCGAAGGCGAAGGCGAGGGTGTGGCTATACAACAAGAGTTGGCGAGCGGTGATGGTAAGCATGTTCATGACGGGCCTCACTTCCTTTTGAGGGTTTCGCCGACCGACTCCTGGCAGGCGGTGGGTGATCGTCTTTGGGGGTCTCGGCCTACCATTTTCCGACCAGAGCCCACTGTGCCGACGGTTGCATTTAACGGCTTGCCGACTCGACCGTTCAAGGCGTCAATCCGGCTGGTGAGCGTGGCGGGTACTGCTCCACAAAGCTTCGCGAATCTGGCCAGCTCGATTTCTCATATGCGGCTGTCGGTTCATCGTCCGTGCGAGCCGTTGGACTGCCATGGCGCAGTGCCAGGCCGTACAGTTCGTCAAGCTGCTTGTCTGTCGGGTGGCGAACAGCGCCTCGTCCTTCGACATGAAAGCCACCGCCTTGACTGCGACCCGTTGGGCGCGTCGGGTAGCCATCGGGTCAGTTCTTGAACCAAAGGCGCGGCCAAGGAACTTCAGCAGCCGGTCGCACGCGCCATTCCTTTCCGTTGCCGCGGCCTTCAACGCGTCCTGCATATCTGCTTCGGCCTGGCCCGTGGCGCGCTGCGCGGCCATTGAAGCCTGACTCCCCGTATGGTCTTCCGGCAGTTCCGGGCGCTTCGTTGCGGACACAACCACGTTCAACAGTTTTGCGAACTTGCTCATGGTAGGTCTCTCGTAGGATCTTGTCGTTTTTTGACAGTGCAAGGAAGATGATAGATGGGCCATATGTTTTTAGTATGCACCTTGGAAAAAGCCTGTTTGGTTGTGTTGGGAAACGAACATAACGAGGGCAAGTACAAAAGGTTCTAGAGCTACATGAAGAGGTTGTCCCCGCTATGTTTTTATTCAACAGCAGCGTATCTGTCCGCCCAAACCGGCTCCATGTACACGCCCACGCCGACGTCAGCGGCCTGTAGCACGCGCTTGGCGGCCCACCAGTACGGGCCGTTTCGCAGATATCACAGCACTGCTCACTGCGAGGCTGGGTTACGAATTCAGGGGATCAGGTCCCGTCGCATGAAATTCACCCATGAGCGAGGCGGCGCGAGATTTCAGCCCGGCACTGTCAAGTTGAGGAGCATAGGCTACGTGCCGGCCTCAAGAATAGTTATCCTTCAACTGGTTGCGCGTTTCCGTCCATTGCGAACGGAAGAACTACGATGACCGTTGGTAATCGTGCGAAGCCAGGAACATCGTTGTGAAAAGCGACTGGTATCTCGATATCGGAGTTTGAATTATGATCAGGAATGCGAATGCAACCGGCGTGAGCAATCACGGCGCGTACCGCAGTCAGTGAAGTGCGAGCCCCGCGCTGGTTCAGCAGTAGTGGCGCAGGTTAATCATCGTATAGGCAAGCGTCTTGAACGCGTAGTGAACGTCACTGATGCGTTCAAAGCGCAGCAGCAGACGGCGGAACTTGTCCTCCCAGGCGAAGACCCGTTCAATGGTCCTGAAGCGCTCCTCGAAGATGGCCGGATCGTAGCGCTGCTTGCGGCCCCGCTTCGGTATTTTGCGTCCGCGCGGATTCTCGGGGATGTTCGGGGTCATGCCGCGATTGAAGATCGCCTTGCGGTTGGCCCTGCAGTCGTAAATGCCATCCAGGCTGACGATTGAACCGTGCAGGTCCGCGCCAATGGCGCGGGCCATGGCGGTAAGGCTGGGCAGCGCGTCGCGCAACAGCGGTGATTCGTTGCGGTTGCCGGGAGCGCTGATGAATGGAGCAATGACGTTGCAGTTGCGATCGCACAAGGCCACCACCTTGTCGCCCTTCAGATGCTTGTGCCCGCTATACCCGAGATTGTCGCCGCCTTTCTTCGCCGCCGTCGTGGTGCCGTCGCCGTGGATGACCGAAAGGTCAAGCAGCTGGTCCTGATGAAGTTGCTGCACCGAGCCCGAAAAGATGGCATCGATGCAACCATCGGCCTGCCAGCGACGAAACGTGCGGTAGATGCGCGTATAGTGAATTTCAGGGTGACCTTCTGCATTCCTGTCGATCGGCAGCATCTTCCATTGGCAACCCATGTACAGTGCCTGCAGGATGTAGTTGAAGATCTTGTGCAAGGCCAGCGTGGGGGGAGGTCCGCGACGGCCCAGGCTCAGATGCGGCCAGACAAATTGCTCGAACTGCTCCAGGCGCAATCTTGTTGGAATCTCTTGCCAGTATGGGCTTCGGGTCATTCGCTGCGTCCAGAAATCTGGACTTTAGCCGATCTGGCTACTCTGACCTGAAATCCAGTCCTGGCGCGGCTTGCAGACAAATTCCACGGCCGTCGAAAACCCGCAACCAGTTGGCTATGAAACACGCGGGTGGCATTCGTCAGCGCGAGATCGATCAAGGCATGGTACTGCTCTGTTGCAGCAAGCGGCAGATGGATCTTGTCGTCGACAGTTGGCCTTCGCTGAGTGCTTCGATTAACAGACGTCGATACGTCAGACACGACGCGGACAAGCCCGGCAGCCAAGGTCGCATGCGGACCACTGTATGTCGGAAAAGGACGTTACCTGGCAATTCTGGCGGATGATTCTCAATGCTCAATGGGTGGTTTGACGGCAAACGGGAGAACGGCGATGAGACTGATCAGAAAGATATTCGTGGCGAGCGCTTTGAGCGTGGCGCTGGCGACAAGCAGCGCGGGTGTGTCGGCCGATACGAAGCCGACCATCAAGATCGGTTACGTGGAAGGCTGGGACGATAGCGTCGCGACCTCGAACGTGGCCGCGCGCGTGATCGAAAAGCGCCTCGGCTATCAGGTGCAACTCGTGCCGGTCGCGGCGGGCGTGATGTGGCAGGGCGTGGCGCGTGGCGACCTCGACGCGACGCTGTCGGCCTGGTTGCCGGTGACGCACGGTGCGTACTGGAACAGATTCAAGGACAAGGTGATCGATCTCGGTCCGAACTTCAACGATGCCAGGATCGGCCTGATCGTGCCTGACAATGTCGACGTGAAAACCATCGGCGATCTCGAAGCGAAGAAGGCGGAATTCGGTTCGCGCATTGTCGGCATCGACGCCGGTGCGGGCGTGATGCAGAAAACCACCGAGGCAATCAAGGCCTATGGGCTCGACTATCAGTTGATGCCGAGCTCGGGCAGCGCGATGACCGCGGAACTGGCGCGCTCGGAAGCAGCGAGCAAGCCGATCATCGTGACCGGCTGGAAGCCGCACTGGATGTTCGCGAAGTACAAGCTGAAATTCCTCGAAGATCCGAAGAAGGTGTTCGGCGAAGCGGAGCACGTGGATAGCGTGGCGAATCCCGAGCTCGAGAAGAAGGCGCCGACGGTCGTCGCCTTCCTGAAGAAGTTTCAGTGGAAACCGGGCGAGATCGACAGTGTGATGCTGGCCACGCAAAACGGCGAGACGCCGACCGCCGCCGCCGATGCGTGGATCAGCGCGCATAGCGATCGAGTGGATAACTGGGTGAAGTAAGCCCGTTGTTCTGCTGCATGAAGTTGCCGTCCTGCGCGAGCGGCAACTTTATTTTCCGGCACGACAGGTCTATCGCCGTTGATAAACACGCGCGGCTCGATAAATGCATTCACCTCGCGCGAGCGTAATGTATTCGATGTTGCCTCGCGTGGCGAGCAGACGCGCTTTGGTGGCCGGGTAACTGCGCAACTGATCGGCGATTCAACCTGGGGCTTTGGCTGCCTGACCGTTGCGGCGAGTTCGGTCGGACATATTGGTTTCGCTGAGACGAACCACTTGGACCTAGTAGTAGCGCCTCAGTCCACTTGCTGGCAACCCGTCCGTGTGGTTTTCTATAGGGGTGTGAACATGGTAAGCGTGAATTCCTTTCATAAGCCAGCTGGTTATAACATCTACGGAAAGATCACCTGTTTTGGCATAAGGAGATGAGGGCCGACCGCCATCCCGCTAACTCGCCCCTGCCAGGCCGAGCCGCATCCGGTAGTCCGTGAGCAGTTGCTGTTGCGCGTCGAATTGCGCGGCGAGCTTCGTCAGGTCGTGATGCCGTTGCTAAAAGAAGAGCGGGTTACTGGCGGGGCATGACAACTCCAATAGGTGAACCGAAAGCTTCCGGGTCGGGATGCTACGGGGTAGGCAGAGGGCCGGCGGACAAGCGGTCGCTCAAACGAAGCGACGGACGTACGTCCGAATGCGTTGCGCCCAATGGAGGGGCCCGGGCCGAGCATTCTGGGCAGGAACGCCGGCCGCAAAGCAGGCCATAAAGCAGCCTGCGAAGACCGCTCTGGCAACCCTGAATCAACGTGCTAGGCTAGTAGAGTCACATGGGCACTGCGGCGGGCCGCATGAGATCGTCCGTTTCGTGGGCCGATCCCGCATTCAGGTAAGCCAGTCCGTTGGCCGGTGCCTCCATCGAATCTGCAAACGACATGGACAAGCCCGTCATCATTGCGGTCGACGACGACCCTGAAGTGATCGACGCGGTCGCCCGCGACTTGCGGCTCGGGTACGGCGAGCATTATCAGATCATGCGTGCCGGGTCGGGGCAGGCAGCGCTCCAAGCGGCCCATCAGCTGCGGTTGCAGAACCGCTCGGTTGCGTTGTTCCTGGTCGACCAGCGCATGCCGCACATGAGCGGTATCGAGTTCCTCGAGCAGGCGATCGCGCTGTTCCCCGAAGCGAAGCGGGTGCTGCTGACGGCGTACGCCGACACGGATGTCGCGATCCGCGCGATCAACAAGGTAAGGCTCGACTATTACCTGCTGAAGCCCTGGCATCCGCCGGAACTCAGCTTCTACCCGGTGCTCGACGATCTGCTTGAGGCCTGGCAGGCCGCGTGGCGCGGCAGCTTCAAGGGGATCCGCCTGCTCGACCATCGCTGGTCGCCGCAAGGCCACCAGTTGCGCGATTTTATGGCGCGCAATCATATTCCATACAAATGGCTGGACGTGACGAGCGGCGGCGAGGCGGACGTATTGCTGAGTTCGCTCGATGCCGCCGCGAGCCAGCTTCCAGTGCTGATTTTCGAGGACGGCTCGACGCTCTGCCGCCCGACGATTGCGCAGATTGCCGACAAGGTGGGGCTCGTCACCCATTCGACCACGCCCTTTTACGACATGCTGATCGTGGGAGGCGGACCAGCAGGGCTGGCCGCTGCCGTGTACGGTGCGTCGGAGGGCTTGAAGTCGGCCATCATCGAGCACGAAGCGCCGGGCGGGCAGGCGGGCACCACATCCCGCATCGAGAACTACCTCGGATTCCCGTCCGGGGTGAGCGGCGCGGAGCTGTCGCGGCGTGCGCTCACCCAGGCGAGGCGTTTCGGCGCCGAGATCATCCTGACCCAGCGGGCGGTCGGCACGCGGGTGGAAGGCCCGTACAAGTTCGTCACGCTGTCCGACGGCTCAGAGGTGAGCTGCCATGCGCTCGTGGTGGCGAGCGGCGTGTCGTACCGGCAGCTGGACGCACCCGGCGTGGAGCGCCTCACGGGAGCGGGGGTCTACTATGGTGCGGCGATCACCGAAGCCGTCTGTTGCGCGAATCAGGATCTCTATGTGGTCGGCGCGAGCAATTCTGCCGGCCAGGCCGCGATGTTCCTCTGCAAGTACGCGCGCAATGTGGTGATCGTGTGCCGCGGCTCTTCTCTCAGTGCCGGCGTCTCGCGCTACCTGATCGATGAGATCGACGAGACGCCGAACGTCAGTGTGCGCCCTCACACCATGGTGGCCAGCGTCGACGGGCAAGGTCATCTGTCGGAAATTACGCTGCGCGATGTCAACTCCGGCGCGATCGCAGTTGTCCCGGCCGGCGCACTGTTCATCTGCATCGGTGCCGAGCCTCGCACCGAATGGCTCAGCAATGTCGTCCAGCGCGACGACTACGGCTTCGTGGTGACCGGCCGCGCTTTGCGCACGGACGGCAAGCGCCCGACGGGCTGGCCACTGGCTCGCGACCCCTTCCTGCTGGAGACGAGCGTGCCCGGCATCTTCGCGGCGGGCGACGTGCGCGCCGGCTCGATCAAGCGGGTCGCGGCAGCCGTGGGCGAAGGCTCGACCACTGTGCATCTGGTGCATCAATACCTTGCCACCCTATGATCGACTTTGACAAACTGCGCACGGTGCCGCTCTTCGCGGATCTGTCGGACGAACGGTTGCGGTGGCTCGGCAAACACCTGACGGAAATCTATGTAAAAGCGGGGGACGCCATCATGCGCGAGGGCGAAACGAAGCCCGTCCTTTTCCTCGTGCTGGAAGGAGAGGTCCGGGCCACGACGTCTTCCGGAGCCAGGCAGATTCCCACCAACCGGTTCGTCGCGCCAAGCTTCTTTGGGGGCGCGTCCCTGCTCGCGGGCAGACCTTCCCCGGGCACGGCGACCGCCGCGACGGACAGCCACCTGGCACTGCTTCCAGAACGCGCGTTCCGGGAACTGCTGGTGGCCTCCGAGGCTTTCAGCCGGGTCATTTTCCGTAGCAGCCTCGATCGTCTCACCGCCCTCGAGGCGACCGTGCGCAATCGGGAGAAACTGGCCGCATTGGGCACCCTCGCAGCCGGCCTCGCGCATGAGCTCAACAATCCATCCGCCGCGGTGGCGCGCACGGCGGACTGCGCGGTCGCCACCCTCGCGATGCTGAATGACGCGGCGGTCGCGCTCGGCCACAGCACCATTCCCTCGGAAGCGATGAGCGCCCTCGACAGCCTGGGCGCGCGCAAAGGATCGGGGAGCGGCATCGCCACAAACGCGTTGCAGCAGAGCGCGGCCGAGGACGCGTTACATGAGTGGCTAGGCAAGCGCGGCGTCGAGCAGCCATGGCTGAAGGCTCCCTGCCTCGCGCGAATCGGGATCACGCCCGCGGACCTCGAGCCGATTGCGGGCCGGCTGAACGACGAACAGTTTGCGGCGAGCATCCGGTGGCTCGCAGCGACGCTGGAACTGCGCTCGCTGGTCGAGGAAACGAGGCGCGGCGCGGTGCGCATCTCCGAGATCGTCAAGGCGATGAAGTCTTACTCGTACATGGACCAGGCTCCCCAGCAGGCGGTCGATCTCCATGATGGCATCGACGATACCCTCACCATCATGCAGCACCGGCTCAAGCATGGTGTCACCGTGCGCAGGGAATACGACCGCAGCCTGCCGCACCTCGTGGTGCATGGCAGCGAACTCAACCAGGTATGGACCAACCTGATCGACAACGCCATCGACGCGATGGAGGGGAAGGGGGAGATCGTCATCCGCACGCGCCGCGACGCGAACGATGCCGTGATCGAAATCACCGATAACGGGCCCGGAATTGCACCGGAAGTGATGCCGCATCTGTTCGAGCCGTTTTTTACCACCAAACCGCTGGGCCAGGGCACCGGCTTGGGTCTCGACCTCTCGTACCAGACGGTGGTGCAAAGACATGGCGGAGAGATTCGCGTCGAATCGCGTCCGGGCGGCACGACGTTTCAGGTTCGCCTGCCGCTTGCGCCGTAAGCGCCGGCCAGCGAATAGTCCTGTAGCCAGGCGGCCGGGCGACGGCGGCGCCCGTCTTCCGGACGCGCGTTTTTCGCCGCAGAGGTGTGCCAACCATGATCGACCTCGAGAAGCTGGGCATGATGCCCGTGTTCGCGGAGCTCACGAGGGAGCGTCTGCAATGGCTGCGCGACAACCTCGCCGAGTCCGCCGTCAAAGCCGGCGAGGTGCTCATCGACGAAGGCGAAATGTGCACCAGCCTGCTGCTTCTGCTCAACGGCGAGCTCACGTCGACGAGACGGGCGGAGGGGCACCTTCCCAGCGAGCGCTACATGGCGCCTGAAGTCTTCGGCACGCCGTGCCTCGTTGCGGCGATTCCCTACCCGTCGACGCTCCGGGCCGCGACCGATTGCGACATCGCCTGGCTTGCCGAGCCCGCGTTCCGTGAACTGTTCATGTCCAGCGGGCCGTTCAACCAGGCCGTCGCGCGCGTGATGGCCGACTGGCTCACCACGCTCGAAGCCGCAGGACAGAATCGCGAAAAGCTGGCCGCGTTGGGCAAGCTCGCGGCCGGGCTCGCGCACGAACTGAACAATCCGGTTTCGGCCGTGATCCGCGCGCTCGACTGCATGCTCGACGGACTCGACGCGCTGGAGGATGCGTCCCTTGCGCTCGGCCGCAGCGCGCTGCCCCGCGATGCCCTCGATGCGCTGCGGATCCTTGCCCGCAGCAAGGGGGTGCAAACCGGCATGACGGGCGCGAATTCCCTCCGGCAAAGTGAAGCAGAAGCGCAACTCGGTGACTGGCTAGGGGCCCATCGGGTGACGAGGCCGTGGCTGGCTGCGCCCTGCCTCGTCGCGCACGGGATCGGCGTCGACGATCTCATGCGGCTCGCCAGCAGCCTGAGCGCGGAACAGTTCGACGCAGGCATCCGCTGGACCCTCGAGGCACTGGAACTGCACTCGCTGATGCAGGAGGCGATGCGCGGCTCGGCGCGCATCGCCGACATCGTGAAGGCGACGAAGGCCTATTCCTATATGGACCAGGCGCCGCAGCAGGAAGTCGACGTGCACGACGGCATCGAAGACACGTTGATCGTCATGGCTCACGAACTGAAGCGGGGCGTAACGGTTACCCGCGACTACGATCGCGGCCTGCCGCGTCTGCAGGTGTACGGCAGCGAGCTGAATCAGGTGTGGACCCGGATCGTCGAGAACGCGATCGATGCGATGAACGGGCAGGGCGAACTCACGATCCGTACGCGCCGTGGCACGGAGTGCGCGGTGATCGAGATCGGCGACAACGGCCCCGGGATTGCGCCGCAAGCCGTGCCGCACCTGTTCGAGCCTTTCTTTACGTCGAAGCCGGCGAACAAGGGTCACGCGCGGGGTCTGGGTTTGCACATCGCACACCGCATTGTGGTCCATCGGCACGGCGGAACGATTCAGGTCGATTCGCGTCCCGGACAGACAACGTTCCGGGTGACGCTGCCGCTCGGGGGCATGGCCACGACGCCGGTTACCGGAAGAATCGGCTCGAATCGGTCGAACAATTCATCGTGAATTGTGCTCCTCTTCCAGCAGCCGAAACGCTACCGCGCCATGGCCGGTGCGGTGTCTTCGGTCATTGGCGCGGCCACCGACGCAGCATCAGGCGCCACGTGGGACAGCTTCATCATGCGCGGCTGGAGCAGCAGCGCGACGAGCCCGCTCCAGCCGGTCTGATGCGAAGCGCCGACGCCGCGTCCGTTGTCGCCGTGAAAGTACTCATGGAACAGCATGAGATCCTGCGAACGCGGGTCGGCTTGCAGCATCGGATAGGCCGCCATCACGGGCCGCGCGCCTTGTGCATCTTTGAGAAAGAGCGTGGTGACGCGCCGTGCGAGGTCGTCGGCAATCTCGCTGAGCGAAAAACAGTTGCCCGACCCCGTCGGATATTCGACGCGAAACTCATCGCCGTAGTAGCGATAGAACTCATACAGCGATTCGATCAACAGATAGTTGACCGGTATCCAGACTGGCCCGCGCCAGTTCGAATTGCCGCCGAACACGCGCGAGTCCGATTCGGCAGGCAGGTACTTGATGCAGACGCTCACGCCGCCATGGTCGAAGGCATACGGTGCATCGCGATGCACACGGGACAGCGCCCGTACGCCGTGCCCGGAGAGAAACTCGTTTTCATCGAGCACGCGGCGCAGCAGCGCTGTCATCCGGTGTCCCCGCAACAACGACAGCAGCGTGGTATTACCCTTGCCGGGTTCGGTCCAGCGCGACACCAGCTTTGCCAGATTCGGCCGATGATCGAGAAACCACGCGAGCCGTTCGCGCAATCCCGGCAGATGGCCGTACACCCGCTCCTCGAGCACGTGAACGGCGAACAGCGGAATCAGCCCGACGATCGAACGAATGCGCATCGGCACACGGGTACCGTCCGGAAGGTGCAGTACGTCGTAGAAGAATTCGTCGTGTCCGTCCCATAACCCTGTCCTGCAGCCTTCGCTGCAACTGACCGCTTCCGCGATATACAGAAAGTGCTCGAAGAACTTCACCGCGATTTCGACGTACGCGTTGTTCGTCATCGCCAGTTCGAGGCCGATCTGCATCAGGTCGAGCGCGTAGGAGGCCATCCATGCCGTGCCATCGGCCTGATCGATGCGGCCGGCGGTCGGTAGCGGCGAAGACCGGTCGAAGATGCCTACGTTGTCGAGCCCGAGAAAGCCGCCCTGAAAGATGTTGCGGTCATCGGCGTCCTTGCGATTGACCCACCAGGAGAAATTGAGCAGCAGCTTGTGGAACATGACTTCCAGAAACTCGTGATCGCCAACGCCCGTCACCTCGCGGTCGAGTTCGTACACACGCCATGTTGCCCACGCATGAACCGGCGGATTCGCATCGCCGAACGCCCATTCGTAGGCGGGCAATTGCCCGTTCGGATGCATGTAGCGCTCCTTCACGAGCAGCAGTAATTGCTTCTTCGCGAAGTCGGGATCGATCATGGCGAACGCGGCCGCATGAAATGCGAGGTCCCACGACGCGTACCATGGGTACTCCCACTTGTCGGGCATCGACACGATGTCGCCATTGCACATGTGCCGCCAGTCCGCGTTGCGACCGTGCCTGCGTGCTCGCGGTGGCTTCGGTTGACCCGGGTCACCGTCGTGCCAGCGCGTCACGTCGAACTGGTAGTACTGCTTGGTCCACAGCATGCCGGCGAGCGCCTGACGCTGCACGAGCCGCGCATCGGCGTCGCCGATATCGTGCTGAAGCGCCGCATAGAATTCGTCGGCCTCCGCCTGCCGACGCGCGAAGAGCGTTTCCATGTCGAGCGGCACGGCATCCGGAGCCGGTTCGGGACGCCAGCGCAGATACAGCACCGAGCGCTCATGAGGCGCGAACTGCAGGTACACATGCGCAGCGGCGCGGGTGCCCCTGTCGCGCCGGATTGCCTGCTCGTCGCCGTCGACGAGGTAGTCATTGAAGCCGTCCTTGAACGGCCCCGCTCCTTCGAAGCCGAAAATGCGGCGCACATTCGTTTCGTTTTCGCAGAAGAGCCACTCGATCGGCTGTTGCGCCGACGCCGTCACGATCATCGTTCCGAGCGCCGGATTGTGCGCGACGACGCGCGCGCCTTCTTCTGCATTCGGCTCCAGCGTGAGCGACGGCTTGCCGGGCTTGCCCGACCACGCCCATCGGTTGCGCGCCCAGAATTGCGGCAACACATGAAGCGCCGCGCGCTGATCCGCGCGGTTCTCGACGGTAACGCGCATCACGATATCGTCGGGTGTGTGCTTCGCATACTCGACGCAGACGTCGAAGTAGCGGTTATCGTCGAACACGCCCGTATCGAGGATTTCATATTCGGGCTGATCGGTGCCGCGCCGCAGATTTTCGTCGATCAGGTCCTGGTACGGGTACGCGTCGTGAGGATATTTGTACAGCATTTTCATGTACGAATGCGTCGGCGTGCCGTCGAGATAGAAGTAAAGCTCCTTGACGTCCTCGCCGTGATTGCCTTCGGCATTCGTCAACCCGAAGAGCCGTTCCTTGATGATCGAATCGTGCCCGTTCCAGAGCGCGAGCGAGACGCACCAGTCGAGCGGGTCGTTGCCGAATCCGGCAATGCCGTCCTCACCCCAGCGGTACATGCGGCTGCGCGCATGATCGTGTGGAAAATAGTCCCATGCGGTGCCATATTCGCTGTAGTCTTCGCGAACAGTGCCCCATTGCCGCTCGCTCAGATAAGGTCCCCAGCGGCGCCATCGGTCGAGCTCCGGACCATGGAGCCGGGCACCTTCCATCGACTGGAGAAGATTGATAGCGCGTAGCGGTGGCATGGAACCTCCCGACCCGAAACCGACCATCCAGCACGTCAAGTGCATGAACAATCCGTCCTTTTCCATCGCGAGCGCCGTGTGCGCGCCGCATCAGGTGCTCAACATCCTCTCGATGCGCAACCGTTCACCGAGCGACCACGCCTGAAACCGGGGTGCCGCGCGGCGCTTGCGGCGGGTCGCCGTCAGCGGATTCGCTGACGTGAACGAGCCCTGCGGAATCGAGGTGGGCATACAGCGACGCGAGAAAACACACACGCGCCGCTTCGAAACTGACCGCGGCGGGGGATGCCCGTTTCGCGCCAGCGCGCAACCAGCTTCGACGAACGGCCCCATCAACCGTGGCCAGCCAATACCTTAATGATAAGCGCCATCGCGTTGCGGCGGCGATCCGCCGTACTCCGGGCCGACAGGAGCGAGCGTGCGCCGACCGGGCGGTTTGAGCGAGCTTGGTATTGTCAAGTTGAAGCCGGGTCGACGAATATAATGGGGCATGAAGAAAGCTTCCGCCTCCGTTTTGCCGTCGGCCGAGGCGCCGATTTCGTTCAAGGGCTAACGATTTCCGCCGAACATCATCAGCTACGTGGTGTGGCTGTACTATCGGTTCCCGCTCCGCCTGCGCATGGTTGCGGAGATGCTGGCGGCACGGGGAATCGAACTGACGGACGAAACGGTGCGGTGCTGGGCGACGAAGTTCGGTCTGGCGATCGCGAAGCGTATCCGTTTGACAGCGCCGGGTCGCGGCGACAAGTGGCACTGGATCAGGTGGTCGTGACGATCAGCGGCAGGAAGCATTGGCTGTGGCGGGCCGTCGATCAGCACGGCGCAGTGCTCGATGTGCTGGTGCAGAGCGGCCGCGACAAGGCGGCGGCCAAACGGCTGATGCGCAAGCTGCTCCGGCGCCACGGCTGCCCACGCGTGATCGTCACGGACAAGCTGCGCAGCTACGCGGCGGCGAACAACGAACTGGGCCTGAACGTCGAGCATCGGCGGCACAAACGACTGAACAACCGGGCGGAGAATTCGCACCAGCCCACACGCGTGCGCGAGAAGGTGATGCGCCGCTTCAAGTCGGCGCGCCATCTACAACGATTCACGTCGGTCCATGCTCAGGGGAGCAACCTGTTCATGCACTGCCGCTACAACGCGAACGCGCAACAGAAATGGCAGGCCCGCAAGCAGGCGTTCAAGGTGTGGGAAACCGCAACGGGCAATCCAATTCTGGATCGCATTGCCGCACAAATTAGTGTTCCTTATGTTAAGCGCTTTTGCCTGCGGGCCCTTCAACAAGTTGACACCCATTAGCGGGCGACAACTCAGATCAAGCGCATCAGACGATATCCCGTTTCTGAGGCAGCGGATCCTCAGGGATGGACGACAGCCATGCCGACTGTGAGCCGACGGCACCATAGCCATCGACGATCAACGCTAACGCATGACGCCGAGGCTCGATTTAGCCGTTGATGCCCACGACGCGAGGATCAATCGGATAGCCGCTAGAGAGTGTTCGGCCACCGGACTTGGCGCTGCCTGGTGTGGGGTTGAAAACTCAGGGGGCTGGACTCCCGGGCGCCTGAAAATGGCGGAGAGATAAGGCTTGCCGGATTTTGCGCAGCCTTCGACAGCCAGAGCAATCGCGGCATCACCGACATGGCGGCGCAGCCACTCGAGCGTCCGCCGATCCCTCTCGTTCGGGTATTCGTCCTTTTCGTGTCAAATCTGGCGGTTTGCTTTGTTTTTTCTTTTCAAAACAAACGCTTGCAAATCGTCGATTCTGCGGGAGGGCATCCTTTTGATGCAAAATCTGGCGCTTTCACCCACCCGCGCACCCGG
This sequence comes from Paraburkholderia sp. WC7.3g, assembly GCF_050436345.1. NCBI lineage: Bacteria > Pseudomonadati > Pseudomonadota > Betaproteobacteria > Burkholderiales > Burkholderiaceae > Paraburkholderia > Paraburkholderia sp. WC7.3g. The sequence goes on from NZ_JBNDMA010000004.1 coordinate 1,167,399, forward strand.
CGGGCGAGCGCAGAACCGCTTCACGATCCTGCCATGCGCCGCCATGGTGCCGCATCCAGAAGCATCTCTCGATAGCGATCGATCGGAAAGCTCAGCGTTCCGCGGAAATTCACATGCGTAAAGTGCGCTGGCCCCATGCGCCGCAACCAGTCGTCGTCAATCCCTTGGCCCTTGCTTCGCCAACGATTCAGGGTTGCCTGGATGCGCTGTGTATTCCACCCGATGACCAGGTTCGTCAGCAGCGTCAAGGAGCCGGATATCGCGATCATTTCGTCGCGGCGCCGTCCGCGCTCCGGCGCGATCTTGCCCGTATAGATTGCGCGCTGCAACTGATGGACCGATTCACCGCGGTTGAGCAGCGTATGCATTTCTCGCCGGAACTCAATGTTGCTGAAGTAGTCGCACAGGAAAAGCGTGCGCAGTAACCTACCGAGATGGTCTGCTGCCCGGTATACCGGGTCGCCCTGCGCCGCGGTGCCGAACCGTTGCAACGCGACAATTGCGCTCACGCGTCCCGTATGAATTGATGCAACGAGGCGCAGCAGTTCCTTCCAGCCGTCACGAATCGCCTTGATGGAGATCTCGTAGGCGACGACAGCTGCCAGCCCCTCGGGCGCAACCACGGCTCTCGGCAGATGCAGTTTGCGTTCCGAGAGGTTGCGCAGACGCGGGCAGAGATCAAAACCGAGCAGCTTCGACACCGCCATCCCTACGTTCGTGTTTATATGGACAAGTCGGATTTTTTGTCAATCAATCAGAGTTTCGCTCGGTCGGGCCCGCGGTGTTCCGGGGCGTCTTCATTCGGCTCGCCCAAGTCATTCAGCAGTCGCGTGAGGCGCTCGGCGGTGGCTCGATGCCTCTCTTGTTCCTTGGGCCAGCCACGTATCTTCGCATCATCGGCCAGTGTCATTTCCAGCTTGCGGCGTTCTCGCAATCGCGGTACGTACGCGGGTGTCGTCACGAATCTGGCGCATGTCAGATACATGTCGCACTCGCACGGCCCCTCGGCAGGCAAACGCAGGCAGTGACCCAGTTCCAGTTCCGTCTTGAAGAAATTGCACTTCAACCAGTCTACAGAAGCCTTCGGCAAAGCACCGGTACGTAGCTGCTCCGCTGCAGGACCTGCAATGATCGAACCGGGCTCGAGAACGGACTTGTAGTCACGAAGGACCTCGCGATCGCTGATCTGTGCGTAGACGAGCGACATTGATGCACTTCGATGTCCCAGTATGCTCATGATCGTATGCAGCTTCGCTCCGCGCCCGGCCAGTTGCGTACCGACCGTATGACGAAAGCGATGAGGGCTGACAGTTCGGCAACCGTTCTCGTCGACAATGCCGGCGGCTTCGCAAGCCTGCTTCAACGAGACCTGGAAGAGATACGCACACGAGAGGAGTCTGCCGTGCGCCATGAACACGTAGCGTGTTGGCGCTCCAGTCAGCTCGTCCGTGAGGGCCCGCTCGCGCCCTCGATTCCGGTGAGCAATCAGTTCCCGGAGTTCCGTTGCTGCCTCTTCGTGCAACGGCACAACGCGTTCGCGGTAGGTCTTGCCGGCGGGCAAACGCAGGCGAGGTGTTCCGTCGGAATAGCTATCGAGGCAATCAATCGACAGTCGCTGAATCTCTCCCTTTCGAGCTCCGGTCCAGCGAGCGATAAGTAACGCGGTACGCTGATACGGACACTTGAGATCACCGACTGCGGCCATCAGACGCGCAAGCTCAGCGGCTGGAATGAATCGCGGCACACGCACCGGTATCTTCGGGAGATCCCCGACGCCCAACAATGGTCTGCACGGTGTGTCGTCCCATTCCCAGGCAGCGGTGTTGCGAAAGAATTGTGAGAGTGCAGAAACATGTCCACGTCGAGCCAGGGGCCCCAAAGGCTGCCCGGTTCGCGGGCTCGGCTGCTCCGACAGCACGACGAGATACTGCAGGACATCGTCTCGTGTGACCTGCGCAAAGCTTCCAATCGCCGGACGCTCTTCGTTCAGCCAAACCATGAATCGATACAGGGCGAGCTCGAATCGTTTCACACTTATTGGACGATCCGTGGCACTGCGCGCCACCAGCCAGCGGTTCACAACCTCGTGCATGCGCGGACACACGGACTTTCGTTCCTTGATGCTGCGCATGAACTTCCTTGGCTGGGCATCGAGTTGACCGCGATGAAACAGCAGCAACTCGAATTGATTCACGCGTAGTGTCCAACTCTTACGGAACGCCTCGAAGTTGCTCCAGGCGCTCGGATAGAACTCGACAAGATCGCGACCGGCCAGAAATGCGGCGACCGCTTCGCGCAACCCCTGCACGTGTTCGCCATTGAGCCTGGATGCATCAAGGCACCCCGTGTGCAACATGACGCGACTCACGGTCCAGCGCAACGTGGCATCCATGCCGAGCTTGCCAAAACCGAGTCGTTGGGCATCGGCCCGTAGGGCGCCGATCCCCAGGTCGATGCCCATCTGCGCGGCGACCTCCGGAACGAACAGAGGACTGCTAGCCAATAACCATGGGTAATCGAACTGCACGAAGCCGCGAAGTCCCAGGAACAGAAGATACGGTCTGGCGATGTGCGAAAGCTGTGCATCAAGTCCATACTGTTCTCTCGCCGACACGCTGCCGACGCGGATGGCCAGCGGCTCGGCGAACCACGCTTGAAGATTCGGCCAACGCCGCATGAAGCGGCGCATCTCATTGAGCCTGCTAGCACCCAACTTCATTGAGCCACGTAGCGAGCTGGCAAACCCGGCATATTCCGGCTCGGGACAATGCGCGCATGCTCGAGGCGGTGTGAGGATTGGGGCGGCTTTGACGTTTCGCGATCGCGGCATGGACGTTAGCCCGCTACGTAAGGCACCGGAACGTCAGTCACGCATTCGGCCTGATCAAGGCCCAGCGCCCGCCGGTAGTCGGCTACGACCTCCCGATCGGATATGCGGGTATAGATGCGCGTCGACTCGGGAGACGCATGACCGAGCCGCTTCTGAAGGGTCAGCTCGCGCATGCCCGCCTCCCACATCAGGGTGGCATGGGTGTGCCGCAGGCTGTGCGGCGTCACCCAGGGCTCGCGGATTCCGGCCCGCTCACAGGCGCGCACAAAGAGCTTGAACAAGGCGGGATAGCCGGGTGGCTCCAGCCGCCGTCTGCCGACGCCGCCGACGAGAAACACGAACGGACTGTCCCCATCATTGGGTCTCTCGGTCATGACGTAGGTGCTCACTGCTTCCAGCGTTGCGGGATCGTGGAGATCCACGACACGCTCGAAGCGCGACTTGGCCCGCACGCCCTTCGGGTGATCGTTGCGATATCGCACCACAACCCGCCGTTGTCCGTAGCGGATATCCTCGAGATGCAGGCCCAGCGCCTCCCCGGGCCGCAACCCTCCATCAAGCATCAGACGCACGACGGCGCGATCGCGAGCGCACCGTAGTTCAGCAAAAAGGGCATCAATCTGTTGTTCTGACATCGGGCGAGGTAACCGGCCCACGGTCTTTACGGAAATACGCCTTCGCAACGGTCGCTGGCGGCTCGCGCCATCCATGAATGGGCGATGCCGGTTGGTCACGCGCTGCTGCTGATGGTCACCCGTCTTCTCAAGCGGGTTACCGCTGTCAAGCTGGGCCGAGAGAATCGCGAAATCATAGAATGACGAGACCGCGGCGAGGATCCTGTTGACGGTCGTCGCGGCCAGTTGGGCCATCGGCTGGCCGTCGATGACCAGCGCCTCCGCTATCGACCGCCGACGGGGTGACAGCGGAATCCTGAGCGATCTCAGATAAGCCAAGGAATTCGACGGTATGCCACACCTTGACCTCGCGCCAGTCCAGATGCTGCTGCGCCAGGAAGCGCCACAGATGCTGCAGGTCGTGGGCATACGCAACGAGCGTGTTCGGCGAACAGTTTCGCGCTGCCAGATGTCGCAGGTAGGTGTTGACGGCGGCCACAGGTTCGCCAGCGTCATTCATTAGCTCAACAATTCTCTGCCCACTTGGCAGAAGTGCGTTGCGAACGGCCATGGTTGTCTCCTTTCGGGCAACCGGACGGCTGCCGGCCATTGACGGCGTGTCGTCGCCTGCTGCCTCCGTGACCACCGGGAATCTGTCGAAGACGTCGCCCGGCTGGCAGGCCCGCTCCGGGCTACACCCTGCGCGGGCCTGCCAGCCAAACGGTCATTCTGTTGTTTCCTGTATGCCTCATTCAGGTGGCGGAATGATGACGATGTCCATGTAACAACAAATCCATGCGTGTCTACTGAAAGACGCAGCAGTCCACCGTTGTCACGGTTCTCGTTGTGACGGATCACGCCCTCGATCGCCACGCCAGCCTGGCGTTCGTTCAGCACGATTGGCTGGTTATAGACAATGCCGTGCTGATCCAGCACGTGCGTGTACATGCCCACCGCATGGGTGCGACGTCGCGGATCGACCCGAGCATAAAACAGGTGCGGTGACGTATCCAGACTCATGGAGTTGCTCGATGCCTGTCGTCCGGTACCCCAGAGTTCGGTAATCGGATGCGTGCGTTGGAATCCAACCACGCGGTCGTTTGCCCGCGGCAGCCGACCGGGCATTTCAAGGAAGCGCATTGCCGTTGAAATATGCGCCGGGTCCAGTTGCGGGATCATGGCGGCGACGCTCCTCGCGTCCAGTTCCGTGCCGTGGGCGATCAACGCGGCGTACAGCGAGACGAGTTCGTTCGTATCACGCGCCTTGCGTGACCGGAGCACTTCACTGAAGCCAGTGTGAGCGTCCATCTCCATGATCGTAAGCGGTAATTCCTCCGCATCTGGCGAACCCAGCTGAGGAGGGTCAAGCTTGTGTCCGCAACAACAACTTGCGGACGCAAACATGACCCCAGACGATCTTGACTTCCTCCCTCTCAAAGTCACGCATATCGATGAAGGCGGCCGGCGCTGCTTTGATCCAGAGGACAAGCGCCGGCTGATCGAGGCATGCCAAAGGCCAGGAGTGTCGGTGTCCGGGCTGGCTCTCAAGGCTGGCGTGAACGCCAACCAGTTGCGAAAATGGGTCCAGCGCGAGCGCGGAGAGTGCCGCCGCACGGAGAAGCCCCTTGACGTTCACGTGCCGGCGTTCGTGCCGGTCGTAGAGCTCGCACCTCCCGGACCGGCGACGTCCGAAGCCTTGGCAGCCTCAACGCGACGCGAAGCAGTGAGGCCCTCGCACCGCCCGCCGTTGCCCTCACGCTTGGTGGCGCAGTTGCCTAACGGGGTGAGTCTTGAACTTGAATGTGGCCAACAGGATACGGCGCTGCTCACGGCGATGATCGACGCGTTGAGGAGTCGCTGATGCTGCGCTTCGCCGATGACCTGAGGGTCTACCTCTACCGCGAGCCGATCGACTTCCGTTGTGGCATCAATACCCTTGCCGCCCTGATTGAGGACTCGATGCAGATGGACCCTCTCGCCCGCGCCGTGTATGCGTTCCACAACCGCAAATGCGATCGCATCAAGCTCCTGCTGTACGATCGCACCGGATTCTGGCTGCTGCTGCGTCGGCTTGAGGAAGACCGTTTCGTCTGGCCGCGACGGCATGAGGAGGTGATCGAACTGACGACGCAGCAGCTTCACTGGCTGCTCGATGGCATCGACATCGACGCGCTTCGCCGTCATCCTGTGCGCCATTACCAGCACGCCAGCTAGCCCGGTGCGTTGCACGTAAACAACGGGAAGTGCGCCCTTAACGAATTGACGTAAACCTACGACGCGCCGCGCTTCGCTACCCTGGAGCGCATGAAGAATGCACTCGACCTCAAGCACGTACCCCGGGCCGTCGAGGGCTATATCCACGCGCTCGAAGCGCGTGTAGCCGACGACGCGAAACACATCGACGAACTGAACCAGCGCGTCGAGCAACTTGAAGAACAGGTCCGCCTGCTGCAGGCCGAGCATTACGCACCGAAAAGCGAAAAACGCAAGGATCGTGTGTTCGACGAAGCCGAGCAGATTGCACGGACCGAGCCCTGCGACGAGAACGATGAGGAAGTCCAGTCCGCGCTGCCCGACACCGGATTGCCATCGGCCAGCCAGCCTGAACGACGCAAGGCCGGACGCAAGCCGTTGCCGGCGTACCTGACGCGTGAACCAGTCGAATACGACCTGCCGGAGGACCAGCGAGGCTGCCCCTGTTGCGGCAATCCGATGCATCGCATCGGCGAGGACGTCAGCGAACAGTTGCACGTCGAGGTCAAGTGGACAGTCCGCAAAAACGTACGTTCCAAGTGGGCCTGCCGACACTGCGAGCGGCACGCCGAACATACTCCGGTCATGCTTGCGCCGATGCCGATTCAGCCGATCCCGGGTAGCCATGCGGACGCATCGGTGATCGCGACGGTCGCGATCGCGAAGTACGTCGACGGCATGCCGTTGTACCGGATGCAGGAGGCGCTCGCACGCTGGCAGATTCCGGTGAGTCGCGGCACGCTCGCCCATTGGGTCATTCGCCCCAGCGAACTGCACTACAGCCGCCTGTACGATGCGCTACATAAAACGTTGCTGTCGCAGCCACTAATCCACGGCGATGAAACGACAGTTCAGGTACTCAAAGAGCCCGGCAGGTCCGCGTTGAGCAAGAGCTACATGTGGTGCTACCGCAGTGCCCAGGACTGCGCCGAGCCCGTGGTGTTATTCGAGTACCAGCCGGGGCGCGGCCAAGAGCATCCGAAGAAGTTTCTGGGCAACTACAGTGGCATGCTGATGAGCGACGGTTACAGTGCCTGGCGCACGCTTAAAAATGCAACGCACTTCGGATGCATGGCACACGCGCGCAGGCTGTTCGTCAAGGCGGACAAGGCGGCTACAAAAAAGACGGACTCTGGCAAGCAGAAGATGCCGAATGCTCGCGTGGCGAAGGCGCTTGAGTACTTCCAAACCCTATACCGCGTTGAGGCACTGGCCAAAGGCGATCTGCCCGCCGGCCAGACACGTGCGGACTATACATACGAATTGCGGCAAAAACACAGCGTGCCGCTGCTCGAGGCCTTCAAGGCGTGGCTCGATGAACTGGCGCCGAAGGTGACGCCGCAAAGCCTGCTCGGCAAGGCGATTGCCTATACGCGCAACCAGTGGGAATATCTCAGTCGCTACGTCACTGATGGTTGCGCCCCCATCGATAACAATGTGATCGAGCGCGACGTAAGGCCGTTTGCCACTTCGAGAAAATCGTGGCTGTTCAGTGACACGGTTGATGGCGCGAAGGCCAGCGCCACGATCTACAGCCTGGTGCTGACGTGCCGGGCTTGCGGCGTCGAGCCGTACGATTACCTGCTGCATGTACTCACGGAGCTGCCGCAGCGTGCGCCCGATGCAGACGTCACCGACCTGTTGCCGTTCAATTATGCGCGGCAACAGCAGGCCAAGGCAGAGACAGGCTGACGTACTGGCCACGCGCCCGTCATCGTGACTGCGCGCGCTTCCATCAACCAGTGATGCGGCTACGCTCGACCGTCACTTGCAAGTAATTCTCCATTCGGTGTGCTAAAGCTCGCGCTTACCCATGATCATGTCGGCGAACTGCGCGTTGCCGATCTCCCTGAATATCAGATCCCGCGTACGTTTCGGTATGCCATCGGTCGGCAACGCTTCGATCATCGACAGGTGCACCGCGCCGTCGGTGCCGATCGTCACGCGGCCTGCCTCGCGCGCTTCCTCCAGCGCGGCCAGGCCGGCCTTGAGATGTTCCGTCAACCTTTCGAGGAATGGCTCCGCCGTTGCAGGCAATCCGAGCGACGACAGGAAGCGGTCGCGTTCGCTTTCCCATTGCGCGGGTGGAATCAGCAACTGATCGCGCTCACGGAACGACAGACTGTGGTGAATCCAGACAGAGCCCCGGCGAAGCCCCTTGCGCAGACCGGTGATTGCAGAGGCCTCCAATGCCCGCAACGCGCGCACCCGATCGTCACCCTGGACGAGATCGCGCCAGGCGGCGCTGACCGGCACATCGCAGTCGGGGGGGCAATTCGGTCGCACCACTGTCATGCAGTGTGCCGACAAGTTCGAGCTGTCGCAGGCTCGGTTCCGCTTCACCGCCCACGAAGCCTAGCTCACATAACGGCCCCAGCAGATTGCGGATGCGATGGTGATCGTCGGTGAGCGTTTCACGTACGCTGGCTGCGTGACTTGCCGGTGGCCTGTCTGGGAGGCCCTCAAGCAGCTTGCCAATATCGTCAAGACGTTCTTGCGCCGTGCGTTCGCTATCCTGAACCAGCGCCTTGATAGCGACCAGTTGCTGCCGGTATTCGATAGCGGAGCGTGCCTGTCGAACCATCGTGCGGTCGTAAGCCTGCCGGACGAGGTCGGAGACGCGGCGCCCCGTTTGGTAGAGCAGCGCGTCAGTCAGCTCGAGCGGCGTGACGCGCAGGAAGAAGATTAGCTCGATGATGCGGGTCGATGCCTTGAGTTCTCGGACCTTCGCAGGACGGCGAGCCTGGATGCGCTGCGCGTATGCACGCTGCTTTTCGATTGGCACTGGCTCGAATATCCACGTATGCGCACCAAGTTCCTTGAGGAACCGAATTCTTCGCAAGAGTTTCGGTGAGCGTTGTGGGGCTGTGTCGCGCCGGTGGGGTCTTGAGCCATTCGAGAACTCTCATGTCGGAGGTCCCGTGCTGGGCAGAGAGGACCGCATCGGCGTGCATCAACTGCGTTTCCGTGACCGTTGCCTCGATAAGTGCGAGCAGACCACGTTCAACGTCCGCCCAGATGGAACGGCCGAGGTCTCGCAGCTTCCGTTCGGCGGGTATCAGAACGCGACGCTCAAACAGCCAGCAATGGGCGTGCTGGAGCAGTTCGTCGAGCGTGAGCGATTCGGTGGCGTCCTGTCGCATCCACGCTTCCAGTTCCGCCCAGTGCTTTGGTCCGATCGACGTGATGCCGAGATATTCGGAGCTAAAGTCGGAAGTGGTGTACGGGGGAGTTGAGGCGGGAGATTGTAGGCGGTGGAGGTTTCAGCTGAGAATCTGATTGTCGAAGTCGGAAACCAGCAAACAACAAACCATCCACCATGAACAAGTTTACGGAAAAAGAAGTCGTTGGTCTATCGGGAGCCGGTCTGGGTCTGGACGAACTGGTGCGGCACGGAGCCCGGCAGGTGATCCAGCAGGCGATCGAAGCCGAGCTCGCGGCGCTGCTGGAGCGGTTCGAGAACGTCAAGACCTTGCACGGCCAGCGCGCCGTGGTGCGCAACGGCTATCTGCCTGAGCGCGAAGTGTTGACGGCGGCTGGGCCAATTGCCGTGAAGGTCCCGAAGGTTCGCGATCGATCAGGATCTGGTGTGAAGTTCAATTCGTCGATTGTGCCGCCGTATGTGAGGAAGTCGCCACGCGTGAGTGCTGCGCTGCCGTGGCTGTATCTGAAAGGCATCTCGACAGGCGACATGAGCGAGGCTCTGAGCGTCCTGCTAGGCGAAGATGCCAAGGGTCTGTCGGCCAATGTGGTGAGCCGCCTGAAGGCGCAGTGGGCCGACGAACATGCCAGCTGGAGCCAACGTGATCTGTCGAAATCGCACTACGTGTATTGGTGGGTCGACGGGATCCACACGGGGCTGCGAAGCGAGAATTCGGACGGCCAGTGCCTGCTGGTGATCATCGGCGTGAGGCCGGATGGGCGCAAGGAGCGCGTGGCGATCGGCGATGGGTACCGGGAGTCAAAGGCGTCCTGGCAGGAACTGCTGCTCGACCTGAAATCGAGAGGCCTGCAGGCTGGTCCGCTGCTGGCGATCGGCGACGGCGCGATGGGCTTCTGGGCCGCGCTGGAAGAAGTGTTTCCTGCGACGCGAGGCCAGCGCTGCTGGTTCCATAAGATGGGCAACGTGCTCAATGCGCTGCCGAAGTCGCAGCAAGGCAAAGCCAAAGCAGACCTGCAGGCGATCTGGATGGCCGCGACGCGCGCTGACGCATACGCCGCCTTCGATCGTTTCGTGACGGTCTACGCGGCGAAGTATCCGAAAGCCACCGAAACGTTGAAGAAGGACCGGGAAAGCCTGTTGGCCTTTTACGATTACCCGGCGGAACACTGGCAGCATCTGCGCACGACAAATGCGATCGAGTCGACGTTCGCGACCGTGCGCCACCGCACCACGCGTACGCGCAACTGCGTGTCGCGAGCGACCTTCCTGGGCCTGGCATTCAAGCTGATCGAGGAAGCCGAGAAAACCTGGCGCCGTATCAACGGCCCTGCACAGATCAAGCTGCTGCTGGAGGGCATTGCCTTCAAGGACGGCGAACAGGTGAAAGACGATCAACCGGTTCAGCAGAAACTCGCCGCCTGAAAGCGCCTGCCTTCAAGTTGCCCATACACCACTCTTGACGTTAGCTCAGATATTCGCAGGTCCAGAGCTGATGCTCATACAGTGTCTTATAACGCTTATAGAGCGTGCGGAGGGAGGCGATCGTCGGGGTGGGTAGGCTGAGCCGCTCGCCGACATAGCGCAACAGCTGGCGTGGCAGTGTGCCGACATGATCGAGAGTGTGGCCACTGGCACGCAGATAGACCAACTGGATCGCGACGCCGGCACGGTGATGGCGCCGAAAACGCTCTTTGACCGCGGCAACGTCGCTGTCAGTCAACGCGAAGTAGCGCTCCACGTCGAATTCCGAAAGTCGGGCGGGCAGGCGATCTTGTCCCACATAGCGAAATTCCAGACCTGGCATCTCCGTCTCCCGACAAGTCGCGCGATCCGTAATCGCGGGCAGGTATGTTATCGCAGATCCTTTTGCGACCTCCTGACGACAGTCAGAGCCGATGGCAGCCCTATAAATAAAGGCTCGGCGAAGAAACCGCCAGATTTAGCATGAAAAGGACGGATACCCCAAGCCGGCGGTTCTGGCTTGCCAGCGCACTCGCATTGCCGTCGATGACAACTGTTTCCGTCTTGACGAGTGAGATCGTCGTGATTAACGCATGCTGCATTTGCGCCAGAGATGAAAACAGCCGCCGCGCCTGCGTTTTTTCATCGACCAGGACTTTCTTGCGGAGGTCGCCCTGTGCAACGGCGGTCACCGCCCGCATGGCGTCGTCGAGCGGGGCAATCACCTGATGACTCAACCAGCGGCGAGCGACGACCGCGGCAACCAGGCCGGCCGTAACCAGAACGGCAAGGCACCGGACCAGCCCTTGCAACATATGACGAACGTCGTCGAGACGGGCCAGCGCATCGGTGTCGTGAGCGCGTGTCGCCATCACGCTTGCCATGTCCAGGACTTTAGCCGCCGTGTAGGCGAGAGCACTGCCTAGAGCGGATGTGCCGAGCAGTGCGATAACTCCGGCGCCGACCGCCATGGTGAGCGCGGTGGGAATGCGGACGCTTTTGAGCATGGTTGATCGCGTGTATGACTAAAAGGTGTGGACGATGCCCACGATCCCACTCGTGATGTTATTGCCAGCGGCGACGGGTATGCCCGGGCCGCCTGCGTTGCTCACCGAGAAGGAGGCCTTGCTGTGATTGCGAACCGCGGCGACGCCGGCGTAGACGCCGGTGCGCTTCGAGAGGCGATAGTCGTAACGCAGGCCGTACGAGGTCGAGTCGCCATTGCCGTTGGCTTTAAGGAAGTACTGGCCGAAACTGACCAGCAAGGAGCCGCCAACCACATGTCGAATCAGCGCGTTCACCTCATAAAAATCGTGATTCGGCGACGCATAGGCGCTCGAAATCGATGAGGTGAGGCCGCCTGCATTGCGGTGAATCTGATAAAGCGCTGACGGCTTGATGAAGCCGAAGTCGTACGACGCGGCGAACAGGAAGTAGCGCCCGGTCTGAACACTGGTTGTCGGCGTGATCGTTGCGGTAGCCGCAAAGCGCTGCTGCAAATAGTCCGCGTCCGCAGAGAATGAACCGGCCTTGAAGTTCAGGCCCGCCGAGGCCGTGTCACCGAGCGAAGCAGGGGCGGCGCTCGCCCCGTTGGTTCCTCGCGCATACAAGGCCCGCAGCGTGAAGCCGCCTAACACGGATGATGTGTAACGCACGGAGTTGGCAGTGCGGGCAGACGGAACGAAGACGTAATTGTTGGCCGCATTGCCCCACGCCAGCGTGTTGAGCTCTCCCAGCGAGTAGTTCACATAGGTGATGAACAGCGGCGTGTAGTTGTTGCCGAACTGGACCTGGCCGAACGGACCGCGAATGCCGACCCACGCTTCGCGGTTAAAGAGCGCTCCGTTGCCGGCAATCGTGCCGTTGTTGACGTTGAAGCCGTTTTCCAGCTTGAACACTGCCGTGTAGCCGCGTCCCAGATCCTCCTGTCCCGTGAGTCCCCAGCGCGAAGGCGCTACCGAACTGGAATCCTGCCGAACCACGGTCTGCCCGCCAGTGTGGGCGTATTGCACCGCCGCGTCGATGATCCCGTACAGCGTGATCGAACTTTGCGCAAACGTTGAAGGTGCCGCAGAGGCGGCCGCAACCGCCAGCGTGGACAACACCACGTGACTCACTTTCATCGAAGTCTCCTGGTTGGCCGCACGACGCGGCGTTTTTGGTTTTCTTTTTTCAGGATTTTTATGTATGAAAGTGGCTGCAGTCAATAAAAATATATAAAACGCGGGAAAGCCCGTATTTAATGTATTTCGAATCGACAGGGCGAGCGCAGACGGAAGCTGCCGTTGCGGCGACAGCATCGGCGGGCGACTTGCGAAGGATGTCTAGTTGGCTGGAGCGAAGAGATTCGCGTCAGCCAGGATGATGTCGGCGGTCTTCTGATAATGGGAGGTCACTAACTGGATTGCCGTGGAGGCATCCCCGGCAACGACGGCCTCCAGCATCGCGTGATGTTCTTCCCGCTCATGGCGCTTCGGATACACGCGGCGAACGGACAACTGGCGATACCGGTAAAGCTGATCGGCGAGTTGCTCGCAAAAATTGATCAGCCAGCGTGACTGGCAGCCACCGATCAACGCGCGATGAAACGCACGATGCAGGCGCTCCCACTCCGGATTTTCCTTGTATTCGCTTTCACTGAGCGAGCGCGGTACCTTGGACAGCCGATGGTAGGCGAGCACCACCTGTTCTTCCCATTCGACGGAGCGTGTCGCAAAGGCTTCACGCAGCGCAACCTCCTCGAGCCAGCAGCGCGTTCGGGTGATTTCGCGCAGGTCGCTGGCACTAATCCCCGCTACCGCGAAGCCGCGCTGATCCCGCCGCTCGACGAGACCGTCCGACGTCAGCCGGTTCAGGGCTTCGCGCACCGGCGTCTGGCCAGCTTGATAGTGGTCGCATAGAAACTCGATCTGGAGCTTGCGGCCGGGCTCCAGCTTGCCGTCGAGCAGGTCCGCCCGAATACGGTCATACAGGTTCGTCGCCAGGGTGGCGGCTGACGCGCCGGCCATTCCCGTAGCGGCTCCAGAAGTCGCAACGATGCGGGACAAGAAACACCTCAGTGTGGATCGATCTGCTGCGAAGTATATCCGAAGCCGACGCGGGCCTTGGAAAACGACGCGGAGTAGGGGCTTTCCCTAGTAAAATACACAAACTGTTTGTTATTGCTGTTTTGTATATATTATGATCCATCTCATTCTCCAGTGCCGTGAGTCGCAAATGACCACCCTTAGTCTGAACGTTGCCAACCGGATTGCTGCCGAGGCGCTTGCCATTGCTCGCCGCAATGGCTTTCGCCCAATGGCGCTCGTCGTACTCGACGAAGCCGGTCTCGTCAAGTTGACGTGCCGCGAGGATGGCGCGACGGCCTTGCGTGTCGACATTGCGCACGGGAAAGCCGCCGCGGCGTTCGGGATGGGCACCGCTTCGCGCACGCTGCTGGAGCGCGCGAAGGACAACCCTGTGTTCTTTGGCGCAATCGGGGCCGCAAGCGAAGGGAAGTTCGTGCCACAGACCGGGGCGATCGTGATCACGTTGCAAAATGGGACCGTGCTAGGCGCAATCGGCGCCAGCGGCGGCACCGGCGATCAGGACGAACAGATCTGCATCGAAGGTGTTCGCGCAGCGGCGCTCGCATATCGCTAAGGCGCGCCGATGTCCCTCCAACAGAAATACTCGTGCGGATGCCGGGGTGTCGACGTGCATAGCCACATCGTGCCGGGCGATTTGCCCGCCTATGTCGGCGCAAAGGTGCCGCGCGATTGGCCGTCCATGGCCGCGGCGCACGCGTGCCATCGGCATGTGCTGATCGACGGCGGCGTCTATCGCACCGTCTCCGACCGTTGCTGGGACGCGGGCAAACGGATGCTCGACATGGACAAGCAGCGCGTTGCGATACAAGCGCTTTCGCCGATGCCCGAACTGCTGTCGTACTGGATGAGCGCAAGCGACGCGTTGCCCCTGCTGCAATACCTGAACGGCGCGATCGCACAGATTGTCGATGAGAGCGCGGGGCGGATGGTGGGACTCGGCGCGGTGCCGCTGCAGGACATCCAGCTGGCGATTCGTGAACTGGAGCGGCTGATGGGCACGCCGGGATTCGCGGGCGTGGAGATCGGCAGCAATATCAATGGCGCTCCCTTGGGGGCTCCGCAGTTCGATGCCTTTTTTGAAGCCGCCGAAGCGCTCGGCGCCGCTGTCTTCGTTCATGCATTGCGTCCCGTGGGCAAGGACCGTCTGGTCGGCCCGCCGCAACTCGTGCAGGCATTGGCTTATCCCACGGACGTAGGTCTTGCCGCCGCTTCGGTTGTGACGAGCAATCTGCTCGTGCGGCGACCGCGTCTACGGATCGCGTTCAGTCATGGCGGCGGCACGTTGGCGTCGCTGCTGCCTCGTCTCGAACAGGCGAGCCGAGTCTTTGCTCCGCTGCGCGATGCGCTACAGGCGTCGCCGGTCGAGCAGGCGCGCAAGCTCTACTACGATTCGCTTGTTTTCGATTCGGCTGCGCTTCGCTACCTGCTGTCATCGTTTGGCGAATCGCAGATCATGCTCGGTACGGACTATCCGTTTGCGTTCCGGGAACAGAGCCCGGTCCAACAGATCGAGTCGATGAATTTCGACGAGGTGACTGCCGAGCGACTCATCTATCGAAACGCCCAGAAGTTTCTGGGAATCAGTTGATGGAGTATCACATGAACAAGTGCCTTGTCACGGGCTTGAGAGGTATCGAAATCGGCGTGCCCGATGTCGAGGCCGCCGCGCGTTTTTACGTCGATACCTGGCATCTCACGGAGCTGACCCGCAGGCCGAACGCGGTGTATTTTCGCGGCACGGGCGCCGCGCATCACATCCTCACGATCGTGCAGAGCGAACGCGCGGACGTGCGGGCGATCGAGTTCAGCGTGGCCGATGTTGCCGCGCTCGACACGATTGCCGGGGCGGTCGCGGAACACGGCGGCGCAGTGCTGAGCGGTCCGGCACCGACTCAGATGCCAGGCGGCGGCACACTGCTCGAAGTACTCGATCCGCAGGGTCGCGTGCTGCGTTTCATCGCGGGCGACCGCAGCCATGCCAACGCCGAACCGGTCAGCGACCGTCCGGTCAAGATCACGCACGTCGTGCTGAATAGCGAGAACGTGGCCGTGGCGCAGGCGTTCTTCGAGCGCGCGCTGGGTTTCAGGCTGTCCGACCGGACCCGAATCATGGCGTTCATGCGCTGTTCGAGCGACCACCACAGCATAGCGCTCGCCGATGCGCAGGAAAACACGCTCAATCACATCGCGTTTCTGATGCCGGATCTCGACTCGGTGATGCGCGGCGGCGGTCGCATGAACGACGCGGGCTATCCGATCGAGTGGGGCGTAGGGCGACATGGTCCGGGTAACAACGCGTTCGCGTATTTCCTTGGACCGTTCGACTTTGTCATCGAATACACGGCGGAAGTGCAGCAGGTCGACGACACCTATCGGACCGGCGGTCCGGACGACTGGACATGGCCGCCTGGCCGGATCGATCAGTGGGGTATCGGCAAGCCGCCGTCCGAGCGGATGAAGGCGGCGCAAAAGGCGATTTTCTTTCTCGCTCATGCCGCCAGACAGACATAGCCGGCGATGTTCACGCACCGCTCTGGATCATTAAAACAACCTCGGGATAGACAATGAAACTGGTTACCTTTAAATCTGGCGATACGACGCGCCTCGGTGTGCTTGACGGTGAAGACGTGATCGATCTGAATAAGGTCGAGCCCGCGGTTCCCGCGGATCTGCGCGCGGCACTCGAAGCCGGTGTGGATCTCACCGCCGCGGCGAAGCGGGCGGCGGCTTGCGGCCCGGATCATCGCGTGCCGTACACGTCGCTGACGCTTGCGCCGCTGGTGCCGGAGCCCGGCAAGATCATCTGCCTCGGCCACAACTTTTACGATCACGCGAAGGAGGGCGGCAATCTCAAGCCGGTCTACCCGCTGATTTTCTTTCGCGGCGCGTCCTCGCTCATCGCCCATGAAGACCCGGTGATCCGCCCGCGGGTCTCCGAGAAGCTCGACTATGAAGCAGAGCTGGTCATCGTGATCGGCCAGCGCGCACGGCATGTGAAGCGCGAGCAGGCACTCGATTACGTATTCGGCTACTCGTGTTTCAACGACGTCTCCGTGCGCGACTACCAGAAGCGCACCTCGCAATGGACGATCGGCAAAAACTTCGACGGCACGGGCGCGTTCGGGCCGTGGCTGGTGACCTCCGAGGAATTGCCGCCCGGCGCGGAAGGCCTGTCCCTGCGACTGATCCTGAACGGCGAGGTGATGCAGCAGGCGAACACATCCGACATGATCTGGAGCGTCGCCGAGACGATCGAGCTGCTGAGCGAATGCCTGACGCTGGAACCGGGCGACGTCGTCGTGATGGGCACGCCGGCAGGAGTAGGCTGGGCGCGCAATCCGCCGGTTTTCATGAAGCACGGCGATCGGGTGGAGGTCGACATTGAACGTGTTGGCCGGCTGCAGAACACGGTCCAGGACGAAACAGCGACGCGGTGAGCATGATGAAGAGTCATTTCAATGTAGTCGTGGCCGGCTTCGGCCCTTCGGGGGCGGTGGCCGCCGGTCTGCTCGGTAGCCTCGGCGTCAGCGCGTTGTGCGTGGATCGTTCGAAAACCGTCTATGACAAGCCGCGCGCCATTGCGGTCGATCACGAGATCATGCGTGTGTTCCAGGGCCTGGGCGTCGTCGATCGGATAGCGGAACACGTCGCCGTATTTCCGCCGTCGGAGTATTACGGTGTAGACGGTCAGTTGATCAAGCGTATCGACACGGTGCCGAAACCTTACCCGCTCGGCTATACGCCCACGATGGTGTTCACCCAGCCGCCCGTCGAGGCAGTGCTGCGCGAGCACGCGCGCTCATTCGACTGCGTGGAAGTCGCGCTCGGCCACGAACTCGTCCGCTTCGACGAAACGCCCGCCGGCGTAACCGTGCATCTGAAAGACGATGCCGGTGCCACGCGTACCGTCACCTGCGACTACCTGATCGGATGCGACGGCGCGTCGAGCACAGTGCGCACGCAGCTGGGCATCGAATACGAAGACCTCGACTTCGACGAACCTTGGCTCGTGGTGGACGTGCGGGTGAACGAGCAAGGGATTGAAAAGCTACCGAAAGTGGCGATGCAGTATTGCGAGCCTTCGCGGCCGTGCACCTACATCGTTGGACCGGGCGAACACCGCCGCTGGGAAATCATGCTGATGCCGGGCGAAGATCCCCGGGAGATGCAGCAGGACGAACAGGTGTGGAAGCTGCTGAGCCGCTGGCTCACGCCTGCCGACGGCGAACTGTGGCGGGCGGCGAGTTATCGCTTTCATGCGCTCGTAGCGAAGCAGTGGCGCCGTGGACGCGTGTTTATCGCGGGCGACGCGGCGCACCAGCAGCCTCCATTCATCGGGCAGGGCATGTGCCAGGGCGTACGCGATGTCGTCAATCTGATCTGGAAGCTGAATGCGGTAATCCGGAAAGAAGCGGCGGCATCGCTGCTCGACAGCTATCAGACCGAGCGCAGCGCACACGTCAAGCAGTTGACGACGCGCATCAAGAATATCGGGCGTCTCATTTGCGAGCTGGATCCGGTGGCGGCGCGCGAGCGCGATGCACGATTGCTGCGCGAAGCGGGCGGCGTGATCAGGACCATCACGCGTCAGGAGATCGTGCCAAAGCTCGAGCAAGGACTGCTTTCCGGTCATGCCCACCCTGCAAACGGCACGCTGTTTCCACAACCGCGAGTTGCTCACGGCGACACACACGCGCTCCTTGACATGGTGGTCGGTGAGGGCTGGCGCGTGGTGACGCTAGGTCGCGCGGCAGCATCGCAAGCCGTCAGCGCGGCCTCAGACCGGCTCCGCGCGCGTCTGATCGAGCTTGCGCCTGACGGCGATGTCCATCACGCGACGATCGACCATGAAGGACCTCGCGTAATCGAGCTTGACGGTGTGCTGGCGAGCTGGTTCGACAGGCATGGCTGTTGTGCCGCCATCGTCCGGCCCGACCATTATGTGTATGGCGTGGCTGGCAGCGCCAGCGAACTCGAATCCGAACTCGCGCGTCTGGAAGCGACCCTTCACGGGTAACGTCCGGGCGGCTGCTTTCGCGGCCGCTGCGCGAGGTGCGGGGAAACGGCGAAGTCGCACGTCAAAAAAGCGGCGCCGGAAATGACTAACGGAGACTATCTTGGCAACGCTCATCAATGTGCGCGAAGAACTCGCGCAGGCACGCATCGGCAAATTCCATCTGCGGTTCGCGGTTCTGGTTGGATTCATCATGTTCTTCGACGGCTACGATCTGTTCAATGCCGCCTATGTCATTCCCCTCATCCGCAAGCTCTGGCAGCCGTCGCCCGCAATGATCGGCATCATGCTGTCGAGCGGCATCGTCGG
This sequence comes from Paraburkholderia sp. WC7.3g, assembly GCF_050436345.1. Lineage (NCBI taxonomy): Bacteria > Pseudomonadati > Pseudomonadota > Betaproteobacteria > Burkholderiales > Burkholderiaceae > Paraburkholderia > Paraburkholderia sp. WC7.3g. The sequence goes on from NZ_JBNDMA010000004.1 coordinate 1,186,132, forward strand.
TTTGTCAATCGGCTCGGTGCTTCAGGGGCTGCTGGCTGACCGGATTGGGCGGCGCAAGGTGATGTTGATTGCGTTGTGGACGTTGACGCTGGCGAGCGGCTTGCTAGCAACCGTCGTCGATTCCGCCTTGAGTTTCGCCGGGGTGCGACTGGTGCTGGGGACGGCGCTCGGCATGGTCACGCCGCTCGCGCTGACCTGTATCAACGAATGGGCGCCGCGCCGAAACGCGAACACATTCGCAACCTGGGTTTTCCAGTTCGGCTTCTCAGCGGGCGGGATTTTTGCCGGCGTGGCGGGCATTACGTTCACGTCGCGTTTCGGCTGGCAATCGCTCTATTTCATCGGCGTGCTGTCGGCGCTGGTCGCGGCGGCGGCAATGAAGTGGCTGCCCGAATCCGCGCAATACCTGACGTTGCGCGGCCGCTATGAAGAGGTCGCGGCGATGCTTTGCAAGGTGCGCCCGGAGAATGCTCACGTGTACCAACAGGCGCAAATCGAGCCGATGCAAAATGCTGAGCGGGCCGGTGCGATCAGCGAACTGCTGTCGCCGCTTTATCGGCGCAACACTATCGTGCACTGGATCGCCGGCGCGCTCAGTCTGTTCTGCATTCACGGGCTGACCGGGTGGCTGCCGTCTCTGGTGGTGGGGAAAGGGCAGGGCGTTTCGTCCGCCTTCGCCTACGGCACGCTCGTGATGGTTGCGTCGGTGTTCGGCGGCATCTCGATGGGCTGGCTCGCCGATCGGCTGCGCAGCCGCATTCGCGCGATGATCATCGGCTTCGCACTGGCCGCGGTTTTCATGGGCAGTCTCGCGACAACGCTGGGCAAGCCTGAAGCGATCGTGCTGATCGCGGCGACAGGCTTCTTTCTATTCGGCGCCCAGGCGGTGCTCAACAACTATCAGGCGATGACATATCGCACCGAAGTGCGCGGCACCGGCATGGGTGTCGCCGTGGGCTTGAATCGCGTCGGTGGCATACTCGGCCCCGTGATCGTGGGTGTGGTGGCGTCGATCAATCCCGATCCGTTCTACACGTTCGCGTTTTTTGCGGGATCGCTGGTGCTCGCTGCAGTCGTGATTTCTCTAGGGCGTGTCGAGATTGCATCGATTCTGGCAACGAGCGCCGATAAAGTGGACGGTCCCGGCCTCAAGCCCGCGCCCGCCGCCGATGTGCACAATGGCACCGCGACGGGCTGATTGACGAGTCTCACAGCAGCAGTCTCACCATGGCAACCGGGCGGTGGCTGCCATCAAGTCGCATCGGATAATGTGGCCGCTGACCTATGGAGACGTTCTTAATGTGCTTCAATCGATTGGACCTGCACCTCCTCATTGCCCTCCATGCGCTGCTGGAAGACCGCAAGAGCACGCGTGCCGCGACGCGGCTCGTCGAACTGGACGTCCACCCACAGCTTACGAATCGTGTTCTGCAGCAGAAGCGATTCCGCCAGCGATCGGTCGTGTCGTTGCCGTTTCGATCGATGATCGCATACGGCTTGGGCCCGAGTTCGCAGGTAAAGGCCAGCGTATCGTCCGCTGCCGCTCGTCGACACCTGGACGCGAAACCGTAGCGCCACGAGTCGAGAAACTGGTCGACCCACATCCGATGCGGCTCGAACGACAGCTCTATCTGAACCTGCTCGCGACTCGCGACGCGCCCGTGAAATGCCCACGACCGGTCGAGAATACGCTGCATCAGCGCATGATTCTCGTCGGACACCGGATACGCGAATTCGCGTCCGACGAGGTAATGCGAGATGTCCCCAAGCAGCTTCAGATCGGGCCGCGCGTCGAGCAGATCGAGCGTGAAATACAGGTCCGTGGTCATGCGGTCGCGGTGTGTTTCGATGTAGACCGGGAAGTCCACCTGTTCGGCCAGCGGCTGCCATCCAGTAGCGTCACGCATTCGGCGACTGTACGGGGACGCACGTCGGGCTTCAGATCGATGTGAAGCACGCCAAACTCGTCCGCGTTTTCGAGCACGGGTTGCAATTCGGGCTCTGTCGCGCTAAGGCGATCAGGTAAAATTGATCGACCCAAATGGAGACGACCAGAATGGCTATGACGGGCAAGACGCCGCGTAAGACGTTGCCGCCGGGAATCACGAAGGTGCTGAAGCGACTGCATTACCCGCTGGACGTGATCCTGCTATGCGTGCGGTGGTATGTGACCTATTCGCTTAGCTGTTCGAGACAGCCTTTCGCAAACACAAACGTCCGGTTGGCAAGAGCTGGAGGATGGATGAAAGTGTGTCACGAACACAAGCGAAAGCTTGTGGTGCTGTACTGAAGATGGGAGTAGGCCTCCCGGAGCCGGCTTGCAGGAGCAGGCTTCAAACCGCCCGGTGCTGCTGCGTTCAAAAGGCGTGGTGGTGAGCGACCGTGGAAGAGTCGTCCGAGAAGGATGGCAGGTATGTGTTGAGAAGATGAGCGAAAGCGAACCGTTCGATGACGCGTCGTTAATCCTTCAAAGCGCTGTCAAAACTGGAGTCATTTCGTCGCTCCAGGATCAGTCAGGATGGGACCTGCTTACGGACCTGAAGGCAGCCGGCGTAGAGGCGGCATGAGCTCAACACAGGCTTCGGTATGGAACGTGAGAACCTTGCTCCGGATGTAAAGGGAAATGACACCCGGGCGTAGATCGCGGCAACCTTCATCAGTCTCTCCACTCAGTAGAGTTTGCTCGCCAGTGCGACGCATACGATCCGGCACCAGGATGTCGTAGACCTGCTCGAGCTTCCTTGCCAGCAGGCGGTCAAACGCGTATTCCAGATCAACGTGAGGGCTGCGCCGGCGGCGATCAGCCACGCCCGCCTGCCTTCGCTAGCAAAGCGCAGACGGCACGCGTGAGCGTTTCGCCCATCGTTAAGTCATTGGCCTGCGCGTACGCCCGCAATGTGACAGCAACGTCCGCAGGGACCTTGAGTGTGATGGGAATGGTGGGCTCGGCCACGGCTGCCGGAGACGACATGTGCTGCGCCTCCTGCAGGTAACGGTAGGCTTGACGCCGCGAAATCCCGTGCTGCCCGGCCATGGTGTCGGCGGCCTCGCTGAGGCTGCGACCATCGGCAAGCAGATCAAAGGCGGCATTCAAACGCTGAGTCCTTTCGGAGAGAGTCGAGCGCGACATATGACATTTTTATATTACTTCTTGTGACGCAAATCAAGGACTGAATCGGAACGGCACAACGGAATCTGCCGCTCAAACTCGAAGTTATCTTTTGCGTCCATGGCGTGAGCAGCCCAATCTTGATGTCCGGTGCGCCCGCATCATTCTGTCAGGCATCGAAGTGGTGAACATGATCAGAAAAGGGCAGATGAAGGACGACAGAGTCGCGCGAACCGTCGCCGCCCAGTTCTATTCGCTGATGGCGTAAGGAATCCTTACCATGGTCGGATGTTTCGCCTCGTCGGCCTTATCGCGACACAACCGGAATATGCGTGCATGACGCGTAAGCGCCCCGGGCTTCCGGCGCGGCGGCTCACGCGCGAACAGTTTCTCGAGATGTCACATGTCGCCGTGGCGTCGATCGACAGCAGCAATCTTCTGACGAATAGACGTTGCAAGTCAACGGGCTGCGGCGTCGAATTGCGCTGCGGGTGCCACATTTCACGGTTGTCCCTCAGATTCTGAGTCGCACGGACTGGATGGTGACATTGCCACGGGTCGTCGCTGAGGTCTTCAATGAGTCGGGACAGTTCTCCATCTATCCGCTGCCGGTCGAGATTCCTCATTTCGAGTCGATCATCCATAGGCATGAGTTGTACGACGGCGACGAGGCGCACTGCTGGTTTCGGGAATTGATCGTCGGTATCTTGCGTCGATAGCATTCAAAGAATCGATGATGAGGACTTCCCTGGAACTCCGGTCGCTTGGAGATGCGGTATTGAAGCCCTGAGGGCCACGTGCAAGCCACTGCCAGAAACGTCGGCCGGCAAGGTACAGAAGTTCGAGGTGCGCGAGCTATTGCGCGATGGGAGGGGCGATGACGCGGGCCCGGCAGTGGTAAGCGTGAGGCCTTCGCGTTCTTCAGCTAAAGTGACCTTCGGCAAATCCATAGCCTTGCCCGTCGCCGAGGCCGCCAGCCGAATCAGAAGAAATGCTGCATGCCGATGCGAACCGATGCCTGATTGCTGCTCGACGACGGCGACAAAGAGAGCAACGCCGCTTGCGCGCCGCCACCCGCGTGCTGGTAGGTCAACTCGGCGTAGAGCATGGTACGCACCGAAAGGTGATAGAGGTTCGCGAGACCGGCGGTCGTGTAGGTCTTACCGTCGAACCATGTTCGATAGCCGCCGACCAGCACGGTGTCGAACGGCGTGACGTTCCAGTCTGCACCTAGCTCGGTGGTCGTCGCGCGCGCGGAATCCGTATTGCTGGCGATTTTCGCGGTATCGACGACCGCGTGGAACGCCCATTGACGATTGGGCATATACGTGCCGGCCACGCCGAAGATCTCCGTATCACGTGCCTTGAATGGCGTGCCGCCCGAGAGGTCCTGGCCGAGGAAGCTGGTGTAGCCAAGCGACGTATTGAACGCGTACGACTTGTTGCGCGTGTCGCTGTACACCGCCCCCAGCTGCAGCGCCGAAGACTTGTAGAGCAGCGCGGCGCCCAGATAACGGCCCTGTCCGGTCGAAGCATCGGTGAAGCCGTACATCGCGCGCGCGGACACGCCATGCCACGGACTGCTAGCGTACTTCACGGTGTTGTTCACCGGAGTGACCGCGTCGTTGTCGATGTTGGCGGGGCGGTAGAGAAAGTAGTTGTACTGGACTGCGCCGTTCGCGTTGGGCAGCAGCACATCGTCGGTCAGATCCCACTGCCTGCCGAGCGTGAGGGTGCCCCAACGGTCGTCGGAGAGCCCGACAAAGGCCTTGCGGCTGAACAGAACACCCGAGGTGGCAAAAGCGCCCGTGTTCGAGAAGAAGCCGTTCTCCAGCTGGAATACGGCTTTCAACCCGCCGCCAAGATCTTCCGCGCCCTTGAAGCCGAACTGGTCGGGCACGCTGATCGGCCCCATGACGAATTGCGAACTTCCCTTCGCATTGGTCACGTAGCCAACGCCTTCGTCGACGCTGCCGTATAGCGTGACGCTGCTCTGCGCATGAGCGCACGAAGATACCACGCCCATACACAAGACGAGACAGTTTAACGAAAAATAAGGGATACTGATTGATGTTGCTAAAGGACGATAGTTCGATCTCATGCCGATGACAGATAAGGGGGAAGAAAGGGGAGGGAATCAGACCGCAGGCCGGCTCGCACCGGCGCTGCAGCGTGTCATGCGTTGCGCGGCCGGCACAGCGCGATGGCCAGCGCGGCGACGAGGCCAGACGCAGCAAAGGCGACGAAATTTAGCCGCACGTCGAGATGCGACGCGGCGAACCATGCGCCGAGCATCGGCCCCGCCATCGCGCCGAACCGGCCGATGCCGACAGCCCAGCCGGTCGCGCTCGCTCGTGCGAACGGCCGGTAGAAGCTTGCGATGTAGCCGAGCTGAACCATCGCCACGCCGATGCTGCCCAGCCCAGCGAGTGCCACCAGCACGTAGTTCGTGATCATGCCGCCACGCACGGTGAGTGCGCAAATCGCGAGCGCGCCGATCACATAGCCGCCGACAATCGTCTTGCGCGGACCAAGCCGATCGCCCACCCGGCCGATCAGAATGCCGCCGATCGCCGACGAAAGCATGAACACCGCCAGAAACGACAGGCTCGAGCCGAGGTCATAGCCGAGCTTGCGCATCAGTTGCGGCAACCAGGTGCCGAGCCCGTAGATCACCAGTACCGCGGCGACCTGCGCGACCCACAGGCACAGCGTGGACCACCAGTTGCCATCCGAGAACACCTCGCTGAACACGATGCGCAGCGACGGCTTGGCGGCCCCTTCGACGGGCACGCTGTCGAGCGACGCGAGCGACAGGCCGAGTCGTTGCGCGAGCTGATCGGCCTCGCGGCGCTTGCCGCTTGCCATCAGGTAGGCGAGCGACTCGGGCAGCATCCTGATCAGCACCGGCAGCCCGAGCAACGGCAACGCGCCCATCGCGACGACGAAGCGCCAGCCGTGCGAGCCCAGAAACGCGATGCCGATCACCGCGGAAACCAGCGCCCCGATCGCGTAACCGGAATACATGATCGCGAAGTTGAGATTGCGCTTCGCCATCGGTGAGTATTCGACCGTCAACGCCGCGGCCGCGGAAATGACGCCGCCGAGGCCGAGCCCGCCGATGAAGCGCATCACGCTGAACAGCAGCGGCGTGGGTGCGACGGCCGCGCCCAGCATCGACAGCGAGAACAGCGTGACGCACGCAATCAGCAGACGTTTGCGGCCAATCAGGTCGGTCAGAACGCTGATGAAATACGAGCCGAACAGTGTGCCGAACAGCGCCGCGCTGCTCATCGCGCCCACTTCGATCGGCGTGAGCTTCCACACCGGGTCGGCGAGCATCGAGGGAACGATCGTGCCCATGACCCCGATGTCATAGCCTTCGGTCACGATCGTGAGGAAACAAAGGGCCAGCACGCGGCGCGTCGTGTGCGCGGGCGGGTCGAGTGCGAGTGCGAGAGGACTTTCTGAAATGGCCGCCATGGGGATCACTTTTCGAACGAACTGCCGGAAAAATCAGGCAAGCACGATGCCAGTCCCTCGTGGGTGACGTGTGGCGACGGCCCGGATCGCGTGTCTATCCGAGCATTGTGCGGCTTGCCCGCCCGGCGCAGGCGAAAGCTGCTGTCTGCGCTATAATAAAGAATGGCATTCTATTTTCGATGCGTCAAAAGATTTCAATATAAATCTGTGCTTGGTTCGGGAAAGTCCTGGGGGAGGAGGCGCAGTAAGGTCAGGTTAGCTCGCGCGGCGCTTCGCCGAGCAATAGTGTGGTCGTGAGCGCCGTGATGCGCTGGATGTCCCGGTGATCGCCGATCCGCTGATTGATCACGAAGCCGTCGAACGCCATCCAGATCACGTGGGCGAAAAGATCGCCGCCGAGCGCCGCGACGCGCTCGGCGGGCATGGCGTCCTTGAGCAATTGCGTGAGGAAATTCTCGACCGATACCAGCAGATTTTTGGGTTTCGCGAGTCCAGCGGGAGCGCTCGCGAGTGCATCGATCAATGAGTTCGCGAAGGCATTGTCGGCGGCCGGGATGTCGGCCCAGATGCCCGTGAGAATGCGCTCGATCTTCCTGCGCGGACCGTTCAGCAGCGCCACTTCGCTACGCAGCCGCTGCAGCTGCTCGATCAGCCAGGGCTCATAGATTTCATAAAGGATCACGAGCTTGGAATCGAAGTAGACGTAAAGATTGGCGACCGTGGTGCCCGCGAGACGGGCGATTTCGGTCATCGTCGTCGCTGAATATCCCTTTTCGCGGAAGGCGTTGAACGCAGCCGTCAAAATGGCTTCCCGCTTGACGGCTTTTTTGATTTGCGGCACTTGAGGGCTCTCTGTTGGAAGGGCGGTGATCGGTTCGAGGCATTTTATCAAGCCGCCACGCCCGCGCCGGGGCGCGGCGCACGAGAGGTCGCGGGAGCTTCGAGCACGGGCGCCGCGATCAGCGAGGCGACGGCTTCCGCGTCGCGCACATCGCCGAGCCGCCGGTTGATCACGAAGCCGTCGAACGCCATCCAGATCAGACGCGAGAGCATCGCGTCGTCGATGCGCGAGCCGCCGCGCGCCGCGGCTGCCGCATCGAGACACTCCCGCAGCATCGTGCCGACTGTGACTTCCACTTCGTTCAGAAACTCGCTCGACGGCTCGGCGCGCCCGTGCCGTTGCGCGAGCGCGTCGATCAGCGCATTGGCGAAATTCGCGTCGGCGCCTGGAATATCGCGCCACAGACCGACCAGCAAGCGCCGCAGCCGCTGCTCGGCGCCGTCCTGCGCGCGCACCTGCACGCTCAGCGTCGCGAGTTGCGCGCGCAGCCAGGGCCGGTACACCTCATAGAGGATCGCCAGCTTCGAATCGAAGTACAGGTACAGATTCGCCGCGGTCATGCCGGCGGCGGCGGAGGCGATCTGCGCCATCTTCGTCCCCGTGAACCCTTGCTGCTGAAAGAGCGTGAGCGCGGCCTGCGCGATCAGCTCCTGTCTCCCCTGCTTCATTGCATCGCTCCCGTTCCGATTCGCGTGGACGTGTCCCGTACTCCGAAAAATCGACAAAAGACACTTGACGGCCAAAATTTTCCAAAACAGAATATCATTCATTATTAAACGATGTTCGTTTTTGAGGTGAAGCTATCGTGCCCACGACCTTGCTGTCCCCCGCAGTCCCCGCGCCGGCAGGCACGCTGACCGGCCGTTATCCCGAACTCGGCTCCGGCCCGATCCCGGTCGAGCCGTACATCTCGCCGGAATACTACGAGCGCGAGAAGGAACACATCTTCAAGAAGACATGGCTGCACGTCGGCCGGGTCGAGGAGATCCCGAAGCCAGGCGATTACTTCGTGAAGGAACTCGCCGCGTGCGACACGTCGATCATCGTGGTGCGCAATCGCCAGGGCGAGATCCGCGCGATGCACAACGTCTGCGCGCACCGGATGAACGAGATCGTCTATGACAAGTGCGGCAACACCCGCAAGTTCTTCTGCAAGTTTCACGGCTGGGCCTATGACCTTGACGGCAAACTCACCGGCGTGCCCGACGAGAAGTGCTTCTTCGGCCTCGATCGCGAACAGTTCGGACTGGCGCGCGTCGCCTGCGAGGTGTGGCAAGGCTTCATCTTCGTGAACATGGAGCCGAATCCGGCCGTGTCGCTCGCGGATTACATGAAGCCGATGTTCGGCGACATCGAGGGCTATCCGTTCGACAAGCTCACCGCGGGTTTCGGCTGGCAGACGGTCGTGAACTGCAACTGGAAACTCGCGCTCGACGCATTCCAGGAGGCGTATCACGTCGCCTACGTGCACGGTAATTCGATTGCGGACGCGATCGACAAGACCGACAACGAAAGCATGCCGCCGCTCGACGCGCTGTGCGGCGAGTTTCATCGGCGGCTCTCGCTGGCGGGCAATCAGAAGTCCGTCTACGGCAACCCGAAGGCCGTGACCGAGGGCGGCGCCGCCGCGCAGAACGCGTTGTCCGAACAAGGCCGGCAGCTCCCGATCGCGGCCGCCGCGTTGCGCGCGGGCATCGGCAGCGCGAAGCACGCATTCCCGCTCGACGGGCTGCCGGCCGGCGTGAACTGGACCAGGAGCCCGAACTGGCTGTTCGACATGAACATCGTTTTTCCGGACTTCTACGTGTCGCTGCGCCCGAACTATTGCCAGGCGTACAACTTCCGCCCGATCTCGCACAACCAGACGCTGGTCGACGCGCGCGTGTACTACCCCCAAATGACCACGCCCGGCGGCCGCTTCTTCCTCGAATACATGAAGGTCGCACTGCGCGACGTGCTGCTGGAGGACTTCAGCACGCTGGAACGCACGCAACGCGCGGCGGAAACCGGCGCGAAGAAGGTGATGGTGTTGCAGGACAACGAACTGCTGGTGCGCCACGCGTATCACGTCGTCGAACGGATGCTGGCGCAAGGCGTCGCGCTCGGCGCGACGCTTTAACGAGGAATCGAATATGAGTACCGCAATGCCTACCCAGCCAGTCAATTTGATCAGCAGGAAAGCGCCCGTCGCGCGCACGCTGCCCGCGGGTTTCGAGTCGCTCGTGCCGTTCGTCGACACCTGGGCGCTCGACACCGAAACCGCGCGCAACGCGCAACGCCATGCCGTTGGGATGGAAGCGATTCTCGCGTTTCGCGACGCGATCCTGCCGCGGGTGGACGAGGTCGTCGCGTATCTGAACGGCTTCCCGCTCGCGACGCTCGACCAGCACCCGGACGCGATGACCTTGATGTATCTGCTGCTTTCGCTGGCCGAGATCGCGCCCGCGATCGAGTTCTACAACCAGCCGGCCGTGATCGACGGGTATGAGTCCGCGCGCTTTCGCGCCGACGAATCATTCGTGATGCGTCCGCTGCCCTGAGCATTCACGCGAACGGCCGGCGCGTCCGCCCGGCTTTGAAGGAGGTTGCAAATGGTGAAATGCCGCGTGTTTGGCATCGATCACGGTCTGAAGACCGTGGTCGAAAACGGCCTGTACATCAAGACGATGCTCGGCGAGACGATGAGCGTCGCGGTGATCAAGTTCGTCGAACAGCAGGGCACCAATCTGCCCGCGAAGGCCCACGATCACGGCGAGGAAGCGTCGTTGCAGGTGCTCGGTTCGTGTTCGATCTTCGAGGTGCGCCCCGAAACCGCCGATGTCGAGCGCACGCTCGCACAAGGCGACGCGATGCTCATTCCCGCCGGCCTGAGTCACTACGGCCAGAACCGTTACGGCGCGGAAGGCGTGAGCATGCGCCTGAACGTGGTGTCGCCGCCGCGCGCGGAATATGCGGCGCAAGACGACGCGCCGTATTACCCGCTCGCCAATCGATCATAAGAGATGCAAATGAATAACCGTGCTGAAAATCCGACGAACGACCTCGCGCAATGCACGTCGGTGCAAGCGGGTGAGCGCTGGCGCGATCCGCATGCGGCGAGTCAGACGGTGCGCGCCGAAGGCGCACTGCTGACGACGGAATTCGCGGTGTTCGAGCCGAGCGAAGTGCACGACGAAGCGGCGGGCGCGCGCGGCGAGGAAGTCGTCGCGATTCTCGAAGGCGAGTTCGATATCGACGCGGCAGGCGAGCATTACCGGCTGGTCGCGGGCGAAGCGATCCTGATTCCGCCGCGCGAGCCGCGCCGCTTTACGTGTGTCGGCGCCAAGGGCGTGCTGTACCGCGCCGGAACCCGTGTGTGAGGTCGAATCATGAATCACGATCACTCTGAAGCGGACGAGCTGCAGCACGTCGTGGTAGTCGGATCGGGCCACGCGGGTGGGCGCGTCGTCCAGCACCTCGTCTCGCTGGGCTTCGCGGGGTGCATCACGCTGGTCGGCGATGAGCGTCATCCGCCCTACGAGCGGCCGGCGCTCTCGAAGGAATGGCTGACCAGCGAAGCCGAGCCGAGCCTCGATGCGTTGCCGATCGTCCTCGCGCCCGCGGCGTTCTGGGAGCCGTCGGCGTTGCGCGATGTGCGCGTCGAGCGCATACACGAACGCGCAGTTGCGCTCGATCCGGCCCAGCGCGTGCTGACGCTCGCGAGCGGCACGAAGTTGCCGTTCGACCGGCTCGTCGTCGCCACCGGCGGCGCGCCGCGCGACGGCGCGATTCCCGGCGCGAACCGGCCCGGCGTGCACCTGCTGCGCACGCTCGACGACAGTCTCGCACTGCGTCGCGCGCTGCGCGAGAGCCGTGGCCTTGCGATCGTCGGGGCGGGCGTGATCGGCATGGAGGTCGCGTCGTCGGCGCTTGAACTCGGCGTGCCGGTGACGGTGCTCGAAGCGGGCGACCGCGTGCTCGCGCGCTGCCTGCCGCCGGTGATGTCCGAGTGGCTGCTGAGCGAGCATCGTGCGCGCGGCGTGCGCGTGGAACTGGGCGTGGCGGTCGAGGCGATCGCCGAAGCAGAGGAAAAGACGAGCGGCGCCGCGCGCTACGTCGTGCGTTGCAAACCGCTCGTGGCCGATCAGGCGCAACAGCGCGAAGCCTTCGACATCGCGGCCGACACGATCCTGATCGCGATCGGCGTCGATTGCGCGCCGGCGTTTCTCGCCGGTACCGGGCTTAGTGGACGCCACGGCGTCGACGTCGACGAAACCTGCCGCAGTCCGCATGCGTCGTGGCTTTATGCGGTCGGCGACGTCGCGCATGTGCTCGATCGCGCGAGCAAGCGCGGCGGTCTGCGTCAGGAAACGTGGCGCAACGCCGAAAACCAGGCGCTCGCGGTCGCGCAGGCGCTCGTCGGCCGCGCGCTGCCATACCGCGAAACGCCGTGGATGTGGACCGATCAGCTCGGCAACAACATCCAGGTCGTGGGTCAGCCCGATCCGCGCGATGAGGTCGTGCTGCGCGGCGAACCGGGCGCCGGCGCTTGCGCGGCATTGAGCGTGCGCGACGCTCGCGTCGTCGCGGGTGTGCTCGTCAACGCGGGCCGCGAGCGGCGTTTCCTCGAAAAGCTCGTCGCCAGCGCGACGCCAGTGGACCTCGCGCGCCTCGCGGACTCGCGCACGTCGCTCAAGGAGCTTGCCGCATGAGGGCGATCTCGATGGGAGTGGACCAGGCCCGCACCCGCAACGACACGCCCGCGTACAGCGACACCCAGGTGGCGGCGCTCGCGGCGCGCGTCGAACGGCTCGAAGCGATCGAGTCGATTCGCGCGCTGAAGGCGCACTACGGCGCGCTCGCCGATGCGAAGTACGCGGGCGATTACCGCAAGCTCGACGCCCACGCGCTCGCCGATATCGCTCGCCAGCAGGCCATCTGCTTCACCGCCGATGCGGTTTGGGCCGGCGGTAACGGTTTCGGTGGCGACCTCGTCGGACGCGAGGCCATCGAGCGCTGGTTTCTCGCGTCACCGTGGCGTTTCGCGATGCATTACTACGTTAGCGAGACGCTCAAGGTCGACGCAGCGCGCGGCGTCGCGCAGGCGAACTGGCGGCTGATGCAGGTCGCACTGCGCGAGGGTGCGCACACGCGCGCAGGCGCGGTCTGGCTCGGCGCGGTGACGACCGAGCACTACCGGCGCGACGCGACGAGCGGCCTCTGGCTGATCAGTTACATGAAGTTCGAAGCGCTCCACATGATGACCCTGGCGGACGGACCGTTGCCGATCGCCAGCAATTTCGCGGACCTCGACGCGCTGCGCGTCGCCCGCACCGAGGACAACCAGTCATGACAGAAGTCATTGCGGCGCCTTGCGCGCCCGATCCGCAAAGCTGCTGCGGCGCTACCGCCACGCTGGATATTGCCGAGCACGCATGCGAGGTGCTGCAAAACACGCCCGTCAACGCCGAATACCGGCACATGATCGTCGCCGCCCCGGCGGGCGCCGCGGCCGCGCAGCCAGGCCAGTTTTTCCATCTCGCGTGCCCGCCGGGCGTCGCGGGCACATCGTTCCTGCGCCGGCCGATGAGCGTCTATGGCGCCGATCCGCGGCGGCGCACCGTCGAGTTTTTGTACAAGGTACAGGGCACCGGCACGCAAGGGCTGGCCACGTTGCAGCCGGGCGACACGCTCGATGCGCTCGGGCCGCTCGGTCACGGCTTCGAACTGCCCGCGGACACCCGCCATGTGTTGCTGCTGGCGCGCGGGGTCGGCCTCGCGACGCTGGCGCCGCTCGCGGCGCATGCGATCGCGCAGGGCGCGCGTGTTACCGCCGTGCTCAGCGCGCGCAGCCTGGCGCTGGTGATGTCGGCCGAGCGCCTGCGCGAAACCGGCGCGACGGTTCATATCGTCACCGACGAAGACGGCAGCAGCGACGCCGCCCGCGTCGAAGCGCGGCTCGAAGCGCTGCACGCCGAAGCGCCGTTCGACTTCCTTTCCACCTGCGGCTCGAACCGGCTTCTGCTGTTGCTCCAGAAGCTCGGCCACGCGTGGCGCGTGGCGGGACAAACGGCGATCGAGCAGCACATGGGTTGCGGCATCGGCTCCTGCTATGCATGCGTGCGCCCATTCCGCGAGCGTGCGGATTCCGATCGTCTGACCTTCCGGCGCGTGTGCTGGGACGGCCCCGTGTTCGATTTGCAGGAAACCACATCATGGTAGATCTGAGCGTCAAAGTAGGCGGACTCACGCTCGCCAATCCCGTCATGCCCGCGTCCGGCACCTTCGCGGACGGCAACGCGCGCGTGTTCGATCTGAATTGCCTCGGCGCGATCGTCACCAAGACGATCACCGCCGACATTCGCGAAGGCGTGCCGCCGCCGCGCGTCGCCGAGTTCAAGGACGCGACATTGTTTTCGATCGGCATTCCGAGCAAAGGCGCCGACTATTACATCAACACCACTGTGCCGTTCTATCAGCGCTATACGCCGCCGATCGTGGGCAGCATCTCCGCGAATTCGGCGGCCGGGTTCGGCGAGTTGGCCGCGCGCATCGGCACGAGCGGCATCGCGGCGATCGAGGCGAACGTGTCGTGCCCGAACCTGAAGAAGAACGGCAAGGCGTTCGGCATGGACCCCGACGCCACCTATCAGGTCGTGCACGCGATGAAGTCGAGCACTCGCATTCCGGTGTGGGTCAAGATGACCCCGAACGCCGGCAACCTGGTCGAAGTCGCGCTCGCCGCGCAAGCCGCCGGCGCCGATGCGCTGGTGTGCAGCAACGCGATTCTGGCAATGGCGATCGACGTGCAGACCTTCAAGCCGCGCGTCGCGAACGTGATGGGCGGGCTGACCGGCGCGGCGACCAGGCCGATTCTGCTGCGCATGGCCTATCAGTGCGCCGAGGCCGTCGAGATTCCAGTGATCGGCTGCGGCGGCATCAACACCGCCGAAGACGCGATCGAGTTCATGCTGGCGGGCTGCACGGCAGTGCAGGTCGGCACCGCCAACTTCGTCACGCCGAACGCGATGCCACGGATGATCGACGGCATGCGAGCGTTTTGTGAGCAGCGCGGCATCGCGCGCGTCGCGGACCTGATCGGCGCGATGAAGCGTCATGACGTGATCAATCTTCAGAAGGACTATGCGCTATGAAGATCATTCCTATTGTGTCGGTATGCGGGCGCACGGCTCATGGGCCTGTGCATGCGCCGGAGCACGTGGCCGAAGTGGCGTTCGCGGGCGGCGGAGCGCCGTCGGCAGCGCTCGTTGCCGATGCGTGGCATCTGATCGGCGAACTCGACCAGTGTTTCGACGGCAACGATTGTCTGGGCGTGACGATCGACGCGGTGAAGGTCGGGCTGTTTCGCGTCGATGGCGAGATTCATGCGCTCGACGATATCTGTACGCACGGCAACGCGGTCCTGAGCGAAGGCTTCCTCGACGGTCACGAGATCGAATGTCCGTTGCACGCGGGTCTCGTCGATGTGCGCACGGGCAAAGGCACAACCGCGCCGATCGTGCGCGATACGCGCCGCCACGAGGTGCGGGTCGACGGCGGCAATCTCTACGTTCGGCTGAGCCGCTGAAGCGATGACTTCTTTTGCGACCGAAACCAACGCGGCGCACCCGCCGAAGATCGCTGTAATCGGCACCGGTGGCACGTTCGCGATGCACGCGCGTGCTCCGTTCGACTGGGTCGAATATTCGGAAAGCGGCGTCGTGCATCCGATCGACTCGTTGCTCGCGACGCTCGACGAACTGGCGCCCGACGTCGAATTGCTGCCCGTGACGTTTCGCAGCCTCGGCAGTGTGGCGATCCAGCCGGCCGACTGGGTGGAACTGGCGCGCCTGATCCGGCGCACCGCGCTCACCGATCCGTCGATCACCGGCTTCATCGTCACGCACGGCACCGCGACGCTCGAAGAAACCGCGTGGTTTCTGCAACTCGTGCTCGACATCGCGCAGCCGGTGATCGTCACCGGCGCGCAGCGGCCCGCGAACACCGCGGGCAGCGACGTGCTCGCGAACCTGCGTGGCGCGGTCGCGGCCGCGCGCGATCCGCACAGCGCGGCACACGGCGTACTGGTCGCGATGGACGGCTGGCTGTTCTCGCCGCGCGACGTAACCAAGGCGGCCAGCTTCGAGCTGAACGCGTTCGAGTCGCCGGGCTATGGGCCACTCGCGCGTATCGAGCCCGACGCGCGGGTCACGTGGCGGCGCGCTGCGATCGCCTCGCGCCCTGGCGGCGAATCCGCGTGGTTTGCGCGCGCGCTGGTGGAAACGGGTGCGCCGTTCACACTGCCGCGCGTCGATATCGCGATCTCGTATGCGGGTGCGGACGGCGTCGCGATCGACGCGCTGGTCGCGGCAGGCAGCGCCGGCATCGTCAGTGCGGGACTGGTGCCGGGACGGCCGGCGGCAGGCGAGGGCGCCGCCTATCGCAAGGCGGTGGAGGCGGGCGTGGTGGTCGTGCAGTCGAGCCGCGCGGCACGCGGCGTGGTGCCGCCGCAAGCCTTTCTGGCACGCGACGGCGTGATCGCGGGCGGCGATCTCGCGCCGCACAAGTTGCGCATTGCGTTGATGCTGGCACTCACGCTAAATGACGACTCGAACGCCGATCACGCGCAACGGCGCGAACGCATTCAAACTATTCTGCTGGCGTTGTGAACGCTTCGACACGCAAGGGAGACATGCCGAATCATGCAGTTCTCATACCTCGTGACCTGGGTGCATACGGATCCGGCGGCGCGCATCGCCGCCACCGATCTCGAACGCATCGCCGCGATCGTCGATGCCACGCCGGCGCTGCGCCGCTCGCGCCTGTACACGCCGGAAACCGCCGACGATTACTACACGCAGGACGGCCCGTCGCCGATCTTCGCGCTGCAACTCGACTACGACACAGTGTTCGATCTTGAAGCGCCGCTCGCGGCGGGGGGCCATTTGCAGGCGCTCGCCAACGCGGATCTGCCGAGCCTCGCCGGCTGCCGCGTCGAGCAGCAGGCGATGCTGCGCCGCCCGTTTCCGGTCGCCGATGCCGAGGCGCGCGCGCCGGCCGGCAGCCTGCCTTGCCAGTTCCTCGTGCACTATCCGGGCCACGCGCTCGACTTCGACGCGTGGATCAACTACTACCTGACGCACCATCCACAGATCATGTTCGACTTTCCGGGTGTGCGCGAGATCGAGATCTTCACCCGGATCGACTGGCTCGATGCGATGCCGTGGAGCCGCGTGCACCACATGCAGCGCAACAAGCTGATGTTCGACAGCGCGCAGGCGATCACCGCGGCGATGCACTCGCCGGTGCGCCACGCGATGCGCAAGGACTTCGAAGCATTCCCGCCGTTCGAGGGCAGCAACATCCATTATCCGATGGCCACGCGCACGACCTTATACGACCAACGCGACCAACGCGACCAACGCGACTAACGAGGGGCAGGCATGAGCATTGGCTTCGGCGATCTCGCCCGGATTGGGCATCTCTATCCGTCGGGCGGACTGTGCGACTTCGAGATTCAGCTCATGGCGCCCGAGGGCGTGCAATTCGTGACGACGCGTCTGCCGTTTCGCGACACCTCCATGGAGTCGGATCGCATGCTGATCGACGACATCGAACAGCACGCGCAACTGCTCGCCGACGCGAAGGTTGACCTGATCGCGACGAATTGCACGGCGGCGGGTGTCGTGAACGGTCCCGACGCGATCAACGCACGGGTGAAGGAGGCGACCAACATTGCGGCGGTCACGACGATCGAGGCCGTGCTCGCCGCGTGCGGCGCGCTGGGCGCGAAAAAGCTCGGACTGGTGACCGCCTACAGCGAGCATGTAGTGGCCGCGGAACTGGCATTTTTCGAGCAACGCGGGCTGAGCGTCGTCGCCGAAGCGAGCCGCGCGTGCCGCACACCGTTCGAGCAGGGCACGTTGCAGCCGGAGGTCTGGTCCGATATTGCGATGCGTTTGCCGCGCGACTACGACGCGTTGCTGATCAGTTGCGCGGGCATTCGCGTGAGCAGTGTGATCGAATCGATCGAAGCGCAAGTCGGGCGCCCGGTGATCACCAGCAACGCCGCGCTGTTGTGGTACTGCTTGAGGAAGCTGAAGATCGCGGCGAAGTCGCCGGGATATGGCGTTCTGTTGAACGCCTGAAACTGGCCTTCCATCTGAACACGGGCAAAGCGAGCCGCGGGGATCGCGGCTCCAACAGCTTATATGCAGCACTTTGCTAGCTGAATAGCACTGTGCATGAAGTCTACTGTCTGGCCTGCCCGATCCACCGCTCGATAAAGGAAATAAGACTTCGTCTTTTTCATCGCTCCATTCCGCCGCTCGGCGCCTCGCCAACTTGACAATCCCCCGTGATGTCATGTTGCGTAACGACGTGCTGGAGCCGCTGCAGCGGCGCGATGCGGTGGCAGCGCGAACGGCACTGGAGCTGCTCGCCGGCGAATATCCGGACGATGGCGCGCTCCCAGCGATGAGCGTGCTGGTTCGTGAGCTGGAACGCGGATCCCCCACGCCCTTTTCTGATCACGAGACGCTGGCCAGCGCACGCCGGCATCTCGAGGACGAGGTCGTACCTGCCGCCCGGCGGGTGCTGCCCGCGCAGAATGTCCAGTCGTGGCTCACGCCGTGCTGGCGAGCGCTTGCTCAGCGGGCTGAATCGCTACCGTTTCGTACCGCCGACGCAGACAGTCACGCCGTGCCGCTGTGGCTTTTGGCGGGCGACAGGGCGGCTGCGATTGAAGCAGTCGAAGCCATTGAGTCCTGGTCGCGCATCCCGGCACCGCTTGCGTGGATGACCGAGGCACGCTACCGGGCGGCCGGCCTGGATGCGGCGTGGCCGCTGCTCGCGCAGCTGGCGTGGCTGGCGCCCGCGAGGTTCGTGGCGTTGTTGCCCGCCTTGGGTGATGCTTCGCTGGACGCGCTACGCCAGCGCTTCGATGCGGAGTTCCCCGGCACCGGCGAGGTCGACGACTATTCGTGGTTCCCGGCATGGCTGCTGCTGGTGAAGCCGGCGCTCGCCGGCAGGTTAGGTGAGGCGCGCGTGCAGCGTGACCAGGCGGCATCGCGCGCGACGGCCCTGCTCGGAGAGATCCTGCGCCGGGAGCATGACGGCGACCAGCACGAACTCATCGGGCTGCGCCAGGAGCTCAGCCGGCTGCATGCGGGCCTGTTCGACACCTACATGGCGACACGGAAAGTGCAGCACCGATGAGTGTGACGATCTGCGGCCACGATTACCGCTAATGCCGTAGTCGCATCGGCCAGTCGCGCGGAGGCACGGAGGCGACATGACATTGAAAGCGCAGTGGTACCGGGACAGGCTCGCGAAAAAAAGCCGCAAGGGCTTCTGCGGCTACCCGGTCGCAACGGTGGCCTGCTATGGGCCCGATGACACGCGGGCGACGAAGGTTGCCGTCGGCATCGTCGCGTACGAAGGCGCGGATGCTGATCCTGTTGAGCGGTGGTTCTGTGAAACGTCCGATGCGAGAGCCGATCCGGAAATCACCGAAGCAGTCGTCCGGTTCATTGAACAGCATGGTGCGCGTTCGGTCGTCGCCGTCGATCGCATCATCGGGTGCCCGCATGAGGAAGGCATCGACTATCCGGAAGGCGAAACCTGTCCGTGGTGTCCGTTCTGGAGCGACCGTGACCGGTGGAGCGGCAGGTTGATCAGGTGAGGCCAGTTGGGTGCTCTCGCGACTGTGCACGGGGCAGCCGGCGTTGAAGCTGGGTGACGCTATTTCACGCGCGGAAGACCTTCAATATGTCCAATATGCGGGACGACCCGGATTGCTCCGCTCCCGAGCCTGCTTCTATCATCAACTCCCCGCTGCCAATCGCAGCCAAACGCGCCATCGGTAATGCGTCGCCGACAGCGACCTTAGCCGGGCAGGCACGGCCCACAGGCCAGTAGCCGGCGCAATCCCCTACGGCACCTACTCGAACGACCAGGAGACAGGAATGCTCAGCGCCCATGAATTTGCGACATTGATGCTCGTCAGGGACTCGGCCGACCATATTGCCGAGCGGCAGGAACTTGACACGTTGCTCGAACGCCAGCTCGTCGCCATGGAGCAGCTTGCCGGCGGTACGGTGCGGCCTCGAATTACGCAGGACGGAGATTCCCTTCTTCGGGCCTTCGCACGCCGTCACTGAGATGTCGCACCCTATGAGCCCGCAAGCCAATATGATGCAGGCTTGAGCGTTGTTCCGGACACTTGCCGCGGCCCAACTTCGAGGGCCGCCCGATCTGCACTGGGACAGCGCGAGCATGACGCCGTTTATGCGCCGAAGTTTACGACCGGGCTGACGACCGCGGCGGCTCGCGTCTGCTGCCAGGCGGGTCCGTACACGGCAACATGGCACGTCAGGCTGTTCGCCTCTTCGTCGCTGCATGCTAGCCGGGAAAGTGGGCGGACCAAACGCGGCTCGAGCACACATCCGGGCGCGCCATACCGTCGACGCCTTACCTGGCGCTCGTCGCTTTCTCCGAACCATTACCTGTCTGGGCTGCCCCGAACGGCGGCACGGCGTCGTTCATTGACGGCAGCGTCTCCTTCGGCGCTGCCGCGGCGGCAATGGCGCCCGGCTGGGCAGAGTCGGCCTTCAGGTAGTGGTCGACGAGCGCAAAGAAACGCTGATAGAAAACGCCGGCAGGAATCGTCTCGCTCGCAACTTTCACCATCGAGTCATCGCTTGAGCCGATCGGTAGCGACAGCGATCCGAACACGCTCAGCCCGACGCTCGCCGACGTGTTGCTCTTCTTCAGCGCATAGCGATCCTGCACTGCGTTCACGTACGCGATACTGCTGTTGCTTTTGGGGTCGTCGGTTGTACAGACCACATGGATTTCAATCACCGCGTGCGCATCGCTGGTGGGCTGGAAATTTTTCGAGCCGTCGACCGAATCGGGCCTGGTCGAACTGGCGATATATCCCTGGCTGAGCAACGCACGGCGGGCGGCTTCGCAGGCGGGCTCTGTCTTCGCGGCGAACTTGTGCATATAGGGGCTATCGCCTGCGTCGAACTGTTCTTGCTGGTAAAGCGGCTTCGGTGTCGAGCACGCAGACAGTGCGCTCGCAAGCGCAAGCACGAAAGCCGCGGAGGAAAAGCGGAACGGGGTATGCATGGCTGAATAGGTTGGACCGGCTCGAGCGGAGAAGGGGGCCGGCGCCAGATGGCCACGACACCCAATGCTCTTGCGCTGCATGAGAGGGACACATCATGCGGCCGATCCGGAAGTGAATGGGCCGGGCCATTATAGTTTTCTTTCCCTACAACAACCTTCGACGTTCTCGTGAGCGCAGATCCGTTACGTGGTACGGCGGATGTGGCAAGCTGACATGAGAGGACGCCCTTCTCACGTTGGCCGAGGAAAGGTGAAATTTTTGACAAAGAGTAGGATTGCAAATCAAAAAATGCGGACGCCAGATTCTGCCATTGTCCATTGCGGTTTCAGCAGTTTGAAAGTCTCACTATCGGTAATGCTGTGGTGCCCACCATCCTTGTTGTCGATGACGATCCCAACATCCTGACCGCCCTCCGGTTCCTGCTGGAGCCGGAGGGTTATCATGTTTTGACCGCACAGAACGGCGAGGCGGCACTGGCCGCGGCCGGTATCGAATCACCGGCGCTGGTGGTGACGGACTGGAGAATGCCCCGGCTCGATGGTGTGGAACTGTGCAGGCGCCTGCGGCGCAGTCGCGCAACAGCGGGAATGCTATTGGTTATGGCCGCCGGCACGCTTCCGCCGCCCTCGGCAGGGCGGCCGTGGGACGTGTTCCTTCTCAAGCCGGTGCAGGCAGTCTGCCTGCTCAACGCCATCCGCGGGCTCCTGCTGCAGGTCTCGTCTGACACGAACGGGAGCCGATAGCCCCCCCGCTTTTGCATATGCGCGTACGATCAGGCGGTCGCGTTGTTGTCAGAATGGAAATAGGCGTCGAGCGTCCAGGGCAGCGCGATCTGCCGTCTCACCAACCGGACGAGCGCTCCGGACGAAATATCGCCGAACGTGAAGGTGATCTCCTCGAAGCCGTGACGGTTGTCAATACCGATCTGGACGCGCTCGACATCAGCGGCGTACTGCCCGAGCGCTTTCCATGCAGCTACGACCTGCAGCGTACCCCGGATTGCGCGCACGGTCAGCCGGTAGCGGGGACCGTCGACAGGACTGTTGCGTGAGGAGACGATGCGAATGGCGAGATCATCCGGCGGCACGAGGATCTGCGTACAGTCCGGCGACGCCGGCGGCGTCGAGCGTGAGCGGATCATGTTGCACTGGTTCCCGCGTGGCCCGCAAGACGCTCCTTCATCCAGTTGATGAGGCTCCCGCGCAGTACATACTGGGTCTGCCGGAGCGACATCGCGTGGTGAACTTCGAAGGTGCCGCCCCGCGTCGTGTTCTTGACGGTCAGTCCGTGACTCCTGGTCAGCGCATCGTGGACGTCGTCAAGCCGCAGCACGTCGCCGACCGCGATGCCGTCAAAGTCGGCGGGATCGTCGAAGGTCAGCGCGAGCACGCCAAAATTAACGAGATTCTGCGCGTGGATGCGTGCGAAACTTTTCGCCAGTACAACGCGCAGTCCAAGAAAGCGTGGCGCCAGCGCTGCGCGTTCGCGGCTTGAACCCTGCCCGTAATTGGATCCGCCAACAACAAGGTGATCACCGGTTTCCTTCGCACGCCGCGCATAGGCCGGGTCAATCCGCTCGAACGCAAAATTCGCAATTTCCGGGATGTTGCTGCGAAGCGGCAGCACCCGCGCGCCGGCCGGCATGATTTCATCTGTGGTGACGTTATCTCCCGCTTTCAGCATCACCGGCATTTCGATCATGTCGGGCAGCGATTCGAACGCCGGCAGTGAGGCGATATTCGGGCCTTTGAGCAGCGTCACCCGCAACGCTTTTTCAGCGGACAGCGGAGGGTCGAACATCTCGCGATGGACGATTGGATGATCCGGATCGGCAACGCGCGGATACGGCATGCCGAGCGTGCGCGGATCCGTGATCTCACCCGTGAGGGCCGACGCAGTGGCGGTTTCGGGGCTGACGAGACACACCCTGTCTTCGGGCGTGCCCGAGCGGCCGGGGAAATTGCGCGGCACGGTGCGCAGCGACAGCCCGTTGGTTGCGGGTGCCTGACCCATGCCGATGCAGCCGTTGCAGCCGGCATGATGCAGGCGCGCGCCGGCATGAAGCAGGTTCACGATATGGCCGTCGCTCACGAGCATTTCGAGCTGTGCCCGTGAGGTGGGATTCACGTCGAACGACACACGGTCATGCACGGCGCGTCCGCGTACCATGGTTGCCGCTATCGCGAAGTCGCGGTAACCGGGATTGGCGGATGAACCGATGTAAGCCTGATGGATCGGCTCGCCCGCGACCTCGCGCACGGGAACCACGTTGTCCGGGCTCGACGGCATGGCGATCAGCGGCTCGAGGCGCCCGAGATCGATTTCGTCACGAACATCATAGGTCGCACCAGGGTCAGCTATCAGTTCGGTCCAGTCGGCTTCCCGTCCCCACGCACGCAGGAAGCGCCGGACCTCCTGATCGGAGGGGAAAACGGTGGTGGTCGCACCGAGTTCGGCACCCATGTTTGCAATGACATGCCGGTCCATGGCGCTGAGTCCATCAAGCCCTGGACCGTAGTATTCGATGATCCTGCCGACGCCGCCATCGACCCCATGACGGCGGAGCATCTCGAGGATCACATCCTTCGCACTTACCCAGTCGGGCAACCGGCCCGTCAGTTTCACGCCCCAGATCTCGGGCATGCGCGTGAAGAACGGCTCACCTGCGATCGCCAGCGCGACCTCGAGTCCGCCCGCACCGATGGCCAGCATGCCGATTGCGCCAGCGGCGGGCGTGTGACTATCAGAGCCGAGCAGCGTCCTGCCCGGTTTGCCGAAGTTCTCCTGATGACACGGATGGCTGACCCCGTTGCCGGGCCGTGAGTACCACAGGCCGAAGCGTTGCGCGGCGCTCTTCAGAAAGAGGTGATCGTCGGCATTGCGGTAGTCCTCCTGGATCAGGTTATGGTCCACATACTGCACGCTGACTTCGGTCCTCACCCGGTCCAGTCCCATGGCATCGAGCTCCAGCATCACGAGCGTGCCGGTCGCATCCTGCGTCAGCGTCTGGTCAATCGAGATGCCGATCTCCCCCCAGGCGTCATGTCGCCCTCGATCAGGTGAGACCGGATCAGCTTGTGTGCGACATTCATGCGCATGGCCCAATCCTCCGAAGCCGGTTCACGGAGGACCGTACCGGCGACGGTTGACTCCGGTTCGCCAGAGAGCGGAGATGTCTGCGCTCATGTGCGGGGCAGCAGCCGTGACCGCTGGATCGATCCTGGCGCGTATCGTGCTGTGCCGGATCCCGTAACTGAAATGGATAACGGTGCCGATAGCCATCCAGTTGACGAGACGTAGCCAGGTGTCGGCCGGCAATCCGAGCATCAGGCCGATCGCCGCCAGTGCCCTGTTCGCCTTAACAATCGCTTGCACTGGCGTGCTGGTCCTGCGGCGACCGGATCGTAGGCGAGCGGGCCGCGTGCGAACCGGTCGGGAATGGTTACGCCGAAACTGCGCAGCAGACTGACGACATAGCCAGACCAGCCAATCGCGACGGTAGTGGCGCCAATACAGTATTCGAGGATCAGATCACAGCCGATAATCCACGCGACGAGTTCGCCCAGTGTCGCGTAAATATAAGTGTAGGGCGAGCACGAAGGAAATCACCACCGCCGGTCCCGCATTCGCCGCGGCCGCGTGTCCGGTCAGCACGAAAATCCCGGCGCCAATGATGCAGCCGATGCCAGGCAGGCTGAGGTCCAGCGCGGAGAGCGCGCGCCGGAGCGCGTGTTCGCCCCCGTTACTGCAGTTCCTCCTCAGTCTGGGCCGCCTGGGCCTCTAGCACGTCGATGGGTTTTGTTTGCAACAGCGTCATGGTGCGCTCCGGGCCCGCAAGTCTCGATGGCGAAGCGGTATTGTCGGGCCGGTGCCAGCTGCGCATGCGATTTCCGGCGCATCCTTCGTACCTCGTCCCCCATCGCGGGACCGCAAGCAACGAACCACCGTGCGCCGCTATTTCTGGTCGCGCCAGGTCTCGCCGCGCTGCTTGCTGAAGCCGGCACAACGGTCGTGGGCCCGATCGGCTGGGCCGAGGAGGCGCTGGCCTTTGTTGAGGACGAGGCTGATACGCTGGATGGATGGCGCGGTACTCGACGTCAACCTTCATGGCGAAAAGTCGTATTCCATCGCCGACGCGCTGACGCGGAGCCATGTTCGCTTCGTCTTCGTTACCGGTTAGGGCGCCGAGGGGCGCCGAGGCGCTCGATGCTGCGTATCGCGACTACCCGCGATGCGAAAAGCCATTCGATGCGCACCTCCTCGTGCGGTCGCTGGCTGCCGCGTGAGTGACCAATGAGGCCCCATGCATGCGCCCACCATGCATGCGCCCAAATTCCGGGGTAAATCATGGCGCCCCGACTTTATTTTGCAGTCAACGCGGGTGGCGGGTATCGCAGGGATCGCCGGATGTTCGAAGGCCAGAATGAAGTCCGGATCCTGACAGGCCAGCCATTTCACGCGCAGCGGGCCCGCAACAACAAACGTCCAAACGGGTCGATGAAATCGCAGGTACGATGCTTGCTAAGCGAGTGATGCGTCGGCTTCATCGGTTGGTGAGGCCAGATCCTGCAGGGACCGATCGGTTCCTCCCGCCCTGATCGGCCAGAAGACTGACGTCATGCCTGAAACCGTCGGTTCCGCTGTGGGAAAGGAGTCCTGCCATGTCACTCACCCGTCGTCGTTTCATGATACTTACCGCTTCTGTTGCATCAGCGACGGTCCTTCCCGGCGCGTCGCAAGCGGACGCTACAGTGCTCCCTGAAAATGACCCGACGGCGGTGTCGCTTGGATACAAGATGGACGCCGCGAAGGTAGACAAGGCAAAGTTTCCCAGGTACCAGACCGGGCAGACGTGCGCCAATTGCCAGCTCTATCAGGGCAAGCCCGGCGCCGGGACCGGTCCGTGTCCGATCTACGGTGGGAAGCTGGTCTATGCGAAGGGATGGTGTAATGCTTACGTGAAAAAGGCTTGACGAAACGATGACTGAAACCGTCACCCGACCCAAACACGCCGGATCGTCAGCATCTGCGGGCCCTGCGCCCTTGGGCGAGCGTCCTGTTGACGGCAGATGCACCGGGACGCCGCCCGATGTCGCTGCCGGGCTGCTTGATCGACAGACGCGTGCGCTATTCGGCCGGGCGGTCGGTTGGGTACCGGCACCCGCGCTGCAACTGGCGTGGCTGGACTGGTCGCTGCACCTGGCCCGTTCGCCGGGCAAACAGTACGCGCTTTGGCAGCAATGCGTGCAACAGTTCTTTCGGCTGATGCCACGTCTGCAGCCAGATTCTGCTCGCCCCACGGCGGACCCCAGCCTGGTGGGCGATCCGCGTTTCGCCGATCCGGACTGGGGACGCTGGCCATTCAGTCTGCTGCGCGATGCGTTCTTCCAGACGGAGTCGTTCTGGCAGAATGCCACCACGGGTCTGGACGGTGTCACGCCGCACCATCAGCACATGGTCAGTTTTGCAGCGCGGCAGTGGACGGATATGCTTTCGCCCAGCAATTGCTGGTGGCTCAACCCGGAAGTGCTGCGCGCGATGACGGAGACGGGCGGGCGCAATTTCGTCGAGGGCGGGCGCCATTGGCTGGACGACCAGCAGGAGGTGCTGGCCGGTTACAGCCCGCGCACCTCGCCCCAGCGGTGCGTCGCCCACTACGTGGGGCAGCGTGTCGCAATCACGCCCGGCAGGGTAGTGTACCGCAACGAACTGGTCGAGCTGATCCAGTACGCACCGCAAACCACTGCGGTATGGCCTGAACCGGTACTCATCGTGCCTTCCTGGATCCTCAAGTACTACATTCTCGACCTGTCGCCGCACAACTCGCTCGTACGCTATCTGGTGGAGCAGGGCCACACCGTCTTTATGGTGTCGTGGAAAAACCCGCGCGAGGACGCGCGCGACTTCGGGCTGGACGATTATCTGGAGCGCGGTGTCTTCGATGCGATAGCACGCGTGTGCCAGTTGAGCGGCGCCTCCTCGATCCATACGGCCGGCTATTGCCTGGGCGGGACGTTGCTTGCCATCGGTGTGGCAGCGCTTGCGCGAGACAGCAGGACGCCCCTCAGGACGGTGACGCTCTTCGCGGCGCAGACTGATTTCAGCGAGCCCGGTGAACTGGGTCTGTTCGTCGGGTGGAGCGAACTTGCAGATCTCGACGCGCTCATGTGGGACCAGGGCTATCTCGACGGCCGGCAGCTGGCACGTGCCTTCCAGTTGCTCCATTCGCGCGACCTGATCTGGTCACGGATGATGCACGAGTATCTTCTCGGCGAGCATACCAAGCCCACGGACCTGATGACCTGGAACGCGGACACGACGCGCCTGCCATACCGGCTGCACAGTGAAACGCTGCGCGAGCTTTACCTGCGCAATGCGCTCGCCGAGGGTCGGTACCACGCACTCGGCCGTGCGGTGGCGCTCGCCGATCTCAGGTTGCCGCTGTTTGTGGTGGGCACCGAACGGGATCACGTGTCGCCGTGGCGCTCGGTCTACAAGCTGCATCTGTTAAGCCGCGCGGAGATTAGTTTCCTGCTGACCTCGGGCGGCCACAATGCCGGGATTGTCTCCGAGCCTGGGCACGCCGGACGCAGCTACCGCCTCAGTACACGGGGCAAGGACGCCCCCTATCTGGACCCGGACGAGTGGCATGCACAGACTCCGGCACAGGAGGGCTCGTGGTGGCCGCGCTGGCAAAACTGGCTCGTCGCGCATTCCGGCGACAGGATCGCCCCTCGCGCGATGACCACGGAATCGGGGCTCTGCGCCGCGCCAGGCACATATGTGCTCGAGCCTTAAGTGCAGCAGCAGCGCGGATCCACGACGATGGCATGGGCTGCCTGCCGCTGCCCGTAACGGCATGCGCGAACAACAGAGGCCCTTCCGCCAGGCATCAGGAGGCGAAGAATGTCGATCAGCAATGCAATATGTCCGGGATGCCGTCCGCCGACGGCGCGCTTTTGACCGACCTGTATGAACTCACCATGCTGCAGGCGTATTTCGAGCGTGGGATGAACGAGCTTGCGGTGTTCGAACTGTTCATCCGGACCCTGCCGCCGCAGCGCAATTTCCTTGTCGCAGCGGGGGCTGGAACAGGCCATCGGGTACCTGACGACGCTGCGTCTGCGCGACGACGATTGCGACTGGTTGCAACGAAGCGGAAAATTCACGCCGGAATTCATCGCGTCGCTTTCGGACCTGCATTTTACCGGTGACGCGGCGGCCCTGCCAGAAGGGACGGTCTGCTTCCCGAACGAACCATTGCTTCAGCTTGTCGCGCCGCTTCGCGAGGCGCAGTTAGTGGAAAGCCGGCTACTGAATCTTGCGCGCAGCCGACGTTTGAGTGCCAGTCTGAGGGCACGAACGAACGGCCGTAGATGGCCACGTGCCGCCTCATGCAATTGACATATGTTGCTTGAACCTCGCGAGGCTGCGATCGGCAGCACGCGTTTAGGTTTGTTCCGCGTTTAGGTTTGTTCGATGCCTGCCCGTACACGTGGTCGTTCGCTCACGAGCTCCATGGTCGAGGGCAGGCATCGAACAAACCTAAACGGGAGTGTGAGTTCGCTGATGCAGGAAGCTGCCGTCTAGCTGCTCGATGCCGCCGCCGTCAGCAATCCGCCACATTGCTGACGCACAGCCCAGACCGCCCCAACGTCGGCAATGGCCGACGACTCGTCGCAAGGCTGCCAAGGCGAGCGACCGCTGGGCCCCGGAAGCTATCGTTGATTTTGGCGCATGCTTGAAGGCTGGTTCAGCGTCGACATCAGTCTGCGCTGACGGTCTGATCGCGCGTCGCGCATTGAGTTAAAAGCATGGCGAGCATTCTCGGGTGCCCTGAGACGTTCGTCGGTTAGTTTACGACGAAGTCGCTGTCTCGCCGAGCATCGATTGACGGCATGCAGAGCCGCCGCAATGACAGGCGTACATTTTCCGAACCTCCTCGGTGACATCGCCATCGACGACGAGGCCGTAGTCAATGAAAAGTTCGTCACCGGGCTTGATGGCAGTGACCGCATGAATAAAAACCCGATCGCCGGCCTCGACTGCCTCACAGTTGGGTGTGCATGCATGGTTCAGGAAGCGGGCGCTGTTGCCGCTGCGGCTGCCATCAATTACACGGCCGTCGGACAGACCAAAAACAAAGGTATGCCCGTTTTCGGATTACTGGCTGGCGGCGGCGCGGCGCGAACTGGTCACTTCGCCCTTGTACTCGATGAGCCGATCGCCTGCAGCGATGGGCTGCAGCGCGAACAGTCCTTTGCCGTGGACCGAGGAACGTCGTGCTGTGATGCGTCGCAGCCGCATAGAGGGTGTTAGGCACTTTTTGTCGGACCTGGTATCCGGGCAGGATGAAAAAACGCAGGCCATACCCAACGGATGTGTCGGACGAAGAATGGTACTTCGCCGCTCGGTACCTGACCTTGATGAACAAGGACGCACCGCAACGCCGTTACGAACTGCGCGAGATGTTCAACGCGCTGCGCTGGATCGTACGCGCCGGTGCACCATGGCGTTTGTTGCCAAATGACTTTCCGCCCTGGGAACTGGTCTACCAGCAGACGCAACGCTGGATTCAGGCCGGCTGTTTCGAGGCTATGGTCAATGACCTGCGTTCGATCATCCGGATCGCGCAGAAGCGTCGTGGCCAACCCAGCGCGGTCATTCTCGACGGACGGACGCTGCAGTCGACCTGCGAAAGTGGACCTCGCGCCGGTTATGACGGTTACAAGCGCAAACGCGGCAGCAAGGTCCACATGGCGGTTGATACTTTGGGGCAACTGCTTGCTGTGCATGTTACGCCGGCCAACGAACAGGAACGCGCGCAGGTCGGAGAACTGGCCCGTCAGGTTCAGCAGGCCACCGGCCAGACGGTCAAGGTGGCGTTCGCGGACCAGGGATACACCGGCGAAGAGCCTGCGCAGGCAGCACTCGACGAAGGAATAGAGCTTCAGGTAATCAAGCTGTCGGAGGCGAAAAAGGGCTTCGTGCTGTTGCCGCGCCGTTGGGTGGTCGAGCGCAGCTTCGGCTGGCTCAACCGCTTCCGCCGACTGGCCAGAGACTATGAGCGATTGCCTGAAACCTTGGCCGGTTTGCACTTCGTCGTATTCTCCGTGCTTATGCTTGTTCACTTTGCAGCCCTTAACAAAAGTGCCTAACACCCTCTAGTGGCATTTTCCTTCCATAAGGCATGATGGTATTTCCGATTCGTTCGGGATGGGAGCATATCGCTGCAGCCGCCCCCATTCAATGCGTGCCGTCGTGCAGCACACAACTAACAGTCAATTGCCCGCGCCTGTATCCCAGACTTCGCCACAACCGCATCTCCAGGACGACCGGTGGTTCAGTTCTGTGCATGAGGCAGGGCGAACCCGGTCTGGATCGCGATGATGTCTCGTTCCAAGCCTCGCGAGCGGCGAGATAGACCCATGTAAAAGGCAGCACACCATTGGCATTGACAAAGTCAATTGGCGGGCCAAAGCGGTGAGCCTTGGAGGGTGATGCTGTTTCGACATATCGCGGGTCATCTACCGCGCGAACAAACACTCGGTCCGGCTCGTAGGAGTATTTTTACCTCGCCGATCGCTCTAAAGATTTGCTCCGCAGTTGGGACTAATCCTTTCAGTTCTTGAGGTAACCTGTATTTCACATCTTCATTTTTGACATCGGGTAGTCGCTCAATCCGAGCCAGCCGCCTCCATCCTCGCTAGAGCACTGACCTTGGTCAACCGCGTCTTCGCCGGCAACGTGGGCAGTCGTTTTTGCTCCGGCGGAATTTGCGTGCGGTCTTCAAACGGTATCCCGGCCAGCACTTCAGCGGGGCACAGTTCGTTTAGCGCGTCCTGTTCGGTCATGAAGAAGGTGTTGACTTGTAACCTTGAATTGCCGTGAAGGATCTTAAGGACCGCAGGTAAATGCGATGGGACATCGCCTATGAACTGCCACGCAGGATAAGCGCGACCGTTCTTCTTCCCCATCGGCACATTTCGCGCTGTCCGCGGCGGCAGTGCTTGCACCGGCGGATGTTGTTCACCCCTTGAACTGCGCGGGACTATGGCGCTGCCACAGCAGCATCAGATCGGTCGCTTGCCGGAGCGGGCATCAACCCGGCGGTTTTTGACGACATTATGGTCCGGCGACGCAACGAGCATTTGCGAGATTTGGCGCATCGATCGCCGCGCAGCGCCGGGCGATGCAAGCCGTACACCTGGCCGGATGGCGGCGGCGCGTGTCTGAGCGCGGCCATGTGTGGTTGTCGATCACGCTAGTTGAAGCAAGCGGCTGCGCCGTGCACAGCCTCCGTGAATCAGTGCACCGAAGCACACCGCGAAACGGTCCACGATGAAACGCGTCTGGTTCTGCGCCGCCCGACCTGTGCCGTCAGGAAATAGTCGTTGATAGTCGCAAAGCCTTTCCGGATAAGCATTTCCGGTCTGTGCCGGCAAATCTGGCATAAAGCCTGCGTTCCATCGCTCGACTTGTATTCAAGATTGAACTCATGGAACGCATTGCTCCCTTCAAGGTTCGCGCGCTGCTAGACGCTTATCGTCAAGGCGAAACATCGCCATGCGACACGGTCGTCACAGTGCTGCAACGTCTTGCCACCACGCATCGTCCGGAAGCGTGGATCCTTCGCGTGTCCGAAGCCTCGCTCGTCGCGCGCGCCACCGAACTCGAACGTCTGCTCGCCGACGAAGGCCCGGCGCTCTTCGCCCGCATGCCACTCTTCGGCGTGCCGTTCGCGGTGAAGGACAACGTCGACTTCGCCGGCCTGCCGACCACCGCCGCATGCGATGCCTTCGCCTACACGCCGGACGAAACGGCGTTCGCGGTAGCGCGTCTGCTGGACGCGGGCGCGATTCTCGTCGGCAAGACCAATCTCGATCAGTTCGCGACGGGTCTCGTCGGCACGCGTTCGCCGTACGGCGCGGTGCGTCAGATCACGCGCGATGAATACGTGTCGGGCGGATCGAGCTCCGGTTCGGCGATTGCGGTCGCGACGGGCATCGTCGCGTTCTCGCTCGGCACCGATACCGCGGGTTCCGGACGCGTGCCTGCGGGCTTCAACGGGCTGGTGGGGCTCAAGCCGTCGCTCGGGCTCGTCAGCAAGCGCGGCGTCGTGCCGGCGTGCCGCACGCTCGATACGCTGTCGGTGTTCGCGCACGACGTCGCCGATGCCTGGCAAGTGCTCGACCGGCTCGCGTTCTACGACCCGCACGACGGTTACTCCAGGCCGCTGCTCTCGCGCGGTTTGCAACACGCGCCATTGCGCATCGCGATTCCCGACACGCTCACGTTCTTCGACGACCACCACGCATCGGCCGCCTTCGCCGCGACCATGGATGGCATCGCCAGGCATCTCGCGTTGACGCCGTCGACATTCACCTTCGCGCCGTTGCAGCAGGTCGCCGCGCTTCTTTACGACGGCCCGTGGGTGGCCGAGCGCCGCGCCGCGCTCGGCACGTTTTTTATGACACATCACCACGATATCGACACAACCGTCGCGAAGGTGATCGGCCAGGCGGAGCGTTTCGATGCGGCCGCCGCGTTCGACGGGCAGTACGCGCTTGCGAGGCTGGCGCGCCAAGCTGCAGCGCTTTTCGAGCATGCGGACGTGCTGATCGTGCCGACCACGCCGACGCACCCGACCATCGCCGACGTGCAGGCCAATCCCGTGGAGGTGAACAGCCGTCTGGGCGTCTATACGAACTTCGTCAATCTGCTGGATCTGTGTGCGCTCGCCGTGCCCGGCGTGCCGCGCGCCGACGGTCTGCCTGCGGGCGTGACGCTGATCGGACCATCGGGCGCGGACCAGCAGCTCGCGGTGCTCGGCGCGCGCATTCAGGCGCTGTTCAGCGAAGCCGTCGAGCAACGCGATGCCGACGCGATCGCGAGCCAGCCGCTGCCGATCCAGGAACCGGTCGTCATGCTCGCCGTGGTCGGTGCGCATCTGCGGGGCGAGCCGTTGAACTGGCAACTGCTGCAAGCCGGCGCGCGCTTCGTCGAAGCCACGATGACCGCGCCTCGCTACCGGCTCTATGCACTCGCCGGCACGTTGCCGCCGAAACCCGGCCTCGTGCGCCGGACGGGCGACGTGGCAGGAGGCGAAGCCATCGCTATCGAACTGTGGGAAGTGCCGCTGCGCACCTTCGGCGCGTTCGTCGCCGCCGTGCCCGCGCCGCTCGCCATCGGCACGCTCGAGACCATCGACGGACGCAGCGTGAAGGGCTTCGTCTGTGAGCCCTCGGCGATCGCGCACGACGCGGGCGCCCTCGACATTACCGCTTACGGCGGCTGGCGCGCGTATCTCGCGCACCGCGCGCCGCAGCCGAACGCCTGATGCCCGTCATCGGAAATCCAGCATTCAGAACGCAGTGAACGGCCAACTCAAGGAAACTACACCATGACTCAACGTCGCGACTTCATCAAGCAGGCGGGCGCGCTTGCGCTCGGCAGCCTGCTGCCGCTCGAAAGCGTGTTCGCTGCCGAAAAGCTCACCGTCGGCGTGATCTACGTCGGCTCGAAGGGCGACTATGGCTACAACCAGGCGCAGGCCCAGGCCGCCGCGGTCATCAAAAAGATGCCGAACGTGAAGGTGGTCGAAGAAGAAAATGTGCCGGAAACGGTGGCCGCGCAGAAGTCGATGGAAGCCATGATCGAGCAGGACGGCGCGACGCTCGTTTTCGCCACCTCGTTCGGCTACTTCGATCCGCACGTGCTGAAGATGGCGGCCAGGTATCCGAAGGTGCGTTTCGCACATTGCGGCGGCCTCTGGAAGCAGGGCAACCCGTCGAACATCGCGAGCTACTTCGGCTACATCGACGAATGCCAGTACCTGAACGGCGTCGTCGCGGGCCACATGAGCAAGAGCAAAAAGCTCGGTTTCGTCGCGGCCAAGCCGATTCCGCAGGTGCTGCGCAACATCAACGCGTTCACGCTCGGCGCGCAGTCGGTCGATCCGTCCATCACGACACATGTCATTTTCACGGGCGACTGGTCGATGCCGGTCAAGGAAGCCGAAGCGACCAACAGTCTCGTCGATCAGGGTTGCGACGTGCTGACCTGCCACGTCGACGGTCCGAAGGTCGTGATCGAAACGGCGGAGAAGCGCGGCGCGATGAGCTGTGGTTACCACGCGAGCCAGGCGGCGCTCGCGCCGAAGGGCTATCTGACGGGCGCCGAGTGGGACTGGGCGACGCCGTACAAAACGCTTGTCACTGACGCGCAGACCGGCACGCCGCAGCCGAACATTCTGCGCGGCGGCCTCAAGGAGGGTTTCGTGAAGATGTCGCCCTATGGCGCCATGGTGACGGCCGCGGCGAAGACCAAAGCCGACGCCGTCAAGGCGCAGATGATGGCCGGCCAGTTCGTCATCTTCAAGGGCCCGCTGAAGGACAACAAGGGCGGCACCGCGATCGCGTCCGGCACGGCCTACGCTCAGACCGACATCACGCTCGAAAGCATGAATTATCTCGTCACGGGTGTGGTGGGCCAGATCTGATCCAGCGTGCTGACAGCGCAATTCGCGCAACTGAAGGAGAGACCATGCGTGCTCATGCTTCCACGGTGACGTCGCCCGGCATTGCCCGCGCGCTGCTCGGCGTGCTGCCCGCACTGCCGACGCTCGCGGCGGTCGCCGGCACGCTGCTGCTGTTCGCGATCTTTCTGCTCGTGCAGGGCCAGCCCGCGGGCGACGCGATCGTGCTGATCGCGCAAGGCGCATTCGGCTCGGCGTTCGCGTGGCAGAGCACGCTGCTGCGCGCCGCGCCGTTGATGCTCACCGCGCTGTGCGTGGCGCTGCCTGCGCAGGTCGGCCTGATCGTGATCGGCGGCGAAGGCGCGCTCGCGCTCGGCGGACTCGCTGCGGCCGTCACGCCGCAACTGCTGCCGCACGGCACGCCGTGGTTCGTCGCGACGCCCGCGATGGCGCTGGCGGGCATGATCGTCGGCGGTGCGTGGATCGGCACGGTCGGCGCGTTGCGGCAGTGGCGCGGCGTGAACGAGACCATCAGTTCGCTGCTGATGTCGTATATCGCGATTGCGTTGTTCAAGCATCTGGTCGAAGGGCCGTTGCGCGATCCGGCGAGCCTGAACAAGCCGTCGACGCTGCCGCTGCCCGATGCGTTCACGGTCGGCTCGCTGCCGGGACTCGATGTGCATTGGGGACTCTTCTGGGGCGCGCTCGCGTGCGTCGGCGCGTGGATCTTCGTGCGTCACAGCACCAAGGGTTTCGCGATGCGCGTGACGGGTGGCAACGCGCGCGCCGCGCGCCTCGTCGGCCTGCCAGTCAACTCGCTGGCGTTGACCGCATGCGTGCTCGGCGGCGCCGCCGCAGGATTCGCCGGCGTGTTCGAAGTCTCGGCGGTGCAGGGCAGCGCGAACGCGTCGCTGCTCGCGGGTTACGGCTACGCGGGCATCCTCGTCGCATTCGCTGCACGGCAGAATCCGCTAGCGATCATCGCGTGCGCGCTGATGATCGGCGGCATCGAGGCGAGCGGCAGTCTGCTGCAACGCCGCCTCGATCTGCCCGACGCAACGACGCTCGTCTTGCAAGGGCTGCTGTTCGCAAACCTGCTCGCGTGGGAAGCGCTCGGCGGCCGGCTCGCCGCGTGGCGCGTGAAGTTGCAGGCGGTCGCGCAATCCGGACTGCCGCATCCGCTGGAGCAAACTCATGCCTGATCTGCACTCGCCCGTTGCCGTGTTGTTGCTCTCGCTCTTTGCGGGCGCGATTCGCGTCAGCACGCCGTATCTTTTCGTGAGCCTCGGTGAATGCCTGACCGAGAAGGGCGGTCGCGTGAATCTCGGGCTCGAAGGCATTCTTGTGTCGGGCGCGATGAGCGGTTACGCAGGCTCGTACCTGACCGGTTCGCCGTGGCTGGGCGTGCTGATTGCCGGATGCGCGGGCCTGCTGCTCGGCTGCCTGCACGGACTCGCCTGCTCGCTGCCGCGCGTGTCCGACATCGCGTTCGGTATCGCGTTGATGCTGTTCGGCACCGGCCTCGCGTTCTATCTCGGCAAGCCGTTCATCGAGCCGCAGGCGGCGATGCTGCGCTCGTTCGACTTCGGCGCGTGGAGCGCATCGCCGCAATTGCATAACGCGCTGCACGTGAATCCACTCTTTCTGATCGGCGTCATACTTGCGTTCGTTCTGCAATGGGGTTTGCGCTCCACACGCTGGGGCATGACGCTGCGGCTCGTCGGCGAAAACGCGGAGAGCGCGCGGGCGATGGGCTATCCGATCACGCGCGTACGCATCGCGGCGACGGCGGTCGGCGGAGTTTTCGCGGGCGTCGGCGGCGCGTATCTGTCGCTCGTTTATCCGGGCAGCTGGAACGAAGGCCTGTCGAGCGGTCAGGGGTTGATGGCCGTCGCGCTCGTGATCTTCGCGCGCTGGCAGCCGCTGCGCTGTCTGTGGGCGGCGCTGCTGTTCGGCGCGGCCGGCGCACTGGGCCCCGCGCTGCAGGCGATCGGCGTGACGAGCGGCTACTACCTGTTCAACGCCGCGCCGTACGTGCTCACGCTCGCAATCATGATCGTCAACTGCCGGCCGGATCGCACGCTCGCAGGTGCGCCCGGCGAACTGAGTCTCACGCGCTGAAACCGCCGAAGCGATCAACCTACTTTTCGTCTCACCGGGAGTCCGACATGGCCCGTTTCATCGAAGCCCGACCGTATCCGTGGCCCTACGACGGCGCGCTGCGCGCCGACAATACGGCGCTCATCATCATCGACATGCAGACGGACTTCTGCGGCATCGGCGGCTATGTCGACAAGATGGGCTACGACCTGTCGCTGACGCGCGCACCGATCGAACCGATCAGCCGCGTGCTGGCAACGATGCGCGAGCAGGGTTTCACCATCATCCATACCCGCGAAGGACACCGGCCCGATCTGTCGGATCTTCCCGCCAACAAACGCTGGCGCAGCCGCCGCGCGGGCACGGACGGTATCGGCATCGGCGACGACGGTCCGTGTGGCAAGATCCTCGTGCGCGGCGAACCGGGCTGGGACATCATCGACGAGCTCGCGCCGCTGCCGGGCGAGATCGTCATCGACAAGCCGGGCAAGGGCTCGTTCTGCGCCACCGATCTCGAACTCATTCTGCGCACGCGCGGCATCGTCAATCTGGTGCTGACCGGCATCACGACCGACGTGTGCGTGCATACGACGATGCGCGAAGCGAACGACCGCGGCTTCGAATGCACGGTTCTCGCCGACTGCTGCGGCGCGACCGACAAGGGCAATCACGACGCGGCACTGAACATGGTGCTGATGCAGGGCGGCGTGTTCGGCACGGTGTCGGATTCCAGCGCGCTGATCGCGGCGCTCGGACGCTGATCATGTCGACGCTCGCCAGCATGAAACCGCTGTCGTCACACACCGGCGCGCTCGGCATCGAGGTGCTCGGCGCGAGCAAGCGCTTCGGTGCTTTCCGCGCGCTCGACGACGTGACGCTCAAGGTGCGCGCAGGCACGCTGCACGCGCTGCTCGGCGAGAACGGCGCGGGCAAGAGCACGCTCGTGAAAGGTCTCGTCGGTTATGGCGTGCTCGACAGCGGCCAGATCGCCGCGGACAGCCGCGAAGTGCGCATTGCTTCGCCCCGCGATGCCCAGGCGCTCGGCATCGGCATGGTGTACCAGCATTTCACGCTGGCGGCGGGTTTGTCGGTGGAAGAGAACCTGCTTCTCGCGCGTGGCCGGATGCCGTGGAAAATCGACTGGCAAGCCGAACGCAAGGCGCTCGGCGCGTTCATGCGCGGCATGCCGTTCCGGCTCGCACTCGACACGCCGGTGTCGAGTCTCGCGGCCGGCGAAAAGCAGAAGCTCGAAATATTGAAGCAACTGTATCTGCGTCAGCGCTTCCTGATTCTCGACGAACCGACCTCGGTGCTGACGCCGCAGGAAGCGGACGAAGTGCTGGGCCTCATGCGCGATCTCGCGACGCGCAGCGAACTCACCGTGCTGATGATCACGCACAAATTCCGCGAAGTGATGGCCTACGCGGACGACGTCACGGTCCTGCGCAAGGGCCGCTTAGTCGGCAGTTGCGCGGTGCGCGACACCGACCGCGACCGCCTCGCATCGTGGATGATGGGCAGCGACGCCGGTTTCGACGCGCGCGCGACGGCCGGCATCGATGACGTGCGGCCCGCGCGCCGGCCGCTTGTCGCCGATGCGCCGGTGGCGCTCGAACTGTCGGCGCTGACGGTGGTGGACGATCGCGGACACGTGGCGGTGCGCGATGCGTCGCTCGCGGTGCGCGCGGGCGAGATTCTCGGCCTGGCGGGCGTGTCGGGCAATGGCCAGAAGGAGCTGATCGAGGCGCTGGTCGGCCAGCGGAGCGTGCGATCGGGCGACATGCGCGTGAAGGGAGAAGCGTACCGCGCGACGCGCGAAGCGATGACGCGCCTGAAAGTCTTCGCGTTGCCCGAGGAGCCGCTGCGTAATGCGTGTGTCGCGAATCTGAGCGTCGCGGAAAACCTCGCGTTGCGCGACTTCGATCGCGCGCCGTTGCGCGCGGGCGGCTGGCGGCTCAACCGTCGCGCGTTACGCGAACGCGCCGAAAAGCGCGTTGCCGAGTTCAACGTGCGGCCGCCGGTGCCGGAGCGCGCGATCGGCACGCTGTCGGGCGGTAACGTGCAGCGCGCGGTACTGGCTCGCGAACTCGGCCAGCCGGTCGATGTGCTGATCGTCGCCAATCCGGTGTTCGGCCTCGACTTCGCGTCGGTGGCCGATATACACGCGCGCATTCTCGCGGCCCGCGACGCGTGCGCGGCGGTGCTGCTGGTGAGCGAAGACCTCGACGAATTGCTGGAACTGGCCGACCGCATCGCAGTAATCGCGGAAGGCCGGCTCGTTTTCGAAACCGCAGTGGAAAACGCGGACCGCGTGGTGCTCGGGCGCCACATGGCGGGCCACAACGACGATCGGCAACCCGAAGCGGCGGACACTGCCGCCGCCTTTCATGGAGCATGACAGATGAGTTCGAGTGGACTCGGCGGATTGAACCGCTCGCCCGCGGGCGTCGTAATCGGCCTCGTGCAATTGCAGAATCCCAATGTAGAAACGCCCGCGCAGCTCGCGGCGCAGACGCAGCGCGTGGTCGAACTGGTCGGCAAAGCGCGGCGCAACAACGCGGCGATGGATCT
Source organism: Paraburkholderia sp. WC7.3g (assembly GCF_050436345.1). Classification (NCBI taxonomy): domain Bacteria; kingdom Pseudomonadati; phylum Pseudomonadota; class Betaproteobacteria; order Burkholderiales; family Burkholderiaceae; genus Paraburkholderia; species Paraburkholderia sp. WC7.3g. The sequence goes on from NZ_JBNDMA010000004.1 coordinate 1,224,827, forward strand.
CGTCGTGTTTCCGGAATACGCGTTGCATGGCCTTTCCATGCGCACCGACGACGCCATCATGTGCAGCCTCGACGGCCCCGAAGTGGCCGCGTTCAAGGCGGCGTGCGTTGAGCACCGCATCTGGGGCTGCTTTTCGATCATGGAGCGCAATCCAGGCGGCAATCCATACAACAGCGGACTGATCATCGACGACCAAGGCGTGATCCAGCTCTACTACCGCAAGCTGCATCCGTGGGTGCCGGTCGAGCCGTGGGAGCCGGGCAATCTCGGCGTGCCGGTCTGCACCGGGCCGCGCGGCGTGAAGCTCGGCCTCATCATCTGCCACGACGGCATGTTTCCGGAGATGGCGCGCGAAGCCGCCTACAAGGGCGCAGAAGTGATTCTGCGCACGGCGGGATACACCGCGCCGATCCGCCACGCGTGGCGCATCACCAATCAGTCGAACGCGTTCCAGAATCTCGCGCAGACGGCGAGCGTCTGTCTGTGCGGCAGCGACGGCACGTTCGATTCGATGGGCGAGGGCATGTTCTGCGATTTCGACGGAACGGTGATGGTGGAGGGCAGTCATCGCCCTGACGAGGTCATCGTCTGCGAGATGCGGCCCGATCTCGTGCGCGAGGCGCGTATCCATTGGGGCGTCGAAAACAACATCTATCAGTTCGGACACCGCGGCTACGTTGCGGTGAAGGGCGGCGCGCAGGATTGCCCCTATACGTTCATGCATGACATGGTGCGCGGCGAATATCGTTTGCCTTGGGAGGCCGAGGTGCGCGTGACCGATGGCACTCCTTGCGGCTTCGCACCGCCGGACCGCACTTACAAGGGTTGACTGCGATGCCGACCGTCAACCAGGCGTTACCGTCGCCGTTCGCGTTCGAGCCGTCGAAGACGGCGCTCGTCGTGATCGACATGCAACGCGATTTCATCGAGCTGGGCGGATTCGGCGCGGCGCTCGGCAACGACGTGTCGCTGCTCGCGGACATCGTGCCGGATGTCGCGCGGCTGATCGCGCATGCGCGCACCCACGGCTGGCACGTCGTGCACACGCGCGAATCGCACGTGCCTGATCTGTCCGATTGTCCGCCGGCGAAACGTCTGCGTGGGCAGCCGAGCGCGCGCATCGGCGACAAAGGGCCGATGGGACGCATACTCGTGCGAGGCGAACCGGGTAATGCAATCATCGACGCGCTCGCGCCGCTTGAAGGTGAACTCGTGATCGACAAGCCGGGCAAGGGTGCGTTCTACGCGACGCGGCTCCGCGAAGAGCTTGCGATGCGCGGCGTCACGCATCTCGTGTTTGCGGGCGTAACGACTGAAGTGTGCGTGCAGACCTCGATGCGCGAAGCGAATGATCGCGGTTATGACTGTCTCGTGATCGAAGGCGCGACCGCGAGCTACATTCCCGCGTTCAAGGAAGCAGCGCTGGCGATGATCCGTTCGCAAGGCGGCATCGTCGGCTGGACTGCGACGCTCGAACAATTGCTGGAGGCCGACGCTTGACCACATCGCCTGTCATCAACGACCCGGCGATCGTCGCCGAAGTGACCACCGTGTTCGAAGCCTACGAACGCGCGCTGGTCGATAACGACATCGACACGATGAACGTGTTGTTCTGGGACGCACCGGAAACGGTACGCTATGGAATTGCCGAAATCCAGCACGGCGGCGAGGAGATTCGCGCGTGGCGGGAATCGTGCGTGCCGGTGCCGGCTTCGCGCAGACGGCATCGCACGGTCGTGACGACGTTCGGCCGCGACTATGCGACGGTCAGCACCACGTTCACCAGCGACGCGACGCCGCTCGTCGGCCGTCAGATGCAGTCGTGGGTGCGGCTTGGCGCGCACGATGCGCCGTTCGGCGGCTGGATCGTCGTTGCTGCGCACGTGAGCCTGATCGACGCACCCGATGTGCCCGACGTGCAAGCCGCCCACGGGAAACGCGGATAATGTCGGGACGAATTGCAGGAGACTGGTCATCGAACCCAAACGGCTGACCGAAGCTAAAGACCCGATCGACGAACCCGACTACGTGGCGCCTGATGCGTCGAAAGTCGTCTATGGGGCGAACCCGCTTGCCGAGCAGGTGTATCTGCAACTCAAGCAGGACATTTTCGACTTCCGGCTGTTTCCGGGCGATCGCTTCTCGGAGACTGACATCGCGCAGCATTACGGCGTGTCGCGCACACCGATGCGCGACGCGCTGTTCCGTCTGCTACGCGAAGGCTATCTGGAAGTCGGCTTCCGGCGCGGCTGGAAAGTGTGCAACATCGACTTCGAGCGGCTCGATCAGCTGTACGACCTGCGCATCGTGCTCGAACTGGCTGCTATAGAGCGTGTGACGAGCGGCTCGAACAATCGCGCGATCGACGCGCTCAAGGCCATCTGGTGCGTGCCGCGCGACGCACGCGAGACCGATCCGGCGCGCATGTTCCGGCTCGACGAAGGCTTTCATCGCGGGCTGGTGGAAGCCGCGGGCAACACCGAAATGCTACGCGTGCATAACGAAGTGACCGAGCGCATTCGCATCGTGCGACGCCTCGATTTCCTGAAGCCGCATCGCACCGACGCAACCTACGACGAGCACGCCACGATGCTCACGCTGATCGAACGCGGAAAGCTCGCCGAAGCAGGCATTATGCTGCGCGCGCATGTGACGCAGAGCAAGCTCGAAGTCCGCAAGATCACTGTTTCGATGCTCGCGCAGGCGCGGGACAGCAAGTTGCCGTTTGTGAGTTGAGGGGCTCCGGTGCAAATAGCGCGCGTGCGAATCGGTTAAGGTGTCGGCCTGAACAAATTGAGAGCCGACGATGAGCAAACTGAAGAGCCTGGACGAACTGTTCGCAGGCCGTCACTTTGACCGTGAAGTGATCATTCTGTGTGTTCGCTGGTATTTGCGCTACAAGCTTAGCCTGCGCGATCTGGTCGAAATGATGGCGGAACGAGGTCTCTCGCTGGCGCACACGACGATCCTGCGCTGGGTGCGGCGCTATGCGCCGGAGTTCGTTAAACGGTGGAACCGCTTTGGCAGGCCCACTGGCCAGTCGTGGCGCGTCGACGAGACTTATCTCAAACTGCGCGGCAAGTGGGTCTATCTTTATCGGGCGGTGGATCGGGCAGGCCAGACGGTAGACTTCATGCTCAGCGCCAGGCGCGACGTGAAGGCGGCAAAAGCCTTTTTCAAAAAGGCAATCAAGCATCAGGGGCAGCCACCGAAGACCATCACGCTCGATGGTTATGCGGCCTCGCATCGCGCTGCGCGCGAAATGCAGGTCGATGGCTTGCTGCCTGAGGGGACACGGTCCGATCCTCGAAATATCTCAATAATCTGGTCGAGCAGGACCACCGCAATATCAAGTCCCGGACGAAAGTCATGCTCGGTTTCAAACGTTTCAGGAACGCAGCGATCACTCTCTCAGGTATCGAATTGGTACATCGTATTCGCAAAGGCCAATTCAGCCTCGCGAAGCTCGACCTCAAAGATACCGCTGCGCCCGCAGTTTGGAAGGCCGTGCTGTCTGCTTGATGAGGTCTCCGTTCTACAGAAATCTCGTCCAGACCGTCTATTTGCACCGGAGCCCTATGTCGCAGGCGACGGCGCTGGAATCGGCGGCGCAAAAGCTGCGTGCACACGCGGTGAACTTGCTGCTATCGGCGTCGCGCTTTCCTCGGGCGCACTGTCGGCCGGGCGCGCAAGCGAGCTTGCAGCGCCGCTGCGTCGGCGGCTCGCACATGAGCTGGCGATGCGGCCTCTGCTTGATTCGATCTATCGGCCGCGTACGGAGATTTTCACGCCGCCCGATGAGACGATTGTCTGTCGCTGTGAAGAGGTAACGGCTGGCGATGTGCGGCTGGCCGCGGAACTCGGCCAGCCGGGACCGAACCAGCTAAAGGCGTTCACGCGCGCGGGCATGGGCCCGTGTCAGGGCCGTCAATGCGGCTACACGGTTGCCAATTTGCTTGCGTCTGCGCAATGTCGCTCTGTTGCTGCGGTTGGTTTCCAACGTGTGCGGCCCCCACTAAAGCCGATAACGCTCGCGGAGCTCAGTGCATTTGACGAGTCGTCATGAGGGCGCGTAGCCATGCCTCGGGGCTCTCGACGTGGCAATGAGAGAGTATGGTGCAGACGTTTCAGGTCCCGGAAAGGTGAGCATGTCGCGAGACTAATCGGATTTCCCCCTTTCTGAGACGCCTACTCGGCCGCATTCTGCGCTGCCGATCCCGGCATGAAGATAGCGCTCGGCGAACGGTATTCGGCGTTGTGCTGCGTGTGCCTGAACGTTGTTTGTATTCTCTCGAAGGCGTCGCTGCACACGGCGCCCATCGTCGAGGAAGCGGAAGCGCTCGCGTCGCACGGCATCTACGTGAAGTTCGAGGGCGAGAAGGCGCCGACAGAGCCGCAGCGCTACGACCTCGTGCCGGTCGCCGTCGGGCGCAGCCCGAACGGCAAGAAGATCGGCGCCGAGAAGGCCGGAGTCGCCGTCACGAATCGCGGCTGCCGCGTGTCGCTACTTCGAGAAATCCATCGATCAGAACGGCGAACCGGAGACCATCGCCGTAGACAAAAGCGGTGCCAATCTGGCCGTGCTGCAAGTGATCAACGCCGAACGGAAAACGCCCATCAAGGTGCGCCAGGTCAAATATCTGAACAACGTTGTCGGACAGGACCAGCGCGCGATCAAACGTATCGTCAAACATGATGGGTTTCTAGGATTTTCGTTGCGCCCGCATCATCCTGTCGGGCATCGAACTGATGCATATGATCAGGGAGGACCAAATGAAAGATGCTGGCGCAGAGCGGACTGTTGCCGAGCAATTCCATTCGCTCGTCATTTGAGCATTCCCGACCATAGGGGACTTACTTATCCTGCCGCCCTTATTGCGACACAACCCACCGGATCTTCGTATGCAGAGCATCTCCGTCGCGTATTTCGCGGCAAATCCATTGCGTGTGCGAAATCAACGAGGTAACCCAAAATCCGTCGACCGGTCTCTGAACAAGGTCTCACCTGCGATCGCTCCGGTTTTATCTCGACAAAGCCGATTCGCTTACTGCGATTACCAGAACCGTTCCGATCCGATGCCTAATTGACCAAGCGCCGGATTGGTCGCAACGGTTCATAACCGCACACCCCGTTGGCGCTGTTTAGTAGCCCCTCGGGAGTCTTTTTGAAACCGGTTCTGGACGACTACGTTGGCACCCCCTTATGAACGGGAAGACATACCTTGATCGTAGTGCCGTTTCCCGGCGAACTGACAAGATTGATTTGGCCACCCAGCATCAGGACGCGCTCCTCCATCCCCGCCAGCCCGAACGATCTCTTTCTGGTCGCCAGAGGATCGAATCCTTTTCCGTCATCCCGTACTTCCAGCAGACAGGCATCCGGCGTTCGCTCGAGCGTGATGGTCACCTGCATGGCCGCAGCGTGACGGGCAACATTGGTCAGCGCCTCCTGGGCGACGCGAAACAGCACGATAGCGCGGTCCTCGCTCAGCACGAGAGTCTCGTCCTGCACGCGGAGGCGACACACCGTGCACGGATTCCGGTTGAATTCGGCAGCGAGCCACTCGAGCGCAGCCACAATGCCTGCGTCGAGTGCAGCAGGGCGTAGCGACGCGATGACGCCCCGGACAACCTGCATGGTGGTGTCCACCAGGGAGGTCAATCCCCGGGCCTGTTCGACGAGCTGAGGGTGGCCGTCGCCAAACTGCATAGCTAATACCGACGCCCTCATACGAAGCGCGGTGAGGTGTTGCCCCAGTTCGTCGTGCATTTCCCGAGCAATGTGCTTGCGCTCTTCCTCCCGAGCCGTCTCGCGACGGGAGGTGAGTTCCCGCAGCATCTCGTAGGACTCGCGCAAGCGGTGCTCTGCTTTCTTGCGGTCCGTCAGGTCGAGCACGAAAGCGACACCCTCGTTTCCGCCCTCGTCGAACGTGGCGACGCCGATCAGCACGGGCACGCGGCTGCCGTCTTTCCGGAAGTACTCCTTTTCGAACGGTTCCAGGCGCCCAGTCACTTTCTGTTGTGGTATCCATTGACTCAGGTCACGGGCGAGCCATTCTGGTGGCGTGAGGTCCATCCAGCGTAGCCGGCCCGCCATGAGGTCCTCGCGCTCGTATCCCACGATGCGCAGAAACGCGTCGTTGGCCTCGAGAACGTGACCATCGAGATCCCATATGAAAATACCGATGATGTTGGCGTCGACAAGGCGCCGGATCTTCGCTTCGCGTTGTTCGAGTTCGCGGTACAAGCGGGTATTCTCGAGCGAAGTCGCCGCCTGGGAAGCAAGGAGCCGAAGCACCGCAATCCGGGCCGGCGCGAAGACGCGCGTGGTCAGATTGTTTTCGAGGTACAGCGCACCGATGAGCTTCGCCTGATTCATCAGGGGCAGGCAGAGAATGGAACGGGCGCGTTGCCCACGGATGTAAGGATCGGAAGCAAACGGGGGCTCGGCTGCGGCATCGTCGAGCATGACGCTCTCCCGGGTGCGCAGGACATAGTGAAGGACCGACTCCGGCAGCACCGTCGCGGTGACGGGCTCGTCGTACAGCTGCACGTTGAACGTGTCGCCGCCGGTCGTAGCTGCTGCAGCGATGCGCTGCTCACCGCAGCGTGGCAGAATCAACAGGCCGCGCTCGGCGCCGGCCTGTTCAATCGCCGTGCGCATGAGCGTCTTGATCAGCTTGTCCAGCGCGATCTCGCCCGACACAGCCTGCGACACCTTGATCACAGTGGCGAGGTCGAGGTGTTCAACCGTCGTCGCGATTGTGCTCGTCGGGGCGGGCGCGGACTTTCCAGTCCTAAGGTGCGGATACGCTTCCTCGAGTTGCCGTACCTTCCCGTCGGCTCCCCAACGCAGGTAGCAGTAGCAGGCGTCCTGCAAATACACACGGGCAATTTTCTCAAAACCGTGTGCCGCGTAGAAGCGGGACGCAAGTTCATTGGCGAGCGCCTCATTGTGAGCAAAGCCGTTTGCCTGGGCCGAGCGAATAGCCTGTTCGTACAGACGCTCAGCATCGAAATTGCGCCCCTCCAGGCGAGCGACTTCCGCACCGACCAGCGCGGCGCGGTTCTCGAAATTCTCCGGACAGTTTTCCGCCCAGATCTCCAGTTGCCTGTGATGCGCAGCCACAGCGTCCAGGTGCTGCGGTCGCTCCTCGGCTGGTGCGCAGGCGCACCAGGCGGCTCGGGCCAGTGCGGCGTAAAAGTGATAGTCGGCATCCTCGAGGTGCGCGGATGAGATCCAGAGCAGCCGTTGCGCCTTCGATGCGGCGTCCATGGCCGCCGCATAGTCGCCGGCCATATAGCGCGCCTGCAATTTCCGAATCCAGTACCCACACGCAGCCAGCTTCAAGGCCGGATTGCTGGACAAATGCTGTTCGATACGAAGCTCATTGAACTGCCCGTCGTCAAGGCAGCCGAATTTCAGCGTCAAGCCACGGAGCATCCGGATCAATGCGAGCCGCGCTGCGATGATGTCGATGACGAGGCCGAAGCGCGCCTTCTCGACGAACGCGAGGCCACGTTCGCCTTCGCCTTGCACCTCGGGCAGAGGATCGCCGGCGAAGAGCAGGTCCGAGTTGAGACCGTCGCACGAATAGGCTGCATGCGTGAGGTCTCCGATCCGGTTCGCCGCGTCGAACGCGCGGCGCAGCAGATCACAGCAAGCACGCACGTGTTTCATCCAGGGCACGACGAAAACCGCGAAGCAAAGATAGGTGCTCGCCTCGAAGCGTTTTAGTCCACGTCGTTCGGCCAGCTCGAAGCCGAGCTGGCCGAACCGGAATCCGGCCTGGTAGTCGCCGAAACGCGGTCCGGCGATCCTGGCGAGCATGACATAGGCGACGCATGAAGCATCGCAGTTGCCGACTTCGAGGCTTAGACTGACCGCCTTGCAGTTCGCCAGGGAAGCCAGGTTCGCATCGGTAAACACGGCCGGCGGCAAGAGCTTACTCAGAAGCGCGACGGTCGCGAGGGAGGCCGGGTCCTTCATCAGTGGCAGGTCGATGAGATCCTCGATGGCCCGGCCCCGAAGCAGTGACCAGACGCGCGCGTATTCGCGTCGCACCTCGTCATCTTGCGGATGGGGTGACCACTCAATACCGACAAGCCGAAGGTAGTCAAGACCCACAGCGACCGCGCGGCCGCTCTGATCCAGGGTCGTGCAGACATCCATGTGCAGGCATGCAATCTTGGCTTGTTCGACCGTTGTCGTGGCGCGACTAGACAGCGCCGCCAACCGCTCTTCAGCGACAGATAACTGGCCCGTTAAGAATTCGCAATCAGCCCGGTTCAGCTCCAGCGCAAAGATCAGCGCATGCCGGCGCTCCCAGCAATCGTCCTCCAATAGTTCAGCACCGGTGACGAGATAGGTGAGCGCCGAGGCATAGGCTGTCGACCCCTTGGCGCGCTGGCCCGCGAGCAGGTTGAGCTCAGAAAGTTGGTCCCGTTCCTCTTGTTGGGTGATCAGCGCGGCACCGCGGTTGAGCTGACCCACGATCTCGAAGATCGCCTCCTCCCGCTGCTCCGGCGGCGTCTGCGCGGCGAGCAACCGCCCGATCCGCAGATGGCCCTCGGCGCGTGAGGCTTCCGGGATCAGCGAATAGGCGGCTTCCTGAATCCGGTCGTGAACAAACCTGTAGGAGCCCTCCAGCCGCTCGACCAGTCCCTGCTGGACCGCCGGCCACAACGACGCGTGGGCCTGCTTTGTCGAAGTTCCGAGAACGATCGCAAGCATCGCGATCGCAGCGACGTTGCCGAGACAGGCGAGCTGCAGCAACGCCCGCTGCGTTTCGACTGGCAAGCGAGTTAGCTTGCCAACCATGAGGTCCACGACATTCTTGGTGTAACCCTGGGCATGAATGCGAGCGAGATCCCAGCGCCAGCACGCCGCGTCATGATCGAAGCGGAGCAACCCCTCTTCGGCGAGCGCGTAGAGAAACTGAATCACGAAGAACGGATTGCCGGCGGTCTTCGCATGGACCAGCTGCGCCAGCGGCGCGGCGCGTTCCGGCTCGCCGTGAAGGGCATCCGCAATCAACTGCTCCAAGTGCTCGCGAGCGAGCGGCGCGAGTGTGAGCTCCTGCACCTGCGCTCCTGCTAGGCGGATCGCATCGAGCTTGCGCGTCAACGGATGAGCGGCGTCGACTTCATTGTCGCGATACGCGCCGATCAGCATGAGATGCTGCAGGTCAGACCGGGTCAGCAGATCCTCCAGCAGATCGAGTGTCGCCGCGTCGAGCCATTGGAGATCGTCGAGAAACAGCGCCAGCGGATGTTCGGGTCGGGCAAAGACACCCATGAAGCGCCGGAACACGAGCTGGAAACGGCTGTGTGCCTACTGCGGCTCAAGCTCCGGGACCGGCGGGGGGGCCCCGATGATGAGCTTCAGTTCGGGGACGAGGTCGGTCATGAGCCGCGCATTGGGCTCCAGCGCTTCCAGAAGGGCATCACGCCAGCTCGCCAGCTCCGTGTCTCGCTTGCCGAGCAGCGGCCGCACCAGGCCTTGAAACGCCCGGACCAGCGTCGCATAGGGAATGTCGCGCTTGTACTGGTCGAACTTGCCGGAGGCGAAGAGCCCGCGCGACGGCACCAGCACCTTGTGCAGTTCATTGACGACGGACGACTTGCCGATGCCGGAATAGCCGGAGACGAGCACCAGTTCGGGCGCACCGCGCTTGACGACCCGATCGAACGCGGCAACCAGGGTATCGACCTCGCGTGCTCGCCCATACAGCTTTTCAGGGATCAGCAGCCGGTCGGGCGTGTCGTGTTCGCCCAGCGGGAAGGCATCGATGCGGTGCTGACGCTCCCAATCGGCCAGGCAGCGTCGCAGGTCGCGCTCGACGCCGGCGGCGGTCTGGTAGCGCTCCTCGGCGGTCTTGGCGAGCAGCTTCATGACAACGTGGGAGAGCTGAGCCGGGACCGTCTCCACCCGTTCGTTGGGCGGCACCGGCTTTCGGGCGATATGGCAGTGCACCCATTCCATGGGGTCGGCGGCCGTAAACGGCAGCGCGCCGGTGAGCATCTGATAGAGCGTGACACCGAGCGCATAGAGGTCGCTGCGGGCGTCGATCGAGCGATTCATCCGTCCGGTCTGCTCGGGCGCCATGTAGGCGAGCGTGCCGGCGATGGTTTCGGGCGGCTCGGGCGGCTGCCGCTCGCGCGGCAGCCGCGAGGCAATACCGAACCCGGTGAGTCGCACCTGTCCGTCCGCGCAGTTCACCAGGACATGGGCGGGCTTGAGGTCCTTATGGACGAGGCCGCGCTGGTGGAGCTTGCCCAGCGCCGCGGCGATGCCGACGGCGAGGCCTACAACACGCCCTACCTCCATGGGCGCGCCGAGTAGCCGCTCGAGTGGCTCACCGCCCGGATCCTCGAGGACCAGCAGGGTCCGGCCGCCTTCGTGCACCGGCTCCAGCGGTCGCACTGCCCACGCGCCGTCCAGTTCATCCTTCAGTCCAAATTCGTGAGCGAGGCGATCCAGGCTGACGGGTGATGGGTGCTCGGCAGCGGGCCGCGCAATCAGTACGTTGTCGCCGCCATCGCCCTGGCGCCGCCCTCGACAGAAGACGCGCTCGTCATCCTCCCACAAGACCTCTCAGGATTACCCATAAGTCGCTCGCGACTGTGCGATTGAAGGGCGATGGCTTGTAAACGGTAACGACCGATGTTAACTTTGATCCGGTTCGTGATCTGTGATGCCGGGCATTGTCGGACACCTCTGACCTTGATGATTGGGCAAATGAAGAGTTTGGCGCCGCCGAGCTCGGCGACGCTCGCCTGACCAGACGGCTCGTGACGCTGGCACGCAAGCTTTCGGTGGGCCCACATTGCTCTTTTCCGCAGTCGTTCAATGGTTCGGAGCTGAAGGCGGCATATCGTTTTTTCGACAACCCGCACGTGGATGTCGATGGCGTGCTGGGTGCGCACATCGGTCAAACGCTGTGTCGTATGCAACAGGTGCCAGTCGTCCTTGCTGTTCAGGACACCACCGAGTTCAATTTGTCTCATCTGCGGGCAACCGAAGGTCTGGGGTACGGCTCCGATCCACACGTGCGTGGTTTCCTGATACACAGTCTGCTTGCGCTCACGCCAGAGGGGCTGCCACTCGGGCTGATCGGGATGAAGACCTGGATACGTAGGCACGAGGAGTTGGGCAAGAAACATCTGCGCGGGCAACGAACCGTACAACAAAAAGAGAGCGCGAAATGGCTCGAAGGCATCGAGCAACTGGGCGTACTCAAGGCGCACTGTCCGTGCACGCATGTCATTGGCGTGAGCGACCGTGAAGGCGATGTCTATGATGTGTTCCTGGCGCAGCGACCTGCCGGCGTCGACTGGTTGGTGCGCGCGTCGTGGAACCGACGCGTTGCTCACCCCGATCGATATTTGTGGGAAACCGTGCTGGCCTCGCCAGTGCTTGGAGAGGCCCAACTGCAGGTGCCTGCACGCGAAAACCGCCCCGCACGCACCGCACGGCTGGTTGTGCGCTGCATGCCCGTACGCCTTCGTCCGCCACAAAATCGTCGTCGCGAGAAGCTTCCCGAAATTGAAGTGTTTGCAATTCATGCACAGGAAACGAACTTGGACGAAGGAGCAGAGCCATTGGAATGGCTTCTACTGACTTCGGTGCCTACACAAACGCACGCTCAGGCCCTTGAGCGTCTGGCATGGTATGCGCGCCGATGGACGATTGAATCGTGGCATCGTGTGCTTAAAAGTGGCTGTCGCATTGAAGCCCGCCAATTTGGCAATCTCGATCGATTCGTCCGCGCCACCGCATTGTTCGCCGTCGTAAGCTGGAGAATCCTGTACTCCATGTTGCTTGCCAGGCTTGATGGCAATCTGCCATGCGAAGTATTGCTGCAGCCAATCGAGTGGCGAGCCCTCTACTGTCGTACGCATGGCAGTACTGAAATACCGGATAAACCGCCATCACTGGCGCAGGTAATCTTGTGGATCGCCAGACTCGGCGGATATCTCGCTCGAAAGCATGATGTCCACCTGGTCCTACCGTCATCTGGCGTGGATTTCTTGTCCTGCACGAAGTCACGATGATGTACCGAATATTCAGGCAAAACGAATAGCACCATCACATTACTTGAAAATCATCTAGCGGGCCTCCGGCCGCTGCCCTGAAGGGCAGCGGGGTTAAAGTGAGTGTGCCCAATCACCCTACCCGAACGGGAGGCCCGAAATGAAATATTGCGGCATTGACCTGCATTCGACAAATAGCGTGATAAGCGTGACAGACGAGACGGACCGGGTAGTCGCCGAGAAGCGGCTACCCAACGAACTGTCAGGAATTCTCGCGTTTCTCGCGTCCTGCCAGCCGGACCTCGCCGGCGTCGTAATCGAATCGACGTACAACTGGTACTGGCTCGTCGACGGTCTTCAGGCAGAGGGCTTCACGGTTCATCTTGCGCACACGACGGCGATCAAGCAATACGAGGGGCTCAAGCATAGCGGTGACGAGACGGACGCGCGTTACCTGGCCCACCTGTTGCGACTGGGCATCGTGCCCACGGGCACAATTCTGCCCCCCGAAGCGCGTAACGTGCGGGACCTGGCCCGCAGGCGTATGCAACTGGTGCGCAACCGCACCAGCCACATCCTCGCGGTAGAAAACGTTACTGCGCGTCAGCTCGGCAAACGCATCACGAGCAACCAGGTCCGTCGGCTAGACGACGAAGCAATCAACCTGATGGGACTGCCCGAGGACGTCGCACTCGCGGTTCGTGCAAACGTTGCGGTCATCGCAACGCTCTGCACGCAGATCGATGTCCTCGAAAAACGTCTTCAGGAAAAAGTCACACCGAACCCCGCCCGCGCACTGCTGGCAACCGTGCCTGGCATCGGACGGATTCTTGCAACCGTCATCCTGCTGGAGGTCGGCCCGATTGAGCGCTTCGCCAGCGCCGGCAACTTCGCCTCCTACGCGCGCTGCGTGGATAGCCAACGCATGAGCAACGGAAAGAAGAAAGGCGAAGGCAATGTCAGGAACGGCAATCCGTACCTGTGCTGGGCGTTCGTCGAGGCAGCGAACTTCGCCCAGCGCTACTGTCCTGAAGCCCGGCGATTTTACGAACGCAAGAAGGCCCGAACCAACTCCATCGTGGCGCGCAAGGCGCTGGCCCACAAACTGGCCCGTGCATGCTTCCATATTCTGAAGGAGCACAAACCGTTTGATGTCACACGCTGCTTTACATAAAGGTTGATGACGGCGACCGGCAAGCCCCAATTACCCACTGGCCTCAAAGCCCATCCAATTTGAATGGGATGTCGTGCCGCCGTCCCCGATGAGCACTTTAAAAGCGGACCGCCTGCAGTGCGAACCAGCTACCGATTGGCGCCCCCGGGGCAGCCCCTGCACTTGTGCAACCACATGGACGCACTGCGGTACCAACGTTCTTCTGGGGCGGAATGAAGCCGCCAGGGCGACGGCAGGTTGCATCGCCGCTCGCCTGATCCACATGGGTGTGTGGCGCGATCCGTCGCAGCCACCAGTTGAAGAAACGGATGCGCCCGGCTGCTGCGATCGGGAACTGGAAGGTTGAGACTGGCCGCTATCGCGGCCAGGTAGTTTGCTGCTCGCTTGACACCGGCCCGCTAATGGGTGTGGGTAATCCTGAGCACAAGACCTGGAGGCTGTTACCCATCGGCGCCGGAACCATAGGAGGGGGGTTCATCTGCCGCCCGCTGCAGTCATGGTCAGACTGCTGTTTGTCATTGGGTTAAGGAGGGGACGCCAACATGCGCCCGTCTCAACTCGCAGGGTGCACTGGAAAATCAAATTACAACACGGCATCGCCATGGTCAGCAAGGCGCGCAGCAGAAGTCAAGCATCAGCGTACACCTTGGACACCCCGGCGTCACACAGATGTCGGCTCTGAATTCTTAGCTTGAAGAACTCAGACGTGCAGGTTGAAGGCCAAACAGACGTATTCTGTCGAATTCAGGGAGCAGGCGCTGGCGAAGGTCGCAGGGACGGTTGCCGCGGAACTGAATGTGAACGTATTAACCTTGAGGAAGTTCCGACGTATGCCTAACGGCCGAACATCAGCCCGCCTTGCTCGAGGCGACCATTGTTGACATTGAAGCCGTTCTCCAGTTTGAAAATCGCGCTCAGCCCGCTGCCAAGATCCTCTGTTCCTTTAAGACCCCAGCGGCTACCTTGAGCGTAGCCGCTCCGGAGTTCATACACCTTCGAACCTGCGACATTGTTGGTGTAATCGAAGTCTTCATCAATCAGACCGTAAAGCGTCGCAGTAGATTGAGCGAATACCGGCGTTGCGATAGTGGAAATAAAAAGTACAGCAAGTGTGCTTTTTTCATTAAAGTCTCCGAATATTAGAAGGCGGTTTCAAAGGTGAAGCGCAACAGCGGGTTAATGAACGGAAGCTGAAGTTATGGAAGCGGTTGCGAGCATACGTTCGAACACCTCGAATGGCGAATGAAATGCATGCGTAGCACGCGGTCGGCTGTTGAGGCTGTCGGCGATGGCATCGAGTTCGTCCTGGCTGTAGATCGAGAGGTCGGTGCCTTTTGGCAAGTACTGACGCAGCAGCCCGTTGGTGTTCTCACAGGTGCCGCGTTGCCAGGGGCTGTGCGGATCGCAGAAGTACACGCGCACGCCGGTGGCGGCGCTGAGCTCCTGATGGCGGGTCATTTCCTTGCCCTGGTCGTAAGTGAAGCTCTGGCGCAGGGGCGCAGCGATCGAATTCAGCTTCGCAGTGAAGCCGGCCAGGGCCGAGGCGGCGGTGGCGTCGTCCATCTTCGCCAGCAGCACCAGGCGACTGGTGCGCTCAACCAGCACGCCGACGGAAGACTGGTTGCCGGCACCCTTGATAAAGTCGCCTTCCCAATGGCCTGGCATCACCCGGTCATCGACCTCAGGCGGGCGCACATGGATGCTCACCATGTCGGGGATCTGGCCGCGCCGGTCAGTGCCCCGCTTGCGTGACATACGCGTGCTGTGGCCGTGGCGCAGACAGGCGATAAGCTGGCGGCGCAGCTCGCCGCGTGGCTGGGCATAGATGGCGGTGTAGATGGTCTCGTGCGAGACATGCTGGGTCGGATCGTTGGGCCACATGCGCTTGAGGGTACCTGAGATCTGCTGGGGCGACCACTTCCATTCCAGCAGGGTGAGTACCACGCGCCACGACACGCTTTGAGGGTGCAGCTTGGGACACGGGCGCGCAGCCTCGCGTCGGCTCGTGCTGAGCGCCTGCGCTGGTGCAGACGCATAGCCCACGGCAGAACACGTGTTCCTGGTCAGCTCGCGGCTCACGGTTGACGCCGCGCGCCCGAGTGTTCGGGCGATGACCTGAACGCTCGAACCCTGCTGCTTCATGCTTGCAATCGTCATGCGTTCTTCAGGCTGCAGTTGTTGGTAACTTCTTTTTTGCATTGGCACACCTTACACGAGCAAGGTGTTGCACTTCAAATTTGATCGCGCCGAATATAACTACGTGAAAACTTCTTTATCGACGGACCGAATTAACCGCGTATGATCCGTATCTGATCTATCAGCATTACTGATGAAAAATCAGACGTCGCCGGCAGTTTTCTCACGGTCGCGGGCTACTTCAGGCTCCCAGAGAGAAACTGCCCGAGTCGTTCGCTGCACGGCTTAGTCAATACTTCCTCAGGAAGCCCCTCTTCCTCGGTGCGTCCTTGATGAAGAAACACCACATGATTCGATACATTGCGGGCAAACCCCATTTCATGCGTAACCACAATCATTGTGCGTCCTTCGTCTGCGAGCTTTTGCATTACCTTGAGAACTTCACCTACCAGCTCCGGGTCGAGTGCAGATGTTGGTTCATCGAACAGCATGACGTCAGGGTTCATCGCCAATGCGCGCGCAATCGCGACACGTTGCTGCTGCCCTCCCGAGAGATGCGACGGATACTGCTTCTCCACGCGCGGCGCGAGTCCGACTTTCTCCAGGTATTCACGCGCGCGCTCTTCCGCCTCGCGACGTGGCAGCCCGAGCACATGTACCGGCGCTTCAACAATGTTCTCGAGAACGTTCACATGCGCCCAGAGATTGAAATGCTGGAACACCATCGAGAGTTTCTTCCGGATACGCTGCAGCTGCTTCGGGTCCGCGACGTCGAGATAGCCGAGCTTGCCGATGAAACCGACAAGCTTGCGAAACAGATATCGACAAAGGCGAAAGTCGTGCGTGGCGTCATTGCTGGGGACGCCTGAGCGCGGCCAGATGACTTAAGCCTTCACCGCATCGGCCTTGATGCCGACCATCAACGCCAGCCCGCTCAGCACCAGCAAACCTGCGAGAAGGTAGACCGCGAGATCCATGCTGCCCGTACTCGTGCGAATCTGGCCGATCACCCACGGGCTGACGATGCCGCTCGTGATCCCGATGCTGCTGATAAACGCAATGCCGGATGCCGCAGCCTTGCCGGAAAGATGGCTCGTCGGCACGGACCAGAAGATCGGCAGTGCGGCGAAGATCAATACGGCGGCAAGCGACAGAATCGCCAGCATCGTGGGAAAGCTGTTCAGATGCAGCGTCAGTGCCGCCAGCGCCAGCCCGCCGCCGATCGTGCAAAACGCAAAGTGCTTGCGCCGCTCGCCCGTGCGATCGGAACGACGCGCAATCAACATCAGACCGATCGCGCCGATCGCATTCGGCACGACGGTATAGAGACTCACCGACACGACATCCTTGATGCCGAAATCGCGGATCATCAGCGGCATCCAGAAGTTCAACGTGAGCGACGCACAGGTCAGCGAGAAGTAAACGAACGCGAACAGATAGACGCGCGGATTGAGCAGCGCCGCCGCGAAACTGCGACCGTCGTGCTTGCTGTCCTCCGCCTGGCCTTGCGCGCAGAGTGCAACGAGCCGGTCCTTTTCTTCGTGGGTGAGCCAGTTCGCGTGGTGCGGCTTGTCCACCAGGTAACGCCACGTGAGAAACGCGAGGATCACGGCGGGTGCGCCTTCGATTGCGAACATCCATTGCCAGCCGAACAGTCCCATCACGCCGTTCATGTCGCGCATGATCCAGCCGGAAAACAGACCGCCCAGCACGCCCGCTACCGCGACGCCCGCAAAGAACACGGACATCACCGCCGCGCGACGATTCGCGCGGAAACCAGTAGGTCAGATACAGCACGATGCCGGGGAAGAAGCCGGCCTCGAACACGCCGAGCATGAATCGCAGGATATAGAAGTGCGCGGGCTTCGATACGAACATCATGCACATCGACGCGATGCCCCACAGCAGCATGATGCGCATGAAGGTCTTACGTGCGCCGTATCGGGCGAGCAGGATGTTGCTCGGCACTTCGCATAGCACATAGCCGACGTAGAACACGGCTGCGCCAAGCCCATACATGGCATCGCTGAAGCTGAGATCGTGCTTCATCTGCAATTGCGCAAAACCGATATTGATGCGGTCCAGAAAAGACACGACATAACAGAGAAACAGAAACGGAATGATGCGCCACGCGACCTTCTGAAACATCAGGTGATCGGCCGTGACAGGGGCGACTTGCCGAATGGCGTCGCCATCGAGGGAATGTTGCATGTCTCGCTCCATATGCGTTGCGCGTCTGACTGGAGACGAGCAAGCCCGAGGCGTCTGTGCGCCTTCATGTTCTGAACGGTGAAAGGCCGGACGGCCTTTCCAGGTGTGCTTCGTGCGATCAGTGCGCAGCGCGTGCCGCGCCCTGTTTCGCGATCAGTCCTGCAGCGCGGCCCACATTTCCTTGTCGCGCTGCGCGGTCCAGATACGCGGATGCGTGATGCCGCTCGCTTCGTCATACGCGCGCGAAACGTCGAACGGCAGGCAGTGTTCGTAGATGAACACCTGGCCGAACTTCGGGTCCATCGCCCTGCGCGTGAGCGCCATCGCGCCCTTCAGGTCGAGCTTGTCCTTGAATGCGTCATGGCCTGCCTGCAACAGCGTGGTGACGAAGTCTTTCGTGTAGTCGAGGCCCTTGTTCACGTCAGCCGGATTGAGCAGCGCGGGGCCGCGTCCCGGCACGAGCTTGTCTGCATTCAGCGCGCGCAATGCCTCGAGCGTCGCGGGCCATTGTTCGAGTTGCGCGTCGCCGCAATAGCAGGCCGCGTCGTATTCGACCAGATCGCCGGAGAACAGCACTTTCTGCGATGGCAACCAGACGACCGTATCGCCCTTGGTGTGGCCCGAGCCGAGATGCGCGATGCGCACTTCGAGCTTGCCGAGGAAAAGCGTCATTTCCTTTTCGAACACGAGAGTCGGCCAGGTCAGACCGGGAACGGTTTCGACGCCAGCAAACAGACGCGGAAAGCGCTCGATTTCGGATTTCATATCGGCTTCGCCGCGCTCGACGATCATTTCATAGGTGCCGCGGCTCGCGATCACCTGCTGCGCGCCTTCATCGAAATACGCCGACGCGCCGAGCACGCGCACCGCGTGATAGTGCGACAGCACGACATATTTGATCGGCTTGTCGGTGACGCTGCGGATCTTCGCGATCAGGTCTTGCGCCATCGCGGGCGTGGCAGTCGTATCGACGATCAGCACGCCATCGTCGCCAATGATGACGCCTGAATTCGGGTCGCCTTCCGCCGTGTACGCATATGCGTTCTCGGACAGTTGGGTCCATGTGATTTTCTTTTCTTCCAGGTCGGCCTGGGATGCAAAAGCCTTTGCCATGTCTGTCTCCGTTATGCGACTCGTTGGGGATGAGCTATGGTCGTCGTCATGCGAAAGTTTGTCAATAGCAAAGCACCTTGCCTTTAACTAAACTAGGGTAAACTCCGTAGATTGGGGGTTGGGGCTCAATCGGATACCATCTATCCCTTCCATCGCGAGGCACCGAATTGGTCAAATCCGCATCGGGCGAAAGTCCGGGTCACACGACGGCTGACGCGTCGGTCGAGAGGAAGCAACGGGGCATTCAAAGCGTCGAGGTAGGCGGGCGTCTGCTCCAAGCGCTGGCACGGCATCGCGTCCCGCTCGGGCTGACCGAACTGGCGGGCGAGGCACAACTGTCTTCCGCGCAGGCTCACACGTATCTGGTGAGCCTGACGCGTCTTGGCCTCGTCAAGCGCGACGCGCTGACGGGCAATTACGAGCCAGGCCCGTTGTCGTTGCGCCTCGGGCTCATGCATATCGAACAGCAACCGGTGTACCGGATCGCCGCGCCGTACGCGGCAGCGCTTGCCCAGCAAGTCGGCTTCAGCGTGGCGATCTGTGTGGCGGGCGCGCAAGGGCCGACCATCGTGCGATACGAGCGCGGCGGTTTTCCGCTGCATGTGAATCTGCATATCGGCACGGTGATGTCGCTCGAAGCCACGTCCACGGGCCGCATCTTCTGTGCGTTTTACGCGCACGAGCAGGTCCGCCAGATGGCGCGCAGTCAGGCGCTCGCGCCCGATGCATCGTCGCCGGGTAACAGCGCGGCCAGGACGCCGGTGGTTGATGCGCAATGGTTCAAACGCTTCGACGCCATCCGCGCGCGCGGGATCGAGCGCGGCGTCGACGCGCCGAGTCCGGGCGTCAGCAGCCTGAGTGTGCCCGTGTTCGACGCGCAGCAGCGAATGCAGCTTGCGTTGACGGCAATCGGTTCTTCGGGATCGATCGACGTCGGCTGGAACGGCGACGTGGCTCGCCAGTTAATCGAAACCACCCGGCAAGTCACCGAAGCGCTCGTCACCTCGAATTGAAACCATGCACACCGACACTCCGGACACGTCCGGTTTTAACGTAACCCAAACCAGCGATCCGAAAGCGCAACGCGGCATCAGCGCGCTCGACAGCACGGGCGAACTGTTGCTCGCGCTGGTTTCCGCGGGTCGCCCGCTGTCGCTGCGCGATCTGGCCGCCGCCGCCGATATGCCCGCCGCCAAGGCGTTCCCACACCTGGTGAGTTTGCTCAAGGTGGGTCTGCTCAGTCGCGACGACGCGGGCTATTTCAATGCGGGGCCGCTCAGCATGGAGCTAGGTCTGATCGCATTGCAGCGGATGTCGCCGATACGCGACGCCGAACCCGAGATCGTCACCTTGGCCGCCGAGTCGGGGATGAGCGTCGCGGTCGCGATTCTCGGACCGCTCGGGCCGACCGTAATCCGCTTCGAAGAATCCGCGCGACCGCAGCACGTCAGCTTGCGGGTTGGAACGGTGATGTCGCTCGTGAATACGGCGATCGGGCGGGTGTTTGCCGCGTACCTCTCCGACGACGTGCTGATCGGCCTGCTGGCGCAGGAATCGATCCGGCTGGCGGGCGCGAATCCGGCCGACGTGGTGGTATCTGCGAAAAAAGCCGCGCCGTCGTTGACGCACACTTATCAGGCGCGACGCACGAAGGTCATGGCAGACGGCATCGACAATGCGCTCGATGCGCCGGTGCCGGGTATCGGTACGCTGGCCGCGCCCGTATTCGATCACACCGGCAGCATTGCCCTCGTGGTCGCGTTGATCGGACCATCGGGCAGCTTCGACCACAGTTTCGACGGCGCGACCGCGCAAAAACTGCTCGCGGCGACGCGCCGGCTGTCGTGGCGCTTTGGCTGGATCGGCGGCTGACTTTGCGACTCTGCGATCGACCCTGCAATTGACTCCGCGACCGGCTGTGCGGCTGATGCCGACGCGCGGCGCGGGGTTAAGCGGAGCGGGGCGGCGGCTCCGCATCGGGTTGCATGGACGGCTCGGCGGCTGCGAAAGCGGGAAGGCTCATCGCGTGACCGGCGATCCTGACTATCGTCGGATAGGCGTCGAGCGGCACGTCGAAGCGCCGCGCGTTCCAGACCTGCGGCACGATGCAGAGGTCGGCGAGCGTCGGCGTATCGCCGAACACGAGCGTGCCGACGCGCGGATCGACCGACAGCCGCTTCTCCAGCGAAGCGAAGCCAAGATCGATCCAGTGCCGATACCACGCGCTCTTCTGCTCGTCCGTGATACCGAGCGTGCCGCTCAGATACTTCAGCACGCGCAGGTTATTCACCGGATGAATGTCGCACGCCACCTGCAACGCCACGGAGCGCACATACGCGCGATCCAGCGCCAGGCGAGGCAACAGCGGCGGCTCCGGATATACCTCGTCCAGATAGTCGATGATCGCAAGCGATTGCGTGAGCACATGCGTCTGATCGCCAACGCTATGCGTCAGCGACGGTACGAGCCCCTCGGGATTGATCGCACGATATGCGGGCTTCAGATGCTCGCCGCCGTCGCGCACCAGATGGACCGGCGACTGATCGAACGGAATCGCTTTCAACGCCAGCGCGATCCGCACCCGATACGACGCCGAGCTGCGGAAATAGCCATGCAGCGTGGGATCGCTCACGCAAGCTCCGGCGCGGGCAGGATCTTCCCAGAACATGTGCCGAAGCCGACGCGATAGCCGTCGCCCTGGCACCATCCGCGTATCGCCACTTCGTCGCCGTCCTGGAGGAACGCGCGCGTGTTGCCGGAAGGCAGCGCGAGCGGGCGCTGGCCGTTCCACGTCGATTCCAGCAGCGAGCCGCACGAATCCGGCGTCGCGCCGCTGATCGTTCCCGAGCCCATCAGGTCGCCGACCCGAAGGTTGCAGCCGGAAGCGGTGTGATGCGCGAGTTGCTGCGCCATCGTCCAGTACATGTATTTGAAGTTGGTGCGGCAAATCGTAGACGTCTCGCGTTCGCCCGCGCCGTGCAGATCGACTTCAAGTTGAATATCGAAGCCGTGTCTTCCCGCGTGACGTAGATACGGTAGCGGCTGCGGCGACTGTTCCGGCTGTGCGCAGCGGAATGGGTCGAGCGCGTCGAGCGTCACGATCCACGGCGAAATCGTGGTGGCAAAGCCTTTCGAATGAACGGTCCGAGCGGCACGTATTCCCACTGCTGGATGTCGCGGGCGCTCCAGTCGTTGAGCAGCACCATGCCGAAGATATGCGCCTCAGCCTGTTCGCACGCAACCGGCTCGCCGAGCGTCGTATTCGTGCCGACGATAAAACCCGTCTCCAGTTCGATATCGAGCTTGCGGCACGCGCTGTAAATCGGGCGATCGCTATCGGGCGTCTTGATCTGGCCGTTGGGTCGCCTGACGGGCGTTTCGCTGACGACCACCGACGACGCGCGGCCGTTATAACCAATCGGGATTTCGAGCCAGTTAGGCAGAAGGGCGTTCTTCGGATCGCGGAACATCGAGCCGACGTTGGTCGCATGTTCCTTCGACGAATAGAAATCCGTATAGCCCGGAATCTCGACGGGCAGATGCATCCGGGCATCGGCTTGCGCGACCAGCGCCTTCTCGCGCAGCGAAGCGTCGTCGCGCAACGAGGCCGTGTTCGCATCGAGCAGCGACGACAGCTGCGCGCGCACTGCGCGCCACTGCGCCTGTCCGGGCGCGATAAAGCGGTTCAGCGACGCACACGCGAACACGTCGCGGCCCGGTGTCAGCAGCCCGTTATCCGCAAGCGCGGCGAGATCGACGATGCGATCGCCAATCGCGACACCGACACGCGGCGTCGCATTGTTGCTGTCACTGAACACGCCGAACGGCAGGTTCTGGATCGGAAAGTCGCTGGCTGGATCGTTTGCAGATTCGACCCAGCTTTTACGGCGCGGATCGTTTGCCGCTTGCCACGTCATCGAAGTGGGGTTCGTCATGCTTGCGTCTCCAGCTTGAAGTTTTTCCGCAGACCTTGCCAGCATTCGAAATACTCGGCCTGCAATTGCGAGGTTTCCAGTGCGAACGCAGTCGGGCGAATCACGCGCGGCGTCTCGAACATGAATGCGAGCGTGTTGTCCACCTTATGCGGTTGGGTCGTGTCCGATGCCGATGCTTTGCGGAACGTCTCCGCATCCGGCCCATGCCCGGACATGCAGTTATGCAGACTCGCACCGCCCGGCACGAAGCCTTCTTCCTTTGCGTCGTACGCGCCGTGCACGAGTCCCATGAACTCGCTTGCGACATTGCGATGGAACCAGGGTGGGCGGAACGTATTTTCCGCGACCAGCCAGCGCGGCGGGAAAATCACGAACTCGAGCGAGTGCACGCCTTCCGTATCGCTCGGCGATTGCAGCACGAGGAAGATGGACGGATCGGGATGGTCGTAGCTGATCGAGCCGATCGTATTGAAGTGCCGCAAATCGTATTTGTACGGCGCATAGTTGCCATGCCACGCCACCACATCGAGCGGCGAATGCCCGATATCCGCGCGCCACAGATGACCGTCGAATTTGGCGACCAGTTCGAACCGGCCTTCGCGATCTTCGAAAGCCGCATGAGGCGTCAGGAAGTCGCGCGGATTCGCGAGGCCGTTGGAGCCTATCGGTCCCAGGTCCGGCAGCGCGAGCAACGCGCCGAAGTTTTCGCATACGTAGCCGCGCGCCTCGCCATCCGGCAGCGCAACCGAAAAACGTACGCCGCGCGGAATCACCGCAATCTCGAACGGCTCGACATCGAGTACGCCGAGTTCGGTCGCAATCGTCAGGCGGCCTTGCTGCGGCACGATCAGGAATTCGCCGTCGGCGGAATAGAAGAAGCGCTCATGCATCGATGCGGTGGCTGCGTACAGATGAATCGCGCAGCCGCTCATCGACGCCACCGATCCATTGCCCGCCATCGTCACCAGCGAATCGACGAAGTCCACCGGACCATCGGGCATCGGCAGCGGGTCCCAACGCAACTGGTTGGGCGGCGTCGTCGGCACCGTCGAAAAGTCGCCAACCAGCCGGTCGTTCGACAGCCGCATGAACGGCTTGTGAACGGCGGCCGGACGAATCCGGTAGAGCCACGAACGGCGGTTGTGTGCACGCGGCGCGGTGAACGCGGTGCCCGACAACTGCTCGGCATACAGCCCTCTTTCGACCTGCTGAGGCGAGTTCCGGCCCACGGGCAGCACGCCCGGCAAGGCTTCGGTGGCGAACTCGTTGCCAAATCCGGACTGGTATCGGTTGTCCGGCACCCGTGTCAGTCCATGTGTGTTTTCCGGCATCTGCTTCTCCGTGGAACGGGAAATGTTGGATCAGTTCGGCTGTTGCGGCACGGCGTCGTTATCGGGCGCGGCGTCTGCGCGGGCGATGGCGAGCGCCGTGGCCAGCACGCTGGCATCGCCGATATGGTTGGCGAGCAGCAGCACCAGCTTCGCGTTCATGAAATGACTTTGTTCGTCGGTCAGACCGTTGTGCGCGTCGATCAGTTTTTCGTAGAACGCGTCAGGGTCGGCGATATTGGTTTCGATATTCAGCGTGGTCATGATGGTCATCCGTTGCACGTAGCGCGATTGACGGCTTTCGCGACCGATCCGATGTCGAACGCGCGCCAGCGTGCGCAGACATGCTGATCGGGTCGCAGCAGATAGAAGGTGCCGGGACGCGCATCGAAGCGATGCGTGACGATGCCCTCGACGTCTTCGACCACGGTGATGCCAGGCATACCCGGCAAGGCCGTCGCCGCAGCGCCGCGCGGCACGACGATCACCGTGCGCACCGGAACCGCGAGCCGGGCGAGCGCGGCAAGCTGTTCGGCACACGCCGAAAGATCGTCTCCATGGCCGCAGAAATGCACGCCCGTAAAGCCGCCGTGGCCCGTCTGGTTGAGGAACCACGCGTCGTCGCCTTGCACCTTCACGGGCGCGTCCGTGCAGACCGCGCCGGGCACCATCGTGCAGGAGAACGCGGCGTCGGCGGCGTCGGGCGTGTTCAGCGTCGAGTCGCGCAACACGGCGGGAATCGACAGTCGCCCGCTATTGACGATGCGTCGCGCGAACGGGCAGTCTTTCGAGAGCTTGAGCGTCGCATCGCGGAACATCCGCGAGATCGCGCTTTTTGGCGTGATGAAGTCCGTTGCGCGTGACGAGTTCAGGATGTTTTCATCGGCCGCGTATTCGCGCTCCGATGCATAGGTGTCGAGCAATGAAGGCGGCGCGTCGCCGTTGACCACCAGCCGCAACTTCCACGCAAGGTTGTCGGCGTCCTGCACGCCGCTATTCGCGCCGCGCGCGCCGAACGGCGACACACCATGCGCCGAATCGCCCGCGAACAGCACGCGGCCATGCCGGAAACTGTCCATCCGTAAACACGAAAACGTGTAGACGCTGACCCATTCGAGTTCGAACTCCGTGTCTTCGCCCAGCAATGCCTTCACGCGCGGAATCACTTTCTCCGGCTGCTTTTCCGCAACCGGGTCGGCGTCCCAGCCGAGCTGGAAATCGATGCGCCAGACGTTGTCGGGCTGACGATGCAGCAACACCGACTGATTGCGGTGAAACGGCGGATCGAACCAGAACCAGCGCTCGGTCGGAAACGGCGCCTTCATCTTCACGTCGGCGATCAGGAAGCGGTCCTTGAACGTACGGCCACGACTATCGAGACCGAGCGCCTTGCGCACCGCGCTGCGCGAGCCATCGGCGGCAATCACGTATTGCGCGCGCATCGGGTAGACGCCGTCGGGGGTTTCGACCTGCAATTCGACATAGCCGTCGTGCTGCGTCAGACCGATGACGTTGCTTTTCCAGCGCATCTGCAGATTGGCCGTCTGCCGTGCGCGCCCGGCCAGATAGCCTTCGACGTAGTACTGCTGCAAGTTGATGAAGGCGGGGCGGGCGTGGCCCGTTTCGGGCAGCAGATTGAACGTGTAGATCAGTTCGTCCTGCAGGAACACCTTGCCGACGTTCCAGCTCACGCCTTTGTCCACCATCTGCGCGCCGCAGCCGAGGCGGTCGAAAATTTCCAGCGTCCGCTTGGCGAAACAGATGGCGCGCGAGCCGCTCGACAGTGTGTCGTCGTTATCGACGAGCACGGTACGCACGCCCTGCTGCGCCAGATCGATCGCGGCGCTCAGCCCGACAGGGCCCGCTCCGATCACGACGACCGGATAGGTAGCGGGCGTCGCGGCGTCGTGGTCGGCGGCTCGCTCGTAGTCGAACCGCATCGTTTGATAATCGATCTGCATCGTGTCTCCGTGTGCTGCGGGTCAGTCGTATTAATCTATAGCAAGTAACATTGCTCCTTGCTAATGTTTGTCATTCTATGCAGCTTTTGATCGGGACGAATCTGTGTTTACCCTGATGCGGGTGGTGAAGACGGGCCGACGGAGTCGCGGAACGGTCGGGTCGCGCCTTGAAAGGCGATGCCATGCTGGCCGTGGAGAGCGAAGAAGCTGGCGAAGTCATACACCACGCCGGATGGATCGCGAGTGCGACCGTGATGCAGCGCAGTGCGTTCATGCAGGGAAAGACGGGGCGAGTTAGCGACGCGAAGGGAACAGAACGCGAGCGGAAGGCGCTTCCGGGCGCGGCGCAGACCACCAGGGTCCTACCGGAGGGTCGGCCGGAATTCGTGTGATTTTCGCCAAAGTGCCATCAAGCAGCTGATTCGAAAGGAAAATGAGTGTCATCTCGCCACTTCCTGCCGTCGCGCCCGAAAGGTACGGCTACTTCTGGCCCCTTGGAAAACAAGCTCAGGGGGCGGTACACGCTGGACTTCTTGCACAGTCCGGACAGCGGACAGCGCAAAGCCGATAGATGAAATCTACTTACGGATTGGTCATCACTCTGCGAGCAAAACAGAAGGGGCTTGTCGCATGACGAAGCGTCTGCGTTGACATACCCTTGCCGCGTCGGGCACGGCTGCGAGACTCGCGAACGAACTCACGACGACGATCGCGCCGCAGCTGTCGATCAGCATCGGCGGCGCTTCACGCATGATGAGGAACGCGAGGGCGAGATTGACGCGGCACGTGCTGCGCCGCAGTCGTCGCCTGGTCTCCGAGCGCGGCGACGCCTAGGCCGGCGGCTTTGGGCTATCGCGGCGTCGAGCCGGTTGTGACGCTGCAAGATCCGCCCGAGCGCCGAGCGGACCTGCACCGCGTCGGCTGCATCGGCGACTACTGCGATGGCGCCAGTCACAGTCGCCATCACCTCGAGCGGCGCCTCGCGCCGGCCGAGCATGTAGACGTGCGCGCCTTCGCTGCGCATAGGTGCTGCCGTGGCCGCGCCGGTTGCGGTTCCAGCGCTTGTGAGCGAGCGCGACGCGACCGTCGAAGCGCGGCCTCATTTACGGCACCGTCGTCGTTACAGAGGTCGCCGAAGAACTCCGGTTTATTCCGTCCCTCGAAAGTAGCCTTGTGACGAGGTTAGCTGGCAACCGCCGCGAAGCGTCAAGGCCTTATTGGTCGGGCCTTTTGAACATTGCTGCGCGAACTCTCCGCCCGAGCGAGAGCCAGAATAGCTCGGACCGCCTCGTCC
The DNA here is from genome assembly GCF_050436345.1 of Paraburkholderia sp. WC7.3g. Classification (NCBI taxonomy): domain Bacteria; kingdom Pseudomonadati; phylum Pseudomonadota; class Betaproteobacteria; order Burkholderiales; family Burkholderiaceae; genus Paraburkholderia; species Paraburkholderia sp. WC7.3g. The sequence continues at coordinate 1,252,015 of NZ_JBNDMA010000004.1, forward strand.
TCGATTCCTCTAACATCAGAGGGAAAGCGGTTCCTCTGGGGAATCAAGATGAGCAGGCCTTCAATTTGGCAGGTTATTAGCGCTGCGCGGCACGAAAGCTCCGATGGCAGCAAGTCCGGGTTTACGGCTTCGACGAAGGTACGAATCATCCGTCGTTGTACAGCGTAAGCCTCGTCCATAATCTCGCGGGCAAAATCCTGGGTTTGGGCGAGCGCCCACATGTTGATGAACAGGCTCTGCGTGCGAGGTTGTTTGTCGTCCTCGATCAGCAGTCGGACAATCTTTTCCAATCGTTCCTCGGCGGTGAGCGAGGTATCCTGGCTAATGCTGTCGTTCGTTTCAGCGTATTCTGTTATCGTCTGCCTCATGAGTGCGGCAAACAAAGCCTCCCGGGTTGGAAAGTAGTGCTGCAAGTTGGAGAGGGCTATGCCCGCGTTCAATGCAACCTTCCGCATAGTTAGTCCGCCATAACCCTCCGCGACGAAAATATCGGTCGCGCATTTCAAGATGCGCACTACGGCATTGCGCCCCCGCTCGGTCAATGCTCGTTTTCCGTTTTCGGCACCCGAGTCAATGCGCGCCCGTGCTTGAGTCACTGTATCGAATGGCGCTCGTCGCGTCTGTAACGGACCCTCGCCAGGAAACGTTTTGTTGGCCATGGTTTAATTGCGGCACACTCAAATAGGTTATTGCCGACTAGTTGGTCTCAAAAACCCATTGTCGGTCATGCGACCGCGTCTGTGCAAGACCCACTCCATGGCGTCAGGCTCATCGCGGGCTGTTCCAGGCGTGGCGGGTATATGCACCAGTTGCCATCATCGTGACGGAAGAAAAACATGGCTACTGGCCCTGCTGGCCTCGATGCCTCAATGCATACATACCGCTCCCGGGTTAACCGCCTGTTTCTGAACTTCGCAACCTTGACGCGTTCGCCCTCGCAGGGGGCGAGCCAGTAGTCGACCATCTGACGCAATGACTTTCCGGTGCTAGCCATGAACTTCTCCTTCGCTCTTCACTGTACTTCCGCAGCGGCCTGACGCCGATTGACGCCGTCTGACCGGCGCGCCGTCACTCCTTTCTGCAGCGTCTTCGCGGCGCCACATCGGTTCGAATGCATATCACCGGAAAAGCGACTACTCGGTCGCAGCATCCACTCCAGCACGGACCGCCCGTCCGCCAAATGAGTATATGTCACATGACCTAGTTTGCAAAGCAGATCGGCTATAGGGAGGTACGAAACAGGCAGTCTGGCCGCTCTCATGCGCTTCCCCCAATTGCCTCCGCAGAGAGGAACGAAACCCGGAACGGCTTTCCCATTGCGTGCGTAGCCGATGGGGGAGCCGGATGCAGTGCGCTCGGCTAGGTGCTTCCACTTACTTGCTGTTGGTTTATTGCCGGGCTATAAAAGGTAACTAGGTCGGATGACATGATTTAGGCGGTGCAGTTGAGACATCATCGATGGCATCTGTGTCGTCGTTGAACCGGCCCATTGTGTTTCTGGCGTACTACGCTGTCTATCGGACCGCCGCTGAAGGAGCGATCCAGAAGTAGAGGCAAACCGGAACCATGGCTGTGTCGCGTATTTCGGCCAAAGAACCGTCTTGCATTCACAGATATGTATTCTGAAAGTCATGACTAATAGGGATGTAGGAGAGGAACGCTATGAAGACTGAGGCTGGCGAGGAGCATGCGCTGCGCAAGGACGCGCTGGGATTGACGTCGATTGTGTTTTTAGTGATTGCAACAAATGGCCCGTTGACGGCCCTCGTCGGTGCGGTGCCGGTGAGCATTGCTATGGGCAATGGTGCGGGTGTCCCTGGATCGTTCATTATTGCCGGAGCCGTCTATCTGCTTTTCAGTGTCGGCTACGCGGCAATGAGCCGTCATGTCAGGAACGCGGGTGCCTTTTACGCCTATATTGCTGCGGGTCTAGGCAGACCGGCGGGGGTAGGCGGAGCGTTCCTCGCTTTGCTCGCATACAACGCTATTCAGCTCGCCTGCTACGCGATGGTGGGGTTCTTTCTGAGTCAATGGCTTCATGACCATGTAGGCGCAGCCGTGCCATGGTGGCTCAGTGCGGCTGGTACAGCGCTCGTGGTCCACTATTTTGGCTATCGTAATGTAGAGTTCAGCGGGCGATTTTTGTGCCTTCTGATGCTGTGCGAGATCGCCATCATCCTGATCTTTGATGCTGCGGTAGTGCTGAATGGCGGCGGCCCGAAGGGTTTTCCGCTTGCATCGTTTGCGCCGTCCATCGTGTTGACCAGCGGCTTTGGGCCTTCGTTGGTGTTTGTCATCGGCTCGTACATGGGCTTTGAGACCACCGCAATCTATTCGGAAGAGGCGAAGAATCCTCTGAAGACGATTCCGAGAGCGACCTACGCTGCGATCACGTTGATCATGGTCCTCTACGCAGTTTCGGTCTGGATGATCATCGCCGCCTATGGTCCCGAAGCCGCGCTGGTTCAAGCTGAAAAAGATCCCGGCAATATGTGGTTCGCAATGACATCCAGACTGGTCGGGGCGTGGGCTGCTGACGCGATGGGCATGCTGATGATAACGAGTCTTCTCGCGGCCCTCATCAGTTTTCATAACACGATCTCGCGATATTTCTTTTCACTGGCGCGTGAGGGCATTATCTGGAGCGCATTGGCGAGGACCCATGCCGTGCAGCAGACGCCTTTCGTGGCGAGCATCGTACAGACCGTAAGCGGGCTGGCTTTTATCGTTGCCTGCGGTCTTGGCGGAGTTGATCCATTGCAGGGGCTCTTGCCGTGGTCGAGCGTCGTGGCATCCGTAGGCATCGTCGCTGTGCAGGGCTTCGCCTCATTAGCCGTCGTGGGTTTCTTCTGGAAGAACGGGCGTGGTGTTTCCCTTTGGCAGCGTACCATTGCCCCGGCGATGGCATCCGTCGGGCTGTTCCTGTGCCTGTGGCAAATCATGGTCCATGTGGACTTGCTGAGCGGCAGCAAATCGATTTGGTCGGAACTGGTGCCGTGGGCGACGCTTGGCGTGGGAGCCGCTGGTGCGGGCTTCGCCGTCTGGCTCAGAAGTGCACGCCCGACCCTGTATAACAGACTTGGACGACTGCTAAATGAAGTGTGATCAGAACTTGGAGTGTCGCCCCACGGATCGCTTCCGCTCGGAACGTCCCCTGGTCGGTGCGCGTTTTGTCGACGAGACGATGGAGTTTGTGGCAACGATGACGCGTGTCCGAGCGCTGGCGTTCTACGTCGTCGAGGAACGGACGGAAAGCTGCAAATTTCGCCGCCTGGATGTCCCGGAAGCATTTCATCGCGAATACAAGGCTGGCATGTGCGAGTTCGACCCTTTCGAATATCATCGGCTGCAGAGTGAGACGGCTCGTGCTGCGTTGTTGAGTCAGACCGTCGCACAAATCACTACGCCAGAAAATCAGCACTACGTACGTTTTTTGAAGGCACACGGTTTCGAAGACGTCGTTGAGACTGCCTTCCGGAGCGACACGCGACTTCTTGGAGGGATCAGTCTGTTGCTCGGTCGCGACCAGGACTGCTCGCAGGTTGCCGCCGTTGTGGACTCAATGCACCAGTATATTGAGTACAACCTGCGCGGTTTCACTGGGCGGAGCAGGTCGGAATTGCGACAGGACTTGTCCAAGGAGTTTGCACTGTCTCGCCGGGAACTCGACGTCGTAGAGCTCCTGATATCAGGCCAGACAAACTGTAGCATCGCCGATTCGCTTCACATCAGTGTTGCGACCGTGAAATCGCATGTTCTCAAGATATACGAGAAAGTGGGCGTGCCGAATCGCGCCAGCCTCGTATCGATGATCGCAGAGTACGAAGGGCATTGATCTCAGTGCCAGGACGCCTGGGTGTGCCGGCAGATATTCTGCCGACACACCCAGGCTGTTTTTATCCTCGAGAATATGAAATAGGGAGCGCTGGCTGCTGGGCCGGGCTTATGCAGCCCAGGTTGGCCTCGGGAAACTAAGCACGCGACGAACGCGACAGTTATGTGGCAACAATTGGAGCCATTAGCGATTCGTCAGTTAATCAGTACAACTAACCGAGCGCCAGCGTGGCGCCGGCGACTTCACTTTCTACTGCGACGCATACCGCACACGCCCAAAGTGATCAACCGCCCATATCGGGGTTATCCATAGGACCTGGAGCCCGTCAAATCATCCCTTCGGTTGATCGCGGCGACAATTTAGGCTGCTGAGAATTGCCTCAACTGGTCATGAATCAACGGGTCGCCCGATTGTCATGCCCAGCATCAAGTTTCTCTTGGAGAGGGGTCGGCGATGCACTTCTATATCAAACCCGCGCTGGCAATCGTATGCAGCGCTGTCATTGTGGCGGCTTGGGCGCAGGGTGCCGGAAGCCAGACCGTAACCGGGGCGGAACGGGGGGCCAGCAAGGATGGCCAGATCCCTGTTTATGGGGGCGTTCAGGCAACGCCGACGGGCTGGTCGCCGGGCAAACCGCGGGGCGACTACTCGCCGTACAAGTCGGAAAAGCCACTGTTCTCAATCACGGCTGACAACGTTGCGCAGTATGCAGACAAGCTGTCGCCGGGGCAACTCGCTCTGTTCAAGCAGATCAAGGGCTACCGCATGGAGGTCTACCCAACGCATCGCGACTGCGGATACCCCGACTGGGTTCAGGACAACATCAAAAAGAATGCTGGTGAGGCAAAGCTCGATGCGAGCGGTAATCATCTTCAAAATGCCGTACTGCCAGGAGTGCCTTTTCCGGCGGCAAAGACCGGCCAGCAGGCAATCTGGAATTACCTGACGCGTTATCGAGGTGTGGGCATCCAGTGGAACAAACTTAATACGCTTGTTTCGCCGCGCCCCGGAAGCTCCGACTGGATCGATGTGGTCAGCCACCAGACCCTGTACTTCCCTTGGGGCAAGAAGGGGTCAAATGCGGTGCAGGCCGATGGAGCGCTGTTCTCGATCTACTTCGCCTACGAGTCGCCAGCCGCACTCGCGGGGCAGGGTCTCGTGCAGACTTTCAATTTTGCCAACAATGAAGCTCCGACCTACTACTACTTCTCCGGACAGCGCCGTGTGCGCCGTATGCCGTCATACGACTACGACGCCCCGCAAATCGGGTTCGAAAATCAGTACACGGTTGACGAACCATGGCTCTTTAACGGTGATATCGACCGTTTCGACTGGAAGCTCGCAGGAAAGAAAGAGATGTACGTCCCGTACAACGACTTTGGGATGTATGACTTCAAGAAGAGTGTGGGTGATGTGTACAAGCAGGACTCGGTCGACCCGTCGGCCCGCCGCTATGAGTTGCATCGCGTGTACGTCCTCGAGGCCGTGCTCAAGCCGAATATGCGGCACGTGTCGCAGAAGAAGGTCGTTTACCTTGACGAAGATACCTATCTGGCGCTCGCGGGGGAAGACTATGACGGACAGGGCAAGCTTTGGAAGGCAAAGGAAGGCTATCCCATTCCCGTCTGGGAGTTGGGTGGAACGTGCGATGTCGAACCTTTCGTCCAGTACAACGTGACGTCTGGACGATATGTCGCCGATCAGGGTGTCATTGGTGCGGGAAGTGACGTGCGTTACGTCGAGCAGTCGACCGATCCAAAGTTCAGTTCCGATTTCTACACAGCAGAGAACCTGCGGTCTATTAGCGAACGGTAGGCCGCAAGCGTTGAGATGAGCGTGCGCCTGACAGACGCACGCCCTCCGCAAAAACCACAAATGGGGATCAGGGATGAAAAGGGTAGGGGTAGGCGCGTCAATATCACTGGCGATGCTCGGTACAGTAACGGGTAATGCGTACGGCTACGACTTTACTACCGGTTTTGGGGACCTTACGGGTTCGTGGGTAACCAACCTGACCGCCGGTGCTGCCATTCGTACAAAAAGTCCAAGCTGTTCGCTGACGGGCGATCCGAATGCGTACGGGTGCGGTGCTGCAGCCAACGTTGATCAATGGTCTTTTGGTGATAATGGCAACCTGAACTACCGGAAGGGCCAGCCATTCAGCACGTATATCAGCGCCACGAGCGAGTTGTTGCTGACGATGCCGAGCGAAGGCTACAAGTTAATGGTCCGTGGCACGGGAATGTACGACTTCATCGTACATGATACTGCGCGGACACCTCTATCGAGCACCGCATTGGCACAGGTCGAATATCCGGTACGCCTGCTTGACCTTTGGGTCGAAAAGGATTTCACAGTTGGTGGCCAAGCTGCCCACGTGCGCTTCGGTAATCAGGTGATTAACTGGGGCGAGAGCTATTTTGCACAAGGTGGCATCAACGCCACCAATGCTGTCGACATCCAGACGTTGCTGATACCTGGCGCGCAGATCAAGCAGGCGCTGATACCGGCTCCGATGTTGAGCTTTGCGACCGGGCTTGGACATGGATTCAGTACGGAAGGCTATTATCAGTTCCAGTGGAACGGAAACCGCTATCCTCCGGTCGGCTCGTATTGGTCTGTCGCCGACAACTTCGGACGTGGCGCGGAGCCGGCCACCGTTAATTCGAACAATTTTAACGTCGGCGGGCTCGATGCTGGTACGATCGCCGGGCCGCAGAGCGGAAACTCGACAACCCTTGCCGGGATCAATCAGGGGCTGGTTAACGGGCAGTTCGCGGGTCCGCCCTACAACTCGATCGGCATTCCCGTATCGACAGTGTTACCGACCAACACCAGGCCGCAGTTCGGTGTGAAGCTTGGCTACAAGCCGAAGAGCATTGACGTTAACTTTGGCTTTTACTACGAAAACTACACCGACAAGTCACCGGTACTTTCGACGCTGGCAAATGGTTCCAGCCAGTGGTCGTACCTTCACAGTCGCCAGCTTTTCGGCGTGAGCGCAAATTTTGCGCTCGGAGATTGGGCAATCGGCACCGAGCTGTCGTACCGCCCCCACGATGCTGTGGCACTTTCCGGCTGCTTCGGGGCGAACGGACCGCTCGATGCCAATACCAACGCTGTGAGCGGTGCTAATTGCGCGCAATGGGCCGACAGGAAGAAGCTTCAATATGACATCAACGGCCAGCTCAGTCTTACGCAAAGCGAGTATCCGTTCCTCAAGCTGATTCATGCCGACATGGCGGTGCTGACGGCTGAACTGACCTGGATCTATTACCCAGGTCTGAGCTCGAGCGGCGTGACGAGCACGATCAATGGCCAGAGCGTGACTCAGGTGCCGGCGGCCGGCTACTTCGCATGGCTGAATAACGGTTCGAGCCTTGGCTATCCGATCATCGCGGCACAGGGTACAGCGAGTTCAATCGGCGCGACCGTCGACTTCAACTGGACCTATGACGGCACGTTGATTCGTGGTTGGCAGGTGACTCCAGGCATCACATTCTCCGATGCTCTCTACGGTTATACGCCTACGTTTATCGCCAACTACATGCAGGGGGCGAAGTCAGTCAACGTCTACGTTCTGTTTAACCAGAACCCTGCCGTCTGGCAGGCTGGCATTAACTACACAGCCTTCTTCGGAGGACACAATACAGTGGGCCAACCATTTGCGGATCGAAATTTTGTCGGCGTGTTCGCCACTCGCAACTTCTGACATGTAGGGATTGTAATACGACGCGCCGTTGTGCGCGCCGCGACCTTTGAAGGGAAGATTCCGTGCTGAATCGTATCGTCCTCCGCCTTGAGCATTTCTTTTTCGGACATCGTGCAATCGTCATGCTGACGATTGCCCTGTTTACCACTGCGATGGCTTTCTTTGCGGCCCAACTGCGTATGGAGGCTGGTTTTGAGAAACAGATGCCGGTCGGCCATGAATACATCCAGACTTTCCAGAAGTACCGCAAGGACCTTTTCGGAGCAAACCGCATTACGGTTGTCGTGCGCGCCCGGACTGGTTCTATCTGGACTCGAGAAGGATTGACCCGCCTATATCGTGTCACGCAGGCGGTCACCTTTTTGCCGAACGTCGACCGGCAGGGGGTGCTGTCGCTGTGGACACCGAACGCATTTGTCAACGAGATCGCCGAAGACGGGTTTCGTGCCAATCCGGTCATCGATGGTACGGTCACGCCGGATCAGTTGACCCCGGCGGTCGTGGCCAGGATTCGCCAGTCGGCAACCGGCGGCGGGTATATCGGCACACTTGTTTCGCATAACGAAGACAGCGCGATGATTACCGCCGAGCTGAACGAGCGAGATAGCGCGGGCAGGACTCTCGACTATGTCGAATTTAACCATCTGCTCGATACACGTATTCGTAAGCCATTCGAAGATGCTGGGTATGAGATACAGATCATCGGCTTCGCGAAGCAGATTGGCGACATTGCCGATGGTGCAAAAGCGGTCCTGAGCTTCTGCGGCATCGCGCTGTTATTGACGGCACTCGCAGTGTACTGGTATAGCCACTCGATACGGTTCACTGTCCTGCCCATCATCTGCTCGTTGACTTCTCTTGTGTGGCAATTCGGTACGCTCAGACTCCTCGGCTTCGGGCTGGATCCGCTCGCCGTCCTTGTGCCGTTTCTGGTGTTTGCGATCGGTGTCTCGCATGGCATACAACAGGTGAACTACATCGTGCGAGAACTCTCGCACGGGCGCGGAACCATGGAAGCGGCTCGCAGCAGTTTCAGCGGACTGCTGATTCCCGGCACGTTGGCATTGGTCACCGCATTTGTCTCATTTGTTACGCTTTTGCTGATCCCGATTCCAATGGTGCGCGAACTCGCAATTACGGCATCGCTCGGCGTCGGCTACAAAATCGTGACGAATCTTGTGATGCTCCCAGTGGCCGCATCATTTTTCAATTTCACTAAGGCATATGCTGACCGGGCACTCGACAAACGGGAGCGACGATCGGCCTGGTTGCGGAAGCTCGCGAAGGTAGCCGAGCCGCGCAATGCCTGGTTAGTCGTGGGTGTCACGGTGGCTGTCTTTGCGCTGGCTGTATGGCAAAGCCGGGACCGGGTGATCGGTACGCTCCAGCCCGGCGCGCCGGAGCTTCGGGCGGATGCCCGTTTTAATCGCGACGCGGTATCGATTGCAAGCAATTACGATGTCGGACTCGACTGGTTGACCGTCGTTTTCGAGTCGTCGGGTTCAGCCTGCGATAACCCGGCCGTCGGACTGTTCGAAGATGACTTCGCTTCGACGATGAAGAGCGAGCCGGGCGTGGTCTCTGTCCAGTCCTATCCGGCAATGCTGCGGGCCTACAACGAGGGCTACAACGAGGGATTTCCAAAGATGAACGTGGTGCCGATCGATCCGGGAAACTACGGCGGGCTATCCGCTGAAATTGGCAGGATCAAAGGATATATGAATAAAGATTGCAGCATGAGCGCCGTGCACCTTTTTTTGACGGACCATAAGGCGACGACACTCAACCGCCTGCTCGAAGACGTCAAGCAGTACCGGACTACGCATGAAATGAAAGATGTCCGAATCCGTCTGGCGGCAGGAAACGCCGGTGTTATTGCGGCGACCAACGACGAAGTTCAGAAAAGCGAGCTGCCGATGATGTTATATGTCTACGCTGCCATATTGATCCTGGTATTTCTGGCTTATCGCGACGTGCGTGCGATCGTGGCCTGCTGTGCGCCTTTGACGGTGGCCACATTTATTGGTTACTGGTTAATGAAGGTACTGCAGATCGGTCTGACTGTCGCGACGCTGCCGGTCATGGTGCTGGCAGTGGGCATCGGGGTCGACTATGCCTTCTATATCTACAACCGTCTCCAACTGCACATGGCCAACGGCCAATCTATCGTGAAAGCAGTCGAGCATGCGATGCTCGAGGTTGGTGTCGCCACCATATTCACCGCAATTACGTTGGCGATCGGCGTCGCGACCTGGAGCTTTTCGGCACTCAAATTCCAGGCAGACATGGGCAAACTGCTGGCCTTCATGTTCATTGTCAATCTGGTGATGGCGATGACGGCATTGCCGGCGCTTGCTGTCGTTCTGGAGAGGCTGTTCCCCCGTCGCACGCCGGTGAGAGCGCCCGGCGTTCTCAATCACTGATTCGACGCATGTGTTAGGAAGGGCGCATCATGGGAATGAAACAAAAGGGTATCGCGATGTGGTTGTGCATTGCTGTCTGCGGCGCTGCACAGACAGCCTATGCCGCGCCGACTGAGATACAGGTTACGCCAGCACGTGTCTGGCGCGACGCAACCCACCAAATGTTGCTCGACGCCGCCCGTGCTGGTTCGCGCATTGTTGCCGTCGGAGCGCACGGAATCGTGCTGCTGTCAGACGATAATGGCAGAACATACATCCAGGCGCGTTCGGTGCCCGCTACGTCGACGCTTACTGGCGTGTACTTTGCCGATGCCTCTCACGGCTGGGCGGTGGGTCAGCAGGGCGTTATCCTTGCTTCCGAAGACGGCGGCGAGACGTGGAGGTTGCAACGGTCAGACGCATCCACGGATCAGCCGCTATTTTCGGTGTATTTTGCCGACCGTCTCCACGGGTGGGCGGTGGGCTTGTGGTCACTGATGCTCCAGACCGAGGATGGAGGCGTGCACTGGACTACGGTGAAGTTGCCGCCGCCTCCCGGCGCGAGCAAAGCCGATCGAAATCTGTTCCGGATCTTCGCAGGCGGCAACGGGACGTTGTATGTTGCAGCGGAGCAAGGTCTCGTGCTCCGCTCAAGGGATTACGGCGCAACCTGGGAATACCGTCAGACTGGTGGCAAGGGCAGCCTCTGGGCCGGTACAGTCGCATCGGGCGGCACGGTATTCGTTGGCGGGCTGCTCGGTCATCTGTACGTGAGCCGGGACGATGGAGACACGTGGAGCGCAGTCGACTCAGGGACGACTAGTTCGATCACCGATCTGGTTGCGAACGGCGAGAATTTCTATGGCGTCGGACTCGACGGTCTGCTGATCGAGGGCAGTGCAAAGGCGCAGCGATTGACGACAAAACACCGGCAAGATCGCGAGGCGCTCACAGCCGTCGTGCTCCTGCGCGCGTCGGCGCCGGCACTTTTCTCGAAAGACGGAGTCCTGACGAGTAATTGACTCCGGCACGACCGCTGCTCAGATCCCGTCGAGCGCGCGATGCGCTCGACGCCAGACGATTGCCATGGGAAACATCAATTGAGACAGGGCGGCACCTTATTTTCCGCTTCCAGCAGCAATGCGCGGATCGGAATACCCGGACGGGAGCTTGAACTCGCCATCATGCAAAGCATCGCGGCGAGAATGAATGGTTTCCTGTATCGGTGTATGAATGACGACGAATATACGATTGTGTACGCGACGCCGGGTATTCATGCCCTTACCGGGTATCCGGCATCCGATTTCGTCGGCAACGCCGTGCGGACGCTGCCTTCGCTGACGGAACCGGAAGATGAGCCATACGTTTTGCAAACGGTGACCTCCGCATTGCGCCACAGGCAGACGTGGACCGTTGACTACCGCATCAGGAGGGCGGACCGGCAATCGGTATGGGTACGAGAAGTAGGTGGTGGCGTGTTCGACGATAGCGGAAAACTCCTGTTCATCGAAGGACTGGTCATAGAGGTACAAGGCGAGCGGGCGGCACAGATGGCCGCCGAGAAGCGCCTGGTGGCACTGACGGTATCCACGAACGCGATTCTTTCCGATGTGGACGACATTCTGAAAACAATACGGGCGCTGTCTATTCTCTCTTTCAATGCACGCGTCGAGGCCGCTCGCGCCGGAGAAAGCGGACGCGGGTTCGCTGTGGTGGCAGCGGAAATCAAAAAGCTGGCGGACGATTCGGACAAGCTGATCAAGCGCGTTTCAGCGAGTGTGAAGACCGTGCGTGAGGTAATGAGCAGCACCTGACCAGCAAAATCCACCCAAAGGTTGATTGTTGGGTAGCCTGGCGAGACAGAAAATGTTTCTAACAATTTTTTACGGCTCGCACCATGTCATACCCAAAACTCAGACTGTTCATTGATGGCCAGTGGATAGATAAGACTGACGAAGGCACTGTCCCGGTCGTCAATCCGGCAGATGGCGAAGTGCTCGGCCATCTCCCCATCGCTGGCCGCCGCGAGCTCGAACGAGCCGCTGATGCCGCGAGAAGAAGCTTTAGCCGCTGGGCAAGCATGCTGCCGCTCGAGCGGTTCCGGATCATCTCCACGGCGACGGCCCTGATGCGTGAGCGCTCCAGGGAAATAGCACATATTCTCACGCTCGAGCAGGGCAAACCGCTGGCTGAAGCGGTCCGCGAGGTGACGCTCTCGGCAGACATCATCGAATTCCTCGCAGAGGAAGCCAAACGATTGCCCATACGCGGTGTGCCCGCGCGGATTTCGAACGTGTTGAGCCAGACAGTCACGCGCGTTCCGGTCGGCCCCGTCGCGGCATTCACGCCATGGAATTTTCCCGCAAACCTCCCTTCCCGCAAGCTGGGTGGCGCACTCGCGGCCGGCTGCAGTGTGGTCATCAAGCCCGCCGAGGAGACGCCTGCAACTTGCATGGCGATCGTGGAGTGCCTTGTCGATGCGGGCATGCCGGAGGGCGTCGTCAACCTGGTAGCTGGCGACCCGGCATTCATTTCATCGTCGCTCATCTCAAGCCCACAGATCGCGAAGATCTCGTTCACGGGCTCTGTCCGTGTCGGCAGATTGCTCGGTGAGCAGGCGGCAAGACATGTCAAGCGCTACACGGCTGAACTGGGTGGCCACGCTCCGGTGATTGTCTGCAAGGATTACGAGGGTGCCAAGGCTGCCCGGCTCGCAGTGCCTGCAAAATTCCGCAACGCGGGTCAGGTATGCGCGTCGCCCATCCGGTTCATTGTTCATCGCGCGCAGTACGAAGCATTCCGCGATGAATTCGTGAAGGGGGCCTTGTCGCTGAAGATCGGATCGGGTTTTGAAGAAGGCGTTCAATTCGGTCCGCTAATCGAGAGCCGGCGCGTGCAGGAAATGCAGGCGTTCGTTGACGATGCGGCCACCCGCGGCGCGACGATCGCCTGTGGCGGGAAACGGGTGAATCGCTCCGGTTACTTCTTTGAGCCTACCGTGATTGAGCATGCGTCCCTGGACTCCCGCGTCCAGAACGAAGAGCCGTTCGGTCCCATCGCGGTACTGGACGTGTTTGACGATCTTGATGACGCGATATCACGCGCAAACCGGCTCCCGGTTGGTCTCGCTGCCTATGCGTTCACCGGTAGCCTTGATTTTGCGCATCGGCTATCCAGCGACCTCCAGGCGGGAATGGTTGGCATCAACCACTTCGGCGTTTCGCAGCCGGAGACGCCCTTCGGCGGCGTCAAGGAGAGCGGACTCGGCCACGAGAGCGGCCTCGAGGGATTACTTGGCTACACGGACCTTAAACTCATTTCGGTTGCGCAATCGTGAACGACCTCCCAAGCATCACACCAGACGGCTCGGCCGATCAGCGTCGCGCACGGTTTCCGCAAAAGATCCCCACGGCGTTGCTCCTGGACTTCGGTAGTGTCATCAGCGTTTCGGTATTTGAGCGCCATCGAGAGACAGAGCGCACGCTCGGCTTGCCTGCCGGAACGCTCACGTGGCTCGGGCCGGTCGATCCATCCACTGACTCGCTGTGGCAATCCATGCAGCGCGATGACATCAGCGAAAGGGATTACTGGGCGATCCGCGCACGGGAGATCGGTGCCGCAATTGGAGAGCCTGACTGGACAGTACGCGGAATGCTGACCAGGACCCGGCAGACTGACCCTGATGCGGTGGTGCGGCCGGGCATGGTCAGGCTGATCCGGCGTGCGAGAGCGAACGGCGTCGTGATCGGGATTCTTTCGAATGAACTCGAGCTCTTTTACGGACCGGAGTTTCTGGCGCAAATGTCGGTTCTCAAAGACATGGCTGCGATCGTCGATGCGACGCATACCGGCATCCTGAAGCCGGACCGCCGCGCATATCAGATGGCGGTCGATTCACTCAAGACGAATCCGGACGAAGTCCTCTTCGTAGACGACCAGATGAGGAACATCGTCGGTGCCGTGAAAGCAGGGTTGCAGGTTCAGTACTTCGACTTGCGGGACGTAAAAGGAAACATCGCCGCGATTACCGCGCGGCTCAATTTACCGGTGGAGGAACTGGCATGACGAGGATGACGCTTGATGAGCTCAAGGCCGCAAATGCGAAGTACTTGTGGCACCCAATGGCCCATCCGCAGGCAATGATCGACACACCACCTGACATCATTACCCGGGGCGAAGGAAGCTGGGTTTGGGATGCAGATGGCCACAAGCTACTCGATGGAGTCGCGGGGCTGTGGAGTGTCAACCTGGGGTTCGGCCGGACAGAGATCCGCGATGCAATCGTCGCTCAGCTCGACGAACTGGCGTACTACAACACGTTCCGTGGCACGTCGCATCCCCGGGCAATCGAGCTGTCGGCACGTATCGTCGGGATGATGAAAGACGATGGCGTGGCATCGGTCTTCTTCAGCAACGGCGGTTCCGATGCGGTGGAGGGCGCGCTGAAGCTCGCACGTCAGTATTGGAAGCTAAAAGGACAAGGTGATCGCACGAAGTTCATTTCGCTAAAGCAGGGCTATCACGGCGTGCATTTCGGCGGGATGAGCGTCAACGGAAACGCAAATTTTCGACGTCCGTACGAGCCGCTCCTGCCGGGCTGCTTTCACATCGACACGCCTTGGGTGTATCGCAACCCCTATACCGACGATCCGATCAAACTTGGTGAGATCTGTGCGCAGTTGCTTGAGCGCGAGATCCAGTTCCAAGGATCGGACACGGTGGCCGCATTCATTGCGGAGCCGGTGCAGGGCGCGGGCGGGGTAATCGTTCCTCCGCCGAACTATTGGCCGCTGGTGCGGGAAATCTGTGACAGCTATGGCGTGCTTCTCATCGCCGACGAGGTGGTCACGGGCTTCGGCCGCACCGGCCAGCTGTTCGGTACACGCCTTTGGAACGTCAAGGCCGACATGTGGTGCCTCGCTAAAGGCATTTCGTCCGGTTACGTCCCGTTGGGGGCCACAGCGATCTCTCGCAAGGTCGCGGATGTGTTCATGTCCGGGGACGCGTCGGGCGCCGCCATTTCGCACGGCTACACGTACAGCGGCCATCCCGTCGCAGCAGCAGCTGCACTCGCCGCGCTGGAGATTGTGGAGCGCGAGAACGTGGCGGCAAATGCGGCAACGCAGGGCCAATATCTGATGGAGCGACTGACAGACCTTGGTCGAAAGTCCCGGTTGATCGGCGATGTCAGAGGGGCCGGTCTCATGGTCTGTCTGGAGATGGTGGCGGACAAGAAAACCAAGGCTGCGTTCGGTCGCGGGGCTAAGGAAGTGTCACGGGTGGCGCGGGAAGCATACGTGCGCGGCGCGATGGTCCGCACTTCGGGATCCAACATCATCTTGTCCCCGGCGCTAACGATAAACAAGGAAGAGGTCGATTTCCTGTGTGATGTCCTCGAGGGCGCCTTCAAGGCCGTGGAGGAACAGTGACGATTCGCCTTAGCTCACGGCGAGTCCGTGAAGCCCTCGAGCGCGAACAGGAAGAGTTCGCGCGGCTGCATCCACTTTCGAGACAGCTGTTCGAAGAAGGTCATCGTCACTACCTTTACGGAGCTCCTTCGCACTGGTTTCGTCGCTGGGCCGGCAAGTTTCCTGTGTTTGCGAAAGAAGCATCCGGGGCGGAGCTACGCTGCGTCGACGGTATGCGCTACGTTGACTTCTGTCTGGGAGACACAGGCGCCATGTGCGGCCACGGACCGCGCGCCGTGGCGAAGGCCGCGTCCGAGCAGCTCGACCGCGGTGCGACGCTCATGCTGCCGACCGAGGATGCTTCGTGGGTCGGGGAGGAGTTGACGTGGCGGTTTGGCCTGCCGTATTGGGGATTTACGACCTCGGCCAGTGATGCGAATCGCGCGGCGATTCGCATGGCACGGATGATCACCGGTCGCGAAAAAGTACTGGTTTTTAACGGATGCTATCACGGGTCGGTTGAAGAGGCGCACGTTGCGCTGGACGCCGCGGGCACGATGGTCATGCGCAATGGTATCCACCCGAACGCTGTGGATCATGAACGCGTCTCGGTCGTGGTCGAATTCAACGACATTGAGGCGCTCGAAGAAAAGCTCGCGACAAAAGACGTTGCATGTGTATTGACCGAGCCATTCATGACGAACTACGGAATGGTCGCACCCGCGCCGGGATTCCACCAGGCGTTGCGTGAAGCGACCCGTCGCCATGGCACGCTTCTGCTGATCGACGAAACCCACACGTTTTCCAGCGGGCCTGGCGGTTATTCCCAACTCCATGGGCTCGAGCCAGACATGCTTGTCCTTGGTAAAGCAGTGGGAGGTGGCATTCCGGTTGGGCTTTATGGTGTCAACGCAGAGGTCGCGCGCCGGATGTGGAACGCGGTGCCCAAGGTGGATCCGACAAAGGTGCGTCAAAGCGCACATCTTGGTTTCGGTGGCACGCTGGCGGGCAGTGCCCTGCAGGTGGCGGCCGTGCGTGCCGTGCTTGCGGAGGTGCTGACTCCAGCGGCATTCGCCCACATGGTCGGCCTCGCTGAAAGTCTGGCCGCGCGCATGAGGCAGGTACTCGGCGAATTCGCGCTGCCGTGGTACGTGGAGCAATTGGGGGCACGCGTCGAGACCATGTTTGCGCCGGCGCCCCCGATGAATGCTGCCGACGTAAACGCTGGGCGCGACGGAGATCTCGAAGCCCTGCTGCACGTGTATTTCCTTAACCGTGGAGTGCTGATCACGCCATTCCACTGCATGCTCCTGATGTGCCCTGCCTCCGCGACAGCTGACGCCGACAGGTACGTCGAGGTTCTCAAGGAATTCTGCAAATTCGTTGTCACGGAGTGCAGCGAGAGCGAGGTGCGTGCATGAATCACTTTCGACTGACCGGGCGCGTCGCCCTGGTTACCGGTGCACGGCCAGGAATCGGTGGGGCGATCGCTCATGCACTGGGAAGCGCCGGCGCAGAGGTGGTGCTGGCCAATCGCACGCTCTCTGCTGCGCAGGAGGTGTCGCACGAGCTCGAAGCGGAAGGCATCCCCGCTCACGTCGTTCCCTTCAGCGTCGATCGCGCCGGGATTCGGGAAATGATCGATCAGGCACTGTCCGCGACCGGCGGCCGGCTGGACGTGGTTTGCCACAACGCAGGCGGGTGTCAGTGGCTCGGCCTCGACGCTTTGGATGAGCCTGTCCTGGACGAAACCCTCGCGCTTAATCTGACGAGCGGCTTCTGGCTCCTTCAGGCTGCCCTTCCTGCGCTTCGGCGCAGCGAGGCAGGGCGTTTTATCGTCACCTCATCGATCACCGGGCCACGGGTGGCAATGGTTGGTGCCTCCCACTACGCTGCGGCCAAAGCGGGCGTGAATGGCTTTATCAAGGCCGCGGCGCTGGAACTGGCAAGCAGTGGCATCACGGTAAATGGTGTCGAACCGGGGCTGGTGGCGAAGGATCGGGGCCGCCTGAGCCGACCGGAGGCTCTGGCGCGGCTCACCCGTTACATCCCCCTGGGGCGCCCGGGGGCGCCCGAAGACATTGCGTCCGCTGTGCTGTTCCTGGCCAGTCGGGAGGCTGGTTGGATTACCGGACAGACGATCGTGATCGACGGCGGCACTACGCTGCCCGAGTCGGGGTACGCAATGGAGGAGCTTTGGACTTCCTCGCACAAGGTATCTCCAGGAGGGCAGAAATGAAACCGGGATTGAATATCCTGATTATCGGCACTGCTGACACAAAGGCCGACGAGCTTCAGTTCATGAAGCAGTGCATCGAGCGCGAAGGTGCTCGTGCCGCCATCATGGACGTGGGTGTGCTCGGTACCCCTGCCTTCGACCCCGAAATCTCCAATGCCAAGGTCGCCGCAGCCGCGGGGATGGCATTGAAAGATGTAGCAACTCTGGGCGACGAAAATGCTGCAATGACCAAAATGGCCGAGGGGGCTGTGCGGCTCACTCTTGACCTCTACGCGAAAGGGAAGGTCCAGGGTGTGCTGGCCCTCGGCGGCACGATGGGCACAGATCTCGCCCTGGACGTCACAGCTTCGCTGCCGCTCGGCATGCCGAAGTTCATCGTGACTACAGTTGCCTATTCACATCTTGTCCCTCCGGATCGGCTGGCCCCCGACGTCATGATGATTCTCTGGGCCGGCGGGCTCTATGGCCTCAATTCAATCTGCAAGGCCACCCTCAGCCAGGCGGCGGGGGCCGTTCTCGGCGCGTGCAGCACGGTGGTGACGTCGAAATCCGCGCGGCCCCGCGTTGCTGTCGGGGGGCTGGGGAAATCCTGCCTTAGCTACATGGTGGAGCTTACGCCGCAGCTGGAAAAACGCGGCTACGAGCCCGTCGTCTTCCACTGCACAGGCATGGGCGGCCGTGCGATGGAATCGCTGATCGAGCAGGGCACATTCGTCGCAGTCTTCGATTTCGCGTTGTGTGAGGTCAGCAATGTCCTGCGCGGATCCGTCGTCAACGCCGGGACTTCGAGGCTGGAGACGGCGGGCAGACTCGGCGTCCCGCAAATTATCGCCGCCCGGTGCCAGCGACATGGTGGACGTGCAGACGTGGGCACCGTTGCCCGAGGCCTATAAGGGCCGCCCATACCACGCTCACAACCGCCTGATCGCATCGGTCACGACTACGCACGAGGAGCGTCGTGAGCTCGCAGGCTTCGTCGCGAAAAAAGTGAACTCGGCGAAGGGGCCAACCGCGTTCCTGCTGCCGCTGAAAGGCATCCACGCGTGGGATGCCCCTGGCGAGGCGCTGCATGATCCGGAAGGCCATCAAGTGTTCATCGACGAGTACAGGAAGCTGATCAAGCTCCCTGTCGATCTTCGCGTGCTCGACATGCATATCAACGACTCTTCCTTCGTACAAGAGGCACTCGGCATTTTCGACCACTGGGTTGAAACTGGTTTGATTCAGTCGGGCGTTCCGACGACTACAGGAGTTTGAGGATGTCTCGTTTCAAGGACAAGACGGCGCTCGTCACGGGTGCAGCCTCCGGGATTGGTCTTGAGCTCGTATGTCAGCTACAGCGGGAAGGCGCGAATGTCATCGCTGCGGACATTGGGTTCGATGGAAAGCTACCGCTCAAAGCTCAACTCAATCTGGACGAGGTGTTGCTCGACGTTCGCGGTGACGAAGACGTTCAACGCGTCGTGAGCATGGCAATCGATCGTTGGGGTCAAATCGACGTCCTGGTCAACGCAGCGGGCGTGATGGTGGCAGACGATGTCGAGGAGATCCGCGACGAGACATGGAACACCATCCTCGATGTCAACCTCACCGGCACTATGCGCATGTGCCGCGCAGTGTTGCCTCACATGCGTCGCCGCAGGAGAGGTTCGATCGTCAACGTCTCATCGGTCGCCGCCTTCAATGCGTCGGCGGGCATGGCGTCTTATGCCGCCAGCAAGTCGGGCCTCGTTGCGCTGACGCGGGCCCTGGCGAACCGCTATGGCGCCGACGGCGTTCGCGCAAACTGCGTTTGCCCGGGATGGGTGCGCACGCGTATGAGCGAGGCCGAAATGGCAGAGTTTGCCGAGACGAATGGAACGACAGTCGAACAGGAGTTTGGGCGGGTGGCCCAGCGCATCGCGCTCGGCCGTGTGGCTGTTCCATCGGAAATAGCGACGTGCATCGCATTCCTCGCTTCCGACGACGCATCCTTTGTGACAGGCGCAGCCCTGGTGGCCGACGGTGGAGCGCGTACCGCAGCCCTCTCTCGTTTGCACTAGTGCGACCGGATTCAAGATACCGAAGGTGTTTACTATGACTCAATCTCTGCCTGAACGTGCCCGTGTCGTCGTGATCGGCGGCGGCATCATCGGCGCTTCAACTCTTTATCACCTGGCCCACAAGGGCATTTCCGACGCTGTGCTGCTAGAGCGGGACCGGTTTGCCAGCGGTACCACCTGGCATGCTGCGGGTATCGTTGGTCAGTTGCGTGACTCGAAGGCGCAAACGGAGCTTGCACAGTACACGACGCGACTGTTCCAGTCTCTGGAAGAGGAAACCGGACAGGCCACGGGTTATAAGGAAAACGGGTCGATGACCGTTGCGCTCACGCCCCAGCGCCTGGAACTGATTCGTCGCAATGTTTCAGCTGCCAAGCGGATGGGCGTGCCTTGTCTCTACCTCACGCCGGAGGAGATCAAGGAGCGGTGGCCGCTGCTGCGAACGGACGACTTGCTGGGCGGCCAATTCGTGCCTTCAAACGGTCAGGTGAACCCGCTCGACGTGACGGCCGCGCTCATAAAGGGTGCAAAGCAGAAAGGCGCGAAGGCCTTCGAGAACACGCCTGTGGTTGACGTCGTTGTCAAGGACGGGAAAGTCCAGGCGGTCAAGACTACGCATGGCGATATTGCCTGCGAACGGGTGCTTCTGGCCGGCGGTATGTGGACCCACGCGTTCGCGAAAAGGCTCGGCATTTCCGTGCCCTTGCACGCGGCTGAGCACTATTACATCGTGACGGAAGCGTTGCCTGGGCTCGCGCGTACGACGCCGGTGCTCACGGTCGCCGACGAACGTGCCTACTACAAGGAAGACGCCGGCAAACTGCTCGTAGGCTTCTTTGAAGCAACGGGAAATGCGTGGCCGAAGCGGGGAATGGAGATTCCGTCGAGCTTCTCATTTTCGGAACTCCCGCCGGATATGGACCATATGGAGCCACAGCTCCTGTCAGCATTCGATCGAGTGCCGGTGCTGCAGAATACCGGAATCCAGTTATTCTTTTGCGGTCCCGAAAGCTTCACACCGGACGGCCGGGCCTACATGGGTCCGAGCGCGGAGGTCGGCGGTGTGTACGTGGCCGCCGGGTTCAATTCGAACGGCATCCTGTCATCTGGCGGCGCAGGAAAGGTGATGGCGGACTGGCTGATCAACGGTCTGCCGCCCGTCAGCATGGGTGCGCTGCACGCGCAGCGAGCCTTGCCGTTCCAGGCCAACGACCGCTACTTGCGCGAACGGGTGGGAGAGTCGCTTGGCATGCATATGACGCTGCACTGGCCCGGCCACCACGTACATACTGCGCGAGGGGTGCGCCACTTCCCGCTTCACGACCGACTCATTGCAGCCGGCGCAGTAATGGGCGAGCGAATCGGCTGGGAGTTTCCGCTGTATTTCGACGAGCCCGGCGCACAGTTGCCCGACGAGCCCAGCCTCAAGCGACAGGCGTGGTTCCCGATGGTGGAGCGCGAATGCCTGGCCGCCCGCGATGCGGCACTGCTCGTCGATCAGAGCTGCTATGGCAAGCTGCTCGTCAAGGGACGCGATTCGCTGAAGGCGCTGGAACACGGGTCCGCCAACCGTATTGACGTACCGGTGGGGCAGTCCGTCTATACGCATTGGCTGAACGACCGGGGCGGCATCGAGGCCGACATCACCATCACGCGCCTCGCCGAGCAAGAGTTTTTTGTTGTCACGGGGCACCCAAGCCAGGTCCGCGACCGCTGCTGGTTCGAAGCTCATCTGGACGCTTCGTGGAACGTTCAGATCCACGACGTCACGACAGCGTATGCCATGTTCTCGTTGAGCGGTCCGCGCTCCCGCGAGATCCTGCAGCAGGTAACCGACGCCGATGTCTCCAATGCGGCATTCGCTTTCGGACAGGCGAGGTTAATGGACGTCGGACTGGCCCGCTGCTGGGTGTTGCGCCGTAGCTTCCTTGGAGAGCTGGGATACGAGTTCTATCCGACGAACGACGTCGCGAGGCACGTTTTCGGCGAATTGATGAGCGCTGGCGAGCCGCGTGGCATGCGCCTTGGAGGCTTCCTGGCAATGAACCATTGTCGCCTCGAGAAGGGCTTCGTGCATTTCGGTCACGACATCGGCGAAGACGATACACCGCTGGAAGCGGGTCTCAGGTTCGCAGTCGCGTGGGACAAGGATGTGAACTTCATCGGCCGCAATGCGCTGGAACGCCAGCGTGACGCCGGGCCTCTCGAAGTGCGGCTGGTGAACCTCAAGGTGCGCGAAGCGAACCTTGACGATGGCCCGTATCTGTACCGTAACGAGCCTGTCTGGAAGGGCGACGAGCTGGTGGGCTATGTAACGTCCGGAGCGTGGGGTTTCCGGCTCGGCGGCTCGTTTGGCATGGCGTCCGTCAAACGTAAGGGCGGGGTCACCCCTGAGTGGCTGCGCGAGGGTGGATTCGAGGCGGAGGTAGCCGGCGTCCGTCATTCGGTAGATCTACAGTTTAGCGGCTACTACGACCCGAAAAGCGAGCGCATGCGCGGCTGACCCCTGAGGAACTCGAGATGGATGAACGATACAACGTGCTGTTTGAACCGGTGAAGATCGGCCCAGTCACGGCGAAAAACCGATTCTTTGCCGTCGCTCATAGCGCCGGAATGGGCTTTGCACAGCCCCATGCAACCGCGGCGCTTCGCGCGATGAAGGCGGAGGGCGGCTGGGCAGTTGTGTGTACCGGAGTCTGCGAGATCGATGAGACGTCGGACATGATGGGCCATCAGAACGATCGCCTTTGGGACGATCACGACGTCGCCTGTCATCGGCTGGCAACCGATGAAATTCACAAGCACGGCTCCCTCGCCGCAGTCGAACTGGCCCATCTCGGTCTCGGTGCCCGAAACCTGTACAGCCGTGTACCTGCATTGGGTCCGGGCAGTCTGAAATGTACCTCGTCATATGTGCCGACGCAGTCCATGCCCATGACAATTGCGGACATCCAGGCGTTTCGCGCCGCACATCGCCGCGCCGTCGGGCGAGCGGTGGCGGCTGGTTACGACATTGTCTATGTCTACGCCGCACACGACCGAGCACTCCCGCTCCATTTTCTGTCGACCCGCTACAACAAACGCACGGACGAATATGGCGGCTCATTGGAGAACCGCATGCGTCTTTTGAAGGAGTTGATCGAAGATACGATCGACGAAGTGAGGGGGCGTTGTGCCGTGGCGGTCCGCTTCGCGGTGCATGACTTCACTGGAGCAATATCCGCCAAGGAAGAAGGACGCGCAGTGATCGAGGCGCTCGGCGAGTTGCCGGATCTATGGGACGTGAATGTCAGTCCGTGGTCGTTCGACTCATCAACTGCCCGTTTCGCCGAAGAGGGCTTTCAGGACGAGTACATCGGCTTTGTTAAGGCGCTCACATCGAAGCCAGTGGTAGGCGTTGGCCGCTTTACGTCTCCTGATGCGATGGTGTCTCGCATCAGGCGCGGGCTCGTCGACTTCGTGGGTGCTGCTCGCCCCTCGATTGCCGATCCGTTCATTCCAGAAAAGGTGCGAACCGGGCGAATTGAAGAGATTCGCGAGTGCATTGGTTGTAATGTGTGTGCGTCAACGGAAATGTACGGTGTGCCGATTCGCTGCACGCAGAACGCAACCATCGGCGAAGAGTGGCGCAAGGCCTGGCATCCGGAGCGGACGTCCAAGTTCCCCGGTCAGCAAAGCGCGCTGATCATAGGCGCTGGTCCTGCGGGACTTGAGGCAGCACTGACTCTGGCACAACGGGGCGTAGAGGTGTCGATCGTTGATCGCGAGAGTGATCTCGGCGGACGGATCGAATGGGAGTCGAAGCTCCATGGGGCGCAGACCCTCGCACGGGTGCGCGATCATCGCATCTATCAGCTGGAGCGCATGAGCAATGTTCAGATCTACCGGCGCTCGCCGGTTGGTGTTGACGACATTCTGCAGTTCGGCGCCCAGCGCATTGTGCTCGCGACGGGATCCCACTGGAGGACGGATGGCGTGGGGCCGGCGACACCGAATGGAATTACAGGGCTGGAGCATGTTCATATCCTGTCACCCGAAGCAGTTGTCGGCGGTGCTGCAATTGCGGGGCCGGTTGTGGTGTACGACGACGATCACTATTACGTAGGACATGCGGTTGCTGAGTGGTTGCGCGCCAAGGGCTACGACGTCACGCTTGTCACGCCTCTGGCCGATGTCTCCCAATGGTCGTACTACACGCTCGAGCTCAGGCGGATCGAGGAGCGTCTGGAGGATGCTGGAATTACGTGTGTCACGAAGACGAGGATCAAGGCGGGGCGTTCCGGCGCCTTACTCCTCGCCAGCGGAAGGAAGGAATCGAGCATAGCATGCGGCACGTTCGTGCCCGTGACTCTGCGCATCCCAGACCGAATGCTGATGGACGAACTGGAGGCTCGGCGCAGCGAATGGCAGAACGCGGGCGTCGAGTCTGTCGACCTGATAGGGGACGCGATGGCGCCGGGAACGGTTGCCGCGGCGGTCTACGCGGGAGCGGCCTATGCCAGGGAGCTCGGAGAAGCGCGCCGCAGCGAGTCTTTCCTGCGTGAGCGCGCGGTTCTTTAGCGCACGGTACCGCACGATCCAGTTCATTGAACCTGTTGAGATAGACATGACATATACGACCAAGCTTCCAAACACCTACACACTGCGCGTGACGTGTCCGGCCACCACGGGGATCGTTGCTGCGATCAGTGGTTTCCTCGCCGAACATAACTATTACATTAACGAAATGTCGCAGTACGACGACGAGGAAGCGCAGCGCTTCTTCCTCCGCTGCGTTTTTCAGGTGAACGGTGAGATCACGGACGATGACCGTGACATGCTGGTTGGTTTCGAAATGCTGGCGGACCGCTTCACCATGGAGTGGTCGGTTCGGCGAACCGATCGCGCCCGGAGGGTCCTGTTGATGGTTTCCAAGTTTGATCACTGCCTTCGTGACCTGCTATACCGTTGGGAGGCAGGTGAGCTGAATATGGAAGTGGCCGCAATCGTATCGAATCACGAAACCCTCAAGCCGATCGCGGACAGGTACGGCCTGAGGTTCTTGTACATCCCCATAACGCCGGAGACGAAGTCGAAACAGGAAAATGCGCTGCGGGCGGTCATTTACGAAAAGAAGGTTGATCTGATCGTTCTGGCTCGCTATATGCAGATTCTGAGCGACGATATTGCCCGCGAATTGCATGGGAATTGCATCAATATTCACCATTCGTTCTTGCCCAGCTTCAAAGGTGGGTCGCCATATGCGCAGGCGCACAAACGCGGTGTCAAGCTGATCGGCGCCACGTCGCATTACGTCACCGGCGAGCTGGACGAAGGTCCCATCATTGAGCAGGACATTCGCCGCGTTGACCATCGCTACTCCGTCGCGGAGATGCAGGCGATGGGCCGGGACGTGGAATGTCAGGTGCTCTCCAAGGCATTGAAGATGCACCTGGAAGACCGTGTCTTCCTCGACGACAACAAGACGATCGTCTTCTCCTAAACACGATTTGACCTCTAGGCTATTGAGACGCGATATGTCCGCAAAAGTGATTGACGGCAAAGCCCTCTCCCGGACGATCCGGGAAAAGCTCGCTGGGCTCGTCGAAAAATTGAAACAGCAACACCAGATAACCCCTGGCCTTGCCGTCGTTCTGGTCGGGGACGATCCAGCCAGCGAGATTTATGTGCGCAACAAAGCCCGGCAGACCGTCGAGGTCGGCATGCAATCGTTCGAGCATAAATTGTTGCCGACTGTCAGCCAGAAAGAACTCCTTGACCTGATTGCAAGGCTAAACGCCGACCCGGCGGTGCACGGAATCCTGGTGCAGCTACCGCTGCCCGGTCACATCTCCGACAAGCAGGTGATCGAGAGCATTGCTCCCGCGAAGGACGTCGACGGATTTCATCCCGAGAATGTCGGGCGGGTCGCGAGCGGAGAGGGCGGGATTGTTCCTTGCACCCCGATGGGTTCGATGATGCTGATACGTGACGCGCTGGGTGACATTGCCGGGATGAACGCCGTGGTTGTCGGTCGATCGAACATTGTAGGGAAGCCGATGGCGCAGTTGCTGTTGGCGCAGAACTGCACGGTTACGGTCGCACACTCCCGTACTCGGGATATTCCCGCGCTGGCGAGAACAGCGGACATCCTGGTGGCGGCCGTTGGGCGCCCTGAAATGATCAAGGGGGACTGGGTGAAACCTGGCGCCTGTGTCATCGACGTCGGGATCAACCGTGTTTTGAACGTTGGCGGTGAGGGGTACAGAGTTGTGGGCGATGTCGACTATCGCGAAGTGGCAGAAGTGGCCGCCTGCGTCACACCGGTTCCCGGTGGCGTCGGACCGATGACAATCGCCTGCCTTCTCGCGAACACCTATCTGGCGACCTTGGCAATCCACGGCATCTCATCGGACGCAACTTTCTGAGAGCGAGCCCGTACACGATCGGGCATCTGGAATAAACAGTTATGGGATGGAACTATGAAGGTGATGGTCGCGGTCAAGCGAGTCTCAGACTCGAATGTCAAGGTACGAGTCCGTTCCGATGGGCTTGGCGTTGACGTTAGCAACATCAAAATGTCGATGAACCCGTTCGACGAAATCGCGGTCGAAGAAGCGGTACGCCTGAAGGAAGCCGGCGTGGCGACCGAAGTGATCGCGGTGTCCGCGGGTGTCCTGCAGTCGCAGGAGACCCTGCGCACGGCACTGGCGATCGGCGCGGACCGCGCGATCCTGATCGAATCAAATGAAGACCCGCAGCCGTTAGCGGTCGCAAAGCTGCTCAAGGCGCTGGTAAACAAGGAACAGCCTTCGTTGGTGATTTTAGGCAAGCAGGCGATCGACGACGATTCGAATCAGACTGGCCAGATGCTCGCCGCGCTGGCTAATCTGCCGCAAGCGACGTTTGCGTCGAAAGTTGTCGTGACAGACGGTAAAGCTACTGTGTCGCGCGAGGTGGACGGCGGCACGGAAACGTTGTCGCTGACGCTGCCGGCCGTGGTCACAACCGATCTGCGCCTGAACGAGCCGCGTTATGTCACGCTGCCCAACATCATGAAGGCGAAGAAGAAGCCGCTGGAAATCGTGAAGCCGGAAGACCTCGGAGTTGATGTCACCCCGCGCCTGAAGACGCTGAAAGTGGTCGAGCCGCCGAAACGCGGCGCCGGTGTAAAGGTGCACGACGTGAAAACGCTGGTCGAGAAGCTGAAGACCGAAGCCAAGGTGCTGTAAGGGAGTGAAGGCAAATGACGATTCTGGTAATTGCGGAACACGATAGCGCGACGGTGAAGGTCGCGACGCTGAACACGATGGGGGCCGCGGCAGTGATCTCCACTTTCCTCGACAAGGAAATTCACGTGCTGGTGGCCGGTCACAACGCGCAGGGCGCGGCCGACGCGGCTGCGAAGATCGCCGGCGTATCGAAAGTGCTGCTCGCCGACGCGCTGCAACTGGAAGCTGGTCTCGCGGAAAACGTCGAAGCGACGGTGCTGAACATCGCAAAGAATTACACCCACATCCTCGCGCCCGCGACTGCTTACGGCAAGAACATTACGCCGCGTATCGCAGCCAAGCTCGACGTCGCGCAGATCAGCGACATCACCGCAGTGGATTCTGCGGACACGTTCGAGCGCCCGATCTACGCGGGCAACGCGATCGCGACGGTTCAGTCTCAGGACCCGATCAAGGTCGTCACGGTGCGCATGACCGGTTTCGACGCGGTGGCAGCCGAGGGCGGCAGCGCTGCAATCGAGAAGATCCAAGCCGCGGCAGACAGTGGCATCTCGCAGTTCGTAAGCCGTGAAGTGACAAAGCTGGACCGCCCGGAACTGACCTCCGCGAAAATCATCGTCTCGGGTGGCCGGGGGCTGGGCAATGGCGAAAACTATACGAAGGTTCTCGAGCCGCTGGCGGACAAGCTGAACGCAGCGCTCGGCGCCTCGCGCGCGGCAGTCGATGCGGGCTTCGTGCCGAACGACTACCAGGTCGGCCAGACCGGCAAGATCGTCGCGCCGCAACTGTATGTGGCGGTGGGCATCTCGGGTGCGATTCAGCATCTGGCCGGGATGAAGGACTCGAAAGTCATCGTCGCGATCAACAAGGACCCGGAAGCGCCGATCTTTAGCGTCGCCGATTACGGACTGGTGGGGGATCTTTTTGACTTGACACCAGCGCTAGTAAATGAACTTGGCTAACCTGCGGAGTAAAAATGCTTAAACACACACCGTATTATCACAAGTTGGTTGCGGCTGGAGCGAAGCTGCAGGATCGTGGCGGATTCGCCACGCCGAATTTCTTCTCGTCCGTCGCGGACGAGAACACGGCCGTGCGCGAGCGGGTCGGCATGTTCGATGTCTACTATCAGGTTGGCGTGGAGGTAAAAGGCAAGGATGCAGAGAAATTGCTGGAGCGAGCACTGGTCAATGACGTGAGGCGGATGCGCGACGGCGGCGTGCTATACAGCTCCGTTTGCAATGAGAAGGGTGGGATCGTTGATGACTTGACCTGCTTCCGGTTTGACGGCAACAAGTTTTGGCTCTCGCCGACTCCGTCAAGGGTTCACGCAGTCGTCGAGGCGGTCAGCCGACTCATCGGTTCATTAAGTGTGACGGTAACTAACCTTGGTTACTCAAACGCATATCTTTCGATACAGGGGCCCAACTCCCGCGAATTGTTGTCTGAGTTGACCGACGCCGACGTTTCGCGCGACGCCCTCAAGTATTTTTCGTTTAAGACGGGCAGTGTCGCTCAGGTGCCGGAGGCAATGATTTCGCGTACCGGGTACTCGGGCGAACTCGGCTACGAGCTTTTCTTCCCGGTCGAATACGCCGAGCATGTTTGGGATGCGGTCGCGGATGCCGGTAGGAAATTTGACATCAGGCCTTGTGGGATGAAAACGATGCGTTCGCTGCGCATCGAGAAGTCGTATTTGCTGTATGGCCTTGATATCAATGAGAACACCGACCCCCTCTCAGCCGGATTGGGCTGGACGGTCAGGTTTGACGACCGGGATTTTGTCGGACGCTCCTCGCTCGATCTGTTAGCCTCGACGGGTGTCTCAAGTCAGCTGCGGTTGATCGACACAGGGTCGATCAATCCAATCCTACACGGTGAAAAGGTATTCCACAACGGAGAGGAGGTTGCGGTGGTGACCTCGGGTGATCCCGGTTTTCATCTCGGGAAGACCTTTGCTTTTGCATACCTTCCGACCGCGCTCGCAGTGGAAGGCACCGAGGTGGAGATCGGTCTTGCGGACGAAAGCGGGAAGGTCGCTGGCACCGTTTTGTCTCAGGCACCATATGATCCGATGCGGAGCCGGTTGACGTCGTGAGTTAGTGCGGTCCACAGTGCGAACTCAGAAAGTGTCCGTCTGACCGCTCGCGATAAACTAGTTCAATTTATTTGAGCATTTGGTCTGTGCGGAACGACCAAAGATTCCAGGGCGTCGCCATTGACCGGAAGATTCGCGAGTACTGTTTAGCGCAGTCTGCTCCCCCATATACGAGGACATCCGATAGCGCTTCACCTATTGCACGTTAGTCGCACGCCATAGACGCGTGCACACGCTCCGAGGTCGTGTGCCGCGCCTTCGACCAGCATGCCTACACGGCATGGACTCGTATCCAGCGCAATCAGCGCGATGCGATACATATTCAGCGGCGCGTAGGCGCGAATCGCAGGTATGTCAGAAGCTGCTCCACTGATTTATGCCCAAGGCCCGCGAGTTCCATAGTACAAAATGATAATAAAGCGTCTTCATGAGCGACTGCTGCAGCGAGTGCGCACATGGCTGTCAGCGCCCCACGATGCGCGATCTCGTGATAGATATCCCGGTAATACAAAACGTCGCTTCGGAAACAGGATATGAACTCGGACCATGGCTGCGTCTTTAAATGCGCCGCCTTGCGCCGGCCCTCTAAAATCGCCTCGCTGGGGTCGGGCAGATAAATCTGGTGTGCAGTCAGGCACGAGCGCAGGCGGGCTTTCGTCTCATTCTCGACCTGAAGGATGATCGCGAGTTTGTATCTTTCGTCGAGGTCTTCAGCTTGCGCCAACATGGTATTGAAGAAGGCCTCGCCCTCTACTTCTCCTTGATGGAGGAAAAGAAGGTCGGCAGCTTGTTGATTCGAAAGCACGGGTAACTCCGCTATGACTCGACGATATGGCCATCGTGCCGCAGAGTACCCCTGACAAAAAATCCGTCAATCGGCTGATTTTTCGATGAGTCCGTTTTGATGCGTCAATCGACCAGCATGAGCAGCCTGTTCACGAAAGCGCGCTTCCGGATTTTACTGAACCCGGAAACGCCGAGCGCGTCTGCGAGCCACAGGCCATCAGTTGCCATGCGAATGACATCGGCAGTTGCTCGGTCGATGCCATCGTTTTTTGCTCGATTGCTCCAACGAGAGAGGGCGTCTTCGTATAGCTTCCGGACAGACGCGTCTCGGCCGAAATAGGCGACGACGAGCGCCGCCGAAGCAAGACTTTCCGCCTCCGTTGTTGGGTCAGTTTCGAATGTCGCACGGACGTACGCCCTGAGCCACCCTCCCGGCGTCCTGTCTTGTTCCGCCATTCTATCAACCGCAGCCTCGAAGTTTGCGAATGCAAACTCAAGGAGTTCGTGAACGAGTTGGTCTTTTGTCTTGAAATGGTAGAGCAGTCCACCCTTGCTCATGTTTGCAGTCGCTGCTACCTCCTCGAGCGTCAGAGCCGCCGCGCCTCGCTGCAAGACAAGAGTTTCGGCTGCGCGCAGTATTGAGTCTCGATTGTTGGGTCGCATCTGGTGGTGTCCCGTTGATTGCCGCTCGGAAGTATGCCGAATGATTCGCGGGGGATTTATATCACAAAGGCTTTTCCACATGTTCAAATAGTCGAGTCGACTGCGAACTTAACGTGCTGACTAACGCTTAAGCTTGAAACATGGCGGGCGTCGATACCCTCACGGGGCTTTCCGGTTCGCCATGTGTGAGCCACGACGACTTCGTCCAGGGGCGAGGCAGGAGGAGCGATGTTACTTTCTGATGACAAGAAAGGCTGGGAACAGTTCGTGGCCGTCATCGACCGTTCAACCCGCACACGGTGGGCTGGCGATGCAGTCGAACATGATGGTTGAACCGGTCACGGAGGCACTGCGCCTGGCGTGCTTCCGTCGCCGTCCTGAGGCCGCGGTAATCGTGCATGGCAGTATGGTATTAGCTGGTTTCGGAACGCGCTGACGACTCGCATGTGTGTTCATCCAGTCGTCGCTTCCATTCTTCTTCATCGCGTCCGCACCAAAGTGATGGTGCGGTTAGTCGGACAGCGAGAAGCCGCGGCTTGCCAGACTGATTATGGAAGATTATGTCGACAGCGATGGCCGCCATCGACATTCGAGCGGTTAGCCTGTACAGCGTGATCAAGCTTCAGGGTACTCATGCGGAAAATTCTAGTCTTCTCTGAGAATGTGCTCGTGATACCAGGCGCCGAACTCGGCGATCTTGCTCTCCTGCGCCGAATAGGGGCCTGGAGAGTAGGTTTGTGACTGGATTCCGGACTGATTGTTCTCGGTAATTGTCTTATCTTCAAGTAATGTTGTTTGCCACACGGCTTTGATCCGTTCGAGATCGTAGTCGGGACCTTCCTGGGCGTCGCTGGAGACCATCCATAAAACTTCGACGTCCGTTGAAAGTGGGCCTTTCGGATTAAAGCGAAATGCGATGGCGTGGTCGCTGTTTGCGAGCACCACACTGATCGGGTTGAATACGCAGCCAGTCTGGGCCCCATCATATTCAGCATCCGAGATGATCAGAGGCGCGACTGGTTTTCCATCGAGCGACTCGGTCAGGTTGCCTCTGCCTATGGGGAGCCGACCGGCCGACTGGAGGAATGGGGTGGAGGGGCCGTCAGCGAACATATCTGGCTGCCGTCCGGTCTGCTTTTCCGCTAACTCCCAAAGTGCGAAAGTCTTCATGTATTCGTCTGCCAGTCCATTGGACGATCCCGGGCCCGCGCCGAAAGCTAACATCTTCATGTCGTCGTGCACGGAGCAGTAAGTCGCGTGCGCTGGTTTGCAGTGGTAGCACTCGAAGAAATTCTCGACCACAAGTTTCCAGTTTGCCGCTGTTGGAAAGACCCGGCGCGCGGCGACCTTTGTTTGTTCAAGGTTATACCGAGCAAGCATAGGTTTAAACCGAGAAACAAACTGTTCAAACGACGGAGGCGAATCTTTTGACAGGTTGAGGAAGACAAATCCCTTGAAAATGCCAACGGCACAAGGGTTCAATCCGTGTTCCGCCATTGGAAAATCCGGCGGCATGAAACGCGCGGACTTAAGATTCCCTGCGAGATCGTAGCTCCACGCATGATAGGGGCACGTCAGCGACCTAACAGTTCCTTCTTTTTCGAGGCAAATTTTGGAGCCGCGATGACGACAGACGTTGAAGTGGGCACGTACAGATCCCTGCCGGTCACGGAGAACAATAATGCTTTCGCCGCCGAATTCGACCGTAAAATAGCTACCAGGCTCAGGGATTCTGCTTTCGTG
This sequence comes from Paraburkholderia sp. WC7.3g, assembly GCF_050436345.1. Taxonomy (NCBI): domain Bacteria; kingdom Pseudomonadati; phylum Pseudomonadota; class Betaproteobacteria; order Burkholderiales; family Burkholderiaceae; genus Paraburkholderia; species Paraburkholderia sp. WC7.3g. The sequence goes on from NZ_JBNDMA010000004.1 coordinate 1,284,154, forward strand.
GTCCACAAGGAGCCATTGAGTGCGTCCTAAGGACTGGACATCGTTTTTGAAAATCCCATCGTCACAATACATGTGTTGGGGTAGCGAGTATCCAGAGCGCCATTCGTCCGCAATCGCAGTCATTTCGTTATCCGACATAATTCGCTTATCGTTTAGGGTGGTAAGTTTGAAGCTGCCGTTTTCACAAGTCCAAGGTGAGATGACCTTTGGCGCGGGAAACGCACGGGCACATCAGATGTTGTTCGTTTCGCTCTTCATCGGTGAGCACATCGTCAAGATGCACCACCTCACCGTTCAGAAATTTCGTCACGCAGGCCCCACAAACGCCTTCGAGGCAGCCGGTTGGGAGGAGAACACCTTTGGATTCGAGCGCTTGTATCAAGGTTTGATCCGATCTCACATTGATCGTCAAGCCGGTTCGAGCAAGTGTTAACTGAAAATCGCCCAAAGGATTCGAAGTCCAGGCGGCACCCTGGAATTTTTCCGTATAAACGGCAGCGGAAGGAAGATGATGTCGAGCCGCGGCTTCGACTGCTGCCATGAATGGCGACGGGCCACATGTGTAGATATGTTTTGCAGTTGAAGATGCGAGGAACACCTGGTCGAGAACACCGGGAACGGAATTTCGACTGACGTCAAGCTGAACTGCAAAGTTCTGCCCGAAGCACTCGACCCCGAGTTCCGCACGGAGATCGCTGAGGTCTTCCTGTCGTCCGAAGTGATGAAGCATAAACGGATCGCCTCGGCGCGTGAGTTCGTGGGCCATCGCGAGCAATGGAGTGATCCCGACCCCTCCTGAGATCAGAAGATGGGGCCCGTGATCGTCTTTCAGGCCAAATGCATTGCGGGGTTCACCGATGTCAAGTACGTCGCCCACCGAAACCTGATGCATGGATAAGGACCCCCCGCGCGAACAGGGGTCTTTTTTGACAAGTATGGAAAAACGCGCACGATCGGACGGATCGCCACAAAGGGAATATTGTCTGACCAAGCCGCTTGGCGTTGTAACGTCAATATGCGAGCCCGCCGTATAGGCTGGAAGCGGAGCCTGGGTCGTCGGTTGGAGGACGAAGAGCCGCATTTCGGCTCCAATGCTACTTGAGTGTCTAACTTCGATTTGCACGTTCAGCCTCGTAACTATACCGTCTGGACGGTATAGTTAGCTATTGTGTTCTCGCTGTCAATGGGGAAATTACCAGGATGGAGGGAGAAATCTCGGGAGTGGTGTGGTCGACGGAGAGGTATCGCGGCCGCAACGACAGGCGTTTGGTCGTTGAAGCGGTGTTCCCGGGCTCAGTTGATCGAGCGCCGCTTCTTGTGTCAGATCTGCTAGTTATGTCACAAGGATCAAGACGAATCAGACCGTTGCAGAACGCGACATGCACGTCGACTTCGTCACCATATTTTTTGCGGCGTCAGTTGTCGATCGCCGGGTAATGCGTGGTTTTTAATCATCCATACGGTTGATTGAGGGAGAGGTTGGCAGCGGACACAATGACGTCTGCAAGCGGATTGCTTTTCGTTTGCTCGGATCATAAATCACGGTTTCTTTGCCAGGTATGATGACGCACTCCAACTTATTAGAGCAGTACGGTCCGCGCGAGTCGATGGAGTATGACGTCGTTATCGTCGGCGGCGGCCCTGCGGGCCTGTCGGCCGCCATTCGTCTGAAGCAGCGCGCTGCCGAACAAGGCGTCGAGCTTGGCGTGTGCGTGCTGGAAAAAGGCTCGGAGATCGGGGCGCATATCCTGTCGGGCGCCGTGATGGACCCGCGCGCACTGACCGAACTGATCCCCGACTGGAAGGAAAAAGGCGCGCCGCTGACGGTCGACGTGACCGAGGACCGCTTCCTGTTTCTGTCGGCAACGGGCGCGAAGAGCGTGCCGGTCTGGGCGCTGCCGGGTAACTTCAGGAACCACGGCAACTACGTGATCAGCCTCGCGAACGTGACGCGCTGGTTGGGTCAGCAGGCTGAGGCGCTCGGCGTTGAGATCTTCCCGGGCTTTCCGGCGGCCGAAGTGCTGTACAACGACGACGGCTCGGTCAAGGGCGTCGCGACCGGCAACCTCGGCATCGGCAAAGACGGTGAGCCGACCGAGAACTTCCAGCTCGGCATGGAACTGCACGCGAAGTACACGCTGTTCTGCGAGGGCGCGCGCGGCCACCTCGGCCGTCAGCTTAACGACCGGTTCAAGCTGCGCGACGGCGCCGATCCGCAGGTCTATGGCCTCGGCATCAAGGAGTTGTGGGAAATCGATCCTGCGAAGCACAAGCCGGGTCTGGTGATGCATACGGCCGGCTGGCCGCTCGAAAACGACACCTACGGCGGCTCGTTCCTCTACCACATGGACAACAGCCAGGTCGTGGTGGGCTTCGTGGTCGGCCTCGGCTACACGAATCCGTATCTGTCACCGTTCGAGGAATTCCAGCGCTACAAGACGCATCCGGCAATCCGCGCGACTCTGGAAGGCGGCAAGCGCGTGTCGTACGGCGCGCGGGCGATTACCGCAGGCGGGCTGATGTCGCTGCCGAAGCTGGTGTTCCCGGGCGGTGCACTGGTCGGCGACGATGCGGGCTTCCTGAACGCGTCGCGCATCAAGGGTTCGCACGCCGCGATCAAGACCGGCATGCTCGCCGCCGATGCCGCGTTCGACGCCGTGCAGGCCGGCCGCACCAGTGATGAACTCACCGACTATCCGGAAGCGTTCAAGACGTCATGGCTCTATACCGAGCTGTACCGCGCGCGCAACTTCAAGCAGTGGATGAGCAAGGGTCTGTACCTCGGCACGCTGATGGTCGGTTTCGAGCAGAAGCTGCTCGGCGGCAACGTGCCGTGGACGCTGCATCATCAGCATTCCGATCACGAGATGCTCAAGCCGGCGTCGCAGTGCAAGCCGATCACGTATCCGAAACCGGACGGGCAGCTCACGTTCGACCGGTTGTCCTCGGTGTTCATCTCGAACACCAATCACGAAGAAAACCAGCCGGTGCACCTGACGCTGAAAGATCCGTCGGTGCCGGTGAACGTGAACTGGCAGACCTATGCGGGGCCGGAGTCACGCTTCTGCCCGGCGGGTGTCTACGAGTTCGTGAAGAACGAGCAAAACGAAGACCGCTTGCAGATCAACGCGCAGAACTGCGTGCACTGCAAGACCTGCGATATCAAGGACCCGACACAGAATATCGTCTGGGTCACGCCTGAAGGTGGCGGTGGGCCGAACTATCCAGGCATGTAGTGAAGCTCCCGGGGAAAAAAGCTTCGTGGTTCTGCCGCGCCGATGGATGGTAGCGAAGCTTGAGCTGGTTGAATCGGTTTCGCCGGCGGCGGCGCCTGTCAGTCCGCTCCGCCGCCAAGCTCAGGCATAGTTTGGACGTGGTTTAGCGAGCCGATTTTCGCGCTTTCTACCCTGACTTCGACCGCATCTCCACGATGTGAATGTCCGGTTCTGACTAAGCCTCATGCGGATGCGACCCTTTTTTCTTGGTTCCCTCGCTTCAGTTTGGACGACTGCGTGCACTGGCAAACTTGAGAGAGTATGATGTAGCACAGATGTGACACATGAGAGGTCTCTATGTCTACCACCACGCTCCGCCTTCCGCCGGAACTCCGCGAGCGGATCTCGAGACTTGCTGAAGAATCGGGAACTACAGTCCACAGCTTCATGCTGGAGGCGATTGCCGAGAGGGTCACCAGCGAAGAACTGCGTCGCGAATTCCTCACTGAAGGGAACGATCGCCTCGCAAACATGCTGAAGAACGGCCTCGGGATTGAGTGGGCCGACATGCGCGACTATCTGGGCCAGCGGGCCGCAGGGCGCGATCCGGGAACACCGAAGGTCAAGCGATGGCGCGAATAGTTCTTGCGCCTGAAGTTCGCGACGATTTTGACCGGATCTTTGACTTCCTGTTTGAACACAACCCCGCGAGCGCCGCAAAACACATTGACGATATCGTTCGCGCGTTAGACATCCTTCAGACGAGTCCTCAAATTGGACGGCCTGTTAGTGGCCCCGGCGCAATGCGCGAGCTGGTCATTTCGAATGGAGCGCATGGTTATCTTGCGCTGTATCGTTTTGTGGCTGAGCTGGACGTTGTGCTGGTGGCCGCCATTCGCAGCCAGAGGGAGTTGCGGTATCGGCGTACCGGCAACTGAACGACAGGGACAGAAGGAGGCCTGGCCTCAGAAGTGGTGCCGGTAGACCGGTAAATATGGGCGCCTGTGTGGGGCGCCCACCGATCCGCTCAATTTGACATAAGCAATGATCGCGATTTGCTTTGTAGCGGCAATATGAGAATGTCGTGTTCTAGCAAGATACAAATGTCGTGTTTTACGGTGGCTGGCAAGCTGGCGTTTTGCAGCGTGATCGCAGGAGCCAGTCATGAGCCCAGCCGCACTGGTGACATTGAACATGCGCGAACTCGACCGTTTGAAGGTGATCCAGGCCGTGGTGGACATGGGGCTCAAGCCAGGGCGTGCCGCCGGGCGACTGGGTCTGACCGTGCGTCAGGTCGAGCGGCTGGTAACGCGATATCGGGAATCGGGCGCGGCGGGACTGGCTTCACGCAAGCGCAAGTCGCCCGGCAACCGGAAGCTCGATGAAGGACTGGCCGTGCGGGCCCTGACCACCATTCGCGAGCGCTACGCCGATTTTGGGCCGACGCTGGCGTGCGAGAAGCTGCGCGAATGTCATGGCCTCGTGCTGTCGAAGGAAACCGTGCGGCACCTGATGATGGACGCCGGCCTGTGGGTACCGCGCCGGCAGCGGCCACCGAAGATCTACCAGCCGCGTGCGCGGCGTGCATGCCTGGGTGAGCTGGTGCAGATCGACGGCAGCGACCATCATTGGTTCGAGGACCGGGCGCCGGCCTGCACGCTGCTGGTGTACGTCGATGACGCCACGAGCCGCCTGATGATGCTGCACTTTACGTCGACCGAATCGACCTTCAGCTACTTTGAGGCGACGCGCGCGTATCTTGAGCAGCATGGCAAGCCGGTGGCGTTCTACAGTGACAGGGCCAGCGTCTTTTACGTGAAGCGACGCTCGGAGACAGCGGGTAAAGGTGTTACACAGTTCGGCCGGGCGATGTACGAGCTGAACATCGACACGTTCTGCGCGAACTCAAGCCCCGCCAAGGGACGCGTCGAGCGCGCCCACCTCACGCTGCAGGACCGGCTCGTCAAGGAGCTCCGGCTGCGCGGTATCAGCACCATCGAGGCTGCCAACGCCTGGGCGCCCGCGTTCATGGCAGCCTATAACGCGCGCTTTGCGAAGCCGCCACGCAGCGCTTTCGATGCGCATCGACCCGTGCGCGCTGACGAGGATCTCGACGCGGTCCTGACCTGGCGGGTTCTGCGCAAGGTCTCGGATTCACTGACGCTGCTGAACGACCGCGTGATCTGGCTGCTTGACGATACGCCGGCCAACCGCAGGCTGATTCACCGCTATATCGACGTGTGGGAGTATCCGGACGGACGCCTCGAGATCCGTGCCGATGGTGTCGCACTGCCCTGTGTCCAGTACGACAAGCTTGCCGAGATCGACCAGGGCGCGGTGATCGAGCACAAGCGTCTTGGTCATGCGCTGCAGGTCGCGCAGGCGCTCCAGGCCCAGCGCGACAACCGCCGGATCTCCGGCTCACCGTCACGCACGAACCGCGGTGAACCCGTGCGTGCGAAGGCGCGGCTACCTGGCACGAAGAAGCAGCGCGAAGTGACGCTCGATGACTGGAATGCGGCAGTCATGGGGACACACCAGAACCCGGGAGGCTCGGTGCTAAAAACCCCCTCCAGAGAGATATAAAAGGACCGCAAGACAACCCTAGCCCAACACCCAGAACCGACCTCAACCCCGACATCTGTATCTAGCTAAGACCCCGACATTTCAATCTGGCTTTGACAGCTTCGTATTCCTATGTATGTGGCATCGGTGCGGTGCCGGCTAACGAGCTTCGGGCATATCAGCCCTGTAACGCCTCCGCACGGAAGCCACTGTGCAGTGCGACCTCATCGAACGCGTCGATCATGGATGGCGTCACCGTCCGGGTCCCGCGGCGCAAGACGCCCGGCGCCAGTTAGGAGCAGTTCGCAGTGTCTGTCAAAATAGCGGCATCCGACCGCCAGTTGCTGCGCACCCAAATGCGTCTTCGCGGGGCCGCATGTTGCCGTCAACGGGCGATCAACCGTGTCAAGAACGGCACCGGCAACCAACATCCTGGCGATCGCAGGAAGAACCAATACAGCAGGCACGACATGGCACATGAGCGATGCGAACAATGCGGCAACCCGACGCCGCCCTGGGACGCCATCCACTGCGGCTCCGGCGAAGGCAGCTATGAGTTGCTCTGCACTTCGTGCTTCAACGCCAGGATAGCCGAGTCCACCGGATTCACCGATTTCGAGAATGTCCGGCTTGACCCCATCCGGATGATTGACTGCGAGGGGGAGGCCCACCAGTTCCATTTCCAGCTCCGGCTCCTGGGCGACCGGATTGCACTGGATGCCTTTGAGCTTCGCGGAGAACTTCGCACCGGTTATCGGTTCCAGCTGATCGGCGAAGCTGACGACGATGTGTTCGTGCTGCTCGGACGCCTGGTCGAAAGGATGCGACGCGCGCTATCGGTCAGGCACATCGATTTCCGGGAGCGCCGGATCATTGATAGCACGGTGCGCGGACGGATCGAATGGGATGAGTCGCAGGCGGGGTACCTGCCACTCGCGGTGGTCGACGGCAAGGAGGTCTCGTGGGACGATCTTGGGCAAATGCTCATGAGCATGGAAGGATGGCAATTCCGGCTCGATATCGCTGACCCGAGCGAAGAGCTTTAGGTCGCGTCGCCGACGCGGCGATACGGACGGCATATCCGGCCCTGAGCCGGCATGTCACGTGGTACGTTCAACCTATGTGAGCAGAGCCATGATCGCAGTCAGACTCGACGATCTTTCTTTGGCTTTCGATTTCGTCAGCTACGCGGCGCCAATGGAGCATAACGCGTATGTCTCGCTCGATACGGGCAAGATCTGGTGGACTTCCGATTCCAGTGACGCGTTCGACGAGGAGGTCCCTGACGACCTTGAAACTTCAGACCGCTACCTTGCCATACCGCATAAGAACGAGCTTGATCTGGGAAGACGTCTCGCCTTGCGCTTTGTCACACAGGAGTTGCCCGCGCATTACGAGCAGGTCGAAGCATTTTTCCGACGGCAAGGGGCCTATGCGCGTTTCAAGGATTTGCTGGAGCATGAAGGCGTTCTGGAGCGCTGGTATTCGTTTGAAGCTGATGCTGTCGAAGGCGCGCTGACGCAATGGTGTGCCGAAAACGGGCTTGAGCTTGTTCAGACGTGACGGGTGCTGTCAGCTTTCACCGTGCCAGCCCGCCATCCCCTTTTTATCAAAGCGAAGGTTCTGGTGACGCGACCCCCGCTGGTTTGCCCGACCGGCTACAGGCCATGCGAAAATCGCCGACCCCATATCGCCAGGAGCGGGCGCACATGACGTCTGGAATCGCGTGAAAAGGAGCTTTATTCCAACGAAAGAGCAGCAAGCCGTGGTCGAGGCGGCGCTTCGAGTCGGGGATCTGAAGATCAAGGCATTTGCCGGCGCGGGCAAAACCTCCACGCTCCAGCTCGTGGCGGGGCACTTCGGCCATCGGCGCGGCATGTACCTCGCGTTCAACCGGGAAATCGCGGCGAATGCAGCCCGGCGTTTCCCGTCTCACGTTGGCTCGAGGACGATGCATTCGCTGGCGTGGGCCTCCGTCAGCCTGTCGCTCCGAAATCGTATGAGCCTTCAGGGGCGAGCCACCGCACGAACTGGCCGCGCGTTACGGGCTGGGCCCGCTGGAAGTGCGGACAGTAACGGGCACGGCCGTCGAAATCGCTCCATTCGAGATCGGGCGGATGATTGCCGATGGGCGGGACAGGTTCTGCCGGTCCGCTGACATCCAGCCGGCAGCGCAGCATATTGTTGTCGACGAAAAGATCGACGAAATGTTGGCCGCGCAACTGCGCACCTACCTGCTGCCCTATGTCCGGCGTCTGTGGGAAGAGAGCAGGGCTGCCCACGCGGGGAGCGCCATTTCGCCTGACGTGCTCCTGAAGCTATGGGCGCTTTCGGAGCCACGCATCGAGACCGATTTCATCCTCTTCGACGAAGCGCAGGACAGTGACAGTGTGATGCTGTCGGTCCTTGGCCGGCAGCGCCACGCGCAGATTATCTACGTGGGCGATCCTTACCAGCAGATTTACGAGTGGCGGGGCGCAATCAATGCGATGGCGCAGATCGACGCACCCGAATGCGCGCTCACGGAGTCGTTCCGCTTTGGCGCAAAGTTCGCGGCGCTCGCCAGTCGCCTGCTCGCACTTCTCGGTGAGCTCACGCCCCTCCGGGGACAGGAAACCATCGGCTCGATCCTGGTGGACGATCCCGCGCTTGCGCCGCCGGTCGACGCAATCCTGTGCCGGAAGAATGTCACGGCGATCTGGCAGTTCGCCGCAGGACTCGAGGCGGGACATCGACCTGCGATCCGCATGAGTCCGGCCGAGATTCTCGCTTACGCTGACGGCGCGGACCGCTTGCTTGCCGGCCAGCGGGCATTCCGCCCGGCGGCGTTTTCGCTGTTCGAGACATGGAGCGATGCGCAGGCGTTTGCGCGCAGTGCCTTTGGCCAGGACCTGCGGCCGGTTGTGCGCATCGTCGACGAGCTCGGTACGGGCTATCTGCGGGCGCTGGCACAGCGCTCGGCGGCGGAAGGCGACGCCGACTATGTGATTTCGACCGTGCACCGTGCCAAGGGCCTCGAATGGAAGCGGGTCAAGGTGGCCAACGATTTCCGCCTGCGCGGTGCCGATGGCAGCCCGATGCCGGACGACGATGAGCTCCGCCTCCTCTATGTGGCCGTGACCCGGGCGCAGCATGTCCTCGATATCTCGGAGTTGCGCGACGAGCTGCGGCGGCTTTTCACTCTCCGGCGCCAGGACCGGCCGGCGTAGCAGGTTACCAAATGGGAAAATCTTGATTCCCGTTTGAGAGTAATCTAGAATGAGAATAACGATGTTCTCATCTGGGAGGCTCACATTATGGCCGTGCATCATCCGTCAGGTCGTCACCCGGCCGCAGCGCATACCGGCAAGGCATTGGCCGGCTCTGGCCGGTCCGGCGCCCACCCTGACGATATCGAAACGTTCCTCGTCGAGTTCGACCCGCTCGAGCAGCGCCGGCAGATCCGCGAAGGCATGGAAGCGGCGATCATCGAACGCGTAGCGAAAGACCTGCTGCACGTGCCCGTGCAGACGCTGCTGGCGAACCTGAATCTGCCGAGTTCGACGATCCTGCGCAAGATGGCGCGCGAGGAGCGCCTGTCGCCAGCCGAGTCGGATCGCGTCGCGCGCGTGCTCTATGTGCGCCAGCTTGCTGTCGAGGTGTTCGAGGATCCGGCGCTGGCCACCGAATGGATGCAGCGATCGAACGCGGAGCTGGGTGGGCTCAGCCCGCTCGAAGTACTCGACTCACAGCCGGGGTACGATCGCGTGCGTGAAATTCTGCTACGCGTCATCCACGGCGTGTCCGCATGAGGCTTTACCGTCTGGCGAAGGAACGGCGCGGGTATTACCGCGCCGATGATCTGAGCGGCAACGGTGCGGCGATCGCCGGAGGCCGCTGGAACCCGCGTGGCATGCGGGTACTGTACACGTGCTGCCACGCGTCGACAGCGCTGCTGGAGGCGCTGGTGCACATGGCGGGCTTGCTGCCGGCCGGGGGATATTTCCTGGTGACGCTGGAGGTGCCAGACGCCGTCGACGCCGCCGCGTTCGTCCCGGATGTGCCAGAAGGTTGGGCAGACCTGACGCGCGATCCCGCGGCGACAAGGACGCTTGGGCGGCAATGGCTCGAAGCGGGCGAGCAGCTGGCGATGCGGGTACCGTCGGTCGTCTGTCCGAGTGATTTCAATCTGCTGCTGAACCCGATGCATCCGGAGATGGCAAGCGTCAGGGTCATCAGCAGCGAGCCCTTTACGCTGGATCCGCGGCTGTTTGGTCAGGTGAGGCGATGAGCCCGATGTCGATCTCGCCAGCGCAAGGACGAGGCGTCCGGGAGCAAACGTCATAAACTGAAAGCTATAGTGGTCTGCGTTCGTGGGCAGGAGCGCCCCCGGGGGTGTGCCGCTGGCTTCGTGGTGGCGAGCCGCGCAAGTTTCCTGCGGGGAAATCCGCCGGCGCGGGAAGTGGCCCTGTTGCGCCGTTTGCGTCCGGCGTATCCCGGACGGACTTGTGCGGCCCCGCTGCTCACTGTCTGAATCGTTGATACCGGGTGCCTGTAGACAGCTTGACCCAAATGGCGAATCGACCAGGACGACCCACTGATCGGAGGAACGTAGTCGGCACGCTTTCGCGCGGGGACCGGCGAACGTTGGCCGTTCACGGCTCTGGAAAACGAATCGTTCATCCGCGAAGGCGAACGCTTTTCAAAGGAGCGACGGTTGCCAGAATCTCTCCGTCCTGACCGAGAATTTGACCTGCGACAAATCCGGCATTCCCGGCCACACTCATGATGTAGTCCTGGCGTCAGTAAAGGCGCCCCCGAAAACTTCTTCACGGAATTCGGGCCAACCCTTGGGTGTTTGCGACGGGTCCATCCAGATGATGTTGAGCTGTTTGCCATGCCCGCGTCCGAAAATCGCTGTTCCAGCGTCGTACAAGCATCGCGTCAAAGGACGCATTGTCCCGTCTCGATCAGGCGAATGGGGTTGGAGTCGCTTTCTGGCGCGCACTGATCGGCTTCGCGACGGTCAAGGCGTTGCGCGCTGCGAGGATGTGCCGGATGGTAGCGAGAGATTGTTCCGCCACCGGGCTTGGGCTTTCCCGCCGTGGCAGAGGAAACTCCGGAACACGGACGCGCAGCTGCCGGCAGACGGCGGAAAGATACGGCTTGCCCGAGTTCTCGCATCGTTGGATGGCGGCAGCGATGGCTGCGTCGCCAATATTCCGGCGCAGCCATTCCATCGTTTGCCGGTCCTTCTCGTTGTGTACTCTGACCAAATGCTCCATCGTCGCCTCCCGACTGCCCCTACAGGTGGAATGGATAGACGTTAGCGCGAGGTCGGGCCGAATTAGGGGCGGCAACGCACACTACAAACGATCTGGACATGTACAGCGCGTCCGAAAACCGGGTCTATCCGAAATTACATCGCGACCCTAATGTCAAAGCCAGATTGAAATGTCGGGGTCTTAGCTAGATACAGATGTCGGGGTTGAGGTCGGTTCTGGGTGTTGGGCTAGGGTTGTCTTGCGGTCCTTTTATATCTCTCTGGAGGGGGTTTTTAGCACCGAGCCTCCCGGGTTCTGGTGTGTCCCCATGACTGCCGCATTCCAGTCATCGAGCGTCACTTCGCGCTGCTTCTTCGTGCCAGGTAGCCGCGCCTTCGCACGCACGGGTTCACCGCGGTTCGTGCGTGACGGTGAGCCGGAGATCCGGCGGTTGTCGCGCTGGGCCTGGAGCGCCTGCGCGACCTGCAGCGCATGACCAAGACGCTTGTGCTCGATCACCGCGCCCTGGTCGATCTCGGCAAGCTTGTCGTACTGGACACAGGGCAGTGCGACACCATCGGCACGGATCTCGAGGCGTCCGTCCGGATACTCCCACACGTCGATATAGCGGTGAATCAGCCTGCGGTTGGCCGGCGTATCGTCAAGCAGCCAGATCACGCGGTCGTTCAGCAGCGTCAGTGAATCCGAGACCTTGCGCAGAACCCGCCAGGTCAGGACCGCGTCGAGATCCTCGTCAGCGCGCACGGGTCGATGCGCATCGAAAGCGCTGCGTGGCGGCTTCGCAAAGCGCGCGTTATAGGCTGCCATGAACGCGGGCGCCCAGGCGTTGGCAGCCTCGATGGTGCTGATACCGCGCAGCCGGAGCTCCTTGACGAGCCGGTCCTGCAGCGTGAGGTGGGCGCGCTCGACGCGTCCCTTGGCGGGGCTTGAGTTCGCGCAGAACGTGTCGATGTTCAGCTCGTACATCGCCCGGCCGAACTGTGTAACACCTTTACCCGCTGTCTCCGAGCGTCGCTTCACGTAAAAGACGCTGGCCCTGTCACTGTAGAACGCCACCGGCTTGCCATGCTGCTCAAGATACGCGCGCGTCGCCTCAAAGTAGCTGAAGGTCGATTCGGTCGACGTAAAGTGCAGCATCATCAGGCGGCTCGTGGCGTCATCGACGTACACCAGCAGCGTGCAGGCCGGCGCCCGGTCCTCGAACCAATGATGGTCGCTGCCGTCGATCTGCACCAGCTCACCCAGGCATGCACGCCGCGCACGCGGCTGGTAGATCTTCGGTGGCCGCTGCCGGCGCGGTACCCACAGGCCGGCGTCCATCATCAGGTGCCGCACGGTTTCCTTCGACAGCACGAGGCCATGACATTCGCGCAGCTTCTCGCACGCCAGCGTCGGCCCAAAATCGGCGTAGCGCTCGCGAATGGTGGTCAGGGCCCGCACGGCCAGTCCTTCATCGAGCTTCCGGTTGCCGGGCGACTTGCGCTTGCGTGAAGCCAGTCCCGCCGCGCCCGATTCCCGATATCGCGTTACCAGCCGCTCGACCTGACGCACGGTCAGACCCAGTCGCCCGGCGGCACGCCCTGGCTTGAGCCCCATGTCCACCACGGCCTGGATCACCTTCAAACGGTCGAGTTCGCGCATGTTCAATGTCACCAGTGCGGCTGGGCTCATGACTGGCTCCTGCGATCACGCTGCAAAACGCCAGCTTGCCAGCCACCGTAAAACACGACATTTGTATCTTGCTAGAACACGACATTCTCATATTGCCGCTACATCCGGATTGTTGATAATTAACATTATGTCAAATTAGTGCGCGGGCAGAGTGCAGGCAGTCCCATTTTTGCGATCGTGGCCGTCGCGTTCATGCGTCGATACAAGCGAGCCGAATCGCTTCACCGGCTCGCGCAAGGAATTCTGCGAGCTGAACAGCGGCGCGTGGATATGGACTGGCGACCGTTTCCTGGCGCAGCAGTTCGCCGCGCCGGATGGAAAAAGCGTCGACGCTATAAACCGTGCGACGCCCGATGACGAATTAGGCGGCGGTCAACTGGGTGATCGGAACGGATTGACCACCGTCAGCCGGTCGAAGATGACCTGGCCGTGTTGCATATCTTCGCTGTAGAGTACTTCGCAATCTTCAAGCAACGCGAAGGCGATGATGCACGAATCGTAGAACCTGAATCCGTAGTGTTCGGCGATACGGCGTGCTTCCTTGTGGACCTCAAGCGTCAGTGGCACGATCTCGCAGAACTCCTCCACATCGCCCAGGAGAACGTTGATCTCCGGCCACGAGAGTCCCATTTTCCGGCTCATGACGAGCGTAACCTCGTTCATTACCTGCGTGCTGATGACGGGCATCGGAGCCCCCTGCAGCACCAGCGCCTCGGCCCGGTCAGCCTTCGCGGCGTCGCCGGAGAACAGATAGGCAATCACATTGCTATCGACGGCAAATCGCGCCGGTGCCTCAACCGTCATTCAGCGTTTCCCCTTTCGCTGAGCGATTCCCGATCGAACTTGAAGTCGGCAGGCAGTCGTCCGCGGTACTTGCGCAGGCGCTCGATCCGCTCAGCGACTGTCGGCCTTTTGCTGACCGAGAACGCGCCCGATTGTTCGGCATAGATCTCAATGTCGTCGCCCTCCTTCAACCCCAGTGCATCGACGACGCTCGCGGGCAGCCGGACGGCAAGGCTGTTGCCCCATTTGGCGACTTGCATCATTATCTCCAATAGATACACATAAATCGTATTGTATATCCAACCCAATGCTTTTCAAGCCCGAGGGCGGTTTTGATGATTGCCTCGCGGGCGACTATCCGGGCACGTCGCTCGCAAGCGCAAACTCATGCTTTGGCGCGCCCCACGGCATACCCACCCCCCCAAGGGGTCTTTTTGGCCTCATGGTGCAAGAGGCGCCCCACCTGATCGGCGCCTATCTACCCTTCGCTGCCCATCCCGCCAGACTGTCGCTTCGCTTCAGCAACCAGTTCCCTGAGCGCCTCGATCCCGGCATCCGTGAACGCGGTTACCGTGGCCAACTGCTCAGCAGGGACGTCCAGATCCTCGATGATCCCGAGACACCCGTCCTCTGGCTCCAGGTTCATGCTCGCCAGTTCCTCCAGCCAATCCTCCGGCTCTCCGAGCATCTTTGCGACACAGGAGATCGTATAGACAAAACTTGGTGCTGCCATCGTATCAGCCCCCCCTGAATTCATGGGCATCCAGCCCTGCTCTGCCGTTTTTCCCCAGTCCCCGACATCCAAGTGGGCTCCAGTTGCTGTCGCGTGCCGCAGGCGGCAGGTGGAAGTGCTTTGCCTGATCATCGCCGTCGTGCCGGAAATCGAGTCGACGCTACATTTCTGCTTTCGTGCCGATCTGCCCCAATCCTCGACGCGATTCTCACCCTCGCCCTCTCGCTTGCGATCACAGGGGGCACGCAGCACGCGGATCCCGGATGCGGCCGCGTCCTGAACTCGTCATTACGGCGCACACCGCTTTGCGATGCATCGCCATCCATTGCGCGCGCGAACTGCCTCCGCCAGGATTGCCAGGTATGTTCCGTGATCGACCCGCTCATCCGGCGGCAACTCCGACGCCTTGTGCCGTTCGAGCGCCGTCTCTCTGGACTCGCCATCGCGCCCCATCGCAAGAATCCGGCTGTAGGCCTCACACGCGTAGGCAAAGGTCTCGCGCTGGTGGAAAGCGATGTCGAGCGGCATTGGGCAGTGACGACGCTCCGGTAGACCGATCGCTGTGCGGCGACAATTGTGCAGTACGTGTGCCGCCTCGTGCACGACATAATCCGCAAACGGATCGGTCTGGTCAAAGTACGCGAGCGACACGTAGCAGGTGGTGCCCTGGCTTAATCCGACCAGCTCGCCGGCCTGCGAGCCGAGCCGCTGCGCGCCCAGGCTGTCCAGATACAGATTCGCGAGGCGCCACGCGGTCGACAGCCACGGTTCCGTGGTAAGCACGTCGACGATATTGTGCGGTGTGAGGAAGATGATCCCCCCTGCGAGCGCGTCGAGCACGCAGTTACGCTCATGGACGGTAAACAGTCCCTGCACCATGGGGCTGAGCTTGCTGCGCAGCCATGGATCGATCGGCTCCGGCAATGGCACCGATCGCTCGAAACCACGCGCCCGGCGCAGTGTGACTTCCACAAGCGCCGCCCGGAGCCGTTGCGTGGCGTCGCTCGCGATATCAATCACTGTGCTTCCCGGCCAGCCGGCAAAGAAGCCGTCATAGTCGCCCCTTGTCAGGTAACGCCGGACTTCGCCTTTGATCCACAAGGACGAACCGACCGCGGGCATGCTCATGTCCCGTTCCTCATTTCATCGCCGCCTCGATCAGCAGGGCTTGCGAGGCACTCCACGCCAATGACCGCCTAGGATTTGGCATCCATTCCACAGTCTTCGGCGCCCAGGTACGCGCATCCGATCAAGAATTTACATTATCGCGCCCATCACCGGCGATCGGAAGACATGTGCCGCCACATACTGCGCGAAGCCGCAGCTCCTGACGTTTGCATCGTGGATGCATGGTTCACGCGCCGATCACCAGCCGTCGGCAGAAGCACTGCGCTTCCGATAGATGAATGGATGCCCTGATCCGGCCAGTCGAGCCGGCGTTGTTACTGGCGTGAAACGACTGGGCTCCCGACGGATTCGTAGACGGGGAAACAGGCATCGGTGAAGTAAGGCACGTATGGAGCAAGACGACAAATAATTAGTGATCCTACACATAGCACACGAAAAAGTGGTCATTGCTTTTATGTAAAATTCCGTATCTCTCGGGCGTTGCGCTTCATATGCTTGAGCTTGCGGCGTGGGCCGCTTCACCCGGCGCGAAGCCACGCAAAGATCTGCTTCCAGTCGCCCTGCCTCATGGCCCCGAACCAGTCGTCATGATCGGCCGTCGGTAATAAAAGAAGCCGCGCGTGATCGTGTTCGCTCGCGAACCGGCGTGCATGCGCGACGGGAATCAACGTGTCCTGCTGCGCACCGACGATGACGACCCGCCCGTCGTAGCGCGACAGCGCGGCGACCGAATCGAAGGGATCGTGCAGCAGCCAGCGCACCGGGAAAAGTGGGTATTTCTCCGCGGCGACATCGGCGAGCGAGTCCCACGGCGTGATAAGCACGACGCCCGCTACCGCCGCCTCGTTGCCTTTCGTCA
Source organism: Paraburkholderia sp. WC7.3g (assembly GCF_050436345.1). Lineage (NCBI taxonomy): Bacteria > Pseudomonadati > Pseudomonadota > Betaproteobacteria > Burkholderiales > Burkholderiaceae > Paraburkholderia > Paraburkholderia sp. WC7.3g. The sequence continues at coordinate 1,300,372 of NZ_JBNDMA010000004.1, forward strand.
CTTGCGACGCCATGCCGGCGCCCAGCGATTCGCCGACCAGAAAGACCTGGCCCGCCCCATTGAGCAAGCGTTCCCGCGACCCACTATAAAATTCCGATCGGCCATATTCCTGGGACCCGACTTCGCCCCCGATTTGGCGCGGTCTCCTATCGACGAGTGTGATGCGTGGCTCGACTCCGCCGATCCTGACTCGGCCCGATTACGCCAGTCCATGACACAGCAGACCCACCCTGTACTAAAGGACGGGGGACGGTTCTTGATGTCGGCGCTTATGCTATTGGTTCCGAGCGCTCGGCCACACGGCCAGCGATTCACTTTCCTGACCTTCTCCATCAAAAGGTTGTTCGCAGAATCATGCTCGTCAAGAAAACACCATGGTTGATTCTGCACGAGCCGCGCCCCGAAGCTCGAATCCGATTGTTCTGCTTTCCCTATGCGGGTGGCGGATCTGGACTTTATCGTCGTTGGGCCTTGGACATGCCAGCGCATATCGAAGTCGTCGCTGTCGAACCGCCCGGACGTCAAACGAGATTGTCGGAGCCGCCTCCCGGCGGACTCGGCGAAATAGTCGACGCCTTGACTGACGCCACGGACGCCCTTATGGGAAAGCCATACGCAACGTTTGGCTATAGCCTTGGCAGCATCGTAAGTGTCGAATTTGTGCGCAACGTTGTGCAGAAAGGAAAGCCGGCTCCGATACACATGTTCTGTTCGGCGCATAGAGCGCCACATATCGAGCCACGCAAGGATCCAGTCCACATGCTGACCGACCATGAACTCGTCCAGCGTCTTGCGGAATTGGGAGGTACGTCCGAGGAGCTTCTCGCTAGACCAGAATGGTTACGGCCGTTCTTGAAAACGATTCGAGCAGATTTGCGAATTGCTGAGCGCTACTGCACAAGCACACCTCTTGCATTACCTAGCAGGCTTTCTGTCTTTGGAGGGACTCTCGATACAAATGTCGAAATCGGGTCGCTCCTGGCCTGGGAGACTTACAGTGACGGGCCGTTCAAGCTACGGCTCGTCGAAGGGGGACACTTCTTCATACACACATCGGCAGTAGAAGTGATGTCACATATTCTCACTGACCTCTCCATGGTGCATGACAACGTTGCTGGGATTTGCCCGCCTCACACATGAGTTGATGAATCGGCCCTGCGCCTGAACTCGCGTGGCGAGCGGTACTTCAGCGCGCTATGAGGGTGCTGCTCGTTGTAATGCTCGAACGCGACGGCGAGATTGCGCGCTGCGGTTGCTGCATCTGGCTTTGGCATGAAGGCGAAATAATCACGCTTCATCATTTTCACGAAGCTTTCCGCCATGCCTTTACTTCGCGGGCTGCACATCGGTGTGGTCAATGGCTTCAAACCAATGTCGGACGCAAAGGTCCTGGTTTTCTCCGCCGTATAACCCGAGCCGTTGTCCGTCAGCCATTCAATTTCAGCCGGTGCCTTCGGGACGTTGCCTTCGGGACGTTGCCAAAGCGCTTCTCGACGGCTGCCAGCATGACGTCGCGCACCACATCGCCACTGCGGCCACCAGTTGTCGCTACTCAGATCATCGCCTCACGGTCACGGCAATCCAGAGCAAACGTGACACGCAGCGGCTCACCGTTGTCGCAACGAAACTCGAAGCCGTCCGAGCACCAGCGCTGGTTGCTCTTCGCCACTGCGACCTTGCCATCATATCGGCGCTGCGGGCGTGGTGGGGGGGCTTTGCGCTGTAACAGGAGACCGTGAACGCGCATCATCCAGTTCCAGCATGACAAGACCCGACTAACCGACCTACATATGGACACGCTCAATACCACCTCGAGTAGCCTGGTTGATGTAGTTTGCGAGCCAGTCCTCCCCCAGAATTTTCCTTGCCATCTCCACAACGATATACTCGGAGGCAGCGTCTATGTCTTCCGAGTAGCGTGAAAGACCTTGAAGACACGCAGGGCAAGTGGTCAGGACCTTCACGTTGCCATCAAATTTCGCTGCACGAAAACGCTCAATGCCTGTCTTCAGTTCCTCTTCCTTCTGAAAGCGCACCTGAGTCGAGATGTCGGGACGCGTCACCGCAAGCGTGCCCGATTCGCCGCAGCAGCGATCGTTCTTCTCGATCTTGTAGCCGTCCTTCTCCGAACCCATCAGCTGGTTGACGAGCTTGACCGGGTCCATCGTCTTGATCGGCGAATGGCACGGGTCGTGGTACATGTAGCGCACGCCGTTCACGCCATCGAGCTTGATGCCCTTCTCGAGCAGATACTCGTGAATGTCGATGATCCGGCAGCCCGGGAAGATCTTTTCGAATTCGTAACCGGCGAGCTGGTCGTAGCACGTGCCGCACGACACCACCACCGTCTTGATGTCGAGGTAGTTCAGCGTATTGGCGACGCGGTGGAACAGCACGCGGTTGTCGGTGACGATCTGCTCGGCTTTGTCGTACTGGCCCGAGCCGCGCTGCGGATAGCCACAGCACAGGTAGCCCGGCGGCAGCACGGTCTGCACGCCCGCCTCCCACAGCATTGCCTGGGTCGCGAGACCAACCTGCGAGAACAGCCGCTCGGAGCCGCAGCCCGGGAAGTAGAACACCGCTTCGGTGTCGGCGGTGGTCGTCTTCGGATTGCGGATGATCGGGACGATCTTGTTGTCCTCGATATCGAGCAACGCGCGCGCGGTCTTCTTCGGCAGGTTGCCCGGCATCTTCTTGTTCATGAAGTGGATCACCTGCTGCGTGATCACCGGCTTGCCGACCGTGGCGGGCGGATGCGCGGTCTGCTTCTTCGCGAACTTCTTCAACACCTCGTTGCCCAGACGCTGCGCCTTGTAGCCGACGCCCATCATCGCGGTGCGCGCGAGGTTGATGGTCTGCGGATTCGTCGCGTTCAGGAAGAACATGCCCGCCGCGTTGCCCGGGTTGAACTTCTTCTTGCCCATTTTGCGCAGCAGGTTGCGCATGTTCATCGACACGTCGCCGAAGTCGATCTTCACCGGGCACGGTGTCACGCACTTGTGGCACACGGTGCAGTGATCGGCGACGTCGTTGAATTCGTCCCAGTGCTTGATCGACACGCCGCGGCGCGTCTGCTCTTCGTACAGGAACGCCTCGACCAGCAAGGACGTAGCGAGAATCTTGTTGCGCGGGCTGTACAGCAGGTTCGCGCGCGGCACGTGCGTCGCGCAGACGGGCTTGCACTTGCCGCAGCGCAGGCAGTCCTTGATCGACTCGGAAATCGCGCCGATATCGGACTGCTGCATGATCAGCGATTCGTAGCCCATCAGGCCGAAGCTCGGCGTGTACGCGTTGCGCAGGTCCGCGCCTTCGAGCAGCTTGCCCGCGTTGAAGCGGCCATGCGGATCGACGCGCTGCTTGTACTTGCGGAATTCGCCGATCTCGTCGTCGGTCAGGAATTCGAGCTTCGTGATGCCGATGCCGTGCTCGCCGGAGATCACGCCGTCGAGCGAACGCGCGAGCTTCATGATGCGCGCGACCGCCGTGTGCGCGTCCTGCAGCATCTCGTAGTTGTCGGAGTTGACCGGCAGGTTCGTGTGGACGTTGCCGTCGCCCGCGTGCATCTGCAGCGCGACGAACACGCGGCCACGCAGCACCTGCTTGTGGATCGCCTGGGCTTCGTCGAGGATCGGCTTGAACTCGCCGCCGTTGAAAATCTGCCGCAATTCGGCGCGGATTTCCTGCTTCCACGACACGCGGATCGTGCGGTCCTGCGCGAGGTGGAACACGGTTGCGTCGGGTTGCGCGTCGACCCGGTCGGCGAACCGCTCGGCGAGCGATTCATAGCCGAGACCAACCAGATAGTACTGCGCCTCGCGCAGCGACAGGTCGAGCTTGTCGCGCACGAATTCCCAGCGGGTGCGCACCCGCGCGAGCAGATCGAGCGCCTGCTGCACGCGGTCTTCGAGCAGCTCGGCGCTCGGGATTTCGTTCGCGTCGTCGCTCTTGCCCGCATTGATCAATTCGGGCAGCTTGCCGCCCTTGAAGAACGCTTCGAGCGCGTCGACCAGTTGCAGCTTGTTCTTCAGCGACAGCTCGATGTTGATGCGCTCGATGCCGTCCGTGTACTCGCCCATGCGGTCGAGCGGAATCACGACGTCTTCGTTGATCTTGAACGCGTTGGTGTGCTTGGCGATCGCGGCCGTGCGGCTGCGGTCGAGCCAGAAGCGCTTGCGGGCCTCGGCGCTGACGGCGACGAAACCTTCGCCGCTCTTGCCGTTGGCCATGCGCACGACTTCCGACGTGGCCTGCGCGACCGCGTCCGCATCGCTACCGACGATATCGCCGATCAGCACCATCTTCGGGAACGCGTTGCGTTTGCTCTTCGTCGCATAGCCGACCGCGCGCAGATAGCGCTCGTCCAGATGCTCGAGACCCGCGAGAATCGCGCCGCCCTGGCGCGACGTCTCGAACAGGTAGTCCTTGATTTCGACGATGCTCGGAATCGCCTCGCGCGCCTGGCCGAAAAACTCGAGACAGACGGTGCGCGTATGCGCGGGCATCTTGTGCAGCACCCAGCGCGCCGACGTGATGAGCCCGTCGCAGCCTTCCTTCTGCACGCCTGGCAGACCGGCCAGGAATTTGTCGGTGACGTCCTTGCCGAGGCCTTCCTTGCGGAACACACGGCCCTTGATGTCCAGCGCTTCGGTGCGCAGCAGCTTCTCGCCCGGCGCGTAGTTGCCGTCGAACCACTTGAGCTCGAAACGCGCGACTTCGATGTCGTGGATCTTGCCCATGTTGTGCGCGAGACGCGTGACTTCGAGCCAGTTTCCTTCCGGGTCGACCATCCGCCACCACGCGAGGTTGTCGAGCGCCGTGCCCCACAGCACCGCCTTCTTGCCGCCCGCGTTCATCGCGACGTTGCCGCCGACGCAGGACGCGTCGAGCGAGGTCGGGTCGACCGCGAACACGAAGCCGGCCTGCTCGGCCGCCTCGGTCACGCGCCGCGTGACGACGCCCGCGCCCGAGAAGATCGTCGCCACCTTGCGATCGACGCCCGGCAGTTGGGTCATTTCGACAGGGCCGAGCTGTTCGAGCTTTTCGGTGTTGATGACGGCCGAGAACGGCGTGAGCGGCACCGCGCCGCCCGTATAGCCCGTGCCGCCCCCGCGCGGAATCACGGTCAGGCCAAGTTCGAAGCAGGCCTTGATCATGCCGGCGATCTCGGCTTCGGAATCCGGCGTCAGCACGACGAACGGGTATTCGACGCGCCAGTCGGTCGCGTCGGTCACGTGTGAGACGCGCGACAGGCCGTCGAACTTGATGTTGTCCTTCTGCGTGACCTTGCCGAGCACGCGCGTCGCGCGGCGGCGCAGGTCGTAGGTCTGCTGGAATTCGCTGGCGAACTCGTCGATCGCGCGGCGCGCGGCCTGCACCAGCTTTTCGACCCGCGCGGCGCGCTCGACGCCAGCTTCGTCGCCGTGTTCGCGCAGATCGGCGCGACGGCGCTTCTCGATTTCGGGGAGGCGGTGATTGAGCGCCTCGATCAGCAGCGCGCGGCGCTTCGGATTGTCGAGCAGGTCGTCCTGCAGATACGGATTGCGGCGTACGACCCAGATATCGCCGAGCAGCAAGTGGAGAAGTCGCAGCGATTGTCGGAACTTCGGGTCGGCGCGCAGGCCTAAAAGCGCGTCCCATGCCGCCTCATTCAAAAGACGAACAACGATCTCACGATCAGAGAAAGATGTGTAGTTGTATGGAATGTCTCGAAATCTTACGTTCGCTTCAACAGCAATGTGGGTATCAGCGCGTAGGAGTGCCGTGGGCAAATGGGCGTTCATTGAAATCAACCAATATCTGTTCCGGTTGTGCGTTGCTTGTCCTCTGCGCCGTGTCCAAACGACGGGAGCGCCTCGCTTCAGGTCAGGTCAGGTCAGGTCAGGTCATAAACATCGTACGAAGGAGGTCCAGCGCGGATCTGAGCATCACGATCGTCTCGCCGCCGATGAAAGGCGGTGTGACGATCGCCGTCGCACCAAGGAAGATGCGGCCGACCAGCGGCAGATTGAGCTTCTTCGAGGGATATAGACTGCAGCGGGTGGTAGAAGCAGCGATGACCTGTTCAAATTTTCTTCGATTCGAAATTTCACCCACGCAAACTAGATCACTAATTCCCGACCACGTCGTGAGGCAGCGTGTTACCGCATGATGCTGGCGCTCGCCGGCCGCTGGCCGGACGCGCAAGATAGCCCGTGTTGTAGAAGTAGTCGAAATACACGCGCAACCATTCGTTGGCCGGCCTTACCCCTTCGCTGATAACATCGCCTGCGAGCAGATTGAGATGATCGATCGCGATCGGAAGCTGGCGACCGACTGACGGGTCGACCACAGGGTTCAATTTCTTGAGCACCGGAATCAACATCGCCAACGGATGGGTCTGGTCGTGCCGAACGTGAGCGGTGAGCGCGTCTAGCCAGCCTTCGTAGTCCATGCGTTGAATGGCGTACCCCTCGGATTCGATGAAATCGACCAGCGCGTCCATGGAATTCCATTGTGGGTTAATCACATGCACGGCCTTGCCGGACGCAGTCGGCTGTAGCGATGCCTTGACGATGATGCGGCTGACGAGATCGACGGGAAGCATGTTGTCGAAGCCTGTGTCACGCGGCGCTTTGCCGAATAGCACGATGCCTTTGATGAGACGGCAAAAGAGATCGTCAACGTTCATCCTTCCAGTTCCGGAATGACCGACAATGCGTGACGGACGATAAATCGTGACAGGCAGGCCTCGTTGGGCGGCAATCGACAGGGTTTGCTCAGCAACCCACTTGCTTTGTTCGTAGCCGCTCATCAGCCTGTCGTGCAAACCAACCGCAAGGGTCTCGGGAATCGTTTCGGCGAATCGGTCGAGTGTGCCGACAGTCGACACGTAGTGCACCGGCTTGGTCCTGTGCAGGCTCGCGAGGCGCAGGACGTCCCGTGTGGCCACAACGTTGACCTGTTTGAGATTACTGTATGGGTAGACAAAATTGACAAGCGCGCCGTTGTGATAGACTGCGTCGATATCGCGCGCCAGAGCCGAAAATGCCTGCTCTGACATGCCGAGGCGCGCCAGGCCCAGGTCGCCCGGCACCGCAACGATGCGCGCCGCCTGATTTTCATCCCACAGACCATGTTCCTTGAGCGCGTCGACGAGCCTCCGGAATCCTGACGCTTCGTCAGTCGCACGCACCAGGCAATGTACGCTTGCTTGCGTACTTTTCAGCAATTCTGCGAGGAGATGAACGCCGAGGAAACCTGTTGCGCCTGTGAGCAGAACCTGTTGGTAGGCGCGAGGACGATATTCGTTCGCGGGAACGATGTCATCTTCCAGGATCGCATCTGCGGGCAAGTCGAGCTGCGCTCGACCTTCGCCGTCACTTCCGCTCGAAATCGCCTCGGCAAGACCGGCGATCGTGGGGCGTCCAAGCAGCGTTTCCATGTCGACTTTGCACCTCAACTTCTCCTCGATCTGGTACAACATCACCGTGGCCTGCAACGAATCGCCGCCGAGATCGAAGTAGCTGTCGTGAATGCCGATTCGATCGCAATTCAGCAGCGCGGACCAGATTTCGTGTATTGCGGATTCGACGGCATCGCGCGGCGCCAGATCAGCCCCCTTGCGCAGCGGTGCCACATCGCCGTGCAACAGGGACAGGCGATCCACACCGCACTCATTGCGCGGCAACTTGCTGAGCTCCACGCACGCCGAGGCGTGAATCCCGCACGACTCGCTTGCCTCGCATATCCGCTCAGCGTATTCCCCGGTCGGTTCGTCGTCGCGCCCGCTATAGTAAACTGCGCACTCCCAATCGCCAGCATCTGACACACGCTCGACGATGGCCACTTCGGATACAGCAGCGCGGGTGGCGAGTTCACTTTCCCGCTCCACCCAAGCTTCAGTCAAGGTGTCGAGCGTGGCCTCGGCGTTCGGGAGTTCGGTATGACACGCGGCCTCGGTCATCCATGCGCGCAGTCCGGTGCGCAATTGAACCCCCTCTCGTGTCGATATCCATGCATCGAGATCCGGCTTTCCGTTGCTCAGCAGCATATCGGGAACCGTCCAACCCGAAATGACCAGATGGCCTCGCGCATCCACCCCGGCAGGATGCAGATGCCTGTCAAGCACGCCAATGACGGTGCCGATAGCTGACCAACCGACATCGGTCGGCGCCGGGCTGTTGGCGTCTGCCGGATCGTTCATCGTCATCATCGAATGGGCAAGGGACTGCGCTGGCCAGCGCAATTCGCGCATCACTCGGGCCCCTGGCGCTATTGCCTCAAGACGTCGAGCGTCGCGCTGGGTGAGTCCACAGGCGTCCGTGATCCAGTAATCGGTGTCGATCGTCCTGCTTGCGAGCGTTGCCGCAGCTCGGCCAATGCGTCGCGTATGCGTCGAAAGCAACACGATGCTATGCCAATGCATGTCCGGTGACGCCAACATGGGCAGGAACATTTCTTCCTCAGGACACGCTACATGATGCAGGGAGAGGCCTGCGCACAAGCCCGCCAGCGCTGTCCATATCGTCGAGTGGGCGAGAGGCGAGCAGCATAGCGCCATGTCGAGCGCTGAATTCGCGGGATACGTTCGAGAAAACGATTCGGCCGCGCGGACCAGCTGCGATTGATGGTAGCGAAGCAGCTTCCATGCGCCCAACTCACTTCTGCCCAGCAACGAGCACGCTCCTCGTGCAAAGTCGGCCACGCTGGGCATCGCCAAGTCACCGGCGCGTTCGCCGCCATCGCCATCCACCGGATCACGCTCAACGAACACGTCGCATTGCATACCTGGGATCGACACGGAACTCGCGGTGCTGACGCAGCCACGCAGCTGTTCCGGGCCGCACGCCTTTTTTGCCGAACTCGTCAGCGTATCGACGCTCAGTTCTGGGTCAGGCAGTACGCAGTCGACACCATATGCAAGACCGGACAACAGTATCACGAGGCCTGCCACCGGCTCTTTGCACAGCACGAGCACCCGATCACCGGGCAGGTATCCCAATCTGTGCCATTGCCATATGGCCCGCACGATCCGGGAACGCAGCATCGAGTAACTGAGACTGGCCGACAGCGTCAGTGTGGAACTGCCCGTGCACTTGATTGCTGACGCCGAGAACGCCAGCCGGTCGGGCGTGACGTCGGCGTGGCGGGCGATCATCGCAAGCAGCGAGTCCGCTCGAGCGGGAAGCTCTGCGCTTTTATGAAAGCTCGACACGCACGCGGCTTGCAGATGCAGATCGCCTACGCGATATCCTTCAGCAAGCAGCATTCTTTCAACGAGCGCGCGGTACTGATCAGCCATGCGCGAGATGGCTGAGCCGTCGAAGCGTGCCGTATCATAGGTCAGCTGGAATGTCAGCGGCTCCTGCGGCAGGACGATCAGCGCGAGTGGATAGTTTGTTTCCTCGACGGCATGCAATTCCTCGATCGCCAGTCCGCAGTCGGTCGCCACCGCGCCGAAGGTTTCCTGACCGGGATAGTTCTCGAAGACGTACAACGATTCGAACAGCGCGCGTTGACGTGGCAGCGCGTTGCATTGCAGCACGTCCGTGAGCGAGCTATAGGCGAAGCGCTCGGCCTGTTGCGTAGTCGACTGAATGCGGTGCAGCCATTCCATCGTGTCGAGCTCTCCATCAAGCCGTACGCGCGCCGGTAATGTGTTGATGAACAACCCGGCGATTGCATTGACGGCATCGATCTCTGAAGAACGCCCCGACATCACCATGCCATAGACTACATCGTCGCTATCACAATAGCGTCCGAGCAGCGCGGACCACGCTCCCTGGCATAGGGTATTCATCGTTAGCTTGTTGTCCCGGCACAGCTTTGTCGCTGCTGTGGTCCACTCTGACGACATTGCGCGGGACACGGTCGCGAGGCGTCGCCGCCCGTCGCTCAACTGCCTCAAAGCTGGCGCCATCGACGCACAAAAGCTCAACGGGGTGCGAAACCCCTTCAACGTTTCCTGCCAGTATTTGCGAGCCTGTGCAGTGTCCTGCACACGGTGCCACGCCACGTAGTGCCGGAAGTCCGTCGAAGGAGCCGGCAGCAAGTTGTCCGGCCGCGCGTAGAACTGGAACACCTCGTTGAGCAGGATCGGCATCGACCAACCATCAAGAATTGCGTGATGGTAAGTCCAGAGAAAACGGAATGTGTCCCGTCCCAGCGCCGCAAGGGTTAACCGCATCAGCGGCGCCACGCTCCAGTCGAATCCCCTTGCCCGATCTTCGGCTAACAGGATATCGAAGCATCGCTGTTGATCGGCGACGTCGAAGCCACTCCAGTCCAGCGTCTCGAACGGCAAGACGACATTCTTTCTCACCACCTGCATGGGCCTTTCTTCATGCAGGCGAATGAACAGCGTCTTGAGGACATCATGACGATGGACGACGGTCTCCCACGCATGCCTGAAGCGCTCGATATCGAACGATCCTTTGAGTACACACGAGAACTGCTCCACATATACGCCCGATTCCGGATCCATGCGCGAATGGTGCAGCATGCCGCGTTGCAGCGGCGTGAGGTAATAGATAGTGTCGACGTTTTTGCTCATCTCGGCTTCCTGCCTCGGTTTCGTGCGTTTAGCGTGCGGGCGGTGCAACGCGCCGTGACGCGTGGCACCTGGCGACCGGGATTGCCCGCCACAAGCCATTGTTAGCGCTCAAGCGCTTCGATCTCGTCCAGCAGTTCGTCGAGCCCATCCTGGTCGACGTCGATTTGCGGAACGTCGGACGGTGTCAGCCCACCCGCGCCTTCGGTGCAGCAATGTCGAATCAGCATCGTCAGTGCATCGTTGACCCGGCCCATCAGACAGCCGATGCTCTCGTCGACGCCAGGCATGCCGTGGAAGCTCGATTCGATCGTGAGCCGGCCGTCCGCGATGTAGGCGCATACGTCCAGCAGATGCGTACGGCGTTGCCGCGGGCTACGGATGCCAAGTGCCGGCTTGAGCGCCTCACCATAAAACGTCGGCGACCCGACCATCTGGTCTAGTTGACCGAGATACGTAAACAGTACCGGCGAGTTCGGCAGCGAAGCCAGCGACGGTCGGTCCAGATCGTGAGACTCACGTAGAGGCGCGTCAAGATATCGCAGAACACCGAAGCTGGCCCCTTTGTGTGGGATTTGCCGCAGCCGCTCCTTGACCTGCTTGATCAGGCGACCGGGATCGTCAGATGCCGACGCTTCAATAAGAACCGGGTAAATCGATGTGAACCAGCCGATGCTCCGGCTCAGATCGACGACATCGGCAAGCGCGTCGCGGCCATGGCCTTCCAGATCGACAAGCAACGCGTCGCTGCTGCTCCACGAGCGGAAACCCGCATGTAACGCCGCGATCAGCAGATCGTTGGCGTCCGTTCCGTATGCCTGATGGGCGATGGTGCGAAACGCTTCCGTCAGTTCAGCGTCGAGCGTGGTGGTACAGCTTCCCGAAGATTCGTTGTAGGTATGGTGCACGATAGGTGCGAGGCCATGCCGCATCAGCGCGACCTTGGTTTGGTCCAGCAGCGCGCCATGCACGTGGGCCGAGAAGCTCTGCCAGTAGCTGCGATCGTCGTCCAGTGCATCGCTTTGGTTGAGCGCGGTCCACTGCTCGACCCATGCCTTGGCCGAACTGGTCTTCAGCGGCAACTTCACCGCTGACTGCTCACGCAATTGCATGTAAATGTCACCGATGTCCTGCAGCAGGATGTTCCACGACACGCCGTCGATGACGAGGTGATGCACGACAATCAGGAGCCGGCTCGCGCTCGGCGTCGTACTTTCGAGCCAGCGCACGCTCAAGAGTCGGCCGCGTTCGATATCGAGTGCCACCTGGGCGCTGGCAATCGCCTGCTTCCAGGTTTTCGCGCAGGGCAGGCCTTCGTTCGTCGTACATGAGACGACGGCCCAGTCGGGCTCGCACGCTTGGTCATCGTCCGGGGTGAATACCTGACGCCATCCGTCTGCGCGCTCTTCGAAGCGTGAGCGCAGGACGTCATGATGGCGCGACACGAGGCGCAGCGTTTCCCGCATGAGGGCCAGGTCCGGCGCCTCGCGCAGACTGACGAGAAGTGCCTGATTGAAGTGCGAGCGATCTACCTTGACTTGATCGAAGAACCATTGCGACGCGGGACCTGGCACGGCCTCGCCCGTGACCGCCCCCTGCTCCACCTGGATGCCGGGAACCGCGCTCACCGCGCCCGCGAGGCCGACGATCGTCGGGTGTTCAAAGATATCCTTCGGCTTCAGATACATGCCCTCGAGCGTGGACTTGGAGACGATGACGGCCGCAAGTATCGAATCTCCACCGAGCGCAAAAAAGTCGTCATCGATGCCCACCGATGTTTTCCCTAGCACTTCGCACCAGATAGCCGCGAGCTTTTGCTCAATGTCGCTGATTGCGGCGCGGCTTGCCGCCGAAGAGCGTTGCGGCAACGGCAGGCGGCCGGCGTCGAGTGCACCGGCGCGATTGAGCGGCAGGTGCTCCAGCATCATGAAAGCCTCCGGATGCATGTAGTCCGGAAATCTCTGCTTTAGGCTTTTCCGTAGTGCACTTTCGAGCTGAGCGGGCGATTCGCCAGCCTCCGGCAGCAGGTAGGCGGCGAAAACGGCCGTCCCGTCCGATTCGATCATGTGACAGACCGCTGTTTGCACGCCCGGACGAGATGCGATGAAGCGCTCCACGGGGCCGATGGCAAACGGCGCCAAACGGTGCGTCACGACGCGCGATGACGGATCGAGGCATACCATGCAGCCGGACCGCTTCGTGATCATTACGGGCGTGGCGACAATCTCGCCGTCGATCAGCGCGCGCGCCAGCTCGTCGTCGGAGCCGGGGCTGCGCTGTACCTCGGCCGCCTGATCGGCTTGCGAGCCCGTTATGTGGTCTGCCGGCTGCGCTCGAGCCCCCGCACGGCGTACCAGATGGAGCCGTCCGGCTTGTCGCTCGTCGGCGAGACGCATGAACTGACCGAGCACGATTGGAAAATGATAGGAGCCCTGCAACGGTGCCAGGTGCCAATCGCCGCGCGACGGGCTGAACGCGACGGGTCCCGTCCACGCATCGGAACAGCGCAATGGCATGAAATACAGCGCCCACGGTGTCGAATGGACGCGCGCCAACTGTTCGAGTGTGTGTGGATGATCGCCGTACGCGATCAGTGCGTTCACACTCTCGAGATCGGTTGGTGCGACCGGCAGCAATAGAGCCGGTAACAGCAACGCTGAGATACGCTCGCTCGCAATCAACTCGCGAAGACCCGCCAGGGCCTGTTCGGATTGCGCGCCGATGTCACCGACAAGCTGGCCGATCGAGACGCGTTCGGACAGGCGGACCCACCCGCCTTCGAGCACGGCCTTCGCCATGATCGATAGCGCGAGTTGCCGGTCCGTTCCTTGAAGAACCAGTGCGCGACAGTTTTCGTCAAGCTGAAGCAGCTGGCCGAACCCATCGATGAACCCTTTGATCCGCTCGGCCCCATGGCCGCAATGCGCTCCTGCGGGTGGGTCCATCGCCGTTCCCTTGAGTACGACGATCTCACGCGGATTCCAGTCCGACCAGGCTTCGCTCGCACCGCGGCAGATCGCGTCAACGGACACGTGCGGTTCATTCGAATGATTGGCGTCGTGAGCCCGCTCGTCCGGCAGCAGACAAGATGCGCCGACCTCGAGCACGGCGAGCAACATGGCGGCCAGCTCGGCGATGCTGCGCAGCTGAAGCGAGACAGTGTTGCCCGCGCCGATTCCGAGCGCCTTCAATCGGGATCGCACCACATCAACTGCTTCAGCCAATTCTGCATAGCCGATCGCACGACCGTCGAACTGCCAAGCCGTCCGGTGGGCATCCCTCGATGCATCCGGGAAGAGCGATACGCGCCGCAACGACGACTGTCCGGCGTTGACACCCCTATCCGCGATCCACCCATACGCTTCGTCGTGAGCCGTCTGGGCCGCCATCCGGTATTCGATTGTCAGCCGGTCGGGGTGGGCCAGGACTTGATCCACAAGACGAGCATACTGGGTCGCGAAACGCTCGATCGTCGCATCGTCGAACAAATCGGTGTTGAACGTCCATGCGGCGACATACTCGACACCCATGTCCTGCATGTTCAGCGTCAGGTCGTGCGTTGCGCCGCGCGTGCCTGTGCTCGACGCGGCCAGTAATTCCCGATAGAACGCCGACTGAGGCGGCCGATCGGTATTCGCTTCGCTACGCGCCTGGTTCCAGTTGTACATCACCTGATAGACCGGAGACCGGCTCGGATCGCGCGGCGGCCGCAATGTCTCGACCAGCAGTGGAAACGGATAATCCTGATGATCCAGGACGCGCAGCATCATCTCGCGCGTGCGCTTCACCAGAGCGCCGAACGGCTCATTGTCACGAACTTCGCAGGCGAGCACCACCGTGTTGACGAAGTGTCCGAGCACGCTTTCGCTGCCGGGAACGCTGCGCCCCGCCGTTGGTGTGCCGATCATCAGCCTCGACTGCCCCGTATGCAGAAACAGGAACAGTTGATAGACGGCGAGCAGCAGCATGTACGGTGTGACACGCAGGCTCCGCGCGGCTTCCTTGACGCCTCTCGATAGGTCCATGCCGAGCGCAACACTATGTACCCGGCCATTCTCGGTTTTCAGCGACGGCCGGATGCGGTCAGTCGCGAGATTCAGCACCGGCAACTCGCCTTGCAACTCGCGTCGCCAGAACTCGGCGAGCGCCACACCGTCACCGCTCTGCAGCCGCTCTGCCTCGTGCTGTACACAGTCCTTGTATTGCAGTGTCAGGCGTGGCAATTTCAGCGGCTGTTCCGATTCTGGCTGTGCAATGGCCATCTGGTACAACGCGTGCAGTTCACGGATCAGAATTTCGAGCGACCAGAAATCTGCCGCGATGTGGTGCACGTTAAGCAGCAGCACACGTCCGATTGTTTGCTCGGTCGTTTCGCTACGCTCGTTGACCAGCAACTTCATGCGGATCGGCGACTGTGTGAGGTCGAACGGCCGGTTCGCCTCCTGGTCGATCCAGCGCCGGATCGCGGCATCGTCGGCATCAAAGACACGGTCGATGGTGAACCGCGTGCTGGACTCGGCGCTGACCTGCTGGCGTGGCTGCACGTCCATCACGCGATAGACGGTGCGCAGGATCGGATGCCGGGCGATCAGATAGTCGATGCAGCGATGCAGCGTCGGCAGATCGACCGAGTCGTCAAGTCGGGTTGCATACGTCACGTTATAGGCAGCACTGTCCGGATTGAGCTGGTGCAGCGACCACAACGACTTCTGCGCATATGAGAGCGGATAGCTGCCCGCCGTTCCGGCGAACTGTTCGAGCAGAGCGATCAGCGTCGCCTTGTGTTGCTTGAGCTCGGCAAGCAGTTCCGGCGTTACAGCATCCTTCGGCGCCTTGTATTGCAGCTTGCCATCCTGCGTCCAAAGCTGGATGCCTCGTCCGGCGAGTTCGTTGATGTAGTCGATCGAACTCATAGTTCGCCACCCTCCATTTCCACGCCGAATGTGGCTTCGCTGGATACGACGTCGAGTTGGTTGGCCGAACGCGGCTCTGTCTGCACCGCCGTGGGCGCAGGCGCGCCGCGACCCATGGTGTCGACGATCGTGCTGACGACCTCGTTGAGCGTGGCGCCTTCCAGAAGCCGCCCGAACGGAATATCGATGCCCAGTTCGTCGCGCAACGCGTTACGGAATTCCGCAGCCATCAGCGAGTCGAGCCCGAGTTCGATCAGCGCTACGCTCGGGCTGACGCGCTCGGGCGCAATCTGCAACGTTGCCGCGATCTCGCCGACCAGATGATCGCGCAGGGCCGTTTCACGTTCGCCGTCTGACAGAGCAGCGAGCCGTTGTCCGAGACTCGACGCGCTACCGGCGGTTCCGGCCGGGACGTTCGCCGGGCCATCCGTGATTTCCTTCAGCAGCGTTCGCAGCGAACCGCTGGCGCTGCGCTTGAGCAACGTATCGACATCGACGTTCCAGATCTGGCTATGACCCTGGCGCTCGGCCATCAACGCGTCGAGGTCGTGCAGCGCCGCGTCAGGGTCGAGCACCTTGAGGCCGTAGGTCTCGATTCGCCTCAGCTGCTGTGCGTCGAGCTGTTCGGCCATGCCCTTGCCACCCCACAGCCCCCAGTTCATCACATGGCCTGACAGACCCTCTTCGTTACGCCCGAGGCTGAGCGCATCGAGATACGCGTTGGCTGCCGCGTAGGCGCACTGCCCCGGCGATCCGATGCACGACACGATCGACGAGAACGACACGAAGTGATTCACGGCAAGATGGGCAGTGGCGCGATGCAGGTTCAACGTGCCGGCGATTTTCGGCGTCAGCACCTTCATCACCGACGACATCGGTTGCGTGAGCAGCAGCCCGTCTTCCAGCGTGCCGGCCGCGTGCAGGATACCTTTGAGTGGACGGGCCGCATCCGCTTCGATGGACTTGATCAGCTCGTCCACCTCCGCAGCCGATGCGATATCGGCGGCCACGAACTCGAGCATCGAGTCATGCGCAAGGGCAAGTTGGGTCAGCCTGCCGCGTTCCGCCTCCGCAGGCAGTTGCCGGCTCACCGACACGATCTTCGGCATCCCCTTTGCGATCAGCCACTCGATCAGCCGGGTGCCGATCGCGCCGCGCCCCCCCGTGACGAGATACGCACCGCGTGCGAGCGGCTTCGCCGCGGGCACGTTACGCCGCACGAGGCGCGGTACATACATCGCATGGCCGCGCATCGCAAACTGCATTTCGCCGGTCCGGACCGACTCGCCGATTGCCACCAGCAATGCCTCGCAAGAGGCCGCGTCCGGCCCGTGCAGATCGGCCGCAAGCACGCGGATATCGCCACTTTCGTGCATCAGGCTGCGCGCGACGCCCCAGGCAGCGGCCTGGGCTGGATCGACGAGCCGGTCGTGGTCCGGAATGCACTGGGCCGACTGTGTGACGATGCACACCATCAACCGGCGACCTGACCAGTCGGTCGCCTGCACGGCGCGCCAGAAGTTCGCGAACCGGCGATACGCGTCGGCGACGTGCCTCAACTCCCCTTCGCTTGACGTCGCATCGCCCGCCGATGGAGCGTGCGGCCAGACATACAGGATCTGAACGGAATCGGACGCAGCTGCACGCGACGCGACTGCTGAAAACGCCTTGCGAAAGCGCCGCACGCACTCGTCGTCGCCATCGGGCGGATCTGCGAACTGCCGCACAATAGGGCAATCCCTGCCGACCGCACTCAACCGAGCTGCGATCTGGTCGCCCGGCGCCGCATCGCCCGTTACCAGCACATAACTGGACTGCGCAGGCAGTGCGCTGCCGGTCTCGATTGGTAGCGCACGCCAGGCAAGGCTGTAAAGGTTCGCGTGTGAACGCGCCGCAGCGAATTTTCGTGAATCGACGGCCAGCAGTTGCAGATGTGCGATCGACGCAACGCATTGCCCTGCATCGTCATAAACCCACAGATTTGCGCTCACCAGATGCTGGCGCGACTTGACGCGCACTGCGCACCATACCGCACGCGTGTCGGGGATGGGCTGACAAGCAAGGTGATTGATGCCGACCGGCACGTACGTCATTTTGAGCCCCGCGTCCCAAAGCGCGGCGGCCACTGTCTGGAAGCAGTTGTCGAGCACGGCGGGATGGATCGATCGCGCCGCGACGCACGTGTGCGCCGGATCGATCTCAATGCGGGTCAG
Organism: Paraburkholderia sp. WC7.3g; assembly: GCF_050436345.1. NCBI lineage: Bacteria > Pseudomonadati > Pseudomonadota > Betaproteobacteria > Burkholderiales > Burkholderiaceae > Paraburkholderia > Paraburkholderia sp. WC7.3g. The sequence goes on from NZ_JBNDMA010000004.1 coordinate 1,318,026, forward strand.
CGCCGCATCGTCCGAGCGCCAGATGCGGCGGATCGATCGGAACGCGCCGTCATACGCGAGCCCCGTTCCACGCAGCCGCTCGTAGAACAGGTCGACGGGCAGCTCCTGCGTGCAACCGTCCCGGCACGCCGTGAGTGTCGGGGTGTCGGCGTCGCCATGGGTGCAATCCGCCGTCTCAGGCAGCCACGCCGAACAATGATTGACCCATTGCGGCGCCGGCTCTGAATCGTCAGCGTTTCGTGAGTAGATTTCCAGGTGCGCGCGCGCCGCCTTCACGTTGCCTTTTGCGCTTTCTGCTGCGTGCACGACCGTGCCGAGCAGAAACGGCCGCTGACGATCGAGCACAAGCGGATGGTCGAACGACAGCTCCTGCACGTGCAACCACGGCGCACGAGACCCGTCCGCGGTATCGGCAGACGACTTGCCACGCTGCGCCGCATCCAGCACAACCTCGATGAACCCCGCAGCGGGAAACACGAGCCCTCCGTGCACTGCATGGCCTTCGAGAAAGGGCAGCTCGCTGACGCAGAGGCGGTTCTCGTAACGCCGTCCGTCGAGCGCTGGCAGCATCAATTGCTGACCGAGCAGGCTGTTGTGTGCTGGCGCAGCCGCGGCGAGAGCGCTACTCAACGGCCGCGCGCGCTCCACCGCCTGACGCGCGCCGATCCAGTAATGGCCCCGCTCGAGCGGATATGGCGGCAACAGGACTCGGCGCGCGGTGCGATGCTGCGCACGCGAGCGTTCGAAGGCGTCCCAATCGACGCGACGTCCCGCTGCGTACACGTCGGCCAGCGTTTTGAGCAACTGCTCGCATTCATTCTCCGGATCGCCGAAGCTATGCAGCGCGCTAATTGCGCGCCCTCCCCCCTGCACGGCACAACATGCCTTGACGAGGCTCGTGAGCGTCTTACCCGATCCGATCTCGATGAATGTCCGTATGCCGTCGGCCGACAGCGTACCCACGCCCTGGCGGAAATTCACCGCGGCACGCACGTGCCGGACCCAGTACGCCGGATCGCAAAACCGCTCTGCCTCGAAGATGCCCGAGACGTTTGACACGAGACGGATGCGCGGCGGCTGATATCGGACCGACGCCGTGACTTCGCCGAACGCATCGAGCATCGGTTCCATCAGTGGCGAGTGAAACGCGCGTGACACACTGAGCGCGCGTGTCGAGATGCCCTCGCGCTCGAGCTGTCGCGCCAGTTCGTCGATATCATCGGCATCGCCCGACACGACAACATTGCTGGGTCCGTTGTCCGCAGCCAGCTCGACGCGTCCACGGTATGCGCTCAGGTAGCCAGCCAGGTTCGCAGCCGGCGTCAGCACGGCCAACATCTTGCCGGGAGGCGTCATCGTCTCCATCAGCTGCCCACGCGCCACGACCAGCCGGCATGCGTCCGAGAGAGAGAACACGCCCGCGAGGCAAGCGGCCGCATACTCGCCGATGCTATGTCCCATCAGCACGTCCGGCACGATGCCCCAATGCATCCACAGGCGCGCCAGCGCCATCTCGATTGCGAACATCGCCGGTTGCGTGTAGCGGGTTTCGTGAATCAGCGTCTGTTTGTCGCCCCACAGCACATCGATCAGCGAGTGTTCGCCGAGTGCCTCGAAGTGGCCGTCGCACTCGTCGAGTGCTTCGCGAAAGAGCGGAAACGTCTGATAGAGCTGCCGCGCCATGCCCGCGTGCTGCGCACCCTGCCCCGTAAACAGAAAGGCAAGCTTGCCCGGCTCGTTTGCCCGAGGAGACCGTTCGGCACGACACGCGTGTTCGGTCTGCGTCAACGCCTCGATAAGTTGCTCGCGGGTACCTGCGACGAGCGCGATGCGATGTCTTTGGGTGTCGCGTCCGACCCGCAGCGAATGCGCGAAGTCGTGTGGCCGAATGGACGGATTCGTGCGCAGTTGCGCTGCGCAGTCGGCCAGCGAGCGAGCGAGCGTCGACGGCGTGTGTGCCGAGAAAGGAAAGATTTCGGGACGCGCGGGTAGCGATGGCACGAGCGCGGGGTCATCCGCAGTGTGCGCGTCGGCCCCGTCTGCACGGTCATCCTGCCACGATTCGATGATCAGGTGAGCGTTGGTGCCGCTCATGCCGAACGAGCTGATCCCCGCGACGCGCTTGCCTGGCCGGTTCGACGGCCACGCCATGTGCTGCGTGACAACCTTGATGCCATTGCTTTGCCAGTCGACGTGCGGCGTCGGTGTGTCCAGGTGCAGATGTTTCGGTATTTCGGCCTTCTCGAGCGAACAGATAACCTTCATCAAGCCCGACACCGACGCGGCCGCTTCGAGGTGCCCCATGTTCGTCTTGACGCTGCCGACGTACAGGTCCTGATTGCGCTGCACGTCGCGGCAATAGACGTCATGCAACGCGCGCAGTTCGATCGGATCGCCGAGCTGCGTACCCGTTCCGTGCGCCTCGACGTAGTCGACCTCCTCCGGCGCGACGCCCGCGCGGGTCAACGCGTCGCGGATCACTTCGCGCTGCGCGCGGCCATTCGGCGCGGTCATGCCGTTGCTCCTGCCGTCATGATTCACCGACGAACCGCGAATCACCGCGCGAATCGGGCGCTTCTGCGCACGCGCGTCCGCCAGGCGCATCAGCGCGATCACGCCGCAACCCTCGCCGCGCACATAGCCGTTGGCCGACGCGTCGAAGGTCTTGCACCGGCCATCCGGCGACAGCGCCTGAAGCTCGCACAACGCGATCGTCATCTCGGGCGACAGCATCAGATTGACGCCGCCCGCCAGCGCGACATCGGATTCGCGGTTACGCAGGCTCTGGCAGGCCAGATGCACGGTCACGAGCGACGACGAACACGCGGTATCGAGTTGCAGCGTTGGCCCATGAAAGCCGAACAGGTATGAAATGCGGCCTGCCGCGAAGGGGCGAGCGGTGCCGAGCGACGTCTGCGCATAGCTGAGATCGGCGCCAGGCACCAGTTCGCTAATGCGCGCATAGTCGTCAAGCGACGATCCGACGAACACGCCTGTCCGGCAAGCGCCGATGCCTTCCCGGGTGAATCCCGCATCCTCGATCGCGCGCCACGAGCACTCGAGCAGCAAGCGTTGCTGAGGATCGACATGGTGAGCTTCGCGGCCCGACAGGCCAAAGAACTCCGGATCGAATCGGTCGACCTCGTCGATGAAGGCGCCGTGCAGGCTGTAGCTGGTATTGCGTCGTCCAGGGCGCGGATCGTAGATCGCGTCGGTCCAGCGCTCGGCGGGCACCTCGATGACCGCGTCCGTGCCGGCGGCAAGCATCGCCCACAGCTGGTCAGCCGAATTGGCGCCGCCGGGAAGACGGCAGCCCATGCCAACCACCGCAATCGGCTCACTCGCCACCAGGCGGGCGTTGTTCAGTTCGCGCCGCAAGGCTTCGATCTTCAGCAAGGCTTGCTTGACGGGTGTCAGTTTTGCGGAGGTAGGCTCGTTCATCATCGCACTCTCAAGAATCGCTTTTCGACTTGCGCCGCGTCTAGCGTTGCAGTTCCTTCATCAGCAACGCCTCGGCCTCGGCGTCCGACAGTTCCATCAACTGTTCAGCCATTCGCGGCGCGGCATCCTCGTTGGCGGCCGTGGAGCTCGCTGGTGCGCCGTCGTTCCGCTCGGGCTTCACCGCCGCTACCGCGTTGCGCGCCGCGATCAGGCTGCCGGCGCCCTGCATGGAGGCGAGGTGCGCCGCCAGTAGTTCGATGTTTGAGCAATCCCATAGCACCGCAGCGTCGAAAGTAAGACCCGTCAGGTGCTGCACGTTCATTGCGAATTGCAACGCGCTCATCGAATCGAATCCCATTTCGACCCATGGTGTCGTGCGCGACACCTGCTGTTCACCGATCTTCAGGTGCTCGGCGACAATGCGCGCAATGCGCGTCGCCAGGTCCCGCCGCAGAACCTGCGCGGCCGATGTGACCTCGTCGTGGCCGGTCTGCGACAGACTCGGGACTTGCTGTTCGCCGATCTCATACTCGCCTTCCCTCCAGCTCGCGACCGCGCGCAACTCGCCTTGCAGGTACGCCCGGCGGCATAGTGCACGCGCGATCTTCCCGCTTGATGTCTTCTCGATGGTGCCGGGTTCAACCAGCACCACGGCGTGCGGGGTAATGCCGAAGTCCTCACCCACCGCCACGATCATGCTTCGCAATGTCGTCGGCACGTCCATGGTACGGCGCTGCGTGCGTCCGACCTCCTGCACGATGACCAGCTTCTCCTCCCCATCCACCGGTACCGACACAGCGGCACCGCACCCGCGACGCAACGCCGGCACGGCGTCTTGCACGCAGTCTTCGACATCTTGCGGATAGAGGTTGCGGCCCCGGATGATCAGCATGTCCTTTACGCGGCCGGTGACAAAAAGTTCGCCGTCGACGATAGCGCCCAGGTCACCCGTGCGCATGAACGGCAGGCCCTCGGCCGTATCTCCCGCGAGCCTCGCGCCAAAGGTGTCTTTGGTCTCCTCCGGATTGCCGTAATAGCCGATGCCGATGCCGCGGCCGCGTGCCCAGACCTCGCCGACCTGATATTGATCTGACACCGCGTTGCCTGCGGCATTCACAATGCGTATCTCTGTGCCAGGTCCCGTCGTCCCGCAGGACACCAGACTCTTGATGTCCGCGTTGCCCGGCTGCGCACGTTGAATGACGCCCGCTGACAGCTGCGTGTTGTCGACTTCGAGATACCGAACGCCCTCGTCGCACCTCGCGCCAGTGATGAGCAGTGTGGCTTCGGCCATGCCGTAACACGGATAAAATGCCTTTGATGCGAAGCGATGCGGCGTCGCCGCTTCGAGAAATGCCGTGACGGTATTGCGGTTGATCGGTTCCGCGCCGCAGAAGGCGACCTTCCACGTGGAAAGATCGAGTGGCGACTGGTCGTCTTCCTGCTGCAATGCCGAGCCAGCAAGCTGATAGGCGAAATTCGGACCGCCCGACGTGTTCACGCGATGAGCGGCAATCGCGCGCATCCAGCGCGCCGGCTGCTGGATGAACGCAACCGGCGACATCAGGACCATACTGGTGCCGATCGATGCGAGGTGCAACACCATCGAAAGGCCCATGTCGTGATAGAGCGGTAGCCATGACAGAACGCGCGACTGACTGGTGTGACCCATGAGGCCTGCAATCACGCACTGGTTGTCGACGATGTTCGCATGGGTGATCATGACGCCCTTTGGCGTGCCCGTCGAACCGGACGTGTATTGCAGGAACGCGAGATCGTTGTGCGACGGCGGTCTTAGTGGGAGATGTGTCGCAGATGCGCCGGCCGTCCACAGCCCCTCGTAGGTATCGAACGCACAATGGCCGAACAGGCCCTCCTTCTCGCGCAGCGTCAACAGCGTTTCAATCGAACTCTGTGGCGCCACAATCAGCGTCGCGCCACAGTTTTCAGCGATGGCTTGCAATTTCTTCCACTGCGCGATTTTGCGGGGTTGCTGTGGCTGGTATGCCGGCACCGCCACCATCCCCGCCGCGAGACAACCATAGAAAGTGCATACAAACTCGATACCGGTGGGCAACAGGAGGAGAACACGCGCGCCGGTGGCAAGGCGGCTGCGCAAACCGGATGCCACGCGTAACATACCGGCATGCAGTTCGCTGAACGTGCTTTCGCTTTCGATCGCCTCTCCGTCGCGCAGGATCGTCAATGCAATGCGATCCGGTTCACGCTCGCTCCATGCGGTGAGTGTCTCGATGATGGACGCAGGTCTGTGTGTGGTCGGAAACGGATTTGAGGTCATGGGCGGTCTCTCTAATGATGGCGGGCAGGTTTCGCGGCGCGCGACGCGACACGTTCACCGCGCTGCGTCGACGGTGCGGCTTATTCCTGCCGGGTTTTCATCCCGGCGGCAGAAAGGCCTTGGCGATAGCCCTCCGGTTGAGCTTCAGATTGCTGGTCCGCAAGCCATTCTCGACACTGAACTCGCTGCCCGTGAACACGATGTGCGTCAGTTGCCGCTGCGCCGGCAACTTCTCATTGACCGTTGCGACATGCACGCGCAATGCATGCGTCACCTCTGGATCGTCATGTCGTCGGGTTGAGATGACGACGCACAAGCCGGCGCGCCGGCCCGCCATGACGACCGCGACCTCGACGCGCGGATCTTGATGGAGCATCGTCTCGATCGGCTCTGGATGAAACTTCTCGCCATTACTGGTGACGATCGCGTCCTTCTTGCGGCCGATCACACGCAGGAAACCGTCGTCGTCGAACTCGCCGATATCACCCGTGGCCACCGCATTCGGCCCGATGAAAGTGGAGCGTGCGTCCTCTTCCGACGACTCGAAATAGCCCAACGACAACAACGCCTTTCGCGTGACGATCACTTCCCCCTCTCCGGACAACGACACACTGCCTGCTTCGGCCGGCTTGCCCACGGTCCCAACCCGCACGCAGCCAGGCTTGTTCCAGGCAACCATGCCTGCCTCGGTAATGCCGAACGCCTCAAACAGCGGGATCCCGCACTCCCAAAAGAAGTCCAGCGCCGCGCGCTTGATGGGCGCCATGCCGGTGATCATGTAACGCATGTTGCCGCCCGTCAGTTCCTTGAGACGCTGCGAAAGCGCCCCGCCACGGCCCGCGGCATCATCGCCTTTCTGCGTGCCGACGCTGGCACGCGCGAGATTCTGCAGTGTCTCGTACAGGACCGGTGGCGCGATCACGAAGGTGGGCCGCTGCAGTTTCAGACCGGCAAACAGCAACTGGAACGGTACGGCAACGAAGTCGACGCCGTGGTAGAGGCAGTAGTAATAGATCATCCGCTGCTGATAGTTCGCAAACGGCAGGAACGTGAGGAAGCGATCGCCAGGCTCGAAGCCGAACGCATCGAAATAGAGGTTGAGCAGGTTCTCAGTGCCGAGCCGGCTGACGATCAGCCCTTTGTTCTTCCCCGTCGTGCCCGAGCTGAAAACCATCGAATGCGTATCCGGCGCATGCTGAACGACGACAGGCAACACTTGCTGCTGCGAATAGCCAGCCTGTGTATCGGGTGCCACATTGATGCCGACCAAGCGCTCATGCGGCGGCGCGTCCGGAGACAGCCAGGCAGGCTCGACGACCATGACAGTGAGCTGATACTGATCGATCGACGCCGCGCATGGGTTATGGAGCCTGTCGTTCGGCAGCGCTACCGACACGCACTCCAACGCGATACACGCGAGATCCCAGACCATCCACAGATAAGCGCTCGGCGCCGCGATGCCGACGCGGCACCCCGGGATGAGTCCAAGCCCCTTCCCACGTTCGATGGTGGCGAGTACGTCGATGAACAACTCGTGAAATGTCTTGACCGTCTGGTCACCTTTGTCGTCGACGAAGGTCAAGGTGTTCGGCTTGTCGCGAAGACTACCGATGATTTCGTCAAGCCTCATGGCATACGCTCCTCACGAATATCAAGCGTCGACCTGCAAGTCCTCAGGCTTGGCGTCGGCGTCGCTCGCGTAGTATTTCTGGGCAGCGCTCTCATACATGTTCCAGAACAGACGGCACGTGTGACGGACCGCGACGAGCGCTTCTTCCTGCATCTTCGGCGTCGTGCACAGCTCCGACACAAGATGGATGCCCTCGGCGACATGCCCGATGTCTTCTTTCTGGTGAACCGAGAAAAAGCGCGTGTCCTGCTCCGTCAAGCCGTAGCATTTCGCGAGAATCGTATGGCGGGCGTCGCCTGCACGGGTTTCGAGACTCTGGCCCTCGCTGGCGATCATCACTGCCGCCGCGCCGATATGGTACGTATCTTCACCCTTGCAGTTCTGCAGCCGATATTCGATCAGTTCGCGAGTAGCCGCTGACGGCGTCCATGCATCGCGCTCTTCATCGCTGATGCCTTGCGCGCGGATGAAATCCTCCATCAGTTCGACGTGATTTTTCGTCTTGGAGAAGCGCCCCGTCTCTTCTTCGAACAGGTTGTACAGCAAGCGCCGTTTGTGGTTCGGAAACGGACAGCGGAAATACAGGTTCTCGATGTATTCGAGGAAATATTTCGTGATCTGATAGCCCTCGAGCGTGATGATCTTCAACAGCTTCCAGTTTCGTTGCGGTGTAAATAGCTTCTTGAAAATCGGATGGTCGAGCGTGAGTTGCTCTTCGAGCGTCGCACGCAGCGCACCCGCAAACGCATCCTGGTTCATCGCAACGGCTTCAGCAGCTAGTGTCATGATCGTTCCCCGTCGGTTGGTTATCCAGACTGTAAATGCCAACCGTCGACGCCGAAACCTGTCCGTTCGGACGGTCTCCCGACTACCTGTACGGCAGATCAGGTTTTCATCGTCGGTTCCAGAGGCTATAAAGCAGAAAGCCTGTTACAACTGGAGTAGCACATGGAAGATCACGTCAATGTGTTCGATGCGCTTGCCGGGTTGATCCCGCAGATCGCCGCGATTGAGATAGCCGAGGCGTCGCTGACACGCGACACGACGCTGACCGGAGATCTGATGCTCGATTCCATTTCATTGTTGTCGCTAATGGCGTTGACGGAAGAACGCTTCGGAATCAGCTTCGCCGAACACACGGAGGAAGTGGCGGATCTGGCGACGGTCGGCGACGCGGTCGATCTTGTCGAGACGCTTCTTGCAGTCAAAGTCTGAGGGGCACATGGCGACCGACACGGCAGATAATCGCGGGCGTTCGCTCGAGCACCATTTCGCACGTCATTGCGAACGCCTGATGAGCAGTGCGAGCGCGGCGGAGGAAAGCGAGTGGATTGTTTTCCTGACGAGGCGTGACGTCAGCGCGTTGCATGGGGCCGCCGGCACCGGGGGCGCGATATCGCCCTCGACGGCGCGCTTCTCGGAGCTCGCCGCGATGCTCGTGCAAGGCCACGCAGGACGTCTGCGGCTCGTCATCGATGATCCCCGGCTCTCCGAGCCGGCGGAGCTCGATAGCTTTTTGCAAACGCTCACCGTAGCGTTCGGTCTGGAGCCTAGCGCCATTTCCAACGTACCTGTAATCGTACTGGCGAATGCCGTAGCCGATTGCGAAGCCGAAGATACCGTCGGCGGCCGCTCCCGCACGCCGCTCGAAGCACTGAGCGACGGCGTCGCCGAGTCGATCTTTGAAGTCCGCCGCCGTGTCGACGGTTACTTTGAGCACGAGCCGCTCGTACTGCCGGCCAATGACATCGGCAGAGTGGAACTCGTGACGGCCGAATCCGTCGCTGCATGGCTCGCGTCCGATGATGCATCGACGCGTGCCCCCGGCATTCACGTGCTTCGCGGGGAATCGCTGTTCAGCTGGCGCGAATTCGCGGAGACGGTCGCGCGCGCCGCTGGCATTCCTGTGCGCGAGGCCGACAGTGTGTCTCGAACCAACGCAGTCCAGACGCTCATCGAGCAATCCCTGCGTCATGTCGGTGCATGGCTCGGCCTTCCCGACGATGCGCAACTGGCACGAGGGGATGACAGGGCAATTGACGTGCATCGTCTTTCGTCGAGCACACTAGACTGGCGCAGTCTCGTGACGGAACGCGTGACGGCGCGCCTTGCCTCGCACCGCCAGAGAACCGCGCCACGCTTTAGCAGCCTCGCCAGCTTTCAGCGCAGATCCACCCGCGCAGGCGATACCTATCTGCGCGCCGGCAACGATGGGCCGGCGCTTTTGCTGGTCAACGCGTTCGGCCTGTCTCACGACGTCTGGCATGACTTCGCCGACGCGTTGATCGATCGCTTCAACGTGTTTACCATCGATGACGAGCCGGGACGCGAAGAATCATCTCTGACGCGGACCTACTACGCGGCTCCCGATGCGTTACCACGCTTCATCCGCGCTGTCGCCGACATGCTCGCTGAAGAAGGCTACACGACCTGTCACGTGGCGAGCTGGTGTGGGGGCGCGAAGTACGCGATCGAGCTGGCTCGCACGCTGCCAGACTCGATTGCGTCGCTGAGTCTGTTCGCTCCGTCGTTTGCAGGTGCTGAAGGCTATGCCGGGTCGGACTCGATATACGAGACCAATCTTCACACGATGTGCAAGCTAGTCGACCGGATGCCTCAGGCGGCACAGAGCATGGCAAAGTCGATGATCACGCTACTCGACAAGCAGGAAAAACGCACGAGCAACCAGAGCGGCGATACGAATGCGTCCGTTTTCGAGCTCGCCGATCATGCAACCCGTCATTGGCTGCACGCGCCATTTCTTTCTGCTTCAAACATGGTCGAGTACAGCCGGCAATTGCTGAACTTTCGCGCACATCGAATCGAAGGGCTTCGCAAAGGTGAGCTGCGCGATCTGCCCGTCATGCTGGTAACTGGGCAGAACGACACGATGACCTGCTCGACACGGGCTCGCGCGATTTGCTTGGACCTGTGCCGGCCACTGCACTTCGAACTGCGTCATGCGAGCCACCATCTGATCCATCAGAATGCCGAGTTGCTTGCGCGGCTGATGAAGGCGTTCGCCGTTGACGGCGCATCGACGGCGTCGCCCCACCCGCGCCTGTCTCCCGTTCCAGCGGAGCAATTGGAGCAGGACGGGTCGGTCGTGCTCGGCGAGATCTAACGTGGCTGGACATTCTTCACACTGTCCTAACGGACAGCTACACGCAGTTTCCACATCTCAATAGAGTGACTACGTCAAGCAGGCCTTTGCCGTCTCTGGCATTGGCTGAGGTCAAGCCGCCGGTCGGAGGATATCGTATGTACGCAAACAGCCTGGTCGAGTTGATCGGCAATACGCCTTTGCTTCACCTGAAGAGTCTCTCTGACGAGCAACGAAACATCCGCGTCTATGGCAAGCTCGAATGCCACAATCCGGGCTACAGCGTGAAGGACCGAAGCGCGCTGCAATTGTTGCGTCAAGCCGAGCGCGATCACGGCCTGAAACCGGGCTGGTCGATCGTCGAGTCCACTTCGGGCAACATGGGTCACGCGCTCGCGATGCTGTGCGCCATTCATGGGTATCACTTCATTTGTGTGCTCGATCCGAAGACGCCGAAGGCTAACGGTAATGTCGTGCGCGCGTTCGGCGGTCGGGTCGAAATGGTGACTCAGCCTGACGAAACGGGCAGCTTCCAGAAAAAGCGTGTCGCCGTCGCGAAGTCGATCGCGGCCAGTGTGCCCAACTGCATCAACCTCGATCAATACAACAACCCCGCGGCAATCGACGCGCACTACTACTCGACGGGCCCGGAGATCGTCAATCAGCTTTCGGGCAAAGTGGACGCCGTCGTCGTCTCCGCGAGCACCGGCAGCCATCTGAGCGGGATTGCCCGATACCTGAAGGAACGTAATTCCCGCACGCATGTGCTCGGCGTCGAACCGAAGGGCTCGGTGGTATTCGGTGGCACGTTTGCGCCGCATCTGCAGAACGGCTCGGGGCTTAGCTTCAAACCGGGCAACATCCAGATGCAATGGGTGGACGAGACGGTCAAGGTATCGGACCGGGACGCATTCGTCGATTGCCGTCGGCTTGCGCTGCACGAAGGTCTGCTGCTCGGCGGATCGTCCGGATCGATTGTCCACGCGGCGCGCAAATATGTTGAGCAGCTGGACGGCCCTGCGAACGTCGTGCTCGTGCTGCCGGATAGCGGGCTCAAATATCTCGACACCCTCTATGACGATGAGTGGCTGAATGCACACGGACTTGAGGACGTGCTACACGACCTTGAAACCGCCACCACCGAAGCTCGCGCTGTCGCGCTCGAATCCATCTAGGAATGTGATTACAGCCATGAACGACTCCCTCAGAACCTTAGCAGCAGATGGCGCCCATTACGCGATCGCCTTCGAGAAAGCTCAAGTCACGCGTGTGATTTACCGTTGGCCGTCGGAGGTCGATGTGACGCTGGCGCAGCAGATCGTCGAACTGATGCGCCATACGAGCCAGTCAGCGCCGATCATTGGTTTTGCCGAAGAGATCAGCGACGCGGAGGCTGAAAACTATCTTAGCGAGTTGCGGGCCAACCTGGCCGCGCAGAAGTGTCGGTTGCTGACGATCTTCGTGGATAACGACGCACTGATCGGCCTTTGCACGCTGCGCCGCAATCTCAATCCGAACAATCGACATATCTCCGATCTTGCGAAGGGCATGATTCATGAAGCGTTTCGCGGCGGCGGCGTGCTGCCTGCGGCGTTCGTCGAGATCTCGTTGCAATGCGAGGCCGACGGCGTCGAACTGGTGACGCTCGATGTGCGCGCCGATACACCGGCCCATCGCGTATGGGACCACTTCGGGTTCCAGACGTACGGCACGCTGCCCGACTATGCTCGCGCGCAAGGCAAAACGCATGCGGGCCAATTCATGATGCAGAAGGTATCCGCACTCAAGGAACGCGCGCTCGGTATGCTTCAGGCGCGCGTCGGCGAACATTCCATGTCGGGCGTACAACCGGCATGAGCGGCAACACTTACGACGGGCACGTCATCGACGCCCACTGCCATATCGCATCGACGCGATTCATTCCGCTCGCGTTTTTCGAAGGACTATGCCGCAACGTCAAGGTGCGGCTTGCGACGACGGGCGTGAAGAAATCGCTGACCGAATTGCTCGACATGTATGTGAAGTTGAGCCAGGACCATCAGGGCGACACGCTCGTCACGGAGATGAACTCCGCAGGCATCGCCCAAGCCGTGCTGTTGCTGCCCGATTTCACCTACGTGATGAAAAGCGAGCTGACGATCGATGAAATGTTTGCCGAGCATCACGGCATCCTTGAGCGTCATGCCGGGCGCTTCTTCGTATTCGGCGGAGTCGATCCGCGCTGGGGTGCGGACGGGCTTGCGCTCTTCGAGAAGGGAGTCGACGAATTCGGCTTCGCCGGTCTCAAGCTCTATCCTCCTTGCGGATACAGCCCGAGTGACCGGATGCTTTACCCCTTCTATGAGTTCTGTCAGGCGCGCCGGCTGCCGGTGCTATTGCACATCGGCCCAACGAGTCCGGCGCTCGAGTTCAACTGGTCGCATCCGGACATGCTCGACCGGGCCGCGATGGATTTCCCCGAGGTCAACTTCATTCTCGCGCACGGCGCGGTCCATTACGTCGACTCTTGCGTCAGTATGTGTGCATACCGGCCCAACGTGTATCTCGACATCAGCGCGTTCCTTGCCTCCCAGCATCCGCAAGGCTGGCGCGCGGCACTCGCCGACCTGTTCAGGATGAACATCAATCACAAGATCCTGTTCGGTACGGACTGGCCCCTGTTTCGCAATTCGGGCGGACACCGGAAGGTCATGGACATGTTCGTCGCCCCGGATGGCCCATTGTCGGCGGTCTCGTCGCACCAGCGCGCATGGCTGATGTCGCGCAACGCAACGCGCCTGCTCCCGGAGAAACAGCTTGCGAGCCTTCCGGCGTAACCGCGGCGGGCCGCCGCGCCCCAACCCCATCGGACGTCTGACTCATCTGGTCGCGCGACTGACGGTCGCCGTCGCGGCGGCATGGCTCGCGTGCCTCGCTCACCCGCAAGACAGCCAGGGCGGCGGCAGTCTTACCGGCCAGGATCAGTGGACACCCGATGAAAAGTCGCAACTCGACGCGATGCGCCTGACGCCTGACGCAAAGGCGAAGACGGATCCCACGAATCGCGTGGCGGCGACGCCCGCGGCGGCGCAGCTCGGGAGACTGCTCTTCAACGACGCGCGCTTCAGCAGAAACGGTGCCATTTCGTGCGCCAGCTGCCATCATCCGGGCCAGCAGTTCCAGGATGGCCTGCCGCGCGCACTGGGCTTGAGCGAAGGTATGCGCCGGACCATGCCTGTGGTCGACGTGACGGAAGGACCGTGGTTCTTCTGGGACGGTCGCAAGGACAGTTTGTGGGCGCAGGCGCTCGGTCCGCTGGAGGATCAGAAGGAGCACGGCGGCAACCGCCTGCACGACGCCCATGTGCTGCAGGAACATTACCGCAGCAGCTACGAGGCCCTGTTCGGTCCGATGCCGGATCTGCGCGGGCTGCCGCAGAACGCGAGTCCGCTCGGCACCGGGACCGAGAAGGCCGCCTGGCAGGCACTCCCTAGTCGAACGCGTGCCCAGGTATCACTGGTTTTCGCGAACATGGGCAAAGCTCTCGCGGCTTACGAAACGACACTGCGAGTCGGACCATCGCGCTTCGACCAATACATCGACGGTGTCAAGTCAGGTGATCCGAAACTGCTCATGGCGTTGAGCCCTGCCGAGAAAGCAGGGCTGCATCTGTTCCTTGACAAGGGGCAATGCGCGACGTGCCACAACGGTCCACTGCTTACCGACCACCAGTTTCACAACATCGGAGTTCCGCCCGCCGACCCGAATCATCCGGATCAGGGTCGCCTGGCAGCGATTCAAAAGGTGCTCGCGGACGAATTCAACTGCCTTGGACCATTCAGCGACGCAAAACCCGAACAATGCGACGAATTGCTTTTCATCGCCAAAAACGATCCTCACATGTTGGGCGCCTTCAAGACGCCGAGCCTGCGCAACGTCGCGCTTCGGGCGCCCTATATGCATGCGGGCCAGATGGCGACGCTCGAGGACGTGATGCGCCACTATGCCGAACCGCCGCACGCGATCATCGGAGAAAGTGAACTGAAAACGCTGAATCTCTCAGAGACCGAGCAGCAGGAACTCCTGAGCCTGCTACGGGCGCTCTCCGGTCCCGTCATCGAGAACGGCCAGGCGCAATGACTGGCCAGCGGCACCTACTGCACATGGCCGGGCCGGCTCTCCCTGATCGCGACGCCCATCACCTTGATCTGTCCACCGAACGGCAACGCTGCGACCTGATAGATGGTGCGCGCAGGGCGTCGACCTGCCTCGAACAGCTCGGCGAAGACTTCATTGACTTCCGGCACCGCCGCGAGGTCGGTAAACGCGATATCGACGAACACGAGATCCGAGGGTTCGAATCCTGCAGCCTTCAGCGCGCGGAAGAGATTGTCAAAGGCAAGCTGCGCTTCTTGTGCAGGCGAGCCGGACACGTAGTGGCCCTCGCTATCGAGCGCCAGTTGGCCGCTCAGGTAGCACATGTTATCGACCACGACGGCGTGACTGATCGGCGATGACCATTGCGGCAGTCCTTCGCCAGACGATACGAATTGCCTCATAGCGCTCCACTCCTTTCAAAATGGGTTTGACTTGCCATCCATGACGTCTCGGTCCAGCACAATGCACTAGCGCCAGCAGCATGAGCAGCCGCATCGGACGCCCCGTCGATACTCAATAACCGCGCATGCCAGATTGGGCAATCGACGCTCACCGCGACCGCCAGGGTCGCGTGTCCGATCCGCCTGCACAGCCCTACCCATTGTCGGCCCGCGTACCACGCGCTCGCCTGCGGCTCATCCAGGCCGTGCCAGCACGCTTCCTGAGGCGGGCGGCTGAAGCCCGTGCCCGCCGCTTTCAGCAGCGCCTCCTTCAAGGTCCAGAGACGGAAGAAGGCGTCGTCGAAACACGATTGTCGCAGGAGCCACCCGCGCTCTTCGCGATTGAACACACAGCGGGCGAGCGACGACGACGCGACGACGGGCCGGTGCCATTCAATATCGACACCGACCTCTTCGGCGGCGACGGCGATCGCCACACAGGCTGCGCTGTGACTCATGTTGAAGCAATACGGAAACGGTTCAGCGACTTCCGGCTTACCGTACCTGCCGCGTGTGAAGTTGAGATCCAGCGGCGCGCATCCGGTTCCATACTGCGCGAGCACCAGGCGTTTCAGCACGTGCGCATTCTCGTAGCGCTTGCTCGCCGCCGCGTCGACGAACTGGTCGCGCCGCTGCCGTTCCTCGTCACTCAGAGTTGGAGTAAGGGCCAGCGGCGACAGCGAATACCAGATGTCGAGCATGACGTACCGCCTCAGAAGTAATGCTTCACGAGCACTTGCCACAGCGTGTGCTGAGGCAGCGCGCCGAATTCGCTGAGATTGCTGCCGCTATTCAGTTGCCATTGCAGGGCAACGTCGGTGCGAGTGAAGTGATAGCGTGCTTCGAGCCATGTGAGACGGCTGTGATCGGCAAGACTCATGCGAATGAAACCGCTCAAATCCAGCCGCGGCACGAACGCATCTTGCCAGCGCAGCATCAGGAACAGGTTATCTCGCGTCGTCGGGTCCTGTTGAGCGTTGGCGAGGTTGCGGTAAGCAAGGTACTGTTGCGGCGGACCTTTCTGCAGCGCCTCCCAGCCAGCCTTGTCGAGCGCCGCGCCGTCGTACTCGTATTCGAACGTCACCGACAGGTTGTGTGTCGTCGTGCAGGTCAAACCCGTCGACATTTGCCACCGAAAGGCGACGTCGCTTTCCGGTTGCTGCAACGCGCGCGCAAGCGTCGACGGGCTACGGCCTCCGGTCCACTCGACATATCCGACGCAGGCCTTGTTCAGCAGATGCGTCAGGTTGACGCCGAAGTGCGGAGAGCTGCCGGGTTTGCCGTCGCCATACAGCAGAAATTGCGGCGAGAGATCGGCGATCACGTGCTGGCTTACGGCCATCAACCAGCGCGTGTTCTGATTGGTCGCGCCGAGGTCGACGGCGAAGGCAGCATCGTTTGGCTCGCTCGCAAGCTTCGGAGCAACCAGTGCGGTCACCGAACCGCCTGTCCAGATCCGCTGGCCCCGCAGCATCACTGTGCCTAGGCGGTTTTCACGCAGGCTCGCCGGGTCGACTGATGTGACGGAGCGCACGGCGTTGTCACGGAAATAGTCGGTGGGGTTATAGCCGGTTGCCACGCCCAGCCGCATGTTGATACGCCCGATATCGACAAGGCTCTGACCATCCTCGCCGATACGTCCGTTTACATACAGCTCCTTGAGCGTATTGATCGCGCCAGGGTCTCCGCTGAAACGCTGCGGGCCGTTCAGATCGAGATGGTCCGCGAAGTTGAACTTCCAGTCCTTCGCGAACGCTTTCTGCACCGCCAGATCCATCGAGAGACGCTCGGCGGTCTGCGTGGCGTCGTCGGGCCGCATGGTCGCAACACGAAACGCCGGTTCAACGCTAAACTGATAGTCAGATTTGTCCACTTGCTGGGCCGGCGTGGTATCGGCCAATCTGAGCCCGGCTTCCTCTGCCTCGTCCGCATGGCAAGCGCCGGCCAGCCAGAACATCGCAAGAAAGACCGCCCACGTTCGCATCATTCGGGCTGAAAGCTCGACAGGAAATCGTGCTGGAACCAGCTGTCAGGAATCTGCCGCGAGGTGAAGTCCGTGTATCGCATGACCGTGACGAGATTGGGATTGAGCCCGTCGATGATGACGATCTCGGTCGGTCTTAGCGCACCGAGCTGCTCCTGATAGCGTCGATAGAAAGCGGTTTTCAGCAGCTTGCCGCTATCGCTGAAAAAGCGTGCCTTGACCGGCCGCTGGGTCGTCGTATCGATCCACATCTCGACGGAGTTGTATGTCATGTCCGGCACACTCTCGGCAAGGGCCAACTTGTACGCGCGGCGCGTCTGCCGATCGCCGTCCTGCACGTCTTCTTCATTTTCGATGCGCGCCTTGTAGCCCTGCGCAAAGTTGACGGTCACCACGTCCCCGTTGGAGGCCTGTCCGAGCAGCCGCTGCTGTGGAGAAATGCGGATGCTGGCCTTGCTTGCCGGATCGAAAAACCACAGGTCATTGCCGGTTTTCAGCATCAGCTTGTTCACGTCACGCGCGGGCGCCTCGAAGCGGATCAGACTGCGGAACTGGCCGCTGCTCGGATCGATGCGCGAGTACGCTTGCAATGCGTTGGAATCCGTCTGCTTGCCATCGGTGTATTGTGTCAACGTCACCGTCAGTGAGAACGGTTCGGCGGGATTACGAATCGCGTCGCTCGCGGTCAGGATACTCTGCGCATCGGTAGGAACGGACGCGGCCTTCGCGGCGGACCAGAGCGCTGCAGCCAGCGTCAGGGCGGTGGCCCAACGGACGATCAGAAGTTTGGACATGGGAGGCTCTCTTTCGATCACGATTTTCAAAGGGTGTAGGAAACCAGCCTGCCCATAGCAGGCCGGCGGCGACACGTTGGATGGAACCGCGCTGTTGGCGCGCGGCCGCGACTCGCGGGGACTAGTAGCCGGGGTACTGCATCTGCAATGCGACCCACGCGGCCGTGCGCTTGCCGAAGTCGTTCGCGACCGCCTTGAGCGACTCGTCTAGCGCCCGCAGCGGCTGCGTCGAATCAGGCGGGGGCAGCATGCGGTTGGGCGCATTGACGCCGGCCACCCGGTCCGGCACGATCATGAGCCCGCGTTTCGTCCGGATTGGATCCCGGCTAGCTGCCACCGTATAGACGGTGGAGCGGAAGCTCGTGGAATAGACGTCGGCTTTCAGCACGAGCGAGATTTCATCCACGCCGGGCGCGATTGGGATACCGAAATCCTCATGCGACCAGAACGACACGTAGTTACCGGCGATCGTCATCATCGACGCCAACCCGAGATGAAACTCCTCACTCGGAATTTCCGACGACCACGACTGTCTGCCCAGCGACTCCGCCAGTTTGGTCGCGCGTTCGTGCCCGGCGATGGCTTCCACCAGCGCAAACGAAACCGGAATAGTGGCAGTCACGCCGGTGGTGGTGACCACATTCCCGTCGGCGACATAGCGCCTGCCTTCGACCCAGTGCGTACGTGGAAATTTCATGCGCAGATCGCTCATCGAGTACCAGTGCCCCGTCGCGCGCCGGCCATCGAGCAGACCCGCCCTCGCCACGACCCACACGCCGTCGCACACGCCGACGATCGTCGCGCCCTTCTTCGCTTGCTCCGCAACCCAAGACACCAACGTCGGATCGTCATCGCGATGCACCGCCGGCACGATCACGTAATCCGCGCCTTCGGGGACCCGCTGGTCAAATTGCGCAGTCGTTTCCTGCGGGTTGACATTCATCGGTGCAGGGAACATGCGGATCGGACCTGGTCGTGTCGCGAGCGGAATCACGTCGGCCGCGTCGGAGGCGGTCAATATGCCGTACGGGATCACATAGTCCGTGAGTTCGGTGTAGTAGTTCTCGGCCACCACCACGACGACCGGTCGGGTGCGGTTAAAACGCGGCTGATAGGGCGGCAGGCGGTCGGCCTGGGCGGCCGCCGTGCTGGCCGACGCCGCAAGAGCGAGATTCACGACGCCAAGCGGCGCGCAAGCCATCAGCAATAGCAGCCAGAACATTACGATCCTTCGCATGTCAACCTCTTCGAAATTGCGTGATGCCAGATGGTTCGACCTATCACGAACTTCGCGCCCGGTCATGACAACGATGGCGGCAGCACGACATTGAATGTCACCACATCCGTACCGATCGGCGATTTGACCTCCAGCTTGATCGTCCACCAGCCCGTCATGCTGAACTTCATGCCTTCCAGCAGGTAGTGCCCGGCATCTCCCTGCTCCTGCACGACCTGCGGCTGCGTCGGCAGCCCGTGTCCGTGCTGCGGCATGCCACCGCTGACGTCGATCATTGCCCCTCGCACCAGTTGTCCCGACGCGTCGCGCAGCGTGATTCGCCACGTCTGGATCTGGCCGATGTGCACGCCCGGTTTGGGCGGCTCGAGTGCGACGACGTACTTGCCTGTGCTTGTCTGCTGCGTCAACACCAGATTCAGATTGGCCGGCGCCTGTTCGCCGAACGCGGTGCAAAAGCCGCACGACAGGATGAAAGCAATCAGAAACTGCTTGACCAACTTTTGCATGATCCTCACCCCTGCGCAAGAACGATAGGTGGATTGAACCGGATTGGCATCAGCCTTTGCATCGAGCTATGCCTCACGCATAGCGAAGCGCATCGACGATGTTCATGTGCGACGCACGTCGCGCCGGGAACAACGCGGAGAGCATCGAAACCAGCAGCAGGCCGATTGCCGTCCCCGCAATCAGATCGTTCTCACCCCACACCCGGATGATCAATGGCACCGGCGAGCGGCCCGGTGGTGTCCACGAGAGCCCGCTATGGTTGATGACGGCGGCGAGTGCCGCGGCACTGAGCACGCCCAGCGACGCGCCCAGCACGCCCAGCAGCAGACCTTCACACATGAATAGACGGCGCACACCTTCGCGGCGCAGCCCCATCGCCCGCAAAGTGCCGATTTCGACGGTACGCTCGAAGACCGCCATACTCATCGTATTGCCGACCGTAAACAGTACGATCGCAGCGATCAGCAGTGCGATGAAACCGAACAGCGTGGCGAACATCGCAACTGCCTGACCGTAGAACGGATTCAGCGTCGTGTAGTCGACCACCTCGGTCTCCTCACGCTTGAACTTCGTCGTCAGCAGAATCTCGATCCGCGCCTTGGCGGCGGGCATATCTCCTGTATGCGCCAGTTGTACGACAATCGCTGTCGCCTTCGGCTGATCGCCGCCATAGACGAGGCGCTGCGCCTGAGCCAGATGGAGGCCCACGTACATGTCGTCGTATTCCTTGATGCCCTGCTGCTCCGCCTTAACGACGTGCAGTTCCGCAACGTTCGGAGCGCCGCGCGCGGTGGCGGCCAGCAGCTCGATAGTCGACTGTTGCGAGGCGCTAGTCGGCGCGGCTTGCGTCGTGCGTGCAAGTTGAGCTACATCCGCTGGCAGACCAGGGCCCGCGTTGGCCGTCGGGTTCGTCTGCGGCGCGCAATCGCGCACGTGCAACTGGCCACACAGTTGCAGCACCCGCGCGAGGCCCATGCCGACGATCGCCGCGTCCGTTTCAGTTCTCGTCAACGCTAGCGGCGGTACCGTCACAGGAAAATGGTAGTCGTTCCATTCGCGCATCCGATTCTGATCGTTGACGAGCACACCCAGCGCCAGTGCGGTACGCGATACCCCTTGCTTGAAGTTGCCGGCGATCCCCTGAAGTTGCAGTGTCGGCGTCACCACGAGCACCATCGGCGCGAGCACGGGGTCGGACTTCAGCGCGTCGATGATCTCTCGATAGTTGGCGATCCCATATTCGGCCGGGTTGCCGCTTCCGAACTGATAATAGCCCGCCTGTTCGATCTGCAGGTGTCCGCCGTACTTCACGTAGTCGGTTTGCAAGCCATAGGTGATGTTGCGCGTGTAGCCACCAAACAGTAGGACCGCATGTGCGCCGACGATCATCGCCAGAAGCGTCGTGATCGAACGTCGCCGATTACGAAGCAGATTGCGTATTGCGAGTGCCAGTGTTTTCATGCCACAACCTCCGCTGCGCTTGCGCGCGACACGCTGACAACGCGTCCGTCGGCGATTTTGATCACGTCGTCCCCTTCGGCAAGCACTTGGGGATCGTGCGAGGAAATCACGAACGAAGCCCGTCGCTCACGTTGCAGCCGGCGCATCAAGCCGATGATCGCCTCGCCCGTCTTGCTGTCGAGATTGGCGGTGGGCTCGTCGGCCAGCACCAGTTGTGGCGACGCAATTAGCGCGCGCGCGATCGCGACGCGTTGACGCTGACCACCCGAGAGCTGGCCTGGGCGATGCCCCGCCTTGTCGGCGAGGCCTACCGCGTCAAGTAACTCCCTGACTCGCTCTGCCCGCTGCGCGTTAGTCAAACGGATGCCTGCGAGCAGCAGCGGATACTCGACATTCTCGTGGGCCGTCAATACCGGCAGAAGATTGAAGTTCTGGAAGACGAAGCCGAGGCGCCGTGCGCGAAAGTCCGACAACGCGTCGTCGGATAACTGGCTAACCTCTTCGCCTGCGACGAAGATGCGTCCGCGGCCGGGACGGTCGACACAGCCAATCAGATTCAACAGCGTCGACTTGCCGCTGCCAGACGCTCCTGAAATCACCGTGAGCCGGCCACCTCGAATTTCAAGGTTGACGTCCTGCAACGCGGTGACTTTGACCGCACCCATGGGGTAACTCTTTTCAATGGCTTCGAGTTTGACGGCGTTCATGGTCTTGATGAATGGAGGTTCGCTGCTCAAAATGGGGCCGTGGGAGACGTTGGCGAAGGAAACCACTTGCGCAGAATATCAACTTGATCGCCAGGGAAAACCTGTCCGATGGGGCAAACCCTTTACGGGAACAAATCCGCGAATGTTGCGAGTCGGCTGGAACTCTGCGCTGTACCCAATTCGCGTGTACCAGCGGATCAGCATGCATCGACGGGCCGTCGGTAATCGCGGCGCTCATTGCGTAGTCATGCCCAAAGCGATCTGCGGACAAGATCCACCAGCGACTTGAGCATCATCAGCGTCGCCCCACCGATGAACGGTGGCGCGACAACCCCCATCACGCCGAGCACGATGCGGCCCGGCAACGGTACCCCTGGCTTCCTGCATGCGATATAGACGGCGGCCGGTGGCAGAAACAATATGGAGAGCACGTAACTGCGGTACGTGTAACCGTGCTTCGCGACAAATGCAATGGTCTTGTCCTTGAACGACATCGTGGTTCCCCTTCAAATCAAACCCAGTCGACTAACTTTGGCCACCGCCTGCGCTCTGTTGGAAACGTTCAATTTTCCATAAACGTTTGTAAGGTGGAATTTCACGGTCCGCTCGGAGACACACAATATTTTCCCAATCTCCCACGCCGTCTTGCCTTCGATCACCCACTTGATCACATCGCGTTCCTTGCCGGTCAATCTGACTTGAGCGACATCGGACTGCTGGCCCGGCCAAGCCTCCGGTGGACTGCATTCAACCTCAGGTTGAACTGCTTCAAACGCCTCATACGTGAGGATTGAATGCAAATGCAGCGCCATGAAATTCACCAGCAGCGCGAGATGCGTACTGACGGTCGAACATTCGAACTGGAAAATGGTGACCACATGGCCCATGCCGTGCACACCCGAGCGAACGCATGCGGCCACGCCTTGTCCCCCCTGCATATAGGACGCCACGTCACGCACCGGCAGACACACCTGAGCAGGCAATACGCCCCCGAGGCCACGCCACTGGAAGGCATGGTCGAGTGGTTCCGAGATCGCAAAGCATCCAAGGTACTGCTCGATGTCGATCGCCGGGCCGCAGAACGTTTGCCCCAGGAGCCCCTCAGGTTGGCCGTCAGCGGAACCGTCGCGATAGACGACCCCTTGAGAACTTGTCCTTCCTTTGCGCTCGTGAAGGATCACGCACCGTCTGGCATGGACGACTTCTTTGACTTTCTTCGTTACTCGGTCCAATCGGTCGATCAGATCGGATGCGCGACGAATCGGACCGCTATGACATGAGAGCAGTTTGAACTCTATGGTAGATTGAGCTGGGACCAAGTTGCCACCTCCATATACATCGATTGGTCCCGCAACGGGGAGCGCTAGAACCAAATACCTACGTAGTCACGGACACCATCAAACAATCTTCACCATGTGACGTCAACGAACTCTTGTCAAAAACTGGCTATGGCACGACCCCGTCAGGCCATGAAGTCTTGACGTGTCACACTGTCACATGAAGTGAGGCCAGTTAAGACTCGGCAAAGTCAGTGCTCGAATCGAAGACGAACAACGCCGGAATATTCTTAATGCCCATTTTTCGCATTCCTGACTAATCCTCTAGGAGATACCTTGTCACGTCTCAACTCCGTATGCACCGCTTCATGCACCGTGTTTTCTCGCGGATTGCCTCTCGCAACTGCTTGCATGTTCGCGCGCTGTCGTGCCGTATTGCACCTCGCAC
The DNA here is from genome assembly GCF_050436345.1 of Paraburkholderia sp. WC7.3g. Lineage (NCBI taxonomy): Bacteria > Pseudomonadati > Pseudomonadota > Betaproteobacteria > Burkholderiales > Burkholderiaceae > Paraburkholderia > Paraburkholderia sp. WC7.3g. The sequence goes on from NZ_JBNDMA010000004.1 coordinate 1,341,491, forward strand.
GCGTGCCAGCCATATCGCGCCGACTGTCGCCGGCTTGTCCAACTGTGCCGACGTAATCACAAATTGTTATCTAGCTTCGATGCCCGCACGGTCCCACTTGAGCAGAACGATCCATCGAATTCGCCGGGTCCGAAAGAGACGAAAACAACGATCAGGCGTTTGCAGCAAATAAAGCACAGATTGCGCCAGCTTCGAAACCAGGTCGGAGTGAAGACTGTAAGTTCCTGAAAAGACGTAGCTTTTACGAAATGGCGAGGCGACTTTCAATGGCACTTGCTCGTGTTTCACGGCGAGTATGTTCGCCATTGCCTGACACGCGTCGTGAGCAACTGTTCGTCAGAACAATGCACATCTGCTTTCGTGGAAATTTGATCGTCCGTGGGGTTCGAAGCACGGTCCTCCGGTCGATTGGTAGCTCGTTCGTCCTCGCGGCCGGTGACGCTACACACGGTGGCGACCCATATCTCGTCCAGTGCGGCGAAGACGGTCGAGGAAATCCAATTTCAGAGAATATGAATATTCCTGGCGATAGCGAGAACCGCTTCCACCTCGACGATGATTCTGCGCGACATTTCATAGCGGACCTGATCGACTGCTGCGGCGTGTTGACTGGCAACACGAGAGATGCCAAGGTGCACCGCCGCTTTTGTGATGAGCACGATATCGTCGATACGGCATCCGAATTTTATCTGGAGACAGTTCAGGCCGTTTTCTTCGGGCCACTCCCTGCAAATCACATTTTCAAGTCTCAATTCGTAACCTATATTGGAGAGCAGTGTTTAATCGCGCGGCAATCGCTTTCCTGAAAGGAGGCGGTACCGATGAGCCGGTCCGGTGCATCTCTGCAGATGGAAGCAGACTGGGATCCGACCCGGTCGGCGCGCGAACGGCTCGACCAGTTGATCCGGTCGTATCGGCACGTGGTGACGCAGCATCTGGAGCCCTTGGTACGCGGCTATCATCCGTCGATGCTGACTGGATCGCGTGACGAGTACCTCAAGATGGTTGAACTGACCACCAAGATGAATGTGGTCGGCCATGCTTGCACGGAAGTTGCAGGGTTCGAATATGATGCACGGCGCCAGCATGTCGGCAGCCTGTTCGGCGCGTGCTGCTTTCTGGCGGACAGTTTCATTGACGACTTCGATGATGCGACGACGCGCGACTATCTTGACCGCCTGGGCGTATTGCTCGCCGAAGGCTGGTTCGATTTGCGCAACGATCGCGAGAGACTTTTCTATGTGATCGTCTCGAGGCTTTTTAGCGGGCGCGATATCATGAATGCGACGACACGCCAGGCCATTTTGCGGGGCGCGATCAAATTTGAAGTGCAACACCTTGCTCGTGTAAGGTGTGCCAATGCAAAAAAGAAGTTACCAACAACTGCAGCCTGAAGAACGCATGACGATTGCAAGCATGAAGCAGCAGGGTTCGAGCGTTCAGGTCATCGCCCGAACACTCGGGCGCGCGGCGTCAACCGTGAGCCGCGAGCTGACCAGGAACACGTGTTCTGCCGTGGGCTATGCGTCTGCACCAGCGCAGGCGCTCAGCACGAGCCGACGCGAGGCTGCGCGCCCGTGTCCCAAGCTGCACCCTCAAAGCGTGTCGTGGCGCGTGGTACTCACCCTGCTGGAATGGAAGTGGTCGCCCCAGCAGATCTCAGGTACCCTCAAGCGCATGTGGCCCAACGATCCGACCCAGCATGTCTCGCACGAGACCATCTACACCGCCATCTATGCCCAGCCACGCGGCGAGCTGCGCCGCCAGCTTATCGCCTGTCTGCGCCACGGCCACAGCACGCGTATGTCACGCAAGCGGGGCACTGACCGGCGCGGCCAGATCCCCGACATGGTGAGCATCCATGTGCGCCCGCCTGAGGTCGATGACCGGGTGATGCCAGGCCATTGGGAAGGCGACTTTATCAAGGGTGCCGGCAACCAGTCTTCCGTCGGCGTGCTGGTTGAGCGCACCAGTCGCCTGGTGCTGCTGGCGAAGATGGACGACGCCACCGCCGCCTCGGCCCTGGCCGGCTTCACTGCGAAGCTGAATTCGATCGCTGCGCCCCTGCGCCAGAGCTTCACTTACGACCAGGGCAAGGAAATGACCCGCCATCAGGAGCTCAGCGCCGCCACCGGCGTGCGCGTGTACTTCTGCGATCCGCACAGCCCCTGGCAACGCGGCACCTGTGAGAACACCAACGGGCTGCTGCGTCAGTACTTGCCAAAAGGCACCGACCTCTCGATCTACAGCCAGGACGAACTCGATGCCATCGCCGACAGCCTCAACAGCCGACCGCGTGCTACGCATGCATTTCATTCGCCATTCGAGGTGTTCGAACGTATGCTCGCAACCGCTTCCATAACTTCAGCTTCCGTTCATTAACCCGCTGTTGCGCTTCACCTTTGAAACCGCCCGGCTTTATGAAGCGCAGAAGCATGACGTCGAATTACGCCTCGCGCGAGCGTACAGCGACGCGCGACCCGGGCGCTCGGAATTGAACGCATTGAGGCAATGCGCCAGCAATCGCAGCGGTCACGCGATTCTGGTGTTATCGGCATTTCTACTGCCTGAACTCGATCTGAACTATATTGCACTGATCTACACCGCCGGTGCGTTGATCATGTTCATCGACGACCACGGCGACTGTTTTTCGGATCTGGCGCATGACCGCGTGACGTTCATGAATCAGGTCAAATACCCCGAGCGTACTTTGCGCAGGATTTTTGTGTCCGCCCGGCAAAGGGCGGGATCTCCTGATCGCATTCCTCACGCGCTACTACCTGACACGGCTCGACAAGCATCGGCAGCAGAAACTGAAAACCGCGTCTGGCTGGGCAGTCTATGAGTGATGACGTTGGTGTCGATGGATCGCGGGCGGCAGATCTGATCGCGTTGCACATCCAGGAGTTGCACAGCGTCGGAAGGCTTCACGGACAGCAACCGTTGCTGAGAATCGACAACCGCGCCGAGGCCTCGCAGGCGCCTTTTCAATTCGACGCGTCAGCAGGACGATTGCATCGCATGGGTTGCCGGTCGATACCGAAGCAATCGACGTCTGCGCTCTATGGTGTCTGGCGAATCGGCCGCGACGAACAGCAACTCGCTTGCCCACGGTGCAAACCAGTGTTCAATGAAGACGCTCCAGACGATCGAAATTTGCCGAGCGACCTGCTTTACGGGGTGCTGTCGATCATTACGCAGTTTGGCGGTGTGTTGCGCGAACGCGGGCGCGAATACCGCGGCACGCTGGAAGGACGGGTGCTGGGCGCGCAGATCGAACGGGTGTGCCGCGATCTCGGTGAGCGGGAAAAAAATGCGCTGGGGACGGTTCTTGCTTCACTCGACGGCTTGTCCACGCTTCTGCGCGAAATGGAAGCTGGGGTGGGAGAGGCTAACGGCGCGGGTGCGCACGCCGCAAACGGAAACGGTGGGGCTGCTACAGGCGGTACCAACGGTACGAGCGGTGCCAACGGCACGAGCGGTGCTAACGGTGCTAACGGTGCGAATGGTGCGAATGGTGCGAATGGTGCGAATGGTGCGAACGCGTGTGAGGCGAGTTTGGACGGTGCAAACGCCCACCGTGCCGGAAACGGCGCTTCGCGGCCAGCGCACGACTGACTCGGCAACGGATGCGGAGCCAGATCAGCGTCGGCCAGTCGATGAGCGATGAGCGATGAGCGATGAGCGATGAGCGAGGATGCGATGCCCAGAATCACTATGTCCATCCGGTTGGGACCGATGGTGCACTTCCAGATCGAAGGTCAGAACTGCACTGAGATATCCCAGGCGCTGGACGGCTTCGAGCATCTGAACAAGACGGTCGACGACATGTTCAGCGATCTGGCTGAGCGTGTGTACCCCGATCTCGACACGGAAGGTAACCACGCGCCGGTCGCGGAAGGGGGAAAAACATGAAATTCGGCACCCGCGTCACCCTTCACGCGCACCCGGATCTGAACCTTCGCATTGACGCGGCACCGCTCGCGTTCGAATGCTGTGGCGGTGCGTCGTTCTCGCTTTCGACCGGGCCGGTCGAAGTGTCGCTGAAGGAGTTGCCCATCTCGTTGACCATTCCGTTTCTGCGACATAGGCGTCGGCGCGTGGTGGTCGCGTCGGTCGGACCGGCCCGCTTCCAGCTGAATCCGATCGACGTGAAGCTGGATGCCCGCGATATAAGCATCGGTGGGGTCGTCGGCAAGGAAGGGATCAGCAGCACTTTGCATGGCACCGGCGCATGCAAGGCCGAGATTGGCGTGACCGGCAAAGTCCCCGTCAACGCGCTCGCCGAGGCCGTCGACGGCTCCGACAGCGAATGACGCTTTGCGTGGCGGAGCACGAATCGTGATACTCAGACCACAGCGGCGCCCAATGTCCGTGCACGGCACGGCGAACCAGAGCGCGTGCAGCGCTTGCGTGAGAGAGGCCTACCGATGTGTGGAATATTGCCACCAGGTGGAAGTCTGGCCGCCAGCGGTCACGCTCAACTTCGAGGATGAATGGACGGCAAATCCGATCGACGCGGAAACCCGCTTCGCCGCAACGGTATTCAACTCGGGGCAAGGCGCGTTGTGGGAAGTGCACGACGTGCTGGGCAACCCCGGTGCAGGATCGATCGATGCGACGGGCCTGTATCGCGCTCCGCCCAAGGGCGCGCTGCCGAACTGTTTCACCGAGGTCGTCGTCGCGACCGCGCGCGAGGACCGGCTGCGCAAGGCCTACGCGTGGGTCACGCTGGTCGGCACCGGACCCGCGGCGACACCGAGGCCCTCGGTCGAAATATGGCCAAGGCGGGTCAATCTCTACTATCAGCAAGGCTTCAACAACAACTATATCGACGACAGCAACAAGATGCGGCTCTTCACCGCCACCGCGTCACATGATCCCGCACCGGCCTTCGAATGGCTGGTTGACGATGTGGTGCAAGGCGGCGCGACCGATCCATGGTTTCTTTATCAGGCACCCGGCAACGGCGGGACGCAGGTCGTGACGGTAAGCGTGCGCGATCCGGCACAAGCGGCGATTCGCGACGACGCGCGCGTGCTGCTCCTCAACTACACATGGCCTGCCGCCTAACCGGCGTCGCTCGTCGGCAAACCGCTCTGGAGACAACAGATGGACGTCGATATCAAATCCGTACAGAACGTCGATCCGATCCCGATCCAGCCACTGACGATCGCCGACGTGCAGAAGATCGCGCCGGCCGCGGTCCATATCAAGGAACTGAACCAGATCGCGCCACTGCTGGTCGAGTCGCTGCGGGTCGATCACATCCGTCACGTCGATCCGCTGCGCGTCGACCAGTTGAACGTCACGCATCTGCCGACCGTGAATCTGACGCTCAGTCGGTTGCCCCAACTGGATGTGTCCGTGCGGCGGGTGCCGCCGCTAGCGTTGTCGCTCCAGCAGCGATTCGATCTGCCGGCGCGTTACCGCATTCGAACGCGGTTGCTAGGCTTCGAAATCATGCGATTCGAAATCGATGGCGAAATGAAGCTCGTGCCGCGCAACTGCGCGCGAAGCGAACAATCGCACTCAACGGAACGCAGCTTTCCCGATGTCGCAGCGGCCGGCAATCCGGCGATCCCCACGCGCACCACGCAGCGGTGCACGCAGACCATCACTCGCGTCGCCCCTCCCACGGGTGCCTGTGACGCCGAGCATTGCGCCGACGCACCCTGGCCGGCACAATCCGCTCAAGCGCGACACCCCGCGCGACTGAGTGCCGGCGCGCCACGCTTTCATTACGCCTTGGGCCGCGGCAGCGCGGCTGCCCCAGCGGCGCAACGCAATGTCCGCGCTGACAGTTCGGTTGCCAGTGGAGATTGAACGCCATGCCACGCAATAGCCTTCCCGATGCCGGCCCGGGTGTCCGCAACCTCAGCGAGAATCTGATCGACCTTGCCAATGCCCTCGCCGGTCTTGCCTCGGCTGCAGCGTATCGCGCGTACGCGGGCGCGCTCTCGGCACGGCACATCGCGCATCGGGCAATCTGGGACATGCCCCATTCGCCCTGGCCGCAACCATGCGACTCATGCCGTCCATGCGAAGGTCGCTGCTGCAACGTCCGGCAGCACGTCAGTTACGTCTGCATACCGCCTGTTTATGGCTGCGGGTGTGTAGCGCCCTGCAAGGAGTCATGCGATGTCGGCCACCAGTAATGCAGCGGCAGCCTCCGGGACCGGTGATGCAACTAGTCCCGCGCACGAGGCGCGGCCCGCCAGTTCCCCCGACAATGGGTCGCCAACACCGCCGCATCTGGAGGAGCCCAATGCGCGCGCGGCGCACCAGCCCAAGGCGGCAACCAGTTCCGCTCCCGATCTGCGCGGGCACCTCGATCAGTTCAGCGCGATCCTGAGCAAAGGCCTCGATCTTGCGGAGGCAGGCGTGAGTCTGGGCGTGACGCTCATCAGCCGAGTCGGCGCGGTGGCCCAGCAGGAAATTCGCGAGCGCGCGAGCAACGCCGCAATGCATGTCGGATCGATGCCCGGCGCGGCGCCCGCGGAGCCTAGCCCGAGCGCGGAGGGCGGCGCGTGGCCGTCCGCTTCGGTGACTGCGCCGGCGCAATCCGCCGTACCCGACGATGGCGGCTACGCAGTGACCAATCGGCTGGCGCTGATACCGGGCAGCGAAGTGCGCGTGTCGTTCTCGGTGAACAACGATTCGACGACCGAACCCAAGAAAGTGTCCCTCCGGGTGGAAGGATTCGCCGGCCACATGCAAGGGGCGCGATTCGAAGCAGATACGCTGGTGGTCAAACCGACTCAGAAAACCATTGCACCGGTGGACTTCGAAAAATTCGTGCTCCAGGGTACGCTGCCATCCGATCTGCCGCCGGACGTCTACCATGGTGCGGTCGTCGTCGAATCGGGCAGCGAGCTGCGCATTCCCGTGATCCTAGTTGTCGGGGCGACGTGAGCGCAAAGGCGATGATCTACGACGCGATCGTGGTGGGAGCAGGTCCTGGCGGCAGTAGTGCCGCGAGCTTTCTTGCGCGCGACGGCATCACCACTCTGCTGATCGACAAATCCACGTTTCCACGCGACAAGGTATGCGGCGACGGTCTGACGCCACAGGCGATCTACTGGCTCGACCGACTCGGCTGTGTCAACGAGGTTCTCGCGGCCACCGACGCATGCCTGAAATCCTGCGATCTGTTCATCAACGGCGAACTCGTGCTGACGGGTCGCTTCCCGTCGCACACGCAATATCCGGATTTCGCGGTTCTGCTCGATCGCAAACGCTTCGATCATATTCTGCTCAACAACGCGTGTGATCATGGCGCTCACTTTCAGCCCGATACGCGCGTGCACGATATCGAGTACGAGCCCGATTGCATCTGCGTGCTGGGTGAGACGCGCGGCAAACCGACCGAATATCGCGCCCGCGTTGTGATCGGCGCCGACGGTGTCAGCTCGGCGGTCTCCCGCGCAATCGGCAACACCTTGAAGGATGGCGTGATTGCTGCTTCGCTGCGGGCCTACTTCAGGAACGTCGAATGGGACGGTGCGCAGATCAAGGTCTACTTCGCGCGCGACTATTTTCCCGGCTACGGCTGGCTATTTGTCGACGACAGCGGATTCGCAAACGTCGGCCTCGGCTACGCGTTCGACAAGAGCTTTCCGATGCTCGAGAACCTCGGTGCGCACTTCCGGCGTTTTCTCGCCACCGAGGTGGCCGGCATGCTCGCAAACGCGACACGTTGCGGTCCGGTCTCCGGCGGGTCGGCCGCGTTCTATCGGCCAAAAACCATCATTGCGGACCGCGTGATGTTGATCGGCGATGCGGCAAACCAAGCTGACCCGCTCAATGGCGGAGGCATCCACAAGGCCATGGAAAGTGCGTTTTGTGCTGCGCAAACGTGCCGCCATGCGTTGGACGCCGGAGATTTTTCATGCACGTCGCTCAAGCGCTATGAGACGCGGTGGAACGAGCAGTATGGACTCGACTGGCAGACCGCCGAAATATTTCTGTCGATCGCCAAGAACCCCAACCTCAGGGATTTCGCCCTTTTCCTTTTGAAGAACATTGGCACGTTGACGGCCGCCGACCCACAATTTAAGGATTTCGCGAGTGGCATCTTCAGCGGCGTCATTTCGCAAAGCAGTTGCTTGTCCCCTCTGGTGCTGTACCAGGCGTTTCCCAAGCAGCTGGCCGCCTGGCTGGCGCTGATGCAATACGATGCAAACGCCGCGGTTGACGGCACGCACAACGTGGTACTCGGCTCGATGCGACTCGCGCGCGGTGCCGTTGGCAGCATTGCCCGTGCGGGCGTCAATATGGCACGAAGTCCCGTCACGACGCTCGATTGGGGCATCGAGGTAGCAACCCGCGTGATGCGTCTGGCCGACCGCCAGGTCGCGTCTGGCCACACAGCGAGCCGACACGGGGAACCGGCACACACGTCAAGGAGATAAACGATGTCGACTGCATTGGCTTCTGTCACCAAGCTGGTTCATGACACGTCGAGTGCGTTGATCGATCAGCAGATCGCTTCGAAGGTCGCATCGATGGCGACGGGCTTTCTGAACTCGGGGTTCGAGATCGTCGACGATGCGCTGAAGATCGTGCGCGACCTGAGCGCACCCGCGGCGCCCTCGACACCGCCTCCCGCAGCGGCCCCTGCGGCGCCGTCGCCCGACCAACCGTAACATTGTCCGCAAGCGTGGGGCGCGCTTGCTGAGGAGAGGCAAGATGAAACATGGAAACTGGAGTGCCGCGGCGGGTTGCGAACCCGCGCGAGCCCCCGTGTGCGCCTTCTATATCCCGGTATGGTACGTCCCGTCGGTCGCGCCGGGTTGTGACCCGGTGCTGCGGGTGCCGCGTCACCTCGAAGTCCAGCAATCGACGACGCCTCAATCGGCGTTCGTGGGCGGACACGAAGAGGTGCTGCTGTCCGTCGAGTACCTGGTTGAGACCGGCGCAGCGAGCCCCTCGGTGTCGTTGACTACGGCATCGGATGGCTCTTCTTCGACGTGGACCGACTCGACGCCCGCGGTCGGGTACCACGTTCAGGAAGGCCTGCTGCACGTGAAGGCCGGAACAAAATTGACGCTGGCGGTCAGCAACGTTGACGCGCGCGTCAGATGGTGTGAATCGATCTGCTGCTAGGCAGCCGGCGAGATTTCTTGACCATTCAAAGGAGGTCGAGGTGAACCCAAGCCAGTACGCTCAGCAATACACCGGCGCGTGGCGCGTGCCGGCGCCGGCTTTTTCCTATCCGCGCGAGCCGATGCGGACAGGTTACTGTCGCCATTGCGGGCAACCCAGTGCGCAATGCCGATGCGGTTGCAGGGAATGCCGCACCGAACCGCGGGAGTTGGTGGCCGAGTCCAAGACGACCGGCGACAGCACGCGCACCGGTCTTGCGGCCTTGCTCGGCACGTCCGCCGCGGCGGGTCAGGGCAACGCAGCGGCCAACAGCAACACCGCGTTCATCGGTGGCGGATGTTGCGTTCATCTTTCGGTCGAATATGCACCGGTCACGCCCACCGCTACGTCGGCGGTTGCCGTGCTGGTGCGCGACTCCGAGGGGACGGTGCTTGGGTGGGAGCGCCATGAACAGGCCGGCGCGCACTACCGGGTGAAGGAAAGCATCATCACGACCAAGCCGGGCGCAACCGTCACGGTTCTGGTATCGAACATGGTGGCGCGCGTGCGGTGGTGCGAAGTGTTCAGTTGCTGACGGAGGCGGGCATCCGCGTTCATTGAGGAGATCGAAAATGGCCACGAAACCGAAGGACGAGCAGGCCGGCAAGCCAGACCCCGAGACGCCGGCATCCTCCCCATCCGCTGCGCAAACGAGTGCGCAATCCGAATTTCAGCGTTACAAGGAACGACTGGACGCGTCGAGATTGACGGGTGGCCAGATGATGATGATGGTGCCGGTGGGGTTGCCACGCGGCATGCCCGGCATTCCCGGCATCCCCGCATGGGCACTCCCCCCTTCCGTGGCCGCGATACCGGCGCCCTCCGGCTGGCCGGCAGCGGCTCAAGAAGCGAGCGGCGCGGCGCAAACGTTGTTCGGTGCGCTGGGTACGACATTGAAGCTCGGGATCGACGTCGTCAACGCGGCGCTCTTTAGCGGGGCTCGGGCACTCGAAGGGGTCTCCGGCATGGCGCTCGGATATCGCGCCGCAGAGTATGGCGGCTGCGGTTGCTGCGAACAAAACTGCTGTGAATACGACTGTTGTCAGGATTGCGGCTGCGCCCCGTGCTGTTGTGAACCCTGTTGTAGTTCCTGCCAGCCGGGTGTTGGTAATTGTTGTTGAAGCAACACTCCAGACGGCGTTGTCACGTTGCTGAGCTGGTCGCGTAACAAATCGTGATGAAAATGACGAAATCGCTTTATCACGGTCATCGATTTCCGGCAGTCGTCATCAGTTGCGCGGTTCGCTAGTACTTAAACGAACTGAGACGGCTAGTGTGATGAAGAAATCGCAGCGTTTCACAAGCAGAAGTAAAGATCAGCATTGCGAGCTTCGACTCGCATTGTGGATGCCTGCAGCGGCTTGGCATTACTTGCCGTATCACACCGCGTGCTTTTAGTCGCGACGCTGGCCTTCAGAGACTCGTCGCCCTTCGGCTGGAACTAGAGTTGATCCGTCGCTGCGAAGCTCGGACAAAAAAACTGGGCTGAGAAACGACCCGCTCGGAAAGACCTCGCATGGTGCATTGAGGCGCGCCCTCGCTCCTGCTCAAGAAGACGGGCGCGGCCGTCCACATCTACTTCAACCGCCCCGTACTAGATGCGACAGGCGCGCCAACACCACCGTGCCGTACCATGCCCTGCGGACCACTTTCCCGTCAATGATGCCCCTCCACTGAAGCGGCCTGTGCACACCAGCGGTCCATCGGCCTCGGGAGGCAGGCGCAACTGCGCTGGTTACGGACGAACACCACGTGGATGGCGATGGCCCGCGGACGCTTTCAACTCGTCAATGCGCGACGCGCTGACCGATGGGGCAGCCGCCTGATTACCGGCTGATAAGGTTTCGCCGACTTTGCCATTGCCACGCGATGCGAAATAGTGCTCCAGATTCTTGGCAACCTGCGTCCTGATGAACTGCTTAGCATGCTGAGGGTCACGAATGTCACGCGTTCGCATCTCGTTACGGCTCTCCGGGTGGGGGTCCAGATAAACGGAACCGGCAAGCATCTCCTTTTGCATCAGGTCCATGGCCTCCGGCTGGATCGGAACCGTCACATCCGGTGTGTCACTACGCCATGTCCGCTCGCCATTCTTGAGGAGGTACTTGTCCGTTAGTTTCGCCGCGCCTTTGTCGCGCTTCGTCAGGAATTTCCCCAACCTGTAGGCCTCGATCATTGAGCCAGGAATGGTCGAGTGACTGTACACGGTCGAGTCCACCCCTGCCTCAAACCAAGGCGAGACGAGCATACACGGCACGCGCAGTCCCAACCGGTCGAAGCCGAATGGAACCAGGTAGGCTGGCTCGGTCAATCCGGCTATCCCGTCCGGCGACACGGCCTTCGGCGGTTGCACGTGGTCGTAGTAGCCTCCGGTTTCGTCGAACACAATGATCAGCAACGTTTTCTGCCAGACTGGCTCGTGCGCGCGAAGGGCACTATAGATGTCGGCCACTAGTTTTTCTGCCGGTCGGACGTCTGCCGGGGCGTGCATGCTGTTGACGGGCTGCTCGGGCGAGCCAATGAATGCCGGAGTGATAAAAGAATAGGTGGCGAGGCGGTCGCCCGCGACGTCGTTGAGGAAGTTACTCTCGAAGAGAGCATTGTTCTGAGGTGTCTTCCTGACGTCCGGATAGAGTTCCAGCACATCGTTGTTGTCGTGATAGTAGACGCGCCACGACATGCCTTCGGTCGCATTGATACGGTCATAGAGCGTGTCGCACGTGAACTTCGGCTTCCAACCGGCGTTATACGTATACCCCTGCGATGTCGCCGCGTGTACGTACGCCCGGTTAGGCATCGTAGGTCCAGGTACGTCAGCGAACCATTGGTCACAGAGGACAAACTCCTTGGCAAGGGTCGACAGCACCGGCAACTGCACCGGATCGAAGCAATTCATTACCTGCTGCAGTTCACTCTCCGTAGGTTGTCGCTTGAGGTCGTATTCCAGGGACGTCCGGAACGATGAGGCGAAGCCGTTGAGCTTCGCATCTGTAGCAGGCGTGCCTACCGGGACGCGCGTGGTGCCGTATAGCTGCTCGTTCGTCTGTTTGAGCGAGTGCGAAGGCCCTTGGGCAACAGAGGTGAAATCCCCGCCTTTTCTCGTGTGGAAGGCAGGCGATGTTGTATCGCCGGGCTTCAGATAGTTGACTGCACCATCCGGCGGCAAACCCTCTCCCTTCCCGAGGTAGCCGAACAGATGGTCAAATGACCGGTTCTCAAGCATAAGGACGACAACGTGATCGAACAACAACAGCTTCTGTTCCATGATGCGCTCCTTCCCAGGTGATTGAGGATACGGACTGCATTGATCGTTCCGGGTCCGGTATCTTCCCGGCCCCCGGCTGGGCAAGCGCGGCCCGGGCAGATACCTTCAACTTCACGCGCGAAGCCCGAGTGCACGGCGCGTATTCATGACGGAACTCCCACGATGACATGTGGTCAGGCCGGCATCGATTCCTGCACCTCACGCCAGACCCGCACTCACCCTTCCCTGACGACACACGCTAGTGCAAGCCATGGCGCGTCTCAGGGTCCACGAAATGGTTGCCGCGAGCCGTTCCCTGAGCTCAGCAGCGCACCCTCGCTCGTTTCGATCAACGCCATTTCCGGATCGTGCGCGTCGATGACGTGTACGTCCGGCGCATCGCACACGACTTCCTGTGCAGTAGGAACATGCCCCCGCAACGCGCGCTGAGTGGTGACGAGACAGCGCGGCACCGATACTCTCCGTTAAACATGCGGCAAGCCGCGTCCCTCGTATACGGTCGCAAGGCGCTAGGACTCAATAACAAAGCACTGGGAGGGTCCGATCTTGTCGAACCGGCTTATGAGCGGCGCTATGTCGTTAAGCATTCGCCCCCGCGTCAGATGCTGTTCGTCGGTCAGTCATTCAAATGCGCATCTATGAAGTTTCCCTGCGGCACAGTTCTCTTAGATGTTCGGAACCAATCGGAAAACATGCAAGCGAATCTTCTCAAACAGCACCGCTTTAAGCCACTCATCCGGAAACTAGTGCAAATACAGATATACACTGCCGTTAAGTTTCGGATTTTGCAACACGCCGAAACTGGCGATTGCGAATGTGCCAACTCGTGCGCCATGCCTTCTTTACCTCCACTGAGGCACAAATCACCAGACGGGTCCAGTCAGATCGAACTCGTCTGGATATTTGCCAACTTGCATCCAGCCTAGTAGTTGCGAGCGGCGATTACAGCGAGCGCTTTCCCCAACTAAATGTGCGCCCATTCAGGCATTTTTCTTGCGGACCACAACTCGTCATCGTCTTGAAACATTCACGTTGTCGGGCGACACCTCCATCAAGGCATTTGGCATCGTGCACAGAGCCAGCGAGCACTGCCCGGCCAATTCGGGATCACTTTCGGACAAGAAATTGCTGAAGCTTGCATTTCCTACTCACGCGACTATCGATACGATTGCCTTTGAAAAGGCGTCGCGCCACTGACGCGCCGCCCAGGCGAACGGTTTGGGTGATTCTTTGGCGATCTCTTTTCTCAGCACCCGACACATGATCGAAAGTCTTTAAACCTCTCCCGCTTTGCGATCTTGAAGTTTTTGCGAAAGGTGACGATGACTCCCCCGTCTGCTCGTCGAGCGGGAAAAAGCCCGCACGAATGACCGGATTCTCGCCGGCGAGAAACTGTGACACAGTACAGTGTGCAGGAAATTTGTGCCTAATAGCCTCCACAAATCGCCCATCCTTGATATGTAGTAGTGCTAGTTATACCCGTTCGCACGTATCCTTATGAAGCGCGTCGGAAACAATGTCGACAGAAATACCTATGCCCATAACATACGCACGACGCGCCATTTCAGTGCAATATCGCAGGAGTGGCGCCACGCCGTCGGATGAGCGGTGCAAGGTAGCGCCACGATTGAGGGGAAACGAGGACGTCTAGCAAGGCAAGTGGTCAGCGCTCGAACGCCCAGGCGTGCGATGACTGGTTTTGAATTCTTGGGCCAACGCCGCCGAACGGCTAGTTCCACAGGAGGGCAACATGGCAAATATCAGGGTTTCAGTGATCAATGCAAGCACGGTTTTGACTGACGACGAGGTGAAGACTGCGCTGCCCGCACTGCAGACTCAGGTTCACCAGCACTTTGCGCCGACATGGGGAATCGACGCAGATCTCAACTTCGTTCCCAAGAATGCCAAGCCTTCCCTAGCAGGCTGCGGAAATACACCCCTCCAAAAGCAACGTCCATCGCTCTGCGCGGCTACCGCCGCGCAATTTTCTGCATTACGAAATTTCAACGTGAATCCAGCTTATTTTTCGACAGTTTGAGGCCTGTTTTCGCCCTCATTACCGCAATCGCTGCCACTACGGGCGGACCTGTCCTAGCGAACGCATGCGCACGAGGTTGTAGGCGGCCATGTTCAACACGAACATCTGGTCGACTTTCTTCAACCCGCGCACCATCACCTGGCGCATGCGCCCCACGGTCTTCGCCCACCCAAAACCTTGTTCGATCAGCTTGCGCTTTTGCTGCGATATCGCGTAGCCCACACTGCGCGCAATCGCATCGGGCACCGCAGAACGGCGACCCGAGGTGTTCTGCGCCACGTGCGGCGTGACCTTCATCTGCTGGCAAGCTTCGATGAATTCCTGTGCGTCGTAACCCTTGTCTGCGCCCAGCGTGATTTGCGCAGCCGCTTCGTCCGCTGCTTGCCGCGCATCATTGATCATGACCTTGGCCGCTTCACGTTCGGCATGTCCGTCAGCACAACTCACGCGGGCGTTGACCACCAGTCCATGGCGGTTGTCGGTCAGCGTGTGGCCCATGTAACGCAATTCGCTGGCAGTCTTGCCCTTGCGGTAAAGCCGTGCATCGGGATCAGTCTTCGACTCGTGCGTCTCGTTGCTCCGCTTGCTGCCCTTGAAGTCGCCCGCGCCGCTGCCGCCGTCGTTATCCCTGTCGTCACCGTCCTTGCGCACAAAGCTCTTGTGTCCCGCCCACGCCTGGATCAGCGTGCCGTCCACGCTGAAGTGCTCGCCCGACAACCAGTTCTTCTTCTGCGCGATGGACAGCACTTCGTTGAAGAATTCGACCACCGCATCGTGCCTGATCAAACGCTCGCGGTTCTTCGTGAATACCGTCGGCACCCAGACCGAATCGTCCATCGACAGACCAATAAACCACCGAAACAGCAGGTTGTATTGCGTTTGCTCCATGAGCTGGCGTTCAGACCGGATGCTGTACAGCACCTGCAGCAGCATCGCCCGAAGCAGCTTCTCCGGCGCGATGCTCGGCCGACCTCCCTTGATGTCGGCCTCGTACATCCCGGCAAACACCCCATCCATCTTAGCCAGCGCCTCGTTCGCCATGACGCGAATCGAGCGCAGCGGATGCGAGGTCGGAACGAAATCGTCCAGCTTGCGCACGGAAAACAGACTCTCGGTGAACGTGTCGGTGCCGCGCATGATCTCCAGGGGGCGGGTGAGGTTCTTACATCAACGCTTTTGCTATCCGTCGCGATGACTTCAGCGCGAGGTATTTCCGCAGCCTGCTAGGTTCCTGGTGGCTCACAATCCTCGACAACTCGGACCAAGCGGGCGCCCTCGGTTACCACGACGTGACCAACGAGGGGCTTCCGCTCGGCAAGGTCTTTGCCAAGACCGACCAGCAATACAACAGCAAGTGGACAGTGACTGCAAGCCACGAGTTGCTGGAAATGCTCGCAGACCCGGAGATCAACCTCACGGTATTCGTGCAGCCTAGCGCCGCGCAGGGCGTCCTCTACGCGTATGAAGTCTGCGATGCCTGCGAGGCGGATCAACTTGGCTATGACATCAACGGAGTAACGGTTTCAGATTTTGTCTTTCCATCGTGGTTCGAGGCGTTCCGCCCGCCGGGGAGCACGCAGTTCGACTACGGAAAGCATCTGCAGAAGCCAGTCCCCGCGCTCATGCCCGGTGGTTACATCGGAGCTTTCGACGTGACATCGGGAGGCGGCTGGAATCAGATCACGGCGCAAGGCCACCCGTTAACGTATCAAATGCGTGCCAAGGTGGGAACCCGGAGAGAGCGACGTCGGACGCCGCGTGACCAGTGGCTCAAGAGCGGCGTGGAATTCTGACATGTCTCTCGGGGGGATTTTAGCGCGGCATCCGCCGCAGCCCCTCCTATCTTTCGAGGTTGTGGTGCAAATTCGGTAGGCGGGAGAGAAATCGCCCATTTTTCGAGTGCCTCAACGAGCTGAAAGAACCGCCATCCAAATCGAGGTCGAGGTGGTATCTCTGAAGGGCACGCTGGCGAGATCGAACTGGCGTTTGCGAATGCGATACATCAGTTCGATGCCCGAGAGGGTAACAGCGGCGTTGCGGAACCGTTTGAACCCGTAAGGTCTCGGCGAACGATACTTGAAGGGGGCAGCATGGTTTGCGAAGTTCCCGTTAGCCGTCGAACTTTTCTGAAGGTGATGGGTGGAAGCGTTGTCACCATTACCGTAAGCGGCATTCCGGCATTGATGAGCGGCTGCGCGTCGGCGCCCTCAAGCAACCACGAAGCGTCAGGCTTGTCGAGCGAACCGACAACAGCCGAGAGTCCGAGTAGCGCGAACAACTGGGCGACCGAGCCAGGTACAGCACGGTGGCGAATTGACGGACTTAGCAAGGTTACAGGGTCGAGGATCTTTGCACGCGACTTCAAGGCACGAGACTTTAGCGGTTGGCCCAAACAGGAAAACTGGCTGTACGCGCTCAGATGTAATTGCATCGACAAAATAGTCGAAGGCTACGATCTTCGCGTACTGCCCAAACGAATCCAGCCTGTCGGCGTTGTGGACAATGACACGCTCAAAGCCAACAACATCAGTCTCCATCAGGAGAAGGACCCTCAAACCTATCCCGACATTTTCTTGTTTTCGCAAACGGGACAGGCCGCCGATTGTTACGGTCAACCCATTGCACTACTCATCTTCAGGGACTTCGAAACATACCGGCAAGCACGAAAGATTCTCGACTTCAACAACGAGGTAATTCGATACGGCGTTACAGTTGACCGGGACAAGTCGAACCCCACCGTATACCCAACGCCCAAAATCTATGTACGGAACGATGAAAAGTCGTTCTGGAACATCAACATGACGACGGACAAGAACTCGCATTTCGGTCCGTCTGACGAGTTCAAGCAGCGCTGCAGGGACGTGCGCAAGGATATATGCGCGCTGGCGTCAAGAAAGGTGAAGCAAGGCGACTGGTACGAATTCGGAACATCGTCGGGAGCGCATTTCATGACTCCGGCGATCGATCCGGTCTTTATGGAGCCGGAGGCCGGGCTCGCATGGTATGACGCCAGCACAGGCTTCCTCCAGCTCGTTCTTGGAACGCAATCTCCGAGCGACGACGGCGCAACGGCCGCTGGCATCTTTTCCGGCAGCAACATCGGCATCAGGCAGGTACACGTGGTCGGTTGCTACCCCGGTGGCAGTTTTGGCGGCCGGGACAAGTCGTGGTTCCCGGTCTATCTTGCTTTGGCAGCACCATTTGCCGAAGGCGCGCTGCGCTGGCAGCAGACGCGCTACGAGCAGTTTCAGGTCGGATTGAAGCGGTCGGAAACAGAATTCGAAGAGTCAATTTGGGTCGACCATGCCGGGAAGATTCAGGCGCTCGACAGCCAATTCATCCTGAACGCGGGGGGCAAGAGAAACCTGTCCGCTTCCGTCGCGGACCTTGCGGCCCTGAGCGCGATGAGTTGCTATGAGATACCGCGTGCAGCGGCGCGAGCGCAAGCGAACTACACGCCAGAGGTGTTCGGTGGGTCGCAACGCGGATTTGGCGGTCCGCAGGCGTACATGGCCATCGAAACCTTGTTGGACGAGGCCGCTCAAGCCTTGCACAAGAGTCCATTCGATATCCGTCGGGCCAACCTTCTTCGCAAGGGTCATGGCAAGACGATCACAGGTGCGCCCATTCTCTTTGATCTCCAGTTAGACAAATTGCTGACCACGCTCGAATTGGATCCATTATGGGTGAACAAGGATCGAACGCGAGCGTCCTCCAAGTTGAAGTATGGCGTCGGGCTTGCGATGTCGAACCAGGCGTATGGAACCGGGAAGGACCCGATCTTCGCCATGGTCGAAATCAAGCAGGACGGGAAACTGCGAGTTTTGACTCACTATACGGATATGGGAAACGGAGCAGCAACGACGCTCGCGCTCGCCCCCGCAGATCATCTAGGCCAGAACGCGCATCAGATCTTAATGAGTGAAGTCGACGCGTTCGCTTCGATTCGTGATTTCGATTTCAAGGGCCTGGGGAAATGGGACGACTCGCGCAGCGGCGCAATTTCATTTCCGTTCGGTTCATCGAGCGCGTGCCTCGGTGCATTCCACCATTTCGCGGCCGTTGATCCCGCATCGCAAGCCTTGTTACTGCAGAGCGTACTTCCCGCCGCGCGGAAGATCTGGAAGGCCCCCGGTCCGGATCCCAGGACCATCAAATGGGTAAATGGAACGCTGACGGCACCCGGCTATCGGCCCCTCACCTGGTCTGCACTATTTGCCAAGATCAAAGAGGAACATTTCGATATGGTGGCCGCCGCCCACATCACTTACGCCGGAGACTTTTGGAAAGGGAGATACGTCTTTCAGTCCGGCGATTTCGATATGGATTGCGATTTCATAGCGGTCGGTCACGACATACTGAACCTCGCCGCACTGAAATGCGAGAAAGTCACTGCGCCACCCGGCGCGGTCGGATACGGCCGAACAGACTACGCTCCTTCCGCGGCGCTTGTTGCCGTATCGGTTAATCCTGGTAACGGACATGTCCATGTCGAACAGGTAGTGACAGCACTCAGCGCCGGTCGATTGATATGTAAGCAAATCGTCGAGGGGCAATCACAAGGTGCCGTCGCAATGGCAATCGGCAATGTACTTACCGAGGCTTGTCCGTTGGGTCCCGAAGGGCCAGGAAATGGCAAGTGGAACCTCGACCAATATCTGATAACGCTTATGTGCGATATCCCCGGCAGGCAGCGATTAATCATATTGGATCCGCCTGCTGACAAGCACCACGATTGCGCTCGCGGCATCGGCGAGGCGGTGATTTGTCCAATTGCGCCGGCACTGCTAAACGCTCTGGCAATGGCCACAGGCCATCGCTTCCGGCAGACTCCCGTCACGCCGGCAATCATTATGGAGGCGCTCAAGTGAATCATGGTGATCTGAACATCTACGTAAATGGGCACCCCATCAAGATTGCGGCCGCTGATGCCGACATGAGTCTGGCTGAGTATCTTCACGAACGACTGGATCTCACTGGCACTAAAGTTTGCTGCGGGATCGGAGTTTGCCGTGCCTGCACTGTAGGCCTGCGCAACCGGCCTGATGCATTAATGGAGAAGACCCTCGCCTGCACAACGACCGTAAGCGCCATTGCAGACCAATACGTCTATACGGTCGAAAGCCTGTCGCAGGGGGGCCGCCTCTCACCGCTACAGGAAAGCTTTCTTGAAACGTTCGCCTTCCAGTGTGGCTACTGCACCCCCGGCTTTCTGATGGCAGCCACCGCCATGCTGGATCATCTCAAGGGTCATCGCGTAGAAACAAGCCACCTCGAACGAACCATCGAGACATGGGTGGGTGGAAACCTGTGCCGTTGCACCGGGTACGTCAAATACAAAGAGGCGATTTCCAAGGTCGTACAGGCTCGGACGGAACGCGGAGCCTGAAAATGAAAATCGTATGTCGGATCTTGGCGCTATACGTTTTCATGTCCAGTTCGCTCTTCGCCGAGCGGCATGAGCAGACAGTACTTGAATACGCCCAGCAATGCATAAACGAAATCGGGGATATGCGGGCTTTCGACTGTAGTAACGGTACGAACATTCCCATTACAGTCAATGGAAAGCTCGTGACAAGCGAAATTCCGCACCAGTGCGACAGACCATCATTGCTTAGCCCGACTTCAGATTTTCCTGGTCAATGCGCTCCATACTCCAAGATACGAAACCTCTCTTACGGCGACACGCAGATATCGGTGTACTGCAAGCGGAACACATTACTCGACGACAAGGACGTTCGATACGACGAGGTGAATGTCGTTTTGCATAATACCGGCAACGGGAAGACGTGCTGGTTCCAGTCAGCAGACGGCAGAAAAGATACCTCACGAGTACCCCCGCCGAACGAGAAGGTGCCGCCAGCGGGGAAGATCTCAGCGGTGGAATTCTGGAAAAGCCCGGGCGATGTCTTCAAAAATGCGAATTGCGTTACGTGTCACGACGCAGGGCCTTACATCATGAGCCCATACATCGCCCAGGTCTGGCACCTGGTGCCGACGGATCCATGGGGAAAGTATTCAAACATAGGTCCGGCATTCGAGGGCTACCATCTCGATGCAATCAATACTGCCGGCAATACATGCACGGGTTGCCACCGGATCGGTAGCCGAAAGAGTTGTGATGTTTTCCTGGGCTTCGCAACCGGCAACGTGCTCCTCCCCGATCATAATCCACCACCAGGCAACAATCAGTTGGCAAACACCTACCCGTTGAGCCACTGGATGCCCGCGGACAACAATATGAGTGAAGCACAGTGGAATGAGGCGAATATCAAGTCCGTCAAAGCCTTGCTTTCATGCTGCAACGACAAGTTGCACAAGGATCCGAACTGCATGTTTACTCCGATCACGACCAGTAACAAGCGGAAGTGAACCCTGCGCACGACGTCCGAAATCCTGCCGGTCGCATATGCAAAGGCGCAAATACCGGGGTTCTGTCGCAATAAGGATGTTTTTTTCAAGCCGAGGCAATATTATGGCGCTGTCAACTTGGCGGTGGTGAGCCGGCGCAGTGCCAAAGAGGTAGATTACTCAGAAAGCGGTCGACGGATTTTGGCTGAGCTCGGTGAATGCATGCCACGCAGCGAATCGGGCGGCGAGTTGTTTGCGATAAAGAGAGGCGCGCAGCAGATGTCGTTTGAGAGCAAAGTGCTGGCGAATCAGACCGAAGCTCGACAGAAAAGCTTGCGTTCGCTTCGGGTCGCGGAACCCGCGCATGCGTCGTTCGCGTTCACGAGTAGGTTGATGACTATTCTCAGCCCGGTTATTCACCCGTGCAGCAGCCTTGACGAACACGTGTTTGACGCCGGCCAACTCGGGGATCTCGGCCTTCGCGGCCGGATAGCTTCGTAATTGATCTGTGACGATCTTGCGCGGCACGGGACATGACCGAAGCACGTGCTTGAAGAAGCGTTTCGCAGCGGCTTTGTCCCGCCGCTTCTGCAACAGAATGTCGAGTTCGGCACCATGCTCGTCAACCGCTCGCCACAGCAGATGAGGCTCACCGCGCAGCGTCACGAACATCTCATCGAGATGCCAGGTGCTGCCGGGCTTGCGACGCGCGGCCTTGACGCGATGCGCGAAGCGAGTGCCAAACTTATCGCACCAGCGTCGCACGGTTTCATGGCTCACAACCACGCCGCGTTCGAACAACAACTCCTGAATGTCGCGCAGGCTCAGTTGAAAGCGGAAATGCCAACGCACCGCGCAACTGATACTGCAGCCGGAAAGCGGTGACCGTGATAGAGGGATTTCGATTTCATCATCGGGCCATCTTACGCGAGCACTTCGGCAATGTGACAGCGCCCTTTCGACTCCTCAGCATTGGCGAACGTCGGCAGGTCTTCGCCATGCGCCGCATCCCAGATCCAACCCAGCATGGTGCCAGGCATCATCAGGTTGGGCCCCGAGGCGAGCGCTGTGATAAACCCGTCCATCATCGAAACGCCCATCGCCTCGTCGGAAGCGGAATCGCTGGTCAGGAAATCATCGAGCTGATCGATTTCTGCTTCGTTCAGCGGTGGTGTGGGTACGATTTCGTCTTTCATGGGTTCTCCAGCAGGAGCTTGCGATCGCGAGTCCCGTTCGACGACTCCACGTGCGTGCCTGTCCGTCTTGCGCTTCTTCGCGACTGCGGCGCCGTTTGATTCAATATGCCACCTTGAACGTCGGCGAATCTTCGGGGCGGTGCTTGCGCCGGTCATACAGGCGCGTGGTCGCGATGTTCGCGTGGCCGAGCCACTCCTGCACCTTGGCGATGTCGGCCTCGTGCTCGAGCGCATTCGTCGCGGCGGTCGCGCGCAGGCTGTGCACGCCAAAGCCGTCGATCGCGATCTTCGCCTGCGCCGCGTACGCGAGCACGCATTTATAGACGCCATCGGCCGTGATGGCCGCGCCCAGGGTCATGCCCTGCCGGTGTTTCACCGGCTGCAACAGCGGCGCATCGGGCTTGCTGCCGTGGCCGGCTGCTTCCAGATACGCGTGGATCCGTTCGGCGCTGCCGGGGGTGCAGCGGCAGGTAGCGAGTCTTGCCGCCCTTGCCGTGCACGCGCAGGTGCGGCACGCCGCGGCGTGCGTGGATGTCGCGCACGGTCAGCAGGCACAGTTCCTCGCGGCGCAGCCCGTGATACAGCAGCACCGACAGCAGCGCGCGGTCGCGCCTGCCTTTCAGCGTCGCCGGATCGGGTGCGTCGAGCAGCGCGCGCGCCTGGTGGTCGCCGAGCGCCGGCGTTTTCCCTTCCCCGCTCTCCACCCTCGGCCGCTTCGCGCCCCTGACCGGGTTGAAATCCACCGCGTTTTTTTCGCACAGGTATTCGAACAGCGACGACAGCGCGGCGAGCTTGCGCCGGATTGTCGCGCCCGACAGCGCGCGGGTCTCGAGCGCTTTCCGCCACGCCAGCACATGCGCGCGCGTGACGAGCCGGAACTCGTCCGGCTGCCGGATCCCGGCGAAACCCATAAAGTCCCGCAGATCAATCTGGTACGCGCGCCGCGTGCGCGGGTTGTCGAGATTCGCGAACCACTCCGCTTCGGCCGGCACGGCGCCGAGCTGATGGAACTCGGCGGCCGTCAGGTACCGCTCGCGCGGAATGGGGTCGGCCCGCTCAGCCGGCGCCAGTGGCGTTGCCATGGTTTTCACCGGTCAGCTCGGCGCCGTGGGCGCGAATCAGGGCGATCAGTTCGCCGGTCGTGATTTCAAAGCGGTATTCGCGCTGCACGCCAACCTTGCGTTCGTCGATGTCGATCAGCACGACGCTCTTGCCGTCCTCGCTCGCGCTCAGACATAACGAGCGAAACAGGCGTCCGCTTTCCGTTTCATGCTGCGTGAGCAGACCCATCCCGCCCACCGCGCCCTTGACCGTCAACTCCGTCATGTCCGCTCCCGGATACGCTTTTATCAATAGTGACGTCGAGTCTCCCGTGCCCCAAGCGCGGCGCTCGGACAGCACCTTCGGTGCGCTCGGCGACCCTGTCACGATTCAGTCGCCCGAGCGCCCGGCAGCCACGCCAAGCCAACACAACTGACTCTTGTCGACCCATAGGAGCCCTTGAGCGCCAAAGTTCGAATGTCCCAAATGTCGGCGAGAGCAGCCGTTAAAGAGTGCTGGCTGTGTCGATTAGAGGGGCGGGTTGATGAGCCGAGCCGACGGTTGGTCAGGCGGCCCTAACTCGAGTTATGGACTAAGCCGTTTGACTGTCGCACTAAGCTTCGCCGCGATTGCTTACCTGCTGCGAGTCAGTCGATGGCTAGCGAACAAACTTCGCCGTCCATCGCACCGGGAGCGCGGCCGAAGCAGAAGCGAGCCGGACGCGGAGGCCCATCCCGAACGAGTCCGGGCGGGCTGCATCAGCGTGCAGGCAGGCCCGGAATGCTGACGCCGAACGTCTGAAGCAGTAGCACCGCATTCAGCGCGAGGATGATGACCGTCGCGGCGATCGCCGCAATATCCGTGATCCGGCCATTGGCGAACTCGCCCATGAGGTCTTTGCGGCGGGTGAAGAGCACCAGCGCCACCATCGGGATCGGCAACGCAAAAGAAAGCACAACCTGACTGATCACCAGCGCCTGGGTGGCATTCACGCCGAGGCCGACCACCACGAACGCCGGCACCATGGTCACCAGACGTCGCACCCAGATGGGAATCCGGAAACCGACGAAGCCCTGCATGATCATCTGGCCAGCCATGGTACCGACGACGGAGCTGGAGATACCCGAGCTGATGAGCGAAATCAGGAAAACCGCCGCCGCGCCCGCACCGAGCAACGGCGTGAGCGTATGGTAAGCAGTTTCGATTTCCGCGACGTCGCGGTGGCCGGCATGGAATGCCGCGCTGGCCATGATTACCATGGCCATGTTGACGAGACCTGCGAAGAAAAGCGCAACGATGACTTCCCGGTTCGAAAAACGCAGCAGTGCGCGTTGCTCGCCCGCGTTGCTCGCCGGAGTCCGGCCCTGAGTCAGCCCGGAATGGAGATAGATCGCATGTGGCATCACGGTGGCGCCCACGATACCGACCGAAACGGTCAGCGCTTCCCGGTTCGGCATTGAGGGCAAGATCGAGTGCAATCCGGCCTGCCCCCATGCAACGGGCGCAATGAACAATTCGACGAGGTAACACAGACCGATCACGGCAACGAGCGCGCCGATGATGATCTCCATCGGCCGGAAACCGCCTTTTTCAAACACCAGGATGCCGTATGTCACCACGGCGGTCACCGCCATGCCGGACATCAACGGCATTTTGAACAGCAACGCGAGGCCGATTGCGCCACCGAGGAATTCGGCCAGGTCGGTTGCCATCGCAGCAACTTCGCTGACACACCACATGACGAAGACGGCCTTGCGCGGTAGTTGCTCGCGACACATTTCCGCCAGGTTACGGCCCGTCACGATGCCGAGTTTGGCAGAGAGCGCCTGGAACAGCATGGCGATCAGGTTGGCCATCAGTACCACCCACAGCAGCGTGTAGCCAAACTGGGAGCCGGCCTGGATGTTGGTCGCGAAATTGCCCGGGTCCATGTAGGCGATCGAGGCAATCACTGCGGGTCCGGCGAACAGCAGCGCAGAGCGCAAGCCGCGTCGTTTGCCGGCCAGCACATCGCGAATCGCAACAGTCGTGCGATCTGTGAGCGTATTTTTGCCGGTAGTGCTGTTCATGGACACTTCCCGATTTCTCTGGACGAACGTGGCAATGCTATTACTCCAGATTTTTTAGCGCGTGATGGCGGTATACAGGGCGGCCAAACGCCGCAGATGATCGACGCGAGTGCTTGGCAAAGCGCGCCCGGACCCGCAGGAAGCTCGGTCAAATGCAGCCAAATCGTGTGCGGATCGTCAGCTTCGCCAGAAATTTGTTAGGCCTCTGACAGGAAGCGGTCGTAGCGTCGCTCCATATCAGCGCCATTCGCAATTCGTCCTTGCCTGACGGTGAATCCATCCAGCAGAATGAGTGGCTAATTCTCTCATGCATGCCCTCCATGAAGCTTTCACGTCGCGAAGTACTTGGCCGTAGTCTGGCCATTCCCCTGAGTCTCGGCCTGTCGCCTTTCCTCGCCCTTCATTCACGTATCGCCAGCGCGGCGCCTCTCTCTCTCGCAATCGTAATGAATTCCGGCGAAGCCAGCGTTTCGGTCATCGACATGGCGTCGCACAAGATCGTCCGGACATTGCCAACGTTGCGCGAACCCAGTCACTGGGCGCTTTCGCGCGACAGAAGCAAGCTCTATATTGCCGACGCCAGCGGCAATGCGCTGTTCATAGTCGACCCGCACACCGGTTTGGCGCTTGGCCACAAGGTGATCGCCGATCCGTACCAGCTTGGCTTCACGCCGGATTTCCGCTACCTCGTCGTCAATGCACTGCGGCTCAACTATGTCGACATCTACCGCCCCGACGACCTGACGCTCGTCAAGCGCTTCTCGCCGGGCGGCATGCCGAGCCACCTCGACTTCTCGCCGGACTCGCGCTGGAGCTTCAATTCGATGCAGGAGTCCGGCACGCTCGTTTCATTCGACCTGACGAACCTGACGATCCGCTGGAAGTCGAACGTCGGATCGACCCCCGCCGGCGTGCTCTGGCACAACGGCAAGGTACTGGTCTGCGTGATGGGCAGCGACCATGTGGCGGAAGTCGATCCAGTGACGGGTAACGTGCTGCGGCGGGTGAAAACGGGCGTCGGCCCGCACAATGTCTTTCTTGCGCCCGACGGCGCGACGCTCTACGTGAGCAACCGGATCGGCGGCTCGCTGGTGGCGCTCGATCCAACCACCCTCGAGCTTCGTCGTACCTATCCGTTCCACGCTGCGGGGCCAGATGATATTGCTGTTGGCCCCGACGGCAAGCTATGGGTGACGCTGCGTTTCCGGGAGCAGGTCGCCGTACTCGATCCAGCCAGCGGCAACTACGAGACCATTGAGGTCGGACGCTCGCCGCACGGCATCTTCCTCACCACCGAAATGAGCCGCCCAGGTCTCGTTACCGCCGAAACGCTCTAACGCCCATCATGCTGATATTTCTCGACAGATTCTTCAATATGCTGGCCGGTGAAATCGACCAGTATCTCGTTCTGCCGTTGCTGTATCACTTCGGCTGGATGCAATGGGAAGAGCTTTCCTTCGACTGGGCGCTGATCTGCGTCTATGGCCTCTTCGCGGTCATCGTCACGTATGCGGTTTGCTGGCCGCTCGAAGCACTCTTTCCGATCGAACGCTGGGATGACCGCAAAGCCGTCGTAACCGACGCGTTCTATACGATCCTCAACCGCGTCGGGGTGTTGCCTGTCGTCAGTTTCCTGCTGTTCTACCAGGTGCAGGTGTGGGTGAACGGCTTCGTGGTCGATCACGGCTACATACCGCCAACGCTTGAGACGTTGATACCGCCGCTTCTCGGACATCCGCTCATTACCTTCATCGCGTACGCGCTGATTCTGGACTGTGCCGATTACTGGCGTCACCGCCTGTCGCACTCATACCGTAGCTGGTACGCACTGCATGCGTTGCATCATGCGCAGCGACAGATGAGTTTCTGGTCGGACGACCGCAACCATCTGCTTGACGACCTGGTCGCCGCAATCTGGTTCGGCATCGTCGGCCTCGCGATCGGTATTCCGCCGCTGCAGTTTCCGCTGCTGTTCCTGTTCATGCGCTTCATCGAAAGCCTGAGCCACGCCAATATCAAGCTTTCGTTCGGCTGGCTCGGAGACCGGCTGATCGTCTCGCCGCGCTTTCACCGGCTGCATCACGGCCTGCGCGCGGCCGGCAGGAATTCCTGCAACTACGGCGCCGTGTTCCCGATCTGGGACATCGTGTTTGGTACAGCAGACTTCTCCGCCGAGTACCCACCTACAGGCGACCGGCGCGCACCGGAATCGATGGCCACGGGCGGCTACATCGCACAGCAGCTGGGCGGCTTGCAGTTTTTCCTTGAACAATGGCGGCAACCGGCAAAGGCTCGCCGCAGCTCCTGAGGACATCCCTGCATTGCGCCAATGCCCAAACGGGCCGGTTCATGTGCGCCTGGATTTGCGTCCGGACCGGCTGGTGCAAAGAACCTGTTAGTAGACCATAAAGCATCTGCTCTGTGCCTTTGAATCTGGGCGATAATTGCGGTTCACGGTTCGAAGACAGGCTGGTTGCTGGTTTCAGAATGCCCGGATACCGGCACCTACCCGCTCTATCCAGCTCTCCTCAGTTCAAAGAGTTCGAAGTGGTAAAGACTGTCAAGCAAAGATCAGGGCAAGTACACGTCGCGATACGGCCTGCGCTGCGGCAACATAGGGGGCTGTCTCTCCCGACGCGACGCGCCCGTCAAGGCGCCCATGGAGTGAATGATGTTGCGCAGAACCAGTTCCTGGTTTGTGCATTACACGCTCGCGCGTAAAGCGATCGGGCTCGCAATTTTTGTCAGCGGTTCCGCAGTGATTGTCGTGTATCTGCTACGACGCGTCTCCGATGGCTAAACGTCAAAGACAGGTGT
Source organism: Paraburkholderia sp. WC7.3g (assembly GCF_050436345.1). NCBI lineage: Bacteria > Pseudomonadati > Pseudomonadota > Betaproteobacteria > Burkholderiales > Burkholderiaceae > Paraburkholderia > Paraburkholderia sp. WC7.3g. Next base: position 1,369,415 of record NZ_JBNDMA010000004.1, read on the forward strand.
TGAAGATCGTTAATTTTGCTAGCGGTGTCCGTTCAAGCGCTAATGCTGTCCATTAATTCTGCTAGCGCAGGCGGCCGGTGGCGCGAAACAAGCATTTTTCGCGGTAACGGCTGATCGCCCGAAGCGCGGCGTCGAAGTGATTTGATAGCCGAAACACGGACGCCGGCACTGTTTCAAGAGGCATGTGGTGCACGCTACAGAATTCGGCTGTCGGATCAAGCCACTCACGTTTCCAGCGTGGCGCTGACACGTCCGCGTCATTTAGCACGAGACATCTGAAGCAGTACGGCATGCAGCGACGGTCAGCGAGTCATGCCGGTGGCGTCTGTATGTGGCTCAACCTGCCGTCATCAAGACGTGCGAGCGTCGCGAATCGCCGTAGTGCTGGTTGCGAAATCGCCGGGAAAAGTATCCATCCTGCAGTTCCCAATACAGGCGTATCTTCCAAAACGCTGAATTCCCATAGCGTCTCAACGCTGATCTGATAACGCGTCGCAACCCTGCCTAGCCAGCTTCCGAAAGCTTCTTCATAAAATGGCCTCGGGGCGACCGGCCACAGGACCGCGTTACTGCGTGATTCGGTAGACATGCTCAAGGTGTGTCATGTCGATCAATTCGTCGCCGTTGCGAATCGCCAGTTCCGCAGCGTTGTTCAGCATCGTAGATATTTCACCGGTTAATCCCCCGCTCGCGCTCAAGACAAACTGAACGATCTCGCGTCGGGCGAGGTCCGAGGGTTTGCGCAGCGGCAACACTCGTTCAAATGCGGCAAGCAGCCGTCGCAGACCGTCGCTTTCGCGCCAGCGCGGAATGTCAAATGGCGTATAACGGCTGATCATCTGGGTATCAGTTTGAAGCGCCAATACTGCATCGCGGGTTCCGACCAGAACCATGCTGATCTGCAGATCATTGGCGAGGAACTTGAGAAGATTCAGGGACGCACGCTGCTCGCGATAGCTGCCCGCCAGCAGATGATGGATCTCATCGACAACCAACATCCGTGGGGATACGCGTCTGAGAATGTCACGAGCCAGTCGCTCCAGGGACGCCAGACCAGCCGCGGCATTGTGCGGAGCGCCTAGCTCGAAAAGAAGGCCCGAATAAAAACGATGCTGGTCTGGCGTCGGCGGCATCTGCATGGAAACGACCGAACAGCGTTCTACCCCAGTCCTGTCGTCAAATTCGTTGGGATGCGAGCGCCGGAATTTCGCGGTGATTTTGGTCTTGCCGATATTTGAGTCGCCATGCAGGAGCAGGCATGGCATCCGATCGCGACGAGGCGTTTCGTACAGACGCTCAAGTTGCTGCAACACTTGCGTGGCGCGCGGGTAGTCAATCCATCGATCGCGGAGAAGCGCAACAATGCGTTCGTCGTCCCCCCAACTCGGCCTGCTTTCTGGCGGTCGGCAACAGATGTCCGAGCGTGACATTTTTCATGTTCTACCTCACCATTGCTCGACATCGAATGATTGAACGGGCGCATCGTAATCGACCGACAAACCGCTCGATCGCGCCGAGCAGTGAAGGCTTGACGAGGCCGCGTGCGGCGACTAGGACGGGCAGCATGCGCTGCCAGTTTCCGGTCCAGACACGCGCAGATGACCTTTCTGCCGCATCGATGTGCCGCACGGCGACGGCTTCCGGATCGAAGTCAACACGACTCTGTGGGGGATCGTTCGCCAGCGTTGCTTCCGATAGTAGTACCAGGCATTCACGGTCATCCGACCGTGCCCAGAAATCGACGATGCAGCGTTGCCCGTCAACTGCCATGAAGCCAGGCGACTCACAGAATGTCCTCGTAGCAGGATCCGCTTCGAGCATCAGCCAGGCCTCGAAGGCGCTGCGCCCGTACAGCGTCAGGCGTCTCCCGAGCTTTGGACTGAAGACGTCATACCGGTGCGCGCCGCGAGGACGCGGTAGCGCGAGCGGCTCGAAGCTTCGCAAAACGTCGACCATGTATTCCACCTGCCTGAGGTTTCATGGTCTAGGACGAACGGGAATTGACGATTTTAATGCGCACTGATGCGAAGTGACGACTTTACTTCGCGGGAGAACGAAGTAAAGTCGTCACCCATTGGAAGGCCGAAGTAAAGGGATAAGACGTTCCCTTCAGGGACCAAGCCCTGCGCCTGAGAGCCGAATTGGCCATCCCGGGGCGATGCGAAGCTTGGTGGCGCGTCCGGTTTCTCGTCGTTTGGTTTGCGGAACTGATCCGCACCAGTCACCCATCGGGATCAAGATGAACGCCCGCGTTCCGGCATTCACCCCTGGCTCAGTAGAGCCCCAGAGAATCGTCGGTGCCAGGCCTGTGTCCAGAGGGATACATATCAATTCTATGGTTGCCCGCTTGCGGGTACCAGACAGCTGTCGGCTCACGACCTGGGCGTCTCAGGGTTCGCAGCAGCAGGATGGCCGGGGACCGGGCACAATCAACTCAATGGTTTCGGACCAACAACTTTAACGGGCTCTCGGCCCCCCGCCAAACCTAATTAAAGCATCGCTTTACCTCGAAAGGTTTGCCATCACGCATCATGTAATAGGACGCACGCGCCAGCTTGTGCGCAAGTGCCTTCATCGCGACTACCGGAAGACGCCTGGCCTTTTTCCGGTCATAGAAGCTTCTCGCCTGAGGACAGTAGCAAAGCGCCCCAGCTGCCGCTTCGATGAACGCCCAGGCGAGATATTTGTTGCCGTTCTTTGCATTGCCTTCGCCTTTTTTCTTGCCATTCGAGATCCGCTTGCTGTCGACGCACCGGCAGTAGGAACTGAACTGGCCAACGCTGGCGAAGCGGGCAATGGTGCCGGTCTCAAGCATGATCGTGGCCGCGAGTACATTACCGATACCCGGAGTGGTTTTCAGCATGACAAATTCCGGGCGTAGTCGCGCCTCGTGATGCAAGATCGTTTCGAGCGCAACTATCTCGCTCCGCAGCGTGCGCAGAACCACCATGTTGGCCATCAACGCGCGCTCGACATGCGCCGGTAAGCCGAATGCGCGTATGGCCTTATCATCCAGTCGCTGGACGTGTTCGCCGTTCATCCGGAGGTTGATCTGCCGCGCCAGTAGGCTCTCGATGCTCAGAATGTGAAGCGTGCGCTGCTGCACTAGCTGTAGCCGCTTGCGGGCGAGATCGCGCAACGCCCGCTCCGCTGGTGGATAGATGTAGCCTTCAGGCAGGAGTCCAAGACGGAAGATGTGGGCGAGGAACACCGCGTCACGCTCGTCGCCCGCATACTTCAGGCCCTCGTACTGCTTAATTGCCGCGGTGTTGGCGAGATGCAAGGCAAGGCCCGCAGCGATCAGTCCGTCGACAAGCCAGTACCAGTTGAACGTAGCCTCCACGACTACTCCTTGAAGCTCATCCCTGTGTGGCTCGAGCGCAGCCATAATCAGCTGCAAATCGTTGGTGAGCCGCTTGCAGTAAAGCACCCGATCCTGGTCGTCGATCACAGCGACCACGGCGTTGTTCGAGTGCAGATCGATGCCGCAATACTTCATATGCGCCTCCTGACAGGTCGGTTGGCGGTTCGCACCGCAACTGTAGACCTTTGCCGCCCACTACCTTGGGGGCGGCAAAGGAGGCCTTCCAGATGATTATCAACTCGAAGGCTCCCGCCCTTTCCTACCGGGCATTGGCCGGTGACAACATTACTTCGTTCTACGCCAGCCGCGCATCTCTTGTGCGTGAGCGTTTGATCGAAGCCATCCGCCCAGTGAGATCGCTGCTGGTGGCAATCGCCAGGCTGCCATGGCAGGCCACTGGGGAGCATCCCGTCACCGCCGCGCTGGCCAAGTTGTGTGGCCTGTACGAGCGCGGTGTCAGGAAGTTGCCTGACGATGCCGCTGCACCTCGCCTCGGGTCAGTTTGGCGCGATGCCATCTCGGGCTACGACCGGGAACGAGCGTTCCGCGCCTTGGAGGTAGCCGCGCTTTTCGCACTGCGCCGCTCGGTGCGCAACGGCTCGGTGTGGATCGAACACAGCCTGGGCTTCCGTGGCCGAGAGCGTCTGTTCCTGCCTGCAGAGCGTTGGAAGACCGAGGCGACGCGCCACTATGCACGTCTGTCGTTGCCGGCCAAGCCGGCGGAATTCCTTGAACCGCTGTTGGCGCGCGTACGTTCCAGCGTGGATGCGGTGGCAGAGGCTGCCCGGTCCGGCGTGCTACGCGTCGACGACGATCTCCACCTCTCGCCGCTGCCGGCAGATGACGACGATCCCGAGGTCACCAGGCTTCGCGCCAAGCTCGACCACCGCATCGGGGAAACGTCGACACGTCGCTTGTCGAGTCGCACTGGGACGCGCTTGTGCACTTGAGCGCCTCGGTGAGGAGCGGCCACGTCAGCGCAGTGGCAGCACTGGCTCGCTTCGGCTCCGCCGCCCGCGGCGATCCGATCTACGACGCCGGTGTACAACTCGGCAGATTGCTGCGAACGACCTTCTTGGCAGACTACTTCGTCAACGCCGCGTTTCGGCGAGAACTGCGGCGGGTGCTCAATCGCGGCGAGGCGGTCAACCCACTCAAGCGTGCGATCTACACCGGGCGAGTGGGCCCCGCGCAGGCCAGGCGCGTCGACGAGATGCAGGCGGTGGCCGATGCGCTGAGCTTGCTGACCAATATTGTGATGGCCTGGAACACCGCGCAGATGCAGACGGTCCTGGATCGCTCGGCCAATCGGAGGCAAGTCATCCCGGCAGAACTGATCGGCCGCATCGCGCCCACCCGGCTGGAAGGCATCAATCTGAGGGGCATCTTCCGCTTCCCCGTCGAGCGCTACGCCGGGCAAATCCTACCGACACAACGTTCAGCGAAAACAAGCGCCGTCGGCTGATATCGCCCACGCATTGACGCCCCCAAACACGTATCCAACCGTGAACAGAAACGTCAACCTAATCAATGACGTACGGATCGCTCCCCCACCGTTGCTAGCTCTGCGTACCGTCACTTATTGCACTGAAAACGAGTAGACCCGAACAGGACGGTTGCAGGGGTGTCAAGCGGCCGGTCGCTTGCGGTGCCTGTCGGTGGAACGGCGAACCCTCGAAGTCCCCTGCTGCCAGTGAGGTTCAGAAGTAAAAGCGTGCTGCTGCCGATTCGGCGGATAGCGGGAGATTTTTTCGCATTCGCGGCGCCGGGAGTGTCCGCATGCGCTACGCTATCGACACCTTTCATGCCCCCAGCAGAGTAGACGGCGAAGCGTAAGGATGCGCACCAGAATAGCCCGCGACGTGCGGTAGCGTACATTCGCACCTTTGTTAGTCGATGGGTGGCTTCGCTTTTTTCTGAAATGCTTCCCCAAGTCTTTGCGCCGACGCCGATCCCTGCTCTCGCGTCGATCCTAGTCAGCGTGCTTCATCTCGCCTGACAGTGCGGCGTCGATCGCCTGGATAGCGTGAACGAAACCAGACTTCCCGCCCTCTTGCTTGAGCCGCTGGAGTTCGTTCAACGATGCCAGGTCCCGGCTGCCCTTCCCGTATGAGACAAGCGCGCGTGCGCGTGCCACGAAAAAAACCGAAAAGGGCGATGGCTCGCGGCGCGCGTAATCTTCAAGGGCCGCAGCATGATGCGCGGCGTCGTCCCAGCGTCCCCGGTCGACGCATGCGTCGATCGCGTCACGTCGAAAGAGAAAGTGATTGTGGCTCACGGCCCCGGCGGCGAGCAAAGCTTCCCCTTCTGCGAGTGCCTGCTCGAAGACAGCGACGTCATCTGTCGCGTGCGCAAGGATGCCAAGATAGGTTGCGCCCAGGTAGGTCATGCCGGTCTTTCGGCTGATCGCCAGCGCCTCTCCGATATCGTCGAGTGCTTCACCCCGACGGCCGGCGATACGATGCAATTCCGCACGAAACGCGAGAGCCTCGCCTTCGAAGCGCCTTGATTTCAGCTCACGCGCACACTGGAGCGCCGGGCCAACCTGCTCCCAGGCACGATCCCACTCCGCGAGATCGTGCAGGCAGTGCCAGGCAGCGTGGTGGGCAACGGCGGCCGCCCGGAGATGGCCAACCTTTTCCGCCGCCGTGACGCTGGCGAGTGCGGCATCGAGTGCGGTTCTCACTTGGCCTGCAAACCACGCCATAATCGCGCACATCGGACGGTTGGCAACCTCAATCCGTCCAAACCCGTGGCGTTGGCAGAGTTCGACGCAGCGACTGAAGGCGTCGTGTGCGCTGATCATCCGGCCGCGCAAGTACTCTCCGTCTCCGAGCCCGCCCAGCGCAGCCGCCTCTTGTTCGGCGTCGCGCATTTCGCGCGCGAGAACAAGGCTGCGCCCGTGCTCGCGTACGCAGCCGTCGATGTCGCCGCGTGGAAAACACAGGTTGCCACGCAGGAAGTGAATGCGTGCTTCCTCGTGCAGGAGGCCTTCGGCGGTGGCAACTGCGGCGGCGCAGTCGAGATCGGCCCATGCACCATCGAGATCGTCCAGGACCCGCTTCACCGTGGCACGCCCGATCCATGCCCGGCAACGCTGCGCGTCCGTCGCGGCAGCCTTGAGGGCGTTTTCGAATGCTTCGAGTGCCGACGTCATGTTACCGACGTCATGCAGGATGTTGCCACGGAGGCACTCGAGTGCGACGCGGTCTGTCCGCGAATCCGCGAGTTCAAGCCCTCGTTCGACAAGCCGGAGCGCGGATTCATAGCGGTATCCGGACGCTTGCGAGCGCGCCGCGTCACAATAGGCGCGCGCCGCCTCGCCGTCCGCCGCGCGATCGAGATGCTCGGCCCGCAGCACGGGCTCACGCGTGGCGTACCATTGCGCGGCGCGACGATGCAGCTCACGACGCCGGCTCTTCAGGAGCCCGTCATAGACGCCATCGCGGATGAGTGCGTGATGGAACATGAATCCGCTGCCCAGGCGCCGTAACAGGCCACCCGTCAGGAGGGGTTCCAACGCTGTACCGGTACCATCGAGAAGATAATCGAGCGTTTCCTTCTCAAAGAGCTGGCCGAGTACCGACGCCGCCTGCAAGACATATTTATCCGTGGAATCAAGCCGGTCCAGCCGCGCTTGCACGAGACTTCGCACCGAACCCGGCACGCCGGTTCCCGCACTCTCTGCCGCATTGTCAAGCAACTGCTCGAGAAACAGCGGGTTGCCTGCGGCCCGTTCGACACAGCGTTCCGCCAGACCCGCCTCTGCACCAGCAAAAAATCCCGCCATCGCATGCGCTTCGCCGGCGCTTAGGGGACCCAGATCGACAAGCGTGTACTGGCCGCTGGCCGCTGCGCGCCACGGTTCGTCCAGCGAATCGCCCACGGTCCGCGCTGTCAGTACCAGCACAGCCGGACACTCCGCCACCGTCACGGATAGTCCGGCGAGGTCCCGCAGCGTCGATCCGTCCGACCAGTGAATATCCTCGACGGCCAGTATCCGAGGTTGCTGGCGGCTCGCGCGTTGGACGAGCCGGGTCAAGACATTCCGTCGGCCGCGAACGCGCATCGCATTGTCCATGGCCTCATAGACAGTCCGGTCGTCGAACGCCAGCGGTACATCGGCCAGGTCTTTGAGAAAGAGCGCGTCGCCGGCATCGATCAAACCGTCGGTGATCGCCCGTTCGACGGCGGCCGCACCGGCATTCCCATCGCCTTCGACGTCGAGTGCCAGGAGGCCATGCACGAGGGACCGGATGGCGTCGCGCTGGTTTCTCGAGCCGAAGTCGAGCACGAGGCCGCTATGGCAAACGAAACCCAGATCTCGTGCCTCACGTTGGAATTCCTCAACGAGGCGTGTTTTGCCGATCCCCGCCTCGCCGCATACCTGAACAGTGTGTCCGCATCTGGTCTTGCGGCACTCCTGTAGCACCGCCCGAAACTGGCGCAGCTCGTCACGACGGCCGACGAACGGTCGGCCCCGGGTTGAGCGTCGCAGGCCAGCGATACACCACGCCGGGACTGATTCCGCGAAACCCTTGACGGAAAGCGCGCCGCGTTCGGCGCAGTCGAGGCGGTCGGCCAGCGGCCGCCGCACGGCTTCCGAGATCAGGATCTCACCCGCCCCGGCCGCGTCGGTGAGACGCGAGGCGAGGTTGACCGTCTCGCCGGTTACGGTGTACTCCCTGTGGGTCGAGCTGCCGGTGCCACTTGCCACGACTTCGCCACCGGCAATGCCGATATGTACGGAGACTGGGCGTCCGAGGGAGCGCGACAGGCCGGGCATCGCGTCGCTGATTGCGAGCGCCGCCCGCACGGCGTGTTCGACATCATTTCCATGCGAGACCGGCGCCCCGAAAACCGCCATCACGCAGTCACCAACGTGCTTGTCGACGCGCCCGCCGTACTGCTCGATAGTGCGATCGGCCTGCTCGAAGTATCGATCGAGCAGCACGAGTACTTCCTCGGGGTCGACTTCACTGCTCATCGCCGTGAAGCCGCACAGATCGGCGAAGAGCACGGCGACCTGCCGACGCTCTCCGTTTGCCTCACCCAGGCGCGGGCCCGCCTGCGGGAACCCGGTTCGCGCCCGCAGTTCAGCCAACGCATCGAGCAGTTTGCGGCGATGGCCAACGGAAGTAATACCGAGTTCCTTCAGATCGTCCGCAGTGAGATTGGGCAGCACGTCCGCATCAATGGCGTTCTCGCGAAACACACGTTGATACCGTTCCATTCCGAGGCTGCACAGCCACGCGGCGACGTCCACGATCCCTCCTGTGCGGAAGGTGTCCAAACGGCTCCAAAGATAGCACGACGCCAGATTCGTGCACCGCGCAGGTTGATTGCTCGTCCTTGCGCGTCGGGCAGCAGTCGACCCGTTTCGGACGGCCATAGCGTCATCGCGCGAATGTGCACTGCGATCACGTTAGCGCGTCCTGCGCTGTCTGGAAGATCGGCGCCGCGGATCCGATTTGAAATAATCCCCGCCGTGTAATCGGCAAGGCGGTTAGGCATGTCCCTCCGCGCCACTGTGTCGGAGTACAGCCTCAATAAAGGATTCGGTATTGAAGAACGGCTCCTTCTCCGTAAAGAGAATTGGTTCTTGCGCAGCAGCAGTAAATATCGGTTCAGCGACCATTCGGCCGCCCTCGCTCATTTCAGCGACAAGGGCCAGAGGGAGTTTGCCGCTTGTGATAAGGGCAGCCGCGGCTTGCAGCCTGGAATGAACCGCAAACGCCTTGTAATGTTGCCCTCTAAAGAGACGCGCAACGCAGCTCGTCCGCCCCTCCCAGTTCCGTTTCTCAGGCGGAAGGTTATGAACTTCGTGGCTCGCAAGAATCAAGTCCTCCACGGAGACAGCAACCGAGCTGAGGCGAGCGATCAGGTTCGCGGTGTCTTGATCCATGGACTTGCCTCACATGATGCCGAGCAACGCGCCCGAGCAACGAGGCGCAGGCGACCCTCGGGAGGTGCGCCCACGCCTTGCTGCAGCGGGTGTCGTCACACTCGCCTAGAGCGCGGCTGCAACCGCGCGTCGACCGTTTCCCCGGCCGAGCAGGTCGTAGCGATCGAGATTCATGACCTTGTTCCACGCCGCCACGAAGTCGCGCACGAATCTCTCCTTCCCGTCGTCGCACGCGTAGACCTCGGCCAGCGCGCGCAATTGAGAATGCGCTCCGAAGACAAGGTCGGCAGCCGTCGCGGTCCACCTGGTCTTGCCCGTAGCGCGATCATTGCCCTCGTACACGTTCTTGTCCGAGGCGGAAGGTCTCCACGCTGTGCCGATGTCGAGCAAGTTCACGAAGAAGTCGTTGCTCAACGTACCCGGCTTGTCGGTGAACACGCCGTGCTTCGATTGCCCGTGGTTTGCACCGAGCATGCGCATGCCGCCGACGAGAACCGTCATCTGGGGCGCGGTCAGCTTTAAGAGGTTGGCCCGGTCCAGCAGACGGGCCTCCGGCGACAGGGGGTCTTCCGCCCGGAAATAGTTGCGGAACCCGTCGCCGATCGGTTCGAGCACATCAAAGATGCTCTCATCCGTCTGTTCCTGCGAGGCAACGGTGCGACCCGGCGCGAACGGGACGGTAATTTCGTATCCCGCCTTTCTGGCCGCTTCCTCGACGGCAGCGCACCCGCCGAGGACAATCAGATCGGCAAGCGAGACCTTCTTGCCACCGGACTGCGAGCCGTTGAAGTCTTTCTGGATGCGCTCAAGCGCTGTCAGGACCTTTGCCAGCCGCGGCGGCTCATTGGACTCCCAATCCTTTTGCGGCGCCAGGCGAATCCGCGCGCCGTTGGCACCACCACGTTTATCGGTGCCACGGAAGCTGGCGGCAGCGCCCCAGGCTGTGGAAACCAGCTCAGGGACGGACAAACCAGAGTCGAGGACCGTGCGCTTGAGGGCGACGATATCCTGTTCGTTGACCAGCTCGTGATCGACGGCTGGTATCGGGTCTTGCCAGAGCTGTGCCTCAGGGACCCAAGGGCCCAAATAGCGTGAGCGGGGACCCATGTCGCGGTGAAGCAACTTGAACCAGGCTTTGGCAAACGCGTCCTCGAGCTGGTCCGGGTTGTCGTAGAAACGCTTCGCAATCGGCCCGTAGATCGGATCCATTCGCAGCGACAGGTCTGTCGTCAGCATCGTCGGCGCGTGCCGCCTGGACGCCTCGTGTGCATCGGGCACAGTGTCGTTCGCCTCGGGATTCTTGGGCGTCCACTGCTTCGCGCCCGCAGGGCTCGTCGTCAGCTCCCACTCGTACTTGAACAGGTTCTCCAGAAACCCGTTGTCCCACTTGGTCGGATTGTTGGTCCATACGCCTTCAAGCCCGCTGGTAATCGCGTCGGAACCCTTGCCGCTGCCGAACTTGTTCTTCCAGCCCAGGCCTTGCTCCTCGATCGAGGAACCCTCTGGTTCCGGACCGACATTCCCTGCTGCCGGCGCAGCACCATGCGTCTTGCCGACCGTGTGGCCGCCCACGATGAGCGCAACGGTTTCTTCATCGTTCATGGCCATGCGGCCAAAAGTATCGCGGATGTCCTTGGCCGCAGCGAGCGGATCGGGGTTGCCCCCCGGTCCCTCGGGATTGACGTAGATCAGGCCCATCTGCACGTTGGCGAGCGGCTTGGCGAGTTCCCGGTCGCCGCTGTAGCGCTCGTCCCCCAGCCACGTGTCCTCCGGACCCCAAAAAATGTCTTCGGGCTCCCAGACGTCGGGCCGGCCAAAACCGAAGCCGAAGGTCTTGAAGCCCATCGATTCATAAGCCACATTGCCGGCCAGGATCAGCAGATCGGCCCAGGAAATCTTCTGGCCGTACTTCTGCTTGATGGGCCAGAGCAGCCGGCGCGCCTTGTCGAGATTGGCGTTGTCCGGCCAACTGTTCAGCGGCGCAAACCGCTGCTGGCCCTCGCCGCCGCCGCCGCGACCATCGGCGATGCGATACGTGCCGGCGGCATGCCAGGACATGCGGATGAACAAGGGCCCGTAGTGACCGTAGTCGGCCGGCCACCAATCCTGGGATGTGGTCATGAGCTTGATGAGGTCCTGCTTCAGCGCCTCGACATCAAGACTCCTGAACTGTTCGGCATAGTCGAACTCCTGTTCCAACGGGCAGGACAGGTGCGAGTGCGTGTGAAGCACCGAAAGATCCAGCTGATTCGGCCACCAATCCTTGTTCCTCATCGGTCGGCTGACCTTTGGAGTTGGCGCGGGGATGGCAGGGCTTTCGCTTTCGCTAGCACTTCCGGTGTGTTGCTTGTCAGACATATCATCCTCCATGGACCGTTTTTCGGGTCTTTCGGCGCACGCTTGCCGTCGATGATCGCCTTCGCTTCATCCATCGCCGCATCCAACGCCCAGTCTTCTTGACGATACCCCTCTTCCTCGAGGCATTGAACGGGGATTTGCATGGGTTGCTCTGCATCAAATTCGCTAGGGATAAGCACGAAACCGTTGAATCCGAATATTTGCAAGTGCTCGCCCCCGACGCCTTGTTTCGCAAACGTTCGAACCAGGTACTGAAATCCGTTGTACGTGTTCTCAGCGTGGGTCATGTCAATCTCCATCATCATTCAGGAAGACTCGCAGCATGAACATTGACACGAACACGCTGCGTGAGATTGCCAAGCGCGCGACGCCGGGACCGTGGAAATGGTGGACTTGTAATAGCGCTAAGCGCCTCACTGCGGGGCGCGGCCCCGACGGCGGCGTACTGCATACGACTATGGTACGCCGAGACCATGCCGACGTCGCTTGCGGCGTTGCCGACGTGGACCACAATCAGTTGTCGACCCTACAGCGGTCCTGGCCCTGCTCGATCAGGTAGAAAGGCTTCAGTTTGAGAATGCGCAACTGTCGACGCTCATCGACATACCCGAGTTGCACGACTTCGCGAAGGCGGTCGTGTCGAGGCCAGCCACTCATCAGCAAGCCGTATTTTCGGGTGGTGTCACAACCCAATGAGCGGTGAAATGACATTGAAACCAACGCTGATGCGCGAGCGGGCGTTCGTGTTCACACTGACACCAAACGTGGCAACCAGGCGGTAAACACGAGCAAGGTGCCGTCGCTCACCGTCACCACCGCCTGGTCGCTGTTGTACGCCGTCAATTCGGTGACCGGCGAACGAATGATGGCAGTCCGAGGGCGCGGATCGTGAAAGTTGATCATGGCCTGCGTCTGCAGATAGAGTTCTACGAGGATTACACACGAAGCGCGGAATGACGCTGCCCAAACGGATTCCGCTCGCCTGCGTGTGACCCAAAAACGGCGGGTTTCGAACCGTGCCGGCAGGCGCTGAATCCGACCGATGAAGATCGTTCCGCCGTTTAATTCCGGGACGGCACGCCTGTCACCTCAAGCTCGACCTCGGCATAGTGGTCGAACTCCATGGAATACAGCCCGCGGCCCTGGGTGACCGAGCGCAATTCAGTAACGTAGCCGAACATTTCGGCGAGAGGCACTTGGCCGGCAATCGCTTCCACACCGCCTGGGCGCGGCGCCACCGCTTCAATCTCGGCGCGGCGGGCGCCGAGCTGCGCCAGCGCGGCCCCGGTGTACTCAGTCGGCACCAGCACCTCGACGCGGAACATCGGTTCAAGCAGCACCATCCGCCCCTTGCCGAACGCCGCGCGACATGCCTGGATGGCCGCGGCGCGGTAAGCGAATTCGCTCGAATCGACAGAATGGCTGGAACCGCTTTCGAGACGCACCTCGATGTCGGTGACGGGATAGCCTGCCAGCGCTCCGATTTCGGCGGCATCGCGCACACCCTGCTCCACCGCCGGGATAAACTGGCGCGGCACAGCCCCGCCGGTGATTGCGTTTTCGAAGCGCATGCCCGAGCCACGCGCGCCGGGGTGCAGCGAGAGAATCACATGGCCGTATTGGCCATGCCCGCCAGTCTGGTGGACGAAACGCCCCTCCTCAGCCGCCACTGCGCGCGTGATGGTTTCCTTGTAGGCCACGCGCGGCCGCCCCATTTTCGCCGCTACACCGTATTCGCGCTCCAACCTGTCCAGCAAGATTTCGAGGTGGAGTTCGCCCATGGCGGCAATCAGCAACTGGCCGCTGTCTTCATCAAGGCTCAGTTGAAGGGTCGGATCCTCGTCGGTCAACTGGCGTAACGCCTCGGCCATGCGGCCATGCTCGGCGAGCGTTTTCGGTTCTACCGTGGCCCGCAGGACCGGCTCCGGGAAAGTGATCGTTTCCAGCGTGACCGGGTGTTCCGCGTCGCACAGCGTATCGCCCGTATAGGTCTGATTCAGGCCGAGAAACGCACCGATTTCCCCGGCGTGCAGCGCCTCGACGTTTTCGCGGTGATTGGCATACATGCGCAACAGGCGCCCGGCCTGCTCCTTGCGGTTACGGGTGGCATTGTGCAGCGCCATGCCGGCGCTGACCATGCCCGAGTAGACTCGCACATAGGCCAGGTGGCCGACGTAGGGATCGTTGACGATCTTGAAGACCAGCGCCGCGAGCGGTTCTTCGTCGCGCGGCGCGAGGCAGATCGTGAGGCCGCTGTCGGGATCGATTCCCTGCACCTCGCCGATATCGAGCGGTGACGGCAGAAAATCGACCACGCAGTCCAGCAGCGGTTGCACGCCGATATCCCGTAAGGCGGCGCCACAGCAAACCGGAAACAGGCGATTGGCGAGCGTGGCACGGCGCAGCGCCGCGCGTAACGGCTCCGTCCCGATGTCGCCGCCGGCCACATAAAGCGAGAGCAGTTCATCGTCAGCCTCGGCAACGGACTCGATCAGGCGTTGCCGCGCGACTTCGGCCGCCGCACGATATTCAGCCGGTACGAGACCGCATTCAGGCTTTCCCTCCTGCGCAGCCCCCCAGCGCAGCAGCTGCATCGACAGCAGATCGACCTCGCCTTCAAACGCCGCTTCGTGACCGACAGGCATTTGCAGGCACGCCACCGGCGCACCGAGGCGCTCACGCACGCTGGCTACCGCGCGCTCGAAGTCGGCCCCGATGCGATCCATTTTGTTGATGAAACACAGCCGCGGCACCCGGTAGCGATCGGCCTGCCGCCATACCGTCTCGCTTTGCGGCTGCACACCGTGCACCGCATCGAATACCACCACGGCGCCATCCAGCACCCGTAGCGAGCGCTGCACTTCGGCGGTGAAATCGATATGCCCCGGCGTATCGATCAGGTTGATCATGCAGTCGCGCCACCGCGCGCTGATGGACGCCGCCACGATCGTGATGCCGCGTTCGCGCTCCTGGGCCATCCAGTCGGTCACCGTCGTGCCGCTGTCGACCGAGCCAAGGCAATGGGTACGTCCCGTGTGAAAGAGAATCCGGTCGGTAATGGTGGTCTTGCCAGCGTCGATGTGGGCAATGACGCCGATGTTGCGGATGCCGGCGATCGGCACGGAGGTTGCAGCCACAGGTCATCTCCTGGGGGCTTTTGCAAAATGATAGTGGCCGGCGCTCCGGCGCGGCCTTGCCGTACTACTTGTACTGATGCAGCCGCGCCAGGCCACCGGAAACGCCTCGCTTGATTTTGCAACAACCCCTCAATGCGGGTAGCCGAAACCATCGGGGGTAAGCCATGGGCAGAAAGAATTTTGTCGATGAATCAGGCCCGCACGTCGATGCGGTTGACGACCTGGTCGATCGCGCCCCGGTACCAGGCGTCTTGTTCCGCCCGTCTGCGCTCGGCCTCGCTCGACACCCAACCCTCGAGTGTCACCGTGCGGTTCAGCGACTTGATCGTGATCTGGTCGGCATGCACGCAGGAATCGATTTCCAACACCAGGTGTAGGGCGTCGGTGATTTCGTCGTCGTTGTCTTCCTCGGCTGAAAACACGTCCAACAGGTTCACCACTTCGCGGCAACTGCCGGCCCACCAGGTGAAGACCCCGGCCAGGCGTTTGTGGGACAGGCTGATCACTTGTCCCGTCAGCGTCACCACGCCGTGCTGAACGGTGACTTCGATGGCGCCGCTGCCATCGTCGTTACCTACCGCGTCCATGGTACCGCGCAGTATTTCCACCTGCCCCTTGACGCGCGCACAGATCACGCAGTTGCGAAAGTCCACGGCTTGCAAGAGTCGCTCGCACACACTGTCGCACATGGCCCCATCACCGGCTGGCGACTCGATTCTCACACGCAGGCGGCGACCCACTCCGCCGCACCGCTGAGCAAGTGCGCCAAATGGATGACGCGACTGCATCACTGCCTTGCATGATCCGCCTCGCGCAAAAAGTTCATGGCGCGGCTCAATCAATGGACCGCCTCGCGAACCTGGCCCATCTCGCAGTGCGCGGGCCCGGCCCCGCGTAGTCTCCTGCCGCCTCTTTGGTGCCTGATAAGGCTCGCGTTCGTTAAATACGTCGCAGTGTCGACTTCGGCCCTCGCTGCTGTCGCCCTGCTTTGCCCAACCGTGCAGCAGTGGGATGCGAACGACGTACGCGTCGCACGCATCTGCTATTCGAATCTCCGCACCTTGTTAGTTAGCAAGCGCGCGCGCTGCATGTCGCGCCTGGTCCTCACGCGTCGAACCCTTGAGCAGCCGCCCCACGACTTTGGCGACGTTGGTTTGGCAACTCGCAGCCAGCATCACTTGACTGATGCCAGTCCGCATCGCCTCGCAACAACATAACAGGTGCCTTGATCTTCCCAAATTCGGATTGCTTGTCGAAGTTTTCGTAACCAGTGAGATCACCGCGCATGACCTGAGGTGTCGTGCGGGAATTCTGCCACACCACCTTCTCATACGCGGTCAGAAGGCGTGCGATATCCAACAATTCGCACTTCGGGCAACTCTTTCGCAATCGACACCAAGCGGTCATTCGAACGTTTGTGAAAACCCGAGAGGCTGTCGCATCTCGGGACATCCCTTGCTCTGAAATGACACGAAAGACATGACCCGCAAGCTCGGGCGCGAAGGACATGGGACACAACTACAATCAAGAAGCACAGGGACACTTCCGGTTGACGGGCCTAGCACGTGACATGCAGGATGGCATTGGCATGGTCAGGGTGCTCCTTCAGATTGGCGATGGCCTCTGCTGTCGGCAGGATGACCAGTTCGACTTGCCGACGCCGGGCCTCGAGCTTCACCTCTTCCATTACCGGTAACGCCCCGGTACCGGTGCCAATCACCAGCCGCCTGCATTTCCAGGGTATGTCCTCCGCCACTGACAGCGGTGTGTGCCCAAAGGTCTCGCGGAACGCCTTGGATGGATTCTTCTTGCGTTTGCGAACCTGTCCGTGCTCGATCACTACGTCATGCTGGTAGGTGACGCCATCAATACGGATGGAACCAAAGGAAAATGCTTCAAAGCGCATGCCCATCTCCGCCGCTTTTGTGCTGGTAAGCACTCATTGCGCCAAGACTCAACTCAGTGGTCGTCCAACACAATTATTATAGGTTGGAGGCAGCGTTGTGCGAATGTGGCCCGTCGGCGACCAACAGGGGTAAGCAAGCGCTTCCCGAAGCGCCGACAGGTGGCTCGGCGGATTTTGTGGCGCGGTCTGACAGCATCGTATTCTCCCGATGACTGGGGAGAATCCCCACCACTACGCTCCCACTGAACATCCGGCGTGGCTTGCGTGCGGAACTCCTGGACTACCAGCCGCACATTGATGGCAGATGCTACGATGGCTGAAAATCTCTGCGGAGGTCTCAATACAAAGCCCCGCTCTGTTCCACGTGCTTCTTGACCACCTCGAAGCGAACGGCACCCAGCCTGTCGACATTCAGCGGTTCGTCGACCGGTGGCACCGACTTCGATCGCACGACGCGTTTCCGTGCCCAGTCTGCTACCTCGCCGGCGAGGAGCAGCTGCTCGCAGCATTGCCAGCGCAAGGTAACTTCGAGCCATTTAAATGCCCAGGTTGTCGAACCCAGTTCGACGTACCAATCGACGGGTAGCGCCACGTCTTTCAGAAATGAGAGGGACAGCGCAAAACGCCGGTTTCCACGAGCGCATCGCCTAAAATCCAAGCATGTCGGCGACTTGGCAAGGAGGCGGCCATGGTCGAGTCGATGACGGGAGTGCTGTTTGGCGTGATCGCGCTGATCATGTCTGCAATATTGGTAGCAGAGCACTACCCATGAATGAAGATCCCTGTTCATCACGGAGTTCGAGGGCATCAATGACAACTTGGCGAGGTTCACACACATGAAATTCCAGGCCTTCGGGCCAAGCCATGTTAACAACCGGCACCACATTCCAGCGGCCGCGTCATCCAGCATGCCATCAGACTGACGCTTCATTCGTTCCGAAAACGCGACGCCCGATCGCTCGCGTCCGATCAACAATTTCTCGGCGTGTGGATCGCCGTTAAGCGCGGTTCGTTCCCATTTATCCGGTGGCCCTCCGGCCTCGACGGGGGAAGGAGCGAGACGCTGGAGACAGCATGTGGTACCCGTGGCTTGAAGCTCAGCGTGACCTGATGCAGTCGATCAGTAATTGCGCGATGCTGGGATACGACGTCTGGACGTTGCCGGCGATGTCTTGCACGCCCGTCGCTGCTGCCGGCTATGACTGGCTGTACCGGCTGGTTCGACCGCCGCCCGAGCCACCGCCGTTCGGCATCCCGGTGGTGACGGTCGGCGACCGCTCGGTACCTGTGGTCGAACGGGTGGTCGACAGCACGCCGTTTTGCGCGCTGCGGCAATTCATGCGCGCGCCGACGCCAGTTGCACCCAGGCGCGGTCAAAACTGCACTGCGCCACCGGATATCTTCCTCTGCGCGCCGCTCGCGGGACACCACGCGGTCATGCTGCGCGAGACCGTCGAAACGCTGCTACAGGACGGCGATGTGTACGTTACGGACTGGGCCAACGCGCGTAACGTGCCGCTTGCCGCAGGCCGCTTCGGACTCGACGACTATGTGCTCGCGCTCGAACGCTTTCTGCGAAAACTGGACTGCGCGCATACGCACGTCATCGCCGTCTGCCAGGCAACCGCTCCGACCCTTGCGGCTGCGGCATTGCTGGCGAGACAAGGAGAAGCGCCGCCGCTCAGCCTGACGCTGATGGGCGGGCCGATCGACACGCGCCTCAATCCGACGGCCGTCGACCGGTTGGCGCAAAGCCACAGCCTCGACTGGTTTCGCGGCACGGTGATCGAAACCGTTCCGCCCCGCTACGTCGGTTCCGGTCGCCGGGTCTGTCCGGGCTTCATCCAGCATGCGGCGATCGTCGCCACACATCCGCACCGCCAGTTGGCACTCGAATTGCGCTACTGGTCGAGCCGCCTCTCAGCCGATGCGACGGCCATCGCGAACAGCCTGCGTTCATTGAATGAATACGCTGCGGCCCTCGACATGACTGAAGATTATCTGCTCGACACGATCCGCGTGATCTTTCAGGAGCAGCACCTTGCCCACGGGGAATGGCGCGTCGGCGGAAGCTGTGTGCAGCCGCAGGATCTTGCATCCATGGCACTTTGTACGGTCGAGGGCGATCGCGACGACATTGCCGGCGCGGGCCAGACGCATGCCGCTCACGCGCTGTGCAGTGCGATCCCGGTACAGAAGCGCTGCCATTGGACGATATCGGATTGCGACCACTACGACCTGTTCACGGGACCAAGGTGGCACGAGGTGATTCACCCCGCCGTGGTCCGGTTCTGGGCATCGGTGCGCTGACCGGGGTGAACGCTAAACGCTGGCTCTGTCAATCCATCACGCTGGATCGCGCGGGAACGTGGCCAGCCTGATAGGCCTGGTTTCGTATCAACATGGCCGACGCTGTCCGTGCATTCTTTGCCGCGAGCGCCACGGCAGCGAAGTTTTTTGCCGGCGCCGACACAGTTTCATCAGCCAGGAATCAGCCATCTCGGGCCTGCATGGCTGCCATGCGGATGACCGCGCGGGCGCCGTGAATCAGAAGTGTTCGTAAAGCCGTATCGCCGCGCTTGCTGATACCCAGCAGGCGCAGGGTGCCGCCCGAGGAATGCTGGCGCGGCACCAGACCCAGCCATGCAGCGAGTTCGCGGCCGTCCCGAAAGGCTCGCGGGTTGCCGATCGAGGCTGCCAGCGCGGAAGCGGTGAGCGGCCCGATTCAGGGTTGCAAAAATGGGGTGGACCATAGATTTGGCATGAATCTCTCGCCGTTTAGCGGGAGTCGTCCATCACATCACAACCTCGAATGAATACTCTGAACGCGTCGCGTCTCGGCAATGCGCTCGTGGGGCCGCCCTCCAGTCTTTCAACGCATGGGATGTAAATTCCGCGAGATTCTGGCGCAATATAAGAATGCGGCAACCGTCGACGAAGACGGAGGCAGGCGTGACAAACTCCACCAGGCTCGAGCTGTTTTGTCGGTTATTCCTTGGTCTCTTTGTGGGCTTTTTTTGCATAACAGCCGCCCTTTTCGTGCGCTACATGTCGGGGACCCAGCTGCCGCAAGTAACCGTCGTGCAGTCGAGCACATCACAACCCTTGTCGGGAAGCGTCACGGCAGTCCCACTTTCATCCGCTTCCCCATATCAACCGACAACGCCTTCGCCAGATACTGGGGAAAAGACACTCATTGCGTCGTCGGCTTCCACGATCGTTACGTTCATCGCAGCCGCGGTGACTAACTTCCTAAGCTGGCGGAAGGACAAGACGAAGGCGATCAAAGAAAAGCGGGACGCGTCCCGCTAGTCTCTCGACCAGGAAGTAGCGACGCGACCCGCGCGCCGTCAGCTGTGCGACTTGGTGCGCATGCCGCCCACGCCGACCTTGCCGCGCCCGACACGATCAGTTCTGCTATGCGCCGAACTGCCGGGGCGCAGCTTCTTCCTGGAGACGCCCGTGAACGTCACCTGATCTGCAGGGTAGTAAGTCGCCCTGTGCACTGGTGCGTGATAGGCCGGATGGTCAGGGTTGAGGGCGAGCTTGACGGTTTTTACGCCGCAAAATTTCCCACGGCCCTTGGTTACGTCCCCCAGCGGAAGCGACAGCGCTTTGCTACCCGGCGCAGGGGCTTTCTCGGCCCCGATCTGGTCGAACCAGGCGTCCGCGCGCACGATTGCATACTTGACGCCGTTGACGGTGACATATGTCGCCTTCTCGCCGCGCTCGTAGTTGGGATCCTTGACGTCGATTGCCATGATGGACCTCCTCGAACGATACCGACACTAATAGTTTAGCGCCTGCGCCGCGATCGATGCCTTTCACCACACGCTGCCGATCCGCCGCATCATGCGCAATCGCATTGCCTGCCCGTTTTCATGCGGCGCTGTCCCGAAGCCGGTATACGGAGGCCAAGTCATCGGCATGCCGGCGCCGTTTCGAGGAATCCGTACGTGTGCCGCACGACTGGATCGCTCAATGCTGCGCCGCGTCGATAGCGTCCGCGTCGGAGGGGTAATCGCCGAGGTCACCCGAATACTTCACTTCTACGCCACCTACGCCCGCCGAGGCGCGACGATAAATTTTTGCGCGCGTTGTAACGGCCGCCTTCATCGGGTAGCGACACCCCAATAGATTTGGCAATTCCTGTCTCGTCTTTTTCGGTCGCTGTAGCACCCGCGTGGAGGCCGTTGCCAGGGTACAGGCAAGATCATGGGCCGGCAGAGATCAGATCCCGTTCAACGGGTGGTAATCTCCACCGACAAAACTAAAATTGTTGGTAGCGGCAATTGAAATGGGCAGACTGCAGTCGCGCCGCATCAGGCGCGCGGGGTTCGGCCTCAAATCGCAATGAGCACGAAGGCACGTTTTCCAGTCCGACTGCGGCGCGCGCGGCGCAGGTGGCGCAAGTTTGCGCTTGAGGTGACGGAGCGCGCCATGCGAGCGGTATCGACGCTCTCCCGCGCGACAGGCTGGAACGGCACGCCCGCCCGTACCAAAGCTGACATGCTTGAGCAAACGCGCCCGCCGGTCCAACTCCCTCGCGAGCGCGGCACCTGTCTTGCATTTGCGCTCGCCGCAGCGATGCATGTAGTGCTGGCCGCGTTCCTGTTCTCCGGCGCACACTGGCAGAAAAACACACCGGCCGGCACGACCGTAGTCGCGGCTGACCGGTCCACGTCGGCTCCATCGTCGTTGCCTGAGCTTTCCGTGACGGAGGAGCCCATGCGATCTACGGCCCGCGACGAAAATGCTCATGTCAATGTCGCGTCTCAGCCGGAAATGCACCAGTATCGGCAAACGGTGCGTCAGGCCCAACCGGCCAAACGGCCACGACAAGCGCCCGCTGTCCGAACCCTGGTGGCGAAGGCGGGAGAAAAAATCGCGCAGAAGGCAGACAGTTCGGCCGACGGACAACACGAGGAACGCCTCGCCGCATTCCGGGCATTGGCAGCGGACATATCGTCGGGTAACGACCTGAAGCCTGATAGCGTCGCAACGGCGTCGCCGGGTTACGCAGACCGGGTCAGACGGCGGGTGCGCCCGAACGTCGTGGCGCCGATTGACATCGATGGAAACCCGTCGTCGGTTATTGCCGTGAAATGTGCGCCCGATGGGTCGCTTTTGAGTGCCACAATGCTGCGCTCGAGTGGCAACCTCGAATGGGACATCGCCGCGTTGAGCGCGGTGGAGAAATCCGATCCGATGCCGCGGGATGTCAACGGCAGCGCACCGTCGAGTTTTCTGATCACATTTCGGCCGAAAGGCTGATTCCGATTCGCCAGGTCCGGTTGCCCGACTAATGGGCGTCGTCCAAGGCGATGCACCGGCCGCAGCTATGCGGCGACCCTGTTTCTGAGCTTTTTCTTAAACAGGTCGTGTTCCGTGATTTCTGTAGAGCATACGGCGGTAGGGAGCGCCAGGCTCGACAAGGCGTTGCGGGCTGTGCCTGTATAAATATCCCGTCCGGACAGGCACCACCGGCCTGGTCTTTTCCGCGGTTGAAACGCACCTGCAGCAGGCTCGGGCGGCCATCGGTATGCGCCAGGCTGCGCGATGCATACGGTTGAGCGCGCCCGAAAAAAATGGCCCGCGGGCGCCGATGCGCTGCAGTCGCCGCGGTCCACCTGATGCGGCGCCGTCATCGACCGTGAGCGTCCACTGAAGCAGGTCATCCGCATGCAGATCGTTGGATGCCGGGATCAGGCAGCACCGTGTCTGAGTTCTCGTTCAACAGCGCTGCGTCGAGTTTGATCAAAACCCGCAACCCGTTCTAATAAACCAATGACGAAATTGGCAGGAAACCTGCTCGGCAAAACCAGAAAAACAGCGCTCCTCAATCCCACCGCCCGTCCCGCACCTGAACAACGTCCGCCTCGATCCGCACCGGAAACGCCACCACATCCTCATATGCTGGCGGCGCCAACACCTTCCCGGTCCTGATGCAAAACCGTGCACCGTGGCGCGGACAGACGACCACGTCGCCTTCCACCACACCGCCCGTCAGGACGCCGCCGTCGTGCGGGCAGACATCCTCGATTGCATAACAGGTGCCGTCGACGTTGAACAGCGCAACCTGCGCGCCATCGACCTCGACGCTGCGAACGGCCCCGGCCGGAAAATCCCCGATCGCGGCGACATCGACCCAGTCGGACATGTCAAAGCATCCCCAATTGCAGGCGCGCCGCATCCGACATCCGGTCTCTCGACCACGGCGGATCCCACACCAGTTCAACGTGCACGTCGTTCACTCCGCTCACCGGAAACACCGCATCCTCTACCGTCGCCGGGAAGGACTGCGCAACCGGGCAGCCGGGCGCGGTCAGCGTCATGCGGATCCCAACGCGGCCTTCGGCTTCGTCCACGTCAAGACCATAAACAAGCCCCAAATCGTAGATGTTGACCGGAATCTCCGGGTCGAACACGGTGCGCAGCGCGTCGATCACGCGCTCTTCAAGACGTTCTGTCGTTGTGCCTCTGCCGGGTTGTGCGACCTCAGCGCGCTTTAGCCAGTCGAATGTGCTCATCGTCTGCCTCACTCTGTCGAAACGGGGCGATCCCCGTCGTGCAGCGCGGCGTGCAGCGTATGCCAGGCCAGCGTCGCGCACTTCACACGCTCGGGAAATTCACGTACACCGGACAGCACCGCCAGCTTGCCCATCTCCGGCGCGGCTGCGGCCTGCGCTGCAGCGGCCGTTGTCACCATGTCGTGAAAGCGCCCGAACAGCGCTTCGGCCTCTGCTTCCGTTTTTCCTTTCAGCGCCTCGGTCATCAGCGACGCTGATGCTGTCGCAATTGCACAGCCTGCGCCTTCGAAACTCGCCTCTTTGACGATGCCGTCCTCGATTCGCAGATAAAGCGTAATCCGGTCGCCGCACAGCGGGTTATAGCCCTCAGCCATGTGATTGGCACCGGACAGTCCATGACAGTTGCGCGGCCGCCGGTAGTGGTCGAAGATGACTTCCTGATACAGATCGCGCAGATCGCTCATGTTCCGAATATCTCCCTGACCTTGCCGAGACCTTCGATCAGCGCGTCGATATCCTGCTGCGTGTTGTAGAGGGCGAGCGACGCGCGCACGGTCGCCGGTACGCCGAAGCGCTGCATCACCGGCATCGCGCAATGATGGCCCGCACGCACGGCGATGCCGTGATGATCGAGAATCGTACCGACATCATGGGCATGCACGCCGTCGAGCACGAACGACAGAATGCTTGCCTTGTCGCGTGCGCTACCGATGAAACGCAAACCCGGTATCACCCGCAGCGCATCCGTTGCATAGGCGAGCAGTTCGTTCTCGTGCGCGGCGATGACCTCCATGCCGAGGCTGTCGACATAGTCGAGCGCCGCGCCCAGCGCAATCGCGCCGGCAATGTTCGGCGTACCCGCCTCGAACTTCCACGGAATCGCGTTGTATTCCGTTTTCTCGAACGTCACCGAGCGGATCATGTCGCCGCCGCCCTGCCACGGCGGCATCGCCTCAAGCAGTGCGGCCTTGGCGTATAGCGCGCCAATGCCAGTCGGTCCATACACCTTATGCCCGGAAAACGCGTAGAAATCGCAATCTATCGCGCGGACGTCGACCGGCAGATGCGCGATTGCCTGTGCGCCATCCAGCAGCACCGGCACGCCCCGCGCGTGTGCCGCTGCAACGATGCGCTCCACCGGATTGATGCTGCCGAGCGCGTTGGCCAGGTGCGTCACCGCGACCAGCCGCGTACGTTCACTTAACAAGCGCTCGTACGCGTCAGCATCGAGTGCGCCCGTATCGTCGATCGGCACGACTTTCAGCGCCGCGCCCGTCTGCTCGCAGACGAGCTGCCACGGCACAATGTTCGAATGGTGCTCCATCGCGCTAATCAGGATTTCGTCGCCGGGTTTGATCTGCGGGCGAGCATAGCTCTGGGCGACGAGATTGATCGCTTCGGTCGTGCCACGCACGAACACGATCTCCTCCGGACGCTGCGCATTGATGAAGCGTGCAATCTTCGCGCGTGCGGCCTCGAATGAATCGGTCGCGCGCTGCGACAGCAGATGCACGCCGCGGTGCACATTGGCGTTGCTATGCCGGTAGTAAGCGTTTTCTGCGTAGATGACCGAGGCGGGCTTTTGCGTCGTTGCGCCATTGTCGAGATAGACCAATGGCCGTCCATGCACGCGCTCGCCCAGAATTGGAAAATCGGCTCGCCAGTGCTCGACATTGCGCGGATCGGGCGTCTGCATCTGTTCGATCGGCTTCATAGCAACTCCCTGATGCGCTCGCCTTCCGGGGTGCGCGCGAACAGCAGGTTTTCGAGCCGGCCACGCAGCGAATCGATGCGCACACCTTCGACAATGTCGCGTGCAAATGCGTAGGTCAGTAGCGCCCGCGCCATGCGCTCTTCGACACCTCGTGCACGTAAATAGAACAGCTGGTTCTCGTCCAGTTGACCGACCGTCGCGCCGTGTGTGCATTTCACGTCGTCGGCGTAGATCTCGAGTTGCGGCTTCGTGTCGATTTCCGCATCGCGTGACAGCAGCAGATTGTGATTCGCCTGATGCGTGTCCGTTTGCTGCGCATCGCGATGCACGATGACGCGCCCGTTGAACACGCCGCGCGCAGCGCCGTCGAGCACCCCGCGATAGTATTCGCGACTCGTGCCATGAGGCTCTGTATGATCGATGCGCGTATGGTGATCGACGTGCTGCCGGCCGCCAACGAAATAGAGACCGTTCAACGTGGCTTGCGCGTTCGCGGCGTTCAGGCTCGTGCGGATGCCCGTGCGCGACAACGCGGCGCCAAACGCAAACGCATGTGAGGTAAAACAGCTGCCGCGTTGCTGCGCAGCGGCGACCGACGCGATATGAAAAGCCTTCAGGCCCTCTTGCTGCAACCGGTAGTGCTGCACGTCCGCCTGCTCGTCTGCGACGATGCGGGTAACCGCATTGGTCCAATACGCGTCGTCGCCCACCCCTACGAAGTGCTCGACGATCGTGCAGCCCGAGCGTGCTCCTGCACGCACGACATTGAACGGCTGCACCGCAAGACCGGCTTCGTCAGTCAGGAATAGCATGTGCAAGGGTTGATCGATGACCTCGCCAGGCGGTAGCACGATGGCAAACCCATCCGTCATAAACGCCGTGTTCAGCGCGGCAAAGCCATCTGGATATGCCTGCGAGGCGATCGCCGCCTCAAGCAATTGCGGCATTTCTCTCAACGCCCGCGTGAGCGAGCCTACAAATACCCCATGCGGCAAGCCATCCAGCTTCGACAGCCGCGGCACATGTCGACCGTTGACGAAGACCAGTCGATGCCCGCCGGGGTCCAGCACGAGTTCACCGATGACGTACCGCACGTCACTATCGTCGGTGCGTTGTGCCCTGAAATGCCAGAGGCGTTTCCCGATAGTCGATACATTCGTGTACTTCCAGTCCTCGTGGCGGGTGGTCGGCAAACCCAGCGCGTCGAACTGTTCGAAGGCGCTTCGGCGCGCAGCACGCAGCCACGGCAACTCAGCGCCGGGCAACGTCTTCGCGAGTTGTCCAAAAGCCTGGTGGAAGAAGTCGAGCGATTCGTTTTTCATGAGTGCCCCGCACTTGCTACACTGAGTGCGCTGGCTGATTGCACGGCCTCATCCTCGATCCAGCCATAGCCCTTGCGTTCCAGCTCCAGGGCCAGGTCACGGGACCCCGACTTTACGATCCGGCCGTTCGCCAGCACATGCACGCGATCCGGCACGACGTAACCCAGAAGTCGTTGATAGTGCGTAACCAGCACAATCGCCCGTTCTGGACTGCGCATGCTGTTGACGCCCTGCGCAACGATCTGCAGCGCATCGATATCGAGTCCGGAATCCGTTTCGTCGAGAATGGCGAGCCGGGGCTCCAGCACCTCCATCTGCAGGATCTCATTGCGCTTCTTTTCTCCGCCGGAAAAGCCTTCGTTGACTGCGCGGTACAACAGGGTCTCGTCCATCTGCATCAGCGTCATTTTGTCCTTGACCAGTTGCAGAAACTCCATCGCGTCGAGTTCCGGCTCGCCACGATGCCGGCGCTGCGCGTTCAACGCTGCCTTCAGCAGATAAACATTGCTCACACCGGGTATTTCAACGGGATA
Source organism: Paraburkholderia sp. WC7.3g (assembly GCF_050436345.1). Lineage (NCBI taxonomy): Bacteria > Pseudomonadati > Pseudomonadota > Betaproteobacteria > Burkholderiales > Burkholderiaceae > Paraburkholderia > Paraburkholderia sp. WC7.3g. The sequence continues at coordinate 1,396,184 of NZ_JBNDMA010000004.1, forward strand.
CTGGAACGCGAGAAACAGACCTGCGTGCGCACGCTCTTCAGGCCCGAGCGCCAGCAGATCGCGACCGAGATACAAGACCGTGCCGTCGGTGACGACAACGTCCTCGCGCCCTGCCAGCACCTGGGCAAGCGTGCTCTTGCCCGAGCCGATGGGGCCCATGATCGCGTGCACCTCGCCGGTCTTCACGCTCAGATCGATGCCGCGCAGAATCTTCTTGCCGTCGACTTCGACTTGCAGATTGCTGATTTCAAGCATGGTTCCAATCCCTCGCGAATCGCCGTGGGCCAGGTGCTAACGGTTAGCCCACACTGCCCTCCAGGCTGACACTGAGCAGCTTCTGCGCCTCGACAGCGAACTCCATCGGCAGCTCCTTGAAGACTTCTTTGCAGAAGCCGTTCACAATCATCGACACCGCATCTTCCGCAGACAGCCCGCGCTGCCGGCAATAGAACAGCTGGTCTTCGCCGATGCGTGATGTCGACGCTTCGTGCTCGACCTTCGCGGTCGGGTTCTTGACCTCGATATAGGGGAACGTGTGTGCGCTGCAACGGTCGCCGATCAACAGCGAATCGCACTGTGTGTAATTGCGCGCACCTTCGGCCGCACGGCCGACCTTCACGAGGCCGCGATACGCATTCTTTCCGCGGCCCGCTGAAATGCCTTTCGACAGAATCGTGCTGCGCGTATTGCGGCCGAGGTGAACCATCTTCGTCCCGGTATCGGCCTGTTGATAGTGGTTGGTCAGCGCCACCGAATAAAATTCACCGACCGAGTTATCGCCCTGCAGGATCACGCTCGGGTACTTCCACGTGATCGCCGAACCGGTTTCCACCTGAGTCCACGAAATCTTCGAATTCGCCTCGCGGCAATCGCCACGCTTGGTCACGAAGTTGTAGATGCCGCCCTTGCCCGATGCATCGCCCGGATACCAGTTCTGCACGGTCGAATAGCGGATCTGTGCCCCTTCCAGCGCAATCAGCTCGACCACAGCGGCATGCAGCTGATTTTCGTCGCGCATCGGTGCAGTGCAGCCTTCCAGGTAGCTCACATACGCACCCTTGTCAGCGATGATCAGTGTGCGCTCGAACTGCCCGGTGTTCTGCGCGTTGATGCGGAAGTAGGTAGACAGCTCCATCGGGCAGCGCACGCCCGGCGGGATGTAGCAGAACGAGCCGTCGCTGAACACGGCGGAATTCAGCGCAGCAAAGAAATTGTCGGTATGCGGCACCACCGAGCCGAGATACTTCTGCACCAGCTCGGGATGATGCTGCACGGCATCCGAGAACGAACAGAACACGATGAGTTCCGCAAGCTTTTCGCCGAACGTCGTGGCGACCGAGACGCTGTCGAATACCGCATCCACCGCGACGCCTGCCAGGAGTTCGCGTTCTTCCAGCGGCACACCCAGCTTTTCGTAAGCACGCAGCAGTTCCGGATCGACTTCATCGAGACTCTTCGGACGATTCCTCTGCGCCATCGGCGTGGAATAATAGACGATGCTCTGGTAGTCGATCGGCGGATGCCGGACACCCTCGCCGTCAGCGCGCTCGCCAGTCCCGCACTGAGCTTTGCGCAACTGGCACCCAACCCTGTGACCCGCGCGCAGGTCCGCGCCGAGCTCCTCCGTCTCGAGCAGGCCGGCTCTACCCCGGGCGCCGACAACGCATCCCACCCTGTCGATATATCCAGGCCGCCGAAGCGAAGATCGCGGCCCAGGACAGTCAGCAACTGTCGAGCGGTTGCGTAGGCGGCACGGCGCAGGAAGGCTCATCCCAGGCAGGTGCATCGGTCCATGCCGCGCCAGCCCGCTTTGTCTATGCGGGACGTTGACGCGCACGACAGTCGGGGCGAAGGACTCCAGCAGCGCTCATCAGGGCTGGCGCAGCCACCGCGACACAGGAGGCCTGCTTTACCAGCACGCTGGCTGCTCCTGCCCGAAAGGAAATCAACCGTAGCGGTCGCGGAACAAGACAGGGCACCCTGTTACAAGTTGTGCTTCGGGGAGCCCCCCCTTCGGCACCTGACACAGGCGCCCTGGCACACCACGGACTCGATGCGGAAATCCTGCTGCTTCATTCAGTTCGCGAGGCCTGACCAGGATATCCCAGAACTGACGGCCTTTTTCAGCAAGATACTGCGAGAGACTGATGGAATCCCTGATCAATCGCGCGATATATCACCCGCTCGTCGCGCTGCCCATGTTCTATCTGACTGACCTGATGTGCAACCTCGACTGCAGTCTGGCTGTCGCTACGCTCGTCATGGCGTCTACCTTTGCTTGCCACCTGTCGCGGATACTCAAAACCCGCCACCGCCGCAACAAACGCCGCGAACGCTGCGTCAATGCCTGAACCAGGCTAAAACTGGCCAGCCGTTGCAGTAGCGTCGCAGTCGAGCAATCGTTCGCGTTGCTCGCTTATCAGCATGCCGGCACGATCAGTCCAGCTTGCGCCTGTCGCACACGCGCCCAAATCCCCCTGCGTCCCGCTCAACGGCGGGCGGATCATTGTGACCCACACGAGAATCAGGGTTAAACGCATTCCAGCAGGTGCAAACGTTGCCTAGCCCGACCTTCGCAAGCTCGGCGTTTTTCGGTGTGACGCCGAGGCGGAATACGGCTTAGATAAGGCGTAGATATTGAATTTCGCTTGATTCTTTGATTTGAAGATGCTACGCCAAGAGCAAGAGAAGGGATCTGCGCGTAGTCGGGCTGGGCCTGCTGGTCAGCGAGACGGGCCATGTGCCGTTGTTGTACCGGACGTATCCCGGCAACGGATCGGACCAGGCAGTGCTTGCGGCGTGCCTGGCGCGCCTGGCGCAGTTGCACGAGGCGCTGGATAGTGCCGAGGGTCGCGAGCGGCCGGCGCAGCGCACGGTGGTGCGGGACGGCGGGTTCTGGAGCCCGCAGCTCGAACTCGATCTGGATGCCGCCGGCTACTACAGCCTCATCTCGTTGCCGCTGGGGCACAAGGCCGCGGAAGAGGCGCTGCAGATGGCGGCGCAACGCGGTGCGATGAAGCCGCTGTCGGGCAAGCTCAGTGACGTGCGGGCGGCGCGGATGCGAACGCGTGTTGGTGAGTTGGACCGCACGCTCGTGGTGGTGGTGGAGAGCCAGGAGCTGCTGGCGGGCCAGAAGCGCGGGATCGCGGTGGCGTTGCGCAAGGCGAAGGCGGAATTGAGCACGCTGCAGGGGTTGGTCGAAAAGGGCCGCATTACGCGCAGTCGGCTGGAGCTGCGAGTCAAGAAGGCGCTCGCCCGGGAACATCTGGCGAGCTTCGTTGTGGCTACCATCGCCGGGAGCGAGCCGGCACCGTCCTTGCACTGGCACGTCGATGACGCATTGCGTCGCACGCTGGAGCGCACACGGCTGGGCAGACGGGTGCTGTGTACAGATCGGCACAACTGGAGTAACGGGCGCATCGTCCACGCCTTCCGAGGGCAGTGGAATGTCGAGGAGTTGTTCCGCCGGGCGAAGAAAGGGGGTGTGGTTCCGTGGGGCCCGTCGCACCAGTGGGCCGACGGATCGCTGCGGCTGCACACCTTCGCGACCGTGCTCGGCCTGATGCTCGTGAGCCTGGCAAAGATCGCTCTGCGCACCGAGGTTTCGGCCCGTCGGATGATGGACGCCCTGGCCGAAATCAGCGTGACCCTGGTGAGGACGAAGACCGGAGCAACCGGACGACGACCCACTGCGATGCTGGCGCCGGAGCTCACGGCCGAGCAGAGGCGCGCCGTGAAGGTCTTCGAGCTGCAGCGCTGGGCGCAAACATTATTTCATGTATGAATTCAGAGCCAATTTGGCCATCAAACGAGGGCATAACCCATCGATTTGAAAACCTTGTTTTGCGAAGGTCGGGCTAGACTGGGTAGAGCTACTGTATGAATGCGTGATCCTGTGGGTCACAGGTTCCGATCGTTCTATCCCGGGTAACCCGATCGATCCGCCAGTCGAACGGATCAGCGGTTTCCAGATTGCGGGGGACTAAATCATGGGACATCAACCGGACATTGTGGGCGAGCGGCGCCGCCTGATTCGGCGTTGCATCGCGGCAGGCGGTCTGGCGGGCACCTTCACTTCCTGGAGCCGCGCGACATGGGCGGAAGGACACATCGATTTGCCCTTCAAAGGCGGCCAGCGCGACCTGACGAACGCATTCCCGCAAAAGGGCGAAATGATCCTGCTACGGACCCTGCCGCCGTTACTGGAAACCCCTTTAACAGTATTCGACCACGGGGTGTTCACACCCAATGACCAGTTTTATGTGCGCTGGCACCTGGCCAATATTCCCACGCAGATCGATGGTGCCGCGTTCCGGTTGAATGTGCACGGGGCCGTGAAGCGGAACTTAGCCTGAGTCTGACTGAGCTGCTCAAGAACTTTCCCCGCGTGGAATTTGCCGCTGTCAACCAGTGCTCGGGCAACTCCCGAGGGTTCTTCACTCCGCCTGTCGCGGGAGGTCAATGGGCGAACGGCGCGATGGGCAACGCGTTGTGGACTGGTGTGCGCTTGCGCGACATTCTGGACCGGGCGGGTGTAAAGGCCGGTTCAGTTGCGGTTCGCGTTCATGGCCTGGATACGGGCGTCATACCCGCGACCCCGGTTTTCATGAAGTCATTGCACGTCGATCATGCCCGCGACGGAGAAGTTATGGTCGCCTATGCGATGAATGGCCAGCCACTTCCGATGGTGAACGGATTTCCGACGCGCCTGATTGTCCCATGCTGGTATTCGACTTACTGGGTCAAGATGCTCAGCGACATCGAAGTCCTGGCACAGCCGGACGATAACTTCTGGATGGTTCAAGTTGAGGAGGAATGCACCGTGCAAGTCTCACGTCGCCACTTCATGATATTTGCCGCGTCGCTGGCGTCGACCGCGGTACTCACCAACGAGGCGCGAGCTGACGCGCCCATGCTCTCTGAAAGCGATCCTACGGCCCAGTCGCTCGGGTATAAACCGGACGCGACCCAGATCGACAAAGCCAAATATCCAAAATACCAGGCTGGACAGTCGTGTGCGAATTGCCAGCTCTATCAGGGCAAGCCAGGTGATGCTGCCGGGCCGTGTCCGATCTTTGGCGGAAAACAGGTCAGTGCCAAGGGATGGTGCAGCGCGTATGTGAAAAAAGCCTGACCTGCGGATCGATCAAGGTTCAGTTTGCTGCCCTTCGACAAACAATTGCTTGCAAGCCCTGCCTTGTCACACACCGCGATGTTTGCTTGCCTGCACACGGGCGGCCACCCGTATCGATGCGATGAGCGTTCTGCGCGGCGGCATTCGCTGCCGAAGAAAACGTCGCAGAAGCTGACCGGACCGACGCAGGAGGAAGTCGCCGCCCGCGCATGTGCTGGGGCACCAGCGTCGGATGCGCCGTTCTGGGCTACGCCGCCCACCGCTTCGTTTGCAAGGTGACTGCCGTCCTGTGCGGCAACCTTGCCATGCCCGATGATACGGGCCATTTTCGACGGCCTATTTCATCGCGTCGATGCGGCGCTCGGCGTCGAAACGAGCATGTTCGATCGCTTGCTCCGGAGTTCCCGCAGGCGCCTGCGGATTTTTCCAGTAGACGGGCGGTTTGGTCAACGTGTATGCCCAGTCCCACCGGCCGTCCTTTTGTTGGGTCACGTAAACGCTGTAGTTGACCTCGTTGTACGAGAAATTGTGGCTGGCCATGAAGGTTTCTCTCGGGATTTTCTAGGAATCCTAGCATGAAGGAGCTATCCGTAAGCCGGCTCTCCGGCGCAGGTGAATGAGTGCTGCTCCGCGTTCAGGAACATCCAGATTTGTCGCGCCGGCGGCCCGGCGAGTGCGCGCAAATACACCGCAGCAGCGCCCGCAGGTGCAGTGCTCTCCGATGCGCATCCTTCACGTTGCCAACGCCATCAAGCGTCAGCTGGTCGTACGGGTTTGTGGCGGCCATCTGGCCGCAAAGGTCAGTGCGCGCCGCGCAAGGCTGAACCCAGAGATCCATTCAAAGAGCGATAACCCGCCTCGCTTCAGACTCGGCAACCGGCAACGGAGGTCACTCCATCGACGGCGATTCCATCGGTCCAGCAAACAGTGCGCGGTCGAAGAACGAATCGTCCAGTTCCAATATTTCATCGTCGCCCAGAAGGATCACGACTAACTGCCGTGAACCGTTCCCGGGCACTTCTGCGACTTCCCCGATGGTCTGCTTCGGCGTCCGGTCGTCCGTAAATCGCACCCAGTAGTAACCCGGCACCACGGGTCGCGCGTCCATCCACTCCATAACTAATACCCCCCTTGATCTGGCGAAATCGATCGCTGCCGCATCGCCGATTTTATCGCTGCGGCCTAGACGGCGGTTTCACGCAAGTATGAGTCTGGATCGCTGCGTCGGGCGAACTGCAGAGTCCGGCCGCTCCGCCAATCCGCACCGACGATCAGTGGCCGACTCCGCGCGAAAAACACATGCGTACCGTGAGATTGCGCCGGGGTACTGATCCTTTGTTGCGGGGGACCTGTTCCCCGAGGCTTAGCTGTTGCCACGTGGCGCACCGTGCGTTCGTGACCTGGTGGCTGAATGTCCATTTTGGTCTCGTTAGTTGCAGCTTTGGGTCGGTGCACGCCTGCCGCCGATCTCCCGCCGTCAACCGTAGTGAGGCTTCGCAACTGCCTGCGAAGCCGTTGGGGCGACATTGGCGGCGGGCCCGAAGGACTTGTTGTTCCGGACGCACGCGCAGGGCATGTGTATGCCTGCTTCCAGGCTGATACCCGCACCGGGGTGGGCGGTCAACTCTTACCTGCAGCCCAATGAGATGCGGGATCTCATTCCGGCTCATCGAAGACGCCCGCTTAGAGATCCTGTCTGAAATGCTGGACCCAACCGGTTTCAAAGCCGAGGGGATATTCCCTCGCAATTTGTGTTGATAGATCAATGCAATGCTCTGCTTCAAACGATTCGGAAATGCGGCCACTACGATCGCCGGCATCGAACTGATGCATCGCATTCGCAAAGGCCAGTTCGATCTCACCAGCATGCACCTCAAAGACACCACTTCGCCCTCGATCTGGATGGCGGTTCTTTCAGCTCGTCGAGTGTCCGAAATATGGGCGTGGTTCGAAAATCGACAATTTTGGGTAACACGGACGAGCTGAACCGCACCGCTCGTAGAGCGGTGGAATTGGCAGTCCGATTGAATTGGAGGTCCTGGGTATCGACCTTCCGCCCTGTTGCGCCGCGTCGAGCAGGTGCACGCCCCAGGTGTCGCCGTCGCGATGGGCCTCGGCCGCCAGCAAATAGCAGTAGGTCGACCCGGCATCGACGCCAGCGAGCACCGGCCGCGAGCCCTGGAAGATCTCGTCGTGTAAGCCCACCCGAATGCCGGACAGGTCCTGCGCTCGGTTGAGCGCGCCCGCTTGCTGCGCGGCCCATTGCTGCACGTCGTGAACATTGCCCACACTGGTGGACACGCCCAGCAGGTCGCGCATGAACTCCACCACACCGCGATACGAGCTGCGGCAGATCAGCGTCAGCGCGAGTGTCACCTGGCGCAGCCACCGCTTGCTGACCGGCAACTCGAACAGCACTTCCTCCTCCGGCACCGCCGACGCGAACGCGTCTTCCAGCGCGGCGCGGGCCTTGTCCGTTTGCTGATAGACGAACTTGCGGCTCACGCCGTGCTGGGCGGCCAGCGCGCTGACCGTCCCGGATCCCGCCAACGCCCGAACCGCCAAGTCCTGACGCTGGGGTTCAGGCAGCTTCGCTGCCGCGCTATCGGATCGATTCATGCACGCACCACGACTGAGAAAAATGGGCCGCCATTATCGACCATCGCCACCTCATCCGGCGCCACGCGTGTCACCCATGTATGAACCTCGCCGTTCATGGACGATGTTATTGACTGCTCTCAAATAATGTGGGCCCGTTTTCACGTAATGTGGTCCCGGGCGCTCTGATATTTGCAGCTAATGTGGTCCCGAAACCACCGATGCAATCGGTCCCGACCATTTATGCAATCGGGCCGCTACAGTAGCCTGCGTCGGGTTTATCGACCTATTCTGGAAGCATTCGCCGTGCGTCACGATTGATCGCGGGCAAGGGGGCATCATGAATGTACAGGATGGTTTCACCGCCTGCATTGGCAACACGCCGCTGATCCGGCTTGCAAAGCTCAGCGCGGAGACCGGGTGCGAAATTCTCGGCAAGGCGGAGTTCCTGAATCCGGGCGGATCGGTGAAAGACCGCGCAGCGCTCTATATCATCGAGGACGCCGAGCGGCGTGGCGTGCTCAAGGCGGGCGGCACGGTGGTGGAAGGCACCGCCGGCAATACCGGGATCGGGCTGGCGCATATCTGCGCCGCGCGCGGTTATCGTTGCGTGATCGTCATTCCGGAGACCCAGTCGCAGGAAAAAATGGACCTGCTGCGCGTACTCGGCGCGCAGGTGCGTCCGGTGCCGGCGGTGCCGTACAAGGATCCCAACAACTACCAGAAGATCGCCGGCCGTCTGGCGCAGGAGATCGAGAACGCTATCTGGGCCAACCAGTTCGATAACCTCGTCAACCGGCAGGCCCACTATGAAACCACCGGACCGGAAATCTGGCGCAACACGGCTGGCACGGTGGATGCCTTCGTGTGTGCCACCGGGACCGGCGGCACGCTCGCAGGCGTTGCGCGTTTCCTCAAGGAACAGAATCCGGCAGTTAGAACCGTGCTTGCCGACCCGCACGGCAGCGGGCTGTACAGTTTCGTGAAAACGCGCGACATCAGGGCGGAAGGCAATTCGATCACGGAGGGCATTGGCTCCAGCCGTGTCACCGCCAACCTCGAGGGCACGCCTATCGACGACGCGGTGCGCATCGATGACCAGAGCTGCGTGACGATGGTGTACCGCCTGCTGCGGGAAGAGGGGCTGTTCGTGGGCGGTTCCAGCGGCATCAATGTGGCGGCAGCCGTCTGGCTGGCGCGGCAGACGGGGCCGGGCCACACCATCGTCACGTTGCTGTGCGATCGTGGGGACCTGTATTTTGCCCGGCTATTCAATCCCGCCTGGCTGATGGAAAAAGGATTGGTGCCGGCCTGAGGAGGTGGCTTTCACGTTACCGCATCACCCGCGAACCCGCGGCGTGTCCCGCTAGCAACGAGAGCGCGCCCCCTTTTCCGGCTGGAACGTAATCAGAAAACTGGCCGGTGTGCTGCCGTAGACGTGCAGCGGCAGCGCAACGAATTGGTCCAGCGCGGTCGATGCAGTGTTGTCTGATTGCGGGTTACCGCTCGAACTCTGCATCGAGGCGCTCAGCTCAGCAGAGATCCGTCCGGCGCGCATGTCACCGCGCCGACCGCCGACCTGTTGCCCTCAATGTCGGTCGGCGCCACGAGTTTCGGACGCACCGGGCACCCGCCTGGTCGGCGTAAACACGCGACGCCGTTGAACCGCTCTGCCGTCACGTCGAGGAATAGCCTTTTTCCCTCTCCGGCAGAACCGTGCGTAGTGCACCACACCCTTCCCGCAATACGGCTCAGGAGAGGGCAGTCCGGCTCGACGCCGCTCCCGCCGAACAGCCTTCCCTCTTCTGAGCGCCGCGGCGTGCCCGATGCGAAGCACGTGCCCGACGCCGAAAAAATTCTGTCCGACCGCACACACGCTATTCTGATTCGAACGACTACAGTTAAGTAGCAGGAAGACTGTTGTGCCCGTGGAGCCAGTCCGCCTCGCGGTTGCGGGCGGCATGCAGTACGAAGGTGTGAAGGAAAATGAAGTTGTTCATCTGCGCACTGCTGTTTGCCGCCGCGTCTCTCTGCGCGCGTGCTGACACCCTATTGCTCCATTCTCCCAGCGTGCTCGTGTACGACGTCGCGCGCGGCGAAGTCCTGCTCGAAAAGAACGCTGACGACGTTCGACCCATCGCATCGCTGACGAAACTGATGACGGCGATGGTCGTCATTGACAACGCGCAGGCGATGGCGGATACCCTGACAATTGACGACGCGGACATCGACCGGCTCAAGCACTCGGGTTCCCGCCTCCCGGTCGGCGCGTCGCTCGACCGCGAGGAGATGCTGCGCCTCGCGCTCATGTCATCCGAAAACCGTGCAGCGTCCGCCCTGTCACGCTCCTTCCCGGGCGGCCAGTCCGCGTTCATCCAGCAGATGAATCTGAAAGCGCACGCGCTGCACATGACCGACACGCATTTCGACGATCCGACGGGCCTCTCGCCGGACAATGTCTCGACGGCGCGCGATGTCGCCAGGATGGCGAACGCGGCTTCGCACTATCCGATGATCAGCTCGTTCACCACGCTGACCGCGTACGAACAGGCAATCGGCAGTCGGACCAGGTTTTATCACAACACCGATCCGGTCGTCCGCTGGGCGGACTGGGACGTTCAGCTCGCGAAAACCGGTTACACGCGCGAGGCCGGACGCTGCATCGTCGCCGACGTCGCCATGCCAGGTGGCCCGCTGATCATCGCGCTGTTGGGCGCAAGGACGTCCGGCGCCCGTGCCGCCGATCTGGCGGCGATCCGCAACTGGCTAAACGGCGATCAGCCGCCCGTCGCCGTGCCTCGCATGTATTACGTCTCTGCACGTTCGCATCATCATCATCGAGCCATCGCCAGCCAGGCGCAGCGCGTGAAGGTGCGATTCGCATCCTGGCGAACCGTGTCGGCTGTCCCGTCACGTCGCCACGCATCGCATCGGATCAGTGCCAGTCAACCCGGAGCGTAGGGTGCCCGAACTGTCGCTACTCAAATACGCCGCAAGGCAACTCGTCGTGGCGGCCTTCACCGACTCGCTCAATACCTTGCGGAGTCGCTAAAGCAGTACCGCGCGAGAACGTGCGGGCTCCGTAACCGCTGCCCCGCACGTGATCTGATTATCGCCGCCCGGCGTCCGCGCGGCCTGCGGCACGAAGGACAGCCCTACACCGTTGCACGCCGCGTATTTTTTCCCATTGCAGCGTCAACCCATGTCGTCAAGGTTGCGCTATAGGTGCAGCGCTGAACTTTTTCAGTCACGACAAAAAAAGGGAATCACGTGAAGTCGATGTTCGCTGCTCTGGCTTCCGCTCTGCTCGCTTCGACGGCTTTCGCACAAACTGCAGCGCCGAAAGGCCGGCACCGCAGCACAAGGTGGCGCAACGAAGACGACAGCCGACAAGGCGTCTGCTGAAGCTGGCATCAAGAAGATTCCGGCCGCGCACCCGAAGGCCAAGGCACACAAAAGGTGAGCAAGAAGGCCGTCAAGGCACGAGCCGAAAAGGCCAGGACCGATGCTGGCAACGAAGCGAACGCCGCTGCCGCGAAAACCGACGTGACCGTGAAAGCGCGACAAGGACCATCGGATGCACACCGCCGCGTTGATATCGGAATGCCATACAGGGCAAGTCGAGGACTCGCCTTTTTTCGTTGGTAGATTCCACCTGCCAGTACAGGAGTGTCAGTTCCGCATTGACCGCAGCCGCGGCCCGCTCACGCGCTGAATCAATCAGCCGTCGGACTTCGTCAAGCAGGGAGGAAGGCGTAAGGTCGCTCATACTTTCACGTTCAGGTCAGCGAGGTTAGCGCTTTAAATTGCTGTGGGGAAGCCCCTTCCTTTTCAATTCCAGCGGGGAGCGCGCACAGCCAACGGATTGGAGATTGTCTCCGCGGTGCGGAGACAATCTCCCGGATACCCGCTCGGCCTCGCGGCGCCAGCTTCACTGAGTGAGCCAGCCCCGCCGGCCATTTCTCGCGAATGTCTACGGGACCGGTAACCGAGCCGACCGGCCCACGCCGACACTCGCCCGCTTCATCCCGATGTCCGTCGCAGGCCCGAGCCCGATGCGGCGGGCCATGCACGAAGAAGGCACGGCGGCAGGATGGGGACGAGGCTGCGCCGCCCGCTTCGCGCCCCTCATCGGTGCTGCACTTTGCGCGTCGCCATATACGTGTCAAACAGGAGCACCTGGGTCGGCGTGCCCATGCTGCCCCGCTTCACCAGCTGGTACAGGCGGTTGGCGGTCGGCGTGATCCCGAAGCGGAAGAACAGTAGCGCGCAGACCTCGCGGTACAGCTCGCGCGTCTTCGGGATTTCGGCCTTCAGACGGTCGATTTCAGCGGCGAGACGGATTTCGTCAGGCAGGGCGTCGGCCATGGAAGCATGCTGGGGTGGAATCGGATAAATAATACAACGTAAACCGGCCGATATCTAACGCATCAAATGCCATATTTTGACATTACGGCTATGTTGAAAATTGCCACGCAGGGCCGCCTGCCATTGCGCGCCTCGACGCGCTTCCCGGAAAAGCTCACCTTCATGTCGAATCCGGCCGCCCGCAGCGGCGTTGCGCTGCAACCCGCTCCGCTCGAAACGCTCGCTATCCCTGCGGCGCTTGACGGTCGCACGGGATCGAACCGCGCGATCGGCGGCCATGCGCAGATTGCCGCGGCAAATGACCTGGAGGCAATACAGGCATGGCTCGCGCGCTTTGCCGACAAGCCGGCGACCTTCGACAGCTACCGCAAGGAAGCCGAGCGGCTGCTGCTCTGGGCCATCGTCGAACGCGGCCGCGCGCTGTCGTCGCTCACGACCGAAGACGCGATCGCGTACCGGACGTTCCTGCGCCATCCGTCGCCGCGGGGACGCTGGATCGGCCCGGTGCGCCCCCGCACGTCACCGGACTGGCGGCCGTTTAACGGCACCCTGTCGGCGCGCTCGGTCGCGCACGCGCTGTCGATTCTCGGCGCCCTGTTCCGCTGGCTGGTCGAACAGCGCTACGTGCTGGCCAATCCGTTTGCGGGCATCAGGGTGCGCGGTGGCAAGACCGCATCGGCGCTCGACGCGTCGCGCGCCTTTACCGACGGCGAATGGGCACTGATTCGTACGATGGCCGACGGGCTGGAATGGTCTCACGGCTGGACGGTTCCGGCCGCGCAGCGCTTGCGGTTCCTGCTCGATTTTGGCTTTGCGACGGGTTTGCGCGCGAGTGAGCTGGTCGGCGCGACGCTCGGCCACGTCGAGACGGATGCACGCGGCGAGCACTGGCTGCGCGTCACCGGCAAAGGCGGCAAGATGGCGCGGGTGGCGCTGCCGCCGCTCGCGTGGGACGCACTGGTCCGCTATCTGGCCGGGCGCCAGTTGCCGACTACTACGGCGCGCTGGCGACCGGACACACCGGTCATCGGCAGCCTGGAAGTGGACAGTGACGCGGCCATCAGCAGTGTGCGGCTGTGGAGCGTGCTCGAGCGCTTTCTCGTCCTTGCCGCCAATGCCATCGAGGCCGATCACCCGCCGCTCGCGGAGAAGCTGCGCCGCGCGAGCCTACACTGGATGCGGCACACCCACGCCACCTACGCGCTGGGGCACGGAGCCGAACTCACGACGGTGCGCGACAACCTGCGGCACGCCTCCGTCTCGACGACGTCCATCTACCTGCACAGCGACGAAGTGAAGCGCGCGCGGCAGATCGGCGAGGCTTTTACAAACCGGAGGTGAGAGTACCAGCTCGCGTTACGGACGCGCCTGTCAGGAGCCGTCCGTTATGCCCGCCTACGCGCTTCACGATGCCCCGCAGCCTGTGCCCTGATGCCGGCGACAATCGCCAACCTCATCAGACCAATACGCATACCGCTTTACCCGCATAAACGACAGCACCTTGAAACCCGTCATGGAAAAACCTGAATTCGAGCCGCAGATTCTGGCAAACCGGCAAGGCGTGTCATTCCGCCTCGTCAGAGGGCAAACCCTCGTCGAATGCATCATCACGACCACAGCACTCGAGGCCCACTTCTGGCTCGAAGACAGGGCCGACGACCTCCGGATCCTCAGGACCTTCCGCGACGGATATAGCCGCATCCGCGCGATCGCTGAACGCAAGCTGCTCGCGCACCAGGGCGCACGCGTCGAACTGACACCTGACGATTTCAGGCGCCACTGATCAAAGCGACCAAGGCAGGTTACGCCACATCGTTGTCCGCAGGGAAATCACGGGTTGCTCAACTCGGATGCCCCTTTTCGAACGGATGAGGTCGTGGCCCGCTATCCCATCCTTCTGCCAGACGGGGTTGCGGCGAAGCTCAGCGAGAGGCCGTGAGCGTTTGACAGTTAGTTGCGTCACGAGCGCCGGACGCCTTGAGTACGCACGGGCTGCTGGGCTATCTCTGGCGCGTAGCTCAAACGGAAAAACCGACGGACGTTGCGGCCGTCCCTTGTACTGAGCCGTTCGCCTGCGACGATAGCCTGCAGCGAAAAGGGGCCCTTGCGGTGCAGATGTGCGACGCGCGGCGATGCGTCGCGTTCGCATGGTGCCGACTGGCGATCTGCGTCTGCCCGTCAGCGGTCTGAGGTGGAGCGCACTTTCGATTTTTTCTGAAGGACGGTCATCGAGGCCGTGACGGTTTTGCGAGTGACACCGACGCGCAAGCTGCTGACTATCCTCAACGCAATGGTCAAAACAGGGAAGCCGTGGGACGCTGTTTTTCATCAGTCAGATTCCAAAAACGCTTGACGTTCAAGACAGTTGCTCAGGGCGTGAAGCCGCCGTCCACCGTCTCTCAGCCCGGACGCCCGTTTCCCAAGGTTAAGCAGTCGATCGCGTGTCCAAACGCAGCGACGGAATCGGCATAAATGCCCGAAGGCGGAACCGATGCTCCAAGAGTTGAATCCCCGAATCCCCTTCGTCAACGCTTAGAGGACGCCGCCGCCCAGGCTTCCTTCGAGCACTCGCGCCTCCAGGTGTTACGCCCTTCCTCTACAGCAAATGCCCTTCCGTCACACATCCATTCGGCGTTCGGACGAAGTACAACGATTTGCCTGGAGCGGATAATGCAAGAAGTAGGGTTTTCCCTGATGTAATCGTGCGACTGTTTGCCTTCCACCCAGGCCAGTAAATTCGATGGAGGCTCAATGAAGAGACACGCGCTGCTCTGTGAGCCTCTCACTCTCGCGCCGGCCTTCGAGTCGCGAAAGCTTGACCTCTCTTTTGACGAGAGCACCTGGCACCCACCGGCTAAATTAAGGAACATTCAATGGAACACTACAGCGGTACCCTTTCCCCCGAGGCCGCAAACGTCTCCGCTGATCTTTTAGAGAAACTCGCATACGCTACGACGGAAACAGCCCCACTAGTAGCAGGTCGCCGAACATTCTTCAATTATCGGGATCTCGGTGTTTCCGACGCCACAGACGGTCGAATGAGGGCACAGGTGACCGTGGCGACAGGCGTGATGCAGCAGACCGGTTGGCATTACCATGTTTGCGAAACGCAGTTTATTTTCACCCTCCGAGGCTGGATAGATCTTCAGTTCGAAGATGGTCGAGTTATTCGGGTTGGCGCTGGCGAATCGCTTTATATTCCACCTGGTCTCAAACACAATGAAACGGCAATCTCGGAAGACTTCGAGTTCCTGGAAATTTCAGTGCCGGCCAGGATGGGAACAGTACCGTGCGAGCCTCCTGAAGGTTTAAAGATCCTCGGCTGAATTGCACGACGTACCGCTTGGCTCGCAATGCGCACTGAGACGCAGTAAGCATGACCTGAAGTCGTGCTTACCATGCAAGCTAACGGTTCTTACCAACCACGCGGCATCCGGCAGCGCCAATGTTCTGCTTGTCTTGCATTCCTAGGCGAAGCCGACGGTGCACGCAACAGAGACCGCGAAAGTCCGACGGCTGGACGGAGCCTATGTATCAGTTCAACGGGTATGATGCCTGGTATGTTCGTTACATAAGTCGTCTGGCCGATTGACCTGTCCGGCGGCTGAAGCCCAGGCGATGAAAGGAAGGCCGAAACTGCATCTGTCGTTAAGTCCAGAGGACAGAGCCGCGCTCAACGACTTCGCGCAGCGCGGCGGCAATAGTCCAGCGCTGGCTTTTCGCGCCCGGATCGTCCTGGCCTGTGCAGAGGGACTGGACAATGCTGTTGTGGCCGCTCGCGTTCAGTCGACGGCGCACACAGTCTCCAAATGGCGCAGAAGGTTCATCATGGATGGCCTGCAGGGCTTGACGGATCTTCCTCGCAGCGGAGCTCCCCAAAGAATCGGCGATTCGACGGTGGCCGCGATTGCATCTCGCAAGCCCGACGGTGTCACGGCAGTAAGCAGCGCCCGTCACGTCGCACGAGAGTCTAACGTTTCCGCCTCCACTGTCGGCCGGATATGGCAGAACATGGACAGGCCGGTAAAACGGTCCGGATCCCACGGACAATCCCGTACCGCGCCTCCTTCTGCTGGATCCGAAGTCGTTTCCATAAAGGCAGCGCCGCCCACCGTCAACCAGGAAGGAGAGGGTTCCAGTGATGACAGACTGGCTACCGACGTGGGTTCCGGTGAGTCGCCGTATCCGCCTGACGATCTTGCGCAGGCGTTTCGCATGGCACCGGTTGGCCTGCTCCTGTCCAGGCAGCGAGTCATCGTGTCTTGCAACTACACGTTCGGTGAAATATTTGGGTGTGCGCCCAACGAACTGGCTGGGCGCTCACTGGAATACCTCTACCCCTCCCAGGACGAGTTTCGACACATCGGCGAGCGCGCATGGCTGGCAATGAAGGAGACGGGCTTTTATTCCGATGAGCGCATCATGCAAAGGCTTGATGGCAGCCCGTTCTGGTGCCACGTTTCCGGGCGCTCAATGAACCGCAACGATCCATTTGCAACGGCGATTTGGGCATTCGAGGATATTTCGTCGGTCCGTCGGGTGACCCGCGACCTGACTCGGCGCGAGCGCGAGGTCGCACAACTGTTGGTGACGGGAAAAAGCAGCAAGCAGATCGCGCGCGAACTGCAAATTAGTCATCGAACGGTTGAAGCACACCGTGCCCGCCTTATGCGCAAGTATGCAGCCATGACGACGGGAGAACTGATCGGCAAGCTACTCGGGCGCGATCGGTGACCTTCTGCACTACCTCTGCGCCACATTGCCACGTTACGGGTCATACGCCCGAAGAAACGCGGATTAATGAAAGGAAGTTAAGACGCATCTTACCGGTGTTCACCCTAATGTAATTCGACGACTGCCATCCCAGTGATGACGCGGGTAAATTTCCCAAATGCACATTGATGGGAGAACGCGATGGGAGTGGCGATTGTAGGCTGGGCGCACTTGCCGTTTGGCCGGTTCGACGGCGCAAGCCTTGAGGATCTGATCGTGCGGGCCGGCCGCGAAGCCGTGAAGGATGCGGGCCTGCAAGGCGAAGAAATCGACGGCACCTGGCTGGGCAATCTGAATGGTGGTCTGGTCCCGGACATCTTCGCTTCGTCACTGACGCTGAATTGCAGCGATGGGCTGCGTTGGAAGCCAGCGGTGCGTATCGAGAACGCCTGCGCGTCGGGCGCCGCCGCAATTTATTCGGCATGCGATGCGATTGAGGCGGGCCGTGCGCGTACCGCGCTGGTAATCGGCGCCGAAAAAATGACCGATGTATCCGGCGAAGATGTTACGCGCATTCTTGGTAACTGCGCATACTCGGGCGAGGCGGGAAATCCACCCGGGGGCTTCCCGGGAATCTTCGCCTCAATCGCGCAGGACTATTTCGCGCAGTACGGAGACCATTCGTCGGCGCTCGCGCGTATAGCCGCAAAAAATCACGCGAACGGCGTCGACAATCCGTGGGCGCATATGCGGCGAGATCTCGGCTTTGAGTTCTGCAATACCGTATCTGAAAAAAATCCGATGATTGCGTCACCGCTGCGCAAGACAGACTGCTCGCTAATCTCCGATGGCGCTGCGGCACTGGTGCTTGCCTCGAGCGATGCGGCCGCAGATTTTCCGCGTGCGGTCTCAATCCGTTCCCGTGTGCAGGTCAACGACTATCTGCCGCTGGGGCGCCGCCATGCTGCGTCGTTCGAAGGTCCGAAGCGCGCCTGGCGCGGCGCACTCGAGCGTGCCGGTTGCGCGGTGGACGACTTGTCGTTCGCCGAGGTTCACGATTGCTTCACGATCGCTGAGTTGCTCAGCTACGAAGCAATGGGCCTGGCCGCTGCTGGCCAAGGCCGTCGTCTTATCGAAGAAGGGGTCGTTGCCCGTGGGGGGCGGCTACCGGTCAACGCTTCGGGCGGGCTCAAAGCGAAAGGCCACCCGATCGGCGCCACAGGCGTGTCCATGCACGTGATTGCTGCGATGCAATTGACCAATACGGCAGGCGCAATGCAGGTTCCCGATGCCTCACTCGCCGGCGTCTTCAACATGGGAGGCTCCGCGGTGGCGAGCTATGTCAGCATTCTGGAGCGCAGCCGATGAACATCGCCCGGTGGCTGCAGCGCACTGCAGCGATCTTTCCCAAGCGGCTCGCGGTTCTGCACGGCGACGAACCCTGGCTCGAATACGGGCAACTTGCAACACGCGTGGCGGCGCTAGCGGGTTTCCTGAGCGAGCAATGCGGTGTACAGCCTGGTGCTCGGGTTGCTATCTACTCCGCCAACCGTCCCGAATATCTGGAGGTGCTTCAGGCCATCTATTGGGCAGGTGCCGTTTCCGTGCCTGCTAACTGCAAGCTGCATCCCAGAGAGTTGGAGTACATCCTGGATGACGCCGGGGCTGACGTGCTGTTCGTTTCGAGCGAGTTGCTGTCGACATTGGGCGACCTGCAACGCGGTAAACGGCGCTGCGTCGTGTTCGGCTCGGACGAATACCTACATGCGGTCGAATATGCACCGGCCGACCTGCATCACCGTCAGCCCGACGATCTCGCGTCGTTGTTCTACACATCCGGAACAACTGGGCGACCGAAAGGCGTCATGCAGACTCACCGGAACCTGATGGCGATGACCGCGTGCTATTGCATTGACGTGGACGATGTCAGCCCCGAAGACGCGATGGTCTACGCAGCGCCGATGTCTCACGGGGCCGGACTTTACCACTATGCGTACATCTTGCGGGGCGCGCGTCACGTGGTGCCGCGGTCGGGTGGATTCGAGCCCGAGGAGCTGGCTGGTCTGGCCGCGCGTGTCGGACCTCTCGCGATGTTCGCGGCACCGACGATGGTCAAACGGCTTGTCGATCATTTCCGCGCAGTCGATGCAGATCCCGCTGGCTTCAAGACGATCGTCTATGGCGGTGGACCGATGTATGTAAATGACTTACAGCAGGCTTTGGAAGTGTTGGGTCCGCGCCTCGTGCAAATCTATGGGCAGGGCGAAAGCCCGATGACAATTACCGCACTCGGACGTCACCATCTCTCAGACCGGAAGCATGCTCATTGGTTGGCCCGTGCCGCTTCGGTGGGTGTCGCACAGTCGCTCGTCGAAGTCGACGTCGTGGCGCGAGATGGAAGCTCCGCCCCGAAAGGAGAAACAGGCGAGGTCGTTGTGCGCGGCGCCGCCGTAATGCCTGGCTACTGGAACAATGCGTCCGCTACGTGCGACGCGATCCGCAACGGCTGGCTCTATACGGGCGATACCGGCAGTCTCGACGAGGACGGATTTCTCACGCTGAACGACCGATCGAAGGATCTGATCATTTCGGGCGGCTCCAACATCTATCCGCGAGAGGTAGAGGAAACCTTGCTGGCTCATCCGTCGGTGTCGGAAGTGTCGGTAGTGGGACAGCGAGACGACGAATGGGGTGAGGTGCCCGTGGCTTTCGTGGTGCTTCACGCGGGCCGTCAAACGACCCGCGACGAACTGGACGAGTGGTGTGCGCAGCACATCGCACGCTTCAAGCGCCCGAAACACTACCGGTTCACCAATGAGTTGCCAAAAAACAGTTACGGCAAGGTATTGAAAACGGAGTTGCGCACCCGGCTCGGCCAGTAGCCGTTGCGCAAGCTTCTGAAGATGAGGAGAGCAATCTTGAAACAAGTCAATGTACCGGTACTGATCGTCGGTGGAGGCGGTTGCGGGCTGAGCACATCTATTTTTTTGGCCAACCTTGGCGTTGAATCGCTGCTGATCGAGAGGCACCCGCAGCAGTCGCCGATGCCGAAGGCGCGGTACCTGAATCAGCGCACGATGGAGGTGTTCCGTCAATACGGCCTTGCCGACGCAATCTACGCGCGCTCATTGCCGATCGAATACGTCAGCAAGATGCGCTGGTGCACGAGTCTGGGCGGCGATCGCCCTTGGGACCGCAAGACGCTTTACGAACTCGAAGCCTGGGGCGGCGGTTCCCTGGCGTCGACGTATCAGAAAGATAGTCCGTGCCAGAGCACCGTTTATCCGCAAGTGCGCCTTGAGCCGCTGCTCAAGGCGCATTCGGAGCAGATGGGTGGTGCGCAGATGCGCTTCGGTCACGAGTTGCTGTCGATCGAGCAAAGCGAGACCGAGGTCATCGCGACCGTGCGTGACCGTATCGCTGACGAAACCTATCAGGTCCGCGCGCAGTACGTCGTCGCTGCCGACGGTGGAAAAACGGTTGGTCCGTGCGTCGGTGCGCGTCTTGAAGGTACGCCCGAACTGCTGGAGATGGTGACCGTCTATTTCGCGGCAGATCTGTCGGCCTATATCGACGACGACAACGTCAGCACGTTCTGGTTTGCGAATCCCGAAGGCGACACCAAAGCATGGGGTAGCGGCGTGCTGGGTAAGTTGGGCCCGACGCGGTTCGACCGTCGCTCAGAAGAATGGATGTTCCACTTCAGTTTCAAGCCCGGCAGCAGCGAAAATTACGAGGCGGCTACGCTCGTGCCTCGCATCCGCGCGTTGTTGAAGATTCCTGATCTCGACGTTAGCGTGCTCAGCGTCGGCAAATGGATCGTGCAGGGCGTGCTGGCTGATCGTTATCGGTTTGGCCGCGTTTTTCTGGCAGGTGATGCCGCGCATAGACATACGCCCACGACGGGGCTCGGTCTGAACTCCGCCGTGCACGACGCACAGAATCTGGCATGGAAACTGGCTGCCGTGATTCGGGGCCGTGCCGGAGCCGGCTTGCTTGACAGCTATGAGAGCGAACGTCGCCCGGTCGCCGAGCGCAACGTCAACTGGGCACTGTTCACGTTCGGAAATTATCAGGTGACGAATGCAGCCATCGGAATCGTGCCGGGCGATCCGCAGGGCAGCGAGGCAAACTTCAAGGCCTTGCTCGCCGAGGGCGACGACGCAGAGGCACGACGTGCCCGGTTCAACGAACTGATGAAGGTGCACCGGACAGAATATCAGGCGCATGACCTCGAAATCGGCATCCGGTACGACCGGGGTGCGCTCGTCAGCGACAACACGTCGCCTCCGCCCCGCGACCCGCTGGGCCAACGCTTCGTTCCGACCACGCGCCCCGGCCATCGCATCGCACACGCGTGGCTCGCGCGCGGCTCGCAGAGAATTTCCAGCCTTGATCTCGCACGGGCTGATCGCTTTGTGCTGATTACCGGCCGGCCGGACGTCTGGGAAACGGCGGCAAAGGAGACCACTGACAGGCTTGGTATGCCCGTCGAGGTGGTCGTCATCGCCGACGACGCACAGGTAAGCGATCCTTCGGGCGAATGGCGCAACGTACGCGAAATCGAGGATGACGGCGCAATCCTGCTGCGCCCGGATCAGCACGTCGCGTGGCGCTGTACAACCGCTCCAGGAGGTGTCGATCTCGCGCAGTGCCTGACGGACGTGCTGGCACAAGTCATCGATCGCGCCCCCGTGCTGGTCTAACCACGACAGATAGGAATCGATATGCAAACTTCCACATTAGCATCGCGCCGCTCGGCCTCCGAGCTGGCACTGCGGCCGAATATGCTCAATCACTATGCCCGCGTCACGCATGACGTGGGGGCCACCGCCGATTTTTACGGTCGCATCCTTGGAATGGAACTCGCGAGCACGATCATGGATGATCACGTGCCGTCCACGGGTGACGCCTTTCCGTATTTCCACATCTTTTTCCGGATGGCAGACGGGTCAACGATGGCGTTCTTCGAATGCACCAATTTGCCTTTGCCCTCGTCTCCGTCGCATCCCGCCTACGACGTCTTCGACCACATCGCGCTTGAAGTGAGCGATACGGCCGAGCTCATGCGCTGGAAGCAATGGCTGGTCAGCGAGGGCGTAGATGTACTTGGCCCTGTCGATCACAAAGGCATCATCCAGAGCATCTATTTCCGGGACCCAAACGGTTACCGGCTCGAATTGACGACGCCGATCGATCCTGCATGGAACAGGCACACTAGACAGGCGCAGGCTGACCTTGAGCAATGGCTCGCCGCGAAAGCAGCGGCGCAAGCCGAAGGTCGGGACGTCTCCGCCGCCATGATTGAGTTGATCGGACAGATCAAGCGCAAGCGCTACGAGACCTCTGCGGAAGGAAACAATTGAACATGACCCGTTCCAATCACACCCATGACGCTTCACGGAAGAGCTGGGTCCGCTCAGCCAATGACGGCGCGACGGATTTTCCAATTCAGAACCTGCCCCACGGCGTATTCCGGCGGGCTTCGGGAAATGAAAATTTCCGCGGCGGCATCGCGATCGGCGATCAAATCCTCGATGTAGGCGCTGCTCTGGCAAGGAATCTTTTCCCGGCAGAAGCGCGTGAGGCAGCGCAGGCGGCTGCACGTGCGCCGCTCAACGATTACATGGCGCTATCGCCCGACAAGCGAAGCGCTGTGCGCTCGGCTGTGTCGTTCCTGCTATCTGAGGACTGTCCTCAGCAAAAGGAGGTTTCCGAATGCCTCGCTCCGCAGGCGGACGCTGAATACGCTCTTCCGGCGCGCATCGAAAACTTCTCCGACTTTTACTCATCGCTCAGCCATGCAACAAACGTCGGCCGTCTGTTCCGCCCCGACAATCCGATCTTGCCAAACTATCGCTGGCTGCCGGTAGGCTATCACGGCCGTACGTCGTCGATTCGTGTGTCGGGACAGGATTTCCGCCGACCAACCGGTCAACTGAAGGACCCGGGTAGCGCCGAGCCGGAATTTGCGCCCAGCCGGCGACTTGATTACGAAGCCGAGCTCGGTGTACTCATCGGACAAGGAAACGAACTCGGCACGGCCATTGACATCCAGAATGCTGACTCGCATGTATTCGGCATCTGCCTGTTGAACGACTGGTCCGCGCGCGACATTCAGTCGTGGGAATACCAGCCGTTGGGGCCGTTCCTTGCGAAAAGCTTTTTCACCAGCCTGTCGCCGTGGATCATGACGCTCGAGGCGCTCGAGCCGTACCGCACTGGCTTCTCTCGTCCTGACGGTGATCCTGCGCCGATGCCGCACTTCTGGAGTCCGGAGCTGGCGACACGCGGTTCGATTGATATCCGGGTCGAGACCCTGTTGCAGTCAGCGCAGATGCGAACCAGCGGCGCACCTCCGGCGAGCTTGTCCGTCTCGCGTTATCCGGACGCTTATTGGGCAATGTCACAACTGATTGCACATCAGACATCGAACGGGACGAATCTTTGCCCAGGCGACCTGCTCGGCAGCGGGACGCTCTCAGGCCCCGATCCCGCTTCGCGCGCCTGTCTTCTTGAACTCACGGAAGGCGGCAAGCATCCGTTCACGTTGCCGAGCGGAGAAACCCGCACGTTCCTGGAGGACGGCGACACGGTCATCATGCGCGCATGGTGCGAACGAGACGGGTATCGTCGCATCGGGTTCGGTGAGTGCCGCGCGACGGTGCTTCCCGCGCGCCGGCCGTGATGGGTGACGTGATGATGTAAGGAGCGGCTGTGGCCTTGGTCCACAGCTGGTAGGAAAACATGAACCGCATTGTCCGTAAGAGATAAGCGGCTACCCAGGAATCACCCGGATCGGTAAAGGACAAGGCAACCTAGTGACATGCCCAAAGGGTTTGGTCCAAAGCCGGTCCACCATCGTCCGGATGGAGGAGACACAATGAGATCCGATCAAACCGCCGCGAGCCTCGCGGCAGGCACAGCTTTGCCTGAACATTCCGCAGGAAAGCGCTCGGGTGCGAGCCTTTACCAGATTGTGGTTGCTGCATCGCTTGGATCGTGCTTCGAGGCGTACGATTTGTTCCTCGTCGGCACCATGGCTGCCGTGATTGGCAAGCAGTTTTTTTCCGGTGTCAATCCCGCGCTGTCGCTGATCTTTACGTTGCTCGGATTTGCGGCAGGCTTTCTCGTCAGGCCGCTTGGCGCGATGGTCTTCGGCAGCATAGGCGACCGGCTCGGTCGAAAACGGATTTTCGTCGTGACGGTCGCACTGATGGGACTCGCGACCGTGCTAATCGGTCTGCTGCCGACATATGCAACCGTCGGCGTCCTCGCCCCCATTATGTTCGTCGGGCTGCGGCTTGTGCAGGGGTTCGCGTTGGGCGGCGAAAATGGAGGGGCGATGGTGTACGTCGCGGAACACGTTCCGGCAAACCGGCGCGCCTTCTATACGTCGTGGCTGCAGATTGCACCGATCGCAGGTCTGATCCTCTCTCAACTGGTCGTGCAGGGCACGCGTTCTACATTCGGCGAGGCG
Source organism: Paraburkholderia sp. WC7.3g (assembly GCF_050436345.1). Taxonomy (NCBI): domain Bacteria; kingdom Pseudomonadati; phylum Pseudomonadota; class Betaproteobacteria; order Burkholderiales; family Burkholderiaceae; genus Paraburkholderia; species Paraburkholderia sp. WC7.3g. The sequence continues at coordinate 1,420,477 of NZ_JBNDMA010000004.1, forward strand.
GCTTTTCTTGAATGGGCCTGGCGTGTGCCGTTCGTGCTATCGCTGGTTTTGCTGGCGTTGTCGTTGTGGATGCGTACCCGCATGGGCGAATCACCCGAATTCGAACGGCTGCGCAACGAACACCAGGTTTCACGCGCGCCGCTCAGGGAAGCGTTCACCGGTCGTCGCAACATCGTCGCAATGATCTGTTCGCTGTTCGCTCTTGGACCCGGCGCGGCGGTGACTTTTTACAGCGCGTTTTTCTACACGCCATTTTTCCTGACCGAGGTGCTGCGCGTTGAGCCCGCAACGGCCAATCTGCTTTCAATGTTCTCGCTCGTCATGGCGGTTCCGATTTTTCTCGCTTTCGGCGTGCTGTCCGACAAGATCGAGCGTAAGACAGTCATCTGCACAGGTTTCATTCTGGTTGTCCTTTGTTATCCGGCTATCTACCGCGGCCTGACGCATTTTGCCAATCCGGCGCTGGAACGCGCCATTGAGACGGCGCCCGTCGTGGTCGTGGCCGATCCGCACGAATGCTCGACGCAATTCAATGCACTCGGAACGTCGAAGTTCCATACGTCCTGCGATCTCGCGAAGAGTGCGCTTGTCCGCGCCGGCATCAGCTACACGAATGAGATAGCGAGCGCGGGTGCCGGTGCAATCATCAGGGTGGGCGATAAGGTCGTCGCTTCTTACGACGGCAGCGGGCCGGACGCCCCAGTCAAGGCTAAAGCTTTCGCCGCCTCGTTGCGCGGTGCGCTGGACTCCGCTGGGTACCCGCAGAAGGCCACGCCGCAGGATGTGAACCGGCCAATGGTCTTCCTGCTGCTGGTCGCCCTTGCCACTTTTGCAGCCATGACCTACGCACCTTTAGCAGCCGCCATGACTGAACTGTTTCCAGCCAGGATTCGCTTCACCGCGCTTTCCGTGAGCTACCACATCGGCTTCGGCTGGACTGGAGGATTTCTTCCTGCAGCGGCTTTCGCGATCGTCGCGGCGAACGGGAACATGTATGCAGGATTGGCCTATCCCAGGCTGGCCGCTCTGATCGGCGCAATCCTTGTCGTGGCGTTCATGCTGGCGGCACGCACGGGAAGACTGCAGCACGAGACGTGACACGAGGGGTTGGCGTGGCGGGCGGGCGCCGGGTCGGCGTTGCATGGCGTGGACCTGGCGGCGCGGTTATGCAAGGTTGTAATCTGGAGACATTGACAGTGCATAGTACCTATCAGTACGAGAAATTCGAATTTGTGCGTCCGCCTGAGCTCAATGGCGTTCCCCATGGGCGCTACCCGGTGGTCGTGGTCGGCGCCGGTCCGGTTGGTCTCACTACCGCTATTGACCTGGCCGCCCAGGGGACGCCGGTGCTTCTCCTGGACAACGACGATACTGTTTCACTCGGCTCACGCGGGGTGGCGTACGCCAAACGCACGCTCGAGATCTTCGACCGACTCGGCTGCAGTGGGCCGATGATGGAAAAGGGCGTGTCCTGGAACGTCGGCCGTACATTCTTTGACGAGACGGAAGTTTTTAACTTCAATCTCAGCCCGGAGCCCGACCATCATCGGCCCGGCATGATTAACCTTCAGCAGTACTACCTCGAAGAGTTTCTGCTTCGACGCGCTCGCGAGTTGCCGAATCTCGAGATCCGTTTCAAGAACGAGGTCATCGGCGTTATGCCGCAGGGTCATGAGGTGACGCTTCAGGTCAGGACCCCTGCGGGGGACTACACCTTGGACACGGAATGGCTCGTCGCTGCGGACGGCGCGCGCAGCCCGATCCGCACCCTTCTTGGGTTGGACATCGACGGAAAAATCTTCAAGGATCGGTTCCTGATTGCCGATGTGGTCATGGACGCCGACTACCCCACGGAGCGGTGGTTCTGGTTCAATCCGCCGTTTCACCGTAATCAGTCGGCGCTCGTGCACCGTCAGGCCGACAATGTCTGGCGGATCGACTTCCAGCTTGGCTGGCAGGCCGACCCCGAAGAGGAAAAGAAGCCAGAGAATGTGATCCCGCGCATCAAAGCGATGCTGGGCGACGACCGCGAGTTCGAGCTCGAATGGGTGAGCATCTACACGTTCCAGTGCCGGCGCATGGGCAGCTTCAATCATGGCCGCGTGCTTTTTGTCGGCGATTCCGCGCATCAGGTTTCTCCTTTTGGCGGCCGGGGTGCCAATTCGGGCATACAGGACGCCGACAATCTGGTATGGAAGCTCAAGCTCGTTATGGAAGGCAAGGCGCCGTCGGCGCTGCTCGACACCTACACGGAAGAGCGCGGGCTGGCTGCTGACGACAACATCAGGAACTCCACGCGCTCGACGGATTTCATTACCCCGAAAAGCAACATCAGCAAAACGTTCCGTGATGCCCTACTGGGGCTGGCCGGGGAACAGCCTTTTGCACGGGCGCTGGTGAACTCTGGCCGTCTCTCGGTGCCCACCATCCAGATCGACTCGAGTCTTAACACGCCGGATGCGTCGACGTTCGCCGGCAAGATGGTGCCGGGGGCGCCGATGGCCGATGCGCCGGTGACCGGTGGCGGTCAATCATGGCTGCTCGGGGCATTCGGTGACCGCTTCGCGCTGCTCCTTTTCACGAAGGACGCATCAGCGCTCGATGCGGCGACTGTTCATGCGCTCGCCGAACTTTCGGACGCGCCGATTCCGGTCGAGGCAGTTGTGGTGACGGAAGGTGGCAGCGCCCCTGGCGGCATTCCCACGCTCATCGACGTCAAGGGGCGCGTCCGCGAGCGATACGATCTCGCTCCCGGGAGCGTCTATCTTGTGCGGCCCGACCAGCATGTCGCGGCACGCTGGCGCGAGCTTGACCCGATGAAGGTACGGAGTGCGATTGCCCGCGCGACGTGCAACGATTGAAGGACTCAGAATGGCACTGACTACACAGCCCAATTTTACTGAACCCGGCAAACGCTATTTCTATTCGTTCGTTCCCGGCGACGATTTTTACGAGGCGCTCATCGATGCTCATCGTGACCTCACCGATGCGCAGAGTTCAACGCTCAACGCGCGGCTGATCCTGCTGCTGGCCAACCACATCGGCGATCTATCGGTGCTGCGCGAGGCGCTTGGTATCGCGAGGGGGAAAGTGGAGACCACCGGCAACCTCGAACCTTCCGCGGAGCGTTGATCCATGAGCGGATCCAATGATTTGATGCAGGCTGAATGGCGTCTGACGGATTTTGTGCATGGGTTTGATGCGTCGCATGCACCGGAAGAGGCACTCGCAGTCGTGCGCAACATGCTTTTGACGACCCTGGGCACGGCGATCGCGGGTGGCGGAAGCCGGTGGCATTGCGTTATCAAGGTCCGGGCAGGAACTGGATGTCTCGATACCAGGCGCGTGTCGTGGTACCGGTATTGTCGGTATCGGTCAGCAGCCCGTTGCCGGTGATTCGTCCTGGCGGTTCGTGAAAGACCCGCTCATAGTCTTGCACGATATTGCGGCGCAGGTTTTGCCACTGACCCGCGTCGCCGGGCAGACCAGAGACCACGATCATCTGTACGCGGTCCGTGTGAGGTTTGGCAATGACGGTGCCTGGTGCGGCGGTGGCCGACCAGATATACATCAGCGTGGCATAGGGCAGCTCTTCACCACCCGGGCGCTTTGCCAGGTCCATCTTGGCCCGGTCGAACAGCGACAGCTTGCTTTTGTCGCCGTCAAAGAAGAACACTGGTCGCGCTGGCGCGTCTTCCTTCGATCCGATGCGATTGTCGGCGCCCTCGATCGGCCTCTCTGCTTTCCAGCGCCATGCCACGACGGGTGTGCGGACGAGGTCGATATTACCTTCGTGTATCAGCGCAGAAGCAGAGCGGTTCGACTTCACTCTTGTCGCTCCCGATGATGACTTCGGATGCCAGTGCAGGAGTTGGTAATGCGTACTGCCGTCGCTTTTCGTGACCCGGAGGCCGACGCCACCCGGTCACAGCTTACCGACGCTTCTTACGTGATATTCGCTCGCACTTTGCCCGGTGCTCACGCCTTGTCGCCCAAGGCATCGGCAGCCGCCACGTCGAATGCCTTGATTTGGTCGCACAATCTGTCGGGATTTCACGTCAACGCGGCGCTCCGCTTCTCATCCGGTGTACCCGGCCCCGCATGGCCGTTTATTGCCTCTGGTTTCTACTGCTCGCCCAGAAACGACTTTAATCGCCCGGACCGGGCGGGGTGTCGCAGCTTGCGCAGTGCCTTGGCTTCAATCTGTCGGATCCGTTCGCGCGTCAGCTCAAACTGCGGCCGGAGCTGCCGCCCGATCTTTCATTAGCGAAAGCTGTAAACACGGCTAGAATAATTAACGAACATCAACATCTGAAGCGACCCAAAATATTATCCATTTTCAATTCTCGCCAGGCCGAACAAGAGAGGCGATCATGAAAGCATGGTACGTCGTGATTCTGCTCGTCGTCGTGGGATGCGTGACGTTGACGTTGACGTCGAACGTCTACGCGCAAGCCAGCAACGCTATGCCGATGGGGTCGAGTCCGGCTGCAAGCTCAGGCAAGGCGACGCCAGCGGACAAGAAGCTGGCTCGGGATGTACGCAAGGCGTTATCGAAAGCGCCCAACTTCAACGTGTCGAACGTATTCGTCAAGGCCCGGGGCGGTGTCGTGACATTATCCGGCAGCGTGTCGGACGGTCCTCAGATCCAGCAGGCCGCGGAAGTGGCGAAGGGCGTGCCGGGTGTAACGTCGGTGAGTAACTATCTGACGCTCTATACGAAAGGGTATTAACCCTTCGACCTTTCTCAGCCGCGGTTCGTGTTATCACGAACCGGACGATGAAAAAGAACGCAACTTTCGAATCATCATTCATTCTGTGAATTGGCGACAAGCGTCGAACGCAGCAAGGTCAGCGCCCTGCCCGGTCGCTTGAGGAGCAGCAACGATTCGGCAGCGCACAACGCGCTGAGCACCATCACTGAGCCCTCAGAACCAATTTTCGCGCGGCAGTCCCACACCAGTTGCTGCACCTGCGAAGGAAACTGTTCGGCGTCGTCCGCAAGGGCAAGCGTGCATCGGGCAAGCGCATTCGCCCTTTCGAGGATGTCATCCATAACCGACAAGTCGCCCATGACTATCCCTATCGCGTCGGAAGGAATACCCTTCAAGATACGCCTGTTAATCAGGAACCGACAACCCGACTTAGGCACGACATTCGAATTGTTTGCGCACACGGTTGCGCGGGGCTGCGAAGCTCCCAAGCGCGGCTTCGCCCCGCCAATTGTCAACGACCCAGCCAGCGATGTCGAATGACAGGAGTTGGCCGATCCGAGACAAACACCGACCGGCTTGACCGGACGCGCGCCGACGGTCACTGCGTGTCAAGGATTCAAGGAAAAAGCGATAGGGAATCGGCAGCAGGGTGATGCCGATTACGCGAAGGCGTTTGGGAGGCAGATCGATGCAGAAGGCTTCCCGCCTGCGAGGCCAAGTTGCCTCTTCAGATCCAACAGGTCACTGAATACTGACCTGCGAGCAGGGCAACCCATCAACGCAAGTCGAGCTGGTCCATCAGGTCCGGCAGACTCGCCTGTCCTGCCCTTTTGCGTGCTGGCTTCGATTTCTCCATTCCACCGTCCTCCCGATTGACGGATAACGCCCGCGGGCCTCGATCTGTCTACAGATTCTCACGAGCGGGAATCTGGCGCGCCTCGATACAATTTGTTGCTCGATCAACCGGCGCGGTGTATTAAGAACACTCTTAAAAACTGGCAATGCAGCAGATCGGAGCCCGTACAAAAACCTTGTCAGCAGTGCCCGTCGGCCGCATAATAACGTTCAAGTGGACTGGGAGTTCCCGGTCGGCGTCAAAGCCTCGGTGAGTCTCACCGGGGCTTTTCGCTTTCTCGCGCCGGGAAAATCTTCAGTCCCCAGTCCTTGTAGCCTTCCCCCAGATGTTCGCGCCCGCCGCTGCAATAGAATTTTCGTTTCAGCACCTCGAATGCGCGGTTTTCCTGCCCCGGGCGAATAACGCTCATCCCGACCGGCCGGGCCACGAGATCGGCTAGCTGCAACCCCGGCGAATCGACCTTCTTGTCGGCAAAGATGACGTCGAACGGCAAGGAGATGCCCAGGCGGTTGGCGCCATCACAGATGCGACGAAACTCAAGCTCAAGCTCGTTATCTTCCTTCTTGCCGCGGCATTCGACGACCACGTGCGTCAGCGCGCCGTCCTGATTCTTTTCCCGAAGGAATTCGTAGAGCGTTTCGAGACAGAACCCGAGCGCAAGATGGTAGGGGTTATTGTCCGCGTCCCCGCGCTCACGAAGCGGGATCTTGTCAATGACACAGCTGATCAGGATGAAGTTGCTGAGTTCAATAATGCCGGTCAGCTCGGAGATGAACTGGTGTTTGTGCTCGCGATTGACGAAGAAACGAAAATCTCCTTTTTCCTTCCGGATCTCATGTTCATGGAGCACCACCAGGTCGTGACCAAAGTGGTTGAACTTGAACTTGTGTAGCGCCGGTACGACCTTTTCGCTGTAGTGCCGCTTGTAGAACACACAGAAAGCCAGCACGAACACCGGATAATTGGCATCCAGTGTCTGCATGCCGTGGTCACCGCTCTCATCCACGTAGACGACGAAATTGCTGTATTTGCCGGGCACCGACGCCTCGCCGGCATCATCGTCCACGTAATGTCGCGGCTTATCATCAAACAGCAAAAATTGCTGCGGCACCGGCGTCGGGTCGTTGCTCATATGTTGTTACGCTCTCCTGGTCGTCTTCGCGCCGTTCGCGGATTCTCCACGCGACCGCGGCAACTGCGGGTGGAATTTGGCGCGTGCCGCCGGGATCCTGTTCTCAGTCCGGCGACGCGACTATTTTAATGTCGATCGACGCGCACCCGCTTTCCCGCACGGGAGGTCGGTCGGCCAGCCCCCCATACACATGACGGCATGCAGCCGGGGAGCGTCGCTCGCGTTCAGTTCAGAACTGTTGCGTGTCCTGGCAGCCTTATTGCCGCGATTTCCTGCGCAGAACGCTATCCTCATCAGTTCATATCGCTCGGCAATGCGCTGTCAAAGAGGTCTGGAATCGCTTCGGTCGCCGGTTGCCGCGACGGCATCAAGCCGCTCCGGACCTGCGAGAGAACATCCGGCGGCAGCCAGGCATCCTCGATGGCGCCGATGCCGCCCTCGATCATCTGCTGCAGGAAAAACGATTGGCCGCGTCCCGTCAATTCTGCCAATAGCCGCAACCTTTGCTCGATCTGTCGGTTGACGCGTACCGCGACGACCTTCCGCTGATTTTCGGCGGTTCGTTTCACCGCATACTCCTGTCGTATTCTCCGCGCCGCAAACGGGCGCGTTCGTGCGGTGCTTCTACCATGGTGAATCGCGGTTCGCAACGCTAGTTCGAGGACGGGGCTCCTCTATCGCGCTACCCGCATTGCCAGACTGAAAAGAAGAACGATGATGACGTAACGGCGAAACCGGGCGCAATGCCGAACAGCGCGAGAAGGCCGTGTGGCGGCCACCTCGGCGAGGTGAATTGAGATCGGCGCCGACGTGGCGTAACCGCTCGACCAGCTCAAAAAAGGATGTCGTCGCATTTGAACTGCGGCCAGCTGAGCGCGACGAGTCATCTCGTGGATCTCCCCGCGCCGATCCGTTTCCCGGAGAGTAACGGATTGCGTCGGTCACGACGCGCCTGTCATGCGTATGCCAAGGCCAGCATCGAACCGGTACACCGCTTCGTCGCACAGTGGCACGCATACCCGGCGACCAGTTCGGGAGTCATCGCTTCATCGGTCGTAAGTCCATAGGCGATGGAAAGCTCGTCGCCCGGCAGTACGTCTTTGATCGTCTCGATAAAAACCCGCCCCCGCCCGTCCTCGATCGCCTCGCAGTTCGGCTGGCAGGAGTGGTTCAGCCAGCGGGCACTATTGCCGCCCACGCTGCCGTCAATCACGCGTCCGTCAGCCAGCCCGAAGATAAACGTATGACCGGGCGTTCCGGATCGCTTGTGCCTGGCAGCGGCTCGCCCCGCACCCGCTGCAGGTGGGCCAGCATCAGGCAGCCCGATGTCCCATCACTGAAACGCAACTCAAACAGCCCGGTGTTGCCATGCGCACACGGTCCTGTCGCGCGAAACGACAGGCGCAGACCCCGCGACTTCGCGCGCGCAATCATCTGCGTGCGGCTCATGCCCTGCCAGCAGTCAGCGATGAAGGCCTTGACCGTCCCGGGCAACGACTCATGCGCGATGCCGGCGGGGAGCGTCAGCCCGGTGAGCAGATAGATATCAGTCATGCAGCGACTTTCCGGAATGCGGTGACCCATGCTTATACCGCTTTTTTGCGACGTGTTCCCGGTTTGGCCGCGACCGCAGCGCGCGACGGGCGAGTCGCACGCGGGGCGTTCCGGACCGTGGCAGGAACAGGAGACCGATGCGCGTCTCTCGCACGCGCCTGCGCATCCCGCAGCGCGATGACTTCCGTCTGCAACCGCGTGTTCTCCGCCTGAACCGCATCGAGCCGCCCCTGCAGTACGCCCGTCTGATGACGCGCGTCGCCCAGTTGCGATTGCATGGTGTCAACTGCCCGGCGGTGGTCCGCATCCTTGCGGTCCGCGCGATGCGCGGCTTCGTCCAGCTCTTTCTGCGGCTTCGCCGCGTTACCTCGCTCGCGGTCGATCTCCAGCAGGGCGCGCTTTTCCGATGCCCGAAGCCGCTCCTCCGACCGATGCGCATCGTCCCTGAGCTTCTGCAGTTCCTGCGCGAAGTCCGCACGGGCCTGCGCGAGCGCCGCGTCGCGCCCGGCGTTCTCACGCTGCAACCGGGCAACCTCCGCCTCCAGCGCCTGGCGCTGCGCGTGAGATTCAGCCTGCGCCTTCTCGAGCTCCCGAACCTCGACCTGCGTAGCCAGCAGCGCGGCAGTCCGTGCCGTCACTCGAGGACAAGTCATCGGCCAAAGCGGAAGGTGAGATCAGACAAACTCAGGGTCCAGCACCGCTCAATGCGGCCAATCAGGCGTTCCCCCGTGGCTCGCAAGAGCTAAAGTCGGAAGTGGTGTACGGGGGAGTTGAGGCGGGAGATTGTAGGCGGTGGAGGTTTCAGCTGAGAATCTGATTGTCGAAGTCGGAAACCAGCAAACAACAAACCATCCACCATGAACAAGTTTACGGAAAAAGAAGTCGTTGGTCTATCGGGAGCCGGTCTGGGTCTGGACGAACTGGTGCGGCACGGAGCCCGGCAGGTGATCCAGCAGGCGATCGAAGCCGAGCTCGCGGCGCTGCTGGAGCGGTTCGAGAACGTCAAGACCTTGCACGGCCAGCGCGCCGTGGTGCGCAACGGCTATCTGCCTGAGCGCGAAGTGTTGACGGCGGCTGGGCCAATTGCCGTGAAGGTCCCGAAGGTTCGCGATCGATCAGGATCTGGTGTGAAGTTCAATTCGTCGATTGTGCCGCCGTATGTGAGGAAGTCGCCACGCGTGAGTGCTGCGCTGCCGTGGCTGTATCTGAAAGGCATCTCGACAGGCGACATGAGCGAGGCTCTGAGCGTCCTGCTAGGCGAAGATGCCAAGGGTCTGTCGGCCAATGTGGTGAGCCGCCTGAAGGCGCAGTGGGCCGACGAACATGCCAGCTGGAGCCAACGTGATCTGTCGAAATCGCACTACGTGTATTGGTGGGTCGACGGGATCCACACGGGGCTGCGAAGCGAGAATTCGGACGGCCAGTGCCTGCTGGTGATCATCGGCGTGAGGCCGGATGGGCGCAAGGAGCGCGTGGCGATCGGCGATGGGTACCGGGAGTCAAAGGCGTCCTGGCAGGAACTGCTGCTCGACCTGAAATCGAGAGGCCTGCAGGCTGGTCCGCTGCTGGCGATCGGCGACGGCGCGATGGGCTTCTGGGCCGCGCTGGAAGAAGTGTTTCCTGCGACGCGAGGCCAGCGCTGCTGGTTCCATAAGATGGGCAACGTGCTCAATGCGCTGCCGAAGTCGCAGCAAGGCAAAGCCAAAGCAGACCTGCAGGCGATCTGGATGGCCGCGACGCGCGCTGACGCATACGCCGCCTTCGATCGTTTCGTGACGGTCTACGCGGCGAAGTATCCGAAAGCCACCGAAACGTTGAAGAAGGACCGGGAAAGCCTGTTGGCCTTTTACGATTACCCGGCGGAACACTGGCAGCATCTGCGCACGACAAATGCGATCGAGTCGACGTTCGCGACCGTGCGCCACCGCACCACGCGTACGCGCAACTGCGTGTCGCGAGCGACCTTCCTGGGCCTGGCATTCAAGCTGATCGAGGAAGCCGAGAAAACCTGGCGCCGTATCAACGGCCCTGCACAGATCAAGCTGCTGCTGGAGGGCATTGCCTTCAAGGACGGCGAACAGGTGAAAGACGATCAACGGGTTCAGCAGAAACTCGCCGCCTGAAAGCGCCTGCCTTCAAGTTGCCCATACACCACTCTTGACGTTAGCTCGGCTCGCAATACCTGAGTGCGTTGATGACTAATGCCAAGGCTGGCGCAAGCTGACGCCGGTTTGCATAGTAAAGGTGGTATCCGGGAAAGCTCGGCCACCAATCCTCAAGTACCGGGACCAGTTTGCCCGCAGCTATGTGTGGCCGAACAAGGTCAAGCGGCACATATGCGAAGCCCATTCCATCCAAGGCCGCCTGCAGCATCAAGAAAGTATTGTTGAATACAGTTTGGCCTTGCACGCGAACGTTGACGGACTGACCATCCTTTTCGAATTCCCATACGTACAATCCTCCGTGAGTCGGGAGGCGCAGGTTTATGCAGCGATGACCCGTGAGGTCATGCGGAGCTGTCGGCAGCGGCTTTCCTGCGAGATATTCTGGGGATGCGGCAACTGCCATTCGCAAGTCGGGCGCGATGCGAACGGCCACCATATCCTTGTCCACGCGGTCCCCTATGCGGACGCCCGCATCGAAACGTTGAGCCGCGATATCTGTCAGTGCGTAGTCAACGCTGAATTCTATCTCGACATCCGGGTACTCCTTGAGGAGGGGTAAGAGCCGGGGCCACAGCGCGGTGACGATGGCATGATCATGCGCCGAAATACGTACCGCGCCGGCAGGCTTGTCGCGCATTGCGCTTAAAGCCCCGAGTCCCGCCTCGATTTCCTGCAAATGCGGTGCGATGGTAGCCAGAAGCCGCGTACCGGCGTCCGTCGGCGAAACGCTCCGCGTGGTCCGTGTGAGCAGGCGCACGCCTAATCGCGCTTCCAGCGCCAGCATGGCGTGACTCAACCCGGAACGCGACAAGCCTAGCTGCGCGGCTGCCTTGGTGAAGCTGCGTTCCCGCGCCACCACGACGAACGCCTGCAAATCGTTCAAATTCTCTTTGGCCATTGGTGATTTATTTGCACAAGTGCATATGTATTTGACGATCTTCTCACCAAAACGCCGCTGCCGTACAGTCCGAGATAAGTGCTGGCACAGCTAAGTTTCGAGACATTTCTCGATCCGGACGGCCGACTCGCGCTCATGACGGATCACTTCCTCCTGCCAGCGTGCTGGCGCTCCAATTTAAGAAAGGATCAAATTCATGCCCTCCCTACCTACGGCCGCTCGCCAGTCTTTCGGCAATGTAGCGCCCAAACTGGCTGAGTTGAGCGATGAGGTCTTGTTCGGCGATATCTGGGAACGCCCAGAGCTTTCCAAACGCGACCGTAGTCTGGTCACGTGTGCGGTGCTTATCACGCTCGGCAAGACTGAACAGATGAACTTCCATTTTCCACGCGCCATTGAGAACGGCGTGACGCATGACGAGCTCGTCGAGCTAACCACTCACCTCGCCTTTTACGTGGGCTGGCCCCAAGCCATGTCGGCGGTCTCAAAACTCAGGGAACTGTTCCCCGCCTCCACGCAGTAAAAGTATCATCATGGAACTCAAGAAACCCGGATCACAGGCCTCGGTAAAAGGCCCTCCAGACTGGTTCACCGGCACTGTCCGGATCGACCCCTTGAATGCGCCGCCACCGCCCGCACGGGTGTCCTGCGCGAGCGTGACATTCGAGCCCGGCGCGCGTTCGAACTGGCATACGCATCCACTTGGTCAAACCTTGCTCATCACCGCGGGATGCGGCTGGACGCGATGCGAAGGTGAGCCCATCGTCGAGATTCGCGCAGGCGACGTTATCTGGTGTCCACCCGGCCGTAAGCACTGGCACGGTGCAACGCCCACGACTTCGATAACGCACATCGCGATTCAGGAAGCGCTCGACGGCAAGAACGTGGAATGGATGAAACGCGTGAGCGACGAGCAGTACCTCGTCGGACCTGTTTCGAAAGACTGAGCTAAGGAGCCGCCCCGGCAGGTGCGGCCTCCAGCGACAAATCGCCATCCCAATATTGGAAGGAATCTGCATGCCGCATGTCGTCGTCAAACTCTGGCCCGGCCCGACTGAACAACAGAAGGCCAGACTCGCCGAGGCCATCGTCAAGAGCCCAGCGCTAACCATGGACGCAAGCGCCGGCGCTGTCTCGGTCACCATCGAAGAGGTGACGGCGCGGGACTGGATGGAGAAGGTCTACCGGCCTGACATTGTCCTTAAAATGGACAAGCTTTACAAGAAGCCTGGCTACGACCCGTTTTGAAAGCGGATAGCCTGCGCAACCCTCATCGACGTGGTGGCCGCTGGGCCGACCGCGAACACGACTGAAATGGATGCCATGGCCTCGCTGACGAACAGACAGCTCTGTATCCTCGCATTGTCGGCAGGAGCCTCTGTCGCAAATCTGTACTACGCGCAACCGCTGCTGGCGGTTATCGCGCAGTCGTTCGGCGCGACGTCATTGGTGGGAACACTCGCCGCCGCACCGCAGATCGGATATACATTTGGCATACTCTTCTTTCTTCCGCTGGGCGACCTCGTCGACCGTCGCAAGCTGACGGTTTGCCTCGCAGCTTTGCAGGTGGTAACGATGCTGGCTTGCGCGCTGGCACCCACATTTCCCATTCTGGTTGCAGCGTCACTGTTCATCGGCTTCGGTGCGACGATCACACAAATTGTGATTCCACTAGCGGCCGATTTAGCTGCGCCCGAACGGCGCGCGCATGCAGTGGGTGTGGTCTTCAGCGGGCTGCTGACGGGACTACTACTGGCGCGGACGGTCAGCGGGTTTATCGGCGAGTGGCTGGGATGGCGTTGGATGTTTGCACTAGCAAGTCTCATCGCACTGATCCTCGGCAGCGTCCTCGGCAGTTCCTTGCCCAAGGTGTCGCCACGAACCACACAGTCATATGGCCAACTACTCGCGTCCATGTTCGGCTTGCTGAAGAAGCACCGTGCGCTGCAGATTGCCTGCCTGATGCAGGCTTGTTTGTTCGCAGTCTTCAGTGCGTTCTGGTCGGTCTTGTCTCTGCTGCTGTCGAAACCTCCATTTGAATTCGGACCTGCCGTCGCTGGCGCATTCGGACTGATCGGGCTGGTCGGAATCGCCGCAGCAAATCGCAGCGGACGATTGATCAAACGGATCGGCGCGTATGCAACTTTGCTAATCGGGCTGGCCTCCTGCTTGGCGGCTTTCATCGTCTTCCCGCTGTTCGTTTCGGTACCGGGACTAATTGTCGGCATCATCTTGCTCGACTTCGGCCTTTCGATTGCAAACGTGTCAAACCAGTCGAAGATTCTCGGGCTAGACGAAAGCGCGAGAAGCCGGATCAATGCGGTGTATGTGACGGCAATTTTCATGGGTGGCGCATGTGGCTCGGCGGTTGCAAGCGTAGCGTGGGTACATGGAGGATGGTCGGCAGTATGCGTCTTCGGACTTGTCGCCGCGCTGTTGCCACTCGTACTTCACGTGGCATGCACGGAAAGGGGCAAATCTCTGTCGAATGTTTAGCTATCTCTGACGCAAAAGTTTCGGTGCCGGACCAGTGACCTTAAGCTCCGAATCCATCACCACCACGGATGGTCCGGTCAGATGTTGAATGCGGCCATTCGGGCCGGCCTTACTGAGTGTTTCCTGTGGCCGATGACCGGCCCAGCATTGGACTTTTACGAAGGTCCGCTGATAGAGTCCGAGCGGCCACTCGAATGACTGAGCGACGAGGAAAGTGAACGGCAACTTGTGGCCGAACCCTGTCCCATCATGGCACGGCACGGCCAGTCGCGTTCGATCGCACTAATTTGTCGCAAGTCGACCCATTACCGCCCCTCATCGTGTCCAGTATGACGGGTAGTGCCGCGCAAAGCAGATAGGGGAGCGTGTTGAGACCGAGGAGACCAAGCTGCGCCAGATTCCGCCCGTTCGCATCGTTTGCCGTGACGCAGGCGAGGTAGAGGACGGGGATGAAGGTAACGGAGCCTGCCCAGCGCATCTCTGTGCCTGCGGCAGTGACGGCCACGCAGGCCATCGCGAGCAACACTGACGCAATCACGAACAAAGCTGGCCTTCCGGCGGCTATGGTCATTGCGACAAAACCGAGGCCTACGACGAGCGAATGCAGCAGCACCCCGAGTGGGGCGAGGCGCGATCGCTCCGTCGCAATAGACGCTGAAACGGTCACGATTTCGACGCGGAACCACATCGGTTACCTGTCACGAATCCCGCGATGAAAATAGGCGCAAGCAGCGTGGCGCCGCGCGACAGCATCTTGATGTTGATCAGATTAAACATATGGGCAGCAAGCCGGAGACCACTAACGATTTTTTCTCTTATGGTCAACGTCCGGGTCGAGGCGGAGCGCCCCTCCGGACTTCTGTACATCTTATTATTATCTATACGGGCGGCGGTCCGCGCTCTATCTCAGTCGCCAAGAACAGCGCGGACATCGAGTATCGGGTGCCAGTGCCGCATATACATGCAGCGAGTTCAGTTCTTCAGCGCACGGGGCTACAGCGCGATGCCCGCTGTACGCCCCTCGCAATGACCGGCAGCACAAGCCGCTCAGTGCATCGTATCTGCTTCGACGCGCACTGCATCAGTGTTGCCCACCGGCGGCTGCACAACAGGCGATATGTTCACGTTCTTGCGGTACCGAGCAAACGCCTCATCCGCATGACAGATCTTCGTCCGCCCGTGCGGTGCCGGCTCGCCGTTCTCGTTGAGATTGACGAACACCAGCTTCTCAACAGTCAGAATGCTCTTGCGGGTGATCTTGTTGCGGACTTCGCAGCGCAGCGTGATTGATGTGGTGCCGAAGTGCGTGGCGGTCATGCCGAGCTCGATGATGTCGCCTTGACGCGCCGAGCTGACGAAATTGATCTCCGACATGAACTTCGTGACAATGCGCTCGTTGGCGAGCTGGCAGATGGCATAGATCGCGGCTTCCTCGTCGATCCAGCGCAGCAGGCTGCCACCGAACAGCGTGCCGTTCGGGTTCAGGTCTTCGGGCTTGACCCATTTGCGGGTATGAAAATTCATCGGGGATCCCATCGTTGAAAGTGGCGCGGCCTTGATGCGGAAGTGAAATAAGGGTTAACACTTAGTTTTACTATACTAAGGGTTTTCCCTTAATGTCGTCAAGAATGACAAAAAACTGGCTCGAGGCCGGCGTGCCGATAGGCGGGACACAATCACACTGCTGACTGTGATGAAAGAGGCCCTGTCTTGACGAGACGCGAACGGATCGCTCAAGCGACAATCACCGTTGGGCGTATGGCCCGTCTGCCGAATCATCGGTCGTCGTCGCCTTGAAAAATGGCGGCTCGTCGCTCGCCAACAGACGTTCGCCAACCGAGTGCGAAAGACTGCTCGTGGCCAAACCCGGAAGTCGGCGCTCGATCAGCAAGCCGGTGGTCTCGCAATTGCGGCGAATTTCCGAAAGCGACCCGCATCTGCCCTTCAACCCGGCGTGATCACTTCGGCAGCTCCCACGGGAAGCAGTCTTCGCGTAGTCATGTCAGGCGGCAGGTGCTCTTGACACGTGTTATGCGAGATCGCGAACCGCGCTTCCGCTGATCAGCCGCACGAAGCGCACGGCACCGAAATCGGTTTCGTCGAAAACGTGCTCGCGCCGCGTGAACCGGATCGGCCGCTGATCCGCATCGTGACTGCCGAGCGGCATCACGGCGCGGCCGCCCGGTTTCAGTTGCCCCGCCAGGCGAACGGCAGCCGGGGCCGCTGGCGGCGGCGATGATCGCGTCGAAGGGCGCGGCTTGCGGCAACCCCAGCGTGCCGTCCAGCGCATGCACGACGACGTTGCGGTAGCCAAGCGCGGCGAGCCGCTCGCGCGCGGAATCGGCGAGCACGGCGTGTCGTTCGACGGTATTGATGCGCTCCACCAACTCGGCCAGCACGGCCGCGGCATAACCCGAGCCGGTGCCGATCTCCAGCACATGGTCGCCGGGCTTCAGTTCCGCAACCTGCAGCATCAGCGCGACCATGAATGGCTGCGAGACTGTCTGGAACGTGTCGATCGGCAACGGCTTATCGTCGTAGGCGAACGCCCGCAAACCGGCGGTCGACGAAAGCCTCGCGCGGCACACGCCGCATCGCTCCGAGCACCCGGTAATCGCAGATGCCCCACGCGATCAGCAGCCGGACGATCATCCTGTCGCGTGCCTTCGTCAGGCCGTCCATGATCGTTGCCTTCCTGAACTGCGCTCATGCCTTAATGCGCGAGTGAGCCGCTTTTCTCGCCGTCCGCGGGACCGACTGCAAAAAACCACCGCAAACCGTTCACATCCCTTCGCCAGAAACAATCGATGCCTGCAGCGATAGGCATTCGGTACGTCATAGCTTGATATTAGCGCCTGGCTTTTGGCAGTTGTTTCGGCGAGCGTGGATTCCCTGCCCCCGTTGCAGCATGTGGCCGGTCATTTCCATAAAAGGTCGAAATGAACTGGAAACTCAATGATTTCGATGGGTAATTGCCGACAATCCAGTTCGACAGTGCCGAAGCAATTGTGGTCGCAATCCGCGCAAGCAATGGTATCGGCGCGCTGCCCGTTCATGCAGCGCTGGCCGGGCTGGGCGACGGTTCACTGGTGCGTGTGTTGCCGGACCACACGGTCGGGCTTGCGCCACTCGCGCGCCATCCGACGAGCGACGGTCAGAAAGTGGCGCACCACTGGCGACCGATCGTGGCGCCGCCACGCGAGACTGATCGGCGCTTTGGGCGCGTCGCCTGAGATCGGCAGATAGACCACTTCGTCAGTCTGGATCTGGCTGGTCGAACGCGGCACGATCGAAATGCCAAAGCCGGCGCCCACCATCGGTACGATTGAGGTGATCTGTGGCGCCTCCTGCCCAAGCCTCGGAATGAAACCAGCCCGCTCACAGGCGCCCGTGACCGCGTCGTAAAGCCCTGCGCCAATCGAGCGCGGAAACAGGATGAACGTCTCAGCTGCAAGTGCGGAGAGCGATACCGGCGCGCCGGACCGCGCGAGCGGGTGGGTATATGGCAGTGCCACCACCATATCTTCCTTGACCAGCAACTCGACTTCCAGTGCATCGGCGCTCAGGATCGGTGGCCGGATAAACGCCACGTCGACGCGACCTTCGAGCAACCCCTCTACCAGCGATGGTGTATTGCTTTGCTCCGGCGATACCGTCACGTCCGGATGCTGGCCCCGGTACTCGCGAATGATGCCGGGCACCAGCGACAGAAAGTAAGTGGCCCCCGCGAACCCGACGCGCAGATGTCCCAATTCTCCACGAGCGAGGCGTTTCACGTCCGCGCACGTTCGATCGACCTGGGCAAGAATCTGACGCGCATTGTCAAACAACAACTCGCCCGCCTCGGTCAGCTCGACACCGCGCGACAGCCGGCGAAACAGCTGCGCGCCGATCTCGCGTTCGAGCCGCTGGATCTGCAGGCTCAGTGGCGGTTGCCCGATACCGAGTCGCTCCGCAGCCCGCGTGAAGTGCCGTTCCTCAGCCACTACTACAAAATAGCGTAGATGTCGAAGCTCCATGCAAGCCGCCGTGTTATTCACTAAACGATATCAATATCGCCACCTCCAATATATTGGAGATCAGTGCGCAGCGCCAGATACTGATTTTCGTCATTGCACGGTACAAGGAGATCCGAATGACGATCCGGGAGGACAAGCATGCGCCTGACTCCGGCATTCGACAGCCCGAGGCGTCGCGTGACAGGGCAACGGCTGCCCTCGCATTCGCCACCCACCGCCCGATCCTGCCAACGTGCTTCGGCCCGGAGCATTCAGCACGACATCCGGGCCGAAGCACACTTCGATTCGAGATTTGATGATCTGCCGCTCAGACCAGATGCCCTGTCTTCAACGGCGCCATCAGCGTCGGGTTGTCCGAATAGTCGACGGGAATCGCGACCACCGCGGGCCCCTCAACAGCCATTGCCGCGCGCAACGTCGGGCGCAGCTGGTCGGCCGACTCGACCGCAAACCCCGCCGCTCCGAACGATTGCGCATACGCCTTGAAATCGATCGGTCCAAACTCGACGCCCGAACGCCGCTTGTACTTCTGGACCTCCTGGATCTCGACCATGTTGTACATGTTGTCGACCCAGATTACATGGACGATGTTGGCCTTGAGACGCACAGCCGTCTCCAGCTCCATGCTGGACTGCATGAAGCTTCCGTCGCCGGACACCGAGATGACCTTCTCGCCCGGACGCACGAGCGACGCCGCGATTGCCCATGGCAGCGCCACGCCCATCGTCTGCTGCCCATTGGTAATCAGCAGTTGCCGCGCATGGAAGCTGTACAGATAACGCGCGATCCAGATATGGAAGCTGCCCATATCCACGCACATCGTCGTATCGGGGCCAACGACGTCCTGCAATTCGCGGACGATGCGCAACGGGTGGATCGGCGAACCCTCCAGCGCAGCAGACCGCCTGGCCAGTTCCGGGCGGGCCGTCGCGAGGGTCACGAGAATGGCGTTCGTTTCCGGCGAGCGGTTCAACGCGCCCACTTCAGACGCAAACAGTTCGAGTGTCGTCGCGATGTTACCGACAAGCTCCACCTCCGGCCTGTAGTAGCGATCGACATCGGCCTGCACCACGTCGACGTGAATCAGCGTATGCCGTACGTCCTTGTTCCACTTCGGCGGCTCGTATTCGACCGGGTTGTAGCCAACCGTCACGACCACATCGGCCTGATCGAGCAAGCGGTCGCCAGGCTGGTTGTTCCACAGTCCGACGCGTCCGGCGAACTTCCCGAACTGCGCCGAACCCACGGCCCCCGCCGCCTGAAACGTGCTGACGACGGCCACGCCCGTTTTCTCGATGAAGTTTCGAACCGCCTCTGCATTCGCCGGCGCGCTCGCAAGCATGCCGAGCAGCAGAACCGGGCTACGCGCCTCCTTGAGCAACTCCGCAGCCGCACGGATGCTGTCGGCGGCCGCTGGCCCGAATTCAGGCGATGGGAGATTGGTCAACACCTCGCCCGTTGCCGGGGCGTTGACGATGTCCATCGGCAGGCTGACGAATGCTGCGCCCGGACGAGGACACTCGGCAGCCCGAAAAGCATTGGAGAGTACTTCCGAAATGGTCGATGACGTGACGACTTCCGCACTGAACTTGGTAATCGGCTTGAAGAGGCTGACGCTATCCATTGTCTGGTGGACTTGTTTGAGCCGGTCGTCGAGCGGGACTGCGCCGCCGATCGCGACCATTGCGTCGCCTTCGGAATTTGCGGTGACAAGACCTGTGGTGAGATTCGACACACCTGGTCCCGAGGTGACGAGCGCAACGCCCGCCTTGCCTGTCAGGCGGCCCACGGCAGCCGCCATGAAGGCCGCGTTCGCCTCGTGCCGAACCACGACAGTCTCGATCGACGAGTCCACCAATGAATCGAACACACGATCCACCTTGGCGCCGGGAATCCCAAACACATGCCGTACGCCTTGCGCTTCAAGGTTGCGGACCACCAGATCCGCGCCGCATTTCCACGCCGTTTCGGCGTCGCTTTCTCTCTTCAACATATTCAACTCCGCTAACTTCCGATCATTCATCAGGCAACGCCTGTGTCAACCAGCCTGTTCGTCAACCGGCCCGCTAGCCTTCAGCGGCCTCGATTGCCTGGCTCATTTCCTCCGAGTGCAGCGTGGCCTGCTGAAAGCTATCGGTGCGAGGAAGGTCGATGCGCAGCTTCGAAATTTTCGCGACCTCGAGCTTCCCTTCCAGCAGCCGATAGTCGAGGACATGCCCACCGCCGCGGCGATCATCGGTGATGTAGTGGACATGGAAACCTGCCACGTTGATGCCCTGCACGTATGGCGGGCAACGAAATCCGACCAGCGTTCCCGCGGTCTCCTCGAATCTGAAGACCGGCTGCCGCTCGATCGCCTGAAGCATCGGACGATACGGTTTGGTCTGGCGCGGCACGGTGCGCGTCTCGACGTGCTCGAAACGGCTCTGGTGCAAATAGCGCGGGGGCGAATCGGTTAAGGTGTCAGGCTGAACGAATTGAGAACCGACGATGAGCAAGCTGAAGAGCCTTGACGAACTGTTCGCAGGCCGTCACTTTGACCGCGATGTGATCATTCTGTGTGTTCGCTGGTACCTGCGCTACAAGCTTAGCCTGCGCGATCTGGTCGAGATGATGGCGGAACGGGGTCTGTCGCTGGCGCACACGACGATCCTGCGCTGGGTGCGGCGCTTTGCGCCGGAGTTCGTGAAACGGTGGAACCGCTTTGGCAGGCCCACCGGGCAGTCGTGGCGTGTCGACGAGACTTACCTCAAGCTGCGCGGCAAGTGGGTCTATCTTTATCGAGCGGTGGATCGGGTGGGCCAGACAGTAGACTTCATGCTCAGCGCCAGGCGCGACGTGAAGGCGGCAAAAGCCTTTTTCAGGAAGGCAATCGAACATCAAGGCCAGCCACCGAAGACCATCACGCTTGATGGTTATGCAGCCTCGCACCGCGCCGTGCGCGAGATGAAGGCCGATGGCTTGCTGCCTGAGGACACGAAGGTCCGCTGCTCGAAATATCTCAATAATCTGGTCGAGCAGGACCACCGCAACATCAAGTCCCGGACGAAAGTCATGCTCGGCTTCAAACGTTTCAGGAACGCAGCGATTACTCTCTCAGGTATTGAATTGGTCCATCGTATTCGCAAGGGCCAATTCAGCCTCGCGAAGCTCGGCCTCAAAGATACCGCTGCGCCCGCAGTTTGGGAGGCCGTCCTGTCTGCTTGATGAGGTATCCTTTCTATAACAAAAATCTCGTCCAGACCGCCTATTTGCACCAGAGCCCCATACCTCACACCCAGCAGCGCGGCTGCTTCTTTCAGCATCAGTGCCTTCTCCATTGTTGATTCCACGATGCCCCCGCCGAGTGTGCAATTCGGGACGAGTAACTGATGGCCGGACTATCGGCCGCCGTGCTCAGCACGGCATAAGGGTTCGCATGGTGAGCAGCCTCGAAGCGCGGTGGATTCGGCTGATCGCACAATGCAGCATCGAGCCCGGGAGTGCGTCGCCTAGAATATGAGTATGGTGTCGTGACCTGGTAAGGAGGCTGCCATGGCTGTGGCAATGATTGGACTGTGGGTTGGGGCTGTCGCGATGATCGTGGCTGCAATATTGGTGGCGGAACACTATAGGCACGAACATCACAGAAATCAGCAACTCCGCTGGCTGGACACACATCCCATTCGGGACTGGCTGCACCACAAGTGAAGCGGCTATTCCAGAAATGAGGCGCAGGCCCGAGCGCCGCTTTCGGTGAGCGCATCGCCTGCCATGTAACCATGGTCGCGACCTAGGAGGGAGGCTGCCATGACTCAGTCAATGATTAGCTTTGTAGTGGGGTTGGCGGTCCTGCTGGCCATCGCGTTCGTGTTTGCGCGGCGTTACATGCGCGCGCATCCGGAAGAGACTATGACTCAGTGGCTCGATGTACATCACATGGGTTGGATACACCACAAGCACTGACTCCGTATTTTGCTGGGTGGTTTGGCGGGTAGAGTTGAGGAAAGTGCCTGTCAGCCCTATGAATAAAGGATCCGTGGGGGACCGTCTCTCTCCCTGCCGCGTCGCGATGGAGGCGTGCGGTTCGTCCCATCACTGGGGACGCTGGTTTGCCGCGCGTGGTCACTCGGCCTGGCTAATTCCGGCCGAATTCGTCAAGCCGTTCAGGCTGAGTGGCAAGAACGATGCAGCGGATGCCGAAGCGATCGCCGTTGCGGCCCGACAGCCGACCATGCGCCTTGTGGCGATCAAGTCCGTCGAGCAGCAGGCGATCCTGGCGTGGCACCGCGTACCTGCGGCTGGCGCGAGGAACGCACGGCACTGCTTAACCGCACGCGCGGGCTGCTGGCCGAATTCGGGGTGGTGGTCGCGCGCTCTGCAGACCGGTTTCTCGGCGCCTCGCCCACACTGATCGAAGACGCCAGACTGCCTGCTCCGGTGCGCGCCATGCTGCTGGAGGTGCGTGAACAACTGGCGGCGCTGAACTTGCGGCTTGCCCGCTCTGACCAGCAGATCGCCACTCACGCCAGAAGCAGTGACATCGCAAGACGCGCCGGCGAACTGCTCGGCGTCGGTCCGGTGACCTCCAGCGCGCTCGCTGCGACCGTTCCCGACGCGAAGATCTTCGGCAATGGCTGGCAGTTCGGTGCCTAGCTCGGCCTGACTCCGCGCCAGCACAGTTCGGGGGGCCGGACACGCCTCGGACATATCAGGGGTCGCTTCAGAAAATCTATGGTCACCCCCATTTTTGCAACCCTGATTTTCGATGTCGTTGTTGGCTTGCATTAATCTATTCGGCGTCGTTGTAGGGATCGCTCCCTGCGCTACGATGAGATCCGCGCCTGACATTCCTAAAAACGGCGCTGTCAAGTTAAAAGGTCGACGCCAAGATGGCGGATAGGATTCGCCCTTGCTCAAAACGCGGACGGATCTTGGGTGAGTCCAGTATAGCGATGCCATGCCTCAAAGCGCGCGGCGAGCTGCTTTTGATAGAGCGAAGCACGAAGCAGATGTCGTTTGATCGCGAAGTGTTGCCGGATCAGGCCGAAGCTCGACAGGAAAGTTTGAGTGCGATCGGGATCGCGGAAGCCTCGCATGCGCCGCTCGCGTTCACGCGTGGGCTGATGACTATTTTCGGCCCGGTTGTTTATCCGGGCACTGGCCTCGACGAAGACGTGTTTGACGGTGGCGAGCTCGGGTATTTCGGCCTTCGCTGGGGGGCGACAATGGTTTCGTCCGGTCGTGATGTTTGTCGGTAAACACGACCGGACTTCCTGCTTGACGCTGTCCAGGCCAGGCCACTATCGACGTAATCCTTGGCCCGGCTTGGTAGACGCAAACTCCGGGAGCGTGGTACGTCGCAGTGAGCGCCCTGCACGCTCCGCGTGTGCTGTCTTTCATCGCGCGCCACGACGGGCCAGAGCGGCCAGAGATCCAGTCAGAACACGACGCGTCATCTGAACAGATCACCCTGTGCATACACAGCTTTGCCCTTTCCGTGATGGGGCGTTTGCATGACACGAGAAAATCGTTGCGTATTCGCGCATGAAGTGTCTAATGAAGCATGCGTGCAGACTTAGTCAGCTGTCGGTCGTGCAACAAACACCCCCAGCATGGCGTTGCACAGCGAGCGTCTGTCGGCGCTCCGCTCCACGGAGCAGGTCATGCAATATCCGCTGTATGTCCACCGGAATGGCGATACTGGCTTTCGCGCCAGCTTCCCCGATTTCCCCACTGCCGATGCTTGTGGCGATTCGTTTGACGAACTGACGCACAATGCCCAGGCGGCTGTGGAAGTGATGTACGACCGCAGCGAGCAGCTCATACCGGCCCCTACCTGCAATACATCGGAATTGCATGCGCTCGACATGGACGACGGCAGCGGAATCTGGGTATTTGTCGACATCAATCTGACGCGGGTTACCTCGAAAGCCGTGAGTGTTCAACTCAGCCTCCTTGAGAGCCTTCTGCAGCAAGTCGATACAGGGGCAAAAGAGCGCCACATGACGCGCTCTGCATTCATCACACTGGCAGTTATTCATGAACTGGAGAAGCAACAAGGCTAGCAATCGTCTTGCCGTTCAGTTTATGGACAGGACGCGTAGGCGCTGGGCGTTCGTCGCGCCGCGACGAACGTTACAGATTGAATCCGAACGTGAGATGTGCCGCTTCGTCTCAACTTTAGAGGTGGCGGGAATAGAGGTGGCGAAACTGTCTGCCTCAGCGAGGGAGTACAGCATGATTGGTGACCAGATGAATGTGAAAAAAGCAGCAGAAAACAGGGAACAGAGAGAGGCGGCGGAGAGTGCGACAGATGATGGCATGCCCGTCGCGCCAGAAGGCAAGGTGGAAGACGTTGGTGACGTTCTGGACATAACACCAAAACGGTGGGTGAAAAGCGCAAGGAAGTGGCCAGGAACGGCAGGTTCCCCTATGCAATTGGGAAGGTCGGTGCTCGTTAAGCGGAGCGCTGCCGCGCATTGACATGGTGGCATTGGAGAGACCGGCGAAGCGCCGGTCTTCTATTGTCGGGACGCGGAATACTTTGGATTGGCAAACTGTGATCAGGCGTCGCGCCTGGACTACCGCATGCAGCCCGGGAAAGAGGCTCATCCGAATTGAGGAGCAGCGAGTATGGCTGCTGCTATTTCTCCGGTTACCTAAAATGTAGGCATGGTTCTGACCTCAAAGGAGGCTGCCATGACCCAGTCGATGCGCGGTGCTGCTATGCGTCGCGATAGTTACAGCGGCACGCTACAAGCGTGAGCACAAGGACCAGCCGGTTCCCCGTTGGCTGGACATGCATCCGATCCGCGACTGGATGCGCCATAAGCACCGAATCGCACATGGTTCCTGGGAGCGCTGGGGTACGCGAGCGCCATTTCTCGACCGCGTCATCGCCTGCTGTAAAACGGGAACAGATAGAAAAGGATGATATGACGTACGCAATGTGGGGCATCGCGGTCGCGCTGGTGCTGATGTTCGGCGTGTCGCTGCGTCGGTATAGGCGCAGTCTTCTGCGAAAGCGGGAAATCCGCTGGCTCGATGAACACCATGTATTGGACAGGCTGCGCAAGCAATTGGGATCGTAGCCCCGGAAATGAAACGCGCGGGACGGACCGTCTAGCCGCAAAGACTGTCACATGAAGGAGTTCGAGAAATGACCCAGAATTACGCAGGCAGGTCGCACGATGAAGCCGTGGCAGCACGGCACAAGCAGAAACAGAAGGCACAGGAACAGGCTGGCGGCGAGATGGCAATAGAGGGGACACAGGCTGACGCGGAACATAGTTGTGGCGACCTCTCCGAACGGGGCAAGCAGGTTTGGCGAAGTGGAAGCGGAATCAACGGCGTGGGGAGAGAATGATGTGGCATTGTCAATCTGCGGCGGTGCGGACGGCGTAATGCATTCGCACCGGGCGGCGAAACCACACCGAGTCGCACAATCGTGCAAAGCGCCGGGCGTGCATATCGGTTCAGTGCGCAAGTCCTGAAGAAAGAATTCAACCGCGGTGGCCCAGTGCAACGCCCGCTGCTTCACCGCACACTGACGCTAATTACGCAGATAACGCAGACATGTGCTCTACCGGCCAGGTCTCGAACAGCATGTCTGCGAATGCTATGCCGTGGTGAAGCATGAATTTGACCGCTTGTTGCCGGATTTGAAGGCCCTTTGACCGCGGCGCCAATGCGAGATGGGGCAATCGTACTTTGCGTGCAATTTCTGGTGGTTTGGTCGGAAAAGTCCTTACCGGTCAGGAACTTGCAAATCCTCCAATAGCGTAGGAGGCATGGGACCGCAGAGTCTTGCTGCAAGCGGCTCTGCGGGCGATGACCGCCACACTTCACGCGGAAAGTACGATGACCCCGATCTGAGAGGTCGCTTTTTTTATCAGTAGTTCGAAATCGACGCGCCGCGAGTATTCAACACAATAGGTGGCGTGCCGCCGATCGCGGCCTTGCGAGGTTAAGGCTGCGCATGCCGTTGCATGAGGCAGCACCCGGCCACGACCGGTCGGTCGCAGGTCACAGCTAAAAACGGTCAGTCAATGGCACTTTCGCCCCGAGGCCCTCACCCTGACGCCGGCGCTGACGTCACGAACCTAGACAAGATTATTTTGGGGCATCGACTCTCTATACTGTCTTTACTGCGACGTCGACCTGAGGAAGCCCACACTGACGTGACTTCCCCTTGCTTTTGACCGCGTCAGCAGTCCTCTACAGAATCTTGTGATTCCGTTGTCTATGGGAGACAAGCATGAGCGAGCGATTGAGTGATGAAGGCATGGATTTGCTGTTCCGCAAGGCACGCACCCACAACAATTGGCGACCCATCCCGGTCAGCGACGACGTGTTGCGCGAACTCTACGACCTCATGAAATGGGGGGCGACCAGCGCCAACTGTTCTCCGGCGCGTATCCTGTTCCTGCGCACCCCCGAAGCGAAGCAACGGCTGCTGCCAGCCTTGGCGCCGGGTAATATCGAGAAGACGATGAGTGCACCGGTGACCGCCATCATCGCGTATGACGGCAAGTTTTACGACAAGTTACCCAAATTGTTTCCTCATGCGGATGCGCGAGCCTGGTTCGCCGACACGCCGGAACTAGCCGAAGTTACGGCACGGCGCAACAGTTCGCTGCAGGGAGCGTATTTCATGCTCGCCGCGCGCGCTCTCGGATTGGACTGCGGGCCGATGTCCGGTTTCGACCATGCCAAGATCGACCATGAGTTCTTCCCTGCGGACGCAACGCAAGGGGCATTCCAGCAGGAGTATTTCCCCGACAGTCACATCAAGACCAACTTCCTTTGTAATCTCGGCTACGGCGAGCCAGAGAAGTTGTTTCCCCGCAGCCCACGCCTGGATTTCGATGAGGCATGCAAATTGCTGTGAACGCCGTCTGAAATCAACTTGGTAGGGTCCGGTCGCCGGTGATGTTGCACTTTCTGCGCGACCGGTCATACGCGCGCATCGACGATGCACGCGCTATTGCCTTAGGAAAACCATGAGGTCGGCGTCATGCGAATCTCCCCGCGCACGTAACGGTTGCGCGGGCGCACGGCTACCGGTCCGGGCGCTTTAACAAAGCCGCAATAGAGCATTGCTGGCGTCTGCGAGGGCGAACATCCGCTAAGGCAAAATACCCCGTTTCGGAAACATATCAGCCGCGCGGCGACAGCCGAGAGTGTCTACTTTCAGCGGGCGCGAACGGCAGCAACGGGTCGCGTGCTGCCGATCGTTGCCTTGCGAGGTTCAGGCTGCGTATGCCGATTGCATGAGGCAGTGACCGGCCACTTGCGGGCGTTCGGCACATCCGTCTGGATCACCAACAATCGGGGCGCACTTCACCAAATTGGTAATTGCGGTCCTAAACGCTCCGGTAAGCAGACTTTTGAAGGTCGCGTGGTGGCGCATGCGTGCCACCTGGCCCAATAGCTGTGCAAGCGGTCCAATGTTGTCTCATGTTAGTCTCCGATGATGGAAGGGAGGCTTTCATGCACCGAATGATCGCGTATCGCGGCTTCGAGATTCACGTCGAATTGACTCCGGCTGCTGAGGACACGTTTGACGTGACTTTTCAGATACACGGCGCCACAAACCTCGAAGTGCTTGGCGCGCGGGGAGGCCGCATACCGCTGCGCAACGGCCCTTTTACTGAACGATGGGCCTACCTGGTAGCCGAAATCGCCGGTCAAGCCGCAATCGACGTGTTACTCGGCCCAGTCGACTGATTCCATCTTTGTTTCCCCGGCTCGATACACTCAGTGATCGTACAGGGTACGGCCACTAGCAACGTTCGACGGTACGGTCTAAATAGTTGACGATTGCCCGCGGACGGCATTGGACTCTGGTGAGAACCCAATTTTCCGACCGGGAAGACGGCGTTCATTCCAACATACCGCGGTGCCGCTCAGGTAAGACAGCAGGCGATTGTTTTGGAATGCGAGCGTGAAGCTCGGCATCGTGGAATCATCTTGTGGCTGTCTCCGGCAACGCGCCTTCGAAATGCCAGGCCCAACGCCGCCCGGAATGAGCCGAATCAGGGAGGATTCATGAAGCTTCGCGTCGGATACGAACTGTCGTACGAGTGCCCACAGCCTACGCCGATGATGCTGATGCTGAACACGCATTTTTCGCATGCGAAGGATATTGCCGTGGCGGATCTGCTCGTTACCGATCCGCCGGTGCCGATAAGGCAGTATCGCGATTTGTTCGGCAACCTGTGCAGCCGAATCGTCGCGCCCGTCGGGCGTGTGGGATTGCGCACGACAGCGCTGCTGAATGTGTCAAGTACTATGGAAACGCGTCCCATCGACGGTTGGGGCCATCCGGTCGAGCAGTTGCCCGACGATACGCTGATTTTCCTATTGGGCAGCCGCTATTGCGAAACCGACCTGCTGGTCGAAATCGCGTGGCAGATTTTCGGCCGGTGCACGCCGGGCCGCGAGACTGTTCTGGCAATCTGCGACTTCGTGCACCGACACATCGAATTTGATTACGGGCATGCGCGGCCGACCAAAACCGCGTGGTATGCGTACCGCGAACGCAAAGGCGTCTGCCGCGATTTCGCACATCTGGGCGTCACGCTATGCCGGGCGATGAATATCCCGGCGCGCTACTGCACCGGCTATATCAGCGATGTGGGCTTGCCGCCCGTTGCATCGCCGATGGATTTCGCGGGGTGGTTCGAAGCCTATGTGGGTGGTAGCTGGCAGACCTTCGATCCGCGAAACAACGCGCCGCGCATTGGGCGCGTTTTGATGGCATACGGTCGCGACGCCGCCGATGTCGCAATCAGCAATGCATTCGGGCCCGCCGTGCTAACGCACTTCGAGGTGCACTGCGACCAGGAATGACCGAGCTAGAATCCGCCAACGCTGAGCCGACGCGGAAGTGTACGGATAAGATGCGGTCGCGTGGCAATGTCGCCGATTCGAACCCAAACGGTGCATTGAGCAGCGCTGGGCCTTCGTGGCCGACGGCGTGAGGATGGCCAACGCATTGAGGTCTCTCCCAGCGGCCGCTTTGGAGAAAGTCGAACGCCCGTTGTGGGTCGTCTGAGACAGTTGGACGGTGCGTGCCTATCGCGTGCGCCGAACGCCTGACTCATCTGGTGAGCCCGTTTGACCTCGTCGGTCTGCAAGTAAATCGAAGAGTTGTGTCGATAGATGAATGGCGTGGGTTGGCGCGCGCAGTCGTCAGTTCCGCCGGCGCGCGTGTCGACGAGATCGGCAGCTTGCCGGAAGAAGCGTCGCATGACGACAAACCGAAACGGGTGGTATCGTGGGCACATATTGTCGGCGTTGCATAACATTAAATTCGGCGGTGCCGGCCCGGGGATTCCCGGCATTCCCGTGTGCCGCTTACGGTGCCGGCCTTGCTCGCGTGCCGTTGGCGAAGTAGATTTTTTTATTGAGGTATGTCAGGCGGGAGGTATCGCCATGGAACTGAGCGTTGAACGTGTCGATGTTTGGGCAGCGACCATCGAGGACAAGCCGGGCGGCCTTGCGAAAGTATTGAGCGCCTTGCGGGATGCTGGGGCAGACCTGCAGTTCGTCGTTGCACGTCGCACGCCGGAAGCATCGGGCAAGGGAATCGTCTTTGTCGCACCGCTGCAAGGGGACACGGAGATCCGTGCCGCTACACAGGTGGGGTTCAGCGTCACCCCGAGCCTTCACTCCGTCCGTGTAATGGGTCTGGACGAACTGGGGATCATCGCGCAATTGACCCAGATGCTGGCAGACGGAGGGATCAACCTCCGCGGCGTGTCGGCCGCTGTACTTGGCACGCAGTTCATTGCTTATCTCGCGGTCGACTCGTTGGACGATGCGGAAAAAGCGATAGACATTCTACAGAGGGCCTGAAGCGCCCGTGCCGGACTGCGAACTCGCCTGGCTTCCTTCCTGGCGAGGCAACTGGTCGCCCTTTCTGACACGGCTGCCGGAGAACGTCTGTTGCGACCTCGACTCGACAGACTGAGCGGCCGTGCGTACACGCGAGCGCGAGCGGCTGAGTCTCAGTCCGGCCAATTGAGGACGTTGGCTGAAGGCACCAGGATTTTGCACCGCTTCTCAGGTTTACTACGACGGTACAGTTACTACACTTTGTATGGGTCGCGGAAGTCAGGTGCGCGGCCTTCTCAATTACTTCCACGCACTACACGCTGTCGGGGAGAGCAGTTACACGCTGCACACATTGTTCGTGCGGCATGCTCGTCTCGCTGGTCAAACAGGAGGATGCAATCATGCAAACTGTTATAAGGAGATTTTCCGGAAAGGGTGCAAAGGAGTTGTTCGATCTGCTGGAGAAGCGCACGGCTGAAGTCGAAGAACTGATGCGTTCGGTTAAAGGCTTTGTCGGCTACACCCTCGCACGCAGCGACGATGGCGGATTCTCGGTGACTGTTTGCCAGGACAAGACAGGCATTGACGAAAGCGTGCAGAAGGCGAAGGACTGGATTGCGAAAAACGCCGGAAGCACGGGCGTGGGCGCGCCGGAGATATCGGAGGGATCAGTCCTCATTCACCTGATGTAACTTTGCCTTGCGACTGGCAACGCGTGAGTTCAGCGGGCGGATTGGGACGTACGCAACCGGCCTCACCGTCCACTCCTCACGCCCACGTCTTGACGGGTTCGTCCAGACCTGCCTTTTGCAGATCCTCCGGGCTCGTCACAATGCGGCACTTCTGGCTCTCATGCCCGCCTGAAAAGCATTCAACGGACCCACGTCCGTACTATTCAGAAAAGCGGAGCGGGCAAACTGTTTTCTTCTTCATCGAGCGGCGAGTCGCGGACAGCCCGACGCACGCGACTCATGTCAAACGTTGAACGGCTGCTTTGGAGGGGACTGACTGGCCGGAGTGGGTCGATCAGTGACATTCGGTCCGCACATCGCGCGGACGCCTGCAGCACCCGCAGGTTGCGGATCTTGCCGATCCGCGGCGAGCGCGGCCGGATCAGGTCGGCGATGAACTCGGGCAGCAGCGCACGCGGCACGCTAGCCGGCACACCGGTAATCACCTGGCTGGGCACGTGGACGATGAACGCGTCCGGAGCGCTGGCCACGCTGTGCTCGCAGTTGAGTGTCGGCGTGGCGAGGACGAGCGTGTAGCCTTTCGCGCAAACGATTCAGCCGGGCAGCTCGCGCCTCGATCGCTCGATAGCTTTGATCACCTGCCGGTCTTCGGTGTAGTAATGGCGGATGGAGTCGGCGCTACAGGCCTTCTTCGTTCTGAAGGCTTCCCACGGCCCCCAAAAGTGGTCGTGTTCGTGGTGCCTGACGATGGCGGCAATTACTTCCTCTGCCTCGGCGCATGCCTTGTCGATCGGACCAAGATTGCCTGCCGCGTCTTTGCCCTTCTGGCGCAGATATTCAACGATCGATGCAGCAAGGATCTTGCGACTGTACGTATCGGAGTTGCGTCCCTTTCTGCCACTGACGAGGTGCAGCGCCTTCTTTGGATCGACGCCCGCAGCCATCCGGGCTAAAGCTTTCGACAAATAGTCGCGGGCATAGGCCGGAACTGGCAGGGCTTCGCCGGTCATCGGGTGAACGTTTTTCGTCGATAGAAGGAATGAGAGTGCGCCTAATGCGTCGCGGCCAGCTTCATCGTCCCCCTCCTCCGCCCGCGCTAGAGACTCCCACAAAGGCGCCTCAAACAGAAAATGCAACAGATCTTCGTAATCCAAGATCATGCTGCCTCTCCCGCTGCACGGACACGCATGATGGTCTGACGCGTCGTTTTGAAGTCGCGGGCCAGCTCGGACACTGACGCGCCCTGTGCGAGCCGCTGGCGGGCTTCCTGCTGCTGCTCAGGGGTAAGCGCCGGCTTGCGGCCCAAAACCTTACCCTCTGCCTTTGCGCGAGCCAGGCCGGACTGTGTCCGCTCGATCAGCAGGTCGCGCTCAAACTCTGCAACGGCGTTCAGCACACCCATCGTCATGCGGCCGGCTGCGCTCGTCAGGTCGACCCCGCCAAGGGCCAGGCAATGAACCCGTACGCCCATTTCCGAAAGCCGGTCGACCGTGGCGCGCACGTCCATCGCATTGCGGCCTAGGCGGTCCAGCTTAGTGACGATCAGCACGTCGCCCGATTCGAGACGGTCCAGTAGCTTCGCGAAGCCCGCCCGCTGATCGGCTGCAACGCTACCGCTGATGCACTCGCTGACGATGCGCTGTTTGCGCTTGTCTTCCTCGATCGCGAAGCCGGCCGCCTGGATCTCGCGAAGCTGGTTTTCGGTCGTTTGGCCTTCTGTGCTGACGCGGGCATAGATGAAAGTGCGCGACATTTTGATTGCTGCTGATTCGACCTGATATGTACTGAACCTATGTACGAATCATAGTGCCTGTACTTTTTGTGTAAATACTATTTTTCGTACAGTGTTGAAATGGCCTGTCCGCAATCGGTCGTTTTAGTACAGCGCCGTAAGACCGGGGTCGGCCAATAAGAGTCAGTCGCTTACAGACCTGCCAAGAGGTTGGGACGTCGGCTACCGGAGAGAAACAGCCGTTCATCAACGAGGAAGGTCAGTTGCTTCGCCATCGGCCTCATCAAATCCATAGTGTTATAGGAGCAGACTGGCTCGCTCGGGCGCTGTGTCACTGACCGGCGTTATGGAGCCATTCCGGGATCGGCGTATTGGCGCCACCAGATGATCGGCGCATAGGCGCCAGTCCATGACCGGCGTAAAGGAGCCAGTCGATGATCGGCGCATAGGCGCCACCGGCGCCGGGTGTTGAACGCGATTCGAACTTTCCAGATGGGTACGCTCCGTTCTTTCTGAACGGAGTGTCCATGACCAACCGGAGGTTCGAATTGTTTGAGTACCGTCAAGTCCTTGTCCGCATGCGGCAAGGCGATTCTGATCGCGACATTGGGCGTAGCGGCCTGATGGGTCGCAAGAAGTTGACCGCTGTTCGTCGTATGGCCGACGAGCGCGGCTGGCTGATTCCCGGGCAGCCGTTGCCTGACGATACCGTCATTGCCGGCGTGTTTGGCCGCACTCCACATTTGCCGAGCACGTGCGTGTCCACGCTCGAGCCGTTTCGTGAGCAGATCCGTGACTGGTTTGACGCCGGCGTGCAGGGCACGACGATTCACCACGCGCTGAAGCGCAACCATGGCTACACAGGTAGCTACTCGGCGGTGCGCCGTATCCTGCTGGGCCTGAGGGCCGAACGCGGCGTACCGGCCACAACGATCCTTGAGTTTGCGCCAGCGGAGGGCGCGCAGATTGACTTCGGCGCCGGGCCGGTACTGGCACATGAATCGGGCGCGCAGATCAAGACGTGGTTCTTCGTCATGACCCTCTGCTGGTCGCGGCATCAATATGTCGAGCTCGTGCTCGACCAGACTGTCGAAACATGGCTGGCCTGTCACCGTCGCGCCTTCGAGTGGTTCGGCGGATGCCCGGGTCGCGTCATCATCGACAACGCGAAGTGCGCGATCACCAAAGCCTGCATGTACAGTCCGGAGGTCCAGCGTTCGTACGCCGCGCTCGCTGAGGGATACGGCTTCCGGATCGACGCATGTCCGCCGCACGACCCGCAGAAGAAGGGAATCGTTGAGTCGGGCGTCAAGTATGTCAAGAAATCCTTTGTGCCGCTGCGCACGTTCCGCGACCTGACCGATGCCAACCGGCAGTTGCGCGAATGGATCATGCAACAGGCCAGCACGCGCGAACACGGCACGACACGCGAGCAACCGCTGGCGCGCTTTGCCATCGAGAAGCCGCTGCTCACGACGCTGCCTGACGTTGCGCCGGTGCTGGCTGTATGGAGCGAAGTCAAGGTGCATACGGACGGACACATCGTCTACAAGAAGGCGCTGTACTCCGTGCCGTTCACGCTGGTCGGCAAGAGCCTCTGGCTCAAATCTACCGATACGGTCGTACAGCTGTTCCATCAGCACGAACTCATTGCAACCCATCCGCGACTGCGCAAGCCCGGTGATCGTCACACGGTGCGTGACCACCAGCCGCCGGCGGCGCAGGCGTGGCTCGAGCACGATCCGCAGTGGTGCCTGGCTCGTGCGAAGGAGATCGGGCCATCCTGTCACGCCCTGGTTCTCGCGATGTTCAACGACACGGTGCTGGTGAACCTGCGTGGCGCGCAGGGCATCGTCCGTATGCGCGAGAAGTTCGGCGATCAGCGACTGGACGCCGCGTGCGAGCGTGCGCTTGCATTCGCAAGCCCGAAGTACCGCACTGTCAAGACCATCCTCGACAAGGGACTGGACAGCCAGCCCGCAGCGGCACAAACGTCGGCGGCGCCTGCTGACACCTATCTGAACGGCGGCCGCTTCGGTCGTGACCTCCATTCCCTTCTTCTGCATTGAACACCATGAATCCGAGTCCCGAACTGAATACGATCCTCAAACAACTGCGCCTATCCGGCGTACTCGACTCGCTTGAGCAGCGTAACCGCCAGGCGATCGACGGACAGCTCGCCTACACCGAATTCCTCGCCATGCTCCTGCATGATGAAGTCGCGCGGCGCGACCAGAAGAAGCTCGGCGCGCGTCTCGTGCGTGCCGGCTTCGGGCTAGGCAAAACACTGGAGACCTTCAACTTCGACCGGCTGCCGAAGCTCAACCGCGCACACATCCACGATCTCGCCACCGGTCGTTACATCGACGAGAAGGTGGCAATCCTGATGGTCGGTCAAACAGGCGTCGGCAAGTCCCACATTGCCCAGGCGCTGGGCCACTGCGCTGCGCGTCAGGGGCGCGACGTGCTGTTCGTCACGCAAACCGATCTGATCAGGAAACTGCATGCAGCCCGCGCCACGGGCCTCTACGAGCGCAAGTTCCAGCAGTTCGTGCGCGTGCCGCTGCTGATCGTTGACGACTTCGCGCTCAAACCCCTGCGCGCACCTCACGACGAAGACTTCCACGACCTGGTGGCGGCCAGGTATGAGCGGGCGGCTACCATCCTGACATCCAATCTCGATCTCAGCGAATGGGGTGATGCCTTCCCCGACAACCGGGTTCTCGGTGCCGCGACACTCGACCGGCTACGCCACGGTGCCTACCGCATCGTCATCGAGGGAGAGAGCTTCCGCAAGCCTAAACCCATGCCTGAAAACGGCGAGAACGCCGTTGCAAAATCCAGTAAAAAACCGCATTCTTGAGGCCGTTCGAATCCGCGTTTGACACCACTTCCAACTGGCGCCATTACGGCGATCATCCCCGGCGCCTTTACGCCGATCCGTGACACGCTGCGCGTGGAGCGCTAGGTTACGCTGTGCGGCCTCCACCTTTGCAAACTGGTCCGCCTTACGAACTCCCAAAAAGAAAAGGGCCAGCCCGATAAGGCCAGCCCTTGCTGCTACTGAATTCTCAGCCGCCGTTACTCCACATTCCGCTACTCAATCATACGCGCGCTGATCACTTCATGAAGCTTGAATAGCGCGGCCTTAAGGTCTCCTTTCTCCGCTAACCTGGATGAATCAGCGATAAGGTCCTGGTCCTGTTCAGAAACATCGGACTCAATTACGCGTTCCGTATGCCGGATCAGGTGCATAACCTCCCTGCACAGGGTATCGGGATAGTGGCCCGGTGATTCTCGGCTGGTTTCATTTATCAAAACGGTCCAACACTCGGCCAACTGGCCCACCGTCTCCGGGAAATGCGTTTGCATAGCGTCCCCCTTACAGTTAGACCATTCATATTGGCACTGTAGCCGGAGCAGCGCCAGCAAGAACCGCCTGTAACTTGAACAATGCTTCCCTCGGCCGTCCGAGGACGAGTAGCGACCTCGCAAGGCTCACGGCGGCTGCGGACCTCGGGTCCGTGCGAGATATCCGATCTATATGAGGAATGAGGGCGTAGATGTCGCTGGACATTTCGCCCACGTAGCAGTCGATGGTGGGTCCCTCAAAGCGATTCGCCATCGCTTGAACCAGCACGTATAGATCGTCCCGCGACAGCCGGTACACCGCACCGGACATGGCATCCTCCAATCGTTGGCCTTGCGATGCTGGCCGCAAACCGAATTCCACAACTGGTTGCGGGTTTCTCAAGGCTGCTAAATTTGCCTGAAGTCCTTTGTGAGTATGACTTTCGCCGATTTCCGGCCGGATACGCTAGAATTCCCGATCTTTGGCGGTCGATAATGGCGCAAAGCCAGCAATGGCAACGGAATTAAGCCTCGAACAGTTCGAGCAATTTGTCTTGCCGCACCTTACAGCAGGAAGCCGGGGACCGGCATCCAAACTGACCGCGCACGCGATTTTCAACTACATCCTGAAACTGCTTTACCTCGGTGGCTCTGTCGCAGTAAGGTCAACGGGTCAAGCAGCGGTGATATGCGGAGGATTGCTTATGAAATGAGCGAGTAGAACTGCTGTGCGGGAGACAGCGGAGTCTCGCCCCGACATTTCATCTGCCCTTTCTTGATCATGTGCATTAATTCGACGCCACTCAGAATGACGCGCGCGCAGTGGAAATCCTTGAAGCCCAGCATCGGTCGGGTGATGCGTTTGATGGCCCGATGGTCCTGCTCGACCACGTTATTCAGGTACTTGACTTGACGAATCGTGATGGGCGTCTCTCGCTCGGCGTTCACCGCGTGCAACGCAGCCAGATTAGAGCCGCTTTTATCGATGGTTACCGTCTCGGGTACACCGTTCTGAGCGATCGACTTTTCAAAGAAGCGCCGCGCTGCCACCTTGTCGCGCTTGGCTCTGAACAGGAAATCGATGGTTTGGCCCGCCTTGTCCACCGCCCGGTAGAGGTACTTCCACTGGCCTTTGACTTTGATATACGTTTCGTCCATCCGCCAGCTCTTGCCTACCGGCTGCTTGTGCTTACGGAACGTCTTCTCGAACAGCGGCACCAACTTGATCACCCAACGATGCACCGTGGAATGATCAACCTCAATATCGCGCTCGGCCATCATTTCTTCGAGATTACGCAAACTCAGTGAGTAGGCGACGTACCACCGCACGCATAGCAACATCACATCGAGCGGATAGTGAAGGCGCTTTAGCACTCGGGTGATGCCCGCAGCAAGCGTCTTTCGCGGTGTTTGGGTCTTCTTCATCGGCCAGCCAAAGCATATTTGTCAGGCTCGAATACTACCTCTCCCGTCTTAACGCGACAAAACCCCGCGATAAACGACGGTGACTTGGCCAGATGCACCGACCGAGCTTGCTCGCGCCACTACAGCAAAGGTGCGGCCATACAGCGGATGGGCGGGATCAGTGACAGTTACCTGTTCCGGCCGCCCAGTTGGTAGCCGAACAGGGGTATCAAGATGTGTGCTCGTACACACCGTCAAGGTCGATTACCCGCGCTTCAACGAGACCGCAGAGCTCGAGTAGATGATGCCAGTCGCGTCCATTGCGGGCAAGGCGTGAGGCGTCCAGGCAAAGCACTGCGCCGACATCGCCTGCGCACAATAACGCGACCAGACGATCGAAGCCCGGCCTCGCAACCGTGCCGCTCGCCGAGCGTCCCTGGTCGTCATCGATCACTTCAACGTCGCGAAATCCATGTCGCTTTGCTTCCTGCACGAGGTCATACTGCCGGCGCTGGCTCTCGAGGTTCAGTTGGACCTGCGTCTGGCTGGACTGCCGGACATAAACCACTGCCTTGCGTTTAAGAAGATCTGCGGGCAAACGATCATCATTCGTCATCGTCACGCCCCTTCGCAGTCGAGATGCCGGCGGTCTGCATCAGCAGGCATGCGAGATACCTGAGCGCGTTCGCCCGTTGCACCGCGTTCATCCCCTGAAGCTCGACCGCGTCGAACGTCAGGTTCATCTGCTGTGGCATCGATCGCGATGATTGTTGACCTGCTGGAACGACGTTTGGCAGATTGCCCATTGCGTTTCTCCCGGACGTTGGTGGAACCGTCCGGAGAGTTTCCCCGCAAATGCCGATCGGCCAGCAATTGACACAGATCACGCAGTGCCGCTACGGAAACCCTCGGTTCGCCGAGAACCATAGCTGAACATATGGCGGCATCGAGCATCCACGCCGCGATCATCTTTACTACGCCCCCGTCCGTCTCCACGTGGACGACTTGACCTCCGCCGCGACGCTCGATGTCCCTAACCTTGACGCGACGCCCATACAGCGGATGCCAGCGATAATGAACCTCGACTTCCTGCCCGATATGGGCAGAATGAACGGGAAATTGCGTTGGGCAGGAATAATGCGCAGCCGCAAGTTATGCGGAGTTTACCGCGTATGGAACGTCACGAGCGCCTGTGCGAAGGGCGTTGCAGGGATCTGTCTGTTGCAGCAAACTGCGCATAAAAGAGGTGCTTTCCTGTTTGGGTAGTTATCCATTTCAGGAGAGTTATCATGATCGCCCTGGTTCCGCTACGACCACAACCCCAGGCATGGTTGTGGCACAGCGTCCTTGCTCCCTTCGCAGAGCGCTACAGCGAATATCTTGTTGAGACCGGCTACGCCGCCGGCACTGTCAATCGCTACGTGAGGTGCGTCGCACACTTCGCGTATTGGCTTACAACACACCGCATAGGCATAGCTCGCGTCGACGATCGACTTGTCCGCACCTTCGTGAACGACCATCTCCGGCGATGCAACTGCCCCGATCCCATTCCGAGAAGTCGCACAGACGTAAGTGCTGCGCTCCGGCATCTGCTGGTCGTGTTGGGAGTGTGCACTGTCCCTCGGTATCTGTGGTCAGAATCGGACTCTTTACGACATGAGGTTTGTCGATTCACAGAACACCTCAGAGACGTATGCGGTCTCGCCGAGTGCACGCGATATCAGCGCGGCCGAATAGTTCGCGATTTCTTGCATCACCACTTCGCTCGCAAGCACATAGACCTGGCTCAGCTAACGGTCCAGGATATCCACCGATTCGTGACGCATTACCCTACGGGGTGCAAGGCGGGAGCAGCCCATGTTGCTGGGGTGACGCTGCGCAGCTATCTGCGATTCAGGACCATGCAATACGACGATCGCGTTCAAGAGCTGATCGCGGCGGTCCCGGGCGTAGCCGGATGGAGGCTAGCGGCACTGCCCGAAACGCTTTCGGACACACAGGTCGGGCAGTTCCTGAATTCCTTCGGTCGTGATACGGCTTCCAGCTTGCGCGACTACGCAATGGCTCGATGCCTGGCAGATCTCGGCCTGCGGGCCGCGGAGGTCGTGCAAATCCAGCTCGACGATTTGAACTGGCGCGAAGGCACGCTACAAATCCATCGCACCAAGTCGAGACGGGCGTACGCAGTTCCGCTGCCGGAACCGACAGGTCGTGCGATCGCTGACTACATCCGGTTGGCCCGGAAGGCAACAACGACTTCACGGGCTGTCTTTGTGCGGCATTGCGCACCTGTTGACGTTCCGTTGGGTACTGGCCGCGTTCATCAGGCAGTGCATGCTGCATATGTTCGTTGCGGCTGGACCGATCGATCGGGAACTCATCTTCTGAGGCACAGCGTCGCCCGACGTCTCCTTCAATCAGGCTCGTCGTTGAAGGAGGTAGCCGACATACTGCGCCATCAAAGCATCGACACCACCGCTATCTACACGAAGATCGACCTGCGAAGCCTGGAGGGCGTGGCGCTTCCCTGGCCCGGGAGCACATCATGAAGCGCGCCGTCAAAAAAACGTCAGCCACAATGGTATCGCTCGTGGAAACGTGTCTCGCAGAGCGACGCAGTCTCGGCTTCGATCTTGGGATATCGGGGCAAGTGCTGATGAACTTTGCCCGCTTCGCGGATACGACGGAGCATCGCGGTCCGATCACCGAAAGTCTGGCGCTCGCCTGGGCACACTCGACACCGAGCGAAAGGGCCATTACGTGGGCGCGACGGATTGAGGTAATTCGCCCCTTCGCGAAGTATCTCAAACAGTTCTATCCCGATACGGTTGTTCCGCGACGCGACCTGTGCGGCCGGGCTCATCGTCGTCTGGCGCCGCACATCTACACGGAGCGGGAACTCGATGAACTCCTCACCGCGTCGGCGGCGATGTTGCCCGCCGGCTCGATCAGACCGCTCACCTACGAAACGTTGTTTGGTCTGATTGCGGCAACCGGCTTGCGTATCTCGGAAGCCATCAATCTGTCCCGAGACGACGTGAACATTGCTGGCGGCACGCTAATTGTGCGCAAGACGAAGTTCCACAAATCGCGCCTTATCCCGTTGCATCCCACCGTAACTTTGGCGATGAAGCGTTACGCTGTCCGCCGTGCGCTGGTCATCGCCGCTGAGCCGTGCCATTCGTTCTTTGTGAATCTTGATGGCAGGAAGTTGCACACCAGAACAGTCCACTGGGCGTTTGGTCGTCTTCGCGAGCAACTCGGGTGGATTGCTCGAGGGGACCATGCATTGCCTCGAATCCATGATCTTCGTCACACGTTTGTGTGTCGGCGCATTCTGAAGTGGCATCAAGAAGGCGTGAATGTCGACAACCGTATGATGGCCCTGTCAACGTATCTTGGGCATGTGAAACCGAGCGATACCTACTGGTATCTGACTGCCGTTCCGGATCTCATGGAAATCGCGAGTGAGAAATTTGCGCGCCTCGCCGAGGGAGTGGACCATGAGTAAAGTCTGTCTGGCACCGTCCTTCGCCACGCTCCTGCAGGACTTCTTCGTCGAACGGTTGATGGAACAACGCGCGGTCAGCCCGGAGACGATATCGAGCTATCGTGATTCGTTTCGTCTGTTTCTCCTGTTTGCATCAGATCGCGTTGGTAGATGCCCATCTGACCTGACGCTGGCAGATATGGACGCGCCAATGGTGCTGGCCTTTCTGCGACATCTCGAGGTGAATCGGCACAACAGCACGCGTACGCGCAATGTTCGCCTCGCTGCGTTACGCTCGTTCCTGAAATACGCTGCACACCGCGACCTCTCAGCATTGGCCGTTGTACAGCGCGCGCTCGCCGTACCAATGAAGCGGTGTGATAAACCGATGGTTGGATATCTGTCGCGCGACGAGGTCCAGCAACTATTAACAGCGCCTGATCCAGACACCTGGTGCGGTCAACGCGACACGGTACTGCTGGCAACCATGTATAACACTGGAGCACGGGTCTCAGAGATCCTCGCTCTGCGCGTCGGCGATGTCATCCTGGGTTCGTCACCCTGTGTCCATATTCTTGGCAAGGGCCGCAAGGAGCGCACGGTACCTCTATGGCGTTCTACAGCAACGCTGATCAAACGATGGTTGCCACGTATCCAGGATGTGGCGAGCCAGAGGCTCTTTCCAAACCGCTCGGGGAACGCGATGACTCGCTCGAACGTCGCTGACCGGATGAGAATCGCCGTAACGCGAGCGAAGGGCGAATGTCCGCAACTCGCCAAACGACGCGTTTCTCCCCACCTGGTACGTCACGCGACTGCCATGCATCTACTTCAGTCAGGCGTTGACCTATCGGTCATCGCACTCTGGTTGGGACACGAAAGCCCGTCGACAACACACGGCTATATGGAAGCGGATTTGACAATGAAGGAGCGAGCACTGAACAGCATTCAACCGCCGCAGGTGAAGAACCGTCGATATCGACCGCCAGACCGCATTCTCCAGTTCCTGGAGTCGCTGTAATTATGCGCAGTTCGCCGGACCGAAAGTACTCGGGGACCGGCTCGGCGACTCGCATCGCACTGTCCGGCAGCGGCAGGCTCCGCATAAGTTTCGACTGCGCATTATTCCTGCAATGCACATATTTGCATTGCAGGAAAAACTATTTGTTCGTTGGCTCCGACAGCGGCGGTGAGCGCGCGGCGGCGATGTACAGTCTCATCGGTACGTGCAAACTCAACGAAGTCAACCCACGTGCCTACCTCGAATACGTGCTCACTCATATTGCGGACCACAAGGTCAACCGCATCGACGAACTGCTTCCCTGGAACGTGGCCGACAAACTGAAGCTGGCCGCTCCGCTCACGTCCACGGTTTGACCGGGTAGATCCAGATAGATCGTGGCCACGATCATGGATCGATCTTCACGTGGTCTACGCCGGACCTACCCACGCTCTCACATCATGCCCCACGCGCGCGCGAATCGGGGACCGGCCCTGCCGAGCCGCTTACGCCGAACGCGCGCAGGTTGTGGTAGCTCAGCCGGCTGCCGACAATTAGCACGCCCTGGCCTCCCAAAGGTGCCAGCGTACGCCCGACGGCGAAGTGCGCCAGCGGGTCCAGGCTGCGCTTGAACGAGACTTGCAACGTCGGAACGTCAGCCCCGGGATAGACTACGGCCATCGGCGCGTACATGCCGTGGTCAAAGCCACGCAACGGTCGAGTCGTCCAGCAATTCCCCGGCTTCGAGCAGACGGAGCACTTTTTGAGCGAGTTGCGGCGCGTACTAGATGTGGTAGGTGTAGCCAGGAAAGCCGTAGTAGTCGTAGATCATGGGCGGATCCGGGTGAGCCATGACCATGAAGTCGGACTCCTGGTTTTGCGACGCTGAAATGTGATGGCGTGAACGGCACGCCGGCCTTGCGATCAGCCTGACAAGAAGTGGCTACTGAGGCGGCGAGGATATTTACAGGATCGCAGGCGCGACTCTCCTCGTGCCGCGGAAAACCTTCCCAACAGCGACGCCGGATAGATTTGAGCGAGCCACCCTACGACGTCAAAGATCGGTGCGGCAAAAATGGGGTGGCCTCGCTGCAGGCCGGACTTAGTTTAGCGACCTTCTTCCTTGATCGACAACGCGTTCTTCACCGAAGTCACGCCCGCAACGCCCTTGGCGACTTCGGTGGCCGTGTCAACCTGCGCCTGTTCGGGAACGGTGCCTTCCAGCGTCACAGCGCCCGATTTCGCGCGGACCACGATACCGGACGCCGTAACATCCTTCGCCTTGACGAGTGCCGCACGCACTTTCTTCGACAACGCGCGGTCGGCTGACGTCATCGATTTCGCCGACATTTGATCCGATGAAGGCGCGGACATGGAGCCCATGGCGTCGCTCGCCTGCGCCCATGCACCGACCGAAACCGCGATGATCAGTGCGCCACCTGCCAGTTTGATTGCCTGGATCGCTTTCATTCACACTCTCCTTTTTTTCACGATTGACGATGATCCCGGATGGGCCGTCCAAGGGACACAATGGGATACTGCTACCGCTCGATGCGACGGGGATGCAGGCGTTGCGGTGACGGCAACGGCGCTGCCCTGCGTCGCCGCTCCGCATTGAGCGAATCGGCTACGCCACCGAGAAAATGCCGTCTGCACACTCTTCACCCAAATCATTCGTCGTCTTTGTCGCTTCGTGGACGCGCAGCCATCATCGTACCGATCATCTGCCTTCCGCGCTGACCATGCGAAACCATGGCACTGGTGCAACTCGCCGCCATGCCGCAGACAACCCGTCAGGCCGTCAGAAGGCCGTGCGCATCAACCTGGTGATGTCATCTCTGCATCGGATCTGAATGCGGTGACGCAGGTGTTGTCCCCGCCGTAGGCCGACCCGGCCAGCCTGGCGCGCATCGGCCAGGGTGACCGTGTTGGGCATGGCGCTGTCGGCGATCGGGCTAACGATGTCCGCCGGACGTTGCGGGGCAATGGCATTTGTCATGACCTATCCTCTCCGTTGATAAGCAGTGCACCGCTATCGCCGATGATCTGGAAACCGAATTTTGCCCGACGGCCGCGTTACTCACGGCATTGAAGCACACACACAGGACTTGAAGGCGCAATTTGTCTGTGCGCAGATGCACATATCAGTAATTTTTCGGCTGTGGCGGCGGTATCAATCGCACGCCATGGCCGGCCGATGCTCGATCGGCGCAAGTGCGAAATTCACGAGCGACGACATATCTTTATGTGACATGGCTAGCATTAGTGTAGCTGAAG
Source organism: Paraburkholderia sp. WC7.3g (assembly GCF_050436345.1). NCBI lineage: Bacteria > Pseudomonadati > Pseudomonadota > Betaproteobacteria > Burkholderiales > Burkholderiaceae > Paraburkholderia > Paraburkholderia sp. WC7.3g. The sequence goes on from NZ_JBNDMA010000004.1 coordinate 1,464,081, forward strand.
CCTCCGCCGTTAGCTCAATGGCAAGCGGCAACCGGAACGCTGTGCCCAGTATTAGGAAAAGCTGGACGGGCTATCCATATCGGGCAATGAGCTGCCCATTCGCAAGACAGAATCCCTTTGCCGGAAATTCGCCATGAACGGTCAGCGCGTCGGTTACGTGCGGGTCAGCATTTTCTTCTCCGGGTGGGTCGACGGCGTGCAGCCGCGCATCAGCGCGCCCTTGGGCGCGCGCGGGGCCGGGCATGCTGTCCGAAGGCCGATCTCTGCCTGACGGCGATCGACGCTTCGCGACCCCTTTCAGTCTTTCGACGCAACGCGGTGGAATCTTCAGGTTTGGAGGTGAAACGGCCATTCCTATCGCGATGACCAGTTCGTGATGCGAGATACGGGTGGTTGCGAGCAACTCTTCGCGTGGACCTTACGGAGCGTGCTTAAAGGAGGTCCGGACGTCGCCGTGCCGCCGCCTGCATACCACTCACGTTCGTTTCGCAACCACACCCTAGAACCGCTTCGCGAAGCCTACCGTTAAACCGTGCGGGAGAATCTGCACGAACAGGGGTGTCTGCCATGTCGTGCTCAAGTATCCTACCGCCGTGCCCAGCGCCCAACCGGCGAGGACGTCGGTCTGCCAATGCGCCTGGCTTTTCACGCGTGCGATCGAATCATAGAGCGGCAACACTTCGAGGGCCCAAACCCACGGATCACGGCGACCATAGTTGACGATGAACGGCGTTACGAAACTCGCCTGAAGGGTGACTTCGCCACTGGGAAAACTCTTTCCGCCGCTGAACCATTGGTTAGGTCCCTGGCCGGCGTTGGGCCGCTGGCGACCGAATGCGTACTTCATGCCTTGTGCAGCGACCGCCGATATCGCCGAGGCATCGGCCGTTTGCCAGAATGTATGGCCCAGTTCGTTGTCATTCCCGAGCCACAGAGACCCACCCACCTCCGTGGCTATCACGGCGTATTCTAGTGCGAGCTGAACGTTGCGGTTCCATATGCCGCTCTGATCCAGCGAGACTTCGTGGTCGATCCCGCCGGCATGTGCGCCCGAAAAAGTGAACGCCGTGATCGCGGCGGCTCCGCACCGTCTCCCTGCCACCCTGATTCCAGAAGTCATCGATCTCATTTTTTCGCTCTCGCGCAGGATTCTAGCAAACAGTTCGCATAACTAACGTGTTGCATTTACTTCAAGATGCAACGTGAACGACGATAACCAGACGAATCCGATCAGCGGACATGCGGCAAGCATAATTTGCACTGTTGCACCAACTGCGAATCATCCGGGATGGGAGGCCCCAGAGTGGTCCAATCCGGCCATGAACTACCCATCTGCAGCCCGGTGAAACCGCGTCGATGAGGGTTTCTCTCCATTGGCCTTCTCGATACCGTAGATCAGGAAGAGGAATATTCCTGAGATGGTCGAAACAGCTATAACCGCGAGTTTTTGCTTTTCGCGTAACTTCTTTCTACCCGGCAGAAACTGCCTTTTTCGGCCAAGGCATAGCCCGAATCCGAAAAGCACCGCATTTCTGCGCCGTAGTGAACGCTCATCTCCATGCAACGCCGACTTCGCTATGCAGCAATGGAGCACCGTTCCGGTTTCTTGCCCGATCTGTGTGCAGCGCCGTCGCTCCAAATCGACAGGCGCAGCCAGCGGGCGCTGCTCTCAGTTTCAGCCGTAAGGCGTGCAGTAGCGGCTAGCCTTTCCCCGCGTGAGCCGGTACCAGTAATCATTCGCTCGCCACCGGACGCAACAGGACTTTCGAATCTTACGGCGAGTGGCCGCTTCCGATCTCTGACCCGCCCCCTCAATGTCCGAGCGGTAGTGCCAGCGAATGACGATTGATGGCCGGTTTGTGCCCGATCACAACCGATCACGCGGATCCTTCGCCCACGATGGGCAAGGCAAGGGGCACTCGCAAACACGGGATCGCAAAGCATCGTCTGTGCCCTCCCCGCGATGACATGGCGCGCCCCCGATCGGCGACGCACGACCGACAGGACGTGGTCTCTCGCGGCCCGCGACGCTCAAATCCTGGACGGGCAGTTGCCACGTTCACAATTCCTCAGAGCCACCGGCGTTGATTTACCGCGGGACGACGCCAGTAGGCCGGTCGCTCCAGTGCGATGGACGTCAGCACTTGATACCGGTCACGCCACCTGGAAGCCGTGTTCGCCCTTCCTATGAGCCCGCTGCACCATGCGCCTCCTTGATAGCTGCGTCACGCTCCTTTTTGGCTTCAGCCTTCTTGTGGTCATAGACTTTTTTGGCGGCGGCGACCTTTTTATCGTATGCGCGGTTCGCGACTGCGACCTGCTGGTGCATCCGCACTATTGCGTCGGGATGTTCAGTGGTCGCCGGTACGCTGCTGGCTGGATTGCCCTGCGCCCATGCGGCCGCAGAGATCATTAAGGCAACGGAACCTGTCAGCACGGCCGGAACAATGTGATTCATGATGCCCTCTTCTCGTTGCTCTCATCGTTAGAAGCCGCCACGACAGCGTCGTATTCAGACTGGCTCAAACCACTGCCGAAAATGACTACCTGTGTCGGACGGTTCACTGGGTGACAATGAATGAGTTATACACCGTATTGGTTAATTGGTGAGGCTTCCAACATATGAATGCAACGACTTCAGGCTTCAGGTTGGCGTCGCATCTGACATCCGGTCTCGTCCGACGCACTGAGCGAACCGGTCGGCCGCCAGTTCACCAGCAATATCGACCCCACCGACAGCCGCGCAGAGTGCGCACGCAATCGTCGACGACCTTGTGGCTAACAGCACTTTGGCTCCTCCGACCCAAATTACCGGAGACTTCCCGACAAAGGGATCCCACTGCCGCGTATTTGAATGGCCGCTGCTGAAGTGAATCGGTCACAGCGGCAGGAACTGGCCGGACTTTGCCCTTTACTCACGCTTCCGCCTGTGCCGCCGGGTGCTGCCTGAGAAAGCGGCTCGTTCGGCGCCTGCCAGCCACAGATTTATTTCGGACCGGCCTCCACCCCGACTCAAAATTTCAGTCGGCGCGGACAAAGGTGTCGTTCGTTCCGGCGCGTTGGGCAGCACCGTCGAGATAGCCCGCTTGAATATGATCTGGCGACCAGCCGGCGATGCGAGGATAAGGACAAACTTGTCGAACGATTCAACCCGCCGCGTAGCCTGATTCCGTTGACCATGTAGACACTCGCCAGCGTTTTGTCCTCCGCGAGAGCCTGCAGGAACTTGTCCTGAAGAGAGGTCTGATTTGACATACTGTTCCCCAGCGGAAGTGATATGGATTACTGCGCAAACTACCTCATTACCGGATGACTTCTGGAATCTTCCGCTTCGCGCACCAGCGTCAGCCGCCTACCGCCTTGCTTCTTCCCATGGCGACGAGCTGAGCACGGGGGCCCGCTACAGCGGCTTGATGTTGGCAGCCTGCTTCCCCTTAGGCCCCTGCTTCACGTCGAAGCTGACTTTCTGATGCTCCTGCAGTGATTTGAAGCCGCTGCCCTGAACTTCAGAGAAGTGGGCGAATCGGTCTTCTGCGCCGTCGTCCTGCGCGATAAAGCCGAAGCCCTTGGCGTCGTTGAACCACTTTACTGTTCCGGTTGCCATTTCCAATCCTTTAACGTTTGATGTCGATAAATGGGCCGCTATGTGGCCCATTGATTTCTGCGCTTGACATGACTGGTTAAATGCGCCGCGAGCCGTCCTGTATGAGCTATCAGTGGGCAGGCGCCAACCCATGTGAAGCCCACCGTTGGGCGAAAAGTCAGCACCGGTTGCAAAGCCGGATTCAATGCCGGCGAGCCGGGAAAGAATTGAAGCAATTTCCGACGCCTCTCCGAGACGGCGCACCGGAATGCCCTGAATGATTGCGTCCAGTACTTCAGGGCGCACGGCACGAACCATATCTCCCGCGCGGAACTATGTCCTGAGACGCGCGAGGTCCAACGCGTGGCGGCACACGGCGGCACGCGTTGCGGGACATAGGTTGGGCCTGCAAGCTCCTCAGGAACGCCAGCAAGTTCCTCTGGCCGCGAACCGCTGCGTGGCAATGCGCCAAGGGGCGCCATGACGTGCTCAGTCGTTGCATGTTTAACGGGTGCGGACGAGCGCTTCGCCGTTCTCGTAAGAAGGTCCCTCGGTCCAGTCAACAGGACCTGCAAAAGAAAATTTTAATGCGCTTCTTGTGACCGAGCAGCACCTGGATCACGCGGATGTCCACCTTCTGTTCGAGCAGGTGTGTGGCGAAAGGAACCACAATGGCCGAGGACAAGGTTTGTGCGCCGCAACTTGAAGCCGCGATCGCGGTCGTGCTCGGCCTGTTGCCGGACCAGATCAACATGACTGTCGTGGCGGTCGAGCAGACGGAAGTGGATCTGCACTTCGGCATGTACGAGCGGATGCTCGCCGGGCAGTTGGGCACGGCCCCGCCCATCCAGTGACGCGACCGGAGGGCCGGGTCCAGTAAGGGCCATCGGGCTGCCGGGCGGTTCTTCACACGGCGACGAGACCGTCGGTACAGGCGCTCGCGAAGAAGAGGACGCGACGGCTTGACATGGATTAATCAACCACATCCGAAAAGATAGGTGCGGAACGGATGTCTGCGAGTGCATCAGCTGGAGCTTGAAATTTTCCATAAGTAAAACTAAGTTATATGCAGCTCAGGCAGTGTGCCCGCTCGTGAACCGGTCGCACACTGCGTGTTTCGATTTGTTTGCCCCGCAGCATGGCAGGCGAACTGGAGCGCGCACACCCGTTCTCTTCCGTGCTGCGTTGAAGGAGATGGCCATGAGCGACCTTCATTCAAACTCGACCTGGTCCCCTCTGCTCGAGCGCCTCCACCGCAAGATCCGCGCCCTTTTCGGCGTCTTCCGGCCATTCGCGGAGCGTGTCCATCGCGTACTGTCGGACCGGGTCGCGGCAATGCAGCAGACGTTTCCCCCAGCACTCGCATACGCCCTTGCCCTGCGGTTTCGGCATGGCTGGCGCTATGCCAGCGATCGTGCTCTACCGCAGGCGCCCGGCAACCAGTGATGAGACAACGGTGCGCCCCGGCCGCAGTGGCATTCGCATCGGTGTCGCGCGGACGCGGCGATAGAGGCGATCGCGCATGAAGTAAGGGTACTGACAGAGAACCGGCACATTCGTCGCAATCCCTTGTTTCTGATCTACCGAGAGGAAGCCATGACAGCCAAAGACGTGAAGTTTCATGATTCTGGACGGCAACGCATCGTCAAGGGTGTCAATGTTCTGGCCGACGCAGTGAAGGTCACGCTCGGCCCGCGCGGGCGGAACGTCGTGCTCGAGAAGAGCTTTGGCGCGCCGACGATTACAAAGGATGGCGTAACGGTCGCGAAGGACATCGAGCTGCGCGACAGGTTTGAAAACATGGGCGCGCAGATGATCAGGCAGGTCGCCGCGAAGACTTCCGACGTCGCCGGTGACGGTACGACGACGGCTACGGTGCTCGCCCAGGCTATCGTTCAGGAAGGCATGAAATACGTGGCCTCGGGTCTGAACCCGATGGACCTCAAGCGAGGTATCGACCAGGCCACGGCGGCCATCGTCGACGAACTCCGGAAATTCTCGCGGGCAGTGACGACGGGCAGGGAAATCGCGCAGGTAGGTACGATTTCGGCCAATGCAGACGAGGAAATCGGCAGGATCATCGCTGGGGCGATGGAAAAAGTCGGCAAGGACGGCGCAGTCACGATCGAGGAAGGCAGGTCACTGCAAAGCGAACTGGAAGTGGTCGAGGGCATGCAGTTCGACCGCGGCTGGCTTTCGGCCTATTTCATGACGGATCCGGACAAGCAGCTGGCCGTACTCGAAGAGCCATACATCCTCGTGTATGACAGGAAAATCAGCACCATTCGCGACCTGCTGCCCGTGCTCGAAGCCGTTGCCAAGGCCGGCAAGCCCCTGCTCATCATCGCCGAGGACGTGGAAGGCGAAGCTCTGACCACGCTCGTGGTCAACGCATTGCGCGGCATCCTGAAGACGGTTGCGGTGAAGGCACCCGGCTTCGGCGACCGCCGCAAGGCCATGCTTGAGGACATCGCCACTTTGACGGGTGGGGTGCTGATCTCCGGGGAGACCGGCAAACAGCTGGAGAAGGTCGCGCTCGAAGATCTCGGCCGGGCCCGACGGGTGGAGGTCGAGAAGGAGGCCACCACCCTCATCGACGGCGCAGGCGATCGCAAGGCGGTCGACGCCCGCGTCCAGGCCCTGCGGCGCCAGGTTGAGGAAGCCACGAGCGACTACGACAGGGAGAAGCTCCAGGAACGCATCGCCAGGCTCTCGGGCGGCGTCGCGGTGATCAAGGTGGGCGCGGCCACCGAGGTCGAGATGAAGGAAAGGAAGGCGCGCGTGGAGGATGCCCTGCACGCGACGCGCGCGGCAGTCGATGAGGGGATCGTGCCGGGGGGTGGCATTGCGTTGCTGCGTGCCCGTGCGGCGATCAGGGACCTGCGCGGTGCGAATCCAGACCAGGATGCGGGCATCCGGATCGTGCTGCGCGCACTGGAGGAGCCGCTGCGCCAGATTGCAATCAATGCAGGCGAAGAGGCGTCAGTCGTGCTGAACAGGGTACTCGAACAGCCAGGCAGTTTTGGCTGGAACGCTGCGTCGAATACGTTTGGAGATCTGATGGAAATGGGGGTGGTCGATCCAACCAAGGTCGAGCGCACGGCACTGCAGAATGCGACCTCCGTCGCGGGCCTGATTCTCACGACCGACGCGGTGATCGCAGAGTTGCCGAAGGAGGAAGCGCAATCCCCCGGGCTGCCGTCGGAGATGGCGCATTGAACGGGTTGACCAGGCGTGCGGAGCGCGGCGCCATATCTGGGCCGCGCGCGCCGGCCGCAAGAACCTGCAGGGGGCATCATGGGCAAGATCATCGGCATCGATCTCGGCACCACGAATTCATGCGTGGGGCTGATGGAAGGCGGGCAGATCAAAGTGATCGAAAACTCGGAGGGCGCCCGTACGACGCCCTCAGTCGTCGCGTATCTTGACAATGAAATACTGGTCGGTGCACCCGCCAGGCGCCAGGCCATCACCAATCCTGAGAACACGCTCTTTGCGGTGAAGCGCCTGATCGGCCGCCGCTTCGACGAGAAGGAAGTGCAGAAGGACATCGGTCTGATGCCTTACGGGATCATCAAGGCCGACAATGGGGATGCGTGGGTCGAAGCTCGCGGCAGCAAGCTCGCACCGCCGCAGGTTTCAGCCGAAGTCCTCCGCAAGATGAAGAAGACGGCCGAGGACTACCTTGGTGAACCCGTCACGGAAGCCGTCGTTACGGTACCCGCATACTTCAACGACAGCCAGCGCCAGGCTACCAAGGACGCCGGCCGCATCGCCGGTCTGGAAGTCAGGCGGATCATCAACGAACCCACGGCGGCGGCCCTCGCGTTCGGTCTTGACAGGCAGGAAAACCGTGACCGCAAGATCGCCGTATTCGACCTCGGTGGCGGCACCTTCGATATTTCGCTGATTGAGATCGCCGACCTCCACGGCGAAAAACAGTTCGAGGTCCTCTCGACGAACGGCGACACGTTCCTGGGCGGCGAAGACTTCGACCAGCGCATCATCGACTACATGGTCGGCGAGTTCAGGAAGGAGCAGGGCGTCGACCTGTCGAAGGACGTGCTCGCGCTGCAGCGCCTGAAGGAAGCCGCGGAAAAGGCCAAGATCGAGCTTTCGTCGAGCCAGCAGACCGAGATCAACCTGCCCTACATCACGGCAGACGCTTCGGGTCCCAGGCACTTCAGCCTGAAGCTCACGCGCGCGAAGCTCGAGTCGCTTGTCGAGGACCTGATCGAGCGCACGATAGAACCATGCCGCACTGCGCTCAAGGATGCCGGCCTGTCTGCGGACAAGGTCGACGACGTGATCCTCGTCGGCGGCCAGACGCGCATGCCAAAGGTGCAGCAGAAGGTCAGGGCGTTTTTCGGGCGGGAGCCGCGCAAGGATGTCAACCCGGATGAAGCGGTCGCCGTGGGGGCGGCGATCCAGGGTGCGGTGCTGTCCGGCGACCGCAAGGACGTACTGCTGCTCGATGTGACGCCGCTCTCGCTCGGCATCGAAACGCTTGGCGGTGTGATGACGAAGACGATCGAAAAGAACACCACCATTCCGACAAGGTTCTCGGAGGTTTTCTCGACCGCCGATGACAACCAGCCGGCAGTCACCATCAAGGTGTACCAGGGCGAGCGCGAGATGGCGGGCGGCAACAAGCCGCTGGGCGAGTTCAGCCTGGAGGGTATCCCGCCAGCGCCTCGCGGCGTGCCGCAGATTGACGTGACATTTGATATCGATGCGAACGGCATCCTGCACGTGTCCGCGAGGGACAAGGCAACGGGCAAGGAAAACCGGATCACCATCAAGGCGAACTCGGGTCTGTCCGAGAAGGAAATTGAACAGATGGTGAGGGACGCCGAAGCGCACGCTGCGGAGGACCACCGGCTGCGTGAACTGGCCGAGGCGCGCAACCAGGGCGACGCCCTGATACACAGCACGCGCAAGGCACTGGGCGAATACGGCGAGAAGCTCGGTGATGGCGAGAAGGCGCAGATCGAAGCCGCCATCCGCGACCTCGAAGCCGCGCTCAAGGGGGCGGACAAGGACGCTATCGACGCCAGGATACATGCGCTGGCGACGGCCTCGCAGCAACTCGGGGAAAAGGTCTACGCAGATGTGCAATCACAGGGAGGCAGCACGGCTGGCTCGAGCGGACCGCAGGAATCCGCGGGCCGGGAGCAGGACGAGGACGTTATCGATGCCGAATTCAAGGAAGTGAAGACAAAGCGGTGACGCCCGGGCGAGCAGCAGGGTAAGAGGTCGTTGTCATGAAACAACGGTTGTATGTACTACTCGCGGTGGCAGCGGTAATCGCCTGTTCGTGCGCGGAGGACACCATGTCAGCCAGCGCACCTTTACCGACGTTGCCCGTGCAGCGCGACATCTGGATCACCGGGACAATCCAGCGGGGCAGCGACAGGTACGCGCCGGGCGACTATACGACGATCCTGCTGGATCGCCCTTCGGCGTCACCCTGCAACGACAGGATGGTAACCGACATCCTTCTTGGCAACGGACGCGCGCCGGCCCCCACTCTCCTGTTACCTTACCTGAACCAGCGGGTTGCCGTCAGGGGCCGCGTCATCTGCCCCGAATCAGGCATTCAATTTACGCCGCAGCCGGACGTAGTGTTTCCGATCTGGTAAGGCCTGGTCCGCTCGCGATGCGCGAACGGGTACCAGTTGGAGAATATCGCGCGCGTCGGGGCGCCTGGGCATGCCTGTAGCAGCGGCAGCCACGAATTCTGCGGGAGCGGGAATGACTCACGTTGTTACCGGAAGCTGCATCAATTGTCGCTACACCGATTGCGTCGATGTGTGCCCAGTGGATTGTTTTCGGGAAGGTCCGAACTTTCTGGTGATTGATCCCGACGAATGCATCGACTGCGCCGTCTGCGTGGCACAGTGCCCCGTGCACGCGATCTACGCGGATGAGGATGTTCCTGGCGACCAGCAGTGTTTCATCAAACTGAATGCAAAGCTCGCGCGCAACTGGCCGAGCATCACGAAGACGAAGGCGCCGCTCGCGGAAGCTGATCAGTTCAAGGACGTGAAGGACAAGCTCAGTCTGCTGGAGCGTTGAACTGGCTCGTCGACGCCCCACCGATAACCGGGGAGAAAGTTATCAAAAAAATAGCTGCGCGACCGCAAGGGGTGCCGGTGCGCGCAGCTAATCGATCATGGCGACTGCAGCGCGTGGCGCCGTGGCGCATACGTGGCCGATGTCGATCGAGTGAGCGCGGTACGCTGTTCGGGCTCAAGCAGCTTGGGCACATGCCAAACATGCGAATTGGCCTCGCAAAATCAGCATAGGAATTGCGTCGCAGCCCCTTGAAATTTTCGTCGCAGAGCGTATCCTGAATTCCGCTCAGGCAGTCGCGCCGGGAAGTTTGGCGCGCTGCGTGTTTCGATTTGTTTGCCGGTAGCATGGCGGACGGACTGGAGCGCGTAGGCCGGTTCGTCTTCCTGCTGATTTGAAGGAGGAAACGACCATGAGTGATCTCTATTTCGGGACCGACCTTTTCAGCGAGTTCGACCGTCTGCAACGGCAGATGGCGAGCCTGTTCGGCGGCTTCCCCTCCAGCATCCGTTCCGGGCGCTTCGGCGCATTCCCGCAGGTCAACATCGGTTCGACTGACGACTCGATTGAGATCGTCGCGTTCGCGCCGGGTATCGATCCGGCGAACCTCGACGTATCCATCGACAAAGGGCTGCTGACCATCAGCGGCGAGCGCGGGACCGCACAGCCGGAAGCGGCTGGCGACGACACGCGTACCTACGCGCAGGAGCGGTTCACCGGCTCTTTCCGACGCGTCATTGAACTGCCGCAGCATGCCGACCCCGACAAGGTCACGGCGCAGTACACCAATGGCTGCCTGACCGTGAGCATCGGCAAGCGGGAGACGTCGAAGCCGCGGGCCATCACCGTTCAATGAAATGCGTCAAGGAACTGAGGAGGACATCATGAACGACACGACAGAACTGGCCCGGAAAGATGAAACGGCAATGGCCCAGCGCGAAGACGAGCAATCGCAACGCCGGATCACGCTAACGCCGCCCGTGGATATCTTCGAGGATAGCCAGGGCGTCACCCTGTGGGCGGATCTGCCCGGTGTGACAAAGGACCGGCTCGATGTGAAGGTGCATGACGGCAACCTTTACATTGAGGCGGAGGCGGTGGTGCCCACGCCGGCGGGGCTTCGCGTACAGCATGCGGAGATCCGCCAGCCTCACTTCGCGCGGGCTTTCTCTCTTGGTGCTGAGTTCGACACCTCGAAAATCGACGCCAACCTGAAGGACGGCGTGCTGAAGCTGACGATACCGCGCCGCGACGAAGCACGGCCGCGCCGCATCGAGGTGCGCACGAACTAACCGTGCGGACGACAGCGACAGTGAGAAAGCCCGGTGGCGGCCGTCTGGCCGCCACCTCGCGACCGCCGCGGCCCGGATGTGGCATGTTGAGTGCAGGTGGGCGGCGAGTCGCTGCTTCAGTGAAATGACCAATATCCAGCTCTCCTGCCAGACCGTAGAGGAGGATACGATGAACACCGACCTGAAGAAGTGGAATCCCTTCAAGTTCCTTCGCGGCGCGGGGCGCAAGTCAGACGCGGCCAGCCCGGAAAGCCCCCCAGCGAACGAACAGTGGCGCGCCTCGTGGCCTGACATTCCACGATTCTTCTCGCGCGAACCGTGGCGTGCAGTTGAAGAGTTCTTTCACGATCCGTTCGCCGGACGCGGGGCTCTGGAACGATGGTTTGGCGACTTCAGTTCATCGCGCTTCCAGCCGCGCATCGACGTGGTCGATGATGGGCAGGCACTGCGTGTAACCGCCGAGCTGCCCGGAATGAAGCGGGAGGATCTGAACGTCACCGTCGAGGATGGGGCGCTCGTGCTGCGCGGTGAGAAAAAACAGGACGTGCGCAGCGAGGAAGACGGCTGCTACCGGCTTGAACGCGCCTATGGAAGCTTCGTGCGCACGATCCCGATGCCGGAAAACGCCGACCCCGATCACGCCCTGGCGAAGTTTGACAACGGCGTGCTCACGTTGACGGTACCAAAATCGGAGCCGTCGCGATCCGCGAGCCGCACGATCGATATCGGCTAGTGGCGAGCAGGTCGCGCCGGTAGCGGATGGATATCGGGCGAACCAGGCCGTTAGCTCAGCTTGTAGGGCTGCGATCGGTACACGCCGTCGGGACGGGCGTCAAGTCGGCTCATTTGCATCATCGGGCGATGACCGTCATGCGTATCGCCTGACGCCAGCAGCGCATCGGGCGCGGGGTTTGCACCACGTGAATGACGACGCGCGACCCGACAGCCGCGCACAGCGCTGTGCCCGCGTTTCCCCTGACTACCGGGAGGCACTATGCAGAGTGAAGACATTACCTACCGTGGTTTCGTGATCCGGCCGCTCGTTACGATGTCGGAGCGGGGGCGCTATACAGCCGCGGCCATTGTCACGGATCGGGAGGGCGAAAGCCGGACGCTTGGCGTCGAGGGCGATTTTGCCGAAATGCAGGAAGCGTCGGACCAGGCAATCGAACTGGCGATTGCATGGATCCATCGACGCAATGTCGTATCGGACCACTACATCCGTCAGGGTTAAATCCAGGTGTCGTCCGGCACTAGCGATCTCGCGGCGTTGCGAGTATGTCCGGGATCGCGTGCGCGGCGATCTATCGCTTTCAAGGAGGTCATGATGGAACTTCGCATGCATTCGCACCACTTCACCCGCCGCATGCCTGACCTGCGCGCTGCTGTTATCGGCGGTTGCGTGGCAGGCGTCGTTTTTCTGGTAATCGAGCTTGTTGCGATGCGGCTCATGGGTCAGAGCGTATGGGGACCGCCGAGGATGATCGCGGCCATCGTCCTGGGGCGCGACGCGCTGATGCAACCTGCGACGTTCGCGCCGGGCATCATGCTGGCCGCGCTGGTGACCCACTTCGTGCTGGCGATGCTCTTCACGGTCATTCTCGCGGTGATCATGGCGCCATTCAGCCTGGATTCCAGTGTCGGCATGGCCTCGCTGGTGGGTGCCGTATTCGGCGTCCTCCTCTACGTGGTCAACTTTTATGGCATGACGCAGTGGTTCCCGTGGTTTGCGGACGCCCGGGGCTGGGTAAGTTTCCTCAATCACATTGTGTTCGGCCTGGTCGCGGCTGATACCTATCTGCGCCTGGAAAGAAAGGAGGAAGAAACGACAGGCGCCGGATAGCCTGACGGCAGCAGTCGCGGCGCATCGCCTGGCTTGGCCTTGCGCCGCGATGTGGCATCCGGCGCCTGCACCAGGCAGCCGCGCCGGTGAATGTTGCGCGACACCTGGACAACCCGCGACCAGCCTTTTCGCGATTCTCTTCCCGCCAGTGTTTCCCCCATTTGAGATCGGTTAGGCTCTACCTGGCATTTCTGCAGGAGCGCCAGGAGATGGCCGAACAGGCGTTCATCGCGTTGCAAAGTCCGCCGGTCAGTCACATCGGCCCAGACAGCTTACGCAGCAAGGTTGCCGCCGGATTTGCGCGACGTTCGGGTTATTGTGGCGCGACGACACCGTATGTCGACGTGGTCAGCAAATGAGTCATCCTGTCAGCGAACCGTCCGTAATGCATTTTGCAGAACGTCAAATGCCAGCGCGGCGTTATCCGGTAGCGAAAATTTACCGATGGTTGCAACTTATACAGGCAAGGCTCAGGGCACTCGTGGCGCTGGTATGACGGGCTACTCCGTGCCGCGCCGTTGTACTAACGGGGCCGGGTATTTGCGGAGAATAGGCGTAGTGCCGGCCGTCGCTGGTGCGATGGATACAGCAGTCGCCGCCGGCATTTTCGTCATCATCGAAGCGCGCAGTAACTACCATTGCAAACCACAGGACCGTCTGCGGATGGCGGATGCGCCCGCCGTAGCCCCGCTTGGCCGAAAGAGAGCAAACGGCTCCCCTGAAGCGCATGCCACCTCGTTACGTTACGGTAGAAGCGCGACGAGATTTTCCCAAAACCCATGGTGGAACGGAGGTCGTCATGAAGTGGCTGGTGATCCTGTCCGGTGCGCACTGGCGCGACATCGTCCCGGAACTGTTCCTTGAGCATCAGACCGTGAAGGACTGGTGCATTATCGAATGTGACGAGGTCGATGTGGGGGGCGAAATGGTCGAATTGCGGTGCCGTGACGTGCGGATTCTGGTTCCGCACGGTGCCGTGGTGACTGCCATTACTGCGCAGTCCGGGCGACAACTCGCGCCGGGCGACAGCCTGCGAGGGCGGAACTGAACCCGCAGGCGACCCGCGCCCGGCCCCCGTCCGGAGACTAGCATGGTCGGGAAGAGGTCCGACCTCACTTCACTGACTGGCACCTGAGGCGCCGCCCATCGCCGCGTTGCTCGCTGCGGCGGGGCCAGTGTCGCTGCCCGGTGTACTGCTGTTGTTCACGCGTTTGCAACCGCTGCCGGCAGCAATGTCGTCAGTGCCGTAAAGCGCGATCATTGGTGACGGTACTCGCATCGCATGATCCTCCACGCTGTGTTTCAGCTACCCTGGATCAGCATTCGTTGCGCGGCGGCCACTTTGCCGCCTGAAGGTAAAGTACGCCTTGTGCAGAGAAACGGAAACCGCACGTGGGGAGAGGGAATGCTGCGGCAGGTGATCGCGAAGCTTTGAATTTCTTTCATCTACGGGTGGCAGTGCATAGGTTCGTCAGTCCCTTTCCACAGGTGATTGAACCGCGACTGGCCCCGCCTGTTGCCTAGGCGTTGACCTGTCCACCTCACACGTAAGGGCGCGCGGCGGCTCGGCGACGATGACGGCGTATGGCGTCGTATGCGGCAACGCGCGCAGTGCCGCGGGCAGTGTTTCGATCTGTGCCCTGCAATAAGTCCTCGTGTGATCGAGCGACACGGGTTGCTGGATGCGCTGCCCTGCGATAATGACCGGTTTGAGCAGGGCCATGCCGTCCCGTTGATCCGTTGCGATGGTGAGCACATCGTGGAGCATGTGACCATTCCCATCGGTGTATCGATAGACCTGCTTTCGGCCCGGCCAGGTGGCCTTGTGTTCCGAGCGTTTGCGACGTGCCCGCCCGGCGTATTATTCCTGCAGCTTGTAGACACAGTCCAGATACGGTGCGTCAGCCGACGTTCCGACGTGCGTACCGATCCCGTAACCGTCGATCGGCGCGCCTTGCTGTTGCAGTGTTTCCACCCGGTATTCATCCGGGTTGCCGCTCACGAAGATCTGCGTCTGCCGCAGACCACCCGCGTCGAGAATGGAACGTACGCGCCGCGCATGCTCGCCAAGGTCGCCACTGTCGATCCGCACGCCGCGAATTTCGATCCCCTCGTGCGCCAGCCGGTGGGCGAGCGCGACAACCTTGCTGGCCGCCGCACGGTACCGTACGTGTCGATCAGGAGGGTATTGTTTGCCTGGACACGGGCGAATGTCTCGAACGCCTCCAGTTCATCGTCATGCGCCTGGACGAACGAATGCGCCATGGTACCGAACAACGGGATGCCAAACTGGGCGTTGGCTGACACCGTCGCGGTCCCGGCAAATCCTGCCAGAGAGCTGGCGCGCGCCGACAGCAACGCTGCCTCGGCCCCATGCGCCCGCCGCAGACCGAAATCGATCACGGGTTTGCCCGCAGCAGCCAGCACACATCGGGCAGCTTTACTGGCAACGAGCGTCTGATAATGAAGCAGATTCAGTAGCCGGCTTTCCACTAACTGCGCCTCGCGAAGCGGCGCGACAAGCTGAAGCAATGGTTCGTTCGGGAAGCAGACCGTCCCTTCTGGCAGGGCCGCCGCGTCACCGGTAAAATGCAGGTCCGAAAGCGACGCGATGAATTCCGGCGTGAATCGTCCGCTTCGTTGCAACCAGTCGCAATCGTCGTCGCGCAGACGCAGCGTGGTCAGGTACCCGATGGCCTGTTCCAGCCCCGCTGCGACAAGGAAATTGCGCTGCGGCGGCAGCGTCCGGACGAACAGTTCGAACACCCAAGCTCGTTCATCCCACGCTCGAAATACGCCTGCAGCATGGTGAGTTCATACAGGTCGATCAAAAGCGCGCCGTCGGCGGACGGCATCCCGGACATATTGCATTGCTGATCGACATTCTTCGCCTCCTGATGCCTGGCGGAAGGGCCTCTGTTGTTCGCGCATGCCGTTACGGGCAGCGGCAGGCAGCCCATGCCATCGTCGTGGATCCGCGCTGCTGCTGCACTTAAGGCTCGAGCACATATGTGCCTGGCGCGGCGCAGAGCCCCGATTCGGTGGTCATCGCGCGAGGGGCGATCCTGTCGCCGGAATGCGCGACGAGCCAGTTTTGCCAGCGCGGCCACCACGAGCCCTCCTGTGCCGGAGTCTGTGCATGCCACTCGTCCGGGTCCAGATAGGGGGCGTCCTTGCCCCGTGTACTGAGGCGGTAGCTGCGTCCGGCGTGCCCAGGCTCGGAGACAATCCCGGCATTGTGGCCGCCCGAGGTCAGCAGGAAACTAATCTCCGCGCGGCTTAACAGATGCAGCTTGTAGACCGAGCGCCACGGCGACACGTGATCCCGTTCGGTGCCCACCACAAACAGCGGTAACCTGAGATCGGCGAGCGCCACCGCACGGCCGAGTGCGTGGTACCGACCCTCGGCGAGCGCATTGCGCAGGTAAAGCTCGCGCAGCGTTTCACTGTGCAGCCGGTATGGCAGGCGCGTCGTGTCCGCGTTCCAGGTCATCAGGTCCGTGGGCTTGGTATGCTCGCCGAGAAGATACTCGTGCATCATCCGTGACCAGATCAGGTCGCGCGAATGGAGCAACTGGAAGGCACGTGCCAGCTGCCGGCCGTCGAGATAGCCCTGGTCCCACATGAGCGCGTCGAGATCTGCAAGTTCGCTCCACCCGACGAACAGACCCAGTTCACCGGGCTCGCTGAAATCAGTCTGCGCCGCGAAGAGCGTCACCGTCCTGAGGGGCGTCCTGCTGTCTCGCGCAAGCGCTGCCACACCGATGGCAAGCAACGTCCCGCCCAGGCAATAGCCGGCCGTATGGATCGAGGAGGCGCCGCTCAACTGGCACACGCGTGCTATCGCATCGAAGACACCGCGCTCCAGATAATCGTCCAGCCCGAAGTCGCGCGCGTCCTCGCGCGGGTTTTTCCACGACACCATAAAGACGGTGTGGCCCTGCTCCACCAGATAGCGTACGAGCGAGTTGTGCGGCGACAGGTCGAGAATGTAGTACTTGAGGATCCAGGAAGGCACGATGAGTACCGGTTCAGGCCATACCGCAGTGGTTTGCGGTGCGTACTGGATCAGCTCGACCAGTTCGTTGCGGTACACTACCCTGCCGGGCGTGATTGCGACACGCTGCCCCACGTAGTGGGCGACGCACCGCTGGGGCGAGGTGCGCGGGCTGTAACCGGCCAGCACCTCCTGCTGGTCGTCCAGCCAATGGCGCCCGCCCTCGACGAAATTGCGCCCGCCCGTCTCCGTCATCGCGCGCAGCACTTCCGGGTTGAGCCACCAGCAATTGCTGGGCGAAAGCATATCCGTCCACTGCCGCGCTGCAAAACTGACCATGTGCTGATGGTGCGGCGTGACACCGTCCAGACCCGTGGTGGCATTCTGCCAGAACGACTCCGTCTGGAAGAACGCATCGCGCAGCAGACTGAATGGCCAGCGTCCCCAGTCCGGATCGGCGAAACGCGGATCGCCCACCAGGCTGGGGTCCGCCGTGGGGCGAGCAGAATCTGGCTGCAGACGTGGCATCAGCCGAAAGAACTGTTGCACGCATTGCTGCCAAAGCGCGTACTGTTTGCCCGGCGAACGGGCCAGGTGCAGCGACCAGTCCAGCCACGCCAGTTGCAGCGCCGGTGCCGGTACCCAACCGACCGCCCGGCCGAATAGCGCGCGCGTCTGTCGATCAAGCAGCCCGGCAGCGACATCAGGCGGCGTCCCGGTGCATCTGCCGTCAACAGGACGCTCGCCCAAGGGCGCAGGGCCCGCAGATGCTGACGATCCGGCGTGTTTGGGGCGGGTGACGGTTTCAGTCATCGTCTCGTCAGGCCTTTTTCACGTAAGAATTACACCATCCCTTCGCATAGACCAGCTTGCCACCGTAGATCGGACACGGACCGGTCCCGGCGCCGGGCTTTCCCTGATAGAGCTGGCAATTGGCGCACGTCTGCCCGGTCTGGTACCTGGGAAACTTTGCCTTGTCTACCTTCGCGGCGTCTATCCTGTATCCGAGCGACACCGCCGTCGGGTCATTTTCAGGGAGCACTGTAGCGTCCGCTTGCGACGCACCGGGAAGGACCGTCGCTGATGCAACAGAAGCGGTAAGTATCACGAAACGACGACGGGTGAGTGACATGGCAGGACTCCTTTCCCACAGCGGAACCGACGGTTTCAGGCATGACGTCAGTCTTCTGGCCGATCAGGGCGGGAGGAACCGTTCGGTCCCGGCAGGATCTGGCCTCATCAACCGATGAAGCCGACGCATCACTCGCCTAGCAAGTACCGTACCTGCGGTTTCATCGACCCCCGTTGGGACGTTCGGATGACTGGACGTTGGCGCGTTGTCAATATGTCACTCTGCGGCACGCCGTGTGTCACGCTGCGCCGTACGATCTCTGACAGACGACCAGCAGTACATCGGCCGCAGTGGACAATAGCCCATTGCTATCCTGCAGCGCAGCAGAAAACTGCGCGGAGTAATCCGAAAACTTGCCACTACCGTCACTCCCCGTATGCGGCCATCACGATCCAGAAATTGGGGAATCATCGCGCACTTCTGCCGCCGGTGCATACGGGTCATCGGGTCTACATGCCGGTTCAGACGTGTTGCGGGCCCGCTGCGCGTGAAATTGCTGGCCTGTCAGGATCCGGACTTCATTCTGGCCTTCGAACCTTCGGCGATCCCTGCGATACCGCCACCGTGTTGACCGCAAAATGAAGTTGCGGCGCCATGATTTATCCCCCGGAATTGCGACCGGTCCTCCTTGAACATGGGACGGATCGCTGGGCGGCACCGGGCTGCGTCTCGTCATCCCGATGGCCATCGGGATGGTCATCTATTTCAGCTATGGAATCCGGCGCGGTACGCTGCGCGGAGAACCGATCAGGCGGTCGCGGTCGCTGCCACGGCACACGAGCGCGGACACCTCCTACACGTCCTCTTCCTTGGCGAACCATTCGGCTACCGTCGCAAACGTCTCCAGCGCGTCACGCTTCAGAGTTTCCGCTACGCAGACTGGCCCGCGCCGCTTCGGCACCGTCGCCGGGAATCAGATCGCCGTCGACGCTTTCCCCCCGTGACGGCGACAATGTCATGTGTCTGCACTGCGGCCGGATCGATAATCCGATCGATGAACTCTGCGATCGGCGCGCCTGCCGCCGGCAACAGCATCAGCGATCGCTATTAGATCCGCAATCGTTCGGCGTGGTACCGGACGCGACCGGAAGTTCTCATGCGCTCCTGGGCGCATGCATGGGGTCTCATTGGTCACTCACGCAGCAGCCAGCGACCGCACGAGGAGGTGCGCATCGAATGGCTTTTCGCATCGCGGGTAGTCGCGATACGCAGCATCGAGCGCCTCGGCGCCATAACCGGTAACGAAGACGAAGCGAACATGGCGCCGCGTCAGCGCGTCGGCGATGGAATACGACTTTTCGCCATGAAGGTTGACGTCGAGTACCACGCCATCCAGCGTATCAGCCTCGGTCTCAACGAAAGCCAGTGCCTCCTCGGCCCAGCCGATCGGGCCCACGACCGTTGCGCCGGCCTCCACAAGCAGCGCGGCGAGACCTTGCGCTACCAGAAAATCGTCTTCAACGATCAGGATGCGGCGATTCTGAAGTGCGGCCGACTGATCCATCCCGTCATCCTCCTGTCAGTTGGCGCCCGCGCTTGCGGCGCATCGCCGTCCGAGCGGGATTTCGATCCGGCAGCGCACACCGTCTGACTCAAAACGAAGTGCTGTCCTGGCACGAAGTGTGAACGCCAGCGCCTGCTCGATCAGCTGCCGTCCATAGCCTCGTCGGGACGCCTCAGGCGGCACCGTCATGCCTGTTTCTTTCCAGTCGAGCGCGAGCACGGCGGAGCCGTTTTCGTCATTCACCTGCCATTGCACCTCAAGCCGGCCATTGTCGTTCCTGAGCGGACCGTATTTCACCGCATTGGTGGCAAGCTCGTGGATCACCAGTGCGATCATCTGAACGTGTTCCGTGGACAGCGGCACGGATGGCCCGGCGATGGCCGCCTTGTCGGCATCAACACCGGCAACCGTTCCGACCTCGAGACGCACAATATCGCCGAGGTCCACCTGCTCCTGTTCCGCCTTGCCCAGCAGCCCCTGAAGACGCCCGAGCGCTGCCAGCCGGCTGGTGAACGCCTCACGCGCGGGATCGGCCGCGAGCGTCTGTACCGCGATGGAGTTGACCACGGCGAGCAGATTCCGGGTCCGGTGCTGCAGTTCCGAAATGAGTACCTGCTGGCGCATCTCCGCATGCGTCAGGCCCGTTACGTTCACAAAGGTGACAACGATGCCGTCCGCCTTGCGGTCGCCGTTGCGGTAGGGCGCAAGGCGTACCAGATAGTGAGCCGCCCCGTCTTCGGAGTCGACCCGCCGTTCAATGACTTCCGCCCCCTCGACAATGGCGGCAATATCGTTGTCGAACTCGGTCAGACGAAGTCTGCTCGCGAGGTCCGTGATAGGGCGTCCCCGGTCCGCCGCCCGGATATTGAAGACCTCGCTCATCGCAGGTGTGAAGCTGCGGATCACCAGGTTCCGGTCCAGAAAAACAGTTGCAACGGCCGTACTGTCAAAGAGATTCTGCAAGTCGCTGTTGGCACGGTCGAGCGCTTCGATTTTGCCATTCAACTCGGAGTTGACGGTGTGCAGCTCCTCGTTCAGCGATACGAGCTCCTCCTTGGAGGCCTCGAGTTCTTCATTGGTTGACTGCAGTTCCTCGTTGACCGAGACGAGTTCTTCGTTCGACGACTTGAGTTCTTCAAGCGCGGTTTCGTATTCCTCGATGATCGATTGCAGACGTTCGCGCGTTTCGCGCAGCTCGCGCTCCATATGGAGGGCCGTGCCGTCGTGCAGCGCATGTGCGCGCCCCGTAGCCGCTTCCCGGCTCAGCACAGGCCCCTGGTCGATGAAAAGCACGAGGTAAAGCGGCTCGCTTCCACTGTGATCAATCAGCGGTTCGACCGTAAGTGTCAACCACTGTACCCGGCCGTCGTCCTCTTCAATGGCGATGTCGCCGCGCGTCGCCGGCCGCCCCGTCTCAACTGCTTCGCGGAACACGGTGCGTATCTCCAGACGCAGCCCTTTGCGCGCCATCGTAAAGATCTGCCGCGTGGGCAGGCCGGGCGCCGCCTCGAGATATTTGCCAGTGCGTGCGGAAAAATAGGCGACGTCGCCGTCACGGTTGACGAGCACGTGAGGCGGAGCGAACCGTTCCAGCACCTGGCCGTCGACCGCCTGCCGCAACGCTCTGCCGCCCAGTGACGGCCGGCGAGGCGTCAGGGTTGCACTCTGGCCGGGACGAATCGATGACACCATCAGCGGCAGCCGGATGTGAGAAGACACATCCGACCGGCGCCGGAAAATCCGGTGTTTCTTGTCCACGGGCGTGAACAGGTCATCGAACTGGCTGACGCTTTCGGATGTGCCAAGAAACAGATGGCCACCCGGCTTGAGCGCGTAATGAAAGGTTGGAATTACCTCTGCCTGCACGTCGATGCCAAAGTAGATCAGCAGATTGCGACATGACACCAGATCGATGCGGGAAAAAGGGGGATCGCGAATGACGCTATGGGGCGAGAAAATCACGAGATCGCGTATCTCCTTGCTGACCAGGAAACTCCCCCCGTCGGGCACGAAGAAGCGCTCGCGCCTTTCCGGAGAAACGCATTCGAGCAACGGCCCGGGATACCGGCCGGCTCGCGCCACGCCCAGGGCTTGTTCGTCGATATCGGTGGCAAAAATCTGTACGGGCGGCGCGGTGGGGACCCGATCCACGTGCTCCCGAAGCATGATCGCCAGCGAATACACCTCTTCGCCGGTTGCGCAGCCGGGCACCCAGATCCGCACGATGTCGTCCGTACTACGCTGCTCGAATAAACCTGGAATGACAAGTCGCCCAAGACTCTCAAACGCTTCAGCGTCACGAAAGAAATTGGTGACGTTGATCAGCAGATCGCGAAAAAGCGCGCTGACCTCCCCGGGTTCCTGCCGAAGGCGCGCGACGTACTCCTCGAGCGTGTCGATCTGTGCGACCTGCATCCGGCGCTGAACCCGCCGCATGAAGGTCTTTTTCTTGTAACCGCTGAAGTCGTGGCCGACCTGGCTGCGCAGGATCACGTAGATCGCAGTCAGCGACTCACCCTGCGTCCTGAGCGCACTGTCATCTCCCGCGTCGAACGTCATGCCGTCGAGCACATAAGCGCTGCGCGAGAAGTCCGCGAGTTTGCGGCCCATGTCCTCGACCGGCACGGCAAAGTCGATCAGGCCCGCCGAAATGGCGCTCTCGGGCATGTCGGCATGTTGCGGTCCGAATCCGTCGCCCGTCTGCGCGAGGGTCAGACCGCCGCGCCCCTTGATCGCTTTCACGCCAAGCGTGCCGTCCGAGTCGCCGCCGGAGAGGATGACACCGACACTCAGATCGGCCTGATCTTCGGCAAGCGCGCTAAAGAAGGTTCTGGTGCAAATAGGCTGTCTGGACGAGAAGGTCTCGATAAAAAGGATACCTTATCGATCAGACAGGACCGCATTCCATACGGTGGGTACAGTGGCATCTTTGAGGCCGAGCTTTGCGAGATTGAATTGGCCTTTGCTAATGCGATGCATCAACTCAATGCCGGCCAGAGTGATCGCGGCGTTCCTGAAACGCTTGAAGCCCAGCATGGCATTGGTCCGGGACTTGATATGGCGATGGTCCTGTTCGATCAGATTGTTGAGATATTTCGAAGATCGAACCTTCGTGCCCTCGGGCATCAGGCCGTCGGCCTTCATCTCGCGCACAGCACGGTGTGAGGCGGCATAGCCATCGAGTGTAATGGTTTGCGGTGGCCGCCCCTGATGTTTGATTGCCTTGTTGAAAAAGGCTTTGGCCGCGTTCACGTCGCGTTTCGCCCTGAGCAGGAAGTCAACCGTCTGACCCGCCCGATCTACTGCCCGATAAAGATAGATCCATTTACCGCGGACTCTCAGGTACGTTTCGTCGACACGCCACGACGTTCCGGCAGGCGTGCCGAAACGGTTCCAGCGCTTGACGAACTCCGGCGTGTAACGCTTCACCCAACGAAGGATCGTTGTGTGCGCAAGCGACAGGCCGCGCTCGGCCATCATCTCGACGAGATCACGCAGGCTGAGCTTGTAGCGTAGATACCAGCGCACGCACTGAATGATCACATCGCGGTTGAAGTGACGGCCTGAGAACAGATCGCCCATGTTTTTAAGCTTGCTCATTATCGAATCATGAGATCGGGGAAGCAGCACTCTAACCGATCACATTCACTGTTTGCACCAGAACCCCAAACTCCGTGTTCCGCACTTCACGTCGGGCGCACAGTGTTTTTTCGAGCCACTCGCCTTACCCGGCGGGAACGGTCGCGCGCACAAGCTCGGTGACGGCCTGCGCGATCAGCGCTTCGGATTTTTTGCGGCGTTCAGGGCGAAATAGCATCCCCCGTACCCGTAACGGACCTGCTCTCACGACACCGTCGAACGTAGTTGTAGGGAAAGAAAACTATAATGGCGCGGCCTGTTCACTTTCGGATCGGTCGCATGATGTGTCCCTCTCATGCTGCACAACAGTATTGGGTGTCCTGACCGTCTGCCTTGGGACCCCTTCTTCGCTCGAACCGATCCACCCTATTTCAGCCATGCATACTCAATTCCGCTTTTCCTCCGCGGCTTTCGTGCTTGCGCTTGCGAGCGCACTGTCTGCGTGCTCGACACCGAAGCCGCTTTACCAGCAAGAACAGTTCGACGCAGGCGATAGCCCCTATATGCACAAGTTCGCCGCGAAGACAGAGCCCGCCTGCGAAGCCGCCCGCCGTGCGTTGCTCAGCCAGGGATATATCGCCAGTTCGACCAGGCCCGATTCGGTCGACGGCTCGAAAAATTTCCAGCCCACCAGCGATGCGCACGCGGTGATCGAAATCCATGTGGTCTGTACTACCGACGACACTGGAGGCAACAGCAGTACCGCGTACGTGAACGCGGTGCAGGATCGCTACGCGCTGAAGAAGAGCAACACGTCGGCGAGCGTCGGACTGAGCGTGTTCGGATCGCTGTCGCTGCCGATCGGCTCAAGCGATGATTCGATGGTGAAAGTTGCGAGCGAGACGATTCCTGCCGGCATTTTCTATCAGCGTTTCTTTGCGCTAGTCGACCACTACCTCAAGGCCGACTCCGCCCAGCCGGGCGCCGTCGCCGCCGCGGCAGCGCCGAAGGAGGCGCTGCCGTCGATGAACGACGCCGTGCCCCCGATCGGAGCAGCCCAGACAGGTAATGATTCGGAGAAAGCGACGAGCGCCAGGTAAGCGTCGACGGTACCGCGCGCTCGAACGCCTGCAGCAGGGCCGGGACCGGCTGGCGAGTCTCGCCCAGATCGCCGGCATCGTGCGCCGTGACCGTCCCGTGGTCGACGGCCCGCTCGCGCTGCGACGCGTAGAGTGGCGCGAGCGCCTCGCGCACCACGGGGCGAGCGCCTGTCGCATCAGTTCGAGATCGACCGGCCGGTTCTCCGCACTGCCCTGCTGCGAGATCGGCGCGAGCGCCTGCGCGCGCAGGATCGCTTGCTGGACCGTCGGTGCACTCGGATGGCGCTGGACGCCAACCTGCGGCGCGATCGCGCAGCAGCCGGCTGTAGGTGCTCGCGCCAAACACACGGCCGGTAATCGCCCGAACCTCCGCGATCAGTCCATCCAGAAAGCGCGGGTTGTCGCGTGGGGAATCCCGGTCGATCGCAGCGATGCCATTCATGATCGCGGGCAGCTGTGCGTCGTTCCACTCATCCGGGGTCGGCCCATCCTCAGCTCCTCATCGCCCGTCAGAAAAGCGCGCCCTGGCGCGGATCGCGCGCCGGCGGCTTCCACGCCTTCAGCGGCCGCGCGGACTGGCGCCGCTCCATTTTTCCCTACTGGACATTACCGCGTTTATGTCGCATTGCGTCTTGGACGGAGATTCCTGGCGCAAGCCGGCACTGAAGACGACGTGGCCACGCAACAAGGGGTTATAAGCCGGAACCACAGAAGTTGTGGTAGTCGTTGCCTTTCAACGCGTTACGAGAGATCCAAATAAGCGCTAACCTGCTGGATCAAAACGACATCGAAAATTTCTGTGGTTCCGGCTTACAACCCCTTCATCGGCGAAGACCCGCGTCGACGAGCACTGATCAGTCGACGTCGGCGAAGAGGCGCTTGGCGGTGAGCGCCATCGTCACGTCGAGCTCGCTGCGGATGATGTCGAGCGCGCGCGTGACGCCGCGCCGGCCGCCAGCGCCGAGCCCGTAGAGAAACGGATGGCCGATGTAGACGCCTCTTGCGCCCGATAGCGCCGCACACTCGCTGAGCAAATGGAATCTTGCACGTCTGTCGCTTCGCGCCGCGCTCTGCGCATCTTTCCGTGGGACCAGCGAATGACGCTCAAGGGTTCCGCTGAAAGGTCTCTATTCAACGCTTTGGCCCTGGCTTGGCCAAGGCTATCATCTCGTCGACAATGCGCTGGGCTACGCCATAGCCACGCATCAGGGCTTCCGTTTCCGTACCGAACGGGCTGCCTTCGTCCCTGGCGACGCGCAGCTTCTCGACCGGTGCAGGACTCGCGGCAGAAGATATGCGCACGACAGCGACGTACCCGCCCGGCACGGAAAGAACGGTGCCGTTGCGGCTCCCGTCAGTGGACTCGGTCTCCACGTCGATGATGAAATCCTTGTAGCCATATGTCCGATGCATGTCGAAACCACCCTGGGACTGCGCCTCGTGAAAGATTGTTGCCCGCCATGCGCCGGGATGCCCCGACGCCTTCCAAGGAGTCAGGACCTGCGCATTGATGCGGACTTCCGTGTCTGCTCTGCGACTGTTCCTATCCCATGTGGAGACCGCCGTTCAGCGAGAAGTCTGCCCCTGTCGCAAAGGCTGATTCGTCACTGGCAAGCCACGCAACAATCGAAGCAATCTCGCCAGCTTCGCCGAGACGGCGTACCGGAATGCTCTGGATGATGGCGTCCAGGACTTCGGGGCGTACCGCGCGAACCATATCCGTTCCGATGTATCCGGGAGAAACCGTATTCACCGTGATGCCCTTTGTTGCCACCTCCTGGGCAAGCGACATCGTGAAGCCGTGAATGCCCGCCTTGGCAGTCGAATAGTTCGTCTGACCGAACTGTCCTTTCTGGCCGTTCACGGACGAGATGTTGATGATTCGCCCCCACTCCCTGCTAACCATCCCCTCGATGACCTGCTTGGTGACATTGAAGAGGCTCGTCAGGTTCGTATCAATGACATCGTTCCAGTTCTCTCTGGACATCTTGCGAAACGTTCCATCCCGTGTAATGCCGGCGTTATTCACCAGCACGTCAATCTCGCCGACGTCCTTCTTCACCCTGGCAAACGCCGCCACCGTAGACTCCCAGTCACCAACATCCCCTTCGGAAGCGGCGAAGGAAAATCCCAGCGCCTCCTGCTCCTTCAACCAGCTTTCCCGCCGGGGAGAGTTGGGACCACAACCGGCGACGACCGTGAATCCGTCCTTGAACAAGCGCTGACATATTTCTGTGCCAATTCCACCCATGCCGCCAGTTACGTAAGCGATTCGCTTTGACATGCTCTTCCCTCGGCTGTTGTTGCGGTTAAGGAATAAAAACGCTTCTACTCGCCACGCCGCCCCGTCTAGCGACGTTACTGGCTTCGGTATGCCCTTCGTCTTGAAGTCGAACTCCGCAACCACTTCATGCTCATTGACAGACAGCAAGGCGGTTTCAAAAAAACAGCCCTTTCGGTTAATTCGTTGCCCGTACGGCCCACGCTATCTTTCCGCAACCGACACCTCTCTTGCGAGAAAGAAGCTACGCGTCCTCTTCCTTCTGGCACGTCGGGCTGCATCGCATCTGCGACGTTCGACCCGACTACTCACGCACTCGTGTTCGTCGCCGATGCAGTACGCATCAATCAGCGCCAATGGGAAAATAGCGCCAAACTTCGCCTGATGCGATTGCTGCTGCCGGTCAAAGCTGTTCCGCGCTCCGTTGTTCGCTTGAATTCACGCGGCTTTCGCGGCTACGCGTGCCTCAGTCTTCCCTAAGTCCGCGCCGTTCACTTTCCGGGCGACGGGCTTGCGAGCAGACACAGGTCCGGGCGGCGCGCTGGGTATCTCTTCTGGCAAACGGCCACACTCTATAAAGTCATGGAGCACCTTGGCCGCCGCCGGCTTCCCGCGCAGTTCCGATCTTCTGAGAAGGGCATGCGCAAATGTCATCGGGTCGTCACGTCCGTGCGAGGGCTCGAACTGAAGAATGGTTTCACTGACCGCCGCAAGCATCCATTCCTCGTACAGCGTGCTTGCGATATGTGAAGCGCCTCTCGCCAACTCCACTTCGTATTTATTCAGGCGCAGTGCTTCGTCGAACGCCCTGTTTCGTTTTACTGCCTTCACATTGATATCCCCGGGTTCTGCGGAAAGGAAACGCGCGCTGGTGTAGCATCGCGCGCGCGACGCCGACTGAGCTGGAAGATCAGAACGTTTGGTCATCTACGGGGGAGAAACGCTCTTGTCCCGCGAAAAGCGAATCAGGCGACCGAGGTCTGCCCCGCGCAGAGCCAATAAACTCGAGATTGAAGGCGGCGGCAAGACGCATACAAGCGTTCAGCGGCGGGACGGTGATTCCGAGTCGCCAAGATTGCACGTCGTATTCATTCACGTCCCACCACTTCGCTGCACGTGCCGAACTGACGCCGGGCCGTTTCAATGCCCTGTCAAGGCGTGCGGCCAAGGCATGCCTCAGGCGGCCGGTCTCGGCAGTGCGCTCGAGATGACCCATGCTTCGGGTATGTCGATTCATCTTATCTAACTTCTCTCAGGGTATATTTTTTATGCAATTCACCGACTCTTCTCTGGTGCCGGTCGAATCCACGTGGTTGTCATGACGGCCCCATGACGCCATGTAGACCTCTCGCCGGCGCCCTGGATGCCAGGCGGACTGCATGATAGTCGCGGGTACAACTATTCCATCGCGTGCACACCCGCGTCAAACAACAAAGATTGTCCGTATGTGGTGCTGCATACATACGCGTAAAAAAGGAGAATCCGAGCGGCGTCGGCCCAGGCCGAGTGATCACGCCCAGGTACCCGGGCTCGCGTCAGTTGAGCGTTATTCCCTTCCCCGCGCTCGACATCTCCTACGACGATCGCTTCTTCTCGCAAGGGCCCGGACGTGCTCGGCGTGAACGTGCTGCGCGGCCCGGCCTACCACGTGGGCGCAGCACTGAGTTTCGATTTCCAGAGCCGCAAGGAATCCGACGACCCCCATCTGCACGGACTCGGCGACGTGAGCGGCGGACCGAAGCTGAAACTGTTCGCCGACTATACGGTGTGGGCGTTCACCGGATCGGTGGCGCTGTACCAGGACATCGCCGGACATCATCAAGGCACCACGGTAAGCACGGATTTCGTGGCATCGGCGCCGGTCAGCGGCTGGCTGTTCTCCGTGGGCCCAGGCTTCACATGGGCGAACGGTCCTTACACGCGGACGTTTTTCGGCGTGTCCGGGCAGCAGAGCGCTGCATCCGGATTGCCGGCGTATAACACCAGGGCCGGCGTGCGCGATGTCCACATGAACGCCATCGTCACGTACGACTTTTCACGGCACTGGAACGGCTCGGCCGCCGCGACGTTCGGGCGGCTCGAGCATGACGCGGCCAATAGCCGATTGCCCAAAAGCGCCTCGAACTCAATATGCTCGCTTCGTTGAATTATCGTTTCTGAAGTCGAAAGGCAATCGCGGCTCAAGCGCCAGGTTCATGGGTGGATTCCCAGGGCCACTGCATTGTACGCAGGCAGTTGCGCCGGTCGGGTCTGAGCGCAGCACGAGGTCGAGCCTCGCGTGCTCAGGAAAAGATCGCCTCGATATCCGGCGACGCGTCTTTCACCACTTCAAAGTTCAGCGTTGCCTCAATGTGCTCGAGGTGCTCCAGCATGCACGCTGCCGCACGTGCGCCATCATGCGCCTCGATCGCATCGATCAGGTCGCCGTGCTCGTGATGGGGACATGCGGGAGCATTCGGCTTGTCGTACAGGGTGATCACAAGACACGTCAACGGCGCGAGCTCGCGCATCAATCGCAACAGGATTTCGTTGCCGACCATCTCTGCAATCAGCACATGAAATTCTCCGGACAGCCGAATGATTGCCGGCCGGTCGTTGTGCTTGCGTGCGTCGCCTTCCTGCCGCACGTGCTTTCGCAACGCGCGCACCTGCGCGGGCGTTGCCGTGCGGCTCAGGAGCCGGGCCATTTCAGGTTCGATCATGCGCCGCGTGACGAATACGTCACGGGCCTGCTCGACGCTCGGGCTGGCGATGAATGCGCCGCGATTCGGCACCAGTTCGACCAGCCCCTCATGCCCAAGCTTGTTCAGTACCTCGCGGATTTTCGTGCGGCTCACCCCTGACATTTCTGCGAGCCGCTCCTCGATCAACTTGGTGCCTGGCGCAAGACGATGTTCAAGCACGGCTTTCTGGATACGGCCGTAGATTTCCTCGTTCGAATAGGGCGCCCTGGGCGCAACACCCTTGCTGGAAGGTGTAACGGAGGCTCGGTTCAAAGTGCGTCTCGCAGCTAGAAAAGAATCGATGATAGAACAACCGAGGGGATTTTTGTGCACATAAATTCGCCGATCCCGTGCGCTTCCCCGGCTTCTCTCAACCCGCTACGCGCGTCAAAAGCGGGCACCGCACACTGGTAACGCCCGCCGCGCACCAGCCGAGCACATCTCGACGTGAGCCGCACTGCAACGGCGCAGCACTGATTCGATCCGGACAGCCACTGCACGGGCTGTGCCGGCCCGCTCTCAGGACGAATACCTCCCGATTTTATTTGAATACAATTACTAGGCCTTTTGTTGGCACGCATGTTGCTCTTCGATTCGTCTGCCAATTTGGCGTCCACCCATCGGAGAGAAAGCCTCATGTTTCGTCGTGCACTGGTCGTCGCCGCGTTCATCGGACTCACCGTCAACTCTCAGGTTCACGCCGAAAGCAGCACGAGCAAGCCGGAGGTCAAGCTGGGCTTCGCAAAGTGCGCGCAGTGCCTGTCGATGGCGCTCGTGCCGCAGTTCACCCAGGACGCGAAGATCGACACCATCAACTTCACGTCCGGGAATGACGTGCTGACCGCGCTCGTCTCGCACAGCGTCGACATCGCCCAGGTGACCTATCTGCATTTCGTGACCGCACTCGACCGCGGACTAGACGTCGTGGCCGTATCCGGACAGGTCAACGGCGGCTCCGAGATCCTCGTGCGTAACGGCATCGACCTGCAGCAGAACGACTGGGCTGGCCTGAAGAAGCTGGTCGACGCGGCCAAGGCGCATGGCGCACCGCTGCGGATCGCGGCATCGCGTGGCAATGCGCAGGATCTCCACATGCGCGGGGAACTGCAGATGCACGGCATCGACCCCAACAAGGACGTGCAGTTCATCAACATTCCGAATCCCGCCGACCACGTCAGCGCGCTGCAGCGAGGCGAGATCGACATCGTCTGTTCGGTTGAACCGTTTGCCTCGCAGATCCGCCTGTCTCACGCGGGCAAGCTGTTCAACTATCCGTACGATCAGGCGGCCGGCAAACTCAGCAATCTGATCGTCACGCGGCCCGATGTCATCAAGGATCATCCTGAGGCGGTCAAGGCCACCGTGGCTGCGGTCGTCAAAATGGTCGACAGCCTGAACACGAGCCATGCCGGGTGGCTCGCGTCGATCAACCAGTACACCGCGCTCGATCAAACAGTGGCCGTCGAGTCGCTCAAGAACGCCTATCCGGACTATCACATGTATCGCACGCAGACGATCGCGATCGCCAAAATGATGAAGGACCTGCACTACATTTCGACCGATGTGACGCCGGCGATCGACAAGAACATGGACTACACCTTCCTCAGCGACGCAACCGGTAAGCCGAAAGCGGCGCTCGGATTCTGACCACGGACTCGGCGCCCTACATCCAACCATGAACTATCAGCGAACGCACCGGACCCTCGATGTGGCGTCCAGCAGCAGGAGCGTGACATTGTCCGCCACCTTCGCAAAGTCCGGCGCGCGCATCCGCGTTGGATTCGTCAAGTGTCTCATTCCGGTGGTGCTCATCGCGTTCTGGGAACTTGTCGCACGCTCGGGGATCATTCCGGCGTCGTTGCTGCCCGCACCGTCACGCGTGGTGACCATATGGGCAGACTGGGTCTTCGCGACGGACGGCTCGTCGCAAGCCGACAGTGGGCGCTGGATCTTCGACGCAGCGGCGAGCATGTCACGTGTGCTGTCGGGCTACCTGATCGCGACGATCTCAGGCGTGCTGCTCGGTATTGCGATCGGCTGGTGGCGCTGGATCGAGCAGGCGGTCGAGCCGACGCTACAGATGCTGCGCCCGATCCCGCCGGTCTCGTGGATCCCGCTTGCGATCATCTGGTTCGGCATCGCCAATAAACCCGCCATCTTCCTCGTGTTCCTCGGCGCGTTCTTTCCGATCCTGATGAACACGATTCACGGCGTGAAGGCCACCGACCGCAACCTGATACGGGCCGCCGCGATGATGGGTTCGACGCAGTTCCAGCTATTGCGCTTCATCGTCCTGCCGGCGGCGCTGCCGAGCATTTTCGCAGGCCTTCGCATTGCGATCGGCTCCGCGTGGATGCTCACCGTGACCGCCGAAATGGTCGCGGTGAAGAGCGGGCTCGGCTATGTCCTATGGGACTCTTACTACTTTTTGCGCTACGACCTCGTGATCGCGGCGATGGTCAGCATCGGACTGCTCGGTTACCTGTCCGACCTCGCGATGAAACGGACCATGACCGCGATGCTTCACTGGCAGCGCCGCGGCGCCGCCGGCCGCCACTGAGCGGGCCGCCCAGACCCGCCACCACAGATTCAGGAACGCAACTCATCATGGCCTTTGTGGAACTCGACGACGTCTCCAAAGTATTCGCGGATGCAAGGGGCGGCACCGGTCTGCTCACGCTCGATCACGTTTCGTTGAGTCTGGAAAAGTACGAGTTGCTCTGCGTGCTCGGACCGTCCGGCTGCGGCAAGTCGACGTTGCTCAACATGATTGCCGGATTTGAGCACCCCACATCGGGCACGGTGCGCGTCGACGGCAAGCCGGTCACGGCGCCCGGCGCGGATCGCAGCGTCGTGTTCCAGCAGGCGACGCTGCTGCCCTGGCTGCCTGTATGGGAAAACGTCGCGTTCTATCACAAGCTGCAGGGTCGCTCGAAGAAAGAACGACAAGAACTCGCTCAGCCGTATATCGACCTTGTGGGCCTGACGGGTTTCGAGCATCACTACCCGGCCGAACTGTCAGGCGGGATGAGCCAGCGTGTGGGGATCGCGCGCGCGCTGCTGCTCGACTCCAGCGTCATCCTGATGGACGAGCCGTTTGCCGCGCTCGACGCGCAGACGAAGTCGGAAATCCATGAAGAACTGGTGACGATCTGGCAGAAGTCTCGGGCCACGATTTTCTTCGTGGCGCACAGCATCGAAGAGGCGCTGCTGCTCGGCACCAAGGTTGCCGTCATGTCCCATCGGCCTGGCCGGATTTGCGAGCTGATTCCGGTCGATTTGCCACGCCCGAGAGATACCACGTCACCACAATTCAACGATCTCAAGCGGTATGTGCTTGCCCTGGTACGCGCGCAAGGCGCGGCGGCAGGCCGCCCGGCGCAGAGGGCCGCCTGAAGGCGTGAGCCGGGGCATCACGCATTTGCCGACGTTTTGCCTGCGCGGCCGCATCCGGAAAGTCAGTTGAGCGTGTATTGGCGCGGTTCCATCACGCAACGCTTCGGCCGCAACGGAACATCGTCCAGGCGACCGGCCGGGGCTCGCACTCGCCGGGTCTCCACCGAATGGAAATGCATTTTTGTGTATACGATTTTCTCGTAATTCTAAACTTATACGGGTCAAACAATACACAATTTGTGTTTGCCAATAGTCACCTTCCTGCCCATTTTTGGTGCCTGATGTTCTGTTTTGGTGACCAACATGCACCAGTATCTTACGGCGACAGTCGCTTTGTGTATGAGCAGCACTCTTCTATTAGTCTGCCACATGGCGGCCAAAAGGCCGTCCAACCCGCAATATCACCAATGCCTATAAATTGCATACAGTCGTGTTCATATTGCGTACGATCTATCAACTTTATGTTGGCACACATATTGCGTTGCTATACGCAATAGGCACCCTTTGCGGTGCAGCCAGCCTGAAAGCTTACCCCTCGTATGGAAATCATGACGCAACGCACTTTGATTGGCATGTTGACCCCGTCTTCCAACACGACGCTGGAACCCGTCACCTCGGCGATGCTATCGGGGCTGCCGGAAGTCAGCGCCCATTTCGGCCGCTTCCGCGTGACGGAAATCGCCCTGTCCGAGCGTGCACTGGCACAGTTCGAGGACGAGGAAATCCTCGCTGCAGCAGGCTTGCTCGCCGATGCAAAGCTCGACGTGATCGGCTGGAACGGCACCTCGTCGGGCTGGCTCGGCTTCGAAGCGGACGAGCGCCTGTGCAGCAGCATTACCGCGCGCACCGGCATTGCCGCCTGCACGTCGGTGCTGGCGCTCAATGAAATTTTCGCGAAGACCGGCGTACGCCGCTTCGGGCTCGTCACGCCATATCGCGACGACGTGCAGGCCAAAGTCGTTTCCACCTACGGCGGCGCCGGCTTCGAATGCGTCGGCGAGCGCCATCTGAACAAGCAGGATAATTTTTCGTTCTCGGAAGTCACCGCGGACACGCTGCGTGAAATGACCCGCGAGGTTGCGAAAAGCAAGCCCGACGCCATCGCGATCTTCTGCACGAATCTGCGCGGCGCGCCGCTCGCCGAAGAACTCGAGGCCGAACTCGGCATTCCGGTGTACGACACCATCTCGACAGCCGTCTGGAAAGCGCTGCGGATCAGCGGTGTCGACACTTCGCGCGTAACGGGCTGGGGCAGCCTGTTCCGGGAGGTCATATGAGCGACGCGGCCGCCTTCGACCTCGTGATCCGCAACGCGGATGTCGCCAGTGCGGCAGATCGCTTTACCGCGGACATCGGTGTGCGCGGCGGACGCATCGTCGCGCTGGGAAGCGGACTTGCGCGCGGCGCCAGCGAGATCGACGCGGCCGGCCGGCTGGTGACGCCAGGCGGTGTGGACAGTCACTGCCATCTCGATCAGGACACCGGCGACAACAGCGTGATGGCCGACGACTTTCTGAGCGGCACCGTATCGGCCGCTTGCGGCGGCACCACGACAGTCATCCCGTTCGCGTGCCAGCAAAAGGGACAAACCTTGCGCGCGGCGATCGAGACGTACCATCAGCGCGCCGACGGCCGCGCGATCATCGACTACGCGTTCCACCTGATCGTTACCGACCCCACGCCGTACGTGCTCGAACAGGAGCTGCCGCAACTGATCGAAGAAGGCTACACGTCGTTCAAGATCTACATGACGTACGACGCGCTCAAGCTCAACGACCGGCAGATGATCGAATTGCTCGCGCTGGCCCGCGCGCACGGCGCGATGGTGATGATCCACGCCGAAAACGCCGACTGCATTGCCTGGCTGACGGAGGCCCTGCTGGAGCAAGGCATCACCACGCCGATCGGCCATGCGCTGTCGCGCCCGATGCTGGTCGAACGCGAAGCGACTCACCGCGCCATCAGCCTCGCCGAGCTGGTCGACACGCCAGTGCTGATCGTGCACGTCTCCGGCCGCGAGGCCATCGAGCAGATCCGCTGGGCGCAGGGGCAAGGCCTCGCCATCTATGCGGAAACCTGCCCGCATTACCTGCTGCTTACCGAGGACATGCTCGAAGACGGCCCGCGCGGATATCAATGCATCTGCAGCCCACCGCCGCGCGACGAAGCCAATCGGCAAGCGGTCTGGGACGGTCTTGTGAACGGCACGTTCCAGGTCCTGTCCTCCGACCACGCGCCGTTCCGCTACGAAGGCCCGCACGGCAAGCAAGTCGCCGGCGAAAACCCGCGCTTCGATCAGGTGCCCAACGGAATTCCGGGCATCGAGACGCGCATGGCGTTGCTGATGTCGGAAGGCGTGTTAAAAGGCCGCATCGATGTCCATGCGTTCGTCGCGCTGACCGCGACTAACGCCGCCAAACTCTACGGGCTTTATCCGCGCAAAGGTTCGATCGCGATCGGCGGCGATGCCGATCTGGTGATCTGGAACACCGAGCGCACTTTCACGTTGACCAACGACGCGTTGCACCACAACGTCGACTACACCCCTTACGAGGGCTGGCAGATGAAGGCGTGGCCGGCGCTGACACTCTCGCGCGGCGCCGTGGTATGGGACGGCGAGGCGCCATGCGCGATGCCTGGCCGGGGCGAGTTCCTGCCCGCATTGCGCCCGCAGTTTGCGCAGCCGCACCGTCCGTTGAGCCCGCGCATCGAGCCCCATCGGGTGCTGTCGCGCTATGCGTTGCCCGCCGCTTATCGAGGCTGAAGAAAGGGATGCCGGTTGGGTTCACTGCACGCCGGCTGGCCGCTTCCTTCGCCGTTTAAATGGTTTGACCTTTCCTGGAGAGCCTGATGTCCGACCGTATTTCGCGCCGCCAATTCCTTCGACGCGCCGGCGCGGGCGCTGCCCTGCTGTCCGCCGGCCTGCCGCGCTTCGCCCTGGCCGCCGGCCTCACGCTTGACGATATCAAGAAGGCCGGCGTGCTGCGCATAGGCTGCGAAGCGACTTATCCGCCGCTCACCTATCGCGACATGAACGGCACGATGATCGGCTATGACGTCGATCTCGCCAACGCGTTCTGCCGCAATCTCGGCGTGAAGGCGCAGTTTATCGACACCGTCTGGTCCGGCGTGATCCCCTCGCTCTACACGAAGAAGTTCGATCTGGTCATGAGCAGCCTGAGCTATACCGCCGAGCGCGAAAAGCACGTGGACTTCTCGGTGCCTTACGTCGAAGCGTCGCAGGCGCTGCTGATCCGGGCAGCTGATCAGAAGAGCGTGACCGGCCTTGCCGGAATGAATGGCAAGGTGCTCGGCCTGAAGCTGGGCTCGCCTGGCCAGATACTGGAACCGAAGCTCGACGCGCAAATGAAAGCGGCCG
Source organism: Paraburkholderia sp. WC7.3g (assembly GCF_050436345.1). NCBI lineage: Bacteria > Pseudomonadati > Pseudomonadota > Betaproteobacteria > Burkholderiales > Burkholderiaceae > Paraburkholderia > Paraburkholderia sp. WC7.3g. Next base: position 1,499,965 of record NZ_JBNDMA010000004.1, read on the forward strand.
GCGGAGCGGGCTTCAGGCAGGTCAAGACTTTTGACGACCACCCGGCCGCCTACATCGCGCTGGCCGAAGGCAAGGTGGACGGCGTGCTCAACACCTTGCCGACGCTTGCGCTGGTGCTCAGGAACGCGCCGGGCAAGTACGCCATCGTCAAGGGCATCGGAGCGGACAACTGGGCCGGCATTGCGGCGCGCACCGACGATACGGCGCTGATCAGCTTTATCGATCAGCAATTGCGCAAGTTCAAAACCGACGGAACGTTGCATGCGTTGCAGCAGAAATGGTTTGGCTTCGACATGACTTTGCCGGACGCCATTCCGGTGCTTTCCTGAGAGCTTCGCGGAAATGGACTGGAGCATTATTGTCATGGCGCTGCCGATCCTCGCGGTCGGCTTGCTCGCTACGCTGAAGGTTTGCCTCGCGGCGATCGCGCTCGGCATCGCGCTCGGCTTCTTGCTGGGCTTCGGCGCATTGAGCCGCTACAGGCTGGTCCGCATCGCGGTGCTGGCCTATGTCGATTTCGTGCGCGGCACACCGCTGCTGGTGCAGATTTTTCTCGTGTATTTCGCCCTGCCGGTGATTGGGATCAACTTCAATGAATATTGGGCCGGTGTCATCGCCCTAAGTCTGAATGCGGGCGGCTTCATCTGCGAAATCGTGCGCGCGAGCATGCAGTCGATCGATCGCGGCCAGACCGAGGCGGCGCAATCGATCGGCATGCGGCACCGTCAGATCGTTCTGCACGTGCTATTTCCGCAAGCGTGGCGGCGCATCCTGCCGCCGCTCACCAACGAGCTGATTTCCCTGATCAAGGGCTCGGCGCTGCTGTCGGCTATCTCCGTGTATGAGCTTACCCATGCGGGGCAGGAAATCATCGCCACGTACTTTTCGCCGTTCGAGATTTTCCTGCTGATCGCGCTCTACTACTACGCATTGATTTCGGCACTGGCCTGGCTGTCGCGTTACCTCGAGCGGCGACTGCCGCAATTCTGACTTCATGAGCCTTCTTCCCGAGCATGTCTACCAACGCCATTGCCACTGACCTTTCCCTTGCGGGCGCCCCTTCGCGCGAGCGCGAGGCAGCGGCCGTGCCACTCCTGAGCGTCGACGGACTCCACAAACGCTTCGACGATAAGGTCATACTGCCATCGGTGTCCCTCTCGGTGGCGCGTGGCGAGACCGTGGTCCTGATCGGCCCGTCGGGATCGGGCAAGACAACCCTGCTGCGCTGTATCAACTTCCTTGAGAAGCCCGACGGCGGCACGATCCGGCTCGGCACGCAGCGCATCGGCGTGTCCGAGAGCGGCCGCGCTCTGCCCGAGGCGGAACTGGCGCGGCAGCGTTGCCGCTTCGGCTTTGTCTTCCAGCGCTTCAACCTGTTCGCGCATCTGAGCGCGCTGGACAATGTCGCCGCCGGTCCGCAGCGCGTGCGGGGTCTGTCGCGCGACGCGGCCCGGGCGCGCGCGCAGGTGGCGCTGGAAAAGGTTCACCTCGGACAGCACATCGGCAAGCGGCCTGCGCAACTGTCCGGCGGACAGCAGCAGCGTGTCGCGATTGCACGCGCGCTCGCGATGGAGCCCGAGATGATCCTGTTCGATGAACCGACCTCGGCGCTCGACCCCGAACTGGTCAACGAAGTCCTCGACGTGATGCGCGATCTCGCGACGGCGCGCATGACGATGATGGTCGTGACCCACGAAATGAGTTTCGCGCGCAATGTCGCGCATCGTGTGGTGTTTATGGACGCCGGCTCGATCGTCGAGCAAGGCACGCCCGGAGAAGTGTTCGGCGCCCCGCGCGAAGAGCGCACCCGACGCTTCCTGCAGCACCTGCATACCTGAACTGAATGAGTTGGCTGATGACTGTTTCCGATACTGATTTCGATTTGCTGCTGCTGGGTGCAACCGTAGTAACGATGGACCCGGCGCAGCCGCTGCTCCACAACGCGGCGATTGGCATTCGCGGCAACCGCCTCGCTTTTGTCGGCCGCGCGAATGATCTGCCCGTGCGGGCTTCCGCGCGGTCCACGCGCCGGCTCGACGGACGCGTCGTCGTGCCCGGCTACGTCAATGTGCACACCCACGCGATCCTCACGATGGTGCGCGGCGTCGCGGAAGACCTGGGCTTCGCGCCCGCGTACACGCCGGGCATTCCGCACGGCCACGACGTTCGCCCGGACGAGGCGATCGCACTCGCGCGCCTCGGCGCGCTTGAGGCGATGCTGTTCGGTTCGACGCTAATCAACGACAGTTACGTGCATGCCGATCTGACGATGGAGGCCATGGCCGAACTCGGCCTGCGCGTGTATTCGTGCGGGCGTCTGCACGACGTCGACTTTTCCGGCGTAGCGGACGGGCGCTGGGAATACCACGCCGCGACCGGCGAGCGCACCCTCAACGAAGCGCTCGCGCTGGCCGAGCGCTGGCATCGCAAGCGCGACGGGCGCACCGGCGTCCAACTGGCCGTGCATGCGCCGGATACCTGCTCCGACGACTTCCTGCGTCTGATCGCGGACGCGGCGCGCACGCACAACCTGGGCGTGAGCACGCACCTCGCGCAAAGCCGCACCGAGGTCCGCGAAGTGAAGCTGCGCTCGGGTAAGAGTCCCGCGCAACTGCTCGACGACGTCGGCCTGCTGAACGAACGGCTGGTGGCCGCGCATTGCCTTTACCTTGACGACGACGACATCGAGCGGGTCGGCCGCGCGGGCATAACGGTCGCGCATATCCCCAAGGGCAACGCGACCGGCGGCACGATGGCGCCTACGCCTCGTCTGCGCGCCGCTGGCGCGCGCATTGCGCTCGGCACCGACAACATGCACGCCGACATGACCGAGGTGATGCGCTGGGCGCTCGCCATCGCACGCATCCAGTTGGGCGAGGTCGCCTCTGACTGGCAACCCGCCGACGCGCTGGCGATGGCGACGCACAACGGCGCGACCGCGATGGGACTGGGCGACGAACTGGGACGCCTGCAGACGGGCTGGCTTGCGGACCTCGCCGTGTTCGATTTTCGCCGCGCGCATCTGACGCCGCATCCGAACCCGCTCGGCACGCTGGTGCATACCGGGCTCGGGCGCGATGTGGAGATGGTCATCGTCGACGGTCGCATCGTGGTGGATGGAGGCGCGCCGACCCTGTGCGACGCCGACGCGGTGATCGCCGCGGCACGAGAGGCCGCCGCGCAATTGTGGAAAAGGGCAGGCTGATGAGCACTCCAAACAGCATCGACTCGCCGGCTGAGCTCGGCGCTTCGAGCGTCATACCGGCACCGTCGCGCGCCGGCGTGTCGCAAGCCGGTGCCGCGGTGCAGATGCGCGGCATCAAACACCGTTTCGGAGCGGTGCCGGTGATCGAAGACGTCACCCTCGACATCGCCGCCGGCGAACTGGTTGCGTTGCTCGGCCCGTCGGGCTGCGGCAAGAGCACCTTGCTGCGCATTCTGGCGGGTCTGCAGGCGCAGTCGGAAGGCGAAGTGCATATCGGCGGGCAGCGCGTGGACGGTCTCGCGCCGCGCCAGCGCGGCGTGGGCATCGTGTTCCAGAACTACGCGTTGTTTCCACACATGACGGTCGCGGCTAACGTCGCTTACGGGCTGGAAGCCAATGGCGTCGCCCGGCGCGACGCCTCGCGGAAGGCCGCGCAGATACTCGACATGGTACGCATGGAAGCGTTCGCCAAGCGCTATCCCCGCGAGCTGTCGGGCGGCCAGCAGCAACGCGTCGCGCTGGCGCGCACGCTCGCGGTCGAACCGCGCATTCTGCTGCTCGACGAACCGTTCGCCGCGCTCGACAAGAACCTGCGACTCGATATGCAGATCGAGATTCGCCGTCTGCAACGCGAGCTGAACATCACCACCGTCATGGTGACGCACGACCAGGAAGAGGCGATGAGCATGGCCGACCGGGTCGCGGTTCTCAATCGCGGACGGCTTGAGCAATACGACACGTCGGTTGCCATCTACGACCGGCCGGCGACGTCGTTCGTCGCCACCTTCGTCGGCACCGCGAACCTGCTGCCAATCCAGTTGCGCCAGCAAGGCGACGACTTCCATGCGGGCTTCGAAGGAGGCGCGGTGCTGGCGGTTCCTCAGGCAGGACCGTGGCGCAAGACTGGAGCCGCGTTGCTGGCCGTCCGCCCTGAGCAATGGGAGTGGCAGTTGCCGCAGTCCGGCACCGACACGACCGAGTTGCTGGCCACCGCCCAGCTGGCTATGCCGATCGGCCCGACATTGATCGTGGATCTGCAGCTCGACGGCGGTCAGCCGGTGAAGATTTCGATGCCCCGTGCTCTGGGCGCCGCCTTGAGCCCGGGAATGCGCGTGGCGCTGACGCTCAAACCCGATGCGCCGGTGCGCACGTTCAGCGCGCCGCAAAGCAGCGCGGCCCGTCTCTGAACCATGGCCGACCCGGTGTGTGATTCGTCCGCACGCCGTTCTTGTTGACTCGCTATCGCGGGCCCGTCCCGTCACATTCTCCATTAGAGGTCCTATGTCGCTGATCAATCACCAACGTCGCAAAATCCTGCAAGTGATGGGCGCCGCCGGCGCGGTCGGCCTGTCGCTCGGAAGCGGCATCGCCAGGGCAGCGTCCGGGTCTCTAGCGGCCACCACCTTTCCCGGCGCGTGGGAAGAGTCGCAACGCAAGATCCTGCTGCCGGCGTTTCGCAAAGCGTCCGGCGTCAGCGCGGTTCTGACCGCGTCGCAAGCGGTCGACACGCTCACCAAGCTGGTGGCCGCCCGCAACAACCCGCCTTTCGACGTCGTCATGATGGACGAGGGCCCCTATCTGCAAGGCATCGCGCAAGGCATGTTCGAACCGATACCGGCGGCGCGGGTGCCGAACCTCACGAGCCTGCCGGCGCATTTCGTCGATGCGAAGGGCCTCGGTGCCTATGTCTCCGCACAGGTCTACGGCATCGCGTACAACACGGAGCGCGTGAAGACCACGCCGAAGTCATGGAACGATCTGCTCAAGCCGGAATTCAAGGGCCGCGTCGGCCTCGTGAGTCTCGACTCGACTCTCGGCACCGTGTGGATGGTGGCGCTCGCCAAGATGCTCGGCGGCGACGAGGATCACCTGGATCCGGCGTTCGATTACATCAAACGCCTGATGCCGAACGTCGGCGCGGTCGCCGCGAATCCGGGCGCGCTGGGCACGCTGTTCCAGCAGGGTCAAGTCGATATCGCCTGCCACTACATCAACAACGTCGAATCGCTCAAGGCCAAGGGCGTGCCTATCGCGCTGACGCGCCCCGACAGCAACTGGGGAATCGTGCGCAGCACGATGAATATCGTCAAGAACACTCGGGTGCCGGACCTGGCCGCGGCGTACATCAATACGGCGCTGAGCGTCGAAGTGCAGCAGCAGATGACCGGCGCGCCGTACTACGTCGCGCCGACGAACACCAAGGTGCCGTTCGGTGCGGCGCTCGCGGCGATCGCGGATAACGCCAACGAGATGACGTCGTTTGTCCAGGTCGACTGGGCGCGCATCAACCCGCGCCGCGCGGAATACATTGATCGCTTCAACCGTCTGGTGAAGGTCTGACGCATCATGAGCCCGAACTACCGGATGCCGCGCGACTGGCTGCTCGTGCTGCCGCTGGCGCTGTTCTTTATCGCGTTCGTCGGCGTGCCGCTCGGGCTCGTCGCGCTAATCAGCCTGCACAGCGATGCCGCCATGACGCATTTCGGCATCCGCCAATACCTGCTGTTCTTCGGCGACAGTTATAACCGTGGAATCCTCTGGCAGACGCTGATACTGGGCGTCGCCACCACACTGGTGACGATCGTGCTCGGCTATCCAGTGGCGCATCTGTACGTCGTGAGTTCGCAACGCTGGCGGCGCTTCCTGATCGTGCTGATTTTGCTGCCGCTTCTGACGAGCTCGGTCGTGCGCACGTTCGCCTGGGTGGTGATCCTCGGCAACGAGGGGCTCGTCAACGAGCTGCTTCTCGCGCTCGGCCGTACCAGCCCGCCGTTCAGGCTGCTCTACACGCCGCTTGCGGTGATCCTGTCGCTGGCCCAGATCGAGCTGCCGTTGATGGTGCTGCCGCTCGTCACCACGCTCGGCTCGCTCGACACGCGCTTGCCCGAGGCCTCGCATGCGCTGGGCGCGAGCAGCTGGCGCACCTGGTGGAAGATCACCGTGCCGTTGGCAATGCCGGGTTTGCTGAGCGGCACGTTGCTGGTCTTCACCGGTGCGGTAAGCGCCTTCGTGGTTCAAACGCTGGTGGGCGGCGGCCAGTTGATGTACATGCCGTTCTATATTTACGAACAGGCGATCCAGACGCAGAACTATCCGTTTGCCGCCGCGCTCGCGATGATCCTGCTGTTGAGCGTCCTGGCCGTCGTTACGCTGCTCAACTATTTCGGCCGCAAAACGAGGGGATTTGTCCATGGCTAAACACATGCTTGCAGCGGCGTCGGCCATGCCGGCGCGCCGGGCTCGGCTACGGCAGCTGTCGTTCAATGCGGCGATGGGACTGATCGGCGGCTTCGGGCTACTGATGCTGATCGGCCCCACGCTAATCGTGCTGGTGACGTCGCTCACGTCGGGGTTTTCGTTGAAGTTTCCGCCGCCGGGCCTGTCGCTGCGTTGGTATGACGCGCTGATCTTCGATTCGCCCGAGATCATCGACGACCTGCTTCTCAGCCTGAAGCTTGCCGGCGCGGCAACCATCTGTGCGACCGTGCTGGCGGTGGCGGCTGCCGTGACTCTGGCGCGCCGCCGCACGATGACCGCGCGACTGCTCGACTCGTTTTTCATGGCGCCGCTGACGATTCCTTCGCTCGCGCTCGGGCTGGGTATCCTGATCCTGTTCAACCTCGAAAGCGCCGGATTGTCGTTCTACAGCCTGCTTGCCGGGCACATCGCGTTGTGCGCGCCCTATGTGTTGTACACCACCTCGGCCAGCTACGCGCAGCTCGATCCCGCGCTGCTCGACAGCTCCAGGTGCCTCGGGGCGAGCGGCTGGTTCACGTTCCGGCGCGTCGTATTGCCGGTGCTCGTGCCCGGCATCGCGTCGGGCGCATTCATCGCGTTCATGAATTCGTTCGATAACGTCGCGCTGTCGCTGTTCCTGTCCGATGCCCGCTCCGAAGTGTTGCCGATCCATCTGTGGCACATCATCGAGGACAGCCTGGACGTGCGGGCGGCCGCAGCCTCGGGTGTGCTGATCGTCGTGACCTTGATTTCGATGTTGTTGATGGAGCGGCTCGCCGGACTGTCCCGGCAGTTTCGCTAACCGCTGCAACGAGTCTTTGTCCAATCAGGTGAAAAACGTGCGCAAGATACTCTCCAACGTGAAGGCTGTGCTCGGCGCCGAGCAGCGTTACGTCCCGCGTCCCGTCGACGTTGTGATTGAAGGCGAGCGGATCGCAGCGGTCGTGGCCGGCGGGAGCGCCACCGACGGCGAGCGCGTGCCGCTCGACGGCTGCCTGCTGGTGCCGGGGCTCGTGAACGGCCACCAGCATTCGCACGAGCATTTTCATAAAGGACGGCTCGAAAACCTGCCGCTCGAACTGTGGATGCACTATGTCCGCGCGCCTCGTCCGGTCAGGCTCACGCCGCGCCAGGCCTATCTGCGCACAATGGTGGGCGCGCTCGAGGCGCTGCGCAGCGGCGCGACCACACTGGTGGATGACGTAAGCCTCGGCCAGTCGATCGACCCCGCCACCGTCGAAGCCATTTTCCAGGCCTATGAAGACGCGGGCATTCGCGCGTTGGTCGGCTTTTCGATGATGGACCGTGCGATCGTCGACAACTTCCCGGACGTCGACACGATCTTTGCGCCCGATCTGCTCGCGCAACTGCGCGCCCAGCCGCGGCCCTCGCCCGACGCGTTCTTTGCTCTGCTGGAAACCCGACTCGCACAGCACCATCCGCACCACAACCGGGTGAGCATTGCGATTTCGCCTTCGGCGCCGCAGCGCTGCACGCCTGAATTTCTTGCGCGTTGCCGCGCGTTTGCCGATGCGCATGCACTGCCGGTGATTATCCATGTGCAGGAAACATGGCTGCAGGTCGTCACGGCGCAGGCCTTTTACGGCAAACCCATGGTGATGCGTCTCGCCGAACTCGGCTTTCTGCGGCCGGGCACCTCGCTGATTCACGCGGTGTGGCTCTCGGATCCCGAGATCGAGTGCCTCGCTCAGTCGGGTGCCAGCGTGCAGCACAACCCGTGGAGCAACCTGATGCTCGGCTCGGGCGTGCAACCGGTGCGCGCGCTGCTCGACGCGGGCGTCAACGTGAGCCTGGGTTCCGACGGCTGCGCGTCGACCGTCACCGGCAATATGCTCAACGTGCTGGGCAGCGCCGCAGCGCTTTCGAAGATACGCGGCAACGACCATTCGCGCTGGTTATCGGCATCCGAAGCGCTGCGCGCGGGCACGGTGGGCGGAGCGAGCGCGCTCGGACTCGGCGGCCAGCTCGGCGCGATTGCGCCGGGTTATCGTGCCGACCTGGTGGCGTATCGCACCGATACGATCAGCTTCACGCCGCTGACGGACCCGGTGCGCCAATTGGTCTACGCCGAACGCGGCGCGTCGATCGACAGCGTCTTCGTCGCAGGCGACGCCGTGTTGCGCAACGGAAGGCTCACCCGCGTCGACGAGCCGGCGCTTTTGCGTGAAATCAGCGCAGCCTACGAGGCGCTCAGCGCCGAGTTTGATCTCGCCGATGAATCGGTCGCGCCGCTGCGCGCCGAAATGGAAAAGGTGTATGCGCGGGCCCAGACGCTGCATCCGGAGTGGGAACCCTATGCGGCGAAGCTAGCTCGCTGACGTGCGATGTGGCAGGCGCGGGTTGCGAACGCAAGTTTGCCCGATCTGCGTCGGAGTTCTCAATGTAGCTCCGCGCCGAACGATTGATAGTGCGCTCCACGCATCAGTTCGCCCCGCCCGCGTTGGCCGACGAACTGATTCGCTACGATACGACGAGCAGCCGATTAAATCTCGGCTTGATCGAAGCGATCCGGGACCGCCTTCGAACCCATCACATCGAAGCCTTGCGGCTCGCCCGATACGGTGTTGCTGCCTGGCTTTGCTTGCGAACGTTCCCAATAATTGCCCTGATGCAGTGGAGTGTCAGGTCGCCACTGCGGGTAATTTGAGCAAATCCAGAAAAGCACGGGCGACGGGCACGAGTGGTTCTGCGGCGCTGCCCTTGAAAACAGCCGCGAGTTCCCAGCACGGCTCCTCGGCTTCGCGCAGAGTCGCCGTGGCGATCGGCGCGCCACGCGTGTCGCGCACCCTGGCGGAGGCGACAGATTCCGGCACGATCGTTATCGCAAGCCCCTGCGCCGCCAATTCAAGCAACATCGGCATGTCGTTGACCTCGAAGCTGATCTGGCGCTGCAGTCCCGCGGCGGCAAAGCTTCGATCGACGAGCCGTCGCACGCTCCATTCTGGGCGCAGATCGGCGAACGTTTCTTCGCAAAGATCCGCGAGCTTTAGCCCATTAGCCCCCGCCAGTCGATGATGCGTCGCGCAGACGACGACCATTCCCTCACACGCGAACATTTGCGATCCGAGATCGTCCGGTGGCGAATCCGAGGGCTGGGTAAAAGCGAGGTCAAGACGTCCTTCCCGCACCTCGTCGATCAACGCGCGCGAGCCATCGAGTGTCAGGTGGATATCGATCCCGCCGAACGCGGCCCGAAACCGCCCCAAGGTAGCAGGCAGATCGACATAAGGCGCGAGACCGTGAATGGCGCCAATGCTGAGCCGGCCGCGTGCGAGCCCGTGCACTTGCGTCACGGCGTGGCGCGCGTCGCGCGCGGCCGCGAGCACCCGCCGCGCTTGCGCGAACAGCACTTCGCCGGCAGGGGTGAAGTCGACTCGCCGCGTGCTGCGGATGAACAACGGTCCGCCCAGCTCGTCCTCCAGTAAGCGGATCGACGCGGACAAGCCGGACTGAACGAGGTTAAGTCGCCGCGCCGCGCGCGTGAAATGCCGCTCTTCTGCGACCGCTACGAAATGTTCCAGCTGCTTCAAGTCCACGTTAGCACCCTTCTCACCACAGACGATTGATCACGAAAACCGCACAATTGGATCATATCTTTCTATTGGAATGTTAAGTCGATCTTCGATATTGTCGGATGCTCCGGAGCGTCAGAGGACCACCGGGCACGAAGTGCTCGCGCAGTGGGGACTTAACGACCGCACCGCGGCCGTGGATTCCGGGCAACATTTATGGAGATTGCTTCATCATGGAATACCGTCAACTGGGCCGTTCGGGCCTGAAGGTGTCCACCATCACGCTAGGCACGATGACGATGGGCGGCAAGGGCAAATTCGCGAGCGTCGGCGAGGTTGGCCTCGACGATGCGCGCCGGCAGATCGACATGTGCATCGACGCGGGCGTCAACCTGATCGATACGGCAGATGTCTATTCCAATGGCGCGTCGGAGGAAATCGTCGGCGAAGCGCTCGGCGGCAAACGCAAAGGCGGCGTGCTGATCGCCACGAAGGCCCGCTTCCCGATGGGCGACGGTCCGAACGATCGGGGTCTGTCGCGGCATCATCTGATAGAGGCCTGCGAAGCGAGCCTGCGGCGCCTCAAGACCGACGTGATCGACCTCTATCAGGTGCACGAATGGGACGGACTCACGCCGCTGGAAGAAACGCTTGAAGCGCTTGATCTGCTGGTTCGGCACGGCAAGATCCGCTATGTCGGTTGCTCGAACTACTCCGGCTGGCATTTGATGAAGGCGTTGCACGTGAGCGAACGCGATCGTCTACCGCGTTTTGTGAGCCAACAGATTCACTACACGCTCGAAGCACGCGAAGCGGAATACGAACTCGCGCCGATCGCGCTCGATCAAGGGCTCGGCATTCTTGTCTGGAGCCCGCTCGCAGGTGGCCTGCTGTCCGGCAAGCACCGCCGCGACACGTCGCCCGAGGGAACGCGCCAGCTCGCCGGCTGGACCGAGCCGCCGATCCGCGACGCGGAGCGCCTGTGGTCGATTGTCGACACTCTGGTCGAGATTGCCGGCGAGCACGATGTCTCGGCCGCGCAGGTCGCGCTTGCGTGGACGCTCGGACGCCCCGCCGTCACCTCGGTCATTATCGGCGGACGTAACGAAGCACAACTGCTCGACAACCTCGGCGCCGCGAATCTTACGTTGACCGCACAGCAGCGCGAGCGGCTCGACACGGTGAGCGCGCCGCCCCTGCTCTATCCATACTGGCATCAGCTACAGACGGCCCATGATCGCCTTGGGGCGCCTGACCTGTCGTTACTGGAACCGTATCTCGACGCACAGGGTCGGGCTCTGTCGCAGTAAGACGATCTGCGATGGTGAGCGTCCTTGAAACGAACACTATCCGTTGGATGTAATCCTGATGTGCGTGCGCTGGTATGTGGCCTATCCGCTGAGCCTTCGTCACCTGAAGAAATGATGGCTGAGCGTGGAATCTCGGTGGATCATTCGACCGCGCACCGCTGAGCGATAAAACTGTTGCCAGCGCTGGAGAAGTCGTTTCGCCATCGCAAGCGTCCCGTCGGCAAGAGTTGGCGTGTCGATGAAACCTACATCAAGGTCAAGGGCCAATGGAAATATCTGTACCGCGCCGTCGACAAGGCCCGTAACATCATCGGTTTTCTATCGTCAAACAGGACCACCGGGCGATCAAGCGACGCACGCGATCCATGCTGGGATTCAAGACCTTCCGCTGCGCCCGGATCCTGCTGGGCGGCATCGAAGTAGTGGTCGCGGAACCCATCTGTCCGCCACCGATCAATTTTACGACCTCGCAATATAAGCAGTACTGTGCATATCGATTTCGTTCACCCGCATTCCTTACTGCGATAAAACCACCGTGAGTCGAGATTCCACTCGTTCAACGAGCGTCGATTTCCTGCGCGGCCTGGCGTTGATCGCGATTACACTCGACCACGTCTCGCACAGCGCTCTCTCGCATCTGACACTGCATACCTATGCATTTTGCGACGCGGCGGAAGTCTTCGTCTTTCTCGGCGGCTATGCGAGCGCCGCCGCTTATTGCGCGTTGACAGCGCGCGGTGGCGCAGCGCAGGCTCAGCGCCGCTTTCTAAAACGCAGTGGGGAAATCTATCGTGGCTATCTGCTGACGGCCGCTCTGATGCTGCTTTGCGGCCTGACAATGATCGCGTTGCACATTCACACCGCCGTACTGACCTACACCGATGCGCCACTGTTTTTGGTCCGGCCGTTCCAAACGCTACTCGATATCGCCACGCTACGGCGCCAGCCTGATCTGGCTGCGGTGCTGCCGATGTATATCGGGTTCGCGCTGTGTGTGCCGCTGGTCGCGCCGGTCGTTCGCCGCCAGCCGGCCACCGCCCTGCTGGCGAGCCTGGCGTTGTGGCTGTGCGCACCTTCGCTTGCGCATCTGCTGCCGAGCGCCGACCCTATCGGCTGGTCATTCGATCCGTTCGCGTGGCAGTTGATGTTTATGCTTGGCATGCTATGCCGGCTGCATCCGGTGTCCGCCGTGTTCCAGGCTTCGCGCGCCGGACTGCGGCTGACCTGGATCGCGCTTGTCGTCGCACTGGCTTTTGCCACTTACAGGTTGCTGATTGAGAACCAGCCGGAACCCGGCTATTTGAAACAGCACCTGAGTTCCCTGAGAGTCGTCAGCTTCATCTCGATCGCCTGGCTGGTCGCCCAATTGAGCCGGCTCGGTTGGATCGACCGGCTGGCCGCGGCGCTACCGCCAGTGGTCACGGTCGGTCGCCAGGGGCTGACCTGTTTTGTCTGGGGAACGCTCATTTCGATCGTTGCCGACACCGCGCTGCAGGTCGCGGCGCCCGCCTTCCATACACGCACGCAAGCGGTTGCCGCGGCGCTATCGGCCGACTTGCTGACGGTCGCAGCGGTACTCGCCGTCGCCATCGCTACCGCCAGGCTCAAAGCGAATCGACCGATATCGCAGCGGCAACACAGAACTGGACAATACGGATGCCGAGCCCCTGCTCCGAAACAAGAACGGTCGATATCGGGGCGCCGCGTCTGGGAGACGCGCCGCAGTTCTACTTCACGGTATCGGTTCGACTTCCGCGGGGTATCGCGCCCAGCCGGCCGGTCTCCAGGACAGCTTTCGGGTCGTGGCGTGGGTCGCCCCAGGTTACAGTCAGAGCGCACCATTGCGGGTTGCGACACCGGGGATTGAGGGCTATGCCGACGCGCTCACGGACCTCATGTGGGCACTGGACATCGGCACCGCTGCCATTGTCGGCAGTTCGCGTGATTACCGCCGCCTTTGTGAATCGCTATCCGGAGGCAACGGTCTTCACATCGAAACCTGTTGGACTGATTCGGTCTGCGGTTTCAATCAGGTCGAGATACCGGGAACAGGAAGAGCCCGCGCCTTGACGATTGCTGCAGAGGAAAAATCGCCGCGTCAGTTCGTGCGAACGCCGCTCGCGGACACGGCGGCGCGGGCCTTCGAAGGATGACCAAGACCGCTCTCTTGCAGCCAATAGCCAAGGCCGACGAAGATTCCGCCACCGGCCAGATTGCCCAGCGTGACAAAAAGTTCGTTATGCAAAGCACCGGCAAACGTGATGTTGGCCGGGTGCTGGCCGATTAGTGCAAGCGCGAACACGAACATGTTTGCGACGCTGTGCTCGAAGCCGCAGGCAACAAACGCAAACACGGGCCAAAAGATCAGTCCCAGCTTTGCACCGTCATTATTCGTTCGAGCTGCCATCCAGATCGCCAGGCAGACAAGCCAGTTGCACAGGAGGCCCTTCGCGAACAGCGGAACCCCAGGCGTCGCCATCTTCGTTTCGACCGTCCTGAAGAAAATCTCTGAACCGTCGGTTAGCAGGACTCCCCCCCCGGCTGCGTGCAGTATCACCGCGAGCACGACAGCGCCGATCAGGTTGCCGATCCAGCATGTCACCCACACTAGGAGCATGCCACCCACGCCGGTCTCACCCCGAAATACAGCAAGCGGCATATACATCGCCGTGCCGGTGAACAGATCGGAGCCAGCGAATACCACGATGGTGAGGGCACACGCGAAAACCCCGCCCATAATGAGGTGCACATAAGCTGGATCGACATGCGAGCCAACTGAAAACATAAGAATGTCGCCGAACCCGATATAGGCGCCAGCCATTGCCGCGCCGATAAGGAAAGAGAGCGGCGAGCGGAGAACGACCGACAATTTATACGCACCGGCTTTCGAGAACTTATCAATACTGTCTGCGTACATCACTGCTCCGGAAAAGAATCCCCCGTATCGGCTGCCCGGGGAGTACCAAATTAGCGCACATGATAGGTCGGTATAAGCCATTCTTCATTATCAAACCGGCCTGAAAGGGTAACATCAGCCACTTCTTGATGCTGTATCCCTGTCGGAGGCCGGCTTCTGTGCTCCTTTCTGTTGCGGACGCATCGAAAGGGCGTTCGACCTAAAGATCGCTTGCTTAAATGAGGAGGTGTTCTTTGAGTTACTGTCCAGTGGGGCTTACCGACTGAAACCTATTTCCTGAAGGCGCTGGAAAGCTCGCGTACCTCGAGTTCTATGTGAGGCCGAAAAAAACTCGCAAGGATATTTTGATTGTCAGCGTGGCTCTACCTCAAACGCACAATAGAGACTTGTGCGAACAGGACTTAATTTTAGTGGTTTACCTCCCTAGACTTTGGTTCCGGCTCCGACTGACAGTTTGGAGTAGAAACTTTGACCGTAGGTTCATCATGAAATCGCTTATCGAAGCCATTGCAGTTGCCGCAGTATTCGCCGTCCCGGCTGTTTCGTTTGCTCAATCGAACGCGCCTCTTACCAGCATCGCCGTGCAGAACGCCACTGCGCCCGGCTACGGTGGTGTTGCCGATGGCACATCGGCGTCAGGTTCACATCATCCGCTTCGTTCGATGGAACGGATGGTCCATCGAATCGATCATGAGATCCGTTCGTCGATTCGTCCGGACGGCAATGACGGCATGAAACCGATTTACTTTGGTTCTTGAATACAGGCACAGGCGCGAAAGTCGCAAGGTCTTGCTGACGGCGAGGAGCGTCTGGGCTATCTGTCGCCGGCCGCTCTTACGCAGCGATTCGATTTCAGTAAAATCGCTCCTTAACCCGTCGGCGTCCACGAAGAGTTAGGCAGTAGGATGACCTTTTGCATCCTGCTCTCCAACCACCCCGACGAAACTCATGCAGACTACCGCCCGTCTACTTGCCGTTGCTTGCCTTTGCTTTGCATCGACATCCTTTGCCGCGAGACAATCGACCGAGCCTCTGACTGTTCTCTCGAACACGCCGCTGCCAGAGGTCACCGGCGGTGACTTCGACCACTTTGCAGTCGATCTGTCGCGTTCCCGTCTGTACGTGTCAGCCGAGAAATATGGCTCCATTGAAGTTTTCCGGTTGCCGAACGGCGAGCACCTTGCGAGCGTCAAGACGGTTGCAAGGTCGCCTCACAAGTTACTATTGGCAAACGATGGGAAGGAATTGCTTATAGCGGACGCGGGCGACTCGAACGTCAAGGTCGTCGATACAAAATCCTTCGAAGTCAAGAAAGTCATTCCACTCGATCCGCAGCCGGATTCTGGCGTATCGGATAGAGAGAGCGGCATCTTTTTTGTCGGCAACGGAGGCGCTCAAGCACATCGGGACAATGCCTACATCAGCCTGATCTCGCTTGCCGATGATTCCGTCCTCGATAGAATCGATGTTCCGGCGGGACAACTGAAGGCCATGGTCATCGATCACGGTACGCACCGCCTGTTCGTCAACATGCGCGATAAAAACGAAATCGGCGTTATCGATCTGGGTACCCGGAAGTTAGCGAGCATCTGGCATGTTCCCGGCCCAAGCCGAAACTCGGCTATGGCGTTCGATCCGACGAGGGGGCGCCTGTTCATCGGATCGCGTGGCCCCGGCAAGCTGTTCGTCCTGGACGCGAGTAACGGCTCGGTCATACAGTCTCTCGATATCGTCGATATTTCGGACGACTTGACTTTTGACCCACTGCATCATCGACTGTACGTAACCGGCGCGGAAGGCCTCGATGTCGTCAAACAAGTCGATCAGAACCATTATGCGATCGAGCAACATATGGACACTCTCGGTGGCAAGACCTCGATCTATGTTCCGTCGCTAAAGAGGTTCTACGTCGTTCACACGAAGGGTCCCCAGGCAGCGGAAGCCGGACTTCAGGTGTTCAGCGTCCACTGACCTGGGATCTGATGCGTGGACAGAGTTTCAACTGCGCCCGCGTCATTCTGAGCGGCATCGCCAGACGTCCAGCGGTTCGCAACGCGCAGTTCGCCGTTTGCATCTTCAGCGTCGCGCACGATCTGGGCCGCCGCTCGGAACTCCTTTATCTTCAGCGACATCGCCTCGCAGCACGGCGCCTGTCAGGCGATTGGAGCTCACGAATGTCAGCGATGGTGGCGACTTCGTGCGGCGCGCCGCCGAACGAGAGAGAGCGTCGCGGTAAGCGGGCTACACCCCGCGTCAGCTCATGTCCTTCGGCTAGAACACGTAGGCGATCTGGCGCAAAGCGCAGATCAACTGCACGGGACAGTCGTCAAGATCTATCCACCGCGTCCGAGTCGCAACGTTGATCACGTTGATGGCGCTGTCGAAATTAACCTTCCGCACATGGAACCCGACTCGCTTGCGGCCCAGCACTTCGCCACGGCGAAGTGCTCGTTGATCGCGGGCAACGCGTGTCTCCAGCCCGACTGCTTTTACTCCCTTCGCCACGAAATAAATTTCCTCAAACAATCTAGTCCGTCTGGGTGAAGTCAAAGGACTGCTCAACAACGACCTGATCGCCGCCGTCGACCTTACATTGGTACTGCGCCATCGCGCGCCGTACCGCCCCATCAAAGACCCCCGGGGGCGTCGACCTGACGATGTCGACACGAACCACCTTGCCGCCTTTGACCGTGGCACGCGCGGTTACTGCGCCGACAATTCCCTCGGCGAGCGCGCGCGTCGGCATTTCCGGCCTGGCCTGGACGGGACACACGATTGCGATGTCGCCCGGCGCCCCGGTGGCCGCCGTCGTGTTGCCGGACGCCGCAGCCGCCGGAGCTGGCCCGGCTGGCGCAGCCTGAAGACTGGAGGGCGCGTTCTGCGTGGGGATGGGCGCCGCGGCAACCGGCACCGGTGCGACCGTCGGCGTAGCAACGTGCCGTTGTACTGGCGCGGCCGGTCGTGCAGTCGGCCTCGGCGCCGGAACTTCCGACTGGTGCATCACAACTTTCTTGATGACTGGCGGCGGCGGGGGCGGAGGCGGTGTAACGGCTTTTACGAACCGCATTTGCATCACGGGCATCGCGGGTGCCGGCTTCGGCGCCGGCACCCGCGTCGACGTCACGGCCGCTATCAGCGTGCCCTCGATCGCAAGAGCAGCGACAATCGCGATAGTCATTGCATTGCCGGCGCGTGGCCGTGACGCCTCGGTCGGCCACAGTGCGCCGCGGGGTTTTCCGGAGAGACTCATGTTCATTCCGCTGGACTCCAGAGGCTATTGCGCATCGGTCGCGAGCGCGACTGAACTGATCCCCGCGGAGCGTACCAGATCCATGGTTTTGATGATCGTTTCATATTCGACGCCCTTGTCGCCTGCGATCGTGACATTGACCTGCTTCTTGGTCGCCATGTCCTTCAGGCGCGCAGTCAGTTGCGGCCCAGAGATGTCATTCCGGTCCAGGTGCAATTCGCCGTCCTTTTCCACGCCCACGGTCACGGCGACCGTGGAGAGTTGTGCAGCGGTAGACGATTGCGGCAATTCGAGTTTGAGGCCAGTGCCCTGGACCATTCTCAGCATGACCAGCATGAAGAAGACCAGCAGGAACATCATGATGTCGATCATCGGAATGATCTCGATCCGTGGTTTTTCGTCATTGCCAAAGTAGTGAGCCCGATGGTTTCTCACGGTGTTCTCCGGTATGTGAGGTGGTCACGTTTCACGCGGCAAGCCGCGAGATGAGCATGGACTTGATCATGTCCATCTGCAGAAGAACCATCCGCACCCGCTTGTTCAGATAGTTCAGCGCCACCACGCCGACCAGGGCAATCGTCAGGCCGCAGGCGGTGGCGATCAGCGCGTGGGCAATGCCGCCGGACACAGACATCGGGTCGCTGGTTCCCGACGTGCCCAGAATGTTGAACGAACCGATCATGCCGATGATGGTGCCCAGCAGGCCGAGCAACGGCCCAAGTGTTATGGCCGTATCCAGCACCCACAAATTGCGGTCGAGCCTTCTCATCTGGAACATGATGCTTTCTTCCACTTCGCGCTCGAAGTGTTCTGCCGGTTGGCCCCGCGATTCAATTGCGGACTTCATGAGTTCGCTTTGTACCGAACCCTGGTAATGTTGAATGAGTTTCTTGACCTCATCGGCCTTGGCCCGACCTACCTGCTTGAGGTCGTATTCCAGGCTGATGCCGCTGCGCACGGAGGTGCCAAAGAAAATCATGCGCTCAATGATGACGGCGAGCGTGGCCAGAAAGACGAGTGCCATCAGAGGCAATAAGCCAAAAGACTGTTCCGATGAGTCGATAATAGTGCGAAGCATGGTGCTATTCTCTAAGTAATGTCTTGAATGACTCAGCTTCCGGCGGTATCACCGTAGCGATGCCGCGGGTGGTGCGGTTGAGGCAGCGTCTGTACGTTAGTTGCCGGCGCTCTGCGACTTGGGCTGTGCGACCAGCACGTTGAACGTGTCAGGCGCGACGCCGGGACGCGGATGCGGATTGTCAGCTGTCGCAGCCGCGGCCGGCGTGAATTGCGCAGACACCAGGTAGACGCGATGATGGTCGGAATCGAGTGCCATCGACTTCGCGCCTTGCTGCGTCGTCATGTTCTGCAGCACCGTGAAGTGATTCGCGTCGTCTTCATGCACGACGGTCAGCGTGCCATCCTCGCCGTTCGAGCTGAATGCGGTCTTCAGCACAGGGTCGAACGCAGTGGCGTCCGGATGCCCGCCGATGGGCAGCTGGGCGACCTCGCGGCCGGAGTTGGCATCGATCACCATCATGTGCTTGTTGGAACAGACGGTGAAAAGACGCTCGGTCTTCGTGTCGATGGCGAGGCCCGACGGCTCTTCGCAATTCGCGAGCGTCCAGTGGGCGAGCACCTGGTTCGTCTTGCCGTCCATCTCCACGATCTCGCCCTTGTCTTCGACATTGACGAAGATGCGCCCCTGGTTATCGGCCGCCGCAGTTTCGGGCTTGCCGCCGACGGGCATCGTTGCGACGATTTTGCGCGTGACGGGATCGATCGCGCTCACACTCTTGTCGTGGCCGTTGCTGGTATAGAGGCGGCTGAGACCCGGCACATACAGGATGCCGTCCGGATCCGGGCCGCCCGCCTTGATGGTATCGACCGTCTTCAGCGTGTCGAGGTCAACCACCGTGATTGTGTCGGCACGGCCGTTGGTGATGAAGCCGAGCCTGAGCTTCTGAACGAATGCGAAACCATGCACTCCGTCGGTGTTCCTGATCTCGCCAACCTGCTTGCCCGTCACGGTATCCATGACCTGCACATGGTTGTCGCGGCTGATGAACAGGTGATGGCGCACCGCGTCGTATGCGACGTAGTCCCAGCGATCGTTGCCGCTCAGCGCGTAGCGTTTCATGAGTTCGAACTGCGTGTGGCCGGCGATCGGTGCAGCGTGCAGCGCGCCGCACAACAGCGTCGACGAAAGACCTACTGCCATTGCTGCTTGCACTAGCGTTTTAAGTTTCATCATTTTCAACCGTTCTAAGAAAGTTATTCGTGGATCGTCACGCCGACCATCACGGTCGGGCCGTAGAACTCGCGCTGGATCGGACGGTCCGGCGAGCCCTCGTAGAACTTCAATGGCGTATTCAGGATGTTGCGCACGTCGAGATACACGCTGACGTCCTTGCGTACCTGATAGCTGCCGCCGAAATCGAGTGAGAAGCGCGCAGCGGTGTAGACATCTGTCGCAGCCGAGCCGCCAACCGCCCACAGGCTCGCGCCGACATAGGAGGCCGACAGACGCATGTCCAGTGGACCACGCTCGTAGAACACGCTGGCGTTATACGTGTTGCGCGGAGCGGACGGCAGCGTGTGATCGTCGCCCGGGCGAATGTCCAGGTGCGAATTAGTCCAGGTCCAGTTCGCGCCTGCGCCCAAGCCGCCCAGGAGTCCCGGCAACTGCGTAAAGTGCTGCTCGTAGTTGGCGGTGAGGCCGCGCACACGTGCCGACGAGACATTGGCGAAGCTTTGCAGCGTGACGGGGCCGGTATACCCCGGGAGATACGGGGAGCCGTTGACGGTCGATACCCGGCCCACGACGTAGTCGCTCATCGACTTGTCGAACACGCCGAGCGAAACAATGCCGCCGTGCGGCAAATACTTCTCGATCTGAAGATCGAAGTTTTGCGAGGTGGTCGGCTTCAGATTCGGGTTTCCGGTGGTCACGGCTCCCGTCCCCGGATCGGCGGAGACTGAAGCGCTGCTCTGGGCAAAGCCCGGACGCGCGATCGTGCTCGAATAGATCGCGCGACCCACCAACGTCGGCGTAAAGTCGTAGCGCAGCTGCAGGGACGGAAACAGGTTGAAGTAGCTGTTTGCCGTCTGGTTCGGCATGACAGCACCAGTAGCCGCGTCGATCAGATTGCCGTCAAAGGTAGCCTGCGTCCATTCACCGCGCAGACCCGCCAGCACGCCCAGGCGGCCCCACCCGAACTGATACTGGCCATACGCGCTGTAGATGTTCTCGTTGATAGCCGAGAACGAGGCGGCGTCCTGCCCCGAGAGACTCATGACGTTGCCGGCGGCGGCGGCAGCACCATAGATGCCTCTCATGTATCCATCGCTGATGGACGGCCCGACGTTGTACATGCCGTTGTAGAAAATGTTCGGGCCGCCGAACACCGCCTGCGACAGCGGGATTCCCACATCCGGCGAGTATGAGTAGTAGTTCGTCTGGCTGGAGAAGGACATTCGACGCAGGCCTGCACCGAACTTGATCTGCTCGTCTTCGGCGCTCGTGAAGTGAGTCGGCAGCGTGTAGTTGACGTTGGCCGACCACTCATTGGTCTTGGTGTACTGCGTCGAGTTGCCAATGCTGTGCAGCGTATAGCCAGAGGGATCCGCCGGGTTCGGACCGGACAGGATCGTTTGCGTCGGGAAGTCATAGCCGGGGTAATACGTTACCGAGCCCGGGGAGCCGTTCCAGAACGCGGTGTTGTAGTCGTACGGTTTGTCGTAGGTACCGCTGGTGAAGCCGGCGCGATAATCGAGCTTGCCGGGGCCGATCCTGTTCTCACCGCCCAGCGCATAGAGTTGCGTTCGCAGTGTCTCCTGCTCGTCGCGCAGTCCCTTCGCATATCCGTTCCCGCTGGCCAATGAATCCGTAATCGTGCCGTCCGGATTCTGGACCGGATTGCCCGCGAAGTTGGTCGCGATATCTTGCCGGTTCACGCTCTCGGTATAGCCGAAGTTGTAGTACTGGAAATACCACTTGTTGTCGGCGTTCGGCTGAAAGTCCAGTTCGCCGCCGTAGCCGAGGCGGTTGCGATGATAGTCGTAGTGACGCTCGTCGATTTGCCCATATGCCTTGTTCGGTAGGCCAGGCTGATCGAGATAGGCCGGTTCGACGTCGTCGACGCCGCGGTGATCCTGGTTGGAGGCCACGGTACCGATGAAGGTAAACGGCGCGTCGGAATACGACGTGAGGCCCGAACCAAGGCCGGCAACGCCGTGCGCGCCGAAGCGCGCACCCACGGTCAACTCGTAATCCTGAATTGTGGTCCCGCGCAGCGTCTCGACACCTGTACCGAGCTTGGCGTCAAGGAACGGCTTGCCGGAAAGAGGCATCTTGCGAGGGGCGATGTCGATCGTGCCGCCAAGCGCATCCGCATCTTGTTCTGGCTTGTTGGTGTTGGTTACGACGATCTGCCCGATCATACCGGCCGGAATCGTGTCGAGCGCGACCGCGCGCCCCCCGTTCTGGGCCGAAGCGGGGTTGGTGGGCGGCAGGTGGATGCCGTCGAACGTGGTGCTGTTCAGGTTGGTATCGAGGCCTCGGATGTTGACGTAGCGGCCTTCGCCGGAGTCCGTTTCGAGCGACACGCCCGGCATACGCGCCGTGGCTTCAGCGGCACTTACGTCGGGCGTCTTGCGGATGTCTTCGGCGGTCCGGATGGTCACCATGTTCGGGGCGTTCTGCTGAGTCGCACGTGCGACGACGTTCGCGGTGCGCTGCGACGTGACGGTCACGTGGTCGAGCGACGGAACGACTGCGTCGACGAGGACGTCGTCGCTCGTGGTGCCGCTCTCACGCACCACCACGGTCCGTTCGACGGCGGGTGAGCGTGCAGGGGTAATGACCAATGTGTATTGGCCCGCCGTAAGCCTGGTAAAACGAAAGGTTCCGTCAGGCGAGGTGGTGGTACTCGTCCCCGTCTCGCGAATCCGAACTTGAGCGCCGGCCAGCGGACGCTTGTCCGCGCTCGACAAAACGTGACCCTGCAAAGTCGCCGTATCTGCGGCATACGCGAGGTTCATCGTCGCGCCGCTCATCACCCCCACCAACAACCCAGCTATATGCCTGTGCGGCATGTTGATTCTCCACTATCTTTGCAAACTTCCTGATCAGTCGCACCTGTTCCAGGTTTCAGGTCAGTAAATATTCCGGCACCCTCGCGAAAACTGGATCACCCGGACTATCCTTGAGGATTGCTGATCGCCCCGATAGTCCGCGTGACTTTCGCCAGTTCGCATCGACGTTGCCGGGATCGATATCGTGCGTCTCGCGTCCGATGCGCTCACCGTCTACGCGGGGAGACGTTTTACGGAACTAGTGTGACGACAGAGTGTCATCGTCGAGCCCAAAGAAAAATATCTCGTCAAATGACGACATATCGAGTCCATCAGAGAGCGCTAGGTAACGCAAGTAAAGTGTGGCTGAGTACGACGTTTTTTTGTGACAATGAGATGGGAGCTAAACACAAAATGTATTAACATGTGGCACTCGTTGTCGTCATATGACGACACGTCCTTTCGCCAATGGATGTGAATCGTCGCTGAGAAGGATCGGGCGTGCGCTGTGTTTTCACCGCGCACGCGCTTGGGACAGGAAGGTTTAAATATGCATCTGAAGCGGGCGCGTCATACGCCCGTCGAACTCAGGCTGCGGGGTGCGACTCCGCTGAAAATATGAAGATCGTGATGTTTGCGTAACGCGCGTGTCACTGGCGAAAACTAGAATGCGCGTCTCTGTGCAGTGCGAGGCAGCGGAAAATACTTCAATAGGTAAACATAGACATGATGTTCATCCGTCGATCTCTCATGGCAACTGCGCTAGCGCTTTGTCTGCCTATCCCGCTCGGTGCGTACGGCGAGGCTGGCGCACGAACTCGCATGCCGCATTGGCCGCGGCGCAAACCCTGGTTCATGCCGGCAATCAAGATATCCAGATGAAGGCGGCGGCGAGCGCAACCAACCCGTGGCGTGTTTTTCCAGGCCTGCTTTTTCCGATGAAAGGCGCGTGGAGCACTCATATGTCTGGTTAGAACCCGAAGCGGGTCCGATGACGGACTACCGTAGACGGCCCTCTGCGGGCCTCCGACGACGTCCGCACCCAAGGCCGCTTGCAAGGGCGGATTCAACCGGTCGATGCAATAGTTCTATGGAATCGTTCAGCCGGTGTTTCGTAATCCAGTGTCTTTCGTGGTCGCTCGTTCAGCCTTCGTGCCACGGCGTTGAGTTTAGTCTGTGAGTAGACCGACAGGTCGATGCCTTTCGGAAAGTACTGTCTTAACAGGCCGTTGGTATTTTCATTCGAGCCGTGTTGCCAGGGGTGTTTGGGATCGCAGAAATATACGGCAATGTCGGTGGCGATGGTGAACCGGTACAGTTCGCGGGTCTTCGGGAAGCGGGCCTTGAGGTGCTCGATCTCGGCGGCCAGCGCCGCGTCGGAGGACAGGACGTCACTCATGGGGATTTTACGGATTTGGTTTGCATCCCGTCCTGTTTCTAACGCCCTCTTCCTGTAATTTTGACATTATCCTTATAATGTCAAAGGTAGATTGCGGGGCTGCGATGATCGACGCGTGACACCCAGAATTTCCGCCCGCACAGTTCTCCTCGCCCGTGAAAAACGCCTTGATCGGGCGACGTTGATCATCAGCGCCTAGATCGCGCGACTGGGCGGTTCGTGTTTGAGCGCCGCCAAATCGGTGGAGCGGCGGCAGAACACGGCCATTCGGCTCGGTCGAGCCTGGGAACGCATGATCGAGAACGAAGATTGAAACCAGGCGCTGCTCGTTTTCGAATGGGCAACGCTTTTCGCATTCCACGTCGCCTTGCGCACCGGCGCACAAAAGGCGATGTCAGGCTTGCTCATGAGTACAGCTTGCAGTGAATCAGGGATGGTCGAAGATCAAGCAGGTCGTGGTCGCATGGGCGTACAGCTTGCCATCGGGGCCAACGATGCGGCCCTCGGCCGTGGCTATCTGGCGCCCCGCATGGATCACCTTGCCCTCAGCACGCACCAGTGGCACGCCGTCGTTGAGCGGCCGCACCATGTTCACTTTGAGTTCCAGTGTGGTAAAGCCCTTACCTGCCGGCAAGGTGGCGTGAATCGCGCAGCCGACGGCCGAGTCGAGCAGGGCCGCGAACCAGCCGCCGTGCACAGTGCCCAAGGGGTTGTAGTGCCGGCGTTGCGGCCGCCCCTGGAACACTGCCTCGCCTGATGCCATGTGGATTGGTACGAAGTCGAGCGTCTCGCCTATTGGCGCCGGTGGAAGTTCGCCAGCGAAGATCGCCTGGAAGACTTCCATGCCTGATCGTTCGGCGAGCTGTTCCCGAGGTGCCGCATCAGCTTTTCTCAAGCGGGCGCGCACCGCTGCCTCGTCCGCTTTCCAACGCTCCATGACCTGATCGACACTCATTGACAGTTCCTTTCTGTATAACCCATAGGTCAGCCAGTGGTGTGCTCTGGCAGAGGCGTGCTCGCTGTCGCGGACGGGCTCAGTGACGCGAGAATCTTCTCGCGGCAAGCGGCAAGGATTTCGTCGGCCAGCGGCGAGTCGTCCGGACAGGCGCGCGACATGACAATGGCACCGACCG
Organism: Paraburkholderia sp. WC7.3g; assembly: GCF_050436345.1. Lineage (NCBI taxonomy): Bacteria > Pseudomonadati > Pseudomonadota > Betaproteobacteria > Burkholderiales > Burkholderiaceae > Paraburkholderia > Paraburkholderia sp. WC7.3g. The sequence goes on from NZ_JBNDMA010000004.1 coordinate 1,525,025, forward strand.
CGTGTGCCAGTATGTCGAGGGACCTGGCTCGCGCCTGGGCCGGATCGGCGCCGTCAAACTCAGTGCCCTCGGGGCTCAGCGCAGCCAGCAGGCTCTCAATGCCGGCCGCAAACGTGGCCCGAACCGGTTCCGGCTGACGCGCGGCATCCCCGCCCAGTGCGGCCATCGTGCAACCGGTCGCGCGGGTGTCGCGGTGCTCGCGAGAAAGGTAGTACCGCACAAACTCCGGCACGTTGACACCCGCGCTCAGCGCCACCGTCTGCGCGATGCCGCACGCCGCCGATTCCGCCATCAGATCGGCCTTGGAGCGGAACTGCTTGTAAAAGCCGCCGTGGGTGAAGCCGGCGGCGGCCATCAGATCGGCAACGCCAACCCCATCGTAGCCACGCTCCCGAAACAGCTGGGACGCCGTCTCGACCACGTGCTCCCGGTTGGCCTGTGCCTGTGCCTTGGTGATCTTCATTTCTTGACCACAGTGGGTTCATGTCTGCGAAGGCACCATTATACATTGATGTCGATCGTCATCAAAACCTTGACAAGTTAGATTATGATCGTCATCATTGATCTCATTCCCAACCCCAGAAGCTGACGCAACATGACCGACAAGACGCTTTTCGAGCCCTACGCCCTTGGCCGCCTGACACTCGCCAATCGCTTTGTCATGGCACCACTGACCCGCAATCGCGCAGGCGCGGGGCTGGTGCCCAGCGACCTGGCCGCGACCTACTACGCCCAGCGCGCCTCGGCTGGCCTCATCATCACGGAGGCCACTCAGGTGTCAGCCCAGGCCCAGGGCTATCAGGACACCCCGGGCCTGTACACACCCGAGCAAATCGCCGGCTGGCGCAAGGTCACCGAGGCCGTGCATGTCAAGGGGGGACGCATCTTCGCGCAACTCTGGCACGTCGGCCGTGTTTCGCACGTCGATGTCCAGCCTGGCGGCACTGCGCCGGTCGCGCCTTCGGCCATCCGCGCGGAGACGAAAACCTTCGTCAACAATGGCTTTGCCGACGTGTCGCAGCCACGCGCCCTCGAACTCGACGAATTGCCGGGCATCGTTGGCGACTTTCGTCGAGCCGCGGCCAATGCCATGGCCGCCGATTTCGACGGCGTGGAGATCCACGGCGCCAACGGCTATCTGCTGGAGCAGTTCATCAAGGACGGGGCCAATCAGCGCACTGACGCCTACGGCGGCTCGATCGAGAACCGTGCGCGCCTGTTGCTGGAAGTCGTCGCTGCAGTGGTGGAAGAAATCGGCGCCGATTGCACCGGTGTACGCATCTCGCCCGTGTCGCCGGCAAACGGCATCTCGAGCAGCGATCCCCAGCCGCAGTACGACTACATCGCCGGGCAGCTCAGCGCGCTGGGCATCGTCTACCTGCACGTGGTCGAGGGTGCGACCGGCGGCCCGCGCGATGTCGCACCGTTCGACTACGACGCGTTGCGCCGCCGGTTCAGGCAAACCTACCTGGCCAACAACGGCTACGACCTGGAACTCGCTACCGCCAGGCTCAACGAGGGTCAGGCAGACCTGTTCGCCTTCGGCCGTGCATTCATCAGCAACCCCGATCTGGTCGAACGCCTGAAGACCGGCGCACCGCTGGCGCAGCCCGACTTTGCCACGCTCTATGGTGGCGGCGCTGCGGGCTACACCGACTACCCGACCATTGCCGCCTGAGGCGCGCGCTGCTTGCGTTCGCGTCCGAACCACTCTTGTAAAGGAAATAACCCGTGACCTCGCTTCCGACTGTTCTCATCACCGGCGCCTCCTCCGGCATCGGCGCCACTTACGCCGAGCGCTTCGCCGGCCGCGGCCACGACCTCGTGCTGGTTGCACGCGACAAGGCGCGCCTCGATACGCTGGCCGCGCGCCTGCGTGAAGAACGCAATGTGGCCGTCGAAGTGCTGCAGGCCGACCTGACCCAGCCTGGGGATCTGGCCGCGGTCGAGACTCGCCTGCGCGACGACGCTCGCATAGGCATCCTGATCAACAACGCCGGCATGGGTCAGTCGGGTGGCTTCGTGCAGCAGACCGCTGAGGGCATCGAACGCCTGATTACGCTCAACACCACGGCACTGACGCGGCTCGCAGCCGCGGTCGCTCCGCGCTTCGTGCAGTCGGGGACTGGCGCGATCGTCAACCTCGGCTCGGTGGTGGGTTTCGCGCCCGAGCTCGGCATGTCGATCTACGGCGCCACCAAGGCCTTCGTGCTGTTCCTGTCGCAGGGATTGAACCTCGAGTTGTCGCCCAGCGGCGTCTACGTGCAGGCGGTGCTGCCGGCGGCGACCCGCACGGAGATCTGGGAGCGCGCCGGCGTCGACGTCAATACGCTTGCCGAGGTGATGGAGGTCGGCGAACTGGTTGATGCGGCACTGGTCGGCTTCGATCGCCGCGAGCGGGTCACCATCCCGCCGCTGCACGTGGCCGCGCGCTGGGACGCGCTGGATGGCGCGCGTCAAGGGCTCCTGTCGGATATTCGACAAGCGCACGTGGCCGATCGCTATCGGCCGGAAGCCTGACCACTGCGGCTTCTCTCTTACTCGAAAGCCAGGCCATGCCTTATCGACCGACACACGCCGGCTCAGCCCTCAACAGGTAACCCGATGACTGACACCCATATCACCACGCCCACGCGCTTCGCGGATGTCGACGGTACGCTATTCGCCTACCGCCGCTGGGGTAACACCGATTCCTCGCAGCCGCCTTTACTGCTTCTGCAGCACTTTCGCGGCGGCATGGACCATTGGGACCCGTTGATGACGGACGGCCTTGCCGAAGGCCGCGAAGTCATTCTCTACAACGGTCGCGGCATTGCTTCGTCCGGCGGCCAGCCGCGCACCCGCATTGAGGACATGGCCGATGACGCGGCCGCCTTCGTTCGCACGCTGGGCTTGCCGAAGATCGATGTCCTGGGCTTCTCGCTGGGCGGTTTTCAGGCGCTGGATCTGACCTGGCGTCATCCCGAGTTGGTGCGCAAACTGATGCTGCTGGGCACCGGTCCACGTGGTGGCGACCCCGACATGGAGCCGCGCGTGCTGGGCACAGCGGTCAATCCCGTCCCCGTCTTCGAAGACTTTCTCTACCTGTTCTTCGGCCGGTCGGCGCATGCCGGGCAGGCCGCGAGGGAATTCTGGGAACGTCGCCATCAACGCGTCGAACAGGACCCCCCGTCTTCCCCAGAGGTCGCGAAAGCACAGATCGAGGCCAACATGCTGTATCTGCCAAGGCTCTCGGAAGACGATCCATTCGCCTACCTGCGTGGCATCCAGCAGCCCACGTTCATCCTCAACGGCGTCAACGACGTGATGATTCCGACGGTCAACTCGTTCTACATGGCTCGCAACCTGCCGAACGCCCAGTTGTTCATCTACGCGGACTCGGGCCACGCTGCGCAGTTCCAGCACCCGCAGCGTTTTCTTTATCACGTGGAGCGGTTTCTGAGCGAGTGAAGACCACGCCACTTATCGCCCCGGAGTCACGATCCAGTATCCAAAGGCCCTCGCCATGCTCAAGTTCAAGTTCCTGCTGTGGATGTTCACCCAGCTCCTGAAACGACAGATCAGGAACAACCCCGACTGCGCGAAGTACGTCGCGGGCAAGACCCTGGTGTTTCAGATCCGCACGGTGTCCGGCGTCGGTCGCTACTACGTCATTCGCGATGGCGCCATCCGATCCATTGGGGGACTGACGGCGAACCCCCAGTTCACGCTCACTTTCAGAGATGCCGTCAAAGGCTTCGCGATCCTGTCGGCCAGGGAAAGCCAGGCGGCCTTCCTCAGGGGCCTGGGCAACAAGGATCTGATCATTAGCGGCGACTTTCGCGAAGTGATGTGGTTTCAGGGCCTGACGGCATTCCTGCAGCCCCCGAAAGTCGTTTCGCCTTACAACCGCACTGCGTTCTGAGCTGCGCACGAGCGCGCCCTGGCGACCACCGCCACGATGATTGGGGCGGTCGTGCTGGCACGTGCGGTCGACGAAGAACCGCTGTCCAGATCGTTGCTGGAGGCGGCGCTGGAGCACCTCACCGCGGCGACGGATTGAGTGTCCATCGGCCTTTTTTTTATCCCTCTGCATGATGCTCGACATATGAAACCCGTGCCCCCAAAGGAGAAGTGATCATGACATTCAAGGCGCTGCTGGCCACCAGAACCGGCGATGCGATTGCCACCGCCCTGGTCGATTTCGACGAAGCCCATCTGATGCCGGGCGACGTCACCGTCGCGATCGACTATTCGACGGTGAACTACAAGGACGCGATGGCGGTCAGCGGCCGCGCGCCAGTGATCCGCCAGTTCCCGCTGATTCCGGGCATCGACTTTTCAGGCGTCGTAGAGGCTACGTCGCACGCAGGGTTCGCGGTGGGCGACCGCGTTGTCGCCAACGGCTGGGGCCTGAGTCAAACCCACCACGGCGGTTTCGCGCAGAAGGCACGCGTCCCGGGCGACTGGCTGGTCAAGCTGCCTGACGTGTTTTCGACGCACGACGCGATGGCCATCGGCACGGCTGGGTACACCGCGATGCTGTCCGTGCTCGCGTTGGAGCATGCGGGACTGGCGCCGGACAAAGGCGATGTGCTTGTGACCGGGGCCGGCGGTGGGGCCGGGTCCATCGCCATCGCCTTGCTATCCACGCTGGGCTATCGGGTGGTCGCCTCGACCGGGCGGTTGACGGAGACGGACTACCTGCGAGAGCTGGGTGCGGCCGAGGTCATCGACCGTCGCACGCTGTCCGAGCCGGATGCACCGATTGCAAAAGAACGGTGGGCCGGCGCGATCGACTCGGTGGGCAGCCATACGCTGGCCAACGTGCTGGCGCAGACCTCCTACCGCGGAGCGGTGGCGGCCTTCGGGCTCGCGCAGGGCGCTGACCTGCCCGGCTCGGTGTTGCCCTTCATCCTGCGCAACGTGACCCTGGCCGGCATCGACTCGGTCAACGCGCCGCGGGACGTGCGGCTGCAAGCGTGGGCACGTCTGGCCACGGACCTGGACCCCGGAAAGCTCGCACGCGCTACCCAGGTGGTCGGCCTGGCCGAAGTGCCTGGCCTTGCAGGTCCGATACTCCAGGGCCAGGTGCGTGGCCGCACCGTCGTGGACGTCAACGCGTAAAGGCCGAACCCAAGGAATCAATGATGATCAGTTTCAACCCAGATAGCCAATCGGCAACCTCCTATGCGCACGCACAGAACAACCAGGTCGGCGCGGGTGGAACCATCTTCGCCTACCGCGAACTGGGCCAGCACGGCGGCATCCCGCTGATCCTGCTCAACCACTGGGGCGCCGTGCTGGACAACTTCGACCCGCGCATCGTCGATGGCCTGGCCCGCAAGCATCGCGTTATTGCGATCGACTACCGGGGAATCGGTTTGTCCGGCGGCATCACGGCCGTGGACGAGATGGCGCGCGACACCGTCGCGCTCATCCGCGCGATGGGTTTCGATCAGGTCGATCTGCTCAGCTTTTCGCTCGGCGGGTTCGTGGCCCAAGACGCGGCGCTAAAGGCGCCAGACCTCGTACGGAGGCTCATTCTCACAGGCGCGGGGCCCGCGGGCGGTCAGGGCATCGATCGCGTCGGTGCCATGTCCTTGCCACTGATGCTTAAGGGCCTGCTGACGCTGCGCGATCCCAAGACCTATCTGTTCTTCACCTCCACGGCCAAAGGCCGGCTGGCAGCAAGTGCATTCCTGGAAAGGCTTAACGAACGCAAGGCGGATCGCGACAAGGGGCCGACACCCCGCGCCTTGCTTCGCCAGCTCAAGGCGATCAAGGCCTGGGGCCAGCAGAGATGAAAGCAGTACCATTTCATAAGACAGGCGGACCCGAAATGCTGGTTTATGAGGAGGTGCCAGGTCCCATGTTCGCCGACGATGAGGTTCTCAGCCCCCCTCGCGATACAACGACAAACCGGAATCGCATCAACATGAAAGCACTTACATTCAAACGCTATGGCAAGTCGCCCGAGATCGGGTTCGCCGAGGTCGCCCGCCCCACGCTAAAACCAGACGAACTGCTGGTGGAGGTCCACGCTGCGGGATTGAACCCGATCGACAACATGATTCCGACGGGAATATTCAAGCCCGTCTTGAAGTTCCAGCTACCGGCCACGCTCGGTAGCGATCTTGCCGGCATTGTGACCGAGGTTGGCAGCCGCGTGACACGCTTCAAGAAAGGCGATGCCATTTTTGCCAGCCTGTTCGATCTTGGCACAGGATCGATCGCCGAATTTGCAGTGGTGCCGGAGAGCGCCGCAGCGCTGAAGCCGGTTAATCTGGGCTTTGTGCAGGTGGCCTCGATTCCAATGGTCGGGCTCACTTCGTGGCAAGCCCTGAAGGAGCGCGCCAATCTCCAGGCGGGTCAGAAGGTGTTCATCCCTGCGGGGTCCGGCGGTATTGGCACATTCGCGATCCAGCTGGCAAAACACTTTGGCGCCAAGGTGGCAACGAATACCAGCACCGGAAATGTTCAACTCGTGAGCAGCCTGGGCGCAGACGAGGTGATCGACTACAAGAAGCAGGAATTCGAGAAAGTGCTGCGCGGCTACGACGTGGTGCTCGGCACGATCAGGGGTGACGCGATTGAAAAATCCATCGGCATCCTCAAGCCGGGGGGCAAGATTGTCTCTCTCATCGGTCCGCTGGATGCAGCGTTCGCCCGCGCTCGCCGGCTGAACTTTATTCTGAGATTTGTATTCGGGCTAATGAGCCGCAAGATCATACGGCTCGCGAGAAAGCGGAACGTCACTTACTCATTCCTGTTCGTGCGCCCCGATGGTAGCCAACTGTCCGAAATTGGCGAGCTGCTCAAGTCAGACCGCATCCGTCCTGTGATTGACAAGGTATTTTCCTTCGAGCAGGCAAAGGAAGCGCTTGAATACCTGGCCCTCGGACGCGCGAAGGGCAAAGTTGTCGTCAAGATCAGGTGAAGTGCCAAATGTTCGACTGCGGATGAGCTTGCCACATCTAAAAGCAGGCCTGTCCGTACGCCTGCAGACAAGCAGATCAGAAATCCCTGGGCTCCTGCACGGACACAACGCTGACGTCACCGCCATACTTTCCGCGTGGTGTCGCCCTGCTCAAAGTCGGCGGCTCAGATCTCCTGATTATCGACTTCAACGCCCAAGCCCTGCACGAATCGTCAACCGCAGCCTAAAGCTGATACAACTTCGAACGCAAACGCAATAGCAATTCATGTATCCGCTTGTGCGGCTATTGGCTTGGTGCTGCCACCTTTCGATGCGTTCGCGTTTGATGCCCGTTAGCTGGCTCCGACACCGGCCCCTCAAGGAATGCATAGGGGCCGGCATCGAACCTAGGCCCGAGGAGCTTTACACGCTCTACCCTCCACTTTAAGCACCATGATCAGCGCATTTGCGCATGCGCGCGGCCATTGCCCCGCTTCACTGTGTTCGCACGTGACGGTCCGTAGCGCGTTCAGTATCCCGACATCTTTATCCCGCCAGTCTCGTGATTGCTGCCCGACTGCCCGCTTGTTCCCGCAGGCGGAACTTCTGGATTTTTCCGGTCGCCGTCTTCGGTAATTCGCCGAAAATCACCCGACGCGGGCACTTGAAATGCGCCAGTCGTTCACGACAGAACGAAATCACATCCTCCTCGGTAGTGTTCAGCGCATCCGGCTTCAGCTCGATGAATGCACAAGGAGTCTCGCCCCATTTGTCATCAGGCTGCGCGACCACGGCCGCGTTCAGGACGCCCGGCATGCGGTAGATGACCTCCTCCACTTCGACAGACGAAATGTTCTCCCCACCGGAGATGATCACGTCCTTGGAGCGGTCCGTGATCTGGATATAGCCGTCAGGATGGACGACGGCCAGATCTCCAGTATGGAACCAGCCGCCGGCGAAGGCCTTTGCGGTTGCGTCGGGATTCTTCAGATATCCCATCATCACCGTATTCCCCCGAACCATGACCTCACCGCAAGACTTGCTGTCGGCAGACACCGTCTCGAGCGTCTCAGGATCGGCGACCGACATTTTTTCGAACGCTGCCGCACGTACACCTTGCCGCGCTTTCAATTTCCCTTGCTGCTCCGGCGGCAACGCGTCCCACTCGTCATGCCATGCACAGCTGATCGGAGTGCCGGAAATCTCAGTAATCCCAAAGACGTGGTCGACATCGAAACCCATCGCGCCAACGGCCTCGAGAACAGCGGCTGGCGCCGGCGAGCCGGCTGTTAGAACCCGCACCCGGCGCGGCAGCGGCTGCCGTTCTGAATGAGGCACGCTTGCGAGGCCGGACAGGACGATTGGCGCCGCACAAAAGTGATCGACGCCATGTCTGACGATGGCAGAAAGAACATTGGCAGCATTGACCTTGCGCAGGCATACATGCGTTCCGGCCGCGGCGGTAATCGCCCATGTGAAGCACCAGCCATTCGCATGGAACATGGGAAGCGTCCACAAATAAACCGGCGCGCGCGGGAGCGGCCAGTTCGTCATCTGCAACAGGCTCATCAGGTAGGTGCTGCGGTGGCTGGGAACGACGCCCTTCGGATCCCCGGTTGTACCCGACGTGTAATTCAGGGCAATGGGCGTCCACTCATCGACCGGGTGGCGACCGGCAAATGCCGGATCGCCGCTCGCCAGCAGCGACTCATAGTCAGTTTCCCCGATGGCGGGGCCGTCAGGCGCTTCGTGATCGTTGATGTCGATCACGCGCGGAGGGTTGGAAACCGACTGCAATGCTTTCTCGACCAGCGGAGCAAATTCGCGATCTACAAGCAGGAGCTTGCATTCACCGTGGCCCAGAATGAATGCGACACCGTCCGAATCGAGGCGGCAATTGACGGCATTGAGCACAGCCCCTGACAGAGGCACGCCAAAGTGAGCCTCAAGCATGGCAGGCGTGTTGGGCGCGATGATCGACACGGTATCGCCCGGTTCGATCCCCAACTGAGCGAGCGCCGACGCAAGGCGATAGCAACGCTCGCGGGTTTCGGCCCACGTCTGGCGGAAGTCGCCATGAATGATCGCGGTCCGATCCGGATAGACATCGGCGGTTCGATCGAGGAAGGTCAATGGCGTCAATGGAACGTGGTTTGCCGCGTTCTTCTCAAGTCCTTGAGAATAGGCCTTTGCACTCATGACTTTGTCTCCGTTCATTCTTCGTAGAAAGTAGTGAAATCGCCGACTGGGCTGCGCTCCGTGACGAGCGAGTTCTCGATGCAACTGGGATCCGCATAACCCAGGCTCATGCCGCAGACCAACATGTGATTGTCGGGAATGGACAGTTCGTCAGCGATGACACGGTGGAACTTGTTGAAAGCCGCCTGCGGGCAGGTGTCGAGGCCCCGCGCCCGGGCAGCGATCATGACGCTTTGCAGGAACATGCCGGTGTCCAGAAGACTTCCTTCACGCATGACCCGGTCAACCGTGAAAAACAGGCCTACGGGCGCATCAAAGAAGCTGTAGTTGCGGCCGTGCTGGACGTGCATCCGCTCCTTGTCCCCCTTCTGGATGCCCAGCAGGCCGTACAGATTCCAACCGACCTCCCGCCGGCGGTCCACATACGGCGCGATCCATTCGCGCGGGTAGTAATCGTAGGGCTCCTCCAGGTCTGAACTTCGTGCAGGATCATCATTGATCTCGTTGATGGCAGCAGACAGGCGGGACTTCATCGTGCCTGTCACAACATGCACATGCCAGGGCTGGATGTTGACGCCGGTTGCGCTGAACCGCGCAACGTCGAGGATGGACTCGACTTCCTCGCGCGGAACCGGTATGGGCAGGAAAGCACGGACGCTGCGCCGGGTGACGAGTGCCCAGTCGACGGCTCGGCTGACGTCGGCAAACGAGCTGAAAGGAGGAGGAGATAGACGGTCCATTTTTTTCGGCATGTTGAAAATTTGCTGCGACCTGGACTTGGTGTTTTTTCGGGCGGAGAGTCCGTAACAGCCGCGCTCTTCACACGAACGAACCTCGGCCATGAAGCCGCGTATGGTAGAGACCTCAGCGCCCTGCGCTACCCTGAACTACGGCGACAGGCGCGCCGGCTGAGCGGAATGAGTCGGCACGTGTCTGGTTGATCAGCGTCACCGCCGCCGCACCGATGAGGCCAGCCAGACCGATTGCCATGAAGTTCTGTTCAAGCGGCAGCTTCAGGGAAACGAGCCAACCGATGAGCACCGGTGCCACGATGGCGCCGATCCGGCCCACGCCAGAAGCAAAGCCAACACCGGTAGACCGGATCGCATGAGGATAGAAGTCACCCGCATAAGCATAGGCAAGCAGTTGCGTACCAAGCGTCGATGCGCCGACAACGAATACGACGACAAACAACGACACGGTCGACTTCGTGTAGCCCATCAGCGACAGCGCAACCGCCCCGACGACGTAAAACGCAATCAGCACCCTCCTGATGTTGACCTTGTCGCTGAGCCAACCACCAAAAATCGCACCGGCGATGGCGCCGACGTTGAAGACGATCACGAAGTTCAAAGCTGAACCCAGGCTGAATCCAGCCATTGCCATCAGCTTGGTCAACCAGGAACTGAGTGCGTAGACCATGAAAAGGCCGGTCATGAACGCGACCCAGATCATCGTCGTACTGAAGCCCCGCCCATCCTGGAAGAGGCGTCGCACCGAAGCGTCCTTGCTTTTATCCGCCGAAGATCCGGCAAAGTGCTCCTGACCGCTCATCGGACAGTCGGGCACCAACCGCTTCACCACGGCGCGCAGTTCTTCATGCTGGCCGCTTTTAACCAGGAAGGACATCGAATGGGGCATCGTTTTGATGATGAACGGAATCAGCAGGACAGGCAGGCCTGCGGCAAAAAAGACGGATTGCCAGCCGTAGCTGCCGATAAGCTGCTTTGCAGTCAGCGCCACGAGAATTCCGCCAATGGAATACCCCGCGAACACCAGCGTCACCAACCGCGTGCGCAGGGCGTTCGGCGAAAATTCTCCCATCTGTGCGGTGACAATTGGCAAGACCCCGCCAATGCCCAGGCCAGCGATGAATCGCGTCATGCTGAAGGCGATGGGATCGCTGGTCAATCCAGCCGCTGCGGTAAAAACGCTGAACAGCGCGACGCAAACACAGATCATCATTGGTCGGCCGAAACGGTCAGCCAGCGTACCAAGGAAAATGGCCCCGAGCATCACGCCAAAAAGTGCCGATCCGGCCATGATGCCAGCCCTGGTCGCGTCAATGCCCATGTCCTTCATGATGGATGGCAGCGCTGCGCCCACAACGGCAAGATCGTAGCCGTCGAGTATCAACATCAACAGACACCAGAACAGGATCAGGGTGTGAAAGCCATTGAATCTCGCCTCACCCGCGAGCGAGTGCACGTCTATCTGGTTCATTTTGTCTCCGTCGGTTTTATGTCGTGCGTGAGGTCCACGCGACTCCAAATTGCGCTCCCGATGACGCGGCCTTTGCCGCGACTCCGACAGACCTTGGGTACGGTGCTGTAGCCAGTGTCGGGCGGACGAAGCGGGTAGTCCATGTCCATCAACTTCAATTCTGATGAGGTCGCCGGACACCTGCGTTCGCCGGCATTTCCGCGCAGCCGGCGGATCCCGGCGCGACCTTGAACGAAGTCGTTCGCTGGACTTGCCGTTTCAAAGGAATGTGTTGGCGGACCGGCTGTAACCAAGGCGCAGGCGGTGGACCGTATGCGCCCGGTCGGGTTAGTGCTGGCAGGGTGGCCGTAACCGACGCTGCCAGCCGCTATGAACGGGCGAGCTGCCAGCCCGACTAGTTCGAACACACGAAGCTGGTTGCAATATTCTGGTCGCCACCGACGTATTTTGGCCACTGTGGGTACTCGCACATGGGTCGGGTACGTCCAGCGGCTGGCGGAGCAAGATCGGTGATAGTGAGATTATGAGGCTCGATCCCTTTCGTGACCCAGTTATCCAGTGCCGTCAGACCATCGTATGAACCACCGAACTGTCCGCCGGAACCATGCGCCGCGCCCGGTACCAGGTAAAATTTCAGAAACTGACCCAGTGGCCCCTGCCCGAACCTGGATACCAGACGGTTATAGTAGTCAATCGACAGTTGAGCTGGAATGAACTGGTCTGATTGTCCATGTTGGAGAATGATCTTGCCACCGCGACTTTGGAATTGAGTCAAGTCAGTGCTCGTGCTATCCATGAGCGCGCTCACCGCCTGGATACGCGCGGCAAGCGGTCCCGGGCTGGTAGGGTCGAAATTGAGAATGCTCAAGCCAGGATCGCGAGCGACCGCAAATCGGAGCATGTCATTGGAGAACGTGTAATAAAACGCGCTTTTTCCGAAGACCCCGGGTTCGATTGTGGCATCGGTGGCTGACGCGCCCCAAGCCAACGAGTTTGACCAAAAGTCCGCACCGGCGAATACGTTGTATGGTGGAAAAGTTTGAATTCCGTTCGCCAGATCAAAGCTGAAAGTAAGCGGTGTCCCAGCGGTGGACATTGTATTGATTTGCGCGTCGGACAGGCACGTGTCACCGGTGTCGACTCCGCCGGGGCAGCGAATCTGCTTTGGATCGAACACGCACGCTGAAGGGTTACTAACAATGCCGTCAGCCACGCCATCCAAAGCGTCACATTGTTCCATGACTGCGGCCAGAAGTGCCTTGCCTTTAGCCGGGGTGACGTATCCTCCTGGCGCCAGGAGCGATCGCGAGATCCTGCCCATCTGGAGCCATAGTCCCGTAATTCCCGACGCGGGAAATGTCGAAATGATACCGTCGTAGTCCTGTGGAAATCGTTGCGCGGCGATCAGGCCTTGTCGTCCGCCGCCCGATCCACCAATAAAATAGCTGTGCACAAAGGCCGAGCCATAACGTGTCTTTGCGATGTACGCCGCAAAATCATGCGTCTTCTTGATGTGGTCGCCTGCGTAATTAGCGAGTGCCTCATCGTTTTCTGCGAACTGACCATCGAAGCTCGTTCCCTCATGCCCGCTGTCGCTTCCCAGAGTCACGTAACCTCTGCGCAGCGGCGTAGTGACGCCTGCTGGCTCTGCGCCGACCAGGAAACCATCGAGAGGAGAGCCTTCCGTATCGGGGATAGCGCCGTCAAACCCTCCGCCGCCAAAGTGAACGGATTTGCCGTTGAAGTTAGTCGGAAGGTCCACCTCCGCGCGAATATCTGGCGCATTGAATTCCACCGGATGAATACTGCCTAACACTTTACAATATTCGCCATTGGTGTTGCCGGAATCCGTATCGGCGACGAGCGTCGCTGATACGACAGTGGCACCGGTTGTCGGCAACCCGATCGAGGCGGCCGGAACGGTCATGCCAGCCAACGCACTGCACATCGCGGCTGGCGTCTTCACCGCGGCATTTGCAGAGGGGGAGTCATGGCCGCCGCCGCAGCCCGATATCGCAACAGTTGAAACCAGTAACAAGGCACTCGTTGTTTCCCAGCTTCGGCCGCTTCTTAACTGAATTTGCATTCTCGTCTCCGTATAGTTGTCACCGCCGTATGAACTTTCCGATTCCGGGCGATTTTTCCTTTCTTCCGCTGCTATGCTCGTGAGGCGTTTGTGCGAAACGACGCGCCACATCCTTTGGACTCCGGTAACGCTTCACTTCTCTTACCGCAGCAACCAGGTGCGTGGCCGCTACGGGACCGGTCCTGTACTTCCTGCAACTGGACGTGACCCTGGCGCCACACGCGACTGCAGTGTCAGCCTGGTTCAAATGGCGTTCCATGTCCGCCGACCTCAATTTGAATGAGGTCTGTAGACAGGCTGCTCTTTCTTCGGCGTTTGCACGCGATTAACCATCGCCCTGAGGGTCGGCTGCGTGTCAGTGGTGTGGGTTCCGGAGTCGCACGCCTATGCGCAATCCGATCAGGCGGGACTGGTTGTGCTTGAGTGGCCTGAGTGTGCGAACTCAGCTTTGCGCGGCGCACAGTCTGAAAACGGGACTCGAATCTGCCGACCGATCAGGGCTGCGAACAAATATGTACGAGCCAACTGCGCCGTGACTACCGTCGCAGTTCTACACCGAAGAAGTCGCCTTGCCATGGCGGTACATTCCGGGGCTGGCCCCCGTCCACTTCCTGAAGGCCCTATGAAACGCACTGGTCTCCTGAAATCCGGTCCGTGCAGCGACTTCAGCGACCGTGAGAGAACTGCTCGAAAACAGGTCGATAGCGATGTCGCGGCGCAATTCGTCTTTCAGTTGCCGGTAGTTGGTGCCCTCGGCCACCAGGCGGCGCTGCAGCGTGGCCGAGGACTGATTGAGTAACTGCGATAGCGTCTCGAGGTCGGGCCAGTCGTCGGGAATCTGGTTGCGCAACCGGCGCCTTATCAGGGCAGTAGTGCTGGATTCGTTACGGTACTTCACCAGGATGTTTGCTGGTGCCCCCTGCAGGAATGCGCGCAGGCTCGTTTCCGTCTCCGTCAGTTTGAGGTCGAGGAAACTGCGATCGAACCGAATCAGGGTCTCCTCTGCGGCGAACGTTACATCCTCGCAAAAGCGCATGCGATAGTCGCTGTCATCGATTGGTGCGGAAGCGCGAAATCTCATCTCGATCAGCGGAATCCGTCTGCGTGCCAACCAGCACGCAAGGCCGTGCACGAGGATGAACCACGTCCCGTAGGCAAACAGGCGGCGCGTGAGCCCATCATCATGCAGGACGATCAGTGCATGCTCGCCTTCGCAGCGTAGCTCCCCATGAATGTCGTCGAGAACCACGCGCAGAAACTTCAGCATGCGACGCAGCGCGTGTTCCAGGCTTTCTGCATGCAGCACCGCGTGGCACATCAGCGCGTAACTGCCCCGGCGAAGTGGGTGGCTGTCCAGACCGAAAAACTCGTCGTCCATCAGCTCCGCCAGAGCCGCCCACAATCGCGAAAAGGCTAGCGCGGGCACGCGGGCTCTCGGGGCATTCAACAATTCTGCCGGGATGCCGGCATGCTGTAGTGCTACGGGCACATCCAGATTACGTTGCGTAGCGACCAGAATCGCTTCACGCACCAGGCTGATGGAAGTCGTGCCCTTGTCTTGAGCGTCATGCATGGTCAGGTTCCGCCTATCAAGGTGCACTGATGTTAATCGTTGCAAGGCGCAATTGAAACGTGGGACGGCTGGGCGCCGGCGGTCTTTCGCCAGCATGCATTGTTGCCGAGATCGGCGACCTTTTCGATATGTCCAAAAGGTTCATGCATGTCGAGGTCTATGGACATGGGCCAACTCAAAGGTGCCGCTTACGATAACCAGCCAGTGGATCATCGCGAACGTAGCTTTGCCGGCGCCGGCCGTGCAGCAACGTGCCGGCCATACAAATGGGCGCTCGAGGGCGCACCGACGAGTTCCCGGTCCGTGCTGGCAGGCTTATCGCCCGGGTGCGCTGTGCGTCGGAGCCAACACTCAGGAGAGGGAAATGCAGGTTCAGGATAAAGGTTTCGTCGTGACAGGCGGCGGTTCCGGTCTCGGCGCCGCCACGGCACGCCGCCTTGTCGCGGGCGGTGCCAGAGTGCTGCTGGTAGACCTGGACCAGGACGCGGGTGCCGCGCTGGCGGCGGAACTAGGCTCCAATGCCCGCTTCATCAGGGCGGACGTGTGCGATGCCGTCAGCGCGGAGCATGCATTGGCCGCGTTCCGCGACACCTTTGGCACGCTCCACGGCCTGATTAATTGCGCTGGCGTTGCACCTGCCGAGAAAGTGCTTGGCCGCGAAGGCCCGCATCGGCTCGAGAGTTTCGCGCGCACCGTTCAGATCAACCTGATCGGCGCCTTCAACATGGTCCGGCTGGCCGCAGCCTGCATGATCGAGAACATGCCCGACGCCGATGGCGAGCGTGGAATCATTATCAACACCGCTTCAGTCGCGGCCTTCGATGGCCAGATCGGGCAAGCGGGCTACGCTGCCTCCAAGGGTGGCGTGGTGGCGATGACGCTGCCCATCGCGCGCGAATTGGCGCGCCACGGCATTCGCGTGGTCGCCATCGCCCCTGGGATCATGGAGACGCCAATGCTCAAAGGCATGCCTACGGAAGTGCAGGACGCGCTCGGAAAGATGGTGCCTTTTCCCGCGCGCCTCGGACGACCCGACGAATTCGCGGAGCTCGCGCTGCATATCGTAGGAAACACCTACCTCAACGGCGAGGTGATTCGCCTTGATGGCGCCATCCGCATGGCGGCCAGATGATACGGCGTGCGGAGCAGTCATCGTGATGCTTGCAGCCGCTCGCTGCGCCTGACTTGAGTCGCCGAGCCCGAACATGGTCAGCCAGGTTCGGCCAGGCCGATATCTTTCCTCACCCCCTTGCAACGCCGCCATTGAGCGGCGGATGGAGACTCGCATGCCTACCTCTTCAACTTCCGATGATCCCGTCGTCATCGTCGGTGCCGCACGCACGCCGCTGGGTGCCTTCCAGGGCGACTTCGCCTCGCTGACGGCGCCGCAGCTGGGCGCCAACGCGATCCGTGCCGCTGTGCAGCGGGCCGGGCTGCAGCCGGAAGCTGTAGACGAAATACTGATGGGCTGCGTGCTGCCCGCTGGCCTGGGCCAGGCGCCCGCACGTCAAGCGGCGCTGGGCGCCGGGTTGCCGCTGTCGGCGGGCTGTACAACAGTCAACAAGGTCTGCGGCTCCGGCATGAAGGCCGCCATGCTGGCGCACGACCTGCTGCTGGCCGGCAGTCAACAGGTGATCGTGGCCGGTGGCATGGAATCCATGAGCAACGCGCCGTACCTGCTGCCCAAGGCTCGCTCGGGCCAGCGCCTCGGGCACGGTCAGGTGCTGGACCACCTGTTCTTCGATGGACTGGAGGACCACTACGGCTCGGCCTCCGACGGCCGCCTGATGGGTACCTTCGCCGATGACTGCGCGCGCCACTTCGGCTTCACGCGTGAGGAGCAGGACGCCTACGCTTTAACCTCCACGGTGCGTGCAAAGCAGGCACAGCGCGACGGCCTGTTCCGGTGGGAAATTACGCCGGTGACCGTGCCCGGCCGCAGCGGCGAGAAACTCGTCGACGACGACGCAGCGCCGGCGAAGGCACAACTGGACAAAATCCCCACCCTCAAGCCCGCCTTCGGCAAGGACGGCACCGTCACGGCGGCCAACTCCAGTTCGATCTCCGATGGTGCAGCGGCGTTGGTGATGATGCGCGAGTCCACCGCACGCGAGCGTGGACTGGCGCCGCTGGCGGTTATCCATGGACACGCCACGCACTCACAGGAACCGGCCTGGTTCACTACTGCACCCGTGGGCGCGATTCAGAAGCTGCTCATCAAGGTGGGATGGCAGGTCGACGATGTCGACTTGTGGGAGATCAACGAGGCCTTCGCTGTGGTGGTCATGGCCGCGATGCGCGAACTGTCGCTGCCGCACGAGCGGGTGAATGTGCATGGTGGTGCCTGCGCGCTGGGTCATCCGATCGGCGCGACGGGCGCTCGCCTCATCGTGACGTTGCTGGGGGCGCTTCGCCACCGCGGTGTCAGGCGTGGCGTGGCGGGCCTGTGCATCGGCGGTGGCGAGGCCACGGCCTTGGCGATCGAGGTCGTCTGAACGACATCGTTGCTACTTGGGAGTAGATCCAATAGCCGCTACCCTCCGTCGGGCGCTGTCACGTTGCTGACTCCATGACGAGATATCGGCAAGGACAGTCGTGTCTCAGAACACGGTGGACGGAGCTTGGGCAATGCCGATGAAGAGACGCCACGCTTCAAATCGCGCGGCGAGCTGTTTGCGATAGAGCGAGGCGCTCAGCAGATGACGCTTGAACGCGAAGTGCTGGCGGATCGGACCGAAGCACGACAGGAATGACTGCGTGCGTTCGGGCAAGCGAAACCCTCGCATCCGGCGCTCGCGTGGTGACCATGATGCCGGCGTTCCTGGTAGTCGGCCTCGGCGTGAATGCCACCCAGGCGCTGGTGATCAGTCAGGTCGTTCTTTCGTTTGCGTTGCCGATCCCGATGGTGGCGCTGGTGTGATAAAGACGCTGATAACCGCGCGCATATGTCCCTTCCGCTGGACGAATCTCAGTGGCACGATGCGCCAGCTCGACCTCGTCGACCAGTAGATCGATCCGCTTGTCCCGCGCCGAGAGCCGGATCCGATCGCCGTTGCGCACCACCGCCAGCGGGCCACCGAGCGCCGCTTCTGGCGTCACGTGAAGCACGTTGGTCCCGTACGCCGTGCCCGACATGCGCGCATCTGAAATCCTCACCATGTCCTTCACCCCCGCCCGCGCAAGTTTCTGCGGAATCGGCAGATAGCCGGCCTCGGGCATGCCTGAAGCACTGCGCGGCCCCGCGTTCTGCAGAATGTCGTCCGCGCGAACGTCCAGATCGGGGTCGTCGATGCGCGCGGCCAGATCTTCGAGCGAGGTAAATACCACGGCACGCCCTTCATGTTCGAGCAGTTCGGGAATAGCGGCGGCGCGCTTCAGAACCGCACCGCCGGGCGCCAGACTACCGTTCAGAACAATCAGTCCGCCCTCGGGACTGACCGGTTTCTCCGTCGAGCGGATCACGACCGTATCGATCGGATCGGCAAGCGGCTTGTTCAAACGCTCCTCGAGACTCTGCCCGGCGATATCGCGACACGTCACATCGAGTTGGGGCATCAGTCCGCGCAGAACGCCCTCCAGCCCGCCGGCTGCATGGAAATCCTCCCATGTAGCCGTTGCCTACCGGCTTGAGATCCACGAGTACGGGCGTTTCATCAGACAGCCGGTTGAACTCGTCGTAATCGATCTTCAGTCCGATACGACCAGCAATCGCCGCCAGATGAATCACGGCGCTGGTCGAACCGGAAACCGCGAGCAGCACGCGCAAGGCATTGCGCACCGACGCGGGCGTCACGATCTCGGCCGGTTTCGGTCCGCCACTGAGGGCCATGCGCGCAACCAGTGCTCCGGTTTCTTCGCAATTGCGCAGACGATCCGCGTGCACGGCCGGAATCGCCGCCGAACCGGGCAGCATCATGCCCAGCGTTTCCGCGATCAGCGCCATGGTCGACGCCGTGCCCATGACCGCACACGTTCCCGCCGTGACCGCCAGCCGCCCCTCCACATGCTTGATCTCCTGCGCCGAGACTTTTCCCCGCGCGGAAATTCGACCAGAAGCGCCGGCAGTCCGTGCACGCGCCAAGCCGCTCGCCGCGATGTCGCCCGGTCATCATTGGACCGGCCACCACCATTGCGTCGGCGGGCCGCTCCGCGGAGATCGCACCCATCAACATCGCCGGCACGGTTTTGCCGCATCCGCCGAGCGTCACCACCGCATCCATCGGCTGGGCACGAATCATTTCCTCGACGGCCATCGCCATCAGATTGCGATAGACCAGCGAAGTCGGCGAAAGGAAGACCTCGCAAAGCGAAATCATCGGAAATACGACCGGCAATGCGCCCGCCGCGAGCACGCCGCGCTCGACCGCCTTGATCATTTCGGGAAAGTGGCGATGGCAGTTATTGAAACCGCTCTCCGAGGTGCGGATCCCGACGGTCGGCTTGTCGAGCGATTCGCCGGTGTAAACCATCGATTTGGCAAACGACCGGCGCAGATAGCGCGCGAAGTCGTGATCACCCTAGTTCGTCAGGCCATTGTCCAGACCACGCGGTTTTTGATTCATTTCCAAATCCTTACGTTCAGGCGATGCAGCGCGGATATAGCGAAAGAAAACGTCAGATGAAACCAGGAACGAGGCGGCCTCCGACCTCGATAAGTCTAAACGACGCCTATCATCCAGATACCGCCCGGCGACGCACGCGAGACGGGATAGGCGGGGACTCACGCACTGAACGTGTTCGACGGTCGATCCCGGTTTGGGAGGTCACATGTCATCGATACGCGCAAACGATCTGCTCCATTCGACGGAAGGATTCCGCCTGCATGGCCAGGACCTCGACTGCTGGCGGCGCTGGGGGCCTTATCTGAGCGACCGGCAGTGGGGCACCGTTCGCGAAGACTACAGCGACTACGGAACCGCATGGGAGTATTTCCCCCACGATCATGCGCGCAGCCGCATGTACCGCTGGGGCGAGGATGGCATTGCCGGATTCGGCAACGACCCGCTCGACTGGTGCGTGTCGCTCGCGCTCTGGAACGGGCGCGACCCCATCCTGAAGGAGCGGCTGTTTGGCTTGACCAATGCGCAAGGCAATCACGGCGAGGACGTGAAGGAGCTTTACTTCTACGTCGATGGCACGCCGACGCACTCGTACATGAAGATGCTGTACAAATACCCCCACGATGCGTACCCGTATCAGCACCTGGTCGAGGAAAACGGCCGGCGCGGCGCCGATCAGCCCGAATACGAAATCCTCGATACGGGCGTGTTCGACAACGATCGCTATTTCGACGTCTGGGTCGAGTACGCGAAGCACACACCCGACGACATCGTGATGCGCGTAACCGTCGAAAATCGCGCGGATCAGCCCGCGCCACTCCATGTGCTGCCGCTCTTCTGGGCGCGCAACCGCTGGGCGTGGTCAGGCAAGCCCGGCAAGCCGTCGCTCACGCTCGAGCCGGCGTCCGCCGAGGGCGCGCGCGTGATCGCGCACAATCCCGCGCTGGGCACGATGATCGTCACGGCCTCGGCGCCGCAGCCGATCGAATGGCTGTTCTGCGAAAACGAAACCAACGTCCGCCGCCTTTTCGGCATCGCCGGCGCAGGCCCGTTCAAGGATGGCTTCAACGATTACCTCGTCGATGGCGACGAGCACGCGATACGCCGCGACGCGGGCACCCGCGCCGCCGCGCATGTGGCCCTGTCGCTCGCGCCGCACGAGCGCGCGGTGCTGTATCTGCGCTGGCGTCCGGCGGCACTACCGGGCATCACGGGCGACGACGTGCCGCTCGACTTCGAAGCGCTGTTCGCGCGCCGGATCGCGGAGGCCGATGAGTTTTACGCCGCGCTCCAGCACGACATCAGCGACGCCGATGCGCGGCTCGTGCAACGCCAGGCGCTCGCGGGCATGCTATGGACGAAGCAGTATTACCAGTTCGACGTGACGCGCTGGCACGACGGCGACCCCGGTCAGCCGAAGCCGCCGAAAGGACGCCGGCACGGGCGCAACGCCGACTGGCGGCATATGTGCAACGGCGACGTCGTATCGATGCCGGACAAGTGGGAGTACCCGTGGTACGCGTCCTGGGATCTCGCGTTTCATGCCGCCGCGTTCGCAATGATGGACCCCGACTTCGCGAAGAAACAGTTGCTGTTGCTCGTGAAGGAACGGTACATGCATCCGAACGGGCAGTTGCCCGCCTACGAATGGGCATTCGGCGACGCGAATCCGCCCGTTCATGCATGGGCGACGTGGCGCGTGTACGAACTCGACCGTGAAGTCACGGGCGTCGGTGACCACAAGTTTCTCGAGGTGATGTTCCACAAGTTGCTGCTGAACTTTTCGTGGTGGGTCAACCGCAAGGATGCGGAGGACCGCAACATCTTCCAGGGCGGCTTTCTCGGGCTAGACAACGTCGGCATCTTCGACCGCTCTTCCCCGCTGCCGACGGGCGGCCGCATCGACCAGGCGGACGGCACCGCCTGGATGGCCTCGTATGCGCTCGACCTGATGCAGATCGGACTCGAGCTCGCGATGACGAACAACGCGTACGTCGAAATCGCGGTGAAGTTTTTCGAGCATTTCCTGTATATCGCAGAAGCCGTCGGTTGCAGCGAAGGTTGCAGAACGGGGCTATGGGACGGTCACGACGAATTCTTTTATGACGTACTGCATCTTCCAGACGGAACCCGTGTGCCGATGCGCGTTCGCTCGATCGTCGGCCTGATTCCGTTGTTCGCCGTGCATGTGCTCGAAGAACGCATATACGGCCACCTGCCCGGCCTGCGAGAACGGCTCGCGTGGTTTCTCGATCACCGGCCCAATCTGGCCAAACTCGTATCGCGTTGGACCGAACCCGGCAAAGGCAACACCACGCTGCTCTCGCTACTACGCGGATACCGGATGACGGCATTGCTGCGCCGCGCGCTCGACGAAGACGAATTTCTGTCCGATCACGGCGTGCGCGCGCTGTCACGCGTGCATCGCGATACACCGTACGAGTTCGATCATGGCGGCGCGCACGTCTGCATCGCGTATCAGCCGGCCGAATCGGATTCGCGCGTATTCGGCGGCAATTCGAACTGGCGCGGGCCTGTGTGGATGCCCGTCAACTATCTGCTGATCGAATCGCTGTATGAATTCCATCGCTACTACGGCGACGAGTTCTGCATCGAATATCCAACGGGATCGGGCAACCGGTGCTCGCTCAGCGAGATCGCCGACGGTCTCGCGCGGCGTGTCACTACCCTCTTTCTCAAGGACGAGCACGGCGTGCGGCCCGTGATGACGGCTTATCCGCTGTTGCAGGCCGACCCGCGCTCGTCCGATCTCGTGCTGTTCCACGAGTACTTTCACGGCGACAGCGGACGTGGCGTCGGCGCTTCGCACCAGACCGGCTGGAGCGGTCTCGTCGCGCTGCTGCTTCAGCCGCGTCTGATGAAGCTGGCCCACGTGGCGGCCGATGCCACTGCCGAAAACGCGCGGGCAGGCGCGCCAGTCGCCGAAGACGCGCTGTCCGCGATGGCGCGATAGACGGGCATCGAAAATCCGGAATCGATCGAGACGCGATTCCCGAAACTCTATGTCCTCGACCTATCGGACCAAAGTCTGATTGACCGACCTGAAGGTCACGTGTCTTATTGTTTTCGGAGGGTCCACGTGGCCACCGGAAGACCCGACTCCACGGGTAAGCGAAGACATGCTCGCACCCCCACCGGGAAGTTTCCTCTACATGGGTCAAAGGCGAACCGCGAACGCTTCGGGCTCCGCTGCCGTATGAATCGTAGGAAAAGCGCAAACATGGACTGGAACCGCTGGTACAGCTTAAAGAGTTACCTCAGATCTTCCCTGTGGACTGTACCGCTCGTCGCGGTGGCGATCTATGCCGTGGTAAAGCCGCTCACTGAAATGCTCGGAAGGTGGCTGATCGGACACGACATCCTCGATCCGAAAACCGGCCTTTTTGCGCTGTCCATGACTGGAGCGCGGTCACTTGTCGGCGATATCGTCTCCGCAGACCTGGCGTTTCTGGTGTTTACCTTCGGTTCGCTGCTCGTCGCAATCCAGGTCGCTGGCGGTCAATATACCCCGCGGATCATCGCGACCACATTGCTGCGCGATAACGTGATCCGCAGCATCTCGGGATTGTTCGTATTCACGCTTCTGTTCGCCAACAGGACCCTAGGCTGGATGGGCGACAGCGAGGTGCACCAGCTTCAGGTATTCATTGCAGCGCTATTCGGATTCGCTTCTGTCGTCGCATTTCTTTTCCTGATTGATTATGCGGCGAAATGCCTGCGTCCAGTAAGCCTCGTGGCTCGGGTTGGGGAGCACGGGATCGCGGTCATCGAAAGCGTCTATCCCAACCCAACGACGGGCCGAATCACCCCGCCGAGACTTGACCACGAGCGAGGCGTCCCTGGCCGCATTGTTCGCCATAGCGGTACATCCGGCATCGTCCTGGCCGTGAATCTCGACAGACTTGTCGCCAAGGCGAGGCGCACTAACTCGGTTATCGAATTCGTGCCGCAAGTCGGCGATTTTGTCGCGGTGGACGAACCCTTGTTTTATTTGTACGGAGACTCTGACGCAATCGATGAAAACCGGCTGCGTACACTGGTTGCTTTCGGGACCGAACGCACGATGGAACACGATCCTATGTTCGCGTTTCGCATCCTTGTTGATATTGCGCTGAAAGCGTTGTCGGCTGCGATCAACGATCCAACAACGGCCGTGTTGGCCATCGATCAGTTGCAGCGGCTATTGCGTGTAGTCGGAAAACGGTCTTTGTACACCGAAGAGATAACGGATACGTCCGGACTTGTGCGCGTCATCTATCGAACGCCGAACTGGGAAGATTTCGTGCATATCAGTTTCCGCGAGATACGTCAGTACGGCGCGGGCAGCATTCAGATCGCGCGGCGTCAGCGCGCGGCGATAGAGAATCTCCTCCAGTGCTTGCCGGAGCATCGTCACGACGCCTTGCGTGTCGAGCTGACTCTGCTGGACCGTGCGATCGGCTCGAAGCATCCATTTCCGGAGGACCTGGCGCTGGCCCGTATCCCCGACTCGCAAGGGCTTGGAGGCTCGGAAAGCTCGACAGCAAGGCAACCCATCGTTTGAGAGGCAAACCATGCGAAAACTCATCATGGGCATCGTTGAGTTCCGGGAGAAAATGCTGCCGCAATACGCGCAGCAGTTCAGCAAACTCGCGCTCGCGCAGACACCTGATGCGCTCTTCATAACGTGCTCGGACAGCCGGGTCGTGCCGGATCTGCTTGCATCAACCCATCCCGGCGATCTCTTTACGATGCGCAATGTGGGCAATCTGATACCACCGGCGACTGCGGAGGGCGTCTCTACCGGAGATCTTTCCGAGGCAAGCGCGATCGAATATGCCGTGCTGGTGTTGAAAGTCGCGAATATTGTCGTGTGTGGACATTCGGAGTGCGGCGCGATGAAGGCCGTCTTCTCAAGGAACGCCAAGCTGAAATCGCCAAACCTCGATAAATGGCTATGCCACGCCAACAACGCAGCGTTTCGCCTCGAACAGGAAGGTCCGCTCGACGACAGCCTGAAAGCGCACGATCAATTGTCGCAACTCAACGTACTCGTGCAACTCGAGCACCTGATGACCTACCCGATCGTCCGCCAGCAAGTCACTGCCGGGGCACTCGTATTGAGCGGCTGGTGGTTCGACATCGCGACGGGCGCCATGTATGCCTATGAGCGCACGAGCCGCTCATTCGCAGTCATCGATCGCACAATGGCTGACCGGATGGTTGCGCGCCTTGCCGCACGGGCGAGATGACGGTTTGCGAAGCCCGCAACGGAACCGGCATGTCGCTAGCGACCAATGCAATCCCTGCGTCGCGATGCAGACGGCAAGTTCTGTTTCAATGTTCGCTTCCGCACACTTTCTGGCAGAAGAACATGTCACCGCGAATATTGCTATCTACAGTTCATGCGTCGGATCTTAAGAGGCGCGCGTACGCAATCTGCATGCATGAAAACGGGCGATGTTTCGCAGTCGGCATGGAGATGAGATATGGGAGTGATTGAAGTCGAAATACGATCACCGAACTTTGTGGCAAGCGCAGTTTTGGTTGCCAGAACGTGGCATGCAGCGCCTGTTGGCAACGGCATTGACTCACACTGGTGGTGCGGTTGAAAATACTTCTGTCGACGGGCGATGTCTTCCAGTCGAAGCGATTTCCAAGTCTGCAGTTGAAGAACTTCAACAGTGTGTCGCTCGGCTTCGAAAGTGTCCAATCGGCTTTCCTCCTCGGCGCGGAAAATGCCTTCGAGAACGCCACCGATCTGCTGACGTTGATGCATCAGCGGCTTTTGCACGCTTCGTCCGGCATACCGGAACAGTACAAGGAAACATTCACCAGCTATTTCGGTAATCCAGACGACAAAGTGGATGTCGCGGCGCTTGGATTCCAAGGCGGCTCAGAACTGGGGTTGTCCGGTAGTCAAACCAGAAGCGCGTTGGTGCGCGCGGTGCTGCAATGCGTCTGGAAGGGCATCCAGATGAGGCCAGTGCGCCTCTATTACGGTGGCGGCAGCGTCATCCCCAATGTCCGGGCCTATGCCCCCGACCTCAAGACAGTTCGCCGTAACGGGAAAATAAACATACACCTGGCGATCGACTTCTTCGGTCTCGAACCACAGGTGATTCATGACGAAACGAGCATTAGCCGTGGCGCGGGCCTTATTCACGAGTTCACTCATGCACTGGCCGGGACGATAGACGTCGACCAGGCATTTATGCCAGGCCGATGCTGGGCGCTCGCAAAGGATAGGGATTTCGGACCGCGCGTGCTCGCCAATGCGCAGAGTTATGCATCGTTCGTTGAGGACGCATTCGGCTGACGGTTGCGCAGTCGACCGCATTCAGCCGCCCGCTGTTTGGATGGCTGAGAAGGGGCCCTTATGCACTTTTGAGCGGCGCATCGAGCGGGTCTCCCGCCT
This sequence comes from Paraburkholderia sp. WC7.3g, assembly GCF_050436345.1. Lineage (NCBI taxonomy): Bacteria > Pseudomonadati > Pseudomonadota > Betaproteobacteria > Burkholderiales > Burkholderiaceae > Paraburkholderia > Paraburkholderia sp. WC7.3g. Next base: position 1,550,981 of record NZ_JBNDMA010000004.1, read on the forward strand.
TCAGGCGATCAAGCGAACGGCCAGCGCTTAGTGCACCTTCCGTTCCATTGATCGCGGGCCCCTCACTGTTACAGCAAAGGCGTAAGCACCTGGTCAGATAGAACGAGGCTTCGGAGTCGTCAGCACAACGCTGCGATATCGCGAATTGGGTGCAGTGCCAGATTATTCGTCATCGTCCCCGTGATGATGATGATGGTGCTCCCAGCCCCTGTGCCAACCATGGTCATGGTGCCAGTGCCTGTCACGGTCGTCGTTGTATTAGTACCCATAGCCATATGTGTAGCTCTAGTTGGCAGATAAACGTGAAGTGTCAGCCTGGTAACCGTTTGTAAGGCGCTGTGCCCTCCGATTCTCTGCGTGCTTACGAAGCACTCAACGAATCGCCATAGACACGAACACGCTCACCAACCTGAACCGTAGGCTGCGTGTCGTAGTTGAAGTTTCGATAACTGCCATCCTGCATTCTGACTTGCACCTGGTAGGTGGCATCTTTGCGTACGGCATGTTCGATACCGTTACCGGCAAGGCCACCGCCAACTGCACCCGCTATCGTCGCCAGAACACGGCCGCGCCCTTGATCAACCTGATTGCCCAGCAGCCCGCCTGCCACCGCACCGCCTACGGCGCCGAGCCCGGTGGTCGGCTCTTGCGTTTGGACTGCGTTGACCGCGACGACTTCACCTGCATTAGGGTCGACGGCAGCCGGTCGAGGTGGCGGCTGGGTGGCATCACGGTAAATATCGTCGTGCGCGTACGGGGGCGCTGGCGACGACGCACTGCTATGGTGGTGATGAACGTGGGGTTCGCTCACCGTGTCGGTCCGCGTGCCTTGTTGCTCCGCATACGGTTGAGCCGAGTCGAGCGGCGTGCTGGCTGGCTGGACGGCGACCGCTGCAGTTTGCGACAGCGGCGGCGTTGCCGCCCGGGATATCGGAAGCAGACAGGTCATTGCGGCGATGCCGGTGCCGCTGGCGAGAATCACAGCAACGGCAGCTCCGGCGACCAGAGGATGAATGCGGCTGTGCGGGGACGAATCGGAAGGCAGGTTTGTGTTCATTGCTGGCTCCATGGTATGTGCCTGCAAGAACGCCAATGCCATCAAACCGGTGGATCCTGCTATTGTGAGATTTGTAAGCGGTTGTCGCTCGCCGGGACGCGTTGGCATCACCCGCTCCAACGGGCCACGATGCGTCACGCGCCTGCAAGCGATCCGCGTGCGGTGCGTGCCTCCGGTAGAGTCGTGAAAGAGAAAAGTGCTTCGGCTGCTGTAGACCGCATTCGGCAGTAGCCGGCCATTTTCGGCCACTCGACCTCGAAGGCTAAATCGTCGACGATCTGCTCGGCTGTGGGCTGGGGGTGCCAATGACTTGAGCCGCGCGGCCGGCGGACTTAGAACGTTTGAGGCACGTCGGCTCTGGTAATCATATAGGCGGCCCCCCTCCGTTCGACTCGAACGGCTGGCATATCGGAGGTGCGAACACCGACGTGACGCACAGGAGGCCGGCTATATGATTATCAGAGCCCGCAGGAGTGCTCCGGATATCCGGAAAAACCGGCCTCGAATCATCCGGAGATCCGGACATCGTCCAGTCCGTGAACGGAGTGGCTTTGCTCGGGAGGGCTGTGTCAGTTGCTTATGAAGCGCATCCCATGCGCGCCCGGCACGCCAGCAACGATGGTCGTGAACTTGCCGGTCGAGTAATCCATCGCGAGAAGCGAATCCGTGACGCTACCTGAGGTGCTGTAGCCCTGGTTTGCGGGGAACGCGCCACCCTTGTAATCGACGCGGTAGATGTTGTTCGACACATCGTTGTCGGTGAAAAGAATGAACGACCTTCCCGTCGGCGGAGCGAAACGCGTATCGTCGACTTTGAACGGCGTTCCATTCAAGGTACGGTCAAGTACCGACACGCTCTGTTGCGGCGTTCCAATGTTACCGATCGTGATGAGCGAGTGGCCCGCCTGATCGTCCAGGATGACATTGCCTGCCGGGTCCAGGCCGAGCGAATCAGGATCGAGCACGTTCAACGTGCGCGGCGCGCCTGTCAACTTATCCACAGCTGCTCCATTGCCGAGCAGCGTGTAAGCGGCAGCGGTCGTCGTTGCAGAGTCGCCGTCGAGATCAAAGTGTTGTCCATCGGGATCGATCGTAAGCCGTGCGATAACCGGGAACGGGTTGGCATTCGGTCCGGGCGGCGTGGCATTGTGCGCAGCGGTCTTGAATTCGCCCGACAGCGTCACATACACGCTGCCGTTCACCATGACCATATCGTCCAGACCGCCGGTGCCGTCGCTCCCTCCCGATTGCGGCATGAGCGTCTTGTTGTACGTGTAGGAAGAGACCGTGCCCGCGGTCACCTTGATCACGGACACCACGGGGTTGCCATCTTCGTTTGAGCTCGCCCAGATGGTATTGGAGTCGACCGTCACTAGACCATCGACATGCCCTTTCACGGCGAACGTCTTCAATAGGTTTCCATTCAGGTCATATTGGATGACTTCCCCGGTCGTCTTGCCGGATGCCACTGGTTTGCCGGCAGAATCCTGATCGTCCTGATAGCCGACGAAGACACTTTGCCCGTCAGCTGAGACCGTCATATCGTCAGGGAGTGACGACGTTGACGGGCCATGCGCAAACACCGAGATATTGTAGTTCGGGTCCAGTGACTTGACGCCCGCCGGTAGCGCTATGGCCGTAGAGGGCTGGACGCGGCCGCTGTCAGGAGAGACGCTTCCACCGCAAGCAGTCAGGGACAAACTCGCGGCAACCGCAAGTGAAGTCAAGGCTAAACGCATCAAGCACTCCTATATTAAAAAGGCTGGGCGGTTTCAAAGGTGAAGCGCAACAGCGAGTTAATGAACTGAACCTTACGTGCCGAAGGCGGCAGTGTCTTGCCGATGAGCAGCACCTGATGTTAACCTTCATTGATTTCCCGGGAATGACAGTTCTTTCGATTTAGATTACGTTTTGCTCACCTCAACTTCTTGCACTGCGAGGTCCGCTCAATGAGCCTGCCGCTATCTCGCTCCGCAAGTCGGATGAGATCCGTCGCTTACCTCGCTCCTAGCGGTACGGTCAACTTGTTGTAGTGAGGCAGAGGTGGCGCCGAGAATCCGGACAGGTCGGTAAGTGGAAAAGCTGGGACGTGAGTCGGTCATAATGGCCGGCAACAAGGAACCAGAAGATGACGAAACGCAACCGACGGACACACTCACCGGCGTTCAAGGCAAAGGTGGCACTCGCGGCGCTCAAGGGCGACAAGACGCTGGCCGAACTGGCCCAGCAGTTTGATGTGCATCCGAACCAGATCACGACTGGAAGAAGCAACTGCAAGAGCGTGTTGCCGAAGTGTTCGAGACGGGCCAGACATCGGCCGAGCCCCCGGTCGATGTGAAGGCGTTGCACGCGAAGATCGGGCAATTGACTCTGGAGAACGATTTTTTGGAAAGCGCGCTCGGCAAGGCGGGATTGCTGAGCGTAAAGCGATGATTGATCGCGAGCACGCATTGCCGGTGAGCCGGCAGGTGCGGCTGGTGGGCATTGCCCGTTCAAGCGCCTACAACCAACCGCACCCGGTCAGCGAGGCCGATCAGGAGCTGATGCGGCGGCTCGATGAATTGCATCTGGAGTTCCCGTTTGCCGGTGCACGAATGTTGGTTCGCCTGCTCAAACGCGAAGCTATCAGGGTCGGGCGCAAACACGTCGGCACTCTGATGAAGCGCATGGGCATTGAGGCGCTGTACTGCAAGCCGAACACGAGCCGCCGTCATGCGAAGCACAAGATCTGGCCTTATCTGTTGCGGGGCATGACGATCAATCGGGCAAACCAGGTCTGGGCACTGGATACGAGCTATATTCCGATGGCGCGCGGCTTCGTCTATCTGACCGCCGTGGTGGACTGGGCCAGCCGAAAGGTACTGGCCCACCGCGTGGCGATTACGATGGAAGCGCTGCACGCTGTCGAGGCGTTGGAAGAAGCGTTTGCGAAATACGGGCAACCTGAAATCGTCAACACCGACCAGGGCAGCCAGTTCACCGCGACAGCGTTCACCGACGCCGTGCTCAGCAGGGGCATCCGCCTGTCCATGGATGGCAAAGGCGCCTGGCGCGACAACGTATTCGTCGAACGCGTGTGGCGCAGCGTGAAATATGAAGAGGTGTATCTGAAAGCCTATGAATCAGTCAGCCATGCACGCCGCTCCATCGGCGATTACCTGAACCTTTACAACCAGAAACGGCCCCATTCGAGTCTGTCCGATCAGACGCCGGATGAGGCATACTTCGCGACGCTGCCAGCGATCAAATCGGCAGCTTGATGACCCCGGCGCTTCCACTTATAAATTCGATCTGACTGTCCGAACCAACGGCGCCACCTCTTGACCGCTAGCATGGGCAAACTTCGGGTCGAAATAGACGAGATTGATTGCGTGTTTGATAAATGCGTCGGGAATGCCGTCGCTCGCCCAAGTATCGCCAGCTGAAGGATTTTCTTGGTCGTTTATCGAATCGAAGGCCTGTTGTGGAGACAGACCTTTGTCTCGATGAAATGCGGCAGCGACGTATATCCTCCCTTCGTTAATGCATCCACCGTGGGCGTATGTCGGTGGCGACAGCAGAATGAGAATGGAGAGCGCAGCGAGAAACCTTTTCATCACGCATTCCTTATTGAAGAAGTTCACCTCTTGACCTACTACTTCTCGTCCGTTCCCGGCAGTCCCTTCAAGTTCTTGCTTTCGATTCTAGAGCCTGCTGTGCGCTAACCCAACACTTTCCGGTTCCCTGCACGTCGCGCCGCACACCCTCAAGGACCTTCGCCGCTATGGCGGGGTGTCCCTATGCTTCGCGAGCGATTTCAAGCAGCGGCGTCCACGCGTCCTTGCCGTTTTCCGATTCGTGAATCAGTTTGCGCGAGCGTAGACAAGCGCCGCACAACAGCTAATGTAAGAGACGACGTTGGACATGCGATTGCTCGAATCGAACTCGTTGAGATCGACCTTGTAGCCTGTCAGCGGAGTGAGCGTGCGCTCCCACTCCAAGTGATGTGCAACCCACGTGACCGCTGCGCTTTCGTCGTATCCAACCGCATCAATTTCCATGGCAACGTCAAGGTCACTGACAACATGATGCGTACCCTTCAGCCGACTCCCGAACACCCACAAGCGTCGAACGTGGGGCTGGGTCTCGGCCCATGAGCGAAGCGCGCGCATCGCATCAAACAGAGCGTCTTCGATCATCGTGCTTTTCCGTTATTCAAATGGGTTCAACAGACGAACACCCGTCGCCGAAAAATCGTCAACGTTCCGCGTTACGACAACTAGATCGTGAATCAAAGCCGTTGCCGCAATCAACTTATCCAAGAGGTGCTCGGGATGGGGCACACGAAGACGTCCCCAAACCTGTCCAACGTCCTCGTCAATCGGGAGGATGTTCTGCGCGTACTCAATCAAGATCGTTTGAAGCCAGGCGTCAAGCAACGCCGCTTGCGCGACGTCGCCCCGGTGCCTGACGATTTCAACGCCCCGGCGCAGTTCCCCGACAGTCACGACTGACATGTAAATCTCGGCGTCGCTCTTTGCCGCCTGTCTGAAAAACTTTCTGACGCCGCTGTTCGCGCGATCGCGCTTCCTTGCTTCACTGATGACGTTCGTATCAATCAAATACACGCGCGACCTCACCCGCGTCGTCAACGCGCTGGAAATCCGCGTCTTCGCCCACATCGGGCATGGCCATCAACACTTCCGCAAAGCTCTTTCGCTTCGGTCGCCGCAGCGCTCTGGCAAGAATTTCCCTGTGCTCAGCCTCCGAGCTGCGGCCATGAGCAGCCGCCAACTCGCGCAAGCTTTGAACAAGCGCGTCATCCACTCCACGTACCAAAAGGTTCGCCATATCTACTCCTTGCTCAGTTGTTATCAATGATAGCATGCCAGGCAGAGATTGCAAGCAATGATAGCGAGACGGTCACCAATGCACTCATCAAACACGCCTCCAAACTACCGCAGGAGCTCTATAAGTCGCTGACATGGGATCGGGGAACGAAGATGGCCGGGCACAAACGCTTTACCGTGGCCACTGATATCCAGGTGTACTTCAGCGATCTCCAGCATCCATGGCAGCGCGGCTCGAACGAAAATACGAATGGGTTGTTAAGGCAGTACTTCCCCAAGGGCACCGACCTGTCAATGTATTCGTAGGCCAAACTCAACGCTGTGGCAAGGCGACTGAATGAGCGTCCAAGGAAGACGCTGGACTACGAGACCGCCCGCCGAACGATTCCATCGAACTATTGCATCCACCGGTTGAATCCGCCACCCTATCGCGCCATTCGACCGGGTGGCGGGTGGAACTTTTGAAGTACAGCGGGAATATTTGAAGTACAGCGGTCGTTTAGCCTTCTCTGGCGCTAATTCGCGGAGCAATTTCTCACCAGTTCGACGAAGGAGGGTAGACATGTCTCAGGTCTCTAGGGGTCTCAAAGCGGCGGCCATGATTGTCCTCGCCGCCGGTTTCACAATCGCGCATGCCGCCGCTGACGATGCCTATGTCGTCACACCGCTCGTGTCCAACGTCGCAGGCGCTGCCCCGAAGGTCGACGGGGTACTGCAGAACGCCTGGGGTATTGCCTTTAGTCCGGCAGGAAGTCCATTCTGGATCAACGACAATGCCACAGGCTGCTCGACGCTGTATGACGGCGAGGGGACAAAGGTGACGACGCTGCAGGTGTCCATCCCGCTGCCAGGCAACGTCATACCGGCCGGCGCCTGTCATCCGGTCCTTCCCAAGAGTCCACCGAATCCCACGCCCGCGGCGCCAACCGGGATTGTATGGAATCCTTCGTCGGCGTTTCTCGTGCCAGGTACCAAGATCCCGGCCGTATTCATCTTCGCAACGGAAGACGGCACGATTTCCGCGTGGGCCGGCGGGTTGAATCCGGCGAATAACGCCGTGATCGCGGTCGATAACTCGTCCTCTCCGTCCGCCGCGAGCGGGGCCGTCTACAAGGGGCTCGTCTTCGGTGTGAACGCCAAAGGCGGATTCCTCTTTGCGACGAACTTCCGCTCAGCCCGGATCGATGTATTCGGGCCGAGCGGCACGAACGGCCTGTTCACGCCCGCGACGACGGACGGCGGCTTCGCGGACCCGGACATCCCAGCCGGCTACGCGCCGTTTGGTATCGCGAACATCGATGGCGACCTTTTCGTCACGTATGCCAAGCAGGGCGATCAGAAGCACGACGATGATGCGGGCCGCGGTCATGGATTCGTCGATGTGTTCGATACAGATGGCCACCTCTTGCGCCGCTTCGCCAGCCGAGGGCCGCTCAACTCGCCTTGGGCGATCACGCGCGCGTCGTTTGCATTCGGCCGCTTCAGCGGCAAGATCCTGATTGGCAACTTCGGCGATGGCCGAATCAATGTCTTTGACAATGACGGCAGGTTCGTCGATCAGCTGGAGGATGCGTACGGCAATCCACTGGCTATCGACGGGTTGTGGACTTTGACTCTCGGTGGCGGCCGCAATTCGAGTTCAGACACGCTGTACTTCTCGGCAGGTCCTAACAAAGAGACCAATGGACTGTTCGGTACCATAACTCCAACAAGCGCCTCCAAGGCACATGAGCACAGGCAATAGCCGGCAGTCACGCGTGGCTCCCTGCGCAGCTTCCTGGCGGCGACCTCGTGACCGCCAGAAAGTGGGTCGTGCAGCGCAAAGGGACTGTGGGTGTCCTCACGAACATCGAGAGCGTAGACCTCTCCCACATTGATCGTCGTACCCACCGCAGACCGCGGCCTCGTCCGGGAGTCGCGAATGCGACGTTTGCCGTCAGCTGGAGATCTCGAGCCTGGAAGCCGTAAGGGTGGCTACTAGGCTTAGCAGGTTGCGGAAATACCTCGCGCGGAAGTCATCGCGACCGATAGTAAAAGCGTTGAGCGGACAGCCAAGAATCGCTGGTGAGTGGCTGAAGATGTTCTTGCAGGATGCCTGCCATTGCGCGCCGTGTCGGTCAACCGCGTCCCGATTCAATCGTTATGACCGGACACGATGGCGGCGTTCCTGGATGTAGCCGATGAAACCTCTCCGGTCTTCCGAGCGGCCTGACCTCCCCGGAACCCGTTTGCCGAACAGACACGTTGGCGACTCACTTCGAGCGACGTATAGTGTGGAGAACGCCAAACAGGCTCGCGGAATTATCCCAGCGGACGCTTCCATGAGGCCGAAAATATTTACCTCCAAGCCGTGTGCGATCCGGTGCCTGTCACGTGCAGACCCCGCGAAAGGATCATCATGACTTTCGACATGCGAAGCGCTCTCCATGCTGCGCCTGCATTCGTATACGGGTGTCTTGTTCCCGTCATTGCGTTTGCGCATACGGGCCAAGGCGACATATCCGGTGGCTTGCTCGCCGGATTCAAGCATCCGATTTCTGGCCTGGATCATGTCGTCGCGATGGTTGCAGTTGGATTGTGGGGTGCGCAGTTGGGGAAACCTGCGATCTGGGTGCTGCCGATCACCTTCCCGATCGTCATGGCCTTCGGCGCTGTTCTCGGCGCCCTGGGGGTCCCGATTCCGGGGATCGAGGTCGGCATTGCCTTGTCGGCACTCTCGCTCGGTGCGGCGGTGGCGCTTGCGTTGACTCCGCCGCTCTGGCTTGCGGGTCTGCTGGTTGCCGCGTTCGCCATCTGCCATGGACACGCACACGGCGCGGAACTGCCTGGATCCGCGAATGCGATGACCTATGCGATCGGCTTCGTCGCGGCCACCGGCACACTTCATGCACTTGGCATCCTGATCGGCACGATCAATCGCTGGAAGGTTGGCGGCTACGCGCTGAGAACAGGCGGAGCCCTCATTTCCAGCTGCGGCGTGTATTTCCTCACGTACGCGATTCGGGGAGCGTGACGCATGCGTGCGTTGCGCCGGGTGGTCTGGTCAGCGGCTTGCGGTCTGATTGCGCTGATGTTTGTTGCGTCAGCCGAAGCGCACGCTGTTTATCAAGGCGCGGGCGACTTTTACGCCGGGATGCTGCATCCGCTGATGTCGCCGGAACATGTATTACCCATGCTGGTGCTCGGCGCCTTGGCAGGGCAAAACGGCCTGAAGCGATGCGAGTTCGTGCTTTGGGCGTTTCCGGCAGCAATGGCGGCCGGCGCGTCCACCGCCCTTTCCTTTCCGGACTTGCACGGCATATTCCTGTTCAACCTTGTCTCGGCCGTACTGCTGGGTTCCCTCCTGGCGGCTGCATTTACGCTTCCGTCATGGCTGATCCTGATTTTAGCGGTCGTGTTTGGCCAGAGCCACGGGTACGCAAACGGGTCAGCAATTATTGGCCAGATCCGCCCAGGCGTTTTCATAGCGGGCATGGCGTTCGCGAGCTTCATCCTGACGGCCTATACGGTTGCTGCGACGTCCTTCTTGCTGCGGCTACGGCCAACCTGGATCGCCATCGCAGTGCGCGTCGCGGGCAGTTGGGTCGCGGCGATCGGTCTTCTCGCACTCAGTCTCAGTCAACGCGCTTTGCTGCTTTCGTGAGCGGTCACGTCCATGGCCGTCGCGGGCCTCTACAGTGCAAGCACTGTCAGCCCGGTCGTTCGTTCATAAATCCACATTGTTGCGAAAGCGGTGATGACTGCCGATCCGCCGTATAGCGTTGCCAGGCGAAACCAGAGACTCGAACGATAGATGTAAAGAATTGGCAATAGCAGCAAGACCAGCGAGATCTGTCCCATTTCCACACCAATATTGAAACCGGCGAGGGCTGCCGCCAGATGGGGCGTGGGGAGGGCCATGCTGGTCAGCACGCTCGCGAAACCGAATCCGTGGATCAAGCCGAAAGCAAACGCGACCAGCCAGCGGCGCGCCCGCACCAGCGGCACAATATTGTTTAGTGCGGACAGCAGAATCGTCATCGCAATAGCGACTTCCACCCACCGAGACGGCAACGCGACGACGTGCAGCGTCGCAAGTGACAGCGTGATGGCATGCGCGGCAGTGAAGGCGGTGACGAGCTTCAATACATCGATCGCGACCGCACGCGGAGAGTCGGCAGGGCGCCATTTTTTTCCATGCAACACGCAAGCCGCCGGCAACATCAGTGACAGGAGGAACAGGGCGTGGTCGACGCCGCGCCAGATATGCCACATGCCCTCCCCGACGAAATCGATGAATGTGCGGCCGAGCCCCTTCCCGCGTATGTCCAGGATCTCACGCGGATGATCAAGTCCAAGAATCGCTGTGGTGGTCGCGCCTTTGCTCACGACGTGCACGAGACCTTTGTGGAGCGTGTCCACATCAGCAAACAAACGATAGTCAATGCCAAGCTGGCTCGGACGAACTGGACAGTTCGCATTGAATTCCAGCACCGCGTATGCGCCGTCGCTGTGGTGGTCGATCAGCATGTTGCCGGGATGAATCACGCACGCCTGTCCGTCACCCGTCAACTTGATCCGCGTGAACGCATACGACTTAATGTCTGCTTCGCGGATTCGGACCTCGCCCCACGTCAGCTTGCCGTCCCCGTTGGCGTCGAGAATGAGTGGATTGTCCAGGTCGCGAAGTGCGATATCCCATCGGCCCGCAATCGTTTTGTCGTCGACTGTAAGCGTTAAGTAACTGTCGCTGGGCTTGTGGGCGTGCACCGTAGGGGCCCAGCACAACACGAAGAGAGCAAGCCACGCGAACGCTCGCCGTCTCATGCGACGGAGTCGATGTGCGTCGCCAGCATCGCGAAGCGGGCCCCGAAGACAAGGCTAGCCAACCGCGCCTGGAGTCTCGTCAATTCCGGATCGCGCAATCGCGCGGTGTTGAGCCACAGCATCGCGGGAGCGGCACGGGCAGGCTGCCGCGCGGCGACCGCCGCCTCCATCAAGATCCGGCAATCCGCGACCTCCTTCTGCACCTGCCAGTCGGCCTCGGCCAGGCTGAGCGCTTTTTCCGGATCATCAAGGAGTTTCAGATTGAAAATGGCTTCCTCGCGCAGATGCACTCGATCACCCCGTTCGGCGGACGCCGCGAAGCGGCTTGCCAGGTCTTCGACATGACGCGCCAGATCTTCATTCAGCCCTGCCTGTTTCTCTGCGAGTGCCAGGCGAAGGAGCAGGTTGTCGTTGCGGATGTCGCCCGCTAGCAGGGCGAGGACCTCCTTCGGCCGGTTCCGGTCGAGCAGAAAGTCAGCCCAGGCAGCTTTAAGGTACGCGTCGCGCGGATTAACAGCCAGCGCCTTGCGAAAAAACTGTTCGGCGGCTTCCTGCCTGCCCATCCAGACCGCCATTTCGGCTTGACTGACCAACAGCCAGTGGTAGAGCGGATCTGCCGGCGGTATCTGCGCGGCAAGGCGTTGCATGAGGAGAGAAGCCTGCTCGGGCGTGCCGCTGACGGCCGCTACATTGGCGAGGCAGATCCCGGCGACGACGGTATTCATCAATATGAGGCGGCCGCAACTCTGCCTGGCGTCCAGATAGCGGCCTTGCACCTGCAGGATATTCGCACGGATCAGCCACGCCTCCACGTTGTCGGGCTGGGCGCGAATTGCACGGTCGAGATCATCGATTGCGCTCGCAAAGAAATGATTGCTTTGCCGAACACTGGCGCGCAACACCAACGCGCGCGGCGGCGGGTCTGGTTGCCGGAGCCACGGTTCGATTGCGGCTTCGGCCTGACCGAGGTCGCGCGGATCCTGATCACGCCGAAATCGCTCCAGGTGGCGCTTCGCGAGTTCGGCCGCAAGGTCGAAGTTGTAGCCGTCCGCGACCAGTGCCCCGTGCATGCTCACAATGGACGAATTAAGTGCATCGTGCGCACGGGGCGGGAGCGTCTCCAGAACCTGCGAGTCCTGTTGCGGTCTCACGGGAGCCGCGTCAACCGACGCACCTCCAAACCCAGCGAAGAGACACGCTCCCCAAAGAACGCGTCGTATGGTGACTCGAACTGACTTATACAAGTTGCGCCTGGTCTGTCATCAATTTATCGCACCAGGGATCGGCGTGGTCAGATAAGGGAAAGCATTGTCGAATACGCCGTCGTTGATTGCTGCGCCGTCTGTCAGCGGCGCCGCTCCGGCTGGCGCGTCGGAAGGCGAGCAGCCAAAGATTCGGGGATTATTGACTGTACACAGCACGCCTATCACGACCCTGAGGGACGCGGTGACGACGTCGTCCCCTGGCCGTCGTCCGTTTGGAAAGCCCGCATTGTCGCCGGCCAGGACGCCCAGATTATTCTGACTGCCTTTGGGTGTGGGCGGAATGGACGTATTCAGACGTAACATTTCGGACGGCGTGACCGTTCTTAGCTGATTAAGTCCCTGAAATCCTGTCAGGAACGTGAAAACCAGGTCGAGGCGCGGGAAGTTGGTAGGCGCTTTGGCCTCGGGGAAAAGGCTCTCTATCAGCGCCGGAAGCGTGGGATTCGTCACATAGTCCGCAAACTGCCCATCGTTTGCCGGCTTCGAATTGTTGAACTTGTCCTTGTCCTTCAGGCCGATCACGAGTTCGTTGACCAGTGGCATCCCGAGCCGGGAAACTTGCGTCCAGCCCCCCGCTGATGTTTCTGGCGTGTGGTTCACGCTACCTGGATTTAAAGCAAGCAGTCGCTCGTGGCGAATGCTGGACGTCGTCCAGCCACCGATGACCGGGTTGCGGTGGTCGCCAGTCAGACAATGGGTCGGCAGTTCGAGCGCAATCGAGGTGATGTTCTTGTCAGCCAGATCGTTCTGGTTCCCGTTTCGGGGACCCAGAGGATTAAGGTTAAGCAGGTCGAACGTCTTGCCGAGCGCCACCGCAAACGATTCCTTTCGCTGGCCCACAAAAACGCGACCGGGAGCCCCGCACCCGGGAATGTTGATCGTGTAAACATATTGCCGCGCGTAGCTGGCATAACCACTTACACTGCCAAACGTCTTGGTCCCTATAAAGTCCGTTGGTTTGGTGAACGTCGTAATGCCGCCCGGGCCCGTGACCACTTCCCCAGACTCGTCGTGATCGGTGCCACGCAATACCTTGAGCGTGTACGTTTCGTTGACGTTCAAGTTCGATGAATCGCCCACAGACACCGGGCCCGCCTGAACGAGAGGAATTGCCACCTGCTTGCCGCCGACGTTCAGTGCTTTATTATCCACCGTATTCTTGAAACGAAACCGAAACGTCAGGTGCTCTCTCCCATCGCCCACATTGTCGATGTGAATTTCGTATAGTGCATCGGGGTCGAGGGCGAAATAATTCGGGCCGCCGTAGGCATCCTCCAAAGGCGAGTAATTGGCGATCAGCGTCACATAGCCGCGTCGGTTCGGTTCGTAGCTGTTGAACATGTAGAAGTCAGTGCCATCGACCTTCGGCATCGTTGCGATCAGCGGCGCCTCACGATGGCTCGATGCGTAGGTGCCGCCCATGGCGCACAAAAGTAGTGCGGCGCCAAGCACCTGCCTTGACGCGACGTAGACCGGCCGATCTTTAAATCTCGAAGTAAGCATGGCAGCCCCTCAAAGATATGACGTCGCAACCGTTTTGCCCACAGGGGGACACTGTCAATATAGGAAAGATTCGACGCAACGATGTGGATTTGGTTTAGGTACAAACCCCGCATGCGCGGGTTGATGGCGCGCGTTCAACGATCTGCATATTCGTTTAAATAAAAAATACCTTGGACCGGTTGAGAATGGGGTATTCACGATCCTGCTTTCTCAGACGAGGTGCAAGAAAAGTTGGCCGACACCACAAAAGACTGAAACAGGCGATTGCCGCTGTTGCTGGATTCGCAGCCGAGGCTGTAGTCCAGGAACCTCATGCTGAAAACAAGGTTGTTGGGCTGCAGCTACAACGCGCAGGTCGAACATGGCCGCGGGCAGCATGCGGAGGCAATGAAGAACGCGGGCCACCACCGGCCGCCAACTGTTTGCTCAGCATTCTCTTGTAACTCTCCAGTTTCGCTGTTTTCCGATTTCGAAGACGACTCACACTCACGACCCGTTGCAGCCGGTGGGCATTCGATCGCCAAATGACTGATCATCGTCGAACTCCGGCTGTTGGAATCAAGGGGCTGATCCGCTCGACCAGAGCCTTTCCCACGGGCGTTGCAAAGTAGCGCGTCGCTATCGATGTGCTGCAACGACAGGACAATTGTGCTTCGCCTCAGCGCGCAACGACGAACGATGTGTGCATGCCCATCTCATAGTGCCCCGGCCGGTTGCAAATCAGCACGTAGCGTCCTGGCGCAAGCTTCAATGACAGGCGCTTGGTCGAACCTTGCGCCAAGTCTTCCACCTCGCCCATTTTCTTGAACCGGCTTTCCGTAACCAGGCCTTTGTGGACGGGCAGATGCGCGTCGTCCACGTCTGTCCTCAGCACCACGAACTCATGTTCGGTATTGCCGTTCGCTGCGTTGTTCACCTCGAACGTGACGCGTCCGGCCTTCGCTGTGCCGGGATCGAGTTGAATCGTGTTGTCCGTTAGCTTGACATGGATCGTTTCGTCCGCATGACCGCTCAGCGGCACAACGCCGAGCGCAATCGCCGCCAGCACGAACGCAGTATGGTTTCTGTCGATCATGATATTTCTCCTCGAAAGGGCCGCGTTGCCGCAAGACGCGTTGAACCACGGTGCCGGGTTCGCCGGCTCCGAAGGCTAGTGGAGCAACTGTTCTCTCGATGACCGTCGCGCCTCAGTAGGCACGTTCGCCAATATGCATGGTTAGGAACCCTCGTCATCGTCGTGGCCGCTGGAGACCACTGTTCGCGGTGCACATCGCTTCGCCTTCACGCAACGGTGCAAGCAGGCTTGCACGCATTGCGCGCGTGAATTCATCGCGGATGAAGGACCGTGCTCGCCAGTGCAGGCGAACCTCGGTAATAGAACGTGAGTGGGCTTCGAAATATTCCGCCCGATGTCGCGTGGGAAGTCGCTTTCCGGCACGCGCCGTGGCGGAGAACACAAACGATTCGAACGATCGGAGTGGCTTCCCGGTTCACCGACGTGCTGCCTGGCTCGCCAACGCGCTACTTTCCAGTCGCGCCCCGCAGCCATCATTCGACGTGGCGAAGCTCGCGGCGAAGAATCTCTCCGACGCTTGACGTCAGCCCGAGATCTCGCGTCTGGAGCCCGAAAGGGTGGCTACCAGGAGCCTGTCGGACTTCAGCGCCCGCCAAGCAACGGCCTGAACGTCGGGCATATTTCGCGAGCTACAGGACAATCAAAGAGTTGCGCATCCCGTTTTTAAATCGTCTCGGGCGATTGTCGTTGCATCGACCGCGACCTTTTGAAGGTAATGCGTTCGATATCCAAAAACCTTGTCCCGGAAGCAACTGGCCTTAGCGATATCCATTGGGTTGTCATGTACCTCTGCCAACGGTCACGAACAGTGGCGTTGTGGCATGCTCCTCTATGACGCACTCTTTACATGGTGCAAGGACGATGCGCATACCTCAATGCACGGCCAAGCGAGCAGTCAGGGCACGGCTGTCTACATTGCTCCGTCCCGAAGGCGTCGACCCCGGCGCCTCGATCCTGCTTGTTGCCCGTGGACTGCGCGGCATCTGCGATGGTTTTATCGCGGTGCTGCTACCCGGATATCTGCTGGCGCTCGGCTTTGGGCAACTGGCTGTCGGGCTCATCAGCACGACCACGTTGTTCGGATCGGCCGTTGCGACGGCCCTGGTGGGTCTCGTAGGCAATCGCTTTGCACAGCGGGGCCTGTTGCTCTTCGCGGCGGTGTTGATGACGGCTACAGGTCTTTGTTTCGCAGGCCTGTCTTCGCTGTGGCCGCTACTCGTCGTCGCGTTCATCGGCACGCTGAACCCGGGTTCCGGCGATGTCAGCCTGTTTCTTCCGCTCGAGCATGCAAGGCTCGCCGAATCCGCAACGCGTGACGCACGAACCGCCCTGTTTGCACGATATAGCCTCATCGGCGGACTGTCCGCCGCAGTCGGCTCCCTCGCGGCTGGCCTGCCCGATTCGATCAGCGTCCACTCGGGCGTTTCGCCACTCACGGCGATACGCGCGATGTTCACCGTCTACGCGACGGCAGGATTCGTGATCCTGCTCCTTTACCGGCGTCTGCCGGCACGCGAGTCCAGGATCGACACGCCGCGCGTGCCGCTTGGGCCTTCACGCGGAATCGTCACGTGCCTTGCGCTGCTCTTCAGCGTTGACGCCTTTGCGGGCGGACTTCTCGTCAACTCGCTGCTGACCTTGTGGTTGGTCCAGCGGTTCGGCCTTTCGCTCGGCGCAGCCGGCCAGTTCTTTTTCTGGGCAGGGCTGCTTAGCGCCGGCTCTCAACTGGCCGCGGCACCGTTGTCGCGCCGGATCGGCCTGCTCAACACGATGGTGTTTACGCATATCCCCTCGAGCGTATGCCTGATTGTCGCAGCGTTTTCGCCCTCCCTCACGCTGACCCTCGCGCTGCTCCTCGCACGCAGTGCTCTTTCACAGATGGACGTGCCCACGCGCAGCGCCTACGTGATGTCGGTCGTCACGCCCGGGGAGCGTCCCGCAGCGGCGAGCTTTACCGCGATTCCGCGAAGCCTGGCTGCAGCGCTCGCGCCCACCCTTTCAGGAGTATTGCTGGGCCTTGGGTGGCTCAGTGCTCCGCTAGTCGCGTGCGGCGCGCTGAAGATTGCCTACGATCTTTCGCTGCTCGCCGCATTTCGTCACGTCAGGCCCGACGGAGATTCGTCATGAAAGAACATATCGGCACGAACCGTCGCCGGGCTGCGATGTTGCTCGTCATTCTTTTGATGGTCGAAATTGCGGCACTGGTCGTCCATCACAGCGCGACCGCTGCCGGCACTCCACCCACGGTCGAACTACCGTTGACGCACGTCGCCGACATCCCGCTGCCAGGTCGCGCCACCCGGCTCGATTACGAGAGCTACGACCCTGACCGGCATCTGCTGTTCATCGCACACCTCGGCGACAGCGAAGTAATCGTCTTCGACACGCAGAACTCACCTGTTGTCGCCCGCATTGGAAACATTGCCGCCGTTCATGGCGTCCTGGTGGTACCGGCACAGTCCCGCGTGTACGCGTCGGCGACCGGCACGAACGAAGTTGTTGCTATCGACGAGGCCACCCTGAAAATCACCGCACGTATGCAGGGTGGCGTTTATCCGGACGGAATGGCATATGCACCGGACACCCGGAAACTCTATGTATCGGACGAGACAGGTGGGACTGAAACTGTGATCGATACCCAATCCAATCGCCGCACCAATGCGATCCCTTTGGGAGGCGAAGTCGGCAACACCCAGTACGATGCAACATCCCGTCACATCTTCGTCAATGTCCAGTCGCGAGGACAACTAGTCGAAATCGATCCATCGACCGACGCAATCGTCGCCCGGATCGACCTGCCGGGCGCACGCGGCAACCACGGCCTCTATATTGTTGCGCAACGACACCTCGCGTTCGTCGCGTGCGAAGGCAACCACAGACTGCTGACGCTGAACCTGCTCACCAGGCATGTCGTCTAGTCATTCGACGTTGGCGGTGATCCCAATGTGCTCGCCTTCGATCCAGGTCCGGGCACGCTCTATGTTGCTGGCGAAGCAGGCATCGTGTCGATGTTTACCGTGGGTCTCTCAACCGTGTCGAAAATCGGCGAAGGTCGCATCGGGCCCAACGCGCATGTGGTTAGTGTCGATCCATCAACGCATCGCGCCTATTTCCCGCTGAGGAACGTCGACGGACGTCCGGTGCTGCGCGTCATGGCGCCCCGGCGGGTTTTGCCGTCGCTGTGAAACGATGACGGACATAGGAGCATCGACACAAAAATGCGCTCAATCCTCGCGGGACTTTTGGCTGCTACCTCAGCCCTCGCTGCTGCTCCGACGTAAGCGATCGCATGCTGGCCGACAGGACAGGATGACTTTGTATGCGTCCGACTGATACGGGATGCCCGACGCGAACTCTTACGAAGGCGATTGCGAGAAAAACGTACCATCGTCGCTCGCGACACCTGGTGACAAGCCTTCTGTTGCTCCGACCATGCTGCGGGCGCCGCATGGTGGATCGCAGTAGGAATTCAAGGGAAATCCCCTCTTTCTCGGGTCAGTGGCACTACGACTGGCCGTTTCCTGGCACACTTCGGCCACTGGGTGCGACGAGGCGACTGTCCCTTCTCGGGCCATTCAACGTCACGCGGACTCGACGTCCGCTTACGAGGGCGGATTCAACCGGTCGAACGGCACCGCAACCGCGCTGGCGAATGTCGGCTCGAGCCGCGTCAGGACGTATCACCCATTCTGCCGCAATCACCGTGGCTCTCGAATATCGATCAAGCCTATTCATCTATTGTCACCGCACTGAAGCGTCTTTTACCGTTTGCTCGAAGCAAGCTGCTGGTTCCGCTCAGTGAGAAACTGGATCAGACCGTCCATGCCGCTTTGCTTGATCTTGTCGCTGAACTGCTGCCGATAGGTTTGGATCAGCCAAACGCCGAGGACGTTCAGATCATATAGACGCCACCCTTCCGGGGTCTTGTACAAACGGTAGTCAATCTCCGCCGGCTGTCCGTTCCTGTCCGCAACTGTGCGCACCACCACATCCTCATCGGTCGGCGCGAAGTGGGAAGGCGGATAGTCGATCCGTTGATCCGCACGGAGCTGACCCACGGCACCTGAATACGTGTAAATCAGAAGCATCTTGAACTGCTTGACCACCTCTTGCTGCTGCGCAGGCGTCGCCGTTCTCCAGTAACGCCCCATCGCGAGCGAGGTCGTGCGTCGAAAATCGGTATAAGGAAGAATGTCCCGGTTCACGATATCCATGATGCGGGGGATATCGTTCGGCTGGATCGCCCGGTCCCGCACCTCGTCGAGTATCTGCTGCGTCGCAGTCTTGATCAGCGCTCGCGGGTCTGACTGGTCGACTTCCGCATACGCCACGCCGAGCAAGAAAAACGCCGCGCAAAGAGGCAACAGAAAAAGATTCTTCATATGCGCAAACCTTGACTGATCCTTCACTGCACGCAATACATGGGTGCTCTGCCTACGTCCAGTCATGTCGCGCCGCGTCGGGTCAATTTCGTGCCGCTAGCCGATCGAACGCCGCGCAGAATTATCTCCGTGCTCCCGCCCGACAGATGCGGTAGAAAGATCAGGTAACCGCTGCGGAACTCATGAGTGCTGCAATCCGCCGATTGTTCACGACCTTCGTCAGACACCCTCGACGAGTACTGCGCGAAAGCGCGCCGCCTTGAAACGGTGCTGTGTAACCTCCTGATACGCCGGGCTGTCATACCATGCACGCGCAGCCGCCGTGGTCGGAAACTCCACGATTACGACACCCTCCGGCGAGTCACCTTCAAGCACCTGCTGAGGTCCGCAGGCAGCCAGAATCTTGATTGGGTGACCTTTAAAGGTCTCGCCGACCGCACTTAGGGAAGTGCCGAGCTCGCTTTGATCCTGCATGCTTTCTCGCGTGAAGACAATATAGGTTGCCATGGCATGCGCTCCTGCAGTAGGAATGGTGCAAGAGATGATGACACGAGAGTTCCGAAGCGGCCCCCTTTCTTTGGGGGACAACCATAACGATCGGCCCGTCCGTGCCCCGGTGCCACGTCTTTCGATGGAGCCGCGCTGTTTGGTCGAATGCAGTTAGACGGTTGATCAGCGTCGCCGGCAGACCCAGGAAGCGGGCGGTCGCGAACTCTGGCTGAGCGGCCGTCCCTAGCCGAGGCCGATCTCATGACGGTAGACGTTAAGGGTTATTCGACGTCTGCCCTCATTCACATGGCTGTGAGTGCGCCGCGGCGCGTGTGGGCAGGCGTCGGATAAGCATCGAGTGAGGACCCAATAACAGTCACGTTTGCCGAAAAGAGCAGCGGCCGAATGTGTACAGAAGATTTGCCCCGGGTGGCAGGCGTTTGACTGATCTGCCGGGTACGTCGACTGGTAACAGACGAATTGCGACGCTCCGGCGCCAAGCGCCACCTGCAATACTTGAATCGATGCGTCAGCATCGCACCACATCGGTTCAAATATGCACTTATTGCGTGCATATTCTATTCATGCGCTTCCGCGGCGGACCGAAGTTCTCGCGAGTTCGTTCGCAATCGCGATCTGCGCCAAGGGTTCGCACCAACCCATGCGGACAAAAACGTTGGTGCATTTTTTGCTTTAAAATATTGTAAGGTGTGGGCAGGTGCAGATCTGGTGTGACGCGAGGAAGATGCAAACTACCTGTCCACTATTGCTGCAGGCTTCAAGTTCGCGGGTTGCTGCACAGCGCCCACGAAGGTGCTGCCCGACTGATTCAGCACGGTTGTGGCGCTGCTCGAATCATCGGGCAGACAGCTGCGATTGTCGTACCTAGGGCGGACCGCCAGGTCGCCGGTCAAGCTTTGAGAAGGAGTGAATGGTATGCGTTCCGGAAGATCGCCGAAGGGTGCCGCGCGAGGCTTTATTATCCCTATTGGCGGCGCGGAAAATCGGGTTCAGAACCCGGTTATTCTGCGCCGTTTCGTGAAACTTTGCGGTGGGTCGCGCGCGCACATTGCGGTCATCCCCACTGCCTCCTCGCTGGATGACACGGGGGATCTCTATGAGTCGGTGTTCCGCGATCTCGGCGCTGACCGAGTCAGTATCCTGCCATTCAAGACACGCCGTGACTGCGAATCGGACAGATACCTGAAGGTGCTCGATCGCGCCGACGGGGTCTTCATGACCGGGGGCGATCAGGTACGCCTTGCCGAGATGCTGAGCGACACGCCGGCGGCGGAGAAGCTTCATAGCCGTAACGCACACGGCATGCACGTAGCCGGGACCTCGGCCGGGGCTTCCGCCATGTCAGCTGCCATGATTGCCGGGGGGAAGAGCGGGGCCACGCCCCGCGCCGGGATGGTCGACCTGGCACCAGGCTTGGGGCTCATCAGCCGTTTTGTTATCGACCAACACTTCGGCCAGCGGGATCGGCTCGGACGCCTGCTTACGGCAGTGGCTTCGATCCCGTTTGGGGTGGGCATTGGGCTGGACGAGGATACGGCTGCGTTCATCGGTCCAGACGAAATGCTGGAGGTGGTAGGCAGCGGCGGCGTCACCATCATCGACGGGTCGAATCTGCGCAACTCTGCAGCTGATTCCGTTCGCCATGACGACCCGGTAGGCTTGACCGGAATACGTCTGCATATCCTGGTTGATGGCAATATGTATCATCTCGGGACGCATAGCCTGGTAGGCGGTACGTTGTCTGCGCGGAGTTACGTCCCCAGTAGATCGAACGCTACTGCTCTGACCTGATCGGCTAGAAGAGGCAAAAGCCGGATCATCCACGAAGCGGGGCAGCGCGTATCTGTGCTGCCCCGCTCCACGTTCCGCTTGCCGATATAAAATCGCATATCATGCGTCAACCCCTCGAAGATGCGAAGATAAGACGTCAGCTGATTCGAGCCCGGCAGCAACAAAAGCTCCGGCCGGAAAAGTGGGTTACGTGGTGGCTGCACGAGACTTGGGCTACTTCAAGATTTGGCCACTCTATCGGAGTGAAAGTTGAGTCGTGCAAAGGCGCCCATTGGCGGTACACGAGGCTTTATCGTCCCCATCGGGGGCGATGGAAGGCTAATACGAAACGCTGCCATCCTGCGCCGCTTCATCGAGATTTGCGGCGGCTCCCGCGCGCATATCGGCATCATCCTTACGGGCTCCGCGACCAAGGACGCCGGCCGCCGTTATGAAAGGGCGTTCCGTGATCTGGGGGGGGATCGGGTCAGTGCCCTCAAATTTGAGACCCGAACCGACTGCGAGGCGAAGCGAAACCTGGACATGCTCGATATTGTCGACGGGCTTTTCCTCACGGGGAGCGACCCGGTCCATCTTTCCGAGACGCTAGGTGGTACTTCGATGGCGCAGAAAATTCGCAACCGGAATGCACAGGGTATGCACATGGCCGGCACCTCCGCTGGCGCAGCGTTCCTGCCCGGGCAGATGATTGCGGCCGGTGAGAGTGGCACTACGCCGCGTGCTGACATTGTTCAATTAGCGCCGGGCTTGGGCCTGATCGAGCGGTTGATCATCGATCAGCACTTTCGCCACCAGGACCGGCTCGGGCGTCTGCTCATGGCCTTGACTTACAACCCACTTGCCATCGGCATCGGCCTGGATGAAGACACGGCCGCCTTTATCGGTCCGGATCATAGGCTGCAGGTCCTGGGCAGCGGTGGCATCACCATTGTGGACCCCTCCCAACTGCAACACTCCGCCATACATCCGGATCGCCGCCATGCCCCAGTAAGCGTAGTTGGCCTGCACCTGGACATACTGGTTGAAGGCAGCCTGTATGATTTAACAGCGCATATGGCGAGCATACGGCGCTAATTTCGCATTCATCCCGTCAGGGAGCGACTAGTGCAACGAGGCCTCCCGGAGAATCTTGATCTGAATGTCAGGTACAAAAAAGTCCGAATACATCAGATCGTTACCGACCTTTTCCCAGGAGTCGGGCCTGCATATCTCGCACATCTTATCCGTCCTGCTGTTTTCTATATAGATCCACGACAGAGCGCCAAAAAACCTTTCGTGCCTTTCCGGCAGATTGTCCGATGAGCTTTCCATAGGTACCCATCCTACCGCGGGGACATAGAACTCTACCCACGCATGATCATAATCCGGCACACAGACCGAGTTGACCCTTGCATATCTCAGTTTGTATTCGGGAACCTTGAAATCCCCGACCGGCCTGCATGCCACCCCGCAAAGCCTCATTAATCCTATCAACAGTTCCATGTACTTTCCGCAAGTCCCTTCGCCGCTTCTCAAGGTCTCAACGGGACTTGTATACGCGTTGTTGTAGCGGTACGCCAATCTGCTATAAACATATTCGCGCACGGTTTTCGCAATCTTGACTACATTTCCGCGCTCTTTTCTCGGGATCGCCGAAATCAGGTCCGCAGCAATGCGCCTTAACTCTTGCCTATCCATATCGTACCTGAGCTCTCTCTTAAGAAATCGCGTCTTAATTTCGTCTGGATAGCCTGAATCCGGGACATTCAACTTGAACCTTATCCCATATAGTTCAATTACGGCGCTGTAGCCGAAGTAACGGCGTTCTTTATCAAGCTCAACGCCCCTGAAATCGAATTCCGCAATCTCGTTGCCGCTTTCGTCCCTTCTTATAATCCCAGGAACATCTCCAATAATTTTTACTGATTTCACCTTCTGCCTTCGCGTCTCGACCGGAATCGACAACCTGACGCACATCTTGACGCCCTTGATCCTTTCCAGAATATCATGGGCAGGCTTGAGCATTTCGGCATAAGAAAATTCCACTTCGTAACCATCCGAAAGCCCGAAATTTCCAGCCATACCAAGCCCCATTATTTTATAATCAAGTTTCTCTATAAAGCCATCTGAAATGTTCCTGTTGAGTTTTATATTTGGACTGTTGTCGACAGCCGGCTTCGCGCCCGCATCATCAAAGACGTCCCAACTTTTCTGATTGTAGTATATATAGATGCCAGATCTTTGTATATCTGATGTTTTAACTGAAGCTATTCCCGACGCCCCCTCATGGGGTGTCGTCAGCGATGCCAAATGAGTCCCGTCAAGACTGTATATATAAATGGCCCGACTAATGTCACTCAATATGAAGAGGCGATCCCCATGCAAGGTAATGTCGTTTATTCTATTGCCCACATCCACTGACCGTATTGGCCGATCCCCATCCAGAATGAACAGGATCCCGCCACTGTCAGCCACGTAATATCTACCGCCTTTCCAATATAGACCGACAACATCTTTTGCGTCAGGGATTGTGACGGTGTCCATAACTTCATAGACCATCCCATTTTCTATCCCGAGCGCATAGATTCTATTAAAACGCGAATAATTTATAATGCCATCCGGTCGCATACATATGGCACCTGCCCCCTTGAATTCGTTGAAGCTTTTGAAGTTGACAACTCCTTGAAAGAATCCCGTCCGAACGTCAATTCTGCCAAGAGCCCCAAGCTCCGGATCTACGACGAAGATCGCATCTTCCTCATTGCTATCTATAGAGGTGATGTTCTTTGCAAAGAGCGGTTTTATCGAGGTGATCACAAATCCCCCGGATCATTCTGATCGGTGAGGCATGGGCCGGGCATACGCCCGACCCATTCTCTCCAAGTCTTGTCGGAGGCGGCGCTTGAAACCGCAACAGAGCTCCTTGAGGGTGTGCGCTGCGCCTTCTGCGCACAAGCGCACCAAGACCGCTAATGCTGTCGGCCTCTCGACGTTTCCCGCTCCCTGCCTCTCAGGTTTTCCCGCTCCCTGTTTCTCAGGTCGTCTCGCTCCCTGTCTCTCAGGTCCTCTCGCTCACTGCCTCTCAAGTCTTCTTGCTCACCACCTCTCAAGGCCTCTTGAATAAAATCGGCAAAGTCCGAGAGATGCCTTAGATTTGAATCCAGGGGATTGCGCGAAGACCCGCTCATTGCTTCATGACGTATCAGGTCCAGGGCGATTTCGACGGCCATCCTCCGCTTCGAGGAGGCATCCAGCGTGGCGTCGTTATCGTTGTAGAGAAGAAATTTCTGTTTCTCATCCATTTTGACTCTCCAAGGTATTGAACTCCATGAAGGATGGACCTCACGCTTCATCCGCCCTGGAGCCCTGTCACCAGGTCCGCTTGCGACCGCCTGGCAGGTCGTCGTAACCACGGCGAACAGTCATTCAGTCTTCAATCTCTCGCGCCAACCGCACGCCGCGCTCGTCACGAATGATCTCCATGCTACTACTGTCCCACCCGAACCCGCCCAGGTCGTCTTGACGGATCTTGACTGGGGTCGGCCTTCTCTCAATGGCGTGCCCTGTTTGCGCGTCTGGCCTGAAACGCACGATCTGCTCCCAGGCACGTGTGTAGTCTTCGCTCAACAAGAGGAGCAAGTCGCCAGGCCCGGCCATTTCGAGCGCCGACTGATTCGCCGTCTGCTCATCGGCTATGACCTCGATCTGCTCTGCCCCGACTCCATTCTGGCGTAGTGACTCTCGCAGCATTTCCGGCACTTCGAGGTGATCCCGTCCACGCGAGTCACTGTCCCTGTGACAAATGTAGTGCTCAAAGTGTCCCGCCGCGATATGGCCGATCTCCAGGATGTCCTCGTCACGGCGGTCGCCGGGAACCGTCAGCGAAACGATCTTCGCACGCTCGGCTCCCAACCGGTCTACCAGACCGCACATGGTTTTCACGGCCGCGGGGTTATGGGCATAGTCCAAAATCACCCTGAAGGGATGCTGATCGTAGATGTTCAGGCGGCCGGGGGTCTGGAGGAAGGTGTTATCAAAGGTGCGCAGGCCACGGCGGATGCTCTCGAGATCGATCCCGAGGCCGTGGGCGAGGGCCGCAGCGAACATCGCGTTCTGCACATTGTGGAATGCGAGCCCCTGCACCGTGGCTGGGATCACGTGAGTCCACAACAAAGGAAAACGGTGACCGCTGTCCCACAGGCAGACCATGTGGCCGTTTATCTCTTCCTCCAGCACGACCGCCACGCCGCCCGCCTGGACGTGCTCATTTACCAAGGGGTGAGCCGCGTTCATGGTCACGTAGCCCAGGCGGTTTGCGTGACTATGATCCGCCATCTTCAGGCACAAGGCGTCGTCAGCGTTGAGGACGGCCATCTCCTTCGCCACCTCGACGACGATGCGCTTGACCTCCGCCATTTGCTCCACCGTTTCGACCCCGCGCAGGCCCAGGTGATCGGCGGTCACATTGAGGCAGCCCGCCACGCTGCATTCCGGATAGCCCAGACCCCGCCGCAGCAGGCCGCCCCGGGCCGTCTCCAGTACGGCGGCATCCACGGCGGGGTCCGCAAGAATCATGCGGGCGGACGTCGTTCCGGTCATGTCACCCTTCACAGTCAACCGTCCGTCGACATAGATGCCGTCGGTGGTGCCCAAACCCACCGTGTACCCCGCCAGTTTCAAGATATGAGCGAGCATGCGCGACGTGGTGGTCTTGCCATTGGTGCCGGTAATGCTGGCAATGGGAATGGTGCTTGGAGCACTGGGTGGAAACAGCATATCGATGATGGGACCGGCAACGTCCCTGGGCGTTCCTTCAGTGGGCGCCAGATGCATCCGTAGACCCGGGCAAGCATTCACCTCGCACATGGCCCCGCCGGTCTCACGATATGGCGCGGAGATATCCGTGGTAATGAAATCAGCTCCCCCGACGTCCAGGCCGATGGCCCTGATGGCCCGGACGGCCATCTCCCGGTTGTCCGGGTGCACGCTATCGGTAACATCGATGGCGGTGCCGCCGGTGGAAAGGTTGGCGGTGGCACACAAGTAGACGATCTCGCCCGCCACAGGCACCGTCGTGAGACCATAACCCTTGTCAGCAAGGAAGCGTTCTGCCACGCCGTCGAGTTCCACGCGGGTGAGCACGTTTTCATGTCCCACACCCCGGCGTGGATCCTCGTTCACCTCGTCCACCAACTCCTCGATGGTGTGAACACCGTCACCTGACACATGTGCGGGGATGCGTCTGGCAACCGCCAACAATTGATCATTGACGACCAGCATGCGGTAATCAGACCCCGGTATATAGCTTTCGACGAGCACTGCCTCGCTGTACTCCTGAGCCCTCTCAAAAGCGAGCTCCACCCGCTCCGGGGTTGTAACCTGAACCGATACACCCTGCCCGTGATTAGAGTCCAATGGCTTGATCACAACGGGATAGCCGATCTGTTCGGCACTATGGACGGCGTCGCGGGCGCTATAGACCTTGCGCTGCCTCGGCACCGGCAGGCCCGCGTCACGCAGGATCCGGTTGGTCTCCGCCTTGTCCGAAGCCAGGTCTACCGCGATCTGACGGGTCTCGCTGGTGAGCGTCGCCTTGATGCTTTTCTGGAAGCGGCCGTAGCCGAGCCGTATCAAGCTGCCGCGGTTTAGGCGCGTCCATGGAATCGAGCGCTTCATGGCGGCGCTCACCAATGCGGCAGTGCTAGGTCCCACGTCGCAACCCCGCGCATAACGGATGAGTTCATCCAGTTCATGTTCAAAGTCGAAAGCGTCATCGAAGTTCCGCTCCGGCTTCAGCTTCAGGTCTTCAGGAAGCAGGTGTTCGAGCAGGGCCAGGGAAAGGTCTCCGGCTTGCCGACCGACATCCTCGTCCAGGTATTCGTAGACTATGTCGTAATGCCCGCGCGGCCCGGCGGCGCGCGTCTTGCCAAAACTCACATCCGAGCCTGCCACCTTCTGCAGTTCGATCGCTACGTGCTCCATGACATGGCCCAGCCACGTTCCTTCGCCTTCGACCATGCGCCGCACGAACCCACCGGGGGCTTGATAGGAACAGCCATGTTCCCGAAGGCCGGGCAGATAGCCAAGGAGACGATCGATGAAGCCTTGACCGAGGCGCCCGGTTGGCCACTCTTCAAGCACCCCCAGATCGATGGTGTACCGAATGACCGGGAAATGGGCATGAATATTGGGTCCTTGATAAGCGATGAGTGACTTGACTTCCATTTCATGACCTCCTGCAGTCTCGTTTCAGGTCATTGGTCTCCAAAGCCGCCGAAGTCCCTACAGCCATGGCCTGATCTGATGCGGTTGTGAGGTAGATGGGAGACGAAATTGGGGATCGTGCACGCCAGCACTGTCGGGCAAGCCGCAAGCACCAACGTGACTCGACGGGCCTTCGCTTCGTTTTCATGCAGGGAATGGACTCGGCCAAGATGGCAGAACAGCATCGCCACGAAACGACTCCGCCTTGACAGCGCGTTGCCGAGATGAGCAGCACTAACCTTCTTTCTCACTGGTCCTGACCTGGTCCGCTCGATGAGCGCGAGGACCTGACTGGACATGCTGCAGGGTGCCTTCACGTCGTGCTCCTGGCCGGTGGTAGATTTGTTAAACGGTCACCCACACCCTAACGCTCCAGCGTCATAACCTTGAACTGGACGAGAGTTATTACAGGTAAGACGCGCGCCACTTTGTAGTCGTCGCAACAGAGACGCACTCATGGGTGTTCCAAGCACGATGACTGCCCGGAACCATCTCCGACCGATCGGCCACTTTAAAAATAGAGGCATTTCCAGATAAAGCAACATCTCTTCCGTAATTTTCTGCCCGACATTTGAGATCTTGCCGAATCCGAACGCCTATCGGCTCTCAGGAGTAAGGGACCTTGGCGAGCAACTGTCCTTGCGTCACGGCGAACGTGGCCCAACCGAGGAACCACAGATTGCCCGCGCACCGTTGCTCCATGGCAGTGATTCGCCTGAACGACATAAGTCAGATCATCCACCATCGTCCACTTCGGCGTGTCGAGACCGAGAGTCTCGTCCGGGCCGATCGCTCGATCGCTCGAATAGGCTGGCGGTTCCGCAAAGCCGACAAGAGAGTGCGATTAGCGACCACGCACATTTGCAACCACGCACGAGTGTCCGGAATGGCCGATGAAGCAACGTTCATCCTCGCGAATGGAATGGCCGCTTGCTGGGGCGGATTCAACCAGTCGAACGATCATGTGGGCGAGTGACGCTTCCTGGCCGAAAGTGCCCTTCTTTGAACGATGCCATCAGGCGGATCGTCGACCAAATCTGCGATTCGCGAGTCGCACGCGGCTATCGTGACCGACCGCCCGCTTCCGGGAGGCACCCGGCGATGCCGCGCCAGTGCTTGACCCTACCTGATCGGGATGGAAAGAGCCTTAAACGCGGGTAGGGGCGATCGCGGTACGCGGCCGCAGCGTCGCCAAGATCAGGTACATGCCGCCGCCGATCACTACGCCGAAGAACCAGCCATATGTATTCCACCAAACCGGCAGCAGATCGGTGAAGTTCGGCAGGAAGGTCGAAAACACGCTGCCGACCGCCGCCGCGGCCAGCGCGTTGACGTTCCAGCCGCCTTCGTAGCGATACTCGCCGTGCTCCTGGTAGAGCGCCGCCACGTTGATGTTGCCCTTGGCCACCAGATAGTAGTCGACCAGGATGATCCCCAGCAGCGGGCCCATCGTGGCGCCGATGGCGTTGACGAAGTGCGCGGCGTTGCCTTCCCACGGCGCAAACGGGTAGAGCACCAGCGCGATGGCTGCAGCGATGAAACCGCCCTTCTTGAAGCTGATCTGCCTGGGGAACGTGTTGGAGATGTCGAACGCCGCCGAGACGAAATTGGCCACCACGTTGATGCCGAGCGTGGCGACTGCGAAGGTCAGCGCCGCGATGAGTGCCAGTATCCAGCTGTCGAACTTGGCTGAGATCTGCTCGGGGTGCAGCAGCACTTCGCCGTACACCCTGAAGGCGGCGATGGTGGTGACGCCGGCGACCAGCGAGAACGCAATCAGGTTGACCGGCAGGCCCCACAGATTTCCTTTCTTGACTGCGTCGCGGTTTCTCGCATAGCGCGAGAAGTCGCAAAAGTTCAGGTACAGCGCCGCGAAGTAGGTGATCCAGGTCGCGCCTACGGCCATCAGCGCCCAGAACGAGCCGGGCTCGCCGCTGACGCCGGCGTCTTTGGTCTTCTCGAGCAGCGCGTCCATCGGAATGCCATGCTCGAACGAGAAGCCGCCGGCCTTGACGCACAGGCCGATCGCCAGGATCAGCATCGCGATCCACACCGCCGGACCGGCCAGGTCCTGGAATTTGCGCACCGTTTCCATGCCCTTCTGAATGATGAGCAGCTGCAGCGCCCAGACGATGAAGTAGCAGATCACTTCCAGTCCCGAGTGGCCGAGGAAGTGCGTGCCCTTGTGGAACTCCATCAGGCTGGCGCTGCGAATCAACAGCGCAACGATCGCGCTTGAAGCCGCTGCCGTCTGCGCGCCGTACCAGAAGCAGGCCACCACGGCGCGCACCAGCGCAGCGAGGTTGGCGCCCCACACGCCGAAAGAGGCGCGCGCCAGCACCGGGTATGGCACGCCGGTCTTCTCGCCGGCGTAGCCGATCAGATTCATCAGCGCGAAGATCACGAGTGAGCCGAGCCCGATCGCCAGCACAAAGTTGGTAAAGCTGCCGCACAGCAGGAACAGGCTGGCGGCGAGGTAGTAGCCCCAGAGGCTGTGCACGTCCGACGTCCAGACGTTGAAAATGCTAAAGGCACCCCAGTTGCGCACCCGGGCGGGTGCGAGATCTTCGTTGTAGAGGCCGGGGGAAGGGTTGCGGATTTCCATCTGTCGTCTCCTTTGAGTTCGTGGAACTGAGGAAACACCGCCAGACGACCCTGGGCGGCGATGCCCCCGCGTCTGAAGCAGGCTCGTATGCAAGAACTGTATCTACTTTGCCGCACAGCTCTGAATGGGTTAACCCTAGTCGAGAGGCATGTCGGCGCAAGCCAACAATCCGATCCCACGCACAATGAGCGCAATCGAAAGTTCGTCGTTGTTGTCCATGTGACCGCACAAATCAATAAAATTGCGCGACGCTTACCGTTGCTGCGTCCCGCTCGCAATCTGTGGGGCCGTTGATGTGGAGATGGCTGGAGGACCCCTCGTCGAAGGGTTCGATGTGAGGGCAGCCCGATTCAAATGCCGTGTTTGATTTACCTCCGATGGTCCCGGATCGGGCGACAGCTGGCGTTCGTCAGTTCAGATGCGATCTCAAATGGCAGAAGTGATCGGGTGCCGCCGAACGCAACCGGCGGTGCTCAGCCCCTCTCCGAAGTTTGCTGTCGGACCGGGTTCGGCCACAAGCAGCCAGTCGATGCCTCGCCATGGATCGTGGACAATCCGCCGATCAACCCGGCCGGCGCTCTGCCTATCAGGTGACCACCTGTCAGGGACACCTTGGGAGGGCACGTACACGCCTCGGCACGGCGAACATCGGCGACGCGTTCGCGCGAATCGTCGTATGGGTTCTACGAAACGATCCAACATGCACAGGTTCCGATCCACCGAACATCAGTGGCCTCGGCGCAAGATTTAGAACGTGTGAACTGACCGGCAGAATTAGCGACTACAAACATATCCGCTCCGGTCGTGACAAGGTGGGCGGCGCCCAACATCTCATCAGCGGGGCGGGTGAGATAGCGGACTATGGTCGGTCATACTGCCCGCCCGAAATAGCGACATTACATCGTTGCCCGAAGCGGAAAGCTCTACTTCTGAGCGCCGTTAGAAACGGGGGACTACCGAAGGCCCTCGATCTGCCTTTTATCTGGCCATCAACGTCGGCGGCATCAACATTGATGCACGCCGGCACAGATGGCCGCTCAGATATCGAACGGGTGTTTTTTGAGCGGGCGATGAGCGGTATCATCGCGTCCAGCCATGCCTCGCAACCCTACTTCGCAGTAGCCGCCGCATTGGCCCGCGCCTTATGCAATTTTTTGTAGCTGTCGATCAGGTGGTGGTGCCTGTCGAGACCCTCCAGCTTCATACTCGTTGGCGTTAGCCCAAAGAAGCGCACGCTGCCGTCCACTGTCCCAAGTACCGCGTCCATCCGGGCGTTGCCAAACATTCGACGGAAGTTGACCACGTAGTCGTCCAGTTCAAGGTCGTCATCGAGCATCACCTCCAAGACCACATTCAAGGCCTGGTAAAACAATCCGCGCTCGACCGTGTTGTCGTTGTACTGCAGAAAAGCTCCGATCAGCTCCTGCCCTTCCTCAAATTGCTTCAAGGCGAGATGAATCAACAGTTTCAACTCGAGAACTGTTAGCTGCCCCCAGTCCGTATTCTCGTCAAATTCGATGCCGATCAAAGTGGCAATATCGGAGTGCTCGTCCAGCTCACTGTTCTCCAACCGCTCAAGCAGTGCTGCCAGGGAGGCATTGTCCAGTCGATGCAAGTTCAAAATATCCGCGCGGAACAATAGCGCCTTGTTTGTGTTATCCCAGATCAAATCCTCTACCGGGTAAACTTCCGAATAATCGGGCACCAAAATCCGGCAGGCTACGGCACCCAGTTGGTCATACACCGCCGTGTACACCTCTTTGCCCATGTCTTCGAGAA
This sequence comes from Paraburkholderia sp. WC7.3g, assembly GCF_050436345.1. NCBI lineage: Bacteria > Pseudomonadati > Pseudomonadota > Betaproteobacteria > Burkholderiales > Burkholderiaceae > Paraburkholderia > Paraburkholderia sp. WC7.3g. Next base: position 1,582,826 of record NZ_JBNDMA010000004.1, read on the forward strand.
TACCGAACAAGGTTGCTGCTTCCTCGGCATTGGAGTTTTCACCCTGGCCCGAAAAATCCCACTCAACAAACTCGTAATTCGCTTTGGCGCTGAAAAAGCGCCACGACACTACACCGCTGGAATCAATGAAGTGCTCAACAAAGTTGTTTGGTTCAGTCACGGCGTTACTGACAAAGGTGGGCTGAGGTAAATCGTTCAGGCCTTCAAAACTACGCCCCTGCAGTAATTCCGTCAGACTCCGTTCCAGCGCCACCTCCAAGCTTGGGTGCGCGCCGAACGAGGCAAAGACACCGCCTGTGCGCGGGTTCATCAAGGTGACGCACATCACCGGGTAGGTCCCACCCAGCGACGCATCCTTTACCAGCACCGGAAAGCCCTGCTCTTCCAATCCATGAATTCCGGCCAGAATGCCAGGGTATTTCGCCAGCACTTCGTGCGGCATATCAGGCAAAGCGATTTCGCCTTCCAGAATTTCGCGCTTTACCGCCCGTTCGAAAATTTCGGACAGGCATTGCACCTGCGCTTCGGCCAGCGTATTACCGGCACTCATGCCATTGCTGACGAACAGGTTCTCGATCAGGTTGGACGGAAAATACACCACTTGGCCGTCCGACTGCCGCACAAACGGCAGCGAACAGATGCCGCGCTCCACATTGCCGGAGTTGGTGTCGTATAGATGCGAGCCATGCAACTCGCCATCGGAATTATAAATTTCGAGACAGTACTCATCCAGAATTTCAGCCGGCAGCGCATCCTTAGGGCCAGGCTTGAACCAGCGCTCATTCGGGTAATGTACAAACTCCGCATTGGCGATGTCTTTGCCCCAAAATGCACCGCCATAGAAATGGTTGCAATTCAGTCGCTCGATAAACTCTCCCAACGCTGACGCCAACGCGCTTTCTTTGGTCGCTCCCTTGCCATTGGTAAAACACATCGACGAGTGCGCATCGCGAATATGAAGCGACCACACATTTGGAACGATATTGCGCCACGAAGCGATCTCCATCTTCATGCCCAAGCCCGCCAGAACGCCCGACATATTGGCGATGGTTTGCTCCAACGGCAAATCCTTGCCCGCAATATAGGTGCTGGCATCAGAAGCCGACTTCAACGTCAGCAACGACTGAGCATCGGCATCCAGGTTTTCTACCTCTTCAATGACAAACTCGGGCCCGGCTTGCACCACTTTTTTCACCGTACAACGGTCGATGAAGCGCAAAATACCTCGGCGGTCCACTTCCGAGATATCCGACGGCAACTCAACCTGAATCTTGAAAATCTGTTGGTGCCGGTTTTCCGGATCAACGATATTATTCTGCGACAGGCGGATATTTTCGGTAGGGATATTGCGATTTACGCAGTACAACTTCACAAAGTAAGCTGCACACAAAGCCGATGAGGCCAGAAAATAATCGAAGGGACCTGGCGCCGAGCCATCGCCCTTATAACGGATAGGCTGGTCGGCCACTACCGTGAAGTCATCGAACTTGGCTTCAAGACGTAGCTTATCGAGAAAATTGACTTTAATTTCCATGGGGAAATTCCAAAAATTGTGCTCAAAATGATGTAGCCGCTATTATCCGTCACAAAGTGCAGTTGCTGTTGCAGATCGCGAATGTTGCTAGCGGTGTCCATTGAGCGCTGACGCTGTCCGTTTTTTCCACTAGCGTCGCTTTGCCCCGGAGCACGAACTCACTGCCCGGAACGACTGACAAAGCGCAGCACGATAACACTCTCACCGCCATCAATGCGAACAGTGGTGGAGGCCGCCTAAGAAACATCCAAAGTGCCAAACTGCCTGGCGTTTTTGGTCTGCGCGCTGAGATGTCCGCGGTGCGAGATAAAAAAATGACCTCCGGTATTTGCGCTTGCTGCCGTCTCAGGCCGATGCGCTAATCGCGCGCCTCGACAGCCGCACTAGCCAAATTCGAGGACACGCCGAACGCTACCAAAATCAACGGACATCCTGTCGCTCATTCCTAACTGCAACGCTAAGGGTGACAGAATTGTCAACTGGCCTCCTGGCCTTACCTCGCGCGGGACACCAGTTCTCGCCACAAACCGTGAACTATTGGCAGAAACGGTTAACGGCAACACCTTGCGGCGATGATATGCAACGCTCGGACTCGCTAGCAGTCACAGCAGGACCTGCGGATCGGGACCGATCCAGATCGTTGGTCCCGGTTCGAACGGCTGCTTTGGAGAAATCCGGTCGACTGCTGCGGGTCGATCAGCGACAATCGCGGGCGGCGGCACGCTCGCAATGGATGTCTCTCGCCTGGTTTTAGCAAAACCTGGAGCCCGACCTTGTATGCGATGCATTGTGAAATCACCTTGCCCGCCGACTACGATATACGAGGGAAAAGCTGCGACCGTCGACGTCCCACTCCCGGTCGCGGCGCGGGCGCTCGGCTACAAGGGCGCTGCCCCTGCCCTGATGATACGACCGGAGGCAGATTCCGACCTTTGGGGAAGGGTCCCCATCAGGATCACCGCGCCCCCGCAGACTGGTCGGCCCATTTTGCGTCGACCACGTCGAGCATTCCGATATCCGGCACGCTGCCCAGCAATGACAGCGAATGCTTGGCGAGTTCCCGAGGAACATGACCCGTCAAGTCCGCAAACCGACCGCCGTTGTCGGGGAAGACGTCAAAGATGCCGAAGTGACTCTCGTCAAGGCGGATGGCAAACCAGGCAACGGTCTTGGGTTCCTGCTCCACGATTGCTTGCGCGTCGCGAAGGAACTGCGCGACCTGCGCCTCATGGGCCGCCTTTGCCTTGAACGTGAGGAGCAGCGCCTTCGTGACCGGCTCGCCCGATGATGTTGCAGGCAACTTGTCGGCCAGGACCTCGAACTCCTGAATCAGCGGCGCCCCGACAAACACGCTGCCGCCGGCATCCAACAACGCTTGTATAACTGGCCCCGCCAGATGCGCCTCGCGGCCGGCATCGTCTGGGAACACGTCGAAGATGCCATACTCCGATCGCCCGAATCTGATCGCGAACCACGCGGTCGTTGCTTCCGCCCGACCCATCGCGAGAGCTGAGCGCAGGACGTCTTCCGCCCCGGCGGCGTCGTAGCCGGCCTTGACTTCCAACCTGACGAGCAGACCTTTAGTGCCCATGAGACACCTCCATCCGTGATCGACCGACCGTGAGCGCTTGAGCGTGCAGTCCTTCGACGCTAACAAGCCAGCAGCGCCGCGCAGCGCTCCAGAGGACACCTTCGGTCCTGCGATCCTCGGCCGGCGGTATCGGGCGCGAGACATCTCGCCCGGGCATCCTGCGCGCCTGCAATGAACCTCAACTGACACGATAGAGGATTTCGCCTCGCCGTTCCAGGCGGGTTCGCTGGAACCGGCTTGCCCATACGACTCTGGCAGCTCCAGCTACACGAGCTTCGCTTGCGACACGTCGGCAAGTCAGGAGCCGGAGCCTGCCGACGTTCGGTGGGGATGAGCAGCTGAGGTACTCATGCTGCGCCGCGAAGAGTGTAAGAGCGCCGCACGCCGGGTAAGCCGCGCTCTGAGGCCCGGTGACCCGCGGAAATGTGGTCCGACGAGGCTCCCACTGTCCTGGTCAGAGCAATGCCAACAGGCGTTGGGCGACCGCTGCTACCATAGCCGAAGATCGAAGCCTACGGGTTGCCCCCGCGACGATCCGGTTCCATGGGCTTCAGATCAGTAACATGGCTTGCTAGCTATGCCTGTTCGTTGGCAGCAAGACCTCGGGAGCACACGATGATCGTCGAGCGTATCTGGACTGGCAATGCCTACCGCAACTTCAACTACCTGATTGCATGTCCGGAAACCGGCGAAGCACTTGCCATCGATCCGCTGGACCATGAAAAGTGCCTCGCCGCCGCGAAGGCCAAGGGTTGGCAGATCACGCAGATCCTCAACACCCACGAGCACCGGGACCACACCGGCGGCAACGAAGCGATGGTCGCGGCCACGGGCGCCAGACTGCTTGCGCATTTCAGGGCCGGCGCTCGCATCGCGGGGGTGGACCGCGGCGTCAAGGCCGGAGACATCATCAAAGTCGGGAAGCGGGTCGAACTTGAATGCATGGACACGCCCGGCCACACCATGTGCCACATCTGCCTGCGATCGCATACCGACCAACCGGCGCTGTTTTCCGGCGACACCCTTTTCAATGCGGGCGCCGGCAATTGCCACAACGGCGGCGATCCGGGCGAGCTGTATGCCACGTTTGTGGACCAGCTCGCCAAACTGCCGGACGACACGAAGATCTACCCCGGGCATGACTACATCGAGAACAATCTGAGGTTCACGTTGTCGCTCGAGCCGGAAAACGCCGCTGCCCGGGCCCTGCTTCCCCGCGTGGCGGGTCATGACCCGAAGACCTCGATCGTCACCACGCTCAAGGATGAAGAGCAATTCAACATCTTCTTCCGGCTCACAAGCGCAAGCGTTATCGCCAGGTTGCGGGAAAGCTTCCCGGATCTCGCGGAAGAACCCGATCCCAGGACGGTGTTTCTCAAGCTTCGCGAGTTGCGCAACAGGTGGTGATTCAGCAAGGCGCGGAGCGTTGCCGCTCACCGCATCGGGCCATCTCTGTGTAGCAGGCATCATCGAAGGCAGGAGGGCGCTGAACCGCCGGGTTTAACCTCGCCAAAGCAGTCCCTGGCGGAAGTCGGCCCTGGCCAACAAGACGCTCCAACGAGCGTTCGCTTTCGACCGGAGCGAAGGACGCCTCTGTCGGATCGATGGCGGGTATTGGCGAAGGGCAGCATGCGGCCGAGGCTGCGTAAAAACGCGAGTGATCGCCTAGACTTAAGGCTTGCCGCCCTTGACGCGCTGGCCGATGACGTACGACGACAAACTGTCGCCGCCTACGTCCACCCGGTACTGACGCCCCACGAACGCGAAGCCGGCGGTTTTACCCCGGTTTCCGACGTCCTTATGGGCCCCAGTTTACTGTCGTGGGTCGCGGGCAGCAGGTGGACATGCTTTGCGTGACCATCGCCGCCGTGCCGGAACTCAGTCGCCGCTAGATTTCCGCCCTCGTGTCGACCTCCCGCAATCCTGGCCGCGATTCTCACCCTCGCCCTCTCGCCTCCGATCGCCGGTCAGCGCGCTCTGCTGCGCGCAGATCCCGGATTCGGCGTCCTGAACCCGTCATTACGGCGCACACCGCTTCGTGATGCATCGCCAGCCATTGCGTGCGCGAACTGCCTCCGCCAGGATCTCCAGGTATGTTCCGTGATCGACACGCTCATTCGGCGGTAACTCCGACGCCTTATGCCGTTCGAGCGCCGCGTGTCGGGACTCGCCGTCCTGCGCCATCGCAAGAATCCGGCTGTAAGCCTCACACGCGTAGGCAAAGGTCTCGCGCTGATGGAAAGCGATGTCGAGCGCCGTTGGGCACTGGCGACGCTCAGGTAGACCGAGCGCTGTGCGGCGACAATTGTGCAGTACGTGTGCCGCCTCATGTACGACGTAATCCGCAAACGGGTCGGTCTGGTCGAAGTACGCGAGCGACACGTAGCAGGTGGCGTCCTGGCTCAATCCGACCAGCTCGCCGTCCTGCGAGCCGAGCCGCTGCGCGCCCAGACTATCCAGATACAAATTCGCGAGGCGCCACGCGGTCGAGAGCCACGGTTCCGTGGTGAGCACGTCGACGTATCGCGCCTCTCACCGGCGACGGAAGACGTACTTGCCGCCGGCACTTACTACGCGAAGCCGCAACTCCTGACGATCGATCGCCGATGCATGGTTAATGTGCCGGAGGTCGACATTGGGCTCATCGCGTCGCCTGACCAAACAGCCGCGGATCCAGCGCAAAGGGTTCGGCGCTGATGACCCCGGCGCTGCACAGACGACCGAAGGTATCCGCATCGCCAGTTGCTCACCCGCCTCAAGCCATTGCCGGCCAAGCCCTTTTCGCCGCCGGCTCGCGCGTCAGGTATGTCCGACGTCCGGCAGCCCGGGTATGGCGGTCCGAAAGCTGACAGCGCCCGTCACATTTGAACGAGTTCAAGCCCGTTTTCGGCACACGATTGCCTCAGCGCGCTTTCGACAGAATCGGCTCCATACGAATACCAGCGCTCGAGAGCGCCTTCACGCTCCAGAAAATCCTTGAAACGCGCACACGCCCCTTGCCGCCGGAAAAAACCTTCGACCTGGTCGTAATATCCGGGCAACTCCTGTGCGACACGACACTGATCTGCCCGGTCATTCTGACCTCTTGGTTCTCGTGCTTACGCGATGTTCATTGCCCGTTCGACCTGCCCTCTCGTTACTATCTCACGAACGGCACGGGCAACGAATCCCAGCTTGAACAGCAGCAGCACGGGCCTCGGCGTGTCCATAGCGCGTGGCTTGTGCCGAGTAGCGCGGCTGCGCCGTACCACCAACGCCGCTCAATGCCGCATCAAGGACCACAACAGCAGCGCCAGCAACACCACTACCACGACCTGCCAGAACAGCACCGGATCGCTCTCGAGCAAGGGCTTGCGTCGAACCGGCGCCATCGCATCCCGACCGCTCGAAAAACGTTCGAGATCGGCGCAGACTTCGAGCACGTCCTGATACCTGCGCGCCGGATCGGGCTGCATCGCTTTCTCCAGCACCAGGTCGAGCCATTGCGGCGCGTCGGGCCGGTATTGATAGAGCGGCATGCGGCCATTGAAGCCGTAGGGCAGCTTGCCGCCGCTGAACAGCCGGTACAGGGTCACGCCGTACGCGAACACCTCGGAGCGCGCATCGCCTTGTGCGCCCCTCATCAACTCGGGCGCCATATAAGCGGGCGAGCCCGGTGCGGCGTCGGGGCCCGGCAATTGCATGCCCGGCATATAACCGAAACCGAGATCGAGCAGGCGCGTGCTGCCGCCCCGCATCACCAGCACGTTCTCAGGTTTGATATCGCGATGGAAGATATTGCGGCGATTCAGCACGTCGATCGAACGGCCTAGCTGTTGCGCGATCTTGAGCGCACGTGGCAGTGCCATGGGTTGAGGCGCTGCCAGCAGTTTTTCGAGCGTGACGCCTGCGCCGAGCGGCATCACTACATAGAGCCTGGTTTGCCGCTCGGCATCGACCGGCATCGGCGCAAGCACGCCGTCTTCGCCGATCTTGCCTGCCAGCCAGCGCTCGCGCACGATCGACTGGCGCACGTTCTCGTCCTGCTCGACACGCGGCTTCGGAAACTTGAGCGCCAGCGGCGTGTTCGGATCGGCCAGATCGTAGCCGCCGAAAATCCGCGAATAGAGGCCATCGCTCAACACGCTCTTGAGCAGATATCCGTCGATCACTTCGCCGGCGTCGGGCACCGCCGGAATCGGCAAGGTGCCGACCACCCGCTCAAGGTAACCGATATCGAGCAAAGGCAGGCCGCCCACGTCGAGCACCGCGCTCGTCACGTCGTCTTGTGAGCCGCGCGCCACTGCCAGCGCGCCGAGCCGGCGTGCCGTTTCGAGCGCACCGCCGCGCGTCGCCAGCACCGTCTGCAGTTCGCGCATCGGCACGCGGCGATAGAGTCCGTCGGAGCACATCAGCAGGCGGTCGCCCTCGCGCAGTTCAAGAGTTTCGATGCGAGTCACCAGCGTCGGATGCATGCCGACCGCGTGAGCCACATAAGAACCGAAGGCGACCGGCACCACGTCGTCGTCACCGAGCTGGGTCAATTGGCCATCGCGCAGCAGATAGAGCCGCACATCGCCGGCCGCTACCAGATACGCGGTAGCGCGCCGCACGATCAGCGCCGCAAAGGACGCGGCCATCTGCTTCAGTGCAGGGTCGACGCGGCCGATCTGATGCAGCCAGCCGTGGATTGCCTCGAGCGAACGAGCAGCGGCCACGCCAGGCTGCAAGGTGTCGGGGAGCCCGTAATAGGCTTCGATAAAGGCCCGCACCGAGAGTTCGGCCGCGACCCGCCCGCCCTTGCTGCCGCTCACGCCATCGGCAAGAGCGATCACGCTGCCACGCGCGGCGCGCTCCGCCAGATCGCCGAGCATCACACCGACGTAGTCTTCGTTGATGTGATCCTGCCCGCGGGCACGGGCAGGGAAAGAAACACAACCAATCGCGAGCGCGGCGCACTCGCCGCGCTCCGGCCTCAACTGCAGATCGATTTCCTGGCCGCCCATTCCGCGACCGCTAACGAGCCTTCCCTCGGGATCGTCCGGCATTCGCCCCGTATTGGGTGCGGGCAAACTATCCGGAAAGAAGGGTTCACTCATTTACTTTTTGCCGTGGGTCATCACGTCGCTGGTTTCCAGATCGTGCTCGATCTTTTCGAGCACCTGCGGCGAGCGCTTCTTGAGCATCAGCAACCAGACTGCGCCAACCAGCATATACGCAACGAACAGATACGGCAGGATGTTATACGGATAGTCGGGCACCGGATACACGCTGCCGATCACCGCGCCGACCATCGCCAGTGCACCGAGCACGCCCCACACCACGTTACTCGTCTTGAGCTCGCCCTGCTTCTTCAGGTAAACCGGCGCCGCGACGGCGACCAGGAAATACACGACCAGGAAGCCAAAGGTCGCAAACGTACTGGTATAGCCGAAGGTGTTGAGCGGACCCGTGCCGAGCATCGCGATACACACCACGAAGGTCACGATGGAGGAAAACGCAACGGCCAGGTACGGTGTCTGGTGCGTGCGATGCACCATGCCCATCGAGCGGTGCACGAACTGATAGCGGCCCATCGAATACAGCAGGCGGCTGGACGAGTTGATGCACGCAAGCACGCACGAGAACGCGCTGACCGAGGCAATCAGATAAAACACCGGACCGAGCGGCGAAGCGCCGACGCTCGTGAGCAAAGTGCTGAGCACGGCCGAATCGCCGCCGAGCTTGGCTGCGTCGTCGTGGTAGGCGATCGTCATCGAATAGGCCACAAACATAAAGAACAGGCCCGACAGGATCACGCACCAGACCACCGCACGCGGAATGACGCGCAGCGGGTTCCTGGTTTCCTGGCCGAGCGAGGCCGCGCTCTCGAAACCCACGTACGAGAAGATGCCGAGCACCATGCCCTGTGCCATGCCCTTGCCGCTCACGCCCTGCAGCCCCAATTGCGTATGGTCGATGATATGGTCCGGATGCAGTGCGAGCACATAGATCAGCACACCGCCCACGATCACCACCGAAGCGGCTTCGATTGCCAGCGACAGGCGCGAGGAGAGCTTCACGTCACGTGCCGAGAAGAACCAGGCGAGGCCGACAAAGACCGTGTAGACCGCCCACGAGGGGACATTGATACCCCAGGCAGTAAAAGCGTTCTGCACGAACACGACGCCCGCGGCGCCAACCCCCATCGCCGTGCCCACGTAAGCCGCAATCAGACCCCAGCCCGCAATGCCACCCGCCATCGGCCCAAGCGCGCGCGAGATATAGATAAAGAACGAACCCGCCGACGCGATCCGGCTCGAGAGCGCGATGATGCTCATACTCACCAGCAGCAGCCCGAGTGTCGAAAGACCATAAATCAACCAGGTCCCCGCACCGGCCAGCGCCGCGATCGCGGTTACGTTGATCGACGGCGTGAAAGTTGGTGAAAGGTTCGCGATGGATTGGCCAATGACCTCGGGAAAACCTAAGGTACCGGCACGCAGGCCACCCGATGATGCCGGCGCTGCTTGTGTGGTGCTTTGCGGAGTGCTCATATTGGGCTCCTGATGGATTGGTGAATCAAGGTTGAATGCACTCAACTCTTCCACAGTCAAAAAACGCAAAACAACTCAATTCATGTGGTCCATCCGGGAATCCACGAAGTACCCGCGAGCGGAATGCGCGCCATCGCCGCAGCTTCCACAGTCAGGGCGACGAGATCCTCGGGCTCCAGGTGATGCACGTTCTGCTTGCCGCAGGCCCGCGCGATCGTCGTCAACTCCATGTTCAGCGTCTTCAGGTAGTTGCGCACGCGGCGCGATCCTTCTTCCGCCTGCACGCGCTGTTCGAGCATGGCGTCCTGCGTCGTCACGCCGACCGGGCATTTGCCGGTGTGGCAGTGATGACAGAACCCCGGCGACGTGCCGAGCGCGGCATAGTCCGCCGTCGCCGGATGCAGCGCGCCGTTCTGAAAGTACGTATCGCTATTGCAGCCGAGCGCCATCAACATGCCCTGCCCGATTGCGACCGCGTCGGCGCCCATGGCGAGCGCCTTCGCCACGTCCGCGCCGGAGCGAATGCCGCCCGACACGATCAACTGCACCGTGCCCTTCATGTTCAGGTCTTCGAGCGCATCCACGGCCTGACGAACCGCGGCCAGCGTCGGAATACCCACGTTCTCGATAAAACATGTCTGGGTGGCGGCGGTGCCGCCCTGCATGCCGTCGATCACCACCACGTCCGCCCCGGCGTGCACGGCCAGCTTGACGTCGTTGAACGTACGCGTCGCGCCGACTTTCACGTAGATCGGTTTTTCCCAATCGGTGATTTCGCGCAATTCCTGAATCTTGATCGCCAGATCGTCGGGACCGGTCCAGTCCGGATGACGGCTCGCCGAACGCTGGTCGACGCCCGCGGGCAGGGTGCGCATCGAGGCCACGCGCGGGTTCACCTTCTGCCCGAGCAGCATGCCGCCGCCGCCCGGTTTAGCACCCTGCCCGATCACGACTTCGATCGCATCGGCACGGCGCACGTCGTCGGGATTCCAGCCGTAACGCGACGGCAGGCACTGATATACCAGCGTCTTTGACGAGCGGCGCTCTTCCTGCGTCATGCCGCCGTCGCCGGTCGTGGTGGATGTGCCCATCGCGGTAGCCGCCTGGCCGAGGGCTTCTTTCACGTTCGCCGACAGCGCGCCGAAGCTCATGCCCGCAATCGTGATCGGAATATCGAGCACGACCGGCTTCTTCGCGAAGCGCGTGCCGAGCACCGTTTGCGTCGTGCATTTCTCGCGATACCCTTCGAGCGGATAGCGCGAGAGCGACGCGCCGAGAAACAGCAGATCGTCGAAATGCGGCACGCGGCGTTTCGCTCCCAGACCACGAATTTCATAGAGGCCGCGCTGCGCGGCGGCGTGGATATAGTCGATCGTCTTGCGGTCGTAGCCTTGCGACTCTTCCTGCTGCAAGCGGGCGAAGTGAACGGGTTTGGCTTCCATGGGAACCTTCTTCGAGAGCGTGTGTTCAATATTCCTGGTTCGCGTCGGCGTTCCAGTGATAGAGCGTGCGAGCGGAGGCGATCCGTCTGAATGACGCGGGGTCGTGATCCATGCCGGCGGCGGTGAGCAATGCGCGTACGGCGTCGAGATCGGCTTGTGTCATCGGTTCGAACTGCGCGTCCGCGCCGAGCGATTTCACTTCGCCACGCACATAAAGCACGGCTTCGTACAATGAGTCGCCCAAGGCATCGCCCGCGTCGCCGCAGATCACCATGCGCCCCGCCTGAGCCATGAAGGCCGAGAAACTGCCCACCGAGCCGCCGACCACGATGTCGCCGCCCTTGAGCGAAATCCCGCAGCGCAAGCCCGCATCGCCGTCGATCACGAGCAGGCCACCATGTGCGGACGCCCCCGCGCCGTTGGATGCAAATCCCTTCACGTGGACCTTGCCGCTCATCATGTTTTCCGCGACGCCGGTGCCCGCGCTGCCCTCGACGACGATCGTCGCGAGCTGGTTCATGCCGCCCACGTAATAACCGGCGTGTCCTTGCACCGTGACCGTCGCGTGCGCGTTGGTGCCCACGGCGATGTTGTGCGCCCCGTTCGGCGACGCGATGTCGACCTTCACGCCTTCGAGCGCTTCTTTCGCGCCATGCAGGTACTGGTTCAGTTCGCGGACAGACGACCCCTCAAGGTCGAACTTCATGCTTTCCATACATACATCTCCTCGGGTGCGGGTTCGAATACCCTGGCGTTTTTGATGTCCGGCAAATGCGCGAGCGAGCGGAACTCGGAAGCGATCGCCACGTAGTCGTCGTTTTCTGCGACCACTGCGGGTTTGCACGCGAACGGATCGCGAATCAGCGCGAGTTCGGTCGAGGTGCCCATCAGGAACGTGTAGAAGCCGTCGAGTTCTTCGAAGCCCTTCTGCAACGCGACCGGCAGTTCATCGCCTTCGCGCAGCCGCCATTCGAGGAAGCGGCACGCGGCTTCGGTATCGTTGTCCGTCTCGAAGCGGATACCTTGCGGCTCCAGCTTGCGGCGCACGCCATGCGCATTCGACAGCGAGCCGTTATGCACGAGGCAAAAGTCTTCGCCGGCCGTGAACGGGTGCGCACGATCGGGCGTGACCGCTGACTCGGTCGCCATCCGCGTATGGCCGACGAGATGCGAGCCGGTCAGCTTCGAGAAGTCGTAACGCTGCGCAACCTCGGCAGGCGAGCCGATGTCCTTGTACAGATCGATCGAGCGACCGGTGGACAGCAGGAACAGCTTCGGAAAACGCTCGGTGAGCCATGCCTTCACAGCGTCAACATTGCCGTTCACGGTCAGCACCGCGTGATTGCCCTTCGTCTCCACCCGCGCATTCACGTCGATCGCGCCGTTCAGCGCATCGAGCAGCGCGTTCCAGTCGAAGCCGTCGCCGGCTTCCGTAAAGCCCGCATACAGGCTCAGCTTGCGCTGACTTTCGCCGACCGCACCTCCGAACACGGCGAGTCCGGCCGAGTCTGGGCCGCGCTCGGTCATACCGATCAGCATCGGCACCATCAATTGACCGAGTTGCGCGCGCAGTGCCGGCGTCTTGACCAGCAAGCCTACAATTCCACACATAGTTGTACCCCTTAGAAGAATTCCAGATAACTTTTCATTTCCCAGTCCGAAACATGGCGCATGTACTCGAGCCATTCCATTCGTTTGAGCTTGATGAATTCGTCGGCGACGGGGCCGAGCGCATCGCAGATCAGCCGATCACTTTCGAGTGCGTCGAGCGCCTGTTCGAGGTTCTGCGGCAGGATGCCGATCTGGTGCTCGCGCAACTTCGCGGGCGACCAGTCGTAGAGGTTTTCATTGGCCGGTGCACCCGGCGACAATTCACGTTCGACGCCGTCGAGACCCGCCGCGATCACGGCGGCCGTCGCGAGATACGGATTGCATGCGCCGTCGGGCAGACGCAGTTCGATGCGCTCGCCTGGCATGCGCACCATCGTCGAGCGGTTGTTGTCGCCATAGCTGATATAGGCCGGCGCCCACGTCGCGCCCGTCAGCGAGCGGCCCACCACGAGACGCTTGTACGAGTTGACGGTCGGATTGCATAGCGCGGCGAGTGCCGGCGCATGCGCGAGCAGTCCCGCAGTGAACTGATAGCCGAGCGTGGATAGCCCCATGCCGAGCTTGTCGCTTTTGTCCGAGAACAGATTGCGTTCGCCGTCGCCGATCGACATATGCATGTGCATGCCGTTGCCCGGACGGTTCGCGAAGGGTTTGGGCATGAACGAGCAGATCATGCCCAACTCGTTCGCGATCTCGGATGCAGCCATCTTGAAGAACACGTAGTGATCGCACGAGGTCAGGCAATCGGTATACGTGTAGTTGATTTCGAACTGGCCGTTCGCATCTTCGTGATCGATCTGATAGACGTCGATGCCGACCGAGCGCATCGATTCGGTGAGCCTTTCCAGGAAGACGCGCGTGCGCGACAGTCCCTTGTAGTCGTAGCACGGCTTGGCGAGCGTATCGCTCGGGTCGCACGGTTCGATCGCGCCCGTCACCGAGCGCTTGAGCAGCGAGAACTCCGGCTCCAGTCCGGTGAAAAGCGTCCAGCCGCGTTGCGTCATGCGCGCGACCTGCTTCTTCAGCGTGACGCGCGAGTCGTATGCCCACGGCTGCCCATCGACGTGGCCGTCGCAGACGATTCGCGCCAGACCGTCCTGCCAGGGCACCGGCGTGAGCGTCGACAGATCGCCCACCGCCATGTAGTCCGGACCGTTCGGCTCGATCCCCACGCCCCAGATCGCGAAGCCCGCAAAGCCGGCGCCGGCCTTCAGTACGCCCTTCAGATGCGCGACCGGGACCGACTTGGCCTTCGCGACCCCGTGAATATCCACGAATTGCGCCAGCACGTATTTCACGCCGCGTTGCGTGAGGTAGTCCTGCGCCTCTTCAGCCGAGCCAAAGCGGGGCACGCTACCCAACTCGTTGACCGGCAGCTTGCTCGCATCGTTCAGGTTCATCGTCACTCCTTGCATCACCATCGCTGGCTGATTGGCGAGTCATGCCCCATTGCACGACCCCACTGCGAGCCTGTTCGCAGCATCAATACAAATTTATTACTGTGCAACAATATTTCCCAACAAGAAACATTCAGGGCGCAATGCGGCCTTTCTTATCTGCTACCCTCACGCCTTTCAACGAGGTTCAACCATGCAAAACGGCGAAGACAGCAAAAACTCGCTCGAACGCTATCTGGGCGCGACGATCCGCGAACTTCGCCAGCGCCACGGGCTGACGATCGCCCAGGTGTCGGAGCAGGCCGGGATCAGCCGCGGCATGCTCTCGAAGATCGAGAACGCCCAGACTTCCACCGGGCTCGACGTGCTCAACCGGATCGCCAATGCGCTCGGTGTGTCGATGTCCACCCTGTTCCGCCGCTTCGACGTTCCCGAAGGCGGCGCCCAACTCGTGAAGAAGGGCGAAGGCATGGAGGTGGTCCGTAAAGGCACCAAACGCGGCCACACCTATCACCTGCTTGCCTACGACCAAGGCCCCAAAAAACTGTTCGAGCCGTTCCTGATCACGATGGACGACGAATCGGAAACCTTCCCCGTCTTCGAACACCAGGGCACCGAGTTCATCCACATGCTCAAGGGTGTCATCGAGTACCGGCACGGCCAGCAAACCTACATCCTGCATCCCGGCGACACCCTCACCTTCCAGGCCGACGTGCCCCACGGTCCCGAGCGGCTGATCGAAATGCCGATCCAGTTCCTGTCCATCTTCGTGTACGGCGAAGGTGACCGGGACTGATGCGCCTTCATTCGCCGCTACTTCTTACGCAACCTCCATGCCATGATTACCAATGGGAACATAAGATTCATGCTGGGAAACACTTTGGGCGAACCGACGGCATGAAACGGGTGACTTCCGCGGATCCTCACCGCGTCAAAGCAGTGCGGTTTACCGACCTGCGCGGTGCCTCGCTGCACAGGAACGGCACCTCGGGTTCAGATACATCAACAGTATTACTTATACAAAGTGGTCACAGGTGCTCGAGCGCATTCAGCGCGCCGCCCACCATGCGCTGTAGCGTGGGTTGAAGAACCGCTGCGCGTGCGTCGTGATAGGAGAACGGCGCGTCTTCATTCATGTAGATGCACTGACACATTTCAAGCTGAACCGCGTGAATACCGCGCTCGGGTTCGCCATAGTGACGCGTGATATAACCACCCTTGAAGCGGCCGTTCGCGACCCACGTGTAGGCGCTGTCCGCAGCGGCTCGTTCGGCTGCGTTTTGCACGAGCGCGTTTGCGGTGCGGCCGTCTTGCGTCCCAAGATTGAGATCCGGCAACTTCGCGTCGAAAAGGCGCGGCAGCACGCTCGCGATCGAATGTGCTTCCCATAACAGTACATTCGGATGCCGCTCGCGCAGCCTCGCCAACTCCGCTTGCAATGCCGTGTGGTATGGCTGCCAATAGGCAGCCACGCGGCGTTGCTTCTCCGCCTGATCGGGTTCCTGACCGGGCCGGTAAACCGCTTCGCCCCGAAACGTTTCCGTTGGACAAAGGCCCGTCGTCGTTTGGCCGGGGTACAGACTCTCGTCGTTCGGCGGCCGGTTCAGATCGATCACGTAGCGGGAAACGCGCGCGCCCAGCAAAGTCGCGCCCAGCGCTTTCGCAAAGTCGTAGAGACGGTCGAGATGCCAGTCGGTGTCCGCCACACTCAGTGCCACCTCCGAATACCCATGCTTCAGCGACGACGGAATCTCCGTGCCGAGATGCGGAATCGAAATCAGCAACGGCCCATCGCCGATATGCAGCTTGTAAAGCTCACTCATCGTTGACTCCTTTAAATTTTTTTCTCAGCGCAGCGCGCCATCGGGCAAATGCGGCAATACGCGGGCCAGCGCCGGCCAGATGCTGTGATCGAGCACGCCACGTGTGAGTGTGATGATCTCCGACGCGAAATCGTCCCATTCACCCTGACGATGCAACAGAAAAAAATCACGACGCCCAAGACGGCTATCGGGCAGCGGCAATACGGCAATGTCGTCGAGATAATGACGCGCCTGCCACAAACAGAGCGGCGTCGAAATGGCAAATCCGAGCCCTGCGGCCACGAGACTCAATAGCGGATCGGTCGCGTCGAATTCATAGCGCCGCGCGCTCTCTATGCCAAGATGCCGCGCGAACCGCTCAACCTGCTGGCCGATCACGGAGCGCGCCGTATAGCGGATCAGCGGCAATTCCAGTGCGAGCGTGCGCCAGTCGACGTTCTTGCGCTGATCGAGATAACGTCGCGCCACGACGGCCACGAAGGCTTCCGAAAACAGCGGGACTTCGACAATCCGTGCGTCGCTCAATAACGTCTGCGTGCAGATCGCCACGTCCAGTTCACGGTCGTGCAACTGCTTGCTGAGGCCCGGCGTCAGACCAGACCAGAGCGAAATCTGCCGCGCCGAGCCCGATACCGCCCGGATCAGTTCGGGCCCCACGGTGGCCGCGAACGAATCCACACACCCGAGCCGCACCGGCAGTTTGCCTGCATGCGACGCATCGCCGACGCGCGCGCTCACCATCTGCGCATGTTCGATCAACGGACCGGCCAGTTCCAGCAATGCGCGTCCAGCGATATTGGGGCGTGGCGGCCGGCTTTCGCGATCGAACAGATCGACGCCCTGATCGCGCTCCAGCGCGCCAATGGCCTGGCTGATCGCGCTCTGGCTTACGCCCAACTGCTTCGCCGCGCCCGTCATGGAGCCCGCCTCGCAGACTGCGATGAAAGCCTGCAACGCGCGCAGGTCGATGGGAGGTTGAGTTCGTCGCATGAAAACTCCGCTGGTTATCGCGTCTGGCGCCTTTCGCCTTCTTGCCCTCTTTCGTCACGGAAGAGCCCGCATGATGCTTTTTTTCTGCCGGCACTTGCCGACCATGAGCAATCCACGGTCTGCACCATAAGTTTGCCTAATACAAAAGTCCCGTGGGATTCGGCTGCCTAGAATCGGCTCCATCTTCAACGCAGAGGTTCACATGAGCCATTACGATTTTGTTGTGATCGGAGCCGGTGTAATCGGAGCCTCGGTAGCCCATCATCTGGCCGCGCTCGGCGCGAAAAGCGTGCTTGTGCTTGAACGCAGCACCATTGGCGCGGGCACGACGTCACAGTCGTCCGGTCTGTTGCGCACCCATTATTCGGTGAAACAGAACGTCGAACTGGCCCGCTCGTCGTGGTGGGCTTTCAACAATTTCGCCGAATATGTTGGCGACGACGAAGCGTCGTGCGGTCTCGTCAAATGCGGCTACATGATTTGCGCACCGGACGGCGGCAAGATCGATCCGCTGCGCGCGTCGTTGACCGCACAGCAGGACATGGGTATCGAGGTCCAACTGCTCGACCGGGCCGAGGCGCGCGAACGCCTGCCGATCGCGCAATTCGACGACGCCGCGTTGATCGGCTACGAGCCCGAAGCGGGCTTCGCCGACGCGTATCTGGTTGCGACCAGCTTCGCTCGCGCGGCGCGCCGGCAAGGCGTCAAGATCATGGAGGGCGTGAGCGTCACCGGCGTTTTGCGCGAGGGACGCAAGGTAGTCGGCGTGGAGACGACGGCGGGCTCGTTCAGTTGCGGCACGCTGATCAGCACGCAGAACATCTGGACACCGGAGATGGCCGGCTGGCTGGACGTGGATTTGCCTGTGAAGCCTGAACGTCATACCGTGCTCGCGCTGGAGTGCGACACAGCCGCCTATTCGTTCAAGATGCCCGCGTTCAAGGATCTTGGCTCAGCCGGGATGCTTTACTACCGCAGCTATGGCGGCAGCCAGATGCTCGTGTCCGAAGGCGTGGTCGGCGAAACGTTGAATGCGCCGGAGACCGAGCAAGGCGATATCTCGCTCGATTACGTCGGCGAAGTCGGAGCGCAAGTCGCCGAACGCTTTCCCGCTTATGAGACCGCAGGTCTGGCGTCGTCATGGACGGGTGTGTACGACGTCACGCCCGACTGGAATCCGGTGCTCGGCTCAGTTAGCGATATCGAAGGACTGGTGGTGGGATTCGGTTTCTCGGGACACGGTTTCAAGCTGTCGCCGGGGGTCGGTAAGATTCTCGCGCAGCATGCACTTGGGCAGCCCACTGACGTTTCGCTGGCCCCCTATGCGTTGAGCCGGTTTGCGAGCGGTGCGCTGCTCGTCGGCAAATACGGCGCGGGCGCCGTGTCCTGATCCGGAGCCTATCCACATGACCATCCGAATTCTCGTTCCCGTCAAACGGGTCGTCGATGCCAACGTGCGCGTGCGGGTCAGCACGAGCGGCGCGATCGACACAACCGGTTTGAAGATGTCGCTCAACCCCTTCGACGAATGCGCGGTCGAAAAGGCGCTGCAACTCAGGGAGGCAGGCGTGGCCTCCCAGGTAACGGTGGTGACGTGCGGCCAGTCCACCAGCCAGGACGTGTTGCGCACCGCCCTCGCGATGGGCGCCGACGACGCCGTGCTGATCGACACCGGCGCCGCCAGCGCCAGCGTGGACTCGCTGGCCGTCGCGCGCTTGCTGCGCGCGTACATGGCAACGAGCGACTTCGGCCTCGTCCTATGCGGCAAGCAGGCAATCGACAACGACATTGGCGGCGTCGCCGCCATGCTCGCGGCGTTGCTTGGCTGGTCCCAGGCGCTGAACGCAAGCGCGTTGTCCGCACGCGACGCTCACTGGCAGGTGACGTGTGGCGATGACGGCGGCACATCCGTGTGGGAACTGGACGGTCCGAGTGTTATCAGCGCGGACTTGCGTCTGGCCGAGCCGCGTCGCGTCACGCTGCCGAGCATCGTCAAGGCGAAGCAAAAACCGCTTGTGACGATCGACGGCGCATCGCTCGGCGTCGATCTGACGCCGAGCACGACGATCGTCGAACTGCGAGACCCGCCTGTGCGCGAGGGCGGCATCAAGGTCGCGAATACCGCCGCGCTGCTGGATGCGCTCGCCGCACAACGTCCGTTGGACAACCTGGGAGCACCGGTATGAGAAGCCTCGTGGTAGCGGAATGGGAGCATGGCGAACTCGCGGAATCGACGCGGCGCGCCGTCACTGCGGCGTTGCAACGTGGTTTGCCGGTCGACGTCCTGATACCGGCAGCAGGCGCCCACGCTGCGGCCAGCATCACCGGCGTGGAGCGCGTGCTCGCCATCACGGGCGATGTGGCTCATGTTCAGGTACCCGAAACGCTCGGCATGCAGCTTCAGGCCGTCTCTCACGATTACACGCTGATCGTCGCGAGTCACCGCAATCTCGGCCGCAGTGCGTTGCCGCGTGCCGCCGCACTAACCGATGGCGCGTTTCTCGCGGACGTGACAGGCATCGACGCGCAAGGCCGCTTCACGCGAGGTCTTTATGCGGGCAGCGTCATCGCCAAAGTATCGGTCACAGTGCGCGTGACGTTTGCCACGGTACGCACCTCATCTTTCGTTGCGGCGCAGGCATCGGGCGGTGCCGCCGCGATTGTCGAAACGGAACCGGTCGCCGCGTTCAAGAAAACGAAACTACTGGAGCGTCAGGCACCCGGACAATCCGGACGCGATCTGAGCACGGCACGTGTCGTCATCTCGGGCGGCCGCGGACTGGCATCGAAAGACAACATGGTCCGTCTCGGCGAGTTCGCCGATCGCATAGGTGCCGCACTCGGCGCATCGCGAGCCGCCGTGGATGCGGGTTATGCGCCGAACGCCACGCAAGTGGGACAGACCGGCAAAACCGTCGCACCCGACGTGTATTTCGCATTCGGCATCTCCGGCGCGATCCAGCATCTGGCCGGCATGAAGGATTCGAAGGTGATCGTCGCCGTCAACAGGGATCCGGACGCGCCGATTTTTTCGGTGGCAGATTACGGCATCGTCGGCGATCTGTTCGATGTGTTAAGTGAGCTCGAAGCCCACGCGGGCGCAAGGGCAGCGTGATGGAACTCGACCTTCCGAACCCCATCTCGCGCGATAGCGGCGAAGCGCTGGGTCATCTGAAAACGCATCGTGCCGACGAGAACCTGCCGTCGGTCCGCTTTCTCGACTGCACGTCGGTCTCGCCCGAACCATGGGTCAACGGCGGCGGTACGACCCGCACCCTCGCTCGTGGTGCGAATCCGGCGGGCGTAGCCGACTGGCGCGTGAGTCTGGCGGACCTCAAGGGCGCTGCTCGGTTTTCGCAATTCCCAGGCTTCGAACGCACGCTGCTGCTGATTGACGACGGCACAGTCGATCTGCATTCGCAGGATGGCCAACTGCTCGCGCGAACCGGCCAGCCTGTGCAGTTCTCCGGCGACCTGCATGTATGGGTCAGCTTGCCGGCGAAGCCCGTTCAGGTACTCAACGTGATGGCCCGGCGCGAAGCGTGCCGCGCGAAAGTCAGTGTAGCGACGAACGCGCTGCGGATCACGCCAGCAAGCGTGCAACTGTTGATCAGTCTCTCCGGACAATGGAGCCTGTCGAGTACGTTGCTGAAGAATGTCACGCTCTCGCCGATGCGCGGCATCTGGATAGAAGGCCGCGACGAGGAGCTGGATCTGCATCATGTCGGCCCCGGCGCGAAGCTGGTGTCGATTGCGATCGAACCGATCGTCCAGCCTCTCGCGCAATGAAGAACGCAAGCATGCAGAACCTGAGAGAGCAGTACGGCCCGCGCGAGTCGATGGAATACGACGTGGTGATCGTCGGCGGCGGCCCGGCTGGCCTGTCCGCGGCGATCCGCCTGAAGCAGCTGGCGGCTGACAAGGCCGTCGAGCTTGGCGTGTGCGTACTGGAAAAAGGCTCGGAGATCGGGGCGCATATCCTGTCGGGCGCCGTGATGGATCCGCGTGCGTTGAATGAACTGATTCCTGACTGGAAGGAAAAAGGCGCGCCGCTGACGGTCGACGTGACCGAGGACCGCTTCCTGTTCCTGTCGGAGACCGGCTCCAAGAGCGTGCCGACCTGGGCGCTGCCGGACAATTTCAAGAACCACGGCAACTACGTGATCAGCCTCGCGAACGTGACGCGCTGGCTGGGTCAGCAGGCCGAGGCGCTCGGCGTCGAAATCTTTCCCGGCTTTCCCGCCGCTGAAGTGCTGTACAACGACGACGGCTCGGTCAAGGGTGTCGCGACCGGCAACCTCGGCATCGGCAAAGACGGTGAGCCGACCGGGAACTTCCAGCTCGGCATGGAACTGCACGCGAAGTACACGCTGTTCTGCGAAGGCGCGCGCGGCCACCTCGGCCGTCAGCTTAACGACCGGTTCAAGCTGCGCGACGGCGCCGATCCACAGGTCTATGGCCTCGGCATCAAGGAGTTGTGGGAAATCGATCCCGCGAAGCACAAGCCGGGTCTGGTGATGCACACGGCCGGCTGGCCGCTCGAAAACGACACCTACGGCGGCTCGTTCCTCTACCACATGGACAACAACCAGGTTGTGGTGGGCTTCGTGGTCGGCCTCGGCTACACGAATCCGTATCTGTCGCCGTTCGAGGAGTTCCAGCGCTACAAGACGCATCCGGCGATCCGCGCGATTCTCGAAGGCGGCAAACGCGTGTCGTACGGCGCGCGGGCGATTACCGCAGGCGGCCTGATGTCGCTGCCGAAGCTGGTGTTCCCGGGCGGTGCGCTGGTCGGCGACGATGCGGGCTTCCTGAACGCATCGCGCATCAAGGGTTCGCATGCGGCGATCAAGACCGGCATGCTCGCGGCCGATGCCGCGTTCGACGCCGTGCAGGCCGGCCGCCAGTCGGACGAGCTGAGCGCGTACCCGGAAGCGTTCAAGACGTCGTGGCTGCACACCGAACTGCATCGCGCGCGCAATTTCAAGCAGTGGATGAGCAAGGGCCTGTATCTGGGCACGCTGATGGTCGGCATCGAGCAGAAGCTGCTGGGCGGCAACGTGCTGTGGACGCTGCATCACCAGCATTCGGATCACGAAATGCTCAAGCCGGCGTCGCAGTGCAAGCCGATCACGTATCCGAAACCGGATGGCAAGCTCACGTTCGACCGGTTGTCCTCGGTGTTCATCTCGAACACCAATCACGAAGAAAACCAGCCGGTGCACCTGACGCTGAAAGATCCGTCGGTGCCGGTGAACGTGAACTGGCAGACCTACGCGGGGCCGGAGTCACGCTTCTGCCCGGCGGGTGTCTACGAGTTCGTGAAGAACGAGCAAAACGAAGACCGCTTGCAGATCAACGCGCAGAACTGCGTGCACTGCAAGACCTGCGACATCAAGGACCCGACACAGAACATCGTGTGGGTCGTACCGGAAGGTGGCGGCGGCCCCAATTACTCGAACATGTGACCATGTCAAATTAGATATCGGCTTCAACTTTGAAGCCGCTTTCTCGCAAATACTGACGAATCAACAAGCATTTGCCACCAACCATGGCACGGGGCCCTTTTCAACGTATTACAGAGAAACCAGAGTAAGCGGTTCGCGCCGACGGCCGCAGGCAGTGACTGACATAAACACCAAAGCAGCCTCTTGAACGGCACTAGAACTTCATGATCTCGCTTGCGCAATACGGACCCCCGCAAGCCTATCCGCCGTCTAAGCCCTCGACAATCGACACTTGCGCGATGCAGTGTCCATCTCGCGCCTGCTTGGCCGACTGATATTCGGGTGAATTGTAGCAATCCAGCGCTGTTTGCATGTCGCTGAACTGGATAACCACGTGGCGCTCGAACGACTCCCCTTCGAGCACTTTCGACGCGCCTCCCCGCGCCAGGAAAACCGCCCCGAATTTCTTGAATGCCAGCGGTGCGATGTCGGTGTAGCCCTTGTATTTCACCGGGTCGAGCACGGTGACATGGGCGATCCAGTAAGCAGTCATTTTTCAGCCTTCAAAAATTGATTAGCCGATTTCGGCTGACACGCCGACGTCGACACCGCCGGAGCCCTCGCGCGGCGATCGTCAGCGCACATTGCCCCTCACACGAGTGCAATTCACGTCCTAAGCGGCGGGCGATGCTTTCCCATCGTACAGGCCACAACCGCCCATTTTCTGGGCCGCCATCCGTGCGATAGGGTTAACACTCATGGTACGCCGTACTATGGCATACCACAATGCTTTACATCAACAACTGACCTTGGGACACCTTGCTATGAGCCTGATTCGCAAATCTATTCTCCATGTCGAGACGGTCTTCGTGGATGGCGACAAAGCCGCCGCGAAGCCGCTGAAGATGATCGGCGCGGCGGCCGTCATCAAAAACCCGTGGGCAGGCCGAGGCTATGTCGAAGATCTGTCGCCCGAGATTCGCGCGATCGCGCCGCAACTCAGCGAGCACCTCACGAAGCTCATCCTTGACGAGGCAGGGTCAGGCGAAGCGGTCGAGGCGTTCGGCAAGAGCGCGATCGTCGGCCTCGACGGTGAGCTCGAGCATGCGTCCGCGCTGATCCACACGCTGCACTTCGGCAACATCTATCGCGCGGCCGTCGGCGCCAAGTCGTATCTGGCTTTCAACAACACGCGCGGCCCGGCAAATGCGCCGCTGCTGATCCCGATGATGGACAAGAACGACGAAGGCCGCCGTTCGCATTACCTGACGCTACAGTTCGCGATCGCCGATGCGCCGGCGCCGGACGAACTGGTTATCGCAATTGGCGGCGCGACCGGCGGCCGTCCGCATCACCGCATTGGCGATCGGTACAAAGATCTGGCAGAACTCGGAAATGACCTCAACAATCCTGCATCTGTCAAGTAATCGCGTCGCGCACTATCTCGAGCAGGGAACTGGGGAGCCACTGGTCCTGATTCATGGGGTGGGCATGCAGGCGCGTGCGTGGCACCCGCAGATCGACGATCTGTCGGCCGAATTCAGGGTGATTTCGGTCGATATGCCCGGGCACGGCACGAGCACCGCGCTGGACGTGAATGCCGGATTGCAGCAATTCGTGAATTGGGCCATCGAATTCATCGAAGCACTGAACGCAGGCCCCGTCAATCTGGCGGGTCATTCGATGGGTTCGCTGATCGCCGCGGGCGTGGCCGTCACCCGGCCTGATCTGGTCAGGCGCGTAGCCGTTCTGAACGGCGTGTATCGCCGGACCACGGAGGCCCGCGACGCCGTGCTGCAACGCGCGGCCGAACTGCGATCGGGAAGCATCGACATCGAAACACCGCTCAAGCGCTGGTTCAATGCCGATGAAGCGCAGCGCATCGCGGCGCAAAAGGTCGAGTCCTGGCTGAAATCCGTCGATCTGGCAGGTTACGCCACGGCCTATACGGCCTTCGCGAGTGGCGATGAAGTCTATGCCGACGGCTGGCACACGATTGCCTGCCCTGCTCTCGTGCTCACCGGCTCGGATGATGCGAATTCGACGCCGGAGATGGCAGAACAGATGGCCAGAGCCGCCCACAACGGTCGTGCCGTCGTAATCCGCAACGAGCGCCATATGGTGAACCTGACCGCCCCCGAGGAAGTCAATCGCGCCCTGCGCGCCTGGCTGCAGACCGAGCATCTCGCCGAAACGTTGAAATCGGAAGTGTGATATGAGCCAAGAGACCGCCAAACTTAACACCCGTGAACTGCGCGATGCATTCGGCGCCTTCATGACGGGTGTCACGATCGTGACCACGGCACGAGAAGATGGCAAGCCGCTTGGCTTCACGGCAAACTCGTTCTCGTCCGTTTCGTTGGACCCCGCATTGCTGCTGGTGAGCATCGCGAAGACGTCGGCCAATTATCAGACGTTTTCCACGACCGACCACTTCGCCATCAACGTCCTCGCTGAAGACCAGAAGGATCTGTCCAATACCTTCGCCCGGCCCAGCGACGATCGCTTCGCCGACGTGAGCTGGCATCTGAGCGCAAACAACAACCCGCTCATCGGCAACGTCAGTGCGTGGTTCGACTGCATAACGCACACGGTGATCGATGCGGGCGACCACGCGCTGATCGTCGGTAAGGTCGAGGCGTTCCACTCTGCGGGCTACGCCGGCCTCGGCTATTACCGTGGCGGCTATTTCACGCCCGCCAAGGTATCGGCCGAAGTCATCACCGGTCAGAAGGTCGTAGTGAGCGCGATTATCGCGCGCGACGACAAGGTGCTCCTCATCCGCAACGCGGATAACAAATGGAGTCTGCCTTCTAAGGAGATCGGCAAGGAAGGCGCCGACAAGGCGCTCGCCGAGATCTTCGCGAAGTACCAGCCGGACGCGTCGGCGAGCTTCATCTATTCGGCGTACAACAACACCGAAACCCACTACCAGTACATTTCGTTTCTCTGCAGTGCGCCGCCCGATGAGGCCGCCGCGTCGGGCGAATTCGTGAGCCTCGACGAGATCGGCTCGAATCAGTTCCAGGACGCCGCCGTCGCCAGCATGCTCGAACGCTACCGCAAGGAGAGCCAGTTAAAGAGCTACGGCATGTACTACGGCGACCATAGCCAGGGCACCGTCCGCCCGCTTCTTTCCTGAAAGGTTACCCCATGCGTTTTTCACTTTTCGTGCACATGGAGCGCGTCTCCGACCAGACCGGTCAGAAACAGCTTTATGACGAGATGGTCGAGCTTTGTCAGATCGCGGACCGGGGCGGCATGCACGCCGTCTGGACCGGCGAGCACCACGGCATGGACTTCACGATCGCGCCCAATCCGTTCCTCAACCTCGTGGATCTGGCCAACAAGACCCAGAACGTCAGGCTGGGCACCGGCACGGTCATCGCGCCATTCTGGCATCCGATCAAGCTTGCTGGCGAAGCGGCGATGACCGACATCATCACCAACGGCCGTCTGGAGTTGGGCATCGCACGCGGCGCGTATTCGTTCGAATACGAACGTCTGCTGCCGGGCCTCGATGCGTGGGGTGCCGGCCAGAGAATGCGTGAACTCATTCCGGCAGTGAAAAAACTGTGGGAAGGCGATTACGCGCACGAAGGCGAGTTCTGGAAATTCCCTTCAACAACGTCGTCTCCGCTACCGCTCCAGCAGCCGCACCCGCCACTCTGGGTAGCCGCCCGCGACCCGAACAGCCACGAGTTCGCCGTGGCGAACGGCTGCAACGTCCAGGTCACGCCGTTGCATATGGGCGACGAAGAAGTCGAGAAGCTCGCCGGCCATTTCAACGCGGCATGCGAGAAATTCAGCGACATGCCTCGCCCGCAGATCATGTTGCTGCGCCACACCTATGTCGCGAGCAGCGAGGACGACGCACAACTGGCTGCCGACCAAGTGAACGTCTTCTACAACTACTTCGGCGCATGGTTCAAGAACGAGCGTCCGGTAAGCCGTGGCATGATCAAGTCGCTGAGCAAGGAAGAGATCGCCGCTCACCCGTTCTACACGCCGGAAGCCATGCGCAGGAACAACGTCATCGGTACGCCCGATGAGGTGACCGCGCGCCTGAAGGCATACGAAGCGCTCGGCTTCGACGAGTACTCCTTCTGGATCGACACCGGCATGAGCTTCGAGCGCAAGAAGGCGTCGCTCGAACGGATGATCAACGACGTGATGCCTGCCTTTCAGTGAGGGCGTGATTCCATGAGTTTTCATTTCCAGCTTTATATCGACGGCCAGTTCGAGCCGGGCGCCGCAACGTTCGGAAGCGTGAACCCGGCCACCGGCGAAGTGTGGGCACAGATGCCCGAGGCAAGGACCGGCGAGGTCAACCGGGCCGTGGACGCCGCCAGCCGCGCGCTGACCGATCCCGCGTGGGCCGGCATCACGGCGTCGGCCAGAGGGAAGCTGCTGTACAGGCTCGCCGACCTCCTCGAAAAGGCTGCGCCGCGACTTGCTGAAATTGAAACCACCGATACCGGCAAGATCATCCGCGAAACCTCCAGCCAGATTGCCTACGTGGCAGAGTACTACCGTTACTACGCCGGTATCGCCGACAAGCTCGAAGGCAGCCACGTGCCGGTCGACAAGCCGGACATGCAGGTCTGGCTCGACCGGCAACCAGTCGGCGTGGTGGCGGCGATCGTTCCGTGGAATAGCCAGCTGTTCCTGTCAGCGGTGAAGGTCGGACCGGCGCTGGCCGCCGGCTGCACAGTGGTGCTCAAGGCCTCCGAGGAAGCGCCGGGTCCGTTGCTCGAATTCGCCCGCGTGGTCCACGAAGCCGGCTTCCCGCCCGGTGTGGTCAACGTGGTCACCGGCTTTGGCGCGCAATGCGGCGCCGTACTCAGCAGCCATCCGAAGGTGGACAAGGTGGCCTTCACGGGCGGCCCGGAAACGGCGAAGCATATTGTCGCGAACACGGCGAATAACCTCGCCAAGGTTTCGCTGGAGCTGGGCGGCAAATCGCCGTTCATCGTGTTCGCTGACACCGACATTCAAAGCGCTGTGAATGCACAGGTCGCGGCCATTTTCGCTGCCAGCGGTCAGAGCTGTGTCGCGGGCTCGCGTCTGTTGATCGAAGCATCCGTCAAGGACGAATTTCTTGCGTTGCTGGTCGAACGCGTCTCGCGCATTCTCGTCGGCTTGCCCAATGACATGGCAACGGAATACGGGCCGCTATGCACCGAGCGGCAACTGCGTAATATCGAGTCGGTCGTTGCAAGCTCCGTGCGCCAGGGCGCCAAAGTGTTGACAGGGGGCAAGGCTATCGAGCGCGCCGGCTACTACTACGCGCCCACGATTCTGGACTGTACCGGTGTCGCGAACGCGGACAGTATTACGACGGAACTCTTCGGGCCGGTGCTTTCGGTCGATACGTTCGCCACCGAACAGGAAGCAATCGAAAAGGCTAACAGCACAGCCTACGGTCTTGCAGCCGGCATCTTTACTACCAATCTCACGCGTGCCCATCGCGTTTCAAAGCGCGTTCGATCGGGCATCGTCTGGATCAACACGTATCGGGCGGTGTCGCCGCTCGTGCCGTTCGGCGGCTTCGGACTGTCGGGGCATGGCCGTGAAGGCGGCTTCGCCGCTGCGCTCGAATACACGACGACGAAGTCCGTGTGGCTTCGCACCTCGGACGACCCGATCAGCGACCCGTTCGTGATGCGCTAGACGGGCGCGCTCCCCTGCCGTATTGATTCAAAGCCGTAAAGGCTGCGCTGTCGCCACACGCATTGCGTTCGTGGTGCGGCGCAGCCCGGTATAAAAATGGCGACATGATGACAAACCCGGCGAACGATAGCAGCGTTCAAAGCAACTCGATCGAGTATGTTGCCCCGGAAAACCGGCACGGCAAACCGGTCGACCTCTTCACCTTGTAGTTCTGCACGAATGTCGCGCCGTTGGCCGTGATTTCCGGCGCTGCCTCAGTGCTGATTTTCTACCTGGATCTGGTAAGCGCCATTCTTGCCATCGTCGCCGGGCAATTCTTCGGCGCGATTTTCCACCTTCGGCGAGGAAGGATCGCGAGGACGCGTATCGTCACCGGCAACTGTATGCTTACCGCGCCGGGTTCGGTGTGATCGAGCGCAGTGTCGTGCAAACGGGCCGCGCCCGCTCCATCGTTTCTGGATGACCATGTATTCATGTTCGAGCGTCCCCTTTTGCACCACGCTTTTTTCAGGTCAAACCGCCATGCACAGATATTTGATGACGACATAATCGTCGATGCCGTAGTGCGAACCCTCGCGCCCCATGCCCGACTGCTTCACGCCACCGAACGGCGCGACTTCGTTCGAAATCAGGCCCGTGTTCACTCCGACCATCCCGTACTCCAACGCTTCCGCAACCCTCCAGATGCGGCCGATGTCCCGGCTGTAGAAGTACGATGCGAGACCGAACTCGGTGTCGTTCGCGAAGCGGATCACCTCGTCGTCGCTGCTGAACCTGAAGAGCGGCGCGAGTGGGCCGAAGGTCTCGTCTTTCGCGACTTGCATCGCCGGGGTGACGTCCCGGAGCACCGTCGGTTCGAAGAAGCCGTGGCCGAGCGCATGACGCTTGCCGCCCGTGACAACGGACGCGCCCTTCGCGAGTGCATCCGCGATATGGGCTTCAACTTTCTGCACCGCCGCCTCGTTGATGAGCGGGCCTTGCGCGACATCGGGTTCGGTGCCGCGTCCGACCTTCAGGCGGCTGACCGCTGCGGCGAGCTTTTCCGCGAACTGGTCGTACACGGTGTCGTGCACATAGAAGCGGTTCGTGCACACGCACGTCTGCCCGCTGTTGCGGTACTTCGATGCGATGGCACCCTGGACGGCCGCATCGACGTCGGCATCTTCGAACACGATGAACGGCGCGTTGCCGCCGAGTTCGAGCGACACTTTCTTGACCGTCTGCGCGCACTGGCTCATCAACAGGCGGCCCACCGGCGTCGATCCCGTGAACGAGAGCTTGCGCACGACGGGATTCGACGTCAGTTCCGCACCAATCGCCTTCGGGTCGCCCGTCACCACGCTGAACACACCGGACGGCACGCCTGCACGCTGGGCCAGCACGGCCAGCGCCAGCGCCGAGAACGGCGTCGCTTCAGCGGGTTTGACGACGATGGTGCAACCGGCGGCGAGCGCGGGTCCAACCTTGCGGGTAATCATCGCGGCCGGGAAATTCCACGGCGTGATCGCGGCGCACACACCCACCGGTTCCTTCACCACGACGATGCGCTTGTCGCTCGACGGCGTCGGAATCGTGTCTCCGTACACGCGCTTGCCTTCTTCCGCAAACCATTCGAAGAACGACGCGGCATAGCCGATTTCACCCTTCGCTTCCGCAAGCGACTTGCCCTGCTCCGTCGACAGGATCAGTGCAAGATCATCGGCGTTCTCCATCATCAGATCGTGCCATTTGCGCAGAATAGCGCCGCGTTCTTTCGCGGTCTTTTTGCGCCACGCGGGCCAGGCCGCGTTCGCTGCGTCGATCGCCTGACGTGTTTCGCTCGCGCCCATCAAAGGAACGTTGCCGACGATCGCGCCCGTTGCGGGATCGCGAACCTCGAATGTTTCTGCGCTCTCGGCGCTTTGCCATTCGCCGCTGACGTAAGCCTGTTGTCGAAACAGCAGCGGGTCCTTCAACTGGGTTCCCAATTCCATGGTCATTCCTAAAGGGGTTGCGAAAAAGGGTCGCGCACCCCAGTGCTGGTCCGGGCGCGCGATATCAAGCAGGGTCGAAACCGTGCTCCGCGCCAGGACGGAGCACGCTGCTGTCAGAACTGGTGATACATACCGATACGCACCGCGGTCTGATGATTGTTCGACGACGCCGATCCCACCGCGCCATCGAAGATGTCGGCATTCGACGCCGCGCACGCTGCCTTTTGCCAGACGCCCATCGCGTATAGCGAGGTGCGCCTTGACAAGGCAGCCCGAAGATTACCCCGCGCGTTTCAGGAGCAAGAGCCCCTGCCCTTCAACCAACAGCTTCCTGGCGATTTCCGCCACCCCGCTGACGTGCTTGACGGCGGCGCTGTGCGCGGCGACCGCGTCCCCCGCGCGTATCGCGGCCAGGATCTGACGCATTTCCAGAACCGCCTGGCTGCCGCGATCGTCGGACGCGATGGTCAACGCTCGCAGACGGTTGA
Organism: Paraburkholderia sp. WC7.3g; assembly: GCF_050436345.1. Taxonomy (NCBI): domain Bacteria; kingdom Pseudomonadati; phylum Pseudomonadota; class Betaproteobacteria; order Burkholderiales; family Burkholderiaceae; genus Paraburkholderia; species Paraburkholderia sp. WC7.3g. The sequence continues at coordinate 1,613,310 of NZ_JBNDMA010000004.1, forward strand.
TTCTTGCCGTCAGCGACTGGACGATTTCCCACGCGACATGTTTGTGGCCCGCGGTGAACATGCGCTCGTAAAACGCCGTCGTGAACGCCAGCACTGCGCGATAGTCCCGGTCATCGAAAGCGAGCTGAATGCTGTCGATCAGTGCGTCCAGATCGTCGACGGTGCGTGCGTCGGCAAGCCGCGCACAGGCGGACGCCGCTTCGCCCTCCAGCAGGCCGCGAATTTCGTAAATCTCCGTTGCGGTCTTCAGATCGAGCACGGCAACGATGGGCCCCTGATTCGGCAGGGTATCGACGAGCCCCTCCGTCTCCAGATGGCGCAGCACTTCGCGCACCACCGTGCGGCTCACGCCCAGTTCTTCACACAAGGTCCGCTCGACCAGCCGGGCGCCTGGCTGAAAACGCGCGTCCAGGATGGCGCTACGCATTTTCTCGAGCGCAAGCGCTCTGAGCGTGGTCGTTCGGCGCTCGACTTTCAGGGACGAGATCGGTTCGTGCATTGCTGTATCCGATCAAGCCTGCGCGAACAGCCTCGTGTCGCGCGCATCCCAGTCGATCCAGGCCTGCGTGCCGATGACGATCCCGCTGTCCCGATGATCTCCCGCAGGCATCCGCACTGACATGTCCTGTGCCCACGGCGTCGTCACCGAGTAGTGCATGGCGTCGCCGAGATAGGTGATGTCTCGCACGGTCACTGGCAAGCCCGCCGTGTTTTTCGCCGTCCCGGCAGCGCGAATGCGGATCTGCTCGGGGCGAACCATCAGCGTGCCGTCGCCGCCCACGGAAAGCGCGGCATCGCCGACGGCCGCGATTGCATGGCCGCTCGGGAAGACAGCGCTCGATTGCGCCGCGTCGCGCGCGGTGATACGAACAGGCAGGAAGTTCGAATTGCCAATGAAGTTGGCGACGAAGCGCGAAGCCGGATTTTCATAGAGCTCTTCGCCGGTTCCGCATTGTTCGATGCAGCCCTTGTTGAACACAGCGATACGATCCGAGAGACGCAACGCCTCTTCCTGGTCGTGCGTCACGTAGAGAATCGTCACGCCGGTCTCCTGGTGGATGCGGCGCAGTTCGAGCTGGATTTCCTCGCGAAGCTTCTTGTCGAGCGCGGACAACGGTTCGTCCATCAGCAGCACAGGCGGGTCGTACGCCAGCGCGCGCGCAATCGCCACCCGCTGTTGCTGGCCGCCCGAGAGCTGGCCCGGCATGCGATCGCGGAACTCCGCGAGATGAAGCAGCGCGAGCATCTGCTCGACCTTCTTCTTGATCTGCGCCTCGGGGCGGCGGCGCACCCGCAAGGGGAAAGCCACGTTTTGCCCGACGGTGAGATGCGGAAACAGCGTGTAGCGCTGAAACACCATGCCAATGTTGCGTTTATTGGGCGCGACCGACAGCAGCGGTTTGCCGTCGAGCAGCACGCGACCCTCAGTCGGCTCCTGAAAACCCGCGACGATATAGAGCGTCGTGCTCTTGCCCGAGCCCGACGGCCCGAGGAAGGTCATGAACTCGCCCTTGCGCACATCGAGCGAAACCTGGTCGATGGCAACGACGTCGTCGTAGGTCTTACGCAGGCGCTGGATTTGCAGGAATGCGGAAGTCATGGCTAATCACCTCATTGTTCGGGCGTTATCGGGCGCGGCGCAGCACTGCGCCCGCCAACATCAAAACGGTCGTCAGTCCGACGAGCAGCGAGGATGCTGCCGCGACGACGGGAGTCAGATCCTGCCGCAGCGTCGCCCAGATGCGCACGGGCAGCGTCTGCAAGGTCGGACTCGACATGAAGATCGACACCACCACCTCGTCCCACGACGCAAGGAACGCGAAGATCGCCGCGGCGAACAGGCCAAGCCGGATCGCGGGCAATGTCACGCGCAGCTTCACTTCGAGCGGCGATGCACCGCAGATCAACGCGGCGTCTTCCAGTGCGGTATCGAAGCTCAACAGCGAGTTGCTGATTGAAATGATCGAAAACGGCAGCGCAATGATCAGATGGCCGATCACGAAGCCGGTCATCGTGCCGGTCAGGCCGATGCGCAGAAAGAACGCATAGAGCGCCACAGCCAGCACCACCACGGGCAGCACCATCGGCGTCAGAAAAAACGCCTTCACCGCGTTGCGTCCGCGAAACTTGCCGCGCACGAGCGCAAGCGATGCGAGAAAGCCGATCAGCACGGACAGCACTGTCACGATCACCGCGAGTTTGGCGCTCGTGAGCAGCGAGTCGAGCCATCCCGGGTCGGTGAAAAGCTGGCGGTACCACTCCAGCGTCCAGCCCGGCGGCGGAAAGATCAGCCACTGCGAATCGCCGAACGACAAGGCGACGATGAACACGATGGGCAGCAAAAGAAAGAGTGTGACGGCAGAGCCGATTGCAAGCAGCGCCCAGCGCAACGCACCTAAACGGTCGAAATCGAGCAACATGTCAAAGGCCTCCAGCAGTGGCGCGCGCGCCGCCTGTGAACCGCAGTTGAAGCGCGTAGAGCGAGAGCGTCACGGCGAGCAGCACGAAGGCCGCGGCACCGGCGAGACCCCAGTTCAGCAACTCCTGCACGAGCTGGGCCACCAGTTCGGCGAGCATCATGTATTGCGCGCCGCCGAGCAATGCTGGGGTCACGAAGTAGCCGAGGGCCATGACAAATACCATCAATGCGCCCGATGCGATGCCCGGCATCGCAAGTGGAACAAGAACGCGCCAGAAGGCTTGCCAGCGACTCGCGCCGCAGACCGCCGCGGCGCGCAGTGTCGAGGGGTCGATGCTGCGCAGCGTCGCGTGCAGCGGCATGACGAGAAATGGCAGCATGATGTACGTCATGCCGATCGTCACACCGATCAGGTTGTTCACGAGCGGCAGCGGCTCGTGGATGAGGCCGATCGCCATTAACATGCGGTTGATCGGGCCCGTCGACTGAAGCAGAACCATCCAGGCAAACGTGCGCGCCAGCAGGTTGGTCCACATCGAAAGCAGCATGATCGAAAACAGCAGCGAACTCAGTCTGCGCGGCGCAATCGCGAGCAGCCATGCGGTCGGGAAACCGATCGCCACCGTCACCACGGTCACGACGGTCGCGACCAGGAACGTGTTGCCGAACACGCGCAGGTAGGTGGACGAGCCGAGAAGCTGCTCGTAGTTGTGCAGCCCCGGTGTCGGCTCCAGCACGCTGCGCAGCAGGAGCGAAAGTACCGGCAGCATGAAGAAAATCACGAGCAGCACGAGCCCCGGTATCAACAGGCGGATGTTGCGCCAGTCGCGACGCCGACGCGAGGGTGTTGCCGGCGGATGGGCCGTGGTACTCAGAACATTGGGCATGGTATCTCCTGCATTCTCCAGTTGCTGCTATGCGCCTTCTGCCTGACCGCCGCTTCGGGGCACGCCTCTTTCGCTGACGCTTATTTCGATTGCCACGCGTACCAGCGCTTCGCGATCGCGTCGCGATTGTCTGCCCAGTACTTCATGTCCAGGTCGATCTGCGAGGTCTTGTACTGGTCCGGCATCGTCTTCGCGACTGCAGCAGGCATCAGCGCCGCCGACTTCACGTTGATCGGCGCGTAGCCCGTATCCTGCGCGAACTTCGCCTGCGCCTGCGGACTCGTCGCGACGGCGAGGAACTTCATCGCCTCGGCCTTGTGCTTCGCGCCCTTCGGGATCACGAGCATGTCCGCAGCAGTCAGATTCTGGTTCCACGAAACGCCGACCGGCACGCCCGTCTGTTCGAGCGCATGCAGACGGCCGTTCCAGAACACGCCGACGGGCGCCTCTCCCGATGCAAGCAGTTGCTGCGACTGTGCGCCGCCGCTCCACCAGACGATGTCGCTCTTGATCGAGTCGAGCTTTTTGAATGCGCGGTCGAGGTCGAGGGGATAGAGTTTGTCCGGCTGCACACCGTCGGCAAGCAACGCAATTTCGAGCACGCCGGGTGCGGACCACTTGTAGAACGTTCGTTTGCCGGGAAACTTCTTCGTGTCGAACAGATCGGCCCACGTCTGCGGCTGCGCGCCCTTGTAGCTCGATTTGTTATAGCCGAGTACGAACGAGTAATAGAAGCTGCCCACCGCATCGGCGCTCGAGAAGCGTGGATCGAGCTCGCCCTTCTTGACCACGGTGTAGTCGATAGGCTCGATCAGCCCTGCCTTTTGCGCGGCATAGGCAAAGTCGCCCTCGACGTCGACGACGTCCCAGCTAACATTGCCGCTGTCCACCATCGCCTTGAGCTTGCCGTAGTCGGTCGGGCCATCCATCAGCACGTTGACGCCGCTCGCCTGGGTGAAAGGCTGCGCCCAGTCCTTTTGCTGCGACGATTGCGTCGTGCCGCCCCAACTCGTGAACACGATGGGATCTGCGGCAAGCGCCGGCGTCGCCATGAACGCCGCCGCGCACAGCGCGAACAGCGGAGAAATCATCAGACTGCGGGTGCGGGTCATATCGATATCCTTCAAGTCGGTTTGGTCGCGCTAATTTGAATGCGTGGTCGTCGAATCGGTATTGTCTGCGGCCAACGGCGAAGACCGCGCTGGCTTCATGTTGCTGATTTCCATCTTTTCCTCTGTCTCCCCACTACGATGCTAGATTGATGGACCTTTTTGGTGGATTAACCCACGACAAGCCGGTCGTCGAAAAACGTATCCGGATGACGGCGGCAGCCGCGCGACACCGGGCATTTCAATGTGCTGCCGCGAGCGTCTGGACTTGTCCTGCCTCCGTGTCGCCGACGTAGATGCCGAAGGCGTCTTCGCTGCGCTCGCGCACATAGCGCTGCAGCATCGAGCGCACGGCGTCGTCGCGCAGTTCGCTCCATGGAATCCGTGGCAGCGGGACGATGTGGATCGCGCTGTCCATCATGGCCGCAAGGCTGCTGCTCACGCGTCCCCGGTAATAGACGTGGACGCTCGCCGACGGACCGCTACCCGATTCGAAAACGGCAAAAATGAAATCGAGATGCGCGGTGAGACCGAGCTTCGCCAGCACGCCGCGCAGGCTCCCCGCATCACTTTCGGGTTCGAGCTTGACGCCGGCCGGCAACTGCAAACCGTTTTTCGTTTCAAGCAGCACCAGGCCGTCGCGATGTTCGAGAATTGCGCCCACCTGGGCGCGCGCGCCGGTTGCCGCGAGCGCGTCCTGCGAGAGACTGAAGTTCACGTACGCGCCACGGCAGTAACCCAACGGCGACGAATTCGTATGCACGAAGTCCACCACGCGCCCGATCAGAATGATGTGATCGCCGGCATCCACGACGTCGTGCGTCCTGCAATCGAACGTCGCCGCCGCGCCCTCCATGACCGGCGCGCCCGTTGCGCGGACGCGCCATGAGACCTGCGCGAATTTGTCGACCGACTTCGACGCGAAGACGCCCGACACGGCCTTCTGCTCCCCCGCCAGCACGCTGACCGCGAAGTGATTCGTGGTGGCAAAGACCGCATGGCTCGACGCGCTCTTCGCGATGCACACGAGGATCAGCGGCGGATCGAGCGAAACCGAGGCGAACGAGTTGGCCGTGAAGCCGCGCGGGGAACCGTCCGGCTGGATCGTCGTGACAACAGTCACGCCGGTGACGAATGCGCCGAGTGCGCGGCGAAATTCGAGAGTGTCGAAAGTCTGTTCGATGATCGGTTCAGACATGGTCTTCCCCCACGTTCGTTGCATTTGCCCCGTTTCGTTGCGCTGCTTCGGCGAAAAAAGCGAGCAGGCGTGCGGTGACTTCTTCTGGATGGCTAACGTTCATCATATGACGCGCACCCGCGATCACCTCGGCCCGACCGAACGGCGCGGCCTCTGCCATCGCCCGCGACATGTCCGGACTCGAGTTCAGATCTAGCTCGGCGGTCAGGAACAAGGCCGGCACAGCGAGGCTCGCCAGCCGACCGACGTGGACGTCGTCCGAACAGGCGAAGAGACCGTAAGTCCGCGCATAGCCGACCGGATCGACCGAGAGCAGCAGGTGGCGCACCGCTTGCGCCGCCTGCGTCAGATGCGCCGGCACCGGGTCACCGAACCAGCGTTTGAGCGTGGCGTCGACGCCCGCAATCGCGCCCGTATCGGCCGGTGTATCGCCGAGCGTCGCGGCGCGCGACATTACTGCTTTGCGTTGTGCAGGCGAGCGGTCGTAGACCGCGTTCAGTGCAGCGACGCTCAGCGTACGCGGCGCACGAGTCAGCGCGAACTCGAGTGCGACGAGCGCGCCCATCGAATGACCGGCGACGTGCGCCCGCTCGATGTCGAGGCCGTCGAGCAGGCGTTCGAGCTGGGCGGCGTAATCATCGAGCGTCGGCTCGGCCGGAGGCAGAGCACTGGCGCCATGACCGAGCATGTCGTAGACCACGACTTCGTAGTTCGCCGCCGTCAACGGCTCGATCTGCGACGACCATACGCTCTGATTCATCCCCACGCCGTGAATCAGGACAACTGTTGCCAGCGCTTCGCCCGACTTCGGCGCATGCACGCTGTAGTTCGTCCCTGCAATCTCGCCGCGCGCTGCGGCAAGCCTGGGCGTCCGGTCAGGATTCATTCGGCTCATGCTCCACAAGATTATGGTATGCCATACTACAGCAAACTCTCCGCGTCAAAATATTATGGAATACCATAAGTTAGGAGGGGGAAGTGGCTGGCATGGACGTTGCCGAGGGCACGCAGTTGCCGATCGGAGCCTCGCGCTGAAAAACCAGGAGCGCCTCGCGGCCGGGGTCGAGCGAAGACAACGCCGCGAGCGAACGGCGCGTTATGGGGAGTGCAGTGGGAGTGGTCTGGCGCTCGGAAGGAGCGCGTGGAGCGCGCCGCGGAACCGCGGCCGCAGACAAGCGGTGGAGAACCGTCAGGCCGTTCGCGTCAAGCTTCGCCCACTCCTTCGCTTCGTTGAGCAAGCGCCGCAAGCGCAAGCTCCGCCGTGCGCCGGATATGCGCGATCGAGGCGGAAAACGCGGCATCGCCGTCGCGCTGTTCGATGGCATCAAGCAACATGTTCATCTCGCGATTCGACTCCTGACTGCGTCCCGGCGTGGCTATCGTGAGTGCGCGCAATCGATTGATCCGCGCATTGAGCGTCTTGACCACGGCTAGGGAGACGGTCCGTTGCGCGCCCTCGAACAACGCCTCGTAGAAGTGTTCCGTGTAGGCGAGCACCGCTGGCAAGTCTTTGACCTGGAACGCCGCTTCGATCTGTTTGCGGATCTCCCGCAGTCGCCTCACGAGTTCGGGTGTGGACTGCTCGGCACACGCGCGTGCGGCATTCGCCTCCAGTAGCCCGCGCAGTTCGTAGATTTCGCTAACCTGGCCGGCATTCAGTTGCGCGACGACCGGCCCTTGGCGCGCGATGACATCCACGAGCCCCTCGGTCTCGAGGTGTCGCAATACCTCGCGCACAATCGTGCGGCTGACCCCCAACTCATCGCACAGCGTGCGTTCGACGAGGCGTGCGCCCGGCTGGAAATACCCCTGCACAATTGCGTCGCGCAGCTTGTCCAGCGTCAGTTCACGAAGCGTTTTGGTTTCGCGGACAACTTTAAGATCTGACATAAGTAGAAAAGTGGACAGAGAAAGCTCGGGCCACACCATGGCCTGATCGGGAGCGTGGAATGCCATATTATCCACCATAAAGGAAGGGATTAGATGCAGTAAGGAGCGCGGATCGCACATTGCCGGTATGCGAAGTGCAGCCATGAGCGTTAAACATGTCTCCTCCGGAGCGAAGCTGCACTCGACTCCGCAGACTCCGTCCTCTGTATCCTGAGCTGGCGCATCTTCTGGCTCACGATGATCAGCCGCGCAGTTCCACAGGCCCCGCCCCGAAGCGGTATTCACGAAAACGGAAATCGAGTCATTAGATCGCCTGGAACAGGAATCAGCCAGCAGAGCACGTGCGCCATCGCTCGTGCGCAACATGTTCAAGCCTGCCCAGCTTGGCGGCTACCTTTCTCCAACCTGGTATCGGTTATTGCTGAGCATCAGTGCGGTGCACGCTCTGCTTGTGCCGGACAACAGCGGCTCACATGATTGCGCTGATTTGCCAAGGCACGAATTCTGCGCGTTGCCACACGGCCGTCTTCACGCACAATGCCGCGAAACGTCGCCGATTCAGTTGACGGGACAGTGGCACATACGCCCTGACTGAATGCGTAGTCACGGGCGAATTCGCCCATCGCAAGATTATGCGTATGAACGTGCTGCCCCGCGCGGATCGGCTGACTCGCAAAGCCGATGATCTGGCCATGGCGGTGCACCGCCTGACCCTGACCGATGAACAGGGGACGACATGGAACTATTCCTTCGTTCCTCAATGCGTGACGACAGTTTCAGGGCCGGCTGCGCGGTGTCGCGTGACGCGGGTTGCAGCCGTGTTCAAACAACGTTTCAGCCAGCGCTCCACGGCGTCTTGCAGCGCGTGTACTCGAGTTGATAGAGCGTGGCGTCCGGCGCAACCGCAGCGGCCCCGGGCAAAGCAGCGAGTCCGGCAATGAAAGCGTCCACTGCTGTGCGGACATAGTCGGCGCGGCATCCTTCGATCATCACGATCCATGTCGGCACCTCGGTGCCTTCCGAACGCGCCTTCTTCTCGGCAGTTTCCACCTTGCTGACGGCCTCGTCGGCCAGACACAGGTGCACGCCCGTGATGCCCGGCCGGTCGGCGAGCGGCGGCAAGACCTGCTGACGCAATCCCTTCACGACATCGGCCCGCGCCGCCGAAGGCACATCGAAGCGCACCGTCATGAGATTGACTCCCTGCCCAACACCTTCCGAATACGCCACATGGCAGATCGAGCGGGCCACGCTGCGAAACGAGGCGACGACCTGCTTCGTCCATGGCGTCGGTGAATTGAGCCGAAGCAGGTAGTCCTGCGCGCCGAGCACCTCCACGGTGTCGGCTTCGTACAGATTGAAGTACTCGGGGCCCGCATCCAGCGCAATATAGCGCCGGCCGCGCCTGAACCCAGGAATCCCGGCGCGTTCCGGCATGTGCTCGCGGTTGTGCCACTCGTAGAATTCATCCTTCGCTTCCGGCAGCAGGTCATGCCAGATTGCGACCACGCCCGTTCCAGCAAGGCTCATATCTCCTCCTTCTATAGATCGAATCGTTTTATCGTGCCAACGGATATTCGCCGCGGCCCCATGCCGCGCCAAGCGAATCCGCGTACGGCACGACCTTCTGGCTCTGCTCGCCGAGTCCGCTGCCGCCCAGGGTCATGGTGTCGCCCGCTTTCAGAAAGATGGGCGGCTTCTGACCGAGGCCGACACCGGGAGGCGTCCCGGTAATGATGACGTCGCCAGCCATCAGTGGCATGAAGCGGCTGAGATACGCCACGATATGCGCGACGTTGAAGATCATCGTGCGTGTGTTGCCCCTCTGACGACGCGTGCCGTTGACGTCGAGCCACAGGTCGAGCACTTGCGGGTCGGGCACTTCATCACGCGTCACGAGCCACGGGCCGAGCGGGGCAAAAGAGAAGCCGCTTTTGCCCTTGGTCCACTGACCCTCGCGTTCGAGCTGATATGCGCGTTCGGAAACGTCATTGGCAAGGCAGTAACCCGCCACATGATCGAGCGCGGTGGCTTCATCGATCTGCCAGGCGGGTTTGCCGATTACCACGCCCAGTTCCACCTCCCAATCCAGCTTTTGCGCGTCTGCCGGCAGGATGACCGGATCGTTCGGACCGCTGATCGAACCCGTATGCTTGTTGAACACGACGGGTTCCCGCGGGATCGGCGTATCGGTTTCAGCGGCATGATCGGAGTAGTTCAAACCAATGCACACGAGGTTACGAACATTGCCGATACAGGCGCCGAGGCGCGTGCCCGCTTCCACGATGGGCAGCTGATTCAGATCGAGTTCGCCCAGCTTTGCAAGGGCCGCTGGCGAAACAGTCGTTCCATCGATGTCGTCGACGATGCCCGTCAGATCGCGGATCGCGCCGCTCGAATCGATGACACCGGGATGCTCCTGACCAGGCTGGCCGAAACGGACGAAACGCATTTAGATGCTCCTATCAAGACAAAAAAAGAATGGGCAACGTGCCGAGATCACCGAAGCCGATACGCAACGCACAGCCGATCGGCAATTCGAGCACGCCCGCGTAGGAGCCCGTGATCACAGCCTGGCCGGCATGCAATCCAAGGCCGCGGACGCGGAGAAAATTGGCGAGCCACACGATCGGCGCGAGCACGCTGCGATCAGGGTGGCGGCCAGCAACACTGACCGTGTCGTGTCCGGCGCGAGTCACACTGACGGTGAATTCGACCGGGAGATCGGCCGGCGTCGCGCCCTCGCGCAACTGAACGCGCGGCCCAATGACAAGACCGGCATTGAACAGGCCGTCTGCCAGCAATTCAGGAAACGTCAGCGATTCCGGATTCGCATAGCGACTGCCCAACAGTTCGAGCGCGAGGTGAACATTCCCGAGAGCGTCGAGCACCTCGGCTTCGCCATACGCTTCGCGCCGTGGCGGCAGATCGCGAGCCAGCAAACAGGCCAGTTCAGGCTCTGCCCGTACCCAAGACTGCCCAGGCATGGCGCGAATGCGGCATTGGGCGCCTCGGTGGATGACGGCGTCATAGATTGGCGCGGCGATGAGTTTGCCCGCCGACGGCAGCGCACATTTCCACGCGCCAGTCTGCCAGGCGAGCTGATCGCCCACCTGCTGCTGGATCGCGAAACCCTCGTCCGGATTCGCGGGCCGCAGTTCGACGGGAAGGCGCTCCGCGAGCATGCCTTGCCGGCGCGCCGCGCCGAGAATACGTGCTGCCTGCTCATCCAACGCGGGGAGTCGCTTGAGAGCCTGAGCTGCGCCCGGCGTGTTCATGCCGCCTCGCTCGCATGCGCACCGACGCTCTGGCGCGGCCATACGGCACCGAGCTTCTCGGACGCTCGCTGCAGTAGCGCGTAAAAGGCGTCGTAACGCTCCGGCCGAACCCGCATGACCGGTCCGGCAATACTCATCGTGCCGACCACCGCGCCGTCAGTCAGCGAACGCACCGGCACCGCGAGAGCCGCGACGCCCGGCTCGGCCTCTTCGACAACGAGACCGTAGCCACGCTGCCGGGTCCGCTCCAACTCCGGAATCAACTGCTCGACGCTGCCGATGGCCTTCGGCGCGAATGCGCCGCTGGCGGCCGCTTTGCCGAGTCCACCGCGCAACGCGCATTCAATCGCCTCGTCGTTGGACATGGTCGCCAGCCATACCTTGCCGTTGGCCGTGGCGTGCAAGACGATGGGCTTGTCCATCGACGGCGAATACATCAGGCCAGGCGCCGCGCCCTGGGACGACGCGAGCCACGCGAGCGTGCCTTCGTTGACAACCGTCAACCGGACCAGCTCGCGGCACTGGGCTGCGACTTCATCGAGGATGGGCTGCACCAGACCCGGTAACCCGAGCCCATGCAGGTAACGCTGACCCAGCAAGGACAGCTTCAAGGTCAGACGGTACTGGGACGTCTGCTCATCCTGTTCCGCCCAACCCTGCTCGCAGAGTTGCGCGAGCACCCGGTGAGCGGGCCCTTTTTCCAGCTCCAGTTCCGCGGCGATGTCCGACATACGCATCCATCGCGCTTCTCTTGCGAGCAACTCGATCGCCTGTAGCGACCGGTCAACTGCACCCTTGACAACTCTCATAATTGACGTAACATGATTCTTAATGGAACGGTGTTACAACAATAGACAAGCACCAACAGAAAGTCAATCAAAAATGGAGACAGGCATGAACCCTAGTGCACCGGCGAGGCCCGACGGCAAGCGCCAGTCGAGGATTGCAGCAGCTAGCGGCTGGATCGGCTCAGCGCTCGAGTACTACGACTTTTTCATCTACGCGACCGCAGCCTCGCTGCTGTTCCCGCAGCTCTTCTTTCCCTCTGATAGTCCAACGGTGGGCATCATCGCTTCGCTGGCGACCTTCGGTGTGGGCTATGTCGCCCGACCGATTGGCGCTATGGTGCTCGGACACATCGGCGACCGACACGGTCGCAAGACAGTGCTGATCTTTTGCATGTTCCTGATGGGCTTTGCAACGATGTGTGTGGGCCTCTTGCCCACTTACAGCCAGGTCGGTGTCTGGGCTCCGGTGTTGCTCGTCATCCTGCGACTCGTCCAGGGGTTTGCAGTCGCAGGCGAGATGTCCGGCGCGAGTTCCATGATTCTTGAACATGCGCCGTTCGGACGGCGGGGATACTTTGCGAGCTTCACCCTTCAAGGGGTGCAGGCGGGACAGCTCCTTGCGGCAGCTATCTTCCTGCCGCTCGCGCACTTCATGCCGAAGGACCAGTTTGCATCGTGGGGCTGGCGCATTCCGTTCCTGCTGAGCATCGTTGTGATCATCGCCGGCTACATCATTCGCCGTCAGGTAGATGAAACCCCCGCATTTTCCGAAGAGCAGACACACGGGGAAGTTCCGGCCTCGCCGGTCATCGAGGTCCTTCGCGAGAGTTGGGGCGACGTGCTACGCGTCGTCGGCATGGCGCTCGCCGCCGTCACCGCGCTCCTTGCGACTGTGTTCGGCGCGACCTATGCAGTCCAGCCGGCGTACGGCATTGGCTTTCCTGCCGGCGTCTTTCTGTGGGTGCCGGTCCTCGGCAACCTTTGTTCCGTAATACTGATCCCGCTCGTCGGCAACCTCTCGGACAGGATCGGCCGCAGGCCCCCCGTTATCGTCGGCGTTGTGAGCTCCGGGATCTTCGCTTTCGGCTACCTGTACGCCATCAGCATCCACAGTATCTGGCTCTCACTGGTCTTCTCGTTGCTCATGTGGGGCGTCGCTTACCAGGGCTTCAACGGCGTGTTCCCGAGCCTCTTCCCCGAACTGTTCCGCACGCGCGTGCGCGTCTCCGGCATGGCGATCGGGCAAAACGTCGGGACGACTTTGTGTGCCTTGCTGCCGTCGCTTTTCGTCGCAGTCGCGCCTCCGGGGTCCACCCATATCCCGCTGAAGATAGGTTTTCTCACCCTGGGTATTTGCCTGGTTGCCGCGTTTGCCGCGTTCACTACACGAGAAACGTACCGTATTCGCCTTGCCGATCTGGGCGACCGCAATGCGGTCGCCGTACCGAAGGCTGAATATGAACGCCTGCGCAGTGAAGCTATGGCTCGGACGATCAAGGATGCCGATGCAGGGGAGCTTGCCAATGAACTGCGGCCTTAGCCGCCGTGACCGCCGCACTCGTCGCGCCGAACGCGGGGGCGCAAGTTACGCTGGGCCGTTGAGCCGCGCGATTTGCCGTCCGCGGCTACTGTGAGTACCCGAAGCAATAGAGCGAAATAATCGGCGCGCCGGCCGAAAGGCGTTTGCAATAAACATGTGGCGACGCCCTTGCGGTAAGGTTGAATTCCGCGCGGGAGAAGACCGATTCATCAATGGTGCATCTCAGCCCGCGATAGAGCGTGGTCCTGGGTCACGTCGGCGACACTGGTGAGACCGTGATGAACGGCCATCCCGTTTGAGAGAGTGAGTACAACGACGTACCCGAACCTGTGCGGCAACCTCGAATCCAAAGGACGAAAGTCATGGCAATGCGCACAAGAACAACGCTGGAGATAGCCTGTCCGAACGCGGCGGGCATCGACATTGGTTCGGCAAGCCATTATGTGGCGGTGCCTGCTGATCGTGACGACGAACCTGTGCGCGAGTTCAAGAGTTTCACTTGTGAGCTGGAGAAGCTGGCCACTTGGCTGACAGCCTGCGGCATCGACACTGTGGCAATGGAGTCGACCGGAGTCTACTGGATACCCGTGTACGAGTTGCTGGAATCACGGGGTTTCACGGTCCATCTGGTCAATGCCCGGCACGTAAAGAATGTGTCGGGCCGCAAGAGCGATGTGCTTGACTGCCAGTGGTTGCAACAACTGATGAGCTACGGGTTGCTGTCGGGAGCGTTTCGGCCGACAGACGAAATCTGCGCCTTGCGGGCTGTTTCACGGCAACGGGATATGCTGTTGCGCTATCAGGCGCGACACGTCCAGCATATACAAAAAGCCTTATCGCAAATGAACGTTCAACTCGCCAACGTGATCTCCGACATCATGGGCGAAACGGGACAGAAGATTGTGCGCGCCATCATCTCCGGCGAGCGGGACGCCGTGACCCTGGCCAGAATGAAACACGCCCGCATCCGCGCCAGTGAAGAGGACATCGTCAAGTCATTGCAGGGCAACTGGCGCGACGAGCACCTGTTCACACTGAAGCAGGCCATGTCATTGTATGACGCATACAGTACGCAACTGATGGTGTGTGACCAGCAGCTTGAGGCCATGCTGGCCGCGCTGCAAAAGCATGCTGGAAGCCTGGATAAGCCTCAGCGTCGTTCGCGCGGCAAGAATGCTCCACGGTTCGACTTACGCACGTACCTGATTGGCCTGTGCGGTGTTGATCTGACGCGCATTAACGGCATCGACACGGCAACCGCACTGAAGGTGATTTCCGAAACAGGCACGGACCTCTCGCGCTTCAGAAGCGCCAAGCAGTTTGCAGCATGGCTCGGCCTGTGTCCTGGAACGAAGATCTCCGGGGGCAAGGTGCTGTCCAGCGCGAGCAAACGTACTACTAACCGTGCGGCACACGCTTTACGTCTGGCAGCCGCAGCACTGCGTACCAGCCAGTCTGCACTGGGCGCCTACTACCGGCGCATGTGCGCCAGACTGGACCGACCCAAGGCCATCACGGCGACCGCGCATAAGCTGGCGCGTCTGATCTATGCGATGCTGACGAAAGGCGGCGAATTTATCGATCAAGGGCAAGACTACTACGAGGAGCGTTACCGTCAACGCGTCATGCATCATCTTGCCCGTCGGGCCGAAAAACTGGGTTTCAAACTTACCCCTGTTTCGGAGGCTGCATAAAACCACTCGCAAAATCAAGACCTTGCGATGTGTTTATTGAGAGAGGAGAAAGGCACATGCACAACGAAGGCACGCCGCGTTACGACGGCCCGCGTGAACTCGCGCAGTCCCTAAGCGCGTTGTCGCACATCAGCGCGTCCGAGACCCCCTGGAATCAGGAGGGCCTGCGCGCCGACTCGGAGTATCGCGACCTTGGGCTCGCCACCGCCACCAGCGGTCGCATCGGGGCGAAGCATATTCGCGCGCTTAAGCCGTTCACTGCACCCACCGGCTGGCACTGGCATGACATGACCGCGCACTACCTCTATGTGCTGCGCGGATCGGTCACGTTTCGATTTGCCGGCGTGGACAGCGATGTCACGCTCAGCGCCGGTGACGGCCTGTCCCAGCCCGCCGGCGTTCCGCACAACGTGATGTGGCGCTCGGATGATCTCGAAGTGATCGAGATCAACGAGCCGGCGGTCTTCGGGACGTGGGATCTGGCTCAACCGCCGGCACCATGGAAGTAGCAAACAGGCGCATCCAGCTTTCCTGAATACGGGCTTTCTCCATAAGGCACGTTGTACGTCGCAACAGGTGGGCACCTCGACGCTGTACGCCGTAGCGAATGTGCAGGAATCGACCTTCGTTTTACATCGGATATCAAGCGGCAATGCAATTACATATCTCTGGCACAACGCGACTCTATGGATTGGTAGGCGACCCGCTGAGCGCGGCGAAATCGCCACAATTGTTGAACCGGCTGTTTATCGAGCAGCACGCCGACGCGGCTTGCATCCCCTTCTGGGTCAAGGGAGATAACCTGCCGGCCTTCGTCGGCGGTGCACGAGCGATGGGCAATCTGTCCGGCATGCTGGTCACTATGCCTCACAAGGAACGGATGCTCGCATTTGTCGACGAGCTGGATTCGACTGCCCGTCAGGTGGGCGCGCTCAACGTCATTCGCTGCGAAGCAGACGGACGCTGGGTCGGCGCGATATTTGATGGCGTCGGCTGCGTCCTTGGAATGCAGTGGGAAGGCAACCATCCGGCCAATAAGTCGGTGCTTCTCGTTGGCGCAGGAGGCGCGGGCCGAGCCATCGCATTCGCCGTCGCCTCCGCGGGCGCTAGCACGCTGACCATATCGGATGTCGATAAGCGTCGGGCCGACGATCTTGCGGCAGCCGTCGCTGTTGGGACGGGCTGCAATACACGATCGGCCCCCGCCGATCCGCACGGCTTCGAGGTCGTGATCAATGCAACGCCGCTTGGCATGAAAGCGAACGATGCCATGCCAGTCGATCCAGAGCGGCTTGCGCCCGGTGCCATCGTCGTAGACATCGTCAATTCGGCGGAGCCGACGCCGCTTCGCCGCGCCGCGCACGCCCGCGGGTGCCGCACTCAGGACGGCGGTCCGATGCACCAGGGACAGGCGCTGTATGCCTTGCGCTTCCTTGGATTCGACTACCGTCCCGATGGACGATCATTACCGAACGGCGGCCTACGATGAATGCCGAGTCAGGCGACATAGCTGACACGGTGTGGAACATAAGGGAAGCGCCGGGGCTGGCAGTCTTCATCAACTGACTTCTGGTGGAAAAGAGTCGCGAGATATCTGAAGGGAGAATACGTATGAGAGTTGCATTGATAGAGGCTAGCCATTGGCATGTCCCGCTTTACCTCGATGCGCTTGAAGCGCCAGGAATTCAGGTCGTTGCAGTGTCAGATGCCGAGCACCTGAAGGGGGACGCGATTGCCGCACGATTTGGAAGCAGGTTGTACTCGTCGGCCTATGAGTTGCTCGAGCGTGAGCAGGTCGATTTCGCATTTGTATTCGGTCGGCATTCTGAAATGCCAGCGCTCGCTGAGGCGGTGATCGCACGCAACATTCCGTTCGCACTGGAAAAGCCGTGTGGGGTCAACCTGTCGCAGATCACCCGGCTTCGCACCCTGGCCGAGGAAGCCAATCTCTATTGCGCGGTTCCATTGATCTTCCGGATGAGTGAATTGCTCGGCTCACTCGAAGATGCGGAGGGCCGCATACCGTCGGACTTCAACTACATGTCGTTCCGTTTCGTTGTGGGTCCGCCCAGTCGGTACGAAGCGGCAGGCGCCGGCTGGGCGCTCGATCCCGTGTATTCCGGCGGCGGGTCGACAATCAATGTGGCCACGCACTTCATCGACTTGTTCAGGTTGCTCACTGGCAAGGAAATCGCCCGCGTCTCCGCCATCATGAACTCGAGAACGCATCGGGGTGCCGTAGAAGACTATTCGCTGCTGACCATGCAAACCGAAGACGGCGTGATCGGCCTGGTGGAGACGGGGTACAGCTTTCCCAGTACCGCCGACGAGCAGCGCGAATTTTCTTTTACCCTTGCTTCCGATCGTCTGTATGTGAAATCCGGACCGGACCGAATCGAGATTCGTGACAGGAACAACCTTTCAGCCGGCACGCGAAGCCGCCGCCTCCAGCTCGATACCGACGTCTACTACCCGCTCTTCGTCAAGCGGGTGCTCGCCGAAAGCCAGTCTGGCGCCAAACCGATCGCGTCGTTGCGCGATGCGGAGCTGATGATGCAAGTCATGGACGCGGCCTACGCTTCGGCCCGGCAGGGCGGGGCACTTCAGACGTTGAAGCCACTTTCCGTGTGACTGAGCCGTCGGATCGTAGTGTCCCGGAGCCGATAAGGATTCACGCCGTTCATGGTGACGCTCGGCAAGGTCAAGCGTCATGCCATATTCAGCTACGGAAGTCTGGTCGGTCATCATGACCGCCTCGTGCACCGTCGCTGGATCCTGAAAGAAGACATCGGCAGTCCGGACATTCTGGACACTCCCGAGCTAGGTCCCGTAGCCGATGTGCAAGCCGTCTGCCAGGCTATTGTCTGGAGTATGCGCACGATGCCACTCGGCAAACTCGGACTCGTCGCCATTGCGCTGCCCGGCGCGCTACCGATGCTGTTCGTCGCGGCCGCACAGTTGCGGTTGCAAAGCATCCTGACGAAAGCCGTCCGAACAAGCTTCATGCTGATAAGGCTTGCGATTACAAGCGCTGCAGGAGCGATTTTTGCTGGATATGGTCGCTCGCATCGCACGCCGCAATCGTCTGTTCGCGCTTTGTCGATGACTTGCGTTAGCGAGTCTTAGGCAGAAGCTGAAACGGCCGGTAGTTCGACGGGCGGTAGCGGTGTTACTAGTTTTATGCCGCTCCGACGAGGAGACGACAATGATGACGATGGCGTTAGGCCTGCGGTTAGCGTCTGCAGCGGTGTTAGCGATCGGCCTCGCCGGGTGCGGGGGTGGTGGCGATTCGGCCAGTACGGATGCCGGTGCACCGGCACAGGCGAAGGCGTTAGCCGCCACCGGGAGCCCCACTGTGGACAGTGGATCGGGCGCGTCCACGATCGTAAAACTTCAGCGCTATCGGATCGACCCGACGAAGGTCTTCGTCGCGGGTATTTCGTCTGGCGGTTTCGCGGCGGTGCAGATGCACGTTGCCCACTCTTCGACCTTCAAAGGGGCCGCTGTCTACGCTGGCGGGGTGTACTGGTGTGCCGGCAGCTTCGCCGTGATGTTGGCGATCGTCTGCACGACGTTGTAGCCCGGCTGCTTGTGAACATCGAGGATGGCGGCGTCGCGTTTCGATACAGATGTCGGCGCGTGGGCCGACTGCGGCTCTTCGAGCCAGCACGGGGAAAGATTTCAGCCGTCGTCGCGCCGTCGTCGCGCCGTCGGCGCGATACACATCCGACGGCAGCTACAGTTGATACTTGCGTCAATCGTCGCGTCCCAGACTTGGCATCCCTGAGTCTGCCATGAGTTATTGGCGACTGTACGGGCCGTTTGCACCAGGCCGGTCGCTACGGCGCGCAGACTTTTTTTGAAACCTGGAATTACAGGACATGAAACAATTGACGTTAGCTTCTCTTGTCAAATAGCCGTCAGACAAGAAAACTTTTTTTGAATAACGGACCGCAAATCGTGAATAAATACGTCGTTTGTTTTGCAATCGCCCTGTCAACGATGTCCACCGCATACGCACAGGGGACCGTCATTAAAGGAATGGACTTCGGTCCATTAGCCAAACTGGCCGGAACCTGGAGAACCGTTGCTGCCGGCGGCCTCGATGTGGCGCCCGGTCAAGTGGGTTCCACAGTAGGCACAGGCAATCCCGCAGTGGAACCTTATTACGAACAGTTGACCTTTGAACCCGCAGCGGATGCAACGAATGCCAGCGATCAATACCTGGTGGCAATGGCTTATACGCTGCAGGTGTTCCGAAAAAGGGACAACAAACAGTTCCATGACCAACGCGGCTATCTGATTTACGACAAGAAGAACCAGACTGTCTATGACTCATTTTGTATTCCACGGGCGGTCTGCGTTGTGGCGGAAGGAAAAGCCGGCGATAAGATGACACTAACGTCAAAATCTAACGGGGTAGCCGAATCTCAGTACATGCTGAAGAACGACGCGACAAGTGTTTTCTCGATCACGTTCGACATGACGGGAGATACATTGAAATACGCGCAAAAAACGCAATTACACGTGTACGGCAAGTCGTTCACCCACGTTGACTCTAGCGCCCTCAGCAAGGCAAGCTAGTTCATCTCGCAAGTCCGCGTCTCGCCGCGACGCTGCCCAGGCAACGCGCGGTGAGCGATTGCACTGACAACTGCATAAAAATAACTTCATGTTCCAGCAGCTGACTTTTTAGGCTGTACGGGCTACATTGGCTCGTCCGCAAACTTTCTTCAACTCACGAAGAATGGTGACCGGGCGCAGGCAGGAAATGGCGATGGGTCGGAAGCTTCTTTCTGGATCTGCCGACCCTCAACATCGCATACATCCAATCGCCTGCCCCCGGCTATTGATCAATTGCGTCAGTCTGATCAGGTCACCGTCCGGCAGTAAGATCGGCACCCCGAGAAACCGTCGACATAGCCGGACGAAGGCTCGCGGCTGCTGTCAACTAACGGCAGGCCGTTTCAACCGTGTTCTCAGCTCCAGCGCGGCTCGACGACTGCGCACCGGAGTCACACTGCGGCGCATCCACATCGTGAAAAACATCAGATTAACCTATCTGCTTTTGCTGACAGGGCTGGCCCTGCTCTGGCTAATTGCTGAAAGTTCATTGCCCGGGTCGCATGGATTCCGCGCCTTGCAACTGTCAATGATCAACTTGACCGGCATTCTCGCGATCGGCTGCATGAGTTCGGGCATCGTTATAGCAGTCCGGCCGACCAGCATGGAGCGCTTTCTCGGCGGGCTGGACAAGATGTACCGACTGCACAAATGGCTCGGTATCAGCGCACTGGTTCTTTCCACACTTCACTGGCTGTGTGCAAAGTCTCCAAACTGGGTAATCGGCCTGGGCTGGATGCAAAGGCCGTTGCGCGAGCGCGGCTTGTCAGCATCGGTCGCGCCGTCAGCCTTTGTCCAGATTCTAGACGCGCAGCATGGGCTCGCGAAAGGGATTGGCGAATGGACATTCTATGCAACGGTTGCAATCATCTTCGTTGCATTGCTGAAAGCCTTTCCTTACCGACATTTCTTCAGGACACATCGGCTGCTAGCAGTTGCGTACCCGTTATTGGCGTTCCATGCGGTGGTACTCATGAAGTACGGCTACTGGACCACAGCGATTGGCCCAGTAATAACACTGCTGATTTTTCTGGCCATGGTGGCCGCGTCCGTCTCGCTGCTGCGCCGTATCGGACGAACGCGACAAGCAGCCGGGCATGTCGAGGACCGCGTGCATTACCGGGAGATGCGGGTACTAAGCATCGTCATCAAACTCAAGGACCGCTGGTTGGGCCATGCCGCCGGACAATTTGCCTTCGTCACGTTCGACGCGAACGAGGGTGCGCATCCGTTCACAATCTCATCGGCGTGGCACGACGACGGCAAATTGCGCTTTCATATCAAGAGCATTGGCGATTACACCGAGCAATTGCCGGCCGTTCTAAAGGCTGGCGACCAGGTCAGCGTTGAAGGGCCATATGGCCGCTTCGACTTTCGCAGCGACAAACCAAGACAGATCTGGATCGCCGGCGGAATTGGGATAACCCCATTTCTCGCGCGAATGCAAGCGCGAGAGCGTCATTCCGATCAACGCGCAGTGGACCTGTTCTATAGCACTAACGCAATGGACGACGAGTTCGTCCGCGAGGTTGGTCAACTGGCAATTGCCGCCAGCGTGCGCCTTCACGTGCTGATTAGCGGCAAGGACGACCGCCTGACAGGGCAGCGCGTCCGTGAGATCGTGCCAGACTGGATCTCCTCCGATGTCTGGTTCTGCGGGCCAGCGAGTTTTGGCCAGAACTTGCGGCACGATCTGGTTGCACGTGGATTAGCGCACGAAGACTTCCATCAGGAGCTATTCGACATGCGCTGATTCGGATTGGCGGCCAGAAGGCTAAGCGCCCGTGCTGACTAAGGTCGCGGAACAGACCGAGATTCGCGTGCTGAAGACGGACTCACAGACGCCGGCTTATGCCGACACAATGCCAAGGTACCGAAGAATGCGCATGCCGCAGCAAAGCTCAACCACCAGGCAGGTGCCGCATTGTCGTGCGTTGCGTGGATCAATGCTGTGGAGATTGCCGGCGTGAAGCCGCCGAATAGCGCAGTCGCAGCACTATATGCAAGCGAAAACCCCGCAACGCGCACTTCCGATGGCATCACTTCCTCAAGGGACACGACCATCGCACCGTTGTACATACTGTAGAGGAACGAAAGCCAAAGAAGCACTACTAGCATTCTGCCGAATGTCGGCGCGTCGGCCAGAAACGAAAGTGCGGGGTAGGCGGTGGCGAGTGCAAGCACGGTGGTCGACAGCAGCAGCGGTCGGCGCCCTACCCGGTCCGACAAGGCACCGCTAACCGGCAGCCAGATAAAGTTCGACAGGCCGACATAGACGGTCACGAGCAGGCTGTCCGCCGTGCCCAAGCGCAAGGCAGTCTTGCCGAATGTCGGTGCATAGACAGTAATGAGGTAGAAGCTGGTGGTGGTCATGGCTACCTGCATGGCTCCAGCTACCACGACCTTCCAGTTAGCGGCCAAGGTGCGGATCACGTCGCGCATCGGTGGTCGAGTCTCGCGCTTCTTGAATTCCTCTGTTTCCTCGAGCTTGTATCTGAGCATGAACACGAACGGCACAACCAGGCAACCGACGAAGAATGGGATACGCCATCCCCATGCTGCGACTGCCGCCGCATCCATTAGTCGGTTTAGGGCAAACCCGAGACTCGCCGCAACGACGATCGACAATTGCTGGCTGGCTGACTGCCAACTGGTATAGAAACCTTTCTTTCCTGGCGACGCCAATTCCGCAAGATAAACAGAAACCCCGCCGAGCTCGGCGCCCGCCGCAAAGCCTTGGAGCAAGCGGCCAATCAGCACGAGAGCCGGCGCCAGGAGCCCGATTGTCGAGTACCGAGGCACGAACGTTATCAGCACGGTACCGCTGGCCATGAGGCCAAGCGTCATGATAAGGCCCTTGCGCCGACCGACGTCGTCGATGTAGGCGCCGAGAAATACCGCGCCAAGCGGGCGCATCAGAAACCCGGCACCGAATACGGCAAAGGTGGAGATTAACGAAGCAAACTCGCTATGCAGGGGAAAGAAGGCGGCGGCGATCTGCGTGGCGTAAAAGCCGAAGAGAAAAAAATCGAACTGCTCAAGAAAATTACCGGCTGTCACGCGAAAGATGGCGATAATCGGCGACTGTCGGCGGTGGGAGTCAGTTGAGCTGGACTGCATGGATTGTCTCCAAGGAATTGCGATCTCCCGTTTTGTTGGCGTTTTGCAGGTGTTGGCTATCGTCGTTTGGGCACGACCAAAGACGTAGTGAATAGGCGCGAATGCGATATCACGACGTTCATACAGATTTGCCGGGCAAGCCGGATAGCCGACCGCTTGGGTACTAAACGTGTAAACAGGCTGCTAACCAGCGTAGTCTGCTGCCGGTATCGGCTTGCTACCCAAACGATGAAGATTAGTTAATCTCTTTGCACGTCGAAGCTGCCGTGGCCCGCACGTCAGTGATCGGGGACAGCGCTCAACTTCGCAATAAGCGCTCGCTTTAGAGCAGCGCCTTGCGCGTCGCCAGCAATGGTGGCCGGCATAGCAGTTGAACAGTGCAACCAGCGGCAGCGTTGAGGATCTCGAGGGACATCGATCGGAGTTCAGGCGAGACAGCGATGCGCGGCGGGCACAAGTTGCGCTTGCATTGTCAGCGCCGGCTACATGCTGAGATACACGCATGTCGAGCCGCCGGCTTGAGCCGACGCCACATTAAAATTTTTTAATGTGCGGGCGAAAGCCCTGAAATGCGACCAGGACTAAGCTGCAAGATGACTCTTCCACGCGGGATTTCTTAGGATAGTCTCGTGCTTAAAGAAAGTTTCATCGAAGCATCGCGCTCTTTCACACAGCCGGGGTTTTCCGCGCGCAATAATGGGCGAGGACAATCTATCCTGGGAGCACGCAATGCCGCAAGCTATGAGCCTGGAAGTCGTCAACGAACACGGAAAACCCGCGGTACGCATGGGTATTGAAAATGCAGCGGTGCTTCTAGACGCAGAAGACATCGACGGAGTGATTCACCGTCTGAGCTACCTGCGTGCGGGAATGCGCCCCGATATTCCCCTGCAGCCGTCCCCACAGCAGCAGTTTGTACTGGAGATGGACCCATGCTGGCATACCGAAAAGCACCCGCTGTATGACGGCGCGGTACTGATCCTTCGGCATAGCGGGTTGGGATGGACCGGATTCGCATTACCGACGCACAGCCTCGCACAACTGCGCGAAGCGATAACCCGGCATCTCGCGGCCCTCGACCAGGAACATTGCATGCCGAATTAGCGCATCTCACGCTGCTCTGTTGGACGCGAACCGAGGAAAGACAATGTCAAAAGTGTTGACCATAGAAGATGACGAGATGACTGCACGCGAAATCGTGCGAGAGCTAAATGATCGCGGCTTCACCGTCGATTGGGTTGCGGACGGCCGCGAGGGAATGGCGCGCGCGTTCAGCGATGAGTACGACGTCATCACCCTCGACCGCATGCTACCGGGCGCCGACGGGTTGACGATACTTAGGACGATGCGCGGCATCGGCATTCAGACGCCTGTGCTCATGCTGAGCGCGCTGGGCGACGTCGACGAACGCATTCGCGGCTTGCGCGCCGGCGGCGACGACTATCTCACCAAACCCTTCGATGCCGACGAGATGGCAGCACGTATAGAAGTGCTGCTACGCCGCCGGCAAGTGCAACCGGCACAATCCGAGGCAACCTTGCGAGTCGGTCCTCTCGAACTCGATCTGGTCGCACGCACGGTTACACGCGACGACACAGAGATCGTGCTGCTCCCCACCGAATATCGTGTACTCCAATACATGATGCGCCATGCAGGTCAGACAATCACCCGCACGATGTTGTTCGAAGCAGTATGGGGCTATCACTTCGACCCGGGCACTAATCTGATCGATGTTCATATGGGCCGTCTGCGCAAGAAGATCGATCCGCCTGGCGTGCAACCATTGATCCAGACCGTACGCGGTTCAGGATATTTACTTGGCTAGCGGCATCTTGAGCGACCCCGCATTTTCCTCGCAACCGGTGCTGGGCGGCCGCTGGCATTCAACGACCTTGCGCATTGTGACGGTCTATGCGGCGATCTTCTCTGTCTCCGTCATGCTGCTGTTAGTGCTGGTGGAACGTTCGGTCACGTTCGTCATGGACCGCGAAACCGATGCAGTCCTCCACTGGCAATTGATCTATTTCGATACCACTCCCGTCGACAGTCTCGCCGACGCCGTTCGTCAGCGTTCTGAACACGAGCGCATGCACCCCAACTTTTACGGCCTGTTTGCTTCCGACGGACGGCATCTGGCTGGCGATATACTCGTGCGCCCGCCTGGTGTCCCCGTTAATCGCGTGGGTATGACTCTCGGAGACAAACTCGTACTCGGAGGCAACGAAACAGCCCCAATGGTTCGCGTCATGGCCGCCCAGCGCGCGAACGGTGACACGCTGGTGATCGCGAGAGATCTTACCCATGTCTTGCGCATACGGCAAACCATGATCATTGCGCTGATCGGCGGTGGTCTTTTTTGTCTCAGCGCGGGCGTCATTGCCGGACTAGCACTGAGCGTCAGACAGGTTCGACGCCTGAAAGCGATCCGCCGCGTGACCCAATGTATTGCGCAACGCGGCGACCTCGGACAACGTCTGCCGACTGGGGGACGCGATGAAATCGATATGCTTGCTCAACTGGTCAACCACATGCTCGCCGAAGTCGAAAGGCTGATGAACGAGGTGAAAGGAACCTGCGACGGAATCGCTCACGATCTCAGAACGCCTCTTAGCCATATACGCACGTCGCTGGTGCACATTGACGAGCGAATAGCCGGACTACCGGACGCCGAGCTGAACAAGCTAGTAAATGACGCGCGGCGCGACACGGATGCACTGCTGGAGCGCTTCCGTGCGATGCTGCGTATCTCCGAAATCGGAAGCTTGCAACGTCGCGGCGGTTTCGAGGAAATGCAACTGGCCTCGCTTTTGACGGAAGTCGGCGAACTCTTTGAACCGCTGGCCGAGAGCCGGTCAATCGGCATCGTCACACAAATTGCGAGCGTCGGTACGACGCATGCGGACCGCGCGTTGATTTTTGAAGCTCTCAGCAATCTGCTTGACAACGCGATCAAGTTCACGCCGGATGGAGGCACCGTCAGGCTCGAACTCATTCGGACGTCGCGTGGCCCGCAGATCGATGTCATCGACAGTGGTCCGGGCATTCCTGCGGATGAACGCAACGCGGTCCTGCAGCGCTTTTATCGCAGCGACCGGACGCGACATCTGCCGGGTTCCGGTCTCGGGCTGAGCATCGTCTCGGCAGTCGTGAACGTGCATGACTACTGCATGCGCATCAGCGATGCGAACCCGGGCACGCGCGTGACGATTCAGTGCTGGACCAAAACATTGACATGACCGATTTTCTCAATCAGCCCCTCGCGCTCAACAGTTCATGCGTGTTTTACTAGTTACCGGTACACAACCCGAGGCCGCCTGGCTTCAGAAAGCCCTGATCGAGAGCGCGCACAGCCTTGAGCACGTCGACGATTTGAAGGATGCGATCTTCCTGGCAGGTCAAGAGCGCTTTGACGTAGTGATTGTCATGTCGACAGACGTTCCGCCCTATGCCTGCCTGCTAGCTGCCCTACCAAAACTCGCGAGCGAAAGCCGCGGTGCACCA
The DNA here is from genome assembly GCF_050436345.1 of Paraburkholderia sp. WC7.3g. Classification (NCBI taxonomy): domain Bacteria; kingdom Pseudomonadati; phylum Pseudomonadota; class Betaproteobacteria; order Burkholderiales; family Burkholderiaceae; genus Paraburkholderia; species Paraburkholderia sp. WC7.3g. The sequence continues at coordinate 1,639,357 of NZ_JBNDMA010000004.1, forward strand.
ATTATCGTGGCGCTCGGTGCGGCTCACGCAAAGGAAAGGACGCAGGTACTGCGAGCCGGTGGCGACGCCTGCTTCTGCCATCCGCTGTCTTTCATTGAATTGCACGAGCGCATGCATGCATTGCGGCGCGTTAGCTCTGATGCGGTCCAACGCGAGGGACAGGTGCCCGTGTGTCCCACATTCGATACTGCCACGCGGGAGCTGGTGCTGGGGGTACAGCGGCTCTATTTAACACGCCGCGAATCCATGCTGCTTGAATGCCTGCTGCGCCAGCCGAATCTGCCTGTGTCACGATCCGATCTGATCCGCTATGCGTGGCCCGATCACGATGACGTCGCTGCTTCGAGCGTCAATCTTGTCATATCGCGTCTGCGTCGTAAGCTCTCGCCGCATTATCCGGATGTACACATCGATACGTTAAAACGCTACGGCTATCAGCTCACGCTGACGAATGGTTGACGACAGTTGCCGGTCGATCCGACACATAGTAGCTTTCCCGCTTCTTTCCCGCTTCTTTCCCGCTTCTTTCCCGCTTCTTTCCCGCTTCTTTCCCGCTTCTTTCCCGCTTCGCATGCCGCTGACTGTACGCTTCCCGACCAAGGGAAGCGCACTCCCTATGATCCGCCAAAGTAGACGTTGCAATAGCTTGGTGGACCCACGCATTGGTCGGCGGTGTTCGTTGCTTCCAACGCGCAGCCGGACAGGAGAGCGCTAGCAACGGTCGCCAGAATCAAGGCCACGCGGAATTTCGTGGATCGGCTTCGGTTCATGTCGGCTCCAGATTACAAGCGTTCGTAGGGCACGAATCTCAGCCAACGACGTCATCGTGCCGCCGTTGGTCAAGGCGCTTTGCTACGTTACGGGTGCGCATAGATCGTCGAGTTCAGGTAAGCAAGTTGCCCATCCTGCTCGGCGTGCACCAGTTCCTGGTAAACCTGAGCGCGGGTCTTCGGCGCCTCCGGTTGACCATATGGCGCCACCCACTGGCCACTGGCCGCGCCTGCCGATGTGACATTTGACGCGACCTGAGCCGCCTGACTGCTCACTTGCGTGCTATCCGCGGAACCGGCCGGAGCCGACTGTGCAAAGGCCGTTGCGGCCGACAGTGTTCCAGCGATAACGATCGCCAATGTGATCCGTTTCATTTTCTCATCCTCAACATTTAGGTTAATTGGCCGGTCGCTGTGCGTTATGCCTCGCGAGAACCGGTTGAGGATCAGCATAACCAGCCACCTTTATCGGATGACTAGCTGAACGGTGAAAATTAGTTTATCGAAGACAAAATGTGCGATCACGAATCGCTGAACCCGTGCGGATCGGAACATTACTCATAAGTCAGGAATTTTGCGGACAGATGGTCTATGCTTGAGCGATAGCTATTGAGAGCATCGCCCATGAAACGAGATGGCCGGAGTCTGGCTCACAACACGCTCGAAGAGATGCGTATCCTTGCAGTTCAGCGTATGGCTGAAGGCGAGCATCCAAATGATGTTGCCGCGTCATTTGGGATGCATCGCTCGTGGGCGTACAAGATTAGGGCGCAGGCGCGAGGCCGTGGTCATGGTGTGCGAGCGCTGCGCTCGACCAAGGGCACAGGTCGCCCACGTACGCTCACTGCGACGCAGGAGCAGCGGGTAATGCGCTGGGTTAATGGCAAGAATCCAATGCAGTACGGGTTTGATTTTGGCTTGTGGACGCGCAACCTGGTTCGTGAGCTGGTACGACAGAAATTCGGCGTCACGCTGAGTCTGGCTTCGATCGGTGCGATGCTCGCCCGTCTGAACCTGACGCCGCAAAAGCCGTTGCAGCGTGCTTACCAGCGTGATCCGGAAGCTATCGAGCGTTGGCAGCGAGACACCTATCCGAGCATTGCCAGGCAGGCTCGCGAGCAGAAGGCGGACATCTTCTTCTGGGATGAATCGGGCTTCCGTGCTGACTCGGTGCATGGCAGGACGTGGGCGCCGCGCGGTGAGACGCCGGTGGTCGAGCGGCCCGGCGAACGGCAAAGCATGAGCGCCGCGTCCGCTGTTAATTCGAAGGGCGCTTTTTGGTTTGCAACGTATGAAGGGGCACTTAGCGGCGAGTTGTTCGTGGAACTGCTCAAGAAGTTGATGTTCAATCGGAGAAGAGCGGTTCATTTGATCGTCGACGGATTGCCAGCGCATAAGAAAGCCGTCGTTAAGGACTATGCCGCTAGTACGCAGGGCAAGTTGACTTTACATTTCCTGCCCGGTTACGCACCGGACCTCAATCCGGATGAACTGGTGTGGAGTCACGTCAAGCGGACCGGCGTCGCGCGACGCCCACTTCAAAAAGGTGAAAAGTTGGGCTCAAAAATTCACGAGCAGCTTTCACAAATTAGCCGCGATCCGTGCCTTGTTCGCTCATTTTTTAGGCATCAATCTGTCCGCTATATTTCTGACGTATGAGTAAAGCAATTTCATTTAATCGATCGCTTTTTATCACCCGCAGCCAATCGTGTCCGAATACATTCCCGCCAGTCGCTCGCATCGACGCGCGAACTCGCGCCCGAAAGCGCGGCAGACATATCTATCCCTAGGAAAAACCACATGAATAAAGCATTGGCAACAGCCTGCGCGGCGCTTGCGGCGGTTTTCGCGACAGCCGCGCACGCTCAGAGCAATGTCACTCTCTACGGCACGCTCGACACGGGTATCGACTATGTCAGTAACCAGAAGACAGCCAACGGTCAGGGACATAGCAACTGGATGATGGTGAGCGGCAATCTCAACGGTGACCGCTGGGGGCTGCGTGGCACCGAAGACCTGGGCGGCGGCTTGCACACGGTGTTCGATGTGGAGAACGGATTCAACATTGCCAACGGCAAACTGGCTAATGGCGGAGACGTCTTCGGGCGGCAGGCGTGGGTGGGATTGTCGAGCAACACGTGGGGCACAGTGACCATGGGGCGCCAATACGACTTCCTCGTCGACTTTGTCGCGCCCTTGTCGGCAACCGGCTCCGGCTTCGGCGGAAATATCGCGGATCACCCATTCGATAACGACAACCTGGCTAACGACTTCCGCATGAACAATGCGGTCAAGTACCGCAGCCCGGATTACCACGGTTTCAAATTCGGCTGGGCTTACGCATTCAGCAATGCGGCTGGCGGCTTCAGCAACAATAACGCATTCAGCGCCGGCGCCGCATGGTCGCGCGGGCCGGTCGACCTGGCAGTCGGATATTTTCAGGGTAATCATCCAGGCGGCGTCGACGCGCCCACCAACACAGGTGGTGCGATCAGCAGCAGTGACGGCGACGCGATGCTGACGGGCGCGCGTCAACGCATCCTCGGCGCAGCGGGCCGTTACGCATTCGGGCCCGCCACCGTCGGCCTCGTAGTCACGCGCACGATCATGGACGACCCAGCTCAAGTCGCGCAAGGCGGTACGTACGTCGCTCTCGAGGGGGACCTCTTGACGTTCACCAACTACGAACTGAACGCGCGATATGCGCTTACGCCGGCCCTGAGCCTCGGCGGCTCTTATACGTTCACCGATGGGCATTTCAGCAGCGCGAGCGGCGTCGCATCGCCCAAATGGAATCAGGTGATGCTGCAAGCCGACTATGCGCTGTCGCACGTTACAGACGTCTATCTTGAAGGGGTCTATCAGCATGTGTCCGGCGCCAGCGGCATACCGGCGCTCGGCAACGCTTCTATCTTTACGCTGGCACCGTCGGCAGGCGATCAGCAGACCGTGGTCGCAATGGGCTTGCGCCACCGCTTCTAGACATCTGTCTTTAACTCGCGTTGTGAATGACGAGCAGGACGCATCGCCGCGAATCGCTGCAAACCGCTGCGAGGCATCCTATTCTGCGAAACGTGACTGTTCACTTCGTCGTTGTGGACGTGGGCGTGTCGGCGGGTTCGTTGGCCCATCCACCTCCTAACGCGTCTATCAGTGCAGCGGAGGCGATCAACTCGCGAGTTTGCAAATCCAGCACCGAGGTTTGGGTTTCGAGTTCCATTGCCTGCGCAGTGACGACATCCAGATAGCTCACGACGCCATCGCGATAACGCGACATCGACAACTCAAGCGTACGCTGCGCAGCCGAAAGCGCGCGTCCTTCTTTCGCGGACTCGTTGCCCAGGTAATGCAACTGCGAAAGCTGATCTTCCACCTGCTGTACCGCCAGCAGCACCGTCGCCTTGTACTTTTCACCATTTTCTGCCAGCTTTGCCTGCGCCTGCCGCGTGACGGCCGCTCGCCGGCCGCCGTCGAACAGGGTCACCAGCAGGCTCGGACCGATCGACCACATCTCGTTAGGCGCTGCCAGCCACGGGGATAAAGTTGTGCTTTGATAACCGCCGTCAAGACCTAACGACACATCCGGGAAAAAAGCTGCTTTGGCGACGCCAATCTGCGCGTTCGCCTGGGCGACGTGGCGCTCGGCAGCCGCAATATCGGGCCGACGTTGCAGCAGCGCGAGAGGCACTCCAACTGGGATGGACGGCAAATACGTCGGGGCGACGGCGGGCGCTAGAGAGAATTTTGAAGCCGCTTCACCCGCAATAGTCGCGATCGCATGCTCGTACAAGGCCCTTCGTGCCGACACATCTTCAACTGACGCCCTTGCCGATTCAAGTTGGGTTTGAGCACGAGACACATCGAGATCGGATGCGATACCGCCACCGTGCCGGCTTTCAGTCAACTGCAATGCATGCTCATAGGTGCGAACGGTATCCGCCAGCAATTCCTGCTGTTGATCGAGACCACGCAGATGGAAATACGCCTCTGCAAGCTTTGCCTGCAAACTCAACCGCAATGACTCGATGTCATACTGGCTCGCCTGCTCGGCCGCCTTGCCCGCGGCAACCTCATTGCGCACCTTTCCCCATAGATCGAGGTCGTAGTTAAGGCCGACATCGACAGTCGCCGAATTGTAGAGCGCTGGTTGAGTAGCGCCCCTCAATGGCCGGTTGTCGGACTGACGCGAGCGTGAGAGCTGCGCATAAGCGCCGATGGTGGGAAAGAGGCCAGCTCGAGCCTGGTCCAGATACGCTTGCGCCTGGTCATGCCGAGCCATCGCCGCGGCCAGGTCGGGGTTAGCGCTGGCCACCTTGCCTTCCAGTTCATCGAGGACCGGATCGCGATACACAGTCCACCACTCACCGCGCGGCATACGGTCGGCAGGCTGCGCGAGTTGCCATCCGCGGGCTTCCTTGAACGCGCTCGGCATGGCCGACGGCGGTACCTGATACGGCGGCGCGAACGAACACCCGCTCACGAGCGCTGCGGCAATCAGAACCGTGCATACGCGACGCCTAACCATGACTGCGCTCCGCGTCATTGTGCTGTGTCAGCGCGGTCGTCGCGGATGTCGAAGCAAGTCGCACCGGATCGCCGTTTGCCAGCGAATCAGGCGGGTTGTCGATGACCCGGTCGGTGGCGGTCAAACCCGATGCAATCACAATCTTGGTACCCAAGTCGGTCGCAACGCTCACCCGCTTCAGCATTGCGTGATTGCCCGGACCAACCACCGCCACTTGCAAACCGCTTTCCCGGAACATCAGCGCGCTAGCAGGAATTGTCATCGCATGGTTGTCCGTGGGCAGTTCAAAATGAACTTCGGTGTATTCGCCGGGAATCAGCACGCCGCTGGAATTGTCGACTGCCAATTGCACCAGCAGCGTCCCTGAAGAGGGCGTGATGGAGTCGTCCGTGTCGACGAGCTTTGCGGAGAACTGCATGCCGGGGCGTTCAGGCACGGTCAGACTCGCGACCAGGCCGGGCCGGATCACGGCGGCTTCGTTCTGCGGCACGCTGACGTACACGCGCAGTTGCCGCGCGTCGGAGACGGTGAACAACTCCGGTCCGTTGCCGCCGCCCGCGCTGATCAACGCGCCGACATCGGTCTTTCGCGCGGTCACGACTCCATCGAAAGGTGCGGTGATCCGTTTGAACGATTCAAGCGCTTCCAGCCGTGCAACATTCGCCTGGTTCGCGGCAACCATCGCCTGCTTTGCCGCAAGGTCACTCGTTTTTTCGTCTGTCTCCTGCTGCGATACGGAGTCCTGCTGCAGCATCTGGGTCCACCGGCGCGACGTGGATGCCGCGAGCGTTTCGTTCGCCTGTGAGGTACGCAGATCGGCACGTGCCTTAGCGAGTTGCTGATCGAGATCGGGGGTATCGATTTCGCCCAGCAACTGCCCGGCCTTCACGTGCGCGCCAATGTCTGCATACCACGCATGCAGATAACCCGAGACGCGCGCATAGATCGGTGCCTTCACATAGGCCGACAATTGGCCTGGTAAGACTAGCACCTGCGCAGAACTGTCATGCAACGGCGGGTTGGCGACGACCGTTGGAATCGCCTGCGCGGCCGACCATTTGGCCATCTGCTCCTTTGCATGGACGCGCGTTGCGATGCCGGTCGCTGCAACCGCTGCGGCAGCCAGCAGAGCGACAACCCCTGCGAGTTTGAGAGGCCGCAGCCGCCGCGGCGCTGCAATGTCGATGTCAGTTGACATGGATGACTCCAGGTTCGGAAGATGAATGGTCGTGTGACTCGCGTTGTGGTTCGCTCGGCTCGGCCTCTGGTGGGGCGGCGTCGCGCCGGTGCACCAGACTGAAAACGACGGGAACGAACAGCAAGGTGGCGCAGGTGGCGCAGATCAGGCCACCAATCACGGCTCGCCCGAGCGGTGCATTCTGCTCGCCGCCGTCGCCGAGACCCAGCGCCATCGGAGCCATGCCGATGATCATCGAGAGTGCCGTCATCAACACAGGGCGAAACCGCGAGAAGCCCGCTTCGAAGGCCGCTCGCAGTGCGTCGTGAGTCACCGCGAGCCGTTCGCGTGCGAAGCTGACGACCAGCACGCTGTTCGCGGTTGCCACGCCCATGCAGAGGATGGCGCCAGTGAGAGCAGGCACCGACAGCGGCGTGTGCGTCGCAAACAGCATCCACACGATGCCAGCCAGCGCCGCAGGCAACGCCGAGACGATCACAAAGGCGTCGCCCCACGAGTGAAAGTTGACGACGATGAGCAGATAGATGAGCGCGATGGCACCGACGAGGCCGAGTAACAGCCCGGTAAATGCGCTATTCATAGTCTGCACCTGACCACGCAGCGTGACCGTTGAGCCCTTGGGCACATCTTTCGCAGTGGCACGCACGATGCCGTCGATGTCGCTCGCGACCGCACCCAGATCGCGGCCCTGCGGAGTGGCGTAAATATCAAACAGCGGCTCGATGTTGTAATGCGATACCACCGCGCTGCCCACGCCGCGCGCGATGCTCGCGACACCGCCCAGTAATTGCGACCTGCCGCTCGCGTCGGTTATCGGCAGGTTCTCGAGACTGGACAGCGATGCCATCCAGTATTCGGGGGTTTGCGCGACGATCGGATACGAAACCCCATTGTTCGGATTGAGCCAGTAGGTGGCCGCCACCTGGCTCGTACCGGCGAGCGTTGCGACGACGGAGTCCGTCACATCCTCTTCGCTAATGCCGAGTCGTCCTGCGTGAGAGCGGTTCACCGCGATTGTGAATTGCGGGTAATTGACCGCCTGCTGAATGCGGGGATCGGCAATGCCGGAGATCATCCGCACGCGCCGCAACAGTTCGTCCGCATACCGGTGATTTCCGGCCTGATCCGGCCCAGCGACCTGAAGATCGATCGGTGCCGGTGCGCCGAAATTCAGGATCTGGCTAACGATGTCCGCCGGTAAGAAAGAGAAAGTCGTACCCGGAAACGCGTGCGGCAGCACTTCGCGCAGCTTTGTCACATATTGAGCCGTTGGCGCGTGATTCTCGCCCAGCGAGATCATGATGTCGCCGTCCTGCGAACCGATGGTGCCGCTGTTGTCGTATGCCAGGTTGATACCGCTGACTGGCAAGCCGATATTGTCGACCACGCTACTCAGTTGATTGGGCGGAATGACCTGGCGAATGGTGTTTTCAACGTGATCGAAAATGCTTGCCGTATTCTCGATGCGCGTGCCAACCGGTGCGCGTACATGCAGTGCGATTTCGCCCGCGTCGATGTCGGGAAAGAAATTCCGTCCGAGCCATGGTGCAAGCACGAACGACACGCATACGACGGCGAGTACGCCAACGACAAAGCGCTTTCGGTTCGTCAGCGCGAGCCCGAGAAGCACACGATATACACCGCGCACGCGCTCGAAGCGTCGCTCGAAGCCGCGCTGGAAGCGGACGAACGGATTGCGCGACGTGGGACGTTCCGACATGCTGCCATGAGGATCGGTTATCGCGGCGAGCTCACCGCTTGCATGTCCACCCGATGCATGAGGCGCGAGCAGGTACTGCGCCATCATCGGCACAAACGTGCGCGACAGAATGAACGAAGCGATCATCGCAAACATCACGGCTTCCGCCATCGGCACGAAGAGAAACCGCGCGATGCCATCGAGCAACAGCATCGGAACGAACACAATGCAGATGCACAGCAATGAAACCAGCGCGGGCGTGACGATCTGCTGCGCGCCGTCCATGATCGCCCGCCGCACGTCTTTTCCCTGTTCAAGGTGCCAGTTGATGTTCTCGATGGTGACGGTGGCATCGTCGACAAGTATTCCGACCGCTAGCGCGAGTCCGCCTAGCGTCATCACATTCAGCGTCTCGCCCATCAGCGAAAGCGCCGCAACGGCCGCGAGCAAGGCTAGCGGAATCGACGCCGCGATGATAACCGTCGAGCGCCAACTGCCGAGGAAAAGCAGGATCATGGCCGACGTGAGAGCCGCCGCAATGACGCCTTCGCGCACCACGCCGCTCACCGCGCCCTTGATGAACTTTGACTGGTCGCCCATCGTCACGAGCTTCAATTGCGGGGGAAGCGAAGCTTCGACGAGCGGCAGTTTCGCCTTGACGCCCGAAATAATGTCGAGTGTCGAAGCGGAGCCGTTCTTCAGGATACTCATCAGCACCGCGCGGCGGCCGTCAACCCGGACAATATTGGTTTGCGGCGGATATCCGTCCCGTACATGCGCGACATCGCGAATGTAGATGGTCGCGCCGCCGTCCTCCTTCACGGGTAGCGCATTCAACTCCTGCAGGTCCACTGGACTATTGTTCAGCTTGACGTTGTACTGGAATGCACCAACCTTCTGCGTGCCGGCAGGGATGATCTGGTTCTGCCGGGCTAGCGCCGCCGCGACGTCTTCCGCCGACAGCTTTCTCGCCTGCAACGCTCTTGGATCAAGGTCGATCTGGACCTCTCGCGTCTTTCCGCCGTATGGCGTCGGAATAGCCACACCCGGCACACTCAGCAATTGCGGACGAATCGCGTTCGTCGCGTAGTCAGCGAGTTGCTGTTCGTCGAGTGTGTCGCTGGTCAACGCTAACTGCAATACAGGAACAGTCGACGCGTTGTAATTGAGAATTTGCGGCGGAGTCGTGCCGGGTGGCATCTGCTTAAGCACGGTCTGCGAGATCGATGCGACCTGAGCCGTCGCGGTCCGGATGTCGACCGTTGGCTGGAAAAATATCTTGACGATGCCGTAACCCGTGAACGACTGGGATTCAATATGCGCGACATCGTTAACTGTCGTGCCGAGCGTGCGTTCGTAATAGGTAACGATTCTGCCCGCCATGTCGTCAGGCTGTAGTCCCGTATAGCTCCATACGACGCTAATCACCGGAATGCGTATGTCGGGAAAAATGTCCGTCGGTGTGCGCAATGCCGATAAAGGGCCCAGAATTAGAATGAGCATCGCGAGCACGATGAACGTATAGGGCCGCGTCAACGCCAGCCTGACCAGTTTCAACATTGGAACAGCTCCATTCAGGAAAGCGCATGGTCATCGCGCGCAGGCATCGGTATGCGCTCGATGCATGGCACGCATGTTTATGAGGGGATTCTGAACGTAGGGCGCTAACAGGGTTCTACCTCGAACATTAAGGAACTTTTAGTTAGCGAGACGCGTGTGGACGAGAGCTCGAGGCGGCACCGGAGAGGTTGGGGACGCTTGTACGCATTGCTGCCCGCAGTGGGGCTTTGCGACTTCCTCTCGCGGAAACCGCTCCACGTACAGTGCATCAGCCTGGTGGCATGGCGGACAGCAGACAGGCGGCGTTTGAAGCGTGATGCGGCTCAGCGATCACCTGAATTGCCGTGAAGAACTAGACACCTCACACGCAGCCGGCTGGACGCGCAGTTGTCAGGTGCAGTGCGCAGCTTGCCGCAAGGCCTCATTGAAAAACGGTGGCTTGACGTTCAAGCGACCGCCTTAAGCGATGACGTACGATCCATTGCGCGGTAGTGGTCCACCGCAAAGTCTACGAAGCTTCGCACCCTCCTCGACAACAGGCCCGGAGACGAATACAACGCGCAAAGATTTCTCGCGCCGCTGCCGACGCTGAACTGTTCGAATAGCTCGACAAGCGCGCCGCGTTGCAATTCCGATTCAACGATCGAACGAGGTAACAAGGCGATTCCCAAGTGGTGCATGCATGCGGACTTCAGCATCGCATAGCTGGACGACGCAATCCCGGCAGATGCGGTGACGCGTGAAACCCGGTTACGATCCACGAACTCCCAGCAGCGAGTCCCGCTTCCTGACCGGTACAGCAGCGTGTGTCGGGTCAGATCCGCGAGGGCAACTGGCGTGGCGTGCCTGGACAGGTACTGAGGCGATGCGACGACAATCTGTGGGATACGCAGAAGTGGCCGGCAAACGAGCGCTGAGCTGAATAGCCCGGGATCGTCCGAGAAGCAGACGTCGAAGCCACCTTCGACCATGTCGATATGGACATCGAAAGTCGTTACCTCGAAGGACACGCCAGGATACAACTCCCGGTAGGCGGCAACCAGGCGTACGAGTCCGCCGTCAGCGAAGGTTGCCACGCTTGCAACCCGGAGCGCCCCGCGCAACTCCCGGGTCGACTGTACGAGGGACGTTTCCATTTCGTCCAACTGCTCGATAATCGCGCGACAACCCTCGAGATAATCGCGACCTGCTTCGGTTAGCGACAGCGTGCGCGTGGTCCGGTTGATCAAGCGGGTATGCAGATGAGCTTCCAGCAAGCCAATGCTGCGCGTGACCGATGCCGCTGACACGCCAAGCTGCCTGGCCGCCAGATTGAAACTACCGAGGCCGACCACACGGGTGAAGACGCGCATCGCCTGAAGCTGATTCATGATGCAATGTCCATGGTTGAACGATGGATGCATCATTGCTCGCTTCCCCTAAAGTCCCCGCTCCACGTTGATGAAGTCTTTTTTAGTTTTGCTTCGCGCCGACACCAACGCTAAAAAAAGTAAGTCAAGCGGGTGGTAGCCAAATACAACGGCTTGCGCCCCTTCAACACGTCTGTCTGCCGGCACTTTCCATGCCGAGAACGACTCACGCGCCTTGTTCAACTTTCCTGAATGCTCGATTTCATTTCCTTGTGAACGGTGGCAATTCTCGCTGCCTAGACTTGCTTCGCCTTTCGAGTCGAGCGACCGAAATTGCGTAGGCAGTCTCGAGTCGATCGTCTGCGGCTCCTGGCAACATCATGCGGACAATCCTTAAATAGCGAGTCAAAATGAAAAAGACGAACTTGACGTGGGCAGCAGTCGCCTCCTTGACGCTGGTCACCGGCGTCGCGCACGCACAATCGAGCGTGACGCTCTATGGGCTTCTCGATGAGGGCCTCAACTTCACGAGCAACGCAAAAGGACACGCCACGTATCAAATGAAAAGCGGTGACACGTACGGGAGCCGTTGGGGCTTGCGAGGCGAGGAAGATCTCGGTGGCGGTCTGAAAACGATATTCAAGCTGGAAAGCGGCTTCGATACGAACAGTGGGCAGGCAGGCCAGAGCGGGCGTCTGTTCGGCCGGCAGGCGTACGTCGGATTGTCGTCCGATCAGTACGGCACCATCACGTTCGGCCGTCAGTACGATACGAGCGTCGACGAGCTTGGCTTCGGCGGCCTCACCGCGGCCGGAAATTATGGTGGCGATGTGAACGCGCATCCGTTCGACAACGACAACGCGGACTGGGATTTCCGCGTCAACAACGTTGTCAAGTATGTGAGCCCGACATACCGCGGCCTGACTGGCGAAGCGATGTACGGTTTTAGCAACCAGGCGGGCGGGTTCGCGAATAACCGCACCTGGGGCGCGACGTTGAACTACCAGAACGGTGGCTTAACGGCGGCGGCTTCCTATCTTAAGCTCGACAACCCCGGTGCAAACGCCAGCGGCGCGGTTTCCGGCGACACGCTGTTTGCCGCCTCATCGCAGCAGGACATCGGCGTGGCCGCGACTTACCGCTTTGCGCATTCGCTGGCCGGACTCGCCTATTCGCACGTCGACGTGTACGACCCGACTTCCAACTCGTATTTCACGTCCCAGAGCGGGCCCTCCGGCGGGACATGGAATTCCTGGAAATTCGACAACTTCGAAGCAAACGAGCAGTACTTCTTCCGACCGGACCTGTGGCTCGGAGCGGCTTACACGTTTACGATCGCGCACCTTCACTCCACCAGCGGTTCCTTTACTCCCAAGTGGCATCAGGTCGGTCTCACGCTTGACTACGATCTGAGCAAGAGCACGTCGGTCTATGTACAAGGTGCCTACCAACACGTCGTCAGCGCGCACACCGGCACTGACTTCGACTATGCTCAAATCCCCGCCGCGGCCGGCATGTCTAGCAGCCAGAACCAGATGGTCTATCGCGTCGCCATGATTCATCGCTTCTGACGTGGCGAGCTATCGCACGCACCACGAACGATGACGTTTGAGCCCAGCGCTCCACAGAGTGCTGGGCGAGATAGCGTTCAGAAATTCCCTGCCGCGAAATGGGCATCGGCCGCCTGGCGGTGGCCGCAAACGACGCGGCGGTGCGGCGGGTATCGCGCCAATGCTGATCCAACCGCGAGCGAGCCCATTAAGCTGCATCAAGGCATACCGCGCTTCCGAATATGGCGACTCGCCAGCCCGGCCCAAGTCGACTCGCCTCATGCGGCGAATGAACCGCGGGCCGCCTGGCTTCCCTGCAACTCGACCGGCACTTCGGCATCAACCGGATCTCGATGCCCCAGCGGCCACCGCATTTAGCCTCGCCGCTGCGCCACGGCCGCTTGCCAACCGGTGCGCGCTTCGGCCCATTCCGCCAGCATCAGCAAATGCAGGTCGCCGTGAGCGGCACCCACCAGTTGTGCGCCAAGCGGCAAGCCGGCCGGCCCGAACCCCACGGGAACGGTCACGGCCGGCACACCGAGGAAAGTCCACGGCGCGCAGAACGATGCGTCGCCCGTGTAGTCGAGGCCGCGCGGCGGCTCGCCGGTGGCCGGCGCGACCAGTAGCGCATCGAGCGCCATCGTGCGCGTCAGCCAGTCGTGAAAGCGATGCGCCATCGGCATCTGCGCCGCCTTGATGCTGGCGTATGCGGTGGCGGCCAGCTTGCGCCCGTCATCGACGAGACCGCGCATTGCCGGGCTCACGAGTTCGGGCGTGCAATCGACGAGGTCGCCATGGGTAATGGCCGCTTCCACGGACATCAGTTTCAACGCATACGCGGGCGTTTCGAAAATCTCGGCCGGCAGATCGACCGGGACGATCTCCGCGCCGTCTCGCGCGAGCTGGGCCGCGAGCCTGTCCAGCGCGGCCTGCTGCGCCGGCTCGATTTCGCCGCCGGCCTGTCTCGACAGCACGCCGACGCGCCGCGTCCGAGTGCCGGGCGCCATCGCGGCGGAGTGCGGAACGCACGAGACGTGTGGATCGGCTGCATCGGCGCCGGCAACTAGCGCCAGTGTGTAGGCCACATCCGCGACGCGCGTCGCGAAGATGCCGACGTGATCGAGCGACCACGCCAGCGGCAACACGCCCGTGCGCGCGATCGCGCCGTAAGACGGCTTGAACCCGACGATGCCGCAATACGCCGCAGGCCGGATCACCGAGCCCTGGGTCTGCGTGCCGAGTGCGAGCGGCACGATGCCCGCCGCCACCGCCGCCGCAGAGCCACTTGACGAACCACCCGGCGTGAACCCGCCATTCCACGGGTTGACGGTCGCACCCGGCTGACGCCAGGCGAATTCGGTGGTCACGGTCTTGCCGATAATCGACGCTCCCGCCGCACGCAGACGCGCCACCACCCACGCATCCCGCTCAGGGCGTCGGCCTTTGTAGGCGGGTGAGTTGAATTCGGTCGGCATGTCGGCGGTATCCAGAACATCCTTCACCGCGACAGGCACGCCCGCCAACGGGGCCGTCGCATCAGCGGCATTGATCGGCGCAGCCTCCGGCAAATAGCAGAACGCATGCAATGACGCCTGCGATTCGCACGCCGCGTCATAGGCGCGCGCGACGTATTGCTCGACGCCGGCGTCGCCCGACGCAATCTCGGCGCGAATCCGGGCAATAGTGGGAATCGGGGGGATGGAAGAAGCAGCGAACGTGGTCATGGAAGCGTCGGCAAACGGTGTCATTTGGCGGCAAGCGCCGGCTGGATGTAACTCTGAACGATGAATCCATCGTAGTTGGGTTGCTGCTTCAGGTTGCCGAGCGCGATCTGCGTGTCCATCGCGACGGTCAGCGCTTTCGGCGTGATGCCGACGTTTCTCGGATACACGCCTTCGTCCAGCATGCGCTTGACGGCTGCATCGACCACCACGGGATCGAGCGTGGGGAATTCCTTGCGAGCGATCGCCGCGGTTTCCGCAGGATGGCCCTGCATGTAAACCAGCGCGTTCTGCAGCCCCTTCACGAACCGCGCGGCCGCATCGGGGTCGACGCTGCGTTTGGCGGAGATCGACGAGAATGCGTACTCGCCATAGAGCTTCGGGAAGCCGAGCACGACTTTCATGCCCTTCGCGACGGCCTGATCGAGACCCGGCTCATACATCACCGCGATCTTCGACTGACCGGCGACCAGCGGTCCAATTTCCGAGCCGAGCGGCACCTGAACCAGCTTGACGTCGCTCTGCGACATGCCGTTCTCCTTCAGCAGCTTGAAGAACAGCGACGTGCTCGTAGTCGGCATCTGTCCCGCCACGACAACCTGATCCTTCACATCCTTGATGCCGCTGAACTTCACGTCCGGCGCAACCGCGATCCACACCGCCGCACCGTTCACGACATTGGCGATCACGTCGACGTCCGCGCCCTTCTCGGCGGCCACGGCCGTCCACTCCGGCCCGTGCAGCGAGAAATCGGCGCTGCCCGACAGCACGGCGGAGAGTGCCGCGCTCGGGCTGCCCGCCGTCTGCTTGTCGACGTCGAGTCCTTGCTTCTCGAAGAAGCCACCGTCGATCGCCACATAGAGCGGCAGATACAGCATCGACTGGAACGCCTGTGAGATTGTCACTTTCTTGCCGGCTGCAAGCGCCGGTGTCGAAACGGCTGCAACGCCAAGTATTAACGCGGTGCTCAGCGCGGTCAGCGCCTTTGTTGCGGTTAGTGCCATCGTCTGTCCTAAGATGAAATGGTTGGACTGCCGGAAACGTTAGACCTTGAGCGTCGTGGTATTCGACGCCTGCCGCCACGGCAGCAGCTTGCGCTCGAGCAGGTCGATCAAAAAGTACAGAACGAAGCCGATCGCCATCAGTACGAACAGGCCCGCCCACACGGTGTTGAGGTCATACAGGCTCGATGCTGTGAAGATCATGTGCCCGAGGCCCTTCTCCGACGAGATGAATTCGCCCACTACCGCGCCGACCAGACCGAAGCCGACGTTGATGCGAAAGGTGGAGATCACATAAGGCAGGGTGAATGGCACCACCACTTTCATGAAGACATCGTTCTTGTTCGCACCGAGCGTGACAAGCAGCGCCTGCAAATCAGGATCGGCGTCTTTGGCCGCTTCATACGCGGCGATCAGCGCGACGATCGCTGTCAGCGAAATGGCCAGCGCGACCTTCGAGATCAGCCCCGTGCCGAACCATAGAATGACGATCGGTGCGAACGCGATCTTCGGCACACTGTTGATCGCGACGATGAACGGCTCGATCAGCCGCGCGACGAACGGCGAATACCACAGCGCGAGCCCGCACACCGATCCGACCGCCGTGCCGAACACGAAACCGAGAATGGCTTCGAAAAGCGTATAACCGGTGTCGATAAAAAGCTGCTGCGATTGGATATCGCGCACGAGCGCCGCAAGAATTTTCGACGGCGAGCCGACGAGGAAATTCGATACCCAGCCAAGGCGCGCCGCACCTTCCCAGATGGCGAAGAACGCAATCACGGCCGCCAGTTGCAACAGCGAGCGGCCCAAGCCGCTGTCGAGTGCGTAACGCCCGCGAGCCCTCGGCGCACGCCGTGCCGGTGCGGATTTATCGATGGAAACAGACTGCGTCATGCTGCCTTTACCTCCGTCTGAATATCTAGCTCGCCACACAATGCATGAAAATAACCCGCGAAGTTGGGGTCGCTGCGCGCACCGATCGGCGAGCGCGCGGCGATGTCGATGTCATAGATCTTCTTGACTTGCGAAGGCCTGCCGCCGAGCACGACCACGCGCCTGGACAACGCGACCGCTTCGTCGATGTCGTGCGTGACGAGCACCACTGTCTTGTGGAACGTGTCGACAGCTTCCATCAACACCCCTTCCAGATACAGGCGCGTTTGGTAGTCCAGCGCGGAGAACGGCTCGTCCAGCAGAATGATGTCGGGATCGTTGATCAGCGTGCGGATGAGTGCGACGCGCTGACGCATGCCGCCCGACAGCATACGGGGATAAGCGTGTTCGAAGCCCGCGAGACCATACGTGTTGAGGTATTCCATCGCCATGTCGTGCGCCTCGGCGGCCGGCATATTCGACAATTCCGGTCCGATCAGCACGTTTTGCAGCACGGTACGCCACGGCAGCAGCAGATCGCGCTGCATCATGTAGCCGACCTTGCCGCGTAAGCCGTCGACGCTTTGCCCGCGATAGATAATCTCGCCGCTATCCGGCTCGAGCAGACCGGCGATCACGTTGAACACGGTGGTTTTCCCGCAGCCCGACGGCCCGATGATGCTGACGAAATCGCGTTCGTGAATATCGAAGGTCAGACCGCCGAGAACGTCGACCGAACCGACTTTGTTCGAAAACGATTTACGGATATTGCGTAACGCAAGCTGAACTGACATGTTTGTTCCTCGACGACGGTTCGGTGTGCATTGCGGCAGACGGTGGGCGGCGTCAAACGCCCCGCTGCGCGGCGAGAAAACGGCGGCGCATCGGCTTGAGCAAGGCAATGGCCAGCAGTGCGGTGACGATGTCGAGCGTGATCGCGGTGGAGAACACCGGCTCCCAGCTGCCCGCGTGCTGATGCAGCAATGCCGCGAGCGGGCCGCCAATTGAAGCTCACCGCGACGCCGTCGCTGTCGGTCACGCCCAGCCACACCGTATCGCCCGGCCCACGACCGGCGCCCCACGGCGCGGCCTGCGTCAGCGACACTTGCGCGGCCATTGCGTCGAGCGCGGCCGGCTGCAAGAGCTCATGCGGATCGACGCGCATGTGATCCGGATCGGTAATCTCGGCATCGCGCACGGCGAACCCGAGCTTGGTCGCTTCGACGCACGCATGCACGAACTCGGGACCAAGCGGGTCCATGCCCTTCGTCAGCACGCGATCAAGGATGCCCAGAATCAATAGCGACACGAGCCCCTGGGTCGGCGGCGGCATGTTGTAGATCGTACCCAGCGAGTGCCTGAGCGCGAGCGGCGTTCGCAGGCGCGCCTCGTGCCGCTCGAGATCCGCGAGACTCAGCAGCGAGCCGGCCGACTGTAGATCGCTCGCGATGCTGCGCGCGAGGTCGCCGCGATAGAAGTCGTCGAAGCCCGCGTCGGCCAATTGTTCGAACGTGGCCGCAAGACGCGGGGCAACGAAGCGCTCGCCGGTACCGGGCGCGCGACCGCCGTGTAGAAAGGTCTCGTTGAAACCCACGATCGGGCGCAATTCGGAAAGGCGGCTTTCGACACACTGCGACTGGCTGCGCGTAACCGGCACGCCCTGCTTCGCGTAATGAATCGCGTCTTCGAGCAGGCGTTTCACCGGCAGCCTGCCGCCGAGCGTCTCAGCGGACCAGCGATGCGCGCGCTGCCAGCCCGACACCGTGCCGGCGGCTACCGTATTGGCTGCGACCGGGCCGCACACGGGAATCGCGGACAGTCCGCGCGAACGAGATTCGTCGATGGTCGCGGCCAGCGCCACCACGCCGCACGCTTCGGTGCCGACCGGCTCAGCGCCGGGACGCGAGATCAACCGGAAGCCATCTCCGCCGATGTTGTTCATGTGCGGATAGACGACCGCGATCGTCGCGGCCGCGGCAATCATCGCTTCGACGGCGTTGCCGCCATCACGCAAAATCGCCAGAGCGCTTCGCGCGGCGAGCGCGTGAGGCGCGACCGCCATGCCGCGGGTTGCGCGGCTCGGGTTCAGGAATTCGGACAGCATTGGAGGCACAGGGGTTTGCTTGTATACATAGCCAGTGCATACGCGAGAACCATGCCAACGGGTAGGGTCGCGCCAAAGGTCGAGTGCAGAAGGCGCTCGAGAAAGCGAGGCACTCCAATGCATGTCGCTAGATGGTGCCGCGCAACCTCGGTGGTGCATACGGAACGCTGTGAGGCTCCGATGCGGTGCGGGCGCGTTGCAGGCGCTCAGTCGTAAGCGTGCGCACCTCCGCCCGGCTCCCTTCAATGTGCGACCCCAGCAATGCGACGGCACGGTCCGCCGCAAGATCGCGGATGGCCGAGAGAATCGCAATGTGCTCGTCGTAAGTGTCGTCGATGCAGTCGCCATAAACGAGATCGAGCCGCCGCACCACGCGGATGCGGTCGGTCACGCGCTGCATGGCCGCGCTCAGCTCGGCGTTGCCAGCGGCGAGGACCAGCGCCTCATGAAAGGCTTCGTCGAGCGACACCATCTGTCGGCCGTCGCGAACCCGCTGCGTGTGAGGAACGTTCCAAATACGGTCGAGCCGGTCGAGCATCTGCAAGGCGGTCGCGGACAAAGTGCCGTCGACCCCAAAGAGCCGGCTGACCGAAAACGTCTCGATCAGCTTGCGCATTTCGTACAGATCTTCGAAGCGCTTGAAGTCGATCGGCACGACTTCCCAGCCGCCTCGCACATAGCCGCGCATCAAACCGTCGCTTTGAAGGCGTTGCAGCGCTCGGCGATACTGCCTTCGGTCATGCGATCGCCGGGCAGCAGGCGCATGTCGAAGATATCGTCGCGCACGCTGAAGTAAACATGGTCAGCGCGCGATGAGGGGGAGTGGGTCGTGTCTTTCACGCACGGGCCTGGAATTAACGGACTTTTCGGCAGTGACTATCGGTCAACTTCAAAACATTAGTCAACACAAATCTAGCTTGCCGGAGTCCGTCACAAGCCCGCCTATGCGTGGGCCCACACCCTATCTCTTCTTGTCTTTCCTGTGCCGGATGTACGCGAGCGGCATCTGTGCCGGCCGGGCCGTTGTTATCCCGCTAGAGGCTTTTCGCGCTGTCGCCGCCCGTCACTTCGATTTCGGAGCCGGTGACCATCGCGGCTGCATCCGAGGCAAGATATACCGCCGCAGGCGAGATGTCTTCCGGCTGCACCCACCCGACTCCAAGCGGCATCGTTGCCGCGCGGCGGTCCCACGCCTCCTGCGGCGTCAGGAAACCGTTCGGTTTGTGGTAGCCGGTCTCACCGACGCTTTCGGTCAGTCGCTTTTCGTACAGCGTCAAAGCGGTGGCGACGAGCCCCGGTACCACGGCGTTGACCGTAATGTTGTAGCGACCGAGTTCGAGGGCCGCCGACTTCATCAGCCCAAAGATGCCCCACTTGGACGCCGCATAACTTGCTGCGTCTTTCGTACCGTGCCGTCCCTGCATCGAAGAAACCACAATGATGCGGCCATAGTTGCGCTTCACCATCATGGGTGCGAATGCCCGGATAGTATTCGCGGTCCCGTTCAGGTTATTGTCGATGACGTCCGTCCACTCGGTGTCCTGGAGGTCCAGAAGTGGCTTCCAGTACTGAATGGCGGCGTTGGCTACCACGATATCGATCTTTCCGTAACGCTGTTCGATGCGATTAGCGGCGGCGCGCAACGCGCCCGGGTCGCGGACGTCTGCGCGAATACCTTCGGCGCGGCGCCCATACGCCTGGATCATGCTGACCGTCTCAGCAAGCTCTTGCGGCGTGGCGGGTGCTGCATCAGAGGCAGCACTGACCGGTCCCGAGATGTCGAGCGCAATGACGTCCGCTCCATTTGCCGCGAACTCGACCGCAATGGCGCGACCGATTCCGCGGGCCGCTCCGGTGACGACCGCAACGCGTCCCTGCAACCTGGAATCCCGGCCAGCGACGATCGGCCCGGCCGTCTTATCCGCCGGCGGCACTGGCACGGGCAGCCCGTCCATCGTCGCAGCGCCGCCGGGCGACTTCTGAGCCTGCGCGACGCCTGACAGCAACATGCCGGCTGCGGCCACGCCGCCGCCAACCATCCACTTTCGTCGCGAACGATCGGGATCATCGTAGTCGCTGTCAGAGTTTCTTTCTTTCGTTGTCAATGCAATGCTCCTTTCGGATTGGGTTCGGGCAGCGCGCCTCCCCTACGACGGCGCATGACAGAAGGTCATGCCGTGGGCGACGAGGCTGCGATGCGCAGACCCTGAAATCGGAATCTTCGGAGGCCGGGCGTAGCGCGAATCGAATTCGGAAGACTAAATCTCGCCATCCTTACCCAGAAAGCAGTTCGCCAGGCAGTTGGCGCGGGCGTGGGCCGAGCCAACAGGTCAGGAGCTTGCCGGGGCGTCCTGATTCCCCTTTGCGGACGTCTGCGTTGCCGGAGCGCAATCGGCAACGAACTTTGCATGCAGGCGCTCCTCCGCCTGCTCGAGTTGGTTCGGATACTCCGGATCATTTCTGGCCGGTTGGTATCCAACCGATTCGAGCTCCGACAATTCCCGGATGATGTCGCCATGTGTTATCCCCGCTTTGGCCGCTACAAAGGGATACGAGTGACATTCCTCTGCCGAGAATTTTCCCGCTGCACTCGCGGATACGCTAATTACCATCAAGACGATGATTGAGGTTAGTTTGAATTGGCTGTTCATATCGAGCTCCAGGTTATCGCGACTTTAAGAAATCACAAACTGCCGTCGTCATCGACTCTGCGAGCCCGATGCCCGACGACACGAATGCGTGCCATCACGATATCTGGCCAGTCAGCGCGTTTACACATCGCAAACGTGAAGCTTAGTTAATCAAAACTGGCTGCGATCCAGGAGCGTTACCCCGGCTCCAGCGCCGGCTGTCAAATCACGGTGCGTGACGTACGGCAGCCCGTGGAAAGACAGCATTTAACGACCTGGAAATAGCCGTGCTCGCGCGGCTCAGGAGTTTACGTAAGCTCATCCAGGTGCGGCGCAAACTGTGTCTGCCCTGCGAATGTGCAGTGGCGTCAAAAGAGAAATGTAATGCCGCCGCCGCGGGCACTGCCAGATTGGTGAGGAGAAAAGCGTGGTGTCGTGCTCACCTACGAAACGATCCGATGCTGGTGCGAACGGAAAGAGCGGCCCCCGTTAACGGTGAGGACATGCAGGCTGTAGAGCCTGGCTCACATCCTCGATGTCCCGGCCGGTTGCACGGTTGAACTCGCGGGAGCCCAAGGTTAGTGGAGCTTCTGCTTCGTTGAGGTGTCGGGTAACTAACGGTGTCAGCGCGATTTGCGCAGCGCCTCTTCGACGAACGCATTCGTGTAGGTCTTGCTGACCTTCACCGACTCATATGCGCGATTGGCCTCGTGCTGCAGGGCGGT
The DNA here is from genome assembly GCF_050436345.1 of Paraburkholderia sp. WC7.3g. Taxonomy (NCBI): domain Bacteria; kingdom Pseudomonadati; phylum Pseudomonadota; class Betaproteobacteria; order Burkholderiales; family Burkholderiaceae; genus Paraburkholderia; species Paraburkholderia sp. WC7.3g. The sequence continues at coordinate 1,661,065 of NZ_JBNDMA010000004.1, forward strand.
GCCCAGCTACGTCGTTAGCCGCAAAGGCTGCAATTGCCGCCTTTGCAGACATGCAACACACTCGCCCGTCCCGCCTCGGCGCGTGTTCCGGGCCCTTTCACGCCTGTTCCCGTCAATTGCTCGGCCTGACTTTGCGGCCTCCACCGTTCCGTGATGTTGAGTTGCACGTTGCGTGCCGTGATCATCGTTTCGGGCACAACGCATTGCTCGCAATAGGGACAGTCGAGAACATTGTCGCGCATGGACACGGCTAGCAATTTCTCGAAGATTCCCCCACATGAGGGACAACGCATATCGTAAAGCGGCATGTTACGTACTCCCCTTCAGTCGTAAAAAGATCGGACGCGCATTGCTGCGCGTCTCGCGGCGGAGCCGCCAACTCAGCCGCCCTGACTCTGGACCCGCCCGTCAGTCCCTGTGACCCCAGAACGCGCGCTCGCTGAGCATTCCGGTCGGTGCAATGTTCTTCTCGAAGATCGCGAGTGGCAATGACACCGTGGCCGAGCAGTTCGGAATATCGACGATGCCGCCAATGCGACCTTCAACCGGCGCCGCGGTGAGCAACATGTATGCTTGCGGCCCGGTAAATCCATGCTGCTTCAGGTAGTCGATAGCCTTCAGGCAAGCCTGGCGATAGGCGACCGTAGCGTCCATGTAATAGTTCTTTCCGTTCTCGACGCTAATTCCTTCAAAGGTCAGCCATTGGTCGTAATGCGGCCTGATCGGGCTAGGCATGAAAACCGGTGCACTGAGATTGTACTTGGCCATGCCGCCTTTGATGAGGTCGAAGCCGACATGAGTCGCGCCGTCCATTTCAATCGCGCCGCAAAAACTGATTTCGCCGTCGCCTTGGGAGAAGTGCAGATCGCCCATCGAGAAGCCCGCGCCCTTGACGTAAACCGGGAAGAAGATCCGGGTTCCGCTCGAGAGATCCTTGATGTCGGTATTGCCGCCATGCTCGCGCGGGGGAACGGTGCGGGCTGCCTCTTTCGCCATCCGGTCAAAGGCGGCTCCGCGTACGCCGCGCAGCACAGCGGTCGACGGCTCCGGCGGCTTTGCAAGACCCAGCTCCGCCAACGGCGCCTCACGGCGATTCCACTCGGCCAGCAATTCGGTCGACGGAAGACAGCCCATCAGGCCCGGGTGCGTCAACCCGGCGATGCGCACACCCGGGATATGGCGCGAAGTGGCGTACAGCCCTTTCAGGTCCCAGATCGCCTTGGCTGCATCTGGAAAATAGTCGCCGAGAAAACCGCCGCCGTTGCTCTTCGCAAACACGCCGGAAAAGCCCACCGGCGTAATCGGTTTGATATCGAGAAGATCGACAACCAGCAGGTCGCCAGGCTCCGCTCCTTCGATATGGAACGGACCGGTAAGCGGATGTGCGCGAGTCAGGTCGATATCACGCACATCGTCAGTGCTGTCGTTGTCCTTGATTTGCGCGTCCAGAAAGTCGAGCGACTCGATGATGATCTCTTCACCGGGCTTAACAGTCGACAGGAACGGAATATCCGGATGCCAGCGGTTATGTCCAAGTTCCGCTTGTTCGGCAAGCGGCACGCCTGGCTTGATCGTGAAATGTTGCATGTATTCTCTCCGTGATATCAGAACGTGTTTGCAGTTACGGCGGGCGGGCTCGATCTAAGCTGCGCGATAGACGCATGCGGCGCAGCCAGCCTGGTAGCCGCCACTGACCGTGTCGTCCTTGATCTGCGTACATACTTTGGCGGTCCATTCGGCTTTTTCCAGCACCGTACCGTCAGGCAAGGTGCCGCCGCGTGCATCGAAGCGCAGCAGGCAAACCGCACAGGTCTGCACTCCGACTACACTGCGGCCTCTATGCCTGTCGGTAAAGCCAGCATGGCCGAAGCGGTTGTAGTACATATAACCAAGCATTGTGTTTATTCCTTTCCAGTAAGCAGCGTGCGATAAACGCCCGCCTTGTCTTGCATCCCTTGGGACGTCAAACAGAGAGGTAGCCGCTGATCTTCGCGATATCGACTTCATCGCGCCAGTCTTCGTGGACGAAGCGGCCCTTCTCGATCACCAGCAGACGGTCCGCAATTTCCATCGTGAAACTCAGCACTTGCTCCGAAACGATGATGGTGAGTTGCCTGAGATCCCGGATCTCTTTCAGCGAACGGGCAATGTCCTTGATGATGGAGGGCTGAATTCCTTCGGTAGGCTCATCGAGCAGTAGTACTTTTGGATTGGTGACCAGCGCGCGCGCGATGGCAAGTTGCTGCTGCTGCCCGCCCGACAAATTCCCACCGCGGCGATCGCGCATATCGTATAAAACAGGAAAGAGATCGAAGATTTCCGCCGGCACCCTACCCTGCGCCGCTTTCGGCAAGCCGGTTTTGATGTTTTCGAGCACCGTGAGCGTCGAAAAAATCATCCGGCCTTGCGGCACATACGCAATCCCTCGCGCGACCCGCTCGAACGGCGGCAGTTTTGCGACGTCGACACCGGCCACTTCCACCTTGCCCGCACGACACGTGAGAATGCCCATCAACGATTTGAAAAAGGTCGTTTTACCCATGCCGTTGCGGCCCATCACGGCGACGATTTCGCCGGTGGTAGCGCTCAGATCGAGTTGATGGATCACTTCGCTCTGACCGTAGCCCGAGACCAGTCCTGTAACGTTGAACATAAACTGTTCCTTTTGAATGCAAACTTGTCGTTCCGGCGCTACACGATCGCGCTTCAATGTCCGAGGTACACTTCGATCACTTTCGGGTTGGACTGCACCGCCTCCATGCTTCCTTCGGCCAGTACTTTGCCCTGATGCAGCACGGTGACGCGATGTGCGATGTTCTTAACGAATTCCATGTCGTGCTCGATCACGACTACCGACCGATTTTTGGCGACCCGCGACAACAATTCGGCGGTTTTTTCGCGCTCCGACGCGCTCATGCCCGCAACCGGCTCATCTAGAAGCATCAGTTCAGGATCCTGCATCAGCAACATGCCGATCTCGAGCCACTGTTTCTGCCCGTGGCTCAGTAACTCAGCCGTTTGATCCAGCATCTCGGTGAGAAACACTTCTTCCGCAATCTGGCGCACTCGCTCATCCACGTCAGGGGTACGGCGGAAAGCGATGGCGCCGAACACACTGCGCCCACGGGGAAACGACACTTCGAGGTTTTCGTACGTAGTGAGGTTTTCGTATATCGAAGGAGTCTGGAACTTGCGTCCTATCCCGGCGCGCACGATCATGTGCTCGCTCATCTTCGTCAATTCCAGGCCTTTGAAATTGATGCTACCGCTGGTGGCTCGCGTCTTCCCGCTTATCAGGTCGAGTACGGTGGTTTTGCCCGCTCCGTTCGGTCCGATCACGACACGCACCTCGTTGCGGTCCACATAGAGATTCAGCCCGTCCACGGCCTTGAAGCCGTCGAACGAAACCGTCAGATCCTCGACCGATAGTACGAAATCTTTTTTAGCCATGGTGTTCTCTGTTTTTGCGGATAGACCTGCGTCAGGCCTCGGGATCGGAAGCCGACAGCGTCACCAGCGCGCGACGCCGCAGATAGCCGCTCACCGATAAGCGTGCAAGCAGCTGCTTGCCATGACTTTCATAAAGACCGGCGAGGCCATTCGGGAAGAACATCACCACACCGATGAAGAGCGCCCCCATCAGGAATAGCCACAGTTGCGGAAACGATTCCGAAAAATACGACTCGCCGAAGTTCACCAGCAACGCGCCGTAGACTGCACCAAACAAGGATGTGCGGCCCCCTACGGCGCAAAAGATCACCATCTCGATCGAGGGAACGATGCCCACGAACGACGGGGACATGAAGCCGACCTGCAGCGAAAACATCGCGCCGCCGATGGCGGAGAACACGGCTGCGACTGAGAACACGAAGATCTTCAGCGCAGCAACGTCGTAGCCTGAGAAACGTACACGCTCCTCCTTGTCGCGCATCGCCACCAGCAGCTTGCCGAGCTTGCTCGACAGCAGAAACTTGCCAAATGCGATGCACAGGAACAGCAGGCCGGCATTGACGAAGTACAGGACGTAGTGCGCCGAAGTAGTGCGGATGTCCCAGCCGAGCACCGTGCGCAAATCGGTTATACCGTTCACGCCACCGGTCAGCCCCTGCTGCCCGATGATCAGGATAGACAGAATGGCGGCAATCGCCTGCGTCACAATCGCGAAGTACACATCGCCGACGCGTCGTTTGAACATGGCGAGACCGATGACAAAGGCAAGCAGAGCCGGTATCACCAGCACCGCGGCGATAGCGAACCAGAAGTGCCTGAATGGTTCCCACATCAGCGGCAGATGTGTAATCTGATTCCAGTCCATGAAGTCTGGAATTCCCGGCGTGGACTGGATCTTTGTACTGACCGGATCCGATGCTTCCAGCTTCAGGAACATTGCCATGCAATAGCCGCCCAGACCGAAGAACACGCCCTGCCCCAGGCTGAGGATCCCGCCGTAGCCCCAGCACAGCGTCAGTCCTATCGCCACGAACCCGTAAGTGAGATATTTGCCCACCAGGTTCAGCCTGAAAATGTCCAGCGTCAACGGCAGCAGCACCAGTATCAGAAGACCCAGCCAGATGAACCCCATCACACCGGAGCGTCCACCCAGCCACTTGAGAGATCCCGAATTCATTGCTTTCTCCTGCGATCGAACAGTTAGCGCCGCACTTTCGGTGCGAAAAGACCTTGCGGACGTAGCATCAAAATGACGATCACGGCTGACAAGGTGAGCACCTTCGCCATTGAGCCAGACAGAAAGAACTCAGTGGTTGACTGGGTCTGGGCGATCGAGAACGCGGAGGCAATCGTGCCGAAGAGGCTTTGCGCGCCACCGAATACCACGGTCAGGAAGGTGTCCACGATATAAAGCGAACCGCTTGTCGGACCAGTCGAGCCCATGGTAGTGAAGGCCGCGCCTGCTATGCCGGCAATCCCGCATCCAAGCGCAAAGGTCAGGCGGTCGACTTTGCCGGTGTTGATCCCGACGGCGCCGGCCATGATCCGGTTCTGGGTGGTAGCCCGCACCTTCACGCCCCAATGCGATTTGTACAGAAACAGCAGCAGGATCGCCGTGAGCATCATGGTAAGGACCATCACCATCAGGCCGTTGATCGGGATGTCGAGACCCTGATAAGGCGATAGTGAACCCATTAGCCATTGCGGAAGATCCGGACTGACTTCCTGTGAGCCGAACACCGAGCGAAAGGTTTGCTGCATGGCAAGCGAGAGGCCCCAGGTCGCCAGCAGGGTGTCGAGTGGACGCCGGTATAGATGGCGAATCAGCAGCCATTCCACGAGGTATCCGAAGGCGAAAGCAACCGCGAACGCGACCACAATGGCCACGAAGAAATAGACAGGTTGCAGTGCCGGCGCATATTTGTGCATCAAGGCCGACAACACATAAGTCGTGTAGGCGCCGATCGTCAAAAACTCGCCATGCGCCATATTGATCACGCCCATCTGCCCGAAGATGATGGCCAGACCGAGCGCCATCAGCAGCAAGACGCTGAATACCGAGAGGCCATTGAAGCCCTGCATAGCGACGATCGCGCCGAACTGCGAGAACCAAGCCATGGTCAATCCCCTGCGCGGCCTGCGTTCGAGCAGGCGGTGTTGAACATCGAAAAGTGCTATATCGACTTGCGATTCCCGCCGGCGCCAACCATTGCTACCGCCGGCGATGACTCTCAGCTTTTTATTGATAGCCCTTCGGAAACGGATTCGGTTCAATCAAGTCCGACTTGTAGACAACCTTGAACTGACCATCGCGCTGGCCCTGGCCGATCAACGTGTTGCTCCACAAGTGGTGATTCGGGTGAACCTTGATGTCGCCTTCTGGCGCATCCTTGAACTCCAGACCCGGCGAAGCCGCCACTACCTTGTTGACGTCGAAGCTGCCGGCTTTCTCGCAGGCCATCTTCCACAGCCATGGGCCGAGGTACGCGGCCTGAGTCACGTCACCGATCACCGCGTCCTTGCCATACTTGGCCTTGAACGCCGCAACGAATTTCTTGTTGGCAGGGTTGTCCAGGCTCTGGAAATACTTCATGCACGAGTAGAACCCCTGGAAGTTTTCGCCACCGATACCCAGCAGCTCATCTTCGGTCACTGAGATGGTCAGCAACAGCTGCTTGTCGCCTGTTACGCCAGCAGCCTTCAGTTGCTTGTAGAACGCGACATTGCTGCCGCCCACCACGTCCGCGAAAATCACGTCCGGCTTCTTGAACTTCATCTTGTTGATAAGCGAACCGAACTCGGTATTGCCGAGCGGGTAGTACTCTTCACCGACCACTTCGCCGTGCAGCACGTTTTCAATGTGCTTGCGGGCGATCTTGTTGGAGGTGCGCGGCCAGATGTAGTCGGAGCCGATCAGATAGAAAGTCTTGGCCTTCTTCTCTTTGGCGAACCAGCTCAGGCTGGCAAGCACTTGCTGGGTCGCTTCCTGGCCGGTATAGAACACGTTTTTCGACTGCTCGAGGCCTTCATAGAAGGTCGGGTAGTACAGCAGGCCATTGTCTTTTTCGAAGACCGGCAGCACGGCTTTACGTGACGCTGAGGTCCAGCAGCCGAACACCGTGGCGACCTTGTCGCTTTCGAGCAGCTTGGTCGCCTTTTCGGCAAAGGTCGGCCAGTCGCTCGCGCCGTCTTCCTGGATCACCTTGATCTGGCGGCCGAGCACGCCGCCCATCGCGTTGATCTGTTCGATCGCGAGGCGTTCGGCGCGGATCGATCCGGTCTCGCTGATCGCCATCGTGCCGGTTGACGAATGCAGCTGACCAACCGTCACCGTGGTATCGGTGATCGCCCTGCCCGTCGTGTTGACTTGCGAAGTCGGCGGAGCAGCAGCGAACGATGGCTTGACCATCATCGCAAGCGGCAGAGAAGCAAGTGCCAGTGCGACTTTCCGGCGGCCCGGAGAGGCGAGTTGGACTGCGAGGGCGGATGATTCGCAAGCATGGTCGTCGCCGTTGTCGTCGAAGCGTTGTGTCATTTTTCAAGGTCCTTGTCTGCGTGGGTTTCAGGTCTGGCTGGCGAGCCCGGCGTGACGCGAAGTGCGGGCGCCAGCCTGCATGGCGCCGACACGGCGGCTCTTTTGTCGTTGAGCGGCTGAGGCAGAATAGGTATCCGAATTTCCGATCGGAATACGTCATATGACTTACGTGCGCTGTAGCCTCGCGGAAGTACGACGATGCCTTTGCACAAGCGGATCGGGGATACACGCGACGGCGTGGCTGCGTGGCGAATGCGCGCGCCTACGTCAAATGACGTATCGGCAGGTCGGGCGCACGTCGCTATGCTCGACGCGGGCAAGCGTGGCGTAGGCCACGGCCTGTCGACCAACCTGAGGGGGTGCGCTGTGGCGGTGCGGCAATGCCACATTCGGGACGCGTCGCGCACCGCTTTGAGTCTGCGCCGCGCATGCCCGCTCGCGCGGAGTGCTGCACGCTTATGACTGCATCACGCGCTGCGTATGTGTGGCATGCGCCTTGCAACTATTGGCTGCTTCGCTTTAACCACAGCCCGATTCCGGACAATTTTGGTGAACCAGTCTCCCGAACCTGCGGTCCCCCGTGCAATACCCGTGCAGCGCATCATCAAGGTGCGGCGCGATTACAACACCTGGGTCGCCGACGAAACCATCGAAGACTATGCGCTGCGTTTCACGCCACGCACGTTTCGCAAGTGGTCCGAGTTCCGGGTAGCCAATACGGCGTTTGGCGCGATCTCGTTCTTGGCGCTCGAAGCAGTTGGCGGCTCGATCACCGTCAGTTTCGGCTTCACCAACGCGCTCTGGGCAATCGTGCTTGTCGGCGCGATCATTTTTCTGACGAGCCTGCCGATCAGCTATTACGCAGCGAAGTTCGGCGTCGACATGGATCTGCTGACCCGCGGCGCCGGGTTCGGGTATATCGGCTCGACCGTCACATCGCTGATCTACGCGTCGTTTACTTTTATTTTCTTCGCGCTCGAAGCCACCATCATGGCGATGGCGTTGCAGTTGTACTTTGGGATTCCCCTTTCACTGAGTTATCTGATTTGCGCAGTAATCGTGATCCCGCTCGTCACACACGGCATTACGCTGATCAGCCGCCTGCAGGCGTTCACCCAGCCACTGTGGCTCGTGTTGCTGATGCTGCCTTATGCGGCTGTGATCTGGAAAGAGCCGGGCTTACTGCGAGAGTTGCCCAACTTCGTCGGCAACGCCGGCGGGCATGGACACTTCGACCTGCTGATGTTCGGCACCGCCACGACGGTGCTCACTTCGATGATCGCGCAGGTAGGAGAACAGGTCGACTTTCTTCGCTTTCTGCCCGAGCGGACCTCGCTCAACAAGCGCCGCTGGACTTTGAGCATGCTGAGCGCCGGCCCAGGCTGGATCGTTCTTGGCGTGGCCAAGCTGCTCGGCGGTTCTTTCCTCGCCGTGCTCGCGATTCAGCATGGCGTGTTGCCCGACCGCGCGGTCGAGCCGACCCAGATGTACCTCGTTGCGTACAAGTATCTGTTCGGCTCGCCGGAATGCGCGCTGTTGGTCACCACGTTCTTCATTGTCCTGTCGCAACTCAAGATCAATGTGACCAACGCCTACGCGGGATCGCTCGCATGGTCGAACTTCTTCGCGCGGCTGACGCATAGCCACCCCGGTCGCGTGGTGTGGCTTGTGTTCAATGTGCTGATCGCGTTCATGCTCATGGAGCTGGGAGTGTTCCGCGCGCTCGAACAGGTACTCGGGCTCTATGCGAATATCGCGATCAGCTGGGTCGGTGCGGTAGTGGCCGATCTGGTGATCAACAAACCGCTTGGCCTGAGCCCGAAGGGCATCGAGTTCAAGCGCGCGCATTTGTACGATGTCAATCCGGTGGGCGTCGGCGCGACACTGATTGCCTCGTCGCTGTCGGTGCTGGCGTTTACTCACGTGCTGGGAGAGATCGCCCACGCGTTTTCGGCGCTGATCGCGCTCGCCACCGCTCTGATTGCCGCGCCGACGATTGCCTGGGCCACCAGTGGCAAATACTACATCGCGCGCCAACCGGTTGCGTTGGCCGGGGTTCCACTGGGCAAAGGCTATCAGTCGATTCGTTGCTGCATTTGCGACAAGGCGTACGAAACCGAAGACATGGCGCACTGCCCGGCTTATGAAGGTTCCATCTGCTCTTTATGCTGCACGGTGGATGCGCGCTGCCATGACCTATGCAAACCGGGTGCACGGCTATCCGAGCAAACCAATGCGACGATACGCTGGCTTTTGCCCAAGGCCCTGTCAACCCGTTTCAATACCCGCATCGGCCAATACCTGCTGCTGTTCGTGCTGGTGACCATGATCATGGCCGCCATTCTCGGCCTGATCTATACACAGGAGTCGGTGCTTGTCGACCAACTTTCGCCGGCCGTTGATGTGCTGCTGCGCACGGCATTCCTGAAACTGTTTGCGGTACTGGCGCTCGCGGGCGGGATTGGTTGCTGGTGGAGCGTGCTGACGTCCGAAAGCCGGCGCGTTGCGCAAGAGGAATCGAATCGGCAGACGCATCTGCTGCTCGAGGAAATCGACGCCCATCAGCGCACCGATGCGCAGTTGCAGCGTGCAAAGCAGACAGCTGAAAAAGCCAATCTGGCGAAGAGCCGCTACGTTACCGGCATCAGCCACGAACTGCGCACGCCGCTAAACAGCATTCTCGGCTATGCGCAGATGCTCGAGCAGGATACGTCCATTCCCCCACACCACCATCTCGCGCTGGCGGTGATCCGCCGCAGCGGCGAACACCTTGTATCGTTGATCGACGGGTTGCTCGATATCGCCAAAATCGAGACCGGCAAAATGACGCTGGAATTCGAGGAAGTCCGTTTTCCAGAATTCGTCTCGCAGTTAGCCGACATGGTGAGCTTACAGGCAAGCGCAAAGGGCATCGCCTTCCATTACGAAGCTCCCCCCAACTTGCCCTGCGCGGTGCGCGCCGATAAAAAGCGGGTGGGCCAGATCCTCATCAACGTTCTGGGCAACGCGGTGAAGTTCACCGATCGCGGCAACGTTACGCTGCGGTTGCAATACCGCCGGGAGATGGCGGTCTTCGAAATCATCGATTCAGGCATGGGCATCGATGCCGATGACCTGACTCGCATCTTTTTGCCGTTCCAGCGCGGCGGCAATGTCCCGGGCGGTTCGGAAAATGGCACGGGGCTAGGCCTGACCATCGCCAGAATGCTCGCTGACGTAATGGGAGGCACCCTCACCGTCGACAGCGAGACCGGCCGCGGAAGCACGTTTCGCGTCCAGCTGTTCTTACCGGAAGTACGCGAGCCGCAGCCGGTTCAAGCCCTCCCGAAACTGCCCATAGGCGGCTACGCCGGTCCGACGCGCCGGGTGCTGGTGGTAGACAACGAACGGGTGGACCGCGAGCTGCACGTCAAGTTGCTCGAACCGCTAGGCTTCGAGGTTCAGGAAGCAAGCTCCGGGCTGGAGGCACTGAAGGCCGTCTCGTCGTTCGCGCCCGACCTGATTCTGCTCGATATTGGCATGCCGCTGCTGGACGGCTGGGAAACCGCGCGCCTCTTTCGCGCCAACTTGATGAGCAATGCGCCGATCATCGTCGTCTCGGCCAATGCCTTCGACAAGGGCCGGAAAAACGCCGCGGGCATTCGCAACGAGGATTTTCTCGTGAAGCCTGTCAATGTCGTTGAACTGCTCGAATTGATCCGCGAGCGCCTTGACCTGCGATGGGTCCCGGCAACGCCCGTTATTGCGGCGCAGACACCGTCGGTTGACCCGTCACTCGCCGCCGCGCCCTCGACCCTGCCGGCCAAGGCGGCGCTGCCCGGCCCCGAACTGCTGCGCAGTCTGCACGAGTTGGGCAGCCTTGGGTACGTGCGCGGCATCCTCGACAAGCTTGGGGAAATCGACCAGCTCGACCCGTCCTGTGGCGTTTTCACCGGCGTTTTGCGCTCGCACGTCGAGCGCTTCGATCTGGCTGAATATTTGCGACACCTTGACCGAACCCTGCAGGCCAACTCCGATGCTACGCCCCGATCCGCTTCGCGATGTCGTTCTGATTGTTGATGACGCGCCCGAAAACCTGTCTATCCTGCATAGCCTGCTCGACAAATCGGGCTATACGGTGCTGGTGGCAACCGACGGCGCCGGGGCATTGGACCGGGCACGCCGCTTGCCGCCGGATCTGATCCTCCTCGATGCGCTGATGCCCGGCATAGACGGCTTCGAGACCTGCCGACGGCTCAAGGAAGACCTCCAGACCCGTCCGATTCCGGTGATATTCATGACTGGGCTGGCGGAGACTGAGCATGTTCTGCAGGGCTTCCAGGCGGGTGGTGTCGATTACATCACGAAGCCGATCCGTCCCGCAGAAGTGATGGTGCGCATCGCTTCGCATCTGCGCAATTCGCGCCTGGTCGTGCAGACCCGTGCGGCGATGGATGCGGCCGGCCAGGCGGTGGTCGCCGTTGGCCCCAGCGGCGAAGTGCTATGGCTGACACCGCTTGCCCAGTCGCGGCTACGCGGCTCGCTCGACGCCCAGGGTCGCCTGCCGGCGGCATTGTGCAGTTGGCTCCAGGATGCGCTGCGGGCGCCCGAGGTCAAACCGTTCGAGTTGCAGACCGCAAGGGAACAACTGATAGTCAGCCGGCCGCGTCGCGGCGCTCACGGCGAGGAACTGCTGGTGATCCAGTGCAAGCCCGGTTCGCCCGGACCCGCCGCGTTGATGCAGGCGTTCCGGCTGACCCCTCGCGAAGCCGATGTGCTGTATTGGGTCGCTGTCGGCAAGACCAATCGCGATATCGCCGATATCCTCGGTATGAGCCCGCGCACGGCCAACAAACACCTGGAACACGTCTTCGAAAAGCTGGGTGTGGAGACTCGTACCACGGCTGCGCGCATGGCGTTGAATCTGGTGACACCGCAGACCACGCAGTAAAGGTAAAGCGTCGGCTGAAGGGCTCTGGCTACACGGCGTCTTACCGCGCGGTGCGCGAAATGACGACTGACGGATTGCACCCTCGGGGACGGCTGTGCGCAGAGCGATCTAGCGAAGGAGCACGCCAGGGCGGAATTCCACAGCCGCGTCAGGTGCTGCGTCAGCGGCCTGACGACAGAATGTCGTTCGCGTTGATAAGCGCGGAGGCGATGTCCTCTACCGTCATCCGCTTGGCCATCGCCTGCTCGCGCATGATGCGATACGCTTCGACCTTGTTGACGCCGCGCTGGCGACAGAGTATCTCCTGTGCTTCCGCAACTTTGCGCGCGCTACCGAGCTTTTCCTCGAGACGCATAATGCGCTTGCGCAGTTTCCTGCGCTCCCGGCCGAGCTCGCGTGCAAGGACGATCGCACTTAGAAGACCGAACGACCGGATGGGCGATGTAACGACGGCTTTTGCGTCGATGTGCAGCATCGCCTCGATGAGCGTCGGGTTCTCATAGTTGAGAACCGCAATCGACGGTGGTGTGTCGTCGTCCGCGCACCAATCGTCAACGAGGTCCAGGATGTCCGGAAAGAGGGCGAAGAAAACGACGTCGGTGCCTGCCGGCGCAGAAGGCAGCGGCGGCCAAAACGCTTGCACGTGGCAGCCGATGCGCTGCAGCTGCTGGGTAAGCTGCGCACCGTCGCGGTCGTGCGGATGAAACACGCACACGCGCAATGACCGCAAATCCATTAGCAAGTGAGAGATGGGGAGGGCCGGCGCCGGCACTCCTGGCCCGGCTTCCTCTTCGTCGTTCATTCACTGCTCCAGCTCATCGTTGAACCATCCAGTCGCCTAGCGTATGCGCGACGAGATACGGGTCCGGCCGTACAGGGGCGACGGCTTGCCACACAACGTCGAATTGTCCATCCCGGTTGACCCGGCCGATACGCGGATTGAGATGCGTGTGGTGAGTCGACGGATCGATCCTGACGCGTCCCTGCGGCGCGTCCAATTCGCAGCGCAGCAATTCCGGCATGAGCGTTTCAAGGTCGTTCGAGCCGGCCGCCCGCATGGCCTGCGCAAAGAGATGAACTTGAAAGTACGCCGCTTCCCAGCTCGCGTTAGGAATCGTTTCGGAGCCGAACATCCGCTCGAATTTCTCCAGACAGGCAAGATTGCCCGGAGAGTTGATCGAGCGAAAGTAAGGCGCCGCAGTAAAGTGACCTTCGGCGACATCCGCGCCCATTTGTGCGACTTCAACTTCTGAGGTCGTCAGGCTCGCGATCGGCATCGATGCCGGATCGAGGCCGGCTCGTGCATAGGCGCTATAAAAGTGCCGCGTTGCGTCGCCGACCACCGTGGAGAAAATGAAGTCAGGCCGGGCCGCGCGAATGTCTTCGACAATTGCGGCGAAGTCGTCCTCCGTGGCACCAAGGCGGACGTACCGTTCGCCTAACTTCACTCCACTCCGGTACTGCGAGACGAGGTCAGACATGATGCGGTTCGACTCGTAGGGATAGATGTAATTCGACCCGACGAGATAGACACGCGCACCAAAGTTGGACGTCATAAAATCGGCCAACTGCACGCTGTTCTGATTGGGCGCTGCACCGGTATAGATGACGTTATCGGAGAACTCGAAGCCTTCGTAGAGCGTGGCGTAGAAAAGCAGCCGATTGCAGCGCTCCACAATCGGCAGTACGGCCTTTCGCGCGCTCGACATATAGCAGCCGAAAATTACCTGAACATCTTCTGCCAGAATGAGCCGTTCCGCAAACATGCGATATTTCGCTGGATCGGAGGCGGGGTCATGGTGGATCGGCACTATTTCGCGTCCTCCGATGCCCCCAGCCTCATTGATCTCGCGTATTGCGAAAAGCGTTCCGTAAAGCTGCGACGACTCGATCGCCGACATAATACCCGTCTCGGAAAACAGAACGCCTACTTTGATCGTTTCGGTATTTGCCACGTTTTTACGCGCCTGTAATTGCCTGGTTCGCCTGATCCAGAATAACCGGGCGCCGCGCGACCCGATACGTCATTGTCTCCGGCCAAAAAAAAACCGGCATATGTTCGGTACGGGCCCCGTAGCATCGGCCGCTCACCTCAAGCTTGCGAGTACCTTACTGACCTCCTGGGCGAGGTTCCCGGCGCCATTCAGTACGAGGTAATGGCCGTGACCGAAGATGGTCCGGACATACCGGTCCGCATCGCGATCGAATGCGAAGCAAAACGGCAAGATCCCGCGCGATGATAGAGCCGATACCGCGTCGCGGGCGTCTTCGATCAGATGCATGGAGTCGTGGACATCCACGTCCGACGGCTCGCCGTCAGTGACGAGCACCAATAGCTTCGCCTCGCTTTGCTCTCCATCGAACTGCGCTGTCGCATGTCGCAAAGCCGCGCCCATGCGTGTCGACAATGTGCCTTTCTGTGCTAGCAGCCGCTCTCGCTGCGCTTTGCCAAACGGTTCGTCGAAATCCTTGACACGCGTGTATCGGACATCGTGACGCCCGTTTGACGAAAACCCGTGCAGCGCAACGCGTGTGGCCGTCGGCTCCAGCGCGGACGCAATCGTCGCAGCGGCCTCTTTTTCGATATCGAGCACGGTCTGTTGTGTTACGCCGATCCTGTCGTTTGTCGACGTGGACAAATCGAGCAGAAACAGTACCGACATGCTTGGCGGCGTGCGCCGCTTTTGTTCGAAGATTCTTCCATCGCCGGCCACACCCATGCGTCGGGCGATGCCATCATCGATGACCGCGTCGAGATCGAGCTCAGGACCTTCGGATTGGCGGCGAAGGCGCCTGGGCGGTCGCTGCCACCCAGATGGCAACGCTTGCCGGACGGCGAGTAGTCCGGCGTCGACACGCTCGCGTTCTGCGGCCGGCGCACGGTCATATACGCACGTCCAATCGAGTAAAAGGAGCCCTACTCGTGAGTGCCACTCTGGATACCTATAAGCACGCCACGCTTCTGTCTCGATGGGCGGATTGTCGAGTAGGCGCATGCTGTCCACCACGTTCGGCCGCGCCGTGGTCTGGTCGGTCGCATCCGGGGCCCATTCCATTCGTGCATGCACCGGTTCGGACTCGATCGTCCACAAATAAGTATTGTCGTCGCGGTACCGCGGCTCAGCGCGGTACGACGATACATCGAACCTCACTCGCATCTGCGCAAGGTCAACGGCCAGTATGTCGGCAACTTCGTGACAGGCGGCGATATCTTCGTGATGCGCGGCAATTGCGTCGAAAAGTCTCCGCCCTTTACAGACCCATTCGTTCGGATCCTCGTAGCTGAAATCATGCAACGCGCGCGCCAGGCGAGCCGCCAGTGACGAGAAGGTCAACATACCGCGTTCGCCCGATGCCGCATGAAACGCACCCCACAAGCTGTGCAGGCCCGGGTAATCGCGCATCAACAAGCGTTCGACACGAGCATCCTCGATCAACGACGCCACCGCAATCCTTAACGCGCCCCGCTTGCCGACCGGCGAAGCGGGACGCGAATAGCGCAAATGGGCAAGCGCATGCGCCACCGAAGCTTGATATTGGCGCGCCGCGCCAGAGCGGTCGCTGCCCTCATCGATGGCTGGCGCAAGGCGTATCACGCCACCTTCGCCGATCGACGTTCGTAATGCGCCGCCGCCGAGTTCGTCGAGCTGGTCGGCGTGCACACAGACGCGTGTCGGCGCACGTTCTTTTCGCGCCTCCATCCCGTCGACATCCCACTGCCCGAATCCGGCTGCATAGCATTCAAGCATCCGCGTCGCTGAGGTGAACGATGCATCGACGACGCCTTGCATTGCCGAGCAGCTTTCGTTGCCCATACGTTCCGCAGGCATCGGGATCAAGCTCCGAATTGCGCGCGGACAAAGCCGTCGAGCGCGGTCTGCAATTCGTCGTCATCGCTGAGCGGGCGCGTCATAGCGAGCGCACAGGCTGCATGAGCGTCGATTCCGCCTCGAATCAGGCCGCATGCGTGCACGAGCATGCGCGTCGATATGCCCTCAGCCAGGCCTCGACCGCGAAGCTTGCGCGATTGAGTTGCAATACGCACGAGTTTGATCGCGATGTCGCGATCGACTTCGCCCTCATGAGCGACGACATCGGTCTCGGCCGCCTCGTCAGGGTACTGAAACTCGATCGCGCCGAAGCGCTGCCGCGTCGAAGCCTTAAGGTCCTTGCCGAACGACTGATATCCGGGGTTGTATGACACGACTAACTGAAAGTCGGGATGGGCGTGAATCAATTCGCCACGCTTGTCGAGCGGCAGAACCCGGCGATCATCCGCCAGTGGATGAATGACAACCAGCGTATCGGGACGCGCCTCGACGACTTCATCAAGGTAGCAGATCGCACCATAACGGACCGCCGTGGTTAGCGGGCCGTCATGCCATTCAGTGCTATCGCCGCGCAGCAGAAAGCGTCCGGTGAGATCAGAAGCGGTCGTATCTTCGTTACATGCCACCGTAATGAGCGGCCTGTTCAGGCTTGCCGCCATGTGCTCGACGAAGCGCGTTTTGCCGCACCCGGTCGGGCCTTTCAGGATTATCGGCATTCGCCGCGCGTGTGCCGCGGCGAATAGTTCGATCTCCCGTCCAATTGGCCGATAATAACGCTCCGTCGCCAATCTGTATTGCGCGAGGATATCCTTCATTGGCATCGTTCCTTGTCAATCGGTGCGCCGGTTTCCCGGCGCCAGGAGTCTTAGCGGTGTTCCGGATCGGCGTGCGGAATGCCTTCGATCGGACACTCCGGGGTCCCGGGCATGGAGCGCGTGATTGCTTCGACCTCGCGGCGCGTGCCTTCAGGGTCATTGATCCACTTGGTGTAGAACTCGTAAGGACATGCCGCTACGCCGTGGACGTCCTCGCCCGAATTGATCTTTCCGGTATAGCCGCGATGCACCAGCTTGTAGAGATGGTTTTGCGACTGCATGTTCTTGCGTGCGTCGCGCAACAGGCTGACAGACAGTTCGCCATACTGGATACCCATTTCTTCCGTTCCGCACTCTCCAAGCGTGCGACCGTCGAAACCGACGATCGCCGAATGGCCGAAGTACGAATAGACACCATCAAAACCGGTGGCGTTTGCCACTGCGACGTAGACATTGTTCATCCACGCCATCGTCTTTGCGGCCATCACCTGCTGCTCTTTCGCCGGATACATATAACCCTGGCAGCGCACGACCAGTTCTGCGCCACGCATCGCGCAGTCACGCCAAATTTCCGGGTAGTTGCCGTCGTCGCAAATGATGAGGCTGATCTTCATCCCCTTCGGTCCTTCCGACACATACGTGCGGTCGCCGGGATACCAGCCTTCGATCGGTGTCCAGGGCATGATCTTCCGATACTTCTGGACGATCTCGCCACGGTTATTAATGAGCAGAAGCGTGTTATACGGCGCCTTGCGTGGATGTTCTTCGTGCTGCTCTCCGGTCAGCGAGAACACGCCCCACACATTGGCTTTCCGGCACGCCGCACTGAAAATCTCAGTCTCGGCACCGGGTACGGTGGCAGCCGTTTCATACATTTCCTTCGGGTCGTACATGATCCCGTGCGTCGAATACTCGGGGAAGATGACAAGATCCATACCGGGCAGACCCTGCTTCATGCCGACCACCATGTCGGCGATCTTGCGCGCGTTCTCGAGTACTTCAGCCTTCGAATGAAGGCGCGGCATTTTGTAGTTGACGACTGCTACACCAACGCAGTCGTTGCTGCTCGAAATATCACCATGACGCATTGCTTTCTCTCCGGGTTGAGTCGGGAAACAAAAAAAAAGCCCGAGCAGACTCATCAGTCTGTTCGGGCCTTATTGCCATTTCGCTCTTGCCGACAATGTTGGCGACAAGGAGATACATTCATTGCGCTCAAGCGTACGAAACAAGCGAACGCTTGTCAAGGAATCAGAATTCGTCTCTCACCTTCGCTGCAACGTGACGGTTGCTAAACGCGATGCAGGCTACTCGTTGAATGAAACGTGATGAAATGGTAAATGACTTGACAGTCCTTTTTCGTTGCTAGATCCTTCGAACCAGCAATACATCCTTTCGTCAACAGCGACGAATGCAAGAGGCAACAGAGCCCACCGCGCAGCCTGCAAAGGCGCGTGGTGGGCTTTTTTTTTTGGTCACGGCTCAGGCTCGCGCGACGGCGGCTTGGCCCCATTGGGAACTACGTCATGTCATCTCCACAATCAGTAGGCATCGGCAGAGAAACGGCGCTTGACCACGTGCTCGGCGAAGAGTACGAGCACGCTCCCGTCCCCAAAACTGCGCGGCGCAGTGTTACCTCGGTTGCAACCGTGTGGGTCAGTTTTCCGATGATCATCACGAGTGCGATGACTGGCTCGATTCTGGTCGCGGGAATGGGGTTCGGGCGTGCGCTGAGCGCGATGATCACGGGCAACCTCCTGATGTTCGCTTATGTTGGCTTGCTTGGCGGCCTGGGAGCGAAGCACGGATTCAACTTCGCGCTGTTGGCAAGCCAGGTCTTCGGGCGCAAGGGCTATGCATTGGCTTCGGGCTTGCTTTCCAGCCTGCTGCTCGGCTGGTACGCGGTACAGACCGGCATTACGGGTAATCTTATTCACTCATCGTCTGGCGCGAACTATCTCGCCATGACGTTTATCGCGGGCTTGCTCTATCTTGCGGTCACCTTCGTAGGAATCCGCGGGCTTCACTGGCTCGGCATGATTTCGGTGCCGCTCTTTCTAGTGCTCGGGACCTGGGTGGCAATCGATGCGGCCCGACATGCGGGATGGCATGCGGTGTCTACTTATACCGGCACCAACCCGGCATCGTCGATGGCATTCGGCGTTGGACTGACAATCGTGATCAGTCTCTTCGTCGATGCCGGCACAGTCTCGCCCGACTTCAATCGCTGGGCAAAGAATGGTCGCGACTCATGGATCGCGACGTTCACGGCCTTTCCGTTCGCGAACTGCTACGCGATGCTGATGGGCGGCATCATGACGGCGGCCATCGCGTTGCCGGATCCCCAGCCGTTCGCGACGGACAACATGTTTGGATACATGCTGAATCAGCATCACACGTGGCTGAGCGCGGTTGCAGTCGTTTTCCTCTTTTGCAGCCTCGGCTCCGTTTGCGCTCACTGTCTTTATAACTCCGCCGTCGGCTGGTCGAGGATCGTCGGCATCAAGATGCGCACGGCCGCAGTCATCCTGGCCGCAATCGGAATTGCCGTGGCCACAACCAACGTCTGGGCGCTGTTCATTCCATGGCTCTCTCTGCTGGGCATCATCGTCCCGCCGATCGGTGCAATCGTGATCGTCGATCTGTATTTGGCCCGCCCTGGCTCCGGCATTGACCACAAGTGGCGCGTGCAAGCGTTCGCGGCGTGGGCGATAGGATCGGTGGCAGCGTATGCGGTCGAAAAACAGATCCCCGAATTCTCGACAGCTGTATCGGCATTCGTAGTGAGCGCAATCGTCTACGGCTTGATCGCGCAGGTTTCGAAGAAAGCGGGCGTGGCTGCCGATCGCGCTTGACGATTATCGGCACGATAAGCCCTGAGCGGACGCTTGGCTGCGCTCATCTCAATGTATCTTTCATAAGGGATGTATCAACATGTCGGACTACGAGACCTATTCTCTCGGCGATATCGAGCTCCAATGCGGGTTACGTGTCCCCGACGCCAAACTGGCCTATAAGACTTATGGGACGCTCAACGCTGCGAAAGACAATGTGATTATCTACCCCACGTGGTATTCGGGGCAGCATTACGAGAATGAATGGCTGATTGGCGAGGATAAGGGGCTTGATCCGCGCAAGTACTTCATCATCGTGCCTAACATGTTCTGCAACGGACTTTCATCGTCCCCGAGCAATACCCCTGCTCCATACAGTAAGGCGCGCTTCCCGAACGTGACCGCGTATGACAACGTGCGCATGCAATGGCGGCTGGTCACAGAGCTGTTCGGCATCGAAAAGATCGCGCTCGTCACTGGCTGGTCGATGGGTGCATTGCAAACGTTCCATTGGGGTGCGATGTATCCGGACATGGTCGAGCGAATCCTGCCGTTCCAGGGATCGTCGAAATGCTCAAGGCACAATTTTGTATTCCTCGAAGGCGTCAAGGCCGCGCTGACCGCCGACGCCGCCTTTCTTGACGGCTGGTACGAAACGCAGCCCGACAAAGGTCTGCGCGCGGCGGCACGAGTTTATGCGGGTTGGGGGTTGTCGCAAGCGTTTTACCGCGAGAAGCTCGATCTCGAGAAGCTCGGCTATTCCTCCCTGGAAGACTTTCTCGTCGGTTTTTGGGAGGGTTGGCTGCTGTCGAAGGACGCAAACAATCTGCTCGGCATGCTGTGGACGTGGCAAAACGGCGATATCAGTAATAACGAATTTTACCAAGGCGACCTTGTCAAGGCCCTTTCGTCGATTCGTGCAAAGGCAATCGTCATGCCTTGCAAGACCGATCTTTACTTCCCGCCAGAAGACAGCGAATTTGAAGTCAAGCATATGCCACATGCAAAGCTGGTCGTGGTCGATTCGATCTGGGGGCACTTTGCTGGCGGCCCGGGCACCAGCCCCGTCGACATCGAGGTGCTCCACAACGCACTGCGTGAGCTGCTCGCAAGCTAAAGCCTGGCACCGGGAAGGCGCCGCGCCACCGATAGATCGTTGGTGCGACGAATGATCGAAGAATCGTGAGATTTAAGTCAATGCCGGCCCCATTTACACCGTATTCCTTATTAATTAAAACCTAATTACGCTAGTCATGTGCATCAAAATCAAACATTTGGCGGCGACCGCCGTTGCGAGCGCACTCGTATCCGTCGCTCATGCCCAAAGCAGCGTGACGCTGTACGGTGTGCTGGACGAAAGCGTCCAGTTCACCAACAGCGAAAAGACCGCAGGCGGTAAAGCCGGCCCCGCATGGGCGCTGGCGAATTCCGCAAACAACACCACGGTCTGGGGCATCAAAGGCAGCGAGGATCTTGGCGGCGGCACGCACGCCATCTTCGATCTCGAAGAGCAATTCGGCATCAATAACGGCGCGAGTTCCATCAGCGGCTACATGTTCTCACGGCAGTCATGGGTTGGCCTCAAGGATGACCGCTGGGGTACATTGACTCTCGGCAAGCAGTACGCGTCCGTCACCGATTATCTATGCCCTGTCTCGGCCTACTGCACGTTTGGTGGAAACACATCGGCACACGTGTACGACAACGATACGGTGGGCGGCAGCTACACGGTCAGCAACGCCGTGAAATATGAAAGTCCGTTGATTGGCGGGTGGCATTTCGGCGGCATGTATGCCTTCTCCAACGCGGCTGGCCAGTTTCAGAACAACCGTCTCGTGAGCGCCGGCACGGGCTATGACCACGGTCCGGTCCATGTAGCAGCGGCTTATATGAGCGCAATGAATCCCGCGAGCGCGAACGCCGCCGGTGCGGTGAATTCGAACATGGGGTACGCCATCGCCGCGAGCGATCAGACCGTGTGGGGCGCGGGTGCCCGTTTCGACATCGGCGGCGGGACGGCCGGTCTGTTGTATACACATTCCACGTACCTCTCGCTCGCAAGCGGGAACTTGCTCGGTGTGAGTGCCGGAGAAGACCTCCGCTTCGATAACTACAGCGCTTACGGACGTTACCCGCTCACGCATGTGCTGAGCCTTGGCGCCGGCTACACTTTGACGACTGAGCACCTTTCCGGTGCTACGAGTGCAACGTTGCACAATCAGCAGGTCACGATGGAGGTCGATTACAACCTGGGCAGGAGGACGCTGCTGTATACCGAGGCAGCCTATCAACACGTCTCCGGAGGCAACGGCCTCAGCCTTTCCTACGCGGAAATAGCGGACACCGGCATTCCTTCGGGTACTAACAGCCAGACGCAAGTCAGTGTGGGTATGCGCCATAGCTTCTGAGC
This sequence comes from Paraburkholderia sp. WC7.3g, assembly GCF_050436345.1. Classification (NCBI taxonomy): domain Bacteria; kingdom Pseudomonadati; phylum Pseudomonadota; class Betaproteobacteria; order Burkholderiales; family Burkholderiaceae; genus Paraburkholderia; species Paraburkholderia sp. WC7.3g. The sequence goes on from NZ_JBNDMA010000004.1 coordinate 1,682,869, forward strand.
TTCCGGGCAGACCGGCTTGCATCCGTGTGGCCGCGCCGATGTCGCCATCCTCGGCCCTGCGTGCGGCGGATACGCAACAGGGGTTTTGTCAACTCGTAGCATCGGGTCAGCAGAACCGGACGACAAAACAGGTGCCGACGCGCAGGCGACTGACACTTAGCCGCCAGTCGTGGGCCAAAGCGATCTCCTTGCAGATGGCCAGACCCAGCCCAGCGCCATCGTGCCGCGAATCGGGCGCGCGCCAGAAACGCTTGAAAAGAAACGGCAAATACTCCTCCTTGATCCCGGGTCCCTCGTCGCGAATCTGGACGGAAACGTCGTCGACGAGGACCGACACGGTGCTGTACGCTGGAGTTACGTTAATCGCATTCTCAAGAATGTTCTTGATCAGGATGAACAGGGCGCTGCGGTCCGCCCAGATCGATGGTCCATTGCCCGCCGAATCGAGTTCTAGCTTGATCTGTCGTGCGTCGGCCTTGCGCGAAAGATAGGCCACCACGTCCTGCGCGACGTCAAGGCTATTGACGTTACCGAACGCGAAGTTCTGCGATTCGCTTACCTCCGCCAGATGCAGGAGTTGTCGCACCTGACGCGCCATCATGTCGATCTCGCGTAGCAGTAGATCCTTGTCTTCAATGTCCGGTTGCAGCTCTATCTGCCCGCGAATCAGCGTGAGCGGCGTTTGAAGTTCATGGGCGGCAGATGCGAGAAACTGTTGTTGAACGGAAAAACCATTCTCCAATCTGCCTAGCGCGTCATTGAATGCACGAATAAGAGGGGAGATTTCACTCGGTATTCCTGACAGCGAAAGACGTGTCTTGAGGTTGCGCGGCGTGATTGACGCTGCAGCCTTTGATGCTTCCCGCAGCGGGCGGAGCACGCAATAGACCGTAAATGTCAGCGTGAGGCCGAAGGTAACCATCGCCACGAGAATCGTCACCGGGACAATGATTTGGATTGGTGTGATTTTCTGGCTGATGATGGCATTGAGAAGACGGGTGCTCATTGCGGTCTGAACGTAGAGCACAGCGTTGCCATGGGGGACGCGTAGCGTCATGATGTCGTACGGTTTCCCGTCGATGTGAACACGTTGAACGCCGCCGGCGATCGTCTCCAGATCAGCCACGCTCCAGGGCGTGTCGTGCTCAGCAGAATCCGATGAAAGCAGCACGTTCCCCTGGGCATCCAGTACGCGGTACTTGAGCTCAGCCGGCACGACCTCGAAAAGCCACGCAGTCTTATCTGGAAGCCGTATCGATACCGGTCGACCAGACGCGTCAAACTTCAGGCCGTCCGCAATCTTGACGGCGTTTTCGATCTGCTCGTGCCTCCCGAGCATCTGTTCGGGAAAGTGATTGAATGCGTAGGCGACGACGGCGGCCAGCACCGCAAGGCTGACAGCGAGCGCGGCAACGCTCGTCACCCAGACACGGACTGACAAACTTCGAAGCCATCGATTGAGCATGGTAGAGAGGGGTTCAGGCTTGCCGGGGTCTGCTGGCCGGCTGGTGGGTGGCAGGCGGATAGTCGGTCCGGGTATCAGCCGAGCGCTGTAGCGTGCGGTAAGGCGGCGAGACAAGCGCGCCCGTCGTGGCATCGTCCGTGGCCCAAGGGTGGAAAACATAGCCTTTTGCGCGCACCGTCTGGATCAGCTTCGGGCACGACGAGTCCGTTTCGATCCTTCGACGCAGACGGTGTATCCAGAGACTCACGACGGGAAGCTGGTCCCGCGCATTGGAGTGAATGCAGTGTGCAATGAATTCTCTCGACAGCACCCGGTCCGGCGCGGTCGTAAAAAGGCGAAGCACTGCGTACTCTGTTTGCTGCAGCGGAACCAGACGGCCTTCATACGAGAGCGTGCGCAAAGCGAAGTTCAACTCAAAGCCGCCGAAGCGGAACGGCTGGCGGTGGACCGGGCTGTGCAGCTGTTCATACATGACACGCCTGAGTACGCAACGGATCCTGACCAGCACTTCCTTCACATTGAACGGTCGCGACAGGACATCGTCGGCGCCACATTCCAGCGCCACAACCCGTTCGATGACGTCGTCCTGTTCGGCGAGCAGGATGACCGGCATATCGTCGCGATGTTCGCGCAGCATGCGCAATGTGCCGAGGCCGCCGCCGAACGACGGACCGCTTTTCATCACGATCAACGCGGGGCGTTCGACCTCAAGGCGCTCCAGCACGCGCGCGGGCTCGTACAGGACGGCCACGTCGAAACCGTTCGACTGTAAGCACGTGCGCAACGCGTCGCGGCAGTCGGGGTCGTCGTCGACGACGAGAATCCGGGGTTTCATCAGTCGCTCCCTCCAGACGCCGGATGGCGAGGAACGTTGGCGGATGCCGAGGTATGGTGCAACGAAAACCCCGCGCCCCGCACGTTGACGATGCGCGTCGCCGCACCGATCGCGGCCAGTTTCTTGCGCAGGCGGTGTACGGTCACTTCCAGTGCATTCGGGGTGACGGCTTCACCGAGTCCCCAGGCGGCATGTTCGAGCGCGGAATGGCGAACGGTGCCGCCTTTGGACCTGACGAGATGCAGAATGATCTGCAGTTCGGCGGGGGCGAGCGGCAGCGTTTGCTCGCCGCAGCGGATCGCGCGTTCCTGTGGATCGATCTCGATATCGGCGAACGACGCGCACAACGCCGTCAGCACGACAGGCCGGCGCATCAGCGTGCGCACTCGCGCGATCAGTTCGCTCATCGCGAACGGTTTGGTCACGTAGTCGTCGGCGCCGCTTTCCAGTCCATCCACGCGGTCGTGCAGCGCGTCTCGGGCGGTCAGCATCAGACAGGGCGTCATCTGGCCGGCTGCCCGCAGGTTTCGCAGAAAGGTCAGGCCGTCGCCGTCGGGCAAGCCACGGTCGATGATCAGCACTGCATACTCGGCCCGGGTGGCGCCGTACCGGGCCTCGGATAGTGTGGCGAACAGATCAGTCTCGATTCCGGCGGACGACAGGGCCTGGCGAACCATCGCGGCGAGGCGTGCATGGTCTTCGATCAGTGCAACTCGCGACATAGTATCGTGCTCAGTTGAATTGATAGAGGTACCCGATCTTGACCTCAGGGACATAGCGCTTTCCGACCAGCGGGCTGTCGGTAATGCCGCCGCCGAGATGCGATACACCGACGTCGAGTATCATGCCTTGATGCTGGGTGAAGTGATAATCCACTCGCGTGCCGATGGACATGTCGTAGGTCGACTTCCCGGTGTAGGCGGGGCGGCCGGCGCGCACTTCGGACTGTCGCACGCCGTAATAGTAGTCGACATATTTGCTGCTCAACCATTCCACACTTGCGTGCGGCTCGATTGAGAATCTGCCGTAGTCAAATGCTTTGCCGAAGTCAATCGTGGCCCTCTGGCCTTTGTTGCCGCCTTCGAGAAAGTCGCCGGACAATGTGCCAAATGCGGTATGCCACGCCAGCGCGGGACCATACCAGAAAGCCCAGTTGCGGTCCTGCATGCCGTTCAGGATGGGCGCATCGGACCCTTTATAGCCGTCGCCAATCGCGAAATGTCCACGCAGCGCGACACTGACGCCTGCCCAGTTGCCGAGCTTGAGATCGACCGACGTGCCGAAAGCGTGCACCCATTTGTTGTCGAAGAAAAGCAGCGGAATCGGCGTGTACTTCGTGCCATAGCCCTTATAAGGCGCCGCTTCGATTCCAGCGGCGGCACCGAGGCCCCAATGTGTGACGTTCGTCGCCTTGCTCAGAACGGTCAGTCCCGAGTCGTCCGGGTTGGGCGGCTCCGCGCCGTCGTCATCGGCCCGGACGGAGCCCGAATACAGGGCGACCGATGCGACGGCCAGAAGCAAATGATGTCTACGGCGAAATCTTTTATTCACTGTCGGTCCTAAAGTCGTGTGATGAGACAGAATTGACTTTAGGACTGGCAGACTTACCGCTCACTTACTCTGATGAGCGCTTTACTTATCGGCGTGATTGCCCAACGCGACGGACCGCACCAGTTGGACCGACAGACCGTCGGTTCTGCGCCGGAGCCCATCGAACGCGGTCGATGTCAGCAGACGTGCCGAGCACGCCCGGTAGCATGCTCGCCGGTCAGTGTAACGACCGTCATGACGAGCGCGCGGACCCGCTTTGCGCGCTCGTCCACGAGCGCCCTCGTGAGGTGGAGTAAAGCGGACCCGTCATCCGGTTTCTTCGTAGGAACACGCAAATGAACGCACGGGTGTCCCTTTTCGTTCGCGTTCGGTGCCATGACTCCATGTCAGCGCGAGCTTGCCGCCGTGTTTCTGGCAGATCTTTTCGACTTCATTTTCTCACGTAGCTTCGCCACATCCGGCACCGCGACGCCCAGCAGCGTATAGACGTAACTGATGTGCTCATGCGCGAAATGGTCGTCGAGCGGGCCATTGCCGAGCAACAGTCGCATATACACCGGCGCGTACAGCAGTTCGCCCAGCGTCTCGATGTTCGGCGGCACGGGGATGCTCTTCTACGGTTCGGAAAATTAGCGCCTCAGAGATGGTGCGTTGTCCTTCCGACCGGATCGCTTTAGCGCGGTTCGCTGTTCGAAAAGCGAAATCGCCGGCCGCCGCATATCCGCATATCGGACTTCGAGATAGTCACGGGTACCGGCGGTCACGAACACGCGGGAGAGATCCTCCGGATGGTATCGAATGGTGACCGTGCGCCGGGACTCGCGCCATGCAACGAATATCGGATGCCAGTAACGAGTATGGAAAAGCGTCGGTCCATACGCCTGGATGGTCCTCGACGCCGCAGGCAAGAAACGGATCAGGAACTGCAACTCAGCGTCCCTAGCCCCCGACAATTGCCGCGGGTCAGAACTCCGGCCGAGCATTCTCCACATGTCGGCTGGCGCTGCGCCAAGCAGCCCCCGATGTGCCGCATGGTGGTATCGTCTGGCGACTTCAATCGCGAGCCATTGCTCAAACTCACGCAGCGTTAGTGCGGCCGTCTTTTCAGACTGCCGCGCTTTGCGACCTTTCGGGGACGATCCGGTCGCCCCCGGCAGGCCCCGCACCCGTTCCATGAGAGTCCGGTTCAGGCGCTCTATATGGCCACCGAAATGGGGACGTCCCACAGGCCGATAGGTCGATGCCGTATTCGCGGCACCCACTGCGAAGCGCCCTGCTTTTAAACTCGGCAGCGTTGTCGAGATGCAGAACTTCCGGAATTCCACGCATCGGCCAATCCGCGTCCGCCTCTATCTTCGCAAGCCATCGTACTCGCTGACCAGCAGCACATCCGCTTGTGTATGGTCGACCTGAACGATCTCCAAGGGGTACTTGGCAGCAAGCGACCCCGGCGATTTGAGCGCGTCGGGCAGCGCCGCGCGCTTCAAAGCGTCCAACTCGCGATGCCTCGCCCATCGCCGCCCGATGGTCGTTCGGCTTGGCAGTTGCAGTCCCGCGAGTGCACATCTGCGTCGAACCTCCAGCACAAGATCCGTTGCAGGGTGGGCCAGCTGTCGCTGCTTAGGGAGCCAGACATGCACTACTTCGTCGATCACCTTATCGACGTCGTCCCCCAACCGACCGCCGCCCATCGATGGGCCTCGGCGATGCGGAGCGACGGAACTCGCTACAGGATCGGTTAAAAATCTCCGGCGCAGACGATACACCGTTGTTCAATGCACGCCGAGCAGGCGCCCGGCAAGAACGGCCTGTTCTCGTGAAAGCGGTCCCCGCCCCAATGGCCGAAGCACTGATGCTACTTTCGCAGCACGGTCGTCTGTCACGGTCGCATCCGTCATCGCAGCACCTCATCGACTTCCGTTGAACGCATTAGCGGAATTAAAGGACACGTCGAACCCGCCAGCAAAACTAACGGACAAACGGACGTGCATCCGTTGCCGGAACGCAACGCGTTAAAAGGACGAATTTTGACGCTAAGGCCTGCTTAGCATGGCTTGTGGACCTTTGTTCCGCTAGCGCAAGGTGTGGACGTGGCTAGCAGAATTAACGAACATCAACAGCATGTCCCGGTCCAATGCTCGTTTAACGGCTCGCAAAACGTCGTCCGTCGATACCTCGCGCCTCACGCTGAAGTAGTAGCCGACTACGACACATGAGACGACTTCAATGATGACGACAGCCCAGAGACGATGGACAATCTTCTCCCGAAAGCCACCGTTCACAAGTGGAAGTGAAACGCAGAAACGCCCGTCGAGTATGTTTCGCGTCCATCTCGACGCGCTGCATGAATTTCAGGGCCGGGCGTCGCGTCCCCTCCCCCGACTAGAGCTTCGCGACAAGGTCGACGCCACCGGTCACCGCTGCCAGCGACCGCGGCTTGGCTGCGAGCAAGCTATCAACGTAACGGCAAATCGAGAAATAGCACAAGCTGGACGTGTTAAATGGCCAGTCGTTTCGCGCCTCATACCCCAATGTGCGAAGTTGATCCAGAAACCAGGTGCAATAGCACCTGCGTGTTCGTCGAACCTCCACAAGTCGCCTGTCCGAACCAGTTGCGCGGATGCGCGAGTGTCGAACGCAGCGCGAAGCGCTGGAAGCCGACCGCAATCTCGGTCGCGCTGCCCACGCGCGACAGGCGCACTCTCGACAAGCGGCTTTCCAGGCAACTGGCGATATACACACGGGCGCGCTGCGACGACACGTAGATCATGGGCTTCGACGCGTCGCGTGCGGAAGGCCCGTTGGAGGAACCGCAAGCCGCGAGAGTGGCGATCGCCACGGCGGCAGGAGCAAGCAGGAAAGTTCGTTTCCTGGTGAGGTCGTCGGCGTCCCCGGTCATTTGCAGGAATCTTGTACGGGCGAAGCGTGGCGCGATCAATGCACCGACCCACACAGCGATCGGCGCAATGCCATGCTTCGCGACAGAGCCGCCTTTCACGCGCGTTGCGTTCGCGCTGCAAGGACACACAGCAAACCAGGCAGCAGCGCGCTCAATCGCGATGAAAAAAAAGCGGATGCCCGAGTATAGCGAGCACAAGCTCGCGCAGTCACCTTCGTTACAAGCTGAAACGTCGCGTCCATGAAAAAACCCGCGACGTCACCGTGTCACGTGCGGGTTCGAAGGCAGCGCGAATAGGCAGGCCCGCGCTGCAAGCAGTGCGTGGAGATCTAGAAGCGGTGACGCAAGCCGACAGCCGCGGCGACCTGGTTACCGGTCGACGACGGCGCGAGCGTGTTGATCGCCGCCACGTTCGAACCGAAGTTGCCGAGTTCGCCCGATGCATGCTGATACACGCCTTCGACGTAGACGTCGGTACGCTTGCTCAGCGAGTAGTCGCCTTGCAGCGACACCGTATGCCACTTCGGATCACCCGAGCCGTTAGCGCCCGACATCTTGCCGTCCGTGAACGTGTACGAAGCCGCGAGGCTCATGGCCGGCGTCAGCGCGTAACGGCCGTTTACTTCGAAGTTGTCCAGATGCAGGTTAGTGCCGGCGATGCCGGGCAGTGTCGCGCCGCCGACGTCGATGCCGGTGATGCCGTCCAGTTGCGTATGCGTGTACACGAAGCCCGCCGTTGCCGGACCGTACGAGTAGTTGATGCCCGCACCGAACGTGCGCTGCAGGTTAGCCGCGACCTGCGCGGTGCCGTCGCCTTGCGAGACCGCGCCGCTCAGATTCGAGCTGCCCGACTTGTTCAGTTGCAGGTAAGCCGCTGCGACGCTCAGCGGGCCGTTGTCGTACGAAGCGCCCGCGCTCCACGCGCGATTGTTCGAGAACTGGCCGGCCGAATTGCTGAAGCCGTACAGGCCGCCGAACTTCAGGCCCGCGTAGTTCGCGCTCGTGTATTTGACCGCGTTCTTGATCGAGAACGAGTTGTCCAGGTTGTCGTTGTCGAACGGGTGGGCCGCGAGATTGTTGCCGTAGCCCGCGCCCGCCTCCGACAGCGGCGCGAGATAGTCGACGACGGAATCGTATTGACGGCCGAGCGTCAGCGTACCGAACTGGTCGCTCTTCAGGCCGACGAAAGCCTGGCGGTTGAACATGGTGTTGCCTTCGGAGAACTGGCCGTTGTTCAGATTGAAGCCGCTCTCCAACGTGAAGATGGCGTGCAGACCGCCGCCCAGGTCTTCGCTGCCGCGCAGGCCGAAGTACGTGTTCGACACCGAACCGCTACCTTGCTGCCAGTTGTTGTGGCCGCCCTGGTTGTTCGAATACACGAGGCCGGCGTCGAGCGTGCCGTACAACGTGACGCTGCTTTGTGCGTGTGCGTTGAGCGCAAACGCGCCCATGAGACCTGCTGCGATGAGGGTTCTTTTCATTTCATGACTCCAGGGACAATGCATCGAGAATCGCATTCGGGGCGGGCCGTCCATTGCGCTGATTGCGCCGGCCGCGTGACGATCCGCTGCGAAGTGTATTCCCCGTATTCGTTTATCCAATCGCGTGAATGGCGCAACAGTCATTTCCTGGATTCGTAACGAAGCGATTTAGGTGGCGTAAGTACGCAAAAATAAAGGCGAAATCGCAATCGCGGGCGAATAAAGCGCCGCATTGCAGCTTATGGTGTTGTTGCCGGCGCGCGACGGCTTTCAACCTGCCTTACTGCGAAAGTCTAAAAGAGCTTGCTGGATGAACTCGAATTCACATCGATTCACGCAATAGAGTATTCGTCGCCTCGGGCGCTATTTAATTCGTCGCCAGTTTGGAAGTGTTCTTACCGGCTACGAAAGCCGCCTTTTCTATTTTATATGCGGCATTGGAGCCGCTTTATTTGCGATTTTATAACACTTAAATAAGTTCCGTTTAAGGGGCGAAATGGACTATTTCCGGTTCCGTTGCAATAGCGGAGGCTGGTATGCTGCGGGACCTAACAGAATGATGTGAACGGCAATGAAAGCGCTGAGTCCGGCGGTAGCCAAAGTGCTGAAGCGGTTGCACTATCCGCTTGAGGTAATGTTGGTGTGCGTGCGTTGGTACGTGGCCTACCCGCTGAGCTTGCGCAATCTCGAGGAGATGATGGCCGAACGCGGGATCGCGGTCGATCATTCGACCGTGCATCGGTGGGCCGTCAAGCTTCTGCTGGTGCTTGAAAAGGCGTTCCGCCGCTGCAAGCGCCCGGTCGGCAAGAGCTGGCGGATGGACGAAACCTATGTGAAGGTCCGGGGCACATGGAAGTATCTCTACCGCGCCGTCGACAAGGCCGGCAACACGGTTGACTTCCTGCTGCGAGCCAGGCGGGACAAGGAAGCCGCCCGACGGTACTTCGAGAAGGCCATCGATCAGAATGGCGCGCCCGAAACCGTAACCATCGACAAAAGCCGTGCCAATCCGGCCGCGCTGCACGCCGTGAACGCCGAGCGCGAAACGCCCATCAAGATCCGCCAGTCCAAGGCAGTATGACTTTCCGTGAGGCAGGGGCTGGCCAGCCGTGACGAATCAGACGCGGGTTAGCATTGCTGCCAGAGCCGCACGGTGTGGACAGCGCCACACCCGGCGATTTCCGGCACGGAGGCCAGCATGGAAAACGATAGCACGGTGTACGTCGGTCTGGATGTTCACAAGGATTCGATCACGGTCGCCTACGCGATCGGCATGGGCGACGTGGAACTGCTCGGCAAGATCGGTACGACGAAGGCCGATATCGACCGCCTGTGCAGGCGCCTGCAGTCAAAGGGGCCACACGTGCACATCGTCTACGAAGCGGGTCCGTGTGGTTATGGGCTTTACCGGCAGCTCGTCCAGAAGGGATTCGACTGCATCGTGTGTGCACCATCGCTGATTCCGAAGAAGCCCGGCGAGCGCGTGAAGACGGATCGGCGCGATGCGATCAAACTGGTGCGGGCGCTGCGCGCCGGTGACCTGTCAGCGGTCTATGTCCCGGGCGTCGAGGATGAGGCATTCCGGGATCTGGCGCGGGCATGGGCCGGTGCCAGAGACGATCTGAAGCAGGCGCGGCAGCGGCTGAAGTCGTTCCTGCTCTCGCATGGCGTGCACTATACCGGGAACGCGAACTGGGGCGCCGCCCATCGGCGCTGGCTCAGCGCATATTCATTCGGGCACCCGTGGCGGCAACTGGCGTTTGACGAACACCGGCGCACGATCGAGGACCGACTCGCGCAGTGTGATCGCCTCGAAGCAGCGCTACGCGAGGCAGTCGTCAACTGGCGGTTTTATCCAGCCCTGCTGGGACTGCAGGCGATGCGGGGCGTGCAGTTCGTCACGGCCGTCGGGATACTGTCGGAACTGGGCGACCTGTCACGCTTCGAACATCCACGTCAACTGATGGCATGGCTGGGGGTGACGCCGTCGGAACATTCCTCGGGCGACAAGCGACGTCGGGGTAGCATCACCAAGACCGGCAACAGCTACGCCAGAAAGCTGCTGGTCGAGGCGGCCTGGAGCTACCGGCATCCTGCGCGCGTGAGCCGCGACATCCAGCGTCGGCACGAAGGTATTCCGAAGGCCATTATCGATCGCGCCTGGGACGCGCAGGTCCGGTTGTGCCGGCGATACCGGAAGCTGGCAGTGCGCGGCAAACACGTCAATATCGCGACGGTCGCCGTCGCCCGTGAACTAGCGGGCTTCATCTGGGACATCAGCCGCCTGGCGATGTCGCTTGCCACGTCACGCAGCGCACAGACCGCGTAAGCCGCCCGCCACTCAACGCAAGACAACAAGTGGAGGAGTTTCCTGAAGGCGGCGTAGCCCGGCACTCGAGTAACCCGCGAAGATATTTCGCAACGGGCATCACCAATTTGCGGCCCAAGACAGCGGCAGGCTCATGAGGCGGACCTCTGTAATGCGGTAGCCAATCCGCGGATATCAGTGTGACCCACCGTCGACCTTACTGCTACGCCGCCCTCAGGGAATTCTCGCGCCTATGAAAAAGCGAAAAATCAACATCGCGATTGACATGGAAAGTCATATCAGTATCTCAACAATATCGTGGAACAAGACCATCGGGCGATCAAGCGCCGTATCCGACCCATGTTGGGATTCAAGGCTTTTCGTTGTGCCCGCATCTTGTTGAGCGACATTGAACTCATCCATATGATCGCCAAGGGGCAGATGAAGGACGCAGCCAAACTCAAGCCATCGGCCGCCCGGCAATTCTACTCGCTGGTGATGTAAGCAATCCTCATCATATCGCTATCGTTCGCTCACATCGCCTTACCGCGACAGAACCATGATCCGTCCGTTCGGTGAGAACCGGCACCTTGCGTCCTTGTCCGAACTGCTCGCGAATTGCCGCAGCAATCATCTTCGTCCACGGTGGATCCTGTGCAAGATGCGCGAACGCTGTCTGGATCGTCGCGTCGGCCGCAACGTCCACGGATGAGGTGGGCCTTTGCGGGAACACCTCGAGCGAATGTGGCGCATCGGGTGACAGTCGTGCCGCGTGCCGCACCGGGCCGCACAGCATGAACATCCGGTTGCTGGCTGCCGCGCCGCACGGGCCACGGGGGTGCTCGCTGGCCTTCCCGTTCCCAGCTTTTCTCGCAAAGACGTCCAGCCACGTGGGGCAAAATAGGACTTTCCCGCGCGTTGGCGTCACCGAGGACGCTCCTCACAAATACGGTGGCCCCCGCGGCAGCGACGGAGCAACGGATTCACCGATTTTGACTTGATGTTTGACCGCCCTCCAAAGGAGCATCGGTGGGTGCCACCCGCGCCTGTCCTATCGGCGCGCAGGCGGTAGCGGGCTCTCGACCTTTGGAGGCGTCCTGCATCCGACGCCCGATGGAAAGAAAGTGTACGCGGTACGCGCCGCGTCTCTGCGTACTTTGCTCTGCTTCGAGGTTGAATTCAACGAAACGCTCGCGGCGTGCCGCGTGGTTGGGCTGCGAGCCGGTCCGGTCTGAAGCGACCCAGTTGTCGAGTCCAGACCTTTTACATCATGCGAAGCACGATCCTCTGAAGCAGGGAGGGCAGGTCGCGTCGCACGTCGACCACTAGATGAACAAAGACGGTATCGTCGCGGATCTGGTAGATGATCCGGTTCTTGCCGGAAAGAGCCTGTCGGAAACCATCCTCGAAGAAGCCCTCAAGCTCGGCAGGCGCATAACCGCTAGCGGGCAACTGGCGAATGTGGTTGATCGTTTCCTGCAGTTGCGCGGATGTCTGACGCCATGTTTCCCAACCAAACGTGCGGACGACATAGCTTCTCAGTTCGTCGATGCCGATTCGCGCGGTAGGGAGAATCCGGTATTTCAGCAAGGGTCCCGCCATCAGCGGAGCTTTTCTTGACGGTCGAGCTCGTTTAGCTCTGCGAAGAACTCGTCGCCATCGATGTGATCACCACGCTCGATCTGCTTCTGGCCAATCGCGAGAATTTTCAGGAGCGCGAGGGTTTGCTGCGTCGATTCGTAGGTTCGTAGATCCTGGACGACGAGCTTCGCTTCGCCATTCTGCGTGATGATGAGTGGTTCGCCCGAATCAGTCAGGTCTTTGACGATTTGCGCAGCTTCGCTTTTAAGGTAGCTGATTGGCTTCACATGGTCCGCGAGATGCATTTGGCGCTCCGGGTAGAAGGGGTTGAGGACTGAATTTAAACCATTAACGGTCCGGAGGCAACCCGGCGACGCAATTTCGCCGCCATTTATTTGACATAATATCAATTTAACAATTAAGTTGTTACGGTGTAGAGGCTAAGTTGCGATGTCCGCTTTTAGCCAAGTTCAGATGTCCGCTTTTTCGCAGCGTAAGCTGACCGGCCGCCGGCGACACCTGAATCTGGCCTCGACACGACGTAGTCCTAGATATAACCCCGATGCTCGAGTGTTCAACGACGATTTTGGAGTGCCTCGACCTGATCGGCTGGGAGCACGCGCCAGCTTTGCTGCCTACTACCGTCGGCCAGATGGTGGCGGCCCCTAGCGCCGAGGAATCGACCGCCTGGCGCCAGCCCGTTGATCTTGTCGCGCTGTGCGATGAATCGGCCAGCCAGATATCGGAACTTTTCGCTGCGTGGCGCAACTTGCAACGCTGGTCGAAGCACGCAGCGCTCGCCCGGGAGCTGCTCGGTGACGAGCCAGCGAAGATCATTGACGCGCTAAAGGTAGCGATCCGCGCAGGCGCCGCTCCTGCCGATCTCGGTCGGTCCCTCGCTTAGGGCGCGGCGCTGCGGGTGGCTCGCTTCGGCAATGCCAACGAGCATGCCGACTGGGAGACGGCGCACGACGTCTTTACCTACGCTAACGCGCTCCACCAGATGCTCAGGCGGATCGGGACCGCGGACATGGACGGTTACGTCACGGCAGTGCGCGGCATCATGCACGGAGCCATGGCGCTCTACCTTGCCCGCTATCTGAATGTGCCGGCGGCCCGCATGCCGGGCGATGGCAACGGCCAGCTCGACGACCTCCCTACCGATGCGGAGACGATCCGCACTGCCTTGCTCGACGCCTTCGACCGGCAGCGACATGTTGATCTTGCAGCACGGCTGGTAGCGCGGCATCTCACGCTCGGCCATCCGCCACAGGCGCTCATCGCCACGCTTGCACTTGCAGTGCTGCGCGAAGATGCAGGCTTCCACGCCGATCAGATGCTGGAGGCCGGGGCCCGGCCGTTTGCCGTGCGGGGCAATACCGACGAGGGCCGGCATATTCTCATTGCGGTCGCCCGCTATCTCGCCGCCCATTCACCGACTGAACGCGGGACACTGCAAACGGCCGACATCGCCCGGCGCTTGATGCAAGGCGGCGAGCTGCATCAGGGGGCTGGGGCGTCGTGACGGCGCTGTCGTGAGAACGAGAGCCGGTCGACAGCGCACCTCAATCCCACCGCTCGTCACGCACCTGCACGACGCCCGCCTCGATCCGCACCGGAAACGCCACCACATCCTCATATGCCGGCGGCGCCAGCACCTTTCCGGTCCTGATGCAAAATCGTGCACCGTGGCGCGGACAGACGACCACGTCGCCTTCCACCACACCGCCCGTCAGGATGCCGCCGTCGTGCGGGCAGACATCCTCGATTGCGTAACAGGTGCCGTCGACGTTGAACACAGCAACCTGTGCGCCATCGACTTCGACGCTGCGAACAGACCCGACCGGAAAATCCCCGATCGCGGCGACATCGACCCAGTCGGACATGTCAAAGCATCCCCAATTGCAGGCGCGCCGCATCCGACATCCGGTCTCTCGACCACGGCGGATCCCACACCAGTTCAACGTGCACGTCGTTCACTCCGCTCACCGGAAACACCGCATCCTCTACCGTCGCCGGGAAGGACTGCGCAACCGGGCAGCCGGGCGCGGTCAGCGTCATGCGGATCCCAACGCGGCCTTCGGCTTCGTCCACGTCAAGACCATAAACAAGCCCCAAATCGTAGATGTTGACCGGAATCTCCGGGTCGAACACGGTGCGCAGCGCGTCGATCACGCGCTCTTCAAGACGTTCTGTCGTTGTGCCTCTGCCGGGTTGTGCGACCTCAGCGCGCTTTAGCCAGTCGAATGTGCTCATCGTCTGCCTCACTCTGTCGAAACGGGGCGATCCTCGTCGTGCAGCGCGGCGTGCAGCGTATGCCAGGCCAGCGTCGCGCACTTCACACGCTCGGGAAATTCACGTACACCGGACAGCACCGCCAGCTTGCCCATCTCCGGCGCGGCTGCGGCCTGCGCTGCAGCGGCCGTTGTCACCATGTCGTGAAAGCGCCCGAACAGCGCTTCGGCCTCTGCTTCCGTTTTTCCTTTCAGCGCCTCGGTCATCAGCGACGCTGATGCTGTCGCAATTGCACAGCCTGCGCCTTCGAAACTCGCCTCTTTGACGATGCCGTCCTCGATTCGCAGATAAAGCGTAATCCGGTCGCCGCACAGCGGGTTATAGCCCTCAGCCATGTGATTGGCACCGGACAGTCCATGACAGTTGCGCGGCCGCCGGTAGTGGTCGAAGATGACTTCCTGATACAGATCGCGCAGATCGCTCATGTTCCGAATATCTCCCTGACCTTGCCGAGACCTTCGATCAGCGCGTCGATATCCTGCTGCGTGTTGTAGAGGGCGAGCGACGCGCGCACGGTCGCCGGTACGCCGAAGCGCTGCATCACCGGCATCGCGCAATGATGGCCCGCACGCACGGCGATGCCGTGATGATCGAGAATCGTACCGACATCATGGGCATGCACGCCGTCGAGCACGAACGACAGAATGCTTGCCTTGTCGCGTGCGCTACCGATGAAACGCAAACCCGGTATCACCCGCAGCGCATCCGTTGCATAGGCGAGCAGTTCGTTCTCGTGCGCGGCGATGACCTCCATGCCGAGGCTGTCGACATAGTCGAGCGCCGCGCCCAGCGCAATCGCGCCGGCAATGTTCGGCGTACCCGCCTCGAACTTCCACGGAATCGCGTTGTATTCCGTTTTCTCGAACGTCACCGAGCGGATCATGTCGCCGCCGCCCTGCCACGGCGGCATCGCCTCAAGCAGTGCGGCCTTGGCGTATAGCGCGCCAATGCCAGTCGGTCCATACACCTTATGCCCGGAAAACGCGTAGAAATCGCAATCTATCGCACGGACGTCGACCGGCAGATGCGCGATTGCCTGTGCGCCATCCAGCAGCACCGGCACGCCCCGCGCGCGTGCCGCTGCAACGATGCGCTCCACCGGATTGATGCTGCCGAGCGCGTTGGCCAGGTGCGTCACCGCGACCAGCCGCGTACGTTCACTTAACAAGCGCTCGTACGCGTCAGCATCGAGTGCGCCCGTATCGTCGATCGGCACGACTTTCAGCGCCGCGCCCGTCTGCTCGCAGACGAGCTGCCACGGCACAATGTTCGAATGGTGCTCCATCGCGCTAATCACGATTTCGTCGCCGGGTTTGATCTGCGGGCGAGCATAGCTCTGGGCGACGAGATTGATCGCTTCGGTCGTGCCACGCACGAACACGATCTCCTCCGGACGCTGCGCATTGATGAAGCGTGCAATCTTCGCGCGTGCGGCCTCGAATGAATCGGTCGCGCGCTGCGACAGCAGATGCACGCCGCGGTGCACATTGGCGTTGCTATGCCGGTAGTAAGCGTTTTCTGCGTAGATGACCGAGGCGGGCTTTTGCGTCGTTGCGCCATTGTCGAGATAGACCAATGGCCGTCCATGCACGCGCTCGCCCAGAATTGGAAAATCGGCTCGCCAGTGCTCGACATTGCGCGGATCGGGCGTCTGCATCTGTTCGATCGGCTTCATAGCAACTCCCTGATGCGCTCGCCTTCCGGGGTGCGCGCGAACAGCAGGTTTTCGAGCCGGCCACGCAGCGAATCGATGCGCACACCTTCGACAATGTCGCGTGCAAATGCGTAGGTCAGTAGCGCCCGCGCCATGCGCTCTTCGACACCTCGTGCACGTAAATAGAACAGCTGGTTCTCGTCCAGTTGACCGACCGTCGCGCCGTGTGTGCATTTCACGTCGTCGGCGTAGATCTCGAGTTGCGGCTTTGTGTCGATCTCCGCATCGCGTGACAGCAGCAGGTTGTGATTCGCCTGATGCGTGTCCGTTTGCTGCGCATCGCGATGCACGATGACGCGTCCGTTGAACACGCCGCGCGCAGCGCCGTCGAGCACGCCGCGGTAATGTTCGCGACTCGTGCCATGAGGCTCTGTATGATCGATGCGCGTGTGGTGATCGACGTGCTGCCGACCCCCGACGAAATAGAGACCGTTCAACGTCGCTTGCGCGTTCGCGGCGTTCAGGCTTGTGCCGATACCAGTGCGCGACAACGCGGCGCCGAACGCGAATGCATGTGAGGTAAAACAGCTGCCGCGTTGCTGCGCAGCTGCGACCGACGCGATATGAAAAGCTTTCGGGCCCTCTTGCTGCAACCGATAGTGCTGCACGTCCGCCTGCTCGTCTGCGACGATGCGGGTAACGGCGTTGGTCCAGTACGCGTCGTCGCTCAGCCCTACAAAATGTTCGACGATCGTGCAGCCCGAGCGTGCTCCTGCAAGCACGACATTGAACGGCTGCACCGCAAGGCCCGCTTCGTCGGTCAGGAACAGGATCTGCAGCGGTTGATCGATGACCTCGCCAGGCGGCAGCACGATGGCAAACCCATCCGCCATAAACGCCGTGTTCAGCGCGGCAAAGCCATCTGTATATGCGTGCGAGGCGATCGCCGCCTCAAGCCGTTGCGGCATTTCTCTCAACGCCCGCGTGAGCGAGCCTACAAATACCCCATGCGGCAAGCCATCCAGCTTCGACGGCCGCGGCACATGCCGACCGTTGACAAAGACCAGTCGATGCCCGGCAGGGTCCAGCTTGAGTTCATCGACGACGTGCCGCACGTCGCTATCGTCGGTGCGTTGCGCCCTGAAATGCCAGGGACGCTTGCCAATCGCCGACACGTTCGTGTATTTCCAGTCCTCGTGCCGCGTGGTCGGCAAACCCAGCGCGTCGAACTGGTCGAACGCGCTTCGGCGCGCGGCGCGCAGCCATGGAAACTCAGCGCCGGGCAACGTCTTCGCGAGTTGCCCAAACTGATGGAAATAGTCGAGAGATTCGTTTTTCATGGATGCCCCGCACTTTCCTGGCTTGCTCTATTTTCTGGTTGCACCGCTTCATCGTCGATCCAACCATAGCCCTTGCGCTCCAGCTCCAGCGCCAGTTCTCGGGACCCCGACTTCACGATCCGGCCATTCGCCAGCACATGCACGCGATCCGGCACGACGTAGTCCAATAGCCGCTGATAGTGCGTCACGAGCACGATCGCCCGTTCGGGGCTGCGCATGCTGTTAACGCCCTGCGCGACAATCTGCAATGCGTCGATGTCGAGTCCGGAATCCGTTTCGTCCAGAATGGCGAGCCGGGGCTCCAGCACGACCATCTGCAGAATCTCGTTGCGTTTCTTCTCTCCGCCCGAAAAACCTTCGTTCACGGCGCGATACAGCAGACTCTCGTCCATCTGCATCAGCGTCATCCTCTCCTTGACCCGTTGAAGAAACTCCATCGCATCGAGCTCCGGCTCGCCACGATACCGCCGCTGCGCGTTCAGCGCCGCCTTCAGCAGATAAACGTTGCTCACGCCCGGTATCTCGACGGGATACTGGAACGCGAGAAACAGTCCTTGGTGCGCGCGCTCCTCGGGCGCGAGCGCCAGCAGGTCGCGGCCGAGATACGAGACCTCGCCGCCCGTAACAGCAAAGTCCTCGCGCCCGGCCAGCACCTGGGCAAGCGTGCTCTTGCCCGAGCCGTTCGGGCCCATGATCGCGTGCACCTCGCCGGCCTTTACACCCAGATCGATGCCACGCAGAATTTTCTTGCCGTCGACTTCGACCTGCAGATTGCTGATTTCAAGCATGGTCCGAATCCCTCGCGAATCGCTGTGGGTTATCCGACGGCGCCTTCCAGGCTCACGCCGAGCAGCTTTTGCGCCTCGACAGCAAACTCCATCGGCAGCTCCTTGAAGACCTCCTTGCAGAAGCCGTTCACGATCATCGACACCGCATCTTCCTGCGACAACCCACGCTGCCGGCAATAGAACAACTGGTCTTCGCCGATGCGTGACGTCGATGCTTCGTGTTCGACCTTCGCGGTCGGGTTCTTGACCTCGATGTAGGGGAATGTGTGAGCGCTGCAACGGTCGCCGAGCAAAAGCGAATCGCACTGCGTGTAGTTGCGCGCGCCTTCCGCCGCCCGGCCGACCTTCACGAGGCCGCGATACGCGTTCTTTCCGCGGCCAGCCGAAATGCCTTTCGACAGAATTGTGCTGCGCGTATTGCGGCCGAGGTGAACCATCTTCGTCCCGGTATCGGCCTGTTGATAGTGGTTGGTCAGCGCCACCGAATAGAATTCACCGACCGAGTCATCGCCCTGCAGGATCACGCTCGGATACTTCCACGTAATTGCCGAGCCGGTTTCCACCTGAGTCCATGAAATCTTCGAATTCGCCTCGCGGCAGTCGCCACGTTTGGTCACGAAGTTGTAGATGCCGCCCTTGCCCGACGCATCGCCCGGATACCAGTTCTGCACCGTCGAATAGCGGATCTGTGCACCTTCCAGCGCGACCAGCTCGACCACAGCGGCATGCAGCTGGTTTTCGTCGCGCATCGGCGCGGTGCAGCCTTCCAGATAGCTCACATACGCGCCTCTGTCCGCGACGATCAGCGTGCGTTCGAACTGCCCGGTGTTCTGGGCATTGATACGAAAGTAGGTCGACAGTTCCATCGGGCAGCGCACGCCCGGCGGGATATAGCAGAACGACCCATCGCTGAACACGGCGGAATTAAGCGCAGCGAAGAAATTGTCGGTGTGCGGCACGACCGAGCCGAGATACTTTCGCACCAGTTCGGGGTGATGCTGTATGGCATCCGAGAACGAACAGAACACAATGCCGAGTTCCGCCAGCTTTTCGCGGAACGTAGTCGCTACCGACACGCTGTCGAATACCGCATCCACCGCTACGCCCGCTAGCAATTCGCGTTCCCTCAGCGGCACACCCAGCTTTTCGTAGGTACGCAGCAGTTCCGGATCGACTTCATCGAGACTCTTCGGACGATTCTTCTGCGTCATCGGCGCGGAATAATAGATGATGTTCTGATAATCAATCGGCGGGTGTTCGACCGTCGCCCAATGCGGCTCGGTCATCGTGAGCCAGTGGCGATAGGCCGCGAGTCGCCATTCGAGCATGAACGCCGGCTCTTCTTTCTTCACCGAGATGAGCCAGACCACGTCCTCGCTCAGCCCGCGCGGAAGCGCATCGGCCTGCAGATCAGTCACGAAACCGTGCTGGTATTCGCGTCTGATCAGTTCATCGAAACCGGTTGCGGATGCGCTCATGCGTGGCCTCCATCAGTCGACTTGCGCACAGGCATCGCGCCCGCGCGATGGGTGGGGATACTACGCGCGCGGATCGCGCTGATATCGACCGCGCGCAAGGTGGGGCCCGCCATGTCCGCCAGCGTGACCTGCTGCAACGCTTCGTAGATCAGGCGATTGACCTTCTGCCAGTTGGCGCGCACCGCGCACGCCGCCTCCTGGATACACAGGCCGGGCGTAGTGCTGCATTCGGTCATCCCGATCGGGCCGTCGACGACGGCGATCACCTCCGCCAGCGTGATCCGCGCGGGCGGCCGCGGCAGCAGGTAACCGCCGTTTGTGCCACGCAGCGACTCCACGACACCACCCCGCGTCAGCACTTTCAGCACCTTTGACACCGTAGGCATCGCGACCCCGGTCGCCGCCGCAATACTGCTTGCGCTGTGGACGGCATCGGGATCGCGCGCCATCGCGGTCATGATCACCGTGCCGTAATCGGCAAGTTTGCTCATGCGCAACATCGGAACATCTCCCGTTTTAATCAGGACCCGTTTGGTCCAGATTACATCGAAACGAAATCCGCACGTTCGGAGTGAGCGACACTGTTCTGTGTGGGGATTTCTGGCCACGTCGCGAATCGCTTTTCGTTCCGGGAGAAGTATTTCGCGAACGGCCCAACGCCAATTTCATTCTAGACCTGTATATATAACCTTGTCAGCGTGTTGGTTTTCGTGACGGACCGCTCTCCTCCGCTGGGTGCGGCGCTTCGCGCCGGGAGTTCGTCAAACGGTGGAACCGCTTTGGCAGGCCCATGCGCTTGCATCCGGCAGGATCGACTGCTCGACCTAAAATGAATTCTCCGGATCGATTGGGAGAGAAATTGTGGAACTTCACCTGGATTCCCATCATTTCACGCACCGTCAGCCCGACTGGCGGGCAGCCGCCCTGGCGGGGTTATCGCCGGAGCGATATTCCTCATATTGGGGGTTTTTCTGATGACGCTCGTGACCGGCCAGAGCCTGACGGAACCTCCACGCATGATCGCCGCTATCATTTTGGGGCGTGGCGCATTGCGATCGCCGCATGCGTTCTCTGTCGGCATTGTCCTTGCAGCCTTCATCGTCCATTTTGCCCTTGCAATCGTTCTCGCGCTCATCCTCAGCCTGATCGCGGTGTCGTTCAGTCTCGACTCGAGCGTGGGGATGGCAACGCTCGCAGGTGCCGTTTTCGGCGTGATCGTCTACATAATCAATTTCTATGGCATGACCCAATTTTTTCCGTGGTTCGCGGAGGCGCGGAACTGGGTCAACGCGCTCGTTCACATTGTCTTTGGTATCGTAGCGGCGGACATGTACATGAAACTGGACCGCAGGGCATCCAACGTGGCCAAAGTGGATTCGGACGGCTCGTCGTAACTGGTTCGTCAGGCCAGAAGTGAGGGCAAAATGCGCTCTGCCCTGACGACAACCGAGCTTGTTCCGGTGACGGTCGTAAGCGAAGCGCCCGTCAACGTCACGCCGACATCGTCGGTCGAACAGGAGATCGTGAAGCCCACCGCGACCGTCGGCACAATTGAAGTTCGGATCGGCCGGGCGGTAGTGAAGGTCGATGGCGCGGTTGACGCCGAAACGCTGCGCACGGTGCTCAAGAGTGTGCGATCGTCATCGGCCTGCCAACGGGTACGCGCGTGTGGATCGCGGCGGGCGTAACCGACATGTGCAGTGGTTTCCCGGCTCTTGCCGCGAAGGTGCAAACGGCACTCGAAGAGAATCCGCTCGGCGGCGACGTGTTCATTTTTCGCGGGCGTCGCGGCGATCTCGTAAAAACTCTATGGGCAACCGATGACGGACTATGGCTTCTCGCGAAGCGGCTTTCGCGCGGGCGGTTTATCTGGCCCCACGCTGACGGCGGGAAGATCTATCTGACGTCTGCGCAGCTGTCGATGTTGCTGGAAGGCATCGACTGGCGACAACCCCGTCGCACTGCCGTATTCGCCCAACGCTCGGCTCGGCTCGGATCGGCTGACTGCTATCCGTGCGAATCGCTTCGTCCGATGCCCAACCCGCCTTGTGCATCATGGCACGGCAGGTGCGGGCGTATTTTTCCAGCGAGAGCGCCACCTCCAGCGCAACAACGCCACGTCCCCGACGATAGTCGCGCCAATCCCTGTGGGAATTCCAGGCGATCGTCACGATTGAGCTGATCACATTCGAAGGGAGGACGACCCTTAGCGTGTCCTGCCAGTCGAATTGCTGTACAACGCCAAACCAAACCGGGTTCATCTCATCACTCTCCGCCGAGTGCGCCGCCTTCCTTTCCTTGGTCCGCGTCTACGGCACAGTGAACATCTTGCGCGCTGTTGTTCGTAATGGCGCCTAACGCCAAACCGCCATTCTTCCCGTTTGTCGCAGAATTATAGGGGCAGCGGCCAGCCGGTCGGTTGACACACCCGGTCCCTTCCTGGAAAAGCTCACCGTTCGCTCGACGGCGAACGATCGTCGCGCTGCTGCTTGCCACTGGCATCACGGCGGCCGAACTCAGCGCGCTGACCGTGGACGATCTCGACACAGGACGATCAAGCGCCGGCGTCGCGCGGATGCTTCGATGAGTGCGCCGCTTCGCCGGTACGCCGTCGGTCGCTGGGGGTCCCTGTGGGCGAGCCAGCCGTACATGTCACATCGGATACTCATCGACCTTCCGGCCCGGAAAGTCATCGCCGGGGAGCACCGCTTCTGTAAGGAATGGCGCTACATGAGCGTGCGAGACCTGGAGTGCATGCAGCAGGAACTGAACGAGATGTTCGACGACATCTTTGACAAACCGCAGGAGTACGACTTTGAGGTGATAGATGAGCCTCCTTACTGGGCCCTCTTCCCACGGCCGTGGCCAGGAGTCCCGGCGCTGACCGACGTTCATTGTGTTGCATCGACCGCTTGAATCCGCCGCCAAAACCCGTCATTCAGCATGAAGAAATACTCTGCCATAGCGCGTCCGCCGTCAGATAGCTGCCGTTCGAGAATGACCGGAAACTTGCTAGAGAGGTTGGCAGCCCAGGCGGCTGTGAGAGAATCTTGCTCCTGTACTTGTCCGCATCGCGTCATGAAGATCCTCGAATACACAGGCCTCGACACCTCACGCGTCAAGGCCAGCTACGACAAGGTGTCCGCGGCCATCGCTCGCCACGACTTCCGTGCTGCCCAAGTCAAGAAGCTCGCCAATCTGAGCCACGGCAAGTTCTACCGGGCGAAGCTGGATGACGCCGACCGGCTGTTGTTCTCGCTGGTGCGCCACGGAGATGAAGTCTGCGCACTGATGCTGGAAGTGATCGCCAATCACGCCTACGATAAGTCGCGTTTCCTGCGCGGCGCGGCGATTGACGAGAGCAAAATTCCAGACATCAGCGCTGATGACGCCATCAGGGAGGCGCAAGCTCTACGCTACCTTCATCCCGAGCGTACCGGCATTCACCTGCTCGACAAACCGATCTCGTTTGATGACACGCAGGAGACCATTTACCGACAGCCACCTCCCTTGGTTGTCGTCGGCAGCGCTGGCAGCGGCAAGACCGCACTGACGCTTGAAAAGCTGAAGCATGCCGAAGGTGAGGTCCTCTACGTCACTCACTCCGCCTTCCTGGCGCAGAGCGCTCGCGACCTTTATTACGCCAACGGTTTCGAGCATAGCGGTCAGGATGCCGTATTTCTGTCCTACCGGGAGTTTGTCGAGTCGATCCGCGTTCCGGCAGGACGCGAGGCTAGCTGGCGCGACTTTGCGGGCTGGTACTCCCGTATACGGCAGAACTTCAAGGATGTCGATGCCCACCAGGCTTTCGAGGAGATTCGCGGCGTGATTGCTGCCGGGTCGGGCGGTGTCCTGTCGCGCGACGAGTATCAAGCACTGGGGGTGCGTCAATCGATCTTTCCCGCAGAACGGCGCGACCAACTCTACAATCTGTTTGAGAAGTATCGCGCCTGGCTGGCCGAGGCAAAGCTCTACGACCTGAATCTGGTCGCCCAGGACTGGCAAGCGCTGGCTGCGCCGCGCTACGACTTCGTGGTTATTGACGAGGTGCAGGACATCACCACCGTGCAACTCGCGCTCGTGCTGAAAACCATGAAGAAGCCTGGCCATTTCATGCTCTGCGGGGATTCCAACCAGATTGTCCACCCCAATTTCTTTTCCTGGAGCCAAGTCAAGAGCCTGTTCTGGAAGGACCCGAAAATGGCCGAGCGGCAGGAATTGCGCGTGCTAATGGCCAACTTTCGCAACGGCCTGGAGGCCACTCGCGTCGCCAATCAGTTGCTCAAGATCAAGCAGCGGCGCTTCGGCTCCATCGACCGCGAGAGCAACTTCCTGGTCCAGGCCGTCGGCGGCGAGACCGGCCAGGTTACGCTGATACCCGACAAGGACGCCACCAAGCGCGAGCTGGACCAGAAAATTCGCCAATCCGCCCAGTTCGCCGTCCTGGTAATGCGCGATGAGGACAAGGCCGACGCCCGCAAGCACTTTGCCACGCCGCTGTTGTTCTCGATCCACGAAGCCAAGGGTCTCGAATACGAGAACATCGTGCTCTACCGTTTCATATCGGATCACCGGGGCGAGTTCAACGACATTGCCGAGGGCATCGCCAAGACCGATCTGGCGGTCGAGACACTGGATTACAAACGCGCCAAAGACAAGAGTGACAAGTCGCTCGAAGTCTATAAATTCTTCGTTAATGCCCTGTATGTAGCGCTGACGCGCGCCATCAAGAACATCTACATGATCGAGTCGGACACAGGGCATGATCTGTTCGGGTTGCTGGATCTGATCGTCGGCCAGACCAGGATCGAGGCCAAGCAATCCACGCTCGAAGACTGGCAGAAGGAAGCACGCAAACTCGACCTGCAGGGCAAGCAGGAGCAGGCGGAGGCCATCCGCCGCACCATCTTGAAGCAGGTCCCGGTGCCGTGGCCGGTGTTCGATGAGGCCAAGGTCAGGGAACTGCTGATCAAGGTCTTCCGCGAGCAGTCTCCGGGCAACAAGGGCAAGCAGCAACTCTTTGACTATGCCACCTGCTTCGATGAACCGCAGCTCGCCCAGTGGCTGGCAGTCGAGGCGAAATTCGAGCAGGCACGAACCTTTGATCAACAGCGCGCGGTGTTCGCCCGCAAGAGCTACGTCCCTTTCTTCGCCAACCGCTTCAAGGACATTCTCAGGCAGTGTGACCACCATGGCGTCGATCATCGTCTGCCAATGAACCAGACGCCGCTGATGGCCGCAGCTGCTGCAGGAAATGTGGCGCTGGTGGAAGCCCTGCTGGAGCGCGGTGCCGACCGCGATGCCGTCGATCACTATGGTCACAATGCCCTGCACTGGGCTTTGCGTCAGGCATTTGGCGATGCAAAGTTCGCTGCTGGCCCGCTGGCGGCAATCTATGATTGCCTGGCTCCGCCCTGCATTGATGTCAGAGCGGGTGATCGCTTGGTCCGCATCGACCGGCATCTATCTGAATACTTTCTGTTCCAGACCCTGTGGGTATTGTTCAAAGCCCGATTCAGCAAGATACGAGGCAATGCAGACAGCGCGTTCCAGACCCAAATCATCCTCGATGCCTGGCAACACTTACCCGCTAACATCGCGCGGCCAGAGCGCAACAAGCGCCAGCATCTTTCTGGCGTGCTGGCGAGGAACGAAATCGACAGGGACTATGCCTACAATAGATCCCTGTTTCTGCGCGTATCCACCGGGCGGTACCAGTTCAATCCCAAACTCGCTGTGCGTCGCCGCCAGGGCGAAGAAGAAAACTGGGTCCCGATCTACACGGCACTCAACCTCCCGTTGATTAGTGAGTTTGCCTACAACGACGGCTGGATCAGCACCTGGAACAATATCGACAAGCTTGTGGTCCTTGCCGGACTACCTGAACGAACCACACCCATCGCGGCTGAACGCTTCGCCGAGCGGCAAGCGGTCAAAATGAGGGAGTTGGACGACCGCAGAGCCAATCAACTTGCTGCCAAAGCACGCATTCGTGCAGCCGCCGAAGCCACCCAGAACAGAGCGCCACGATGGGGAACAAAGGAAGCCAAACGGCTTGAAATCGAACGTGTGAGACAGGAAATCGAAAGACGAAAGAAGGATTGACTTGCCGATATTTCTCTGGGGCGGCATGCGGCCAGGAGGCGCCATTCGCTCGCACCGTCGCTCGGACATTCAGACGTCGAGTCGTCCTTAGAAACGGCCGTAGAGGTCACCGCTGATCGAAGGGAACGTCAGGGTCAAACAGAGACGTCGCCGACCTTGACTCATCTAACCACGATAAAACTGATCATAAGCGCTGCCAGGCGCGAGCACGAGCGTATCGGATGCGAGCGTCCTGCGCGGCAGAATTGGGCGGCCGTCTGTCGTCCCGGCTATGACGATCTCGCGGCTGCCGCGATCGATGCTCGATATCGATAGCGCGCCCTGCTCGAAACGGATGTGGTTCTATTTCGCATGAAAGGCGTAGTCGATCTGATGGCTCGACGCGTCACAGGCGAGCAAGTGGCGGCGCTGCGCGGCGAACTGGGCGGCACGTTGCGCATTGGCGCCAGGCTGGACTCCTAACGAGGCTTTCCGTGCCGTCCACACCGATTGAGCGAGGGTGGCATGTCGCGCATATGTCGGAGCGGCGCCTGCCTCACGTCGCTAACGCGTTCCGGGAGTTCTTGATGCAGTCGGGGGCCGCCGTTACGCCACTTCTGCCAGCATCCCGCTGACCTCGGCCAGCGCTTGCCGTCGCAGTTCGCCGAGATCGACATTCGCCACGGCATCGTCCTCCACCACGCAGCGTCCGGCCGAGAATAGTGCCGCGACCGTCGGCCGTCCACCCGACGCAACCGGTCCGATCGCCGGATCGTGCAGGCCGAAGTAGCGGGGATCGTCGAGCCGGTACACGGCGATATCGGCCGAGTAGCCCGGCGCAATCCGCCCGACGCCTTGGAGCCCAAGCACGCGCGCGCCACCCGCCGTCCCCCAGTGCACGACCTCTTCCACCGAAGCGACGTCGGCGCCGCCTTCGAACGTGCCGCCGCGATAGACAGGTTGCGCCGCCATGCCGCGCCGCGCGCGCTGCGCGAGCCACGCCATGTGGACCTCGGAGATCATGTCGGCGGCTTCGTTGGACGCCGCGCCATCGACGCCGATCGACACCGGCACGCCCGCGTCCGCCATCTGGCGCACCGGCGCAATGCCGCTGCCGAGCCGCCCGTTCGATTGCGGACAATGCGCGACCCCGGTCCCGGTCTCGGCGAGCAGCGCGATCTCGCGCGCATCGAGCTTGACGAGATGCGCGTACCAGACATCGTCGCCGAGCCAGTCGTATTCGCCGCAGAACTCGACGGGCGTCGCGCCATGCATCGCCTTCGCGCTGTCCTGATAGCCAACCGTCTCCGACAGATGACTGTGCATCCTCAAGCCGAGCCTGCGCGCGACGCGGGCGATCTCGCGCATCTCGTGCGGCGAGATCGAATAGAGCACGGTGGTCGGCGCCATCGCGACACGACGCATCGCGCGCGGCGAGGCATCGTGATAAGTCGATGCCAGCCGCTCGATATCGGCGATATATGCATCGAGCGATTCGGGCCGAAGCGCGGTCGGCAACTCGGCTTCGAGCTGGCGCGTGCGCGTCGCACCGCCGCGCAGCAGCACGAAGCGCAGGCCGAGCTTGCCCGCTTCGTCGAAGAGGATCGCCGAACTGTCGAACGGCATGCCCGGGTAGTACAGATAGTTGTGGTCCGCGACCGTCGTGCATCCCGAGCGCATCAGTTCGATCAACCCGATGCGGGCAGCGAGGCGGAAGCGCTTCTCATCGAAGAGCGCGCGAAAGCGATATGGCGTCGCGGCGAGCCATGGCGTGAGGGAGGCGTTGAGTCCCGCAGGATCGCCCTTGAGCAGCGACTGGAAAAGATGATGATGCGTGTTGACCCACGCCGGATAGACCACGCAATCGGTGGCATCGACGATCGTCTCGCCTTCGCGCGGCGCGAGCCTGCCAATCGCTGCGATCGTCTCGCCTTCGATGCGGATGTCCGGTCCGTCGACGCGCGCCGGTTCTTCGGCGCTGCCGTCGCCGCCGGTCATGATGGCGGCTGCGTTGCGAATCAGTATGCTCATATCGATGGTCTCAGAGTTCGCTCTCGTGCCAGCCGCGCAAGCCGATGCGCGCGACCCACACGGTGATGCCGAACAGCACCACGCCCGTCAGCGTGATCAGAAAAAGCGCCGCAAAAAGGCGCGGAATGTTCAACTGGAATCCCGCCTGCAGAATCTGATAAGCCAGACCCGAACCGCTGCCGCCGGTTCCCGCGACGAACTCCGCAACGACCGCACCGATCAACGAAAGTCCGCTCGAAATCCGCAAGCCGCCGAAGAAATACGGCAGCGCGCTCGGGATGCGCAGACGCACAAGCGTCTGCCAGCGTGTCGCGCGATTGATGCGAAACAGGCTGACAAGGCCCGGATTAACGCTGCGCAAGCCGAGTGCGGTGTTCGAGATGATAGGGAACAACGCGACGAGCGTCGCGCAGATCACGAGCGCGAACGTCGTGTCCTTCACCCAGATGATGATGAGCGGCGCAATCGCGACAACCGGCGTGACCTGCAGCAAGATCGCGTAAGGAAAAAAGCTCGCCTCGATCAGCGGACTCTGCGCGAACAGCAGTGCGACCGCCACGCCCAGGACTGTCGCGAGTGCGAAGGCGAGCAGCGTGATCTTGAGCGTCGCGAGAAGACTCATGACGAGCATCGGACCATCGGCGACCAATTGCAGCGCGATGTCATGCGGCGCGGGCACGAGATACACCGGCACCTTGAAGAGTGCGCACCAGCCTTCCCAGACCAGCAGCATCAATATGCCGACGACGCAGGGGGCCAGCGCCTTCGCCACGCCGGGCCGCTGTAACAGCGGCGGGCTGCGCCGGCGCTCGGCTTTCGGATGCATCGCAGGCTTCGTTGCAAGCGTCTGACTGGTCATGATTGCGCTCCTTGTGTATCGACCTGCCTGTCTTCACTCGATGCCAGATGCGCGTCGGTGATCAGGTCCGACAGCGTCTTGCAATGCTGCATGAAGGGCGCCGACACGCGATACGCTTCGTCGCGTTCGGCCGGGCCGCCGATCGGCACGTCGGCGATGATACGCCCGGGCCGCGCCTGCATCACGACCACGCGTCCCGACAGAGACACCGCCTCATAGATGCTGTGCGTGACGAACACCACGGTCATGCCGCGCTTCCTCCAGAGCGCGCGCAGATCGGCATCGAGCTTGTTGCGCGTGAATTCGTCGAGCGCGCCGAATGGCTCGTCGAGCAGCAGCAGGTCGGGTTCCGTGACGAGCGCCCGTGCCAGCGACGCGCGCATCTGCATCCCGCCCGACAGCTCGCGCGGACGCACGTTGCCGAAGCCGCCAAGACCGACGTTCGCAAGCGCAACGGCGACCCGCGCATCGGCTTCGCGTCGCGGTACGTGCGCGAGGTCGAGCGGCAGGCGCACGTTGTCGGCAATCGACGCCCAAGGCATCAGCGTGGCTTCCTGGAACACCATCGACATGCGCCGCCCGACTGATCCGACGACACTGAACGGCTGGCCCCACCACCGCATGTGACCGTGCGTGGGTGTCTCGATGCCGGCGAACATCTTGAGCAGCGTGCTCTTGCCACAACCCGACGGTCCGAGCAGCGAGACGAATTCTCCCGCGCCGATGGTGAAGCGCACATCGTCCAGTGCGATCGTGCCGTTCGGATAGACCTTGTCGACACGCTGGACGGCGAGCGCCGTGTCCTTGCTGTCATCGCTCATGGCTTCATGCCTCCTCTGTATCGATGCGGAACACTTCGCGCTCGCCATGCTCTTCGAGTAGCTTGAGCAGCATGCGGCGCATCAGCAGTCCCGGCTGATCGGACGCCATGTGGCATTCCTGCTGGCGGCGCACGTCGATGCACGCGTCGTAGTCGGTAGCTTCGAGAATCTCGCGGTCTTCATCGGTGATCGGCCGGTCCCAGTCGATCAGCTCCTGGGTCGAACATTGCGCTTCGGTGTCGTTGCGATAGAGCCATTGCACGAGCATCATCGTCCTGTCGTCGATCGGCGTCGCGCAGTTGTAGATGATGTGATGCATGCCGCTTGCCGGATACATGCAGCCGAAGCGCCGCGCGAACGGCATGTACCATCGGTTCATCAGATGGCGCTCTGTGATGCCGTCGGTGGTGCCCGTGATGCGGAAGCTCGCTTGCGGATTGCGGATCGGCACGCGCGTCTCGGCCTCAAAGCCCCATTCGTTCGGACGGAACTCGTACTTCGATGGCTTCGGATCGTCGAAGAGACCGAAGTTCGACTTGTGCACGAAGCTGAAGTGCGAGTTGTCGAACGAATTCTCCATCATGCGCAGCGCGCTCGTGTTCCACTGTTCGTAGAACTGCAGGATGCGCCGGTAGCCCGGTGCGGCTTCCTCGGCAAATTCGGGAATCGGCTGCAGCGGATCGTCGAGCGCAACCCACGCGTAACCGTAGCGCTCCTCGCAGTGATACGACTGCACGATCGCGCGCGAGGGAATCTCGCCGCCTGCGTTTTGCGGAATGCGCACGCACTTGCCGCTGCAGTCGTAGGTCCAGCCGTGATAGCCGCAGGCGATGTTGCCATCGGCATCGACGAATCCCTTCGACAGCTTCGCCGTGCGATGGCAACAGCGGTCGCGCAGCGCATGCGGCTTGCCGCCCGCGCCTTTCCACAGGACGATCGGTTCGTTAAGCAGCGTGAACGGCTGCGGACCTTGGTCCAGTTGCGAGATCGGCATGACCGCGTACCAGAAGCGGCGCAGGACTTTCTGACGTGTGACCAGCATGATCGGACTCCTTGATCCCGTGACGCCCGCTCAGGGCATGACCTTCGCGTTCTGGATGTACTGCAGCGTATAGGCGCTCTTGTAGTCGGTGCTCGCCTTGAGCAGCTTCGCGCCGACCATGTAGTCGTAGGTCTTCTTCCAGCGCGTGTCGGTCATGGCGCCGATGCCGAGCGTCGATGCATCTCCGCCCGTCACGAGCTTCAGTTTCTTCAGTTGCGCCACGCCGAACGCGAGCTGCGCATCGGTCATCTCGGGATTGTCCTTCTTGATGAGCGCGTTGCCCGGCGCCGGATCGGCGAGATAGCTTTTCCAGCCTTCCATCGATGCCTTCACGAAGCGCGCGACGACATCGGGCTTCTCGGCAAGAGTCTTCTTCATGCCGACGATGGTGGTGTTGTAGGGCGGATAGCCGGCGTCGGCAAAAAGGAAAAAGTGCGTCTTCACCTTCGCGCGATCGGCCTGGAACGTCTCGGATGACGGATACGCCTGCATCGCGACGTTCGCATCAGCGAAGAACGGCTGGAGGTTGAACGTATAGGGACGCGTCTGACCGTCGCTATAGCCATACTTCTCCTTGAGCCAGGGCCACCACGACGCGCGGCCCGAGCCCGCGACGAGGATCGTCTTGCCTTTGAGGTCCGCGAGGCTCTTCACGTCGTCGTGCGTGAGCATGCCTTGCGGGTCGAACTGGAACGAGGCGGCGACCGTCGTCACCGGAATTCCCGCCTCGACGCTCGACAGCACCTGGAAGTCGTAGCCGAGAATGAAGTCGGCCTGGCCGCCGACGAGCAACTGCATGCCGTTGACCTGCGGGCCGCCCATCTTGATCGTGACGTCGAGCCCGGCTTTCTTGTAGAGGCCCGTGGCCTGCGCCTGATAGAAGCCGCCGTGCTCGGCCTGCGCATACCAGCTCGTCAGGATGATGATGTGATCGTCGGCATGCGCCGATGTCGTCGAACCGATACTCGCGGCCAGAACGATGCTGCTCAGGATGCGATGCAATACGCGCATGAAAAGGGCTCCCCTGTTAGAACGTAGGAAGACCATGCGGACGTAAGAACGTGTCGGGCACGATGCGCCCGGCGTGCCGGATGACGATCGAGGAAGATTCGGGGCGATTAACGCAACGCTTCCTGTCGACGGAATCCGGACGATTCCGTTCGAACGTCGAGGCTGGTCGACGTAGGCGCGCGATGCGCCCCAAGAGCAATGCCCCACGCCGGTCAGATACGCCGACGCTAGTTGCTTATACTCTGCAACGCTTTAAGCGATATCCATGCCAGACGTTCGTTGCCGGACTGGCGTACCTCGTGTCGTTGCAAGCCTGTCCGAGCCGGCGATACAGGGGCAGCGGCGCCCAATCGTGGGGCATGGGCGCACTGTCAAGGAACGCCTTTGGCCCTCACGGAGCCCGGATTGGATTCGGCCAAGCCAATTAACCAGTACATGACGGATTTCGGGGGCAATGGGTATGCGAGCGCCACCGCGCATCTGGACCGGATAGGCGGCTTATGTGGATGACCGATATAGCCGTCGCGTGCCGCCGATCGCTGGCTGTCGAGGTTGGATGGCCATGAAGAGACATCGGTTGCCTGTCGCCCTGGCGGCTCTGCCGCCCCAGAAGAACGTTGGTGCCGCAACGCGTCCACTGGGTTCGCACAATACTCGTGGTTGCCAAACGTCCGGCACCAATCCAGGGCTGGCTCACGTTGCGGGCGATCCGCTTTGCTGCACTTCGGGGGACGGCGGCACGGTATTCCATTCAATTGGGTGGCTGCTCGCCAGTCAACGATCAGGGCTTGCCGGTCGCCGTCGCAACTTTTACGCGAAGCAGCGGTTCACATCAAATGGCTTTCGCTCCTTCAGCATGTGGAAGCACGCACGCGCCAGCTTGTGTGCCAGTGCCTTGCGCGCGACCACCGGATTTGTCCTGGCTTTCTTGCGCTCGTAGAATTGCCGGGCTTCGGTGCTAAATTGCATCGCGAAGTTGGCCGCCTCGATGAATGCCCAGCACAGGTATGGAGTGGCGTTTCTGGTATTGCCCTCGCCCTTGCCGTTGCTCATGCGCTGCCTGTCCACGCACCGCGCGTCGACCCGCAAGTGGCGAGCGATCCTGCGAACGGGCCAATGGAGTTTGCCGTAACGGTCAAAGGCACAACGTTTCCGCTTTGGTACAGCGCGGAGCGTGGCGAGCTCTATACAAAGGATCCAACGGACGAAGCCGTTCACAAACTCGAAGGTATCGCTCGGGCGATGCGCAGGTGTTCTACATCCTTTCCTGACAGAGCCGTTGAACGTTGTTCCGTCGCCTATAGACATCGCCAGTTCTCTGACAATTGGCGTCGACCTTGTATTGGCCATACCGCCCTTCCCTGCGACTGCGGTATGGTCTCTGTCGTCGCGTCTCGCTGGCCGGGGCGGTTACCAGCGCGGCGCACCTTCCGCCAGTTGTGATATGCCCCGACCAAAAGAGAAATTCTCTCCTTCGAAAATCGACCGGTGGGAATGTGGGCGTGAAAAACTGGCATGATGTCTCCGTGGAGTTGATGCCGTATCCAGGCGCCGCCATGAATACGGCTGATTGAAGCGTTGACTGATTGAAGCGTTAGTAGCCGTTTAGATGCCGGCAGAGTAGCTGTAGCCGGGTCGAAAAATGTCTGGAGCGAATTCAATGATCAAGATGTTCAAGAAACCACGCGGTCGCCGCTAAACGGGCTTCGTCCAAACTCGCCCCGTAAGGATCGAAGTGCCCGCCGGGAATCAGTTTCAGGCGCTTAGGTTGTAGCGCACGCTCGTAGGCTTGCAACTCGAGATCCGTCATCGTTACACCATCGTGCGTCGCGACAATCATGAGTAGCGGCGTAGGCGAAATACGCTCGGCCCATATACCCGGCTCATACATGCGCGCGGCAAATGTCGAGCGCAGCGTGACGGTGTTGCTCCATGCGCCTTCTGGAAGTGCTTGCGTGTAGAATGCGACCGAGTCGGGCGCGCGGTAGGCCGCGAGTTCGGCTGGATTGCCGCTGACGACGGCTTGTATCCGGGGCGATTCGCCGCGATGCCGTGCGCGCAGATCATCCAACTGCAGTTGTTCAAATGCGGGTAAAGCGTCCGGCGAAACCCGACGCCGGCCCTGTTCATATCCGCTGATTGTCGGCACCTGCGATACGACGCACTTCAACCGTCGATCAGTGGCGCCCAGAACGAGAGCGTGTCCCCCGCTGTAACTGCTTCCCCAAATGCCAATCCGATCGGCATCGACTTCGGGGCGAGTCTCCAGCCAGGAGATCGCGCAACGCCAGTCGTTAACCTGTACCCACGGGTCGATGTCCTGACGCGGGAGACCATCGCTTGCCCCAAAGTTGCGATGGTCATGGACCAGCACAACAAATCCGGCATCGGCGAAAGCCTCGGCGAACGGCGCGAGTCCGTGTTCCTTGACTGCGGCAAATCCATGCGACATTGAAATCGCAGGGAAGCGTGTTCCGTCTCCTTCAGGCACAAACAGCCAGCCTCGCAATGTTAGACCGTCCCGGGTTTTGAATTCGATGTCTCTGCGCTTGTTCATCTTCGTGTTCGTTCAGCGGCGGGGATCCCTTGGGCAATGGTCCGTGCGGCTACGCCGGTCCTGTACTCCTTCGGCGCTCAAGAGGATCCGGTAGTGCCGATTGATGCGATTGACGCGATGGCTCATGCCTGTTTCCCCGCCGCAAGGCTAGTGCGGATCGCGCAATCGGGGCATTGGCCGCATCTCGAACAACCGGGCGATACCGCGGCTGCGATATGTGACTTTTTATTGGAAGTGTAGCGGTGATGCTTCCGCAGGTCGCGTAGGTCACGTAGGTCACGTTCGGTTGCAATAGGAGCATATGGGCGTATATTTTCGCAATCAGGAACTATCGAGAATATGCAAATGACAAGGACAGAAGGCAAGCTTCCCAACATAGACGGCCGGTGCAATTGTCTCGCCGCGAGGCAAGCTTCGCGCTATCTGACCGCGGTGTATGACCGGGCGTTGAGTCCCGTCGAGCTTCGGATCACGCAATTTTCGATTCTTCACAAGCTCGTCAAAGGTGGCCCGCTCGCGATGGGCGAGTTGGCCGGAAAAATGGCCATGGATCGGACGACACTGACCTCGAACCTGAAACCGTTAGAGCGGGACGGATTGATCGATATCGTTCCGGGCGAGGACCGGCGCTCGAAGCAGGCGGTCGTGACGAAGGCGGGGCTCGCAAGATACAAAATGGCCCTGCCGCTGTGGAGCGAAGCTCAGTCGAAGTTCGAGGGTGCGTACGGCGCGTCACCTGCTGCACGTCTTCGAGATGCCTTGCGAGCGGTGCTGGACAGTGGGTTTGACCCTTGGGCAGACAGTTCAGTCGACGCTCAAGCGTAGTACGGCCTGAGATACGAAAGCGGACAATCTTGCGGCCGGTAGACGTGTCGGACCTTTTGGATTGACAGAAGCGTATCAACATATTTACTGGAGACGAGAATGAGCGAGCAACACCTTGTTGATGCATGCAGGAAGGCATTCACCGGATTCGAGCGTAACGACAGAACTGACCTGGTTGCCGCGTTAGCCGATGATGTCGAGTTCGAATTTTCAGATTCGCGGCCGTATGGGGGAAAGTACACGGGAAAGGAGGAATTTCTCTCATTCTGGGCGCACGTGTACAAAGAATACGAGTACTTCAATTATGACCTGAGGACGGTCGTTGAGGCTGACGGCTACATCTTCGTGCCTGTGGTTGCACGCGCGAAAACAAAGACGGGGTTCTCAATGGAGAACGAGCATCTTTTCCTCTTCAAAGTGAGCGATGACGGCAAAATAACTTATGGCTGCATATACGCAGATACAGCGCGGGGGCGTGATGTCCTCGAAGGCCGTGAACCGCGCCGTTACCCGAAACTTATTCTGACTTGAGGATACAAGCGGGATACTGGATTTGACGTTCCGAGCGCCGGATGGTTGTTGAGATGCTGCAGATTTTTGCTCGGCGCAATGCGCACGCCGTTACCGTTGTCTGCTTCCTGTTCGACATTCCGAGAAACGCGGCGCGCGACATGCAAAGCTTCGGGAATCACCGTCCAGACGGTTCGAGTCATTGACGTCGATCGACTCTCCACGCGGGCTAGCGGCGCTTTCACCCAACCTGGCTGTCGCTATACGCCGCCAGGAATTCATGTGAGGCAATCAGGTCCGCTAACGCGCGCAGCGTGGCCGCGGAATACCGAACGTGAACAGATTGCGAAATCAGGCATAACCCCTCTTCAAAGATGGTAGGTGATGCCCAAGCGCACGGCGGCCAAGGACCTCATGTCCCCCGAGAGTGCCCTACCTATATGCGCCAGTCACATGAGAACGAAGACTATTGCACCGGAAAAATAAATCAGCGGCGATATCCCGAATCTGAGTGGGTGTTTCCATTGCCGCTCAGTGAAGGATTATTCCACCACCGGGCAGTTGCGAACCGTAAGCGATCAGACTGTGAAGATCCGCGCACCGCACCCATGAGGTACGCGTCGTAATCGCCCCTGTATCGGTGCTGCCAGGAAGCGAGCGTCACCATTGCTTGCCGTTTAATCGCCTGGGCCCTTTCATGCTTTCCGACTCCATGGCCGCATTCCGTTCCTCGCCCGCCTCGATGGGTTCCATCGCTTCGTCGACCGACGCCATTGCGCGCTCGGCGGCAGCTTTCATTTCGTCTGCCGGGGCATCGAATTCGTCGTTGCCGTCGTTTGGGGGCTGCAGCATGTCTTTGAGCATCGCGTTCAGTTCTGCTGTATCCCACGGCAGGCCACGCTGCGTTCGGACCTTTATGTAGTGCCTTACTTCCGCGTCCTGTTCCGCGGTAAGCGGCAGCCCTCGGAAGGTGCTTGTAGGGTCAGAGTTTGCCATGGCTTTCTCCCGCTTCGATTGCTCTTTCAGTGTAGCTCCATTGTGACCCCGAAAGCCGTAATGGCAGGGTGCTTGTGCTCGCTCTTGAAAGGGATCGGATGCTGGGCAACGACAGGCAAAAGACGGCCAGTTTCTGCCGTTCGCCCAACCCACGAAGCAGCCACTCGAATGGCTGGTTCGCATCGGAAACCTGCCCGGTAACTTGCCAGTCCCGTCGACCTTTGCCGACATTCGGGCGGACCGGGGCTTACGTCAGTAATGTCGAGGATTGCTGACGGCGGCGGCGTTAAGCAGCCGGACGGCAGTTTCCCGCATGAGCGAACTAGCGCTCTCGACGCGAAGCAAACGGTTATCCGTATCACTTAGGATGGTTGGCAGCAAGGCGCCAACGCCGCCCTGTCGTCGTGCTTTGCGGCGATACGGGTGTATTGCGCCTCCCGCGCAGCCCGATCAGGCGAGACCAGCGCGGCGCAATGGTTGCTCATCGAGTGGCCCAAAGCAGAAGTCGAGCCGACCACGTACTTCCTCAGTACGTTGCCGGCTGATACGCCTATCAAGGAACTCGTGCGACTCGCAAAACTGCGCTGGCGTATTGAGCGCGATTACCAGGAGCTCAAGCAGGAACTCGGCTTGGAGCATTTCGAGGGACGCGGCTGGCGCGGCTTTCACCACCACGCGACGCAGTGCATCGCGACCTACGGCTTTCTCGTCACCGAACGTTTGGTGGTGCAAAAAACTCGAGTTCATCGGTTACTCGGCGAGGTGTCTTCCTTACCCGAAGGCTTCCGGCCCCGGGCCGCCCCTACGTAAGCAGCGACACGTGGCGGATTCCATCACAACGTCGCGATTGGAACTTGCCGCCGCCTTACTTGCTTGCCTTGAACGGTGCCCGTGCTGCGGCCGGAAAACCGCCTGGTTGTTAATACAGTAGTACTAGTTGAATGAAATGATGGCGACACTCGCCAAGCGGTAGCGAACAAGACGCTACTGCGGCGCCTTGCTCAATGCCTTCCAAACGACTTTAGCCGCCGCCAGAAATGCGTTCGGATCGGGTGCGTTGTCCCCGGCGCGCCGAAGGAAAACGAGCAAACCTTGCAATTGCGATACGAGCAGCGCGCCGCGAAGCGCACATTCCCCCGACGTCAGCGCAGGGTTGATTTTCGCAACGAGGCCCGTGAATATGTCCTGGAATTCAGCGGTGATTTCCGCCGAAAGCTTGCGCGCAAAATCCTCACGCTCAGCGAGACTCCAGTGTTCGAGAGCGAACGCGGCGGTTCTGGCATCGGGTGCCATGATTCCGGCGAACGTCTCATCCATGATCGCATCAAGGCGGGCTTCAGGCGATAGCAGCTTGTCTTTCGCAAGGGCGCGAAAAAGCTCGATGTAACGGTCCGCCATTGCCTTCAGCGTGGCTCTTAGCAGGTCTTCCCGAGTACCGAAGTAGTGCTGCAATGTACTCAAGCGAATGCCCGCATCGCTCGCGACCTTGCGTTGGGTGAACCCCGCGTTCCCCAAGGTCGCGAAGACGTTCATCGAAACTTCGATGATCTCCGGCACGCGCGTCACTCGATTGCCTCGATGCTTGAGCTCAGTTGCTGAATCCGTGCCAAGCATCTGTGCCGATGTAATGGTGATGTCCTTCATCCCCGCTCCATTCCTTCAGTATCGATTGCGAGCCCTCGCGGCTATCGCTCTCTGTCACATGACCTATTCATCGTAGGTCAAAAAACCAATTAAGCATAGACAGAATGATCGTTAGGCAGGCCTAAGGCGCAGAGTTGCAATGTGGTAGTTACTTCACAGGCGCTAGATCATCTTACTTATCAGTACTTTCCCTTTCAAAAAATCGAGCTTGAATATTGGTCATTTGACCGCTAGTATTTGGTCATGAGACCAATAAAACATCGCAGACAGACGGGCGGCATCAACGGCAAGTTGGTTGAAGGAGCAGTAGTGATGGACACCCAGGAGAAATCGTTGCGTTGGCTCATCGAAAAATGGGTTGCGCCAACTCCGTCCGCGCCGGTTCGCCTGACTCGGTACAGTCGTGCGAAGTCGGGCCACGGTCGTTGCGTACGGGTTGAGTCGTTGCGCGACACGGGCTCGCTGACACTCTTCTTTTTCCGTCATGATGACGGATTTTGGTGCGTGTTCCCGCCCTCATCGGCACGGCCTGCGATGCGTGCTTACGCGCTGGCAGCGTGAGCGGGTCCGCAGGCGTAGAGCGCAATAAAGTTGTCAACGTTGGGACATTAAAATTGTCAACTCGCAGGACCCCACTGCATTAAATGCCCTGAAAGCTTGCTGGGCAATGGATTCCGGGACGCGAATTAAACATGTCAATTGCTCGAGCCCCTCATCAGCATATTTCCACAACGCGTAGACGCTGCGCGCTGATACCGATCGCCGACTAAAGAAGATTCGTCACGGCGATGTCGCTGAACGTCGCTTCGCCGTCGTCGGCAAATACCGAGATCCGGTTGTCGGTCGACGCCGGAAAGATGAGATCGGTGATGACTCTGCGGCCGTGATCGGCGAATACTTCCACCGAGTTCCTGTCGACTACGATGGTGAGCGGCAGCTTGCCGTTCTCCAACGGCAGATTGACGATGTGCTGCTTGCTGAATGCGTTCGAAAAACCGGTCTCTCCAGACTTCGAACGGTCGAGTGTCAATGTCCGGCTAGTCGTGTCGTAGAAAATACGGGTGCCGACCTCTCCATTCTCCGAGCCCCTTACGATGATGCCGGCACGCCGGGCGGAATGTGGGCTAATCGTCAAAGCGATGTTCTGCACGATGCCTCGCGTGGATACAGCAAGCTGCTGCGTCGCCGACGACACGCTGAATGTGTTCACGCGCGGGGTCTTATCTTCGCGCAAGAGGCGCGCGTATTGCTCGATTGGCGTAGAGATGAGTCGCGGCACGCCGCCGACGGTCTTGAGTGCGAGCAAGCGCGGCAGCGCCATCGCTCCCTTCCATGGTGTGGTGGGCACCTGCTGGGCGTAGTCCCAGTTGCTCATCCAGCCTAGCGTGATTGCGTCGCCGCCCGGAGCGTTGGTGATGGTCCCGGCTGCGTAATAGTCGGCGCCGTGATCGAGCCACTGATAGTCCGCGGGATCCGCACCTGCCGTCGGCACATGCTCCGGCGTGAACGTCTTACCGTCGAAGTTGCCGACGAAATACATCGCGCCGGATCCACCGGCAATCGACCATGGATTGACGTTGAGAATCATGACCCACTTCTGCTGGCGACTATCGCCGTCGAGCAGAAGCGGAAATAGATCCGGCATTTCCCAGAGCGCTTCTCGATGAGGAACGCCGAGAAGACTGAAGTCGCTCAGGAATGTCCAGTCGATCAGGTTATTCGAGCGGTAGATCTTGACCACGTGCGCGTCCGCGACAACGGTGGTCATCAGCCAGTAGCCGCCCTGCGCGTACCACGACACCTTAGGATCACGAAAGTTTTTGGATTCCGGATCGAGCGTCAGCACGGGATTGCGCGAATACTGTCGCCATGTCTTGCCGTCGTCAGTACTGTATGCAAGCGATTGCGCCTGGGTGCCGGCCTCATGCCCGGAGCCGGCTTTGTACATGCTCGTGTAAAGCGCCACCAGAGGCGGCGAATTCGCCGCGCCCAAACCCGACGTATTGTGCGCGTCTACGACAATCGAACCCGAGAAGATCTCTTCCGTTTCCTCCGCGCGCATGGCAACCGGTTGTTCATGCCAGTGCATCAGGTCGCGACTGGTGGCATGTCCCCACGACATATCGCCCCAGAAATTGCCGTTCGGATTGTACTGATAGAACAGATGATAAAGGCCCTTGTAGTACACCAGCCCGTTTGGATCGTTCATCCAGTTGCGCTGCGGCGTGTAGTGAAGCACCGAACGCCATTGCGGCGTGCCGACATCGGCGGCTTGTGCCGTGGCGGATGGAGTCGGCGATGCGGCGCAGGCCGCGGCTGAAACGGCCAGCGCGCCAAAAAGCCAGGCCGCCAGCGAGCGTTGGAAAAGAAAGAAGGGATACAGCAGTTCATGCATGAGTGGTCGTTTCCTCGGTGCTACAAGGCGGAAGACGGAAGACGTAGCGTCATGCCGCCTCCGGAAAGCGCGATCGATGCGCCTCGTGGAGCGACGACCCGCGAATGATGGTGCCGCGGCGGGCGCTGCCCGTGGTCAACCCGCGGCGCGCCGTCTCGCGCATGGCGCGGTTCACCGTGTTCAAGTGCAGGCCGAGGAAATCGGCGAGCATGCGCTGCGACGGCAAGCGGTCGCCGGCCTTGAAGCCCCCGGCGCGTATCGCCGTTTCGATTTCATCCGCTATGGCGAGATACGCGGGGCCGCCGTGCGCGGACAGATCCGGAATCCATCTGCTCATGGCGCCTCGCTCATACTCGCGTTGGTGATTTCGTGGGCGGATGGCAGATCGGACCGCCATCCGCCCACGGACGATAGACAGACTTACTGGGCGCCGTTGCCGTTGCCGTTGCCGTTGCCGTTGCCGTTGCCGTTGCCGTTGCCGTTGCCGTTGCCGTTGCCGTTGCCGTTGCCGTTGCCGTTCGCCGGCAGGTTCGCCGGAATATCGCCATAGCCGCCCAGCCCGCCCTTGCCGTACGACCGGTCGACAGAGGTCGAGATGCCGCTGATGCTGATCTTCGCAGTCGGCGCGAGCGTGCCGCCGCGGCGCGGGCCGATCGCGTCGATGAACGACTCGACGAGGCCGCCTGGCATGACGTAGTGCGAGTACGACTGGAACGCGCGCGGATTCTGGTTCGGGTCCTGCGCATAAGGCGCGCCGACCGGCATATCGAAGTCGGTCGGATTGCCGAGCACAAGACCGCTGCCCTGGTTCAGCGGCAGGAAGTCGCTGCGGATGCCGTTGCCGACGAAACCGTACACGCCGTCCGGACCGTCCACACCCGCGGCCATCGTTCCCCGGTGACTGATCGTGAACAGGTAGTACTTGCCGTCCTTCATATAGATCTGCGGGCGCTCGGTCTGATCGTCCACGCAGTTCGCCGACAGGAGCGGCGGCAGGAACTTCCACTGCGTGAGGTTTTTGTCGGTCGCGACTGCAAGACCGACGTTCGCCTTCTGGTAGACAGCGCCCGAGTTCATCACGGTATTCAGGTCTTCACGATATGGATCGTTGGGCGCATAACCCAGATCCGCTTCGGTGCAGGTGCGTGCGCCGCGCGGCCCGCCCGTGTTGCCTTCGAACACCATGTACGTCTTGCCCGGATGAGCCGGATCGGTGAAAACGAAGGGATCGCGGAACGAATAGTAGGTGTTCTGCTGCCCCGTTTGATACATCTGGCCGTCGGGCTGCAGCAGCGCCTGGTGGTTGTCGAAACCATCGAACCAGACGTGTTTATCGTCTGCATGAATGTGGCCGTCCGTGCGCGTGATGATCGCGATTGGCGGCGTGATGTCCTGCCCGCCCGCGCCCGAGCGGTTGAACGACAGCGCCGTGTAGTAGAGGCTCACGTTGTTACCGTTCATCAAACGCGCGG
Organism: Paraburkholderia sp. WC7.3g; assembly: GCF_050436345.1. Taxonomy (NCBI): domain Bacteria; kingdom Pseudomonadati; phylum Pseudomonadota; class Betaproteobacteria; order Burkholderiales; family Burkholderiaceae; genus Paraburkholderia; species Paraburkholderia sp. WC7.3g. The sequence continues at coordinate 1,724,791 of NZ_JBNDMA010000004.1, forward strand.
AGCCGGACCATTCCGCATTGTTTGTCATCGGCGCGGTGCCGAAGACCTTGGCGCTTGCCCCGTCCGGAAAGAGATGGCCGCCCCACGTCCAGCCGCCATCCGCCGGACGCTGCGACGCCGGAATCCCCGCCGGCCGATAGAAGAAGCCGATACGCGCGTGCACGTGGCGGTCGTCGAACGTATAGCCCGCGTGCGGATCCGCCGTCAGCGAAAAGATCACTTCCCAGCCGTTGTAACTCAACTGGTTCGCGCGCAGGTCGGCCAGCGGCCACGTATCCCAGACCCATACGTTCGGATTGATCAGCGGGAAGTCCTGGGCGATGTCCGGCATGGTCAGCGAGGCGGGCAATGAGTTCTTGTCCGCAGCCGTCGCGGTGTGGGACTGCGCCTTGATCTGACGGATGTCGGCGCGCGTCCAGCGCATAGTGAAACTATCCTCCGGGTCGTAGGCCTGCTGCGAGTGCGGGGTCGGTGCGGGAAATCCCGCGCCGGTGGATTGGGCGAGCGCCGGTACCGCAGCCGCTGCGAGTAGCGAGCCGGAGATGAGGCTGGTCCGCAGGCGGGCACGGTTCGAGATCTTTTGCGGGGATCGAAGTGAATTCATAGGGTTCGCTTCCTGAAAGGGTCGAAAAAAGTAGCTGAGCAAGATATTTAAAGGCCACGTCCAAACCGGTTTGAATGCTAATCCAAACCGGTTTGGACGTCAAACGTTTGCGTGGACGTGTAGGATGTGCGTACTTCGGCATGCCGGCCGTTTTCAGCGACGGCGCCGGTGGATTGGAAACGGGGAGTCCAGAGGTGGCACAGTGAAGGTGAACTTGAAAACGCTATCGAGCTCGCTTGGTCTTTCGCGAACGACCGTGAGCCGGGCGCTAAACGGATACGACGATGTAAGCGAAGCCACCCGGGCGCGAGTCAGGCAGGCCGCCCAGGAACTCGGCTATCACGCCGACCCCACGGCTCGCCGGCTTGCCACAGGCCGCGCGGAGGCCGTGGGACTGGTGTATCCATTCGGTGCCAATGCGCTCGGCGACCCCAGGTTCGGCGAAGTCGTCGCTGGCGTGACGGAGGGGCTGGGAGCAGGCGGCCTGGACCTTTTCATTGTTTCGGCGCGGCCGAATGCGGAACTCGAAACGTACCGGCGACTCGTCGACGGCAAGCTGGTGGATGGTCTGATCGTGGCGCGCACGCTGGTAGATGATCCGCGCGTCCGGTTTCTCCAGGAGCGCGACTTCCCGTTCATCGCGTACGGACGTACAAACAGCGAGCAGCCATACGGATGGTTCGACTTCGACAACGAGGCGGGTGCTCGCGCGGCGACTCAACGCCTGATCGGCTTCGGGCATCGAAGAATCGGCATGGTGAGCGCGCCACAGACGCTCAACTTCGCGGCGCAACGGCGCGCGGGTTTTTTGACGGCTCTGCGTGAGGCCGGCATCGAGCCCGAGGCGCAACTGGTGATCGAATGCCCTTTCGACAGAACGGGCGGCTACGAAGCGGTCCGGAGCCTGCTCAAGCTCGCCGAACCGCCGTCGGCTGTGCTGGTCGATAACAATATCGCTGGAACGGGCGCATTCCGGGCGATCGGCGACAGCGGCAAAACAGTCGGCGCGGATCTCTCCCTGATCGTCTACGACGGCGTACCAGCCGACGTGGCGTTCCCTCGCACGGTGACGGCGGTCGTGCAGCCGACCGGGCACGCGTCCGGCGAGGCCATCGCGGAACTGATCCTCGGCGCGATATCCGGCCGCGAACCGTGTGCGCACCGCCTCGTGCAACCCCGCATCGAACCAGGCGACACAGACGGGCCGCCCCGCTAACCGAACATCACAAAGCGCATCGCTGGCTCCAAGGGGGCAATCTTCGAAGGACGGTTGATCGCCGTGTGCGGTGTCATCGGCAGCGGCAAGACGATGATGCTGCGCCGGCTTCAGCAGGCGCTCGAGGATGAGAAGCGCGTCACCGTCTCCAAGTCGCTCGCGATCGAGAAGCATCGCATCAAGCTGGCGACGTTCATTGCGGCGCTGTTCTATGACCTCTCGACTGAAAAGCAGGTCCGCATCCGATGCAGGGCGAGAAGCGCGAGCGCGACCTGCGTGAGCTGGTCAAGAAGAACAAGCGGCCGGTCGCATTGTTCGTCGACGAACCGGGTCGGTCAATGTCATCGTCTGGCAGTCGGCCCTGGAGCGGCAGCGGCGAGAAGCGTTGGGCGCATCGCTTCTCGCTGTCTATGGAGTATGGCAGCGCGAAGGCGACGTGAAGCATCTGGTCGCGCAGCGGCTCGTCGACGTGTCGCACCTGCTTGGCGAGCTACCAACGGCGAGCCGCAATTTTCACTGACTTAACGAGGAAATCTGTCGATGACGAACTATTACGTCCTGTTTGACGCCCAGGCCGCCGCTGAGGAAGTCGTGGCGCGCGTTGTTGCACGGCACCGCACGAAGGGCGCCCTGATCTGGAAGCTGCTTCATCAGATGGAGGAGGAAAGTGCTGGCTGAGGTCTCGTCCAGCGGACAGTTCGGCGACCGGCTGCTGCAGATGATCTGCGCTCCCGCCGTCCCGTCCTACCCCAACGACGACCGCCCCGCATCGTCAGGACGGCGAGTTCTGGCGGGTAACGCCGCTCGTCTCACCGCGTCTCTGGCGCCCGCGCTGATTTTTCACTTCTAGGTCCCGGCGTTTCCGCAAGCCACTGACGGGCGCGGGCTGGAACTCGTTTTGCTCTTCAACTCCTGTCACTAACGCGAGAAAGGTCATGTGCTACGGAGAACCCGACCGATTATTGGAACTCGTCATCGGCGGGCGCGAGCTTCCAAAAAATGATCCAGGTCACACGCCGTTGGACGATTTCGAACACTTCTGCGCCACCGAGGCTGCAGTGAGCAGGACCTTGGTCCGCGAGCCTTTGCTTTTGTGAGACTGGAGTACGTGACGGCAGGCCTGAGCCGGCGTCAGTATAGGAGCGCCGGACTCGACGCTGAACTAGAGAAGTACTGTGCGAATATCAGTATGCTTCTTCGCGACCGCCCGCCCGGCACAACCGCCGACCTCACTGGCGACTCAGTGCTGTACTGGGACGGCGGACGACTGAACGGTGCGACCCTGTCCAACGATGACCCCAGAGATGTTGCGCTCCCGGTCGAGCAGGTCCTCGTGCTCTCAACAAGATGATCGGGCTGCAGCCACTCTCCGGTGGTGCGAAAGGCAAATATCTCGGATAACGTGAGAAAGCACAGCAACTCTGCGTTAGTCTCAAGTCGGTGCATCCTGCGACCTGTCATAGCGTTGCGGCCCGCGACGGCCGGACATCGTCACGTTACTCTCATCGTGCGATCTTTCCGATGTGCACGGAAGCAGGCTGCCGAAGAGACCTGCGGTGCCGTGAAACCAGGGCCCAGCGTGATGCCTGCGTGGGATCACGTCGCTCACCTGGGGCAGGCGTACCTCAGGCCGTTTTTCGGCGTGGACGCGCGCCGATTGCGCTTTTGGTCCGGTAGCTGACGCCATGCTGATCGAGGTAGTCGCGGATCAGTTGCCGTACCACCTGTGAGGGAGTCAGGTCCTGCGCCGCGCAAAGTTTTTCGAACGCTTCCTTCTTCACAGGATCGATCAGAATCGTGAGTCGAGCGCTTTTCGTTTCCATGACGGGGGCGAAGTCCAAGTATGTTAATTAAATTATAATACATCGTATGGCGCGAGTCATCTTCGTGGCGCCAGGCTCACACGATGGCCGTCGATTCCCGCATGCATCGCCGATGTCCACCAGCTCGGCGGCCAGGAAGCCAAAGACGTGCAGCGCACGGCGACAGTACGCTAGATCTCCGCCCTGGCACGCAGAAAATCCTGCCCAGCCCGGGTAATCGACACACCGCCCCGCCCATTCGCGGGGACGGATACCAACCCGGCGTTACGCAGCTCCTGCGTAACCGACCAGTTAAACGTGGGCGCGTCGCGGCCGTAACGCTGCTGGGCCAGACGCTCAAGTGCCCGTCGCGGGGAGACCGGCTTGCTCACCTTCCTCTTTCTTTTCATGTGCGTGATTGAGTAGTTCGCATGCAGGGCCGATCGACAGGCATGAGCCAGACTCCTGCATCGGTCCGTCAGAAAGATTCCTGCACATGAAGAATGGCCGCAAGCGCGTCAAGCGCTGCAGTCTCGTCGGGACCGGCCGCGAGAATGCGCATCTGCGTGCCCGGCTTCGCGCGAAGCGACATGACCGACATGACATCCTTGGCATTGACGGACCGGCCGTTCGCGATACAGACGATGTCGCTCGCAAACCGGGCGGCGCTAACGGCAAGCCTCGCTGACTCACGCCCGTTTAAACCCCATCGGCCACCAATCTGAATCAATGCCTCGACCAACCCCGCTCCCCTTTGTACGCAAACAGTGACCCAGCGCCCCATGTCCCCACGCAGTCGCGTTCAGTGCATCACGCTTGCAATAACCTGAGCAAAGAAAGCACGCAACAGTGGGTCCCACGTTTCATCCCGTACTGCAATTTCGGCCGTATCGAGCCGCCGCATGTCCTGGTCCAGATACACCACGAGCAGCGATTTCGGATGCGGTGAACCGACAAAGAACTGACCGTCATCGTCCAGAAACAGACATGGCCTCTGCCTGTATCGCGCTCCGGACAGCGAGTTCGCGTCCTGGACGTGGCGAGCCGATTGCTTCTGATAGACGAAGATGACGTTCACTCCGCATGCTTCCAGGCGGTCACAGATATCGGAAAACCGGTACAGCATCTGGAATCCGCGTTCACCCGCCTTGCCCACGCCGATGACGATCAGTCCGCGACGACCCATTACGTCCCTCAGATACCGGTGCGTGTAATCGTGGGACAGCAGCGGAACACTTGCATCAATCACGTCGACCTCCCTGTCGCGCCCGGACATTCGCCGAGTTTCGCGCATGCCCGCCCTCCAACATGATCAGCAGGATTCTGGCCCATAGCCACCATACCATTACCATAGCAGCATAAATTAATGATAATTATATTATCATATTTTTGCACTACTCGCCCTGAAGGATCCGGCCGGCCTGTTTGCCGGTTCTTCAATGCACAGGTGCGGTGACCCCGGAGGTAGCCGCGATGCAGTAACTCGCGTGACTCTCGATTGACGGCGTACGGCAGCGTACGGACGACTCGAATCGGAGCTGCCGATTCGCGTGTGTACGACAGCGTATGCCGGGGCCGAACGGTCGTCTGCCGTGCGGTTTGTGCCTGCAGCCTAACGATCAAGTCGATAGATCTGCGCGCGCAGGTCATCGATGAGAGGAACGATGGCCAGCACGATCAGCACGCCCGCAAGCGGCACCGTCGATGCGTATCCAATGTGCTTGAATCCCATTGCCCCCGTGACGCCACCGACGAAGAACATGGCCAGCATCGTCCCGTGAACTTTCAGCCTCGTTCGATTCGCGAGCACAAACGGCTCTGTGGCATCGACCCTGGAGGAATTCCAGCAGAAAAGTTTGCCGAGCTCGATGCCGATATCCGTCACGATGCCGGTCATGTGGGTGGTACGGATTTCCGCGCCCGACAGCTTGGTAACCATCGCGTATGGAATCAGATCAACAAAGCTGCTAGGATGATAACGCAATTATCATTAACTGGTAACTTGATGCTCCTGACGAAGCATCCACGAGGTCAGTAGCAGGCAGGGAAACGCGTCCGCTATGCTTGAGCCTGACCGTCTGTTCGATAGCGCGACGCGCATGCTCGCGCACGCGCTGTCGTGTTTGAAAAGTGCCAGGGCGTGGGTGCCGCGCCCGCATTCACGCCCGCATCCCACGGCCTTATACATTAAGGTTGACGTGACAACCCGGGCGCCGTGTGACCGCGTTTCGTGGCAACTCATCTGCGCAGTTTCAGGAGAACATTGACTTGTCGGCCGATCACAATCAGTTCAGGCAGGCCCTGGAGGAGCGGTGGGGAAAGGCGTATGGAAAACCCGTAGTACACGAGGGGCGGCGCACGCGGTCGCTGTGTTTCGATGCCTGCGGAATACAAAGCTCAATGCGCAGGCGTGATCCGTTCGAACTGGATCTGTCGTACACGCGGGCCATGATGTCGTTCCAGCTCTTTCACCCCCAACCCAGGGATATCCTGATCGTGGGTCTGGGCGGAGGATCACTGTCGAAATACTGCTTCCGCAAGTTTCCGTCGGCACGGGTAACCACGGTGGAAATCGACGAGCGAGTGATCTCACTACGCGAGTGGTTTTACATTCCGCCTGATTCGGAACGATTCCGGATCGTGCACGCCGACGCCGCCGAATATCTCCCGGACAGAACTGGCATCGCGGATGTAATCCTGCTCGACGGTTTTAACGCCTCTGGTCTGCCTGCCAGCCTGTCGAGTCAATACTTTTACGACTGCTGCCATGCTGCGCTGCGTGAAGAAGGCGTGCTGGTTGCCAACCTGCTCAACAACGACTCGCAGCTACCCACCCACCTCGACCGGATACGCCGTGCGTGCGACGGAAAACTGTTCCGCACCATGGCGCAACGCGAAGGCAACACGATTGCCATCGGCGTCAGACAGGCGATCGTACCCGGATGGCAGGACCTCTATGTCCGCGCCGAAGCCATCACGAAATCGATGGGGCTTGACCTGTGCCGGTATGTCAAAAAAATGGAACGTCACCACCGGGTAGAACCGGTTTCGGGATACCCTTCGTCCGCCACACTGGCCGTTGAACAAGACATCTGACGGCACTGGAGACAACGCCGATGGCACATTTGCTGGTCGTCCATTACGTGCTGCTGGTCGTCGCGGGCTGGCTGGTCGTTGGAATGCTTGGGCTTGTCGCCCTTCGTCGGACCCGCGTGGTGGCGCATGGCCTGTTCCCAGTGGGTGCCGTGTTCGGCCTGTTCCTGTCCGGACTGGGCCTGACTGGCGTGTTCGCGGGCCCGCAGGAAGCCGTCCTGCCGCTCGGGTTGCCGGGCCTGCCGTTTCATCTGCGGCTTGACGGCCTGTCAGCCTATTTCCTCTCTGTCCTCGGCGTGGTGAGCACGGGGGTAAGCGCGTTCTCCGCCGGCTATTTCCGCAAGGGTGAGGGCACGCCTCCCGGACTCATCTGCTTTGAGTATCACGTGTGCCTCGCGAGCATGGCGGTGCTGCTGCTCGCAGACGATGCCTATTGCTTTATGGTCGCGTGGGAGACGATGACACTGTCGGCCACCTTCCTGGTCATGACCAATCACCGCATTGCGGAGATTCGCCGGGCCGCCTGGCTCTACTTCCTGATCTCCCACGTCGGCGCGCTGGCGCTCCTGCTGTGCTTCGGCCTGCTGCAGGCCAATACCGGCGACTATACGTTCGCCAGCATGCGTCAGCAGCATCTGGACATGGTCTGGGCATCCATTGCGTTCCTGCTGGCGCTGTTCGGTTTCGGCACGAAGGCCGGCATCTTTCCGCTGCATGTCTGGTTGCCGGAAGCGCACCCGGCGGCACCCTCACCGGTATCGGCCCTCATGAGCGGCTTCGTCCTGAAAGCCGGCCTGTACGGCGTGCTGCGCACGGTGTTCGACCTGCTGCACGTGCAGATTGCCTGGTGGGGCGTGCTCATGCTGATGCTCGGGCTCTTTACCGCCCTGTTCGGGGTCGTGTTCAGCGCCATCCAGACGGACATGAAGCGGGCTGCTCGCGTATTCATCAATCGACAACATCGGCCTGATGTTCGTCAGCATGGGACTGGCGATCCTGTTTCGCGCGTACGGCATGAACGCGCTGGCGGCGTTGTCCTTGACGGCGCTGCTCTACCAGATCGCCAGCCATGCCACATTCAAGAGCCTGCTTTTCCTCGGAACGGGTTCGGTACTGCATGCGACGGGAGAACGCAATCTCGGGCGCCTGGGCGGCCTGATCCGCTTCATGCCGTGGACCGCATGGGCGGCTCTCGTGGGCGCGCTGACTAGTGCAGGCCTGCCGCCCTTGAGCGGTTTTGTCTCCGAATGGCTGCTGCTGCAAAGCTTCCTGTTCACGCCGGGCTTGCCGGACCCATTCCTGAATATGGTGGTGCCGCTCGTCGCCGCCCTGATAGCGCTGGTAGCCGCGCTCGCGGGCTACACGATGGTCAAGTTTTTCGGCATCGTCTTTCTTGGCCAGCCTCGCGAGACAAAGCTTCGCGAAGCACGCGACGCGAGCCCGTGGGAACGCGCCGGGTTCGTGTGGCTGGCAGCGATATGCGTGCTGCTCGGTCTGTTGCCGGTGCAGTTTGTGGTCGTTCTGGATCGCGTCACGCAGTTGCTGGTGGGGGCAGGCATCGGACCCGCGGTGGCACGGCATGGCTGGCTGCTGCTCGCACCCATCAGCGTCGAGCGGGCCAGCTACATGCCAGCGGTTTTCCTGCTGTTCTTCTTCGCCTGTTGCGGGCTCGCGTGGCTGCTGGTCCGCCGCCTCTATCACGGGCGTCTGCGGCGAGCCGCGCCATGGGCCTGTGGCTATCCATTCGTCAACGCGCGCATGCAGGACACAGCCGAAGGGTTCGGGCAGCCGATTCGCGAGATCTTCGCGCCCCTGTTCAGCATCGAGCGGCAGCTTCCCTCTCCTTTCGACAAAAAACCCGTGTACAGCGTTGTCGTGACGGATCGTACGTGGAGCCTGATCTATCGGCCGCTGGAACGGCTGATCATGCGCATCGCGGCACTGGCGGGGCGGCTTCAGACCGGCCGCATCGCCGTCTATCTGATGCACAGCTTCCTTGTGCTGATCGTACTGCTGATGCTGGTGAGACGATGATCACGTTCTCCGGATTGCTCTCGCAGGGGCTCGAAATCCTGCTCGCACTCGCGGCCGCGCCTTTGCTGACGGGTTGGGTCAACATGTGCCGTGCCCGGTTGCAGAACCGCCGCGCGCCGAGCATCTGGCAGCCTTACCGGATGCTTCACAAGCTGTTAATCTGAACTACGCCGGACACGACCTGTAATGTGGCAACTTCTCACACAGATCGCCAGGACCGACGCGCCGACCCAGCGCCTGCCCGAGGGCGATGACGCATGGCGCGCCGAAGGGCAGCGAATCCAGCAGGAAATCCTCGACGTGCTCGGGCGGGCGCTGTGCATTCGCGAGATCGACGCGGGCTCCTGCAACGGCTGTGAACTGGAAATCCATGCGCTCAACAATCCGTACTACAACATCGAAGGTCTGGGTATCAGGTTTGTCGCGAGCCCCCGGCATGCGGACATGCTGCTGGTCACGGGCCCGCTCACGCTGAACATGAAGGAAGCAGTGCGGCAAGCGTATGAAGCGACGCCACATCCGAAACTGGTGGTCGCGGCCGGCGAGTGCGCGTGCACGGGCGGCATCTTCAAGGACAGCTACGCCGTGTGTGGACCGCTGTCGAACCTCCTGCCTGTCGACGTCACGATACCAGGGTGTCCTCCACCTCCCGTCGATATCCTGACAGGTATTCTCACCGCGCTTCGTGTGAAACGTACGACCTTCCCGCCCTGAACGTCCCCGTCGGCATGCGCCGCTAACGGAGCTCATGGCACAAGCTTCGTGCCGGACCCACGCATGATGACTACCTCATGTGCCACGTCGATGCGTTCGAGGACAATAGCGATGATTGAGCAATTGATCAATCTGGGAGATCTCGTCAGCGCCTTGATCCGCAGGGCATGGCCGCAGGTGCTGACGATAATCGTCTTCATGGTGGCGATCAGCGTGCGCTTCCCATTGTGGTTTGTGATGCTCTCGGCCACCGTCAACGGTGCGGCAGTGACATACCTCGCGCAATGCTTCGCATCCCAGCCGTCCCGCCGCGCTCATGACCCGTTACTGGGCGCAGTGCTGATCGGCAGCGGACTGGCATCGATTGCCCTGACGCTGAAGTGGTGGACCGTAGAAAAGCAGCTGCAGCTTGCACCGGGTGTGCTCCTGCATCTCGCGGGCCATCCAACATCGAATTCGACACTGGCATGGCCGAGTGTCCTGACCCAGTGGGGCTCCTGCTCGATCTTTCTCGTGATTGTGGCGGTGTGGGTACTGGGCAGCGAGCGCGCGGACTGAGGACCGAACACGTTCGGCATCGGTGCCGTCGGCCCCATGTTCCGCACGCACGCTAAAGCTAAACGACAGCTTAGCGTTGCCGCCCTCGTGGCAGTACTGGCGCCGGCGATGAGACGCGCACCGGAGCAACTGCGAGCGAAGTTCGCCCGATGATGTACCCCTGAGGCGACGAAGACTTCGATGTGGTTGATGGCGTGCCGGATTCCACTTCGCGGCCCACGCCCGTTTGGGTCGACTGGCGCACGACGAGAACGGGAATTGCGCTGTGTGTCAGGACCTTCTGCGTTTCGCTGCCGATCAGCAGCGCACGCACACCGCTGCGGCCGTGAGATGCCATGACAATCAGGTCGCAATTTCGCTGGGCTGCGGTGCTAATAATCGCTTCATACGGGTGAGCACGGGTCGCGGCAACCGTTTCGCATTCGACGCCAACCTGCGCAGCTGCCCTTGTAACTGCGGCGAGAAAGTCATCTGCATGCTGCTGGTTGACCCGAATGAATTGCTCCTCGGTATCCGCGAGCATTTCGGTTCCATACGCGAAGACGTGAAATTCCGGCATCACGTGCAGTCCCGTGACCTTGGCGCCGCTTTCACTGGCGAGTATCACCGCCATCTGGATGGCGGCTTCAGAGAGCGCCGAGCCGTCGGTCGGCACCAGCAGATGCTTGAACATGACGCCTCTCCTTGCTGGGCGTGCCCAGTCAATCCGACGCGCGTTCAACCGCCCACAGCATCGGCCGGTTATGGAAAACACGATGTAATTACATATTGCTTTCAGTATAGTCATTCCTGAGGAGATGGAGAATGGCGTTTTTTTGGCAGTTTGTCGCGGACGGTTCTGTTGCAGTAAGGCCGGTCCGCTATGATGGGCGGAACGACACGAACGACTGAAAGCTCGATGAAGACGATGAATCCGGCGGTGGCCCGAGTGCTCAAACGCCTGCATTATCCGCTCGACGTGATTCTGACCTGCGTGCGCTGGTACGTGGCCTATCCGCTGAGCCTACGCCACCTTGAAGACATGATGGCTGAGCGTGGCGTTTCGGTCGATCATTCGACTGTGCACCGCTGGGCCATCAAGCTGTTGCCGGTGCTGGAGAAAGCGTTTCGCCGCCTCAAACGGCCGGTGGGTAAGAGCTGGCGGATGGACGAAACGTACATCCGCGTCAAGGGGGAATGGCGGTATCTTTACCGGGCCGTCGACAAGGACGGCAACACCATTGACTTTCTGCTACGCGCCCATCGGGACAAGACTGCGGCCCGGCGTTACTTTGAGAAATCGATCGCCCAGAACGGTATACCCGAAACGGTAACCATCGACAAAAGCGGCGCCAATCTCGCCGCGCTCGAAGCGATCAATGCCGATCGTGAAGCGCCCATCAGGATCCGCCAGTCCAAGGCAGTATGACTTTCCGTGAGGCAGGGGCTGGCCAGCCGTGACGAATCAGACGCGGGTTAGCATTGCTGCCAGAGCCGCACGGTGTGGACAGCGCCACACCCGGCGATTTCCGGCACGGAGGCCAGCATGGAAAACGATAGCACGGTGTACGTCGGTCTGGATGTTCACAAGGATTCGATCACGGTCGCCTACGCGATCGGCATGGGCGACGTGGAACTGCTCGGCAAGATCGGTACGACGAAGGCCGATATCGACCGCCTGTGCAGGCGCCTGCAGTCAAAGGGGCCACACGTGCACATCGTCTACGAAGCGGGTCCGTGTGGTTATGGGCTTTACCGGCAGCTCGTCCAGAAGGGATTCGACTGCATCGTGTGTGCACCATCGCTGATTCCGAAGAAGCCCGGCGAGCGCGTGAAGACGGATCGGCGCGATGCGATCAAACTGGTGCGAGCGCTGCGCGCCGGTGACCTGTCAGCGGTCTATGTCCCGGGCGTCGAGGATGAGGCATTCCGGGATCTGGCGCGGGCATGGGCCGGTGCCAGAGACGATCTGAAGCAGGCGCGGCAGCGGCTGAAGTCGTTCCTGCTCTCGCATGGCGTGCACTATACCGGGAACGCGAACTGGGGCGCCGCCCATCGGCGCTGGCTCAGCGCATATTCATTCGGGCACCCGTGGCGGCAACTGGCGTTTGACGAACACCGGCGCACGATCGAGGACCGACTCGCGCAGTGTGATCGCCTCGAAGCAGCGCTACGCGAGGCAGTCGTCAACTGGCGGTTTTATCCAGCCCTGCTGGGACTGCAGGCGATGCGGGGCGTGCAGTTCGTCACGGCCGTCGGGATACTGTCGGAACTGGGCGACCTGTCACGCTTCGAACATCCACGTCAACTGATGGCATGGCTGGGGGTGACGCCGTCGGAACATTCCTCGGGCGACAAGCGACGTCGGGGTAGCATCACCAAGACCGGCAACAGCTACGCCAGAAAGCTGCTGGTCGAGGCGGCCTGGAGCTACCGGCATCCTGCGCGCGTGAGCCGCGACATCCAGCGTCGGCACGAAGGTATTCCGAAGGCCATTATCGATCGCGCCTGGGACGCGCAGGTCCGGTTGTGCCGGCGATACCGGAAGCTGGCAGTGCGCGGCAAACACGTCAATATCGCGACGGTCGCCGTCGCCCGTGAACTAGCGGGCTTCATCTGGGACATCAGCCGCCTGGCGATGTCGCTTGCCACGTCACGCAGCGCACAGACCGCGTAAGCCGCCCGCCACTCAACGCAAGACAACAAGTGGAGGAGTTTCCTGAAGGCGGCGTAGCCCGGCACTCGAGTAACCCGCGAAGATATTTCGCAACGGGCATCACCAATTTGCGGCCCAAGACAGCGGCAGGCTCATGAGGCGGACCTCTGTAATGCGGTAGCCAATCCGCGGATATCAGTGTGATCCACCGTCGACCTTACTGCTACGCCGCCCTCAGGGAATTCTCGCGCCTATGAAAAAGCGAAAAATCAACATCGCGATTGACATGGAAAGTCATATCAGTATCTCAACAATATCGTGGAACAAGACCATCGGGCGATCAAGCGCCATACCCGACCCATGTTGGGATTCAAGGATTTCCGTTGTGCCCGCATCTTGTTGAGCGGCGTTGAACTCATGCATATGACCGCCAAGGGGCAGATGAAATGTGCTCGCGGAGCCCATCCGTCCGCCGCTGATCAATTCTACGAGCTCGCAATATAAGCAGTACTTCGCATATCGATCTCGCTCGCTCTTTGATCCTTACTGCGACAAAGCCTCGGCGTTTGCCCTCTGAACTTCCATCAATGCGTAATACATGAGTACCTCCTCGTAAAGGGTGCCGTTGCGAACGGCATGGATGTACGTGCAAGGGGAATGCCTATACGCGCACCACCTCTGGAGCGAGGCTGCGCGCGAAGGCCATCGCGTCAGTATGTACAAACCGACTGTCGGCTCTGCGGCAACGAGAGCCAATAGGAGACGCCTGCGCCTATCGCTTCAAACGGGCGGTTTGGCGTTCGCCAAACCACCCGATAGCGACCCGCCGCCGTGTCGCTGCCACGATCGTGCCAATCCAGGCTCAGATTTACCCGCGGTTACATCCACCACGTCCTCAATCCGACCGGACAAATCAGCAGCAATTGTCGGCGCTCTCCAACGTTGGTCCCGATGGGCACTTTGGCCAGCACCATCCACAATAGCCGCTGTACTACGCAGAGGATGGCCTGTGGGCGTCAACTTCGACCTGAATGATTTGCAGGCGTTTCGAGCCGTCGTATTGTTGGGCGGCTTCCGGAAGGCCGTCGAGGCGGTCAGCTTGTGGCCGGCGCTGAGCCGCCCTTTCGACAAGCTCGAGCACGCAATCCGCGTGCGGCATTTCGAGCGAGCGTTGTCTTCGGAACGATCGATGTCCGCTGGTTATCAATGGACGCGGGCGAAAGCCCGCAACTGCCCTAAAGCACAGCAGCCACGTGGTTGCCTTGCCCCGCGCCGGTAAGACCCGTGCTCAGGCCACGAAGCGGCACTGGGACGCGGGCGTGCGCGTGTCCATGTTGCGACCGCGGTTGAGGTGATCGTCGATTTCCGCCGCGCAGCCGAGCATGCGCGGATAAAGGAAGATCGTGAACGCGGCAGTCTCCAGATCGGACTCGCTCAATTCACCGCGTCGCAGCGGCTGCCACAGCATCTTCAGCAGCAATGCGGCGATCACCGCATCGACATTGACGCAATAGACGTTGCGCGAGACGCCTGCCTCGAACAACGCCTGCACCAGCTCGCGATAGAACGCATGGAACACGTTGTATTCCCCACGCTTTTCGCACAGGTCCGCAATGAACACCTCGCGCGGGTCGTGGTTGACCGGTCTGTCCTTGAACACCGGATGATTCACGCCCGGAAGCTTCGCGATGTCGAGGCTGCCCGCATGCTTCTGCCGCGCCTTGTACTGCGCGTATCGCTCGACGGAGCGCTCGGCGAGCGAGCGCAGGTCCACGCCGTGGCCGGGCTTCGACGGATCGTCCAGCGCGGTTTCCTTGAAAGCATCCATCAGGAACGCGATGCCCTCGTACCCGTTCCCGCCGTGCGTGTAGCCGGTATGCGAGAGAAAGCCGACAAGCGCCTTGTTGAGCTGCACGCGCTCGGGGCCTTCCGGACCGTCGGCGGATACCGCGCCCTTCGCCCCCTGCGCCGAGATCGCACCCGGACCGTTGGTGAGCAGCAGGCCGACGAGCGTTTTGAAGGCGAACAGGTCGTCGGGGCCGGGCCTCAGGTTGAGCAGCGCGGCGAAGCCGATTTCGGTGAGACTGCGCTCGTTCAGCAATTCGTCGGTGGAGAAGCCGCAGAAACCGTCCGGGCCATGCCGAGACGCATCGGCCGATGCACCGATGAGCGTCCCAAATAGCATGCTCCACCAGGGCAGGCTTTCGGCGGTCACGCGCGAGATACGCTTGCGCATGAGCGGGCCCCACGCCAGCGTCGTCGTGATCGCGGCCAGCACCGCGTCGCCGGTCGGGTGAGCGGGCTGCGACGTCAGCCAGCGGACGAACGCCGATTTCGCGCCGCGCGCGGCGAGTCCCGCGAGCATTGCTTCGGCGAGCGGATCGCGAGAGTCGGCGAAGCACTGTTCACAGCCGCTTGCGTCGATGCGTGCGACGTCGAAGGTTTCATTCAGCGCGTCGGCAAGACCAGCGGCCGCAAAACGATCGATCAGCCACTTGGTGACGTCCCGCGCCGCGCGCTGACGTTTCGGCCCGACGATCGACGCCGCAGCCGCGAGAATTGCATTCGGGGCGTTGTCCGCTTCGCGTGCTGCCTGCGCCGCCGCGAGTTCCGGCCTGCCGTGCAGATTGACGAATGCGGCGATCGCGACATCGATGAGTTTTTCGTCATTCTCGCCGCCGAATTCGTGCAGCAGGGCAAGGCCGACGTTCGCTTCGAGCGAACGCGTCGCGGCCTCCAGCATCGACGCGCCGTGCAGGCTGCTCACTTGCGTCTTCGCGTCCATCTGCGACGCGCCCGATGCGTCTTTGAGCGCCTGGCGCGGAGCGATCACGCCGATCTGGCGATTGACCTGATGGACCTGCTCGTTATACGGCGCAATAGCTTCCACGACCGGAATGGCGAGGCCGTCCGGCAGCGCGATGCCCTGATCGGAGCCGAACCACGGCTTGAGTGCGAGACTGCCCTCCGACTCGAAATCGGGCATCGTCGCGTTGGCGCGCATCACGGCGCTCAGCGCGGCCGGGATGTGCGCGATGTTCGTCACCACGGCACCCTTCGTCGAGCAGCATGGATCATCCGGCGTGAAGAGGCGCTCGACGCCGAACTTCTGCATGAACCAGCGTTCCTTGGCTTGCGCATCGTCGTTGCCGCCGGCCATCGCGCCGGCGTGACCGACTGCCCGCGTGAGGCGGCTCTTCCACCGTCCCACGACGCACGCGACGACTGGCTTCGTGAAGACCGCATCGGCCTCGTAATAGCCACCCGGTTCGCAGTAAAGTACCGCAGCCTTGCTGCGCACATCGTTGGCGAGTGCGAACGCGAATTCCGGCGCGGCATAGTGGATATAGACGTCCTTGCCGCTCGAGATGACCGTCGATGTGCCCCAGCCACCCATGCGCAGGTATTGCGCAATCGTCGTGCTGAAGCCGCCGGAGTTGGAGAAGATCGCGATCGAGCCCTTGCGCAACGAATCGTCAGGATTGTCGCCGCCGAGCGCTCCGCCGATCCTCACGCGATTCCACGAATCGGCGACGCCGAGCCCGTTCGCGCCGAAGATGTCGATGCCCGCCTGCTGGCCCATCGCGCGAATTTCGCGGGCGTCGTGGACCGCGATCTTTTCGGTGATGATGAAAATCTTCCGCAACTCGGGATTCACGCGAATCAGTTCAGCGACGCCGTCGCGGGCCGCGGACGGCGGCAGGTAAACGACGCCGCAGTTGAACCGGTGTCCCGCCTGCAGCCCCTCACGGACGTTGTTGTACACGGGGATATCGCCGGCCGGCGTCGCGAGCACTTGCCCGCCCTTGCCCGGCGCCGTGCCGAATACGACGTTACCGCCCGAGAATGCGTGACTCACGGGCGTCACGTCCGACGATTCACCGCCCAGGATATTGAGCACGCACACGCGATCCTCGCGCGTGGCGATCTGTGCGAGTGAGTTGACGCCAACGAAATACTTGAACGTATTGCTGCCTTGCTTGTACATGTCGATCTCCTCAGGCACGAGCCGTCTCGGTTTGCATCGCCGACGCGCCGATCCTTGCAGCGATCTCGGCGCGGCCGCCGGCGCGCATCCAGGCGTCCGCCCGGCGTGCGTACTGAATCACTTCGCTGATGTCAGAGTCGAAGCCGAACAGCCGATAAGGCAGGCCCAGCGAGTCGCATGTGTCCCTCAGCGCCGACATGCCCCGCACGAGGTTCGGACCTCCACGGCCCAGCACGACATAGAGCGGCGTCGCTCCGTGTTCGCTGAAGTGCTCGCGCAGGGCGTCGGCCATGGCGCGCAGCGTCTCGTAGATGTCCGTGTTATTGGACTTGCCGCCAATGATGAAGAGCACGTTCGCCTGTTCGAGCCAGTGCCTGAAGCAGATGCGCGCCACTTCCTTCATCTTCGCGTAAGGCGGATTGCCGCCGAAATCCGACGAGATGATCGCGGCGTCGCCCAGCATTTCGGTGACGAGCGAGTTGGCGCCGCCGCCGAAGGTGGGGGCGAGGATCGTCCCCTTCTCGTTGATGACATACACGTCGCTCTGGCCCTGGTGGGTGCGAAGCTGGTTGATCTCCTGCTCGAAATCCGAGTAATCGGCGGCGAACAGATGAGGCGGCAGGCCAAGACGCGCCCAGCGCGGATCGTCGCGATCGAAGCCGCACTTGAAGTCGCACGCAACCGGCGTAAGGCGACCGTGCCTGTCCTCGCGCATGCGGATCGGGTTCAACTCGAGCGTCGTCATGCCGAAGTCGTGAAAGAGCTCCCAGAGTTTCGGCAACTGCTGCACGAGCGGCGAAATGATCTCCTTCGGCGCGCCGATCTCGCTCAGTGCATTCGCTACGACGAACGCCTTCAACCCGGTCAGCGCATCGAACGGCACCATCGCCACCTGCTTCGGGTCGACTTCCTCGATGTCCATGCCGCCCGCGTGCGAAAGCGTCATGGTCGGCGCACGAAAGCGGGTGGAATCCGTGATCGAGAAGTAGACTTCGTGCGTGGCCGGCACACCGGCTTCGAAGGTGACGCCATTCGCCTTCGCCTTGATGTGGCCGACGGCATGCTCGGCGAAGTACAAACGCTCCTTTTCGGCCAACGCTGTCTTGAGGTCGGTCGCGCGACCCAGTAAGCCCGCCTTCCCCTTCTTGCCGACTCCGCCCTTGAAGACGGGCTTGATGAAGATCTGGCGATGACGGTCGATCAAGGCCTTGATTTCGTCCTCGCTGGCGCTCGGGGCCAATATCTCGCTCGCCGGGAATCCGACGAATTGCAACAGGCGCGCGCCGTGCAACATACCGGTAATTTGCATCGAAATGTCTCCTGAAATTCATTGCGATATAAAAAGGAAAACGGCTCGTGTGGCGCCGGTATTGGCAAACCGCCGGCCGAGCCATTGATCGGGCGCCGTATGTGCAGAACAGATGCGCGGTCGTTGGCGCGCGCTCTATGCGGCGCTCGGGTGCGCTCTATGAAATCCGATGCGTGAAGACCGACTGGATCGCGAAACTGCACTGCCCGCTATACAAGGAGGGAGGTGGGCTGCTTTGTAGGCTGCTACCTGTGGAAAGGGCGTGATCCGCAACAGGTCGATTCATGATCGATCCCTCAATGCACGACATAGTTGTGACCTCTGTTGCCCGTATTGGTGGGATCGTTCACATGTTCAATTGGTGCGTGGTAGCGGATCACCCTGTCATGCGCGGCGCGACGTTGTGCCCGAATGGTGAGCGACCGAGGAAAAGTCATCCGATGAGGATGGCAGGTACGTATTGAGAAGCGGAACGGTCTTTGCCAGCACGACAGTCTCGCCCTCGATGTAGTGCGAAGTGTCAGCTTCGATCGGTGCGGCAGCGATCAGGCGGTTGCACTCTAATAGTGAGTTAAAAATTCAATACATAACCAAGGGTTGTCGCTTGCTTTCGCCAACAGGTACCGCTATCAGGCTGCAAGCCGTAAAACGCTCATCGCCGGACGTTCCACCGCAGGCGGAAATACACACCATGTACCGTCATCGTGGAGGAAGAAATAAATTGCCAACGCGCCTGCCGGCAGCAATGCCTCGACGTATCCATAGCGTCGCCGACTCGAGGGTATGCGACCGAACCGCTTACCCGAACCGGCGCCGCCGGAGTCGGTCCAATCCATTTTTCGATCAGCAAACGCAAAGAAGACCTGTCCACCGAATCCATCGCCCATCGCCGTCTCCTTCAACCTCTGTCTCGTTGATGTAGACATTTACGTAGAACTAGAAACAGTAGGCCGTGAGGACATCACTTTTTTGCACGGTTCATAGGGTGTCGTTGCGACACTGTATCGATTGCGACCATGGAGAGAGGTTTGTATGCGAATTTCTACCTCATGACACTCGCGATAGCAGAATTAGGCGCGCATCGGTTGTGGCAGCGATCTGCCGCCACTTCCGTATCGACGCTACGATCTTAGTGTGCTGAATCCTTCTGTTAGCTTTCACAACGGCAGGTTTTCTTTAAGGTCTATCCCTACGTAGCCCGGGCGCTATCAATCTGTACTCGCCGCTTTGGGGCAACATGATCGTCGATCGCGATTACCATACGGGCGCAAGGAAGATTGAGGCGGAGGCTTCGAATCCCGCCAGTTGACTCTCATGTGATCGTCTTCGGACATTCGCCGATACGCGGCGACTGACTCTTGTGGGTCGGGTGCTGCCCATCGTGGTAGGCAGCGAGCGCCCAAGAGCGGCGACAGCAATGCTTTTACACAGACCAGCAGACTTGAGTCGCCACTCCCTCGCGCGAGTGCGGCGGCAGCAGGAACTGGGCACAGTTCATAACCGTGCTCGATATCATCGAAGATAGCCCCGAGGTAAAGGTCTTCGAGCCATGATGTTCGAAGAAAGTGAAGTGGCGGTCGCCATTCGGGAATGGTTATGGCGCAAACGTACTGCGCATTTTGTCGCCTATGCACCGCAGACTTGCGGGGTCAAGATTCAGGATGACCGTTCCAGTTTAGCCGTTGCCAGTCACGATAGGCAGTGGGCGGCGGATGAGCGGACGTTTGGACAAATGCTGGGAAAAAATCGCGGTAACAGATCTGGCACCCCGATATGAGCGACGCACCCGCGGTGCCGCACGGCGTGGCACGAGCGGGGAATCGCGCATTGCGGCCACCTCGGGGCTGGGTGTAGCCTGTTTTCCGGTAAAACGGGGAAGCAGGCCTGCTGCTCAGCGGCGGAACATTGAAGCGCGCCGGTACATAAAGTTGCGCGTCATCGGTTTCGCCACGCATTGTTCGAAAGAGGGAAACGTCATGAACAAGCTTGCGTCCATTCTCGTGTGGGGTGTGCTGGCCGCTGTTGGCGCTCTCGCTTTCGCCAGGCTCGCGCTTGGGCGCGGTGAAAGTGTGAACGCGGTGTGGCTGGTGACCGCAGCCCTCATCGTTTATTTCATCGCATACCGCTTTTATAGCAAGTTCATTGCCGAACGCGTGCTGCGGCTCGACGATACTCGTCAGACCCCGGCCGAGCGCCACGACGATGGTATGGACTACGTGCCGACTAACAGGTGGGTGCTGTTCGGCCATCATTTCGCCGCAATCGCTGGCGCCGGTCCTCTGGTCGGTCCGGTGCTGGCAGCGCAGATGGGCTACCTGCCCGGCACGCTGTGGATCCTCGCAGGCGTCGTGGTAGCCGGTGCGGTGCAGGATTTCATCGTGCTCTTCGCGTCGGTGCGCCGGGACGGCAAATCCCTTGGCGAAATGATCAAGATGGAACTGGGCCCGATTCCAGGCTCGCTGGCTCTGGTCGGCGTGCTCGCGATCATGATCATCATTCTTGCTGTCCTGAGCCTGGTGGTGGTGAAGGCGCTCACGGCCAGCCCGTGGGGCCTGTTCACCATTGCGGCGACGATACCGATCGCGCTGCTGATGGGCGTTTACATGCGCTTCGTTCGTCCGGGGCGCGTGGGCGAAGCCTCCCTGTTCGGTGTCGTGCTTTTGCTCGTCTCGATCGTCCTGGGCAAGACGGTAGCCAACGATCCCACCTGGGCACCGATCTTTACGTTGACTGGCCCGCAACTGGCGTGGGCCCTGATTCTGTACGGCGCCATCGCCTCCAGCTTGCCGGTGTGGCTGATGCTCGCTCCGCGCGACTACCTCAGCACGTTCCTGAAGATCGGCACGATCGTGGCTCTCGCGGTGGGCATTTACGTCGTCGCCCCGGCTCTTTCGATGCCGCAGACCACACGCTTCATCGACGGCACCGGCCCGGTCTTCTCCGGCGCGCTCTTTCCGTTTCTGTTCATTACGATCGCCTGCGGAGCGGTCTCGGGGTTTCACGCGCTGATATCTTCCGGCACCACACCGAAGATGATCGAGCGCGAGTCGCATATGCGCCTGATCGGCTTCGGTGGCATGCTCGCCGAGTCATTCGTCGCAGTCATGGCGCTGACGGCGGCCTGCGTATTGCACCCGGGCATCTACTTCGCCATGAACGCCCCGGCGGCAATTATCGGCACCACCGCCGCACAGGCGGCGCAAGTCGTGTCCGGGTGGGGATTCGTCATCACGCCGGAACTGATCAACCAGACAGCCGTGAACATCGGCGAAACCAGCATCCTGTCGCGCGCTGGCGGTGCCCCGACGCTCGCCGTAGGCATGGCGCAGATTCTGGGCCAGGCCCTCGGCGGCCAGGCCATGGAGGCCTTCTGGTATCACTTCGCCATCCTGTTCGAGGCGCTGTTTATCCTGACCGCCGTGGACGCCGGCACGCGGGTCGGCCGCTTCATGATTCAGGACATGCTAGGCCACGTCTATCGGCCGCTGGGCAACACCCAGTTACTGCCCGCGAACCTGCTGTGCACCGGTATCTGCGTGGCGGCCTGGGGCTACTTTCTCTATCAGGGCGTAGTCGACCCGCTGGGTGGCATCAATACCCTTTGGCAGCTTTTCGGCGTGGGCAATCAGATGCTCGCTGGCATCGCTCTGCTGCTCTGCACCAGTGTGCTGGTCAAGATGAAACGCGAGCGCTACGTCTGGGTGACACTGGTGCCCACTATGTGGCTCCTGATTACAACGCTCACCGCCGGCATCCAGAAGATCTTCCACAGCGATCCGCGCATCGGCTTCCTTGCGCTGGCGCACAAGTTCAGCGATGCCGCCGCACAGCGGACCGTGCTTGCTCCCGCGAAGTCGCTTGCGGAAATGGAGCGGGTGGCCTTCAACAACTACCTGGACGCAATTGTCTGCGGCTTCTTTGTCGTGCTGGTAATCGCAATGTGCGTCTTCGCTGTCAAGATCTGCTTGCAGGCGCGGCGGCAGGCGCAGCCCACCGTCGTCGAGACGCCTGCTGTTGTGCGCGCTCAGGGGACCTGACCATGAAAACGATCTTCAATGGCAAACTTGTGGCGATGCCGGGAAAGGGCACGTACAACCGTCCCGGCAGCACTGCACTTGCGACACGGCTCTCGGAACTTGCGCGCACCATGCGCGGAGCGTGCATGCAGATGTTCGGCATGCCTGACTATGAACGCTATGTCGAGCACATGGCCTCCCGTCATCCGTGCGATCCGCTGATGTCGCGCGGCGAGTTCTTCACTTGGGCCGTCGATCGGAAATACTGTCGCAACGGACCGAGATGCTGTTAGGCCGGCTCGCGTCCTCTGTATGGCCATCCTCTTTTGCAGAGAACGCGCGAGTTGATTTCTAGACGCGGCGGGAGCGAGATTACCCCAATCATGCTTCCCGTTGCCCGCTTTCGCGAGGCTGGGTCGATGGACCGATCGCCAGCTTCCCAGTTCGGCCATCAAGAGGCGTTCGTCCTTCCTACGACCGGGACGTTCCAACGTCGGCTCCGCCGTTGAGACAGGCCACTCGATCGCGCGTCTCGGGCGCAAAATGGGACCTTGGAAAGCAACGGCTACAACGGTACGGCAACCGGTCAATGCAGTACCGCAGCAGACGTGTCCGTTCAATGGTTCGAACCGGAGGCGAAAGATGATCCCGAGCCGCAAAGCCGCCGCGCTGGTGTTACTCGCTGCATTGTCGCTGCGCATGTATGACGTACACGCGCAACACACTGACCAGCAAATCGCCGCCATCCTCATGGTCGCGAATCGAGCCGAAATCGAGGCGGGCAACCTCGCGCTAAGCCGAAGCCAGAGAAGAAGCATCCAGAATTTCGCTGGAAAAATGATCGCAGAACACAGGGACTTGTATCAATCAGCCGTCGAATTGACGCAGAGGCTGATGCTCTACCCCGAAGGGTTGTGGTGCAAATTCGGCAGGCGGGCGAGAAATCGCCCATTTTTCATGGACCTCAACGAGCTGAAAGAACCGCCATCCAGATCGAGGGCGAAGTGGTATCTTTGAGGTGCACGCCGGTGAGATCAAACTGGCCTTTGCGAATGCGATGCACCAGTTCGATGCCGGAGAGGGTCACGACCGCGTTCCGGAACCGCTTGAACCCGAGCATCACGTTCACCCGCGATTTGATGTGGCGGTGATCCTGTTCGATCAGGTTGTTCAGGTACTTCGAGGATCGCAATTTCGTTCGCCTGGGTAGCGACCCGTCAGTCTTCATCTCGCGGACCGCCCGATGAGATGCCGCGTAGCCGTCGAGCGTGATCGTTCCAGGAGCGCGCCCCTGAGTTCTGATCGCCTTCGCGAAGAATGCCTTTGCTGCCGCCACATCGCGCCTGGCGCTGAGGCGAAAATCGATCGTCTTTCCCGCCCGGTCAACAGCGCGGTAAAGATAGGCCCATTTGCCACGAATCTTCACGTAGGTCTCGTCGACTCGCCACGACTGACCGGCTGTCGTGGCCACCCGATTCCAGCGTTTGACGAACTCCGGCGTGTAGCGCTTCACCCAACGCAGGATCGTCGTGTGCGCGAGGGACAGACCGCGTTCCGCCATCATCTCTACTAGATCGCGCAGACTGAGCTTGTAGCGCAGATACCAGCGCACGCAAAGGACGATGACTTCGCGGTCGAAATGACGCCCGTTGAACAACCATTCGAGATCTTTCAGCTTGCTCATTGGCTCATGGTCGTCAAAATCTCAAGCGTAACAGACCGACGCAGCGGAATTGCACCACAACCCCCGCGACCTGGTCAGCGAGCTTCTGGATATCCATTTGCACCAACGCGCGACGTCACTGATTAGGTGGGCGGTTTCAAAGGTGAAGCGCAACAGCGGGTTAATGAACGGAAGCTGAAGTTATGGAAGCGGTTGCGAGCATACGTTCGAACACCTCGAATGGCGAATGAAATGCATGCGTAGCACGCGGTCGGCTGTTGAGGCTGTCGGCGATGGCATCGAGTTCGTCCTGGCTGTAGATCGAGAGGTCGGTGCCTTTTGGCAAGTACTGACGCAGCAGCCCGTTGGTGTTCTCACAGGTGCCGCGTTGCCAGGGGCTGTGCGGATCGCAGAAGTACACGCGCACGCCGGTGGCGGCGCTGAGCTCCTGATGGCGGGTCATTTCCTTGCCCTGGTCGTAAGTGAAGCTCTGGCGCAGGGGCGCAGCGATCGAATTCAGCTTCGCAGTGAAGCCGGCCAGGGCCGAGGCGGCGGTGGCGTCGTCCATCTTCGCCAGCAGCACCAGGCGACTGGTGCGCTCAACCAGCACGCCGACGGAAGACTGGTTGCCGGCACCCTTGATAAAGTCGCCTTCCCAATGGCCTGGCATCACCCGGTCATCGACCTCAGGCGGGCGCACATGGATGCTCACCATGTCGGGGATCTGGCCGCGCCGGTCAGTGCCCCGCTTGCGTGACATACGCGTGCTGTGGCCGTGGCGCAGACAGGCGATAAGCTGGCGGCGCAGCTCGCCGCGTGGCTGGGCATAGATGGCGGTGTAGATGGTCTCGTGCGAGACATGCTGGGTCGGATCGTTGGGCCACATGCGCTTGAGGGTACCTGAGATCTGCTGGGGCGACCACTTCCATTCCAGCAGGGTGAGTACCACGCGCCACGACACGCTTTGAGGGTGCAGCTTGGGACACGGGCGCGCAGCCTCGCGTCGGCTCGTGCTGAGCGCCTGCGCTGGTGCAGACGCATAGCCCACGGCAGAACACGTGTTCCTGGTCAGCTCGCGGCTCACGGTTGACGCCGCGCGCCCGAGTGTTCGGGCGATGACCTGAACGCTCGAACCCTGCTGCTTCATGCTTGCAATCGTCATGCGTTCTTCAGGCTGCAGTTGTTGGTAACTTCTTTTTTGCATTGGCACACCTTACACGAGCAAGGTGTTGCACTTCAAATTTGATCGCGCCGTGTCTACGTCAGACGAGTTCCTGATTGGTGATGTAGCGTTGCATGACGGCACGTCGTTATGCATAAAGAGGACGTTTGTCATCAAACGTTCACAAGACCAGTCATATGAGCTTGTCGTCATCTCCGTGTGGGCGGGCCGTGATGCTGCTTATTGCATTTGGCGTTGTCGGTAGCGCTCGTGGGTGGCGCCGGTTGGCCCGGTGACGAAAGGCACCCAACCCCGGCTCGCCACCGGGCTAAGTAATTCGGCAAAAATCAGACCCGCCTGTAACGCTTGAAAAGCGTCTCGCAGCTGCCTAAGATAAGGGCTAAGCGAATTCTCGCGAAAGTCGAGCGCATGCTAAACCCGCCAAACAATTTTCGGGCAAGGACAGTGCAGGAGTTCCGGCGCGTAACCGGCCTCGGTGTAACTCGACGCGACTAAGTCTTTACGAATTTCAGTTGTGGCTCCGACAAACTCGAACATCCTTTGTCTTGTTAAAAGACAAAGGGTCTAGTTGTATACCTTGGAGATGCGGAGGTTAAAATGAAAAAGCTATCAGTCGTGGCTGGACTATTGGTGACATTATTGTATGGAGGATTGGCAACAGCGGCAGACTCAGGCCCTTATCTGGTAGGGCATTGGAAGCTCAATGACAGCTTTACGGACTTCAATAGTCCGGCACCACCGATAGTGACTGATAACACAGAGTTTGTCTTCCTCAATCCCACGCCATTAACGCTCACGCTCGAATATGCTTTTTTTGATTCGCAGGGTACTTTTTGCGGTTGCGACCGCGATACCCTCAAGCCAAATGGGCGCACCCGGTACACTATGCAAGGCGAGTTGCTCGGTGGTCAGTTTTCTAGAACGCTGTGCCCCGGCACGAACACGGCAAATCCTCAGACCGACGGTGTAATGAAAACCATAGTCTTTACCAAGGCGGATAAAGATGGTGATAGCGTTGATGTTGGCGATGCGGCACAGGCGGGTTATCAAATTGATTTGTTCGGGAGCGGGAGAACAGAATCCGACTTGAAGGCAGTTATTCTGAATCAGCACACAAATGCTGAAATCACCTCAATTCACCGGCAGTGCAACAAGTTCATTAAAAAATAACTAACATCCAATACAAAAACTACTCAAGACATGGTCTCCGTTTAAATCTGGACGGCCGCTTTATTTTCGCCCAGTGCTTTGAAGGCGGACGTGCTGTACGCGTGGCGGGTCCATGCTCTTCGCAACCCAACGCTCCACGGCGAGCCGACGGACGTAGTGCAGAACCCGCTTTTTGCGAGGCATGTCGTGCAAGTAGCGAGCGTCTGGCTCATGAGCTTCACGCTAAAGGCGCTTCCTCTGGACGCTGCCTCCGCTGTTTGGACGAGCATCGTTGCGGCAGGCACCGCCTTGGTCGGAACCCTCAACCCAACTACGGCTTCGAAGTTGACTTCTTACCTGGTCGACGTGCGCAGACCAATGCAGAGTGAGCGGTTACTTCCGGTCGCCTTCCATATCCGAGCGATAGCACGCTGGGGTCTTCGAAACAGAATCGGTCCACTGCAATTGCGTCAGCAATACGGGAGCCGAGCGTCGCGTGCTGTCCAGTTCCACAGCGGGCGCATTGAAGTTTAGATGCACCGCCACGCTGGCGCACACGACCGCAAATCAGAACGCTAGCCAGCGTCGCGCCTCCTTCCCGAGGCTTAACTACCCGAGGCGTCGCGCTCAAGCTGTTCCAGGGATACGTGGCGAACATCGGCACCCTTCGCAACATAGACCACATATTCGGCGATGTTCTTCGCGTGGTCGCCGATACGCTCGATGGCCTTCGCAATGAACAGGTAGTCCAGTCCAATCGAGATGGTTCGAGGGTCTTCCGTCATGTATGTGACGAGCTTGCGCACGAATGCCCGGAACTCGTTATCGATGGCTTCGTCATCCCGGACAATCTATGCAGCGGCAACGGTATCCGTCCTCGCAAATGCATCCAGCGCTCTGCGCAGGATGTGTAAGGGCAATGCTGATTAAGTCCACCGATCCGGCACCTCAAGCGTTATAGAACTCGGATTGAACGAGGAAGGCGAAACAGGATGAAGCAGCAGACGCTGGCGATGGCAGCCGATCAAGGAGCGGGTTTCGAGACCCGCCGCAAACGCACGCGGCGCGACGAGTTTCTCGACACGATGAATGCGATCGTGCCATGGGCGCAGCTGTGCGCGGTGATCGAGCCGCATTATCCGAAGCGCGGCAATGGCCGCCCGCCTATTGGTCTTGAGCGCATGCTGCGGATCCATTTCGTGCAGCACTGGTTCAATCTGGCCGACTTCGCTTGCGAAGAGGCGCTCTACGACAGCGCCAGCCTGCGTCGCTTTGTCGGAATTGACCTGGGTTGTGAAGCCGTACCGGACGCGACGACGCTGCTCAAATTCCGGCGCCTGCTGGAAACGCACAAACTGGGCGAGCAATTGTTTGCCGAAGTCGGCCGGGTGCTGCAGGCCAGCGGCATGAAGCTCAAAAGCGGCACTATCGTGGACGCGACGATCATCGGCGCGCCGGGTTCGACGAAGAATGAGCAGAAGGCGCGCGACCCCGAGATGCATCAGACGCGCAAGGGTCGCCAATGGTATTTCGGCGCCAAGCTGCACATCGGTGTGGACAGCCAAAGCGGCTTGGCGCACAGCGCGGTGCTCACGCCGGCCAACGTGCATGACAAACACCCGCTACCGCAATTGCTGCACGGAAACGAGCGGCGCGTTTACGGCGATAGCGCCTATGCGAGCCAGAAAGCGCTGATCCACAGCAAGGCGCCCAAGGCACGCGACTTCACCAATCAGCGCACCCGCCGTGCGGGCGGCGAAGTCGACGAAATGCAACGGGGCAAGAACCGCAACAAGTCGAAGATCCGGGCCCGGGTCGAACATGTCTTCTCGGTCGTAAAACGACTGTGGGGATTTACGAAGGTGCGCTATCGCGGGTTGGCAAAGAACGCCAACCGGGCGTTCGTCGCGCTCGCGCTGGCCAACGTCTATCTGTCGCGCAGGCAACTGACGGCATCGGTACGCCCATAGTGGGCGAAAGGCGGGCAACGCGCCCGCCTACAAGGCCCGCGAGGGCCGAAAAGCAATTGCGCAAGCTCGGCTTCATGACTTGACGACGTTCAATTGCTGACAAGCTGCCAAATTCGCGGCTTGTTCAGCGAATGAAAGGGACTTCCCCCGTCCCGAGGCTGCGGTGGAAGCTGCGAATTGGTATCACAGTGCCATGATGGAGTCTCGAAGCTTCATCAACACCAACAAGAGGGGAAGTCCATGCCTGTTGTCACCGTGGGAATCGATCTGGCCAAGAACGTGTTTGCGATTCACGGAGTGGACGAGTCCGGCAAGGTTGTGCTGGTTAGGCCGCGCGTCATGCGGGACCAACTCATTTTGCTCATCGCCCAGCTGCCGCCTTGCCTCATCGGCATGGAAGCCTGTTCCGGCGCCCATCACGGCTTTGTCGCAGTAAGGATCAAAGAGCGAGCGAGATCGATATGCGAAGTACTGCTTATATTGCGAGCTCGTAGAATTGATCAGCGGCGGACGGATGGGCTCCGCGAGCACATTTCATCTGTCCTTTGGCGATCATGTGCATAATCTCAATGCCGGCCAGAAGGATCCGGGCACAGCGAAAGTTCTTGAACCCCAGCATGGGCCGCGTTCGTCGCTTGATCGCCCGATGATCCTGCTCGACCAGGTTATTTAGATATTGATATGACTTTCCATGTCAATCGCGATGTTGATTTTTCGCTTTTTCATAGGCGCGAGAATTCCCTGAGGGCGGCGTAGCAGTAAGGTCGACGGTGGATCACACTGATATCCGCGGATTGGCTACCGCATTACAGAGGTCCGCCTCATGAGCCTGCCGCTGTCTTGGGCCGCAAATTGGTGATGCCCGTTGCGAAATATCTTCGCGGGTTACTCGAGTGCCGGGCTACGCCGCCTTCAGGAAACTCCTCCACTTGTTGTCTTGCGTTGAGTGGCGGGCGGCTTACGCGGTCTGTGCGCTGCGTGACGTGGCAAGCGACATCGCCAGGCGGCTGATGTCCCAGATGAAGCCCGCTAGTTCACGGGCGACGGCGACCGTCGCGATATTGACGTGTTTGCCGCGCACTGCCAGCTTCCGGTATCGCCGGCACAACCGGACCTGCGCGTCCCAGGCGCGATCGATAATGGCCTTCGGAATACCTTCGTGCCGACGCTGGATGTCGCGGCTCACGCGCGCAGGATGCCGGTAGCTCCAGGCCGCCTCGACCAGCAGCTTTCTGGCGTAGCTGTTGCCGGTCTTGGTGATGCTACCCCGACGTCGCTTGTCGCCCGAGGAATGTTCCGACGGCGTCACCCCCAGCCATGCCATCAGTTGACGTGGATGTTCGAAGCGTGACAGGTCGCCCAGTTCCGACAGTATCCCGACGGCCGTGACGAACTGCACGCCCCGCATCGCCTGCAGTCCCAGCAGGGCTGGATAAAACCGCCAGTTGACGACTGCCTCGCGTAGCGCTGCTTCGAGGCGATCACACTGCGCGAGTCGGTCCTCGATCGTGCGCCGGTGTTCGTCAAACGCCAGTTGCCGCCACGGGTGCCCGAATGAATATGCGCTGAGCCAGCGCCGATGGGCGGCGCCCCAGTTCGCGTTCCCGGTATAGTGCACGCCATGCGAGAGCAGGAACGACTTCAGCCGCTGCCGCGCCTGCTTCAGATCGTCTCTGGCACCGGCCCATGCCCGCGCCAGATCCCGGAATGCCTCATCCTCGACGCCCGGGACATAGACCGCTGACAGGTCACCGGCGCGCAGCGCTCGCACCAGTTTGATCGCATCGCGCCGATCCGTCTTCACGCGCTCGCCGGGCTTCTTCGGAATCAGCGATGGTGCACACACGATGCAGTCGAATCCCTTCTGGACGAGCTGCCGGTAAAGCCCATAACCACACGGACCCGCTTCGTAGACGATGCGTACGTGTCGCCCCTTTGACTGCAGGCGCCTGCACAGGCGGTCGATATCGGCCTTCGTCGTACCGATCTTGCCGAGCAGTTCCACCTCGCCCATGCCGATCGCGTAGGCGACCGTGATCGAATCCTTGTGAACATCCAGACCGACGTACACCGTGCTATCGTTTTCCATGCTGGCCTCCGTGCCGGAAATCGCCGGGTGTGGCGCTGTCCACACCGTGCGGCTCTGGCAGCAATGCTAACCCGCGTCTGATTCGTCACGGCTGGCCAGCCCCTGCCTCACGGAAAGTCATACTGCCTTGACCTGGCGGATCCTGATGGGCGCTTCACGATCGGCATTGATCGCTTCGAGCGCGGCGAGATTGGCGCCGCTTTTGTCGATGGTTACCGTTTCGGGTATACCGTTCTGGGCGATCGATTTCTCAAAGTAACGCCGGGCCGCAGTCTTGTCCCGATGGGCGCGTAGCAGAAAGTCAATGGTGTTGCCGTCCTTGTCGACGGCCCGGTAAAGATACCGCCATTCCCCCTTGACGCGGATGTACGTTTCGTCCATCCGCCAGCTCTTACCCACCGGCCGTTTGAGGCGGCGAAACGCTTTCTCCAGCACCGGCAACAGCTTGATGGCCCAGCGGTGCACAGTCGAATGATCGACCGAAACGCCGCGCTCAGCCATCGTGTCTTCAAGGTGGCGTAGGCTCAGCGGATAGGCCACGTACCAGCGCACGCAGGTCAGAATCACGTCGAGCGGATAATGCAGGCGTTTGAGCACTCGGGCCACCGCCGGATTCATCGTCTTCATCGAGCTTTCAGTCGTTCGTGTCGTTCCGCCCATCATAGCGGACCGGCCTTACTGCAACAGAACCTAAAAAAAAGCCCGACGAGAAGACCGGCTGATTGTCTTCGTGGACGAGTCCGGCATCAGCGAGCGCCCGACCAGAGTCCGCACCTGGGCGCCCAAGGGACAGACGCCCATCATCCAGTTTCACTTCAACTGGAGTCACGTCTCGGTCATCGCCGGGCTCACGCGCACCAACTGTTTGTTCCGGCTGCACGAGGGGAGCATCAAGAAGGAAGAGATCGTCCAATTCCTCAAGGCGCTCAAGGCCCACCTGAAGCAGCCGCTGCTGGTGATCTGGGATGGCCTGAAGGCGCATCGCAGTCGTTTGGTGCGCGAGTACCTGGACAGCCTGGACGGACACATCCAGATCGCGTTCCTGCCGCCGTACGCGCCGGACATGAACCCGGTCGAATACCTGTGGGCCTGGCTGAAGCGCCACGCGCTGGCCAACTACTGCCCCAATGATCTCGGCGAACTGCGCGCGAGCGCCCGCAACAAGCTCAAGAGCGCTCAAAAGCGGCCTTCGATCATTGCCGCTTGCTGGATGCAGGCTACGCTGTGGTGACGTCATGAATTATGGAAGTCTCAATAATTTTGTTATTCGCTGAGCGATTTCAACCAATGTTGTAAAGGAATGGGCGGCCGGACGGCCAGATGCGATCATGAATTGAAGCAGTCGATGCTGGGCATGGAGCTGACGCTTCGCAGTCAGACTGTGCAAGGGGTCTACCAGGAGCTTTGGGGCGCCCTGGTCGCCTACAACCTGATCCGTCTGGAAATAGCCAAAGCCGCGCTTGATGCTGGGCACGCGCCTGAGGATCTGAGCTTTATTCGGGCCTTCCATATCATCCAGTATGAAATGACAGTATCCGTCAGCGCATCCCGTCTTGAACGCACGTACGCGCGGTGCGAAGGTGTAGCCATCGTAACGACGGAGCAATGCGATGGAGAACACCGCGGGAGAGACTGTATCGACGGGCACGCGGCGGCCTCGGCGGGGCGAGGCGTTCTGGCGAGAGATGGTCATGGCATGGAAAGGAAGCGGACTTGGCGAGCGTCACTTCTGCCGTGAGCAGGGACTTGCCGTCAGTACGTTCGATCTGTGGCGCAAGAAACTGTCGAACCTGGAGGATGAAAGCGAGCGTCCGCTGGCGGTCACCCCTGACGCGGCGTTCGTCGTTGCCCATGCGGGCATCGGGGCGCCGCCAGCGGTGCCATCACCGACAGTGGACACGTCGTCTACGCGTGATCGGGTGACGCTGTCCCTCGCCGGCGTTCGCATCGAACTGACGGGCGCGCACGCCGAGCGCATCGTGCGCTTCGTGCTCGGGCAGCTTGGAGGTGCGCGTTGCTGATCGCCGCCGACGTTCGTGCCTACATCTGCCGTGATCCGGTCGACATGCGCAAGTCGATCGACACCCTGTCGTATCTGGTCGAACCGCTTCTGGCCCAGAAGCCGGCCTCTGGCAATCTGTTCGTGTTCGTTGGTCGGGATCGCACGAAGGTCAAGTGCTTATATTGGGATCGCACCGGTTTCGCGCTCTGGTACAAGCGGCTTGAACACGGACATTTTCCATCACCGTCGTCACTCGCCCAACGTGGCTTCACGCTCGCTGAACTCAACGCCTGGCTGGAAGGCATCGAGATCCCGGCGCGCGAGCCGCATCGTGCCGTCGCAGTGAAGCGCGTGAGCTGAACTGGCTATTGCCTGCGCAGATACAACGCTCTCCGATCTTGTAAACGTCGCGCGAGTTGGGCATCATGACAGGCATGCCGCCCACCGCCATCACTGTCGCGGATTTGCCGGTCGAGCCCGATGCGCTGCAAGCCTTCGCGCTCGAACAGAACAGGCTGGCATGCGTGCTGTGGGAGCAGTTGGAAATCCTGCAGCACCAGATTGCCCAGGCGAACCGCGCGCACTTCGGGGTCAGCTCCGAGCGGCTGGCGGCCCAGGCGGATCTGTTCGATGTCGCTACGGAGTTACCGGTTCCGCCCGAGCCGGATGAGGTTCCGGTTGCAGGCCACACCCGCAAGGGACGTCCTGCCCTGCCGAAGGACCTGCCGCGCACGCGCATTGAATACGATCTGAGCGACGAACAGAAGGCGGCATTCGATTCACTCGAATGCATCGGCGAAGAGCGCAGCGAGACGCTGCACTACGAGCCCTCCAGGCTCACCGTCATTGAGCACATCCGCTTCAGATACGCGGCGAAGAAGGATGGTGAGTCGACCATCGTGACGGCGAGCGCCCAGCCTTCACCGCTGCCGAAGAGCAATGCGAGCGCGAGCCTGCTGGCTAACATCCTGGTCAATACCTACGTCGATCATCTTCCCTTGAATCGCCAGGAGACGCGCTACGCGCGCCGTGGTGTGTACCTGCCCCGGGCAACGCTGTGTGAATGGAAGCTGGCGGCAGCCGAGCTGCTCGAAGTGCTGCTGCCGCCGCTACGGGCTCACCAGTTGCAGGCCCCGCGCATGCACGTGGACGACACAACGCTGCCGTTACTCGAGAAGGGTCGCACGGCGACGCGCACCGCACGATTATGGGGATACCTGGGCGCGGGGCAGCGCGAGGAGAACGGTGTCTGGGTTGACCACCCGCCGGCGGTCGTGTTCGAATTCGCTGAGTCGCGCTCCGGTTCGCATCCGCTGCGCTACCTGCAAAAGTACAAAGGCTATCTGCAGGCCGACGCATACAGTGGACATGGCGCACTCTACGAAACCGGAGATATCGTCGAGGTTGGATGTTGGGCCCATTGCCGCCGACGCTTCTTCGAAATCGCGAAGGCGCAAAGCAAACCGGGACTTGCAGCGCAGGCGCTGCAGTGGATCACGCAGTTGTATGCGATCGAGTCGCGGATCAAGGACCAGACGCCTGAGCTCAAATATGCGGCGCGGCAAACTGAGGCACTGCCGCTACTCGTGCTGTTCCGGCAATGGCTGGAAGGCAACGTCATCGGCTTGCCGGCTCAGGCGCCGCTTGCAAAGGCCTTCGGCTATGCGTTACGTCACTGGCCGGCGCTCGTTCGCTACACTGAGAGCGGTATCCTGCTGCCGGACAACAACGCTCTCGAGCGGCAAATCAGACCCATTGCCCTCGGAAGGGCGAACTGGCTCTTCGCGGGCTCCCCGCGCGGCGCCCGCGCGAGCGCCACGATGTATTCGCTGCTCGGCACGGCTCGCCTGAACGGTTTCGAGCCGTACGCGTGGCTCAAGGACACGCTCGAGAAGCTGCCATCGTATCCTGTCAATCGCGTGCACGAACTGTTGCCGCTCGCCCGTTAAACGCCATCACATTCATGGACATTCTCGACTCACTCCGGCAGGCGCCCAGCGCCGAACTCTATCGCCTTTATCTCGCCGTCGGAAAAATGCTCGATGATCCCCGACGCATCCTGGAAGTACGGCAGCGCCTGCACCTCGGCATGGCTATCAGTTATATCCCAGACAACCCGCTGGCCCCTCCATTGCAGGGAACCGTCGTTGAGCTTCGGCAAACACAGGCGGTCGTTCAGGACAATGCGAGCCGGCGCAGCTGGGCGCTACCGTACGCGGCGATCGTTCCCGATAGCGCAGCCCCGATTCATCCTGAACCGGCACCGCCACCGCGCGCACAACGCGACGAGTTCCTCGTCGGCGACACCGTCGGTTTCACCGACAAACACCTGAGCGAGCGTGTCGGCACCATCGTCAGACTCAACTCGAAAACGGCCTCGATTGCCGTGACAGATTCCGAGGGTCACTGGCGTGTTTCCTACGGTCTGCTGTGGCGTATCGTCGATCTATAGCCCTATCAACTCTGGTCGGAAGACAACATCATGGCCAAGCCCAAGATCGACGCAAAACGTGAACATCGCATTGAGATGGAAGTGGTGGTCGACGCCTATACCGAGGAAGAGCGGGCGATGTCGTGGTACTGCTATCTGGAAGAGCAGCTCTCGTTTCCATTCGAGGCCGGCATTCGCCAGGCAATGGCCTCTTCACCACTGCACCCGGGGGAACACGTTTCGGTCACCGGACTCGCTCATGAAGACCTATGTCGGGTTGGCATCTTCGTCTGGGCGCGGTGGGGCCAACGTGACGTGGTGGCACCCCTGGCTCAGATCGTCCCGGTGAACAGCGATCAACCGACACGACTCGCCGTCGCTGACTGGCACTACTGGCACGATCAAGGTTACGCGTTCTGACATCCAGAGAGCCGTCGCACTGTCGCAGCGGGATCTCGCTCACCTCGTCCTGATCTCTCGCGGCGTTGTTGGTCTCGTACTATATTCCAACTTCTGACGGGTTACGCTGACGGATACACCGCGACCGTCCCGCAAAGGCGCTCCCGATCGGGGCGAATCAGAACAGACCGCAGGCGATGAAGAATAGCCCACACCGTCTGGTAGGAGCCGATCTCCAAGGTCCGCTTCAAACTCAGCGCGGAGATCCCATCTTTAGCGGTAGCAAAATGCCAACAGACCGAAAACCAAACCGTGAGTGGAGTACGTGTCCGGTCAAAGATGGTGCCAGCCATCACCGATGTGCGGCTACCGCATCCAGTACACATGAACCGATTGTCCCCAAGTCGCCATCCTCCGTGATGCCCACAGGACGGGCAGACGAAGCCGCAAGGCCATCGCAGCCATTCGAGGTAGTCCAGGCAGTCTGCATCAGTCGGGAACCAGGCCTGAAACTCCCCAAGGGACTTCGGGTAGTGGATGCTGGCGTGGGCGCGTTCCATTGCCCCAGCTTACGCTTAACTCCGGTTAAATGGACACCCCATAGGGCGTTTATCGCCGCAACGAAATTTTTAACCGCGCCAAAAAGGGTTTTCTTGCGTCAGGCCCGTGCGTAATCTAATGTGGAAATCCCGCCCTGCGCCCCGGGCCGCGGATTTCTGCCCGTCGCCCCGGCGCGCTGCCGTGTTGCAGTGCTGCTTTCCGGAGTCCGCCATGGCCCGCCCCGCCGCGGTTTCCCCCGAGACGATCCGCACGGCCGTCCTCGCGATGCTCGCCGAGGCCGGCGACACCGCCCCCAGGTCCGACGCCCGCTTCCGCAAGATCGTGTCGGTGCGCAAGCTGCGCGCACGACTCGGCGCCGGCGACCCGCCACGCTGTCACGGCATCTCAATGAGATCGAGGCGGAAGTCGTGCAGGCGGGACTAAGCGGCTTCGCGATGCCCGACGTGCCGCCCGCGATCGCCGCGCAGATGCGCGCGCTGTGGGAAGCGGCCGTCGCCACCCAGCTCGACGGCGTCATGCGCCTGCGCCAGGATGCGGCACGCAGCCAGGAAGCGGCCGACACCGCACGCCACGAAGCGGAACTGCGCACCGATATGCTCCGCACCGAACTCACCGATCTTCGCACCCAGCTCGCCGCCCGCGACGCGGAGCTGCTGGAGCGCCGACTCGAAAGCCGCGCCCTCGAGGAGCGAACGCGCCTGCTGGAATCCGCCAGCACGGCGCTGCAGTCGCAACTTGCCACCGCCGACGAGACGGCCACGCAGGCGGCGAAGACGCACGCCGGCGAACTGGCCACCGAACGCGCGCGTTATGACGGCCTGTGCAGACAGCTGCTGCGCGAAACCGCGCACCAGCGCGAGACCTTCCACGTTGAACGGCGGCGCCTCGAAGCCGAACTCGCGCCTGCAGGGAAGCACGGCTGGTGACGGAACTGGCCGAACAGCGCCAGGCACAGCAGCAGGCGGCGGCCGAAGCACCGCCCTTGTGACGGTCGTGGAGCAGCAACGCCAGACGCTGGCCCTGGTAGGCAGCGCGATGACGAACAGACCTTCCTCTTCCGGCCGCCGCGTCCCCCCTGCGAAAGCTGTCCACGCCGGTCACTCCAGCCAGTCTGGACAAAGGCCGGCCTCCGCGAGGAAAGTGCGATGAACCCGTCCGACTGGCTCGACACCGGCTGCCGGCCCCCGCAGCGTCTGCCCGGCGCCGTCGACGCCGCGCTCGAGTATCTGGCCCACGCGCTCGGGCACTCGCTGTATTGCCGCTGGACGCTCGCGACGCTCAAGCGCGGCCGACCATCGCTCGCCGACGCTGTACGAAGCACCGTGGATCAAACTAGCCCTTTTCGTCCTCGATATAGCCGCAAATCACATCGGCAATCGGCCGAGCATCCACTATGTTTGCCTGTTGTCGTCGGCAATAGGTGGCCCCGATAAAGCGTCACGTCAACAACTTGGACAATTCTCCTCTTCCGTCAATCAATGACCGTGGCGTCTGAGGTCGCCAAAATGAGTCTTTCGACAGAACAAAGTACAGATGATCTGTCTGTGCGCAGACCGCGAGTTGGTAGCCAAGACACTTTCGGAAAGATGACAAACCCGTAGTCAACCCCACCGTATCGGTCGATGCAGTGGAACACCAGCTCATCGATATCAACGCAAAACGCCCCCAAACTCACCTCTCCACGCGCTCGCGTGCGCTTGACCAAATTAAGCATGCCCACGTACGCCCCAAGCACGATCGCCCGGACACAGCGCCGACTCAGTCGCTCCCCGATTTTCCCAATGGCGATGGGCTCATCCGATATCGCAGCAAGGTCTGAGCACCAGTCAAACCTCCATGTTCGCGTACGCTCGAACGCAAAGCGAAGAAGAAGATAAGCCAATACGTACGGATGTAGCTCGAAGACCTCCGTTGCGGTCCGACTGGTATTGGCTAGGGAGACAGTCGGGTCGACCCCGTTCAATTCGGCGCTGATGGCTCTTCGCAGCAAACGCAGCGTTGCGCGATATGCACCCTGCGCCTGACCATAGCGAACCCATCCCTGCCTCTTAATCGTTAACGGCAACACAGGCGCTCTGAATCCAGCAGCTACGCGCCATGTCAGTATCGTAATGCTGTCATGTGCGGGCGGGTCACCTAAGAACGGTTGAACCACAGACATCAAATGACGGAGCAAGCGACGCGGACCGCAACCGGGGAACTCCGGATGCAATTGGCGACGTGCAATTTGATTCAGGCAATGAAACCGTTCAGTTCCGCTGTCGAACCATTCTCGGAACGCTTGCAGACGAGCGTCGATAAGCGCCTGGTCAGACCGAAGGAGAAGGTGCTCGGAAAGAGCAAACTCAGCGCCCGCTACGGGACCACGGCAGAACCAGCATGAATAGGGATCGCGAAAAAGCGCCTCCGAAAATCCGTACCTCGCGGTTGGCGCGCCGCATGCTGGCAGACAGTCACCAGTTCACATCCGTGAATGGGACAACAGAATAATGTATCGACTTGGTACCAGACGCTATGAAATCCGGCTTCAAGACACACTGGACAATGCCGCAGCATCGGACTCCACAAGCTGTGGATGAAGGCCGCCGAGACCCGCGCGAGTCGAGCTTCGTGAGAACGCCAGTTCCAGCCTGTCAGGCAGTTTATAGGCCTTTCAATGTCGGCAGACGAGCGATAGAAACAATTCTTCTGGGTTTCCGCCGCTCGCATCTGCAAAATGGAGCTGAGCGTCCCGAAATCCAGCACATTCCGCTGTGCAAAACGCGACAGCACGCTGTAGACGGATTCATGCAACATCGGGCGCAGGTCCAGTCCGGCCCATCGTCCACAAAGGTGACGGTCTGGCGAACTTTTGACACTGGACGGCGCGTCCATCATTTTTGAGCTAAAGTCGGAAGTGGTGTACGGGGGAGTTGAGGCGGGAGATTGTAGGCGGTGGAGGTTTCAGCTGAGAATCTGATTGTCGAAGTCGGAAACCAGCAAACAACAAACCATCCACCATGAACAAGTTTACGGAAAAAGAAGTCGTTGGTCTATCGGGAGCCGGTCTGGGTCTGGACGAACTGGTGCGGCACGGAGCCCGGCAGGTGATCCAGCAGGCGATCGAAGCCGAGCTCGCGGCGCTGCTGGAGCGGTTCGAGAACGTCAAGACCTTGCACGGCCAGCGCGCCGTGGTGCGCAACGGCTATCTGCCTGAGCGCGAAGTGTTGACGGCGGCTGGGCCAATTGCCGTGAAGGTCCCGAAGGTTCGCGATCGATCAGGATCTGGTGTGAAGTTCAATTCGTCGATTGTGCCGCCGTATGTGAGGAAGTCGCCACGCGTGAGTGCTGCGCTGCCGTGGCTGTATCTGAAAGGCATCTCGACAGGCGACATGAGCGAGGCTCTGAGCGTCCTGCTAGGCGAAGATGCCAAGGGTCTGTCGGCCAATGTGGTGAGCCGCCTGAAGGCGCAGTGGGCCGACGAACATGCCAGCTGGAGCCAACGTGATCTGTCGAAATCGCACTACGTGTATTGGTGGGTCGACGGGATCCACACGGGGCTGCGAAGCGAGAATTCGGACGGCCAGTGCCTGCTGGTGATCATCGGCGTGAGGCCGGATGGGCGCAAGGAGCGCGTGGCGATCGGCGATGGGTACCGGGAGTCAAAGGCGTCCTGGCAGGAACTGCTGCTCGACCTGAAATCGAGAGGCCTGCAGGCTGGTCCGCTGCTGGCGATCGGCGACGGCGCGATGGGCTTCTGGGCCGCGCTGGAAGAAGTGTTTCCTGCGACGCGAGGCCAGCGCTGCTGGTTCCATAAGATGGGCAACGTGCTCAATGCGCTGCCGAAGTCGCAGCAAGGCAAAGCCAAAGCAGACCTGCAGGCGATCTGGATGGCCGCGACGCGCGCTGACGCATACGCCGCCTTCGATCGTTTCGTGACGGTCTACGCGGCGAAGTATCCGAAAGCCACCGAAACGTTGAAGAAGGACCGGGAAAGCCTGTTGGCCTTTTACGATTACCCGGCGGAACACTGGCAGCATCTGCGCACGACAAATGCGATCGAGTCGACGTTCGCGACCGTGCGCCACCGCACCACGCGTACGCGCAACTGCGTGTCGCGAGCGACCTTCCTGGGCCTGGCATTCAAGCTGATCGAGGAAGCCGAGAAAACCTGGCGCCGTATCAACGGCCCTGCACAGATCAAGCTGCTGCTGGAGGGCATTGCCTTCAAGGACGGCGAACAGGTGAAAGACGATCAACGGGTTCAGCAGAAACTCGCCGCCTGAAAGCGCCTGCCTTCAAGTTGCCCATACACCACTCTTGACGTTAGCTCCTGGCGGATTCCGTTCCTGCTCAGCATCGTCGTCATGATTGTGGCTTACATCATTCGCCGCGAAGTCGACGAGACCCCGGCCTTCGCCGAGGAGCGCGCACACGGCGAAGTTCCCGCCTCGCCGGTCGTCGAAGTATTCCGGCAGAGCTGGGACGATATCGTGCGCGTGGTTTGCATGGCGCTTACCGCCGTGATCGCCCTGGTCGCCGCGGTGTTCGGTGCCGCCTACGCGGTTCAGCCGGCGTACGGCATCGGCTTCCCTTCCGGCGTGTATCTGTGGATTCCTGTTCTGGGAAATATCTGCGCGGTGATCCTGATTCCCTTCGTCGGCAACCTCTCAGACAGGATTGGCCGCAGGCCGCCAGTTCTTGTCGGCACGCTCAGCGCCGGACTGCTCTCGTTTGTGTATCTGTACGCGATCAGCATCCATAACCTGTGGCTGGCGATGATTCTCTCGGTACTCATGTGGGGCATTGCCTATCAGGGCTTCAACGGCGTATTCCCAAGCCTCTTCCCGGAACTGTTCCACACGCGCGTGCGCGTGTCCGGGATGGCCATCGGGCAGAACGTCGGGACGACGCTTTCCGCGCTTCTCCCGGCATTCTTTGTCGCGGTCGCGCCCCCCGGCTCCGCGAATATTCCGCTGAAGATCGGAGCCCTGACATTCGGCATCTGTGTCGTGGCCGCGATTGCCGCTTTCACCACGCGCGAGACGTACCGGATCCGCCTCCACGACCTCGGCAACCGCAACGCGGTCCCCGTACCGAAAGGCGACTACGATCGCCTGCGTGCCGAGATGATGGTGGGAGCAACCGAAACGGCCGACTCGCAGGACTTCGCAAACCATCTGCGCACCGAGGTTCTCGCGAGCCAACAACACCGGGGATGATCATGACGTTAAATCAGCAGG
The DNA here is from genome assembly GCF_050436345.1 of Paraburkholderia sp. WC7.3g. Lineage (NCBI taxonomy): Bacteria > Pseudomonadati > Pseudomonadota > Betaproteobacteria > Burkholderiales > Burkholderiaceae > Paraburkholderia > Paraburkholderia sp. WC7.3g. The sequence goes on from NZ_JBNDMA010000004.1 coordinate 1,765,429, forward strand.
ACCTGTCGGGCAAGATCGCCGTGGTCACGGGCGCAGGGCGCGGGTTGGGTATCGCCATCGCCGATGTTCTCGCCGACCGTGGTGCGCATGTGATCGTCAACGACCGCACACTTGAACCCGCAACCGAGGCGGCGGAAAACATTCGACGAAGAGGGGCAAGCGCCAGCGCCGTCGCTTTCGACGTGGCTGATACGGACCAGGTCGAGGCGGCCTTCCGCCGGCTCCTTGCGGACCATGGCCGTGTCGACATCCTGATTAACAACGCTGGAATTGGCGACTTCGTCAGTTTTCCCGAGATTAGCCCGGAGAAATGGGATCGGATGATTAACGTCCATCTCAAGGGCGCGTTCATCTGCTGCCAGGCTGTTCTCGCGTCGATGAAGGCGCAAAGGTATGGAAAGATCGTCAACGTGAGTTCAGTGGCCGGCAAGCGTGGCGACTTCAGTGGAAACGCACATTACACCGCTGCGAAGGCTGGAATCATCGGCCTGACAAAATCGCTCGCACGCTACGCGGCACCCTTTGGCATCAATGTCAATGCAATCGCGCCGGGCCTCGTCGCGACGGAACTCACCGATGAGATGAGCCCCGAGATGAAGGCGACGACCATCTCTAACATTCCCGCGGGCCGCCTTGGGCGCCCCGAGGAGATTGCACGGGCCGCTGCCTTCCTCGTCTCGGATGATGCAAGCTATATCTTCGGTGAGACACTCAGTGTGAATGGCGGCTCCTACATGGATTGATGGCCTCGATGATCGCACTGCTGTGGAGCCCCTTATGAGAATTGCTGTTTTCGACGTCAGCCACTGGCACTTTCCGCTGTATCTCTCTGCGTTGCGAGATCCTGGTGTCCAGGTTGTGGGTATTTCAGACACTGCCTCGTTTGCTGGATCAACAGTCGCGGACCAGCTGAAGTGCAAGCTGTACGGCTCCAACGAAGAGCTCCTCAACGAGGATTTCGACTTTGCTCTGGTATTCAGCCGCCACTCGGAAATGGCGGGACTGGCCGAGCGGCTAATCGCCCGCGGGATTCCGTTTCTCATCGAGAAGCCTTGCGGACTTAACCTCCAGGAGGTCCGCCGGGTCCGGCAGCTCGCCGAGAAGCACGGCGTTTACGTCAGTGTTCCCTTCATCATGCGTGTGAGCGATCTGGCTACCCGTCTTTCCCCCGCGGAGGGATTTACGCCGGAGGGATACCAGCATCTCTCGTTCAGGTTCATCGTTGGCCCGGTAGCTCGATATGAGCGCGGCGGGTGCAGCTGGATGCTTGATAAACGGCATGCAGGTGGAGGGTCCACGTTAAATGTCGGGGTTCATTTCATCGACCTGATCTCAACTCTGACAAACGGCCCAATCACCCACGTCTCGGCGCAGATGCGAACGTATCGGCCTGATGTGACCGTTGAAGAGCAAGCCGTCTTCACCTGCCGGAACGCTGCGGGCCAAATCGGAGTAATTGAAACGGGCTACCTGTATCCATCAACAGCGGAAGATCAGCGAGATTTCGCGTTTTCCATCTCACATACCTCCGCCTACGCACGGGGTTACGCGGACCAGCTTTATATCAAAGCGCGGGGCCAACAGCAGGGGCGCGCCACGAAGGTGGAATACACACGGACGAGTTTTATTCGGTGTTCTTAAGGCGCAGCTGGGCCGATCTGGCGAATGATTGTCCTCCCGTTGCAGGGTTGCGCGAGGCAGAGCATGCGATCGCTGTCGTCGAGGCAGGATACCGCTCTGTAGCCAACGACGGCGCACCGGAACCGGTCGACAATGCCTTCTAGGACCGTTGCCGCCTAACGGCTCTACCCGCCGCTACGCCTTGCGACGAGTTATTGTGCGAGTCAAATTTCAACGCAGACCGTAACTCCGCCGCCAAGGGGCCGCTCTTCGCCGCTTGCGGAAGACCGCACTACGAGCGCCCGCCATCCGCCACAACAGCATCCATTGAAAGGCCAAGGTCAAGAGAAGCGGTCAAGTTCATCCGCCGGCCGGTAGTGGAATTGCATATCACCAACCTCCACAAGCGTTCGGAAGAATATCGTCACTCGACGATCTCGGTGGCGGCCACTGCGGTGATCTGCGGGGCAGGAGCGAACGGATATTTGCTAGCGATCCGCGCGATTGACGATCTGTGGGGCAACCAGACCTGAGCCGGTCCCTCAATTGATGAAGCACGCGGGCTCACTGAGGGAGCCCGCTTCGGCAGACATGCGTGTTTCGGGCATTGGGCCGGATTCCGAGCAGACCAGCCGTTCGAGTGACCATCGCATGGCTCCGCCGAGTAGCCGAAATTAACCGACAGCATCGGTTCCGTAAGCGTTCTGCGGAGCTGACATCGGTGTCTTCAAAAGGCAGCAATCTGGCTCTGCGATTGACAGGGTAGTGTCGGCCATGAAGAGACGGTCGACTGTGCTGCCCAGTTCGTCGACAATCGCTCACCGCATCCTTCGTCGACACGGACCCGCAATGCCTGTTCGCCTGCTCACCGCAGCCGACGCACTATCGTTTCAATCTCTGCAGGTATCAAAGACCAGCGCGATCCGACGCTCGGCTGTCAACTCACAGCAGAACTCTCGAACATCGGCCTACTCTGCGACACTATCCAGCGCGGCGGCACGAATGAGCCGTGTCTCTTGTGCCGTGATCAGATGGCCCGATGCCTTGAGATAGGCGGGGAAGTCCGGATGCGTATCGCGTGCAAGGCACCGTCGTTCGTAGTCTGCCAGATCGTCATATCCCCACAGGTGGGTGAACTGGTTCTGCGGCCCGACCAGACTGGTCCAAAAACCGAGCGGATGTCCAAGCGTCTCGAGCAGGATTGGCATGGCGAGCCTGTCAAACACGTCGAGAAACTCGGGCATCTTGCGCAGCGCGATCGTGTAGATCCGGAAGTCCACGAGGGGCTTCGCCAGAAACATTGGGTGGGTACTCATGCGTGCACCTTCTCTTTGCAGGCCATGGCTTTGGTCGCGATGGCGTTACCGGTGACATAGCCGAACGTCATATTGGGCCCATGGGTGATACCGGCGCCCGGATAGTTGCCGCCCATCACGCTGCGCCGGTCATTGCCGACCGCGTAAAGGCCCTCGATCTCGCTGCCGTCGGCCCGCAGCACCTCGCCGGTGACGCTAGTCCCGAGGCCGTCGAACGTGCCCAGATCGCCCATCACGACCTTCACCGCATAGAAGGGGCCGGTCGCAATAGGCGCAACGCAGGGATTGGGCTTGTTGTCCGGATCGGCGAGATAACGGTTGAACGATGTGCGACCGCGATGGAACGACGGGTCTTCTCCGCGCTCCGCATCGAGATTGTAGGCATGGACCGTCATCTCAAGCGCATCGGGAACGATCCCGCAATTGCGCGCCAACTCGCCGATCGTCTCGCCCTTGATCAGGTAGCCTTTGCGCAGCAACGGCCCCACTGGCATCGGGGCGGGCTTGGCATATCCCAGTCCATACTTGCCCAGCGCCACCTTGTCGCAGATCAGCCACATCGCCGTCTCCCGCTCACCCTCGCAGGCGCGCATCAACGCCGCGCCGACATCGTGATAGGAATTCGATTCATTGGTGAAGCGCCGACCGCTCAGCAACACGCCGATCACGCCGGGCTTATAGCGGTCGAGCAGATGCGGGAATACGCCAGTGCGGCCCTTGCCGAAGGGCACCTTTGAGACAGGCATCCAGGCCGACGCATCGGCGAAGCCGAGCTTCACGGCACCACCCACCTTCTCCGCCATGGTCAGCCCGTCGCCGGTATTGCCGACGGGCGTGGGCGACAGATGCTCACCCCCACGCTTCACATGCGGATAGACCTGCGCGATACGCTTGAGATCGTGCGGGAAGCCACCACAAGCCAGCACGACGCCGTGCCGCGCGGTGATCCGAAGGTCGCCGTCCGCTACGGTCGCGCGCACACCGATCACCTTGCCGTCCTCGCTCAGCAGTTCCTTCACACGCGTCGACGTGAGGATCGGAATGTCGATCGCCAGTGCCGACTTCGCGAGCCTCGCGGCGAGCGCGTTGCCGCTCGTGACGTTGATCCCCCGCCGGTAGAGCGCCAACTCCTTGACGTGCGTTGCCAGACGGCGGGCCACATAGAGGAACGAAACAAGGGACTTGGTCGCGCGAAAGAAGTGCTTGAGGTCCGCATTCGAGGAATTGAACATCATTCCCATGAACGTGATCGTCTCGAGCGGCGGCTTGAGGCGGCGCATGTCCTTGCCCAGCCCGCGAATGTCATAGGGCGCGGCAAGGATCGAGCGGCCGATGTCGACGCCGCCGGGCGCATCCGGGTGATAGTCCGGATAGAGCGTGGGCACGAACTTCATCTCGGTCTCGCGCTCGAAGAACTCGACCATAGCCGGCCCGTTGTCGATAAAGCACTGGACCGCGGCGGCATCGAAGTTGTTGCCCGTCTCGCTCATCATGTATTCGCGCACGCGCTCGACGGTGTCAGCCGGGTTCTGCTGTCGGCCGTATTTGCTCAGCGGAATCCATAAGACCCCGCCCGACAGCGCGGTCGTACCACCGAACACGGGCTCCTTTTCGAGCACGATCACATCGAGGCCGCGCTTGCGTGCAGTGATCGCAGTGGCGAGGCCCGCGGCACCCGATCCGACCACGACCAGATCGCAAGTGATCTCCTTGGTCATATCCAATCTCCTTGTCGTTATGGTGTGATCCAGCTCACGCGGCCGGGGTGGCATTGAAACCGGGGCGCGGGACCATGTCCATCAGCATGCAATCGAGCCCGCCGTCGACGAGCACCTCCGCGCCATTGACGTAGGCAGCCAGGTCAGAGGCGAGGAACATAGCCGGGCCGGCGAGGTCCTCTGGCTCGCCGATGCGGCGGCTCGCGGTGGCGGCGGCGCGGCGAGCCTCGAAGCCGGGCTCCTCATAGAACTTCGCGGACAGCGCGGTGCGGATCATGCCGGGTAGCACGCAGTTGCTGCGCACCCCGCGTGGGCCCCACTCCGCCGCCAACTGCCGCGAAAGCAACAACACGCCCGCCTTGCTCGGGCTATAGGAACCGCTATTGGTCTGCGGATTGAGCCCCGCAATCGAGGCAACGTGGACGATACTGCCCTTGCCCGCCGCCAGCATGTCGCGCCCGAAAGCTCGAGCACACAGGAGATAGCCGGTCAGGTTAACGGCGATGGCCTGGTTCCAGTCCTCGATCGAGACCGTCTCGAGAGTTCCGGCGCGCAGAAGCCCGGCATTGTTGACGAGCACGCTGGCCGGCCCCAGCTCTGCGCGAACCTGGTCAGCAGCTGCGGCAACCGAGGCTTCGTCCGACACGTCGCAGCCGATCGCCTGCGCCACCGCACCGGCCTTCCGAAGTTCGGCGGCGAGCGCTTCAGCGCCGGCAAGATTCCGATCCACAAGCGCCACATGTGCTCCGACTTCGGCGAAGGCGCGTGCGATGCCGGCACCAATGCCGCTGCCCGCACCCGTGACCACGCAGACCTTTCCGTGCAGGTTCAGCGCGTACGGGGTCGACGCAGCTGCGCGATTTTCAAGTTCCTGTCTCATGTCATTACATTCCTGAAATTTGTATGCGATTGCGCTTCTCTGAAATTCGTATCGCCATTGAACGCCTCGAGCGCATATGGAACAATGGACAGAGATTACATAGAGCAGGACATAACGTGCATCATGGCCTCTGACCAGCAGCGCCGCCGGACCGTGCTGCATTTCGCGCTCTATGGCGCGGAAGCGGACCAACCCTGGGTCGACATGGTCCATTACGAACGCATTCCCCTGCGTGCCGGCCGTTTCGACTTCGACATCGAGCCGCACGTCCACGATGCGCTGATCCAGGTGCTCTACGTCACCGCCGGGGGCGGCGAAACCTTCATCGACGGCAAGACCTGGGCGGTCGTTGCGCCATGCCTGATCGTCGTTCCAGCGCGCTCGGTCCACGGCTTTCACTTCCGCAGCGACATCGACGGTCACGTCATCACCGCAGCGCAGTCCGCGCTGGAATCGCTGGCGATGACGGCCGCGCCCGAGCTGCTGGAATTCATCCGCACGCCGACCGTGCTGTCGATCGATCCCGACGTCGAGCGCGGCACACCTCTGGACACCCTGTTTCAGTCGATCGGGCACGAGGCGGAGAGCCACGAGCGCTGGCAGTTCACCGCAGGCGCAGCACTGACGATCGCCCTGTTCGTCAGGATCGGGCGCCTCAGCGAGAGCGCGCGGCTTTCTGCCAGTTCCGAGCAGCGGACAATGGCCGCGCGGATAGAGCGGTTCCGCGCCCTGCTCGACCGACATTGCCGTGAGCGGCGGCCGGTCGCCAGCTATGCCGACGCGATGGGCGTGACCACCGGCCAGCTCTCCCGCATCTGCCGCGCTACGTTCGGGGTCTCGGCAATCGAGGCGATCGATGCACGCTCGATCCACGAGGCCAAGCGGCTGCTCGGCTATTCGACGCTCAGCGTGAAGCAGATCGCCAGTGAACTGGGCTTTCAGGACGAGGCCTATTTCGGTCGTTTCTTCCGCAAACAGACGGGACTCCGGCCAACCGAATATCGCTCCGCAGCCCACGATCGATCCTTGCCGCCAGAAAAGGCGAGAGCGGGCTGACTCGCCCTCGCCCCCTGATCCGCTTCAGGCCGACAAGCCACCTAGCCTCACGAACAGGTGCTCCGGCCCGGAGTTGGTCAGATTGTTGCCCCGCACATACTGGATCGGCCTTGCCGGATCGAGCGCAATAGCGCCAATCTTGCGGGCCAGAGCCTTCGTCGCGATCAGCGTCTCCAGCTTGGCGAGCGGCGCGCCAAGGCATTTGTGCATGCCGTTGCCGAAACCCAGATGGCCGCTGGAATCGCGGTCGATGTCGAACGTCTCGCCTTCGGCGAACTTGCGGCTGTCGCGGTTCGCAGCCGACAGCAGCAAGCGCACCACCGCGCCCTTGGGCAGATCGACGCCCGCGATAGTGGTCGCCTCGGTGGTGATTCGGCTCACGCGCTGGACGGTACCGCGATAGCGCGCCACCTCCTCGACGAACCGGTCAGCGTCGGCGGGGTTTTCGCGGATACGTCCCAGGAGATCCGGCTGCTCGGCAAACATGCGAAAAGCGTTGGCGACAAGGATAGTCGTCGTGTCGTGCCCGGCGATGAAGACGAACGCGCACAGCTCCTTCGCTTCCTTTTCCGAAAGCAGCCCGTCCTTCCACATGCGCGCGATATGTCCGCCGATCGACTGGCTGTCGGTGAGAGCGAGCCGCTCCAGTGCTTTCTTCAGGTAGGCGAAGAAAGCTTGCGCGCTCTGCTCGTCGGTGCCGGTCCCGGGCGCATTGCGGGCGAGGCGCCCGAAATAGCTAAAGGTCTCGTCCGACCAGAACTTCATCTTTTCCTCATCCTCGTTCGGCACGTCGATCATCGTGGAGATGGTCGAGATGCTGAGCGGGATCGCGAAATCGTTGACGACATCACCGCCGCCTTTGGCAATCATCGCGTCGAGGAGGTCCTCCGCCCTTTGCGCGATCTGATCGATAAAGGGATCGAGCGCCAAGGGCAGGAAGGACGGCTGGACGACCTTGCGTAACCGCGAATGGTCGGGTGCATCGAACAGCGTCAGGAACGTCAGCGGTGGCGGGCTGACGACCTCGGAAGAAAACAGCTTCGGGTTGCGGATCGCCTGGTAGACATCGTCATAGCGCGACAGGAACCACACGTCCGAAGTCGACGACTGGCAACGCAGCACTGGCGCATGCTCCCGCATCCAGCGGTAGTGCTCGTAAGGATCGCCTTGCGAGCCGTCATCGACCACCTTGAATGGCTCCAACCCCTCGGGCCAGTCCAGTTCGTGTGAATAGGACGGAAGCGTGCTGCCCGTGTATGGGCAGACTTGCGGCGCGCTCTGCGGCACGGCAGACGGGAGAGCGGGGGCCGCCGCGGCAACGGGTGCCTGCTTGCCCATCGCCATGCGCTCCAGCGCCCGGCTCATCGTAGCCTTGGAATGGAGCGCATGCAGCGCAATCACGTCCCGCGCCGCGTTCAGGTCGCCCAGTTCGAAGGCGGCGACAATGTCCCGGTGCTGCTGGACGATATCGCCGACGATCTCGATCTGGTCGGTCAGCGCGCGAGCGATGTAGTCCTGCACGGCCAGTTGCCGGTAGAGCGCGATCAACTGTGCGTTCCCGGAAGCTTCGATCGTGAACATGTGGAAGGCGTGGTTCGCCTCGATGTAGCGTGGAACGTCCGTAAAGTGCCGCCCGCGCACGAACGGCGCCGTCGCCTCGGCGAGCTGGCGGAAGGTGATCAATTGCTCGCTCGACAGCCGGCCCATGGTCAGCTGAGCCGCCCCCAGTTCGAGAGCCATGCGCAGGTCGAAGGCTTCATCGACATCGACAGGAGCGATGCGCTCCTCGCCGGTCTGGACCACCAGGCCTGTACCGGCGAACTTCTCATAATAGAAATGGCGCGGCGTCAGCCCTTCGGACGACAGAAAATCGCGTACCGCATCGACCATCGGCGGCGGGCCGCAGAGGTAGACATCCGCATCGCCACCGTTGAGCTGGGAAGCGCTGATGTGGTGGGTTACATAGCCCTTGTTGGGATAGGCACTGTCGGGGCTGGAGACGGTGCAGGCATAGGTGAAGTTCGGCAGGCGCTGCGCATAGGTTTCGAGCCGGTCGATGCGAACCAGATCCTCATCGGTGTTCACACCAAGGATCATGTGGATCGGATACGGGCTGCCGCCGTCCTCGACGATCTTGTCCAGCATCGAGAGGAACGGCGCGAGGCCCGTGCCACCCGCCAGAAACAGCACCGGCCGTTCAATGGCGCGCAGGTAGAAGCTTCCCATCGGGCCGCGAAACTCGATTGGGTCGCCTACTTTGGCGGTTTCGCAGAGCCAGGTCGACATCACCCCTTGACGCACATTGCGCACAAGAAAGGACACGTGCGGCTCGGAGGGCCCCGAGCTGAAGGAGTAGGACCGTGTCTGGTCGGTGCCGGGCACCTGGACGTTGACATACTGCCCAGGAAGAAAGCCGAGATCCGCGCGGTTCTCGAGCTCGACCGAAAAGGCGATCGTGGTGTCCGACGCTCGTTGGCAGGCGACGATCCGTCCCCTGTGGGAGGAGGGGCCGGTACCCGAGACATCGGAGTTCGTGGCGATCTGGATCACGCAGTCGGAACGTGGGCTCATCTGGCAGGTGAGAACCTTGCGGGCGCTCGCCTCCTCCGGGCTAAGCGCATCTTCCACGCAGTCGCCCAGAACGTACTCGCCGGACTCGCAGTCCGCCTTGCAGGTGCCACACACGCCATCACGGCAATCGAGTGGAATATTGATCTTCGCGCGAATGGCGGCGTCGGTGACGCGCTCGCCCTCCTCGCACTCGATGAAGCGGGTCACTTCGTCCTCAAAACGGAGGGCTATCTGATGGGCCATGGCGGTGTCTCCTCTAGAGCCGCCCGAACATACCGCTGCGCTGGCGGCTTGCTCGGGCGGGGTGGCGCGCAAGATGCCCTTGTTTCTCGCAAGCGCCCGGTGGATTTAATGACGCCAATTTAGAGCCTGAGCCGCGTTCCCCTCAATGGACAGAGACGACGTTCACCCGGACAAAACGTGCATTGTGATGGATGCCGGATGACCGCAGTAATCTGGACCTCACCCCCTTCCGCGTCCAGAAAATACACGTCGACCACATTAAATGCGCTCCATTCGTACGGCAGATGCTGACCCAGCCGTCGCCATTCGAGCGGCGGCTGTGATTCAACGAGGAGGCGCAAATCATCGACCAGTATGGCGATGGAAGCTAACATCGCCACGCCTCGTTTACAACCACTTTGCGCAGACAACAAAAATGCCGTTCAGTTGCTTAACTGAACGGCATTAGGGCCTGGTCCGTGTCCGGAGAGGCTTATCAGATGAACGCGGCACCTCATCGCGTCATACTCAAAGAACGCCTCGCCGCATGGCATCGCCGGACTGACTGTGCCGTGCTCGAGATATGTGGTCGCAATCGCGCGGGCCGTGTGCGTGATTGGCCAGGTGCGGATTTTATGCCGATGGTGTTCAGTTCTCATGCCGCGATTTTTTCATCGTCGCCGGATCGCGCACGATGGTGACCGCGCACGGCGCGTAGGCGAGCACCTGGCGGGCGACCGAACCTATCAGCCAGCGATCGAACGGCGTATGTCCGCGATGCCCCACCACGAGATGGTCGATAGCTTGCCGCTCCGCGTACAGCACGATCTCCTTCGCCGGCGGGCCGACCACGAGATCGAACTCCACGGCCCCGATCGAAGCGGCGAGCTTCGCCTTGATGTCGTCGAGGATCGCGGTGGCATGGCGCACTTCCAGATCGATCAGATTTTTTCGCTCAACTTCTATCGCGCCCCAGTCCGGCGTGCGCGCGACGACGAGTACATGCAAGTGCGCGTCGAAACGCTTCGCGAGATCGACCGCGAAAGCAACGGCATATTGCGCGGACGCCGACCCGTCATAACCTACCAGCACGTTCTGCATGATCTGCTCCTGTGCGGTTCAAACCGGGCCGTGACCTTGTCTGACGAAATGCATCGAGCCATTTGCGTGAACCGCGAGTGCTCCCCGACTTCACGGCGTCGGCGCGAAAGCATGCGAAATTGTCATGCGGACGACGTCGGCACCTGCGGTGTTGAGTCAGTTGTCGTCGCTTCTGGACGGGAGATGCTCGTGAGGCTCGGGCTCTGCCGCGTCTGCGTTAGGAAGGTCGTCTCGGGCCGGATTTTGCAGGCCCTTCGGATCGGGCTGGCGAGTCGTGCCGGCGGAAGTTTGCGCGGGGTCGAGAGAGGTGCCGGTCGGCTCAGCGGATGGATTGGAGGTCATGATGTGCTCCTGCGCTGATGAATGCAGCTTCTACCATGATAATCCGCCTAGCCGATCTGAGTGATACGCGCTGCGCGGGCAAGACGCGGCATATTCAAGCCGCACCCGCCAGACATCTGGAAGGTAGCAAATTACATGAGGCAACAACCCCGGCCTGGTAACAAATAATCTGAGTCAATGCGTCACAAAGAGCCAACCATCCGGCTCGGCTGGCGGTCGGCTGGCAGTGGCCATATCCTCGCTTGGTCGGCGACGTCAATGGTTGAACGGTGCATCGACAAGAACAAGGCTCTCCGGGTAAATGGATTTCAACCCGTGTAACGGCTATGTAACCGTTGAATTCCGGCTCCGTCGATTCGCCCTCGACGAAGCGCTACCGCGCCGTCCCTGGCATCGACACCTCTGGGTGCGCCGACGGCGCTTTGCACCAGGTTGTCCATTTCGCCGATCACGTGCGCCAGTTCCCCCGTAATCACAGCGAATTCGCGTCCGAACTGCCCAGCGCGCGCGGCAGCAACGCGCGCATTCAGCGCGACGATGTTTGCACGCATGGAGATCGCTGCCAGTTCGTCGACGACGGCTAACTGACGCCGGCGCGCCGCCGTCTCGACACTCTGCATTTCGTCCTGATACGCCTGCGTAATGGCCTGCAGAAGATCCAGCAGCGGAGAGGCTTCGTCGGTGAGCCGGCCAACGGCTTCGTCGCGGAGTACACAAACCGGTTGGGGATTCCGTTCGAGCGCTTCGATGGCGTCCGCTGCGAGTCTCATGAAGCCACGAATGCGCTCATCGGCCCTCTGCGAGCCAAAATAGAGGGCGCGTAGCGCGTCCGAGAACGCGCCGGGTAAACGATCGTCGCCGTCGACTAGCTGGGCGTGCGCCTGCGCAAACGTCGCGAGGCACGTCCGTGCGACGGCAAGCGCCGCCGCTTCGCCACGGACGCTCAGCAGAACGTGCAGCACGATGCGCTGCGAGAGCATGCGCTGCCGGCCCGCGAGGTTGATGAGTTCACCAACGATTTCCCCCGATACCGTATCTGTAAGGTCCCGCTTGTTCATCATGAGTAACGCACCCGATCCCGAGAATGGTCCGATATGCGAGGCGAAGCGTGGTGCCCCCTTCGGGCAAACAAAAAAGCGTCCCGAAGCGCACCGGACATGGAAACCATGCCCATAGTGTCACTTCGGGACGCCGTTGCCCCGCATGATCAACTCTACCCGCCGTTTTGTGCGGGGTCTTCGTTTGATTGGGCCACCGTTGGCCCGACACTTTCAAGAGAGCAATACATGTGCCATCGGCGCTCCGCGAGACTGCGCTCGGTGACGACGAATAGTCAGGGCGCCTGCGCTCAAACGCCCGGCCCCTTTGACGTGCCTGATGCGCCTGCTGTTGGTGCATCGCACCTACTTCGGGCACGCGGAGTAGATCAGCGAAAACAGTATGGGAGGCGTTGACGGTTCGTCATCCGACCAACCGGTGTCTCGATCGATTGCAGGCGGCCACCCGGCCTGAATGAACCGTTGCGATCATGCTTCGAGCGATGGTATCCGACGCTCGGGGCCAACAATAGCGATCGCCATACCGCGGCGTAGTGCCCCTGTTTTGGCGCGGTCTCCTATTCGAACTCCGCGATCCGCAGGCCAATTTCCCAATGGCTTCATATCAATTCCGTTATACAACACATAACGAATCAAAATTTCGGCCTTGATATTGACTCACCACCATCATCGCTGACGCGACGCAGCCAGTCGTCCGCCGACTGGCGTCGTCTCCTTCCGGTTCCCCATCTTCGGAGACTCCATGAGAACAAACTTCGCTCGCGCGGCGGTGCGCTCACTGCGCCCTGCGGTTACGCTTTTAGCCGCGCTTGGCATCTATGTCGCGTTGAGCCCCGCTGCCGCCGCCGCGGTGCCGATGGGCGTCGCGTTCGTCTACCTCGGCAACCCCGGTGACGCTGGCTGGACCTACGCACACGAACAGGGTGTGAAGGCGATCGAAGCGAGGTTCGGTGACAAGATCAAGGTCACGCGCGTCGAGAACGTACCCGAATCCGCTGACTCGGAGCGCGTGTTTCGCGACCTCGCGAACAAGGGCAACAAGATTATCGTGGGCTCGAGCTTCGGATTCCAGGACTTCGAACTGAAGACTGCAAAGGATTATCCCGACGTCGTCTTCGAGCATGCGACCGGATACAAGAAGGCCACGAACTTTGCGACCTATGACGTGCGCACGTACCAGAGCGCCTATCTGGCTGGGCTCGTCGGCGGCTATACGACGAAGACGAATACGCTCGGCTTCGTCGCCTCGGTGCCGGTCCCGGAAGTGGTACGCAACATCAACGCCTTCACAATGGGTGCGCGTTCGATCAATCCGAATGCGAAGGTAAAGGTCATATGGATCAATAGCTGGTTCGATCCAGGCAAGGAGAAACAGGCGGCCGAAACGCTGATTGGCCAGGGAGCCGACGTGCTGATCCAGAACACCGATTCGACGGCGACAATGCAGACTGCCGAGCAGAAGAAAGTGCACGCGTTCGGCTGGGACTCGGACATGAAGAAGTTCGGCCCGAATGCCCAATTGGGCGCATGCGTGAGCTACTGGGGCGTCTACTACTCTCACCTGGTCGAACAGGTGCAATCCGGCACGTGGACCAACGCGCCGACGTGGTGGGGTCTCAAGGAAAAAGCAATCGACCTCGCTGACATCAACACTGCAGCCGTATCGCCTGCCGCGCAAAAGGCGCTGGTGCAAAAGCGCGACGACATTATCGCTGGCAGATTCGATCCGTTCTCCGGACCGATCAGGGATCAGAATGGCGCGATCAAGGTGGCAGCCGGCACGTCGCTGCCCGACGCCGAATTGCTGCGGCTCAACTGGTTCGTGCAAGGGGTCGAGGGCACGTTACCGAAGTAACTCAGCCAACGTGGAAGAGATACACGTTGAGCCTTACCATTTCACCGAAACAGAACGCGTCGGCGTTCCCTGAGCAGGGGCTCGCGCCGACACGCGAGCAGATCGCCCGCCATTTGCGTCATGCAAGCGTTATCGCAGAACGTGCGATGCTGTTGGGCCGTCACCCGTTTGGCGCCATACTCGTCGGGCCTGATCAGGAGTCGGTTCTAATAGAACAGGGCAATGTCGATTCCGCCAATCATGCGGAAGCGGTGCTCGCGCGTATCGCGGTCGCCGAAATAGGTGGTGGTGGTAGCCGGGCGTGCAGTCATGAGCGGAATGCGTAGGTACGAGCATGGCCGAACAGCGGGTTCTTGATCCAAGCTTCCGGCCGACGGTCCAGTGTTAGTGGAAATCCATGCGCAGCCCGAGTATGGCTTCCACTTGTTTCAAGGTCCCGTCGCGGCGCCATTGAAGGCACTTTATGTAGCAGGTCTGAGCAGGTGGCATGTCAGGCGGCAAACAGTTCCATGTCTTTTGCTCGGTCAAGACCCAAAGTATCGCGTTCAATATTTCGCGCGGATGCCTGCGTTTCTTTCCAAAACGCCTTGCTTCATCGAACCGGAAGAGGTCGACGATACGCGCCCAGTCCGCGTCGCTCAGTGGTATAAATGCGGACATACTATGCACCCATCTTTTCTTGCCGCGGGCTGCAATTCCCTTCCGTCAGATCTTGATCGCATCATCCGGATCATTTTTCCGAATCGCGTGCGTTCAATGGACGACGCCAAAGAGCACACGCGCCCTCTCTTCAGGTGTCAATCTGTCAGCCGCAATCGGCATCGTTGAAAAAAGCAGCGCATCCGGGGCTTTCCGCCGTCTGCGGCCACGCACCTGGAGCGATACACAGTTAGCAAGCGAGCCGTGCTGCGGGTGTGTCATGGCCACTTTCCGACGGCTGCGCGCAAAGAACTCAGTTCCACCATTGCCGCTGCCGCTTGTTGAAGACATCGTAGGCAGCCGTGGATCCGACTTCCATCGGTGTCGACGGATTGTGTCATCGGAAATGGCTGATTCGCGTGTCAGGATTTCCTTCTGGGTTAAACGAGGCGCTTCGGCTTGTTCGTTGATTTTTCGTCGAGTCATCCGCGTCGCACGCGTATCTCCTCGATCCCGTTGTCACGACGAATTTGTGCTTCGCGAAACACCGCCTGCGCCTGACGCTTGCTCGCTTTTTTATTTGAGCTCGACCGTGACGAAGCTTCGTGCGTGATTGCGCTGAATCAGCAACGCTGCTTTCTTGCCAGCCCTTGCCGCAAGCGACGCCAGTTCATCCTGCGACGCGACCAGCGTGCCGTTCAACGACAGCACGACATCGCCCGGCTTGATGCCGGCAGCGGCCGCTGTCCCCGACACGCCATCGACCATCAGACCTTGAGGAAGGTCCATGCTGCGCCGCTCCTGGTCGGTCAAAGAATGCATCGTGAGGCCAAGATGATCGAGCGCGTGAAACTGCCGCGAGCCTGCGTCAGAGCTTGGGCCTGCAACCCCGCCCGCAGCTGCGTTCGCCTGTTGCGACGCTGGCCCGACATTCACCATCACCGTCATCGGCTTGCGATCGCGGATCAGCTTCAGCGGGACTTTCGTTCCGGTCTGCAATGCTGGGTTCTGTTCGGTTAGATCGGCCGCGCGGTCGATAGGCTTGTCGGCGAGTTGCACGATCACGTCGCCCGTTTTCAGATTGCTCGCCGCCGCCGGACTGCCCGGATCGACCAACGTCACCAGCGCGCCCGCCGCGCGCGGCAGGCCGAACGCGCCAGCCAGATTCGCATCGACGTCCTGTACCTGAATGCCCAGATTGCTGCGCGCATCGTTTTGCGCGCTTTGCTGGTCCTGCGAGGCTTGCCCGTCTTGCAACTGCGAGCGCACCTTGTTCGCCATATTGATGGGGATTGCGAACGTCAGGCTCTGCAAGCGATCGCTATCGGCATACACCTGCACGTCGATGCCGACCACTTCGCCCGCGCGGTTGAACACGGGGCCGCCCGAGTTGTCGGGGTTCAGCGACACGTCCGTCTGGAAGAACGGAAAGGTGCTGCCATCGGCGAGCGTGCGCGACGTCGCGCTGATGATGCCCGCCGTGACCGTATTCTGATAGCTGTCTGGCGAACCGATCGTCAGCACCTGCTCGCCCACGCGCACGCGCGCCGAATCGCCGAGCTTGACGGTAGGCAGTTCCGTCGCGTCGATCTGGATCACGGCGATGTCGCTTTGCGTATCGACGGCCACGATTTTTGCCTTGAACTCGCGCCGGTCGGTCAGACGCACGGTCACGTCATCGGACTGATCGACGACATGCGCCGTTGTCAGAATGAGACCGTTCGGGCTCACGATGAAGCCCGATCCGACGCCGGACATCGCGCGCGGCGTAGCGCCCTGACCGTTTTGCGATTGTGGCAAGACCTGCTTGAAGAACGAGAAGATGGGATCGTCGCGGTCGACCGCTTCGGCGCTGGGACCCAAAGCGGGCATCGCGCTGGCGGGCGCATTCACCGGCACTGTCGCGCGGATATTCACGACAGCCGGCCCATAACGCTCGACGACCGCGGGAAAGTCGATTGGCGCGGCCGTGCTGCCGGTTGCAGCGCGCTTGCCCTTCGCTGGCGCGGTGGCAGGCGCCGATGGTGGCGCCGATGCAGGCGCAACCGCGGAAGCGGTTGCCGGAGAAGTGACGACTGCGGCTGCGTCCGCGCAGGAACAACCGATCAGACATGCCGTTGTCACGGCAGCGTAAAACCAGATGCGAGCCCGAGTTGAGCGGATCGATTGAGTCAGGTCAGACACAGCGCCCCCCAATATGCGTTGCACTGTGAAGAAAATATTTCGCGCGTGTGGTAGCGCCGAGCGTTCCAGCGTTTCCGCGCGCAGGGATGCGATCGACCCGATACACGATCTCGCGTGAATCAAAGTCGGCTTGAGATTCGGCTGCAGCATGTTTGCCAGCAATGGGCCATCAGGACGCGAACGGTTTGCTCGCTCGTCCTCTTTTATTTATAGGGAAGCGGCGGGCAAATTGCAGCGAGTAGAAATCCTGGCGTGGGTCAAAGGGTCGTCGTCGCGCGCGTTGCAAGTGGCGGCACGTCGAATGCTTTGCCCTCACGGCTTGCTTGTGACTACGCGAGGCGCGTGGCCATGCTGTGCCAGTCTTGCGTCTGAGAAATCCTGGAAGGCAAACAGCTGAACGGCTACCGGCATCTCGTTCTCGTCGACGCGACAGCCTGGCGCGGAATCTGCTTGCTGCCGTACCAGCACGATCCCGGCGAAACGACCGGGGCCCGACCAGGAGGAGACAATGCACGATGACGCCTATCACGCTATAAGGCCAATGGCGCCTCGTGAGGATGGCTGGCTCACCCCGTCGATTCAGAAATCCCACGAACGCTCGGAAATCTTTGGCTTGAGTGCTTCGATGCGCCCGGACTATGACGTGCTGCCGGCCGCCGAACTTGCGCTGAAGCTGGAACAAAGCCGCGTCCTGTGCGCGCATGCCACGCCGGTGATGGAAACGTTGCACGAGCAGATCGTCAACACGCACAGCATGATCGTGCTGACCGACGCCGACGGTTTGGTTCTTCATTCGATCGGCGACGATGACTTTCTGCGGCGAGCCGAGAGAGTCGCGCTGCGTCCGGGCGCCAACTGGGCTGAAGCGCGGCAAGGTACCAATGCGATCGGCACGGCGCTCGCCGAGCGCTGCCCGACCGTCGTGCATGGCCCGCAGCACTATCTCGCAGCCAACCGCTTTCTCACCTGCTCCAGCGTGCCGATTCTCGATCCGTACGGCGATCCGATCGGCGTGCTCGACGTTACCGGAGACCATCGCAGCTACCATCAGCACACCATGGCGCTTGCCAGGATGTCCGTCCAGATGATCGAGAATCATCTGTTTGCCAATACCTTCCGCGAGACCTTGCAAATTGTCTTTCACGGCCGCCCCGAGTTTCTCGGCACCTTGATGGAAGGCATTGTCGCGTTCACCTGCGATGGCCGCTTCCTGTCAGCCAATCGCAGTGCGCAGTTCCAGTTGGGCCTGCCGCTCACCGGCTTGCGGGCCCATACCCTGTCATCCCTGTTCGGCCTGACCAGCGCGCAACTGATCGACCGCCTACGCACGAACCGCGACCGGCATCTGTCGCTGAATCTGAGCAACGGCGCGGTGGTGTGCGCACATGTAGCGTTCCGGCGCGCCACGCTCGCTGACGACGGACGGCCGCCGGAGGTGCGTCCCGAGCCAGGACCGGCGCACCGCGGCGAGCTACCCTCACCCGCCGCCAGTTCGCTGTCGAGACTGAGCTACCTTGATACCGGCGATCCACAGATCGCGGCAGTGATCGTCAAAGTCCGTAAGGTGATCGGCAGGGACATCCCGATTCTGATCACGGGCGAAACCGGCACCGGCAAAGAGCTGCTCGCCCAGGCGATCCACAACGACTCGCCGCGCCGCGCAGGTGCGTTCGTTGCGGTCAACTGCGCATCGATACCGGAAACGCTGATCGAATCCGAGCTGTTCGGCTATGAAGAAGGCGCCTTCACCGGCGCGCGGCGCAAGGGCGCCGCCGGTAAATTGCTGCAGGCCAATGGCGGCACGCTCTTTCTGGACGAAATCGGCGACATGCCCTATCCGCTGCAGGTGCGGCTGCTGCGCGTGCTGCAGGAGCGTCTGGTTAACCCGCTCGGCTCCTCGAAGTCGATTTCGGTAGATGTCGCGATCATTTGCGCAACCCATCGCGATCTGCGTGGAATGATCGCGCAGAACCGCTTTCGCGAGGACCTGTACTACCGCCTCAACGGACTGGTGGTGAAATTGCCGCCGTTGCGCGAGCGCACCGATTTGTCCGCCGTGATTCAAAAGATGCTGCAATGCGCGTCGTCTGAAAGCGCTGACGGCCAACGACTCAGCGTTGCGGACGACGTGATGAGACTGTTTGAGCAATACGCATGGCCCGGCAATTTTCGCCAGCTCGGCAACCTTCTGCGCACCGCCGCCGCCATGGTCGATGCGGACGGCCAGATCCGATGCGAGCATTTACCCGACGACTTCTTCGACGACTTGCGCAGCACCGCCACAACGTCCGCCCGGATCATTGAAGCCGTGCCGCTTCCCAGCGGGCGGCTCGAGGACGTCGCCACCAGCGTCATCGCCAACGCCGTTGCACAGCATGGTGGCAACGTGTCGGCAGCCGCTCGCGCGCTCGGCATTTCGCGCAATACGATCTACCGCAAGCTGCCCGCGCGCGGTCTCGACAATTCTGAAGACGCAGCCTGACTGCCTGTGTCGTGCCTGTGCCGCAGTGCTCCATTTTGCAACAGCGGTGTTCTCCAATTGAACAGCATGCGGACGCTCGCGCCACTCGGGTGATCAGTAACCGCACTGTAAAACGCGCGCTCACGTGCAACGACGGTCCAACGTCGCCTCGTGCCGGGAGACAACGCTCCCGTCGCGCTTCGACAGAGCCCCAAGCGCTGCACGACACGATCGGCATGGAGCTTGCATTTGAATGCTGTGACCGCTTCCTCGATGCGGTTCCTCAATCACATGTCGTATCCAAGGAGACAGCCATGCAATGGACCACCCCCGCCTATACCAATCTGCGTTTCGGCTTTGAAATCACGATGTACATCGCCAATCGGTGAAACAACGATGAAGCCGCACCCCGTGCGGAACTGTGGTCGCTCGAACACGTACTGCCGGGCGTGCGCTTCGCAGTCGACGCGTACGTAAACTTCGCGCGGCGGGCGCCATGGCAGGAGGCAGTCTGCTCCTCGCTCACGGAGATGTTCGCGCCGCAGATTCTTCGAGACCGGCTGGCTGGCCGGATAGATATCCCTGGATCGACGCGCAAGGGCTGCAATACTTTCGCAGCCGCATTCCGCTTGCCCAGCGCGATGTCGAGCACGGGCTCGACGTCACGCTTAACCACTTCAGGACACCGGACGCGCAACAGCGCGCACTCGACATACTGCGCTTCAAGCTCGACATTCTGTGGTCGACGCTCGATGCCATCGACATCGAAAAGGCGTACCCCTTATGAACGCCCCGAACACCGACCACTACGCCAGCCTGCGGCCGCGTTTGCGCTCCCTGTTCCGCCTGCAATGGGAAGTGGCGCAAGATGCCTACGTCTTGTTGTATCCAGAAGGAATGGTCAAGCTCAATCCGAGTGCGGGAGAAATTCTCAAGCGCTGCGACGGAACCCGCGAACTCGACGACATCATCGACGAACTGGAAGATCTGTTCAGTGCGTCGAATCTCGCCGCCGACGTTTATCGTTTTATCGACCATGCGCGGCAACGCGGCTGGCTGGATTGACATGGACACTGTGACCGGCGCCCCTCGCGCTCGCGCTTCCCCGCCGTTGTGGCTGCTGGCGGAACTCACGTATCGCTGCCCGCTGCACTGCGCGTTCTGCCACAACCCGGTCGACTTCGCCAGCCATGGCGCGGAGCTCGACACTCAGACCTGGCGCGACGTGATCACGCAGGCGCGCAGCATGGGCGCCGCGCAAATCGGCTTCTCTGGCGGCGAACCGCTGGTGCGCGACGACCTCGAAACGCTGGTCGCGCATGCCCGTGGCCTTGGCTTCTATACGAACCTGATCACCTCGGGTGTCGGGCTCAATGAGACGCGCATTGCCCGCCTGAAAGAGGCGGGCCTGGATCATATCCAGCTCTCGTTTCAGGATTCGACGCGCGAGCTGAACGATTTCGTATCCAGCACGAAGACCTTCGAACTGAAACAGCGCGTGGCGCGCCTGATCAAGGCGCTCGGTTATCCAATGGTGCTCAATTGCGTCCTGCATCGTTATAACCTGCCGCACGTCGGGCAGATCATCGAGATGGCGCTCGAGATCGGCGCCGACTACCTCGAACTCGCGAACACGCAGTACTACGGCTGGGCCATGCTCAACCGCGACCAGTTGATGCCGACCAGCGAACAGTTGCAGGAAGCCGAGGCGACGGTCAACCGATACCGCGAACGTGTCGGCGATCGCTGCCGCATTCTGTTCGTGGTCCCCGATTACTTCGAGGCGGGCCCTGCAAGACCTGCGACGAGCGCGAGACCGATCATGGAGGATGCCGCTGCCAGGCATATCTGCTGACCGGAGACGACGCAGCCGCTGACCCTGTGTGTGCAAAGACTTACCAGCGCGGTGTCTTACCAGCGCCCTAACGCCCGCCCGGCGATCCTCATGAACGAAGAGGGATCACCGGGCCGCTTGTTATGTCGCTAGCTATTTTTTGACTACTTCGGCATCCGCGCGGTCAATGGCGTCGAGGACGCTTTCGCGTTGTCGTCGGTCAGCTTGGTCGCACCGGCGCTGTAGCCGTTCGAATACAACAGGAACGCCATGATGTCCGCATAATCCTGCGGCTTCATCTTGCCGGGACGGTCCGCCGGCATATTGTTCGCCATGTATCCGTACACGCCGCCGATGGTGAGTTTCGCGTTGGCCGCCGGCGCGAAGGCCGGACCGCGCAAGGCGGGCGCATTCAGCCCTTGCAGTTCGGGACCATGGCATTTCGCGCACGAACTCGAATACAGGGTCTTGCCGTGCGCCACCTGCGCGCGGTCGAAGCCAGGAGCATCGGCTGGCGCGCTCGCATCGACCTTGATGAAGCCGCCTTGCCGTGGCTGCCGGCTGCCGGCCAGCGTCATTTGCCACGCTGAATCAGATCGGCCTGGGCCGTCGCGATAGGCAAACGTGGCTCCGGTCGGCCGAGCCGCCTGAGATGGCTCGGGCAAAGCCCAGCGGCGCGTCAACGCTGCCAGTCTGCCGTCGGACGCCATCTTCGCCAATGCGGCGTCGATACGCGGCTGCAACGTCGCGCCGCTCTTCCCGAACGCGAACACCAGATGCCAGTCCGCATACGCCGAGGCGGCGTCCGCGATCTGGAAGTGCTGCTCCGGATGCGTGAACGTATAAGCCACGACTGCCGGATACCAGACGATCGCGCGTTGCGCATGCCCGCTTGCGACGGCATCCACCGTGAGTTCCGCCGTATTCTCCAGGTCGAGCTTCACGTTGGGCTGCTGCACGGCGATCAACTGCGCGGGGCTCGCATAAGTTGCCGCGACGATTTCCGCACTGCCGGGGTGTGCCGACGGCTCGCGCAGAGTCACGCTCACGTAGCCAGAGTGCAGGTAGCCACGCGAGAAAGTTAGCTTGCTGCCCGAGCCATCGGCAACCGTCGAGCGCGGAAAGCCGGCGATGACGTCGCATTTGCGAGCGAGCGCCTTGTTGAGTTCTTTGAGCGACACGCCATCGTCGTCACTACCGTCGAAACCGCCCGGTGCGAGCGACAGCGCGATACCCGCCGTGCGAAACGCCTCGCGCGTCACCGCCTCGTCGAGCACGGTCGACGGACTGCCGGGAAACGTACAGACGCGCACGCCAGCGCTAGCGAAGCCAGGCGTGATCGCGCCAGTGGCCAGCAACACACTGGCGAGAGCAATCGAATTGAGTCGAGTCTTCATGGTCTTGCTTCCGGAAAGGCGGGGCCGCCACAATCCGTCTTCTTACGCGAATGCGCGTTGAGCAGGCCGGCGTGGCAACCGCGTGAACATCAGCCGTGGTTGAGTGCGAACACGTACAGCGTGCCGCCGCGAGGAACTTTGTCCGCAGCCTTCGCCATCGGGCCGCCCCAGATGGGGTTCGCGCCGCCGTAGCCGGCGAGAATGGCGACATACTCCTTGCCGTCGACTTCGAACACCGACGGTTGAGCCACGATCCCGCTGGCGAGTTTCGGGCTCTGCCACAACACCTTGCCGGTCGCCTCATCGAACGCATACAGGTGGCCGTCGAGGGAGCCGCTAAAGGCGAGGCCACCCGCGGTCGTCGCGACGCCGCCGTTCCACGGCAGCTTGCTCCAGTGACTCCAGACTTTCTTGCCGGTGTCGACGTCGATTGCCTGCAGTTCGCCATAGCCCTTGCTGCCGGGTTCCGGCTTGATCTCGAATCCTTCACCGAGGTAAGGCAGCCCCTCCATATAGTTCACCGACTTGCCGGACAGCGACATGCACGCATGCAACGCGGGGACGATCGCGAGATGCTTGTCCGGGTCGTACGAAACCGACCACCAGTTCTTGCCGCCGAGGAAGCTTGGACAGGTTTCGATGGTCGTGCCTGCCTTCGGGTATTTCGACGCATCCTGGATCGGCGAGCCGTCCGCCGTATAGCCCGTTACCGAGCTTGCTGTGACGAAGGGCTTCGCATAGATCAGCTTGCCCGTACCGCGGTCGATCGCGTGAAAGAAGCCGTTGCGGTCGGCATGGATGATGGCGTCGTATTCCTTGTCCTGATACTTGATCGTGGCAAGCACCGGCGTGTTGACGCCGTCGTAGTCCCATGTGTCGTGTTTCGTGTACTGATAGTGCCACTTGAGATTGCCGGTTTTCGGATCGAGCGCGAGCAGCGAGTCCGAGTAGAGGTTGTCGCCCGGCCGCAGATCGGCGAGCCACGGTCCGGGGTTGCCGACACCCCAGTAGAGCGTTTTCGATGCGGCGTCATAGGTGCCCGTCAGCCAGGCTGGCGCACCGCCATGCTCCTGCATGCCGTTCGGCCATGTCTCGCCGCCCTTCTCGCCGGCCGCCGGCACGGTGAACCGCTTCCACAGCACGTTGCCGTTGTCTGGGTTCAACGCCGCGATAAAGCCGCGTGCGCCGTATTCCCCGCCCGCACTGCCCACCACCAACGCGCCGTCGAGCGCGAGCGGCGCAAGTGAAAACGCATAACCCAGTCCGGGCTCGAACATCTGCTTGCGCCACGCCAGCGCGCCTGTTTGCGCATCGAGCGCGACGACGTCGCCGCTCAGCATTGCGACGTAGACGTGCTTGCCATACAAGGCCACACCGCGATTGATCACGTCGCAACATGCCGTCTTGAACGATTCGGCGTCAAGCTTGGGTTCGAACTTCCACAGTTGCTTGCCGCTCGCCGCATCGAACGCATACACATTGTCCTTCGGCGTGGTCACGAACAGGTAGCGGCCATTGACGATCGGCGTGGCTTCGAAACCCTGCTGCAGGTCCGCTGGAAACTTGTAGCTCCATACCTGTTTGAGGTTCCTGACATTGGCCGCGTCGATCTGCTTGAGCGGCGAATGTGCCTGACCGTTATAGGTGCGGTAGTACGTGAGCCAGCCAGGATCGCTTTGCGCCGCCGTCAGGCGCTCGTATGTGACGGGCGGATAATCGTCGGCTACAGCAGCCGACCCGAGTATCAAACCGACGGCCGCGGCAACGCTCATCGCAAGCGCTTTTGGCCGCGTCACCGAACTTGAACGTGCTTTCATCCTTGTCTCCTGTTGAGTTATCGACGCGAGGCCGTGCGGCGGCGCCATCGTCTGGTGAACGCAGTCTGGCTGCTGACCATTCAAGGCAAATCGCATGCCATTGGCCGCCGGATCGCCGCGAGCCGCAGCAGACCCGGAAGGACCGGAGCGGCGGTGCGGATAAGCGGTCTGCGTCACGTGAGCACCGTTGTTGCACGCTGGCGCAGTCGAACGCGGATGTGTTGCTAAAAGAGACACTTGCCACGCACGGGCCGCAAACCGCGCACGAGTTCATCGACTCGTTGCGGCGCCTGCGCTGCGTGCCATGGACCCGGCTCAGCGTTGCTGACGCCCGGCGCGGCGCAACCGTAGTCCAATGGCTACTATGGTCCGCTCGGATTGTTCGAAACACGTGGTCGAGTCGTGGGACCAGCGAACGTCGCCAGTCAGGCAAGAAACGGAACCGATGCAAGACGCCTCTGGCAGGTCTGCGAATCGCTGACTGGAACAGCGACCGGATAGCGCATGGATCGCTCGCGCTTTTCTTGTATCTGATCGCGCAATGGCGAGCTCCGACACAGATAAAAAACGCCGACCGGTTTGCACTCGAACTACCGGGGCGCAACGCGAATCCTGTCGCGTCGAGCCCCCGATATCCGCTGCAGTGCCTCCACGCGTTGCCGTGTTTATTGTGGTGCGTCACCTTCGCGATGCACCGGCTGCGTCTGCTTCAGGCTCTTCGCGAGGCGCGACGCCTGCAGATAGCCGGGATTCGCGGGCCGCTTCAGATAACGCCCGGCGCCGCGCCGCGCGCGCAGGTCGCCGCCCGCCCACACGAGTTCGCCTTGTGAGACGGTGTGTGTTGGCACGCCGCGAACCGTCATCCCTTCGAACACGTTGAAGTCCACGTTCTGATGATGCGTCTTGACTGATATCGTGCGCGTGGCCTCGGGATCCCAGACGACGAGATCGGCGTCGGCACCCACGGCCACCGTGCCCTTGCGCGGGTACAGGTTGAAGATTTGCGCCGCATTGGTGGAGGTGACGCGCACAAATTCGTTCGGCGTGAGCCGGCCGGTGTTTACACCTTGATCCCACAACACCGCCATGCGATCTTCCACGCCGCCGCAACCATTCGGAATTCTCGTGAAATCATGGCGGCCCATGGCTTTCTGCGAAGCGCAGAACACGCAGTGGTCGGTTGCGGTGGTGTGCAGCAGGCCGCCTTGAAGCCCGCGCCAGAGCGCGTCGCGATGCTCCTGGGTACGGAACGGCGGACTCATCACGTGGGCGGCGGCGCGGGTCCAGTCCGGGTCGCGATAGACCGACTCATCGATCACGAGATGCCCCGCCAGCACTTCACCGAATACGCGCTGCCCTTCGCTGCGCGCGCGCGTGATTGCCTCGAGTGCGTCTTTCGCCGAGACATGCACGATGTACACCGGCACTCCGAGCACCTGCGCGATGCGGATGGCGCGATTCGCTGCCTCGCCTTCGACTTCGGGTGGCCGTGAAAGCGGATGCGCCTCGGGCCCCGTGAAACCGCGCGCAAGCAACTGGCGTTGCAACTGGAATACGAGCTCGCCGTTTTCAGCATGCACGGTAGGCAGCGCGCCCAGTTCGAGTGAGCGCGCAAAGCTGTTCACGAGAATCTCGTCGTCGGCCATGATGGCGTTCTTGTAGGCCATGAAGTGCTTGAAGCTCGATACGCCATGCTCGTTCACGAGGAGCCCCATGTCCCGATACACGCTTTCATCCCACCACGTCACCGCCACGTGAAAGCCATAGTCGGAAGCGGCTTTTTCGGCCCAGCCGCGCCACTCGCGAAAGGCGTCCATCAGCGGTTGCTTCGGGTTAGGGATGACGAAGTCGATGATCGATGTCGTGCCGCCCGCAAGCCCCGCCGCCGTGCCCGTGTAAAAGTCGTCGCTGGCGGTCGTGCCCATGAAGGGCAGTTCCATATGCGTGTGCGGATCGATGCCGCCAGGCATCACATATTGGCCACCGGCATCGACCACGGTCGCGCCCGCAGGCGCGTCGAGGTTCTCGCCAACGCTCTGGATCACGCCGTTTTCGCAGAGCACGTCCGCACGCCAGCTCTTGTCTGCATTGACGACGGTGCCGCCTCGAATCAGGATCGCCATGATGCCAAGTCTCCTTCAGTTGAACATTCACGCTTGAAACGCTCACGCGCTCGCAACATGCGGGCGCCGGCTCTTACCGAGCTTCATCATCACGCCATAGACGAGCGCCGCAATGGCGAGCCCCACGAACCAGGCATAGGTGTAAATGCTTTTGAACGCATCGGGCACGGTGGCAAACGCATTCGGGAACGCGACATTGAGAAAGCCCGGCAGGTTCGGCAGCACACCTGCGATCAGCGCGATCACGGCAGCCGGATTCCAGCCGTTCGAGTAGGCGTATTCGCCGTTTTCCTCGAACAGCTGGGCCGTGTCGAGGCGTGTGCCGCGAACCAGAAAGTAGTCGACCATCAGGATGCCGGCCACAGGCCCAAGCAGCGCCGAATAACCGACGAGCCACGTGAAGATGTAGCCCTGCGTGGTGGCAAGGATCTTCCACGGCATCATCACGATGGCGATACCCGCGGTGATGAGACCGCCCGTCTTGTACGAGATACCCTTGGGCCAGAGGCTCGAGAAGTCATAAGCTGGCCCGACGAGATTCGCGGCGAGATTGCAGCACATCGTGTCCAGTGTGAGGATGATGAGCGCGATGCCCACACCGACGCCCTCCATGCGACTCGTGAGGTCGATCGGGTCCCAGATCGCCCTTCCGTAAATCACAACCGTTGCCGAGGTCACGACCACGGACACCACCGAGAGCAACGCCATCGGAATGGGCAGGCCGATGGCCTGGCCCACGAACTGGTCCTTTTGCGTTTTTGCGAAACGCGTGAAGTCGGGAATGTTGAGCGCGAGCGTGGCCCAGAAACCCACCATGGCCGTGAGGCTCGGCCAGAACGTCGCCCAGAAGAGGCCCGCCTTCTTGCCGCCGGCAGCGAACTGTGACGGTTGCGACAGCATCGAGCCCACGCCGCCTGCCTTCGAACATGCCCACCACACGAGCACTGCGCACATCACGACCTTGATGGGCGCGGACCAGCTTTCGAGCCAGCGGATCGAATCGGTGCCGTGCAGGATGAAGTACAGCTGGAATACCCAGAAGACCAGGAAGCAGCTAGCCTGTCCGATCGAAATGCCGAGCCACGGCAGTGCGTCGCCCACCAGCGCGTTGTGCGTGAGGATGTTGATGAGCGTATAGATGGCGCTGCCGCCAAGCCATGATTGAATGCCGTACCAGCCGCACGCCACGACGGCGCGCAGCATGGCTGGCAGCTTCGCGCCCTGGGTGCCGAACGACGCTCGCACGAGCACCGCATAAGGAATGCCGTACTTCGTACCTGCATGACCGATCAGCAGCATCGGCATGAGCACGATCAGATTGCCGAGCAGCACGGTGAGCACGGCTTGCCATGGCGCCATGCCCTGTTCGGTGAGGCCGGCGGCGAGCATATAGGAGGCGATGTTCATCACCATGCCTACCCATAGTGCCGCGAAGTGGTACCAGCGCCATGTGCGCTGCGCAGCGCCAGTGGGCGCGAGATCATCGTTGTATAGCTCGCTTTCCGCGCGGCGCGCATTTGCGTCGACTGCAAAGGGCTGGCTCATGTCGTGGGTTCTCCGTGCTTGTCGTGGGTCTGGATCGATCCGAGCTTCAAAGTGTCAGGCGGCTTTCGGGTCGGCGACTCGCGCCGGGTTGTTCGGGTGCGTGGTCCAGTTCTCGTAGCGCTCGCCCGAATCGACTCGCTCCATCGTGATGCATTGATCGACCGGGCAGACATGCATGCACAGATTGCACCCGACGCAGTTCGCATCGACCACCTCGAAGTGGCGCTTGCCGTCGCGCGTGGCGGTGATCGCCTGATGCGAGGTGTCTTCACAGGCGACATGGCAGAGCCCGCACTGGATGCAGCGGTCCTGATCGATACGCGCCTTGATGTCGTAGTTGAGGTTCAGGTATTGCCAGTCGGTGACGTTCGGCACGGCGCGGCCGCGAATCGCGTCGAGGCTCGCGTACCCTTTGTCGTCCATCCAGTTGGAAAGGCCGTCGAT
The DNA here is from genome assembly GCF_050436345.1 of Paraburkholderia sp. WC7.3g. Lineage (NCBI taxonomy): Bacteria > Pseudomonadati > Pseudomonadota > Betaproteobacteria > Burkholderiales > Burkholderiaceae > Paraburkholderia > Paraburkholderia sp. WC7.3g. Next base: position 1,793,612 of record NZ_JBNDMA010000004.1, read on the forward strand.
CATGTCGCTGACGATCCGGAAACCGTAGTGCATCGCCGCGGTGCATACCTGCACGCTGCCCGCTCCCAGCACGATGAATTCCGCGGCGTCGCGCCAGTCGGAAATGCCCCCGATGCCAGAGATGGGCAGGCCGTGCGTTTGCGGGTCGCGCGCGATCTCCGCGACCATGTGCAGCGCAATGGGCTTCGCGGCAGGACCGCAATAGCCGCCATGCGTGCCCTTGCCGTCCACGGTGGGCAGCGGCGCCATCACGTCGAGATCGACACCGACGATCGAATTGATGGTGTTGATCAGCGAGACGCCGTCCGCACCACCCTTCATCGCCGCGCGTGCGCCGTGACGAATGTCGGTGACGTTCGGTGTGAGCTTCACGAGGCAAGGCAGCCGCGTGCCTTCTTTCACCCAGCGGGTGACCATTTCGATGTACTCGGGCACCTGACCCACCGCTGCGCCCATGCCGCGCTCGCTCATGCCGTGCGGACAGCCGAAGTTCAGTTCCACGGCGTCCGCGCCAGTGTCTGCCACCTGAGGCAGAATCCACTTCCAGTCATGCTCGTTGCAAGGGACCATCAGCGAGACGACGAGCGCCCGGTCGGGCCAGTCCCGCTTCACCTGTGCGATTTCCTTCAGGTTCACGTCGAGCGGCCGGTCGGTGATGAGCTCGATGTTGTTCAGACCCGCCATGCGCTGGCCGCGCCAGGTGGTGGCGCCATAGCGCGAGCTTACGTTCACCACGTGCGGGTCGAGCCCGAGCGTTTTCCAGACCACGCCGCCCCAACCCGCCTCGAAGGCACGGTTGACGTTGTAGGCCTTGTCGGTGGGCGGCGCGGAAGCGAGCCAGAACGGATTAGGCGATTGAACGCCGGCAATCGTGCAGCGCAAGTCGGCCATGATGCGACTCCCTGGTTTTATCTGGATTCGGTGTGGCTATCGAGCGGCTCAGGCGGCCCTGGCAGACTGATTCGCAAGAAAGCGGTCGATAGCGTGCGCGGCGAGCTTGCCGTCCTGCACGGCCTGGACGGTCAGATCGGTGGCGCCGTGGCCGGCACAGTCGCCGCCTGCGAAAACGCCCGCAAGGGACGTGGCGCCGTTCGCATCCACCGCGACACGCCCGCCTTCCTCGGTGAGTAGCAACCCGTCGAGGCCTTCGGGCAACAGCGTTTGGCCAATTGCCTTCAGCACCATATCGGCCTCCACGCGCACGATCTCCCTAGTGCCGCGCAATGCGCCGCTCATATCGAGCTCGGTGCGCTCGAACTCCACGGCCCGCAACTGCGTGTCGCCGACGATTCGCAGCGGCTTCATCCACTCGGCAAACACCACACCCTGGCTGCGCGCGAATTCTTTTTCGGCCCAGGTGGCGCTCATCTGTGCCGCGCCGCGACGGTAGGCGAGCGTCACCTGCTGCGCGCCCAACTTGCGGCTTTGCACGGCTGCGTCGATTGCCGTATTGCCGCCTCCGAGCACCACCACGTTGCGGCCCACGGGCAGGTTGGAAAGATCGTCGGCTTCGCGCACGCGCGCGATGAAATCCACCGCATCGAGCACGCCGTCGAGCAGTTCGCCTTCGATGGACAGCGAACGTGTGCCGCCGAGGCCAACGCCGATGAACACTGCGTCATACGCCGCGCGTAGCTCCGCTAGCATCACGTCATGCCCCAGTCGCTGGCCTTGGCGCAGTTCTATCCCGCCAACGGAAAGAAGCCACTGCACTTCGCGCTGCGCGTAGCCGTCGACAGTCTTGTACGCGGCTATGCCGTACTCGTTCAGGCCGCCCGGCTGTTCGCGCGCGTCGAATACGCACACGCGATGCCCGGCAAGCGCGAGCGTGTGCGCGCAAGCGAGACCCGCGGGACCCGCTCCGGCCACGGCAACACGACGGCCTGTTTCGCTGGCCCGCGTGAACAGCGCGGGGGCACCGGCGGCTTCGCGCGCCATCTGGAAGTCGGTGGCATGACGTTGCAGCGCGCCGATCTTAACGGGCTCGCCATCCTGATGATTTCTCACGCAGGCGCCTTCGCAGAGAATCTCGGTCGGGCACACGCGTGCGCACATGCCGCCCAGCGGGTTCGCGCTGAGGATATCGCGCGCCGCGCCCTTGAGATTGCCGTTGCCGATCTTGCGGATGAAACCGGGAATGTCGATGCCCGTGGGGCACGCGTTCACGCAAGGCGCGTCGTAACAGTAATGACAGCGGTCGGCGGCGATCACGGCCGCATTCGCGGAAAGCGGCGGCGCGACGTCGGCGAAATTGCAGCCGAGTTGCTCGGCACTGAGACGGCCTGGCGCGATGCCGTTGGCGGCATTCGAGGTGGTCTGGGACATCCGGATGCTCCTTGCGAGGCAAAACACGGGTCCGCCGGCCGTGTGCGTGACGTGCGCGGCCGGTACGTGGGGAATCGTTGGAAAGACGGCGCGGCGCTGAGACCGCTTGCGTTCGATCGAAATTGCGTCAGCCGGGCTCGCTCGCGCGTTCGAGCATGGCGTGCAGCAACACGTTCGCGCCGGCTTCGATCCATTCGATCGTCGCGTCCTCGACTTCGTTGTGGCTGATGCCGTCGATGCACGGTACGAACACCATCGAGGTCGGCGCGACCGTCGCGAGATAGCACGCGTCGTGACCTGCGCCCGAAACGATGTCGCGATTCGAATAGCCGAAGCGCTCGGCCGCCGCGCGCACGGACTTCACGCACGCCTCGTCGAACGGCACGGGCGCGTAGTAGAAAATCTGCTCGACGTCGGCTTCGAGCTTGCCCTGTTCCGCGATCTTCTCGATGCCTTCGCGCAGCTCGGCGTTCATCTGCGCCAGCACCTCGTCCTGCGGATGGCGAAAATCGATGGTGAAGAACACGCGGCCCGGAATCACGTTGCGCGAGTTCGGATGCACCTGCATCATGCCGACCGTCGCGCACGCGAGCGGCGCATGACGCAGGCCGATTTCGTTGACGAGCTGCACGACGCGCGAGGCGCCCAGCAGCGCATCGCGGCGGCGCGGCATGGGCGTAGGCCCCGCGTGCGCCTCCTGACCCGTGAGCACGACTTCGTACCAGCGCTGACCTTGCGCGTCGGTGACCACGCCGATCGTCCTGTTTTCGGCCTCGAGTATTGGCCCCTGTTCGATGTGCAGTTCGAACGCCGCGTGAATCTTGCGGCCGCCGCACGGCAACGCGCCCGCGTAGCCGATGCGCTGCAATTCCTCGCCGATGGTCTTGCCGTCGACGTCCTTGCGAGACAGCCCGTACTCGAGCGCAAACACACCCGCAAATACGCCCGAGGCGACCATCGCCGGCGCGAAGCGCGAGCCTTCTTCGTTGGTCCAGATCACCGTTTCAACAGGGCGCTCGGTTTCGATGCCGTAATCATTGAGCGAGCGAATCACTTCGAGGCCGCCTAGCACCCCATAGATACCGTCGAAGCGCCCACCCGTTGGCTGCGAGTCGGCGTGCGAGCCGGTCATCACGGGCGGCAGGTCGTTGTTGCGCCCCGCGCGGCGCATGAACACGTTGCCCATCTGATCGACCGTGATCGTGCAGCGCGCCTCTTTCGCCCATTGCACGATGAGATCGCGGCCCTGCTTGTCGAGGTCGGTCAGCGCAAGACGGCACACGCCGCCTTTGGGCGTGGCGCCAATCCTGGCCATCTCCATCAGGCTGTCCCACAATCGCTGACCGTTCACGTGGATCGCGGTCGTCAGCGCGGCTTCGCTTACTGCGTTCATGCGTGTTCTCCTGTCCGTGCTTGTCAAACGTGCATGCATGCCACCGTGTGGGGCGCGAAGAATCACGACGGTGCACGTCTCGATGGCACTGCGCGGCCCCTGAAACCCAGCCCTTCGAATCCTGTCCGATTGGACAGGTTTTAGACGAGAAACCTCGCGAATTCAATGCGGAGTTACCAGCGAGAAGCGTGCCATTGATGCTGCAGTGCGTGAAAAAAACAAGGCGTCCGTGCTGCGCGTTTGTCCGGATGTCGGTGAATTCGCGGCGCACTTGCATCGTGGCTACAATGGTTCCGGCATGCGCGCGGCCGCCGCGCTCCTTTTCTCTTCCGAATGGACCGAACATGCGCGACGACGAACCCACCACGCGAGCCGCGCCCCTCGCGACGCGCGGCACCGCGCAGGCGCAACGAGCCGCCGACACATCGCACAAGCCACATCGGCGCAAAGCCTCCATTCGTGCGTCGAATGAATCCCATCTACTCGCCTGTGCCGAAGCCGTGTTCGCCGAACGCGGATTCGAAGGCGCGAGCACGGCGCTGATCGCAGAGCGCGCGGGCTTACCGAAGGCGAATCTGCACTACTATTTCCCGACCAAGCTGGCGCTGTACTGGCGCGTACTCGACGATGTGTTCGAGGAATGGAACGCCGCCGCCAACCTGTTCGATGCAAGCGACGATCCGGTCGAGGCGATTGGCGGCTACGTGCGCGCCAAGATGGCCCTGTCACGGCGCCGCCCACTTGGCTCGAAGGTGTGGGCCAACGAAATAATCAGCGGGGCGCTGCACATGCAAGAGATCCTGCTCGAACGCGTGAAGCCGTGGATGGACACACGCGTGAAGCTGATCGAGCGATGGATAGCCAAAGGGTTGCTCGCGCCCGTCGACCCTCGGACGCTCCTCTTCATGATCTGGGCGACCACGCAGCACTACGCGGATTTCGAGGCTCAAATATGCGCACTCTCGGGCAAACGCGCGCTCTCGACGAAGCGCTTCGAGGCTACGACGGAAGAAGTGGTGAGCATGATCCTGCGGGCGAGCGGAGCGCGATCGCCGGTCCGATGAATCGTTTAGGGAGTTTCCCCGTTCGCAGTCTGCATCCAACCGACGCGCGACAACGACCGTGTGCAGGCGCGGCTCGCGGGCATCCGCATCGCGCTCGAGCGTCATGGCCTCGCGGTGCGGCCGGAGCATCTCGTCGAAGGTGAATCCACGCTCGATTTTGGCCGGCGCGCGTTGCGCTCGCTCTGGCAACAGCCGGGGCCGCGTCCGACAGCGATCATCTGCGGCAACGATCATATTGCGCTTGGCGTTCTGCGGGAAGCGGAAGAGTTGGGTATCGCCATTCCCGGGCAACTTTCCGTCACAGGCTTCGACGATCTCGCCACCGGTGGTGGATTGAGTTGTCTCGCTGGTTTTTCTTATAATGCAGCGGGATTCTTACTATCGCGTGGCCACCGGTCTATTGAGAAATTTTGCCTGGTGCTTGACTGGTTGGTTAAAGGACGGTTGCCCCGTGCCGGCACAGGGATCGGCCGGTACGGCTTCTTCGCGGGCCGATCCAACTGTGACCGACTCGTTTGCCGGCTTGCACGGTGCCGCTGAAAGCCGGACCGTAAGCTGCGTTTGCGTTGGCCTGTTGTTGCGCGACAACGGCCTCCGCGTGCTGGAGACTCTCCGGACAATTGGCCGGGCAATCAGCGCCGGGATTGTAGCCAGCCTGTTCGAGCTCGACGAGTTGTGCGCGAACCTGCGCGCGCGCGAGCGGCCCATTCGTTTCGGCGGACGCGAGTGCCGGAATCATGACGGTTGCGGCGACGATGATGGTCTTGGTCGTCAGTTTCATTTTCGTATCCCTCTAACGTTGAGAAAGCGCTGCGCATTTCCTGCGGCAGCGACCCTGGTATTTCAGGGGTAAGTACTTGGACTATTGAATTCAAGCGCCGCGGGGTCGAGTGTTTCGTTAAGGCGGTCGAACGGGGCCGCAGGTGGCGTATTGCTAGCGAGTGCGCCAGATTGACGGTTGAGAATGGCTTCGAATCGGGAGACCACACACCTTCGATCGCGAGGGATTTGACTGACACCAGAGAACCCGTTGGCGCCCGCTCAGCGACAGCAAGCTCGCCGGCGCCAACGGTCGGCTTAGGACAGCCTGAACGCGCAGGCGAACCCCGCGCTTAGATCACGCCTGACGTGCACATATCGGCCAGGTGGCGCTTCATGTCCCTGCACATCGCGCACGTGAGACTCGCCCTTCCTTAGCGCGACACTCGTCGAGAGAATGTCGACGATCACGAGCGCCGCGAGCCGCGATGTGATGGGCGTATAGACGTCCGTGTTCTCGAGCGTTTCGGTCACGACCGCCACGTCGCAGTAACGGAGCGGCCCGTGCGTGCCCGTGATGAGGACCACGCACGCGGCCCGCTCCTTCGCGGTGCGCACCACCTCGATCAGCGACCGGGTCGCGCCCGTATTCGAAATGGCGACCACGGCGTCACCGGGGCTTGAGCATCGAAGCGGAGATGAACTGCTGATGCGAATCCTGATGCGCGATGCACGGCACGCCGAAGAGCGGAAACTTCTGCTGGGCGTCGAGCGCGACGATGCCCGATGCGCCAAAGCCGAAAAACTCAATTCGCGAGGCGGCTGCAAGCAGATCGATGGCCCGCCCGATCGCCTCGAAATCGAGCTTCTTGCGCGCCCAGTCGAGACTCGTGATGGTGTAGTCGAAAATCTTGGTTGCGACGGCCTCCGGCGCATCGGTTCCGCGAAATGCACGCGTTCCGTGTTTCGCTGGCGATGATATGCAGGTTCCGCGCCTCTAGCTCCCGGCCGTCTCCTTTGTTCCAAAGCGCAAAAGCGAAACGTGGCAAAATTCGCATTCCGCGATTTATTTGATGCGCCCGGTGCGGCGCAAATAAATGCCTAGACAGCACGGCCTTTCTCTTTAAAACCATACTAAAGCATTTAATTACGTCCTCAGCCATCCGCCAAGAACGATACATTGGCAGGAAATAAGCGCTCGACCTGTCTAAACGCGCCACGTAACAACTTTGTAACGGTTATTTTGCTGTTTTGTGAATTCAGAACTACAGCCTCGGAAGGCCTCTGGGCAAGGCTAGGAAGGGAGTCGCGACACATTACCGGTAGGCTCCCTTATCACAAATCTCATCGTTACGCTTAGTTACGCCCAATGTCGCAAGATTTGTTTCAGCTCTGTATCATTCGTATTCCTCAGATCACTCAGGGAAAACCTTTGGTGGATTTTGTTTCTGATCGGCGAAACTTCGCAATTTGCGACTAATTAGCGAATCTCCCGATTTAAATGATGAAAGCGGATTTCTGGTACATCGCGTTAAATATGAGGATTAAACGCGATTAGTGCCCGGCCCGGCAACAGGCGCTCTTGACAAGACCGGACCATTAATTCGTTCTACTTCGTGTTGTTGCGTAGTTATTTCGTGGCGACGTCCTTATCACGCGAAACTTGTTCGTTTTTTAGCGGCCAGGTTCCATCGGCTTTCACAGACAGATGTCCTTTTTCAGCAGACTCCCTCCAAGACTCGAAACGTCATTTCGTCAGTTCCCTCAGGTTGCAAAGACTGCCACAGCGCTTGCAGTTAGCGCAGGAGTGCTAATGCTTGCAGGTTGTGGCGGTGAAACAACCGATGATGGCAGCACGTCGTCCGTGACCGCCAACTCCCCCTCAGTCGACGCAGTCGCGAACGCGGCTACGGATGCGTATAGCAACGGCGTCGTGCCTACCGACAATGGTTCGCCGCCGGTTCAAGCGAACGGTCAGCCTTATAGCCGCGCCGTGGTGCAACGGGCGGGACAAGGCGACTGAATCGGTTTCGCGACGATGCATACGACGCCTGCATATGCAGTGCAAGAGCAATCGCAATGTGATGTCAACGACAGTTGATATCACGTTTGACATATCTGCGTTACGAATGCCATCGCTTCAGCAACTGATGTTCATCGGCACACGTAACTTCAACGTTCTCGGACCATCCCCAGTCAGTAGCAACTTATAGCTAAGCCATGAAACTAAGACTCTTCTCCTTATTCGCCGTTTTAGCCCTGTTGTGCGGGCAATCGATGTCAGCGTTCTCCCAGACAAGTTCGGCCCAGCAACTAGCAGCGCTGCAGCCGCCGCCCACCGGAAGCGGAAACGACCGTTTTGCAATGGACGTGAACTGCAATCTCTGGAGTGCGAATCAGACGGCGCTCAGCGAATGCTCAAAGGACCTGGATCTGATTGCCGGATTGGGCGTCGGTACGGTTCGCCTCGGCGCTTCGTGGGACTTCATGACGCTGGCCGACGGCAGCACACTGGACCCCAACAAAGTGGCTTTCCTGAAGTCGCTTCTGAACGCCGCACGCACGCGCGGCATGAAGATTCTTTTCCAGGTGGGCATGTACGCGCCGTCTAGCGCATACCAATGCTCGGCCACCCGGAATCCGCCGAGCGCATCGTCACCGCGGCTCGACTTCTGCGACGCGACGTTCACGAAGTATCTCGGCTCGCTCATGGACGTCGTTCTGCCCTTTACGGCTGACATCGAACTGTTCAATGAGACCAACTGGTCGTTCTCCGCTTCGGACCCGTCTTACGGCGATCCGAACGGTATCTCCGGATACATTCTGAATCGCAGCAAGACGCTCTATTCGGAAACCAAGCAGATCCTGAACACGAAAAGCCAGTCGGGCTACAAAACGGTTCTGCACACTCAGGGCATTTCGTACTTCTACAACTCGGCGTACCCGAATAACGGCTGGAAACCGCCCGCAGGAAACGAGCTGATCCAGGCGACCGACTACATCAAGGCAATGGGTAACAACACGAAGAGTGCTTCCAGCCCGTTGAACACCACGATCGACGTCGTCGACGTTCACCCGTACTTCAGCAGCGCCGACTACGACATGCTGGTGCAGGCATTCATGACCACGGTGTCCAACCTCTCCAGCAGTGGCGCAAAGCCGATCTGGCTGACCGAGACCAACAATGGCACCAGCGGTACGGACGCTGGACAAACGGCCGCATTCAACCAGTTGAAGGTCCTGATGAACAACGGTTCGGTGGCAAAGGCGTTCTGGTATGTCGTGCGTAACGGCGATCCGAGCAATGGCGAAGGCGACGGCTATTCGATTTACGACTACAACCGTAACCTGATTCGTCCGCAGCTGGCAGCCGCGATTCAGGCCTACACGGCGAGCATTCCGCGTTCGCAACGCTTCCTGTCGGGCTCTTATCTGACTGCGATCAAGTAAGCCTGCCTGCTGTAACCCATGAATGAACGGAGCGCCGGCTATGGCGGTCTGTTCTCTTTGCCTTGTTGACGTCGGTTCGTTGCTTGGTGGTTTGGACGAGGTAATACGGGCGACTATTTGGTCGCCCCTGAACAATTCGCTTCACGTGCCGCCGGCGTCACGCCGGCACGTCAGCGGCAATGCAGCAGTTGAACAGGCGCCGAGCGCGCCTTTGAGCCAGTTGCGATCAAGTTTTCCCTCTGTCTTCATGTGACCGATGGCCGGCTCGATTGCGCCGCGTCGTTTGTTCATTGCGCGTAGTCCGCGTGTGATACCCCGGCGCAAGCCCGGGTGGAAGATCTTCACGCCGTCGACAGTGACACCCTTGTAACCACGATCCACGATTGCCACCTCGGGCTTCGCGTCACTCAGGATCGCGCCCTGTTCCAGCGCTTCAGCCAGCGTATGACCGTCATACGGATTGCCCGGCATCGAGCGCATGCGAACGACCAGTCCTTCCTTGTGGGTCGTCGTGATCGACAACCTTCACGCCGAATTCGTAGGGTGTGCGGGCTTTGCCCTTGGCCAGGCACTCGACTTCCGGCGCATGCAGCGCGTAAAGCTTGTTCCTGTCTTTCGGCTTCTGCGCCAGGATGCGCTTCGTGCGTCCAATCAACTCCGTTAATGCAGCACGGCCTGACTCTGCCACCTGGGCGACCGTCGCTCCACGTCACGCATCACCCGCCCAACGCGCGAGCGTAGCGTGCGCAACGCTTTCCTCATGCGTTTGTACTGCTTCGCGTGAGCGTAGCGGCCAATCTGCAGCCCCAGACGCGGCGCCTCTCGGTTGTAGTTCTGCCGCAGCTTCAGGCCATGCCGTGCCGCTGCCTTCGACCCTTGCGCGACACGAATCTTTCGCTCATCGACACACTCAGCCGATCCCAGTTGATCAGATCGGCCAGACGCACCAGCCGGTGCTTCAGATTGATCTGCTCGCGCAGAAGGTATGAGAAGCCCAGGGGTTGGTTTCCAGACATTCGCGCCTCTTGAACGGAGTCGATGCGTACGCTGCGGCCGACCTTGCTTTTCTGATGCCGTGAATTTTCACGCTAATGGTGCTTATCGGCGATCACTGGAAGAATAATCCATTAAGCATGAGGCAGTATTTTTTACTCAATTTGCTTGTGTAAAAAATCAGAAAAAACATGCTTGATTTTTCACATTTGTTAAGACAATATCCATTCGCCGGACATTGCGCCGAACCACCGTTAAATGCGATTGATTTCAGCAGCTTATCTCGCTGTGTCCCGTCGTGTCTGCCGCATTGTCGCCGTCATATAAACGTCAATTCGTCATGCATTTTCAAATGCAGGGGGACCTATGTCTGTCGAGAAAATTATCTTTCGCTTACCCAACTCGCTTAAAGTACAAGTCGAATCGCACATTTTTGAAGTCGGTCGTAAAAGCGTAATATTGGTCAATGGCGCTTTAGCAACAACGGCATCGTTCGGACAGACAATCAAGTATCTCGGTGAGCGATACAACGTCATTTGCTTCGACTTGCCGTATGCGGGGCAATCAAAGCAGCACAATCGGGCCGGATCCCTCCTGACGAAAGAGGACGAAGTCGAAATCCTGCTGCGCCTGATTCAACACTTCGAACCCCGCTTCCTGTATTCCGTGTCATGGGGAGGACTCGCGTCATTGCTCGCGCTGGCGCGGCAGCCTGCTTCTATCGAGCGGGCGGTAATCGGCTCCTTCTCACCGTTTCTCAACGATGCGATGGTCGCCTATGTGACGCAAGCGAGGCATCTGCTCGATACGGGCGAGAATCTGCAAGCCGCGCAACTGCTGAACGACACCGTGGGCAAACATCTGCCGCGCATACTGAAACTCCTGAATTACCGCTATCTGACGAGCCTGCCGAAGGAAGAGCAAAGCCAGGTCGCCTTTCACGTCGAGCAGATACTGACGTTAAGGCCCGAAACCTATCTGGATCAGTTGGCGAACATTCGCTGCCGGGTCAAGTTCATCAACGGCGAGCTCGACGAATACACCACTGCGCACGACATTCGCACCATGGCGCGCTATGTCCGTCACGCGCATTTCGCGACCGCACCGAACACCGGGCATTTCCTTGAACTCGAAGGACGGGCGCAGGCCTCCACGATGCGCGAAGAGATTCTCGGCTTCTTCGGCGTCAACCAGGAGTTCGATCGTTCACGGCTCGACGCGCTGTCGTCCGCGGCAGAAGCGCAAACGTTTGCTCACTCGGGACTGAACGTCGAATTCGGGAGCGGAAAATGACGATCTATCACACGCTTGCCGTTCTCGGCCCATGGGCCGTCTGGGTCGCCTACTGGATGAAAGCATCGTCCGGTGTGAAGAAAACCCTAAGACGCGAGGATCGACTTTCACGCACGCTTCAGTCGATCCCGCTGATCGTCGGCTGCGCGCTGGTTGTGTTGCCGGACGGCGTCACCGTCTCGAGTCCGGCGGCTGCTCAATTCGATTTGCAGCAATGGATCGGCCTCGCGATCGTCGTGGCCGGTCTCGCTTTCTCAGTGTGGGGCCGTCGCCATCTCGGGCCTAACTGGAGCGTGTCGGTCACGCTGAAAGCCGACCACGAACTCGTCCGCAGTGGCCCTTACGCGCTCGTGCGTCATCCGATCTACTCAGGTTGCCTGCTGGCGATTGCCGGCGCCGCGCTCGTCAACGAACAATGGCGCGGCGTGATCGGCTTCATACTGATCTTCGCTTCGCTCGCGTATAAGGTGCGCGTCGAGGAACAGTGGTTATCCGAGCATTTCGGTACGCCGTACCGTGCCTATCGCGAGGAGGTACGGGCGCTCGTGCCGTGGCTCTATTGAGGAGCCACGAGCAAACCATGGCACAAATCGTCATTACTGCAATCGGCTCGGCAGGCGACGTTCATCCGTTCATCGGCATTGCGCGAACGCTGGCAGAACGCGGACATCGGATCGTGTTCTGCACGCATCCGCAGTTCGCCGCGCTCGCGGCACAACACGGCTTCGCGTTCGTGCCGATCGGAACGTGGGACGAGTATGCGCGGGCGATTGCAAGCCCGGCGCTGTGGAATCCGCGGACCTCGTTTCGCACGCTATGGACCGTCATCGCGCCGACCATCCGTCCTCACTTCGATGCGCTCGCCGCGATAGCGACCTCCGACACCATACTGGTCGGCTCGCTGTGGGCGTTCGCCGCGCGTCTGATGCAAGAGGTTCATGGCACGCCCTACGTATCGGTCCAGGTGTCGCCTTCGACGCTGCTTTCCGCAAGCGCTCCTCCCACGCACAAGCGTCTGACCGTGCCGATGTGGCTGCCGCTACGCGTCAGGGCAAAGTGCATGGAAATGATCGAAAAAGGCGTGCTCGACAAGGCGTGCGGACCTGCTCTGAACGACGTCCGGGAAAAGCTTGGGCTTGCGCCCGCGAACCGTATACTCGGTGAGTGGCTGCACTCGCCCGACGGCGTGCTGTGTCTGTTCCCGGACTGGTTTGCCCCTGCTCAACCCGACTGGCCGCGCAATCATTTCATGGCGGGCTTTCCCCTCTTCAACGATGTAGCGCCGAACGCCTTCGACGACGAACTGCGCGCCTACATCGCCGCGGGCGAACGTCCGGTCGTGTTCACGCCAGGCTCCTCGCTGATCGACGAGCGGACCTATTTGAGCGCCGTCGACGAAGCCGTGCGCCGCACGGGTGCCCGCGCGATCGTGCTCGCCGGCACCGCCGCAGCGCGGGCGCTCGCGCGCCGCGACGTGCTGGTGCGCGACTTCGTACCCTTGCGAATGCTGCTGCCGCACTGCGCAGCCATGGTCCATCACGGCGGCATCGGCACGGCGGCACTCGCATACGCGGCAGGCATTCCACAGGTCGTCACCCCGTTCGCGCACGACCAGTTCGACAATGCGCAGCGCGTGGCGAAAAGCGGCTGCGGCCTTCGCATCGACAGTCCCGCAAGCGGCAAGGCACAGGCCTCGGCACTCGTGCGCGTCACCACGGACGAGCTCGTGACAGCCCGTTGCTCGATCGTCAAACGGCTCATCGATGCGGCGCCCGACGCCTGCGAGGCGGCCGCGCGATATATCGAACGCTGCGCAGATCAGCGCGGCGACCTCAGCATCCGTTCGGTCGCCTGAACGGCTTCGGGAAATATCGTCCACATGAGTACTTCAAGCGGCATGGTCATACAGGACGTCGGCGGCCGCGACGCGCCGCCACTGCGCGGCGCGTGGCTCGCGTTGCTGACCTTCGCGCTCTCGCTCGCCACCTTCATCGAGGTGCTCGACTCGACGGTCACGAACGTCGCCGTGCCGTCCATCGCCGGCAGCCTCGCCGTGTCGAATTCCCAGGCGACGTGGGTCATCAGTTCCTATTCGGTCGCGGCGGCTATCGCGGTTCCGCTGACGGGATGGCTGTCACAGAGGATTGGCGAAGCACGCCTTTTCGTCTGGTCAGTGCTGCTGTTCACGCTGACGTCGCTGCTGTGCGGCATCGCCGGCAACCTGGAACTGCTCGTTCTATGCCGCGCCATGCAGGGACTCTGTTCAGGTCCGATGGTGCCGCTGTCGCAGGCCATCCTGTTGCGCTCGTTTCCGCCGCACAAGCGGGTGCTCGCGCTTGCACTGTGGGCAATGACGGTTCTGCTCGCGCCGATCTTCGGTCCGGTGCTTGGTGGCTGGATCATCGATCAATTCTCCTGGCCGTGGATCTTCTTCATCAATCTGCCGATCGGCCTGTTCGCCTTCGCGGCCTGCGCCGCGCTATTGCCGCGCGAGCGTCCGGATACCCGGCAGCCGCCGATCGACATGATGGGTATCGTGCTGCTCGTCGTCGGCGTGGGCGCACTACAGGCTGTGCTCGACCTCGGGCGCGACCACGGCTGGTTCGACTCGCCGCTGATCGTTGCGCTGTCGTTGATCGCCGCGCTCGCGCTGGTTTGCCTGTTGATCTGGGAGTCGGCTGAACCTTTTCCCGTCATCGACCTCGACCTGTTTCGCGACCGCACTTTCTCTTTCGGCGTCGCGATCATTTGTCTCGGGATGGTGAGCTTTTCGGTGATCGGCGTCATCTTTCCGCTGTGGCTGCAAACCGTGATGGGCTACTCCGCGTTTCAGGCCGGACTGAGCGTTGCGCCGCTCGGCATCCTCGCCCTCGTCTTTTCCATGCTGATAGGGATTTTTCTGGACCGGTTCGATGCCCGCGTCGTGACATCGTTCGGCTTTCTCGTGTTTTTCGCGGTGCTGGCATGGGACGCGCACTTCACGCTGACGATGTCTTTCTGGCAAATCGTCACGCCGACGTTTATTCAAGGTATCGGCCTGCCTTGCTTTTTCATTCCGCTGAGCGCAGCGATTCTGTCGCGCATTCCCAACGAGAAGCTCGCTGCCGCATCGGGCCTGTCGAACTTCCTGCGCACGCTGTCCGCCGCGCTCGGCACCGCCCTCAGCGTGACCTGGTGGGACAACCGCGCGGCACATCACTACGGCACACTCGCGCAATCTGTCACGCAGGCATCCGAGGGCACCGGCCTTTTCACGCGGTCGCTGCAAACGCTCGGATTCGGCGCCAACCCATTAGCGGCCATCCGCGATGTCGTTCAACAACAGGCGTACATGATGGCGACCAACGACCTGTTTTACGTGGCGAGCCTCGTGTGCCTCGCGCTCGCGGCGCTGATGTGGGCCACCAAACCCTGGCGCGGCGTATCGGCCCAGCGCGCCGGACATTAATACTCCTGACAGGGTGACGATCATGAGCCAGACGATCTCCTCTTCCGGCGCTGCGGCCAGCGCCGGTTACGCAGTGCCGCTGCTCGGTGCGCTGGTGGTGTTGCACCGCCCAACTTCGGAGCACCTGACTCATCTGCTGGAACTCTGCGCGCACGGCACGCCGTTGCTGGTCGTCGATAATTCGCCGGCGGCCTCCGGCGCGTTGGCTGATGCGCTGAACGCGCACGGCGCGGAGTATCTGTGCAACGCGAATCGTGGCGGCATTGCCGGTGCTTATAACCGGGGCCTTGCGCGGATGTTCGAACGCGGCCTCGGCGCCGTCGCGCTATTGGATCAGGATTCGCAGGTGAGCACCGATTACTTCCGGTTGATGCTCGAGTCATGCAAGGCGCTCGGCCCACGAGCTTTCGCGATCGGACCGCGCATTTACGACGAGAACGTCAGGCACTTCCTGCCGCAGATGGTTAGCAACGGCTTTTCGATCCGCACGCTGGTGTTCGAAGCGGACGCATCCTTGCAGCCGTGCTCCTTTCTGCTGTCCTCCGGTTGCGTGATCTCGCGCCTCGCGTACGAGCGCCTCGGTGCGTTCGCGGAAGCGCTGTTCATCGATCACGTCGACACCGAATATTCATTGCGCGCACTGCTGCGCGGCGTCCAGTTCTATGTCGAGCCGCGGCTCACGCTGTTACATCGCATCGGCCACAAACGGCAACATCGTCTCGGCCCGGTGCGCATCACGTCGATGAATCACCCGGCTTTTCGACGCTATTACATGGCGCGTAACGGCATGCACCTGTGCGTTCAATATGTCCCGTCCCTGCCGGTCGCGCTCGTGCCCAATTTCATCACGCTGCTGCAAGTCTTCCAGGTGCTGCTGTTCGAGTCCGGCAAGCTGGCGAAACTCTCCAGTATCGGTTGCGGGATCGTCGACGGCCTTCTCGGCCGGCTCGGTCCGCTCGAAACGGCGCGCCCGCGGCTTGCGGCGCGCCTCCAACACGGCTGACCGATGACGACCGATTCTTGCCGCATCGGCTTCGCACGAAAGCGCCTATGGACGGCGTTCGTGTCCACCGCTTCGCTATGCGCGCTGTGCGCAGTCGCGGGTTGCGCGGACAACAGCTCTTACCATCCGCTTGCGATGCATTCGCCGGGCCCCGAGGCGCTCGCGCGGACCGCGCAGGATGCGCAGACCGCAAACGGCGCATGGCCGCAAGCGCAATGGTTCGAGTCGTTTCACGACAAGCAGCTCGATGCATTGATCGCCGAGGCGTGCGCCGGCAATCCGGACATCCAGGCCGTCGGCGCGCGTCTGGCCGAGGCGCAATCGCAACTCGACCAGTTCGCTTCGGGCACGGGACTCACGGGCGGCGTCGCGGCCGCGGCATACAAAGCGCGCATGCCCGCCATCAACGGCGCGGCGGACGTGAATGTGGCGGGCACCACGGTTCCCATCAATCTCTTCAGCGATCCGTGGGTCTCGCCCGCGAGCGTTATCGCCGGTGCGAACTACGACCTGGATCTGTGGGGCAGGAACCGTGCCGTGACCCAGGAGCTCGTGTCCGCACGCGACGCTGCGCATGTCGAAGAACAGCAGGCCCGCCTGATCATCACCACGTCGCTGGTCACGCTATACGGCCGTCTTGCCGACGAATACGCAAAGCGGGATCTTGTTGCGGCGAAGCGGCAACAAGCGGACCAACTCGATGAGAT
Organism: Paraburkholderia sp. WC7.3g; assembly: GCF_050436345.1. Lineage (NCBI taxonomy): Bacteria > Pseudomonadati > Pseudomonadota > Betaproteobacteria > Burkholderiales > Burkholderiaceae > Paraburkholderia > Paraburkholderia sp. WC7.3g. The sequence continues at coordinate 1,810,047 of NZ_JBNDMA010000004.1, forward strand.
CCGGCGCACGCGCGAGGCAAGGGGAATCGACAGCACCTACGCCGCGCAGCAGGCACGTATCGAGCAGGCCACGCTGCGCATGCAATTGCAGACGACCGACGACGCGATCACGCAAACGCAATTGCAGATCGGCGTCCTGACTGGCGAGGGACCGGAACGCGGCCTCGCATTGCGGCGCCCCACGCTTGCCAACGCCGACGCCGCTACTATCTCCGTGCCCGCGAATCTGCCATTCGACCTGCTCGGCCGGCGCCCGGACGTCGTCGCCGCAAAGTTGCGCGTGCAGGCCGCGACCGCAAAAATCGCGGCAACGCGCGCGGCGTTCTATCCGAACATCAATCTGTCCGCGGCGGGCGGCGTGGCCTCCCTTAGCCTCGGCTCGCTGTTTTCGAGCGCGTCGCTCTTCTTCGCATTGGGCCCTGCCGTTTCGTTGCCGGTCTTCGAACGCTCGCGGCTGCGCTCACAACTGCATGGCGACTACGCGCAAGCCGACGAAATGATCGCGCTGTACAACAAGACGCTTGACGGCGCGCTGGCCGAGGTCGCCCATTCCATCGCGACAATGCGCAACGTCACCGCACTCATCGACGCACAGACACAGATAGCCGCGGCGCGCGACAGGATGCTCACCGTCGCCACCGAACGGCAACGCCGTGGCCTCGTCCAGCAGGCGGACGTGCTGGCGCTGCGTGACATGCGGCTCGATGATCAGTTGCGTCTGCTCGAACTCAACGGGCAACGACGCGATGCTCGTATCGCGTTGATCCGGGCGCTCGGCGGTGGGTTCGATGCGACCGCAAGCAGCCCCTCGGCCGCTTCGCCGGCCAGCCGCGCGAATCAGGGGTCGCACGAAAACATCAGCGATAGCCGCCGCGATCGCCGCTCTTCTTTCCTTCCCTCCTCCAGCCAGGCCTCATGAGTACAGAAAATCTGCTTGGCGAACGCGTGCCGATGACGGAGCGCGATACAACGAAGGTCAGCCGCCGGAACCGCCGGCTCGCGCTGCTGTTCGGCGTCGTGTCGGTGGCGGCGGTTGCGGCGGGCGTGCACTGGTTCGTCTCTGGGCGTTACGTCGAGGAAACGGACAATGCGTATATCAGCGGCAACGTGGTGCCGATCGCCGCGCGGATTGCAGGCACGGCGCGCGAAGTGCTGGTCGGCAATACGCAGTACGTCAAGGCCGGTCAACCACTTGTCCGGCTCGACGACACCGAGGCGCGCATCGCGCTGCAAGAGGCCGAGGGACAGTTGATCCGCGCGGTGAGGCAGGCGCGCAGCGCCAGATTCTCCAACGCCATGTACCGGGCTGCCGTCGACGCGCGCGCCGCGGAGCTCGCGCTTGCCGAACAGAGCCTGAAAGCGCGCTCGGGCGCAACGGTGGAAGTGGTCTCCGCGGAAGAGTATGCACGAGCCGAGGAAGCGGTGAAAGTTGCGCGGGCCAATCTTGCATCGGCCCGCAGTCAGCTTGCCAGCGGACTCGCCGCGAGCGGCTCGGGCCGAATCGAAGACGACCCGGCCGTGATGCAGGCCGTACAGCAAGTGGAGCTTGCGTATGTCCGAAACGCGCGAACGACACTCGTTGCGCCGGTCGAAGGCGCCGTTGCCCTGCGTTCGGTGCAAATCGGCCAGCCGGTTGCGGCCGGCGCACAGCTGATGACGGTCGTGCCCGTCAAGCAGTTGTGGATCGAGGCCAACTTCAAGGAAGGACAAGTCCGCAACCTGCGTATCGGCCAGCCAGTTTCCGCGGTCGCCGACCTCTACGGATCGAACGTGGTATTTCATGGCCGGGTTGGCGGACTGTCACCGGGAACCGGCAGCGCCTTTTCCATGTTGCCGCCGCAGAACGCGGCCGGCAACTGGATCAAGGTCGTTCAGCGCGTGCCCGTCATCATTTCGCTGAACCCCGAGGAACTGGCCGCGCATCCGTTGCGAGTCGGCCTCTCGATGACAGTGTCGGTCGATACGCATCAACGCGACGGAGCGCTAAGCACCAGCGCCACCGCGCGGGCGGATGCAAACGCGGCACCAGCGCCTGACGATGACATGACGCGCGCGGAGACCATCGCGAGAAAGTTGATCGGGAAGAGCGATAGCTTGGGCTCCCATGACGCCGGTGAGGATTGAGTTCGACAGCGCAGAGGGGCGGAAGCCCTTATTGTTTGGAATACGGTCCTCTCGACTGATCAAACGCGGGATCCGCTAAGGTCGGATGATGTGAGATGGAATGGCGCGTGTGCGCCGGCTGGTTCGAGACCTTATACGACGAGTGCGGATGGGACTGGTTGGGCGGCGACCCGTACCTCCAGGCCGGCGCGCCGCCTTCCAGCTTACTATTACATGCGCGTCAAGATGTCACGCAAGTGAACCCCGAAGTTGTGCCGCGCCTCACTTAGCGGCGAATACCGACACCCCGCCGTTGACGAACCCGTTTGCCGCGCAACTCGGACACCCCGCCGGCGCTGTCGCTGAAGAGTATGGAACGAAGATGAGCCCGCTCGCCGGGTCGATCGCAACCGAATGCGCGTTATTGCCCGCGTTCAGGCGGGTAACGACACTGCGATTGCCGGCATCGACGATAGTCAACACAGGCGTGCATGGAGATGCCGTCGAGCAGGCGCCGTTCGTCGACGCATTGCCAGAAGACGTCCACCGGCTCGCTGCGTTGTAGTAGCGATTGGTGGACGGATCATATTCGAGTTGATCGCCGCCGCCTGCGTTCAGGGACGCCAGAAGCGCGCCGTTCGAACGGTCAAAAATCTGCATGAGCAAGGGCGCGCCAGTCGTCCCTTCCCTGCACCCGACCGCGATATCGTTTCCGGGTCCGAGTGCCAGCCCAGTAGGATCACAATTGCCTTCGGGGTACATCGCGACGCCCGCAAGGGTCGCGTAGTTCTGCGTGCCACCCTTCGGTATCGCGCGAATGGACGCCCCAGGCAATTTCACCAGTTCGCCATGAGGATTCGCCGTGCTTCCGTCGACGTTCACATAGAAGTTGTCGCTGGCGGAATCGTACCGGCAGGCTTCGAGGCCCGCGGTGGGCTTGCCTGCGCTGTCGGTGAACGTCACTTTGGCGACGACGGTCTGCGTGGCCGTGTTGATGAAGGTGGCGAACGGCGGCGTCTCTTCCGGGCTCGATATCATAAAGATGCCGTGCGTGGGATCCAGACAACCTTCATCCGCGCGCAGGCCCGTCGTGCTCACCGTGATTTTGCTTGTCACGACGCCAGCAGCGGGATCGACCACCTTCACGGAGTTCACGTCGCCCACGTAGATGAGGTCGCCGACAGGGGTCGCGCCGTCCGGACCGGCCTGTGAATTCGGCCCCGGGCCAAGCCCCGTGAACGCGAGCGGGCCGCTTCCCTTGATGGACTTGACGAAGGTCTTCGACAGTATGTCGATTTGATCCAGAGATGCGTTATTCCTGTCGGTGAAATAGTATTGGCTACCCGAAACGGTGCCGATATCGAATGAGAAGTTGACGCCTGCCGCGATGTTTGGGATGGCGATGTCCGATACATGATGCGGTCCGCTAGTGTTGAGATGATCCCCACCACCACAACCTGCAATCGCGATAGCCGCAGAAGTCGCCAATGCATTCGTCCACACGTATCTCCGCATCGTACACCTCCCATCATCGTCGTCGGAATAGACCTGGCTCAAGCGCGTGCCGGAAGAAAGGGACGCTGCTATAGCTTAGGCATTTCGTTAAACAGCGGTCCTTATCGTTTTCCCAGGTAGTAGATGTCGTGCTTCAGATTTCCATAAGATTTAACGGAGGAATGTCAGCTTATGCAAGGAGCTATCCTCGTACCATCGTGGTTGTTCATCCCTCGCGGAGCACGGACAGAGTGCGCTACCAGCAGCAAGCGCTGTACCCGGCCGATCCGTTATGGCTTTCGCGCCGGCACGTTGCCGGAAGCGCCTCGATTGTCTGGCTGTGGCTGGCCCCCTGGACGGCCTGCCCCACGATCCTGGCGCGCACTGTTGTCGCTCGAAGCGTTCTTCTTCGTCGGCGCGCTCTCCGACGCTATACGATTTAAGGTTTGCAACTGCAGCAGCTTTAAAGCCCGGTCGTTTGTTCCCGCGTTGCCCGTACCGGCCAGGCTGCATCCGCATACCAGGCCAACCGCCAGGGTCCATCTGATCATAGTCATCGTCCTCTCCATCGGTCCAACAGTGGAGGCGCTCAATACGTGCGGTTCGATGCCTGTTCCGGCCGGAATGCTGCAGGTGCGGCATGACCTTCCAGGCAAATATCTCACCGCGGGGCTACCTAAAGTTACCTGCCGTGGCCGCCATGTCCACCGTGCTCGCCGTGGCCACTGAAGCCGACACCGACACCACTTTCACCTCCTATCAGTTAGAGAGAAGCGGAAAGACATTTGTTCGACATTGGCGCCCAAGACCGTAGGGAGTTGTATCGAAAAGTTACGGCTGGAGCAGCGGCAAATGCGCGCGAGCGCAGATATCTGACTCTGGCTGAGCGACAAAAATCGTCGCTTTTCGATCGCAAGAAGGGATAACCGGCTGAGCGCAATCAGCGACGCGCGCGCTGTTGTCCAAGGCGGCTACATGTTTGACGCGCTACCGCGCAATTTCCGTCATCACGTCGAGTCAATGCACGAAAGTCAAACAGCCACCGCGATAACCAAAGCATACGGACGCAGCAACACCGGGCGAATAAGCTCCGCCCGCGCGGGACACGGCATGACGTCCGTGTCTCGCACCGTCTCTTCATCAAGGATAGACGCGTGGAAAGATGCGGTCCCCCCAACAAGCGTCAGTCGCACCGTGTGCGCGCGGTCAGTCAGATTGGCTACCACGACTCGAATGCGCCCTTGCGTGTCGCGGGCGGCGATGCATGCGATCGCGGACCGCTGCGCCGCTGCGACGGCGACAGGAAGCCTGTCCGACCCCGACATGGCAGCGAGCACGCGGGCCACTGCAAACATCGGATATCGCGTCACGCCATCGCTGACGTCTGCGAGACCTCGCTCTCCCGTCAACGCACCTAGCGTCAAGGTGTCGATCTGCGCACCTTCGAGCGCCGCCGCGTAACCCGCGAGCCACGCGCCGCCGAACAGCGAGGTCTGCCGCGGATCGAGGCCGGCCATCGCAATCCGTTCGCGGTGCGGGTTGGGCATCACGCGCGAGCCGTACGGATTCTGGCGCATGCCGATCGACACCGGCCCGATCGAGTAAGGTTGCGCGCCGACCAGCGAGCGACATGATCGGGTGATGTGTGGAATGGCTTCGAGCGTCTGCATCACGCTACGATCGTCGGCCGCGTGGACAATCGGACACGTCGCATGCGTGACCCAATCGACAAGCGCGAGCGGCGGGCGCTTACGATTGAGCTCGGTGAAATAGCTCAGCATCCCGCCGCCGATCCTGCGTCCCGGAAAGGCGGCGCGCGCGGCGCGATACACGTCGTCGAGCGCCGGGCACGGCGGGCTGATGCTGCCCGGCGGATTCGACTGCCGGTGCACGGAGGGGCTGACGATGATCCCGTCGATAGGCAGTTTTGCCGCCTCGATCAGCGCGGCCAGCGCGTCGAGTTCGCACCGCGGTTCATCGATGCCGGGCAGCGCGTATTCGAGCACGGCCGCGATACCCGTGCGCCGCTGCAATGCCGCGAACCGTTCCAGTTCGGCCATGCCGTGTCCCGCCACGGGATCGAAGCTCAACGTGAGTTGCTGAGGGGCCAGCTCGGCAAGCAATCCGGGATGCGCAAGCGCTGCGTCGATCTCGCTAGCGGCAATCGCGATGCCGAGGGCCGGCATCGTTTCGTTCGTTTCCTGAGTCAGGTCAAGTGTGATCGTCGCAGTATCGTCTTGCGCCTGGATCGACGGCACACCCGCGCTGCCCGATACCGCCCCGCTGCGCGCTCCGACACTCAGCGTCACGCTCTGGTGCTCCGCGGCCCCTGCCCGGAGCGTGTAAGGCCACGGCAACGCGAGCGGCCGCGAATAAGTCTTGAATGACGCATCGGACCAGTTGCGCTGGTCTTCCATCTCGAACACGTCGCCGGTGAATGCGCAGCGCACAGTGAGCCCGCAGGCGAGATCGTGTTCGATCGCGCAGATGTCCTTGAACGGCTGCCACGGATCGATCAGCTCTGGAAATGCCGATTGCTCTTGCGTTCCGTCTCCATGCTCGACGCGTGCGGGCGCGCCCGCCACACCATCGATCGGATGCAGCACGCAGAATCCGCAGCGGGCCGTCAGAAAATCATTTTGGGCGGTCACGGACGCATCGAAGCGCAGCGCGGCATCAGCCGAGCAGACGATGCGCAGGTCGTAGTTCAGCACCTGTCCATCGGGATTCGCACACTGCGCCCGATAAGCGATGCGAAAGCCGTGCTCGTCCTCGTCGAGTTCGACGCCCTCCAGTTTCGGACGGCAGGTGCCCCAGTCCTTGTCGCGAACCAGCAACGCGACCGAGCGGATCACTTCGACATCGCAATAGCGGATTTCGCGCAACGCACCGTCGACCAGCAGCGCCGACCACGGGCCGGCCCGCACACACCGCTCCTGTTCCCTGCTCTGCGTCGTGCCATAGCGGGCTATCGCGACGTCCACGCTCATTGCGCCTCCTTCGCGGCGGCGCCGAGCATCTCCGTCATCTCGATGCTGCGTCCTTGCCGCGCTGAAACATAAGTCGCCTCGACGAGCGCGAGCGTCGCGAGATTGTCGCGCCCGCTGGTCGCGGGCTCGACACCGCGGCGCAGGCAGTCGATCCAGTGCGATTGAATGCTCGCAACGCTGCCCTGGATCGCCTCCCACGGCGCGCTCGCCCACGAAAGGGTCGGCGGTGTCGCATCGCGCATTTCGGTTCCTGCCGCGGTATGAATCTGCAACCGATAGTCCGCGGACAGACGTAGCGTGCCCGTCGAACCATCCACTTCGACCAGCGTTTGCGGAAACAGCTCGCGCGGCAGCCGTGTCGCGTAACTGCAATCGACGATACTGGTCACGCCCTGCTCGTGGCTCAGCATGATCGTCGCGACGTCCTCGCCTCTGATCGCCGGATTCACGCGCGATGTGCTCGCATAGAGCCGCTTCACGTCGCCGAACAGAAACCGCGCGATATCGAGCACATGAATGCCGAGATCCTCGACGATAAAGCGCTCGCCTTCGGCCAGATACGGTTGGCCGCTGAACACGTCGAATCCCGAGCGGAACGACACGCGTCCCCAGAACGGCTTGCCGATCTCGCCGCGCTGCAAGGCCGCGCCGACCGACTGAATCGCGCTTTGCCAGCGGAAGTTCTCGTGAACCATCAGTGCTACGCCCGCCTCGTTGCACGCTTCGACCATCGCGCGGGCATCGTCGAGCGTGCGCGCGAATGGCTTCTGACAGATCACTGCGAGCTTTGCCCGCGCGGCGAGTTCGACAAGCGCTTTATGGCTCGCCACCGTGGTCGCGATATCGACGAAATCCAACTGCTCTGCTGTCAGCATCGCGGCCGCATCGGTGTAAAGACGCTCGATGCCGAACTCGCGGCCGGCCGCCTGAAGCCGCGTTTGGTCCGCGTCGCACAGCGCGACGATGCGCGCCTCCCCGATTTCGCGCCACGCGTGCAGATGATTTCGCGAGAAAAACCCACAGCCGATCAACGCACCTTTGAACACTGTCTGCTCCCCGTTGGAAACGGTCCGCATGCTCGCTGCGCTCATCGCTCAGGCCCCCGTCGCCGCCTGCTTCTGCAACGCGAAGCGCTGCTGCACACGCCGCTGGATCTGGTCGACGACTACTGCCGCGACGATCACGACGCCCTTGATCACGGTCTGCCAGAACGCACTGACGCCCATCATCACGAGCCCGTCCGACAGGATCCCGATCACGAACGCGCCGATGATCGTGCCGCCGATCTTGCCGCGCCCGCCGGACATCGAGGTGCCGCCGAGCACGGCCGCCGCGATCGCGTTGAGTTCGAAGGTTTCGCCGCTCATCGGATGCGAGGCGACCAGTTCCGACGCGATGATCAAGCCGACGATCGCCGCACACAGCCCCGAGAACATATAAACGAACATCTTCACGCGATTGACTCGCACGCCGGACAACTGCGCAGCGCGCTCGTTGCTGCCGACCGCGTAGATCTGACGGCCGAGTGGCGTGCGCCCGGCGATGTAGGCGGCGATCGTGCCGAGCGCAACGAGCAGCCAGATCGTCAACGGAATCCCCAGGATCGTCGCCGAGCCGAGGATCGGAAAGCCGGTGGTGCCATAGTCCGGATCGCCGGTCAGATTCGGGAACGTCTCGCCGTTCGACGACAGCAACGCGGCGCCGCGCGCGATATACAACGTGCCGAGCGTCGCGATGAACGGCGCGACGTTCAGCCGCGTGATCAGCAGCCCGTTGATCGCGCCGAGCGCGACACCCGTCAGCAGCGCGACGATGACCACTTCGGGCACGCTCAGGTAAAGCGTGTATTCGTCGCCGAGCGCAATGCCGTGCAGAATCAGCCCGCCGGCCACCATGCCCGACAGGCCGACGATCGACCCGACCGACAGATCGATGCCGCCCGCCACGATCACGAAGGTCATGCCGATCGCGAGAAAGGCATTGAGCGCGACGTGGCGCGACATGATCAGCAGGTTTTCCCAGCTCACGAAGTTGTGCGCCGCGAACGAGAAGAAAATCACCACCGCGAACAACGCGATGAAGGTGCGCAGTTTCAACAGCAACAGGAGCGGCGCCTCGCTCAGGCTCGCGCCCGAAACCTCGCCCTTCAAGATGATCGCCATCCGGTTCTCCCTCATGCAGTGATTGTGTGGTTGGATGCGCTGACGTGAGCGGTACGATGCCCGATCGACGAGGCGGCGACGAGCGCGTGCTGGGTCGCGTCGGCGGCGTCGAACCCGGCGGTCAGGCGCCCGTTCGACATCACCAGAATGCGGTCGGACAGCGCCATCACCTCTTCCAGATCCGACGTGACGAAGAGAATGCCGAGCCCTTTCACGGCCAGATCGCGCATCACCTTGAAGATGTCGGCCTTCGCGCCGACGTCGATGCCGCGGCTCGGCTCGTCCATCAGCAGCACGGTGGGTGTGGTCATCAGCGCCCGTGCGATCACCACCTTCTGCTGATTGCCGCCCGACAGCGAGCTGACCGGCAGTCGCCAGTCCGCGACCTTGATCGCGAGCTCGCGGATGTACTGGCCGATCGAGCGCTGCTCGCGCGCGGAATTGATATGAAAGCCGCGCGCAAACTCGGCGAGGCTCGCGATCGTCATGTTCTCGCCGATCGACAGCACCGGTAACAGCGCATCGGTCTTGCGATCCTCGGGAATCAGCGCGATGCCCGCCGCGACCCGGCCCGCCACCGGCGTGCGTTGCAGCGGCTTACCGTTGAGCACGACCTCGCCGCTCGCCTGGCGGTGACAGCCGAGAATGCACTCGAACAGCTCGGAGCGCCCGGCGCCCATCAGCCCATAAATGCCGACGATTTCACCGGCATGCAGCGTCAGCGACACATGATCGACCGTGAAGCCGTGGGTCTTGCCCGGCAGCGACACGTCTCGCACGCACAGCACCTCGTCGCCGCGCGCGTGTCCGATCGGCCGCGAGAAATCCTTGGTGTCGCGGCCCACCATCTGGCGCACGATCCACGGCACGTCGACCTGTGCCATCGGTTGATGGCCGGTGATACGGCCATCGCGCAGCACCGTGATGTAGTCGCCGATCCGGACCAGCTCCTCCAGCCGATGCGAGATGTAGACGATCGCCACGCCCTGCGCTTTCAGTTCGGCGATGACCCGGAACAGCACGTCGACTTCGGCCGCGCTCAGCGCCGAAGTCGGTTCGTCGAGAATCAGCACACGCGCGTCGTACGCGAGCGCCTTCGCGATTTCGACGAGTTGCTGCTGGCCGATGCGCAGATCCTCGACCAGCGTATCCGGACTCAGGTCGAGTTCGAGACGCGCGAGCAGCTCGCGCACACGCTGTCGTTGTGCGTCGATGTCGATGTGCACACCGGCACGCGTGAGTTCGTGTGCGATGAAGACATTCTCGGCAATCGACAGATTCGGAAACAGATTCAGCTCCTGATAAACAATGCCGATGCCTCGCTGCAATGCGTGTGCGCTGTTTTCCAGCTCGATCGGCGCGCCGTCGAGCATCAGCCGTCCCGACGTTGGCTTCTCGGCGCCCGCGATGATCTTCATCAGCGTGGACTTGCCTGCGCCGTTTTCGCCGACCAGCACGTTCACTGCCGCGCGCCGCACCGCGAAGTTCACTTCCTTTAGCGCGATCGTGCCCGGATAGACCTTCGTCACCGCCTCGACTTGCAGAATCACCTCGTCCTGCGTTTGCGTCGCGCTCATGGCTTGTCTCCGACGGCAATGGCGAGCGGCACGACTTCCGGCTGTTCCGCCGATGAGTCGTACGAGAACGCACCCGTCACGGTGATTTCCTTGCCCTTCAGGCCGTCGCGCGATAGCGGTTTCATCACATGCGCCGCGGCATAGCTGTTGAGCGCGGTGCCGAACTGCGCATATTCGATCTGATTGCGAAAGCTCTCGAACGAGAGGAAATCGAGCGTGTCGCGCAGCGTGGTGCCGAGTACCGTCGGGCCGATGTCGACGATCACGTCGACCTTGCCGCCGCCATCGACATCGACGCCGACGGTACCCTGGCTCGATTGCGTGTCCACTTCGACGATCTTGCCGTGCAGCTTGGTCGGAAAATTCCACGGCGCGCTGTCGTCCTTGCCGCGATAGCCGTACTTGCGGCCCGCCGCGTCCGGGTCCGCCTTGATCGCGTCGCGCAACGTCGGGTAGTCGGTCGCGCGCTTCTCGACATCGGGCACGATCTTGCTGGACCACATCGACGCGACCATCGCGGTCGGATCGTAGCCCGCGGATGCGTACGCATCGCGCGAATGTTTCGACGCCTGCGCGTCATGCTTGACCAGCTTGCAACCGGTCAGGGCACCGCTCATTGCGATCACGATGAGCGCGCCGCGGATGCAACCTCTCATGGTTCACCTCATGCCACACCGATGGAACAGCATGTCGCGCCGCGAGGGATGCTCACCCGCATCCTCACGGCGCTCCGCGATCAGCGCAGCGCGAACAGGTCGAGCTTGCCGGCGTTCGACTTGGTGATCAGCGTGCAGTTGATCAGCTGCTTTTCGGGCTTGCCGGTCGCGCCCGTTTTCAGATACTTGTCCGCCTGTTCGACCGCTTCGTTGGCGGCCAGCGCGGCCGGTTGCAGCACGGTCGCGCGGATTTCGTCGCGCTTGATCGCGTCGCGCACGTCATTGCTGCCGTCGAAGCCGACCACGATCACGTCCGGCCGCCTGGCCGCCTTCAGTGCAGCCGATGCGCCCATCGCCATCGTGTCGTTGCCGGCGATCACGCCCTTGATGTCCGGATGGCTCTGCAGAATCGTTTCCATCACCCGGTACGCTTCCGTTTGGCTCCAGTTCGCCGATTGCCGCTCGACCATCTTCAGGTTCGGGAACTGATCGATCACGTCGTGATAGCCCTTCGAGCGGATGCCCGCGTTGATATCGGACTCGCGTCCGACCAGTTCGACGTAATTGCCCTTCTCGCCCAAGGCCTTGACGAACGCGCGGCCGCCAAGTTGCGCGCCCTGATAGTTGTTCGACACGATCTGCGCGACCGCGATGCCGGTCGCGTTGATTTCGCGGTCGATCAGGAAAGCCGGAATACCTGCGTCCTTCGCTTTCCTGACCGCAGAGATCGACGCCTCGGAACCGGCGTTGTCGAGCACGATCGCCTTCGCGCCGCGCGCAATCGCGGTGTCGACGAGTTGCGACTGCTTGTTCGCGTCGTCGTCGTGAACCAGCACGATGGTGCTGTAGCCGAGCGCCTTCGCGCGGGCATCCGCGGTATCGGCTTCGGCCTTGAAGAACGGATTGTCGTGCGACGGCGTGATGATGGCGATCAGGCCGGCCGCCTGCGCGCTCGTCGTACCGACGACCGCCAGCGCAACCAACGCCTGGGCGAACAACCGCTTCGATGCTTTCATGGTCTGTCTCCTGTGTACTTCGTTATCGGGTACAGCTACATCAAGCACTGCATCTTGCTCATCTGCTCACTTCCAGAATTCCAGCGCACCCGCCAGCGCGCGGCTGCGCTCCGCATGACGCTCGAGCGGCACGCCTTCCATCGCCGCGATCCACGCTTCGCGCAATGCCTCGACGCCCGCGGCCACGCCGTGTGGATGACCGAAGATGCCGCCGCCCGCCGTATGGATCAGATCCGCGCAGCCGATTGCCGCATACGTGTTCGCTGCTTGCAATCCGGTCTGCCCCGAACTGAACACCGGCATCGCGCGCATCGGCGCTGCGTCCAGCGCCGGCGCGAGCACCGCGCGCGCTGCCGCGATCACGCTGTCGTCCGATTCGCTGAACTTGTTGCGCAGGCCGTTCACGTGCAAATGATCGGCGCCCGCCAGACGCCATAGCTTTTGCCATGGCGCGTAGTCCCATCCCAACGCTTCACATCGGGTCAGATAACCCCAGCCCGCGCGATGCGCGTGAATCGGCAACTGGCTATGACGTCGCAATTCGTGCAGCCCGACGAGGCCGATCGAATTGAGCACCGCCATCACGCAGGTGCCGCCTTCGGCCAGCACGAGATCGTGACGGCGCTTCATCTGGTCGAGCTCGCCGGTCAGGTTGAACGCAACCATCACCTTCTTGCCGGTTCGCTCCGCGTGCTCGTTGACGACCCGCATCACCGCGCGCACGCGCTCGTCGAACGGGCAATGCGGACCATCGCCCTGCAGTTCGTCGTCCTTGATGAAATCGATGCCGCCCGCGACCAGCTGCTTCACCTGCTCGGCGGTTTCCTGCGGCGATAAGCCCACGCTCGGCTTGATGATCGTGCCGATCAGCGGGCCGCGCGTGACACCCGACAGCCGGCGAGTGCCGTCGATACCGAACGCAGGCCCCGGATAGGCGGCAGCGAACGGCGCCGGCAGTTGCAGATCCTTGAGCCGCAAGCCCGACACCTGGCGCAACTCGAACAGATTGCCCGCGATCGTCGACATCAGGTTCGGCAGCGACGCGCCGACGTTTTCGATCGGCCACGACAACTCGAGCATGCACTGCGTATAGCGTTTCGCCTGCACGCCACCGGGCAGACTGGGCGTGTCGCTGTGACCGAGCACCTGCAGACGCTCTACCCGAGCCCCGGCGCGCGCTTTCAGTTCCGGCGTTTCGTTGGGCAGCGCGACAAAGGTGCCGCTCGACTGCTCGCCGGCGATCACGTCGGCGGCCTGTTGCGGGTCGACGCCGGTTTCCAGCCAGTAGGTCGCGTGGATGCGTTCGGTCACGATGTGCTCCTTGATGATTCGTGTTCGGATGGAGCGGCTGGTCTGCGTGCCCCGGTGACAGGCAGCCTGACCGCATAAAGCGAGGTGGTCGCGCAAATGAAAAGCTGATTGTGTTGCGGGCCGCCGAACGCGACGTTCGCGACGGGTTCGGGCGTGAGAATCTTGCCGAGCAGCGTGCCGTCCGGGTCGTAGCAATGCACGCCGTCCGCCGCGCCTGCCCACAGCCGCCCCGCGCTATCGACGCGCAATCCGTCGAACATGCCGTTCGTGCAGTTGGCGAACACCTCACCGCCGCGCAGCGCGTGCCCACTCACATCGAAAGCGCGGATATGACGCGGACCGTCCTTCACATGGGTGACGCCGCTGTCGACGATATACAGCCGCTCTTCGTCCGGGCTGAACGCGAGCCCGTTCGGGCGGATGAAGTCATCGGCGACGATCGCGCATTCGCCGCTGTGCGCGTCGATCCGGTACACGTGGCACGCGCCGATTTCCGACGGCGCGGCATGGCCTTCGAAATCGTCGTCGATGCCGTAGGCCGGATCGGAGAACCAGATCGAACCGTCCGACTTCACGACCACGTCGTTCGGGCTGTTCAGCCGCTTGCCCTGACAGTGAGACGCGAGCGTCGTCACACTACCGTCGTGCTCGGTGCGTGTGAGCGAGCGCGAGCCGTGTTCGCAGCGCAGCACACGCCCTTCGCGATCGAGCGTGTGGCCGTTCGCATAGCGCGCTGGCGTGACGAATACGCTGACGCTGCCGTCGGTTTCGTCCCAGCGCAACACCCGATCATTCGGAATATCGCTCCACAGCAGATAGCGGCCCGCCGGCACGTACACCGGTCCTTCAGCCCAACGGCAGCCGCTGTATAGCTGATGCACGTTCTCGCTGCGCCGCACGCAGCGGCTGAAGCGTTCGTCGAGTTCGACAAAGTCACGCTCTGACATAGCCTGATCGCTCCGTTGTGCCGCTCACGCCGCCGGACGCGTCACGCCGCCACTCGCCGGCGGCGTGGCCGAGCGGGCTTTGCGGATCGAGCGGCGCAGCGCGCCGCCACCCGCCAGCGCGAGCACGGTGATGATCACGACGCCCTGCACCACATCCTGGATGCCAGGCGGCAGACCCGCGATCTGCATCGTCGTGACGACCAGCACCAGCAGCATGCTGCCGATCAGCGTGCCGAGCGGCGTCGCCGAGCCGCCGAAGATCAGCGTGCCGCCGAGCACCACCGCGCCGAGCGATTGCAACAGATAAGGCTGGCCCATTTCGAGGAACGCGCCGCCCACATAGCCGCCCAGCAGCAGACCCGCCACCGCGGCCAGCACCGAACTGGTCAAGAACGCGCTCGCGGTCACCCGCGCCGTGCGGACGCCGGCGAGCCGCGCGGCGCGCACGTTCTGTCCGACCGCGGACAACATGCGGCCGTACGCGGTGTATCTGAGGGTCACGCAAAACAGCGCGGTCACGCCTATCGCGACCAGCACGATCACCGGCATCGCGCCGATCCGGCCTGTCGCGATGAAGTGAATCGCGGGCGCGACCTTGAAGCCGGGGATCGCGCGATTGGCGAGCAGCGTCGCGGTCGCGAGGATATAGCCGGTGGCCAGCGTCGCGATGATCGCGGGAATCCGGCATAGCACGACCAGCGCCGCGTTCACGGCGCCCACCGCGAGACCGAGTCCGAACGTCGCCGCGACGCCGACCAGCAGCTGCGCGTCGCTGCCGCGCATCACGATCAGCGCGAGATAGGCGGACAGCGTCATCACGCTCGCAATCGACAGATCGATGTTGCCGCGCCCAGTGGTCACCACCGCCATCTGGCCGAGCGCGCACAGCGCGAGAAAGGAACTCGACACCGCGACGCCCGACAGCGAGCTGACGCTGAAATTTCTGGTCACGACCGACAGCGTCAGCCACAGCAGCACGACGGCAAGCGCGGCCCATGCCCAGCGGTTGCGCGCGGTCCACTCCGCCAGTTGTATCGAAGTCGAGCGCTTCATTCTTCACTCCCGTTCCGGCTGACCAGAGCACGCAGCGCGAGAATCACGACCAGCAGCGCACCCTGCACCGCCGCGTTGAAATCGGAGCTGACGTTCAGCGTGCCGAGCAGCGCGCCGATCAGTGCGAGCGCGACCGAGCCGGCCACCACGCCGGCTGGCGAAATGCGTCCGCCCATCAGGCTGCAGCCGCCGATCACGACACCCGCGACGCCGAGCAGCGTATAGCTCGACCCGGCATTGACGTCGCTCGCGGTGTTGATCGCGGTGAGCGCGAGGCCCGCGGTGACGATGAAGGCGGCGGCGAGCACGTAACGCACCGCCGCATTGCGCGGCGCGGACCAGCCGGCACGCGCCATCGCGACCGGGTTGTTGCCGAACGCCCGCAGCGTGACGCCCAGCGGCGAGCGATCGAGCATCCAGGCGGCGAGACCGGCGACGACGATCAGCACCAGCGAAGTCGGCACGCCCGGCACCTGCCACGTGAACAGCGCCGACAGCCACTCAGGGCTCGCACCGCCCGGCGTCGGTTGCAGCGTGTGGCCGATACCCATCCAGATGAACGACGCACCGAGCGTGATCACGATGGCCGGAATCCGCCGCGCCTGAATCAGCCAGCCGAGCGCGCTGTAGGTCGCCATCGCGGCGACGAGGCTGACCACGCCGAGCGCCGGCTGGTCGAACAGCAGCGTCGCGCTCAATACATTGACGAGCCCCGCGAACGCGCCCGCGCCGAGGTCGATCTCACTGCCGCCGACCACGAACATCTGCCCGAGCGCGACCAGCACCAGCGGCAACGCCGGGCCGAGCAGCAGATCGAGGCCGAACACACCGGCGGTGGCCGGGTTCGCGAGCATCATCGCGGCGAATACGATCGCGAGACTGATGAACGGCGCCATCTGCACGACGCGGCGAGCGAGCGCGCCAGTCCCCACGCGCGAGGTGGCGGACGCGGCGGCCGTGCCGGACGGCTGCACGAACGATGCATCGACGATTGCCTGTTCGCTGATGGCCGTGCCGTCCAGCTCGCGCACCACGCGGCCGCCGGCGAACACCAGCACCCGGTCGCATTCGAGAAACTCGAGGTCTTCGGTCGAGTGCCACAGCACCAGCCGGCCAGAGCGCGCGACCTCGGCGACGAGCCGGTAGAAGTCGCGCTTGGCCGCGACGTCGACACCGCGTGTCGGATCGTCGAGCAGCACGATCGGTGCGTCGGACACCAGCGCGCGGGCCATCAGCGCCTTTTGCTGATTGCCGCCGCTCAGATCGAGGATGCCCGACGCGAGACGGCTCGCGTCCAGCCGCAACTGCGCCGCGGCGTTAGCTGCGATATCGCGCTCGCCCGCCGGCGTGACGAGGCGAAACGGCGAGCCCGCCGCAAGACTGCCGATCGAAATGTTGGAGAGCACCGTCCATAGCGGAAACACGCCCTCGCGCTGGCGGTCGCCCGACACGAAGCTGACCGCGCCGATGCGCTCGACCTTCAGCGCATCGCGTCGCGCGGCCGCGAAAATCTGGTGCAACACCTCTTTCTGGCCGCTGCCTTCGAGACCCGCGAGCCCGACGATCTGGCCGCGACGCAGCGCGATCGTGTTGCTGCCGGCCGCGCCGCCGGCAAGGCGCAGGCAGACATCGGCGGTCGTACCCGTGGTGCCCTCAGCGGGCTGCGCGTCGCTCGCCTCGCGCAGCGCGGCGGCGGCTTCGCCGCCCATCAAGCGCATCAGCACCGGCACCGATGCATCGGCGACAGGGCCTTGCCATTCGAGCCGGCCATTGCGCAACAGCACCACGCGCGTCGCGACGTCGACGATTTCGTGCAGCTTGTGGCTGATAAAAATAAACGCGAGCCCTTCGACCGCCTTCGCATGAATGAATGCCCGCAGTTGCCGGCTGCGCTCCAGTCCGAGCGAAGAGGTCGGCTCGTCGAGGATCACGAGCTTCACGTGAGGCGCGGCGACCGTGCGGGCGATCTCGACCATCTGCCGCTCGCCGATCGGCAGTTGCCCCGCTTCGGCGTCCACGTCGATGCCGTGGCCGGGGAACACCGCGTCGAGCGCGGCGCGCGCCCGCTCACGATAGACGCGGCGCCAGCCGGGCCGCGGCTTCGCCGCTTCGGGCGCTTCCAGATAGAAGTTCTCCGCCACCGTCAGGTTCGAGCACAGCGACAGCTCCTGATGCACGATGCGAATCCCGCGCTGCTGCGCAATTCCCGCATCGTAGGCGCCGCCCGCCGACGCTTCGTCGCCGAAGTCGATCGTGCCCGAGTCGGGCGGCGTGGTGCCGCACAGCATGCGCATCAGGGTGCTCTTGCCGGCGCCGTTGCCGCCGACCAGGCCGATCACGTCGCCGCAGCTCACCGCGAGCGAAATGTCGTCGTTGGCGCGCGTCGGCCCATAAACCTTGGTCAGATTGCTGGCGCGGACGATGAGCCGCGCGCGGTTCTGCAACTGCACCGTGTCTTCGCGGTTCATCACGCTTGCTCCGCGTTACTTGCTGGCCAGCAGATTCTTGTCGACCCAGATCTGGGTGTAAGTGGGGCTGATGATCATCCCCGACGGGCTGTTCACGAAGTCCTTCAGGTTGTCCTGGGTGACGGTGGCCACCGGCATGATCATCTTCTTCGGCGGCTGCGCGCCCTTCACGAGCGACAGGCTCAGATAGAACGCCGCCGCGCCGATGCCGGGCGTCGTGTTCATCGAGATCGTCGTGTAGCCGTTCTTCCTGTTCTGCGCGTCCCACCATTTGATGAAGTCGGTGCTGCCGCCGCCTTCGATCACCGGCATCTTGTCGCGATACTGGCCGCCGTACTGCTCGAACGCCTGGGCGATGCCGAAGTCGTCACTGCCGCCCTGGCCGAGCACCGCATCGACGTGCGGCAGACTCGGCAGCACGTTGGCGATCGCCGACTGCGCGACCGAAGCGGTCGCCTGCCCGTACACGGTCGCGACGACCTTGACGCCCGGATAGTGCTTCAGCACCTCGACCTGCGCGTTGTACATGTCGTTGTCCGGTGCCGAGCCCTTCACGCCGCGCACCTGGATCACGTTGCCCTTGCCGCCGATCTTTTTCATCACCCACTCGGCTTCCTGCTTCTTGTAGCCGGTGAAGTCGAAGTTCAGTTGGTAGTTGCACGGCGAGCTTGCGACCGAGTCGAACGACACGACCTTGATGCCGGCCTGACAGGCCTTCTGGATCATCCCGTTCACCGCGGTCTCGGAGGCCGCGTCGACGGCGATCGCATCGACTTTCTTGAGAATCAGTTCGGCGATCTGACTGTTCTGCTGCGCGACCGAGCCGTCGCCGTTGACGACGATGTAGTCGGCGATCTTGCCTTCCTGTTTCGCCTGCTTCGCGGCCGCGTCGAACGAGTCGACCATCTGATGCCGCCAGGTGTTGCCATAGTACGCATTGGCCAGCGCGATCACCGGTTTGTCCGGTGACGCGACGGCGTTCGGCGCGAGCGTTGACACGAGCGCGAGTGCGCCGAGCGAGGCGGCGAGCGTTCTGAGTTGCATGTCTGTCTCCTGATTTTCGATCCGTCGGCGATGCCCGGCGAGAACTGTTCGAATGTGTGCATTCGTCTTGTTTGTGAATGCACTTTAGTCACGCGGGAACGGTGGGACAATCGATTTGTTCTCGGCAAGCTGTGAGAAAATCTCATACGCGACAGAGAAAACCCCGTACTCGGGTTCCGTGCCGACAGGGCTTTCCTCGACGGACAAGGAGACATTCATGCACACCCCGCGCCCCTCCCTGAACGCGTTGCGCGCGTTCGAAGCCGTTGCCCGGCTGCGCAGCATGACGCTCGCCGCGCACGAGCTGTGCGTGACGCACGGCGCGATCAGCCGGCAGATCAAAACGCTGGAAGAAACGCTCGGCCTCACGCTGATCGTGCGCTCCGCGCAAGCATCCGATCCGACACCCGAAGGCGCGCGCTTCGCCGAGGGGCTGAGCGCCGCGTTCAACCTGATCGATGCGAGCATCGAGCAGTTGAAGCCCGAGCCGCTGACGCTGTCGTGCTCGACGTCGGTGATGATGTACTGGCTGATTCCGCGCATTGCGGGCTTTCATCAGCGTTATCCGCAGACCGAATTGCAGTTCAACATGAACTACGACCAGATCGATTTCGTGCGTGACAAGATCAGCGTGGCGATCCGCGCGAACACGATCGAACCGCCGAAAGACGCGCTCACGCGCCAATTGATGGACGAGTGGATCGGCCCGGTCTGCTCGCCCGCGTATGCGCAGGCGCATGGCCTCGCGACCCCGCGTGATCTCGAACGCGCCGCGCTGCTGTCGACCAGGACGCGCCCGGAAGCGTGGTCCGACTGGTTCAGCGCGACCGGACTCGATGCGGTGCCTCAGGAAGCGGCCGGCGCTTACGATCACTTTTATCTGCTGATTCAGGCGGCCGTGTGCGGCCTCGGCATCGCGCTCGTGCCGCAGATGCTGGTGATGAACGACCTGATCTCGGGCAAGTTGTGCGCGCCGTTCGGCTTCGTCCGTGGGCCGCGTCAGCTGGTGCTATGGGTCGCGCCGCATCTGCGCGCGCACGCGGAGGTCAAGCAGCTGGAGCAATGGCTGAATTGCGGAGATGAACGAAAGTCTGAAAGAGATGACCGCGTTTCTGGCGACGACAGACAACGCTGACGCGCGAGGCGACGCGCACTGGCACGCGGCGGGTCGAGCGTCGGATTAGCGCGGCGCCGAGCGCGCCGCGTTACGACAGGATCAGCTTGCCGTACAACGCGTTCGCGCGGCTCAGATGGGCGTGCATCGCCTGCGCGGCGGCCTCGCCGTCATGGCGCGCGATGGCCTCGACGATACGTTCGTGCTCCGCGAGCGTCAGTTGCTCGGCGCCGGGCGCGCGCACCATCGGCCGGTAGTATTCAGCGGCCCAGCGGAAAATCGATTCGACGATGGACGGATAGATCGGATTACCGGTAATCGACGCGATCTCACGATGAAACGCCATATCGCAATCGACAAACGCATCGCGGTCCGCGAGCGCCGCGCGTTGTTCCCGCACCTTCGCGCGCAGGCGTTCGATATCGGCGTCGCTCGCGCACCCGGCGGCCATCCTGGCCGTGCCGGTTTCGAGAAAGAGCCGCGCTGATTTCAAGTGATCGAGCATGTCCGGCTGCGTGCGCAGCAGATGCATCGTGCCGACCGCGATCTGCGCGATCAGGCTTTGCGCGGTCGGCACGACGACCCGCGCGCGCTCGCCATGCGCGATTTCGACGATGCCCGCGCGTTCGAGCGTTTGCAGCGCCTCGCGGATAGCCGGCCGGCCCACGCCGTAGGTTTCCATCAGCTCGCGCTCCGAGGGCAGTTGCTCGCCGGGCGCGACCTGGCCCGACTGGATGCGCTCCATCAGCCGGTCCAGCACTTCCTGATATAGCTTGCGCCGCTGAATCGTTTCGGCCATTCCTGTTGCTCGCGTCAATGACTCGCGTCGAATAAACCGACATTATTCCAGAAGCCGCCCCGCGCGCACCGAGCCGAAGAACGACGCCGCGCCGACCTGACCGCCCTTCAGCGCGATTTCGAGGCCATCGCGCGCCGGATCGTCCGACCATGCGCGGCACAGCGGCGAGCCGGGCGCCATGCCCGCGGCGACGCTCAGTGCCGCGATGCCGAGCCGGCTCGCCACTTCGCCCGAGCTGTCGCCACCCGCCACCACCACGCGCGGCACCGCCGTGCGTTCGAGCGTGCGCAGCATCACGTCGGCGAGCGCCTCACCGACGCGGCGCGCGGCCTGCGCGCGGGTGAGCCGCGCGCGCGCGGCGATGTCGTCGAAACCGAGCACGTCCGGGTCGTCCGGGCCTTCCGCGCTGAACACGAGCGAACTCTGAGCGCGCGATAGCGCGTCGATGCTCACCTGCACCGCGCGCTCGACTTCGGCCTCGCGCGTGTCCGCGTCCAGCGCACGCCGCAGTTCGAGCCGCTCGACTCGAAAGCCGTTGTCACGCGCCCAGCGGATCTGCCCGGCCGTCACCGGCGAGCAGCTGCCGCTGACCGCGGCGATCGCTTCGACGGGACCGGCCACTGGCAGACTCGGCGATGCGGGCACGAGTCCGAGCGCGCGCCAGTGCGCAGTCAACGCATACTGCAAGCCCGACGACGACGCACTGAACACGCCCGCGCCGCGCTGCTCCCAGACGAGCCGTCCGGCGGCGGCGAGCGACGCTTCGTCGAGCACGTCGATCAGCACGACCGGTGGATCGTCGCGCTGCAGCGTGTGCAGCCTGGCGGCGGCATCGGGCGACGCGAGTTGCACGAAGTCGATCAGTCCGATCTCGCGTGGCGTCTGCCGCGCCAGATGCACGCGCAGGTCCGCTTCGTTCATCGGCGTGACCGGATGGCGCGACATCGTCGGATGACGATCGAGCCGATAGCCGGTGCCGTCGACCGCCGCGAACAGGTTGCCGAACGCCTGATAGCGCTTCAGACGCGGCGCGCCGACCACCATCGGCGACCACCTGCCCGGCATCTGCCGCACGCCGATATCGATCGCGCGCCCGATCGAGCCGGTTTCCGGCGACGAATCGAACGTCGAGCACACCTTGTATTGCAGGATCGGCGCACCGAGCGCGGCGAGGCTCGCGAACTCGCGCGGCAACTCGTCGTCCATCCATTGCAGGCTGCGCCCGCGCGACGATCCCGCGAGCCCCACGCAGCGCACGCCGGGAAAGCGCGCGAGCAACTCGGGCGTCGGAACCTCGAAGCACAGCAGCGTGGGCACGCCGGCAGCGCTCATGGCTTCCATCGCGTCGGTCGAGCCGGTGAAATCGTCGCCGTAGTAGGCGAGCAGCAGGCCGTCCGGCCAGCGGGCGTCGGTGCCTTCGCTCATCACGTGATGCGGCGAATGCTGTCGGCGATCTCGGCGCGGTCGAACACGTTCTTCCAGTCATCGCGCATCAGACGCGGTTTGCCGAACTCGATCGCCTTGTTGCATGCATCGGAGAACGCGCCGGGAATCTCGTTGAAGATCACCGCGGCCAGAATGTTCATATGGCCGAGCAGGAAGTCGCGCGCGGCCTGCTCGGGCACGCCGCGTTTCACGGTTTCATCCATCGCCTCGCGCATCACGTGCAGCAGCGTCGCGCAAATCGTTTCCGACAGACCGGGTTCGAGAATCGCCATCTGATCGACGCTCAAGCGATACGAACGCAGAATCGGCGCGTAGATCACCTTCGCGACCGCTTCGCCGAGATCGAACGCCTCCTCCGGGCCTTGCATCAGCGCGCTCACGACCGACTGCTTCGCGTGCGCGCCACCGAAGTGGTCGTGCAGCGACTTCTCGTCGGTGTCGTAATTGAAGATGATCGGATGGCACGGATGAGCGACGAAGTACGTCAGATCCTTGCGATCCGGCAGATGGCCGGCGAACGGCGCGGCCGCGTCGAGCGTCATCACCATCGTGCCGGGGCGCAGCTTCGGCGCGATTTCATGGCTCAGCTTGCCAATCAGCGTGTCGGGCACCGCGAGAATCACGACGTCGGCGCCGTCCAGCGCGGCGTCAGCCGCAACCACGTCGATGCCGAGTTCGTCCTTCAGACGCTTCTGCCCCGCCGCGCCTGGCTCGACGTGCGCGACACGGTAGTCCGACTTCAGCAGGTTACTCGACAGGCGCACGCCCATCTTCCCGCCCGCGCCAAACAATGCGATTTTCTCCTTCATGCCAGCTCTCCTTCAGCAGTCGATGCAAGCCGGAACCCGTGGCCCCGGCAACGTGGATCGGCGAATCTCGATGGGTGCAACGTCAGTGCGCTTGCGCCGGCTCGAGCGACGCGCGGGTACTCGTGTGGCCGATCGCCAGCGCGAGCACGGCGGACATCAGCATCATCGCGCCGACGATCAGCATCGGCAGTTGATACGAGCCGCTCGCGTCCTTCGCGACGCCCGTGACGTACGGCGCGACAAAGCCCGCGACGTTGCCGACCGTATTGATCAGCGCGATGCCGGCTGCGGCCGCCGCACCCGACAGGAAGCGCGCGGGCAACGCCCAGAAATTCGGCAGCGCGGCGAAAATCGCACACGCCGTGACGGTGATGACCGCGATGCTCGCGCTCGGCGAGCCCATCTGCAGCGCGAGCGGCACGCTCACTGCGCCGATCAGCGACGGCAGCGAGATGTGCCACGAGCGCACGCCGCGCCGGGTCGCGTCACGGCTCCACAGGAACAGCACGAACGCCGCCGGCAGATACGGAATCGCGGTGATCAAGCCCTTCTGGAACACGTTGAAGTGCGTGCCGAAGCGCGTCTCGAAGCCGCCGATGATGGTCGGCAGGAAGAACGCCAGCGCATACAGGCCGTAGATCAGGCCGAAGTACATCAGCGAGAACATCCACACGCGGCCGTCGGTCAGCGCGGCGAGCGGACTGCCGTGCCGCGCGAGCGCGGCTCTTGCGCCTTTCTGCTGTTCCTCGGCTTCGAGTTCCGTGCTGAGCCAGTCGCGCTCGGCGGCGCTCAGCCAGCTAGCCTGCGACGGCTTGTCGGTCAGATAGAACCACGCGAGCACGCCAATCAGAATCGCGGGGATCGCGACGCCGAAGAACATGATGCGCCAGCCGGCCAGTCCGAACAGACCGTGTGCATCGATCAGCAAGGCCGCGACCGGCGCGCCGATCACGATCGTCAGCGGCTGGGCGAGATAGAACAGCGCGAGGATATGGCTGCGGTGCCTGGCCGGCACCCACATGCTCAGGAACAGGATCGCGCCCGGGAAAAAGCCCGCTTCGGCCACGCCGAGCAGAAAGCGCAGCGCATACAGACCGTTCACGCTGCTGACCCATGTGAACAGCAACGACACGATGCCCCACGTCACCATGATGCGGGCGAGCCAGCGCCGGGCGCCGAACTTGTGCAGCGCGAGATTGCTGGGAATCTCCAGCACGATATAGCCGATGAAGAACACGCCCGCCGCGAGACCGAACTGCGCAGCACTCAGGCCGAGATCCTTGCTCATCCCGTTGGGTCCGGCGAACGAGATCGCGGTCCGGTCGAGAAAGTTGATGAAGAACATCAGAGCGACGAACGGTACGAGTCGCCACGACACCTTTCGAATGGCCGACCGTTCGATGGCCGCCGGATCTGCAACGCTCACGTGTCCTCCCGCTGTGCTGGATGGTCAAACTGGTGTGATGAGTAGACCATCGTGAGCGGGCGCGACGACATAGGCGTAAACACCGCGTCACTGCGATTTTTTCTCACAGCGCGGTGACAAAAAATCCCAGCGGAGCCAACGCGCAGCGCATGGCACTTTTTCCGTCGACAATGGCCGCCGCTGCCGGCTACGACGTTTTCCGGCGGCGTACCCATTCCGCGAAGGCTTCGTCTTCGATACGGTAATCGCCGACGGCGAGCCGCGTGACGAAGCTCTGCGATTGCAGTCGCCGCAGCGCCTGGGCGGCCGTGTTTTTCGTGGCGGACTTACCGGTTGCCGCGGACAGCCGCGCGAGGCCCGCCGCGCCGTGCAGGTCCGTTTCGCCACGCGCGAGCATGGTGATCACCGCCTGGTCCGCCAGATTCAACTCGCTCCATTGCCGCAGAAAATGGTCATCCGAGAAGACGGACGCTTTGGTATGGGCAAGCGCGGCTTCATTGCCGTGCGGCTGGTAGAGCATGTATCGCTCGACAAAGCGCTTGAAAAATTCAGGCGTACGATGCAGTTCGTCGAACGCGAGCTTGCCCTGCTCCAGCGTCAGCCGTTGACGCGCCATGCTGTTCATCAACTTGATGGTGAAGGCGACGAATTCGTCTCCCAGCAGCGGGAACGGCTCGAGTGCAGCCCAGTTGTAGAACGGTTCGGACGCGCGCGCAAACATCTCGCGCAGTGTTGTCTCAGAGCTACCCGCGAATATCACCTTGATGCGGTCCTTGCGGATGTCGAGCGCCGCACGCAGCGCATGCGCGAAATCACCGTGGTCTGCGCGCGCGAGAACCTGCGCCTCGTCGATGACGAGAAGCAGCGACCTTTTCTGCTTGTCGAGCTGGCGGAGCACCGCTCGCAGCGCGGTCGCGCTGTCCGCGTCGGCCGACCCGAGTTCCGCCTGCAGCGAGCCTTCCACGCCTGGGACCTTCGCGCTCGCCTTGAGCTTGCGGACCGGCTTGCCGATTTTCGTGAGCACCGCCTTGACCCCTTGCGGCGCGAGCGCCTCTGTCAGTGCGGCGATGAGCGCGGCGTCCGGCGAAGAGCGGTTGTCCCACAGGTTCGTATAGGCCACGAGGTACCCGCGCTCGAGTGCCGCCGGCAGCAGGTCACGCCGCAGAAACTCCGTCTTGCCCATGCGCCGGCGCGCAAACAGGCCGCGCGCCGATGAGAGCTTCAGGCTGAAGGCCTGAAGATAGGCTTCGGCGAGTTCGGGCCGGGCGAAATGCCATGGGTCCGGCTCCAGCGTTTCATGTGGTTTCATCAAAAATGAAAAGTATTAAAACTGATGATACCTCATGATACCGTCGGCACCTCGACACGTAAATGGTCGACCGCAGGGGCGAACAGCCACCGGTAGCCGTTGCTGAGCAACATCGTCGTTCAGCCCGTGCCGTTGCGGTCTGCGGCGATGATGCGTAGCTTGTGCACAGCACGCATGCCCGCGCGGCCTGGGTAGTAAGTTGCGCGGCGCTATCTTCTGCCAACGCCCGAACGATGGCTCCGCCCGTGAAAACGCGCGTGTTATTCAACCCTGCCCAACTTCAAATCAACGGGATGCGCCGCTGTCAGTTGTAGCCCAGAATCGCCGCGGTTGCGACGTCAGTTCTGTCGTAGGGATTGCCGGCCAGCAACACAGTTGGCTCGTGCATGAGCAACTGATAGGACGGTGTATAAATCCCGCTCAATGCATCCACGTCCTCTTTGATGACCTCCTGCGGGTGGCTATTTTCAGGATGATTCATCATCGTCTCCTATTGAAGGGTCTGCGTTCTTTGACGGATCGCCGAAGCGCGTCCATCCTTTCTGACCCAATGCGTAAGTCATGCAAAATTTATGCCGAAATCGGGCTGCGACCGAGCCGGGATCTCGCCAGAAAATCGCCTATAAGTGCTCCTGAGTCGCAGGCTTACTCCGTGATGGGTCCCTAGCAAAAACTTCCATCACATGATGATATTTTAATGCGAATCAGCAAGTATTGGACGTGTCGGTGTGTCCGGCGAGCGACACACCATCAGTTCCTCAAGTCCTTCGCGTTTCTGCCGATATTCCATCAAGGAGACAATACCCCCCGGTTACCGCGCGCAGGTAAAAGATGCTGATGCACCGCCATGCCGCCGTCGAGTATCCATGTTCCGTGCTCACGCGCGCGCTGATTTGAATCGATGCAATATATTTCGAGCTTACGCATCGCCGGTGCCATTGACCGCTGGAGGCGGCGACATGGCGTGGACCGGCAACTGATCATCACCGTCGTACTGGTGCTGACGGGCCTCGTCATCTTCGCTCTCGGCATGGGTTACACGCTGATATGGCACGAGCGGTCCGACGCGCAGCGCATTCACGCTCTGCGCGCCCGCGATGACATCGAGACACTGCAAGCGGTGCACATCCAGGCGAACGCCGACTTCCTGTTGGGGCTCGACAGTGCACGGGTGGCATCTTTCGCGTGGCCGGTGCCGCGCGTAGTTTTGGCCGCTACCTGCTTCGACCGCCTCGAACAAAGTTACGCAAGCGATCCGGGAAGCGAACGGGCGGTACGGCATCTGCGCGGTGAGACGGTTCGCTGGGCGTGGCTTCTGGCCGACATCGCGGTGCGTGCGCGCGTGGCGGATGGCCGCGCCTCGGTCGATAGCCCCGAGCTGCTCGAAGCGAACCGTATGCTGGCGAACATCGTCGCCCAATTGGTGACCCTCCGCGACGCGCAGACCGCTTCCCTAAGGGCTGCATCCGACAGCGCGACGCGCCACCTGGTGATAGAGCGGACCGTGCTTGCAATCACGGCGCTGGTCGCATGTTTTCTGTTGTGCTATGCACTGCTTGCTCACCATCGTGCCCGTCTCGCACGGCAGCGCGCACGCGTCATTGCTTCAGAAAGCGAGCGGCGGTTCCGTCAGTACTTTGATCATCATCCACTTCCGATGTTGATTTTTGACGTCGACACATTATCGATTCTCGCGGCGAACCGCGCCGCCGCATCGCAATACGGACGTACGCGCCGTGAGCTATGTTCGATCGACATGGCCTCTCTGTACACGCCCGCCGACTTGCCGTCATTTCTGGACGATCTGCACGCCCTGCTGGCCACCGCCACCACGAGCGGCTCGGCCGGTGTGTGCCGGCATCGACACCGCGACGGCACGCCCGTCTACGTTGAACTGTCGTACCACTTCCTCAGCTATGCCCGCTGTCGGGCGTGCTTCATCACGGCCGTCGACGTAACCGGGAGAAAGAAGGCCGAGCTCGCGTTATTGCTGCGAAGCCGTGCACTCGACGCAATCGGGAACGGCGTGCTCATCACGCGACCCGATCCGAACGGCGACGTGGTCGAATACGCGAACCCGGCATTCGAAAAGATAACCGGCTATGCGCGCCGGCACATCGCAGGTCCTCACTTCGCATGGCCGGAAACATCGGAATTGTGGGAACAGATCAGCACGGCTATTGCCCACAAACGCGATGCAACCACGCTGACGAAAAGCCGGCGCGCGAACGGCACAGAGTTCTGGTATCAGCTGTACGTTGCGCCGGTAAGCGACGAGTCGGAAAAGCTTACGCATCACATCAGCGTGGTTAGCGACCTCACGGAGCTCATTGAGTCACGCGATCTTCTGGTCAGGCAGGCGCGCCGCGATGCGCTGACGGATTTGCCGAACCGCGTGACGCTGCGTGAGCTGATCGACACGGCGATTATCGAGAGTCGTGAATTTGCGCTGCTCTTCATCGATCTTGATCATTTCAAGGATATCAACGACAGCCTGGGCCACGGCGCAGGCGATCGCCTGTTGCAGGAAGTTGCGCGGCGGCTATCGGCGTCAGTCGGATCGGATGGCGTGGTGACCCGCTATGGCGGCGACGAGTTCGTGATGATGTTCAAGGGTTCAACCGACGATGTAGAACTTTCCGCGCTGTTGGCGCGCGTGACGCAAACGCTGGAAGAGCCCGTGCAAATCGACGACATGCAACTCCGAGTCCAGATGAGCATTGGCGTCAGCTGCTATCCGCAAGACGGCACGGACTGCGAAACCTTGCTGAAACACGCCGACCTTGCGATGTATCGGGTGAAGGCAGCCGGGCGCAACGGCGTCGAACGATTTGCCCCTGCGCTCGCGAATGCAGCGGCTCAGCGCATCGCGCTATCGCACAAGCTACGCAACGCCGTCGAGCAGAACAGCTTTGAGCTGGCGTACCAGCCGCAGGTGAACATACGCAGCTGCCGTCTGACTGGAGTCGAGGCGCTGATCCGTTGGCACGACGCGGACTTCGGGACAGTCAGCCCAACGACGTTTATACCCTTGGCCGAAGACATTGGTTTGATTGCATCAATTGGAGAATGGGTGCTGCAAACGGCCTGTGCGCAGGCAAAGCGCTGGGAGGGAGTGCTGCCGGGGCTGCGCATGTCGGTCAACGTGTCGCCCAGCCAGCTTGCTTCGAGCGATTTCGGCACCGTCGTGCGTCGCGCTCTTGCCGCATCGCAATTGGCCGCGGACCGGCTGGAACTGGAGATTACCGAAGGCGGGTTGGTTGCACCGGGCGCCCTGCCCACCCTGCGCGCTCTGCACGACCTGGGTGTGTCCATCGCGATCGACGACTTCGGCGCCGGTTACTCGAGCCTGTCTTACCTGCGCACCTTCCACGCGGACCGTTTGAAGATCGATATGTCGTTCATCCAGGGCATTGGCAGCAGTCTTGCGGATGAGACCATTATCGGCGCGATCATCGCACTTGCACGCAACCTGCGCTTCGAAGTCGTCGCGGAAGGCGTCGAGCGAGCAGAGCAATTGGCTTTTCTTGCCGAGGCCGGCTGCGAGGTCGTTCAGGGATATTACTTCGCCGCGGCGCAGCCAGCGGCGAACATTCCGGCCTTCGCGGCAAGCCTCGCGACGGAAATACAAAATACCGCGTCGTGAGAACGTCTCACGCGGGATGCTCTGCCTCAGCGCACGCGTGCCGCGATGAAGCTCCCTTTGAATGAATCTGTTCGAATGACGACTCGTGCTCACTCAGCGGAATGTCAGTTTGGCGCGTCGCTTACGTCGCTTACCAGGCGAAATACCTGCACGGCATCTTCCAGCGTGCTCGCCTGTTCTTGCATGCTGGCTGCCGCGGCCGCCAGCTGCTCTACCAGCGCAACGTTTTGCTGGGTCATTTCATCCATCTGCCCGATCGCGCGATTGACTTCGCCGATGCCGGTACTCTGCTCGTTGCTCGCGTGAGTCATCTCACCCATCAGGGAAACCACACTATCGACGGCCGTGACGATTTCGGTCATGTCCCGACCGGCCTGGTCGACCAGTTCGCCGCCTGCATTGACGTTGCCGACCGAATCAGTGATCAGCGCCTTGATTTCCTTGGCGGCCATGGCGCTGCGCTGGGCCAGGCTGCGCACCTCGGCGGCGACTACCGCAAAGCCGCGTCCCTGGTCGCCGGCGCGTGCGGCCTCGACGGCCGCGTTCAAAGCCAGAATATTGGTCTGAAAGGCAATTGCATCGATCATGCTAATGATGTCGACGATCTTGTGTGAACTGCCGCGGATCAACGACATGGTCGTGACCACATGGCCCACCACGTTGCCGCCTTTGACCGCGAGCTCGGAAGCCGAGGCGATGTGTTGGTTGGCGTGCGTAGCGCGCTCAGCATTGGCGCGGACCATCGCGGTCAATTGCTCCATCGTCGAAGCGGTTTCCTCGAGCGAGCCAGCCTGCGCCTCGGTGCGCGACGAAAGCTCCGCGTTGCCGGCAGCAATTTCGCGTGCGCCCAGCGCGATCATGTCGGAGGCACGTCGCACGTTACCGACTACCGAGGCGAGACCGACACTGATGCCGTTCATTGCCTGCATCAACTGGCCCAACTCGTCGCGCCGGCTGACGTGCACCTGGGCGGTCAAGTCGCCGGCCGCCAGTTTTTCCGCGGCGGCTTTGGCTTCGAGTAGTTGCACTCCGAGACCGCGCCGGGTTGTCACGAAGACCAGCGCGCTGACCAGCAGCGCGCCGAGTAGCCCGAAGCCGATCACCTCGGTTTGCATGAGAGGGGGCAACGCCGCCGTCGGGTTCGGTCGGTCGGCCGGGATCA
>NZ_JBNDMA010000005.1:0-115685 GCF_050436345.1 Paraburkholderia sp. WC7.3g
GGTGTATTCGGGCAGCAGCGATCCTTCATCGAACAGTTCTCACAGTCAAACTGGCTTGCCCGATAGATTATCGTGTCAGCCTTCGTGACTCGCGAGCGCGGATTTCTGAACTTGCGCCGATCACTGCGTAGTGCGTGCCCGGTGGGGCAGCGATATTCATTGGCCAGTTCATCCCATTTGAACTCGCTGCTGGACAATGTATTGTCCTTGCGTGCGGTTTTATCCCAGACCGGAACATGTGGTGCAATTTCCTTCTCTTCGATCATCCAGGCAAGCATCGCCGCTGAGCCATACGCGGCGCTCAACGCGGTCAATCATCGTCATGGTTGATTCCACTTCGTGCGACCGGTTCGCGGGCGTCGCCTCGACGTCCACGATGATCCCTGCCTGCAGGTCAATCAGATAATTGGTCGAGTAGGCGAAGAACGGCAAGCCGCCCTTCGGGGCTGTCCAGCTCGCGGCAGGATCCGTCAGAGATACCCTCTTTGGCGGCGTCGATGTCTCTTGAGATCCTATGTAAGCAGGGCCCCCCGACACGCCGATCCTAAAATCAGCGTGCTGAGCCTTACTGAAAGGAGAGGAGATCATGGGCACCGATCAGACAGACACGATGTGTTCCGAAGCGCTTGTGCTGGCCGTGTCGCTGGAGTTGGCGGCGGCGAAATGGAAGGTGGCGCTGCACGATGGCCGACGCGAGCAGCCCGCCGTACACACGGTCGCGCAACCGCAGGCGGCAGACCGCCTGAAGGCAGTGCTGGACGTCATTGACCAGCAGAAGCTGAAATGGTCATTGCCCTCGGGTACCCCGGTAGTGGTGAGCTATGAGGCTGGCCAGGACGCGTTCTGGATCTTCCGTGCGTTGCAAACCCGCGGGATTACGTGTTATGTCGTCGATCCCGCAAGCATCCCCGTCGAGCGCCACAAGCGGCGCGCGAAGACGGACCGGCTCGATGTCATCAAGCTCGTCATCAACCTGCGGGCGTGGCTGCGCGGCGAGCGCGACCGCATGCACGTGGTTCACGCGCCGTCACCGCAGGACGAAGCATCGCGCCACTTGATGCGCGACCGCGCGCAACTGCAGAAGGAAGTGCTACAGCACCGCGACCGCATGCGCAAACTGCTGGTGACGCTCGGCTGCTGGGAAGAGGTCGAGCACAAGCACTTCGCCGGCCGACTCGCCCGTGACGAGGTGAAGTGCCACGATGGCGCGTCGTTGCCGCCGGAACTGCGGGAGCGGCTGCTGCGCGAGTGCGAACGGCTAGCGCTGGCCCAGCAGCAACTCGCAGTGCTGGAGAACACGCGGCAAGCGAGCGTGCCGGCCCCGGCGCGGCAGCGAAGCGATGGCCTGGCCCGCCTGAAAGGGATTGGCGAAGTGGGCGCATCACGCCTCGCGCTCGAGCTGTTCTGGCGGGAGTTCCACAACCGGCGCCAGGTGGGTGCCTGTGTCGGACTGGTGCCACAGCCCTATGACAGCGGCGGAAGCCACACCGACCAGGGCATCAGCAGGCAGGGCAACCGGCGGGTACGCGCCTTACTGGTCGAGATCGCATGGGACTGGATCCGCTACCAGCCCCACAGTGCGCTCACGCGGTGGTTCAACCAGCGCACGCTGGGAACGGGACCAAACCGCCGCATGCGACGCATTGCGATCGTCGCAGTGGCACGGCGCCTCGCGATTGCGCTGTGGCACTATCTGAAGGACGGCGTCATCCCCGAAGGAGCACAGCTGAAGTCAGTCTGAGTCCCCAGGCGTCTCCCGCCGCCACGCAATCGTGCAAGGAGCCCGAAGCGTCGCCTGGTAGCTGGTTTGAAGTGAACATGCCCGTGAACAAACCGGGTTACAGACGTAACCGATTTTTGAGATGGGGCATGGCTCCTGGAAAAACTCCAGCGTAACGCGCATGCAGGATGAGGCTGGCCACCGGCCAGCGGATAGAAGGTTGTGACTGCGACACGAAGTTGCTTGCAGGAGCTGTTCCCGCTTCAACATGAGGGAACCGCCCGTGTCACCGGGCGAGTCTAGGAGTCTGAATAAAGAGCGACTCTGACAATGTAACGAAGCATCGCGAGATGCGGGGTATCAATCGCGAGAGGCGTACCCTTCTGGCAGCCACACGCCGGATGAGTGCTAGACAGTCGGCATGGCGAACACATGTGAATCTGCGATAAAGGTCGTTATTCTAAACAAGCGGAAGTGGCTATTGCGCTTGAGCCAAAATGGCAATGGAGGTGGGAAGAGCGTCTTCACCTATACGCTCTCGTGACCCATACGCCTCCCGGTCGACAGCAGGCGCCTAACCCGACATGCTTTCGCAAGCGAAACGTGGAAAGCCCGTATCGCTCCCCTCGGGGACAGCAAGCCGCAAGGCTTGCCCATGGCAGTGCGGGCGTAGGATTGAGGACAAAGCGAACGCCATCCTGTAATCGGATGGATAGGGGTTGCAACATCATCCCACGCGAAAGCGGGCAGACTTCCTCATGGTCTCTCGTCACAAGAGAGTAGGTAGAACCATCTTAACGGAGGGGAAGCAAATGGACGCAGCAACACCAGCGTGTGCGCCTTCCGGCGTGGCATGGGACGGCATCAGTTGGGCCGATGTCCAGCGTCAGGTAAGACGGCTGCAAGCACGTATTGTGAAGTGGACACAGGCCGGCAAGCACAACAAGGTGAAAGCCTTGCAATGGCTGCTGACCCACTCGTTCAGCGGCAAAGCATTAGCCGTCAAACGGGTGACTGAAAACAAAGGCAAGAACACCCCCGGTGTCGACAAGGTCATCTGGAAAACACCGGGGGCAAGGACCAACGCGATTGCGTCGTTGAAGAGACGGGGTTATTCGGCTCTTCCGCTTCGGAGGGTAATGATCCCGAAGAAGAACGGGAAAACGAGGCCGCTCGGCATACCCGTAATGCGCTGCAGGGCGATGCAAGCATTGCATCTGCTTGCTCTGGAGCCGGTTGCGGAAACCACTGCCGACCCGAACTCATATGGGTTCAGGTCGGAGCGCTCAACCGCCGACGCGGGGGAGCAATGCTTCATCGCCCTCGCGAGAAAGACAAGCGCGCAGTGGGTGCTGGAAGCAGACATCAAGGCCTGTTACGACGAAATCAGCCATCCATGGATGGTCGCTAACATCCCCACGGACAAAGTGATCCTGCAGAAATGGCTCAAGGCGGGATATGTGTACCAGGACGAACTCTTCCCGACCGATGCCGGGGTCCCTCAAGGGGGAATTATTTCACCGGTAGTGGCCAACATGACGTTGGATGGTCTTGAAGCGATGCTGAGGAAGAAATTCCCGGCTGCAAAGCGAACAGGCTTGAAAATGCACACGGTGCGTTACGCGGACGACTTCATCATCACCGGCAACTCGAAAGAGTGGCTGGAGTACGAGGTCAAACCTGCGGTGGTCGCATTTCTGGCGGAACGTGGGCTCGTCCTGTCGCCGGTAAAGACCAAGGTAACGCACATCGACGAAGGGTTTGACTTCCTCGGATGGAATATCCGCAAGTACAACGGCAAGCTGTTGATGAAGCCGTCGAAAGCGAACGTCAAAGCGCACCTTGACAAGATCCGGGAAGTCATCAAAGGCAACAAGACGGCCAAACAAGCAAGCTTGATACGCCTGCTCAACCCGATTCTGCGGGGCTGGGCAAACTATCACCGCCATGCGGTCGCCAAGGAAACCTTTGCTCGGGTTGATACGTATGTCTGGTCAATGCTGTGGCAATGGGCGGTTCGACGGCATCCAGAGAAAGGAGCCCGCTGGGTCAAAGATAAATACTTCAAAACCCAAGGCACCCGCAACTGGGTATTTGCCACAACCGAAAAACAAGAGGATGGGAGGAAGAAGGAGCTCGTCCTGCTGAAAGCGGCGGACACGCCGATAAAGCGGCATGTCAAGATCAAGGCCGGGGCCAATCCGCACGACCCCCAGTGGGAACCATACTTCGAGACCCGATGGGGCAAGAGGATGATGAACCTGCCAAGGGGCCGCGCGAAGCTCTACCGGGTCTGGCTGAGGCAGGATGGCCTGTGTCCGACCTGTCAGGAACCGATCGCAATAGGTACCCCTTGGGTCACCCGCTTCATTGTGAAAAGAACCGACGGTGGGTCGATTGCAGCGGGCAACATTCAACTGCACCATCCCGGTTGTCACGGAATTCAAAAGTACGCCGGAAATAAGTTGTGAAAGCGGGTGTCGAAAGATGCCTTGGCAGAGGCTTGAGCTGTATGCAGGGAAACTTGCACGTACAGTTCTTAGGGGGCTAGGCGCGGGCAACCGCGCCTGGCTACCCGGCGATGCTGGCGCATCTCACGAGCGCAATGAGCGGCTTCAGGCCAATGTCGTGGACCGGATCACAGCACGTAAGAGTAGCGATCGAAACAGGCCGCAATGCGCCTGCAGGGTGGCGAGCGCAATAACGTGTGCTCGCCACCCGGTTCAAGCATATTGGCCTGCGTGGCGTCAAGGGTCCGCTGGCGCCAGGCTCCGCCTGTCCTTGACGCAGCCCAAGCCAGTCCGAACGGAGGTGCTCAACGATGGCGGTTGATGATGTATGAGTTGGTTCGTCAAAGACCTTGACAAACTACTGCTCATAGAAGGTTTGTTCGATGCCTGCCCATGTCCGTGGACTCGGGGTGCGCGCCGGCGCGTGCGGGCAGGCGTTGAATAAACCTCAAGAATTGTGCACGTAGCTCGTCCGACAGGTTCCGGAGTATTTCAGCCGTTCCAATGGCAGGTTTCCCCGCCCGCTGAACGGCCGGTTGTGGCCCGGTTTGCGACGATGCTTTCCTGCTGAACCCGGGAGCCAAGATACATAGCCAAATAAGCCCTAGCCAATTAACATCGGATCTCGACGTTATGGACCGCATGGTTTCCGTTTAGCCAATTGACGTGTACTCATCTTGGCTGCGTGATCCAGCACGCAGCGATTCATGACAAGTGTTTAACCCGGTTTTTCGTTCCCCTACACCTCAAACCCCAAATATCCAGCGGTATCGGATATTTCTACGCCGAAAACAGCAATAAAAAAGCCCGCACCTGATTAAGTGCGGGCTATAAAACAACGCCATTCCGAGGCGGCGAAGGGGCATCGCCCAAACATAGGGCTGTGTCCAGATCAACCGTTCATTCAACGTTGGCCGATTATCCCGATAACCAGATTAATCACCGATTTCTGGCCCGCCACGTCCGCGCGATGCCGCGCGTTCACGCGGTGGCTTATCTCGCTCGACCGCCTGGCCAGCCGCTTCGCGCAGTTGAGCCTTGAACTCGTTGCGCCGTTCCTGACGTTCTTCGGGCGTCAGGTCGGCGAAACACCGGGACGCGGTGGCTGGCGTCGGCGCCTGCGGGTGTCCGGCAGCTGCCGCGTCGATGCCGGCGCGCTGCGCCCGGGCCTGCGCTACTTCGTTGACAAGCGCGGCCGCTCGTGCGGGGCCGCTGAGCTCAACGAGCGCGCGCCAGGCGCGGTCATCCCGCTCGACTACGTGGCGGATTTCGCGGCGCATTCCCGGATCGAGCCGGTTCAGTCCAACACTCGCCCGCTTCAGCGCCGCGCGGTCCTTCGCGGGCACCGGCTTGCCTGCCCGGTTTGCGGCCGCCGCAGCGGAGAGGGCATCGGCATACTGCTCGACTGTACGATCGAGGGTCTTTTCGGCCCGTTGCGGCCGGGGTGCATTCGAGAATTCGACACGACGCCGGTTCAGCGTGTGCCGGTAGCCCAGTTCCGGCCGGCGATCACGCTCCGGCTGCAGCTCATGTTGCGCGCTGAACGATTTTTCGTCGGCACGCGACAGGCGGCGCATCAGCGCTGCGCCGTCCGCGAACTCATCCCGGCCGGCCGCCACAATCAGATTTTCCTTGTGCCGGGTCATCGCGACGTAGGCCAGCTCGGCGTGCATGTTCTTCGTGGCCAGCACGTACGCGCGATCGACTGTCACACCCTGGCTCTTGTGGACCGTGAGCGCGTAACCGTGATCGAAGTGGCCGTACTGCGCCGTATCGACCTCGATCTGTCGGCCATCATTGAGCCGCACGTGCAGGACGGCGCCGGGCGCTTTCCTGTCAGGCATTTCGATCTGTTCGACTGTGCCCAGCGTCCCGTTCTTGACCTGCATCACGTATTCGTTCTGCAGGAACATGATCCGCTCGCCTGCGGCGATCGCGATGTGTCGGTCCTCGGCCCGCATGGTTTGTTCGGCGCCCAGTTCGCCGGCAGCCCGTCGCAATTCGCGCACGCGCGCATTCAGCGCGCAGCGCTCTTCGTTGGTGTGAGTCAGCAGCAGCTGGGTCTTGCCGGGACTGACCCGGCGATCATCCTGCCACTGTGCGATCAGCTGCTCGCGCGCGTCGGCGACGGTCGAATACAGTTGCACGCCACCGCGCTCCGCATACGCGGAAACGGCTTTTGGCACATCGTGCCGGGCCAGCGCCGAAGTCGCTTCGCGCTGCCAGGCCTCGTCCTGCCGCTTGATTTCGGTCAGGCTTTCGAGCCGGATTGCGGCGGCCGCTTCGCGCGACACAGCGCGGAAAGCATCGCCCGCGTCGACCGCATGCAGCTGCCACGCATCGCCCACCAGGCGCACACGCGTCCCGGACGTCTGCGCGTGGCCGAGCAGTTTTTCCATCTGCCGCGATCCAACCATTCCGGCCTCGTCTATTACCAGAACCGTTTTCGCATCCAGGGTGACCGTACCGCGCTCGATGCCCGACAGCAGACTGTGCAGCGTCCGGCTCGCGATGCCGGCGTCACGCTGCATGTCGTCGGCCGTCTTGCCCTGCAGGGCTGCGCCGATCACGCGCAGGCCGTCCGCCTCGAGCGCTTCGCGTGCCGCGGCGAGCACATAGCTTTTGCCAGTACCCGCCGCGCCATTCACCACCACCAGCTGGCCGCTGCTGGCGAGCGCGACAAAAGCCGCATCCTGTCCCGCATTGAACTTTCGGGTCGCGCGAAGCGTTTCACGCACCGCGGCGTCGCCCGCCGTGCTGTCGTCAGCGCGACTCATTGCGCGAGCACGATCGACCAGCCGAACCTCTATCGCACGCAGATCCGCCGACGTGAACCATTCGCCGTTGCGACCGGAATCCTTCAGCGCAAGCAGTTGCTTCGAATTCATCAGCCGCGCGTACACCTGCCGGAACTGTTCGGCACCGTCGGTATTGCGAAAGACGAACTGCTCGACGTCGCGACGTGAGAAGGTGGATTGATTGATCGTTAGGGCGGCGACACCGATCGCCGGATTGATGAGCAGCCGCTGGCCATTGCGGTACGCGCGCTGGCGATTCTCTTCGAGCAATCCGGCCATCACGCCACGCTCGCCCGCGTAGCGCGCGACGCCCACTTTCACGGACGGCTCCAGGTCGATGCCCAGCGTCCGGTAGCTGCGATGGTCAATGCGGGCCTCGATACCCGCCCGTGCCATAAAGTGATTGGCGATGACCGCCCATTCTTCGCGCACGTCGCGAACAAACTGGCGACTGCTCAGATAGCGGTCCTTTCCGGCTCCGCCTTTTTCGGGTTCCTGCGCATTCCAGCGCCTGAAATATTGCGCTGGATCGCGCGCAATGCCGTCGTTCACCCGTTCCGTGAACATGATGTGCGCGTGCGGCTGTTCCAGTCCGTCGCTTGCCGCCGGATTGTGGATCGCCCACGTGTACGCGTGTCGCTCGCCGAGTGTGTGTTCAACGAACTCGCGCACGAGCGCGACGCGCTGTTCATCGTCCAGTTCGCGCGGAATCGAAACCTCGATTTCCGTGTACGGCCGACCATTTGCCCGCTCGTAGGTGTCCGCTGCCTGCCAGAAAATGCTCGCGTCGTGCGCGGCCCATGCTGGCATGTTGCCGCTCTCGGTCATCTTGAGGTCGCCACGCTCTTCGTACTTTCCACCGCGAGAAATGTAAGCGTAGTGATCTTCCCGCGCAATGTACTTTGCGTGTTCCCCTGCGGCGGCTTTCCCACCTGCTTTCACGCTCAAATGGTACGTTGGCATTGGCGGCTTGACTTTCGTCTTATCATAAGCTGTTTCTATGCTAGCATAGAAACGCGGAAGCGCGCTTTGACTCGCTTGCTCGCCAGATACTGCCGGCGGTGCCTCCTTGATAGCTCGCTTTTTGCGGTTTTCATAATCCGGAATAGCTTGGCAGGAAGGGGGCCGATGGTCGGCCTGCGCTGTCGCTCGATGCAATGTGAATTTGATCCAGGAGAACGAAGATGGCAATGACCGAATGGCTCACGAAACACGTTCAGTACATCAAGGGTTTGAAGTCGCCCACCGCCACGCAGTCGCTGCTGGTCGAACTGGCGGCGATTGCGAATCCGACCGCGCAGGAGTCCCGCCAGCTAGACAAGCTGGTGCGACTGGAAAAGATCAACCAGAAGGCCGACGCGATGAAAGTCGAAGCGGCCCGCATGTTGATGGAGCGACGCGAGAACCAGCGCAAGGCCCGCACGCGCGAACTGATCGAACTCGGCGGCATCGTGGCGATGGTCGATTTTCCGGTGGATCGCGGCACGCTGACTGGCGCGCTACTGTGGGCGCTCGATCAGTTCAGGACTGACGCTGACTTGCAGCGCACGCTCAAGAAACGCGGCGACGCTTTCATCGCCGAGCGCGAAAATGAGAAGAAGATCGAAACGCAGGGCAGCGCGGAGGTAGCAGCAAAAGCGGCTGCGGCGGAGAAAGTCCCCGCGTGACGCCCGGTGCCGAACCGGATCGCCCCTGCGCTGCGCTGCGGGTCGGCGCTCTCCCCGCACCTGCGGCGCGGGTCCCCGTGCGCCTCGATCCGGGCGCGACGGTGCGCGCGATACCGCAGCAGCCTACGTGGCGTTGGGCTTGCGGAAAAAGAAAAGGCGCGTCGCAGGGAACGACGCGCCGGAGACCTAAAAAGGATTCTGAAAAATAAGCCAGGTATCGATCAGCGCCCCGTGACAGCTTCGTCCGGGGCGCGGCGCTCGGCTCACTCAGGCGGCTTCTTCTTCCTCCTCCTCGTCTTCGTCGTCATCCCATACAACCGGCGTTTCCCGGCTCACCAGCACCTCGGGCAACCAGCGTGCATCGGCCAGCAACCGTTCTGCCGCCTCTGCCGCTGCTTCTTTCTTCAATTTCTCCAGCGGTGCCGCCGCTTCGGGTGAAACCGCTTGCGCTACCACGTCAACGATGCGTGCTTTCGAAACGTGGTTCAGATAGCTCGTTCGCGTCGGCGTCCAGTACTGCGTCATGTCAACGTTCAGCAGGTCCATCAGGACATTCACTGGATGTGCGCCATCCGATTCACTCACGCCGTTGACGGTCGCGGCCACGCAGAAGGCGAACAGATTGCTCAGCACGTCCTCGCTCTGCGTCATCAGCCAGGGCAGCAGGTCGCTGAAACGCTTCGGCAGCAGCGCGGCCCACTTTTCGCGTTCGGCCAAAATCTCTTTCCATACTGCGCTGGCTTCCATGTCGTCCGCTGCCTGCAACAGGCGGCTGTGTGAACATGTGGCCCGCACGTCGGCGGCATGCTGGTCGTAGACGCAGACATAGCGGTCATCGAACACAACCGGGATCAGGCGGTGCATCAGTACCGCCGGTGCGGCCACCGGCTTACGTGCAAGTTCGATCTGGACGGCGGCGGTGCGATGTGCCGTCAGCCGCTTGCTGAGGTCCTTGCCGTGCAGCGGCTTTTCGGCTGGCGCGGGCAGTTCATCAGCGTCCGTCACGCCTTCGCGTTTTACGCTGGTCCGGTCCTCGGGCTTGACCAGTCCACGCTCGATCACGGCCTTGCCGTCTTGGTCGAGCGTCACGAATGCACCGGCACGCGCCTTCTGGTCGTCGCTCCAGATTTCGAGGCGTTCAGCAAAGTCGTCCAGCGCCCGGGAAGCGGCGTCCGCTGCGACTTCCAGTGCGTCGCGGCGGGCGTCATCCTCGGCTTCGTCTTCGGCGTCGTAGTACGCGTTCAGGTCCGCTGCGGCCTGGTCGCTCGCCTTCTTCAGCGCGCAAAGCTCGGTCTTTTCCTTCTTCGTGTACTCGCGCGACGCCGACGGCAAGCGGCCAAAGCGGGCCATTTCGGAAAAGTCACGGCGTACACGTGTCTCGACCCAACTCCAGCCTTCGTTGCTCAAGCTCTGCGCGACAGAAACCAGTTTTTCTGCGACCAGGCGATGCAGCAATTCTGCGTCGGTCACATACCCGGCGTTTTGCTCGTCGCTAAAGAGGTCCCGGCGAACGTGGCCGCCTGCCGCCTCATACGCGTCGAGTGTGACGAAGGCAACGAGGTTGCTGTCGGCCACGTCGATCTCGCTGTTTGTGATCGCGGCGCGCAGCTGCGCCGGGTTGCGTTGCCACGCCTGGGCGGCATCAAACCACAGCCTGTCCTGCAGTTCGTGATCGTCCGTCAGTGCAAGCGTACGGATCTGTTCCAGCGTCATGCCGTCATCGCGAAAGACGTCCATCAGGCGGGGCGACACGTTCGCAAGTTTCAGGTGCCTTTGCACCTGGATTTCAGGCAGTGAGAAAAGAGCCGCAATGTAGTCCACCGTACGGCCTTCATTGACCAGCAGGCGGAATGCTTCACAGGCGTCCGCCGGATGCATCGGCTCATGCTGGTTCTCGATCAGCGATACGGCGACGGCATCGGCTTCACTCACCACCTTGACCGGTACGGAGTAGCTGTCATCGATCCGGCCAGTCGTGCGCAGCAGGTCCAGTGCGAGCAGGCGGCGCTGGCCCGCGCATACACCCAGCCTGCGCTGCTTGCCGCGTGCCTTCATCTCGTGGCTGACGAGGTTTTGCATGACGCCAGCCGCAGCGATGTTTTCGGCCAGTGCCTCAATACCGGTAGGCGCTTTGCGGCGTACGTTGTGCGGTGACTTGCACAGTAGGGCGAGCGGCACGTATTCGATCGGGGTGTCGTTGCCGAAACTGTTTTCGGGAACGGTTCCGGTTGCACGGTTTTCAACGATTTGATCCACGGTTATCTCCGGTTAAGTGCTCAGGCGAAACGGATTTCAAATTCTGAGCCGTAGCCGGCGAGCAGCTTGCCGATCTCAGCATCAATGGTTTCCTTCGTCCAGGTGACGAAACGTCGCCAGTGATATTTGGCGTGCTTCCAGACGATTTCGATCAGGTTCAGTTCGGGACTGTAGGGTGGCAGGTAGAACAGTTGCATGCGATGTTCGCGTAGCCAGCGTTCGTGTACTTCGGAATCGATGGCATGATGGATCGAGGCGTTGTCGAGTACTACGATGGTCGGACGGTCATTGCCCTGCATGGCGATCTGGTCGAGGAATTCGACGACGGCATCGCATTTGATCGACGAACTCGCCACATGGTGGGTCAACGCGTTGGCCCCAAAGTCGAGTGCACCGAGCACCGAACGTCGGCAGTGGAAACGCGGTTCAATGCAATGAGGCAGGCCGCGCGGTGACCACGCTCTTTGCACCGGAGGTGAGGCGGCAAAGCCCGCTTCATCGAAATAGACCAGACGGACTGCGTTGTCGCGAGCGGCCTGTTGCAGTTTGTCCAGGGTCGCCGATTTCATCTCGAAGTCTTCCTGGTTGCGCTTTTTTTGAGCGAGAACCGGTTGCGCTTGAAGGAGAAACCTTCCCGTCGCAGAGCTACCGACAGGGTTTCCAGTGCGCACGGCATCGGCTCGCTATGCACGGCCTCGATGTGTTTCGCGATCTGCCTGAGCGTCATCGATTCGGCGCGAGCCGCTTCGACAGCGGTGGCGATCAAGACATTAGACAGCGCGCGGGGCCGGCCGCCTTTATGTCCGGTCAGCAAACCACACAGGCCCCTGTCGTTCCAGGAATGCGCCCAGTTGTATACCGACTTGTCGCTCACATCGAGCTCGACGGCGACCTCATGAACCCGCCGGCCGCTGGCAAGCTCCAGCAGACCCAGTCCACGGGTTCGAAAGTCTTGATGAGGATGCTTGCGCGACAGCTGCTGCAAGGTCTTTTTCTCCGCTTCAGTCAGTTCAACGGCACATTTCACGGGCAGGTGGCAATCAGGATGAGATGGCCTGTCAGACTCGCCATTCTGAAATTCGTTTACTCGACAGACTTATGGCCATCGCACCACGCGAGGCACACAACCATTATACGGACAAAATGACCTAAGTAAAGAATGTATATCATTGAATGGCGTTTGAATTTTTCAATTGAATGTCAAAAGCAATTTAAAATGAAAATAAAAATATTCTTATGTTAGGACAAAATGTCACTATCATTAAGTTGTGCCTCGCGTGGTGCGATGGCCATAACCGGAGATAACCGTGATTGATAATGAAACCAGAATCTCGTCAAACGTTGTTGTTGATGAATTGCGTCTGAATTTCCTTCCTCACTACCTGGGTGCGCAATATCTCCAGGGCGAGGCGTTGGTGTACGACTGGGCCGCGCGCCTTTCGAGTGCCTACAACGGCGGTGCGTGGGACTTCTTCCAGTTGTCGAATGGCGGCTTCTATATGGCCCCGTCGAACAGCGGTCGGCTGCATGTGCGGTGGCATATGAACGGCTACAGCGACATGATGGGCGCGGACGCCTTCGGCATCGTCGTCACGCTGTTTGCCCTGTGCCATCTGGCGGAAAAGTGTGGCGATGACAGGATCATCGATCACTACCACGCGTTACGCGCCTACGCGACCCAGCACGTCGAGGCCGCCAACATCCTCCGCGCTATCGACTAACGAACCAGCCCCGGCCTTCGGGCTGGGGTCTTTCGCCCTATCTGAAAATCAGTGAGGAAGAAATGAACCTGACGCAAATTCGCCCAACCTGGCTGACCGCGCTTCTGCCTTTGCTGGCTGTCTACCAGTACGGGGACCGTGAAATCGTGCGTGCTGAACTGTTCCGGATGGCACTGTCGGCGGATGCGGCGGCGAAGACAGCCGACGCGCTGCACCGCATCGCCAACATGCTCGACCGGGACGGCCATGCGATCGATATGCATCGCGAAGAGCTTCGCGCGATCGCGCGTACCGCGCTTGCGGAGTTCGACCGCGTACCGCCCCGCGCGCCTCTGGTCGCGGTTCACGAAGCGGTTCGCCACACTCGCGAGCGTGTCGCGTGACGACAGAACTGAAACGGGGTTGCGAACTGCAGCGCGGCGACGTGTTGCGCACATGGTTCGGCAATCAGCCGATTCTTGACATGCTGCCGTACTGCGGCCCGTTCGACTTCATCTGAGGTGTGGCAAAGTTGCCGGATGCCGAAATGTCGATCGACCGGGGCGGACTCTAAGACGTGTTGTTCGCCCAGCAAC
The DNA here is from genome assembly GCF_050436345.1 of Paraburkholderia sp. WC7.3g. Taxonomy (NCBI): domain Bacteria; kingdom Pseudomonadati; phylum Pseudomonadota; class Betaproteobacteria; order Burkholderiales; family Burkholderiaceae; genus Paraburkholderia; species Paraburkholderia sp. WC7.3g. Next base: position 13,248 of record NZ_JBNDMA010000005.1, read on the forward strand.
CTGAACCGCCCGCGCGTTTGCATCCACCTACGCGCGGGCATCGGAGCCCGACATGCCAACCTTTACAATTGCCGAGATTGAACAGGCGATCAACGTGTGGCGAAACCGCCAGGCGTCAGGAGAAGATGCGGCGCTGTGCCCGAGAGCGCGTCACCTTGCCAATATCTATGGCGCGATGATCTATTCGCACGCAACGACCATTGACGTGTCTTCGCTGTCTGCCGGGCAGGTGGAAGCTGTGACGACTGCCCTTTATCAACAGGAATTGCCGCTATGACCGACGAATCGAAGTTTTCCGCCGAAGTGCTCGAACAGTTTCGCCGCGAGCAGGAGGAAAGCGACGCCCACTTTACCGCCGCACCAGCGCGGTTTTTTGAGGCGTGGAAACAGGCTGTCTTGCTGGCCGGTCCGGTGTATTTCGGCGACGGCACCCGGGAGGCCGTTGAGAACGCGAAAGACAAATGGGCGCTTGCGCCCAATGGCGCGCTCATTCTCGATGCGTTCGGTGTTCTCAGCAGCGGCGAGCGCACTTTCCTTGCCGCGCTGTATTCGTTCTACAACTCGGACGATAGCGTTCCTCTGTGGGAGAAAGCGGGCATCAGGGGCTTTGCCGACCTGTCGGGACTGGATCTCGTTCGCCGCAAGCTGATCGCGGAGCTTTTGCTGAACTACGTTGGCTGGTAATGGCCAGGTCTGTCTGTGTCCGAGGCTGACAGGCTCCGGCCCGTCAGCCCGATCACAGGCATCGGTGCCGGGCAACCCCCTTCCTGCTAAACCAGGACGCGTATTGGCCGGGAGCGCATCGCGCGCGCCTGCGCGCCCGGATCGAGGCGCACGGGGACCCGCGCCAGGAGGCGTGGGGAGAGCGCCGGCCCGCAGCGGCAGCGGAGGGACGATCCGGTGAGGCGCCGTGCAACTGTGGCCGGGGTCGTCAAGCAGCCGCAGGCTGCGTGTTTCCCCCGCGGCGAAGCCGTGGGGGCTGGATCGAAGACAGGCGCAGCAATGAATCGTTCAGGATCAGGAGGGCACCATGTTTCGAGTGCAGGTCTGGAATGACGATGTGAACCGCGACGTCGACGTGGTGATCAGTTTTGACCACCTTGGCCCGGTGGGATTCAGGCGTGCACAGCCAGGCGATCATTACGCTGCTCGACACGTCGACCGGGGAGCGACACTTTGATAAGCGCAACCTGCCGGAAGTTGGCGCTGATGCCATTGAAGCTTCGGCGGCCCCAGAAATCTGGACGGACGACTGGATCATCCAGCGCGCCGTGCGGCTACGGGTGGCGAGTGATGGCGGCGACGTGTACGAGCCATGGCCGGGATACACGCACCCGATGACTCGCGACCAGGCAGTCAAGGCGCTCGAGGAGTGCGAAGCGCGGTGGCCGGAACGTGAGTTCCGCGCGCATCGATTACGGCTGGAAGAAAAGGTCGCGGCGGACGCGGTCGACCGGGCGCGAAGATCCGTCCGATCCAGAAAGTACAACCAAGAGAAAAGGCGATAGAAAAATGACGGTTGATATTCAATTACCCATTCGCGCTGAGTGTTTGCTCCCGGCGGATGAAGGCTGGGAGCGACCTCGGGGCGCTGAAGTCCAGGAAGTGGTGCGACGCATCGGTCTGTCGGGCCGGGCTCTTGCCAGGGTGCTCGGGCTGAGTGAGCATGGCGGCCGCCAGGTCAGACGCTGGATAAGCGGAGAAACGCCCGTCCCCTATATAGCGTGGGCAATCCTTTGTGATATGGCGGGCCTTGGCGCGATCTGGCGTGGCAAAACCCTTGAATTGGGGTTGAGAGGTATGGCTGAATCAGCGCCCGATGACGAATGACAAGGCGTTACGTTTTGCTGTCACCATGTTGCGCGAAAAAAAGAGAGCCGGCGCACCGAGACGCGCCGGCTGAATGTCCTGGGTACATTTCGAGGCCGGCCAGAACCTGAGAGGCTTTCAGGATATCCGCTTGTCTGGTCCAGGTTTCAGGCGCTTAGCGCCTGATTGAACGGTTGCGCGTCAGCTCGCCGACCAACTGTGGACTCCGTTCGACGCTCAAGCGACGCCTTGCGCTTTTCTTCAGCGTTCGCGATGAAGTCGGACAGTTCGCGCTCCATGGCTGAATCTTTGGCGCCCGGCTTCCACGTCGCGGCTCCGTGCCGCCGACGCGTGGTCCGAGCAAGTGCTAACGCTTCCATCGCAGCCTTTGCACATTCGTATTCAACCTGGCCACACAGGTCGATCGGCTCACCAAATTCGCGGAACGCTTCCACAGAGTCCCGAGCGGCGTACACCGTTGCCGGGTACTCGCGCAGCTCGGAGATAACTTTGCGGCTCAGGGCTCGCCACTGAAGCTTGTCCGGATAGGCAAAGACGGGGATGGACACGCCCTTGCTGGCTTCGCTGCTCATAGGGCCGACCGGCTCCGATGCCGCCCAAGCGGCCTTATGCATCATTGTCCGACAGGTTCGAGCGTAGCTTTCCAGCGATAACGCAAGTTCCAATGCAGCGTCGCGTCGCTGACGCTTGCGCTCCCTTGCATCCCTTGCTGAGATCCACGCGAGCGTTGTGAGAGAGCCGACTGCCCCTGACGCCAGCGCCAAAATCATCGGAGTGTTCCAGCTAAGTCGCTGGAGATATTCAAGCCATTCCTGCCGCATACGACGCGCCTCGGAGAAAGAGGTGCACAGAGTATAAGCAATCGTTTGCGGAGTATTCAGAGCAAAAAATGCGGTGTTTGTTTTCGCCACAAACGCTTCGATGGGGCGGTGCGCATCTTGACAGACCGCGCCGAACCAGGGCAATCGTCGGCCCAGCACCAGCAGAGGGGCGTCAAAAGATTCAGGTCGGTTCGCTTCTTAAGCGGCCAGGTAGCGACGTTGGTCCGAGCGGAGGCAATGCGTCCGCATGCTGCCGCTTTTGGCAAGCACCGTTCGCTCGCTAGACGATCGGCCAATAAGGGACCTTCGCCGACCTCAGAAGAATCGCTGACAATCCTGCGCGCATCAAATTCCGATCTCGAGACCGCATGCGACACTATCGCCTTGCCCGAGGGCTCCCACTCACCAGGCGTACAATCCTCTGACCATATCGGGTGGCACGTCCATTTTTGGGAGAGTCGTCAATGGCGGCTGACGATGCACGCCCTGAGAACCGCCAACCCATAGGCCCGGCGATTTCGTGGCCGGCAGCGGAGAACGAGCCACATGCCCGCTCAGATAACGCCCAATCAACTCGTTCAATTGATCATCCCAGGTATCACGGCCGTCTTTTCGCTCGGTTTTGCCTGTGCATGGCTCTACGATAGACGACTGCGCTATCTGCGCTTTCTCGCCGCTTCATTTGTTGCTTTCGCACTCGGCTCGGCAGTGCAGATCTGTCATCTGCCGGATGAATGGCGATTGAACGCGCTTATATCGGCAACGTTTTATGTGTTAAGCATTCAACTGTTGGCGGAAGGTGTTTTGCGCAGGGCTGGGCTTCACTTGCGGCTAGCGACGCATGCGTCGATGTTCGCGCTGGTGCTGGGTGGCATGTATTACTTCTCCTTCGTGACGTCAAACCTGCTCGTGCGCGTCTACATTCTGAATCTCAGCGCCGGGCTGTTGATGCTGTTTACCGCGGTCCGTTTCAGAAAACGCTGCAATGGCCGCACCGTCAACCACGTTCTTCTCTGGGTGCTGCTGATCTTCGGCGCCAGTTTTTTCATCAGGACGCCGCTCACTACAATCCAACCCTTGCCGCATAGCACTGCGCCGTTCGCGGGAACCATTTTCTGGGTCTTGCTGCAGTTGTCGCTCGCCCTGATGGGCGCTGTGTTGGGGCTCGTGCTGCTGGCCGCCGCGATGTCGGACGTGATCGACCGGCTGACTCTCGAACGCGATCTCGACTCGCTCACCGAAACGTTGAACCGGCGCGCGTTTGAACGCATGGCGGGCCGCCGCGTCGCGGACAAGCGAAGCTATCCGCTCGTGCTGATCGCTTTCGACATCGACAACTTCAAATCCATCAACGACCGTTATGGGCATGCGGCCGGCGACGCGGTGCTGCGCCAGTTCGCCGCAATCCTGCGCGCCGCGGTGCGCGAGAAAGACGTGGTGGCGCGCATCGGCGGCGAGGAGTTCGTGCTTCTGCTGCCGGGCGCTGACGACAAATTCGCGTATCAGATCGCCGAGCGCTTGCGCACCGTGCTGGAGTCTTCACGCTTCAATGAAATCGAGGCTACGCTGTGCGTTACGACGAGTGCCGGCATTGCCCGGTATCGGCCTGGCGAGGCGGTCGGAGCGTTGCTGGCGCGCGCCGATCACCTGCTCTATGCGGCGAAGCGCGCGGGGAGGAACCGGGTGGTCACGGAGCCATTAGGTCAGACGTGGAGTGCCCCCGAGCTTGATATCGTGTGATCGCCCGAAGGCCGGCAAGCCCTCATCGGGACCAGTAGAAATCCACGGGGATAAGCTCGACGACCCATCCACCTTCGTCACCCAGCGTGGCCGCCGGGTGCATGGAGGCGATGCGCAACGCCTCGTCATGGGTATCCGCCTCGATGATGAACAGGCCGCCCACGACTTCCTTCGACTCGGTATAGGGCCCATCGGTGACGTGGGTCTTGCCACTGCGCGGGCGGAGCGTCCTCCAGTTGTCCAGATCGCCAAGCGATGCGGAAATCAGTACCTTGCCGGTAGCCCGCATCTTGTCGTCCAATGCGGGGCATTGGCTCACCAATTTCTTGACGTCGTCTGGCGCCATCGCGGCGAATTTATCGGGGGTGAAGTAGGCCAAGCCGAGGTATTTCATGGGAGATCCTTTGGGTGTGAATAACCTGACGACGAAGCTGATGATCGAAAATCGACAATCTTCTGAAAAGTTTGTAGCGGGTCTCGCCAGACTGTCCGCTTTTGGGGTCGCGCCGTGCCGACCGCCGGGCTCGTGCTGCACATGCGGATCGCGCGAGGCAGAGGTCGGCCAGTTGCGGCCAATCGATACGACGCTACCGACGACATTCGACTGTCCCTTCACGGCAGGCGTCCGGCCGGTCAGTGGCACGCCTCCTCTAGCGATCCGCTAATACAACAGCGGCGACGTAGAGAAATAACGGCCGATTAATTAAATAACGTGCTATTCTCGTCCCCACATTTACGGGGTAAATCCATGACCAAATATCGCGAAGCACTTCTGCAGCAGAAACTCGAAGAAGTCTGGTTGACGGGCAACACCACGATGAGCAAAGACCAGTTCGTGCACTGGACAGGCGTCCAGCGCATCGCCAAGCGCCCGTATCGTACCTTGCACGGCCTCTGGGAAGAACTCTGTCAGGAGTTTGGTCACGAAGAGGCGCTTCCGCTCAAGGTCCTTGAAGGTGAACACTTCGTTTCGCTGCGCCGTGAACGGTTCGCCAGCGAAACGGAAACGGCGCTCTCTGATCTCATCTAACACCAACACGCCCGAACGCCATGCGAGGTCGCAATGAACCGTCAAGAACGCATTGACAGCAAGGTTGCCGAGCTCTTCGACGAATTCGAAGCCCGGTTGCATGCATTGGGATTTACCACATCGCACGAACCCGCCCGGGACGGCGAGGTCGGCACGCTAATTTACGAGGAGGTCAGGCGCGACGGACGGTCCTATGCGACGTGCGAGGACACCGGGGCAATTTCAGAGTGGTTCGACAAGGAGCTTCTTCCCAGTCGGCAAGGGCTGTATCAGGTGAGGCACGGGGAAAAAATCTCGTTCGCGGCCTTCGACGCAGGCGCATGGGAAGGGGGCGCGCCCGATGCGTGGCGCGGCATCGACTGGCGAATCTCGAAAGAAGAGCGCAACAGGCTCTATGCCATCCTGAGGGACAGGAAGCACGGCAGCAAGCCTGACGCGGCCCTAGCGCTTATCCGCCATCATCTCTGTTCGAGAAGCAACGAGAGGGCAACGAATACTCTGCGCGATGAGTTCGGTATCAAAGAAAAGGTCTACTACGGTGTCATCATGCGTAAGGACCCGGAGGGAGCGCGGCAGATTGGCCATCTGGTGGAGGCTGACGTGTTGTCCGAAGCGCCGCCGCCGGACATTCGTGATCGCATCTCTCACCGGATCGAAACGTTTGACCACAAACGCGAGTGAATGGCATGACGGCCGCGCCCTTGGAAAAGACCCCAAAGAATGTCCTCGGCATCATCGCGGCCGCGATGGCTGAGCCGTTACATCTGCCCCTATCGGCAGGCGTTCCCATCTACGAATACGGCGTCGGCCCTTTGGGCGCTCTCGATCAGTGGACCGTTACGTACGGAACGGCCGCTGGCTGGCGGGCGTCGGATACCCGTCGGGTCCTCGCGCGCAAGGTCAAGGACGTCCGGGCCTCCGATTGGAAGTCCGCAGGCGAGTATTCCCCCCTTGCCGGGAGCTGCCTCGGTAATGGGAAGGGTGCCGAGAGCGTGAGGGAAATTCCCGAGCCGGATGAGAAATTTGCCGATCCCTACCTCCGGACCTGGTACGTGCTCGTGCTCTCGAATAGCACCGGCCCGGTCGGCTACTGCTCCTTCTCAGTGGAACTTGAACTAGTTGAGCGTGCCGACCTGATGGACTTCAAACTCGAGGTGCAGGAGGTCTTCATTGACCCGACGCACCGCGATTTCCGCCACAGCGAAGGCTTCTGCGTGGTCATCGCGCAATTCGCAATCAACGCGCTCGAAGAGTTCAACGATCGGCTCTTTAAGGGCAGGGTAACCTTTACTGAGGGCGTCACACTCACGGTTGCCGCAGACGTCGAGTCACGCTCCGGGGAGCGCTTCCTTTTCTCCATCGTGAAAGAACTGGACCGCCGCGCGGAGGACGCCTGGACTGAACCTGAGTCACCATTCAATCTCGGTCTAGGACTGTACATCCGGGATATCGAAGTCGACCCGCGGTGGTGAGACGCCCCGGCTCCGGAAATGCATGTTCAGCAATAGCAACAAAATTTTCGCGGGAAAGCGGGGCACCGGGTTGCGCACAGGCAGGAGCCGGCCATCAAGCGTAAGTCGCCTGCCCCGCCGCTTGGACGTTCAGACGACGGCTTCGTCCAGTTAACGGACTTCCGTGCGGAAATCATGTGGCTCGCGTCATCGGCCATGCCGTCATTCGCGTCCGGACGAACGTGTCGATTGCTAATGGCAACTGTCGCGCAAACCGAATGCTCGTTGACGGCCCCTTTTCAGAACCAAAGGAAAAGCGGTTCCGCTCGACGTCTGAAAAGAAGCATTCGATACCGCGACGACAAAAGAGTAGCGTAGTGTAGAGCGAGCTAAGCGGGCTCTGTTTTAGCCACGCGTCGAACTTTCTTGGGCTATGGCAACTGGCTAAAGAGTAGGATGGGAGTCTCGCAATCGTCGCGCGAGGCCGAGATGGATTGGACCAGCGTTGTCACACAGCCATTAGGGTGGGCGGGCTTTGCGCTCGCACTCTTGTTCGGCTTTGCAGCTAGGAAAGCCGCCAGCGCAACGATTACATTCTCGTGCGTTGGCCTCGCGGCTTTCGCGATAGTCGGCGGGTGGGTTCTCGCGTATCGAATGGTCGACGGCAATGCTGTCCCTCAAACGCTTAAAACAGAAACCCTCTCCGCCGCGTCCGCACCGTTTACCGGGGCTGGGGCTCAACGCCCCACAGTGAACGTACAAGCCAGTGGCTCCTGCGCACAGGCGGTCGGCGACGCAACCGCTCGGGATGTAGTCAATAACTGCGGCGCGCCCGCCGGGGGCAAGCCGTGAAAGCGTGGGTCAGAACCGCTGCGAATGCGCTGTTATGCAGCGTCGCCGTCCACGCTGTTGGTCAGCAGCCAAAGTCCGTCACGGTCACGGCCAATGCGGCGGAATGCTCGCAGGCGATCGCATATTCAGATGTTAAGCATGACATACAACTTAACTGTGGGTTGAGCAAAGAACAGTATTCCGACCTGAAAGGACAGTTGCTCATCATTCAAAGCCAAGGGAAAATCTCTGTCGGCCAACTCAAACAGGTCATCGCTGCCATTAACGCCATTTATCTCGCGCTCAGGACCGCCAACAAGCAACTCATGAGTAAGCTCGACCAATCGATGAAATCGAACAACGATGTGATACAACATAACATCGACTTGGTTCAAGTAATCGAGAAGAGGCTCACAGCGCTCCAAAATTCCACAAGTCCAGGAGCGTCGAAGGCGGCGTTGCAAGACCTGGAAGATTGGCCACGTAAATATGACGACTTATTACGCAGTTGGCAGATTGTCGCAGGGACCAGTCCTCTTGACGACGAGGCGAAGCGCGCTACCGAAAGCGGCGATTTTCAGAAAGCGGATCTAATTTTAACGGATCTGGTACAGCAAGAGGCGGTTGCGGTCAACAAGGCTGCTGCGAGCAACTTGCAGCTTGCGTTAGTTAAGTCGTTACAGTTTGGCCCAGCCGCCGGCGCGCGCTATTTCAATAAAGCGTACCAGTTGGAACCTGAAAACCCCCTCTATGCCAACTGGTATATCCAGGTCAGAGAACTTTCTGAGCTGGTCCTAGACCTAGACCGATCCGCGGGAGCAACCCCGCAAGTCGAGTGGAAAGAAATCGCTGAGGAGATGACAACGCCTAGCCTGACGGTCGCGACGCAGGGAATCTCAAGGCTTATGTCGCTAGAAAGGCCGTGGAGTCCGGAGGAGCTAGGACTTGCGAAGACGGCTGTCTGGTATCTCGCCAACAATTCAGTGGGCAGTTCCAAGCCTAAGGACTTCGCGGTTTACCGAAAGGTGATTTCCAAAATCGAGCACAGCGGCGGCGTGCAAACCATTAGCGAGCAAATCACCCTAGCGGGTCTTTGGGCTGCTGTTTTCAGGGTCGATGTGGATGCCGCGATACGCTTCTGGGCGGCGGGAACAAGTGCTGGCTCGAACGTCAAAGTCCTAGTCGGGAGTTACAACAATAAGCAGACAGGCGAGTTGACGTGGTTTAGGCGGATTCCCCAATTTGACGACGCTACGGATGAAAGCCTGACGAATACAATCAAATATTGGCGGCTAACAAATACTCGCTCCGAAATTGTAATCGATGGATCGACCTGGGATGCTTTTTTTGAAAACATCTTTCGATATCTGGATTCGCGACAGCGGTATCCCGAAGCGCAGGTTTATCTACAGGAGGGGATAAGATGGTGGTCCTCGGTCCTTCCAGGAGAGTATGCCATTTCGGACCTTGGCCGGTTCTACTATTACCTTGGCATTGCCACCAAGGGTCGAGTTGATCGAGCGATCGGCGATCGCGTAAGTAGCGTCTGGAAGGCAGGGCAAGTTGACTTCGGACTCGCTGCGGCAAGGTCTGCTGAGAACTACGCGCGCCAGGCGCACCCCACGGATCTGACCGATAAGGACGCTGTCCAAGCTATGAATCTTCAGGCTGAGTTCTTCAAGCTAAAGGGTGACAATCCCGCAGCGGGCGCGATTCTGCGAAAAATAGTTGCGGACGAAAAGAAAAGCTTTGATCCGGATTACCCTCTTCCATACGAGAAAGCGATAAACGCCTTGCAGTCGTTTCGACGCGATACAAAGGTGGACGCAAGCCCAACGGAAGTTGCTGATGAGGAGGCAGGCCTCGCCTTAGTCGAACAAGCGCGCGAAACTAAATTCAAAAGACAGTGCAAAGAGGCGCAAGCGAGAGGTGAAGCGGTGCCGGGATTATGCGGTCGCTAGGGCCCCAGACCACGCTCACCTTCATCCGATTCGCGATTGTTTTTGTAAGCCATTGGCGGCCTCAATATCTCAATTCTACTTCGCACGACGCCAATTCGTTCCTAGCGAACCCGCTGAAGTAATCACTCGCCTTACGTGTTATCGCTTGCCGGGCGCAATCCGAGCCCACCGGCCGAGATGATCGGATGGTTGATATCTGGAAAAGTGAGAGTCTCTTGTGGGGCTGCAAGGGGCCGTTGCGGGGACGAAGGCCGAGCGGCCCAATTGGGTCGGACAGCGCCCATTGCGCCAGACGCAAACTGGATCTCCTTCAACTGAAAGGAGATTGTCATGAGCACATCAAACGACTCGGTCCCGACGCGGGTCCCGTGGAACAAAGGGAGATTAACCGGTCAGAAGCCACCGCTGAAGCTGAAGGAAATCTGGGCGATACGCGTGCGGCTGCAGCTCTCGTCCCGCGTGCGAGATCTGGCAATGTTCAATCTCGGCATCGACAGCAAGCTTCGCGCTTGTGATTTGACGAAGCTGCGCGTTCGCGATGTTTGTCACGGGGAGCACGTTGCCAGCCGCGCGATGATCATGCAGCAGAAGACGCAACGGCCGGTTCAGTTCGAGATTACCGAACAGACTCGTGAGAGTGTGGCAGCATGGATAAGGCATGCGGAGCTGCACGGAACCGACTTCCTGTTCCCGAGCAGAATTCACGGCTCTCCGCACTTGTCGACACGGCAATATGCCCGGCTGGTTCATCGATGGATCGCGTCAATCGGCCTTGACGACACGGCCTAAGGTACCCACACGATGCGGCGGACCAAGGCGTCGTTGATCTATCGTCGCACTAAGAACCTCAGGGCTGTCCAGTTGTTACTCGGCCACACGAAACGTGAAAGTACAGTGCGATACCTCGGCATCGAGGTAGATGATGCACTCGAAATCGCCGAGCAGACGGAGGTGTAGATTGTCAAGCCGGTTAGCGAGCGGTCGCTGACCGGCCGAGGGTGTGTGAAAACGCATTCATCGCCTAAACTGAATCAACTCATTGAGACCGGGTGACTCATGAAGCGATTTGTTGAAGGCGATGACCGCAAGCAGGTCGCACTACTTCCCAAATGCGTCGATGACTACATCGGCCAGGACAACCCGATCAGAATCGTCGACGTGTTCGTGGACGAACTGGACCTCACGACGCTCGGCTTCAACGGCACCACGCCCGCAATCACCGGGCGCCCGTCCTACCACCCTGGCGTGATGCTCAAGATCTATATCTACGGGTATCTGAACCGGGTACCCTCAAGTCGGCGTCTTGAGCGCGAATGCCAACGCAACGTCGAGTTGATGTGGCTGACAGGACGTCTGGCGCCAGACTTCAAGACGATCGCCGACTTTCGCCGCGACAACGGGCCGGCCATTCGCAACGTATGCCGTCGCTTCGTCGAGCTGTGTCGAGGACTGAAGCTGCTATCGAGCGACATGGTCGCCATCGACGGCAGCAAATTCAAGGCGGTGAACAGCCGCGACAGGAACTACACGGCGGGCAAGATCGACAAGCGTCAGCAACAGATTGAGGAAAGCGTCCAGCGATACCTCGACATGATTGAAACCGCAGACCGGACCAGTCCGACAGGTTTCGATGTGAAGACCGTGCGCCTGTACGAGAAGATCGCTCTGTTGCGCCAGCGGATGCGTGAGCTCGAGCAAATCAAAGCGCAGCTGAAGAAAGAACCGGACGGACAACTGTCGCTTACCGACCCGGATTCCCGCTCTATGACCAGCGGTGGCAAAAGAACCGGAACTGTCGGCTACAACGTGCAGGCCGCCGTGGATACGAAGCACCATCTGATCGTGGAACATGAGGTGACGAATATCGGAGGCGATCACGGGCAACTCAGCAGGATGGCCGTGTCAGCGAAGAAGGCGATGGGCAAGCCGGGGCTGAAGGTGCTAGCTGATCGAGGCTACTACAGCGGTCCGGACATCCGCGCCTGTGAACTGGCTGGGATCACCACGTATGTCCCGAAACCACTCACCTCGGCGTCAAGGAAGAAAGGGCTCTTTACCAAACGCGACTTCATCTACGTTGCCAGGAACGATGAGTATCGATGCCCCGCCGGTGAGCGCGCAATTCTTCGATTCAAGACCGTTGAGAAAGACATGAACCTGCGCGTGTACTGGCCCAGCGCATGCCCGCGTTGCCATCTCAAGGAGCGATGTTCGCCCAGCGACTACCGCCGCATCCGACGATGGGAACACGAACATGTACTGGAAGCCATGCAGCATCGACTCGAGCGTATGCCCGATGCAATGACCATTCGAAGAAGCACGGTCGAACACGTCTTCGGCACGATGAAGCATTGGATGGGGGCCACCCACTTCCTGACCCGGACGCTGGGACGGGTGAGCACCGAAATGAGCCTTCAGGTGCTAGCCTACAACCTCAAGCGCGTCATCAATATACTGGGGGTTGCCGGAATGATGAAGGCGATGAAGCTGGCTACCAGCTGAGGCCCCGAGGGGCTTCTTGCGGCCGCGATGTTCGATTAGCGCAAGCTCGACGCATCTAACCTGATCGATCCGACCGGCAACGTCGCCCTCAGCGGTTGAAATGGAGTTTCCACACGCCCTCGGCCAGTTTCGGCCACTGGTTAGATATCGTAAACCGTCTCTTCGCAGATTCATATGGGACGGTCGGACAGATCACCGGCGTAGGTGTGTTCAAAAGCTTGCTCGAAGGGATGGCTCCTCTTCACCTCCTAGAGGTAACAACTGGTCAACGCCGGGATGTGCAAAAGAGAATTAAATCTGTCCGCTCCCGTACATACTTGAACGCATAAGACCACCAGAGTCGCCGTATAGCCGGTCGGAGTCTAGCCGTGGAGGGGACTATGAAGCAGCCGCAGAATCGTGGCGTTACGGCCGAACGACCCGGTCGGTTTGGGGATTTTCAGGTGGCCGATCTATTGCTCATAGCTGCACTCTCAGGTGTGGTTTTACTCAGTGCCTGCGCGTCCAAAAATGCCCGTGTCGCAAACACCGGCACACCTTTCACCATAGACAACGGATGCGATACGTCGGCTACAGACGTTATGGGTGAGCGCAGTTCCTGTTCCTTCCAAACCTGCAAATCTTTCGGCGGCGATTTCATCGCGCAATATACGGTACAACGGCGTTTCGGTAGTGGCTCGACGGGAGATGAGGAACGTTGCGACATTGAGTTTCGAAGCTACCACCAAGCCGTTGACAGCACGGGCATATCTGATCCGCTGGTGGTGTGCGTGACTGCAAGCGTGAAGAGCCCAGGCGGGGTTCCAAATATGGGCCAGAAGGGTCACATTAGGTGTTCGACAACGGGTAACAGCTACCCCCCCGTACTCAGCGTCATTCAGGGAACCCAACCATCGAGGTGAGTTGCGATGAATGCGATCGTCCGCTGGACCTATCGATGGTTGGCCCGCTTTATCACGGTGATGCTCCCGTCTCTGGTAATAGCCGCGCCTTTAGTACCGCAGGACGGTTCATCGCTGTTGCCTGGTCGGATGCAGCTTCATTTGGAGAGCGTCGCCAAAAGCCTTGTCACCGTATCCTTGCCACTCGGCCCTGTTGACGCGCAGATTCAGAAAAGCCTAAGGGAAGCAGGTGCGAAGGATCCGTCCGTTCCGTTTCGTTTGGACAGCGCTGGTTTTTCTGAGTATTCTGACGGGAGCTTTGCTCTCGCATATCAGGCCCACATCGAAGGCCGCATCAACGCCATTGGCCAAGGTTTCAATTGCCAAGTGTTGCTTAGGTTCGCGATACCGAATGCACCGTTGCCCGCAGCTGTGGTGCAGGACATGAATAGCGAGATCAACTGTCAGACGGGAGCTTTGTTTAACCTGGTGTCTTGGGTTGCGGACGTATTGACGACCAGTATTCGGGGCGCAATAAATAGAGCGATATTCAATGCGACTGATCCTAATGATCCGCTCGCGGGCTTGCAGCATGACGATCCAGAGCTATCAAATTTTATCGCGACTGCGCATTTACAAGCTTCATATTGCGCGTACCAACAGTTACAGGGGATCTGCCTAAAAATCGGTTGGATTTCTACTGACGCGATCGCTCGTCGCATGAGACAGCTAATCGCCAGCGCCCCCGCCGCAACAGGTCCCATCGGTAACTTTGACTACGATTCGGAAATAGCCCAGTTCAAGGCCGTGGCTCATAGAGAGCGCTCCGTCCGCGACCCGAACTATTCGTTCCCTGCCAAATTCGATCCAACTGCTACCCCACCAGACGATAGCGGTGATATGGCAATTTTCGGGGGCTTGCTTTGCTTGGCCGGCGAGGCGGAAGGCTGCACTCTATTACAAAACAGCCAAAGCGCTGATGGACGATTTTGGCGTTCACCGAATCACGTCAACGTTGTCGGCTCCGACTTCTCTGGCGATCAAATCAATGGTGTATTCGCGTTCATTAAAACTCGAAACGAGTCGGCCGCCTTGTCTCGTTACCTCCACTACATCGCGGGCAACGCGATGCACGTACCGCCTTCCTTTCCAATTGACACTGCTTATTCCAGTTGTGCACCCGATCCCAATATGACATGTGAACTGGCTGGAAGCGAATGGCTGGTTTTCAACGCGCTCGCCAGCAAGCTAGCTGTCGCGAACGTTATTCCCTCAGACGTTGTTGACCCGACTGGGAAGTTTGGTGATCAGATGGATGACTTGATTTGGCCGGCGGCGTTCGCCCCGCGGGGCTACACCCTCCACCTAATTGCCGTCAAGATTGCCATTGACCGATTACTTGGTCATAGAAGCGACACTTTAGCAAACGCCGCGGCAATCATCGCCGCCCGAGAGCCAGAGAATCCGTTTTTCCTCTATCTGCACCTGGGACCAGATGCATCGATCCTGCCGCTGCTTAAGCGAAAGTGCTATGTTGATCCCGCTCGCACCTCATACACGCAGTGGCAGTGGGAACGCTCAGAAATCGCGAAGGACGGAGCAGGCAAGTCACCATGGGAGACTTCAATGGCGTGGGACTGTGTGTTCATGTACAGCCTTCTAAAAAATCGAGTCCCGATCGGACCCTAAACCGCAAATCCGGTTTGAACATTTGCATTGGTTGATCCATTGATTTTCTATTTTAAATTTCACGCTATGGCTTTGAAGCGAGCGGCTACCTTCAGCTCAGAAGCGGACATAGAAACCGAGCAGTCGGAAGGCTGTTGAGGGTCGAATGCTGCCGATCGATGACCGGCAGAGACCGGCCGGCCATGTTCCGACGTACGCTATCGCGCTCACATGATCATTCGAGCGGCCCCTCCGTTCGATCGACGGACCTTCGTACGCAGATGCACCGTACCCCTAATGAATGTGCTTTGGTGTGCACTGCGCTTGCGCGACTTACTCGCCGCAAAGTCGGAGGCATAGGCCCAGATCGAACGTGCCCGCACGCAATCCGCTGTTGTGCACTCCGTCCGACTCGCCAGGCCGCTTTACCCACAACCGGGCGTGATAATTCGACAAAGACAAGACCGGATCCGGACCAAGACGGGCTCCAACCGGATTGCACCATAAATCATCGCCCTGCAAATCTGAGGCAAGAGGCGCGCCATTTCGACTGCAGTCAATGACCACAGGCACAACTTCACGAGATCCCAAATGCAGCAGTGCTCTCGCACGATCGAGGCATTCTTCTGTCGATTTGAAATTCGAGACATTCATCGCGATGCCGGTGAGCCTATCGAGCATGTTGTTGTCGCGCAGCCACCGATCGAGGCAACTTTCTTCCGGCCAGCTGGAGTGTCCACAGTCGAGGTAGACATCAGTTTGGGTGAGTTGGCCTAGCCGGTCACATGCGTATTGCAGCAAGGCCGTGCGGCGCTCGGCGCGATCCTCACCGAACTTTCCGTTGAACATATCGGCGACTGCGTCTGGTTCTACTATCGCAATCACCCGACGTTGTGCGATGGCATCGCAGAGTTTGTCAATGTAGGCGCGGTAGGATCCTTCTGTTTCTTCTCCACCGGCGGAATACCCACCGCCGAAATCACGGTCCGGGATCCCGTATAAAACGACAACCGCAATCTCATCATTAGCATATGCGCCATCCAGTTTGATCCGAAGGTCAGCGATGGCGGAGACATCGGTCACCCAGATGGCTTGCGGCGTGGAAGCGATGCGTTCGAGACACGCGGACTTCGTTTGGGCGGCAGCAAGGTACCGTGCCGCTGCCGATTGCAGATCGACGTAGAGCTTGCCGGAAGAATGCTTTCTGTTGAGCATTGGTGAAAGACGGTCAGCTGCTGATGGGAGCAGTTATTCTAACCGACGGTTCCTCTGACCAGCTTCTCGGGCTTGCGGAAAGCTTTCCCATATGGCCGATCACAGACCGGTCGCGAAAGGTGGGCTCGCGCCCGCCTGGAACGGCTCGCCAGTACCCCCCGGTCGTGGTCTTCACACCTCCTTTTACATTTTCCCGGGATAAGCGCTACACTAGATACTGTATATCCATACAGTATCCTTGCTCCATGAACGCCCTGCCGCGTCACCCTGAAGAAATCCACCCCGCGCTATGGCGAGCTTCGCAGCTGGCCGCCGGCTTCGATCGGGTGGTGTCGTGCGGCCACGCCGCGCTAACCGCCGAGCTGCCGGGCGGCGGCTGGCCCGCGGGCGCGCTCACTGAACTGCTCACACCGCAGCCGGGCTGCGGTGAACTGCGTCTGCTTCAGCCCGCGCTGGCGAACGTCGGATCCCGCCCCTTGCTCCTGCTGCAGCCGCCGCATCGGCTTCAACCCGCCGGACTGGCGTGGCTCGGCGTTCCCGCAGCACAGCCGTGCGTGCTGCGCGCACCACGCACGGCTGTGCTGTGGGCCGCCGAGCAGATCCTGCGTGCCGGCACCTGCGGCGCCCTGCTCTTCTGGCAGGCAGAAGTCCGGCAGGAAGCGCTGCGGCGCCTGCATCTGGCCGCTCAGGCCTCGGACACCCTGCTGTTCCTGTTTCGCCCACTCGCGGCCGCCCAGGCGACGTCGCCGGCGCCGCTGCGGCTTGCGCTGCGAGCCGCCAGGGGCGGTATTGAAGTGACGTTCGTCAAACGCCGCGGACCGCAGCGCGACGAACCCGTTTTCGTTCCTCTCGTACCTTCACCTGCCCTGTTGAGCCGATATGCAACTCTGGATCGGCGTACATCTGCCGCACCTCGCCCTCGAGTCGTTTCTCCCGCGCTGGTCGACGCCGCGCAATGAGGCCGGGTTTGTCGTGCTGGAAAAGGACCGCGTTGTCGCGCTCGACGGCGCGGCGCACTCGGCCGGCATCGTGCCTGGCATGCGCCGCGGTGGAGTGTTGACGCTTGTCCCCGACGCGGTCATCCGGGAACGTGATCTCACCCGTGAAGCGGAGCTGGTTCGTGGCGTGGCGTTCGCCCTGCTGCAGTTCACCCCCCACGTGGTGCTGGCGGAGGAATCGGTCGTGCTGGCCGACGTTTCGGCGAGCCTGCGCCTCTTCGGTGGCATTCGGGCACTGCGCTGGCGGGCGGGTGAAACGGTGAGCGCGTTCGGCGTGACCGCGACACTTGCCGTTGCGCCGACGGGACAGGCCGCATGGCTCTTCGCCCGATCATCGGGTGGCGTCGCGCTCACGTTGCGCTCCGTCGACCGTACGCTGCGTCGCGTGCCGTTACCTGCCCTGCCGCCTGCGCGCCCCTACGCCGGATGGTTCGACGGACTGGGATGCGAAACGGTCGACGACGTCCGGCGACTACCCCGCGCAGGCCTCAGGAAGCGCTGCGGAACGGCGCTGCTCGATGCGCTCGATCGCGCGACGGGTGCGGCGCCCGAAGTGTACGAATGGCTGGAGTTGCCCCCCGCCTTCAGCGCGCGGCTCGAGCTGCCCGACCGGATCGAGCATGCGGAAGCCGTGCTGTTCGCGGCGCGGCGGTTGATCCTGCAGATGACCGGTTGGCTGTCGGCGCGACAGCTGGCGATCGCCCGGTTTGTACTTGAGCTCGAGCACGAACGCGGCCGCGCGGCGGTGCCGCCGACCGCAATCGAAATCGCGCTTGGCGAACCGACGTCACGCGAGGAACACCTCGTGCGCCTGCTGAAAGAACGCCTGGGCCGCGTCGAACTGGCCGCGCCGGTCATCGCCGTTCGCCTCGACGCGAAGGACGTGCGCGAAGCGGACGCACCCAGCGAATCGCTGTTTCCTGAGCCAGGCGGTTCGCCACAGGAGCATGCGCGCCTGATGGAACTGCTCGTCGCCAGGCTCGGCGCCCAGAATGTCACCCGGGCGGCGCCCGTCGCCGATCACCGCCCCGAGGTCGCCGCGCGCTGGATACCCATCGGTGAGACCGTCAGGTCCATGCCGCCACCGTCCAGCCTTCCGCGGCCGACGTGGCTGCTCGACAGTCCGGTGCAGCTCATCATGCGCGGCCACCGTCCGTTCTACGGCACCCCGCTGCGCATGGTGTCGCCGGCCGAACGTATCGAGGGCGGCTGGCAGGACGGACACCTAGTGACGCGGGATTACTTTGTCGCCGAATCCGGCGACGCGGTGCACTACTGGGTCTTCCGGGAGCGCGTAAGCGCCGTCGACGAACGCGAGCCGCGCTGGTTCCTGCACGGCCTGTTCGGGTGATCGCCCATGGCGCCGACCTACGGCGCACTGCCCGACTATGCGGAGCTTCAGTGCGCGTCCAACTTTTCCTTTCTGCACGGCGCATCCCACGCCGAAGATCTCGCCGCTCGCGCCGCACAGTTGGGTTACACCGCACTGGCTGTCACGGATGAATGTTCGCTTGCCGGCGTCGTGCGCGCGCACGTCGAGGCGAAGAAGGCCGGTCTGCCCTTCATCGTCGGGTCGCACTTCCACCTGACCAACGCCGACGGCACGTCGGCCCTGTCATTCACCGCACTGGCGATGACGCGTGACGGCTACGGCAACCTGTCCGAGCTGATCACGCTCGGCCGCATGCGCGCACACAAGGGCAGCTACCGGGTTGCTCCCCTGGATCTCGCGCACCCGGAAAAGCCCTTTGGGCACCTGCGGGGACTGCCGGACTGCGTCGCGATCCTGTCGCCGGACTACCCCGCCGATGAAGACAGACTGGATACGCAGGTCGAGTGGTTCGCCCAGACCTTCGGCGACCGTGCGTGGATTGCCCTGACGTTGCACGCGCGCGCGATGGACGATATCCACCGCGGCATCGTCGAACACGTCGCTGCGCGCCGCGGCATTCCCGTCGTGGCGACCGGTGCACCTCTTATGCATGTGCGCTCGCGCAAACCGCTGCAGGATGTCCTCACTGCGATCCGGATTGGCAAACCGGTAGCCGAGTGCGGCTATGATCTCGCGCCCAACGCAGAGCAGCATCTGCGATCGCGCCTGCGACTCGCCAACCTGTACCCGCAGCGGATGCTTCAGGAGACGCTGCGGATCGCGCACCTGTGCACGTTTTCGCTCGACGAACTGCGCTATGAATATCCCGACGAGCTGGTGCCGGCCGGCCATACGCCGACGACCTATCTGAGGCAGGAAACCTACATCGGCGCACATCGCCGCTGGCCAGCGGGCATTCCGCATCAGGTACAGCAGCAGATCGAACACGAACTCGCGCTGATCGGGGATCTACGCTACGAGCCGTACTTTCTGACGGTCTACGACATCGTCCGGTTCGCGCGCAGCGAAGGCATCCTTTGCCAGGGGCGCGGGTCGGCGGCCAACTCGGCTGTGTGCTTTGCGCTTGGCGTGACCGAGGTGGATCCTGCGCGCTCGTCGATGCTGTTCGAGCGGTTCATCTCGAAAGAGCGCGGTGAGCCGCCGGACATCGACGTGGATTTCGAGCATCAGCGCCGCGAGGAGGTCGTGCAGTACATCTACCGCAAGTACGGGCGCGATCGCGCGGCGCTGACGGCCGCCGTGACGACGTACCGCCCACGCAGCGCGCTGCGGGAGTCGGGCAAGGCACTCGGCGTGGATCAAGCGATCGTTGATCGCGTCGCGAAGGCCCATCAGTGGTTCGATTCGAGCGGCGATCTGCTCAGCCGCTTCGCCGAGGCGGGGCTCGACGCCGGGACACCGCTGATCGTGCAGTGGGCAAATTTTGCGGCGCTGCTGGTGGGCTTTCCACGACATCTGTCGCAGCACAGCGGCGGCTTCGTGATCAGCCGCGGCAAGCTGTCGAGGCTGGTGCCGATCGAGAATGCTGCGATGGCCGACCGCTCGATCATCCAGTGGGACAAGGACGATATCGAGGCGCTTGGCCTGCTGAAAATCGACGTGCTCGCACTTGGCATGCTGTCGGCCATCCGCCGCGCGCTCGACGTCATTTCGGAAAAACGCGGCGAGCCGTTCGAGCTGCAGGACATCCCTGCCGAAGATCCCGAGACCTACAAGATGATCTGTCGCGCCGATACCGTTGGCGTATTCCAGATCGAGTCGCGCGCGCAGATGAGCATGCTGCCCCGCCTGCAGCCGCGCTGCTTTTACGATCTCGTGATCGAGGTGGCGATCGTGCGTCCGGGCCCCGTGCAGGGCGGCATGGTGCATCCGTACCTGCGCCGGCGGCAGGGACTGGAGCCCGTCACCTATCCGAGTCCGCAGATGGAGCAGGCGCTCTCGCGCACGCTCGGCGTGCCGATCTTCCAGGAGCAGGTGATGCAGGTCGCGATGCTCGCGGCAGGATTCACCGCAGGCGAGGCTGACCAGCTGCGTCGCGCGATGGCTGCATGGCGTCGCAAGGGCGGACTCGAAGCCTACTACGACCGCATCGTGAACGGCATGCTCGAGCGTGGCTACGACCGCGAGTTTGCCGAAGCGATCTTTGCGCAGATCCAGGGCTTCGGCGAATATGGCTTTCCCGAGAGTCACGCGGCGAGCTTCGCGCTGCTGGTCTACGCGAGTGCATGGCTGAAGCGTCACGAGCCTGTCGCGTTTCTCGTCGCGATGCTCAACAGTCAGCCGATGGGTTTCTATTCGCCGTCGCAGCTCGTGCAGGATGCGAAGCGCCACGGCGTGAAGGTACTGCCGGTCGACGTGACGCTCAGCAACTGGGATTCGGCGGTTGAAGGCCAGACAACCTCTTCCCCGGTGCGCCTCGGCATGTCGCTGGTACGTGGGCTGAAGGAGGAAGCCGCCGCGCGCATTGAGCTCGCGCGCGCCGTGCGGCCCTTTATCGATGTCTCCGATCTGGCACGACGCGCGCAGCTCGATCGCAAGGATCTGCAGGCGCTCGCGGCAGCCGACGCATTGCGCTCACTCGCCGGCGACCGGCGTGCAGCTCTGTGGCATGCGGTGGCTGCGGTACCTGACCGGGATCTGCTGCGCGGCGCGACTGATGACGACGCGACGCCGGTCCTCGCGCCGATGACGGAAGGCCAGCAGATCGCCAGCGATTACCGGGCGCTCGGCCTGACGCTCGGCCGGCATCCGCTGGAACTGCTGCGCCCTCGCCTGCTCGCCCAGCGCCTGCTGCCGGCGTCGACGCTGGCCGGATTCCGGAACGGCCAGCTCGCGCGTGCCTGCGGCATCGTGACGGTCCGGCAGCGGCCGGGCACGGCCAAGGGCGTGATGTTTGTCACGCTGGAGGATGAGACCGGGCAGGTCAACGTCATCATCTGGCCGTCCCTGATCGAAAAGCAGCGACGCGAAGCGCTCGGCGCGTCACTACTTGCCGTGTACGGCGTCTGGCAGCGTGAGGGTGAGGTGCGCCACCTCGTCGCGCACCGGCTGGTCGACGTGTCCCCGCTGCTCGGCTCTCTCGTCACGTCGACACGAAACTTCCATTAGTAACCGGCGTACCATAATCGCGCACCTTCCTTCAAGGAGAGCCGCCATGTGCTATTCAGCCCAGATCCAGGCGGACTACCGCAAGTACGTCAGGATGTTTGGCGCGCACATGAGCATCCGGGAGTTCGCACAGCTGTACTGGGAACGCGCCGAGGGCAGCAACATCAAGATTCCGAAGGCGATGGACGCCGCGTTCTCGGCTCCCCAGACCGACGAGGAACGCCGGATCAGGGAGGCGATCGACCGGTTCAACGGTGAGCAGGCAACCAGGCTGGAGCAGGAACTGTTCAAGCAGCGCGCGCGGCTCGCCGACGCGGAACGCACCCTTCAAAGCAAAACGACGAAAGCGGCCACCGAAAGCAAACGGATCGCAACCAACAAGATCGAGTCGGCGCTGCGCGGACTCGACGATCTCCGGCGCATCGAACTGAAAGACCGCGATTCGCGAATTTTCCCCGGTAACTATGCTCCGGTGATGGTCATGGAAGACGGCAAGCGCGTCATCAAGCCGATGCGATATCATTGTCGCCCGGCTGGCAAGCCTGCGTTCTACGACAAGAAATATCCCGGACTTTACAACGCCAGGCTCGACAATCTGGAAGGCTTCTGGAAGGGACTTTTTGGGTGTTCGCACGGTCTGATCGTCGCGAATGCGTTCTATGAAAACGTGAAACGACATCGCCTTGAAGGGCGAGATCTCGCTGAAGGCGAACTAGAGGAAAGCGTGGTCCTGGAGTTCAAGCCGCAGCCCGCTCAGGACATGCTAGTCGCCTGCCTGTGGTCGCACTGGCAAAGCCCTGGCGAGCCTGATCTGCTCTCCTTCGCGGCCATCACTGATGAACCGCCCCCTGAAGTTGCCGCCGCCGGCCACGATCGCTGCATCATTCCCATCGCCGGAGCATATCGACGCGTGGCTCAATCCCGATCCACGCAATCTTGCGGCACAGTACGCGATCTTCAACGATCGCCACCGCCCTTACTACGAACATCGCATGGCGGCCTGAACAGAGACGGATCGTTGAAAGGACCGGAACGCCCGCTGCCCGTCGACGGTGAGCATTGCTGCCGTCCTCATCGGTACGCAAGGCGCTTTCGCATTCGGAGAACGACGGGAAGCTATCGCGGCATTGGACGGGGTTTTAGATAAAGATTAATGCGTGGATGCCGTTAACTATCGTTGGGTGCAAATTCCATGTTCAAAACACGTTCATGCAATCCGCATAATCGGCCAAATAGACTATCGTGGGACGGAAATGGAAACGGGGGAAGCGATCGCCGTCAGTGCAAAGGAAAATGATCGCGTGCGCTCTGCCTCAGATTCGTTTCGTGGAGAGCGGCAGTTGGCTAAACAATCTGGGCAAAGGCGTTGCCGAGCGGGGGACGAATGGTGCATCACAACTTGAATGCGGAATTTACCGGATCTTCGTGGAAACGCTGGGACCCGCATATCCATGCACCTGGAACCCTCCTCAACGATCAGTACAAAGACGACTGGGAAGGCTACCTTTGCAGGTTGGAATCGGCGACCCCTACGATCCGGGCACTGGGCATCACCGACTATTTTTCAATCGAGGGATATCGACAAGTTGTGGCGCGAAAGAAGCAGGGACGCCTTCCCAACGTTGGCCTGATCTTTCCGAATGTCGAGATGAGGCTAGACATCAAGACGGAGAAAGCCAAGGGAATAAACATCCACTTGCTATTCTCTCCGTACGATGTCGACCACGAAGCTCAGATTGAGCGCCTGCTCTCGAAACTGACTTTCGAGGTACAGGATCGCCGATACGCGTGTACCCCATCGGAGCTCGCCCAACTCGGTCGAGCGTTTCATGGCAAACCGATCGATGATGCGGCAGCGATCCGCATCGGCGCCAACCAGTTCAAGACCCAATTCAGTGCGCTCAAGGACCTTCTCAAAGATGGATGGGCGCAGCAAAACTGCCTAGTGGCGATATCAGGAGGGAGCGTCGACGGGACGGCTGGTTTGCAGGCCGACGACTCCTACGCGGCGACGCGCCAAGATATCGAGCGCTTCGCGCACATTGTTTTTTCGGCCAATCCCAATACACGGAAGTACTGGCTCGGTAAGGGCGTTCTGGATCGCGCGTCTATTGAAAGGACCTACCGCTTTTTGAAGCCATGCTTGCATGGTTGCGACGCGCATGCTGAAGAAAAAGTGGGCATGCCCGCCGACGACCGCTTCTGCTGGATCAAGGGGGACCTCAACTTTGACACGTTGCGTCAGGCCATCATCGAACCTGAAGAACGTGTATGGATCGGCCCCGAATGTCCCCGCGTCGGTCTAGCATCCTATTCCATCCGGATGTTGCGCCCGAAGGGAGCAGACTGGCTGAAGCGGGATCGCATTGACTTCAATCCGGGTTTGGTGACGATTATCGGCGCGAGGGGTTCAGGGAAAACTGCACTTGTCGAACTGCTGGCTGCCGGCACCCAATCCTTGGGGGACCAGGTTGCCGACTCCTCGTTCCTGTCGCGAGCATCGAAGCCCACGAATTACCTTAAGAATGCGTCAGTTCACGTGGAGTGGCGGGACGATACCGGCGAGGACACTGGTCTCGATCCGAGGGTGGAATTGGAAGACGATGAGCAGCCCATTCCACAAGTCCGGTATCTTTCGCAGCAGTTTGTCGATCAATTATGTTCGACGTCAGGCCTCGCGAGGGGACTCAGAAGCGAGATCGAACGGGTAATTTTTGATGCCATTGATCCGGTCGACAGGCTGGAGGCTGACACGTTCAGGGCGCTTGCTGATACTGTTCTGAAACCGATCCGCTCCAGACAGGTCGCGCTGCGGCAACGCATTGAGCGGCTGTCAGAGCAAATCGCAACGGAAGACATTAGCCAGAGGAGCCTCGCCGGCCTGAAGACTAAGCACACAGCGAGTTTGGAGCAAATCGGGAAACTGAAGAAGGAAGCCGATGCACTCATTCCGAAAGGAAAAGAGGAGCGGGCCAAGCGTTTGTCCGAAACGGAGACTGCGTATCGCACCATACAGCAGCGCGTCGAAGGGCTGAACCTCCAACAGCAGAAGATCAACGATCTATCTCAGGCGGCGGCCGATCTTTTGACGCATGAAGAGCCCACGCGATGGGACGATATGCGAGAGGCCTTCTCCGAAGCAGGGCTATCAGATGTCGAATGGGAAGCCTTCAGGCTCGCATTCGCGGGTGACGTCAACGCGATCCTGACAGCTAAGAGCAAGGAGGTGCGCGCGGCAGTCCAACGCGTGAGGGGAGGCGATGCAGCGGCAGTTGTGGACCTTACGAACGTGCCACTCGAGCGGTGGCCCTTGAACCAAATCACGACGAAGCTTGAAGCGCTCCGCAAGGAAGTCGGCATCGATGCACAGCAGCAAAAGAAGTACAACGAGTTACAAGGTAAGGTGCGCGCGGAAGAAGTTGCCCTGAAACGGTTGGGCGCACAGATCACAGCTGCGGAGGGAGCCGACGCCCGCCGTCAGCAGTTGATCACGACGAGGCGGTCCGCTTACCTCGATGTATTCGCCTCTTTCATAGATGAGGAGGCGCAACTCCAGAAGCTCTATGCCCCGTTGGCAAATGAGTTGCAGGGAGTCTCTGGCGCTTTGGCCAAACTCGAGGTCGTGGTGAAGCGGCGTGTCTCTCTGGACGCATGGGCAGGGACCGGCGAAGGGTTCATCGATCTGCGTGTCGCGGACAAGCTGCGCGGCAAGGGCACCCTGAGGCAGGAGGCCGAGCGCTATCTCTTGAGGGCCTGGACGAAAGGGACGCCCGACGACGTGGCGAGCGCCATGGAGTCGTTTCGCGAGACGTTCTCCAAGGATTTGACCAACTCCATTCCGAAGGCCTTGAGCATGGAAGATCGAAGCCGTCGCGTACAAGAAATCGCGGCATGGCTCTATGACACCAGCCACATCCAAGTTGAGTACGGGATTGAATTCGACGGCGTGGAGATCGAGAACCTATCTCCGGGCACCAGAGGCATCGTGCTACTGCTACTGTATCTAGCGGTTGACAAGAGGGATAGGCGCCCACTGATTGTTGACCAGCCCGAGGAGAATCTAGATCCGCAGTCCGTCTACGACGAGCTGGTTCCACATTTCCGAGAGGCCAGAAAGCGCCGGCAAGTGATTCTTGTCACGCACAACGCCAACCTTGTTGTGAACACCGATGCGGACCAAGTGATCGTCGCCTCGGCTGAGCGCGTGAGTGGGGAGGGCTTGCCAGCTATCAATTATCGCGCCGGCGCACTGGAGAACCACGAGATTCGGCAGGCTGTATGCAACATCCTCGAAGGCGGAAACCGCGCGTTCTTGGAGCGCGAGCGTCGTTACCGCTTCCGCTGGGATGAGACTGTAGCAGGACAGGCGACGACCGAAGCGCCAAAGAGCAAGTAACAGTCTCTCACGGCGAATACGATCGGTAATCCGGGTAGGCTCAGAAGCGCCACTCCTCATCGCAGATCGCGGCACTATACAACATTATTTTTGTTCGGCACGTTACACATCCTGCTTCGCCGGTGGCCGCTTTCAAGCGGGCTTACTTATGATTCGAGCGAGCTGCTAGGAGCACTGCGGTCGATAGCTACTAAAAAGAATCGAGGAGAGTTTTGTGAGCAAAAATGGAATTCAGGTGTTGGCCAATGAGGCTCTCGAAGCCTTCGAAAGGGTGGAGACACTAGCGCACGAGCAGCTGGAAAATACGAGCCAACGGGACCTGAGCAGTAGTCTGGCGGTACTGCAGTCACTGACGGGTAACGCGGCTCTGCACAACTTGGAATCCATAACTGACCGCAAAGCGCGCGACCTCCTGGCGTTGATGAGGATGCCGTCGATCGCCCGTGTCGCTGTGGAGGATTCTGACGGTCAGACGGATATCTATTACATCTCTCGCACTACGAGCATCGCTGTCCCTGGCATTAAGCTCGCAAGTTACCGATCGGATTTGGGACGGCTTGCCTCGTTGGACATAGGAGACGAGGAAGAGTTTGCGATCGGCAACCGGCGCGTGTGGCTGCGTGTGCTGGAAAGGCTCGAATTGCGACCTTACAAAGACCAGCACGCCTGGGACTCGACACCTTCTGTTTGGCACAGGGAATCTGAAGTTCCGCTGACGATTCGGTCCCTCAGGGCGACAATTGGCCCAGCCGCAAACGACGGGGGCTTCATGGCGTTCCTGGCGTCAGGCGAAGCGGATCGCAATGTGGTCGAGGGATTGACCCACCAAATCCGTACAGCCATGGCACTGCGGGATCAAGCGGTACTTGACAAGTTTCAGGACGAGATCTTTCGCCTGCCGCTTGCACGGCAGCTCATCATTTTGGGGCCGCCCGGCACCGGCAAGACTACGACCCTGATCAAGCGTTTGGGCCAGAAGCTCGCCCTGGAGTCCAGCGCTGATGGAGAGGGCAGAGGTGAGTCCTTCAGTGGCCGATGGGTGATGTTCACGCCGTCGGAGTTGCTCAAGCACTATCTGAAAGAGGCTTTCGGCCGCGAAGGTATTGCCGCGCCGGATGACCGAATTAAGACCTGGAGCAAGCGGCGTCATGAACTCGCTCGCCAGGTCTTCGGCATCCTCAAGACCACGAGCGGTGGCACCCTGATTCTCAAAGAGGAGCGCCAGCATCTGCCGTCCGCGGTGGTTCAGGATCCGCGCGTTTGGTTCGATCAGTTTCGCGCATTCCATCAACAACGGGTGGTAGAGGCATTGCGGCAGGGAATGACAACTTTACAGGAGGTGTCTCCCGCACATGCCGACGAGTTGGTGCAACGCCTAGCCAGACTGTTACCGGCGCTGGATGGTGGACAGCTTCTGAGCGTCTACTCCGAGCTCCACGATTTGGAAGACGTCCTCGCGCCGCTGCTCGAGGAAAGCCGCAAGAAGACAGACTTGTGGATCGACGGTGAGGGCGGCGCACTGTTCCGCCAGAACAAGTCAGTTTTCAACGAATTGGCCACATTTCTCGACTCCCTGAACCAACCTGACGAAGAGGAAGACGAAGAGAACGAGTTCGATGACGATGGTGTCGAAGAAGCTGTGCAGCGTCAAAGTGGCAATGCCGCGCATGAAGCCTTTCAGGCGTACCGCCGCTTTTTGCAATCGTATGCCCGGAGCCGATTCAAAGGCCGTCGGCCTGGCAAAGCGTCGCGTGCTGCGCGAATCCTGGAGTGGCTGGGAGATCGGCTACCGGGGGATGAGCGCATTAAAGAGCTTGGCGAGGAGATGACCCTTCAGAATGCGTTGCGGCGCTACCGCAACGCGTGGAAGCGATACGTCTTGGATGTGCCTGCCAGCTACAGGGCATTCCGGCGCCAGTGCCTTTCTCAGAGCAGTTTCGAATACCAGCGGCCAGAATCCCCGGCGCACATCGACGCTACTGAGTTGGACGCCATCCTGCTGATGATGCTTCGGTCCGCGCGCGAATTGATGCTCCAGCGCTTTGTGCAACGCCGATTCGATGAGGCGAAGTTTGCCGAACTTCAGAGGGTGGCGGGGCTGTTGCAGCAACAAGTGCTAGTGGATGAGGCTACAGACTTTTCAGTGTTGCAATTGGCCTGTATGGAGGCCCTGACGGACCTCAAAACCCGCTCGTTCTTCGCGTGCGGGGACTTCAACCAACGCGTCACCGGCTATGGCCTTCGCAGCCGTGACCAACTGGAATGGATCTCTGCCAAGCTGGAGGCTTCCAGCATCAATACCGTTTACCGCCAAAGCCGAAAGCTCAACGGTTTCGCTTTAGAGCTGCTAACGCTCATGGACGGGGATCTCTCAGCCCAAGCGCAACTACCAGAGCACTCGAACCACGAGGGTGTTCCGCCCGTGCTGGGGGAGCAACTGCGAGGGCAGGACATCCCACCTTGGCTGTCGGCGCGCATCAAGGAAATCGAGAGGATGGTGAAGGACATGCCGAGCATCGCAGTGCTCGTGCCGTCTGAGGACCAGGTCAAGCCGATGGCTGAAGCGCTGAACCGGCAGTTGGAAACGATCAGCATGCGCGCTGTCGCGTGCGTAGATGGGCAAGTGCTAGGTGATGAGGGAGACATTCGGGTGTTTGATCTGCAGCACATAAAGGGGCTGGAATTTGAGGCCGTGTTCTTTGTTGGCGTAGACGCATTGGCCGAGACAAAGCCCGAGATCTTTGATCGCTTCGTGTACGTCGGTGCAACGCGGGCAGCCACGTATCTGGGCATGGTATGTGAGGGCAGCCTGCCGGAGCGGTTGCATCCGCTCCGAACGTTATTCGTTCCGAAGTGGGGCTGATCGGGCATCGACACAAGGCATGCGAGCATGTATAAACCGGTACATTGCCCAACAAACATTCGTAGGAAGAGCGCCATGCCGTATGTACCTGGGCTCGACGCTGTCCGCGCTGCGATGCGTGGGGAGATTGACGATTCCGCCGGCGATCGCCTTTGGTCGTGCGCGGATGCCAGCGGTCGGATGTCGCCGCGGCACCTAGCTAACCGATACGCAGCGACGCGGTCGCAAGCGAAGTCGATGTGACAGACTGCGTCGGCAAGAAGCGTACTCCGCGCCGTCCGGACCGGCTGGTACGAGATTGCAGATCCGAAGGTGTTGACGCCGAGGGAAAGCACGTGAGCAAACAGCCTATTGATATGACGGTCGCCGCTGAGGAGAAATGCATTGTCGTAATGCCTTCCGTCATTCATCCGGGACTGTCGATCGCCGATTTGCTGGCCACCCATTGCTCGGCACTCGATGAACTGAGGCGACGTGGTGTAGTCCGTTCAGGTAATAATCCGACTGGCGATTACGCTGAATGGCTGGTCTCGTCGAAGCTCGGACTACAGCTCGCAGCGAAGTCGGTTAAGGGCTTTGACGCCACCGATGCGAATGGCACTCGATATCAGATCAAGGCCCGTCGCGTCACCGCTGATAACTCATCGACCCAACTGAGCGTCATCAGGAACCTCGCCGGCGAAGACTTCGACTTATTGGTCGCGGTCGTCTTTGACAGCGCATGGAACGTTGCTGTGGCCGCCAAAATGACTTGTGAGGCTGTTTCGAAACTTGCCACGTTTCGACACCACGTGAACGGGCACGTAATGCACCTGCGCCGAACGGTGTTTTCCGTTGCCGGCGTCGAAGATATCACCGCCTTGTTGCGCGGAGAGCAGTGAGCACAAACGGGGGTGCCGTCAGGATCCGGATTTTCCGTACGCTAGTGGCAAATCCATCAGGCTGGGGTCTAGAAGATCAACGAAACAACGTCATCGAACGAAGGAGGTGACTCTAATCTGACGCGTTTTGAGCATCGACCTGTCGTCGGACTGAGGTACTCCCCAGCATGGACATCGAGCAAGCAACGAGTTGACGCTGGGCCGCTCCCCATAATGATGTGCCGCCGCTTCGCGTACGGAAAATCCGGATCCTGACGGCACCGCGTATCGAGCCCGTGCCAGTTCACGCACAGAGAATAAAGGGCCTGATCGCGCGGATGCCCGACAACGTCGCAAAATGCAGCATTTGTGTGAGAGTCGATCGAGGTGGCTCATACGTGTTGTGATACCATGCGTAATGCAATTGAATTACAATGCAGAAACTGAGCTACCGAGAGGAGTAATCGCCATGGCTGCGAGTGCATTGGTACAGACGCGCATCGACCCCGTGCTGAAAGAGCGCGCGGCCGCAGTGCTCGACAACATGGGACTGACCGTCTCGGATGCGGTGCGTATCCTGCTGACGCGCGTCGCGAACGAAGGGGCGCTGCCGTTCGCGTTCGCTGCTGATCCTGCCGCACATGACGCATGGTTCCGCGCGAAGGTACAGGAGGCATTGGCCGATCCGCGGCCGGCTGTTCCGGACGATGAGGTAGAAGCCCATTTCGCCAAACGTCGCGCGGCGGCCCTTCGTAAAGCTGACAAGGGTGATGCGTGAGGCTTGAATGGTCGGTTTGCGCGCTAGAGGATCGGGACGAGATTTTCGATTACATCGAAGAAGACAGCCCGCGTGCTGCCGTTATCGTGGATGATCGGATTCGCACCCAGGTCTGCCAGCTGCTCCAGTTCCCCGAGACGGGCCGCCTTGGTCGTGTTGAGGGCACCCGCGAGTTGGTCATTAGCCGAACGCCGTACATCGCAGCGTATCGCATCACCGGCGACACCGTGCGCATCCTGCGCGTGCTGCACGGCGCACAGCAATGGCCAGACGAGATGTTGGACTGACGTCCAGTACTATCCGGCAAAATCGGTATGCTGGCTGACCGGTTACGAGCCGACGCCGCAAGTTCGAGTCTTCCCCGGCACAACGATACGGCGCATCCCTGATGCACTGACACCCGAGGATAATTGTGATCTGCTGAAGGGCCGCTATTTCACGCCAACAGGCAGGTAAGCAAGCGGCCCCCATTCAGGACAGTTGCATTGCTCATGGTCGGCTCCATGCTGAAAAATACGAAGCTTGCCGGGAATCAAAAAATGACGAAATCCTGCCGATGATGAAGCTCGAACAACTCAAGCCCAACGCCGCCATCCGCGGCATCGTCCCCGATGCGCTGGTGACGGTCGTGAATGTCCAGTGGTTCGGGTCTGAGGCGCTGGAGCTTACCTACAAAACGGCGTCCGGTAAGGTTGCCAACGAGTTGCTTTACCGGCACGATGAGTCGCGCTTGGAATTGGTGGAACATGGCAGGCCGTGGAGCTTTGACGGCGACGGCGCCCTCTTCCGCCTGGTGTCTGAAGCCCAGCGCATCCGGCTTGCACATTTGTTTGACCCGGTGCTTGCGGTGCACACTTCCGTTGTTGATCCGCTCCCGCACCAGATCACAGCTGTGTATGAGTCCATGCTGCCGCGTCAGCCGTTACGCTTCCTGTTGGCGGACGACCCCGGTGCTGGCAAGACCATCATGGCCGGATTGCTTATCAAGGAACTGATCGCACGCGGCGATCTGCAACGCTGCCTGATCGTCTGCCCAGGCAGTCTCGCCGAACAATGGCAGGACGAACTCTATCGGCGCTTTCACCTGCCCTTCGAAATCCTGACCAACGACAAGCTGGAAGCGGCGCGGACCGGCAACTGGTTCCTCGAAACCAACCTGGTGATTGCTCGCTTGGACAAGCTGTCGCGCAACGAAGATGTGCAGCAGAAGCTCCAGACGCCCGATTGCCGCTGGGACCTGGTGGTCTGCGACGAAGCACACAAGATGTCCGCCACCATGTTCGGTGGTGAAGCCAAATACACCAAGCGTTATCGGCTGGGCCAACTACTCTCGACCCTGACCCGGCACTTCCTGCTGATGTCGGCAACGCCGCATAACGGCAAGGAAGAGGACTTCCAGCTTTTCATGGCGCTTCTGGACGGTGATCGGTTCGAAGGGCGTTTCCGGGACGGTGTGCATATCGCAGACGTGTCGGACCTCATGCGCCGGATGGTCAAGGAAAGTCTGCTCAAGTTCGACGGCACGCCGCTGTTCCCCCCGCGGATTGCGTATACGGTGCCTTACATGCTGTCGGACGCTGAAACCCACCTCTACAAAATCGTCACGGACTACGTGCGCGAGGAATTCAATCGTGCTGAAGCACTTGAAAATGACAAACGCGCTGGCACCGTCGGCTTCGCGCTGACGATCCTGCAGCGGCGGCTTGCCTCGTCGCCCGAGGCTATCTATCAATCGCTCCGGCGCCGGCGCGAACGTCTGGAGAGCCGGCTGCGAGAATTGGAGGTCCTTCACCGTGGAGGACAGGCGATGCCCATCTTGGCCGCCTCTTTGCCAGCCTTCGATAGTGAGGACGTTGAGGATCTGGAAGAAGCGCCCGACACTGAAGTCGAAGCCGCCGAGGAGGAAATTCTCGATCAGGCTACCGCAGCTCGTTCCATCGCCGAGTTGCGTATCGAAATCGAAACCCTGAAAGGGCTGGAAGGCTATGCTATGGCTGTCCGCCGCAGCGGCACTGATACGAAGTGGCGTGAATTGGCCAGTCTGCTCAGTGAAATATTTACCACGGGGCCTATTGGTCAGCATGTCACCGAATTGGGCGCGGGCGCGGTCTCCCCGCCCAAGCCGTCCCCCCACCAAAAGCTGGTCGTCTTCACCGAGCACCGCGATACGCTTAACTATCTCGAGCAGCGAATCGCCACGCTGCTTGGCCGTAAGGAGGCAGTCGTTGTCATCCACGGGGGCATCGGCCGCGAGGAGCGCCTGAAGGTACAGGAATCCTTCAGGCACGACCCGGAAGTGCAAGTGCTGTTGGCCACCGACGCAGCAGGCGAAGGTATCAACCTCCAGCGCGCGCACCTGATGGTTAACTATGACCTGCCATGGAACCCGAACCGACTCGAACAACGTTTCGGCCGCATTCACCGTATTGGGCAGACTGAAGTGTGCCACCTGTGGAATCTGGTAGCAGACGGTACACGTGAAGGCGACGTCTATCTCAAGCTGCTGGAAAAGCTTGAACAGGCGCGTCAGGCGCTGGGTGGCCAGGTGTTTGATGTCCTTGGCAAGCTTCAGTTTGAGGGTAGATCGTTGCGGGATCTGCTGATCGAGGCCATCCGCCACGGTGAAAAACCCGAGGTCAAGGCTTATCTCACCACCGTGCTTAATGCCGCGCTCGATCGCAACCATCTTCAGCAGCTTCTCGACGACGGCGCACTGGCTCGCGACGCGATGGACGTGAGCCAGGTACAGCGTATCTGCGAAGACATGGAACGCGCCGACGCGCGGCGTCTGCAACCCCACTACATCGAATCGTTCTTCCATGAGGCCTTCAAACGAATCGGCGGCACCGCCAAGCAACGTGAAACCCGACGCTACGAAATCACCCACGTACCCGCGCCGGTGCGCAACCGCGATCGTCTCATCGGCATTGGCGAACCTGTACTGCCGCGTTATGAACGCATCGCCTTCGAAAAATCGCTCGTGGCGCCGCAGGGTCAGCCGCTTGCAGCATTTGTTTGCCCTGGTCACCCGCTGCTCGATGCCGTCATCGACCTCACTTTGGAGCGGAATAGCGATCTGCTGAAACGTGGCACCGTGCTGGTGGACGAACGGGACCCCGGTATGTTGCCGCGCGTAGTTTTCTATCTGGAACACGTCGTTCAGGATGCCGGCCTCGCCCGTTCAGGCGAACGACGTGTTGTATCCAAGCGCATGCTTTATGTCGAGCAGGATGCTCAAGGGGCAACGCGGCACGTGAACTATGCGCCATATCTTGATTACCGCCCCTTGGCAGCGAGCGAACCGGGAGTCGAGTCCATCCTCGGCCGGCCAGAATGCGAGTGGATAAGTCGCGATCTGGAACAAAAGGCGCAGGTTTACGCCATCGCCACCGTTGTGCCGGAACATCTGGCTGAAGTGCGTGGGCACAAGCTCGAACTCATCGCCAAGACCGAGGCGGCGGTAAAAGAGCGACTCACGAAGGAAATCACCTACTGGGACCATCGCGCCGAGGAACTGAAGCTGCAGGAGCAGGCCGGGAAACCAAATGCCAAACTCAATTCCGGCGAAGCGCGCAAGCGCGCTGACCTCCTGCAAGGGCGGCTGCAAAAGCGACTCGAAGAACTGAAGCTCGAAGCACAACTCTCGCCTCTACCGCCCGTCGTGCTGGGTGGATTACTGGTGATACCGATGGGGTTGATCAATGCCATGACTGGCCCGGCAACGGTCGCCTCAACCGTGCCAACGACGCCGGTGGATACCCAGGTCAATGCCGCCCGCGCCCGCGCTATCGTCATGGAGATCGAACGTAGTCTCGGCTTCGACCCGACCGACCGCGAATTTGAAAAGCTCGGTTACGACATTGAAAGCCGAGTTCCCGGCACAGGCAAGCTGCGCTTCATCGAAGTGAAGGGACGCGTGTCCGGGGCTCAGACCATTACGGTTACGCGCAACGAAATACTTTACTCACTCAACAAGCCGGAAGACTTCATACTCGCCATCGTCGAATTTACCGGCGAAGACACTCATAAGCCCCACTACTTGCGTCAGCCATTTCAGCGCGAGCCGGACTTCGGGGTGACCAGTGTGAACTACGACTTTTCAGAACTAATCGCCAGATCGAACGCCCCATCATGACCTATAAGAAGAAACTCATCGAAGTCGCGTTGCCGCTGGAGGCAATCAACGTGGCCAGTGCGCGCGAGAAATCGATCCGGCATGGCCATCCGTCCACGCTGCACCTGTGGTGGGCGCGGCGGCCTCTTGCGGCCGCGCGGGCAGTAATTTTTTCACAGATGGTCGATGATCCGTCCGCGCATCCGGACATCTTCAAAACTGAAGAAGCGCAAGAGAAAGAACGGCAGCGTTTGTTCAGCATTATTGAGGAACTCGTGAAGTGGGAGAACACCACCAATCAGACCGTGTTGCAGCAGGCGCGTGATGAAATATGGCAGAGCTGGCGTTACACGTGCGCTGAGAATGCCGATCATCCACGATCGAAAGAGCTATTCGACCGCCACGTGCTTCCTGCATTTCACGATCCTTTCGCGGGTGGCGGGGCGCTTCCGCTCGAGGCGCAGCGACTCGGGTTAGAGAGTCATGCATCCGACCTCAACCCAGTGGCGGTGTTGATCAACAAGGCGATGATTGAGGTCCCGCCGAAATTTGTCGGCAAACCGCCAGTGAATCCCGTTGCGCAGAAACAAAGATCCCAAATGGATCAAAGTTGGGATGGCCCTCAGGGGCTGGCCGAAGACGTGCGTTACTACGGGCAATGGATCCGCGACGAAGCAGAGAAGCGTATCGGCCACCTCTATCCCAAAGTCGAGGTCACGACGGCAATGGCGAAGGAACGGCCTGACCTCAACAAATACCAAGGCCAAAGCCTCACTGTTATTGCTTGGCTATGGGCAAGGACTGTGAAAAGTCCGAACCCCGCCTTTGCCAACATAGACGTGCCGCTCGCGACCACGTTTATGCTATCTACCAAGAGTGGAATGGAGTCCTATATTGAACCCGCAATCGCCGACGGTGACTATCGATTTGCGGTGATGGCAGGCAAACCGGTGAACTTCAACGAAGCGAAACTTGGAACTTCCGTTGGCAAGCGAGCGGCGTTCCGTTGCCTGATGTCGGGCGTACCCATCACATACGATTACATCCGTGAAGAGGGAAAGGCCGGGCGAATGGGAGTGCGTTTGATGGCAACCGTTGCCGAGGGAGATCGCGGTCGAGTTTTTCTTGCGCCAACGAAAGAGATGGAGTCGATTGCCCTCTCAGCGGAGCCGGAGTGGAAGCCCGACCTAATGCTGCCTGTAAATCCGCGCGACTTCAAAACGCCGAATTACGGGCTTACTACTTTTGCTGATCTCTTCACCTCCCGCCAGCTTGTTGCTCTCACAACATTCTCCGACCTGGTACAGGAGGCACGGCAGCGCGTAAAGAACGACGCTATTGCGGCCGGGATGACAGATGATGGGAAACATCTTGCTGCTGAGGGTAGGGGCGCATGTGCGTATGCCGACGCAATTAGCATTTTTCTGGGTTTCGGCGTCAGCAAATCCGCGGACTATTGGTCGAATATTTGCACGTGGCGCTCGGACCCAAAAAACCTTGGTATCGGCCACGTCTTCTCGCGGCAGGCGATCCCCATGACATGGGATTTTGCCGAGGGCAATCCGTTTTCAGCTTCTTCAGGAAACTATCTTGTTTCACTGGACTGGATTGTTCGTGCAATCGCTTTATTTCCCGGCATGATTGCAGGTTCTGCCACTCACGCGGACGCAGGTCGCCAAACGGTCGCAAGCGACAAGGTGGTCTCAACTGATCCGCCTTATTACGACAATATTGGCTACGCTGATCTGTCGGACTTCTTCTATGTGTGGCTGCGACACTCGTTAAAACCTACATTTCCCGATCTTTTTGCAACTCTCGCAGTGCCTAAAGCCGAAGAACTCGTGGCCACACCATACCGCCATGGCAGTACAGAATTAGCTGAAGTTTTTTTTCTTGCAGGTATGACCCAAGCGATGCACCGCCTCGCTGAGCAGGCACACCCGGCCTTTCCCGTCACCATTTACTACGCCTTTAAGCAGGCGGAAACAGATACTCAGGACGGTACAACAAATACCGGCTGGGACACGTTCTTGGCCGCGATAATCGAGGCTGGTTTTGCGATCAGCGGCACTTGGCCGATACGCACGGAGCTGGGCAACCGCATGATCGGCTCTGGCAACAATGCATTAGCCTCTAGCATCGTTCTCGTCTGTCGACAGCGCGCGACAAACGCGCCTGCGGCCACACGCCGAGAGTTCGTAGCGGCACTAAAGGCAGAACTCCCGCAAGCACTTGCTCATCTGCAAGCCGGTAATATCGCCCCTGTCGATCTCGCACAAGCCTCAATCGGGCCAGGAATGGGAGTTTATACGCGCTACTCCAGAGTGCTCGATGCCGAAGGCAAGCCCCTCTCGGTACGCGCCGCGCTCGCCCTGATCAACCAGACACTTGACGAAGCGTTGACCGAGCAGGAAGGGGACTTTGACGCTGACAGCCGATGGGCACTCACATGGTTCGAGCAGACGGGTTTTGCGGAGGGCGATTATGGCGTCGCGGAACAGCTTTCCAAATCCAAGAATACGGCTGTAGCCGGCCTGGTTGAGGCCGGTATTCTAATTTCAAAGGCAGGCAAGGTGCGGTTGCTCAAACCCGCTGAACTTCCTGCAGATTGGGATCCGACAACCGATACCCGTCTAACCGTGTGGGAAATGGTGCACCAACTGATTCGTGCGCTGGAGGCCGGCGGCGAAGGCGCAGCAGCCGCGCTCGTAGCAAAGCTCGGTAACCTGGCCGAAACCGCACGCGAACTCTGCTATCGGCTCTATTCGTTGTGCGAACGCAAGAAGCGAGCTGCTGAAGCCATGGCATACAACGGTCTGGTGCAAAGCTGGCCAGAGATTACTCGACTGGCCACCGAAACGCCTCAAGCTGCTCCCGTGGGAACCGACGACATGTTTAATCAGGAATAGACAGCATGGCAATCACGAATCACGAACGAGTCGGCAAAGGACTGGAACTTCTGAAAGCCGGCCTAGGGCCGTTTGTTGAGCGCGAATTCAAATCAAAATACGGAAACAGTTGGGCCTTTGAGGTGAAAGACGTACTGTCGGACACCCGCCTCGGCGTTGGCAAACATGAGTCACTCAACGATATCGCCGTGTTGATGGTGGTGATGGATCGCAAATGGAACGATGTGTTTCGCCAGATTCTCGGCAAGACGGAACGTAGTCTGGTGAACGAGATCCAGGCTGTACGCAACAGCTGGGCGCATCAGGAACCGTTCTCCAGTGATGATGCTTACCGAGCTCTTGATTCCGTGGGGCGTTTGCTTTCTTCCGTCTCCGCAACTGAGGCGGACGATGTTGAAAAAATGAAGATGGAACTGTTGCGGGTGCGCTTTGACGAGCAGGCACGCAGCGACAAGCGCAAGTCAGCAGGTATCGCGATCGAAAGCGGCGTGACGGCCACCCTCAAACCCTGGCGTGAAGTCGTGATGCCGCACGAAGATGTAGCCAGCGGTCGGTACCAGCAAGCCGAATTCGCGGCCGATCTCTGGCAGGTACATCTAGGCGAGGGCACTCCAGAGTATAGAGATCCGGTGGAATTCTTCCGCCGCACGTACCTGACGGAGAGTCTGAAGGAGATGCTGACGGGCGCGGTTCGACGTCTAACGGCGGGCGGCGGCGACCCTGTAGTTCAGTTGCAGACCAACTTTGGCGGCGGCAAGACACACTCGATGCTGGCGCTCTACCACCTGTTCTCTGGGATTGCACCGACCGAACTGGCCGGTATCGATACGGTAATGGCAGCTGCCGGAGTCAGCAAGATTCCTTCGGCCCGCCGGGTGGTGCTGGTGGGCAACAAAATCTCGCCGGGCAATCCGTCCACTAAACCCGACGGTACAGTGGTCCGAACACTGTGGGGCGAACTGGCCTGGCAATTGGGCGGAAAGAAAGCGTTTTCCCGTATCAAAGCTGACGATGAAAATGCCACCAGTCCCGGAGACGTGCTGCGCGAACTGTTCAACGAATACGGTCCTTGTCTGATTCTGGTTGACGAATGGGTAGCTTACGCACGCCAGCTCCATGACCAAAGTGACCTGCCGGCCGGAGGCTTCGAGACGCAATTCACCTTTGCCCAGATACTGACCGAGTCAGCCAAGCTGGCCAAGAACTGTCTGCTGGTGATCAGCCTGCCGGCCTCTGACACGTCCGGCTCTCCCCATACCCAAGCGGATGACGTGGAGGTGGGCGGAACACGTGGACGTGAGGCATTGGACCGGCTGCGCAACGTGGTGGGGCGCGTCGAATCTTCATGGCGCCCGGCCACAGCTGAGGAGGGGTTCGAAATCGTCCGCCGGCGGCTGTTTCAACCATTGTCTGATCCTGTGCAGTTCAAGGACCGTGATGTGGTGGCTCGAGCTTTCGCCGAGTTCTATACCACCCAGCAAGCGGAGTTTCCACCGGAGTGCAGGGAGTCCGACTACGAGCAGCGTATCAAGATGGCGTATCCGATCCACCCGGAGATTTTCGATCGCCTCTACACCGACTGGTCCACGTTGGTGAAATTCCAGCGCACGCGTGGCGTGCTGCGCCTGATGGCGGCGGTGATTCACAGCTTGTGGGAAAAAGGCGACCGCAACCCGCTCATACTCCCGGGCAACGTGGCATTAGATGACCCGCGCGTGCAGTCCGAATTGACGCGTTACCTGTCGGATAACTGGGTGCCGGTGATCGAGAAAGATGTTGATGGCCCGAGTTCACTGCCGTTGCGGCTGGACAGCGAGGTGCCCAATCTGGGCAAGCTCTCGGCTTGTCGTCGTGTGGCGCGCGCCATCTATATGGGATCGGCGCCGACCACTGCGGCCGCCCACAAAGGCATCGAGGATCGACGGGTGAAGCTAGGCTGTGTAATGCCAGGGGAATCACCCGCAGTGTTTGGCGATGCCTTGCGCCGCATGGCCGGTGCGGCGACCTATCTTTATCAGGATGGGCCGCACTACTGGTACTCAACCCAGCCAACCGTCACAAAACTTGCGGAAGACCGCGCTGAACAGTTCAAACGTGATCCGGACAAGGTGGCGCACGAGCTGGAGCAGCGCCTGCGCAAGGACTTGGTGCGAACGGGTGACTTCAACCGCATCCACCCCATGCCGCAATCGGGAGCGGATGTGCCGGACGATCTGGATGCGCGTCTAGTGGTGTTCGGCGTCGGCCACGCGTACAGCAAAGAGGCCAACAGCGCTGCCGAAATCGCCGCGAAGGCGATTCTGGAAACCCGCGGGAACACACCCCGCTTGTTCCGCAATACCCTGGTCTTTCTGGCTGCGGACAAGACGCGCTTGCAAGACCTGGACGAGGCGGCACGCAAGTATTTGGCGTGGGCGTCGATATTGGCCGAGAAGGAACAGCTCAACCTGTCTCCATATCAGGTGACCCAAGCCGAGACCCAGAAGACTGCCGCCGACAGCGCGGTAACGGCGAGGCTTCCTGAGACATACCAGTGGCTCCTAGTTCCAATGCAAAACAGCCCGCAGGGCGCGGTCACATGGGAGGCGCTGCGGCTGTCGGGGCAGGATGCGCTGGCCGTACGTGCCAGCAAAAAGCTGCGCACGGATGAGCTTTATCTGACCAGCTTTGCGCCGACCCGCTTGCGCATGGAGCTTGATCGCATTCCCCTTTGGCGTGGCGATCATGTGCCCGTGAAACAGTTGGTCGAAGACTTTGCGCGCTATCTCTACTTGCCCCGGCTCAGCAATTCCACGGTGCTGCTGGACGCGATCCGGGACGGAGTGAGTCTGTTGACGTGGGCTCAGGATGGCTTTGGCTATGCCGACAGCTTCGATGAGGGAGCCAGTCGTTACAGGGGTTTGCGCGGTGGACAAATGGTGACGCTCGCCGACGCTCATGCACCTGAACTGGTGGTAAAGCCGGGTGTCGCGAGCAGACAGCTCGACGCCGAACGCGCTGTGCCCGATCCGATTGTCGAACCCGGACAGCCTCCTGGCGGAGACGTAGGACCAGGACCCACTCCGCCCAACGAGCATCCACCGACACAAGGGAAAGCTAAACGCTTCCACGGTACCGCGGTCCTCGATACAACCCGCGTTGGCCGTGACGCTAGCCGAATTGCGGATGAGGTCATCTCACACCTCGCCGGCTTGGTAGGCGCGACCGTGACGGTAACCATCGAGGTGGACGCCGAGATTCCGGACGGAGCTCCAGATCAGGTAGTCCGTACGGTGACCGAGAACAGCAGAACGCTGAAGTTTGCAGCGGGAAGTGGGTTCGAAAAGGAGTAGCGGGCCGTTGCCGGAACATCGGTAATCCCTATAGCTCAGTCTGCTCGACCAGCTGTGGCCAGCTCAAGAATCAGTTGAAAACGCCCATCAATGGCCAGCGTGGATTGGCAGAAGTAGGAGAACGCGGTGAAAATCGAACAAGGCATCTTGATTCCGCACACATTGGTTCCTGTGGGCGAAGGCATCACCGGGGCCAGCTACGCCGTCGTGAGTGTTGCGGGTCTTTCGCAGCGATGCGTGGTTAAACAGGCCGGGGACCGCGAAATTGCTGCAGAGTGCCTGTGTGCACTGCTGGGCGATGCGTTGGGCCTCCCAACATTGACGCCGCTCGTTATCACCGATCCGCGCGATAACACGCTTTGTTTTGGAGCCCGCGAAGCCGGATATCCAAGCCTGTCCGGCGCGTTACGGATCGGAACACACGCAGATGCTTCGCAAATGCAAGCTTTGGCGTGCATCCTTTCGGCGTGGTCTCAGGTTGGCCAAGTGATCTCGTTTGACGAATTGGTGGCCAATGGTGACCGCAATCCTGGCAACGTGCTCTGGAATGGCATGCAGTTCACCATCATCGACCACGAGCGTACTCTCGGAATTCAACCTATGCGCCAAAACCGCCTCGCATTCTTTGCGACTAACCAGTTCAAGCCGCCGCTCGTCGCCGCAGTCCAAAGTGCGAGTACGAGCGCGGCACTCGCACAGCAGGCGCTGCTGGGCGCTGGCTCGGCAGTCTGGCAAATGATTGACGCCGAGTTCGCGTCGGTACCTGCGGTCATTACGCAACATCGGGCTACCTTCGCATCGCTCGCTCAAGGCAATCTGGGTTCGCTCGCGACTAAGACGGCCAACTCGATGTCCCCCTTGTTCGCGAGGCAACAACCATGAGTTCTCTCGAGGCATTTGTAGGCACCAATGCACGATACAGCGTACTCGGATGGGAGCCGGTCTATGGCTCCGGAGAGCGAATCAACGTGGCGGCTCTATTCGAGTATGACGACCGCTTCCTTGCAAAACCCCTCATTCGTCCGGACGTTTTACGCTGCATGTACGGCGCAGCGGGCGACGGTGTATTGAGAATGTTGGACGGTGTGCTTGAAGCGCTCTCCACCGTCGCCAATGCCCATGGTTGGGAGGCGGCGCTGGCCGCGGTACCCCTGACGAATTTTTCTCTCGCTCCATCGCGTCCGACCTGGGCCAGCAGCGAAGCAGACCTGTTGCGACAGGTCGTGTTGATGAATTGCAGTCTCAGCGTGATTGCCGACGAGCCTGCGTCCACGTCCGACGACCTTCCCACGCCCGAAAAGGAAGTCAACCAGCAATGGACAACACGGGTTAAAGAAGCCGTCCAGATGCTCCGTCCTGAGCTCAGCATGTACTTCAACCGTGAGGCGGTGCTGGTGGATGGCGGAGTACCTGTCCGCTTTGCGATGCTCACCCCCCGCCTTGCGGCCCAGTTTGGGCTTTTGCGCCCGGCCCAACAGAATCAGGGCATGGAAGATGCACGCGCCAAGATGTGGAAGCTTGCCTTGGCGAAGGAGCGCCACACTTCCTTGGCGGCGGTTCTGGTGTTTGGTACGCCGTCCCCGGACGATATTACGCTTAGCGACAATCAAAGAGATCGTCTGAAGTCCAACGTGATTGAGCTTCAACAGGAAGCCGAGCAGCGGCTGATCGAACTGCGTGAGGTTCATACGGTCGCCGATGCGGCGAGTACGGTGGTGGCTATTGCGTAACGTGTCGAAACTTACCTTGAATCGATGCGATACAGGACGCTTCAAGTCACCTTGAGTTCCGCAGTCGGCAAGGCGCCGACGTCGTCGGTCGTCGGCAACTGCTTCGGCCGCCCGCCCGGGTCGTCATCGCTCGCGTAATAGCGGGCGGCCGCTTCGAGCATGCGCTGCTGGCCGGCGCGCACATAGATCGAAGTCGTCTGCAGCGATGCGTGACCGAGGACCTGCTGCACGACGTCGACCGGCATATCGCGGGCGACCGCGCCGGTGCCGAAGGTATGGCGGAACGCGTGCGCAGACGTACCGTTGAGCCGCGCGAGATCCTCCGCCGGCAGCGTGCCGTCTGCTGCGAGGATGTCCGTGAGCCGGGTGAGCGCCGTACGCACCAGGCGGGCGAGCGCATCGGCCGCGTAAGGGGCCTCTCCCCCGCCATGCCGGTCCTGGGCAGCCCGCGTGCCGGGAATCACCTGCGGCGCGATCAGCGGCCCCCCCGCTCCCGCCCCGTCGAACTCCCGCCCGCGATCGGCCCAGTGCAGGCGCAGCGCGTGCACCGTCGCGGCGCTCACTGGCACGGTGCGCTGCCGGCGGCGCTTGCCGATCACGGTCAATGCCCAGACCGGCGTGGCCGCGGTCGACCAGGGCGAGATCCGCAACTCCTCCCGGCGGGCCGCGGCGGCTTCGGCCCGGCGCAATCCGGAATCGCCCATTAGCAGGATCGCTGCACGCGCAGCTCGCCACTGGCCAGAATCATCGCCCCTCTGGTCTTCTTTCCTGCCTGTACCGGCCACCCGGCATTGGGTATCGAGCGCGCTGCGCACGGTCGCCCACAGCGCCGCCGGCAGGGCACGCTCGACCTGCACCGCGACCTCGCGCGTCACGGTCACCGGATCCGTCACGGCGGCCCACGGATTGCCAGCCAGATAGCGCACGTCGACGAGCCACGCGAACGCGGCCCGCAACGTGCGCACCGCATACGCCTGGCTGCCGGCCGACAGGGTGCCGGTGAACGGTCGCCAGCGCCCGCTGGATCGTGAACGCTTCGGTCCCGTGAACGCCGGTGACGGGGCCGCGAGGAAATCCTTGTACGCGTCGCAGTCCTCGACGGTCATCGACGACACCGCGACGCCCCGCACGATCACGGCCCACAGCACCAGCCGCTCGAGCTCGCGGGTGTACGCGCGGCAGGTCGGCGGCCGGTCCCGGTAGCGGTGCAGGTACGCGTGGAATGCCGCCAGGTCGTGCGGCGCGCGGATGTACGCGAACGCCGTGGCACGGTTCGTGCCGCGCCGGCCGACGCCGTCCCGCCCTTCGCCGCCCGACAGGTCCGACGGCACCGCGAGCCGTTCGAACGGTGCAAGACGGGGCGCCTCCGGCGGGCCACCGATCACGACCGCCGTGCCCCGCCCTTCGCCGACTGCGGGCGTGAGCGGTCGCGCGTCGACGTCGGGGTCCACGCGTGCGCCTAGCGTTGCCTCGTGCCGGCGCAGCCACGCGACGATCGTGCGCGCGCGCAGCGGCCCGATGCGTGGCACTGAGCGCCACCAGCTGCCACCATGGGTATTGCAGTAGTCAATCAGCGCGCCGAGCGTCGCGATGCCCTGTCCCGTCAGGCGCCGTGCGATCAGCGGGCGGAACCACAGCCCCACGCCGTGCGACGCGGCAGGCGCCGCAACCGCCAGCTGCGCGGCCTGCTCGACCATGCGCAGCGTGACCGCGGTCAGTTTCGCGCTGCCGT
Source organism: Paraburkholderia sp. WC7.3g (assembly GCF_050436345.1). Classification (NCBI taxonomy): domain Bacteria; kingdom Pseudomonadati; phylum Pseudomonadota; class Betaproteobacteria; order Burkholderiales; family Burkholderiaceae; genus Paraburkholderia; species Paraburkholderia sp. WC7.3g. The sequence continues at coordinate 57,391 of NZ_JBNDMA010000005.1, forward strand.
GCTTGCGGATTGAGGTTTTCAGATGGTCGGCGAGCACACTCGAGCCATTAATCAGTGCGAGTCGCACCAGTTCGTCGCGCATTGTGCCCAGGTAACGGGCCATCGCCTCGGGCGTCGCCGCATGCGGGGCCTGTTGCGGATCGTCGGCGTCGTAGTAGCGCCGCGCGATCGCCGCCGGCTCGATCCGCTGCACGAACGCGCGCAGCGCCGCGAAGTCGGTGCGTGTATAGGTGCGCGGCGGTGCAACGGTGAGCGTTTGCGGCTGGTTGGCCATTGGTCAGTCCGCCGCCGCAAAATCCGTCAGCGTGTGCGCCACACCGACGGCATTCCACAGCACGTCAAACGCCGGCCGCAGCACGGCCAGCGGATCCCCATGGAAGTCTTCGAGGTAGACCGGCGGCGCACTGATCCGACCCGCGCTGTCGGGCAGACGCGGAAAGTCGGCCCGGTATTGCGAGCGTGCGACAATCACGCGCGCCTCGGATCCGGCCAGCCAGCTCAACATCAGGTAGGCCGGAGGATTGACGTCAAGCGAGTCGAATACCCGTGCGACTGCAACCATGCCGCGGCGAACCAGCGGGATTTCGTATTCTTCTGGAAAGACAGATCTGCCGCCCTTCTGATCGTCCAGCGGTGAACGGCCAAGCAACTCGGAATAGACCAGTTCGACGACGCCGTTGCGATACAGCTGCACGCCGTCGCGGCTGGTGTCGTTACGGTGCGGCCGGCACGCCACACCGTCGAGGTTGATCTGCGGGGCGAGCAGGTTGGCACTGCACGCGTCCCGTAGCATTGCGCCGGCGGTAGCGAGTGCGTCGATGTCGTGCGTTTCGTGTCGGGAGAAGGCAGAGACCGGCACTACATGGCACACACAAACGACTTCGTCTTTCTCCAGCGCAGGAGTCAGCCGGCGTTCGAGCCGGGTGAGCGCTTCATTGCAGAAGGCACGTATGCCCTCACCGAGCGCCGCGCCGACGGCGAACGCGTGGCGGATACCGTGGATGTCCATGGGTTCCTTGCCAACCGAAGTGCGGGCGTAAAAATGGTTGTCTTTCGTGACGCGATGGGGTGCGCCCGGGCTCGGTGAGATGCGCAGCACGATCACGTGGCCGCCGGCCGGCAATGGCACCGGGTGTGCGTGCAGGCCGCCGCTTACGCGCGGCTCGAGCAGGTCGCGCAACGTATTCGTCATGGCGAGCAGGTCCGCGTCGAGGTCGGCGAAATGGAGCGGTACGATCCGCGTCGCGACGCCGCCCTCCTCCACGAGGCCGAACACAAGATCGCCGCCCAGCGTATTGGCGAACGCGCACACGTCCTTCGCCAGCTCCATCCGCGCGTCGCGGTCGGCCGGCCAGTCGCGCTTGTAGTCGAGGGTGCGGCTTTCGCGCACGCCGTGGTCGATCAGGGCAAGGATATCGACTTCAGTGACGGCGTCGAGGCGGGCATGGGGGATCACCGGGTCTCCGGGCAGGAAGTTAAGGGTAAACCCTTATCACGGAGGTGACGTAACGGGGTTTCCCAGCATTTTACGCATTAAACGCATGTCTGCTAATAACAATTAGCAGACAAGGCTTGCTGAGTTAACGGCATTGAAATGACGTGTGCCTATCTTTTCTGGGTCCGGCGAGCCAAGTGTGACTTCATCAGACACCGCGCGCCGGGAAGGTGTGACCCACCCGAAGTTCCTGTTGCTGCGAGACGGGCTCGCCCGGCGCTGATTGCGCGAAGGCGCACCGATCAGGTAGGGTGGCGGCATCACAACCACAACGAGGAAGCAGCAATGAACAAGCAGGAACTGGTGGATGCGGTTGTCACGAAGACCGGCGACAGCAAGGTCGCCACGGGCGAGACGATCGACGCGGTGATCGCGGCGATCACGGGCGAACTGACGAAGGGCAAAACGGTACAGCTGATCGGATTCGGCTCGTTTTCGACGGGGGCGCGCGCCGCACGGGTCGGGCGCAATCCGGCAACCGGTGCGGAGATCCAGATCCCGGCAGCGAAGACGGTGAAATTCACGGCAGGCAAGGCGTTCAAGGATGCCGTGAACGGCGCCTGACAGTGACGCAATGCCACCGGTCGGAGATGTGCCGGCGGCCAGCCGTTGCGGGAAGATCGCCAACGGGAGACGGCTCCTTTTTCGAAGTTGATCGTCCCGCAACCGGCCCGGACAGTGCAAATGGGTGTTCCAGTGGTACCGGGCGGCCGCCGCATCACAACGCACCGCTGGTGACGCCATGCTGCGGCTCCCGTTATCGGGCTCCTCGCCCTGCCCTCCACGCGGGACATCTGCTGCAAGGGACGGCCGCAGCGCACCTCCCAGGCAACGCCCCCGTGGGGCGCGCCAATGCCCGGATGGTCAACCGGGGCGACGACGAATCGCTGAGGCGCGCTAGCTACCACCCGCGCCCGGCCTATCTGTTGGTACGGGGACGTTCTTGTACGCGAAAAAAGAGTGGCAGCCGACCCCGCCAACAGGATCGAGACGTAGCGCGGCGGTGGTCTCATTCCGTCAATTACCCTGTCTCACTTCACGCAGATTATTAGGTTTTTGCGCAAAACCGCCTACCCAGGCGGCTCTGAGACGGTGCATCCCCCAAAAAGTTAACTTGCGTTTACCGTTTACGACGGCTAATCTCCGTGTCAATTCGACCGTGGCGGTCCAGTTTTGCCGAATCGGTCCAATCATCGTGAACGGTAGGAACGTAAATGGACATAACCCTCGCTCACCCCGGAAAAACCACCGCGGACGACCTCATGCGCCTTGCGCAGCTGTCGGACGTGATGCTTCAAAAGATCCGGGACGAGATGCTTGAGCCCTTTCCCCGAAAGGAGGCGCCGCTCATTACATCGGCACGCGTCCAGGAGATGTGCGGGATCGACAAGCAGCGAATGGCCTACGTTCTGAAAAAGGGTGAACTACCAGAAGGACGACAGACCCGACCGGGCGCTCCGCGCTCTTTCTCCGTCGCCGAGACGATCGAATGGATCAAGGCTGAACTCAAGCCTGCACCGCGTCAAGGCCCGGCCAAGGTGCTGGCCGTCGCCAACTTCAAGGGTGGTGTCACCAAAACTACGACCTCGACATTGCTTGCGCAGGGTTTGTCGATGCGCCGGGGGCGCCGCGTGCTCCATATCGATCTTGATCCTCAAGGAAGCGCAACAACACTGTACGGCATCAACCCCCATGCAGAGGTTGATTCTTCCCAGACAATCATGCCGTTGGTCGAGGCCTATCTTAGCGATCAGCCATTCGATATGCGGGCGCTCCCCACTCCTACCTATTGGCCAAACCTTGATTTAATCCCGTCGTCCACGGAGCTGTTCAATGCTGAGTTCATGCTCCCGGCCCGAGCGTCTGCGACCGAGCATGGGGTGCGATTCGAACAGGTTCTTCATGACGGCCTCGAAAGCCTGAAGGACGAGTACGACTACATCATCATCGATACTGCGCCGACGCTTAGCTACCTGACAATCAATGCGATCTTTGCCGCAGACGGCGTAATCGTCCCTGTCGTGCCCGACATGCTCTCCTTTGCCTCGATGGTGCAGTTCTGGCACCTGTTTGCCGACCTAATTAACGGGATGAAGGCTTTTGGTGATGAGCGGACAAAGGAATTCGATTTTGTCGATGTCCTCGTCACGCGTTCCACGCCAAAGGCGGCTGCGCAAGTTTTGCAGGCCTGGATTTCGCAGATATATGGCTCCCGAGTGATCCCTGTTGAAATCCCCGAGACCGATCTTGCACGCAACACGAACATGCGCTTTTCCACGATCTACGATCTTGCGAGCTACGAGGGGGGCGCGGAGACGCTTCGGCGCATTCGCTCGCCGGTCGATCAACTAGTTGATCGTGTAGACGACAAGGTCAGCTCGATGTGGACACGAGGAGCTTAGAAATGTCTTGGATCAAGGATCAAGCAGCCAAAGCCGCGAACATTCAGCTAACGGAGGCTGACCAGGCACGCGCCACCGCGACAAAGCCCGGCGGCCCCAGGACAGCCCCGGGGCAGCTGATGCACTTGCAGGCAACAGCTGCCGCACAACGAGAAGAGATCGAGCGCCTCAAGACCGCGCTTCAGGGGGCGGCGAAGGCCAAACTACCGGTAGCTCGCCTCCATGAAGTCCCCGGGCGGCGCAGAAAGCTGACTGCAGAGCAATACAGCGAACTAAAGGCGAATCTCGAAAAGTACCCACTTTCAACGCCAGTCGGTGTCGAAGAGCGGTCGGATGGAGACTGGGACATTGTCGCCGGCAACAATCGAGTCGCAATTTATCGAGAGCTTGGGCGAGAGGAAATTGAGGCGAACATCCTTAATATCGACCAATCGTTGGTTGAGAGAGTCGCATTCTTTTCCAACCTGCTGTCGCCGTCGCTTTCGGACTTTGAGAAGTATTGGAACTTCAAACGGCTGCAGGAAGGCACTGAGTTGACGCGTCAGGACTTAGCCGAAGCCGCAGGGCTCGCCAAATCGCACGTTAGCCGCATCTTTGCCTTCGAGGGTCTGCCTGACGAGGCCAAAGAAATTCTCGCGCAGCGACCTGAGCGGCTTGGCAGCCATGCGGCGGCGAAGCTTGCAACCGCGACCAGCGCCGGCAAAGCAGCCGAAGTCACGCGAGCAATCCGGCGTTTGGTCGAGGACGAGGCATTTACTCAGGAGCATGCCGTCAAGCTCGCCACAGCAAAGCCGAAGGCTCCCGACACAAACGCCCGTGAGACGCTGGTAGTAAAAGTTGGGAAAAAGCGCTTTTGCGAGATCACCGCTCGCAATGGCGTGATTGGTGTGAAATTAACCGACGAGGCTGATCAGGCCGGGCAGTGGGCCAAGGAGATTCAGACGTTCATCGAGTCGAAATTGAAGCAGCGCGAGTAGAGCGCGTTCCCACTGGGAACCTCTTTTGATTCAATGGCTTGAATTTACCGATCTGCCTGTCACGAGATGCATTAAAGCCGGTTCCCTCTGGGAACCATCGAAGAAACAAGCACTTATAAAGTGCCAATGAAGAACCGGAGCCGAAATGCCTAGCTTCTGACCGCAGTAAAAACAAAAGCCTTCGGCGGGAACCGAAGGCTTTTGAATATTGGGCTTGCTGTCGCTCACCCATCTGCTGCACTTCCCCGACTGGAATCGGGCAAGGGACCAAACACCTCGAAGTGTAGCGGAACGTGATCGGCAGTCAAGCATGAGTCATCCATTTTTTTGAAATGGACGTGTAGACATGCCTATCGCGCAACACTTCGTTGCCGGCGAGGAAGACATTCGCCCTCACCCGGCTGATCCGGCAGATATCAAAATTGATGCCGATGCCCTCGCCGAATTCACCTGCGACACCACCAATCTCCCGTGGATCGTCTTTCGCGCCGCGCATCGCGCCGCACATCTGCACGGCGTCCCCGCCCGTGCCCGCGCCCTGCTCTCGGCCCTCGCCCGCACCGTCGACGCCCATCGCCCTTACGCGGCGATTTACGCGCGCCGCGAACTGCTTACTGGCCGCGCCATGCAATCCATGCGCACGTTCTATCGTAGCCTCGATGATCTCGAAGCCGCCGGCCTGATCGTCCGCCCTCCTCAGAGGCGCTATGGCGAGGCAGGCCTGTTTGGTCGCGCTTACCTACACCTCACTGAGCCTGCTGCCCAGCTGCTCGGTCTCGTCGAGCCGCCGGCCATCGCCAGCGACCCCGAACCGGATCACCACGCGGCAGTTGCACCCGCTGTCCTTTCCTTGCCGCAGCCGTCTGCCAGCGTGGCAGACGGTGCTATATATAAGGATCTTTACCCTGCTTCTTCTCAAAAGAGACAACCGGGCCAGCTCCCCAGCGACCTCGAGCGCCTTCGACGCCTGGGATTTCATGAATTCCTGATCTTCAAACTCATGCGGGAAGCCCGCGAGCATCAGAAGCTACTTTCCGATGTGGTTGACGTTGCCTGGGAACACCTCCGCAAAGCCCAGCGCCCCATCAACTACCTGCGCGCGCTGCTCCGCTCGACCGCTGATTTCGCCTGGCAGGCTCGCAACAAACGGCAGGCTGCGGCCCGACGCCACGAGGCCGACCAGGAAGCGCTCCGGGTCGCCACCGTGGTCCAGCGTAATGCCGGCGGGATCTTCTTCGACTGCAATTCCTCGCGACGGATCAGCGTGGCCAGAGACGCCAGCATGGTCACCGTCCACGAATGCGGGGAAGCCGCACCACGCGTTAGCGCCGGAAACTGGCAGGCGGATTTCGTTGCCGCGATCGAAAGCGGGCACCTCGTTCCGGCCACTGCGGAGCGGGAGGCAGCATTCGAAAGCGAGCGGCAGCGGGGCAGAGAAGACCGCCAGGCGGCCCCGCGTCTTCAACCCACCCACGCGATGCCGCGAATCCTCACCGAGGCGGCAGGCGAACGGCTCGCCCAGATGAAGAACTTGCTGCGTGCAACCGTTGCCGGAGTTCGTGCACACTGACGCCGTGAGGGTGTTTGGGTGCTTGTCGACACGTAGACGCCTTGCAGGTGCGGAAGGCAAAGTGTAGGATTAAATCCTACACTTAGAAGGGAGATTTCCAGTGCGATCAACCCAACAATTCAGCATCACGCTGCCCAACGAAATGGCCGAGGCAGTCAGGTCCAAGGTGGCGGCTGGCGAATACGCGACGGAGAGCGAAGTGATCCGCGATGGACTCCGGGCGCTGCTCGCGCGTGACCGTGCAGTGGAAAGCTGGCTGCGCGAGCAGGTCGCGCCCGCCCACGATGCGCTAAAGGCTGACCCGTCTCGCGCCATCGGCGTCGACCAGCTGCGCGCTTCGCTTGCCACTGAACACCGCAAGGCCATCGAAAAAGCGTGATGTCCTATACCGTCGTCTTTACACCGGAAGCGCAGGAACAGCTGCTCGAGCTCTATCGCTACATTGCGGTCGCAGCCTCGCCGGTGACCGCGGAACGCTATATCAGCGCAATCATTACGTACTGCGAAGAGTTGCGGACATTTCCGCATCGGGGCAATCGCCGGGATGACATTCGCGAGGGCCTGCGCGTCACGAATTACCGCAAGAGGGCAGTCATAGCTTTCGACGTCGACGCGGAGCAGGTCTCTGTGATCGGCATTTTCTACGGCGGACAGGACTACGAGACGGTCCTGCAGGATGACACCGACGACTCTTGAAGCTGCCTGCGGGTTCATGGGTTCGTACCATGCGTGCATGCTGGGCGTTTACACCGCGCCGCGAAGACGTGGAATTATTTTGAGGACTTTAAACGGTGTCTTTTCCGATACGCCCCATCGCTTTTGTTCTGGCATCTTCCAACCACGGAAGCATGATTGTCAATCGCAACGACTATCACACCAACGGCGCATATGGCGGCTATGGTGTTGGGCATCAACTACTAAACGGATCAAGTTTTGATGAGCCTGAAGTGCGCCTCGCGTTAGCACTACTTGATTGCCGCAGGAAGCATTTTGGTGACGGCGTTGTCGCGATTGATGGCGGTGCAAACATTGGTGTGCATTCGATTGAGTGGGCGCGGCACATGTACGGTTGGGGCCGCATCCTCGCGTTCGAGGCGCAGGAAATCGTTTACTACGCGCTAGCCGGCAATATCGCATTGAATAACTGCCTGAACGCGCGAGTAAGGCTTGCCGCCCTCGGGGAGCAGTGTGGCGAACTGGTTGTGCCGCAGCCGGACTATTTCAGGCCCGCCAGCTTTGGCAGTCTGGAATTGCGCCGGCGGACTGACAATGAATTTATCGGGCAACAGATTTCCTATGATAGCGTTGATGGCACCACGGTTCCGATGGTTAGCCTGGACTCTCTAGGACTTGGACGTCTGGACCTGGTGAAATTGGACGTCGAGGGGATGGAACTGGAAGTATTGCGCGGCAGTCGGTCCGTTCTCGCGAGCCATCATCCAGTCATGATCATTGAAATCATCAAGTCTGACGGCGCTGCGATCGAGGCTTTAATCACGGAGCTTGGCTATCGCACTTTCCCGGCCGGACCAAACATCGTCGCTGTCCATACCAGTGACCCGACGCTCGGCCAGATTTCGCTCAAGGATGACCAAGTGTGCTTTACCGTGTGATGGATGTGATGAACGAAGCGCGAGGTAGCCAGGTCTGACTCGCCCTGAATGCTGCCGAGCATTATGCGGATAGGACACGCCGACATTCGGCTGCGAGATTGTGGATTTCCGCCTTGATGTGCAGAATATCCTCAAAGTCGGGGCTGCGATGTTCCTCGCCTTCCGGCCACAATGCATGTGCTTGGTCGGCAAGACTGTTAACCTCGGCCAGAAACTGAGCGGTCCCAAAGGTGGTACCGCTCGCACGGGCTAAATTGATCGCTTCCTGGCACGTAAGGAGGTCTTGGTGGAGGCGGCTTAGGCGTTGACGGATCGGTGAGCTGTCGTTTGTCATGTTTTGGGGTTCGAGCGAATTAGTCGTGGCTGTGATCGTGGGGCAGGGCAGTGTATGCCCGATCTTAGCGCGACTTTGGGAGGGCGAGCGCTGCAAGTGTTGACGTCAGTGCGCGCCGGCAAGGTGGTCGCACAAGTCAGTCTACGTTGTCGAGCCGCTATACGTAGGTTTCTCCAAGTTGAAAGCGTTGCTGTTGGCTGCTATTGAAGGCCTCGGCACATACCCGCGTTCTGACGGTCAACACATACATGGAGTCTATCTTGAGACATATCGGGTTGGTCTTGTTAGTTCTTGCTTGTCTCGGTCAGGCACAGGCACAGACCGCACAGATGACGCTTGACGTGACTGGCAATATCACGCATGTAACTGAAGCAGGTACTCACAGCTATCATTTTACGCGCGCTGACCTGCTTTCGCTCGGTGCGAAGAGCATCAAGACCTCCACGAATTGGACACCCGTGAGCGTGTGGCGCGGGCCAACTCTGGAAAGCATTCTGGAGAAAGTCGGCGCACGAGGTAAGGTGCTACACATCTATGCGCTTGATGATTACAAGCACGATGTTCCCATCTCTGACGCGAAACAGTACGGGGCGGTTATGGCCTACGAGCGTGATGGCAAACCACTGGAACCGAAGGGCTTCGGGCCAATCATGCTAATTTATCCCCGTGATGAGCAACCGGACGAACTGAACCGCGCGTCGATCGAGGCTCGATTTGTGTGGCAAATTTATAAGATTGTCGTTGAATGATTTTCCTTCGCCGTCTTGGCGTCAGAAGAGTCCTCGGCGCCGCGATTGCGCTCCTACTTTGCGTATCCGGGGTATGGGTCTATTTCGCGTATTCGTTGCTCCTGTCGCCAGCGAGTCTCAAGGCGCTGGCTGGTCCTCAAGAGAATTACTACTGGCCCGTGGCGCAACTGGAAATCGCAGCCAACAAGGCTAAGAATGCCTTTCTCCTGTACGGCGCCGGCAGATCGGATTTTCGGTCGGTGCAGTTGCGCTTTGACGTGTTGCAATCGAAATACGCCGTGTTGGCCACACCGTCCGATGCCACCCAGATCTTTAACGGCAATGCTTCCTTTCGAGAGGCGATAGCACAAATAGGTGCCGTGATCGAGAGGGTGAGGCCTGCTGTTGAACTGCTGCCGCGAGATCCAGGCAGGGCCGTGGACCTGTCGCTTAGCCTAGGGCAAATAGATGAGCCTCTGGCAGTCATCACAGATCACGTGAGCGAGGCCGAGATAGACCGACGCGACACAGTCTACAAAGACTTGATCGGAAAGCGGCACCTTTTTTTCCTGAGCAGCCTGCTGTTGTTGATACTCCTGGCGGGAACGGCTGTGCTCGCCCTGATGCTTGGCGTCGATCGTAAGCGGCTAACGCGTCAGCAGAGCGCGGCGATAAAGGCAGAGCAGGACGCGGTACGCGCCAAAAATGCATTCCTCGGGATGATCGGGCACGAACTGCGGACGCCGCTGCAAAGTATCGTTAGTGTGGCAGATACACTTCTGGATCGGCGATTTGCCGAACGAGACGCGACGTTGATCAAGAGGCTGGCGGTGGCCGCAAGTAGGCTAGAAACACAGATGAAAGATCTTACCGACTTCGCGCGACTGGACGCCGGACGCCTCACGTTGAGGGAGCGGGAATTTCAACCCGCCGACGTTATTGGCTCGATGATTGACGACGTGACGGCGCTTGCCAGAAGCAAGGGGTTGGAGGTCGTCGCACTGGTCAATAACGCCGATGGCTGGTATCTGTCGGATCCCGATCGCATCAGGCAGATAGTTGGAAACCTGCTATCGAATGCGGTCCGGTATGCAGATGCTGGTCGAATTCTTGTGCGTCTCGATGTGACGCCGTCCAGGGATGGGGCCGTCCTTGACATCACCGTTGAAGACACCGGGCCCGGCATACCTGCGGCGTCCGTTAGTCAGCTCTTTCAGCCTTTCACACAACTCGACCAGTCCAATACGAGGAAGCACGACGGTGCGGGCATTGGCCTCGCGATCGTCAAGGGGTTGGTCGATCTGCTCGGCGGCTCGATCAACATCGACACCGAACCGGGGCGAGGAACGAAAGTGTCCGTGTCGCTGCCCGTCAAGGCAGCCGCGGCTGCTACAGAGGCCGATGGAACAGAGCTGCAAGTTACGGCGATCATAGAACGGAAGAGGGTGCTCATCGTGGATGACCAGGAATCTGCAAGAGAGTCATTCGCGGATGTATTGTCATCGTTTGGCGCGTATGTGGATGTTGCCGCCGACGCAGCCGAGGCTTTGGCTGCATTGGGTGAGGCTACGTATGACGCAGTATTGTTGGATGTGCAGATGCCAGGGGAAGACGGGATCGCCGTCGCTCGAAAAGTACGAGCGACGGCGGGACCGAATAGGGATGTTCCTATCATCGGCATCAGTGCGTTTTCCAGGGATCTGCTCAAAGACAGTGGCGCCGAACTCTTCACACAACACCTACACAAGCCTGTGCGAAACTCGGTATTAAAGCAGGCGCTACTGGATGCGCTTGCAGCTTACAAGCGGCACTGAATTCAACTGAACGTGATTGATCAATGACTATCCTTGATGAGGTATCGGCGCTTACGAATGCAGGTTCACTGCTATCGCGCGATGGTGAGATTGTTGCGTCCTATGACCTTGAGGTATCCGATGTCGTCGCAGAAGGCTATAGCGGGCTTTCTGCTGTGCAGGAAATCAAGAATGCGAATGTTGCTCCGTTTGAAGTCGACTACTCGCGTTTAACGCGCGTTCATGTCATCAACGGAATGGGCGTCACGCTGGGGGACTCGATTATTGGGCTCACGGCGCTAGCGTCGATCAAGAGGCGGCACCCGGGTATTTCCTTTGTTATCTATCGTCCGAGTCGCGCCCCTGCGTACGTCAGGCAGCTATACGAACTGGCGGCGCCGATCTTTGGAAGTGTCGTGGATCTTCCCGTCGATGTCGATTCTCTGCCCGACGATGAACTCCGGATCGATCTGGGTAACCATCTGTTCTGGCCGAACTTCTCGACGATGCCCATGATAGATTTTTTTCTGTGGGCGCTCGGGATCGCACCGGCTGACGTTGGCCCGGAGCACAAGTCGAATGACTGGCTTCAGCGCGTAGCTCTGCCGGCGTTGAGCGCGGAGTGGTCATCGAAGGAATATACGTTGCTCTGTCCGACAGCCAGCACGCCTGTGCGCAGCATTCCGCATTCGTTTCGAACCGAGGCTGTAAATAGTCTTTGGGAAAGGTTTCACGTTCCCGTACTTGGCTTCGGCAAGGTCGCCCACCAGCACTACACAGACATTAGGAGCCTAGCGACGGACACGGCCGCCTTTATTGCATGGGTGAAAAATGCTCGCTTTGTTGTGACGTCTGACACGGCCGCCGTTCACATTGCAGCGGGTTTCGACGTGCCTACAGTGGCATTTTTCACAACGATCCCGCCCGAGCTGCGCGTGCGTGACTATGCGGCCTGCACGGCTATAACCCTTCCTCTTCCAGAGCTTCAGGGAATACAGGCAAGCGGTCGAGCGGGTGATCTGGAGATAGTGGAACGTGCGTATCAGAAACTGATCGCGAGCAACTGGGCGCTGTAGCTTAGCTTCGTGGTTAGCTCGAGGTGCGGCTCAGTTCGTTAGTGATTTGCGAAATCAGTATGGGCATGTGGACCGGTTTCTCGATCCACTTGCAGCCAAACTGCTTAACCACCCGGGCAATGTCGTCAACACGGGCTTTGCCGGTTTGCAACTGCCCGGTCAGCAGGTAAATCGGTGTCGATGGATTCTCGGCCTTCCGGATATCGACAATCGCGGCCTCGGCGGTGTCATCGTTGATGAGCCAGTCGATTATGAAAGCGTCGAACGCGTTGCTCTTCAGGCTTTCGCGAAAGCTGGCCAGATCATAGAACGGTGTGGCGTTCAGACCGTGGTCGTTAAGATAGTCACAGACGTTGTCGGCCGCCTGCGTATCAGTATCATCGTCGAGAACCGCGATAGCCGGCTTATCGAGGTGCGGCAGGTCGGGGCGTATTTCGACCGACAGCACATTGAATATCCGCCCGGCCGGAGCAATTTCGACTGGATATACGTTCCAAGTGTCGCCCGACTGGATTGCTACCAGGTCGGCTGATCTGTCGCCACTCAGTTCCTCACCAATTAGCACTGAGCAGGGCAGTGGACGCGGGCTAACCATCAGCATCCCCTCGCCCATGGTCGAGTCTTCAAAATCTTCGTTGTTTTCCACCAGAACACTCGGAGTTTCGCCGAAGTGCGTAGCAACTGACCCGAGTTGCTTCAGATCCCATGGCAATTGGCCTTTCATCTTGCGGCTTGCAGCCGAGAAACTGAGATTAAGTATCCGGCTTAGCTCGCTCGCCTGAGCGCGTTTGGTAACGCCGTGTCGCTCCATTAAATTGCGAACGCGGCTGGCGATGGCCGTTGAGTCGGTCTGAATGTCGTTATCAGGCATATCTAGATACCCCTCCTTTGGTTGCCGACTTTATCCAAAACTGACCTGACGCGCAAGGTTGTGGAAATTTTTTGCAAAACATGACTTGACACGCTCGTTATGGCAAGTAAAGTGACGCGGTAGGTAATCTTCATTTCATTGGATGACGCGCGAGGGCAGGAGTTGACGGCGCGGCACCCGCCTAACCACGAATCACTGAAGAGGCTTGATATGGCAGACGCCGTTGTGGGTAAGAGTGTTGCGAAGCGCCTGTTGTCCTTCATTTGCGCGAAGACGCGCGACGCGCGGGCGGTTTTCTACAGTGTCGAAGCAAGCACATCGCGGCGCATGTCATTGCTGGTTGCTTTGCTGTGCGTCGCTGTTTTCCCTGAATTCGCTTATGCGATGGACTACAGCACTGGTACGGGCCTGGTTCGCGATTTCGTTAGCTGGCTGTTCGTCGATGCGGGTCCCTATGTCTTCATGGCGATTCTCGGCATCTGTGTGCTCGGGGTGCCGAAGGGTTGGATTCCGATGAAGGGTGCCGTGATCGCAGTTATCTGCTCATTTGTATTCTTCGCGGTCCCATCCATCGTCCGCTATGCGGCGTCGGTCGCTTCCTCGCAGATCTGAGGTGAGGCCATGCGTGAAGTACACGAAATCCCGAAAGGCATGGTGCAACCTTGGATGATATGGGGCTGCCTGGCTGAGCTGTTCCTCGGCTCGTTCGTATTGCCCGCGGTTGTTTTCATGTTCCTCAAATGGTGGCCGGTGATGCTCGCCGTGCCCTTTCTGGTCATCGGCTCCTATCTGATTACCGCGAAAGACATGTTCGCGTTCTCGGTCGCGTATCAGAGCTTTGGCGCGACGGCGAAGCCACGTAGCCTCAAATACTGGGGCGGAGCGAAGACCTATGCCCCTCGGTGACTTTCTTGATCGTCATTTCGGCGCTTCTCCCTTTGTTCAGCGAAGCGAGGCAGACAAAGATGATGCGGCTGACCTGCACGCCTCGCGGGAACTTCCGTTTGGCTTGAACGCGTACTACAACGGCCATACGTTGCGCACGCTCGATAGCGGGCTGGTGCAGATAGTGCGTCTCCAGGGGCTCTATGCGGAAATGCTGGATGACCTTGGCGTCGATGCGTACAAGCGTCAGCGGAACACCGCGCTGGAGTCGATCGCTGACAGCAACGTGGGCATTTACGTGTACGAGATCCGGCGCAAGGGGAACCGGTGGCCCGCCGGCAAGTATTCGAACTGGTTTCCGAATTTCGTCAATGAAAAGCTGAAGGCGCGTTTTCAGACGCGATCGTTGTATCAGCACGAAATCTATATTGCCATTGTGCGCTACCGGCACTACAGCGGGGTAGTGGGGCAGCTCGATCGCGTATTCAACGCGTTCAATCCATCCGGCGCAAACGACAAGCTTGAGTCGGAGTCGCGGCAGGCGCGTGACCTTGAAGAGAAGGTCAACTCGCTGATGAAATCGGTTGCGCACTACGCGCCTCGCCGACTGGGCCGGGTCGAAACGGAAATCGGGTCCTGTTGTGAGATGGCGCGTTTTCTGCGCTATCTGCTCACGCAGGAAGACGGCCCGGTGCTGGCTGACTCATATAACCTGGCCCAGGCGATCGCGAGCTCGTATCTGCATTTCGGCCGTAACCCGATCCTTGGGAAAGATGTTTTTGAGGTCAACGGGCTCAACCATCGACGCATTGGACAGGTGCTGGCCATGTCGCGTTGGCCCGACGGGGCAGTTGCCGGGATGGCTGACCGGTTCCAGCGCCTGCCCGCCGAACTGATCGTCACGCAGAAGTTTTTCCCGATCGACAAACTTGACGCGAGCATGGCGACGTCGACCAGCGAGGCTCGGCTGTCGCACGACCGGACCACTGCCGGCATGTCGGCGGAAATCACCGCGCTGCGCATGCGCCAGGCGGCCAACAAGGCCGTGCTCGGTACGCATCACATGAGTGTCCTCGTTCACGTGCCGGTAGAAGGGCGCTCGCAGGAAGCTGCGTTGAAGGCGCTGGAGGCGTTGGACGATGCCGTGGGAAAGACCGGCGAGTGCTTCAAGGGTTGGGGCGTGAAGCCGGTTGTCGAGACGACTGGCATGGAGCGCGCCGTATGGTCGCAGATACCGGGCGCCAGGAAGCGTCACAACGGCCGCGTCGGCAAGATCGAGACGATCGAGTTTGCCTGCTTTGCATCGCTGCACAGCTTTCCGCAGGGGCGTTTCGACGGAAATCTGTGGGGTGAATGTCTCATGGTGCTGCCGACGGAAGGGCAGACTGGCTACTTCCTCAATCTGCATGAAGAGCGTCCGGGAATGGTGCCCGCGCACGGCAACATCGGTGCGAAAACGGGGACCGGCAAAACGTTGCTTGTCGCGACGATCACCAGCCAGGCCGATAAGTTCGAGCCCCGGGTGCACTGGTTCGACCGGGAGAACGGGAGCACCGTGTTCATGCAGGCGATGGGCGGCGCCGACATCGTACTCAGCCTGTCACGATCCCTTGGCAATCCCTGCAAGATGCCCGACACCGAACAGAACCGCGCGATGCTGCGCGAGCTGCTGCAGATGATGGCGACGTGCTACGGCTATGTGCTTACCGTCGATGATATCGAACGCATTGCGACGGCGGTCAATGACAACTTCAACGACCAACTGACCGGGTTCGAAGACAGGCGCCTGCGCAATCTCGCCTGGCGGTTCGGCGCGAAGAATTCAGCCCTGTACCAGGCGATTGCGGTTTGGCACAGCGGTGGCGCGAATGCCGCAGTGTTCGATAACGAGCATGACACGCTCGACGTGACAACGCACCGTCACTACCGGTATGAGATGCGGGAACTGATGAAGGATAAGGAAGCGAAGCCGGAGCTTCCTGTCCTGCTCAACTATCTGACGCATCGTATCGAACAGTCGCTCGACGGATCGCCCGCAATCATCGTGTGGGATGAAGCACAAATGCTGATCCGCAACCCGTTCTGGCAACAGAAGATCGAAACATATCGAGAGACGTTCCGCCGGCGCAACTGCGCGACGCTCTTCATCACGCCGGAGCCTAGCGCGCTCTATCGACCGGTGGCGGCCGTCAAGAACCAGGCGGTGACGAGCTTCTATTTAGCGAACGACAAGGCCGATTGGCGGGACTACGGCGTTAACCTGGACTTTTCTCGGAGCGAGTTCGAGTTCATCGAACGTGCGGTGCCGGAGGAGTTCAAGGTGCTGATCAAGAAGGGCAACGGAGTCAGTGTGCGCGCATCGTTTGATATGTCGGACATGCCTGAGCTCGTAGCCGTGCTGTCGTCGAATGACAAGTCGGTTGAGCTGATGAATCGTGTTCGTGCCGAGTTGGACACAACGGACCCGAGCCGATGGGTTCCGGTGTTCATGGCGCGGGCGCTA
Source organism: Paraburkholderia sp. WC7.3g (assembly GCF_050436345.1). Lineage (NCBI taxonomy): Bacteria > Pseudomonadati > Pseudomonadota > Betaproteobacteria > Burkholderiales > Burkholderiaceae > Paraburkholderia > Paraburkholderia sp. WC7.3g. The sequence continues at coordinate 73,638 of NZ_JBNDMA010000005.1, forward strand.
GCTGAACGGACGCACAACGTTTGACTTGAGACGTGGGGTGAACCTGTGATCGGCCAGATTGCAATCGGTGTACTTGGTGCCGCGAGCGTTTTCCTGTCGCAGGACCGACGCGAACACTGGCGTAAGTGGGCCTGTATCTGTGGGCTTGCAGGGCAACCTTTCTGGTTCTGGATGGCGTGGGAATCGCAGCAGTACGGCGTGCTCGCGCTTTGTTTTGTGTATGCGTGGTCGTGGTCGCGAGGCATCAGGCTGTACTGGATGGGCAAGCCAGGGAGCGGAGCGCGATTGGCGGTATCGACCTTACAACCGGAAGTGGAGGTGCAGAAATGAAAGGACCATTCGTAGCGGCCATCGCAGTGATGGCCATATCGACGTCAGCGTTCGCAACGGGCGTTCCGGTTGGCGATGCCGGGACCTGGACAGCGCTGGCCGCGCAACTCGCTCAGCTCAAGCAGGAATACGACACGCTCAAGCAGCAATACGGCGCGGTAACCGGGTCGTACGGGCGGGGTGGGCAGGGGCTGACCGATGCAATTGACGCGTCGTCCATTGTGCCGGGCAGCTGGCAGGACGTTGTATCTCAGCAGAAGAGCGGCATCTACGGCAGCCGACAGGCGACGTATGAAAAGGTAATGAACACGATGTCACCCGATGACTTCGCGGACAAGGGCGAGGGCGCGAACTACAAGATGAGTACCGACTCGGTTCGCTCGGCACTGGCCGGCGGAGAGTCGCTGTACGACGAGGCACAAACGCACCTGCATAACTTCCAGAACCTGTCGCAACAGGTCGACACAACGCAGAACGTCAAGGATGCAGCCGATCTGCAGAACCGCATGTCGGCTGAGCTGGGGATGGCCCAGTCCGCGCAGACGAAATTGCAGGCCATCAACGCGAATCTGACGGCGAACCAGCTCAACGAGAGTAACCAGGCCACCGCAGAGCGCGAGAAGTTTTTCAGCAACGTATCGAAGTGAGGATCACATGCGAAGCATCGTTTTTTATCTCCTGCTCACCGGCGCGACGTGTCTTGCTGGTTGTGCACATTCCGGTGCGATATCGAAATCGCCGTGCACGTGCGATTTTCATTCGATCGGGAAGCAGGCGTGACAGCGCGCCGTGGGCCTGCTGGCTCACGGGTGAAGAAACTGGAGACAGGCATATGACGTGGACAGGCAAACTCAGTTGGTTCCTTCTCGCAGTCGCAGTTGTTGGAAGCGGCGGTTTGATCGTGTACGTCGTGCATACGAGCAGCACGGGAGGCGGCACTGTCGAACCCCCTGCGCAGACTGTGCCGGCGTTCGTGCCGAAGACGGAAGCGTATTACCTTGCGCATCGCGCTGAGATGAAAGCGCGCGAAGACGATTGCACAAACCGCGGCATTAGCCCCTTTGCTGACACCCCGGAAGCACGCGACTGCAACGCCGCCGCGGAGGCCTCCAAGCAGATATTTTTTGGCCCGGGGAAGTGACATGGCTGATCCGGTAGATCAATTCATCCAGACATTGTTCGACAGCATCCCATCGCGAACGGAAGCGTTTCTGTCCACCAATTACCCGGTGCTGGGGCACGCAGTTACGCAACCGGCGCTCTACCTCGCGATGATCTGGGTGGCAGTGAAGGTAATCCGGGTTCATTCCGGGCGGGATCCAGCGGACGTGTGGCCTCTCGTCAGAATGCTTCTGACGATCATGTTCGTGTTCGCGGCATTGAACTGGGGCGGGCTCGCCGGACAGATTTTTCATTCATTCCAGGAGCTGCGCGACGACACCGTAAGTTCGCTGATGGGCGGGCAGTCGATGACACAGTATCTGGAGAACGACTACAACAAGTTTTCCGATGCATCTGGCCAGATGATGAAGCAGTCGATGCTCAAGATTGGCATCGTGCTTCTTGGGCTCGTGTTGCAGATGGTCAATACAGCGATGGTCCTGGTCGCGCTTGTTCTGAAGGTCGGTTCAGACATGGGCTTTGCGGTCACGATGCTGCTCTTTCCGCTGTTCGTGCCAACGTTGATGTGGAGCAGCACGCGCGGATTCGGCATGAGCTGGTTCGCGGCGATGGCGAAGTTCGCACTGGTCGGCATCCTGCTCGGTGTCATCGTGAAATTCAGCTTTGATATCACCGACCAGTTTGTCTCGAAGATGGATCCCAATGCGATGACGGCCAACGATGCTTTCGCCGCCATCGTCATCGCCGGCGCCATCACACTTTTCATGGCCTTTACCATTCGCCCCCTGGCATCTGCGCTGACATCGAGCGGCGCCGCCGGCAGCGGCATGGCGGACATGATCGGCGGCTTCATGATGTCCCAGATCATGTCGAAGTTTTCCGGCGGTGGGCGAGGCGGCGCCGGCGCAAATCCGGGCGCGGCGACTGCGCTGAACAGTATCAGCAACACCCAAACTGCGCACGGCAATCAGCTTGCCCGGATCGAGCGGGCACTTTCCTCGGGCGGCGCTACGAGCCCTTCAAGCATGTCGAGCCCATCGGGTGCCGGTCAACCGGGTGGCCCAGGCGGCACGGCGCCGTCGAGCGGCACATCTGATGGAGGTCAATGGTGAGCGCGATTTTCCAAAAACCTTCCAAGGTGCGTCAGGCGGCAGCGGCTGGCGCACCGCCAGCCGAATCCTATGAGGCGATTCGCTTATCCCGGAATCGCGCATATCTGCTCGCGTTGATAGCGTGGCCGATCGCAGGCCTCGCACTGGCTTCGATGGCTTACGACAAGGCCAATCAGGAGTATGTGCCACCTGTGGTGCTGACGCTTGACAGAAACAACCACGTCGCAAAAAGCGAGATCGGCACACCTGCGGTGCTCAGCTCGAAGGATGCCGTGATCGAGAGCGAACTTGCCCGGTACGTGACGGAACGCTACACGCTCGATCGCGTGTTTCGCCAGGACCATATTGATTACGTCAGGCTGCATTCAGCATCGGACGTGGCGGACCGCTTCAATCACGAGATGGACGCGAAGAACAAGGACAACCCCTACTACGCGATCGCGGAGACGACGGTTCGTCGCGTGAAGGATCAGCGCATCCGCATTCTCGACCGTGACGACCACAAGGCCGAAGCAACTTTCACGACCTACAACGACGGGAACGGCGACAACAAGACGGTGTACTGGCATGTGCTGTTCCGCTACGACTTCGTGAAGCAGGCGCTAACGCCGCAGAACCGCTACATCAACGGTACGGGTTTCATGGTAACCGGCTTCGAGCCGAACACAGAGCCGGGTGCGCCGGCTCCATCTGGAGGTTGAGATGCGAACAGTCAGGAGTGCCTTGACGGCAGTAGCGATTGCAGTGGCGTTGTCGGCCGTGGCACACGCAGTAACAGCTGCTGATCCTGTCCTGCGGGGCACGGAAGGCAATGTGCAGCGCCTGCCGTACATGCCGGACCAGATCTACGACCTGACCGTTGCTGACAGAACCTTGCTGGCGATTGACTTTCCGCGCGACGAACACATCAAGGCCATCGCGCAGAGCACGGCACCGGTCTTTCATGTTCAACGAACGGGCGACACGCTGCAGGTGACGGCCGACAGGCCGGGCGAAAAGATGGGGCTGAATGTGACGACGACGCGCGGCACTTACCACCTGCAGATAGCGTCGATTGACGATGCGTTGCAGGCCGCGCATATCGTGCATTTCGTGACGCCCTCGGCGTACTAACCAGGAGAGGGAACGACATGAAAACGATTCGCCACGGCATGCTGGCATGGTCAGTGGGTATTGCGTGTGCCTTTGTAGGCGTGAATGCACAAGCCGCCAAAAATCCACGCTGCGTGATCACGGATAACAGGGTATGCCAGCTTCAGTTCGATCCGAACCAGGTGTACGAAATCACGGGCGTCTATGGGTACGCGACGACGATCGAATTCGCGCCTGGGGAAAAGATCCTCAACAAGGCGATCGGCGATTCGATCGGCTGGCAGGTTCTGAAGTTTCGCAATCATCTTGTGCTCAAGCCGGTCGAGCCTGATGCGAGAACCAATCTGACGGTCACGACCAGCAATCACGTCTATTACTTCCGCCTGTCCAGTTCGAAGAATCCGGAACGCGCGACGTATGCGGTGCGCTTCCTGTATCCGGCTGACGGAAAGGATGGATGGGGCGACGATTCGGGCGGCGTCTCTAATGCATCGTATTCGCAGCCTCGCGTGGTCAACAAAAATTATCAGGTGTCGGGTGACGAAAATTCGTTCGGTCTGCAGCGCGTTTTTGACGACGGGCAGTTCACTTACTTTCTGACCACGATCGGCAAGCCCAAGCCGAGCATTTACGTCGTTGACCGGGACGGCACCGAGGCGCTTGCGCCCATGCGCAGGGAAGGGCCATATCTGGTGATCGAGCAGATGGCTGACCGCTTTACGCTGCGCGACGGCGATCGCACCTTGTGTGTGATCCGGTCGCAACAGGGTACGGCGACGCAGGCGCAGCGCTCACCCTGGGGAGGCGGAAATTGAATACGCCTGATAACCCGAATGATCTGCCTCGTGACAGCGGGCAGCCAGGGGGCGAGCCGGGCGATGCCGACAGCCTGAACGAGCGCCGGCGCGCAGCTGATGCACTGCGGCAGACGTCGCTCGCGGCCGATCCTGCCCGCGGCCGGCGGCAGACTTTTTTTACGGTCGCCGGCGCGATTCTGTTCTTGTTGTGTGCCGGTGGGTTCTACGCGATGAAGCATGACGCGCCGGCGCCATCGAGCAGTTCAGACAAGCCGAAGATCGACGAAGACACAACGAGGGCCGCGCCGCTGGATGCTGGCCGGCAGAAACTTCCGGCGTCAATGGCGGCCGCTGCGTCGGCACCAGCGGCAAGCTCGGGCGTGGATCCGGACGAAGCGCGACGGGCTGCGGAGCGTCAACGTCAGGCGGCCGCAGCAGCTGAGCAGGCGCGCAGAAAAGCCGAGGCAATGCACGAGGCGCGAATGAAGTCGGGTCTGTTTGGTTCAAACACGGGGGGCGATGGTTCGGACGATGCAGGTGCCGCTTCCGCTGATGCACAGCAGGGTGAGGCAGGCCTGGGACGCCGTTCTGGCGGTGACGGCCCGAATGATCCGAATTCAGCCTTCGCGCGCAGTGTTTCGAACGCAGACGACTCTACGTCCAAGGCGCAAAAGATCGACAACCTGCAATGCAAGATGGAGCCGGGGGCAATCCTCGAGGGCCACCTGGTGCCGCGCATTATCTCGGACCTGCCTGGTTCAGTCACGATCATGCTGGATCGGGATGCTTATGGGGAGCAGGGCCGGATTCCGCTACTGCCGTGGGGCACGCGCATTACAGGTAAACCGAATTCGTCTGTGCGCAAGGGGCAGGAACGAACCTTCATTGCAAGCGCCGTCGCCTTGCGTCCGGATGGCGTCAAGATCCATGTCGACTCACCGGTTGCCGATCAGCTCGGATCGGCGGGCATCGACGCCGATGTTGATAACCACGTTGGCCAGATCCTCGGTATGAGCGCGGCGCTGTCGCTGCTCGGCGCGGGTTCATCGACCTACGGCGTGTCGTCGTCAGACCAGAACAACTCGGTGGCGATGTACCGCGCGGGTGTGCAGCAGTCGATGGCGCAGTCTTCGCAGCAGCTGCTGGGCGGCTACGTCAACATCCCGCCGACACTCAAGAACGACCAGGGCACGCGCGTGCGCATTCAGGTCGAACACGAGCTGGACTTCTCCGACTACTGCAAGTCGGGCGACGGGGAGGAATGATGACAACGGATATCTCACACGTTCAATGCGAAGTCGCCGGAGGCGAACTGCGCCGTCAGCTGGACGACGCAGTTGCCGACGCGTTGCAGGCACAGATATTCAGGGACTTCGCCCGGGATGGCGGAAGGTATCTGATGCTCGCGCAGGCAAAGCTTAAGGCCGTTGCCCGCCAGTGTTTCGATGCGCAGGTGTGCCTCGATCGTCCGTCGGTGCAGCAGGCCGGCGCGGTGGCTCGCGCCGAACGCATTCGGGGGCGCTGACATGTCGATCGTGCCGGCGTTCTTCAATCGCACCGAGTCCATCCGTCCGCTCTTTGATGACGTCGATGTCTCGGAGATCGCTGTGAATGGTCCCGGCGTTGTTTGGGCCGGCCGGAAGGGTATGCGCTTCATGGAGCGAGTGGATACGCCAGTATTGACCGAAAGCACGTTGCGGGACTTTGCGGAGCTGGTGGCGCATCACTCCGACCAGGAGACGGATGCGAAGCGCCCGCTTCTCGCGGCCTCGATCCCCTCGGAACTGACGGGGCCGGGAAATCGCGATTTCCGTATTCAGGTTGTCCAACCCCCAGCGGTGCCGCCCGGCACGATCGCGATTGCGATCCGCAAACCGTCAACGCTTGATTTGACGATGCAGTACTACGAGGAGAGCGGTGCTTTCAGGCGAGTCAATGAACCATTGCCCGATGCGGAAGACACTGGCAGGAAGCTGGCGATGCTATACCGCGACGGCAACTGGCCAGCCTTCCTGCGGCTCGCCGTCAAGGCGAAAAAGAACATCGTTGTGAGTGCACCGACTTTTGCAGGCAAGACGGAGTTCATCAACATGCTCCTGAAAGAGATCTCGCCGGATGAGCGGATCGTGACGATTGAAGACGCGCGCGAGCTGCGGCCGCCGCAGGCCAATACGGTGAACCTGCTGTATTCGCGGGGTAATCAGGGCACGGCGAATGTGACGCCAGTTGAACTGATGGAAGCATCGTTGCGCCTGTCGCCTGATCGCGTCATTCCGGGCGAACTGCGTGGCGCTGAAGCATACGTCGCGCTCGAAATGCTGAATTCCGGTCACGGCGGCTGGATGACGACGCTGCACGCAACCAGCCCCGAGCACATGTTCGAACGACTCGCGCAGATGGTTATGCGCTTCGGCTCGACCTTGCAGCGTGCCGAGATTATCGACTATGCCCGCAGTCTCATTGATGTCGTGGTGCAGATGCATCGCTATGACGATGGGGTGCGGGGAATCAGCAAGGTGCTCTATGTCTCCCATTAAATCGCTCGTCGTGCCTCTGGCGCTGGGCGTGATGCTACTGTCCACTCAAGCGTCACAAGCGGATAAGCAGGTCGCTTCCCCACTGGTTGCAGCCTCCTTTGTCTCGCTGGCCCAGGAGTGTGCCCCTGACGTTCATCACGCGCTGTTGGGGCGCGTGGCGACAGTCGAGAGTAGCGGCAATCCGTTCGCGATTGGCGTCGTCGGCGGCCATCTTGCGCGACAGCCAAAGAACCTTCCGGAAGCGCTGGCCACCGTCAAGGCGCTCGACGCCGGCGGCTGGAATTACAGCATGGGACTGGTGCAGGTCAACGTACACAATCTGGCGCGTTACGGACAGACCACAGAGACCATTTTCGAGCCCTGCACGAACCTCCGGACCGGTGCAGCGATTCTTAAAGCGTGCTACGCCCGCGCGAAACCGCAATTTGCGCAGGCTGATGACGCGGTACGAGCGGCGCTCTCCTGCTACTACAGCGGCGATCTCACGCGGGGTGCCGCATACGCGCAAAAGGTGGCGGCTGCCGTCCCGGCATCCGGTGTGCAGGGGGCGCAGCCGATCGAGGTTGTTCCAGACGTTCGCCCTGCAGGTGGACCAGCACGTCGCGCGGCGGCACGGCCGGAGCGCGCCGCAAAGTCTGCGGCCAAAGACGACTGGTTCACGACCTATGGTGACGACGACGAAGACGGTCAGGTCAATGGCCAGGGCAGCGATTCGCGCAAGGCAGTAAAGGCGTCTGGAGCCGTCGATGACCAGTAACCAATTTCGCATGCTTGCTGCCGCCCTGGTGCTGGACGTCTATGCCGTCACGGCGTGCGTGGCGGCGTCGCAATGGTGGCATCACCAGTCTGGGGCCGGAGTGCAATTCGCGGCGCTCATGGTGCCTATGTCCTTTTATCTGGTAGCCCGGCTGGTGCGGGAGAGCGGAGGCTGGATCCTGCTGCCGCCCGTGCTTGCCTTGATGTGGCTGGGTGCGGTGGCTGCGTCGCCGTTCTGTCTGTTGGGTCTGGCCGTGCGCAATACGTGGGGCGCCTGGCGAACCATGAGGGGCGAGCGCAGGATGCTTACTTTGGAAGAGGGTGGGGTATGGCGATGAGAAACGGAATCAGGCTGATGCTGGTCATGTCGGTGCTCGCTGCTGGTGGTCACGCCGGCATGGCCCGTGCCGATGACGACTACGGATGCCGCATTGTGATCTGCCTGGGCAACCCGTCATCGAATGGCGGCCCGTGGGCACCGGCCACCTGCGGGCCGGCAATGGATCATCTGATGGACGATCTTCGCCACGGGCGCGGCTGGCCGCAATGTAAAGACTCGGACATGACCGTCCGTCAGAACAACACGCCGTACGATCCATGCCCTGCTGGCACAACGGCCGCGGCGACCGGTGCGTGGGTGGCCGAAGGGCAACGTAAGGCCGGGGCCCGTCCGTATAGGGGCATGGGTGGTTTCGCACTTGTCGGAACGCCGAAGCCTTCCGTGGCGGATCTCAACAGCGGTTACGCGTATTACGGGCCGCAGGCCTGTGTGGGCAGCCAGGTCGGTGCATATCAGGTGTACGGCGATCCTTCGGTTGATGCGTCAACTGTCGGCTGGCGAAACGCACGGGACGGTGGTGGATACGACGGCGATCCAGTCACCGTCACGGTGTATGACCACATCGTCTGGCAACAACCGCAATCGCCGAACGCGGTCGACGTGTACGAGGCCGGCCAGTTCCAGACACGAATTCATTACTAACAGGGTGGCGTGGATGACTTACGCGGCAGCGCATGGTTGGACACGGGTTGGTCCGTATGAACTGGTTCATCCGACTGGATGGCGAATTGCCAGTTGCATTATTCAGGGTAAGCCCAGACACATTCTTTGGCACGGTGGCGAGACGCAAGGAAATTTTTCTAGTGTTGACGTCGCCGTCGCAAAGCACGTCGAGTTATTGGGTCAGGGCCGGTGAGGGCGAGGATGAGCAGACTCTATCGTTCTCTCAGATGTGCAGCCGTCACGTCGGCCCTGGCGGTTCTTGCCTTTCCCCTTCTGACCTACTCGAGCAGTGCCCAAGCGGCATGTGTAGCCCCTGACGGTCCCGCAATCGACACGGGTTTTTCGCCGGAAGGTTCTGCCGAGCGGCTGGTTCTCAAAGCCATCTGTACGGCCCGGCATTCAGTGCACCTGTCGGCGTACAGCTTTACGTCGCCGGCGATTGTGCAGGCGCTGATCGACGCGCATCGGCGCGGCGTTGACGTGGCGGTGGTTGCCGATCGGAAGAGCAACCTGGTCGAGGATCGCAGCGGCAAAGGCCGGATCGCGCTCGATCTTCTGTCGGGTGCGGGCGTAGGTGTCCGGACGATCGACGTGTATCCGATCCATCACGACAAATTCATGGTGATCGACGGTGAATCGGTCGAGACGGGAAGCTTCAATTACACGACGTCGGCGGCCAGGTACAACAGCGAAAACGCTGTGGTGATGTGGCATGTGCCGGTGGTCGCACGGGCGTATCAGCAGCACTGGCAAAGCCGGTTTAACCAAGGGCGCCCCTGGTCCGGGCAGGCGTCGAACTGACGGAGGTTTTTATGTTTGAAGACACCGTATTGCGGTTTAGCGACAAGGAGCGTCAGCAACAGCTTGCGGAGCAGGAACAGGCGCTTGCGCAGCGTCGCGCGAGCCTCGAGGCGCGTCAGAAGAATCTTGCATACCGGCAGGACTGGCTGAAAAGAGAGCCGCACGCAGTCTCGCAGGCGGTCGAGCGCGAGGACCAGCAGCGCCGTGAAGACAAGCAGCTCGCGACCGATGCCAAGGCGCTCAAGACACGCTTCGGCCTGAAGGAAGGTGATCTGATCGACACGGCCGCGATGCGGGGTGCGCTCGAGCAGGCGTTAGCCGAAAAAGAAGTCGAGCAGGCACAGCGGGCCGAGCAGATTACCGATCGGGCGTCGCTTCTGTCGGGTCTGAACAAGCTGGCGTTGATCGACGCGAAGAAGACCGCCGAGATCCTGCACGCGAACAAGGATCTGAATGTGCAGCGTGAGTGGAGCCGGCAGGAAGTTGCCGACATGTTCGCGAAAGCGCAGGCGCGCGTCGACGCCAAGGGCGCCACGCACACCTACCCCAAGACGCTCGATGGCTGGGCGAAATCGCTGGAAGCCCGCAATCGTGAGCTGGAGCTTGCCGAGATCAAGCTCGATGCGCAGGAGCAGGCATTGCGGGCGCAGGTGCGCCGTGCGATCGAGGGACCGGAGAAGACCGCAGCCCAGCCCGTCGCGGAGCAGGCCGCGCAGAAGACCGCAGACCGCACCGTCGAAGTAGCGGCGGGCAAGGCTGCAGCGGCGGGCGAGAGAGAGAGCGTCAGTATTGATACGTCGCTGGAGACCTTGAAAGATCCGGCAAAATTTGCGGCGACTGTCGATACGGTCGCGAAGACCTCGGGGGTCAGTGCGGAACAGGCCAAAGCCACACTTGAAATGCTGCGCGAAATGAGGGAAGCCAACGCGGGCAGGGCACCTGCAGCGGGGACACCTGACAAGGCCGCGATCGACGCTGCGCGCAATGCGTTCTTCTCGCGCGGCAGTGGGAAGAGTATGGGGCCGGTCGAGAAGGTAGCAGAGAAGGCCGCGGAGAAACCGGCCACGCAAAGGTCCAATGTTATCGAAATGGGAACCGGCAAGCGAACGCCTTCAGTTGCGGCAGTTGAGAACAGCGGCCAGACACCGGAGGCAAAGAAATCCGTCGACGGGGTTGCGGGTTTCAAGAAACTTGGTCGTAACAAAACGAAGGATGCCGCCGAGCGGGGCGCTCCAGATGCCGGCAAGTCGGCTGATGCGGGCAAGACACAGCAGGTGGAAGGTGCTAGCGTCGTGCGCGGAGAGGGCGGACCACGTAAGAAATTTGCGGAACTGAATGCGCATGAGAAGCTTGAGCGTCGCGCCGAGTTCTTCGCGAACCTGCGCGAGTCGGCAGGCTTTACGCGCGACGGCAAGCAGGCAGTTTCGGAGCGGGCCAAGGAGGCCGTCAGGCCGGGAAAGCAACGTGAAGGGCACGGAATCGGCTGATCATGCAAAAGCACGAAATCGTGATGATGCAGTGGACGGGCGCGGTGCTCGCGCTCGTTCTTGGCCTTTGCGTGTCTTTCACTTTGGCAGGGTATCCGCCGCTGCCGTTTCCTGCAGGGATCATTCACGGCTTCTTGGCGGCCGCGCATGATCCCTTGCTTTTCTGGGGCGCGGTGCCGGGTGCGGCGCTTGCAACGGGGGCCGCATGGGCTTGCCACGAATACCTGTTCAGTGGTTTCGAGGGTTACCGGTATGCCAGGTTTATCCGTGGCACGAAGATGGAGAACCGGCACCAGCTGAGCAACCGGATCAGGCGGCATAACAACCAGTACCGCAAACAGGCCGTGAAGCATGGCGATGCTCCACGCGCGCCGGTCGCGGTATGTGGCGTCGAGATGCCGACGGATCTCGAAACGCAGAACCTGATAGTCGTGGGCGCGCCAGGCTCCGGCAAGAGTCAGGCGATTAATGGATTGATCGCATCGGCACTGCGCCGCGATGACCGCATGGTGGTGGTCGATCCTAATGGGTCGCTTATGGCGCGCTTCTATTTGCCTGGCGATATCGTGATCAACCCGTACGACGCCCGGTGCGTCGGCTGGTCGCTGTTCAACGAGGTCGATCACGGCTTCGACTTCGAACGGCTCGCACATTCGGCGATTCCACCGCAGAACGGCGATCAGGCCGAAGAGTGGGCGGGCTATGCACGCGCGCTGCTCGCGGACACGATGAACAAGCTCGCCGGCGACGACATGCGCGACATGGTTACGCTGACTGATTTGCTGGTGCGCGAGCAGCGCCCAGTGTTGCAAAAGTACCTTGAGGATACGGCTTCGGTGGGCTTCTTCGCGAAGGATGCGGATAGGGCGACGGCCAGCATCATCTTTACACTGAACAAGTACATCAGGCCGCTGCGGCGCATTCCTGATGGCGATTTCTCGATCCGGCGCTGGATGGGCGACGAAAACGGAGGGAACATCTGGATTACGTGGCGCGAAGATCAACGCACGGCTTTGGGCCCGACGATCCCCGTCTGGCTCGACCTGATCTACGCGATGATTCTGAGTGAGGCGCCGACGTTCGACCGGCGGCTGTGGGTGTTCAAGAACGAACTGGCATCCCTTGGCCGCCTCTACAGTTTCGAGGCTGCGGTATCGAAGGGCCGCAAGCATGGCCTGTGTGTCGTGGGGGATCTGCAGGATCTGATTCAGTTGCATCAGCAACTGGGAGATCTTCCGGCGAAAGCGACGCTCTCGTGTTTTCGCAGTCTGCTTGCATTGGGAGGGGCCAACGCACTCACAACCAAAAACGTTGCGGAGATGATCGGCTGGCACGAAGTAGAGCGCCACCCGATCGGCGTGCAGGGCCAGTGGCGTATCAACACACGCGAGCGCAAGCGCGATCCGGAGCTCGTCGTCACGTCGTCGCAACTCTCGAATCTGCCAGACCTGAACGGTTATCTGAAATACGGCAAGGACTGGCCGCTCGCGAAAATCAGGTTCGGTGCGCGCGACTATCCGGTGCGCGTGCCTGCCTACATCGAAGCGCCGCCGCGCGAAGCCCAGCTGTCGGTCGCGGTCCCCGCACCGGTCAACCCAGCCTGCGCCGGAGGGTGGCGGCACAGCCGCAATCATTATCGGCGCCATTAGATCATGACCGGGCGCACGACCAACCTCATGCCGGCATCTGCCCAGCCCACCGAGATTTTTCACGGCACGCCGTCGCAGATTATCAATCTGCCTGACCTGTTTGCCACCAGCGCCACGCTCGGTACGCTGGGCGTCCTCTTTTCATGGGTAGTCACGAGGTGGCCGGTATCTCCCGCCGTAGTTATCGCACCTTTTCTGCTCTGCCTGGCGCGGCTCGCGCTTGTATTCGTCGAAACGGCGCTCACGGAAATCGTGATCGACATGGAGCGGATTACCTGCCGACAGGGAATTCTGACCCGGAAGGTTTCGAGCCTCGGGCTGTTCCGCATTCAGGATGTGATTTCGCTTCATCCCTGGTGGCAGCGCGTGTTTAACGTTGGGGACGGTCGTCATCCAGACGAGCGATTCGAACAACCCGCGCTGGTGTCTGCCGGGCACGGTCAACGCGGTACAGATGCGCAACGCGCTCAACCGCGCTGCGATCGCGCTGCGCGACGACAAGGCTATTCGCGAAGTGAATATGGGGCGGGTCTGACACGTGGAGGCCATCATGCATGAATATCGATTTGACGATGTAATCGTCGCGGCTAATGCCGACGACCTGCAGGGGTATCTGGCCGATGCGCATGGCGAGAAGGTGCGGCCGCTGTGCATGTGTACGCCGGTAGGTGTCCCGATGTACGTCGCAAAAGTCGGCGAACACCATGTGATCAAGCGCATGCCGAGCACGGGAGGCGCACATGCGCCGGACTGTGTGTCATACGAGCCGCCAGCGGAACTGTCCGGGCTTGGAGAGGTGAAAGGTGAGGCTATACAGGAGAACATCGAGGATGGCATCACCACACTCAAGCTCGATTTCAGCCTCTCGAAAACCGGGGGTAGGGCAGCACCAGCTCCATCAGGCGCCGCGGCCGATACGGTGCGTACAGACGGCGCAAAACTGACGCTGCGCGGCACCTTGCACTATCTGTGGGAAGTAGCTGGCCTGAACCGCTGGTATCCGGCGATGGAGGGTAAGCGCAGCTGGTACGTCGTGCGCAAATTCCTTCTGCAGGCTGCGGCCGGCAAGGTGTCAAAGGGGGAGCCGCTGGGGCGGTCACTGTATGTGCCCGAGTCTTTCTCGTTGGAACACGCGGCAGGCATTACGCAGCGTCGCATCGCGCACATGGCCGAGCTGGCTACCAGCAAGAAAGCCCGCAAACTGATGATTGCGATCGGAGAAGTGAAGGAGATTGCCGAGTCGCGCTATGGCTTCAAGATCGTCGCAAAACACCTCCCGGACTTTCCGTTCACGCTGAGCGAGGACCTGCATCGACGACTCCAGAAGCGCTTTGTGAATGAACTGGCACTGTGGGACAGCATCGAGGAGTCGCATCTCGTGTTCATTGCAACCTTCGGCCTGAACCCGACCGGGATCGCCTCGATCGAGACGCTGGCCGTCATGGTCGTGTCTTCCAGATGGATTCCATTCGAGCATGCTTACGACAAGCTGATGCTCGATGCGCTCACGGCGCACAAGCGCCGCTTCGTAAAGGGCCTTCGATACAACCTGGCGGAGAACAAGCCGCTCGCGTGCGCGGTGCTGGCCGACGTATCGCCGAAGCCGGTTGCGCTGTATGTGCAGCCGCCGGGTGCTGAGCAAGGAGACGAGGATGCGCTGTCGAGCTTGATCGAGGCAAGCGACATGCCATCGTGGATCTGGCGTGCGGGTGAGGAGATGCCAGAGCTGCCAGCGCCGACGTTGGCCCGTGCGGCAAAACCATCGGCGCGCGCCGGCAATACGTTGGACGAAGTCAATGCAGCTGCGGCGGATGCAGCCGCATCATCAGCGGCGCAGGATTCCGCATAGGCGAGGGTTACTGAGCCGGCTCATCGTTTTTGTTGCAAACAAAAGTCATGAGCCGCTTCGGTCGGAAGATTTCTATTTCTGTTCAGCAGGACTGCGTAGCACACGACAAAACGAACCTACAAAAGAAAAACCCCCGCCTGGCAGCGAGGGTAGTTCTTGACGACAGCCAGCACAGGGAGAAGTGCTAGAGACATCGAATTCAGCGCGTTTCGATTCTAGCAACTCTTCACTCTGTGTCAAGCGTCGCCCGTGGGCGTCCGATCGTAAAAAAATGAGTGACTGCATGAATCGACGACTAGCCAACTGGACCGGACGGCCCAACCTCGTTCCATTCGCAATATCTGCCCTGCCCTGCCTGACAGGACGATGCAGGCGAAAGCCGTTTCTTCCCTCGGTGTTCCTGATGCCACGTTAAGCCCGGACCGCCTCCGGCATGTCCGGTCAGTTGCACGCACGTCGCGTCGCGGCACTCCCGCCAGGGTTGCCGAACCCGCCCCGAACCGGCGCGGGCGGACACCCGCGCGTGCTGACCGAACTGATGAACCGCCTCGGGCGCTATCTCGATGCGCCCGACGAGTGGTTGCCGAGCCTGAACCGCGCGAACGGTTCGACGCGTCAGCAACGCACCGAACGCAGCGTCGCGTGCATGCAGTTGCTGCGCGCAAGCCTCAAATACCTCGATCTGTTGACTTTGCGCGTGGGTATTCCGTCGACGGACGGTGGCATGCAGAACCTGACGCTGCCGTTCCTGGCCGAGCAGGCTGGACTTGATCAGCGGCGCGCGGAGCGCGCAATGCACGACCTGCAGAAGGCCGGGTTGACCTCGGTGCGGCCGCGCTGTGAGCGCATCAATGATGGCAACTACAGAGGACTGGCTGCGATCAAGTATTTGCCGCCGGCGCTATTCGGCGCGTTTGGCCTCGCGAAATGGCTGCGGCACGAGCGTAGCAAGGCGGCACTGCGTCAGCAGATGCGAGCGGCCGCCGACGCCAAACAGCGCCGGCGTGATACACGTGACGAGCGCGAGCACGCCCGTGGCCAGCTCTGGCTGGCAGGCTTGAAAAACGGTGCAGCACGCGCCGACCGCGCATGGCCCGGGCCGACCGGAGCGTCCCGCGGGATGGTCGACGATGCTGAAGCCGAGTTCGAGCGGCAGATCCAGATCCGCGCCGGCCAGATCAAACAGGCCGATCCTTCCCTGAACCACGAAACCTGTTTCAGGCTCGCGCGACAGCAGCTCGCGCCTCCGCGCAGCTAGCCCTCTCGCACGACCAGCCTAACGCGCCGCGCGAGGCACCGGCTCGTCCGGATTTCGCTGGTCAGCGGCCGCAGCGCGTCCGCTAGACTATTTCCGGCGGATTCGCGTACGCACCGCACCGCCTGAAAGGCAATTTCGCAAGCCGCCCGCAGAGTTATCCACAGTTGATGCAATGCCCAATCAAATAAGTGTCGGGAAAGCCGCGATTTAACTGTCGGTTCTTAATCACGGTCTCTTATCACTACCGGCCGGTGAAAAAGGGTTCTGTCGCAGTAACGCAAGTGGGACAAGCGAAGGCGATATGCGTAGGATAGCTTATGAAACCAACGAGTAAAATTGCTGGGTGGCAGACAGCGGGGTGTTGCCCGAACATTGCAGCTGTCCTTTCTTGATCATGTGCATCAATTCGATGCCACTCAGAATGACGCGGGCGCAGTTGAATTCCTTGAACCCGAGCATCGGTCGGGTTCGGCGTTTGATGGCCCGATGATCCTGCTCCACGATGTTGTTCAAATACTTGATCTGACGAATCTTGATGGGCATCTCGCGCTCGGCATTCACCGCGTTAAGCGCGGCCAGATTGGAGCCGCTTTTGTCGATAGTCACCGTCTCGGGCGAACCGTTCTGACCGATTGCTTTTGCGAAGAAGCGCCGCGCAGCGGCCTTGTCTCGCTTGACTCTGAACAGAAAGTCAATGGTGTTGCCCGTCTTATCCACTGCGCGGTAAAGATACTTCCACGAGCCCTTGACCTTGATATAGGTTTCATCAACCCGCCAGCTCTTGCCGACCGGACGCTTGTGCTTGCGAAACGTCTTTTCAAACAGCGGCACCAGCTTGATGACCCAGCGATGTACCGCCGAATGATCGACGCCAATGTCGCGCTCAGCCAGCATTTCCTAAAGATTACGAAGACTCAGCGAGTAGGCCACGTACCACCGCACGCACAGCAGCATCACTTCAAGCGGATAGTGCAGCCGCTTCAGAACCTTGGCGATGCCAGGAGCAAGCGTAGTTCGTGACGTCAGTGTCTTCTTCATCGTGCGACCAAAGCGGTTTCCTCAGCCTCGAATTTTACTTCCCCCGCGTTAATGCGACAGAACCAAATGGACACCCCAGAGAGCCCTTTATGATCAGTTCGTTAGCGGCCGCCTGGCTCAGGATTTAGGTGACTGATAATCCGTTCGTGAAACGCTTCCGAGGAGCACGGCGGAACTGAATGACAATCCGTCGTTCTATCGGGGCCGATCGCATTGAATGGGTTGCACGTGTGGGAACAGGTGAAAGTCGACTGGTACACAAAGAGCGGATGACTTGATGCTAACGTCCGGCAACCTCTTGACAGACCTAACCGCGGTAATAAGCGTCTGACGGTGTTGGCCGGACAGAGTGGCGAGGTCACCTCCCTGGAAACAGACCATCGCCTTGAGACTTTCGATCGGCTGGAATTGCACGCCGAACATCTGGCGTGCAGTGGCAATGCCTCGACCAACGCTAACACCGGCGTCGACCATTGCGGCGATATCTCTGTAGTCTTTGGCCTCGAATCGTTGGCGGATGACCTTGGCCTTATGCGCCATGAGATCATCCAATGCGGCAACCTGAAGGACACCATCGTCGGTCATTTCTGGATCGGCCACGCGACCGAAGGGAAGTCCGCCAAAGAACGACACTCTAACGTGATTGTTGGTCGTATCGCCATAGCGGACAAGTATCGTATACGTATTCGGCCGATCCTGGAGGACCTCCGCAGTGGCTGTGAACGGCATGAACTTGCGAATGACCTCTTTGTCGAGTTGATGATGCGTGAAGAAATCGAAATCGACGGATGGCCGATGGCCTAGCCTGAGAGCGATCGCCGTGCCGCCATAGAGAACGAAGCCAAGTTGATTGGCGGGACTGAGTTCTGGCCACAAACGCCGCTGAGCCGGCGGCAGGACGTCTGTGTGGGGGGTGAAGATGGCGGCCACGCAGATTTTCCGAGTGGGCATCGGAGGCATATGGTCAATGTCAGCAAGACCAAGTCGATAGTTCCAATATGCCCAGGAACGCTCGTTGAATTCGCCGGGCTTGGCATGAGTGAGAACATGGCGAAGAGCGTCAGATCCCATTTGCGCCACCAGCCCCTCGACTTCGCTGTAGCTGCCGAGATTCATGACCTGAGTGATGACGCGATCGGGGCATTGGGCGGCTTCATCTGGTGTATTCCACCAGATATATTTGGCGGCGAGCCGCTTTAATTCAATGTCGCTAATCCTGGTCATCATAGTCAACGGTTAAGCGAGGGGTGGTAGTTTGTCTCTAACAGCGGGGGGCGTCCTCTAGCAAAACGCCCATGGTCGCCAATAGACGGGTGGGTGATGTGTGCGGTCATCACCCGGTTGGAGCTAAGCAATACGAACTGTCGTTCAGGTCTGTGCCCCGCTTGAATCGCGCGATTTGCACGCGTAGCCGCCGACTTTGGACCACGATTTGCACGCGAGCCGATTAAGTTACCGAGTAGCAAAAGACAAAAAACATATCCGCGATGGTCGTCGGATCCACGGCTGTCGAGAAGGTCCACTGTCCGAAAGGCTTGACGCTTCCCAAGGTCGCATAGTCAAAGGGAAGTGCGTACGCGGTACCCGATGGGTCAGCGCTACCCGATGGGTCACCGGGCCCGAGCGTCAGCTTCGCAGTCGATCCATCGGGTGCGGTTAGGTTGAAAGTGTCACCGACGAAGCTGCTGTTGGGATCAGCGGGACGGACGATCAACGCCACCTTATTAACCGATGTGATGCGATTGCGATACAGGAACGGGAAGCGTTCCGGACCAATCGTGGTCACGAAAACGAACGTTGTCGCATTGACATCACTCGGATGCTGAAAACGATGCCAATCATTCGGGGAATCATGATTTGCGCTCGTCAGCAACGCGAGGTTGGCCGGGGGTGGCAGCGCAACCGCCTTTTGCACGGTTTGCGAAAAGTCGTTTCCGCCCTCACGTGCGGTGTACTGGAGTTTGAGGATAATGTCCGTGATCGTCTCGAAATCAAACGCGTTGCATGTTGGCGGCATTTCGAGGGTCCAGGTCGAGATCGCACCGGCACCCTCGAACGGCAAATACCTTTCATCACGGAAGTTGAGTTCGAACAGGCCACTGTCGTTCTGTCCAGCACTTGTCACGATCGCTCGAGCCGACGTGAAATTGTCCTTGAAGCGAGTATCGTTCATCCCGCTGCGGCCATAGGTTGGTGTGGGCGTCGTCCTGAGTCGCGTGCTGTTCGCGCCCAGTGTGAGCGTCGCGTTGATGCTGGTGTATGGTCCGGGGACACAGGGGATTGTTATGCTGACGTTCTTGATGCGTCGCAGGTAATGCCCAGGATAATCAAGATCAAATATCCATTCAGGAATATCGATGAGACAGGTCCCCGTCTCGCGCAGATTAACGAGCTGCCTCGGTGCGAGGCTCGCGAGTGAGATGTACTTGGTGATCTCATACTCTCGCTTGTTATTCTCGAGATACGCGAGTTCGAGCTGCTTCAGATCGTACGAAAGTCGTTCGCCAGCCAACAGACCCTGACGCAGACTATCCCAATAACCAAACGTGATGAACTTATTCGCGTCAGTGATCCCGAGTTCAAAGCGATAGCAAGCTTCGGCTCGTTTCGCGATGTCAAAAGCGAGTTGATAGGCCTGAAAGTAGACGCTGGAGATCTGATTGATCATCCAATCGTAGAGTTCCTGATTGGTAAACTTCGAGTGCATGAGGTCATCGGCGCCCTGCGCGTTGGTAATTTGCAGATCCTGGTTGGCGACTTCTGCGGTGGCGATCCTCCAACGCAACGTTGCAGTCTCGATCTGACTCTGAATCTGCGTCAATTCGGCCGCTGCGAGACTCGCCTGGAACTGGTACTCGGCGTACCGGCGTGTGTAGCTCGCCATGGTGACCGCACTTTGCCCGGAAACATTCGTATCGGCGGCGCTGTGGGCGATCGCTTCCTTCGCATACCCTGCTGCCCCCGCCAGGTTGGCGCCGCCCAAAGTAGCGCCGCATGTCGAAGGGAATCCAATCTTGAGCTCCGGAAAGAGAGAGAGGATCGCTGAGACGATCGCGATGTCACACTGCACCGATTCGAGCGTTGACACGGTAGACAATGCGTCGAGGTGGGACTTCTCGCCGTCAATCGTAAATTGCAGCCCCGCGTAGTAGTCGTGCCGCAGTTGGATGACCGCCTTGCTCTTGTTCAGACCGTCAATCGTGTCTAGAGCTTCCTGGACTTGCTGGGTCTTGATGCTCTTGACAGCATTCAGGAGAGCGATTTCGTTGCTCGATCGCAAGGACGCCATCCCTTCCGCATCGCTCTTTTCGAGTGCAGCCAGCAACGCGACACCCATGCCCTTTACTTCTGCGCAGAAGACGTTAGCTTTTTCGAGCATTACGCTGAAGCGATAGAGCGGCGCTGGAGCATTGAGATCACTCAGGGCGCTGGCGATATCGACGCCCGCCGCCGTCGCCGCGACGAGGAGTGCCGGATCGATTGGTGGTTCGAACAGTGGGAGTTGCTGGAAGACGCCTTCGATGTTGAGCGAATGGCGAATTTTGAAAAGCCGATCGGCGACCGTGTCCCAGTAACTCAGCAGCTTGGTGTTATTGGGGACCGTGAAA
This sequence comes from Paraburkholderia sp. WC7.3g, assembly GCF_050436345.1. Lineage (NCBI taxonomy): Bacteria > Pseudomonadati > Pseudomonadota > Betaproteobacteria > Burkholderiales > Burkholderiaceae > Paraburkholderia > Paraburkholderia sp. WC7.3g. The sequence goes on from NZ_JBNDMA010000005.1 coordinate 94,077, forward strand.
TAGAGTGTATACGGTAGTGGCAGGGTTGGCACATCCGTCTGCGCATATCCGCCCTGCACCGGCGGCACGAGATTCTCGACCATGATCAGGGCATTCGAGAACCCATCGAGCTGGGGCGCAAGCGAATCATAGGTTTCCGGAGCGATCGTGGCGCGTGGCGCGATCGCTTCGGGTCGCGGTCCCAGGATCTCGGCCGCAAGGATGTAAAGCTGCGTTGCTTCATTGATCGTCTCGATGGTATCTCGCTTGAACAGCTGATCGCCCCACGCGATCAGATTATCGAGGTACTTCATCACGGTCGTCTTTTGATAGGCGACCGTGCGGAGCCGTGCGATCAGATGCGGATTGAACGGATTCGCTTCCCACTGGGTGATCTGTTTGGTGAGTTCGGGATCTGGGTTATTCTGGATCTGGTTGATCAGCTGCAGCAGACGGCTAATCTCCGCATTTAGATAGTCCAGATCGCCGTGCTCGAAGAACGGCTTGGTCACCCAGAATTTTTTGGGTATCGCGTCGCTCGAAGCGTCCATCGGGTTGAAGATGTAGTGAAACCACTTCTGGGCCTCTTCGAATTGTTGGTTTGTCGTGAGCCGGCTGGCAAGGAGCAGTGGGATGTGAAAAAAAACTTCCCAGTTGTAGAGTGCGTAGCCGCCGGTTTGCGTGAAATCGTAGTCCTCGACCGGATAGGGCGGCGTAATTTGCGACGGATTAGGCCCATACTGCGCCAAAAAATAGTCGAAGAATTGATCGACCTCGACACGTCGGGTATAGAGACCTTGAGGCCCGTCCTTGTAAATGGCGCCAATGAGTTGGCAGATAAATGGATGGTAGAGCTCGCGGAAATTCCAGTGGAGGTAATCGACGAGACCGTTGCGCGACGCCGGTTGGATCGTTTGGTCCAGACCAGCGAGACCAGCCAACGCTCCGCTCCCGAGTTTCCCGACAAGGCTGGTTCTCGTATCGCTGAACTTGGCAACTCGCTTTCCCGATGTTCCGAAAACACCCGGGCGCAATTTGGTCAAGACCCGATCCTCGGTCACGACCTGTGACGTTACGGGGGCACGCGGTCCATTGATCGTAGTCCCAGCGTTGCCACTCGGAGAGGGTGCATTTGGCGTGACAGTCATGAGGCTCGGGGTGCGCAGCCGCGCTGGTGACGAGATCGTCGGTCCCGCCATCGCCGGGAGGTAGTAGGCCTGTTTCACTCTTTCGACCGTATAGGGCGAGGCTTGCGCCGGATTGCCGACCTGGCTGGCATCCCCAAGAGAGTCGGTTACTGCTGCATAAAACGTGCGTTGATTGTCGACGTAAACGAAATCCTCAAATACATCAAAAGCCGCGATATTTCCGGCGGGACCGATAATGAATGTCGAGTCTGGGCCCATCGCAAGCAGCTCGGTTTGATCGAGGACGAGTTCGTCGTGCGCCAGCAGGTCGTCAAAGCCCATGCCGTCGACCATCATGTTGTCGGGCGGGAAGTCAGTCATGGTGATCTTGTCCAAGTACTCCTCCCTCGTCCATAGGTAACCATGGCAATTATCGAGCTGAAAATAGCCGACGGCGATGACACCATAATCTTGCGACACGATTTACTCCTTGGTATCGGCTACTTAAGGGGTGGCGGGGGTGGGGGCGGCGGGCTGGTGAAGTAATAACAATCGACACGCTGACTGCCGCCAGATTGGCTGGGCCGGAACGTGAAGGTGGTACCCGGATCGTACGTGTTTACCAGCGTGTCTGGGTCAACAGGGGTCGGAGGGTATAAGAGTGAAAAGGCCGACAACCTCTTGGCCGACCATTTGTTGTTGTGCAAGACGCCGTAGGCGATTGAAATATCCCACTGCACCGGCGCCGGTGGTACGTTGTCTCCCGGGTTGGGCATCTGAAACGGTGGATTGTCCGACTTCGATGTAAAGATCGACCAGAAGAGGTAGAGCCGCCCCTCGTAGATGACCGGGACAAGATGCTGGGTGTCGATGTCGAGATCGATCTTCTGCCAAGCCGACCACACCCCCGCGATCGCGTCCCACCTCCGATAGTAGTAAATTTGCGGTTTCCCACTGTAGGTGCGACCAAACACGTGCATGATGTCCGTCGACACGTTTCCATTATCATTGTATTTGAGCTGGTGACACATCCCACAAATCTCGAGCCGCGCGATCTGATCGACCGCTTCGAGATAGTGGATGATGGCGTCACTCGCGATGGAGTCGGTCAGCGAGTTCTTGAGGATTTCGTTCTCAAGGGTCTTGAATTCCGGCGTCTTGTCGTCTCGGAGCTCTGGCTCGACCCAGTTTTCGGGCCAAAGGAAGACTTCACGATTGGCTTCCCAGACGCGATAGTTCTTCATCCAGGCCCAGTTCTTCCAGACGTCATCGGCGGTCTCGTCGGCGACGATGCTGGCTTCGAGATTCATGCGCACGCGCTGAACGAAAAGCTGGGTTGAGCCGATCGCCTGTTTGATGCGCGAGGTCACCATTGCCGGTGTCATCTCGATGTCGATCAGGAACCAGTCGAACATCTCGTTCGTGGTCGTCCAGGTTTGGTTAAGCATTGGATCGGGGCGCACGAGACGATAGCCAACCAGCGCGGCGCGCTGCATCTCACGGAGCACGTCGCGGAGTGGCTTTGCAGCCGCGTTCCAGGTAGCATCATCGTACTTTGCCTTGACCGCCTGGATCATCGCGCGCGCGTCATCGGAGGTGAGATCCGGTTTGGTCCACGGGAGCGCGGTCGCGGCGCTGACCCCCAGTCGTTTGAGGGGAGCGAATGCCGCGCGGATCAGCGTGATTCCGCGTTCATCCTGATACGCGGTGGGGAAGGTGAGATTGAGAATCTGGGGCCCCACGATTGTCTGGAGGTCATCGAGGGACCAGTTGGTGCGGTTCGCGAGTTCTGCAAGGATCTGCGTCTGAGTAACCGACGGGTCCCGCGCCATGTTGAAGACCGTTTCAAGCGTATCGCCGCCGCCCGGTAAGGCATCGCGGAGCGCAAAGAGATCGGCGGTACGTTTCCAGGCAGCGAATAATGTGCTGGCAGCGGGCTGCGAAGTGGTCGGGAGTGAGTTGAAGTCGAGCCATCCGACCGAAGGGCCGAAGCTGGTCAACCAAGCCGCCTGATTGGTGCGAACGTGGAATTTCGCGATCACCATCGCCACCTTGGCGAGCAGGCCGTAGGTGCGGATCTGGTCGACGCACTGCGCGGGCGTCAGCGATTGTTTGGGATCCGTCTTTTCGATCGAGGCCAGCAAGAGGAAATCGTCGATAGCGACCTTGCCCGGCGCCTTTGTCGACTTGATGACGATCGTCAGCAAGTCGTCCACGATAGCGGGTTCAAGTTTGAGCGCCGTTGAGAGCTTCTGCTTGACGACATTGCGTCGTGCGGTCAGCACGGCAGTCGTTTGTAGCGCGAACAACACATAGCTGAAGCGCGACGGTGCATCTTTGATGAGCGGCGGCGGACCGACGAGCTGGGCCTTCGCGTCGGTCGGATTGATGAAAGACGCAAAGTGGGCATCGATGAAGGCGTTGGCGTTTTGTATCGCCGCCGGACCGGTCGGTGTGCCACCGATGATCGCCATCGCCGTACTGATGACATCATCGGCGAAGCCCGAAAGTTTCGATAGCGCCGCACGAGTGAGGTCTCCGACAGGATCGCTTGGCGCCGGCGTCGGATCCGGCGTTTTGAGAAGTCCGTTATAGATGTCGTCGAGCGTCAGCGCGACATTCTGATCGAGCGGCGCCACGACTGAGCCTGGAAAGCTCTGGTCGCGCAGCAGATAGTCCAGTTCATCGAGATTGAAGCCGGATTTGCGCAACTCCTCAGCGAGCTGAATGAAGGCCTGAACCATTCCGGGGTCGGTCGAATCGAACGGCTGGATGCCGCTGATGTAGCAGAGGCGCAACACATCACTGATCGACAGGCTCGTGGCCGTCGCGAGCAAGGTGAGGCGGTACATTTCGGAGAGGTTGGCGAGATTGAGAACGTCATTCGTGATAGCGAGCCTCGTAATCGCTGCGAGATCCTTGGCGCTGATCGAGAGCGAGGCGAGGATGGTTGCGATGTGCGTGGAGATCTTCGCGTTTGCGGGGGCCGAGGTGACGATCGCGAGCTCGGTCCCAGCTGCGTCGAGCACAAAGTCGGGGTCAATCGGCTTGAGAACCACCGGATTCTGAAACAACCTGAGGTAAAGCGACGAAGCGCCAACCGTATTGATCGGATACCAGAGCGAAAGCACCTGCTCGATCGGGATGCTGAGGATCGCCTGGAGTTGTACGACGAGCGCCAACGGCACGACGAAAGTTTCCTTGAACTGCCCACCGACCTCCGTGAAGTTCGGACCGAGGACGCCGAGCGTGAGATCGAGGTCGGCATAGCTCCAACCGGTCTTCCTTGCCAGACGAACGAAGCGATGGATCCGGTCGAGGGCATCGGTAGTCAGATTCGTGATCTGCAGCCTGGTCGTATCGGTGGTCAGCGGATCGTTCAGAACGATCGACTGAATGTTCATCGTGGCACCAGGATTGATGTAGCGGCTCGCCAGCAAGGCGAGGATGTCAGCGTACAGAATCCCTGAGGCATTCTCGAAATTTCGTACAATCGAGAGATCCGTTGCCCAGGTCGACGGCGGTTGAGTTGCTGCGCCCCAGAATTCGTTTAGAGCTCTGCCAGTTGTGCCCGCAATGATTTGCCGCTCGAGCGTCGTTATTTTCAAGGCTTCCGAATTGATGGCGGTCGTCAGCGCTTCACTCATTGGCCCGCTGGCTGCAAATGCTGTCATCAAGTCGTTGCGTTTAACGCCGAGGTGTCCAAGGTAGGCGCGTGCGGTTTCGGCCCAGAGATTGAGTGGTAGGTTCCACGGGAACACCGCCTGGGCCAGGATGTCGTACGCGTCGCTATTGAGGTGCTGGGGATTTGCTGCGCGCTCCTCGGGGCTTCCCGAGGTCTGCGGCCACGGAGTGACTTCGAGAAAGCCGGCAGCCGTCCCTTCAATGACGTGCCGCCAGCCAGTGTCCTCTATCGTGTAATTTCCATAGATACCGATGTCGATCTGCGGTCGAATCGTGGCATTCGGGCTCAGAGTGATGTTACTGCTGGCAAAGGCTTGGATCAGCGTCGCTGTTGGCGTCAGCGTCTGTAGATCGGTGAGCAGGCTCCCGGGCAACGCGAAGGGGAGCGGCGCGATGCTGTTTTCCAGAATCTCATTGACCAGATCGGTATACGGCAATGGCGTGTTCGTGTTGTCGCAGGTCAACTCAATCTCGCCGAGGTCGGGGCGCCGCTTAAAAAGGATGTCTTTTGCTGACTGCGTTCCATCTGGCGACATGCGATCGCGCAAGAAGTGCAGGATGTCGACGAGATATGCCGCCGGACCCAGGACTGAGCTGCATTCTTCCGTCGGCGAGAAATTGAGGTTCCCAAAGAGGGTCTCGAGATCGGGGAGCTGCAGTGTATCCGGCGTGTTCTTCTTGACCACCGCAGGGAGCACCCCGTTGACTTGTAGATTGAAGTTTGAGTAGAGGTGTTGTGCGGTCATCGCGATTTGCGATGCGCGCGAGTAGACTGCGTCGGCTTTCGCGGCGCCGCCTAACGCAGTGGCGTATTTGCTCGCGAACTGAACCTTGCCGAGACGAACAATTTGATGCGATGAGTGGATCCCGTCGTTCAATAATGTCGTAATGTGGTCAGCGTGCTTGGAGAGGCGAAAGAGACGCTGAAAGGCCTTCAGTTTCGGGATGGTCTCCATCTTGAAAGTTACGTTGGATTCGGCCGATTTTTCTTTGAAATATTGATCGATGACTACCGAGTGAAAGTCGAAGCTCAGGTTACTGTCGAGGAAGCTCCGAATGTCGGCGTGATCGGCCTGCTTCAATTCGCCGAGACGTCGGGCGATCGCCGCTGTGGGGAAGGCGTCGTCGACGATGCGATTGAGGATTTGCGCGTAGGTTGTGGCTCGTGCATCTGGTGTGTTTCCCGTGATTTCGGCTGGGACCCCGACGCCGGGCCGTGCGGCTGAACCGATGATCAGCGCTTTCCAATCATTCTGATTCAACTTCGCGAGGTCGCGCAGTGAACTGATCTGTTTATTCTGACGTTGCTGCTGCAATGCCCGAATGAGTGGAGCGTGATTGAGAGTCACTGCTCCCACTTGCAGCGTGAATTGCAGATCGGCAATCGTTGCGCCGCGCGAAAACTGTGGATCTTGCGCCAAGGTCGACCAGAATTCCTCGATAGCTCCTGTGTGTGCTGAAAATTTCGAGAGAAACTGCGCCTGCAGATCCTGACTCAAGCTCGTTGTCGAGAGGAGCGTCCCCAGCGTTGGATGGCCGTTGGTCGATGTACTCAGTGCCGCTTTGACGGTTGCAGCTTGGAGCTGCTCCATCACGCTATCGAGTTGCGGTCGCAGCCGTGCAGGAATCGTATTGTTGTCGAGCGCGTTTTCCAGGGCGCGTCGCTGAACCTTTGGTCTCGTTCGATAGAGCTCTGTCAAATCGGTCGGGAAGCCAGCCTTCGCTAAGGCATAGAAGACCTCACCCGGGATACCCGTCTGCATGCCGAGGGCGCTAGCGCCAACGAGCGCAGTAATTTGCGCGCGCGAACTTCCTGTGGTGTTCGCGAGAAAATCGATGTCCTTACTCGTAAGTTCGGTGACCTTTGCCCCGTCGAGCGATGCTGCGATCCACACGCCGACTAGTTCCGCTTCAGAGGGACCATTGTAGGTTGCGCCGTTCGGGACGAGGTCGAGATTCAAAATGCCGGTGGCGTTGTAAAAGACGCGTGATTCCGCGATCTGTACGCTTTCAGGGTGGAACGCTCGCAGCAAGAGATTGATTGGAGCGGTGATGCGACCAATGCTGCGCGATGCTACCGGCGTCCCGGCGGTGCCAGATTCAGCTGCGGAGATCGCGATATCGTAGTGGCCGCGTGGGTCGGTGCTGGCCTTGGCCAGCACGGGCAGCCCGTGTAGTTGCTTGGTATACGCGACCACGACGGCACCGCTGATTGGCGTCATGTACGCATCGACGACAGTGCCTCGCACAGAGACCAAGAATGGCGTGCCGCTGTTGCTGTAGATGTCTCCAGTGGCCAGGACATCGCTCGTCGATGGGGAGGCAATGCTTTTGTCCGCCCTTGCGGCGTTCGTCGATTTCTGTGGAATCGTGGTTGTGGCGCCGGGCTGCGGAGACTGCAACCCGGGTGCGAAAGCCACCTCTGGCGAACCCACGCCCAGTCGTGTTCCAACTGCGGTACCAAGCTCCTGTTTTGGGGGGCTCGGGGTCCGCGCCGGGCCTGCCACAATGGCCAATCCAATCGCTGTCGCCGTTTTCTCATCGACCACGCCGGTGGGTTGCAATCCATTCTGTTGCTGAAACTGCACCACCGCCCGTCGCGTTTCGGGTCCGAAAGAGCCTTGCTTAACCTCTTCGCCGGAGACTTGGAACCCCTGCGCCTGCAGTAACGCATGGAGGCGGATAACATCGCCGCCCAAAGCGCCTACGGTTAATGTCGTGTTGGTCATAGTCAATCGCCCTATCAACAACCGCCGCACCGTATGCACCGTCGACGCCGATCAGGCCGGGCAAAGCGTCGGCGTCATAGGCACAAGATGCCGTCCCTTGCAGGCCGTTGACGGTAGATTTATCAGGTTGCTTAGAGGCTCACGTTATTTTGTTGCCCGTTGCCGTTGCCGTTGCCGTTGCCGGTGCCGTTGTCGCACCGTTCCGGTCAGACTTGTCATCCGTAAACTCCAGTTTGACCAGCGAACGGGGGTCGATGTTGTGAAACTGGATGCTTTCACTCGCGGTGAAAGAGTAGCTATTATCGGTTGCGAATTTGCAGGCGACAGCAGGCGCCGTTCCAACATACAGCGTGGTCGTCTGGCCGCCCAGCGACACGAGCAACCCAGTTTTTTGGGGCAGCCCGGGCGTCATAACGAAGCCACCAGTCTCAAGGAGTGGTCGGATCGCGCTCGCCGGCGTGATTAGCGAACTGTCTTCCAACGGGACGTTGGTGTCGGCGTAGACGGCTGGTTCCAGAATAAGGGCATAAGGCGGTCCTTGCAGGTTCTTGGTGAAGAAGGAAATGCCTTTGACTACAGCAGCAAACGTCTGGGCTCCGTAAGTTTTGTTGTTTTCATTACTCAGAGCAACCTGAATCGTCAGGTTGGACTCTGCTATTCCAAGCAACCCATCTCCTAGTTTCTCAATGTCCTTGTCTGGCATGGAGACCTGTTTAGGCAATATCGCCTTCGCTTTCTGCCCTTGGAAGTAGAGCATATCCTCGACCAAAGCTAGAGATTGAGCGGCAAGCGTGACTTGATTCATAGCCATAGTCAGCTTAGAATCTCCGACGTGCACGGGAAACAGTACAAATGATTTAATTAGGGTTGCGAAAGATTTCATCTGACCCGTTGTTGGGATCCCTGTCTTAAGGTCGACTGTGTCAGCGTGGATTGAATCCTCAGTACCTTGGACAGTTGTATTAAAGACGTGCTGCGCTACTCGCATTGGCCCCATCACGGTCTTGAGTAGGCCGGGATTGGTTTGGTCAGTACCGTTGATGCTCGCCCAAACCTCAGGGCTCCAATTAATTTCGTTGTTGCTCATGTTGTTCCCCTCTATCTGGCTTGCTGAATACGGCTTGTTTCGACAATCCGCGGAAGGGGAGTCGTATCGGCAACCGTGCGTAGGACACGCGTCATTTGCAATTCTGACAATTGTTCAGGAGTTCTGCACATTCTCATAGATCCTTTCCCAAACCACTTGGTGAAAAAATGCGGTTCGGATAGAAGTGGAAGGGCATTTGCATCTTCTCTTTGTGGGATTGGTAAGCCCCCCCCTTGATCAGTTCGCCAACGGCATTTGGCTGTGCGGATAGGACGGCTCCTACTTTCAGCGATCGGTTGAGGGATGCCGGTCGCTACTTTCATCCAGCTCAGGTACCGCGTACCACAACATCTGCTGTTCGATCGACAGTACTTGTGGATTCCTGAGCTTCCAGGTTCCGTGGGTCGAATTGGACTTCTCGGGAGGGTGTGGTTCGGATGGAGTTTCGCGGTGTAATGCCGATATCGGTCATCTCCGGTTCTGCTTGCCATTGCGCTCGTTGTGCGCCCAACATTAAAGTTATTGTGGTTCTTGGCCACCCACTCATAGATGATCGCGTTCCTCTTGTCGTCGCGATCCCAGTTTCCGCCGGGCTTCTTCTTGAAGACCGGCACCAGGTCTTCGCTCCGCGAGAGGATGAAGACATCGGGTTCTTCCGCGTCACGGTTGTGCGGCAGGCCCTTGTCTGTATTTCTCGTGATCGCTGGCATGAAAAGGCCACGCGCGATGCGGAATGTGCCGTCGCCGAAGCGATACGGCAACCCCAGTTGAGGGCCAAAATCGGAGCGTCTGGCGCGTGGTTCGGCTGAAAGATTCTCGTTGATTCCGCGCGTGGCTTTGCCAACCTTGGGCAACGCAATAGACAGAACACCGATACTGCTGTCCGGAGGCCGCGTATCCCCGACGCCGTTGGAGTCGCGCTTTGCTTTCCGATTGGCCATTGCCCCTCCTGCACCTGTTACCAAGCATGGAACCGGCGCAGAAAGATGGCCAGGCAATCAACCGGCACCCGCATAGGGGCGGCCGGCAAAGGAAGACGAAAGCTGAAAAAGACGAAAGCTCAATTCTCAGATGGCTATCATGGACGCAACATCTGAGTTTGGCGGAGGCTAAGAACGTTATGGGCACGCCCCTTCGTCAGCACAACGGTATTCCACGTTATAGATTACGGTCGTCAATATTTCAATGTTCCACAATGGTGAGACTGCCCGTCCATCGGTATGTGACCAGCTTTTCCTGATGGCGGAAATTGAAATACTGACACCGATAGCCTATAAACCGAAATACGGCCGTACCGAGGCGGGAAGCCGCAGACGGCTCAGTCACCGGCTCGCTCGGATGTCGCGCCCATGACTGTCATCTGATTGAAATCGTTTTTCCTTTGCTAGCCGCCCCCATAGCTTGCCGGCTAGCCGTCTGGCCATCTTTCTGCGCCGGTTCCATGCTTGGTAACAGGTGCAGGAGGGGCAATGGCCAATCGGAAAGCAAAGCGCGATTCCAGTGGTGAGCGAGGCGTCTCTGCTCCAGCACAGCCATGTAGGTCACTTGGGAGCGGCGATGCTTAGCAAAGCCCCGCATTCGCAGTCAAGCGACGCCGGCAACGCTCAGCAGCAGAGCAACGAGTTCAGCGCGCCCTCGATCTCACTTCCCAAAGGCGGTGGTGCAATCCGCGGCATTGGCGAAAAGTTCGCCGCCAATCCGGTGACCGGCACCGGCTCCCTGAGCGTGCCGATCGCCACTTCACCGGGACGCTCCGGGTTTGGCCCTCAGTTGGGCCTGTCCTACGACTCCGGTGCCGGTAACGGCCCATTCGGCATCGGCTGGAGCCTGTCCCCGCCGGCGATCACGCGCAATACCGACAGGGGCCTGCCCCAGTATCGCGATGCCGAAGAATCCGATGTCTTCATCCTCTCCGGAGCCGAAGACCTGGTGCCGGTCTTCAAGAAGAATCCCGATGGAAGCTGGACTCGCGATCAACAAGGCAATCTGGTCGACGACGAAGAGCCACGCCTTGGTTACATGGTCAGGCGCTACCGGCCCCGGATCGAGGGGCTATTCGCGCGCATCGAACGCTGGATGCGCCTCAGCGATGGCGATACGCACTGGCGCTCGATCTCGAAGGACAACGTCCTCACGGTTTATGGCAGCTCATCCGAATCGCGCATCGCCGATCCGGCGAACCCAAGTCACGTCTTTAGCTGGTTGATCTGCCAGAGCTATGACGACAAGGGGAACGCGATCGTCTACGAGTACGTCGCCGAGAACGACGATAGCGTCGATCTTTCCCAAACCAACGAGCGCAATCGCGTGCGCTCGGCAAACCGGTATCTGAAGTACATCCGCTACGGCAACAGACAACCGCTGCAGATCGACCCGGCGCAGCCGAGCTTCCGTCAGCCCCACGTACCAACGCCGGACTTCAGCAGCGCAGGCTGGATGTTCGAGGTGGTGTTCGACTACGGCGAGGGGCACTACCAGGAAATGCCGGCGGATGCGGATGGCCGGATTTTCGCGACCACCACGTTGAAACCGCCTGTCGGGCGCAAGTGGCCCGCACGCCCGGATCCGTTCTCTACCTACCGATCCTGCTTTGAGACACGCAGCTACCGCCTGTGCCAGCGGGTGCTGATGTTCCATCACTTTCCCGACGAGTGGGGTGTCGACGACTACCTGGTCCGCTCCACCGAGTTTGCCTATAAGGAAAGAGCCAACGGCTCCTTCATTTCCCAGGTCTTGCAGTCTGGCTTCAAACGGATTGCCGCGCCCGAACCGCGCTATCTCAAGCGTTCCTTGCCGCCGCTTGAATTGGGATATTCCGTCAGTCCGCTCGACGACCCGACGATCTACGACCAGTTGCCCCTGCAGGAAGTTGACGCTGAAAGTCTGCAGAACCTTCCGGCGGGCATCGACAGCAGCAGCTACCGCTGGGTCGACCTGGACGGGGAGGGCATCTCCGGTGTGCTCAGCGAACAGGCTGACGCCTGGTTTTACAAACCGAACCTCGGCGAGGGGCGGTTCGGACCCGTCGAATGCATGTCGCCCCGTCCCTCGCTGGCTTCGCTGAATCGCGGACGCCAGCAGCTCCTTGACCTCGCGGGAGACGGCAATCTCGATCTGGTCGACTTCGGGTTGCCGACGCCAGGATTCTTTACTCGCACCGATGATGCGGGCTGGGACCGATTCCGCACTTTCCTCAGTCTGCCGAATATTGACTGGCAGGATCCCAACTTGCGCTTCGTGGACCTGACCGGCGACGGTCATGCCGACATCCTCGTTACCGAGGATCAGGTGTTCTGCACCTGGCATGAGTCCTACGCGGAGGAGGGATTCGGACCAGCGGTCCGTGTCCCCCTCGCACTCGACGAGAAAGAGGGGCCGCGCCTGGTGTTCGCCGACGGCACGCTGTCCGTCTATCTCGCGGATATGTCCGGTGACGGTCTGTCCGACCTGGTGCGGATTCGGAAGAGCGAAGTCTGCTACTGGCCCAACATGGGCTATGGCCATTTCGGCGCGAAGGTCACGATGGACAACGTGCCGTGGTTCGACGATGCCGAATCCTTCGATGAGCGTCGTGTCCATCTGACGGATACCGATGGCTCGGGCCCGACCGATATCGTCTATCTCGGCCGCGACGGCGTCCGTGTCTATCTCAACCAGCACGGCAACAGCCTGTCCGACGCCCGGCTGCTGAGCCGGGTGCCGCGTGCGGACAATCTCACGACAGTCTCTGTCGTCGACTTTCTCGGTCGGGGAACTGCCTGTCTGTTGTGGTCTTCGCCGCTGCCCGGGGACGCGCGGCGGCCGTTGCGTTATGTGGATCTGATGAGCGGGGTGAAGCCACATCTGCTTACGTCGGTGCGCAACAACCTCGGCGCCGAAACCCGCGTCGAATACGCGTCCTCGACGCAGTTCTACCTTGCCGACAAGGCGGCCGGAACGCCCTGGGTTACCCGTCTTCCTTTCCCGGTGCACGTCGTCACGCGCGTCGAGACCAACGATCTGATCAGCGGCAACCGTTTCGTCACGCTCTATGCCTACCACCATGGTTACTTCGATGGCATCGAGCGCGAATTCCGCGGGTTCGCGCGTGTGGACCAGAGGGACACCGAGGAGTTTGGCGTCCTCAGCCAATCGCCTGCGGTCCCGCCCGGCACCAACTTCGATGCGGCCTTCAATGTGCCGCCGACACTCACCACGACCTGGTTTCATACCGGCGCCTACCTCGCTGGCGCGCGCATCTCGCGACACCTCGAAGACGAGTATTACCGCGAAGGTGACCCCGGCCAGCCTGGACGCGAGCTCAGCCTGGCCCAGCGCGAGGCGATGCTGCTCGGCGACACCGTACTTCCGTCCGACCTTGCGGCCGCAGAAATACGCGAAGCCATCCGGTCGCTTAAGGGCGCGATCCTGCGGCAGGAGATCTATGCGCTCGATGGCGAGGAGGAATCCAACCGGCCGTATTCTGTCGCCGAGCGCAACTACACCATCAGACCCGTGCAGCCGCGCGGCGCGAACCGGCATTCCGTCTTCTTCACGCACGCGCACGAGACCATCGACTTCCATTACGAGCGCAAGCTGTTTCCCATCCTGAACGGGCAGATCGTCGACGACAAAACGGCCGTTCAGAACCCAGGCGTCAGGTGGCGGGCCGATCCCCGTGTCGCGCACACCATGACCCTGGACGTGGATGACTACGGCAACGTGCGCCAGTCGGTGGCGATCGCCTACGGTCGCCGCTTCGACGATCCCGATCCGGTGCTGACCGATGCCGACCGGAAGAAGCAGAAGCAGCTCTTTGTGACGCTCACCGAAGCCAGCTTTACCAACGTAGTCCTTGCCGTCGACGCCTATCGCACCCCGTTGCCGGCCGAGGCTCTAACTTACGAACTGATCAACTTTACTGACGCATATCGATCCATCGCGCCGGAATATCCACCGCAGCTGGAAATCACCAGCCTGTTCCGGTTTGATCCGGTGCGGCAACTCCTGTCCGCGCCCCACGACGGCGCGATCGATCTGCCGTACGAAGATTTCAACGCAACCGGAGCACCTCAGGGCAAGCTCTGCCGGCGACCTGTCGAACACCTGCGAACCCGGTATCGCAGCAATGATCTGGAGCGGTTGCTTTCGCTGGAAGAGCTGGAGGCGCTTGCGCTGCCCGGCGAGAGCTACAAGCTAGCATTCACGCCCGGCCTTTTGAACACGGTGTACCAGCGGCCGCACATCGGCCTGACCACGGAAAATCTGCTGCCCAATCCTGGGGACGTCCTGCCAGTGGATGCCACGCATGAGTCCGACCGGGGCGGCTATGTGGATCTCGATGGTGACGGCCGCTGGTGGATTCCTTCCGGGCGCGTGTTCTTCCATCCGACCGAGACCGCCACTGCCACAGATGAGCTGGTGGAAGCCAGCAGCCACTTCTTCCTACCCCGTCGCTTCCGTAATCCGTTTGCGGCCAGCAGCTTCGTCGATTATGCGGACGACCTCTTTCCCGTCAAAGCCCGCGACGCGCTCAACAACACCGTCGAGGCACTGCATGACTATCGCGTGCTGCAACCCAAGCAATTGACCGACCCCAATGGCAATCGCTCTTTCGTCGCCTTCGACGCGTTCGGCTTGCCGGTCGCCACGGCGGTTCGCGGGAAAAGCAGCGAGACGTTTGGCGATTCGCTCGACGATTTTGGGGACTTCGATGCCGACCCCGCCCTTGCCCAGCTGCAGGGCTTTGTCGCGCGCCCCGCAGACCTCAAGGCGTCGTTTCTCAAAAGCACCACCAGCCGTTTTGTCTACGACCTCGATCGCTTCCGCCGCAGCGGCGAACCCCCTTTCGCCGCCGCCCTGGTACGCGAAACCCATGTGAGTGATCTATTGCCACCGCGAGGCTTGCAGATTCAGATCAGCTTCGCGTATTCCGACGGCTTCGGACGGGAACTGCAATCGAAGTTTCAAGCCGAGCCCGGTGACGCACCGATCCGTGCAGCGAATGTACTGCTGCCGAGCGGCGATGTCAGCCCCGGCTCATTGACGCTCAACAATGGCGTGCCCGTGTTGGACACCGCGAACCCTCGCTGGGTCGGTAAAGGTCGCACCGTTTACAACAACAAAGGCAAGCCGGTCAAACAATACGAGCCCTTCTTCAGCAGCACGCACCTGTACGAAGTGGAACCGGAGATGACCGATACCGGCGTCACTCCGATTCTGTTCTACGACCCCGTGGGGCGCGCGGTCGCGACACTGCAACCCAACCACTCCTATGAAAAGATAGTGTTCGATCCGTGGTCGCAGCAGACGTGGGACGTCAACGACACCGTCACTCAACTTGACCCGAAGACCGACGCCAACGTCGGCGCGTTTTTTCAGACGTTGCCAGCACGCGACTACCTGCCCACCTGGTACGACCGGCGCCGCAACGGCCAGCTCGGTCAGGATGAAAAGAATGCGGCCGACCGCGCTGCGGCCCATGCCGGCACACCGAGCGTAGCCTATCTCGACACACTAGGCCGCACGGTGTTCACCGTTGTCGACAACGGTATCGATGCCGGCGGTAAGGCCCGGAAATACCCGACCCGCATCGAACTGGATATCGAGGGCAACCAGCGTGCCGTGCGCGATGCTGTGATTCAGAGCAACGACGTACTTGGGCGCATCGTCATGCGCTACGACTACGACATGCTTGGCCACCGAATCCACCAGACGAGCATGGAAGCCGGCGAGCGCTGGATGCTGAACGACATCTCCGGCAAACCGATACGGGGCTGGGACAGCCGCGGTCACAACTATCGGATCGAATATGATGTGCTGCGCCGGTCACTGCATCACTACGTCCTCGGGACGACCGCAGACTCCGATCCGCGCACACTGAACACGGAAGTGCTGTTCGAGAAGACCGAGTACGGCGAAGGCCAGCCAAACGACCTGCAACTGAATCTGCGCACACGCACCTTCAGGCAGTACGATGCGGCGGGCATCGTCACCAGCGAGGCCTACGACTTCAAGGGTAACCTGCTGCGCAGCTCGCGCGAACTGCTTCCGGACTACAAGCGCATGCCCGACTGGAGCCGGCCGGGAGAGATCTTTCGCAGCAGTTCGGTGTTCGACGCACTCAACCGTGTCATTCAGCAAGTGGCCCCGCACAGCGACCAGCCGGGCACCCGGTTCAACGTCACCCGCCCCGGCTACAATGAGGCGAATCTGCTCGAGCGAATCGACGTGTGGCTGATGCAATCAGAGGAGTCGACCTCGTTGCTCGATCCGCAGAGCGCGAGCGTTCACGCAGTCGCCAACATCGACTACAACGCGAAGGGGCAACGCGAACGTATCGACCTCGGCAATGGAGCCTCGACGAGCTATGCCTACGACCGCGATACGTTCCGGCTGATCCGGCTCACGACGACGGCTAAGACCGGGCAGGTCTTCCAGGACCTGAGCTATGTGTACGATCCGGTCGGCAACATCACCCACATTCGGGACGACGCTCAGCAGACCATCTATTTCAATGGTGGTATCGCAACGCCGGAGAACGACTATCTCTACGACCCGATCTATCGGCTGATTGCCGCCGACGGTCGCGAGTTCTTCCAGCAGACCAACATCCCGGAACCCTCAACATTCGACGACGCGCCACGCGTCAATCAATCCTGGCCTGGCAATCCAGCGGCGATTCGCAGCTACTGCGAGGAGTACCAGTACGATGAGGTGGGCAATTTTCTCCACCTCCTGCATCACGAGGGAAGCCTGCCTGGCACCAGTGGGCAGTTCGGTCTGGTCCTGTGGAAACGCGACTACACATATGCGGAAGCCGGCCTGATCGAAGCAGAGAAGATGAGCAACCAGCTAAGCAATACTGCTATAGGCGCGACGACCGAGAAACCCTACGCCTACGATGCCCACGGCAATATGACGGCCATGCCGCATCTAAGCATGATGCGGTGGGATTTCAAGGACGAGTTAAGCGCAACTTCACGTCAGGTCGTCAATGTCTCGCCGCCGCCCGACATGGTGCCGGAGACGACCTACTACGTGTATGACGCTGCCGGGCAGCGTGTGCGCAAGCTCACGGAGCGGCAAAACGGTTCACGCAAGTGCGAGCGCATTTATCTCGGTGGCTTCGAGGTCTATCGCGAGTACAACAGCGCCGGCACGACCGTGACACTGGAACGTGAGACGCTGCATGCCATGGACAACAAGCAGCGAGTCGCGCTGGCCGAAACCAAGACTGTTACCAACCCGAGCGACCATTCACCGGCACAACTCATTCGCTATCAATTCGGTAACCACTTGGGCTCGGCGACTCTGGAGCTGGACGATCAGGCGAATGTTATTTCATACGAGGAGTATTTCCCATATGGCAGTACCGCGTATCAGGCGGTAGATAAACGTGTTAAAGCAGCGGCGAAGCGGTATCGCTATACGGGGAAGGAGCGGGATGAGGAGAGCGGGCTCTACTATCACGGGGCGCGATATTGCGCGGTGTGGTTGGGGAGGTGGACAAGTTGTGACCCCGCCGGTATCGCGGATGGGACGAACTGCTACGCCTACGGGCGGAGCAATCCCGTCAGGTTCATCGATGCCCTTGGCACCCAGGCGTCCCCGAACAATCCCGGGAATATCGAACTTCATCAGTTTCGTCCCTTGCGCGATCGGGTTAGCGAGTCGGTTAGCGCGCAGATGCAGAAGGGCCTGCGGGCGGGCGAATCATCGCAACAGACCTTAGGTTTGCCGCTATCGAAGTCCGACGTCAGTGAGCTGAGTCCAGAGCAGCGTGAGGTTGTTCGCTGGCAGGCCAAGAAACCCAGCGCGCCGGATCCGGTCCAGTACGTGCCACCGTTTTCCGATCTACCAAGCGACGCAAAGCCGCTAGGTCCAAGAGGGCCCGTGCTGGCCGATCCGAGTTTAACGAAAAGCAATAGCGTCGATCCGCGGGATCAGAATGAAGTCGGAGCGCCCTCGCGTTGGCGATATGAAGTAGGGCAGACGCAGCGTAAGGCCGACTTCGGCGATATCGCGGACAACCCTTACGTCAAGCGTCCGCTCGATGCCCTACAGACCGCAGCCACCGGCCAACTCGAGCGTGACTATCGGCACGCTACGGGCGGCGATGTGGCAGCAGGCGTCGTGGCCGGTGTGGCGATTGCCGGCGGTGCGATAACGGGTGCCGCCGCGACGAAGGACACAACCGACGTCCCGCTCGTGAGCGGTGTAAAGCCTTCCCTCAAATTGAGCGACACGGTCAAGATCACCGGCGGGTTCACATTAGTTCCGCCGCAAGCTCGCCCCGATGTACCTCCGGCTCACTCGCCCATGTCTACAGTTCCTCCCGGCAGCAGGCCGATAGTGCAATCTCCGCCGTCGACTGCCGTACAGAAGCTGGGCGACAACCCGCCACCAGGTCCGCCCGATCTGTTTTCACCAACTCCAAGCCTTAAACAGGGATTTACGGTGTACTTCCAGCTTGAGATCAAGTTTTGATGAAAACGTCCCACGAAGTCGCTGCGCAATTAGCGGGCAACAATCCGGACAGACCACGGATACCTTAGCTGGTCGCACGACAATGCTTCGCACCACGTATTTGCGGTCTTATCGCGGCGCGAAGGAGGGCTATGACCAATGTACGTGGTGTAAGTGTGATCGCCCGTCGACCTCAATCGTTGGCCACGATAGGAAATACCATGGACTCGACAACACAAGACTTGAAGATCGATCTCAGCGGCGGGCCATTGACCTCTCGATTACCGCTTGTTGTGCGAACGTCAGCCGATGTGAAGGCTTTGCGAGCCAACTCGCGGGCAGTTCGCAGACTACCGCGAACGGGACTCAAGATCGCCATCGACGGGTTGGACCCGTGCCAGGCCCAGAAACTTCAAGAGCGCATCAGCGCCTATGTTCAATCCTGCGGGTGTGCCGAAGGCGGTGCCACGGCACTCGTCGCCATCGTGGCGGTCCTCGCCTTACTCACGCTTCAGATCTCGGCACGCGGGCCGCGATGGGGTGACTTGGGCGCAGCGGCCATGGGCCTCCTTCTCGCCATGCTGCTCGGGGGACTTGCCAAGCTGCTTGGCCTGACCATCGCGCGACTTCGATTTAAGCGATGTTGTAGCAACGTCATCCGGATGACCAATACGAAGTGACTTGCACTGCAGGAGGGAAACGAAATGACCTGCCGTCAATGGGTGGACGAGGGACATATTGCCTGCAACGCGTGGACCGACGAAGTATCGGCAAGCTGCGTGTCGTGGCGCGACGATGGCTATTCGGAATGCAACAACTGGGCGGACGAAGGCAGTTCCGCGTGTTCATCTTGGGCCGATGAGGGCCACAACGACTGTGCGTCGAGATACCTGAACGAGTGTCACTGGTACAGCCCGTGGAACTGCATCGCCGGGTGGCTCTGCCAAGCGTGGTACTGGGTGGCCAATTGGGTTTGCCAAGGTTGGTACTGGGTGGCCAACTGGGTGTGCAAGGGGTGGTACTGGGTTGCGAATCTAGTCTGCCAAGTCTTCGTGTATGTCGTCAAGGCCGTTTGCCTTATCTGGTCTTGGGTTGCCAAGCTCGTCTGCGTTGTATGGGACGGCATACGTTGTCAATTCAAAAGCTGGTTCGGTCAGCGAGGCCGTGATCGCAGCGCCATCAAGCATGTCTTTGTGTTGATGCTCGAGAACCGAGCTTTCGATCACATGCTCGGATTCTCAGGAATTGTCGGCACGGATATCGGCACTGGACAGCAGCGCGCGATCAACGGAGCGGCCGGCAGCAACGTTTTCCATGGCACTCCGATCCAGCCAGGCACCGAGGCCGACTTCAAACTCAGCAAGCCGGTCGACGTCGACCCAGGGCATGAATTCGACAACACTGTCGTCGCGCTGTGCGGTGCCGGCGCCACCTACCCAGACGGCGGAGCCTACCCGCAGATCGACAACAGCGGATTCATCGCGAATTACGCGGCCAGCAAGGGCACGCCGCAGACCCCGCCGAACATCATGAAGTGCTATTCGCCCAAGCGTGTTCCGATTCTCAACGCGCTGGCCAAGGAATTTGCGCTGTGCGATGCATGGTTTTCCTCACTTCCAGGGCCGACATGGCCGAACCGGTTCTTCATGCACGCGGCATCCTCCGGCGGTCTTGATGACAGCCCATCGGGTCTCAGTTCGGCGGGCAACATCGCTTTCGACGGCTACACCTTCAACAACGGCACGATCTTCGATCGGCTCGACGACGCGTGCGTCGAGTGGCGTGTCTTCGCGGGCGACAGCTTCCCCGTGACCCTCGCCCTCAGCGGCATGACGCTCAATGAACTAGAGGGGCGCATTCACGACTTCGATGAATTCGTCGAAGCGGTGAACGAGGATGGTTTCTCGGCCGCATATACATTTATCGAGCCGAACTACGGCAACGACCTCCCCCCGAGCGCGGAGGACTATACCTGCGGCAATTCGCAACATCCGCTTGACGACATCACGCGCGGCGAACGTTTGATTAAGACGGTCTACGAGACGATCCGCAACTCCCCACACTGGAACGAAAGCCTGCTGCTTGTCACCTATGACGAGCACGGCGGTTTCTATGACCATGTTGCGCCGCCACCGACGGCGGCGCCCGGCGATGGCGTGAGCGACGAGGACAATGTCTTCCATCACTTCACGTTCGACCGTCTGGGCGTGCGCGTGCCCGCCGTGGTCGTCTCTCCTTTCATCGAGAGGAACATCGTCGACGGAACGACCTATGACCACAGTTCACTTCTGGCAACGGTGGAGGCGATCTTCGGGCTCAAGCCGCTGACAGCGCGCGACGGGGCGGCCTCGAACCTGATGAAACTTCTCACGAGGGCGACCCCGCGAACGGACGCGAGCACCGACATCGGGCAGCCGGCCGTGTCAGGCTTCACCTGCGACGATGATTCGGCTACCGGAACAACGTCACCCGGCGGCAGCGGACTGACGGCGACCGGTTCGGGATCGGACCTCGGTCAGACTTCGGGGCATGGTGGCGGTCGCGACGGCTACGACTGGACTCGGGACACAGAATCGACCGGACCGACATTGCGGGGCTTTCAGGAGATCGCGCTGCTGAAGGCATTGAAGAACGCGAGAGGTCGCGATCGATGGCAGATACGCAAGGAATACCTGGCCGCCAGCACGCAGGGAGCCGCAAAGTTCTTCATCCACAAGGTGGCGCTTATGACACGCGGCAATCGGATCTCGGCGGTGCGCAGGCGCAAGCCCGGAATCCTCTCCCTGTTCTGGCTGCCTAAAACGCGCCGATGGGTCGCAGATCCGGTCGGTATGTATCGTGGCCGTGCCGATCGACGAGCCACCGACGAATGATCAGCGCAGTCAGCTCTTCGGAACGCGGCGTCTCAAACCCGTCTGGCGCCGCACATCTATACGGAGCAGGAACTCAACGAACTCCCCAACTTTTGCACGCTCTCACTGGTCCAGCGATGCCCATCGGCCCGCTCGCGTTGAACGTTGACGCTTGCGAAGCGCGAGCTAATGAAGGCGGGCATTGCGGTAAGACTGCGCCACTTGTTGTTTCCTGCCTCTTATATGAAGTCTTTCCATAAGGCCAGGGAACCACGGTTCACCGTCGTCAACCAAGCGACCGTTTGCCGGGGGATTGTGTTGAAAAAGTCTTGTTTTGGCTCGAAGCGCTGGAGTCCGTGGCACGTTTTCGAGTTGTGGTGATCGGCGAAGCGGCAAACTTGAACGAGGCAACGATCCCCGTTGCCCGTCATGCGACGGCCTGGTTCATCTGCTTGCTTCCTGGCACTAGCCGCTTGGCCATTCTTCGCAGATTTTGCGCAGTTGCTGCCATCAGAAACTCATCATGGGCACCGCTTGGACCGCGCAGTCGCAGACGGTCCAGTTTCAAGATACGTTTGAGATGGGCGAAGAGCATTTCCACCTTCTTTCGCTCACGACAAGATTGGTTGTATTCAGGCGTGTTCGCAATACGTCTCGTTTTGTCACGCGCAGCTTCATGGATGCTTCGAGCAATCTTGCGGAAT